>NZ_NRCN01000001.1:0-860000 GCF_003130255.1 Aggregatibacter kilianii
TAGCTTTCATCAGCTTCAATTTCTCCTTCAAACATTTCCAAATGCAGGCTTGTTTGATAAATGAGTAAACGTAATCGATGAAAGTAATAAGCAGCTGTATTTTTGTTTACATTTACCAACTCACTTGCTGTTCTAGCCGTAACACCTGCGACAAACAGTTCAATTAGTTTATTTTGTTTATGCTGACTTAAGCGACTTTTTCTCATTTGAACATTCTAATCTAAATGAAAGATTTAGTCGTTATCTAGTACAGCCCTAATAGGAATATTATAAGTATGTCTCATATAGTTCAGAGTGGTATTTTCCCTAAACTTTCATTATGCTCTCAAATTGATCTCTATTTTAGAAATAATCAATTTGCGAATTTGCATATAAATGATTCGTTTTTTTTCTTAGATAAATTTGGAAAAGTAAGTACGGATACATATTTTAATAGTTTAAGTGTAGGAAAATGGAAACGTTATACAAATGTAAATGATCTTATTTTTTCAATTAAGTTTAAAGGGAAAATTAAAATTATTTGGCATCTGCATAGATTACATTTTAGCCATAGATTGATTGAAGAAATGTATTTTGAAAATGATAATATATCTGAAATTTCATTTTCATTAACGTTTTGGAAAGATTTAGAGGATGGAATGTTATCATTCGATATTGAGGCTTTAGATTACTCAGAGTTATATAATTTTTACTATTCCACAAGCTCTGAAATTCTAAATCCGGTATCAATGGGAGTTGTTATTACTCATTTTAATCGACAACAATATGTTTTACCTGCGTTAGATAGATTAAAAAGTGAGTTGTTGGATTCTTATTTTAAGAATAAAGTTTCTCTCAATGTAGTAGACAATAGTCAAAATTTACCAGAAATTGATGGTGTAAATATCATTCCTAATGAAAACCTAGGTGGTTCAGGTGGATTTACTCGAGGTTTAATGCATCTTAAAGAAAACGGTAGTTATACTCACTGTTTGTTTATGGATGATGACGCTTCATGTGAGGTTGAAGGCATTAAACGTACAATATCTTTCTTAGAGCATGCATTAGACCATAAGACTGCATTAGCTGGAGCTATGCTTAGAGAAGCAGAAATGTTCCGTCAATTTGAAAATGGGGCAAAATTTGATGGTGTATGTAAAGCGGTTAAACCGAATCTAGATCTAAGAGAGGTTTATTCTTTATTAATCAATGAGCAAGAAGAGCATATTGATTATGGTGGTTGGTGGTTCTTTGCGTTTCCATTATCAGAGGTGAAGCATTATGCTTTCCCTTATTTTGTACGAGGGGATGATTCTGGATTTAGTTTAGTTCACGATTTTAAAATTTTAACATTAAATGGTATTTCTTCATGGCAAGAAGATTTCTCGTTAAAAAATGGACCATTACCTCATTATTTAGATACTCGTTATCACATTATGCATTATTTACATAATTTGGTTCAAGGAAATGCAAAAGATGTGATAAAAACAACCGCTAGAATGTGCCTAAAAAATCTATTGGCGTATCAATATGAAACAGCATTGGCTTCTATTCTAGCGATGGAAGATGTGATGAAAGGAAAGGCTTTCTGGGAACAGAACGTTAGTATGTCTGAAAGACGACCTGAAATTCAAAAAATAATTTCTGCTGAAAAAGTTATCGATATTCCTTATGAGATTTCGTCGAATGTTATTTGGGGTAAACCAGAAGAAAAGCTTTTTGCTCGATTATTCCGTTGGGCAACATTAAATGGACATATTTTACCAAAAGTATTTTTTAAAAAAGGTATGGTGTGGCAACCTAAAGGATTTGGCGGTAATTTAAGAGAAGTTTATCGTTATAATAAAGTGCTTTATATCCATTGGCCAACTCAAAAGGGTTTTATTCTTGAGCATGATAAGAAAAAATTCTTTAGTTATTTAATTAGATATACCAAAGCTGCGTTTAATTTATATAAGAATTATGATTCTCTTAAAAAAGAGTATCAATCATCTTATGATGACTTAACCAGTGCAGAGTTTTGGAAAAAACAATTCAAGCAAGATAAATAAAAGGTAAGTATTTATGAAAAAATTTTTATTAGTAGGGGCAGGCTTCTCCAATGCTGTTATCGCTCGCGAATTAGCAGAGAAAGGTTATAAGACTGTTGTTATCGATTCTCGTAGTCATGTGGCAGGTAACTGTCACTCTGAACGTGATGCTGAAACGAATGTTATGGTTCATGTTTATGGTCCACATATTTTCCATACTGATAATGAGCGAGTATGGAGTTATGTGAACAAATTTGGTGAGTTTATGCCGTTTGTTAATCGTGTAAAAACAATTAGTCAAGGTGCGGTTTATTCTCTCCCAATTAACTTGCATACGATCAACCAGTTTTTTAGTAAAACCTGTTCCCCAGCAGAAGCTAAAGCTTTAATTGAAAGCCAAGCTGATATGTCTATCACGGATCCGCAAACCTTTGAAGAGCAAGCAATGCGTTTTGTAGGTAAGGATTTGTATAAAGCTTTCTTTTATGGTTACACTAAAAAACAATGGGGTGTTGAGCCAAAAGAGTTACCTGCAAGCATTTTAAAACGTTTACCTGTGCGTTTTAATTATGACGATAACTACTTTGCGCATAAATTTCAAGGTATGCCGAAAGAAGGTTATACGCAGATTGTAGAAGCCATTTTAAATCATGAAAATATTGAAGTACGTTTAAATACGCCATTTGCTGAATCAATGAAAGCAGAATTTGATCACATTTTCTGGTCAGGTCCGTTAGATGCGTACTTTGGATTTGAATTAGGTCGCTTAGGTTATCGTACCTTAGATTTTGAAGCATTCCGTGATGAAGGCGATTTCCAAGGTAATGCGGTAATTAACTATGGTGATGAAGAAATACCATATACTCGTATTTCAGAACATAAACACTTTGCGCCATGGGAACAACATGATAAGACTATTTGCTATCGTGAATTTAGTCGTTTGTGTGAAAAAGATGATATTCCTTATTATCCAATTCGTTTGGTGAAAGATAAGACTTTATTACAACAGTATGTTGAAAAAGCAAATCAAGAATCTAATGTAACCTTTGTTGGTCGTTTAGGAACTTATCGCTATCTTGATATGGATGTTACGATCAAAGAAGCCTTAGAAACTGCAGATGAGATTAAAAAATCATTGCAAAATCAGACCGCACTTAAATCTTTTTATGTAAATATGGATGTGTAATGGATAAAAAATCTATTTGTGCTGTTGTTGTTACGTATAATCGAAAAGCACTGTTGCTTCGTTGTTTACAAGCTTTAGAGATGCAGCGTTATGCTTTAGAGCATATAGTGATTGTGGATAATGCAAGTACAGACGGCACAGTAGATTTTTTACGACAACAGGGATATTTAGAAAATTCTAGTGTTACGTTCCTTAGCTTACCGGAAAATCAAGGCGGAGCTGGCGGTTTTCATGCCGGTATCAAATATGCTTATGAGCAAGGCTATGACTATATTTGGTTAATGGATGATGATGGTGTTCCTGATAATGATTGCCTTGGGGAGTTGGTAAAGTTTATTAAAGATGATAATTATATTGGTCCTCTGGTTTTAGATATTGATAACCCTTTAAATTTAACTTTTACACTACGTTTGCCAAATACAAATAAAGTGTTATCTAATTTAGATGATATAAAACGATTCGATAAAATAATTCCTGATATTGTAATGCCTTTTAATGGTATTTTATTTTCACGTAATATTGTTGATAAAATAGGATTTCCTAAAAAGGACTATTTTATTTGGGGAGATGATATGGAATATACTTGGAGAGCTTCTAAATCTGATATAAATATTTGTACTGTTATATCAGCAAGGTTTTTCCATCCTAGAGAGAAAACTTTAGGTTCGCCCATGTTTTTTAATTTACTTAAGTTTAATGATACAGATTCTAAAATCAAACTATATTGTATGTGTCGTAATAACACTAGAAATCTTATTGATTATAAAGGAGGTCTAATAGCATTTCTTTTTTGTTTTAAGGTGTTTTGGTTTTATTTATTTACGAAGTTTAACTTGTCAAAATTAAAAATCTCGATAAAAGGCATTATAGCAGGCATTACTAATAACTTTACTAAACATAGATTTTATCTTTCTTAATATGAATAAGTTAATTAAGATTCTTGTTGCTACTCACAAAAAGTATGAATTCCCTAATGGTTCATGCTACGTTCCAATACAAGTTGGAAAGAAACTAACAGGGTTGGAGCTAGGTATTTTATCCGATGATACAGAAATTAATATTTCTGATAAAAATCAATCTTATTGTGAATTAACCGCATTGTATTGGTCTTGGGAAAATAACTTTTTTCAAGATACAGATTATGTAGGTATAGTACATTATCGTCGTTATTTCTCCGGTAAAGATTTAAGTGTTAAAGGGAGAAAGATTGCATCAGCCAAAGAATTAATCGGATTGCTTAAAGAGGCTGATTGCTTGGTTCCATATAAGAGAAATTATTATATTGAAACTGTTTATTCACATTACCAGCATGCGCACTATATTAAGGACTTAGATACAGTAAGGGAAATTATAGTTAATAAATATGGTGATTATATTAAGGCGTTTGATACAGTAATGCAGAGCAAAACACTATATTTGTACAATATGTTTGTAATGAAGAGAGAGCTATTTGAAAAGTATTCTGACTGGTTGTTTACAATTTTATTTGAATTAGAAGAAAGAATTGATATCTCAAATTATAACTCGTATCAAAAGAGAGTGTTTGGGTTTCTTGCTGAGCGTTTATTTAATGTTTGGTTATTGAAAAACAATATAATAAAAAAAGAAGTAAAAGTTATTTCTTTAGAAAGACAAAATTTAATTTTGAAAATATTAAGTTTTATAAAAAGAAAGTTTGTAGGGCGGGAATAAAATGGAAAGACAGATTCAATGTAAATATATTTTGGCTATTTCTGATTTTATTTTTTTGATTTTGTCATTTGGTGTGGGCTTGTGGATTTGTTATCTTATACAATCAGAGATTCCGTCCTCTCAATATGAGATTTTTTATAGTTCCTTAATTCATTTTTGTATATCTGTTATTTGTATTGCATGGTTCTGGGTAAAATTACGTCATTATACTTATAGAAAGCCTTTTTGGTATGAGTTAAGGGAAGTTTTGAATACATTAGTTATATTTTCAATTATTGAATTAACAATCATTGTATTTTCTAATGTAACATTTTCACGCTATAGATGGGTCTGCATATGGGGAGCAACTTTAGTATTGGTTCCTTTTGGACGAATTTTAATAAAAAAACTCCTAATAAAAACAGGCTGGTATTTAAAAAATACAATTATTATCGGTTCAGGAAAAAATGCTATTGATGCTTATCAAGCATTATCTAGTGAAAAATACTTGGGTTTGAAAGTTGTATGTTTTATTGGTAAGCCTGTTGAAAATAATGTGCTTTTTTCTATCCCTGTAATAGATGAAGAGGAAAAAGATCTTTGGGAAAAAAATATCAATATTAATGAACAGTTTATTATTGCATTGGAAGATGATGAAGATATTAAGCGTGATAATTGGTTGCGCCATTTAGCTTGCCATCATTATCGTTCAGTTTCAGTCGTTCCTTCATTAAGAGGATTGCCATTATATAGTACTAATATGTCTTTTATTTTTAGCTATGAATTAATGTTGCTCCGCATTAATAATAATTTAGCAAAACGTTCTTCTCGGGTTTTGAAAAGATGTGTAGATATTTTTGTGTCTTTTCTTCTAATTATTTTACTTTTCCCATTATTCTTATTTATATGTATTTCAATAAAATTAGAAGATAGTGGTGATATTATTTATAAGCATAAGAGAGTTGGGCGAAATGGTAAGAAATTTGGATGTTTGAAATTTAGAACTATGCATATAAACTCTGATGAGTTATTGCGAGAATATCTAGAAAAAAGCCTATTAGCAAAAAAAGAGTGGAAAAGGGATTTTAAATTGAAGAATGATCCCCGAATCACCAATATTGGTAAATTTCTGCGTAAAACCAGCCTTGATGAGTTACCGCAATTATTTAATGTATTGATCGGACAAATGAGTTTGGTTGGACCAAGGCCAATTGTCTCACAGGAATTGAAATATTATAAGGAAGATGTAGATTACTATTTAATGGCAAAGCCCGGCATGACGGGATTATGGCAGGTGAGTGGGCGTAATAATGTAGATTATGATACCCGTGTTTATTTTGATGCCTGGTATGTTAAGAACTGGTCATTATGGAATGATTTTGCCATATTGTGTAGAACGCCTAAAGTCGTATTGGAACGAAATGGCGCTTATTAAGGCATAAGGCATCGATTTCCAGTGTCTAGAAAGATAAGAAAGCAGAATAAACTTCTGCTTTTTTCTTTGTTACAAGTATAATGTTGCCTAAAAGTAAAACAAGAGAAGTAAACAATGAAAGTCATGTCATTTAATATTAACGGGTTAAGGGCCAGGCCGCACCAGTTAGAAGAGATTATTGATAAATACCAACCTGATGTGCTTGGTTTGCAGGAAATTAAAGTCGCGGATGAGGTTTTTCCTTATGAACTGGTAGATCATTTGGGCTATCACGTCAATCATTATGGTCAGAAAGGGCATTATGGGGTAGCGCTGTTGAGCAAACAAGCGCCTTTGTCCGTTAAAAAAGGCTTTCCGACAGATGGTGAGGAGGCACAAAAGCGTATCATCATGATTGATTTGGAAACGCCATTTGGTCAACTCACTGTGATTAACGGTTATTTTCCGCAAGGGGAAAGTCGTGAACATCCGACGAAGTTTCCCGCGAAACAAAAATTTTATGCAGATTTACAACGTTATCTAGAACAAGATCATAATGCGGAAAATCCGGTCATTATTATGGGAGATATGAATATTAGCCCGAGTGATTTAGACATCGGTATTGGTGATGAAAATCGCAAGCGTTGGTTACGCACCGGCAAATGTTCTTTCCTACCGGAAGAGCGTGAATGGTATCAACGCTTATATGCCTATGGTTTAGAGGATACATTCCGCTACATGAATCCAACGGTTAATGACAAATTCTCGTGGTTTGATTATCGCTCTAAAGGATTTGATGATAATCGTGGCTTGCGTATCGATCATATTTTGGCGAATAAAGCCTTAGTAGCGCATTGTGTGGATACCGGCATTGCGTTGGATATTCGAGCCATGGAAAAACCATCGGATCATGCACCGATTTGGGCGGAGTTTAAGTAATGTCGATAATTGATTCCGAACAAAACTGGCAAAGTTACCGCACATTAATTAACGGCAATATTTCTTATTGCACGGTTAATTTGGATATTGTTGAACGATTTTCACCGGATTCCTACAACAAAATCATACAGGTTTCTATGCCTTATGAAAGCGATGAAAAAGGTATGCCAACGTTGGAAGAGCATGAGCGCATTACGTTGGATTTGTTTCGGCTTTTAGTGCAATCTTCCTCGTTATCTGAAGTGATTTATGCCGGACATATTTCCGGCGATGGTCATTTGCAGGTGTATTATTATTGTGATGATTCGGAGCCGCTTTTTGATATGTTGTCTCAATTTAAGGATTGTGTGGATAAGGTTGATGTGCAAGACGATCCCCAGTGGGATACTTATTTTGATTTCTTACTGCCTTCACCGTTGGAAATGAAATTAAATGCCACAGAAGAAATTATTGATATGTTAGTGCAACACAGACGTAATTTGGCAGACAATTATACGATTGAACATACATTCCAATTCCCTGAAGAAAATATGATGTTCCAGTTTATGGAAGATATTAATCTTGGTGACATATCCTTTAATACCATGAGTTATAGCAATATGCCGGTAACTATTACGAATGAGGATAACAGTAAGGAAAGTTTTTATATTGTTAAAATTGAACAAGAATTAACCTTAGATACAGAGGACATTTTCAATTACATTGAACGTTTTGAGAATTTAGCGGAGAAATTCTCCGGTGAATACAACGGTTGGGAAAGTGACACGATCAATCGGGTTAAGTCAAATTAGGTATTTTTATAACAATATTTTATGCAAATTCTCATCACCGGCGGTGCCGGTTTTATTGGTTCGGCCTTAATTCGTTATCTTATTCAAACCACTGATGTGCGGGTGGTTAATGTTGATAAACTAACCTATGCCGCCAATTTGGCGTCACTGGAAACGATTTCCGATAATCCCCGTTATATTTTTGAACAGCTGGATATTTGTGGCAGCAACGCCTTAGCGCGTTTGTTTATGCAGTATCAGCCTGATTGTGTGGTTCATTTGGCGGCGGAAAGCCATGTAGATCGTTCTATTGATGGGCCGTCAGCTTTTATTCAAAGTAATATTGTCGGCACTTATTCTTTATTGGAAGCGGCCCGCCATTATTACTATATCCTTTCTGCCGAGAAGCAGGCAGCCTTTCGTTTTTTGCACGTTTCTACCGATGAGGTCTATGGAGATACGGCAGGGGAGACAACGCTATCCACAGAAACGTCACCTTATGCGCCGAGTAGTCCTTATTCTGCATCCAAGGCCTCTGCGGATCATTTGGTTCGTGCATGGCATCGTACTTACGGTTTACCAACAATGATCACCCACTGTGCCAATAATTACGGCCCCTATCAATATAAAGAAAAACTCATTCCGTTGATGATTGCGAATGCTCTGGATGGTAAACCTTTGCCGATTTACGGTAACGGACAACAAATTCGTGATTGGCTTTATGTGGATGACCATGTACGGGCATTATATTTGGTACTGACACAGGGTAGTGTAGGCGAAAGTTATAACATCAGCGCCCACTGTGAGAAAACTAATTTAGATATCGTGCATACGATTTGTGATTTATTGGAACAACTTGCGCCCAATAAACCGATCGATGTTGCATATTACCGGGATTTAATCGTACATGTGACCGATCGGCCGGGACACGATATACGTTATGCAATCAATGCCGATAAAATTCAGCGTGAATTAGGCTGGCAACCTTTGGAAAAATTCCCTTCAGCTATGATGAAAACCGTGCAATGGTATTTAAATAATCTGAACTGCCCGCCTAAAAGTGCGGTCATAAGTAAGCGGTTTGAAAATTAAGTGATCGATCACAAGCTGAGGTATTCATTTTTTTCAACCCTATTTATTCAAGCCAAAAAAAATCTTTGACTTTTTTGACCGCACTTTAACGGCAAAGATGATTAATTTAACCGATGAACGGAGAGCAAAATATGCAGAAATCCTTATTGCGAGGGTTGCTAGCAACACTTACATTGACATCAGGAATGGTGACAGCAAAAGATTTTATTATTTATGATCGTATGGATTATGTGGGTAAGCCCGACTTAACCGAAGATAAATTATCCAAAGTCTTTTTAGTTTATGAATCCGAATTGGTCAAACCTGATCCTGAGGGGAAACGCAAGCACGGCGTATTAGATCTACAACGTATCCGCGAACTGGCCCGTCAATCTCACAAAGAAGGCTATCGCACGATTTCCACCGATATTGAATCTTGGTTTGGTAATAAAGATGGGCAGTTATTGACGCCTGAAGAGTTGGCATCGGATTTTGAACAGATGTACCAAATTTTTAAAGAGGAAAACCCGCGTGCATTTAGTTGTAACTATGGTTTACCCACCGAAAACTTAAGTGTTATTCGCTTCTTCCGCCCAACAGAAAGCTATGAAGCGGTGTTGAATAAATGGCGTGAATTTAGCAAACGTCGTCAGCAGGCAACGTCCTTCTGCGATTATTTGAATCCGGTGTTTTATATTGCCGATCCCGATCTGGAAAACTGGGAACGGGATGTGCAAACCACGGTAAAAGAAATTCGCCAACATTTTCCGGATAAACAGGTGATTGGCTATTTGTGGCCGCAATATTATTCTGCTACCCAAAGCCCGCATTTCAAAAAATTTATTGATGCCAAAACGTGGCGCGCTATGTTGGAAATTAGCCATAAATACATGGATGGCGTGATTATTTGGTCGGATAAACGGGATGACAAAAACCAGATTGTGAAGTGGAACGACCCTCGGGTTCAAGCCATAATGAAAGAAACCAAAGATTTTATCGCCTCGCGGGACAGCGAAATAAAGGTGGAAGGCTTGGTTAAGCCGAAGTAAAACGGCAGGTCAACATATCCTAAATCATTTATCTGATTTATTCGCTTCTGCGGAGCCGTTGGCTTTGCCAACATTTAAAAAACTCTGTTTTTTGTGACCGCACTTTTCGCAGGATTTAATAAAAAACGCAGCATTGGAGCTGCGTTTTTTGTTTTTTTATAATTAAAGATAATGCACGATATCTTCCAAGCTCAGGGATTTTTTCTCCCGTTCTAATTTCTCTGCTGCCGAGCCTATCATAAGGAAACCAATGATTTTATCCTGTGTTTCGCATTGAAATGCCTCACGCAAATCGGCACCTTCCAACCAAGGACCGCTGACCCAAACGTTTTTGAAACCTAACGCATTGGAGGCTAATTGAATGGCGTAGGCAGCACAACCAGCACAAAGTAACTGCTCCCATTCCGGTACTTTTTTAATGCAAGGGTTGATTTTGGCGACAACCCCAATAATCATTGGCGCTCGGGTGGCTAGATCATCGGCTTTCTTTAAGCGTTCTTCGCCTAAATTGAGTTCATGCACCGCACTTTTTAATAATCCGCTAAATTCGGTCATTTGATCCTGTTCAATCACAATAAAACGATAGGGTTGCAGTTTGCCATGATCCGGCGCGCGTAATGCCGCTTGGAAAATTTGGGTCAATTGTTGTTTATTTGGCGCAGGGGCGCTGAGTTTTTTCTCCGAATAACGCTCGGTAAGCAATTTTAATGCATCCATGAGTATCCTTCTTTCTTCATCAGGCTAAAAAGTGCGGTGGATTATAGCATAGTTTATTTTTTTCGCAGGTTTATTGTGCCGGCTGTTTGTGGTATTTTAAACGCCGTTTTGTCAGTTTTCTTGTTGATTTTTGAGGTTATATGAAATTTATCTTCTCTATATTCAAATATATTTGGCGTACATTGAATTTTATTCGCGATCTTGTAATGAACATTGTTTTCCTCATTTTTGTTTTGGTGTTGTTGTCGGTGATAGGCATTATGCTCGGCGCCGATAAACAGAATAAAGTGGCACTAAATGGCGATCAAGGCGCATTATTTTTAAATTTAGACGGCTATTTGGCGGATAATCGTGATGAGCAAAGCGGTTTGAAAAATCTATTAAAAGAGTTAGATGATCAAAACATCCCGCAGCAATATTCTACATTTGATGTAGTTTATGCGATTGATTCTGCTTCACAAGACGACAGAATTCGTGGTTTGGTGTTGGATTTGAATCTTTTCCAAGGTGGCGATTTACCGGCATTGGAGTATGTGGGAGAAGCTATTGAAAATTTCAAAGAGAGCGGCAAACAAGTGATTGCTTATGCGGATAACTATAGTCAAGCTCAATATTTCCTTGCCAGCTATGCCGATGAAATTTATATGAACCCGATTGGAGCCGTGTTTATTGAGGGGTTTGTACAGGAAAATCTGTATTACAAAGATATGTTGGATAAGTTAGAAGTAAATCCGCATGTCTTTCGTGTCGGCACATATAAATCGGCGGTAGAGCCTTATTTGCGTAATGATATGTCCGATGAAGCCAAGGCCAATTTACAACGCTGGTTGAATGTGATGTGGAACAGTTATAAACAAAGTGTGGCTGAGAATCGTGACATTAAACAAAGCGCTGTTGCACCGGATGCTCATACTTATTTAACCGAACTGAAAGCGTTAAAAGGCGACACAACGGCGTATGTGAAGCAACGTAAGTTAGTTACCGGCGTGATGGATCGTTTTGATTTTGATAAAAAACTGACCGAACTTTTTGGAGAAGATGAAGATCATCTACCAAAAATGGTGGACTACGACACCTATTTAGCCTCCTTGCCTGATCGTATGTTAGGTGAAACCGAGAATAAAATTGCTGTAGTGAATGTGGAAGGTGCCATTATTGACGGCGAAAGTGATGACGAAAATGTGGGCGGTGATACTATTGTGAGATTATTGCGCCAAGCCTATGACGACAGCAAAGTCAAAGGGGTTGTGTTGCGTGTGAATAGTCCGGGCGGTAGTGCGTTTGCGTCAGAAGTGATTCGTCAGGAGTTGGTACATTTACAACAAGCCGGCAAACCGGTCGTGGTTTCTATGGGAGGCATGGCGGCTTCGGGCGGCTATTGGATTTCCTCCACGGCAGATTATATTGTGGCCGATAAAAACACCATCACTGGCTCAATCGGGATTTTTTCCGTATTACCAACGTTTGAGAAAACCATCAAGAAAATCGGCGTGACCGCAGATGGGGTGAAAACTACTGATTTAACATTCGGTTCATTATTCTCACCACTATCTACTCCGTTAAATGATGTCATTCAACTGGAAATTGAATATGGCTACGATCAATTCTTAGCTAAGGTAAGCGAAGGTCGTCATTTAACCAAGGAGCAAGTAGATAACCTTGCGCAAGGTCAAGTTTGGTTGGGCTCCGAAGCGCTTGAACGTAAACTGGTGGACGAGCTAGGTACATTAGATACCGCTTTAGGCAAAGTTATCGAACTGGTGAATGAAAAACGTGCAGAAAAAGATAAACTCGACGAAGGCACCTTTTCTGTGGAATGGATTGTAGATGAAGACAGTTCATTCTTGAAAAAAATGCTATACGGCTTCAAAGGTGATGCTAAAGCTTGGGCGAAAAGTATGATGTTTGAAAGTGTTGGGTTGCCGAAAGAATTTACTCATTTAACCAAACAGTTAGGCGCATTGAACAGTTTTAACGATCCGAAAGGGCAATATTTGTATTGCTTGACTTGTGGTTCCGTGAAGTAAAAGTGCGGTCGGTTTTTTCAATATTTTTTAGGTGAGGACAACATGGAACGCTTGGCGGAATTGAGAGCACAGATTGATTCGCTCGATGAAGAATTGCTACAGCTTCTGGCAAAACGGCTGAACGTCGTGCATAAAATCGGTGAAGTGAAGCAGCAACATGGTTTGCCGATTTATGTTCCGCAACGGGAAAGTGAAATGTTGCAGAAAAAACGTGAAGCAGCTACAAAACTGGGACTCTCCCCAAATTTAATCGAGGATATTTTGCGTCGCATTATGCGGGAATCTTATGTGAGCGAAAATCAGTTCGGTTTTAAAACGATGAATCCGCAAATTCGCAAAATTGTTATTGTCGGCGGGCGCGGTAAATTAGGTAGTTTGTTCGGTCGCTATTTGACCGGTTCCGGTTACAATGTTGTTTCCTTAGAACAAAACGATTGGCCACAAGCCGCACAAATTTTGCAGGATGCCGATGTAGTTATTGTGTCCGTGCCGATTGCCAATACTCTAGAAGTGATTGCGCAATTAAAACCGTATTTAACCGAAAATATGCTACTGGCGGATTTAACCTCTGTGAAGCGTGCGCCGTTAGAGAAAATGCTGGAGGTTCATCATGGCCCTGTCGTGGGTTTGCACCCGATGTTCGGGCCGGATGTGGCCAGTATGGCGAAACAAATCGTTGCCTGTTGCGATGGACGTTTTAGTGAACGTTATCAATGGCTGTTACAGCAAATTCAAATGTGGGGCGTGAAAATTTATCATGTGGATGCGACAGAACATGATCATCACATGACTTATATTCAAGCCCTGCGCCACTTTTCCACGTTTGTGTATGGCTTGTATTTATCTCAGCAATCTGTGGATTTGGAGAAATTACTGGCGCTATCTTCACCTATTTATCGTTTGGAATTGGCGATGGTAGGGCGTTTGTTTGCTCAAGATGCGGCGTTATATGCGGATATTATTGCCGATAAACCGGAAAATTTGGCCGTCATTGAGCATTTGAAAAATAGTTATGAAACCGGCTTTGCGTTTTTCAAGAATAAAGATAAAGCAGGTTTTATTGCACAATTTAATCAAATTCGTGATTGGTTTGGTGACTACTCCGAGCAATTTTTGCAGGAAAGCAGTCAACTCTTACAACAAGCCAATGATGCGCGAAATGTTTAAGTAATCCGAATAAACCGTTATCTCGCGTTATTTTAAACTGATATAATAGCCCCCTCATTTACTCGGGGAGTGAAGCATATGAGTCAATTTTTTTATATCCATCCGGAAAATCCACAAGCCCGATTAATTAATCAGGCAGTCGAAATTCTGCGTAACGGTGGGGTCATTGTGTATCCAACCGATTCGGGTTACGCCTTGGGATGTATGATAGGCGATAAGCATGCCATGGATCGTATCGTGCAAATTCGCCAACTTCCGGAAGGTCATAATTTTACGTTGGTGTGTAGCGATTTATCGGAATTGTCCAATTATTCTTTGGTGACCAATTCCGCGTATCGTTTAATTAAAAATAACACACCTGGCCGTTACACCTTTATTTTAACGGCAACGAAAGAATTGCCGCGCCGTTTAATGACGTCAAAACGCAAAACCATCGGCATTCGTGTGCCGGATAATCAGATCGCCCTAGATTTACTGAAAGCCTTAGGCGAGCCGATTTTGTCCTGTTCCTTGATGTTACCGAATGAAGAACATATTACCCAATCGGATCCTGAAGAGATTCGCGATCGTTTGGAACGTCAGGTGGACTTAATTATTCATGGCGGTTATTTAGGGCAAGAACCCACTACGGTGGTGGATTTAACCGATGATACGCCGGTAATTTTACGTGAAGGTAGCGGACCAACTACACCATTTATTTAATCGACAACAGACGCTTGGGAAAGCGACAATGAGGATTTATGAAACCCACAACACAAAAACGCACGCCAAATCGACCGCACTTTTCAGCCAATAAAGAAAAAAATACGGGAGTAAAACCCCGTCAATCCGTCAATAAACCTGACAATAAATCCGTTGCGGTAGAGGGCGAAAAATTACAAAAAGTTTTAGCCCGTGCCGGACAAGGCTCCCGCCGTGAAATTGAGGCGATCATTGCAGAGAATCGAGTAAGCGTGGATGGTAAAATCGCTACATTAGGTGATCGCATTAACGTACATTCAGGCGTGAAAGTGCGGATTGACGGCAATCTTATTAACCTCACTCAAGCGCAAAAAGAAGTGTGTCGGGTATTGATGTATTACAAACCGGAAGGGGAGCTTTGTACCCGCCACGATCCTGAAGGTCGCGCTACGGTGTTTGATCGTTTACCTCGCTTAACCGGCGCCCGTTGGATTGCCGTTGGGCGTTTGGATATTAACACCTCGGGTTTATTGTTATTTACGACTGACGGTGAACTGGCAAATCGCTTAATGCACCCAAGCCGTGAAGTGGAACGTGAATATTCCGTGCGCGTCTTCGGACAAGTGGATGATGCGATGTTAAATCGCTTAAAAAAAGGCGTGCAGTTAGAGGATGGGCCGGCGAATTTTAAAGACATTAAATTCGGCGGTGGTGTTGGCATGAATCAATGGTTTGATGTCACCTTAATGGAAGGACGCAACCGTGAAGTGCGTCGTTTATGGGAATCACAAGGTATTCAAGTAAGTCGCTTAATTCGTATTCGTTACGGCAATATTAAACTAATGAAAACATTGCCTCGTGGCGGTTGGCAGGAAATGTCGTTAGATGAAGTGAATTATTTGCGTGATTTAGTGGGCTTGGCACCGGAAACAGAAACAAAATTAGACGTGAATAAACAACGTCGTAAACCAAAAGCCGGACAGATTCGTAAAGCGGTCAAACGCTATTCGGAATTAAGCAAACGTTATAAAAAATAGCCGTATTTATTACAAGAGGAACTTATGAAATTTCAGCAACTTCGCTATGTGGTTGAGATTGTGAATCAAAATTTTAATGTCACGGAAGCGGCAAATGCGCTATTTACTTCACAACCGGGCATTAGTAAACAGGTTCGTTTATTGGAAAATGAACTGGGCTTGGAAATTTTTGATCGCAACGGCAAACACATGAAAGGGTTGACGCCTGCCGGTAAAAAAATTGTCGCTATTTCCCGTGAGTTAATGGTGAAAATGCAAGGGATTCGTTCCGTTGCCGATGAATATACTAAACCGGATCATGGCGTATTACGCATTGCTACGACAAATACGCAAGCCCGTTATATGTTGCCCTCGGTAGTAGAACGTTTCTCCAAGCGTTATCCGGATGTAAGCCTGCATATTCACCAAGGTTCACCTACACAAATTTATGATGCGCTATTATCCGGTGAAGTGGATTTGGCGATCACGACCGAAGCGCAGTATTTATTTGACGGCGTGGTATTGTTGCCTTGTTATTTATGGAATCGTTCCGTTATTGTGAAACCCGATCACCCATTAGCTAAATGTGAAAATTTAACCATTGAAGAATTGGGTAAATATCCGTTGGTGACTTATACTTTCGGTTTCACCGGCGTATCCGACTTGGACTATGCCTTTAACAGCGCGGGTATTTTACCGAACATTGTCTTTACCGCCACTGATGCGGACGTCATTAAAACCTACGTTCGTTTAGGTTTAGGTGTGGGTATTATGGCCTCTATGGCACACACGCCGGCGGACACAGATTTGGTAGCACTGAAAGCGGATCATTTATTCCGCGCCAGTATGACGCAAATCGCGTTTAAACACAGCGCATTTTTGCGTAATTATATGTATGATTTTATCAATTATTTTTCACCGCACTTAACCCGTGAAAACGTGGAAAGAGCAGAGCGTATGCATGACAATAATGCAGTAAAAAAATTATTTGATAACATCAAATTAGACGTCTTATAACCCTCATTTAACTCACATTGATATAGGAAGAAAAATGTCAAATTTACAACAAATCATTGCAAATGCGTTTGAAAAACGCGCAGAAATTACACCAAAAACAGTTGATGCGCAAACCCGTGCAGCTATTGAAGAAGTCATTGAAGGCTTAGATAGCGGCAAATACCGCGTAGCCGAAAAAATTGACGGCGAATGGGTGACTCACCAATGGTTAAAAAAAGCGGTCTTGTTATCTTTCCGTATCAATGAGAATCAAATCATTGATGGCGCAGAAACGAAATACTACGACAAAGTCGCCTTAAAATTTGCCGATTACACGGAAGAACGTTTCCAACAAGAAGGTTTCCGTGTGGTGCCATCTGCTACCGTACGTAAAGGGGCATACATTGCTAAAAATGCGGTATTAATGCCGTCTTACGTCAACATCGGCGCATATGTGGGCGAAGGTACTATGGTGGATACTTGGGCGACCGTAGGTTCCTGCGCTCAAATCGGTAAAAACGTACATTTATCCGGTGGTGTGGGTATCGGTGGCGTGTTAGAACCATTACAAGCCAACCCAACCATTATCGGTGACAACTGCTTTATCGGTGCCCGTTCTGAAGTGGTGGAAGGTGTTATCGTTGAAGATGGTTGTGTAATCTCCATGGGCGTATTTATTGGTCAATCCACCAAAATTTACGATCGTGAAACCGGTGAAGTGTTCTATGGTCGCGTACCGGCGGGTTCCGTTGTGGTCTCCGGCAGTCTTCCGTCAAAATGCGGTAAATACAGCCTTTACTGTGCTGTTATCGTGAAAAAAGTAGATGCTAAAACTTTAGGAAAAGTCGGTATCAACGAATTATTGCGTTCTATTGAAGAATAGTTAGAAAACACAATAAAAAAGACCGCACTTTATATCACAAAGTGCGGTCTTTTTCTTTTCTAAATCAGCAAATTATTTCTTTCTTGCTAACATTGTCACAAATTTCATTTTAATACGATTACCGTTTTCATCAGTTTTGTGTAATTCGCCCATATTTTCGTTGTATTCCAAGAATTCCCAGTCTTTGTAGTATTCTTTTAATTCGTTTTCAGCGAAGGTAAAAGAGAACGGCAATGGGCAAGGTACTTCCGGCGTGGACATAGCGGCTACGATTAAATTATAACCACCCGAATTGGTGTGGCTTTGCATATTCTCAAGGATTGCCGGTACGCGGGTACGATCGAGGAACATGAAGACCACGGTAGAAACAATAAAATCGTAGTTTTCTTGAATGTTGGCATCGTTGATATTGTAAAGTGCGGTCTGAATTTTCAGATTTTCTTTCTCTTTGGTTTCGTTTAAAAACATGAGGCTGTTTTCATTGTGATCCCAAGAGGTAACGTCATAACCTAACAAACTCAAATAGAGTGAGTTACGGCCTTGTCCGCAGCCTAAATCCAATACTTTACAAGGCTTAATGATTTTAGCCGCATTAACTACATCACCATGGGTAGCGGTCATGTTGTATTTTTTGCTGAAATAATCTTCTTTCGTACAATAAAATTCGAGGAAACATTCTAAATCATCGGAAAGGGCTTCCACTCGATGCCAGAGTTGAGGTTCAACAAAAGGAGTGTCTTCATTTGGAGTGAAAACATGTTCGCTAACAATATCGCCATCTTCTGTTAACACATAAAATTTGAGTTGACCTTTTAAAACGGTAATTTTTCCCCAAGTGCCAACTTTAGTGTTGTGCTTTTCTTGAAACATTTTTGGTAAGCTGTCTTTGGTCCAAATCGGCATTTTTTTGTAACAAATCAGTTCGTTTTGCATTTTTTTCTCCAACGTAAAATAGTTGAGTGCAATGGTAGGTTAAATCCTTTAAATATGCAATATTTTATTCCGATTAAGAGAATTATCAAAAGCCAAAATTGGGCGATCATATTAAGTGCGGTGGATTTTTGTACGTTTTCAAAATAGAGGTAAATTTGTCATGTGTAAAATATAGCTCGAATGGGATATTTTCAGGCGTAGAGCGAAAAATCACTACCATTTTTTCAAAAAATCTAATAAGATTTACATTATTTGTTAAAAATTTGTAATGCGCATTTTTTATACAGTAAGGCGGCAAAATTTTTACAAATTGAATCGTTTTTAGTTATTAATTCGTTGTTTAATTGCTACCAAAAAGTAGGGTTAAACGTACTTCTAACTTAATAAAATAAGGAAAAAACTATGTCAGAATTGTTAAAAAATGACGTAGATCCGATCGAAACTAACGATTGGTTGGCATCAATTGATTCGTTAATTCGTGAGGAAGGTATTGAGCGCGCTCAGTTTATTATTGATCAAGTTATGCAACAAGCTCGTGCTGGCGGTGTTTCTTTACCAAGTGGAATCACAACCGATTATGTGAATACTATTCCGGTTTCCGAGCAACCGGCTTATCCGGGAAATTTGGAAATTGAACGACGTATCCGTTCTTATGTTCGTTGGAATGCGGTAATGATGGTATTACGTGCCCAGAAAAAAGACCTTGATTTAGGTGGTCACTTATCTACTTTCCAATCAGCAGCAACGATGTATGAAGTTGGCTTCAACCATTTCTTCAAGGCAGCAACTGAGAAAAACGGCGGTGATTTAGTTTATTTCCAAGGCCATGCGGCGCCGGGGATTTATGCGCGTGCATTTGTAGAAGGACGTTTAACCGAAGATCAATTAAACAATTTCCGTCAAGAAGCCCACGGCCACGGCCTGTCTTCTTATCCTCATCCGAAATTAATGCCTGATTTCTGGCAATTCTCTACCGTTTCTATGGGGTTAGGCCCTGTAAACGCCATTTATCAAGCCCGTTTCTTGAAATACTTAGAAAATCGTGGCTTAAAAGACACCTCAGACCAAAAAGTATATGCGTTCTTGGGCGATGGTGAAATGGATGAAATCGAGTCTAAAGGTGCGTTGACTTTTGCCGCCCGCGAACATTTAGATAACTTAATTTTTGTTATTTCTTGTAACTTACAACGCTTAGACGGCCCGGTAAACGGTAACGGCAAAATCGTTCAAGAATTAGAAAGCTTGTTCGTTGGTGCCGGTTGGGAAGTGATTAAAGTGATGTGGGGTAGTCGTTGGGATAAATTATTCGCTAAAGATACTACAGGTAAATTGACTCAATTAATGATGGAAGTGGTTGATGGTGACTACTTAACATTCAAATCTAAAGACGGCGCTTACGTACGTGAACATTTCTTCGGTCGTTATCCTGAAACTGCAGCATTAGTTGCCGACATGACCGATGATGAGATTTGGTCATTACAACGTGGTGGTCATGACCCATTAAAAGTTTTCGCTGCATTCAAGAAAGCGCAAACAGCAGGTAAACCGGTTGTAATTTTAGTTCACTCCGTGAAAGGCTATAAAATTGCTGAAGCGGAAAGTAAAAATACCGCACACCAATCTAAAAAAATGTCTGTGGACAGCATTAGAGCTTACCGCGACTACTTCCACATTCCGGTGAAAGACGAAGATTTGGAAAAATTACCTTATGTTACGTTCCCGGAAGGTTCCGAAGAGTACAAATACTTGCACGAACACCGTAAAGCATTACAAGGTTATGTGCCGGCACGTCAACCAAAATTCAGCGTGGATTTCAAAGCACCTGAACTTTCCGAATTCTCTGCATTGTTAGAGGCGCAACCGCGTCCGATTTCTACCACAATGGCGTTCGTTCGTTTCTTAAACACCCTATTAAAAGACAAAGAAGTGGGCAAACACATTGTTCCAATCGTAGCGGACGAAGCGCGTACTTTCGGTATGGAGGGTTTATTCCGTCAAATCGGTATTTACAACCCACATGGTCAAAACTATGTGCCATCCGACCGTGATTTAGTAGCTTACTATCGTGAAGCGAAAGACGGTCAAGTGTTGCAAGAAGGTATCAACGAATTAGGTGCAACCTCTTCTTGGTTAGCGGCGGCAACGTCTTATTCCATTAGCAATGTACCGATGATTCCATTCTTCATCTATTACTCCATGTTCGGTTTCCAACGTGTTGGTGACTTAATGTGGGCGGCCGGTGACCAATTGGCGCGCGGCTTCATGATCGGTGGTACATCAGGTCGTACAACATTGAACGGTGAAGGGTTACAACACGAAGATGGTCACAGCCATATTCAATCCTTAACTATCCCGAACTGTGTGTCTTACGACCCAGCGTTTGCTTTTGAAGTTGCCGTTATTATGCAAGACGGTATTAATCGTATGTATGGTGAAAAACAAGAAGATGTGTTCTATTACATCACCACCTTAAACGAAATTTATGACCAACCTGCAATGCCTGCAGGTGCGGAAGAAGGTATCCGTAAAGGTCTTTATAAATTTGAAAGCGTACAAGGAAAGGATAAAGGCGAAGTACAATTGCTCGGTTCCGGTGCGATCTTGCGTCATGTGCGTGAAGCGGCTCAAATCTTGGCTAACGACTATGGTATTAGTTCCGATGTGTATAGCGCACCTTCTTTAACTGAAGCAGCGCGTGAAGGTGATGATGCTGTTCGTTGGAATATGTTACATCCAACCGAAACACCACGTGTACCATACGTTGCTCAAGTCATGAAAGACAAGCCTACTGTTGCGGCAACCGACTACATGAAACTTTTCGCAGAGCAAATCCGCGCTTATGTTCCGTCTAAACACTATCATGTGTTAGGTACTGACGGTTTCGGACGTTCCGACAGTCGTGCAAACTTACGCGATCACTTCGAAGTTGATGCACACCATGTTGTTGTTGCTGCATTACATGTGTTGGCGCAAGAAGGCACTGTTGATAAGAAAGTTGTTGCCGAAGCAATCGCGAAATACGGTTTCAATCCTGAAAGATTAAATCCGTTATACGCATAAGAAATAACGAAAAAAACGACCGCACTTACGTGCTAAAACCTCAAAGTGCGGTTAGTTTTACAAGTATTTTTAAAGGTAAAAAAACAAATGGCTAAACAAATTCAAATTCCGGATATTGGTAGTGATGAAGTTACCGTAACCGAAGTCATGGTGAAAGTTGGAGAAACTATTACTGCGGATCAATCCATCATTAACGTAGAAGGCGACAAGGCTTCCATGGAAGTTCCGGCACCTGAAGCGGGCGTGGTAAAAGAAATTTTAGTGAAAGTAGGCGATAAAGTCACTACCGGTACACCGATGCTCGTGTTAGACAGCGCTGATGCTGCACCGGCTCAAGCATCTGCAGCCGCTCCTGCGCCAACCGCAGCACCTGCTACCGCCCAAGTTATTGATGTCAACGTACCGGATATCGGTGGTGACGAAGTTAATGTTACTGATGTTATGGTAAAAGTTGGTGACCGCGTTGAAGTTGATCAATCCATCATTAACGTAGAAGGCGACAAAGCCTCTATGGAAGTACCTGCTCCTGTTGCAGGTATCGTAAAAGAAATTATCATCAAAGCCGGCGATAAAGTTTCCACTGGTACATTAATCATGCGCTTTGAAGTTGCCGGTAGCGCACCGGCTGCCGCACCTACTGCGTCAGCACCGGTAGCTGCGCCAGCCGCTCCGGTCGCAGGTGGCGTGAAAGATGTGAATATCCCGGACATCGGCGGCGATGAGGTGAATGTCACCGAAATCATGGTGAAAGTTGGTGATACCATTACGGAAGAGCAATCCTTAATTACCGTAGAAGGCGACAAAGCTTCTATGGAAGTGCCTGCTCCTTTTGCCGGTGTGGTGAAAGAAATTTTAGTAAAATCCGGTGATAAAGTCTCAACCGGTACATTAATTATGCGCTTTGAAGTTGCCGGTAGCGCACCGGTTGCGGCACCGGCACCACAAGCCGCGGCACCTGCACCGACAGCTACGCCGGCTGTAGCACCTTCTGCACCGGCAGCAACCGCTTCCGATGCCGATGTTACCGGTGCGAAAAGCTACGCTCATGCAACACCGGTTATTCGTCGTCTTGCCCGCGAGTTTGGCGTAAATCTTGATAAAGTGAAAGGTACCGGTCGTAAAGGTCGTATCTTAAAAGAAGACGTTCAGGCTTATGTGAAAGCTGCTGTGAAAGCGTTAGAAAGCGGTGCGGCTTCTGCTACAGGCGCTGCGAATGGCGCAGGCTTAGGCTTGTTACCATGGCCAAAAGTGGACTTCAGCAAGTTTGGTGAAATTGAAGAAGTTGAATTAAGCCGTATTAACAAAATCTCCGGTGCGAACTTACATCGTAACTGGGTCATGATTCCTCATGTTACCCACTTCGACAAAGCGGATATCACAGATTTAGAAGCCTTCCGTAAAGAACAAAATGCTTTGGCCGAAAAACAAAAACTTGGTGTGAAAATCACGCCGGTTGTATTCATTATGAAAGCCGTTGCCAAAGCGTTAGAAGCGTTCCCACGTTTCAACAGTTCAATTACCGAAGATGCACAACGCTTAATCTTGAAAAAATACATCAACATCGGCGTTGCGGTGGATACACCAAACGGTTTGGTTGTTCCTGTATTTAAAGATGTCAACAAAAAAGGTATTATCGAGCTTTCCCGTGAATTGGCAGAAGTTTCTAAGAAAGCCCGTGACGGTAAATTAACGGCATCCGATATGCAAGGCGGTTGTTTCACCATCTCCAGTATCGGTGGTTTGGGCACAACGCACTTTGCGCCAATCGTGAATGCGCCTGAAGTGGCGATTTTAGGTGTATCCAAATCTTCAATGGAACCAGTATGGAACGGTAAAGATTTTGCACCGCGCTTAATCCTTCCGATTTCCTTGTCATTCGACCACCGAGTCATTGACGGTGCGGATGGCGCACGTTTCATTAGCTACATCGGTTCCGTATTGGCTGATTTACGTCGTTTAGTTATGTAATCTGCAACGCCTCTCAACTGAGGGGCGTTTTTCTAATTTATCCTAATCGCAAAGTGCGGTTAGTTTTTTAAACGTTTTTACGAGGTAAAAATGAGTAAAGAAGTTAAAACCCAAGTTGTTGTACTTGGTGCAGGCCCCGCAGGTTATTCGGCAGCGTTCCGTTGTGCCGACTTAGGTTTAGAAACCGTGATTGTTGAACGTTATTCCACCTTAGGCGGTGTGTGCTTAAACGTTGGTTGTATTCCATCTAAAGCGTTATTACACGTTGCGAAAATCATTGAAGAAGCCAAACACGTTGAACATCATGGCGTAGTATTTTCTGAGCCAAAAATTGATTTAGATAAAATCCGTGCCGGTAAAGAAGGCGTGGTTTCCCGTTTAACCGGCGGGTTAGCCGGTATGGCAAAAATGCGTAAAGTTCAAGTGGTGCAAGGCGAAGCGAAATTTGCCGATTCCCACACTTTAGCAGTGACCGACAAAGACGGTAATGTCACTAACGTGAAATTTGATAATGCGATTATTGCGGCGGGCTCCCGTCCAATCGAATTGCCGTTCATTCCACACCACGATCCGCGCGTTTGGGATTCTACCGATGCGCTTGCGTTACGTGAAGTACCGAAAGAATTGTTGATCATGGGCGGCGGTATTATCGGTTTGGAAATGGGGACGGTTTATCAAGCCCTTGGTTCAAACGTTGATGTGGTTGAAATGTTCGATCAAGTTATCCCGGCTGCAGACAAAGATATCGTTAAAATCTTCACTAAACGTATTGAGCAAAAATTCAATTTAATGCTCGAAACCAAAGTGACTGCAGTTGAAGCCAAAGATGACGGCATCCATGTTTCTATGGAAGGTAAAGCAGGCAATATCACTAAACGTTATGACGCCGTATTGGTTGCGATTGGTCGTACGCCGAACGGTAAATTGCTCGATGCTGAAAAAGCCGGCGTAAACGTTGATGAACGCGGTTTTATTCGTACCGACAAACAAATGCGTACCAACGTCTCCCATATTTTCGCTATCGGCGATATCGTGGGTCAACCGATGTTAGCGCATAAAGGGGTACATGAAGGCCATGTTGCCGCTGAAGTTATCGCAGGCAAAAAACACTATTTCGATCCGAAAGTGATTCCATCCATCGCTTATACGGAGCCTGAAGTGGCTTGGGTCGGTAAAACCGAAAAAGAATGTAAAGCCGAAGGTTTGAACTACGAAGTGGCAACTTTCCCATGGGCCGCATCCGGTCGTGCAATTGCTTCCGACTGTGCAGACGGTATGACCAAATTGATTTTCGATAAAGACTCTCACCGTGTGTTAGGTGGCGCTATTGTTGGTACCAACGCAGGTGAATTGTTAGGCGAAATCGGTTTAGCCATCGAAATGGGTTGTGATGCAGAAGACATTGCATTAACCATCCACGCTCACCCAACCTTACACGAATCCGTCGGTTTAGCTGCCGAAGTGTTTGAAGGTTCGGTCACCGACTTACCAAATCCAAAAGCGAAGAAAAAATAATTTGCTTGATTAAAAATAAAGCCTTCCCAAACGGGAAGGCTTTTTTATAGCTATAATCGGTCGGCAAAAATGATTTGGTAGAGAAATTCTTTTATGCGTCTTAAACAATTTATTTTTATTAGCATTGCTATTGTGCTTTTTGCCTTTTCTCCTTTTATTGTAATGCTCATTTGGGCATATTTTGAAGCGTTACAACATGGCATCCCTTTGAGCGCATTAAACGAAGCAAATAGTTCTGCGAGCACCCTAGGGTGGTTTGCTTTAGCCACCTTACCGTTGGGCTGTCTTTGCTTGTTAGTTTTTTGGATTTTTGCGTTGTTTGATTGGTTGAGCCAAAGAAAAAGAAATGATAATGAAAAACGCACGGAAAAATGACCGCACTTTATACCAACAACCTTATTCTCCCGCCCAAATTACTACCACCTTATCGTTATCCAATTCACGGCTAAAGGCGTAGTATTTCTCCGTTTTCACGGTGGTTTGTTTACCTGCGCCGATGGCAGGGTGTGCTTGGCGGAAGTGGGCAAGTTTTTGCCAGTGGGTGAGAAGTGCTTGTTTTTCGGCGTTGTTGGTAAGTTCTTGCCAATTCATGTCGGAGCGGGTGCCTTGTATTGGGTCGGAACCTGTTGGGCCGAAGGCTCGACCGCTTTCATCGCCATAGTAAATTTGCACGGCGCCCGGAGCGAGTAGCAGTAAGCTGGCGGCAGTTTTTTGTTTGGCGACATTGTTCTCGCTGTCAGAGTGGAAAAACAAACGTGTGTCATGAGAGGAAAGATAACTGAGTACATTGAAATCGCTCAACTTACTATTCATGTCTTGATACACCTCATCCATTTGGGCAAAACAGTCGAGAGCGTTCTTCGCTTGATCTTGAAAATCGAAATTGATCATGGCGTCAAAGCCATTTTGATAATAATCGCTTTTTAATACGCCGTGTCCCCACGCTTCACCTGTCATCCAAAAGTCGTCGCCCTGAGTTTCGTGCGGGTGTTCTTCTTGCCATTGGCGCAATGCAACTTGTGCAGATTGTTTTAATTGTAACCAAGTTGATTTTTCTACATGTTTGGCTGTGTCCACGCGGAAACCGTCCACGCCATATTTACGCACCCAATCGGATAGCCAGCCGATTAAATAATCACGCACCTTGGCATTTGGTAATGGCTTGGCGTTGGTGTGTTTGTGCTGAAAAATAGGCGGTAAATCGACCGCACTTTCGCTTTCGGTTTTTAAATCGGGTAGGGAAGCGAGGGTCATTTTCAGGTCGTCAAATTTTGGACTGTCGTAATCGCCGATGTCGGAACGCACCCAATCTTTTCCCCTCCATGTTGTCCAACCGGTTTTGTCGCCGAAGTTAATATAATCGTTAAAACTGTGCCAGTTTTGACCTTGTTTCGGTATCCAATTTGTCCATTTTTCACTGAGAACAGCGTTAATTTCTTCCGGTTTCAGATAAAGCGAGCCGAACCCAAATTCTTGCATGTCGGCGAGAGTAGCATAGCCCGTGTGATTCATAACGACATCAAAAATCACTTTTATGCCGCGTTTATGCGCCTGATCGATTAGCGTTTTGAGATCGTATTCCGAGCCCATGTTTTCATCGATTTTCGTCCAATCTTGGTGATAGTAGCCGTGGTATCCGTAATGCGGAAAATCACCTTTTTCACCGCCACCGACCCAGCCGTGCATTTGTTCTAACGGAGAGCTTATCCACAACACGTTGATTCCTAGCTGTTGCAGATAATCTAATTTTTTCGTTAAGCCTTGTAAATCTCCGCCGTGGAATGTACCGATTTCTTGCATGCCGTCTTTGTGACGTCCGTAGCTGTTATCATTTTGCGGATTGCCGTTATAAAAGCGGTCGGTTAATACAAAATAGACGGTCGCATTTTTCCAGTTAAAAACGCTTGTTTTTTTAACCGCACTTTTTTCCAATAAAAGCAAACCACCGGCAAGAGGATCCGGTGTGAACGTGACTTTACCATTTTTCACCACCGCACTTTTGCCCGAGTAAGCATCACACACGGTATCGCCGTTAGAAAAAGTCTGGCTGACATCGATTTCCAATGGCTTTTTATCCCATTTCGGACAGGTTTTTGCCACGGTCTCCGATTCAGGTTGTTGTTCTATGCTAATGCGTAATGTCGGTGTTCCGCTACGCGTGTCGATTTGAGCGAGATAATTGCCGTTGCGGAAAATGCGTAACTGAGGAGCGTCACCATGACAAGATTCTAGAGAAACCGTTTGATTCAGTTTGACGGCACTTTGCGGTTGGAAACATTGATTATCCGTTTGAAATTGCAAAGGGTAAGTGCCTTTATCTAATGTTGCCTGCCCTTGAAAGAGTTGTTTTTCAGCACTATCGGACAGCGTATTAAATTGCGGGTGTTGCCATGTTGCCATTGCGTTAGTGGCGCAGAATAGGGAAAGATAAAGTAGGGATTTTTGCATGGGATGTCTCCTGGTGTCGTGATGTCTCACATTGCCGAGGGTGATTTATTCCCCTATGTTACGCAGAGTTTAACCCTATTGGGGCTGTGCTAAGTTTTCCAAAGGGGAACAACCTTATGCTTAACCTAGGGTAACTTGTTACCCTAGGTCTGAGGATTTCCAAGAGGTTATTTTTTACCCCTTCACACCACCGGCTGTTAAGCCGCCGATTAACCAACGTTGTGCCAGTAAGAATACGACGGTAATTGGGATGGCGGAAAGCACGGCAGCTGCAGCGAAGTCGCCCCATAAGTAGTTTTGTGGATAGAGATATTGTTGCATGCCGACCGCTAAGGTGTAGCTGTTCACATCGCGTAATAACAATGAGGCAACAGGCACTTCGGTAATCGCGGCGATAAAGGACAGAATGAAAACCACTGCCAAAATCGGTACGGAAAGCGGTAATAAAATCAAGCGGAAGGCTTGCCATGGGGTTGCACCGTCCAATGAGGCGGCTTCTTCCAAAGAACCGTCAATAGTTTCAAAATAACCTTTGATAGTCCAAACGTGTAATGCAATACCACCTAAATAAGCGAAAATGACGCCGCCGTGGGTGTTAAGCCCTAAGAATGGAATGTATTGTCCAAGACGATCAAATAAGGCATACAAGGCAACTAAAGAAAGCACGGCAGGGAACATTTGGAAAATTAACATGCCCTGTAACAATGTTTTTTTGCCTTTGAATTTCATCCGCGCAAAGGCGTAGGCACAGGTGGTGGAAAGCGTCACAATGCCGATGGAAGTGATGGTTGCCACTTTAATGGAGTTCCACAACCAAAGTAATACCGGGAATGGTGGCGGTGTGACGGAGCCATCGGCATGTACTACATCAAAACCGAGAGCGGCTTGCCAGTGTTCCCATGAAATTTGTTTTGGAATTAAATCACCTAATGCCAAGTTACCCGGACGCAGGGATATGCCGATAACCATTAACAACGGAAAAACAATCAAGCAAATGAATGCGATCAGAAGAATATGCGTTACCAATAAACGGTAGCGAACGGATTTAGATTGTACGATAGCCATAATTTATTCTCCCGATTAATCCAGTTTCATTTTGGTTGCTTTGATGTTGAGTAGTGCCAATCCGCCGACCAAGAGGAAAATGATGGTGGCAATGGCGGCGGCCAAACCAAAGTCTTGTGTGCCGCTGCCTTCAAAGGCGATGCGGTAGGTATAGCTTACTAACAAGTCGGTGTAACCCGCCGGTGTAGTGGTGCCGATCATGTCCGGGCGGCCGTTGGTTAATAATTGAATCAATACGAAGTTGTTAAAGTTAAAGGCAAAGGACGCAATCATTAACGGGGTTAACGGTTTTAACAGCAATGGGAAGGTGATTTTGCTGAAGTTTTGCCATGTGGAGGCTCCATCCATCGCAGAGGCTTCATATAAGTCTGACGGGATTGCTTTCAATAAGCCCATACATAAAATCATCATATACGGATAGCCCAACCAAGTATTCACGATGAGAATCATGGTTTTGGCTAAGAACGGATCATTAAACCATTCCGGGCTGATACCGAATAATTGATTCAGAATCATATTAATTTCACCAAAACTTTGGTTGAACAACCCTTTGAAAATCAAAATAGAAATAAAGGACGGTACGGCATAAGGTAAAATGAGTAATAAACGATAAACGCCTTTACCTCTTAATGCTTCCCATTGCACTACGCAGGCTAACACCATGCCGAGGATCACGGTGAAGGCAACGGTTAAGAGGGAGAACACCACAGTCCAAATGAAGATTTGTACAAACGGTTTTTGAATACCCGCATCAGTGAAGATTTTAATGAAGTTTTGCCAACCGACAGTCACGGTGAAACCGGGTTCCAATGTTTCACCCAACCATTCACCGGTTTCATTCACCGCTTGGAAAAAGCCGATATCGTTGTTGGCTTTGTAGATTTTTCCGTTTTCGTTGTTGGTTAAGAGGTTGGTTTCACTGTTGAACGTGTAACGTGGTTTTTGCTCGGAAAATTGACGCAGTGAACTCATGGTCAATTCATTGCCGCTTGGAAGCGTCACACGCATGGCTTGCAGTGTATTACGATTTTGCGTAATCACTTTAAGCGGTGCAGCCTCACCTTGCGGCGCCGGTTGCTCGGTGAGGGTAATTTGTGTATCGCTTAATTTAATGTCTTCGGATAAGAAATCTTGATTGGTCGTTTTATTGTGTAACGCCAATTTATAGTTGCCATCGGCTTGCGGATAAAGTTTGAAGTCGTATTTATCGCCGGAAAAGTAACGTTGCTCCGTTAATACGGAAACCGCCCGCTCAAAGGCAAGTTGGTTGGTGCTACTGTAATTGGTGAACGCAATGGCAATGGTCGCCACCAATGGAAACAGAATGAAAATGATCATGCCGGTAATGCCGGGATAAACATAGCGCCATGCGTAGGTTTTTTTATTGCTGAAGATATACACGCCGGAGGTTAATATTACTAAGGTTAAAATGGCGAATAAATACTCTCCTTGCGAATACATTAACATTACTAAATATAAATCAATTAGTAACACGGCACCTGCCAATAGATATTTCATCCATTGCGGCGATGGTGATTTCGCTTGAGTCGGGGATGGTTGCATAAAACACCTCGAAAAATAATAACTAACCGTCGGCGTGAAAAAACGTTTTATTTTTTCACCGCACTTTTAGGGATAAAGGGTGGCCGGAGCCACCCATAAATAGGATTATTGCTGTTTCTGGATTCGAGCGCGAGCGTCATCCAAGGCTTGTTTCACGGTTTGACGACCGCTTACCGCATTGTTGATAGCACTTTTTTCGGCATACCAGAACGAGACGATTTGCGGAATATTCGGCATGATTTCACCGTTTTGCGCATTTTCCATCGTAGCGGCAATGCGTGGATCTTTTGCCAATTTGTCTTGGTAAGATTTTAATGCTACCGCGCCCAATGGTTTGTCTTTATTGACTTGGTCTAAACCCTCATCGGTTAATAGGTAATTTTCGATAAACTCAACCGCTAAATCTTTATTCGGGCTGGCAGAGTTGATTCCCGCACTTAACACCCCGACGAATGCTTTGGAAGGTTTACCGTTTAAGGTTGGCAACACCGCAACGCCATAGTTGATTTTGCTTTTCTCAATATTGCCCCAAGACCACGGACCATTAATGGTTAACGCAGTTTCGCCTTTATTAAAGGAGGCTTCTGCAATGGCGTAATCCATATCGGCGTTAATCACTTTATTTTTCACCATATCAACGACAAATTGCAGGCCTTTTTGTGAGCCTTCATTGTTTACGCCGATGTCGTTTGTATTGTATTTGCCGTCAGCAAATTTAAATACATAACCGCCGTTAGAGGCAACCACCGGCCAAGTAAAGTAAGGTTCGGCGAGGTTCCACATGATGGCGTTTTTCTTTTCGGCTTTGAATTTTTTATCTAATTCAACGATTTCTTCCCAAGATTTTGGCGGAGTAGGGAGTAAGTCTTTGTTATAGATTAAAGAAAGGGCTTCAATAGCCACCGGATAGCCGATGATTTTACCGTTGTAGTTTTCTGCATCCCATGCGAAATCAACGAATTTATCTTTGAATTCTTTACTTGGAGAAAGCTCCGCCAATAAACCGGCTTGAGCATAACCGCCGAAACGGTCGTGCGCCCATAAAATAATGTCCGGGCCGTCACCGGTGGATGCTACTTGAGTGAATTTTTCTTCCAGTCTGTCCGGATGCTCGACTAACACGGACACGCCGGTTTCTTTTTCAAATTTTTTACCTACTTCGGCCAAGCCGTTATAACCTTTGTCACCATTGATCCAAATAACGAGTTTTCCTTCGGTCATTTTGGCCATGACAGCGGAAGACATGACTAAGCCTGCAACGGCGGTTAAGGTAAATTTAACGAGTTTGTTTTTCATGTTGTAAGTCCTTGTTGGTGATTTACTGATTCAGGAACGAATACGTTGAACTGCTTCGTCCGGAGCCTGTTTTTACGGTTTGGCGATCGGTTACTGTATTTGAGTAGCAGAATGTTCTGTATACCAAAATGCCGTCATTTGCGGAGCGTTCGGCATGATTTCACCGTTTGCCGTATGAGTGATTGCGGTAACAACCCACTTTCATTTAATAACCTGAATTATGTATAAAAGTCGCGTTTTGTTATCATCCCCCCGCCTACGCCCTCGGAACAACACTGTGATCAAGGTAACATTTTTAGTAAAAATGCGATCTGAATCACAAAAATTAAGTGTGAAAATGAGATCTGGATCACAAAAAAAATAGGTTTTTCGGGAAGAATAAAATTCTTGATTAAAAAATAGGCTATTTGTTCTAATCCCTAAAAAAATAATGAAAGGAGGATTTTTTCAATTAAGGGCTGGGCAATGATAGGCGGCAACATCCGTTGAGCAGACGTAATGACAATTTAAGAGGTTCTTATCATGGTAAATGTATCGCTACGTAATGTCGGTAAATCTTACGGCAATGTACATATTTCTAAAGACATTAATTTGGAAATTGAAGAAGGGGAGTTTGTGGTTTTTGTCGGCCCTTCCGGCTGTGGTAAATCTACCTTATTGCGCATGATTGCCGGTCTTGAAGACATTACTTCCGGCGAACTTTATATTGGTGATAAATTGGTGAATGACGTACCGCCGGCTAAGCGCGGTATTGGTATGGTGTTCCAATCTTATGCGTTATATCCGCATTTGGATGTGGCGGAGAATATGTCTTTCGGTTTGAAATTGGCCGGCGCAAGCAAAGCTGAACGTGATCAGCGGGTAAATCAGGTGGCGGAAATTTTACAACTCGCCCATTTACTCGAACGTAAACCAAAAGCCTTGTCAGGCGGACAACGCCAACGTGTGGCTATTGGTCGAACTTTAGTTTCCCAACCTGAAGTATTTTTATTAGACGAACCGCTTTCCAACCTTGATGCCGCCTTGCGTGTACAAATGCGGGTGGAGATTTCCAAGTTACACAAGCGTCTCAAACGTACCATGATTTATGTTACCCATGATCAAATTGAAGCCATGACATTGGCAGACAAGATCGTGGTGTTAAATGCAGGCGGTATTGCCCAAGTGGGAAAACCGTTAGAACTTTATCATTACCCGAAAAACCGTTTTGTCGCCGGTTTTATCGGTTCACCAAAAATGAATTTCTTGCCGGTGAAAGTGACGGCGGTGGAAAAAGAACGGGTACAAATCGAATTGCCGGATGCGAATCACCATAAATTCTGGATTCCTGTGGATGGCCGAGGTGTAAAAGTCAATGACAACCTTTCATTGGGCATTCGTCCGGAACATTTAATTCCTTCCCACCACGCGGAAGTTACCCTAAAAGGCACGGTACAAGTCGTGGAATTGTTGGGTAATGAAACTCAGATCCATTTGGAAATTCCGGAAATCAAACAACCAACTTTAATTTATCGCCAAAATGATGTGGTGTTGGTGAAAGAAGGGGATGTGATGGACATCGGTATTGTGCCTGAACGCTGTCATTTATTTAAAGAAGACGGCACGGCTTGCAGACGCTTATTCAGAGAAACCGGCGTTTAGGAAGTCTCGCATGGCCGTTCTCGCACAATACTAACAGGAACTGTAACGTCCTGTGCGAGTAAAAAGTGCGGTCATTTATTCAGTTAATTTACGCCGATTTACCCCTGAGGGAATTAAAGCCCGCTTACCTTAAAACATCAGCACCTTGTTTGCGTAATGGCAAAAAATTGCTGCCTTTTTATCGCGCAAGTGAAGGGTATCGCATGGCAATAGGGATTCATTTCAGTGATAAGGCTGTGACTGTGTTTTTCTTAATGGAGTGACATCGCAGGACAGTATCGGTATGGGGTTCAACGGCAGGATTACACACTAGCAAATTCTGCCAATATTAAACTAGGCGCTTGGGACTATTTAATACGCTCCCAAACAAAGTAACGTAATTTTCTTAACCTAAGAAGAGAGGTCTCTTATGAAAATTCAAAAAACACTTTTAACGGTTGCCATTAGTGGGGCATTGTTTGCAACAAGTGCAAGTGCGGTGGATTTCCACGGTTATGCACGTTCCGGTATTGGTTGGACATCCGGCGGTGGGGAATTGACCGCATTTTCCGCCAACGGCGCACCGGCCAAATATCGTTTGGGTAACGAATCCGATACCTATGCAGAATTAGGTTTCGGTCAAGAATTGTGGAAAGAAGGTGACAAACGTTTCTATTTCGATAGCTTAATTGCCTATGGTGGTAATTTACATAAAGGCGATTGGACAGAAACCAGCCCTGCAGTGCGTGAATTAAACGTGAAATTTGAAAACTTTGCCGACAGTTTACCGGGCGCTACATTATGGGCAGGTAAGCGTTACTATCAACGTCATGACATCCACATGAACGATTTCTACTACTGGGATATTTCCGGTCCGGGCGCAGGGGTTGAAAACATTGATTTAGGTTTTGGTAAACTCTCTGTCGCGGCAACTCGAAATACGGAAGCGGGTGGTGCGTTTACTTATTATTATGATCACGCCAAAAAAACTTGGGTAAGTGATCGTAGCGAGAAGAAAGATGTCTATAACGATGTATTTGATGTTCGTTTAGCTGAAGTACAAGTCAGTAAAAATGGTAAATTGGAATTCGGCTTTGATTATGCCAATGCGCATAAAAAGGACGGTACCCGTTTTGCGAATGAGAATGCAACCAAAAACGGTCACATGTTCACCATTGAACATACTCAAGGTGAATTCTTCGGCGGTTTCAATAAATTTACCGTGCAATATGCTAAAGACTCTATGGCATCTAAAGGTTGGAATTCCGGTCATGCACAAGGTTCTTTAGTGAATAACCGAGGTCATATGCTTCGTTTAATTGATCAAGGTGTTGTTCAATTTAGCGACAAAGTTGAAATGATGTATGCCTTGATTTATCAAAAAACCGACTTAGATAACAAAGAAGGTAATACTTGGTATTCTGCCGGCGTGCGTCCAATGTATAAATGGACAAATACCATGAGTACCTTAATGGAGCTTGGCTACGACCGCGTGAAAGACCAAGCTACAGGCAAGAAAAATGACTTAACTAAAGTGACTCTTGCGCAACAATGGCAAGCCGGTAACAGCATTTGGGCGCGTCCGGCAATCCGTGTATTCGGTACTTACGCTCACTGGAACGATAAATTCAACACTGAAAATCGCACAAACTTAGGTTACAAAGCGAAAGACGGCGAATTTATCGCAGGTGTTCAATTTGAGGCTTGGTGGTAATCACCACTGTAATGTGCTATCTGCCAATAGCGGATAGCACAACTTCCTGTTTTTAATCCGTTTTATAAAATCATTTTTTCTGAGGTTAATATGAAAAAAACAATGAAATTTTTGACCGCACTTTTATTGGCGAATATGGCTGTAAGTTCTTCAAGTTGGGCTGACACGCCTATCCATATTAACCCGAACCAACTCTCTCATGTTCAATGGCAGGATGTGCCATTTTCCGAAAAAGTTAAAACAACATTATCCGAACAGCAAAAACAAGCCTTTACCGCGTCATTTGCCGGTGTAGAAAGCCCGGTTGCTGCATATCGCATTCCTGCAAATCAAGGCACGTTAGAAGTGGAAATTATTAGTCCTATCGAAAATAAAAGCGTATTTGTACCAAGTGCGGTGGTTTTGGACAGCAATTTTAATGTGGCGGCGGTTTATCCTTCTTCCGACTTTAAATTCCATGAAGAACGTGGAATGGCACCGAATCGTTTCTCTGCAGAGTTAAATCTCACACCGGCAGCCAGTCAGGATTATATTTATTTGTTGATTTACACGACTCAACAAGATTTAGCCAAAACAACCATGATGCCGCATCCGGCAAAAAGCTATGCTAAAGGCACAGGCCATCAGCCGCCGGCGTTAAATGATATTGAGATTAAACACAGCTTGAACGGCGAAATTCAAATTAACGTGACAAATTCAAACGGTACGCGTTTTATTGGCATACCAACGAAAGTCTTTACATCCGAAAAAGCCTCACAACCTGTTGGACAGGCTACAGCTCCGGTGAAATCCACCGCAGCTGCGGCACCTAAGGCAGTGAATACGCCTGTGGATCAAGACACGGAAGCCTATTTCAATCAGGCCGTGACTAAAGCGCTAAAAGCCAATGATGTAAACAAGGCGATGAATTTAGTCAATGAAGCGGAAAAACTCGGCTTAACGTCCCCGCGTCAAACCTTCTTGAAACAAGTTTCATCTAAATAAATACTGGTCTTTTCATAATTTGCCACCGATATTCGGTGGCTTTTTTTGTGGTTGGAATATAGCGCTACAGAAAAAGTGCGGTGACAAAAAACGGTATTATGTAGCAAATGTACAAAACGCTTGCTGAGCTTGTCGAAGCATTAGCTTTGTGCAACTGCCACATCATTTCGGAAGAAATTGTTGCGTTTAAAACAGCCCGCGTCGGGAGACGCGCGCTATCATTCATTTGTACGCTATCAGTCATTTACCTGTGAATTTTTTGTGGCAAGTTTGTCGTAAATCGGTTTAAGGGGCTTTTAAAGGTAGTACTTTTCTACGATGACATCAAAAGCATTGCGATTAGCGCTATCATAGGGCGGTTAAATCTAATAAGATAGGGTTAATACGGCATCAACATAAGTAAAGGAGCTCTACATGAAAAAATCCCATTTGTTGACAGCATCTGTTTTTATCGGTTTGCTACCGTCCTTAGGTGTTTTGGCTGAAGAGCAGGAAAAAACATGGGTAGATGAACAACATCAAGAAATACGTACCAAACTGCGGAGTTGGGCTCATACGCTAGATGAATGGATGGGGGAGCCTGATCCCGAACAGCCTGCGACTGCCGGCTTGCGTATCATGTTGGATAGCCAGTGGAATCATTACGATCACTTTTCCGTTAAACCACGTGTCCGTGGGAAAATTCGCCTACCGACCTTGAAAAAACAGCTGAGCTTGGTTTTCGGTGATGAAGATTTAGATAATGAATCACGAGACAAAAACCACATCGGTAAGGTTTATAGCCAACCATTGAATAAAAATAAACATTATGATCGACGTCAAACTCGGGAAGATAATGCTTCGGTTGGCTTACGTTGGTCTGACTACATTAAAAAGTTAGGCATTGATACTGATATCGATCTAGGTATTCGTTCCGGTAGCGATATTTATTTACGCTTTAGAGTTGGAAAAGAATGGTTTATTACCGAGCGTTTCTCTACCAGATTGGAGCAAATTTACCGCTACGGTAGCAATAGTAAACATTATTTGCGGACGAACTTTGAAAATAAGTATCGGACTTCAGATAACACCTTTATCGCTAATCAGCTGTATTTGCAGTCCGAACATGATGTAGATGAAAGAAACTCTTGGGGTAACAGTTTTTATCGTCAGCACGACTTCAACAACTATAAACGTCTGAATTATGGCATTTTTATTGGTGGTGATATCGAAAATAAAAAATTTCATATTAACCAATATGGCCCATTTATTAGTTGGCGTCAGCCGATTTTACGTCAGTGGTTTTTTATTCAGCCTGAACTGAATTACTACAATGATAAAAAACAAGGGCGTAGCCACCACGTCGGTGCATTTTTACGGTTAGAAGCCATCTTTTGAGATAACACAGCCCGTTTTTATTAAGCGATTGTTTTTGATTGGGATGGCGAGGGGAAAGTGCGGTGGATTTTAAAGGTGTTTTTTAGAAAAGTGTAATTGAAAATTTAAAAACGTTAATGGCAGCACGCATTTTCCATTGCGTGTTGCCACTGTTTTACATGCTGATATTCGGCAATTTGACTTCTCTCACCGACATGGTCATTCCATCAATCAACAACAATCTGCCACATAAATTCTTGCCGATTTTTAACCGCACTTTGATGGCTTCTAGAGCTTGAATAGATCCAACTAAGCCGACAATGGGCGCCAGCACGCCGGCTTCTACACAGCTTAAAGCATTGTCGCCGAATAAACGGCTAAGGGTATGATAGGTCGGTGTGTTGTCTTCATAAGTGAAAACGGAAACCTGTCCTTCCATACGAATAGCCGCGCCGGAAACCAGCGGAATTTTATGGGCGGCGCAGGCCGTGTCTAATTGATTGCGTGTGCCGACGTTATCGGTACAATCCAACACTACATCAAATTTACCAACCAAGTCGTGAAGTTGTTGCTCATCCAATAATTGATGGATTGGATTGACCTCAATATGTGGATTTAAACGTTGCAGGGAAAGCTTCGCCGATTCCACTTTCGGCATACCAAGGCGGCTGTCGTCGTGCAACACTTGGCGTTGTAAATTGGATAAATCTACGGTGTCGAAATCCAGTAAGGTTAAATATCCCACACCGGCAACGGCTAAATATTGGCTGGCGGCACAACCTAATCCGCCGAGACCGACAATCAGCATTTTGCTACTTTTTAACGTTTCTTGTCCGTCAAAATCAATGTCTTTCAACACGATTTGGCGGTTGTAGCGCAATTCTTCTTGATGAGTTAATTCCATAACAAACTCAATGTATTAGCGTAATAAATCGTTGAAAGGCTCGATGGTGACGGTTTCGCCCGCGGCGACGTTGCCACGCTCTTGTTCCAGCACAATAAAGCAGTTGCTTTTCACAAAGGAACTAAACAAATGTGAGCCTTGGAAGCCCACCGGTTGCACTTCAATTTGCCCTTGCGCGTTGAGTTGATAGAAACCCCGTTGGAAATCCAAGCGTCCCGGGGCTTTTTTCAAGTTGGTTGAGGCGATGGCAGATAAACGCATCGGCGCTTTCCATTGGCTGTAACCGCTCAACTTGGCGATAGCCGGTTGCACTAATTGATAGAAAGTCACCAAGGCCGACACCGGATTGCCCGGTAAGCCGCAGAACCACGCATTTTCTAATTTTCCAAAAGCAAAAGGTTTGCCCGGTTTAATGGCGATTTTCCAGAAGTTGATTTTGCCGACTTTCTCTAAAATATGTTTGGTGAAATCCGCTTCCCCCACAGACACGCCACCACTGGTGATGACCAAATCCGCTTGTTGTTGTGCTTCTACAAAGGCTTTTTCAAATTGCGCTTCGTTGTCCGGCAAAATACCAAAATCCAACACATCGCAGTTTAGTTTTTCTAACAACAGTTTTACGGTAAAACGGTTCGTGTCATAAATTTGACCGGCTTGTAGCGGTTGTCCTACCGGTACCAGTTCATCGCCGGTAGAAAGCACCGCCACTTTTAAGCGTGGGAAAACCTTAACTTTTTCGATGCCGAGAGAGGCAAGCAATGGCAAAGAAACGGCATTGAGTAAGGCACCTTGTTTTAATACCACATCGCCCAGTTTCACGTCTTCACCAATGCGACGAATGTTTTGGTTTAATTTTGGTAATGCGTGAAATGTCACCGTGCCGTCATCGTTTACCTGAACCTCTTCCTGCATCACTACCGCATCAGCCCCTTGTGGGATCATTGCGCCGGTCATGATTCTGACCGCACTTTGTGCCGTCCATTCTCCCTCAAAAGGCGCACCGGCAAAGGCTTTGCCGGCAACGGATAGTGTCATGGATTGTTGTAAATCCGCCAATCGTACGGCATAACCGTCCATAGCGGAATTGTCGAAAGAAGGAACGTTAATCGGCGAAACGAGATCTTCTGCGCAAATGCGTTGGCCCGCTTCGTTAATCGGGAGTGTTTCCGTAGAAGTTGGGGATGGGAGCTGATTTAGCATTTGTTCAAGAGCTTGAGATAAGGGCAACATACTGGATCCTTTAAGAATAAAAAAGTGCGGTCATTATACTAAAAGTTTTCATGCTACATAGCGATTATCTTCATTTTATTATTGCCTTGGAGTTTGCTAAAATGCCGCATTATTTTGATAAATGCCCCAATTGAGAGTAGTAAATGAATCACATTTCACCTGAAGCGGAGAAAGTGCGTAACGCTCTGCGTCAGAAAGGAATCGAAACGCCAATGATTGTGTTGGATGAAAGTAAAGATGAACGTCGCACACACATTGAACAACATATGCGCGAAGTATTGCGTTTAATCGGTTTGGATTTACGTGACGACAGCATTGAAGAAACGCCTTCCCGCCTTGCCAAAATGTTTGTTGATGAAATTTTTAGCGGTTTGGATTATGCCAACTTCCCGAAAATCACCAATATCGCCAATCGTATGAAGGTGAGCGAAATGGTGTTAGTCAATGATGTTACCTTAACCAGCACCTGCGAGCACCATTTTGTCACGATCGACGGCATGGTTTCCGTGGCTTATTACCCTAAAAACTGGGTGATCGGGTTATCGAAAATTAATCGCGTGGTGGCATTCTTCGCCCAACGTCCGCAAGTGCAAGAACGCTTAACAGAGCAAATTTTATTGGCTTTTCAAACGATTTTGGAAACGGAAGATGTGGCAGTGTATGTGAAGGCCACCCATTTCTGTGTGAAATGTCGCGGCATTAAAGACACCAACAGTTATACGGTGACATCCGCCTTTGGTGGAGTATTCTTAGAAGATCGTGAAACACGCAAAGAATTTTTGAGCTTAATTAATAAATAATCAGACCATTTATTAGAAAAGTGCGGTGGATTTTTCAAACGTTTTTAAAACGCAACGAAAATCCACCGCACTTTTGTTTTTCCAATTCGCTGAAATTAATCCTGATATAAGGCGTTATACACACCGCTTTCAAATTGTACCAATGGCGCACGCTTGGTTTTGCTTTCAAGATCGCCGGTGGAGTAGCCATTGATAAATTGAACGAATGCGACTTTTTCACCGCGCGCGTTGGTGAGGTAGCCTGCCAAATTGTATACACCTTTTAACGCACCTGTTTTCGCAATCACATTTTTTATTAACGGCGGATTGATTAAGGAACCGCGTCCGCTCAAAGTGCCGTCTACTCCGGCAATAGGGAAGGTATCCAGTAAATGCAATTTGTCTTCATTTTTGGCGATGTAATCCAACACCTGCAACATGGTTTGTGGCGCGATGAGATTATGACGGGATAAGCCCGAACCGTCGGCGATAATGCTATTGCCGAATTTAATACCCACTTGCGATAATACTTTTTTCATGGCTAACGTACCAAGTTGGAAGGAAGCCGGGCGTTTATATTGCTGATAAGCAATCGTGCGAAATAGAGCATCGGCAATTTGGTTGTCGGATTTTTTCATCATTTTTTTGATGAGTTCGGGCAACGGCTTAGATAAATGTTGTGCCAATACTTGGCCTTGCTGCTGACGATAGGGTTGTTGAACCTTTCCGTTAAATTCAATACTTAAGCGTTTTAATTGGCGTTGAATCATTGCCGCCGCAAAGGCATCGGGGTCTTGCACTGCAAAACTTAATCCGAACGGTTTACTTTGGCGTGCCAAGCAACCCTTTACTTGATAACGGTTGTTGTCATGTACTAAAGCATCTAACTGGCAATAAGGCGCTTCTTCTTTATCTGCTACATAAACCTGTCCGAATACTTGGATCGGATATTGCGACGGCACGTTAAATTTCACCTGCTCGCCGGGTGGTTGGTTGGCGTCAATATCCACATAAAAGCAGTTATTATCAATGTTCACTGCCGCCGGTGGTGAATTAAAACACATAGTTAAATCGTTCCAAATCCAGCCTAATCCGCGATCATGGCTGGTGAAGACGGAGGTATCCAAAATTAGATTGCCGTTGATTTTATTGATATTTTGCTTTTTCAGTTCCGACAACAAATTGAAGAGTTGACCGCTAGTTAAATCCGGGTCGCCGGTGAAACGGACGATTAAATCGCCGTCTAATTGTCCATTTTGAACTTTACCGTTGGTTAAAAGTGCGGTCTGAAATTGAAATGAATCGCCAAGTGCCAATTTGGCGGCCAACGCGGTGAAGACTTTTTGTGTACTGGCCGGCAACATGAAAGTTTGTCCTTGATAATCGGCGACAATTTTATCCTGACTTAGGTTTTTAGCGATAAATGCGAGACTCGCTCCATCGGGCAAATTGCTGAGGTGTTGATTCAAATTGACATCGGCGAAGGTATTTGCAGAGGCGGTTAGCGCGAGGAAAAATACGGATTTTGAGAGAATTCGACGTGGTGAAAACTTATACATAATTCAGACTTGTGGTTGCTATTTTTTGTAAGACGAACAATAATAGTACGCGAACAGACGAGAGTAAAGTTTTCTCGCAACATGGTTAATTTATACTGGGGGATCATGACGATCCCACAGTTTTTCTTTATCTAAATTAAGGAAAATCCTATATGCAACAAATTCCAATGACGGTTCGTGGAGCGGAACTTTTACGCAAAGAGCTAGAATATTTAAAAAACGAACGCCGCCCGGAAATTATTAAAGCTATTGCGGAAGCACGTGAACACGGCGACTTAAAAGAAAATGCAGAATATCACGCCGCCCGTGAACAACAAGGATTCTGTGAAGGTCGTATTCAAGAAATTGAAGGCAAGCTCGCGAACTGCCAAATTATTGATGTCACCAAAATCCCGAATAACGGCAAAGTGATTTTTGGTGCGACGGTGGCTTTGGTCAATACCAATACGGATGATGAAGTCACTTACCGCATTGTGGGGGATGATGAAGCGGATATTAAAAACGGCTTGATTTCGGTGAATTCGCCGATTGCGCGCGGTTTAATCGGCAAAGAACAGGATGATGTCGTGAATATCACCACACCGGGTGGTGTGGTGGAATTTGAAATTATCGAAGTAGAGTATGTTTAAACTCGCTAAAACGGATAATAAAAAGGCAGTTTTAAACTGCCTTTTTTCATGTTTACTTTTTAGGTTATTTACGCGGAAGTTGGATTTTATTTTCTTCGCTTGGACGATATAACACTAACACATGACCGATGGTTTGTACTTCCGCGGCACCGGTTTCACGCACGATAGCATTGACAATTAATTGCTTGGTTTCACGATCGGAACCGGAAATTTTCACTTTAATCAGTTCATGATGGCTCAGGGATAAATCAATTTCCGCCAACACGCCTTCCGTTAAACCATTGCCGCCTAACATGACTACAGGGCTTAAATGATGAGCGAGGCCTTTTAAGTATTGTTTTTGTTTGGTTGATAATGTAATAGACATAATAATCTCGTTGAAAAAATTGATGGCTGATTCTAAAGCAAAACGGGCGTTTTAGCCAATAAATTCTGATGAAAAAACGCCGCTAAAAACAACCGCACTTTTAGGCTTCTTTCTGTGCCAAATAACGTTCCACCGTATCCACAATGGCTTGCGTTTGCGGATCGATTTCAATATTGACTTTTTCGCCCACCTCTTTCTTGCCAATTAGCGTACGATGAATGGTTTCCGGAATCAGGTTGACGCAGAAGCTTTGTTCGCGGACTTCACCTATAGTTAAACTAATGCCATCCACGGCAATAAAGCCTTTGGTTAATACATATTTCATTATGTCTTTATTCGGCAGTTGGAACCAAATTTGCAGGTTGTTTTCGGAAGGAATGCGTTCAACGATGTCAGCGGTGCAATACACATGGCCGGATAAAATATGCCCGCCGATTTCTGAGCCCATTTGCATGGCGCGCTCGATATTCACGAAATCACCGACCTGCAATTCGCCCAAGTTTGTGATTTTCAAGGTTTCTTGCATTAAGTCGAAACTCACCAAATTGCCTTTGATTTCCGTGACGGTTAAACACACGCCGTTGTGTGCAACAGATGCACCGATTTGTAATCCTTTCAGCATTTCTTGTGGCATTTCCACAACGTGTGTTCTAAAATTAGCCCCTTCCGTAATGACCTTAATTTGTGCGGTGCCTTGCACAATGCCTGTAAACATAATGACCTCGAAATCTATTTATTTATGAATGTAAACTTCGTCAAAGAATATCATATTGAAGCTAAAAAATTAATTGCTATCGCCATTCCGATTTTGCTTGCGCAAATTGCGCAAAATTCCATGGGCTTGGTGGATACCATCATGGCCGGGCGGGTTAGCTCGGCTGACATGGCCGCCATTTCTGTGGGGGCATCTATTTGGTTGCCGCTGGTTTTATTTGGTCATGGTCTATTGTTGGCGTTGCCGCCGACGATCTCTTATTTAAACGGTTCGGGACAACGCAAACGTATTGCTCATCAAGTACGACAAGGTATTTGGATTGTTATTTTCAGTTGTATTCCATTAGGTTTACTGATTCAGCATAGCGACTTTGTACTACAACGCATGGATATGGAGCCACGTTTGGCGGAGATCACAAGCGGCTATTTACATGCCATGATTTGGGGCTTGCCGGGCTATCTGTTGATGATTAACTTTCGCTGTTTAAACGATGGCATTGCCAAAACCAAGCCGGCTATGGTGATTACTTTCCTCGGTTTAATGCTCAACATTCCCCTTAACTATATTTTGATTTACGGCAAACTTGGCATACCGGCATTCGGCGCGGTAGGTTGTGGCATTGCCACGGCAATTGTGAATTGGGTGATGTGCTTTTTAATGATTACCTATTGCATGCGGGCGAGAAATCAACGTGATTTACAGGTCTTTGCCAATATTATTGAACGCCCGAATATGCACACGTTGATTAAGTTGCTGAAACTCGGCTTTCCTATTGCGGTGGCGTTGTGTTGTGAAGTGGCCTTATTTGCATTGACATCATTATTCTTATCGCCTTTGGGCGCGGACGTGGTGGCCAGCCATCAAATTGCATTGAATACCAGCGCCTTTGTATTTATGTTACCGATGTCATTGGGCATGGCGACAACCATTTTAGTGGGTCAACGTTTAGGTGAAAAATCCCCGCGCGGAGCGAAACTGGTGTCTTATTCCGCTCTGGCAGTCGGTTTAACCATCACCATAATTACTGCATTTTTAACGGTAATTTTGCGGGAACAGATTGCCGCGATCTTTGTGAAAGATACGGAAGTGATTGCGATGGCGGGATCGCTGTTATTACTGGCAGCTTTATATCAATTTTCCGATACGGTTCAAGTGATTATTGGTGGCGTGCTACGTGGTTATAAAGACACCAAAGCCATTTTATACATCACCTTGTTTTGCTATTGGGTAGTGGGTATGCCACTCGGTTACGCGTTAGCCCGCACCGATTTTATCGTGCCGGGTGGCATTGCTGCCAAAGGTTTTTGGACTGCCTTTGTCGTGAGTTTAACCTTAGCAGCCGCCTTATTAATTTATCGTCTCCGCAAAACCCAAGGGCAGACAGGCGATGTCCTGTTGGCACAGTTGGAAAAATTAAAATAAACATCAGCCTGTTACCTTTGTAACAGGCTTTTTTTCATCTAAAGTGCGGTCGTTTTTCAAGATGTTTTTTATTGTTCTTAAAAAAGAATAATTCTCTTTTTCAGCTAAAACTTTTCAGCTATACTGTCGCCGTTTTTTTGACTCGAAAAGGGAATCTTTATGAAATTTAAATTAAGCGTGATTTCCACCGCACTTTTAACGGCGGTATCCATGTCTGCTTATGCGGAAGAAAAAGCGGAAAATCTTGAACAAATCACTGTTGAAGATACCGGCATTAAGCAAAATGGTTATCAAACCGCCGGGACGTCTGTGGTATCAAAAGCCGAGGTGCCTGTGCTGGATACACCGAACACGGTGAATATTCTTTCCACCCAATTATTAAAAGATCGCAAACCAGCATCCTTAATTGATGCGCTTTACAATGTGAGTGGCGTTAGTCAAGCCAATACCTTAGGCGGAATGTTTGATTCTATTCAAAAACGCGGTTTCGGCGGCAATCGTGATAACTCAATTATGCGTAACGGCTTGCAAGCCGGACCTGCCAAGAACTTTAGCGCCACCACGGAAACCGTTGAAGTCTTAAAAGGCCCTGCCTCTGTGCTTTATGGCATTCAAGATCCGGGTGGTGTCGTCAATATCATTACCAAAAAACCGCAACAAACCCCGAAATATGTAGTGGGTGGCACATTGGGAAATCATAGTTTGTGGGGAACACAAGTGGATTTCACCGGTGGCTTAGGCAATGGTTTTGCTTATCGTTTTATTTATGACAAACAAGAAAAGAATTACTGGCGTAACTTCGGCAAAATTAAAAACACCACTTACGCGCCTTCTCTTTCTTGGGAAAATGACACCACCAAAGTCTTAGTGGCGTATGAACATAAAGATATTCTTGAGCCGTTTGATCGTGGGACGAATTTATTAACGGCGACAAATTCTCTGCCGAATATTCCGGTCTCCCGTCGTTTAGACGAACCGAATAATGAAACCACGGCAAAAACCGATAACATTGATTTTAAAGTTGAGTATAAACTTAACGATAACTGGAAATTAAACGCCGGTTATAACTATGCCCGTTATGAATATTTCTATAATCAAGCGCGTATTTCGAATATTAATGTCAATACACGCAAAGCCCGCCGTGCCATTGAGCAACAACAAGGCGATCAACGCGTGCATAGCGGAACACTAAATATCGTGGGTGAATTCGGTATTGGTGAGATTGGTAACCGTTTTGTCGCTGGTGTGGATGTGATGCGTAATGTTCGTGATCTTGGCCCAATTTATAACCAAGGCATCATGAATTCCGATATTAATATTGATCATCCAAACTACACCAATCCTGTTGCGCAGAAGAAAAACGGCAACGGCAATGCTTACCAATATAACTATTTAAAAACTGTCGGTGTTTATGTTCAAGATACCGCTTATTTCACTGACAGCTTCATTGTCACCGGCGGTTTGCGTTATGAGTATTTTGACCAATTTGCCGGCCGCCATTGCTTAAATGCAGCAAATTGTGATGTGTCAAAAGGGCAAAACGTAACGAAGACCGGTAATACGGATCAGCACGATGGCAAATTGCTTTATCAATTAGGCGCGGTATATAAATTTACGCCGAATATTGCCACCTTTGCCAATTACTCGGAATCATTCCGTCCGCAAATGAGCGTTGCAACCCCTGTGAACGGCGATTTGAAACCTGAACAAGGCAAATCCGTTGAAATTGGTGCAAAGTATGAAAATGCCGGTTTTAATGCAACGGTTTCGTTATTTAACATCAATAAACGTAATGTGGCAGAAGCGGTGGGTAGCGGCGCTAATGCCGAATTAAATATCGTCGGCAAACAACGTTCCCGCGGTGTGGAATTTGACTTAAACGGTCAGCTTACCGATCAGTTGAGCGTGGCGGCGAACTATACTTACACCAAAGTAAAATCCTTAGAAAATGAAAGATACCCTGATGCGGTGAATCAACAGCTTTCCGGCGTACCGAAGCATCAAGCCTCTTTATTCTTAGCTCATAATGTGGGCGAATTTGATTTCGGCAATATCCGTGTTGGCGGTGGCGCCCGTTATTTAGGATCTTGGTATGCGTATAACAATACTTATACCCTCTCTTATAAGTTGCCACACGCCGTGGTGTATGACGCCTTCATTGCCTACGATACCAAAATCTCCGGCAAGAAAGTGTCATTCCAACTTAACGGTAAAAACTTAACGGATAAAACCTACTTCCCATCCACTTCAGGCAATGCAACAAACACGCTGATTCCGGTGGCGTTAGGTTATGGACGTGAGTTTATCTTTAATACCAAAGTGGAATTCTAATTAAATACATTCATCCCTAAAGGGCGTTTAACGCCCTTTCTTTTTGGATATTCAAATGGATTGGCAAACAGAAGTTAATAATAGTTTATCTTGGATTTTGACCGCACTTTTGGGCGTATCGACGGTGTTGGCGGTATTGGCATTGGCGCTTAAACGAACAGACTTCGGGCAACGCTTTTGGCTGATTACACAACCTTGTGTGCAAACCTCATCGGCATACAAAATTATCGGTTTGCTTTTATTGTTACTGACCTTGATTTTGCTGGAAGTGCGAATCAGCGTGCTGAATTCTTTTTTCTATAACGGACTTTATACCTCGTTACAAGAACAAAAAGCCGATGCCTTTTGGTTTTTTGCCGGGCTGAATGCCTTGTTGGTGATGTTCAAAATTATCCATTCCATTATCAATTATTTCGTACGACAGCTTTTTGAAATTCGTTGGTTAGAAAAACTCAATAATGAAATGCTGGTGCGTTGGTTGCGCCATAAAAATTATTATCGTCTGAAATACGAAAAAGAATTGCCGGATAACATCGATCAACGTATCGAACAAGATGCCCGCGAATTTATTAGCGGCACGGTTACCATGTTGCAAGGCTTGATTAATTCCGTGATGTCCACCATTGAATTTACGATTATTCTGTGGGGCTTGTCAGGGATATTGGTGTTGCTCGGCGTGCCGATTCCGAAAGGCGTGGTGTTCTTTATTTATATTTTTATCATCGTCGCCACCGCACTTTCCGTTTGGATTGGGCACCCACTGATTAAATTGAATTTTGATAAAGAACGATTGAACGGGGATTATCGTTATTCCTTGATTCGCGTGCGTGATAACGCAGAAAGTATTGCGTTTTACGGTGGTGAAACAAAAGAGCGGTCAAATTTACAAGCGAAATTTCACGCTATCATTCACAACCGTTGGGTAATTGTGCGCCGTATGTTGGGGTTGGACGGGTTTAATACCGGCGTGACGCAAATTGCCATGATTCTACCACTCATGTTGCAAGCGCCGCGTTTCTTTGCCGGACAGGTGAAATTAGGCGATATGCACCAAACGGTGCAAGCCTTCAATCGTCTTATGCGGGCGTTGTCTTTCTTCCGCTTGTTCTATGAAGAATTCACGTTGTATCAAGCGCGTCTCAATCGTTTGTATGGTTTTTTTACCAAATTAGACGAATTGGACGGCACAGAGATTCATCAACCGGTGGAATGTTCCCATCGGGTGTCATTGCATCATTTCGGGATTAAAGACGGCAACGGAAAAGTCTTATTGAAGGATTTGAACGTGGATTTGCAAAATGGCGATGCTTTGTTAATTCAAGGCCCGTCAGGCGCAGGAAAAACCTCGTTACTCAAAGCCATTGCGGGGATTTATCCGTTTGATACGGAAGGTCGGGTAGAGCGTCCATGTAGCAATAGTCTGTTTCTGCCACAACGCCCGTATATGCCGCAAGGCACGTTACGCGAAGCGATTTGCTATCCGAATATTGAGCCTAAACGTGGTGAATTGGAGTTGGCAATGGAGCAGTGTCGTTTGAGCAAATACATTCCGTCTCTTAACGAATCCAACGATTGGCAAGCTATTCTTTCACCGGGTGAGCTACAACGGGTGGCGTTTATTCGCATTCTTCTGATGCAACCCGATGTGATTTTTTTAGACGAAACCACATCAGCACTGGACGAACCGACGGAAGAATTGCTGTATAAAATCATCCGCAGCCGCTTCCCAAACATGATTATTCTCAGTGTGGGCCATCGTTGCACATTGCAGCCATTTCATAATAAGCGGTTGGTGTTGTAATTTTTCAGTTTATTTTATTTTAGTTGAAAAGGAGGTTCCAGTTATAAATATAGAGTGTTAAGCTACACATTATTTAATTATAATGCTTTATTTTTTAAAGAATTCTTCAATTTTATCATTAATATGTTTTATTTTTTTCATAAAGTTATCAGAAAGTTTAATGTGTTCTTTTTTTGCTAGATGTTCACTGAAAAATAATTGGATTGAAGATTTTTCATTTTTAGGTGAAAGAGATGTTTTCTGAAAATAGTCTTTTATAATTACTTTGTCTTCTTCAGATAATATACTTGAAATTTCTTTACCTGATAACGTTTCATCAAAATTTTTTAACGTGAAAACTATATTATTATCTAAAATGTAATCTTCTTGAATTTTTCTAGACATACTCTTACCAACTTTATCATCGTCAAAAATTATACAAAATGGAACTCCCCATCCTTTTAAAATACTAATAAGAGCTTCGCATTTTGTTGCTCCTCCAAGAGGTAATATGCCAATATCAACAGTTTTATTTAATAAAACTGATCTTGCATATTCTAGAATTAAATAATCGCTTTTTCCTTCAACTAGTACGGATGGTTTTATGCAATCTAGCATGCTTGGAGTTACATGTAATTTATCTAATATTGGTTGAAAGTATGTTGTTTTTGTTGGATTTGATGTAACATAATTTCGATAAGTATCAATTGAAATTAAAGTGTTTTCGTTACCATGTAAATTTCGATCATCTACATGATCATAATCTGTTGCTTTATTAGAAACTATATAAGCTTGATCTAACCAGATTGGATTAATTAAATAATGACTATGTGTAGAGTAAATTATTTGATTACCATTGCTTGTTACTTGTGCAAAGCTTTTTAATAATTCTTCTTGTGCTTTTGCGTGAAGATTAGATGCTGGTTCATCAAGCAGGAATAGAATATTTTTCCCTTTTTCTTTTTGATTAAATAAAGTAAATAATAGAAATGAAAAGAACCACCTAAATCCAAGAGAACGCTCCATAAAATTATATCTAGATATTCCTTGCTTTATTTGAAATTGAATATACACATCATCGAAATCATCTTTTGTACAGATTAATGATATTTCCTTTCCATTAAAATCACCTTGTAATATATTATGCCATAAGCCAAATACTTTTTCCGTTATTAACGCAGACATTTGGTCTAACGATGATTGTAATGCATCTCTAGCATTATCGTTATCAGTTAATGCTCTTTCTATTATATGTTTATGTAGATCAAGCTTACTTTCTGTTGAATGAGCAATATTTTCCAAGATTCGAGTATATATTTTATCAATAGAACTTTGATTGTTTCCTGAAATTTTTATTTTTTCAGGTTGATTAAATATAAAAGTTGGAAAGTAATAAATGCTTGGTATGAGAGATTTAATCTTATTGTATATTATATTATGAAATTCCCTAGGTATATCTTCACTAAATAGATTTATTTTCTTAAATGAAGATTTTCCTTTTTTCTTTTTTATATAAAAATCAAAGGTTATATAATTATGTCGTTTTATATAATCTGAGTTTTCAAACTTAAAAGTTTGAGAAATAGTTATCTCATTATTTAGATGCTCTATAATATATGGGTTATTACTATCCTCTGTAATATGTTTTATTATTTCTTCTTTATCTGTATTAGTTAAACTTAGTGTAGCCTTGATTACAATATTATCGTTAAAATTAGATTTAGAATGTTTAGGTATAAGTTTTACTGGATCTATTTTTTCAATAGATGTTGAATAAAGTTGTTTTAGTTCTTGACTATCTTCTGTTAATGCTGGGTTAAATTGGCTAATTGCTTCCAAAATAGATGTTTTTCCACTCTCATTTAAACCTATTAATGTGAATATATCACATCCAGAAGGAAGCATATTTAATGTTATGTTTTGGATTCCTTTATAATTTTTTATTATTAATTTAGTAAATTTCATTGGTGTACCTTTAGATTATATTAATTATTTTTCCAAATGATGTGATACTGGCGATCTTCTTCGCGGTGGGAAATGAGGAATTTGGCGAACACCTCGTCCATTTCATCTTGTTCGTTTACCAAGCCAATCCACACTTCCGCATATTCTTCCGGATCGATTAACACGCCGATTTCTTCTTCCCAGTTGTTGGCGGTTTCTACAAATTCCACGGCACCGCGCTCTTCAAATTGCAGGTTGAATAACAAAATATCGGCCGGGTCGAGATTTTCCGGTGCCATTTCAAGAAAAATATCGTAAGCAATGTCAATCGCCGTATCGGGATCCAGTTTGGTGAGTTCGCTCATGTGTTTATTCCGTAAGTTAAATTTGGCGCACATCATAGCATAATCGGAGAAAAGTGCGGTCGGAAAAAATAACGTTTTTTATGACCGCACTTTCTTTTCTGCCTAGCCGGTATTGCGCATTCCTGCCGCGATACCGGTGATGGTAATCATCAGCGCCTGTTCCACATCCGGATTCGGGTTGTTTGGTTGGGCGCGTAGGCGACGTAGTAGTTCCACTTGCAATAAATTCAGCGGATCGGTGTAAACATTACGCAAAGCAATGGATTCGGCGATCCAAGGCAGATTAGACATCAGCTGATCTTTATGGGAAAGCGACAAAATGGTTTTAATGTCGTCTTGTAGCTGTTTCCGTAAGGATTCGCCCAAATACCATAGTTCCGGTTTCACCAAATGCTGATCGTAATGTTCCGACAGCCACATATCCGTTTTACTAAACACCATTTCCAGCATACCAATCCGAGTGGAGAAGAACGGCCAGTGTTGGCACATTTCTTCAATTAATGCCAGTTTGCCTTGTTTAATGGCTTCTTGCACGGAGGCACCGGCGCCGAGCCAACTTGGTAGCATAAGGCGATTTTGCATCCACGCGAAAATCCATGGAATGGCACGCAGGCTTTCAACCCCGCCATGAGGATTGCGTTTTGCCGGACGGGAACCGAGAGGCAATTTTGCCAGTTCCTGTTCCGGGGTGGCAGAGCGAAAATACGGTACAAAATCTTTATCACCTCGGACAATATTTCGATAAATAGCGCAAGAAGAATCAGACAGCTCGTCCATAATCTCCCGCCATTCCGTTTTCGGTTCCGGCGGAGGCAATAAGTTGGCTTCCAATACAGCGCTGGCGTATAAATCCAAACTTTCTACGGCAACAGCCGGTAAGCCGAGTTTGAAGCGAATCATTTCTCCTTGCTCCGTTACCCGCAAACCGTTTTTCAGTGAGCGTGGCGGTTGGGAAAGCAAGGCCGCGTGTGCCGGCGCACCGCCACGTCCGGTTGTGCCACCGCGTCCATGGAATAAAGTGAGTTCAATGTGTTGTTGTTCACATAATTTCACCAAGGCTTCTTGCGCCCGATATTGCGCCCAAGAGGCAGCCATCATGCCGGCGTCTTTGGCAGAATCGGAATAACCAATCATCACCATTTGTTTGTTGTTAATGACACCACGATACCAACCGATATTAAATAATTCGGTCATGACCTGTTCGCTGGCATCTAAGTCATCCAAGGTTTCAAACAACGGTACTACCGGTAAATGGTAAGGCACACCGCATTCTTTTAATAACAAATGTACTGCAAGTACATCGGACGTGGTGCGTGCCATAGAAATGATGTAACAGGAAATCACGCCTTGAGGCTGCTCTGCGATCACTTTGCAAGTATCTAAAATTTCTTGTGTTTCTGCTGATGACGTCCAATCCAACGGAATCAGCGGTCGGCGTGAACTGAGTTCTCGAATTAAAAAGGCTTGTTTATCTGCTTCGCTCCATTGGGCATAATCGCCCAAGCCGATGCAACGGGTAATTTCCGCCAATGCTTCGGTGTGGCGGGTGCTTTCCTGACGAATATCAAGCCGCGAAAGGGTAACGCCAAAGCAACGAATGCGACGCAAATAATCCAATAGCAATCCGTTGGCGATTATCCGCATACCGCATGCCATAAGCGATTGATAGCAATCATACAGCGGTTCCCACAGCTGTTCGTTCGTGGTGATAATGTCCTCTTTGGTGGCACGTGGGGGACGGTTTGCCAATAAATCATCGTAGTAGGTGAGAGTGGCGGAAAGTTTGGTGCGTAAAGTTTTGGCAACCACGCGGTAAGGCTCCGGATGATCGCCGTATTTGGCACGGAAGGCTTCAGTGCATTGTTGCATGGAAAGCTCATCTACCAACAGTTGAATATCTTTTAAGAATAAATCGGCGGCTTTCCAGCGGGCAAGTTGTAACACTTGGCGGGTGACGTTGGCGGTGACAAACGGATTACCATCGCGATCGCCGCCCATCCAAGAGGAAAACTGAACCGGAGCCAGTTCTACCGGTAACGAAATGCCTAAATATTTAACCGCACTTTCATTGAACTGACGTAAAAATTCCGGCACCGCTTGCCACAAGCTGTTTTCGATCACGGCAAAGCCCCATTTAGCTTCTTCAAACGGCGTCGGACGTTTGGTGCGAATCTCATTGGTGTGCCACGCCTCGGCGATGAGTTGCAACAAGCGACGTTCAATGGCTTTGCGTTCTTTTTCGGTTAAATCGGAATGCTCCAACTGGCTCAAACATTTGTTGATTTCCACATTTTTATGTACCAACGAACGGCGGGTTACTTCTGTTGGATGGGCGGTTAGCACCAATTCAATCAACAGTTTTTCTACGGTTTTGATGATATCTTCTGGTGCTAGGTTTTGACCTTGCAGACGTTTAAATAAGGCTTCAATAGAACGATTGGAAGATACTTCATCATGATGATGACGGGAAATGGTTTGATATTGCTCGGCAATATTGGTTAAGTTGAGGAACTGGCTGAAAGCGCGAGCGACGGGAATGATATTGTCATCGGAGATAGTCGAAAGCGTTTGTAGCAACTGTTGACGCGCTTGGTCATCACCATTACGTGAATTTTTTGATAACACCCGAATATTTTCAATGAGTTGCAAAATAGCATCGCCTTGCGCATCGCAAATGGTCTCACCTAGAAAATGCCCCAACATACTGATGTTCTGTCGCATTTGTGCGTATTGCTGAATCATAGTTACCTCACTAAATTAAAAACAAAAATACTTAAAACATAAAGGATATAAACAAAAAATAGATTAAAGATCAATCGTAATTAATTTATTAGTTTAAATAAATACAGGATTAAGTAGATTATTTCTAATAAAGTGCGGTGATTTTTGAAAAAGTTTTTGAATGTTATAGGAATGTTTAAAGAATATTAAAATATAGGTTAGGTAATCTTTATTTCTCGGTGGAGAGTGTTTATCCACAGCCATGGGTGATGGAATTACCCATGACTATGGATTTTATTTGGATTTAGCATTTTTTTACCGATTTACGAATCACTAATTCAGGATGAATTTCGATCGTTTCCCGTTGATCGGATTTGTGGTTAATACGTTCGAATAACAAATTGACCGCCTGCACGCCCAAACGGGATTTGGACTGGTGAATAGTGGTAAGCGGTGGTGAATAGAAGCGGGAGGCGTGAATATTGTCATAGCCGATGATGGAAATATCATCCGGCACGCGCAAGCCTTTCTCGCCAATAGCGGAAATCGCCCCCAATGCCATAACGTCGTTGCAACAAAATACGGCGGTAGGTAATTCTGTTTGGCGTAAAATTTTGTTCATGCATTCATAGCCGTCTTCCGGTTCAAAAAAGCCTTCCATCACCCAATCCGGATTAACCGTTAAGCCGGCTTCTTCAATGGCGTGTAGAAAGCCTTCATAGCGAGTTTTTGCAGGGGTTTTAGTAAGCTCGCCGGAGATAATGCCGATGTGTTTATGACCGTTTTCAATAAGATGTTTAGTGGCTAAATAACCGCCATTAAAACCATTGTCTTGAATAATGTCCGTATGGGCGTTCGGGCCCCAATCCATTACCACCATTGGAATGCTTTCAAAGCTAGTTAATACGTTTAAGGAGTCCGGCAAGTATTCGGAACACATCACCAAAATACCGTCCACCCGTTTTTTGGCCAACATTTCCAAATGGTTTTTGATTTTTTCCGCATTGTTTTGCGTGTTACAGAGAAAGAGTGAATAGCCTTGGCGGTAGCAATGTTCTTCCACGGCATGAATAATTTCAGCAAAATAAGGTGCTTCACTGGTGGTGACAATCATGCCGATAGATTTGGTGGTATTGACTTTTAAGCTACGCGCCACCGCACTCGGGGAATAGTTGAGTGCTTCAATTGCTTGCAATACCAACTTTTCGGTTTCTTGTGCCACAAAGCGGGTTTTGTTGATGACGTGTGACACTGTGGTGGTCGATACACCGGCCATTTTAGCGACGTCTTTAATGGTTGCCATGATTTTCTCCGTAAAAAATTTTAGCTATTATAAAGAGGGAATCCGCTTTGGTTAAGGGCGGAAAGCAGAAATTTTGGGGATTGTCACACTTTTTTAGATTTGGTTGGCTTTTTGCGTAAATTTTTTGTTAAAATGCGCCACGATTAACGCAAAATTAATAACAGATGAGGTAAAAAAATGGGTACTTTCGGTTATGCAATGATGATGGTTGTGCTTTCTTTAGGCTTAATTCTTGTCCTTGCTTCATCAATTTTTTAAGTTTAAAAACGCTAAAAAAACAAACCGCACTTTGAGTTGAAATGAATAAATTTGGCATCAAAGTGCGGTTTAATTTTCTTCCGAATCTGCCGGTATGCCTGCCAACCCATCTCGAATTTTCTTTTCAAAAAAAGCATAGTCCACTAAAAATGCATCGTGCCCGTAATCTGAGGCAAATTCATGATAAGTCAATCGCACGCCGCTTTGTTCCAATAATTGCTTGCTTTTACGCAATTCCGGCACTTTAAACAGTTGATCATTTTCTACCGCCACTAACGTGTAACCGGCTTTAATGCGGGAAAGGGCGGTTTTCAAATCGGCATAACCGATGCTTGGATCGTATAAATCCAAGGCGCGTAACAAGTGTAAATAGCTGTTGGCATCAAAACGGGCGAGGAATTTTTGGCCTTGATAACTTAAATAAGACTCCACTTGGAAATAATCCGCCTGCAAATCACCTTCTGCTTTGGTAGCGCGTCCAAAAGCTTTGGTTAATTGTATGTCGGTGCGATAGGTGAGCATACCGAGCATTCGAGCAATAGACAGACCTTTATCGGGCCGAGGGCCATTGTAGTAATCGCCGTTGTTGAAATTCGGATCGTTAATAATGGCTTGACGCATAACATGGTTAAAACCGATAGCTTCCGCACTGAAGGAAAGCGATGAGCAAAGATTGACCACGTTAGAGACAAAATCAGGATAATCGATTGCCCACTGCGTTGCTTGCATTCCACCGAAAGAACCGCCGATAACGGCGTGTAAATGAGTGATGCCCAAGGTATCAAGCAGTGCTTTTTGTACTTTCACCAAATCTTGCACGATCACGGACGGAAATTGACTGCCATAAGGACGGTTGGTTTTCGGGTTAATAGAGGACGGACCTGTTGTGCCTTTGCAACCGCCGAGAACATTGGAGCAAATAAAAAAATAACGGGAAGTGTCCAACGCCAAGCCATCGCCCATAAAATTTTGCCACCAACCAACTTGGTTTTCTTCCTTATCAAAATAAGGCTCAGCGTCGCCGGTTAACGCATGACAAATTAATACCACATTGCTTTTATCCTCATTGAGCTCACCATAGGTTTGGTACGCCACATCAATGTGATCAAGCTGACCGCCTAAGATGAGATCTAATGGTTGATAGGTAAAAAGAGTGGTGGTTTTTATTGTCATTGCCGGCAATTTTGTTATAGATAATAAGCGCATAAACTACATCTTGAGTTATAGCTTGTCAAGAAAATTTAGACGTCTAAACATCTGGAAGTTTTGAAGTCTATAAATCAATAAATTACACTTGAATTTCAATCCTTTTTTCATTATTTTGACAGCAGTCGTTTCTCATAAGAAAGATCAATGAAATTGAATTTAAAAGAAAAGTTACAAAGTGCCTTCACCCTATTGCAAATTAAACGGGCAATCCGTTATTTGGCGATATTTGTGGCTTTTTTTGCTTTTTTATTGATTATTGTGGATCAAACCATCGGTTATTATGTTCGTAAGGATATTTATTACGATATTGAAAAAATACCGAATCGCCCTTATGGCTTAGTGCTTGGCACATCAAAATATTTTGCCAATAACACGCTGAATTTGTTTTATTACAATCGTCTGCTTGCTGCACAGCGCTTATTTGAAGCGAAAAAAGTGGATTATCTATTATTAAGTGGCGATAACCGCACCCTTCAATATAATGAGCCTCGCACCATGCTGAAAGATCTGAAAAAAATGGGGGTGCCGCAAGAATTTATTTATTTGGATTTTGCCGGATTCCGCACATTGGATTCGGTCATTCGCGCCGACCAAGTGTTTAAAGCCCATTCCTTGACGATTATTTCACAAAAATTCCATTGCGAACGCGCGTTGTTTATTGCTAAGTTCCATAATATTGATGCCATTTGTTTTGTGGCGGATTATCCGCAAGTATATTCTTTTGTTCGGGTGAGAGAGTTTTTTGCCCGTTTGCAGGCGGTGTGGGATTTAATGGTGGAAAGAGAACCGCACTTTTTGGGGGAACCGGAGCCGCTTCCCCCACCGGTTACTATTCCTAACGTGAACAGTGATACTTAACCGTCTTACGCATTAACGGTGTCGTGTTCACCGTGTTTTTATGTTTTTTCGATATGGCATCAAAAGCCAAATTCAACAATGATAGGGATACTTTGTCGTAATCCTGCACACTACAAATCACCGGATTTGCCAATAATTCCAACATTTCAAAATGTCCGAAAGTAGCGATGATTAAATCATGCGGCACATGACCTTGGCGTTGCAATAACACTAACAACACGCCTTCCAACAAAGTGAAAGAGGTTGTAAAAATCGTGGTGGGCAGTTCATTTTGATCCAACCAACGGGCAAAGTCTGCCGCCGCATTATCTTTATGGAATTTATCCGTATATAAATACGTCACCGGAATGTCTTTTTCTTCCAATGCCTTGCGGAAACCCTTTTCACGCTCTTGGCTGGTTGGTAATTCAGGCAATGCGCCGAAAAACAGGATGCGTTGTTGCTTAGCTTGTTGTAATAATTCGTTGCTTAAGCGATAGGCGTCTCCTTCGTCATCGGTTAATACATTCACCACATTCGGCGACATAATTCGACGATCAAACCCCACCACAGGAATCTCGATATTTTGATAAAAATCCGTATTGTAAGGCAGGGTAGAAGAGACAACCAACGCATCTATTTGACGTTGCAGTAAATGTTTTACGCAGTCTTGCTCGTTTTCGACTTTGTCGTTAGAACAGGAAATTAATAATTGGTAGCCTTTTTCTCTCAAGCGATTTTCCAAATTATTCGCGATTTTGGCATAACTGATATTTTCAAAGTCGGGAATAATTAAACCGATGGTTTTGCTTTTTCCTACACGTAAACTCGCTGCCATGGCATTCGGTTTAAAATCATATTGTTTAATTAAGGCCTCCACCTTCTCGATAGTGCTGTCACTAACGCGATATTGCTTGGCTTTTCCGTTCACAACATAGCTCACGGTTGTACAGGATACGCCCGCGAGCTTTGCAAGTTCATCTAATTTCACATTAACTCCTTATCAATGTCAGAAATAGATAGTTTGATTGGTTCTTAGGTTAATAATATTTTTTATTGGGTTAAACCCGGTGAAATTATAACACTTCCATTAACGACGATAATAACGATAAAAATTAAAAACATGACAAATCGCAAGAAAGCCACAGAAAAACAATGGCATAAAATTGATTTTTTATAAAAAATATCATCCTACTAATAATATTTAGCCCCTTGGGGATTTTGCTTGTCAGAAACCCTATCCTCTTTTAGAATAAACCCGTTTTGCCGCCATGGCAGGGCAAAACAGAGGCAGTTTGATTAATCCCCCCATAAAACAGGTCGATAACTAAAAGTGCGGTCGTTTTCAAAGGTGTTTTTCAAACTGAGGTTAATGAACATTCGTAAGTGTTCGACCAAATAAAATTAGGAGTAATTTATGTCCGAAGCGGCAATTCTCGTCCTCGCCGACGGTAGTGTCTTTCATGGCAAAGCCCTTGGCGCAACCGGTTTTACAATCGGCGAAGTGGTATTTAACACATCCATGACCGGCTATCAGGAAATCTTAACCGATTCATCTTATACCAAACAAATCGTCACCCTCACATATCCCCATATCGGCAACACCGGCACTAACAACGAAGACACTGAATCCAATCAGGTTTATGCCGCCGGTTTAATCATTCGCGATTTGCCATTGCAACACAGTAATTTCCGCTCCCAATCTTCCCTTGCCGACTATCTCAAACAAAACAATATTGTCGCCATTAGCGAAATCGACACTCGCCGCTTAACCCGTTTATTGCGAGATAAAGGTGCACAAGCTGGTTGTATCATGTCGGGCGACATTGACGAAGCCAAAGCCTTGGAATTGGCGAAAAGTTTCGGCTCCATGGCGGGCAAGGATCTGGCACAGGAAGTCACTTGTGCCGAAGCCTACCAATGGACACAAGGCGAATGGCAACCGGGCAAAGGTTACTCAAAAATTGACAATCCCGAATTTCATGTGGTCGCCTACGATTTCGGCGTGAAACACAACATCTTGCGTATGCTTGCGGAACGCGGTTGCAAACTCACCGTGGTGCCGGCAAAAACCTCCGCTGAAGCGGTATTGGCGCTCAACCCGGACGGCATTTTCCTTTCCAACGGCCCGGGCGATCCGGAACCTTGTGATTACGCCATTCAAGCCATTCAAACCTTACTGCAAAGCAAAAAACCGTTATTTGGTATTTGCTTGGGGCATCAATTACTCGGCTTGGCGGTCGGTGGCAAAACTAAAAAAATGTCCTTCGGACACCACGGCGCCAACCACCCAGTGCAAGATTTGGCTTCACAAAAGGTGCTTATCACCAGTCAAAATCACGGCTTTGAAGTGGACGAACACAGCCTGCCAAAAAACGTGCGCATAACCCACCGCTCTTTATTCGACAACTCCGTACAAGGCATCGAACTCATTGACCAACCTGCGTTTAGCTTCCAAGGCCACCCCGAAGCCAGCCCGGGCCCGAATGATGTGGCGTATCTGTTCGATAAGTTTATTGCGCAGATGCGGGCGACGAAGTAAAAGTGCGGTCGGTTTTCTAAATATTTTGTAGGGACAGACTTTATGTCTGTCCTAATAAGATCGAATGAGATAGATATAAAATCTGTTTCTAGGGTAAAAGAATAAATTAGTGAAACGTATATACGGGGAAACACACCGATAGCGCAAGCATCCACGCTTGTGCCAAAACAGAATTTACAGCACAAGCGTGGATGCTTGCGCTATCAACAATATCAACCAAAAGTGCGGTCGAAATTTAAAACGTTTTTACAGGTTATTTAAAGCGTGATTGAGATTTTGATTGAAATTATCGGCGGAATTATTCAAGGCATGATGGAAAGCCCAAACGATAGCGCGCGTCTCCCGACGCGTGCTGTAACAAACAATAATTGGCACGCGTCGGGAGACGCGCGCCAGCAGAAATAAGAAAAAATAAAACACCATCGATGGCGCAAGCGTCCACGCTTGTGCCAAAAACAGAATTTACAGCACAAGCGTGGACGCTTGCGCTATCAGTAATATCAACCAAAAGTGCGGTTACAAAATCCGAAGGATTTTGAACGTTGGTTTACCAACAGCCTGAAGGGCGAACAGTCAAACTTGTTTGATTGTGAGTAATTTTTAATCGTTTTACAGTGAGAAAACAAAAATGCCAAAACGTACAGACATAAACACGATTTTAATTATTGGGGCAGGGCCGATTGTGATCGGTCAGGCGTGTGAATTTGACTATTCCGGCGCGCAGGCGTGTAAGGCGTTGCGGGAGGAAGGGTATCGCGTGGTGTTGGTGAATTCCAATCCGGCGACCATCATGACCGATCCGAATATGGCGGATGTCACCTACATCGAGCCGATTCAATGGCAAACCGTGGAAAAAATCATCGAGAAAGAACGTCCTGATGCGATTTTGCCAACCATGGGCGGACAAACGGCGTTGAACTGTGCCTTGGATTTATCCAAAAACGGCGTGCTGAAAAAATACGGTGTAGAGCTTATCGGTGCCACGGAAGATGCCATTGATAAAGCGGAAGATCGCGGTCGTTTCAAAGACGCTATGACGAAAATCGGCTTGAATACGCCGAAATCCTTCATTTGCCACACTTTTGACGAAGCCTGGAAAGCGCAGGAAGAAGTGGGCTTTCCAACGTTAATTCGTCCGTCGTTCACCATGGGCGGTTCGGGTGGCGGTATTGCCTATAATCGCGATGAATTCCAAGCCATTTGTGAACGCGGTTTTGACGCCTCGCCGACCCATGAATTGTTAATCGAACAGTCTGTGCTCGGTTGGAAAGAATACGAAATGGAAGTGGTGCGCGACAAAGCGGATAACTGCATTATTGTCTGTTCCATCGAAAACTTTGACCCAATGGGCGTGCACACGGGCGATTCCATCACGGTGGCACCCGCACAAACTTTAACCGACAAAGAATATCAAATCATGCGTAACGCCAGCCTTGCGGTGTTGCGTGAAATCGGCGTGGATACGGGGGGCTCCAACGTGCAGTTTGCGGTGAACCCGGCAAACGGCGAAATGATCGTGATTGAGATGAACCCACGCGTGAGCCGTTCTTCTGCCTTAGCCTCCAAAGCCACCGGCTTCCCCATTGCGAAAGTGGCGGCAAAATTGGCTGTAGGTTATACGCTCAATGAGTTGCGTAACGACATCACGGGCGGTTTGATTCCTGCCTCATTCGAACCTTCCATCGACTATGTGGTCACCAAAGTGCCACGCTTTGCCTTTGAAAAATTCCCGAAAGCCGATGACCGCTTAACCACACAAATGAAATCCGTGGGCGAGGTGATGGCGATGGGACGCACTTTCCAAGAATCCCTGCAAAAAGCCTTACGCGGTTTGGAAACGGGCATTTGTGGTTTTAACTTGCTTTCCGAACAGCCGGAAAAAATCCGTCAGGAATTGGGCAACCCGGGGCCGAATCGAATTTTATATGTGGCGGACGCTTTCGGTGCAGGATTCAGCTTGGAAGAAGTGCATCATTATAGCAAAATCGATCCTTGGTTCTTACGCCAGATCGAAGATTTGGTGCAGGAAGAACTTGCCCTTGAGAAGAAAAACATCGCCGATTTAGACCGCACTTTTTTGCGTTACCTGAAACGTAAAGGCTTCTCCGACAAACGTATCGCCCAGCTTGTAAAAGCGGACGAAAGTGCGGTCAGAAATTTACGCATTTCTTACGGTTTGCATCCCGTTTACAAACGGGTGGACACTTGTGCGGGAGAATTCAAATCGGACACCGCTTACCTTTATTCTACTTATGAAGAAGAATGCGAAGCCAATCCGAGTGAACGCAAAAAAGTCATGATTTTAGGCGGTGGGCCGAACCGAATCGGGCAAGGTATTGAATTCGATTATTGTTGCGTGCACGCCGCCCTTGCCTTACGCGAAAGCGGCTTTGAAACCATCATGGTGAACTGTAATCCGGAAACGGTTTCTACGGATTTTGACACATCCGATCGTTTGTATTTCGAACCACTTACCTTAGAAGACGTGTTAGAAATTATTCATGTGGAAAAACCTTGGGGCGTGATTGTACATTACGGCGGGCAAACCCCGCTTAAACTTGCCAATGCGTTACATGAAAACGGCGTGAACATTATCGGCACGTCCGCGGACAGTATTGATGCGGCGGAAGATCGCGAGCGTTTCCAACAAATTCTGCACGATCTCAACTTAAAACAACCGGAAAACCGCACGGCACGCAATGCGCAGGAAGCCGTGGCGTTGGCAAATGAAGTGGGCTATCCGTTGGTGGTGCGCCCGTCTTATGTCTTGGGCGGTCGCGCTATGCAAATCGTGTATAACGACGAAGAACTAAACCGTTATATGCGCGAGGCGGTGTCTGTTTCCAATGATAGCCCGATTTTGCTCGATCATTTCTTGAATAACGCCATTGAAGTGGACGTGGACTGTATTGCCGACGGCGAGCAGGTGATTATCGGTGGCATTATGCAACATATTGAACAGGCGGGGATTCACTCCGGTGATTCCGCCTGTTCCCTTCCGCCGTATTCTTTAAGCCAAGCCATTCAAGATGAAATCCGTCGTCAAACTGCTGCTATGGCGCAGGCATTAAAGGTGGTGGGCTTAATGAACGTGCAATTTGCCGTGCAAAATGACGTGGTGTATGTGTTGGAAGTAAACCCGCGTGCCAGCCGCACCGTGCCGTTTGTGAGTAAAGCGACCGGTCGCCCGTTGGCAAAAATCGCCGCACGCGTGATGGCGGGTATCAGCCTGAAAGAACAAGGTGTAACAGGCGAAGTGATTCCGGCGTATTACTCGGTGAAAGAAGCGGTGTTCCCGTTCATTAAATTCCCGGGAGTAGATGTGGTGCTCGGGCCTGAAATGCGTTCCACCGGTGAGGTGATGGGCGTGGGCAAAACCTTCTCCGAAGCCTTTCTAAAAGCCGAATTGGGTGCCGGCGAACGCATTCCGAAAACGGGTAAGGTGTTTTTGTCCGTGGACGACAGCGACAAAGCCCGCTTATTGCCGGTGGCGCGTCGTTTACAGGAAGAAGGCTACGGCTTGTGTGCTACCATGGGGACGGCAAAATTCCTGCGTGATAACGGCATTGTGACGCAAATTGTCAACAAAGTACGCGAAGGTCGCCCGCATATCGTGGATGCCATTAAAAACGGTGAAATTGCCATTGTGATCAATACCGTAGGCAGTCAAGCAGAGAGTATCGCGGATAGCCATTCCATTCGTGCCGGCGCGTTGCAATGTAAAGTGTTCATCCAAACCACCCTTGCCGGCGCGGAAGCTTTGGTGGAAGGCGTGAAAAGTCTGGATAATTGTGCGGTGTATGCCTTGCAAGGATTACATAAAGACATTGGTGAAAACCTAGCGGGGTAAAGTGCGGTGAGAATTTGGGGTGTTTTTTAGTGACATGGAATGCGGCGAAATAATTGCCCCTTCGTTTACGGTGGACACTAGACTAAACCCCGAATAGGGATTGGTATTTTCCTCCTCTGACTACGGCACCTCCGCCCGTAAACGGAGTGAGGGAAGTGATTGATATGATGATATAAAAAATAAAAGTGCGGTCAAAATTCGTTGTAAATTTTGACCACACTTTGTGTTTATTTATTGACTACAAATAGCCCTTTTCTCCACGTGGTAAGCTCACCAAACCGGAACGGACGATTTCAATCAAAACGGCTTCTTCTTTTAGCGTATTCACGAAGGCGTCCAGTTTGTCTTTGGTACCGGTGAGTTGGATAATGTAAGACTTCGTGGTGACGTCCACAATTTGCGCGCGGAAGATGTCCGTTAAGCGTTTTAGTTCTTCACGATTTGCACCTTGGGCGCGCACTTTAATTAACATGACTTCGCGTTCAACGTGTTCGCTGTCGCTCAAATTAATCACTTTGAATACGTCCACCAATTTGTGCAGTTGCTTTTCGATTTGCTCCAACACTTGTTCGTCGCCGTAGGTCTCGATAGTCATACGGGATAACGTTGGGTCGTCTGTTGGCGCCACGGTGAGGCTTTCGATGTTGAAAGCACGCTGTGAGAATAAGGCGACTACGCGGGATAACGCACCTGATTCATTTTCGAGTAATACTGATAAAATTCTACGCATTATGCATTCTCCGGTTTAGTCAAAATCATTTCATTCATGGCGCCGCCACGCACTTGCATTGGGTAAACGTGTTCGTTGGCATCAACGTTGATGTCAACAAAGACCAGTTTATTTTTTATACTGAACGCTTGTTTGAGTTTTTCTTCCAGTTCTTCCGGTTTGGCGATTTGAATACCCACATGATCGTAGGCTTCCGCTAATTTCACGAAATCCGGCAACGAGTTCATGTAAGTTTGCGAATGGCGACCAGAATAAATTAAATCCTGCCATTGTTTCACCATACCGAGGAAATGGTTGTTCAAACAAATGACGACGATAGGAATATCATACTGTTTGGCGGTAGAAAGCTCTTGAATGTTCATTTGAATACTCCCATCACCGGTAATACAAACCACCGTTGCTTTCGGCTCGGCGAGTTTTACGCCAAGTGCAGCAGGCAAACCAAAGCCCATAGTGCCAAGCCCACCGGAGTTGATCCAACGCCGTGGTTGGTCGAACGGGTAGTGTAAGGCGGCGAACATTTGGTGTTGTCCTACATCAGATGCCACATAGGCATCACCCTTGGTGAGGCGATAAATCGTTTCAAGCACTTGTTGTGGTTTTATCACACCACTGTGACGATCGAAATCGAGGCATTTCTCTGCTTTCCATTGTTCGATTTCTTTCCACCAATCGGTTAAATCAGATTGGGACTTCGCAAGGTTTTCATCTTCTAATAACGATAAAAATTCGTCTAATACGCTTTCTGCACTGCCTACAATCGGAATCGCCACAGGTACGGTTTTGGAAATGGAGGTGGGATCCACATCTACATGAATCACTTTCGCATTCGGGCAATATTTCGCGAGATTATTGGTGGTGCGATCGTCAAAGCGAACGCCGATACCTAAAATCAAGTCACTGTTATGCATAGCGGTGTTGGCTTCATAAGTGCCGTGCATACCCAGCATACCAAGGAATTGTTTATCCGTGCCCGGGAAAGCACCTAAGCCCATGAGAGAAGAGGTGACCGGCAAATTTAACTGTTTAGCAAAGCGTGTTAAGGCATCGTGGCAGTTAGCCGAAATTACACCACCGCCCACGAAAAGCACCGGTTTTTTTGCCACCAATAAGGCTTTTAGTGCTTTTTTTATTTGCCCTTTGTGGCCTTGCACCGTTGGGCTGTAAGAACGCAAAGTGACTTCTTCCGGATAAGTGTAGGCAAATTTGTTCAACGGATTGAGTATGTCTTTCGGCAAATCAATCACGACAGGACCGGGACGACCGGTAGAGGCAATATAAAAGGCTTTTTTAATGATGGTCGGAATGTCTTCCGGGTTTTTAACTAAAAAACTGTGTTTTACGACCGGACGGGAAATCCCCACCATGTCGCATTCTTGGAAGGCATCACTACCAATTAATCCCGATGGTACTTGTCCGGAAAGCACCACTAACGGAATAGAATCCGCATACGCGGTAGCAATACCGGTAATGGCATTGGTGGCACCAGGGCCGGAGGTAACTAAAACACAGCCTACTTTACCGGTGGCGCGTGCGTAACCATCAGCCATGTGTACTGCGGCTTGTTCGTGGCGTACTAAAATATGTTCAATACCGCCGAGGGTATGAATGGCATCATAAATGTCTAAAACCGCCCCACCCGGATAGCCGAATAAAAACTCAACACCTTGATCGCGCAAGGATTGCACAACCATTTCTGCACCCGATAATTTCTTCATTTTTACCTCTTAATTAGCTATAAATCGCCGTTGCGATTTATCGGAAATGTTAAAAACCTATGATTTTTATCATAAGCCTGCTTACTGATTCACCCTAAGGGGTGCATTGATGAAGCCAATGTTGAAAAAGTATTGCATTTTTTGACCGCACTTTATGTGGATGGCGTGCTACTTCAACAGAGTGAACTTTGCATTTGTGATTCACCGTGCAGTAGTTTTAACGGAAAAGAGTTTATTTGTCTATTAATAATTTATTGTGGAAACACATGTTTTAGCTAATTTTGTGATATAAAATCCTGTTAAATTGTTTTAGACGATATTTTATAAATTTTTTTAATCTTTAATCATAAAAAATGCGACTTTATGTCGCATTTTATAAAATATACAAAATAATCTTTTGAATTTAATTTTTGTGCGTTAGATCACAATTTAGCGTTTCTTAAAGATAAACACTAATAAGGCTAATACTACGCCGGTGGTAATAAATCCTAAGATACCGGAGTAAGTTAGGCCAACAACGATATAGCCTGCGATACTTGCAATTGCAACCGTTACGGCATAAGGTAACTGTGATGTTACATGATCCATGTGGTCACATTTTGCACCGGTTGAAGATAAGATGGTGGTATCGGATACCGGTGAACAGTGGTCGCCACATACGGCACCCGCCATAACGGCAGATAAACATGGCAACATAAGTTCTACCGAGCCTGCCGCTGCGTGAGCGGCGATGGCAGCAGCAATTGGCAACATAATGCCGAATGTTCCCCAGCTAGTCCCTGTGGAAAAGGCCATGATCGCAGCCAAGATAAAGAGTAGTGCAGGTAATAAAGCCAATGGTAACGTGTCGGAAACTAGAGACGCCAAATAAGCACCGGTTTGTACGTCACTGACCACATTATTAATCGTCCATGCGAAGAATAAAATTAAAATCGCGCCAAGCATGGATTTCATGCCAAGTAACCAACCTTTGATATATTCTTGAACGCTGACTAGGCGATCTGCCGCAATACAAATAGACGCCATAACGACCGCACTTAAACCGCCGACAACAAGAGAGATACCTACGGTGGTGTTTTCAAATGCGCCTAATACACTAAACGGTTTACCATCGGCAGCCAAGGCTTCGTTGCCGGTATACATCATGGCAGAAACAGTGACAATGATAAGCGTTAAAATAGGTAATACGAGATTACGCACATGACCGTTAACACCGGAAAGTTTTTCTTCTTCTGTATTATTTGCTTCTAAAGCCAGTCTTTCATGTCTTGCCATGGAGCCAATATCAAAAGAAAAATAGGCTACGAAGAACACCATAAAAATGGAGAAAATAGCGTAATAGTTCATCGCGCTCATTGCCATGAAAGCACCAATAGGTGAATATCCGGTGATGGAATAGGTGGCTAATAAGCCTGCAATTAAGGTGATGATGTAAGCTCCCCAACTGGATACCGGCATTAAAACACACATCGGTGCGGCGGTGGAATCTAAAATATAGGCTAATTTAGCACGGGAGACTTTGAATTTATCGGTAATAGGACGGGCAATGGCGCCTACGGCTAGACTGTGGAAATAATCATCAATAAAGGTGATAAATACCAAAGAGGCGGCAACCAATTTTGCACCGCGACGGTCTTTAATATGTCGTTGTGCCCATTCGGCAAAAGCGCGGTTACTGCCCGACATACTTAAAAGTGCGGTTAAAACACCGAGCAATAATAAGAAAATTAGGATATTTATATTATTTGTATTTAATCCGTCATCTTTAACGAATAGGGATGAAACATTATTTTTTAAATAAATGAGGGTATTAAGCGGGTTAAAATCAGCCAACATAGCTGCTCCGACCAGAATACCGATACTCAAAGAAAGTAATACCTTACGTGTCACAATGGCAAGCAACAGGGCAAGCACCGGTGGCAGTATCGACCAAATTGAAGTGGAATAGTTTATGAGTTCCATAATGTTGTTCTACCTAAATAAAGGGAGAACCACTGACTTTAAATATTTAAAATAGTATTAGAAATGATTTAAAAAAAGGTAGGTAAAATAAGACCTAACCTAACCAGTAGCGCTCCATAGTTGTAAATATACTATGACAGTGACGGTTCTTTCGAATACGCCACCAACCGATTAAAATGACTTTTAATCGATTTCGGCAAATGTTCCTTTCAATTTTCTTCATCGTTATCCACTCTGAAAATATACTTATAACATTTGCACCTCTACATACGTAGGATGGCATAAGACTACAATAAAAAAGCACTAATGCCAATAATAATTGTCTATAAAATTGCAAATTGTTTATGGTGAAAAAAATCGTATTTACCTTACCCTATAATTTGTTTATTATAACCCGCGTTCATGTTAATCAGTGTACATATAGAGAGGAGAGAAATTAATGACTGATGTGTTAAAAGTATTAAACAATATTCGTAGTTTACGTGTCATTGCCCGTGAATTACCCCTAGAACAGTTGGAAGGTATTTTAGAAAAAGTTCAATTAGTTGTAGCTGAGAAAAAAGAGGAGCTATTAAAAGTTCAACAGGAAGAAAACGAGCGTCAAGAGCGTATTGCAAAATATAAAGAATTGTTAAAACAAGAAGGTATTACGGCAGATGAATTAGCCGAAATTTTAGGCTCTGACGTTGTTCGTAAGAAAAGAGAATCCCGTCCGGCAAAATATCAATATGTTGATGAAAATGGGGTGGTTAAAACTTGGACAGGTCAAGGTAGAACACCAAAAGCTATTCAAGTACAATTGGATAAAGGTAAATCCCTATCTTCTTTTGAAATTTAATTACTTCTTGCGCTTTCACAAAGAAACCCATTTTTATGGGTTTTCTTTTTTTATCAATATGATAGAAGCTTATGATTGAAAATAAAATATTACTCACTGACTGCCCGGATGATAAAGGCCTGATCTCTAAAATCACAAATATTTGTTACAAGCATCAACTAAATATTATTCATAATAATGAATTTGTTGATTTCGAAACCAAACATTTCTTTATGCGTACGGAACTACAAGGCATTTTTAATGAAGAAACATTACTGACGGATTTAAATTTTAGCCTACCAGAAAAAACAAACTGTCGCTTAATTAGTACAAAACGTAAACGGATCGTTATTTTGGTCACCAAGGAAGCGCATTGTTTAGGCGATATTTTAATGAAAAATTACTATGGCGGTTTAGATGTAGACATCGCTGCAGTAATAGGTAACCATAACACATTGCGTAGTCTGGCAGAGCGCTTTGATATTCCTTTCTTTTGTATTAGCCATCAAGATTTAACCCGTGAGCAGCATGATCAATTATTGGCAGAAAAAATTGATGAATTTGCACCAGATTACATTGTTCTTGCGAAGTATATGCGAGTGTTGAATCCAAAATTTGTGGCACGCTATCCTAACCGTGTTATCAATATTCACCACTCATTCTTGCCGGCTTTTATTGGTGCTAAACCTTATCAGCAGGCATATGAGCGCGGTGTCAAGATTATTGGTGCAACGGCGCACTTTATTAATAATGAGTTGGATCAAGGTCCGATTATTATGCAAAATGTGATTAATGTTGATCATACTTACAGTGCTGAAGCTATGATGAAAGCAGGGCGTGATGTGGAAAAAACAGTATTAAGCCGCGCCTTAGATTTAGCGTTGCACGATCGGATTTTTGTTTATAAAAATAAAACGATCGTTTTATAGACCGCACTTTAGTTGCTACAATAAGCGTCATTCTGATTTAAGCCACCTTTCTGTCGCAAATTGAAGGAAGGTGGATTTTTTATTAATTATGATTTAAGGCTTGAAAAGTAAAGCTTGAGCCTTCATATACAACGACATTACGATACACAAGACAAGTTATGGGCAAAAAAAAACGCTCGGCGAGTTCTACCCGCTGGTTAAACGAACATTTTAAAGATCCTTTTGTACAAAAAGCGCATAAGCAAAAATTGCGTTCCCGCGCATATTTTAAACTTGATGAAATCCAACAAACTGACCGTTTATTTAAACCCGGCATGACCGTGGTTGATCTTGGCGCCGCACCGGGCGGTTGGTCACAGTATGTGGTGAGCCAAATCGGTCATAACGGACGGGTTATCGCTTGTGATATTTTGGAAATGGATCCTATTGTCGGAGTAGATTTTCTACAAGGTGATTTTCGTGATGAAAATGTGCTGAATACCTTATTGGAGCGAGTGGGAGAAGATAAGGTGGATGTTGTGATGTCCGATATGGCGCCGAATTTCAGCGGAATGCCATCGGTAGATATTCCGCGAGCGATGTATCTGGTGGAATTGGCACTGGATATGTGTAAACAAGTTCTCGCCAATAAAGGAAGTTTTGTAGTAAAAGTTTTTCAGGGTGAAGGTTTTGATGAATACTTAAAAGAGATTCGCTCTCTGTTTAGTGTAGTGAAAGTTCGGAAACCTGAAGCCTCTCGAGATCGCTCTCGGGAAGTCTATATCGTAGCAAGCGGGTATAAGTTTTAGCTAAATGGGTTAGCAATAAAAGTAATTAGTTTGATAACTTTAACTTTAGTGATAAATATAGTAATCTTGCAACATTTTGTTAACTTTATGAATGGGGTAATACCTTGAACGACATGGTAAAAAATTTAATTCTTTGGGTGGTTGTTGCAGTTGTGATGATGACTGCATATCAAAGTTTTAATGCAGCTTCCAACGGAGGAGTGACGGACTATACAACATTTATTTCAGATATTGAAAATAATCAGGTTCGTCAAGTGAAGTTTGAAGATAACGAGATTTTAGTGACCAAAGGTGATGGCGCCAGATATACGACAATTATTCCGTTGGAAGATAAAGACCTTTTAAATGATTTATTGAAGAAAAAAATTAAGATAGAAGGTACACCACCGGAAAGAAGAGGATTGTTATCTCAAATTCTGATTTCTTGGTTCCCGATGTTGTTATTAATCGGCGTTTGGGTTTTCTTTATGCGCCAAATGCAAGGCGGTGGCGGCAAGGCTATGAGCTTTGGTAAAAGTCGCGCCCGCATGATGACACAAGAACAAATTAAAACCACTTTTGCTGATGTAGCCGGTTGTGATGAAGCAAAAGAAGAAGTGGCTGAAATTGTTGATTTCTTGCGTGAGCCAAAAAAATTCCAAAATCTTGGCGGTAAAATTCCAAAAGGGATTTTAATGGTTGGCCCTCCGGGAACCGGTAAAACTTTATTGGCTAAAGCCATTGCCGGGGAAGCAAAAGTGCCTTTCTTTACCATCTCAGGTTCTGACTTCGTAGAAATGTTCGTTGGTGTTGGTGCGTCTCGTGTGCGTGATATGTTCGAACAAGCGAAAAAAAATGCGCCTTGTTTGATTTTCATTGATGAAATTGATGCTGTAGGTCGCCAACGTGGTGCTGGTCTTGGAGGCGGCCACGATGAGCGTGAACAAACCTTAAACCAAATGTTGGTTGAGATGGATGGTTTTGAAGGCAACGAAGGTGTGATCGTCATCGCAGCGACTAACCGTCCTGATGTTCTTGACCCGGCATTAACCCGTCCGGGACGTTTTGACCGCCAAGTTGTTGTTGGTTTGCCTGATGTTAGAGGCCGTGAGCAAATCTTAAAAGTGCACATGCGTAAAGTGCCGATAGGACCGGATGTGGATGCCATGACATTAGCGCGTGGAACGCCGGGTTATTCAGGTGCGGATTTGGCCAACTTAGTGAATGAAGCAGCGTTATTTGCTGCACGTACCAACAAGCGTATCGTTACCATGGTCGAGTTTGAAAAAGCCAAAGATAAAATCAACATGGGACCTGAACGTCGTACCATGATTATGACCGATAAGCAAAAAGAGTCCACCGCATATCACGAAGCGGGACATGCTATCGTTGGTTATTTGGTGCCGGAACATGACCCTGTGCATAAAGTCACAATTATTCCGCGCGGACGTGCCTTAGGGGTAACTTTCTTCCTACCGGAAGGCGATCAAGTGAGTATCAGCCAAAAACAATTGGAAAGTAAACTTTCTACATTGTATGCGGGACGTTTAGCAGAAGACTTAATTTACGGTGAGGAAAATATTTCCACCGGTGCGTCTAACGACATTAAAGTGGCAACCAATATTGCGCGCAATATGGTCACCCAATGGGGTTTCTCCGATAAACTTGGCCCAATTCTTTATACAGAAGATGATGGTGAAGTTTTCCTCGGTCGTTCAATGGCGAAAGCAAAACATATGTCCGATGAAACGGCTCACGTGATTGACGAAGAGGTTCGCGCAATTGTTAACCGTAACTATGAGCGTGCAAGACAAATTCTGATCGATAATATGGATATTTTACATGCCATGAAAGATGCTTTAGTAAAATATGAAACTATCGAAGAAGAGCAAATTAAACAACTTATGAATCGTGAACCGGTGACTCCGCCATCAGGTTGGGAAGAGCCGAGAGACAATGGCAATAAGGCGCAGCCGCAACAACCAAAAGCCGAAACGCCAAAAACAGAAGATCGGGAATCTACAAAAGATACACAAAGTGCGGTTGAAAAAGATACCGATTCCGAATCTTTATAATGCTAATTAAAAAGCCTTTCTCCTTTGTTAGAAAGGCTTTATTATCACAACCCACTTTTTGAAGTGGGTTTTATTTTTTTGGAGACAAAATGGAACTGGAACACAAAATCGAAGATTTAATTGCAATTTTCAATCAATGTTTTGAACAGGAATACAACACTAAATTGATCAAAGGCGGAGATGAACCGCTATATGTGCCGGCAAATGAGGATTGTCCTTACAACGCCATCTATTTTGCTCGCGGATTTTACAGTAGCGGATTACACGAGATTGCGCACTGGTTGGTTGCCGGCAAGGAACGGCGTAAATTAGAAGATTTCGGTTATTGGTATGAACCTGATGGGAGAACAGAAGAGCAACAGCGCTTATTTGAAAAAGTAGAAGTCAAACCGCAAGCGCTTGAATGGATCCTCGCCACGGCAGCCAATTTCCGCTATTTTGCCAGTTCCGATAACCTTAACGGCCAACCGGGCGATACCCAACCTTTTAAGCTGGCGGTGTATGAACAAGTTAAAACTTATGCGACTAAAGGGCTACCGAAACGTGCTGAAACCCTCCGTCAAGCCTTAGCTAAGTTTTATGGCACGGAAGATAAAATTGATTTAACCAAGTTTGATGTAACAAGAATTTAGAGCGCGAAAAGTGCGGTCAAAATCCACAGCGTTTTTTAGCCGCACTTTGATAGGTTAAAAACAGTTAAAATTTACACCGCACTTTTGGCTTATCGTTCACAAAAGTGCGGTCATTTTTACAAACGTTTTTATTCGGCGGGATACCAATGCAGTTTGCTAAACTGAATCTGGCATGATTCGCCTTCGTTTAACAACGGATCACGCCGTCCTTTTTGTACGCGCAGTTCTTGATCACCGATATGAACGCTATAATCAATGACCTCACCTAAGTAAGAACGGCGTTTCACGATGCCGGGAATTCCGCCTTGATTGACGAATTCAATTTCTGACGGGCGACTTGCCAATAAGGCTTTGCCTTGTGCCAGTAATTCGGTAGGTGGTGGCGGTTGAATGTCGAATACACCCTCACAGTGATCAATTTTAACGCCTTGCGCGGATAAATTGACGTTTAACTGATTGGATAAGCCAATAAAATTAAACACAAATTTATTGATCGGATTATTGTAAATATTAAGTGGCGTATCAATTTGTTCAATCATGCCTTTTTTCATCACCATAATTCGATCAGATAATGCCATGGCTTCCGATTGGTCGTGAGTTACGTAAATAATGCTAAAACCAAATTTACGCTGCAACTCTTTGATTTCAAATCGCATTTCCTCTCTTAAGTGAGGATCCAGGCTGGATAACGGTTCATCCAACAACATCACATCCGGGTTTAGGGCTAAGGCTCGTGCCAATGCAACCCGTTGTTTCCCACCACCAGACAGATCATCAGGGCTTTTGGAAGCTACGTCCAGCAAATTAGTATGCCTTAAGGCATCGGTCGTACGTTTTTCAATTTCCTGCTTGGATAATTTCTTCAGCGTTAGCGGAAACGCTACATTATCGTATACCGACATATGCGGCCACACAGCAAAGGCTTGGAACACCATGCCGAAATGACGTTTTTCCGGTGGTAAATAAAAGTTGGTGGCTTTGGAAGAAAGCACTTTATCACCTACTTTAATTTCGCCGGCATCTAAATCCTCAAAGCCGGCAATCATGCGTAACGTTGTGGTTTTTCCGCAACCGGATGGTCCTAACATAGAAAAGCATTCTCCTTTTTCAATGGACAGATTTAGATCGGGAATTGCTATCACATCGCCGAATTTTTTCATGACGTTATTTAGTTGAATATAACTCATCTTATTCTCCTTAATATTCGGCTATTTCTGCGTTTTCTTTTCAGCATAACGTTTTATCACGGTTTGACCTACCACGATAATAATTAACGCAATGCCTGCCAGTGCAGCGGAATAAACGGTTTCACCATCTTCATTTAAAGTATAAATGGCAACCCCGATGGTTCGGGTAGAAGGTCCGTACAGCATAACGGAGACCGTTAATTCGCGTAGTGCAGGTAAGAAAATCAAGAAGAAAGCGGCAATCATGCCCGGTCTGACCAACGGAATGACGATGTCTTTCAACGATTGCCACATACTTGCCCCACAAGCACGAGCAGCTTCTACTAAGGAATCATGCACTTGTTCCAAGGCTGCAGAATTGGCTTTCAACGAGAACGCCATATAACGAGCAATGTAGGCGATGAGGATAATCCAGACAGTATTGTAGAGGTTAATACCGAATTTGCCACTCCATGCCAGAATCACCCCTAAGGCGATAACGGAACCCGGAACGGAGAATGGAAGCATACCAAGGAATTCCAAAATGCCTTTACCTCTGACCCGCATTTTGACGATAACGTAAGAGATCATCACCCCGGCAAACATGGTAATTATAGCAGCGGCTAAACCTAGGGAAACACTATTGCGGATGGCGTCTTTGGTCAGTTGCCATTCAAATAGGATAAACTTGTAGTTTTCCATGGTGAGATTTTCCCAAGTGATCGGTAAGCCGTAAGTTTTTAAGCCGCCCACTAAGAAAATTGTCGCTGTTGGCAATACGATGGTGAAAGCGATATAAAGTAGGCAAATAATTAATAACGGCATGCGCAAGCCTCTTAGCTTTACTTCTACCGGTCGGAAACTTTTACCGGCAATGATTTGGAAACGTCCGCGATTTAACACTTTATTTTGTAGCCAAATGATAAAGGCTGCGGTAACCACTAACACGGTTGCCAGTACCGTACCTGTACGAATGGCATCAAAACTACCCGCACTTTGGTGAATTCGTTCGTAAATTAAGGTTGGGATATTGAAAATGCCGTTTTCAATACCTAATACAGCCACTGTACCGAAGTGCGCCATGGAGTAGAGCATAATCAATAATGCACCGGAAACGATACTCGGCATAACCAACGGGATCGTGATTTTACGGGTAATCGTGAACAGGCTGGCACCGGAAATGCGGGCGGACTCTTCTAAGGTAGGGTCCATGCGCTCCAACGCACCGCACACTTGAATGAATACGAACGGGAACAAATACATGGTTTCCACTGCCATAATGCCGGCGTAGCTGTAAATGTTAAATACCGGTTCTTCAAAGCCTAATGTATCCATGAAGAATTGGTTTATATAACCTGCACGTGGTGAAAGTAGCATTTTCCAAGCAAGTGCGCCAATAAATGAAGGTAACATGAACGGCACTAAAAACATAACTTTCATAAAGCCTTTATAAGGCAGATCCGTTCTGGTTACCAACCAAGCGAAAAATGTGCCTACACAGGTACTCATGATTGTTACGCCTGAAGCGATGAATAAAGAATTCAATAATGCTTCATAGGTTTCCTGCTGTTTGAGAATTTGTACTACATCGGTAATGTTAAATTGCCCGTCAACCCAGAAAGAGTTGATGAAAATTAACAGTACCGGTACGGCAACAACGATAACTAAAATCCCAATGGATAGAGCAAGAATGGCATTGGCGATATTGAACGGACTTTTATTTGTTATTACGGCCATACTTACCCCCTTGCCGAATCCGTTGTATTCGGGAACCAAAGCAAATCATGGAAATTCACATAACAGCTTTCTCCCTCCGTAAACATTAAATTTTGTTGTAATGCTTTATTAGTTGGAACTTCTGTACGGAGCGTTACGCCGTCGATTTCCAACATATAATCCATTACTGCGCCGAGAAAACTGGCACGCACCACTTTGGCGTGTAATCCTTCTCCTTGTTTGCTGAGAATAATATCCGACGGGCGACAGCCGAATTTACCGGATTCTTGTGGCAAATCATTCCAGAGAATTGCTTGGCTGCCTTGACCGACAAGATGTTGACCTTGCTCGTAACGTACCGGAATAAAATTCGCCAAGCCCATAAATTTAAATACGGTTTCATTGGCAGATTTTTCATAGATTTCCCAAGGCGTGCCAACTTGTTCAATAGAACCGTCAGTTGCCATAATTGCCAAGCGATCGGAAATCGCTAAAGCGATTTCCTGATCGTGGGTGACGTACATAATGGTAATGCCGAGTTTTTTCTGTAACTCTTTAATTTCAAAGCGCATTTCTTCGCGCAAATTGGCATCCAGATTATTTAGCGGTTCATCCAGTAACATTAGTGACGGTTTGGCAACTAATGCTCTCGCTAAGGCAACTCGTTGTTGTTGACCTCCTGATAATTGCGATGGCATGCGTTGTTCCAAACCGGTTAAATTCACTAACTCTACAACCTCCATGACTTGTGCACGAAGGGTTTCTTTATCCAGATTTTTGAATTTTAACGGATAAGCGATATTGTCAAATACCGTCATATGTGGCCATACGGCGTAGTCCTGAAAAACTACGCCTAAACCACGCTGATCCGGCTGAATATCAATATGTTCAGCCGGATCACTGACAACAGTATCGTCAATTAGAATCCGCCCAGAATCCGGTACATCAAATCCAGCCAAGAGGCGTAATAAAACGGTTTTTCCACAACCGGAAGGGCCTAGTAAGGTAAAGCATTCACCGTCTTTTACAGTTAACGACAAATTTTTTAACACTTGATGGGAGCCGAATGCTTTGGAAATATTTTCAAATGTAATTGTTGCCATAAAGCACGTCCTTCAAGCGGTTTAATTACGACCTTGCAGAATTTGGGTGAATTTTTTTACGGTTTCTTCTTTGGAGGCGATAACACTCTTATAATCAATCGGAATTGCTCGGCTCATTGCTTCTTCAGCGGATGGCAAACCGAATTCAGGGTTTGGTTCAATTCCTTTTCTTACCGGTAAAGTACCTTCATGAGCAATGATTTTTTGTGCATCTTCGGAAAGTAAGAAATCAATAAATTTTTGGGCGCTAGAAAGATTTTTTGTACCTTTCATAATGGCTGCCGGGCTAGGAATGACCAACATTTCTTTCGGATAAGCGAGTTTTAAAGAGGCTCCTTTTCTAATCTTATCATTAGTGATGTAATCCACGGCTAATGATGCCAATAAGTCGCCTGAAGCAGTGTCATCGATTACCTGACCGGCACCTTTACCGATTTTGGCTTTATTTTCTTTTAATTTTTCAAAGTATTCCCAACCGAAAGTAGATTTTAGCAACGATACGCTCATATAAGACGTACCTGAAAGAGCCGGGTTAGCAATACCAAATGCGCCTTTAAATTGCGGTGTGAGAACATCAGCCCATTGTGACGGTGGATCTTTTTTCACAAAACGGGTGTTATAGGCGATGCCTAATGTTCCCAAACGAATTGGCGTAAAGGAACCATCAAAGTCCGGAATTGGGTTAATAATATTTCCTACTTCCGATGAAACATAGGTCTCTAACATACCACTTTCTTTCATATGAAAGAAATCAGGCACTTCACTGGTCCAGATAACATCCGCCATAATTTGTCCTGATTCTTTTTCTGCGGCAATTTTCGCCATCAATTTACCTGCGCCGGCAGATTGGTAGTCCATAGCGATGTCCGGATATTTTTCATTGAACTTGGTTTTTAACGCCCCAATGAGGGATTCTTTCATTGAGGTGTAAACGATGAGTTTGTCTTGGGCGACAGCTATGCCGCTGATGGAAAGTCCTAAACTGAGTGCAATTAAGCCTGAGGTGAATTTCTTATTCATAATCAATTCCTTAATTTATCGATGTGAGTGTATGAGAGGTACTGCTTGACGAGCGATTCACTGAACAGAAAGTGAAATTCAAAAGTACAATAGCACTAATACAAAATAAGAAAAGTGGACTCAAAGAATAGAAATGAGGCATTTTTGACTCAAATATAGCCTTTTGCTTAAGCTGTTTTGACTCATTTATGGACATTATCGGAAATATGACCTAAGAAAATTGCCATGAGTAACTCAAAATATCGAGAATAACCAAATTTTAATTATTTGAAATGGATCACAAAAAATATGAATGGATTGGTATTTTATAGAATTTGAGTGGAATTCAAGGTTAGAATCATTTTATTCAACATATTTCGTATAGGTGATTTATATGTCGGGGCTAAAACGAGGTTATTTTAATTCTCTGCTTGTGGTGCTGATCATGGCGTTATCCTGTTTCGGAAGAGTATATGGCAATGAATTGGTCATCGGTACGACATTTTCACCGGAATCGCTATCTTACTTAATTACCGAGTGGGAAAAACAACCGAATGCTGCCCCGATAAGAATGCTAAACAGAACAAGCAACTCGTTAAATAAGTTATTTGATGATGAAAAAAACGATAATATTGATCTTGTTTTAAGTTCCTCTCCTATGCTGTTTTATCATTTGCAGGAAAAACAACGATTGGCTGCTTTGCCGGATAAATTTAGCCAGGGAAAAAAATTCGTACCGGAGATTTTACAAAAAACAACCGTAGCATTTTCACTATCGGGGTATGGGATTTTGTCTAATGTATCACTGCTGGAAAATGCAGAAGTGGATGTTCCCACCGACTGGTCAGGGCTTATTTCTCCTAATTTGCAGGGATTGGTTATTATGAGTAGTCCGAGCCGTTCCGATACGACGCACATTATGATTGAGGCGTTATTACAGAAACAAGGGTGGCAGCAAGGTTGGGCGTTAATTCATCAAATTATGGCAAATGTCGGAACCATTTCTTCCCGTAGTTTTGGTGTCGTTGATAAAGTTCAGGCTGGGTTAGGTGCTGCAGGGATTACCATTGATAATTACGCAAATTTGCTCACACATTACAATGCGGATCCGCATTCCGCTTTGATGTTTAAATATTTTCCGAATTTCCCGGTTTCACCGACGTTTATCGCAATAACAACAAATAGTGCCAATAGCCGCCAGGCATCGGCATTTATCCATTTTCTCTTAAGTAATTCGGGGCAAAGCACGTTGTATCACAGCAAAATGGGAAAATATCCGATTATTCCGTTAGCCAAATCCCATCCGCTATATGCAGCCCAACAATTTTTATTTTCCCAACCGACGATTGATTATCAGCTGATGTTAAAACGTCAGGACGTGGTTAAACTGATGTTTGAGCATCAGATTATTCACCGTTTAGCTCAAATTCAAGAAAACTGGAAAATTCTGTATCAAAAAGAACAACAAGCAGGACATACATTACCGGAATTGCGGAAATTTTTGACCGCACTTCCAGTAACGGAAAAGCAGGCGGCTGACGAGAATTATTTGGAAACGTTTAATTCAAATGAGGCGTTACTGGATTGGCAACAATTTTTCATGTTACAGCAAATGCGATTTGTCGATGCAGTAGAAAAATTATGAAAAAATGGTTTAAACGCTTAGATATCAGCACAGGTTTACAACTATCGCTTATTATCAGTGCGTTGTTTTGTCTGTTTATTGGTGCAGTCGGTTTATATACATGGCATCAGCAACGCATAGAAATTGATTTTGCTATTGATCAAAATTTTCCAAAGATTCAAGCCGCTTTCCGCATGGAGGAGCAAATTAATGTATTGGAAAATACATTACTAAATGCAAAGAATATTCGAAATACGGAAGAAAAAATTAAATGGTTTAATGCGTTACATAAACAAATTAAAACGCTCAAAGACGTGACTCAATCATTAAATGACGATTTGAATGATGAAATTCCCACTATCGTAATTAAACAAGCCAATCTTCTGCAAGAACTGTCATCAAATATCGATAATCAATTAATCTTGAATACGAAATTTAATAAAATATTATCTGAAATCAATTGGTTGCATAATGATTTTTGCGATGAATTTAAGGCGTTGTTACAGGAAATTATTTGGCAGCAAACAACATTAGCGAACCATCTGAAGGATAATTTAAGTAGATCTAAACAGATTGAGCAACTTAGAAAATTTCAGTATGAATTATTGCTACTTTATGATTTCCTTACTTATGAAGAACAAATTGTCACAGAACTAAAACAACATATTGTCAACCGCTCTGATTATTCATTAGTTGCTCTCACAAATTCGCTTAATTATTTAAAGAATTTAATTGATCAAAAAGTTAAGTCTTTAGATAACCATACTTCAAGCTATACGATTAAACAAATTATTGAGTCCTTGCTGACCATCGGAGAAAATGAACAATCTTTACCTAATTTATTAACCGAAAGAAAGAAGCTGGATATTTCCCAACAGCAATTAATGCATGAAAGTGAATTGCTCATGTCAAAATTAAGGCTGCAAATTAATAGTCAGGTCGGTGATAATCAAAAGCAATTAGAATTGTTTCATTATTTAATAAATAAAACTACCAGAATAAATGGCTTGATTATTCTGTCTGCCATTTTATTTGTTGTCCTTTTTGTTGCAGCGATTAATTTTTATTATATTCGACGGAGATTAATAGAGCGTTTTCAATCTCTTAATCAATCTGTTGAAGGAATTATTAACGGCGACTCCTCCGTTAAAATTTCAGTTTGTGGTGATGATGAATTAGGGCGTATAGCAAAATTATTGCGATTGTTTTTATTTGAGGTTAATACAAAAAATGAAGAATTAGAAACAAGGAATCAAATTTTATTAAATGAAATTAGTGAACGTATTGCAATCCAGGAAAAACTGGTCAGCACACAACAAGAATTAATTCAAGCGGCAAAATTAGCGGTGGTAGGACAAACCTTAACATCTATTCACCATGAAATTACACAGCCGCTAAATGCAATGAATGCGTATATTTTTAGTGCAAAAAGAGCGGTCAAAAACAATGATGTTTTTTCTGCAAATAATTATTTAGAGAAAATAGAACATTTAGTGGAACGTACGGCGTTGGTGGTGAAAAGGCTGCGCCATTTTTCCCGCCAAACCACAAATATATTGCATGAGGTTAATTTATCGGAATGTATAAATAATGCCTGGGATTTGCTCGAACCAAAACATAAGCATCTTAATGCACAGGTATATCTTCCTAGTGAACTACCAAATGTATTAGGTGATGAAATTTTATTAGAGCAAGTATTTGTTAATGTTTTTCTGAACTCACTGGAAGCCATACAGCATGAAAAACCGAAAATTAAAATAGAAGTACAACATATATCACAGCAGAAAATGACATTGTGGATTTCTGATAATGGTTCCGGTTGGCCTTTGTCAGATAAATTATTACAACCTTTTTCCAGTAGTAAATCCATTAATTTGGGTTTAGGGTTGGCGATAAGTTTATCTATTATGCAGCAATGCCAAGGTGAGTTATTAATAGCCTCCACGTTAACAAAAAATGCGCTTATTATTTTGGAATTTAAGGTGGTGAATAATGGTTAATTATCAGAATAATGTCTTATTAATTGATGATGATTTTGATATTTTGGAATCGTATGCCGACTTATTACAACAAGAAGGTTATTCTGTATTTGCAACTTCTGAACCCAAAGAGGTTATTCATCAAATCCCGGAAAATTGGTATGGCGTTGTTATTTGCGACGTATTATTGCCGGGCATTTCCGGATTAGATGTATTAGATCGAATGATTGAAATTGATAGCCAAATTCCGGTGATTATGATTACCGGCCATGGGGATGTGCCCATGGCGGTAGAAGCTGTTAAGAAAGGGGCGACAAATTTCTTTGAAAAACCTGTTTCTCCTGAAAAATTACTGATTCAAGTAGATAAGGCTTTAGAAAAACGAAAAAGAGTGATTGAAAAGCGCCAATGGCAAATGGAAAAAATTAATGACGTTTTTATTGGCAGCAGTGTTTGGATTAACGAGTTAAAAAAACAATTACAGAAACTGGCAAATTCAAATTTACCGGTTTTTATTTGGGGAGAAATTGGCACCGGTCGTCATTTGGCAGCCACATATCTGCATAAATTAAGTGACCGAAAAACATTGCCGCTGGTTTTTCACGAATGTAAACAAAATGACAATATTAATATTATTGAGTTAATTAAAGAAACAAAATCAGGGACTTTAATTATTAAGAATATGCATTATCTTCCTGATGAAGAACAACAATATTTAATTCAGGTTCTACATCATGAAGAGAGTCAATTCCGTTTAATTTTACTGAGCAATACCGAGCTTAACGAATTAATTCGCTGTCGGCAGATAAGTGCCGAGTTTTATTATTTTTTTATTTATACTCAAATTGAAATGCTTCCTTTGCGTAAACATATTGTTGATGTAGTTGATATTTTTAATCATTATGTGAAAAATATTTGTGTGAGATTAAATAAATCCGTCGTAATGCCGGATAAAAAAATATTGCAAAGTTTACGTAATAAAGAATGGCACGGAAATGTGAAAGAATTGATTAGCGTCGCGGAACTTTATGCAATCGGCTTACTTTCTCATATTCCTTCGGCGGTTCCTCCCGTATTTAATGATGCTCAGATGAATTCGTTAGATGAAAAACTGAATCAATATGAAAAGCAACTTATTGAAGATGCGCTGGTTTTTTATCAGGGGAAAATTAATGATGTGGTTAAGCATCTAAATATTCCCAGAAAAAAACTTTACCTACGTATGAAAAAATATGGGTTGGATAAGAAAAATTATAAATTATAAATCAAAAAGTGCGGTCAAAATCCACAGCGTTTTTTAACCGCACTTTTGCTTTTATTATTGACGAGCCAATCTTAAATTTGGCGGTAGTGGCTCAAAATTTGAACGATAAGGATTGATATCTAGGCCACCGCGGCGGGTATAGCGTGCGTAAACAGTGAGTTTTTCCGGTGCGGCGAAGTGCATTAAATCGCAAAAAATACGCTCGACACATTGCTCATGGAATTCGTTATGTTGACGGAAGGAAATGATATAACGCAATAGCTGTTCATGGTTGATTTGCTTGCCTACATAATGAATTTGCAGACTGCCCCAGTCCGGTTGTTGGGTAATAAGGCAGTTAGACTTGAGTAAGTGGCTGACCAACATTTCTTCTACAATTCTGTCGCTTGTACAATCTTTCAATAATTCTGCATTAAACGCATAATCCTCAATTTCAATATCCTGCCCATCAATACAGTCACCGTCTAATGCAGCGATGGGTTGTTGAGTATAATCCGTTAAGGAATTTAACCGCACTTTCACCTCACCCTTAGCACAATCTTGCAAATCCTGCTGCAAAATTTGCTGAACCTCATTGAAATTGGCAAATCGGGTTTGATTAAAGCTATTTAAATAAAGTTTAAAGCTTTTTGATTCGATCAAATTTTCACTACGAAAATCAATGCTGACATCGGCAATTGCCACTTGTGGAACTCCTTTCGGGTTAAGCCACGAAATTTCGTATGCCGTCCAAATATCCGCACCGACGGTAAAAGGTTGAGTTGTTGTAATGTTCAGCATGTCGCGGTTTAAGTGACGCGGAACGGGTTGTAATAAAGTGCGGTCATATTTTTCCGCATATTTTGTTTGTTGACCGAGTTTAAGGGCGTTTAGGCTTTTATCTTGATAATGCATGGGATTCCTTATTGCCAGTGCCATGAGAGATTGGAAACGAGGCGGCAATGATCACATTTAAAATATAAGAAGTCAAAAAGTGGTTGCTTCAGTGTCCACGCACGTTTGCATAATGGACAATGGGAATGTAATTCGGCTTCTCGGCTTTCACCGCCGATTCGATACAAATAATAGTATGTGGGGATGCCGCTGTGGCGGGTAATTTCTTGAGCTAAGTGATAACCATGTTTAAACAAATGAGTTTCCGTACTGCTAATTTGTTCCAATGCTTCTTTTTCTAACACGGAACCATTCATTTGCAACTGATCGCACGCCTGCCAATTTTCTTGCCATTTAATGATGTCCATTGCTAAGTGCGGTATGTTTTTCAGTTGTTTATACAACGGAATCGGTTGCAAAGTATCACCGCTATGTAATGGTGAGCAAGATTGTAAATAGGTCGTGTAGAGCAGTTGCCAAGAAGGTGTTTCCGACGCAGTAATGTCGGAATTGAGATCTTCCGCTACGATTTGAAAACTCTCGAAAAACACACCGCACTTTTCAGCTTCTAGAAGGGCTTGGGTGACCGGCTGATTGTTAAATTCAGCCAATAATGAGGTTTGTTCGGGACAAGTCACACGCACGGCCAAGCCTTGTTGATTTTCCTGCTCGGCAATAAATTGCGGGATTTCACGTCCAATAATCTGTCCGTTATAACGCCATTGCTCAATCAGTTGATTGACGCAATGGGCTTGTTTTTCCAGTGAAAAATCACTTTTTTGAAGAGAAAAAAAGGTTTCGATTAAATACATAATAGATCACGTTAATATGAAAAACCGAATTTTACACTAAATTTGTTCAACTGGCGCAAAAGCATGAAATCTTCTACAATGGCGAGTTTATTTTTATGAGGTGTTTTATGCATCAACAAACCCGATTACATTTGCAACATTTACAGCATACTATGGAACGTCTGGCGTTGTGGCAAAGTGTTCCGCCACAAGAAGCGGCTTTTTTAAGCGAACAACCTTTTGCGTTGGATACGATGAATCCGACGGAGTGGTTGCAATGGATTTTTATTCCGCGGATGCACGCTTTGGTAGAAAGCCAAGCGCCATTGCCGCGCCAAATCGCTATTAGCCCTTATTTGGAAGAGGCTTTGAAAGAAGAGGATTATTTAGCGGAATTATTAATCCCGATCATGGAAATTGAAAAGCTGTTGCAACAACAATGTTAGAGATTTTATATCAGGATGATGTATTGGTCGCCGTAAACAAACCGGCGGGAATGTTGGTACATCGCAGTTGGCTTGATCGCCATGAAACACAATTTGTTATGCAAACCTTACGCGATCAAATCGGGCAGCTGGTTTATCCTATTCATCGATTAGATCGTCCGACATCCGGCGTTTTGCTTTTTGCCTTAAACAGTGAAATAGCTAATTTGTTATGCCTACAGTTTGAGCAAAAACAAACGGAAAAACAGTATTTAGCTGTAGTTAGAGGATATGTGACAGGGCATGGCGAAATTGATTATCCGCTAAAGATTCAGTTAGATAAAATTGCCGATAAGTTTTCTCAACAGGATAAAGCGCCACAAAGTGCGGTCACTTTTTATGAAGGATTGCAGACCGTGGAAATGCCTTACGATGTAGGGCGTTATGCCACTTCCCGTTATTCTTTGGTGCGTTTGGTACCGAAAACGGGGCGTAAACACCAGTTACGTCGTCACATGAAGCATATTTTTCACCCGATTTTAGGGGATACACAATATGGTGATTTACATCAAAATCGTGCTTTAACGGAGCACACCGGATGTTCCCGTTTAATGTTACACGCGGAAAAATTAACCTTTGTTCATCCGATGACTCAACTTCCGATTACGATTCAGGCAGGATTGGATGCGCAATGGCGGAATTTAATGCAAACTTTTCAGTGGTAAAAAATACGTAAAAAAATGACCGCACTTTTTATGAAAATAAGAAAGGAAAGAAAATGTTAGATAAAGACTTATTAAACCTCACTCATGAACAGCAACAACGAGCAGTTGAGAAAATTCAAGAATTAATGGCTCAAGGCATTGGTAGCGGAGAGGCAATAGCCTTAGTGGCAAAGCAATTACGTGAACAGAATAAAAATACGCAAAATCATAAATAATCAGCTAAAAAACCGGAAAAGCTGAAGGGTTTTTGCACGTTATTTTTATTAATTTTTGTGATCTCTGTTTGATTTTCAAACTTTTTTTATTGCATGAGTGATAAATTTATTTAAAGATGGCACCAGCAAATTAAGGTGATAGGGCAGTATGTCTTATTGAAGTAAAGGTAGTTCTAAATGGACTAAAAAACCATAAGAGGTTTAAATTATGGAAGTTGGTGTTGTTAAATGGTTTAATAATGCGAAAGGATTTGGGTTTATTTCTGTAGAAGGCAGTAATACCGACATTTTTGCACATTATTCTGTTATTGAAATGGAAGGCTATCGTTCCTTAAAAGCGGGGCAAAAAGTACAGTTTGAAGTCATTCATGGCGACAAAGGTTCTCATGCCACAAAAATTATTCCGGTTGTAGAATAACTATAAAAATTTCCTTATTTAGTCATTGAAATTTAAAGACAAGCACATTTCGGTCTTGTCTTTTTTTATTTCAGTAAATCTTTCAACCCAGCCTTCATGGCTGACATTTGGCTTTCGTATAAAGCTTTCTTTTCACGTTCGTCGATCATGTAAGAAATAGTTTCCGACAACGTCATTTTCATTTTGCGGGAATATTTGGATAAACGTAGCCAAACGGCATATTCCAAATCAATGGATTTTTTCTTGGTGGATTGTTTTTCACCGTTAAAGAAACGTTTTCTTCTGGCTCGAATGGCTTGATCGAGTTTAATGACCAACTCCGGTGCCAAATGGGTTTTTATCCATTCTTCAATTTGTTGCGGATAGTTTTGGCAGCCGATGAGTTGCTTTACGATGTCTTCTTGTAAACTTTTTTCGGCGTAACGGGTGATATTTTCGCCTTCACGGGCTTTTTTGGTTAAATAAACCCATTTCCAATGTGCTTCTTGATTTTCTAGCTTTTGATATTTCATTTTTATACATGATTTTAGTGACGTGGTAACTGTGCCACTATACGCTTTTTGTGACGGATTTTCTAGCAAATTTTTACTCGATACGCATAAATATGCGATAATGCCACCAAACAACCTTTAACTTAGAGAGTAGTCGTGACTTCACCTTATAACACTTTGCCTTGGCAGGAACTTCGTCCGGAATTGAGCGTGACGGAAATATCTTCACAGCCTCAAGATTTTTTCGCATTACAACCCCGCGCAGAAAAAGCGATTCGTCATTTCATTAAAAATTCCCACCGCACTTTATTGGTGCTTAAAGCTGATGATCAGGCAGAATATGCGCCGTTATTGGAACAATTTATTCAATCACAAAAGCCAATGCCGGATTTGTGTGGCGTGCAATACATTATTGAACAAGGCGATTCCTTTTCTTTTCCACGCATTTCTGCAGAATCGGCGCAGTCTCATGATGACAATTTTGCTACGCAAAAAAGCGTAGGAACGGCGTTATATTTCGATCAGTTTCAGTTATTTGGTTCAGTGAAAATTCACGCCACATCGCACGACATTCAGCTTAACCCCGGTTTGGTTCATCAATTAAATAGCGGTGTTTTAATTGTGACTGCCGGCGCATTATTGGCGCAATTTGATTTATGGCAACGACTAAAACAAATTCTCAATACCGGCGTGTTTAACTGGTATTCCGCGCATCCATTTAAAACCTTGCCTTGTGACATTCCAAGTTATCCATTGCAGTTAAAAGTCATTGTTTTAGGCAATCGTACAGAATTGGCAACATTGGAAGAGTTGGAAGAAGATCTTTATCATTTGGCGGATTATGCGGAAATCGAGAGTTATTGCCGTGTTGCCAATGCGGAGCAACAGCAACAATGGATGCGTTATGTTCAGTCCGTAGCGCAACAACATCAATTGCCGATGTTGGATTTAAGCGGCTTTAATAAACTTTATCAACTATTGGTACGTGACAGTGAAAACCGCGAATTGATTAATATATCGCCATTGACGTTAAAAAATATATTGACGGAGACGGCACTCTTAACGCAGTCCACCTCCTTAAGTGCGGTGGATTTTGAGCGTTATTTTTTACATAAAGCAGAGCAATTCGGCTTTTTGCGTGAACAAACTTACGACAGTATTTTGCAGGAACAAATTTATGTGGCGACCGAAGGTGAAATGGTTGGACAGATTAATGGTTTGTCAGTCATTGAATATCCGGGGACGCCGTTAGTTTTTGGCGAACCTTCCCGTATTAGTTGTATTGTGCAATATGGTGATGGTGAAGTCGTAGACGTGGAGCGCAAAACCGAATTGGCGGGGAATATTCACAGCAAAGGCATTTTAATTGCAGAAGCCTGTTTGGCGAATATTTTAGAATTGCCTTCTCAGTTGCCGTTTTCTGCTTCCTTGGTTTTTGAACAATCTTACGGCGAAATTGATGGTGATAGCGCTTCTTTAGCCGGCTTTTGTGTGCTAGTCAGTGCCTTGTCCGATTTACCATTGCCACAATCTATCGCCATTACCGGGGCGATCGATCAGTTTGGTTTGGTGCATTCTGTCGGAGGCATAAATGAAAAAATCGAAGGATTTTTCACAATTTGTCAGCGTCGCGGACTTACAGGTAAACAGGGTGTAATTATTCCGAGTGCCGTGGTGAATCAACTGAGTTTATCTGAGACGGTTATAAGTGCGGTTAAAAATCAGGAATTTTTTATCTATCCTGTAGAAACCGTGGATCAGGCCTGTGAAGTTTTGTTACAACGTGACTTAGTGGAACAGGAAAATAAAACCTACACGGTGGATACCATGCCCTTGTCACGCTTAATTAATCAACGTATTAACCAATATGCAGATCGGCAGTCACATCGATATGGTTTTTGGGATTTTCTCTTTTTCCGCAAAAGCCATTAATTCAAAATTGCCATTAAAAATTAACTGATCGGACAAGTTAGGCGTACAAGTGTTAGCTATTCTAAATACAGGAAGGCTTTGTTAGAATCCTTTTCGCGTTTGTATTTCAACAAAACATTTACTTTTTATAGGATTTTTATAATGAACACTTGTACACCAAACATTAAAGACAGTTATTCTTACGAAGATTTATTAGCTTCCGGACGCGGAGAACTGTTTGGCAAAGAAGGCCCGCAGCTTCCTGCGCCGACCATGCTAATGATGGATCGTATTGTGAAAATGACTGAAGATGGTGGTACATTTGGTAAAGGTTACATTGAAGCCGAACTCGACATCCATCCTGATTTACCGTTTTTCGCTTGTCACTTTATCGGTGATCCTGTCATGCCGGGTTGTTTAGGTTTAGATGCTATGTGGCAATTAGTCGGTTTCTTCCTTGGTTGGGTTGGCGGCAAAGGCAAAGGTCGAGCTCTTGGCGTAGGCGAAGTGAAATTTACCGGGCAAATCCTGCCGACCGCCAAGAAAGTGGTTTATCGCATTAACATGAAACGCGTCATCAACCGCAAATTAGTGATGGGCATGGCGGACGGCGAAGTGGAAGTGGACGGTCGTGTCATTTATACTGCAACGGATTTGAAAGTCGGTTTATTCCAAGATACGTCAAGTTTCTAATTAAATTTTTTAGTTAAAAGAACAAAAGCATGATATTTTTATTATGCTTTTTTTATATATTAGTAATCCTAAGATTGCTTTTTTTTTTAAGAATATGGTTTTTAGTTTATCTGTATTCTTATTTATAAAAATGTAAATCTTATATAGAGTTATAATAATTATCTCAATTTATAAAAAAGTAATAAAAATGGGTAAAGGGATGAAAGAAAGAATAAAAAAAATGAATCTAAGCTCTTCAAAAAGAAAGGAGATACTCGTGATATATAAGAAATCATCCGTGCCAGATGACATAAAAAAAGGAACAGATAAAACACTCAGTACTTTACCAGAGGAAAGTAATAAAATCTCAGAGCAGATTAAAGGTAGAGATATTACAAAGATTAAGAGAATAAACATAAAATCTTTTCGTGGATTAAAAGATATTGATTTATCTATTGGAGATAATATCACATTAATCTCAGGGAGAAATGGTACGTGCAAATCAACGATACTCGGAATTATTGCTCAATGTTTCTCATTTTATATTGATTATACTCAAAAAGATGAATCAGGAAAATTTCTACTTCTTCCTTACAAAACATTGTCAGGAAAACGCTTTATTTCTTATGCAACAGAACATTTTCGGCTTTCTGAAAAACATGATCTAACAGGAACAATGGATATTAATATTGAAGTCTATGATGCAGTAAATCAAATATATTTAGATAAATTACAGCTTCGCCTAACTCAAGAGAAAAATAAAAATGGCATTTTAACACCACGTTCTCGTATTAGAAATAATCAAAATACCGATAGGGCTATTACCCATCCTGTAATTTATCTTGGTTTAAAGAGGATGTTTCCCATTTCAGAAAGAAAATACGAAGAAAAAGAGAATGCAGAGTTTATTAAAAATAATATAAACGATTTTTTAAAAGATAATAATAACATACTCATAAAAAGTTCACGCCAAGTTACAACGACTCTAGGTATAGTTAATTCTATAGTTGCATATTCAGATGACTATGATCATCAGTCAGTATCTGTTGGAGAAGATAATATTGGACAAATTCTACAAGCCATTTATTCATTTAAAAAATTAAAAAAAGACATGGGAGATAAATATAAAGGAGGAGTGCTATTAATTGATGAAATTGATGCTTCTCTTTTTTGTGCCGCTCAAATTAGATTAATGGGTTTACTAGAGCGATATTCAAAAGAATTGCAATTACAAATAATTCTTACCTCCCATTCTGTTGATATAATGGAACGTATATACAAATCAAGTAGGAGAAAAGGACAAGAAAATAATTTTAAAGTTTATTATTTAACTAATGCTTATGGAAAAATACAGTTACTTGAAGATATAGAAAAAATGAAAGCAGATATTAAAGACTGTATTCCTGAGGAATTAATGATTAACTCGCCTACAGTAAAAGTAAATGTCTATACAGAGGATCAGGAAGCGAGAGATTTTCTTATTAGATTGTGTAAAAATTCAGATATTAAACAGGATCTAAATATACTTGATGAATTATATATTGGGTGTAAAAATTATAAGCAGTTTATTAAGTATAATATTCCTGAATTTACAAAAAAATCGCTCATTATTCTTGATGGAGATAATCGTGCCGATCAAGAATTTAATAGTTATCAAAATGTGATATGTTTACCTAAAAATATCCCACCAGATCAGTTGCTTTTTGAATATCTACTTAATAAAGATGAAAATGATTTATTTTGGGTAAATAACCAAATTCCACGTTCAACGATTATTTCATTATCATTCTCACAAGATATTATTACAACGTTAGATATAAATACTGGAGAAAAATTAAATCTTGTTAAGGCAATTGAACAATACAGGGAATCTGACAGAATAAATAAAAAGCAAGAGCCATTAAGAACTCTTTTTAAAAAATGGTATAAATCTTCTCAAATTCAGTTACTTATCAATTCTAAGTCACTTTACGAGCATTGGATAGAAGAGCATTCGAAAGATACTGAAGAGTTTTTAAATATTCTTCGGGCATCCATTAACATAGTAAAAAATCACTTATAACCCTAAAATAACAAGTGTTCCTAGGAAGTAGATAACTAAATTTAACTATTTATTCAGATATGTTTTTTTAATTTTTAGGCAGTAATAATTGTAATAAGCCTTAATATGGAAGAATCTTTTATTGAGAGATTAAATACCAGTTTATAATTTGTTAGGAAGTAAAAACATGATAAATAGAAATAATCTATTACTTTTTAATCATCATGTAAGGCCCATTTTTGTATTATTTACTTCAGTATTTGCTAGTGGGTTAGTGATATTTGACATTTAGTAACAAGATCTTGCGAAGCACCACTAAACTTGTTGCTAAAAAGTACAGTTAAGGGTGAATAACTTTGATTAGCTAGTAGAACGTTTCAAAAACTTCGTATTTTTTAGATCTCTCAAGATCTTTTGCCGATTTTGGAGAAGTTACGGTAGGGTGAAATGGTGCAACCGGCTGGACTCGAACCAGTGACCCCCACCATGTCAAGGTGGTGCTCTAACCAACTGAGCTACGGTTGCAACGAAAAGCGGTGCAATAATAGCTAGCTTTTAAGTTGAAAACAAGTTTTTTATCCGTCTTTATGAATGACTGTTAAAAATTTATACAATTATTCAGAAAAGTGCGGTTATTTTTACGATCATTTTTATTTCTCCAAACCCGTCGCAGTTTTTCTGATCTTTTGCTAGAATCAGCCGGAAAAACACCTTTCTTATAACCTTGTTTTTCATCGTCTTTATTTTGTCTCTGATTGGAAATAACAATGAAAAATCAATCTTTTCTACAACAATTCTTTAAATTAAAAGAAAAAGGAACCTCGTCCAAAACGGAAATTATTGCCGGGATTACCACCTTTTTTACCATGGTCTATATCGTCTTCGTGAACCCATCCGTGTTGGGTGATGCAGGCATGGATAAACAAGTTGTGTTCGTGACTACGTGTTTAATTGCAGGCTTCGGTACGATTGCCATGGGGTTATTCAGTAACTTACCTATCGCATTGGCACCGGCAATGGGCTTGAATGCGTTTTTTGCGTATGTGGTTGTCGGTAAACTTGGTTATTCTTGGCAAGTGGGCATGGGCACCATTTTCTGGGGTTCTGTCGGCTTGTTGCTATTAACTATCTTCCAAATTCGTTATTGGTTAATGGCGTCTATTCCGCTCAGTTTGCGTGTAGGTATCGGCGCGGGGATTGGTTTCTTTATCGCCTTAATCGGCTTCAAAAATATGGGGTTGGTTGTTGCAAATCCTGCAACCTTAGTTGCTTTAGGCGATCTACACAGTCCGCAAGTGTTATTGGGCATCCTTGGCTTCTTTATTATCGTGGTGTTGGCAGCACGCAATATTTATTCCGGCGTGTTAATTTCAATTGCTACAGTGACCGCACTTGCATTGTATTTTGATGAAAGCGTGATGTTCCATGGCATCGTTTCCATGCCACCGGCATTAACTCAAGTGGTTGGCCAAGTGGATATCGCCGGTGCCTTGGATACGGCACTTATTGGTATCATCTTCTCTTTCTTATTAGTGAACTTATTTGACTCTTCTGGAACTTTATTGGGTGTGACGGACAAAGCCGGTTTCAGCGATGAAAAAGGGCGTTTCCCGAAAATGAAACAAGCCTTATATGTAGATAGCGCGAGTGCCGTTGTCGGATCTTATATCGGTACCTCTGCGATCAGTACTTATATTGAAAGTGGTGCCGGTGTTTCTGTCGGCGGACGTACGGGAATGACTGCGGTTGTCGTCGGATTATTGTTTTTACTAACCATTTTCTTCTCGCCATTGGCCGGTATGGTGCCGGCTTATGCGACAGCAGGTGCGTTAGTTTATGTGGGTATTTTAATGGCATCCAGTCTGATTAAAGTGACGTGGGAGGACTTAACTGAAGCCACTCCGGCCTTTATTACTTCAGCCATGATGCCATTTACATACTCCATCACGGAAGGGATCGCCTTTGGTTTCATCAGCTATTGTGTGATGAAAGTAGGAACAGGACGTTGGCGTGAAGTTAACGCGCCGGTTTGGGTGGTTTCCGTATTGTTCTTGATTAAATTTATATGGATAGGTTAATCATTATGCAAAAAATTCTTTTTATCTTAAATGAATCGCCGTATGGCAGTGAAAAAAGCTTCAATGCCTTACGTTTTGCCGTCAATTTGCAGGAAGAGCATGGCAAAGAAGTGGATATCAAAGTGTTCTGTTTCTCCGATTCAGTTTTAAGCGGTCTCGTTGGTCAAAATCCAAATGAAGGTTCTAATGTGCAACAAGTTATGGAGATCTTGATTGCACAAGGCGCAGAAGTCAAACTTTGCACTAGTTGTACAAAAGCCCGCGGCTTGTCTGAGGCCAAACTTATTGACGGCGTTACCCGTGGCACATTGGATGATGTATCTAACTGGACGTTATGGGCCGATAAAGTTATCAACTTTTAATTTAGCATCATCGGGCGGAGACTTTCCGCCCTTGTTTTATCTTTTTTCATTCATCGAACGCTATGCAACAACTCAATCCTATTTCTACGCCACTTAATGCCATCAGCCTTATTGAAGCCTCCGCCGGTACGGGAAAAACCTATACCATGGGTTCGCTTTATTTGCGTTTATTGTTACAGGCGGGGGAAAATGCTTTTCCTTATGCGTTAAATGTAGAACAGATTCTCGTCGTGACGTTTACCGAGATGGCAACGGAAGAGTTGAAAAAGAAAATCCGTGAACGAATTTATGATGCAAAACAAAAATTTATCGTTTATTACCAAACACGCGATTTATGTGCATTTGAACAAGATGATTTTTTACGTGGATTAGCCGAAACAATCACCGATCTGCCTCTTGCTATCCAACGGCTGACTTTGGCGGAACAGAATATGGATTTGGCGGCGATTTATACCATTCACGGATTTTGTCGCCGAATGCTCGTGCAATATGCCTTCAATTCTGGGATTCATTTCAATTTGGAACTGAGCAGCGAAGAAGACGAATTGTTGTTACATTTAGCACAAAATGTGTGGCGTGCACATTTTTATTCGCAACCTTATGCCGTTGTGGAATTTATTCAACAAAACCTCACTTCACCATCCAATGTGATTTCGCGAATCAAAAAATTTGCCGGTACGGAATTAAAACTTCCGAAAAATCCACCGCACTTTTTTGACGGTTCTTTATCCGAATTTCTCCCCAAACTTGCCGATTATTCACAACAGTTAACAACACGAATAATGGAAGTAAAAGGAAAATGGTTACAAAAAGAAGCGGAAATCGTGGAGTTGATTGAAACGGAAGTCAACACCAAATATAAAAACACGAAAGAACAAAAATTAAACCGACGTAGCTTCACTTCAGCAACTCGCCCGAAATGGCTTACCGCCATGAAACAATGGGCGGAAAAAGAGACCGCAGATTTCCCCGATTGTTTTTATCGTTTTGGGCAACAGGCGATGAACGAACAAGCAGGGGAAGCGTGTGAACAACCTTTGACCCATGCTGTGTTTGGTCAAATTGATGAATTATTACAAGTGTTGCAACAGCGCGAATGTTTGGCACAAGCGCTGTGGTTTCATTATTTAAATGCCCTTAATACACAATTAGTGGAATACAAACTCAATCACAGCGAAAAGAGTTTTAACGATTTGTTGCGCCTGTTAAAAGAGGCGTTGTATCACCCGCAAAATACCGAATTTGCCCGTCTGATTCGGTATCAATTCCCATTTGCCATGATTGATGAATTTCAAGATACGGACGCGGTGCAATATCAGACTTTCTCAAAAATTTACGTAGAACAATCGCAGCCCGATTCCCAGTCAGATAAAGGTTTTATCATGATTGGCGATCCGAAACAGGCGATTTATAAATTCCGTGGCGCAGACATTTTTACTTATTTCCAAGCCGCCCGCCAAGCCGAACATTGTTTCAATTTAGATAAAAACTACCGTTCTGAACAAAATGTGGTGGCTTGCGTCAATCATTTATTTGATTTCAGCGAAAATCCCCCATTTTTATATCGAGATATTCAATTTTTACCGGTAAAAGCGCGAGAAGATCATCCGCAATTTTGGTTAAACGGAAAGGCTGAGCCTGCCGTGCGTTTTTATCTAGATGAAGCCTCTGTAAAAGAAAATATGGCGAAAAACTGTGCCATTTCTATTCAACATTGGCTGCAAAGTGCGGTGGAAAATCAGGCTGTTTTTAGCACTGATGGTCAGACAGTAGAAAAAGTGCTGAAACCGGAAAGCATTGCTGTCTTGGTGCGTAGCCGCAAAGAAGCGGAATTGATTAAAAATGAGTTGCGCCAACTTGGCATTGCCTCAGTGTATTTGTCGGAAGACAGCAACGTGTTTGACAGTCATGTGGCGAAAGATTTGCTGCTGATCCTCACAGCCTGCCTGAATCCGTTTAGTGAACGCCATATTTTAAATGCCGTGGCAACGGAAATTTTTGCGCAAACGTCTGCCGATATTCAACATATCAGATTGAATGAAACGCTTTGGGAACACTGGGTGGAGAAATTTATTCAGTATCAAAAAACGTGGCAAAAACAAGGGGTGTTGGTGATGTTACACCGTTTGTTTTTACAAGAAAAAATCACGGAAAAATGGTACCCAACGGCAGATGGCAAACGCATAGTCACAGATTTATTACATTTGGCGGAACTGTTGCAGGAAGCGGCAACATTAAATGAAAGTGAGGCGGCGTTGTTGCGTTGGTTTGAAAAACAAATTCAGGGTGAAGATCGGCAAAAAGAGCAACAAGTGCGGTTGGAAAGCGAGTTGCAATTGGTCAAGATCGTGACCATTCATAAATCCAAAGGTTTGGAATATGATTTGGTTTGGTTGCCGTTTATCGGTTATGCCTCTTCATTTAAACCGAATCAACTTTCCACTTATTTTGATGAAGAACAGCAACAGGTGCTGTGGGATTTTGATAAATCACATATCGACTTGGTGCAAAAAGAAGATTTTGCCGAACAATTACGTTTGCTTTATGTCGCGTTAACCCGAGCCAAATATCAGCTGGTCATTGGCGTGCCTCAAACCTTTGAGAAAAAATGGAGTAGTTTGCTTTATGTGTTGACGCAGGGGGGGATTCAAACGGAAAGCAAGCCGAACGCGTATGAAAGTCTGCCGTTGTTGGATAAATTGGTGGCAAAAGCGCCGGCAAATAGTATTGTGATTACCGATACGAAGACATTAACACCATTACCGTTGCGGCGACAGGCCGAAATTCAAACCACCTTGCAGGCTGCCAAATTTAGCGGACATATTGAACAAAACTGGACGGTCACCAGTTTCAGCGCCATTGAAAACATTCATCAAAATAAAAAATATTATAAAGCGCAACAGGCAGCGGAAAGTGCGGTCATTTTTGAGCGTGTTTTTGATGGCGGCAAGGATTACGATTTTAATGAACAACCGACTGAAACGCTGCCGGAAACCGCAAGCTGTGAATCCGCCTATCCTTTCGGCTATTCACCTTTTGATTTTCCGCATGGCATTAAAATCGGTACGGCCTTGCATCGATTCTTAGAGAAATACGATTTTAGCCAACCGTTGAATGAAGAAAAAGTCCAAAAACTTTGCCAATGGTTACAGTTAGAGGAAACTTGGCTACCGTCGTTACAACAATGGATGAACGCTATTTTACACACGCCGTTAAGTGCAGAGGAGCCGACTTTAAAATTGGCGAATTTATCCCGTCGCCATTGTGTGAAAGAAATGCAATTTTATTTGAAATTGAATCAATTATTTGATGTTTCGGCATTTAATCGAGCGTTGCAACAATACCATCACCTGCCTTCCGAGTCGCTACAATTTGACGCTATTCGAGGAATGTTACGGGGTTTTATGGATTTGGTGTTTTATCATAATGGCCAATATTATTTGCTGGATTACAAATCCAATTTCCTTGGTGTAGAGCCGCAAAACTACGTTGGCAAAAGCCTTGAGCAAGCAATGCTGGCTAACCATTACGACTGGCAGTATTTATTTTACACGCTGGCATTACACCGTTATTTGCAACAGCGCGATGCAAACTATGACTACGAAACCCATTTCGGCGGCGTGTTTTATTGTTTCTTACGCGGCATGAACGGCGAAAATCAACACGGCGTGTTTTTTGATAAACCGGATTATGCGTTGATTCAGGCTTTGGAGAATTTATTCTGATGTTAGCTCTATTATCCCAACTCAAAGAAAAAGGCATTATCGACGCCGCCGACTATTATTTTGCCGAGTTTATTCACCGCAAACAGCAACCTTTTCAATATTCTCCTTCCATTCAGAATCTGGCGGTGTTGATGGCGGCGTTGTGCAATTTCAGTTATCGCCAAGGCAACACCTGTATTGTGCTGAATCAATCTACGGAACAGGATTTATTCGGCTTGCAGGATTATTTCAACGAGCGTGTTTACTTAACGGAAATTCAGCAAAAAATTGATTATCTGCCTATTGCGCAGTGGCAGACGAAACTGTTAGATACTCAACACATCGCCTTTAGTGCCGAACCGTTGAAACAAGTTGCGCCGTTGGTGTTGCAGTTTAATCGCTTATATTTTTATCGCATTTGGCAGGATGAATTTCGTATTGCCGATTACTTCAAAAGTGCGGTCTGTTTTGAGCCTGTTTTTTCAAGCAAGCAACTCACTCAAATTGCATCGTTCCTCAATCGCTATTTTCAGGAAGAACAGGGCATTGACTGGCAAAAAATTGCAGTAGCAATGGCGTTACGTCAGCATTTTTGTTTAATTACCGGCGGGCCCGGTACGGGGAAAACCACTACGGTGACCAAACTCCTGTTAACGCTACAAGAACTTTATCAAAACGGCTTACGCATCAAACTCGTCGCCCCGACAGGGAAAGCGGCGGCGCGTTTAACGGAATCGATTGTGGATGCGGTGGATCGTTTAAAACAGACATTTTCACGAGAACCAAACAAACGGGAAATTATCGAAAATCTGCAAATTCCGATGAATGCAGAAACCATTCATCGTTTGCTCGGTGTGCGTTTTTTCAGTGAGGAAACCCGTTATCATACCGATAATCCATTGCCGTTAGATGTGTTGGTGGTGGATGAGGCTTCTATGATCGATCTCACTTTAATGGCGAAATTGCTCTATGCCCTTAAGCCGGAAACCAAATTGATTTTATTGGGTGATAAAGACCAGCTTGCCTCCGTGGAAGCCGGCGCCATTTTGGGGGAATTAGGGCGTTTCGTGAATGCGACACAACCGACTTATAGCCCTTCAATGGCGCAATATTTAAAGGCAACGACGGGGATATCACTACCTTCTGACGAAGCTGTTAATCCTATTAGCGACAGCATTTGTTATTTACAAATTAGTCGTCGTTTTGGCGCAAATCCTGAAGTGGGCGCATTAGCGACTGCAGTAAATACAGGCTGTGCGGCGGAAAGTTGGCAATTATTACAACAATATCAGCAACATCTCACAAAAGCCAGTGGCGTGTATTTGGTGGATTTTGCGCAATATGTCGCGAATAAAGAGGACATCCAACAACGTAAAGCTTGCGTGAAAATCGTTGTCGAACGGGCGGCAGAAGAATATTCCCATTATTTGCAATTGATTGCTCTGAATTCTCCTTTAAATGAAGACAAAGTGCGGTCGATTTTTGCGGCGTTTAATGCCATTCGTTTTTTAACGGCATTACGTGTAGGGGAGTTTGGTGTAGAGCAATTAAATCTTGCCATTGCGGAAAAATTACGTCAAAAACATTTGCTTCAATTTAATACCGAACGGGAATGGTATGTAGGCAAGCCTGTCATGGTCACTCAAAATGACAATAATGTAGGTTTATATAACGGTGATATTGGTATTTATTTAGATGATGGTCGGGTGTGGTTTGAGCAAGGGCAAAATAGCTACAAAACCGTATTGGCAAGTCGCGTGCCGAACAATGAAACGGCATTTGTGATGACCGTGCATAAATCTCAAGGTTCCGAGTTTCCGCATACTTTCTTGATTTTACCGTTGGAAAACAGCCCGGTGCTTTCTAAAGAATTGGTCTATACCGGCATCACCCGTACCAAGGATTTCCTCACGGTGTTTGCGTTGCAAAGTGTGTGGGAAAGTGCGGTGAAAAATCCGGTACAACGACAAAGTGGGTTAGGGCAGTTGCTTGAAAAATGAGCCTAAAATTATTCACAAGCTCACTTGTTTACCCCAAAAGGGCTGTCAGCAAACCCGATGTTTAAAAAACGTTGTTTTTGTCAACCGCACTTTTTTATTACCGTTGGCGTATTGAATGGTGGTTATAACTTTTTTATATATTTCATAAATATTATGTCTTTCGCAACGCGAAGAATTTTGCGTATTATCTGCCTCCGATAATCAATTTATTCACAACAGGAGCTTATGATGTCCCAATTTCAAATCCACACCATTGAATCCGCCCCGGAAGAGGCAAAAGACGCATTAAAAGCCGTACAAAGCACGAACGGTTTTATTCCCAATTTAATCGGCGTATTAGCCAATGCCCCAACGGCGTTAGAAACTTACCGCACGGTTGGCGGTATTAACGGTCGTAACAGCTTAACCGGTGCAGAACGTGAAGTGGTGCAAATTACTGCCGCGGTGGTAAATGGTTGTGGTTTCTGTGTGGCCGGGCATACCAAAATTGCATTAAAGGTGCTTAAACTGGAAGAGGACGTAGTAAAACAAATTCGTGCCACTGCACGCATTGAATCGGATCCTAAACTGGATACGTTAGCCCGTTTTACCTTGGCAGTAATGCTACAAAAAGCCAAATTAACCGAAGCGCAATTAAATGAATTTTTTGCCGCCGGTTATACACAACAACATGCTATTGATGTGATTTTAGGTGTGAGTTTGGCAACCTTGTGTAACTACGCGAATAATATTGCCGAAACACCGATTAATCCGGAATTACAACCCTTTGCCTAACGGCTACAGAATTAGATTTAACAGCCCTATCTTTCGTGATAGGGCTTTTTTATTGGGCTTATTCGGTTTTGTTAATCGGCACAATTTTTTTAAGTGAAATCAATGCGGATAAGATGACGGCAAGGATTAATGCGGCGTAGTTTGGTATTGCAAATAATCTGAGTTCTTTAATGCTACTGTCATTAAATACAAGAGCAACCAAACTGTAATAAACCGCACCGATAAGAACGCTGAAAACAATGTGGCGAGAATTCTTGTGGAATCGTTTGAACATGATGGTAAGTCCGGTAAGTAACATCGGCAACACAACAATAATCATCATCAAGAGCATTAACGCTACGATATTTGCTATACCTGTAACTCCTGCTAATAATATGGACGTAATTCCAAAAATAACGGTTCCAAGCAAAGTAAACGCAAGAGGAATTAACCAACGGTAAGATGCAAAGCCTTTTTTCTCTATGACCTGGTTTGTTAAATTTGCTCCCGTTGAGACGGCTTTCGGAAACATTTTAAAGATAATTTGGGATTCTAAGAGAATTCCCGCTTTATTCGGAAAAGCAATTAGGCCAAAAATTGCGGTTAATGCGCCGAGGAAAAGACAGAAGTAAAGGGATATATCATTTAGTATGACATAAAAGGAAACTCCGGCGATGAGGGTTCCGATAAAGGTGGCGCTAAGAACGCCTTTAACGCTTCTCCTGAATTGGCATAATCCGAGGATAAATCCGGTGGATATTCCCCAAATCAGCATAAAGTAGATTAAAAGAAAAATGCCTCCGGAATAAAAAACGGTATAGCTAAATAAAGCAGCATTACTCAAAACACCAACTCCTGTGGGGAGGGTAAAGTTTGAGAGTAAAAATTTAAATATCAATACAGCGTAAAACGCAGTGAAAATTAGAAAGTAAAGAAAAATGCGCCAAAAGCCAAATTGCTTTCTTAAAAAAGACATTTTGTAAGTTCCTTAGTGTGATAAAAGATTAGATTTTTTTATTCATGCCATTAGTGGCGGAGACGAATGGTATATTTTTAAAGAAAATTTATCAATTTTTTGCTTAAAAATTAGCATTCCCCACAGTTTTTATGTATAATCGCCCGACCCTGTAAATGCTGCGGATTCCCACCGCGCATTATTTTGTCGAGATCGCACTCGAAGGGGTGAAGATTAAGATAACTGGTTGTGCTTTTTTTAAGCACTGGGTATTAATATTATTATATTGGTAATTAATTAATGAAAACTTTTGTAGCAAAACCAGAAACGGTTCAACGCGACTGGTATGTAGTAGATGCGACAGGTAAAACTTTAGGTCGTTTGGCGACTGAATTAGCGCGTCGTCTTCGTGGTAAACATAAAGCTGAATATACTCCGCACGTTGATACAGGTGATTACATCATCGTGATTAACGCGGACAAAGTTGCTGTAACCGGTAACAAAGAAAGCGATAAAATTTACTACTGGCACACAGGCTATGTAGGTGGTATCAAACAAGCGACTTTCAAAGAAATGATCGCGCGCCGTCCTGAAGCAGTGATTGAAATTGCGGTTAAAGGTATGTTGCCGAAAGGTCCATTAGGCCGTGCAATGTTCCGCAAATTAAAAGTGTATGCGGGTGCTGAACACCAACACGCTGCACAACAACCACAAGTATTAGACATTTAATCACGAGGTTTTAGGATATGGCAGAGAATCAAAACTACGGCACAGGTCGCCGCAAAAGCTCTTCAGCTCGTGTATTTATCAAACCGGGCAATGGTAAGATCACCATCAACCAACGTGAATTAGACGTATATTTCGGTCGCGAAACTTCTCGTATGATCGTACGTCAACCATTAGAATTGGTTGAATTAACTGATAAATTAGACCTATACATCACTGTTAAAGGTGGTGGTATTTCCGGTCAAGCGGGTGCAATCCGTCATGGTATTACCCGTGCATTGATGGAATACGATGAAACCCTACGTCCTGCACTTCGTGCAGCCGGCTTCGTTACTCGTGACGCACGTCGCGTTGAACGTAAAAAAGTGGGTTTACACAAAGCACGTCGTCGTCCACAATACTCCAAACGTTAATTTTTATACGTTTTTCCAAAAAGCAGAGAGCAATCTCTGCTTTTTTTATGTGCGAAATTCAGCAAAAGTGCGGTGGATTTTTAGAATGTTTTTGAGATCCGCCAAGCCTTGTTATAATGCACGCCGTTTTAAGTAAAATCAGGGCAGAACATGAAAATTGCATTAGGTGTGGAATACGACGGAAAAGATTATTTCGGTTGGCAGAAACAAGAAAAAGTTGCCAGTGTACAGGCTGAACTGGAACGGGCGATTTCCACCGTTGCCAATGAAGAAATCGGTATTTTCTGTGCAGGCCGTACGGATTCCGGTGTACATGCCACAGGGCAGGTGATCCATTTTGAAACAACAGCCAATCGTCCTGAGAAGGCCTGGAGTTTCGGTGTCAACGCCAATTTGCCTGATGATATTGCTGTGCGGTGGGCGAAAGTAGTCGATGATGATTTTCATGCCCGTTTTAGCGCTACTGCCCGTCGTTATCGTTACATTTTATATTGTAATAAACTGCGTTCAGCCATTTTGCAGCAAGGCGTGACCCATTGCCATTTGGAACTTGATCATCAATTAATGCTCCAGGCGGGGCAGGCGTTGCTCGGTGAAAATGATTTCAGTTCTTTCCGTGCTGCGCAATGCCAATCCAACACGCCGTGGCGTAATGTGCACCATTTAAACGTCAGTCGCCAAGGGCAATATATCATCGTGGATATTCAAGCAAATGCTTTTGTACATCACATGGTGCGTAACATTGTTGGCAGCCTAATTGAAGTAGGTTGTGGCAATCAACCTGTGGAATGGTTATCGTGGTTGTTGGCGCAAAAAGATCGTACTCTCGCCGCACCAACGGCTAAACCGGAGGGGTTGTACTTAGTGAAGGTGCTTTATCCCGACCGATTTGCGTTGCCGAAAATGCCGATGGGACCATTATTTCTAGCAGATTAATTTAAAAAATACTGAAAAAAGTGACCGCACTTTAGGTTGAGAGAATAAAGTGCGGTCATTTTTTTGAGTGTTTCTCGCAATACATTGCTTAATTTTCGGCGTAGAATAAAAGTAGCCGCAATAAAAGTGAGGTTAGCATGGCAAAACAAAATTTAACCCGACAATTATTTGATTATGTCTTAACCCAATATGGCACTAAGCCGGAATATCTTTGGAAAAATCACCCTGACTATGGTGTATTACGTCATGCTGATAATCGTAAGTGGTATGCCATTGTGATGAATGTTGAAAAATCATCTTTGGGGCTAAGTGGTGCAGGGAAATTGCCTGTGATGAACGTGAAATGCACTCCTGAAATGTTGAGTTTATTTCTGCCGCAAGCAGGCTTCCTACCGGCGTATCACATGAACAAAAATCATTGGTTGACGGTCTTGTTGGATGGCTCTGTGGAGAAAGATACCGTGCTGTTTTTATTGAACGCCAGCTTTGATCTCACCGCCACCCGACAAGTGAAAAAGCAACTTGGGATCGCCCGTTATACAGAATGGATCGTGCCGGCCAACCCGAAATATTACGATGTGGAGAAAGACTTACGCGAAGGCGGTGAGATACATTGGAAGCAGAGCAACAATATTGCCGTGGGTGATATTGTGTATATGTACGTTACTGAACCTACGGGTGCTATTCGCTATAAATGTTTAGTATTAGAGGTGAACATTCCGTATCACAAAAAACGAACGGATGATTTACAGGTGAAAAGAGTTATGAAAATTCGTTGCTTGAAAGAATATGATAAGACCCTCATCCCCCGCGCTAAAATGGCACAGTTCGGTGTCACTGCCGTACGCGGACCACGGCATATGCCGTATGCATTAAAACAGGAAATTGCGATGCTAAGTGGAGAAGTGAGCGAGAGTTAAAGACGTTTTTTATGAGGGTATCATGCTGATTTATCAGGATAAAATTGAATTGATTGAAGCGATTCAAACATCAAAAGCCTGTTACAACAGAAGCCTTATGCAGCTATATAAAATCCCCTGACAACAAAGGATTTTGGATGATAAATGAAGTGCCCAAGTTGTAAAACTCATTTTAAGTTCTTTATGGAGAGTAACGAATGCAATTAGATTGATAGCTGTTTATCATTAAAAAATGAAATCTTTTATATGAAACAGCAAGACAAGTCACCAGTAAAGATTTTCAATGTATGGAACTAATGAGCAATAGTATGGGAGGATAACTCAAAGAAAATCTAAGAAACAAACCGGATTGGAGAATCTTCGATAAAGCGATGGGTATTCAATAGCAACAGCGTAAAATAAATCCTGCTACATGCCATCGGCGAAGCAGAAAAACATAAGCTTTGCTAAGTCATTTATAGCTTATCAATAGAAAAACTCTAAAAAAACTTGATACGGCAATCGAGAAATTTTTGTTAGTTTTTAATATAAAATGGTGTAGGGTACGTAAAGTATATTAAATATACAACAACTGTTTAGTTTAAGCATATCAAGATAAATAAACATTATGTACAAGGAGTAGGATTATGATTTGGTCAATCATTATTGGTGGGTTTATAGGTTTTATTGCAGGAGCAATTACTAAAAAAGGTGGAGCAATGGGTATAATTGCTAATATCGTTGCTGGTTTAATTGGTTCATCTGTAGGTCAATCGTTGTTTGGCGCATGGGGTCCAACCCTAGCAGGAATGGCATTAATTCCTTCTATCTTAGGTGCAGTAATTGTTATTGTTGTTGTATCATTTTTCTTTGGAAAAAGAGCATAAGTAATTTTTTCACGTAATATGGTTTAAAAGTAATTTTAATTAAAGGAGTTCTAATTATGTCAATTGAAGAAAAAATCGACCAGGCTAAAGGCGCAGTAAAAGAAACTGTAGGTAAATTAGCCGGTGACAAAAAAATAGAAAAAGAAGGGGCAGCAGAACAAGTAGCAGCAAAAGTTAAAGAAGTCGCTGAAGATGTTAAAGATGCTATAGAAGGAACAATTGAAGGTGTCAAAAATATTGTAAATAAAGACAAAAAGTAATTTCCACATCTTTTTCTGTATTCCTACAATCATTTTGTTTGGTTGTAGGAATCACGATAAAGAAGAAATAGTAACAAATTCTGGTTTATCAATATTAAATAATTTTATTTTCGCAGTAAGATTCAGAAATGGAAGAAGGTGGCAGGGGATAAACAAACTAGCGCATCAAACTAATTTATCGTTGAACTTGTCATTGATACTACATCATATAGAAAATACCCTAAAAACAAACCGCACTTTGCTTGATAAAATCAAAGTGCGGTCATTTTTTATGGCGTTTTTATGCTGCGCGTTTCGGTTGTTTGAACACCGTGACTTCAGGGGCTTGGCCGACGAATTTTTCTACTTGCACGATACAAGTATTCGGTGAGTTACCTTGCGCCAGTTTGGAGGTGCCTTCATCGCGGGTAAGCACATTCGGGCAGCCGTTTTTGCACAATGGTTTTTCACTTTCGCCTAAATCCATCGGGTCATACCATGCGCCTTCATGTAAAGCGACGGTGCCTTTGATAATGTTTTCCGTGACAACCGCGCCGGCAAGCACTTGTCCGCGTTTGCTGTGAATGCGCACGATGTCACCGTCTTTAATACCACGTGGTGCGGCATCTTCTGGGTGAATCATCACCGGTTCACGATCATTGACTGCATATTTTTGGCGTAATGAGGTATGCGCCAATTGGCTATGCAAACGGTAGTACGGGTGTGGCGTCACCAAGGCGAGCGGATATTCTTGGGTAACGTTACCGGCAAACTCTTCCGGCTCCATCCAAGTTGGATGCCCTTTACAGTCGTCATAGTTCATTTTGGCGACGACATCAGAATAAATTTCGATTTTACCTGATGGCGTACCAAGCGGATTCAGCAACGGATCCTCACGGAATTCACCGTAGCGCACCCATTTTTTCGCCGCATCACTTGCTTCAAAATTGAGTGGCTTGTTTTCTGCCCAGAATTTATCAAAACGTGGCATCGTAATACGGTTGGTGCGGGCGGCTGTAAAGGCGGTGTTATAAAATTCCTCCAGCCATTCCATTTCGGTTTTACCTTCGGTGTATTGTTCTTCCACGCCGGCACGTTTAGCGAGCTCAACGAAAATGTCATAGTCATTTTTAGCTTCAAATTGCGGCGGCACCACTTGTTTCATTGGATAAATACTCATCATGGAATAGTCGCCCGCCATGGTTAAGTCATTGCGTTCGTAACTGGTGGTCGCCGGCAACACAATATCTGCCATGCGCGCAGTCGGTGTCCAGTTCACTTCGTTTACAATCACCACTTCCGGTTGTTGGAAGGCTTTCACCAAAGTGTTGGTGTCTTGATGGTGAACAAACGGGTTCCCGCCCGCCCAATACACGGCTTTGATATTCGGATAGGTGATTTCGGTGCCGTTATATTGGATTTTCTTACCCGGATTGAGTAACACATCGGCAATACGAGCCAATGGGAAAGCGGATTTGGAGGTGTCATCTAACCAAGTTTTTGCACCGGCTTTGCCAGATGGACTTGCTGTGATTGAACCGATGATGCCACCTGTGGCTGTTGGTACACCGCCGTTTGAATAATGATAGCTCAAACCGAAACCGCCACCCGGTAAGCCGATTTGTCCTAACATAGAAGCAAGCGTGACCAACATCCAGTGAGTTTGTTCCCCATGGCGTTGACGCTGCATTCCCCAGCCGCCCATTAACATGGTGCGTTTGCCGGAGAAGTCGTTTGCCAGTTGTTTAATCGTGTCTGCCGGAATGCCACAAATCTTGCTTGCCCATTCTGCTGTTTTTGGTTGACCACCGGTTTTTCCTAACAAGTACTCTTCAAATTTGTTATAGCCGGTGGTGTATTTTTTCAAGAAGTCTTTGTCGTGTTTATTTTCACTGACTAAGGTGTGTGCAATACCCAGCATGAGTGGCACGTCTGTTGCCGTATTAATCGGCAACCATTCGGCATTTAACATCTGGCAGGTTTCACTTTTTTGTGGGTCGATACAAATAATGCGTTTGCCGCTCGCTTGGAATTTTTTGAAATATTCAATCCCTTTTTGGTCGGTGGACATCCATGCAATACGCATAGTAGTGAGCGGGTTGGCTGACCAAAGCACAATAATATCGCTGTTTTCTAATACCGATTCCCAGCTGGTTTGTTGTTCATAGACTTCAATCGTACCCAACACATGTGGCATAATCACTTGCGCCGCGCCGGTGGAGTAGTCGCCTTTATGCCCCACGAAACCGCCGGTGGCGTTCATATAACGATGTAACAATGTACGAGAAGCGTGCAATGAGCCGCAACTAAACCAACCGTAAGAACCAGCAAAAATACCTGTTGGACCATGTTCTTCACGTACTCGTTTAAGTTGATTGTGCACTAAATCCAAGGCTTCATCCCAAGAAACGCGCACCCATTCATCGCGCCCGCGCATAGTAGTATCGCTTTTGCCCGGATTGGCTAAGAAACCTTTACGTACCATCGGATATTTCACGCGGGTTTCGCTATAAAGTTGATCGGGTACAACGCTTTGCAATTCATTGGGTACGGCAGGTTCAATTGCCGGGCCGGATTTTACCGCTTTACCGTTTTCCAATACCACACCAATCGGCCCCCAGTGAGCCGCAGTGACAACGGTTGTCATTTTGGTTTCTACTGCATTCGCATTTGAGGAAACCATAGAGCCGACTACACCACCGGATAGTGATGCGCCCGCAACACCCGCAGACGTTTTTTTCAAAAAATCGCGGCGTTGTTGATTAATCATTGTGTTTTTCATTTAAGCCTCGTCTTGTCGTCGTCATTAAACTTAAAAATTGCCAAGATAGATTATTTTGTTTTCATATCTTTGGCATTGCGTTGCAAATAAATGGTGAGGGCACGGACCTCATCTTTGTTCATTGAAGTGCGATCTTTCATGGAATTGACCACGCCAATCCATTGGTTGGCCGTGTAGTGATCCGCGCCGATAACAGCATGGCAACCGCTACAATTGTTTTGATTTAAGTTGTTGCCATATTGACTAAGTGCGGTCAAATCCGAAGACATTTTTGCTTTTGCTACGTTTACGGCAACATTCACTTCTTTCCATTCGGAATCGGTCACTTCATCGTGTTTGGTTTGCAACACTTGCACATTGTTGCGTGCATCTTCATCTAACAATGCCACTGTAATACGTTTGCCTAAATCCAAATACACCACAGATTCCGCGCCTGTTTGTTGCCAACCATGTATCGTGCCGTGAATTTGATCGCCTTGCGCCTCCCACTGTATGACTTCGGTAAATGGCATTAAACGCACTTCGCCACCTTTTGCATCTTGTGCTTTCACCATTTCGCTCGCGTAAAGGGATGGCGTCTCGACGATGTTGCTACCTTTTGGCGTAGCCGATTTATCGGCGGACTCTTCCGCGTGCATCACCGGTAAGAAGTGAGCGATGCCTTTGTGGCAATCAATACAGGTTTGTTTGTTGGCATTAGCTTCAATATGCATTTGTTTGGCCAGTTTGGTTTGCTGTGACAATTCCATGGCATCAAAACTATGGCAACTACGGCAAGTTTCCGAATCGGTGGCTTTTAAATCATCCCAAACTGCTTGCGCCAGTTTCGCACGATGTTGTTCGTATTTCTCTTTGCTGTCCAACTTACCGACGGCTTCGAAATACAAATCTTTCAAAGCGATAAATTTGGCTTTCACATAATGCCAGCCTTCCTGCGGAATATGGCAATCGACACATTCCGCTCGAATACCTTTCGCGTTGGCAAAATGTTTGGAACCTTCCCATTCTTGACGCGGATAATCCATGGAATGACAACTGACACAAAATTCAGGCGTACTTGTTTTGTGCATAATCCACTGAGAACCCCACAATAAGCCCGCACCCAGCCCCATGAGACAAAGTGCGGTCACTATTTTTGTTGTTTTCATAATTCACCCCTAACAAAGAAAATTTTATTATTTTTATAACAAGAAAGAATAATAACTATAATTGGTTAGATGAATTCTAGAGGGAGAGATGAAAAATAACCATGATCTTAATCAAACAAATAAGCTAACAGTTAGTATTCTCTTAATAATCAATTTGTTATTCGTTTTTTTAAAAGTAATGAATAATATAAATATTCATTATATAAATAATTACACAAATAAACTCATAAAGGCTTGTTGACTCAGTATGAATAGATAGCATTTTTCCCTTTATCTGCTAAAATGCACGGCATTTTTTTAATGGAACAAAGAAGTCAACCCAACATGAAATTTATTATTAAATTATTCCCTGAAATTATGATTAAAAGCGAATCCGTGCGGAAACGGTTCATGAAAATCCTGACCAGCAATATCCGTAATGTATTGATAAAGCATGACAACACGGTCGCGGTAGTGAGACATTGGAATTACATCGAAGTGCGGTCAAAAATTAAGGTGAATTTACCGATGCTGATTGAACAGCTGCAACGCATCCCGGGGATTCATCATTTTCTACAAGTGGAAGAAAAACCGTTTTCCAGTCTGCATGATATTTTTGAGCAAACGTTATCGGATGTGGCGTCACAGTTGGAAAACAAGACCTTTTGCGTTCGTGTGAAGCGTAAAGGCAAACATGAATTTAATTCATTAGACGCAGAGCGTTACATTGGTGGCGGGTTGAATCAACATATTGCCAGTGCCAAAGTGCAACTGAAAAATCCTGATGTGACGGTGCGTATTGAAATTGAAGACGACAAAATGATGTTGGTGCGAGCCCGTTATGAAGGCATCGGCGGTTATCCGATCGGCACGCAGGAAGATGTGTTGTCGCTGATTTCCGGCGGGTTTGACTCCGGTGTGTCCAGTTATATGCTGTTACGTCGCGGTTCACGTGTGCATTATTGCTTCTTTAATTTAGGCGGTGCAGCACACGAAATTGGTGTAAAACAAATGGCGTATCACATTTGGCAACGTTACGGTAGCTCCCACAAAGTGCGTTTCGTAGCGATTAACTTTGAAGGCGTGGTAGGTGAGATCCTTGAGAACATAGATAACGGGCAAATGGGCGTAGTGCTTAAACGGATGATGGTGCGTGCGGCGTCCAAAATCGCGCAACGTTTCGACATTCAGGCGATTGTGACAGGGGAGGCGCTAGGGCAGGTTTCCAGCCAAACTTTAACCAATTTACGTTTAATTGATGAAGCCTCTGAGGTGTTGGTGTTGCGTCCGTTAATTACGCACGACAAAGAACAAATCATCGCCATGGCAAAACACATTGGCACCGATGATATTGCCAAATCCATGCCGGAATTTTGTGGCGTGATTTCCAAGAATCCGACAGTGAAAGCGATAAGAGCGAAAATTGAACAAGAAGAAGGCAATTTCAATTTTGCCGTGTTGGAAAGTGCGGTGGAAAATGCGCAATATTTAGATATCCGCCAAATTGCCGAGCAAGCGGAGAAAGAAGTTGTTTCTGTGGATACGGTGTCCGTGTTGGCGGCAAATGATGTGATTATTGATATTCGTAGCCCGGAAGAAATCGACGAAAACCCGTTACATATTGAAAATCAAGCAATGATACTCCTGCCATTCTATAAACTTTCCGGTCAATTCGCCGAGTTGGATCAAAGCAAGAATTATGTGTTGTATTGCGAGCGTGGCGTGATGAGTAAGTTGCAGGCGCTGTATTTAAAAGAAAGCGGGTTTAATAATGTGAGGGTGTTTAAGAAATAATTCTCTTTAATCGTTCCAGTAAAAGTGCGGTCGATTTTCAGGTTGTTTTTCGAATGTGAAAAACGTTTTGAAAACCAACCGCACTTTTTTATTCACAATCAGATTTCAAACACCGAGCCGGCAGGAATATCTCGGCGCTGCATATTTTTACTGAAATGCACAATATTATGCTCACCCAGAATTTTCACCTGATTGCCGTTAATTAAAAACGCGGTCCCTTCCGGCATGGCGTAAATTTGTGCCGTTGGGTTCACCAGTAAAAATTCCTCAAAACGTTCTTCACGGCTTTCCCCGTTATGCCCCGGCATTTTGCCTGAAATGAAATGCGGGTTGATTTGATAAGGGAACAGATTAAGCGCATCAAAAGACGGCGGATAAGTGATCGGCATATCATTGGTGGTCATGATCGATTTGCTCGCCATATTGGCACCCGCGCTCCAACCGAAATACGGCGTGCCGCTTTTCACTTTTTCACGAATAATGTCCAATAAATCATGTTCATACATTTGTTTTAGCAAACAAAACGTATTGCCACCACCAATGGCGATCACATCCGCTTGTTCAATAATGGCGCGGTGCGGTTTGCCATGATGTACCGATTGAATCTCTATATTCAACGGCGCCAGAATTTGTTGTACTTTTTGTTCGTATTGATCGTTGGTTTGACGCACGCCTGCGTAAGGCACAAAGGCGATTTTCTTGCCTTGGTATGGCGCTAAAAAATCTTGTAACCATGGAATCGCATGTTCCAAATAGCCTGTATTGCCATAGCGAGAACCGCTAAGTAGTAACATTTTTTGCATAATAAAATCTCCTGATGAAATAACCTTCACCATTATGCTGACTTGTGCATTTTTATTAAGCAAAAAATGTGAATTTTGTGATCTGTGTAGAGATTTAAGTGCGGTGAAAAATGTTGTTTTTTATGACCGCACTTCACTAAATATTCGTGGCTTCCATTTGGATTTGCTGACTGATGTCCGGCTTTTCAACCAATTCCCCAACCAATGCGTCAATTGCAGAGCAGAGAAGAGTGCGATCGTGGCGATAGGAGAAATCGTCGGCATTAAGACGACCGGCGAGAATTTTGAGATGAAGTTGCTTATCAATTGCAGCATCGCTCGGTACAATGGCGCCATCAATAATCGGTTTACCCACGGTTTTATGAATCCATTGAATACGATCCGTTAATGAAAGACGCGCGGCCGGGCCGGATTCAGTACTGAGATTATCAATAAAGATTTTTTTCGCTTGGCTGCGTTGTAGCTGTTCTATAATTTCCGGTAATAAAATAGGCGGCATAATGCTGGTTAAGAAACTACCGGGGCCAAATAAAATGATTTCGGCTTCCTTTAAGGCTTGAATCGCTTCCGCTGTGGCGGTGACATTAGGCACCAGAAAAACGGATTTTGGCAAGTCTGCCAGGCGGTCTATGCTGACTTCCCCTATAACGCTGGAGCCGCAACCTAACTCAGCAGCAAGGTGAACAGATTCTTCTGACATGGGCACGATGAATGACTTCACCCGTAACAGATCACGAATCAGATTTACCGCTTCCGTTGGGCGAATATGCATATCTTCCAAGGCTTTTAACATGAGATTGCCGAGATTGTGGCCGGCTAATTCGCCATTGCCACTGAAGCGGTATTCAAAAAGGGCAGAGGCAGTACTCGGTTCGGTGATAATTTGATTTAAGCAGTTACGCAAATCACCCCACGCGATGCCACCTTGAGCGGTACGAATACGACCTGTAGAGCCGCCGTTATCGGTGGTAGTGACAATGCCGGTTAACCGTTCTTTCATAAAACTAAGTGCAGACATGACACGCCCCAATCCATGTCCACCGCCGATGGCCACGATTTTTGTGATCCGACTGAGATTTTCGTGTTGTTGATAGCCTTTAAAATCCGCCATTATATTTCCTCTCATATTCTGTCCAGAACATTATAGCGATCTATTTTAAATAGAGAAGTTGAACCTGATTAAAGGCTAAAAAGTACCAATTTTTCGTTATTTAATTTATCGCTATATAAATGTATATATAATTGATTTTAAAGAATTTTGTTATTTTATAATCTAGATCAAATTAATTGATTGCTTTTGTTTTCGTGAATCTCTTACAATACTGAAAAATTCGTTAATCGCATAAACTCCGAGCTTACTTAACCTACGTTTTGTAAAAATATGGTGGTAATGCCAATAGTACGCAGTTTGTATTATTCAGGGATACGTTGGAAACGGCTTATCCTCTCCGTTGTTTAGAAAGGTGTCAAATGCAATCCATTCCAATAAAAAATGTTGGCGCAGTTCAACTTGTTGATCCGTTCCAGCGTGAATACTATTATCTACGACTATCTATCACGGATGTGTGTAACTTCCGTTGTAACTATTGTTTGCCGAACGGTTATCAGCCGGAGCCAAACAAGCCTAGTTTCCTTACCTTAGATGAAATTCGCCGTTTGGTGAATAATTTTAGTTTAATAGGAACAGAAAAAGTGCGTATTACCGGTGGGGAGCCGACATTGCGCAAAGATTTTCTGCCTATTGTAGAAACTATTAGCCAAATTGAAGGCATTAAACAAATCGCACTCACAACAAACGGATTTCGCTTACTGAAAGATGTTGCTGCGTGGAAAAGCGCTGGAGTGACGTCTATTAATGTAAGTGTTGATAGTCTCGATCCAAGAATGTTCCAACGTATTACCGGCGTTAATAAATTTGATGAAATTATGCGCGGCATCGATCGCGCCTTTGAATGCGGCTACCAGAAAATTAAGGTCAATTCCGTCTTAATGAAAGACCTAAATGCCGATGATTTTGAACGTTTTTTGGCATGGATTAAAGATAAACCGATTCAAATGCGCTTTATCGAATTAATGCAAACCAGCGAGATGGATTCATTCTTCCAAAAACATCATTTATCCGGTCAGGTTCTTGAACAAAAATTATTACTTTCCGGTTGGCAATTGCAAGCCAAAGGACGTTCTGATGGCCCCGCAAAAGTTTTTCGTCATCCGGATTATGTGGGTGAAATCGGCTTGATTATGCCTTACGAGAAAAATTTCTGTGCCAGCTGTAACCGTTTACGGGTTTCTGCCAAAGGGAAATTACATCTTTGTTTATTTGGCGAAGAAGGTATTGAGTTACGCGATTTGTTACAGTCAGATGAACAACAACCCCTTCTAGAAGCAAGAATTTTTTCTGCGTTACAAGGTAAACGTGAACACCACTATTTGCATATCGGCGATAGTGGCGTGCGCAATCATTTAGCGAGTATCGGCGGTTAACAGGCTGCCGATAACGCAAAAACACATTCAAAATTAACCGCACTTTTAATTATCATGACAACATTTACTCATATTAATGCTAATGGCGAAGCTAACATGGTGGACGTTTCCGAAAAAGCCGAAACCGTTCGTGAAGCCCGCGCCGAAGCCTATGTTCGTATGGCGCCGGAAACCTTACAAATGATTCTCTCCGGTCAACATCACAAAGGCGATGTTTTCGCCACTGCCAGAATTGCCGGTATTCAAGCCGCTAAACGGACCTGGGAGCTGATTCCGTTATGTCATCCGTTGTTACTTACCAAAGTGGAAGTGAGCTTAACGCCAATGCCTGAGTCCAATCAGGTGCGAATTGAAAGTCTATGCAAATTAACCGGCAAAACCGGCGTAGAAATGGAAGCCTTAACTGCAGCCAGCGTTGCTGCGCTCACCATTTATGATATGTGTAAAGCAGTGCAAAAAGATATGGTCATTGAAAACGTTCGTTTGTTGGAAAAGTGCGGTGGAAAATCCGGCCATTTTATTGCAAAGGAGACATCATGTTAACGGTCTTATTTTTTGCTCAAACCAGAGAATTGGTGGGTGTAGATAAACTCGAAATAGAAGGCGATTTTGCCACGGCTGAACAATTGCGCCAATATTTGGCCGGCAAAGGGGACAAATGGGCGTTGGCATTGCAATCGGATAAACTCTTAGTCGCCATTAATCAAACGTTGATGCCGTTAGAAAGTGCGGTCCAAAATGGCGATGAAATTGCGTTTTTCCCACCGGTGACCGGGGGCTAAATGAACAATATTCAAATTTCAGTGCAAGAGCAGACTTTCGATCAAAATGCAGTATATCGCTGGTTGAGTGAAGAAAATTCAGTAGGTGCCTCGGTGATTTTTGTGGGCAAAGTGCGCGATTTAAATTTAGGCGATGAAGTCAGCAGTTTGTATTTGGAGCATTATCCCGCTATGACTCATAAAGCGTTATTGGGTATTGCCCAACAGGCAAAAGTGCGGTGGGATTTACAAAAGATTTCAATTATTCATCGTGTCGGTCAACTGAATACCGGCGATGAAATTGTATTGGTCGGCACGTCATCTGCTCATCGGGGCGATGCTTACCACGCCAATGAATTTATAATGGACTATTTGAAAACCCAAGCACCTTTTTGGAAAAAAGAACAAACAACGAAAGGGGAACGTTGGATTGAAGGACGTGACAGTGATTATGTGGCGGCTGAAAAGTGGAAATAACATGTTGTAAAATTACCAGAAAATAAACAGAAAAATATCCGTTTTACATACGAAACGGATATTTTTTTATTGTGATAAACACAAAAAGATTATGGTTTTCTTGGAAAATGTAACCTGCTTTGTGGTAGAATAAGCGACCATTTTTCTTGGCATCATAAAATGCTAACTGAATATTTTAATTATTTTTGAGTCGTCGGAGGAATAGATGACAAGTTCTGCAAATAAACGTTCTGTAATGACGCTATTTTCAAATAAAACAGATATTTATTGCCACCAAGTAAGAATCGTATTAGCAGAGAAAGGCGTAGCTTATGAAACGGAAATTGTAGATCCGCAAGCATTACCGGAAGATTTAATGGAACTCAATCCGTATGGCACCGTACCGACATTGGTTGATCGTGATTTAGTATTGTTTAATTCACGTATCATTATGGAATATTTGGATGAGCGTTTTCCGCATCCGCCATTAATGCCGGTTTATCCTGTGGCACGCGGCAAAAGCCGTTTGTTAATGTTACGTATTGAACAAGACTGGTATCCAACCTTGGAGAAAGCACAGAATGACCTTTCTGATGCAGAGCGCGCGAATGCGTTAAAACAACTGAAAGAAGAAATTCTTGCTATCTCCTCGATTTTCAATCAAAACACCTATTTTATGAGCGATGAATTTAGTCTTATCGACTGCTATGTCGCACCATTGTTGTGGCGTATGCAAGAATTAGGTGTGGAATTCAGCGGCGCCGGTAGCAAAGCGATCAAAGCTTATATGTCACGTGTGTTTGAGCGCGATTCTTTCTTGCAATCCGTGGGTGAGCTTGCACCAAAAAATTTAATGGATGAGAAATAATAGGTCGACAAATGGAATATAAATCATCTCCGAAACGTCCTTATTTATTAAGAGCTTATTACGATTGGTTGATTGATAATGACTTTACGCCGTATTTAGTGGTCGATGCCACTTATTGGGGCGTGAAGGTGCCTGTTGAATATGTGAAAGACGGGCAAATCGTGTTGAATTTGTCTGCCAGCGCCACAGGTAATTTGCAGCTTACCAATGATTTTATTCAATTTAATGCTCGTTTTCGTGGTGTGCCACAAGATATTTATATTCCTATGGGGGCGACATTAGCTATTTATGCCCGCGAAAATGGCGACGGCGTGATGTTTGAACCGGAAGCCGCTTATGAGCATCCGGAACAAGCGGAAGAGCAACCAACGAGTTTTGAGAATGTGGTTGATAAAACGGAAAAGCCAAAAAGTACGGAGAAAAAATCCTCTTCTCATTTACGCATTGTAAAATAGCTGTTCATCATCAAATAGAAAAAACACCGAAAAAAGATACTGCACTTTGGTATCTTTTTTGTTGTTTGATATTTTAAAGTGCGGTGAGTTTTAAATATGTTTTTACCGTTATAAAAAAAATCCCCTTATTCATAGTTGAAAAGGGGATTTTTGTTTTTTTAAGTATTAGAAATTAGCATTGCGTGGCGCACGTGGGAACGGGATAACATCACGGATGTTTTGTAACCCTGTCACATACACGATTAAACGCTCAAAACCTAGACCAAAACCGGAATGCGGCACAGTACCGTAACGACGTAAATCACGATACCACCAATAATCTTCCGGGTTTAAGCCCATTTCTACCATGCGTTTATCTAACATGTCTAAGCGTTCCTCACGTTGTGAACCGCCGATGATCTCACCGATTCCCGGTGCTAACACGTCCATTGCTGCAACGGTTTTTCCGTCATCGTTTAAACGCATATAGAAGGCTTTGATGTCTTTCGGATAGTTTTTCACCACAACAGGGGATTTGAAATATTCTTCTGCCAAATAGCGTTCATGTTCGGAAGAAAGATCGATACCCCAAGAAACCGGGAATTCAAAGGTTTTGCCGGATTTCAATAAAATCTCAATAGCATCGGTGTAATCTACTTGCGCAAAATCGGAATTAATGAAACGTTCCAAGCGATTAATGACATCACCGTCAACATGTTTAGCAAAGAATTCTAAATCATCGCGACGCTCAGCTAAAACTGCGCGGAAAACATATTTCAACATATCTTCGGCAAGTTTTGCGTTGTCGGCGAGTGTTGCGAAAGCCACTTCCGGTTCAATCATCCAGAATTCCGCTAAATGGCGCGTAGTATTTGAGTTTTCGGCGCGGAATGTTGGCCCAAAAGTATAGATTTTACTTAATGCGCAAGCATAAGTTTCACCGTTTAATTGGCCGGATACGGTTAAGAACGATTCTTTACCAAAAAAATCTTCGCTAAAATCCACCGCACCTTTGTCTGTGCGTGGCAAGTTTTCCAAGTCTAAGGTGGAAACTCGGAACATTTCACCTGCACCTTCTGTATCAGAAGCGGTGATTAACGGGGTGGCAACCCAATAGAAACCTTGCTCGTGGAAGAAACGATGAATGGCTTGTGCTAAGCAGTGACGAACACGTGCAACGGCACCAATGATATTTGTGCGAGGACGCAAGTGTGCTACTTCGCGTAGATATTCGATAGAGTGGCGTTTGGCTGCCATCGGATAGGTTTCCGGGTCTTCCACCCAACCGGCAACTTCTACATTTTCCGCTTGTAACTCAACGGCTTGTCCTTCAGCCGGGGATTCAACCACTGTCCCTGTCACAATAACGGAACAGCCGGCGGTTAAACGTAACACTTCAGATTCATAATTGGTGATGTCATTATTTACGATAGCTTGAATTGGTGCGAAGCAAGAACCGTCATAAACGGCAAGAAAGGATAGGCCTGCTTTGGAATCGCGACGGGTGCGCACCCAACCGCGCACAGTCACTTTTTCGCCAATTGCAATTTTGCCTTGTAGTACATCTACAATTGATGCAATTTTCGTCATATATACCTCAAAATTAATGCATTTTCATAAACCGCGTTAGTTTACCTCAAGTTAGAATAATTGCCAAAGCGTATCGGAAGTTTTTATTTTTGTGATGTGAGACGCAGATTTAATGTAAAGCACTTGAGTAAAAAAAACGAACTGGTATAAATAATTTCAGTAAATTAATTATTATAACAATATGGAATTATTTGATGAGAAAGGAAGAAAAAACCCCATTACGTTTAATTCAATTAGGTAAAATTTACCGATTAATTGAACAATTTGAAGAAATTTCCCGCATTGAGTTATCAAAACTTTCCGGCTTGGCGCCGGCCTCCATCACTTCCTTAAGCCGAACCTTAATTGAAGAACGTTTAGTTATGGAAAAAACAGTGCGTACAACGGATGTACGCGGACGTCCTGCCATTGCACTATGTGTTTCTCCATTTTATTGGCAGGCTTTATGCGCCACCTTAATGGAAGATCGGTTTGAAATTATCCTAAGTGAACTAGACGGTGCGATTATCGAACAATACGTTTTTCCTTTATTAAAAAATGACTTACAGCATTTAGATAAGTTTTTAGTGCGAAGTCTGAAACAATTTCTTGCAGAAAGTCATGCATTGGCAAGACCCATTACTTTTTCCGTTACTGTCGGCGGTGAATTGGATAAGGAGGGTTGTTTAATTAAATTGGGCCATACGGAATTTGAACATTTGGATTTAAAAACCTTATTTAAACCTTATTTCAAAGTGCCGATTTTAATTACCGAATATTTTAAAACCTGGTTATTAGCCGAATCGACTTTAGGTAATGTCATTAATTGTGACGATGTGTTATTCATACAATTGGATGAGGAAATAAATCTTAGCGTATTGTCACAGGGTGAAGTTTTGTTTAATCGTGAACAGGAGCGGGTGAATATTGATCATTTGATCGTGCCAAGACTAAACGAACTACAGGCACTGATGAATCATGATCTGCCTGAAGTTAAACGCTATCAAGTGCAGCATCAAATTACACATCGCGCCATTGTGCAACTTGTGGACGCTTTATATCCGAATAATATATTCACCAATAATTCTGACAAAATAAAATTCCTATGTGAACAAATTAAACAAAACGAAAGAAATGCATTGCGCATTTTAGACCATATAACAGATTGTTTTGCTTATATTTTAATGAATTTGGTTAATATTTTCTCTGCACAAAGAGTTATGTTGAATTCCGGCCTGTTGCTAGTTAAAGACATTTTTCTTGAACAACTAAATCATAAACTGGCTACTTATTTACCGAACAAGTCCGTTCCGGTAGAGGTGATTACCGGCAAATACGAATGGAACAGCCCAATTGTTGCCGGAGCGGCGATTAAACAAGGTATTTATGATGGGAGTTTGCTGACTTATTTGGTAAAAAACGAATAAAAATAAGAGAAATCTATCAATTTTTGTTTTAGCTCAATATTACTCATTGGAATTTCCCTTAGAATTTTGTCATTAGTATGAGAAAGGGGAAGACAATGAGTAGTTTTTTTGTCACGGGTACAGACACCAATGTCGGCAAAACCGTTGTTAGTCGTGCAATTATGCAGGCACTTCAAAAAGCCGGTGTACAAATTGTCGGTTATAAGCCTATTGCCTACGGGCAAGAAGATATCGTTTATCCCGATTACCAAAAACTCGCCACAGATGATTATGATGCCAAGGATAATTCCGACGTACTCACCTTAATGCATAGCACCAAAGAAAAAGTGAGCTATGAAGACATTAACAGCTATACCTTTTTACACTCGATGCCAATTCTGACGGAAAATTGTAAACGGGTACAAATTAGTAAATTAAATGCCGATTTAACGCGTTTATCTTCACGTTATCAGTCTGTTTTAGTGGAAGGGGCTTTTGGTTGGCTGACGCCGATTAACAAAGATTATAGTTTTGCCGACTGGGTTGCCGAGCATAATATGCCTGTTGTGTTGGTCGTAGGTATTAAAGAAGGGTGTATTAATCACACATTGCTGACGGCAAAAGCGATTCTTGATCGTGGTTTACCATTATTAGGTTGGGTTGCTAATCGTGTTAACCCTTGTCTTGGTTATTACGCTGAAATTATTGACACTTTAAAGCAAAAAATTGATGCACCGTTGTTAGGTGAGGTATCTTACATCCATAAACCGGAAGAACAGGATCTAAGCCGTTTCATCACTAATCTTGATCGCTTAACCTATATGAAAACAGAATTGGTGGCTTAGAAACGAGGGTAAAAGTGCGGTCATTTTTAGCAATGAATTTACACTGAGTCATTGCCTAATAAAAAATCGTAGAGATTTGCCTTTATGATTTTTTTGTTATGAATAGCCGGAATTATATGCCGGGAGCTTTCCAAAGTGAGGTGGTTAGTCCACTATCTACCAGTTGTAGCTGTCTTTTATAAATATTGACCCATTGCTTTTTATGCGCTTGGTATAAAGCATGATTTTTCGAATTTGGTTGATGTTGTCGCTCAAATTTCACTAATTTCTTACCGGTTTCGGCTAAAGAAGAGTAGAGTCCAACCCCGACACCGGCCGCAATGGCGCAACCTAATGCAGTTGCTTCTTTGACAACAGGTATATTAACGATTAGTCCGGTGACATCCGCTAAAATTTGGCTCCATAACTTGCCTTTCGAACCGCCTCCGGCAAAGACGATAGAGGTTAATTTAACTCCGGAAAATTTTTGAACCTGCTCCAAATTACAAGAAGATACAATCGCGGCATTTTCTTCTAATGCACGGAATAAGACGGCTTTATTGCACTTATCCGGATCGATAGAGAGGTTAATGAAAGAGGGTGAGGCGTGATACCAAGATTTAAAATGCATCGCATCGGAGAAAATCGGAATGATATTATTGGCTCCAACCGGTACACGTTCTGCCATTTGTTCCAGCAAACTATAAGCATCCACGCCTAAGCGCTCGGCCAATCTTTTTTCCTCTTCACAAAAGGCATCGCGGAACCAACGCATGGTTAATCCGGTGAAAAAGCTAATAGATTCCGCCTGTACTAATGGTGGAATCACATGCGGATTGATGCGCACATTCATTTCGGGATCGGTTACCGCTTGGGGGAGATTAACCACTTGTTGCCAAAATGTACCGCCGATAACTGCCGCTTGAGCAGGTTCGGTGACACCTAAACCGATGCAACCAAGTTGCACATCCCCCCCACCAACAACGACCGGCGTACCTTCCTGCAAGCCGGTTTGTTTGGCAACTTGCGTCGTGACTTTACCCAATAAGGTTCCTGTTTCTTTAACCGGGGTTAGAATATCGGCATTGAGTCCCGCCATATCCAATAATTCGGGAGACCATTGGCGTGTTTTCAGGTTTAACATTCCTGTTGTGCCAGCATTGGAAGGTTCAACCGCGAGCTCACCACTTAACATAAACGACAACCAGTCGCTAATCATGGAGATGGCTTTCGTCTGACGATAAATATCCGGACGGTGATGGGCAAGCCAGAGTAAACGGGGAACGGCGCTAAGCGCTAAAGTTTGCCCGGATATCGAATAGAGTTGTTGCTCAAAAGTATAGTTATATAGGGTTTTTAATTCTTTTACTTCTTCCACCGCACGGGCATCGACGTTGCCACAAGCCCAAATCGGCGTTTTATGTTCGTCATAAAGCACAATGCCTTCACGCATGGAACAGGTGGATATTGCGGCGATTTGTTGCGGCTGAATTTGAAACTTGGTTAACGACTGTTGAATACAATCACAGGTTAGTTGCCAATTATTGGCTAGGTCAAACTCCATTGAGCCGGGAATGTTCGGATCAGAAAAATGCGTCCACTCCCGTTGTGCGGCGGTGATTTGGTTACCATTTAAATCAAAAATGACTGCCCGAACACTGCCGGTACCTGCGTCCAATGCCATTAAATAAGTTGCTTGATGACTCATCATTTCCTCCTTTATTTAGGAAGAAAATCGCTCTTATTCAAAACCTTTCGCTAAACTAACTGCGCTAACATCATCCGAGCCGTGTTTTCTTCCGTTACCAATGAATTAATATGTTTTCCATACAATGCACTTAAAATTGCTTCCACTTTGTCTTCACCTCCCGCAATCCCAATAACATTTGGAATTTTCTTGAGATTTTCCAACGGCACACTAATTAATTCCTCGTGTAAGGGCATATCGGGCTGTAAACAGCCGTCTTTGCGCATAAAATAGCCGAGAATATCACCGACTGCGCCTTGGCTACGGATAATCTGTTGTTTTTCTTCCGTAATATAGCCGGAACGCAGTAGTGTTGCCTGCCCCTTTTGGCGAGTGGCTCCGATACCGACAATTGCCGCATTGGCGCTACAGGCCGCCAACATAATATCCCGGACGCAAGATTCCCGTTTAAAAAGCCTTGCCGCTTCCGTTGATGAGGCTCGCAACGGTGCCGGAATAATACTGACGGAACAAGAGCCGTCCAATTGACCGATACCTTTCATGTAGGGCCCAACGCCACCGGATAAGGTAATCAGTTTTATGGCATTGTGGGTAATAAATTCGTTGGCATATTTCAATGTTTTCATGATGGTATCGCCAAATCCGATTGCCAACATTTGATTCGGTTTGAGTAACGACATTAACATTTGTGCCGCGCCAACACCCAAGCGCTCATTAATTTCATGTTGTGGCAAGGCAGGCAAAATACGAATATGTTTCAGATTAAAATACTGTTGCAATGCCTCTTCCAACTCCAAACAACCGGTGAAACGGGAATTAATTTGCACTTTGATAATGCCGGATTGCCGACCTTTCTCCAGCAGTCTGGAGACTTTTAAACGCGGCAATTTTAATTTATCGCCAATTTCGCTTTGGGTTAGGTTATCGTGATAGTAGAACCACGCGATTCTCGCCAACAGCTCCTCTTCACTAATGGTTTGAATAAATTCTTGTTGATTTGATGTTAGTTCATTCATGTTTTTATTTTAATTTTTGTGGCTGATTGAGCATCATTATTCATTTGTTTTTACTTATTATCAATTGTTCCTTTCGCTTTTTTGTAAAAGCATGATGAAGATCACTTTTTTAGAAAAAAGTAACAATACTCTTGTCTTTCGATCCAAATTTGTGATCAGGCTCGCAGAAATTTTTAAAGATTACACATAACATTCTGAAAAAATGTTTTATAGAAAATACATTTGTTCATGTGTATATGGTGGGTAAAATGCAAACTCAAGTTTCCGAACGGCCATGTTTAATTTCCGCCCGAAATATCAGTAAATCTTTTTCCGGTGTGGAAGTATTAAAAGCAATTGATTTTTCTTTATATGCAGGTGAAGTGCACGCCTTATTGGGCGGCAATGGTGCAGGCAAATCCACGCTGGTTAAAATCATTGCCGGTATTCAGCCACAAGATAGTGGTGAATTGCTCATTCATGGCACATTGCAACATAAGCTGTCGCCGAAAAAAGCCCATCAGCTTGGCATTTATCTGGTGCCGCAAGAACCGTTGTTATTTCCGAATTTAACGGTGAAAGAAAATATTCTGTTCGGTTTGCCCCGCAACGAAAAAACATCGGAAAAACTGACCGCACTTTTGCACGAATTAAATTCTCATTTGAAGTTGGAAATGCCTGCCGGTTTATTAGAAGTGGCAGATCAACAGTTGGTAGAGATTATGCGCGGGCTCATGCGCAATGCGTCTATTTTGATTTTAGACGAACCGACCGCTTCACTAACGCCCGTTGAAACGGAGAATTTATTTAAAAAAATCCAATCCTTACTGGATAAAGGCGTTGGGATTGTTTTCATCTCTCACAAATTGCCTGAAGTGTGGAAAATTTCTCATCGCATTAGTGTTATGCGTGACGGTTACATCGCCTTAAGCGGTAAAACTGCCGAATTAAATAAAGACGAAGTAATCACCGCGATTACCCCGAAAGCTAAAAATGCCCAACTCACCGAAAGCCAAAAATTGTGGCTGGAATTGCCCGGCCACCATCGAATAAAGCGTAATGATAAACCGATTCTGAAAGTCGTTAATCTGACAGGAGAGGGGTTTAAAAATATTTCCCTCGACATTTATCCCGGTGAAATTCTAGGCTTGGCAGGCGTGGTGGGAGCCGGGCGTACCGAACTTGCGGAAACCCTGTATGGCCTACGCAAACAAAAGTGCGGTCAGATTTTTTTTAATTTTCATGAGATCAGTGATTGCGATACCAAAGCACGGTTGGAGCAGGGCATTGTTTATTTGCCGGAAGACCGTCAAGCTTCAGGGTTATATTTGGACTCACCACTGACATGGAATGTGTGTGGGCTGACCTATAACAACATGGGATTCTGGTTGGATACGAAAAAGGAAAGTGCCATTTTAGAACGTTATCATCGGGCGATAGGAATTAAATTCAGTGATAAGCAGCAAGCGGCCAGAACCTTATCCGGCGGAAATCAACAAAAAGTTTTGATTGCCAAATGTTTAGAGGCGGATCCTGCATTGTTAATCGTGGACGAACCGACTCGCGGAGTCGATGTGGGTGCGCGTGCCGATATTTATCAATTGATCAAGAATATTGCCAAGCAGAATGTCGCAATCTTGTTTATTTCTTCCGACTTAGAAGAAATTGAGAAAATGTCCCAACGGGTATTGGTGATGCATGATGGACAAATCAGTGATTCGTTAATCGGTGAGGCGATTAATACCAACCGCATTATGCAAATGGCGTTCGGCAGTTCACATACATAAGGAGAAGGGGATGTGGAAATTAATGTTGAAACTCATTCAAGATAACCGTGAACTGACCATTCTCATTGCTATTGGATTGTTATTTTTATTGTTGGGGTTTGTAGGCAACGGGTTCCATTTACAAACGATAACCATGGTTTTTAGCTCTGCCCAAATTGTGATTCTGTTGGCAATTGGGGCGACTTTTGTGATTTTAACCCGCAATATTGATGTTTCCGTGGGATCCACCATGGGACTGAGCTCGGTAATTGTCGGTAGCCTGTTAAACTCGGGTTATGACTTAACTTCTGCCTTTCTTCTTACCTTATGCTGCGGTTTGACTGCGGGGCTGCTAAATGGCGTATTGGTCGCAACGTTACGTATCCCTGCCATTGTGGCGACTTTAGGGACATTGGGGTTATATAAAGGCATCATGCTGTTAATTACTGGCGGGAAATGGATTGAAGGTTTGCCGCAACAGCTAAAAACCTTATCCGAACCCATTTTTTTACATATTTCCCCCATCGGTTGGGTACTGCTTATTCTGATTCTTACCGCCTATTACTTCTTAACCAAGTTACCTGCCGGACGTAATTTTTATGCGGTCGGCGATAATCTGCAAGGGGCAATGCAACTTGGAGTGCATATTGATTGGGTGAGAATTGTCGCTTTTTCCATAAATGGTATGACGGCAGCTCTGGCGGGTATTGTTTTTGCCTCACAAATCGGTTTTGTGCCGAATTCCACCGGTAATGGTTTGGAAATGAAAGCCATTGCCGCTTGCGTGTTGGGCGGTATCAGTTTGCTTGGCGGGGCAGGTAATCTAATCGGTGCGGTGCTTGGCGCCTATTTCTTAATTCAAATCGATACGATTTTAGTGCTACTCAAAGTGCCGGCGTATTGGAATAATTTTGTTGCAGGGATTGTGCTGTTGGCGGTGTTGGTTTTCGACGGACGCATTCGCGTGATGATCGCTAATAATTTGAAATTACAACGTTATGCCCGTTTCTTAAAAGAAGAAAATTCCGCTGGCGTTGAAGTCAAAGTGCGGTCGAAATAGGGAGAGAATGGTTATGTTGGCATTGAAAAGATACGGTTGGGAATTGGCGCTATTATGTTTGGTCATCATTGAAATCCTTGGGTTTGGCGCTTTTAACCCACGTATGCTGGATCTGAATGTCTTGTTATATAGCACCAGTGATTTTATTTATATCGGCATGCTTGCTTTGCCATTGACCATGATTATCGTTAGCGGCGGTATGGACATTTCTTTCGGTTCCACCGTCGGCTTATGTGCTATTACTTTAGGTGTCTTGTTTAAAGCGGATGTGCCGTTGATGCTGGCAATTCCGCTGACCTTTGCGGTCGGTGTGTTATGCGGCTTAATTAACGCAGGCTTGATTCTTTATACCAAAGTGAATCCATTGGTGATTACGCTTGGTACCATGTATTTGTTCGGAGGTGGGGCGTTATTATTATCCGGTTTTGCCGGCGCCACAGGTTATGAAGGTATTGGCGGATTTCCCGATGCCTTACTGGATTTTGCCAATCAAACCTTATTCGATATTCCAACACCGATTCTGTATTTTCTGTTAATGACACTGATTTTTTGGTTATTAATGCACAAAACGACCATTGGCAGAAGTACCTTTTTAATTGGGCAAAGCGACCGAACTTCACGTTACAGTGCTGTGCCGATTCGTCGCACTTTGTTTCTGATTTATTCTTTTATCGGCATTATTGCCGCTTTTGTTGCCGTGCTGTTGGTGTCTTATTTTGGTTCTGCCCGTTCCGATTTGGGAAGTTCGCTCTTAATGCCCGTATTAACGGCTGTGGTACTGGGTGGAGCAAATATTTATGGAGGTTCCGGCTCCATTATTGGTACGGCAATTGCCGCTATGCTTATCGGTTATTTGCAACAAGGTTTGCAGATGATTGGTATTTCCAATGAAATTTCCGGTGCGTTATCGGGCGCATTACTTATTATCGTGTTAATCGGCAAATCTATCAGTTTGCATTACGCTGCCATCATGCAATGGATCCGCCGACGGACCGAACGTCAGACAGTAGTAGATTAATTATGTAAAACTCAATTGAGAGGAGAACGTATTATGAAAACACGCGTAAAAATCACCGCACTTTCCGTATTACTCGGCTTATCTGTGGTGACAACGGCACAGGCCGCCGATCGTATCGCCTTTATTCCTAAATTGGTAGGGGTCGGCTTCTTCACCAGCGGCGGGCAAGGTGCTACCGAAATGGGAAAAACCTTGGGCGTGAATGTCACTTATGATGGTCCAACCGAGCCAAGCGTTTCCAACCAAGTACAATTGATTAATAACTTTGTTAACCAGGGTTATAACGCCATTGTTGTGTCTGCGGTTTCTCCCGATGGGTTATGTTCCACCTTACAGCGGGCCATGAAACGGGGCGTGAAAGTGCTGACTTGGGACTCCGACACCAAACCGGAATGTCGCAGCTATTACATTAACCAAGGCACACCGGAACAGTTAGGTTCTATGTTGGTGAATATGGCTGCTAATCAAATCAGTAAACCGAAAGCCAAAGTGGCATTTTTCTATTCTAGCCCAACCGTAACCGACCAAAACCAATGGGTGAAAGAAGCAAAAGCAAAAATTGCCAAAGATTATCCGGAATGGGAAATCGTGACGACCCAATTCGGTTACAACGATGCAATTAAATCCCTACAAACCGCCGAAGGTATTTTAAAAGCTTATCCGGATTTAGATGCGATTATCGCACCGGACGCCAACGCCTTGCCGGCGGCCGCACAAGCTGCAGAAAATCTGAAAGTAAATTCTGTGGTCATCGTCGGATTCAGTACGCCGAATGTGATGCGTCCTTATGTGAAACGCGGCACGGTAAAACAATTCGGCTTATGGGATGTGGTGCAACAAGGCAAAATTTCCGTGGCTGCCGCCAATGCATTGCTTAAAGGTGAAAAACTAAATGTGGGCGATAAATTAAATGTACAAGGTATCGGCACCATTGAAGTATCGCCGAATAAAGTGCAAGGCTATGAATATGAAGCGGATGGCAACGGCGTTATTTTATTGCCTGAACGTGTAGTGTTTACCAAAGACAATATCGATAATTACAATTTCTAGTTGAGGAGAGTATTCAATGGCTGATTTAGATGATATCAGAGACGGCAAAGATTTCAGTTTGGATCGACCGCAAACCAATCAGGCTTTTTATTTAAAAGGCGCGGGGGCGTTGGATTGGGGAATGCAATCCCGTTTGGCTAATATTTTTAATCCGAAAACCGGCAGAACTATTATGCTTGCCTTCGATCATGGGTATTTTCAAGGACCGACAACCGGGTTGGAACGTATCGATCTGCATATTGCACCGCTTTTTGAATATACCGATGTGTTGATGTGTACCCGTGGAATTTTGCGCAGCGTTGTGCCGCCGGCAACCCGAAAACCGGTCGTACTTCGTGCCTCCGGGGCGAATTCTATTCTTACCGAATTATCTAACGAAGCGGTGGCGGTGTGCGTGGAAGACGCCTTGCGCTTAAATGTTTCCGCGATGGCGGCGCAGGTATATATTGGTTCGCAATATGAACACCAATCCATCAAAAATATTATCCAATTGGTCGATCAAGGCACCCGTTATGGTATGCCAACCATGGCGGTGACGGGGGTCGGTAAGGATATGGCACGTGATCAGCGTTATTTCTCATTAGCAAGCCGTATTGCCGCGGAAATGGGCGCACATATTATCAAAACCTATTATGTAGATAGCGGTTTTGAGCGTGTTACCGCAGGCTGTCCGGTACCAATCGTAATTGCCGGCGGCAAAAAATTGCCGGAGCAAGAGGCGTTGGATATGTGCTATAAAGCCATCGACCAAGGCGCGTCCGGCGTGGATATGGGACGTAATATCTTCCAATCCGAAGCGCCGATAGCCATGTTAAAAGCGGTTCATGCCATTGTTCATGGCGGAGAAAATGCAGAAAAAGCCTATCATCTGTATCTGCACGAAAAAAACGCATAGTTTAACCAGATTCCTCCCTGTTCGGGGAGGACATCTTTTACTTTTCATTCTTTTGCAATTAAGGAGTTTATTATGTTTGCAATGTTGGTGGAAATTAATATTAAGGAAGGAAAAGAACAAGAGTTTTTAGAAGTATTTAAACGAAATTATCTGGGAACGCGACAAGAACCGGGGAATTTGCGTTTTGACGTATTGCGTGATCCCGACGTAAGAACCCGTTTTTATGCTTATGAAGTGTATGTGGACGAGGCGGCACTGGAAGAACACCGCAAAACAGTCCATTATCATCGTTGTGTTACCGAACTTGAACCGTTGATGACCGGTAGTCGAAGTAAAAAAATCTTTGAATGGGTCTTTCCGGAAACGGTTAACGAGGAATGAGGTCAAAGTGCGGTCGTTTTATCCGATGTTTTTTTAATACAAAAAAGGCTTAGAACATTCTAAGCCTTTTGTTATTTCTTAGTCGTTATTATTCCACAATAAGAATACGACTGGTATTAGAACTGCTTTGATCTGATTCAGCGCCTTGGGTGAGTAACACAACATCGCCCGTCATTAAGAAACCTTTATCTTTCAATAAAGCAATGGCTTTTTGGGCGCCTTCCATCGTACGGCTGACACCATCGTAGAACACAGGTGTTACGCCACGATATAACGCACAAAGATTTAATGTATTTTGGTTACGGGATAAGGCGAAAATCGGTAAACCGGAACTAATACGGGACATTAATAGAGGAGTGCGACCACTACTGGTCATAGCAATAATGGCACTTACGCCTTTCATGTGGTTGGCAGCAAACATTGTTGACATGGCGATGGTTTCTTCGATGTTGTCAAATTCAATGTTCATGCGGTGGTGAGATACGCTTGCTCCCGGCATTTTTTCTGCACCCAAGCACACTTTGGCCATAGTAGCTACGGTTTCGGCAGGGTATTGACCGGCAGCGGTTTCGGCAGAAAGCATCACTGCGTCGGTACCGTCTAATACGGCGTTAGCGACGTCCATCACTTCAGCACGGGTTGGCATTGGGTTGCTGATCATGGATTCCATCATTTGGGTTGCAGTGATAACAACACGGTTTAATTTACGGGAACGACGGATTAATTTCTTTTGTACCGCCACTAATTCCGGATCACCGATTTCAACACCCAAGTCACCACGGGCAACCATGATAACGTCAGAGGCTAAAATGATATCGTCCATCGCTTCATCGGTAGCAACCGCTTCGGCACGTTCTACTTTTGCAACAATTTTCGCATTTAAACCGGCTTCTTTAGCCAATCGACGGGCATAGTTTAAGTCTTCACCACAACGAGGGAAAGACACGGCCAAGTAATCAACGCCGATACGGGCTGCAGTAATAATGTCCGCTTTATCTTTATCGGTTAACGCGTCAGCAGATAAACCGCCGCCTAATTTGTTGATACCTTTGTTGTTGGATAGTGGACCGCCGACAGTCACTTCGGTAAAGACTTTTGCGCCTTCGGTAGCTAATACTTTTAATTGTACGCGACCATCGTCTAATAACAAAATATCGCCCGGTACCACGTCTTGAGGTAGGGTTTTATAGTCTAAACCAACAGCTTCTTGCGTACCTTCGCCTTTCGGTAATTCGGCATCTAAAATAAATTTATCACCGATGTTTAAGAAAATTTTGCCGTCTTTAAATGTGGATACGCGAATTTTAGGGCCTTGTAAGTCACCTAAGATTGCTACGGTTCTGCCTAATTTTTTAGCAATTTCACGCACTTTTTCTGCACGTCCGATATGGTCTTCCGGTGTACCATGTGAGAAGTTCATGCGCACAACATTAGCGCCCGCAGCGATGATTTTTTCTAAATTGTTACCACGGTCGGTTGACGGACCCATAGTACATACAATTTTCGTTCTTCTTAGTCTTCTAGACATTAAAATTCTCCGTAAATAGTTGTATTGTAGAAACTTTCTATTAGCGAGCAATTTTTCATCAATTACCCACAAAAAACTGAGCGGTATTATACGCCGAAAATAAAATTAGATCGAGATCACATTTTAGAAAAAAGTCCTTGCAAAAAGGAAAAAGCACTTAGTTTTGCTCATTTTCAATGTGTTGTAATAAACCCAAAGTGCGGTTAAAAATTCATTTATTTTTTGACCGCACTTTTCGTTTACTTTAGAACAAATCCTCCGCTGTGATTTGTTTCATTTTTTTGCTGTAATCGGTGGAGCGTTTATTGAAAAAGTCGGTTTCTTTGGTAGACAGAATTTCGATATCAAACCATTCCGTTTCTTTTAATTGTTCCGGATTAATGTTGTAAACCGGTTCCAACCCTAACGCCTGTAACGAATTGTTATATCGGTTAGCAATATAGTTTTCCACGGTAGCTTTGCTTAGAAAATCCAATTCGCCGTCTTCAAAAATCCAGTTCAAAATTTCTTTTTCAGCCGTAAAGGCTTGGTCGGCAAGTTCTTTTAGTTCAGTGAAGAAAGCATCGGTGAATAATTCAGGTTGTTCTTCACGCAAGATGCCATAAAGGGTAATACCAAACCGACCGTGGATTTCCTCTTCTTTAGAGGTAGCTTCCACGGCGTTGGAAATGCCTTTGAATAGATTTTTATGTTTATTGAAGCTCATCATGATGACAAATTGGCTGAATAATGAAATGTGTTCCACAAATAGGGAAAACATGATTAACGATAATACGAAGTCTTGTTGGCTAACGTCTTTTTTACGCATAAAGGCTTCCATGTATTCGATACGCGCCATGATGGCTTTGTATTGGCGCACATTAAGGAACATTTCATTAAGACCTAATTTTTCTAATAAGAACGAGTAAGCGTCTTTATGACGAATTTCCGATTCAAGAAAACTGCCGCCCACATCTTCAATTTCCGGCTTTGGGAAGTAGTTATATAAATTGCCCCAGAAACGTTTGACGCTCACTTCAATTTGTGAAATCGCCAACATGGTTTTGGTGATAACGGAACGTTCCACATCGCTGATATGTGTACGAAAATCCTGAATATCTCCGGTGAAATTAAATTCCGTGTGTAACCAATAAGAGTGGCGAATGGCATCTTTAAATTCTAAAAGTTCCGGATATTCGTAAGGTTTAATTTCAAAGCGTGGAACAAACAAGCTGCGTTTTTGGGTGGCATTCATTTTGTAATCCTCGTGATTTATATATTATTAATGGCAGGCTACCAATCTGTTTTATAAAATTTGGCACGAGCTAGAAAGCCGCGCCATCGTTGTTTTAATAGGATGAAAAGTGCGGTGAAATTTTTCAGCGTTTTTTAACCTTCACAGCTACTGCAATTCAATAGGTTTCGATTGAACACTTGCGCCGCACTCATGCTGTATTGGTAATAAATGGATTTTAAACCCAGTTCTTCAGCGGTGAGGTAAAGCTGATTTAGGTCTTTTGCCGGCGTTGCGGGATGCACCATAATATTCACGCTTTGCCCTTGGTCGATATATTTCTGACGTTGTGCTGCTTGTTGAATCACGGAAAGCTGGCTGATTTCCGAGAAAGTTTTGAAGACTTCTTTCTCATCTTCCGTTAATTCCGTTAAATGTTGCACCGAGCCATCGTTAAGCAAAATACTTTCCCAAATGTCATCGCGATCCAGCCCTTTACGTTTAAGCAAGGCTTCCAAGAAAGGGTTTTTATAAACCACTTTAATTTTGGATAAATCTTTCACGTAATAATTGGATTTAAATGGCTCAATGGACGGCGAAACGCTGCCTAAAATAAAGCTACTGGATTTTGTCGGTGCCACGCTCATAAGTGTGGTGTTGCGGCGGCCGTAACCTTTCAGAATTTCGGGCTCACCGAAACGCTGCGCCAGTTCCTTAGAAGCTTTTAAGGTTTTTTCTTGTAACAATTTAAAAATCATATTGTTGTGCTGCATGGCTTCAAAACTGTCAAAAGCCATGTTTTTTGATTGCAAATAACTATGCCACCCCAACACACCTAAGCCCAAAGCGCGGTGACGATGGGCAAATTTATTGGCTCTGTCCATAAATTGAATATTGGCGCTTTGCGCGATAAATTCACTCATGACTATATCCAAGAAATAAGTCAGCACTTCCGGCGCATCGGTGTCTTTCCATTCATCAAAATAGAGTAGATTCATGGAAGACAAACAGCACACGAAACTTTCATCTTCGCTGGATGGCAGAGCGATTTCGCTACATAAATTAGATGCGTGAATCATCATATTGCGATCTTTATACACGTCCGGGCGTCCCGCATTGGCGTTGTCTTTAAAGAAAATATATGGGATGCCCGTTTCTGTCTTACGTTGTAACAATTTTGCCCAAATTTGGCGTTTGTACGGATCGCCGGCTTTCATGCTTTCCAACCATTCATGACTGACACAAACGCCGTAATACATGAGTTGGATCGGGTTGCCCTCGGTGTGAATATCTAACCATTCTTCAATATCACCGTGATCGATGTCGATATAACCGGCGAACATACCTTTACGGCTGGTGCCTTGGCTAATGGTGTCGATGGTCGCCTCAAACAGTTTGGTGAAAGCAAAGGAGCCGTTGGATTTACCGTTATTGGTAATGTTGGAGCCGCGCGGACGAATGTCACCAAAATAGCCTGATGTGCCCCCGCCGAGCTTACTCATCACGCCGATTTCTGCCACGGTGGACATAATGGCATTAATAGAATCGCCGATGTAAGAACCGAAGCAGCTAATACTTAGCCCGCGATCCAATCCGAAATTCGACCAAATCGGTGAAGAAAGTGAATAATAGCCTCGCGCCATGTAGTGATAAAATTTTTCTGCATAACCTTCAATGCCCAATTTTTGTTCGGCATACTCGGCAATAAAGCGAATACGATCTAGGGCAGAAGTGCCTTCCAATAGATAACCACGCTGCAAAAACAGTTTGCTGTCTTCGTTAAGCCAAGCAAAATCCGGTCGGTTAGGATCGGTGATTGGCAAAATAACCTGAGTTTCGTTCATAAAAAGCCCTTAATTTTTATAATGTTATTGATAATGATAATAAATCCTATTTATAATAACATCTAAAAATAGAATTCTCACGATCAAAAAATGTGAAAAAATTTAACCGCACTTGTTTTATGAATAAGCTCAATGAGTTAATAAATTGTAAAGAAAAAGGCCGAATTAACATCGGCCTTTGATCAGGGAAAGGAAAAGTGCGGTGACTTTTTACGTTATTTTGTCGCCGCTTTCATATTGCGAACAAACTCGCCAAGTTCGCTCAGACACTGAGCGTGATTATCTAAGTTTCGCTCAATAATTTTTACTGTCGCCGAACCGGAAATCGCGCCGGCTGCACCGAGTTGAAGCGCTTCTTTTACTTGCAACGGTTGGGCAATGCCAAAACCTTGCAGGATAGGCGGGGCATGGTGAGCTTTGAGTTGCTCTACAAGGGTATCTAAGTTAGCCGCATGACTTTGATTTTCTGCGCTGGTAACGCCCGCACGAGAAACCAAATAAGTATAGCCCTCGCTATTTTCAGCCACGCCTTGCACCGTTTTGGCATCCGCATTCGGCGGACAAATAAAGACGGGTTGAACACCGTGTTTTTTGGCTGCTTGGACATAGTCTTCTTTTGCCAATAATGGAATGTCCGCCACTAAAACGGCATCCACACCGACTTCCGCACAACGTTGATAAAAGTTATCCAAGCCTTTGGCAAAAATTAAATTAGCGCAAAGCAACAGACTAATTGGAATCTCGGAGTATTTTGATCGTACTTTGGCAAGTAAGTTAAAGCTGTCTTCCGTGCTATGCCCGGCGTTGAGCGCACGATTATTGGCTGCCTGAATAACAGGACCGTCTAATAACGGATCAGAAAACGGGAAGCCCAATTCCAATGCGTCCGCGCCGTTATCGACGAGGGTACAAATAATCTCAAAAGAACGCTCAAAGGTCGGGTCGCATAAGGTAACGAAAGGAACGAATGCGCCTTCATTTTTCGCGCTTAATTGGGCAAATGTGGTTTCAAAACGGCTCATAATTGCATTCCTTTTTCGTTTAAAATTTTATCTACGGTGAAAATGTCTTTATCACCACGACCGGATAAATTCACCACCAAAATTTGTTCTTTATTCGGCTCCAGATGAATCATTTTTAACGCCTGCGCCAACGCGTGAGAGCTTTCTAATGCAGGAATAATGCCTTCATGTTTTGCCAGTGCTTGGAACGCATTTAGGGCTTCGTCATCGGTAATGCTTGGGTATTCCGCGCGACCAATGCTTTGCAAATAGGCGTGTTGCGGGCCGACAGAAGGGAAGTCTAGCCCCGCAGAAATCGAGTAGGATTCTTCCACTTGGCCGTCTTCCGTTTGCATTAACGGCGATTTCATCCCGAAATAAATACCCACTTTCGCATGGCCTAACGGCGCGCCGTGTTCACCGCTTTCAATGCCGTGACCGGCAGGTTCTACGCCAATTAGACGCACATTCGGTTCATCAATAAAATCCGTAAACATACCGATAGCGTTTGAGCCGCCACCTACCGCTGCAATCACGGCATCCGGTAAACGACCTTCTTTTTCTAAAATTTGACGTTTGGTTTCTTCGCCGATCATTTTTTGGAATTCACGCACAATGGTTGGGAATGGGTGAGGGCCTGCCGCCGTACCCAACAAATAATGAGTGTTTTCATAATTTGCCGACCAATCACGCATGGCTTCACAGCAGGCATCTTTTAAGGAACAGGAGCCTTTTTGTACAGGAACCACTTCAGCGCCCATTAAGCGCATACGGAATACGTTTGGAGATTGACGTTCTACGTCTTTCGCGCCCATATAAATACGACAAGGCATACCCAACATCGCACAGGCAAGGGCTGTCGCTACGCCGTGTTGGCCGGCACCGGTTTCTGCGATAATACGCGTTTTTCCCATGCGTTTAGCCAGCAAAATTTGACCTAATACTTGGTTGGTTTTATGGGCGCCACCATGAAGCAAATCTTCACGTTTTAAATAAATTTTCGCTTTTGTGCCTCTGGTTAAATTACGGCAAAGGGTAAGTGCGGTCGGTCTGCCGGCATAATTTTTCAATAGATCCTGAAATTCACATTGGAATTCCGGATCATCTTTAGCTTCAACAAACGCTTTTTCTAATTGTTGTAGCACCGGTACGAGAATCTCCGGCACATACATACCGCCGAACTCACCGAAATAAGGGTTTAAAATAGCCTCTGACATTCTGTTTCCTTTATTTATCTATCTATTATCTATTAATTTCTTGCAACATTTAGTGGCGCAAAAGTTTGTGCCGTTGGCATCACTTCAATGCGGTTAATGTTAACGTGTTCCGGCTGTTGGTTGAGCCACAACACAATATTAGCGATGTCTTGTGGCGTCACATATTGCACGTTTTCATACAACTTATCTGCACGGGCGTCATCGCCTTTAAAGCGCACATTGGAAAATTCTGTACCGCCGCAAAGCCCGGGTTCTACATTTGAAACACGAATGTTGGTACCGGCCAAATCGGCGCGTAGGTTTAAACTGAATTGTTTAACAAAGGCTTTGGTGCCGCCATAAACGTTGCCACCCGGATAAGCATAACTTCCTGCGATAGAGCCTAAATTGATGATATGGCCTTGGTTACGCGCTACCATTTGTGGCAATACTAAACGTGTCATGGTCACTAAGCCTTTCACGTTGGTATCGATCATTTTTTCCCAATCGTCTAAGTTTGCTTTGTCGGCAGATTCCATTCCAAGAGCAAGCCCTGCATTATTCACTAATAAATCAATGGTTTGCCATTCCGGAGGGAGAGATTTCAGGGCTGTTTCTGTGGCGTTGCGGTCAGAAATGTCAAAAGCGAGGGGAAGGAAATGCTGGCCGTATTCCTGTTTCAGTTGTGTTAAGCGTTCATGTCTTCTTCCGGTACCGATGACCAAATAACCGGCGTTTAATAAGGTACGACAGATGGCGCTGCCAAATCCTGCTGTCGCCCCAGTAACCAATGCAATTCTTGTCATTATTATCTCTCCTTATTCTATTAAATCAGTGTGTTGTGAAATTTAGTTAGAAAAACAACCGCACTTTTGCATGAATGCGAAACATACTACTACACTAGTACAAAAAAATATAGAACTTTTATCAAGAAATTTGCAAAAGGAGAGCCGATCAAAGTGCGGTCGTTTTTTGAGATGGATGTTAACTGAAATAAAAAGGCACTCGTTGGGAAATTAAACTATGACGAAAGCGTCAGCACACTTGTGCCGATATTCAGCATGCTTAACAAACAAAAAAAGGCACAAGCGAAATACGCTTGCGCCATGATTTGATTTAAAAAGTGCGGTGGGTTTTCGCAACGTTTTTAACGTTACATCAACGTACCGACATATTTTAACATGACCCCGGCGGCAATTGCCGAGCCGATAACGCCGGCCACGTTCGGCCCCATGGCGTGCATGAGTAGGAAGTTTTGGTGATCCGCTTCCAAACCGACTTTATTGGATACGCGCGCCGCCATTGGCACGGCAGACACACCGGCAGAACCAATGAGCGGATTGATTTTGTTCTTACTGAACTTGTTCATCAATTTCGCCATTAATACGCCGCTACCGGTACCGATTCCGAAAGCAATCACGCCAAGAATTAAAATTCCCAGAGTTTGCGGTTGTAGGAATTTATCGGCTATCAGTTTGGAACCTACAGACAAACCAAGCACGATGGTCACAATGTTAATCAAGGCGTTTTGTGTGGTGTCGCTTAAACGTTCTACCACACCGCTGACGCGCATGAGATTACCGAAACAGAACATCCCGAGCAATGGTGCGGCATCCGGTAAGAGTAAGCCGACAAGTAAGAGCAAAATCACAGGGAATAAGATTTTTTCCCGATTGCTCACATGGCGCAATTGCGTCATGCGAATTTTGCGTTCTTCTTCCGTGGTTAAGGCTTTCATGATCGGCGGCTGAATTAACGGCACTAACGCCATGTAGGAATAGGCTGCAACGGCAATCGCACCGAGCAATTCAGGCGCAAGTTTACTGGTGAGGTAAATCGCCGTCGGGCCATCCGCACCACCGATAATACCGATGGAAGCGGCTTGTGGTAGCGTAAATTCGATAATACCGAAATAATTCAATGTTAATGCGCCGAGCACCGTAGCAAAAATACCGAATTGTGCCGCAGCACCGAGCAACAAGGTTTTCGGATTTGCCAATAACGGGCCAAAATCCGTCATAGCACCTACGCCCATAAAAATGACTAATGGGGCGATGCCGTAGCCGATGGCGACGTTATAGAACAATGCCAAAATACCTGCGCTATAGCCCATGTCCATAGACAAGGCTTCCAGTTGATGCACGGTGGAACCGGACGCTGTGGCGAGAGCGGTTTTGATAAGTGTCGGATCAGAGGCTACGCCTAATTTCCCGGCAATCACCGCAATTTGCTCAGGCGAACCGAGATGAAGCAAATTCTCCAAAGCCGTCATAGCAAGACCGGCTTCAGGAATATTTGACAATAACCCGCCGAAACCGATTGGTAGCAACAACAATGGTTCAAATTTGCGCGAAATGGCAAGCCATAGCAACAGCAGACTCACGGCGATCATCACCGCTTGCCCCCATTGCAGATGGAATATGCCCATCCCTTTAATTAACGCAATAATACTCTCCATAGGCCATTCCTTACGCTAAGGTCATCACAGTGTCGCCCACCGCTACGGCGTCACCGGCTTTGACGCAAATCCCGCGCACGGTGCCGGCCTGTGCGGCTTTCACTTCGGTTTCCATTTTCATGGCTTCCAAAATAAACAACACATCGCCCGCAGCCACGGTTTGACCTTCTGTTGCAACGACTTTCCAAATGTTACCCGCCATTGGCGCAGTGACCGGTGTGCCGCCGCTTGTTGGCGCAGGAGCAGAAGTCGCTTGCGGTGTAGCTTGTGGTGTGGTGGTAGCCACATGAGAAATATCCCCACCTTCGCTGACTTTCACCACAAAGGCTTTGCCTTCCAATTCCACAGTGTAAATGGCAGAACCGGAGGCCGCAGGTGCAGCTTTAGAAACAGGTTTATTTTCTACCGCACTTTCAGTGCCGGTCGGTGCCGGTTCAAAAGCAGCAGGGTTGTTGCGGTTTTCTAAGAATTTCCAAGCAATTTGTGGGAAGAGGGCAACGATTAAGGCATCGTCCACGGCGTTGTCTGCCAATTTCACGCCTTTCACTTTGGCTTGTTCGGCAACGTCCGCTTCAATTTTCGCCATTTCAGGCGCAATGTGATCGGCTGGGCGGTCAGTCACCGGAGCTGCACCCTCTAATACGCGAGCTTGTAATGCGCTATCTACCGGTGCCGGGGTTTTGCCGTATTCGCCTTTCAAAATACCGGCGGTTTCTTTGGCGATGGTTTTGTAACGCTCGCCTGTGAGCACGTTAATTACCGCTTGAGTACCAACGATTTGTGATGTCGGAGTCACTAATGGAATGTAACCCAAATCTTTGCGCACACGCGGAATTTCGTCCAATACCAAGTCTAATTTATCGGAGGCGTTTTGTTGTTTTAGCTGGTTTTCCAAGTTTGTGAGCATACCGCCCGGCACTTGTGCCACTAAAATACGGCTATCTACGCCGCGTAGTTGACCTTCAAATTTGGCATATTTTTTACGTACATTACGGAAATAGGCGGCGATTTTTTCCAAACGCGGAATATCCAAACCGGTGTCATATTCGGTGCCTTGTAAGGTCGCTACCATGGATTCTGTTGCCGGGTGGCCGTAAGTGCCGGACATAGAAGAAATTGCTGTATCCACACCGTCCACACCCGCTTCAATGGCTTTTAACAGCGCCATTTCTGCCATGCCGGTAGTCGAGTGGCAATGCAAATGTAATTCTACGTCAAAACGTTTTTTGATTTCACGCACTAAGTCTGCTGCCGCCATCGGGTTCAAAATACCTGACATGTCTTTGATGACCAAGCTGTCGATACCGATTTCAAGTAGTTGTTCGGTGGTATCGAGCCAGGTTTGCATGGTGTGTACCGGGCTGGTGGTGTAACTTAATGTCCCTTGTGCATGACCGCCGAATTTACGCACGGCTTGCAACGCCGCTTTCATATTACGCGGGTCGTTGAGCGCATCAAACACACGGAACACGTCCATACCGTTTGCTACGCAACGTTCTACGAAACGTTCCACTACGTCATCGGCATAATGGCGATAACCTAGCAGGTTTTGACCGCGCAATAACATTTGCAACGGGGTTTTCGGGCAGGCTTTTTTCAACTCACGCAAACGCACCCACGGATCTTCACCCAAAAAACGAATACAACTATCAAAGGTCGCACCGCCCCAAGCTTCCAGTGACCAATAGCCGATGTCGTCTAATTCATGGGCAATTGGCAGCATATCATCAAGACGCAAGCGGGTTGCGAAAAGTGATTGGTGGGCATCACGAAGCACCAGTTCGGTCATTTTAATTTTTTTAGTCATAGTAAAATCCTTATTTTATTTGAACTGTTGGGTACGGCGATGGTGCGCGATAGCCGCTGCAATCACAGGGCGCAAACGCTCAAAATCGTCGGTAGGTGCCGCAGGGAGTGCGGTGGAATTTGGGGAAGTTTTTAGTGCAGGTTGGGGTTCGGGAAAAAATCGGTTGATAAGTTTAGACATCAGCCCAATTGCCCAAATTAAAATGAGCAAAAAGACCAACACAAAACCCATCCCTGAAAACATCAGATTAATTCCTTCACCCATAAGCTCTGTGGGACTCATCATTTGCTTCCTTATTTGTTTGAAAAACGAGAAGATTTTATTCTAATGGATTCGTTTTAGTAAAACCGTGATAAAGATCATAATTTGGGTAGATGGGAACGTGAGAGAAGGGAAAGTGCGGTGGATTTTTAAGATGTTTTTTACGTGGGCTAAATATTATCAAGAGTGCATTGATGGCGCGCGTTTCCTGACACGCGTGCCTTATACAAATTAAGGGGACAAGCACGCGTCGGGAGACAACAGCTGTTCGAAACCTTAACTTGGAACCCAAAGAAGGTCAACACCGCTTGGGTCTCCGCCACAAATTAAAACTATCTCTTTAATTAAAAGGCTTTCAATTTCAATGGCTAATCTTAACTTCGCCATCTTATAACCGGATAAACCGTTCTCTTTCTTATAAACAATTAATAAAATCGCCGTAATTAACGTCATATACATTTCCACTTTCATGCCGTTTTCATTACGTGAAAGTAAATGGCTAAAGTCTAAATGTTGCTTAATAAATTTGAAAAAAACTTCGATTTCCCAACGTCTCTTATATAACTCAGCCACCTCCGTTGCCGAATAATTTACATGATTTGTCAGAAAATAAATCTCTTCATCCTTCTCTTTTAATCTCGCGATAATTAATCGAAAAATATGCCGGGTTTCTTTATTTTCCTTATTAAATAATCTGACATTATAATCCGATTGTATAACCATACTTGCCGTCTCCCGGATTTCTATCGGATTTTCACTCATGACCCGATAACGCGCTATCTCACGAATCCGGGTCACAAAGGTAAAATGTTTATCGGTAAATTCATCAAACGTATTTCTTGACTGAATTCCCATATCAAACAATAAGATATTATCCCGGCTCAACGGACATTCCACAATTAGCTCTTTGAGCGCAACATCTTCCGAGGAATAAACCCGTTGCGTAAACAGTTTTGAGTTTACCGGTACGCTAGAAAACGCCACACTGAACTTGATTCCGTTTACACCCTGATAGCTCCCTACTTTCATTCCCGTTTTTAATAACTTACTTGACAGCGTCACGATTGTGGAATCAAAAGCGATAATGTTATCTTTCGGTTTTAAATAACTATCACTATATCGACTTAATACCGAGTCGAAAATTGCTTTAAAATAATCCGCATTAATGGTTCTTAATCGGTCGCTAATCGAATTATATTTTGCATGCTTTATCGGTTTATCAAATAATCCGGTAAAGGTTGGGGAACTGTAAAATTGCTCTAATGTTCTTAAGCTGTTATGTCGTACATTTAATGATGAAAATAGCAGTAAATAAAACATGACTTCACCGCTTAATTTTTTCACTTGACGGTCAACTTGATATTCCAATGCAAACATTCTTAACTGTTCTTTCGGAATATAGCTTAAGATTTCTCTGAGTTTCATCGCTCACCTCACTCTCTGTTAATAAGGTGATTTTACCTTTTTCTCAGGTTTCGAACAGCTGTGGTCGGGAGACGCGCGCTATCGGTTAGAATTTTAATATGATAGCGCAAGCGTCCACACTTGTGCTGAAAATTTAGATTCGTGGAAATAAAAAGGCACAAGCGGAAGATGCTTGCGCCAGCGGGGGGAAGATATTTGTTGAGTACAAGAATAATTCAAAATAAATTTTAATTGCACAAAAAAACAACAATATATAATCAAGAGCCTAACATATGGTTAGTTATCATAAGATATAAAAGTATTTCATTATTTTTAAGTAATAATATAGAGGAACCATTATGTCAAAGTATTTTAAATATCAAAAGGAACTTAGAAATTTATCTTCTGATTCAGTAGTAACTAAATTAGGAGCATTAGGTGCAATGACTTTAAAAGCAGTAGCAAATGTTGGAATTCTTATTATTACTGAAGTGGCTCCAGAGATGGCTAAAAATACTTTAAATAAATATGATAGAAACTTAAACGATGAGCAAAGAGAAAAACTCCATAAGGTAGTTAATAATGGAGAAACCTTTGAAAAGAAAATAACAAAATATACTAATAAGGAGTAAATATGTCAGGTTCAATCCATCTTCCACATACTTGTCCTAAATGTGGTACGGTTGCTCGTACAGCGCAAGAGTTACAAGAAAAATTTGGATATAGAACAACAAGTCCTGGTACTGCAACAAATCAAAGTTGGTGCAAAAGTTGTAGAAATCAGTAAGTAAACAAAAAGCATTTCTTTAATTAGAAATGCTTTTTTGTTTGCCTATTCAATTAAAAAGTGCGGTCAAATTCCCAACCATTTTTCTAAAAAACACTCAAAATTCCGACCGCACTTTCCTTTAAATCACCCCTGATTCAACCCTAAAAAATCCCCCACTTCATGTTCCAACTGGCTCATGGCAAGTAGGGCTTCTTGGGTTTGTTTGGCTTCTTCTTCGTCGATAATGCTCATGGCGAAGCCGACGTGGATGAGAACCCATTTACCGAGAAGGGATTGCGGGTCGCTATCGCAAATAAGGGAAATGTTGACTTGGCGTTGTACGCCGCAGACATCCACAGTGGCGAGTTGTAGAGCACTGTCACCGATTTGAACGATTTGACCGGGAACTCCTAAACACATAATTCTTTCACTCCATTTGAAAATTACGTCTATTTTATCATGGCCTTAAACAGGTTTCGGCGATCTGGATCAAATGTTGGCTGTTTTGTCGGCATGGATAAAACCATGCGCAAACAATCTTGCGTGAGTTGAACGGCTTGTTCGTTGGTAAGATTCGGGTCAAGGGGTGAGTGTAAAGAACAGCTTAAATATTGCGGGACGTTTTCAACACCACTGACGGTGAAGGTTAGCGCTTTGTAGGGCAGTTGTACGGTGAGTTTATCGCCTAATTCACGCGGTTCCCATTGTTGTTGAGGGCCGGGCAGAATGACAACGCTAATCATCCACGGTGCTAATACCGTGCCGATCCATTGTTCTTCAAATAAAACAAACTTAGGGCAGAAGCATTCAATACCTTTGTGGTAGAACGGCAGATCTTGCATTTCAGGCACAATGTTTTGCATTTCGGTAAGAAAAATATCCGTCGGATTTTCTTCAAAACCGTCAATTTGAGTTAAAAGTGCGGTCGAATTTTCAGATGTTTTTTCGTGTCGATACATGGTTTATTTTTCAATATTAATAAGATTAAAGCATAGCAGGTGAAATCTTAAAGAAAGTTCCCCTCTTTCGTAAAGAGGGGTTAGGGGAGATTTAACTCTTGTCTCTATTAATTACCCTCTTTTCTAAAGAGGGGAGTCTAGATTCAAACCATATTCAGCAATCACTTGATTCAAGGTTGCAAAAACCTTCGGTAATGCTTTTTGTATTGTTTCCGTCAAACCGATTCCGGATTCTAGCGATTCCGGTTGGATGCCGATAAGGCAAAGGTGTTTTGGGAATTCATCCGTTAATTTCATGGCGGAAAGCACATCACAAATGCCGAGTTGGTGTGGCGAAATTTTGCGGGAGAAAAAGGTTGGCACTTGATCGTCATGCAACACGACAATTTCTCCCGGTTGTTTATTAGCAAGCACGGCATCGACAATAATCAAATGCTCGCGATTGGCCATCGCATCCAGTAATTCCATGCCACAAGTACCGCCGTCGATGACATCAAAGTGCGGTTGAATTTCAGGGCGTTTTTCAAGCTCCTGTACAACACGCACCCCCACGCCTTCATCGCTTAACAAAATATTGCCGACACCAAGAATTAACGGCTTCATTACAATACCTTCACTTCAGTCACATCGCCGTTTTCTGTGTTAACAACGTGCACGGCGCAGGACATACAAGGGTCGAAAGAGTGAATAGTTCTAACCACTTCTAACGGCTTAGTCGGATCCGCCACCGGTGTACCGATAATGGAAAGCTCGTAAGGCCCCATTTGGTCTTGTTCGTTACGCGGACCTGCGTTCCACGTGGATGGTACAACCGCTTGGTAGTTTTCAATACGGCCATCTTTAATAACAACCCAGTGAGAAAGCATACCGCGTGGTACTTCACCGAAACCGACACCACGGAATTCACCGCTTGCCGGGATATCGGTTTTGATATAAGCGGTAGTGTCGCCTTTGGCGATGTTATCAATGAGCATTTGCCATTGTGTACCTAGAATGTCATTTAGCGCACAGCAATGGACGGTACGACCGATAATGCGTCCAAGGGTGGAGTGTAATTGGTCGGTAGTTAAGGTATTACCGGTCAATTTTTCATAAATGCCTTTTAATTCGTTGAAATGGGTAATGGTTGGTTTGTCATTCGCTGCCAAGCCGCAAATTAAATAGGCGAGCGGACCGACTTCTACCACTTTGCCGTAGAAGGTCGGCGCTTTTACCCAAGAATATTTGCCGTCATCTTGCCAACCGGTGTATTTCGGACGGGTTAAACCCACCCAAGGTTCGAGCGGTTCGTCGTCTTCATACCAAGCGTGTTTACCGCTTTCTTTAATGCCTTTTACGACGAACTCGTCTTTTTGGTTGTCAATGGCGCGGAAAGTGGATAAATCGCTGTTTTCAACATAACCGCCTTTCAACACAAATTTAGAATTATCCGCATCAATTGGATATTCCGGCACGGCTAAGTAGTTACCGGACGTTTTGCCAAGACTGAGCCATTCCGGATAGAAAGCCGCAAATACGGCAGCATCGATTTTATAAACTTGGTTGATAAAATCGCCTAAGCGATCAATGCAAGCTTTCACGAACATGAGACGTTCATGATTAAGCACGGCTTGGGAATCCAAATTAATTGGGTTCGCCACGCCACCGATAGCCAAGTTTTGGATGTGCGGTGTTTTACTGCCGAGCAATGCCACGACACGGTTTGCATCACGTTGGCATTCAAGGGCTTGCAAATAGTGCGCCACAGCAATGAGGTTGACTTCCGGCGACAGTTTCATTGCAGCATGACCGAAATAACCGTTAGCGAAAATACCGAGCTGTCCGCTATCTACCAATGCCTGAATTTTTTTCTGTACATTGCGGAATTCATTGGCGCTATTTAACGACCATGTGGAAACGCCTTTTAGCATATCTGCTGCTTTTTCAGGATCTGCTTTCAGAGCGGCGGTGATATCCACCCAGTCCATGGCGGAGAGTTGATAGAAATGTACAATATGGTCGTGAATCGTGTGCGCCGCAAGAATCATGTTACGAATATATTGTGCGTTCACCGGCACCTTAGCACCGATGGCATCTTCTACAGCACGCACACTGACAATGGCGTGCGTGGTAGTGCATACGCCACAAATGCGTTGCATAATCATCCACGCATCACGCGGATCCGCGCCTTTCACAATATTTTCCATACCACGCCACATCGTACCGGAGGACCAAGCATTGGTGACGACGCCGTTTTCAATTTCGCAATCAATACGTAAATGACCCTCAATACGGGTAATCGGGTCAATTGAGATACGTTTTTTTTCTGACATTATTCTGCTCCGCTAAGTTTTTTACTGAATGCCGCTTTTTCGGCAATGATTTTTTCTGATTCTTCTGTGTGCTTTTCTTTAAAGACCGGCAAGACCGGGAACAGACGAATGATTAAAATATAGGCACAAACCTCAATGGACACGAAACCGATTGAGATCAACAATTCTTCCGCTGATGGGAAATATTGATAGCCGTTGCCCGGGTTATACATGATAAGCGAGTAGTTCATCCGCCATAATGCGGCGCCGAGTAACATGCTAAGTGCCGAAATAAACAACCAACGGGAGTCGGATTTTTTCTCACCGAGGAAGAGGGTTAACAATGGTAAAACCATTAGCCAAACTTCCATCCAGAACATCCACGCTTCAAATTTGGTTAGTTTGTCAAAACCGAACACCAGTTGTAGTTTATCGTGATAAATCAATTCGCCGAAACGTACCACAAGGAAACAGAAGATTAAGCCTGCAGTAACTCGTGCCAATTGAGTGAATAAATGACGTTCGTCAGGTGTTTTTCCTGCAAGACCGGCTTTCACTAAGGAACCTTCAAAGATGACGATAGAGAAGCCCATAATGAAAGCAGTAAGCAAGGAGAGAATCGGTAAGACTTCATAACTTTGCCATACCGGATGCACTTTATGACCTGCCACAATCATTAAAGAACCCATGGAAGATTGGTGCATCATCGGCAACAAGGCACCCAAGGCAATAATGAAAAACATGATTTTATTGAGTTTATTAAACCATTTTTTCAAGCCGAGGAAACCGAGCCATACCGGGGCAAACTCCAAGGTCACCACAATGATATACACGGTCATACAAAACGCCGTTTCAAACAGCACGGAATTGGTGTTGAACTGTCCCGGAACGTAGAAATACGGCAAGTGCCAATAACGCCCCATATCAATGGTGATAGATAAACCGCCGAGGGAATAGCCGAATAAACTGGCAAGCAGGGCAGGACGCACGAGAGCGTGATATTTTCCGTTATTAAAAATATATACTGCCCAAGCCAGAGCCCAACCACCACAGGCAAATCCTGTGCCGACGAGCAAGTCAAAGGCAATCCATAACCCCCAAGGATAACCGCCGTTAAGAGCGGTGACGGAACCAATCCCGAACACCAACCGTTTTACAATCAATAAAATACAAAGTACGGCAAGGGGGGCAAAAAAGAGAATAGCGGCGGAAATTAAACGACCGCCCACCGGACGTGGATTACTCATGATCATCATCCTCCGCTTCTTCGATTTCTTTACGAGCCTGACGCATTGCTTCTTTTTGGGCTGCAATACGCTCGGCAATTTTATCGCCATGCATATTTTTGTAAGTCATAAAGGTTAAACCTGCAAGCGCCACTAATGGCAATGCCAAACCGCGATAGAGAAAATGTTGTAAATGCGCTGCCCGGGTTCCCGTGGCAACTTCATCTAGTGGCGGTAAGCCGAGATTTTCAAAAGGTACGCCACTTAAGGCTAACACTTGTGTACCACCGCCTTCCGTTTCGCCGTAAATGTGATATTGATACGCCGGCACGGTAGCGCGATATTTGTCGGTGCTGTTGACATGTTGGCGCGGATAGTCATATTCCGTACCGCGAATTAAATGTAAACGACGTTTGGCTTCCGCCAATAACTCTTCACGGGTACCAAAAATAATGGCACCGGTTGGGCAAACATGACAACAGCCCGGCAGTTCGCCTTTGTCGATGCGCTCCAAACCTTTTTGATTGCAAAGCTCACATTTGCTGATTTCACCGAACGGGTTGTCGTAATCGTATTTTGGCACGTCAAAAGGACAACCTACCATGCAGTAACGACAGCCCGTGCAAATGTCGGGGTCGTATTTCACAATACCGGTTTTCGGGTCTTTGGTGAGCGCCTGAACCGGGCAAACGGCAACACAGTTCGGGTCAACGCAGTGCATACATTGCTTTTTCACGTAAGCATAGCCGTTGTCTGTTTGGTCTTTATTTTTGCCGTCACCATCCGACCAAACTTGAATGATATTGCGGGTGAACGGTGTAAGTTTGTCGTTGTTTGACCAGGTTTGTTCGCCTTTAGGATTCACTGCGGTTTTATTGACTTGCTGACATTCCGCCACACAAGCTTGGCAACCTACACAAAGGGTAGAGTCGTACAGCATGCCAAGTGCGGTCGGAATTGGCGGTAAATTTTCGCTTGCCTGCGTTTTACTGACAGGCAAACCTACCGCAACGCCACCAAGCAAACCTGCTTTTAAAAAATTGCGTCTATCCATTTGATTTACCTGTTTGTTTTTTCTCTGCTTTTTCTGCAACTTTGACGGCAGCGCGGGCTTTGTGCTGAATACTAAGTTCCCGCAAGGTGACAACGCTGACGCCGGCCAAAATTGCCGCCGCACCGCCTAATAAACCGATTGCCGTCATGCTGGCACTTGAACCTTCCGCATTATTGACATCAGGTTTTTCCACCCGAGGGGTTGGATTTTCCACGCTGGATAATTGGAAAATGCCTTTAGTAAAGCCTACGCCTTTTTCATTACAGCCATAGCAAGGGTGCCCGATACCCACAGGCCAGTTATTGCCGCCGACATCACAAAATTCTAAGGTAGAGCAGTTGCCGTAAGTTTCCGGCCCTTTGCAACCGAGATGATATAAACACCAGCCGTGACGATGGCCGTAATCACCGTATTCTTTAGCAAAGCGTCCGGCATCAAAGTGCGGTCGGCGATAGCAGTTTTCGTGAATTAAGCGATCGTAAGCGAATAACGGACGGTTAAGTTTGTCCATTGCCGGCAGTTTCTTATAAGTCAGAATGTAAGCGACGGTCGCAAGGAAGTTATGTGGATTTGGTGGACAGCCCGGAATATTAATAACCGGCGTGCCTTTTGGTAATACGTCAGATAAGCTGCTTGCACCGGTTGGGTTGCCACCGCTGGAAGGTACGCCGCCCCACGCGGCACAAGAACCAATGGCAATAATGGCAGCGGCGCCTTTGGCGGCTTCTTGAATGTGTTCCACAATTGGTTTGCCTGCCACCATGCAGTAAACGCCGCCGTCTTTCACCGGAATGGAGCCATCTACGACTAAAACATATTTGCCGTAATATTTCTTCATGGCGTTGTGTTTATTATCTTCAGCTTGTTCGCCAAAAGCCGCAGAAAGGGTTTCGTGGTATTCCAAGGAAATCATTTCTAAGACTAAATTTTCCACCGTCGGGTGATTGGCACGTAGCAGAGATTCCGTACATCCGGTGCATTCTTGTGCACCAATCCATAACACCGGCGGACGAGCGGGCGCAGTTAATGCTTCTGTCATTTCCGCACCGGCTTTGCTACTTAGCCCCATTGTTGCCGCAAGTGCGGTACATAATTTCATGAAATCCCGGCGGGAAACATCGGCTAAGGCAGAAAATAATCCATCGCTTCTTTGCATATCATCACTCCAATTGGCACGTTGTTCGTATGGTTATTGGAATATGATATGCCTTGATGATGGGAATTTATTTGATCGTCATCAAGAATATCCCTATTTTTTATCCGAATATAAGATGTAACCTTTTGTTTTTATAGATTAATTGAGAGTTATTCTCATTTGTTAAATTATTATAACTATAAACAGGTATAGAACGGCAGATTGGCGTAAACGTATTTATAAGAATAATGAGTGGAAAAGAAAAGCACGCGTCTGGAGATGCGTACTTTTTATGTGATGAATGTTATATTTTATCAGTGGCTATATTTTATATTCGTCTGGTAATCGATGTTTTCTTCCTAGTAGGAGGAGGAAAATCAAAGCGACAGCACCATAGATTAACCATAAAATTCCGCCTCTTTTATGCTTTTGTTGTGCTTGTTTTGTGACCTGTTCAACATAAGCTTCGGAAACATTACGAAAGCAATGTTTTTCCTCGGCATCTAAACAGCTTTTGTTTAAGAAAGAATGTCTTTCTACCTGAATGAATTCAATGCTGGATAATTGAAAGTTTCCGGCATGGGAAAAACCGCAATATTCGATATAGCATCGGTCGCTTATATTTTTAGTTTGAATATATTGATTTAAATTGCCTGAAATTTTTTCTTTTTCTACTGTTACGTTAACATTGTGATAAATTTTAGTTTCTAGATAATTTTCTAAAGGGATATCATCTTTTACAATACTGATAAGATCACTGCTGAACATCAATGTGGCCACAACAAAAAATATCACCAACATGCAAGGATGCGGATGAATAAACGTGATTAAAAAATTAAAAAGTTTTTTCATAAAATCTCCTGATTGAGGATGATATGAATTGAAAAGTGGCTCATGCTTATTAAAGTTTGCCGATTTTACAAAATTGCCTTAAAAACCGACCGCACTTTTTCGGCATCTTTCACACCTGGAGCACTTTCCACGCCTGAATTCAGATCAACACCAACACAATGTTGTGCTAATGCCGCGTCAATATTGTTTGGATTGATGCCTCCGGCTAAAAGGATTTTATGTTTTAGTTGCGCAGGAATCAGCGACCAATCGAAAGCCTCACCCGTACCGCCTTTTTGTGCGCCTGACTTGCTATCGAAAATAAAACGATCAATCTCAGAAACGTCGTCAAAAACCACCGCACTTTTATGGGTTACATCTACGGAAATGGCTTTCCAAATGCGAATATTTTTAGGCAATTCGGCGCGAAGTGCGGTGATAAATTCCGGTGTTTCATCGCCGTGCAACTGAACGGCATAGAGCTGTAACTGCTGCGCGATTTTCACGATAAAATCGATGTCTTGATTTTGAAACACGCCCACAAAACGAAGTGGTGCGGCCGTCACCAATTCTTGGGCTTGGCGTAAACTGACACAACGTTTGGAATTTTCGACAAAAATCAGCCCACCGTACAATGCGCCGCTTTCGTAAACGGTTTTTACGTCTTGCGCACGGGTTAAACCGCACACTTTGTTTTCGCCAAAAATGACTTCACGCACGGCGTTGTTTAAGTCGGGACTGCCCATTAAACTGCTGCCAATTAAGAAGCCGTGGGCAACGTGTTGCAATTCGCGTACTTGTTGATAATGGTAAATGCCTGATTCGCTGATGATTCGCACATCGGCAGGAATGCGGTCGGCATATCGGGTGGTTAATGCCACCACGCGGTTTAAATCCACGCTTAAATCATGCAAATTGCGATTATTCACACCGATAATTTTCGCGCTTAACACCAAGGCGCGTTCAAATTCTTCTTCGTTACTGGTTTCGGTCAACACGCCCATGCCGAGAGAATGCGCTAAATCGGCTAAGATTCGATAAGTCTCGTCGTTCACCACTGAAAGCATAAGTAAAATAGCATCGGCTTGGTAAAAACGCGCCAAATAAACCTGGTATTCGCTGATCATAAAGTCTTTACATAGCACTGGTTGTGTGACAACGTCGCGAACTTGTTTGATATAGGCAAAATCGCCCTGGAAGTATTTTTCATCTGTCAGCACAGAAATCGCATTGGCATAGTTTTTATAGATCTGCGCAATTTCTGTCGGTTTAAATTCGCTACGAATCACCCCCTTGGAAGGCGAGGCTTTTTTACATTCTAAAATGTACGCCGGTTTTTGGTGCGTGCCTTTTGCTAACGCATCATAAAAAGAGCGGTCGGATTTTTGAATGTTTTTTTCAAATTCACTTAACGGAAATTCCGCTTCTTTGTTTTTTACCCATTCGGCTTTATCGAGCACGATTTTTTGTAACACCGTGGCGGTTTCAAGTGGTTTGGAAAAGTCTTGTGTGATCATGTTTATGTCTTATTTTTGAAAACGGGTCTTTAAATTAATAAGTTGTTAATTTCTGTAAAGTTTCAAACGGTTTGCCTTGTGCAATCGCATCCAATACCCGTTGTGCATTTTGTTTAATGTCTTCTTGTCCGAACAGTTTTAATAATAGTGCGGTGTTCATGGCAACGGCTTGGTTGTGTTCCGTTTTGCCTTTGCCTTGTAAAAGTGCGGTAATCATTTGCGCATTTTCTGTCGGTTCACCACCGCGCAAACTTTCCAACGGTTTGACTTGGAAGCCAAAATCTTGCGGTGTTAAGGTATAACGTTCAATCTCGCCGTTACGCACTTCCGCCACTTCTGTAGCGCCATGAATTGCCACTTCGTCTAAGCCACTGCCGTGCACAATAATCGTGTGTTCGTGACCTAATTGGGCAACGGTTTTGGCGTAAATATCAATCAGTTCGGGAGAATAAACGCCAAGCAATTGACGTTTTGGACGAGCAGGATTAATAAGCGGACCGAGAATATTAAAGAGCGTACGGGTTTTTAAGGCTTGGCGTACAGGCACGACATATTTGAAACCCGGGTGATATTGCTGTGCAAACAAGAAGCTGATGCCAATGTCGTCCAATGCTTTACGGGCGTGTTCTGTTGACATAGCGATATTGACACCCAATGCGGTTAATAAATCGCTTGAACCTGTTTTACTGGAAACACTACGGTTGCCGTGTTTTGCTACTTTGGCACCACAAGCGGCTGCGACAATAGCGGACGCCGTAGAAATATTGATAGTATTGGCGCTGTCACCACCTGTGCCGACGATGTCGGCAAAGGGGTAGTCGGGTGTTGGAAACGGTTTGGCATTTTTAACGGCGGCTAATACGGCGCCGTTGACTTCATCGATGGTTTCGCCACGCACTTTTAGTGCCACTAACATGGCGGAGATTTGTTCATTGCTTAACTCACCCAACATGATGGCGTTAAATAAGGCTTCGCTTTCCGCGGCGGTTAAGGTTTGTGCACCATAAAGTTTTTCTAATAGAGCTTGGTTTTCCATCATCCTTGTCCTTATTTATGAATATCGTAATCCAAATCGCGCGCTTCATCGCCGGTCATGCCACGGAAGCCCCAACAATGTGCCGGTTGCTCTTTGATGGTGATTTCCACGTCAAACGGGCTAATGCCTAATTTGTATTCAAATTCACTGAACAACATTTTGATTAAGCGCTTTTTGGTTTGTTCTAAACGACCTTGCATTAAATTGATTTCAATCACTATGTAATTGTCGGTGCGGTTTGTGGTATGCGGATAGTAAAAATCGTCGTCTTCCAAACAAATAAAACGAAGCGCGTGCTTGCCTTTGGCAACATCTAAACCGAGTTCCAGGCAGTTATAAATCACTTCCGCCACAGCGGATTTGCGAGGGGAGAGGGTGCGTTTTAAGCCATATACTGTGATCATTGTATTTCCTATTTATCTTATTTATTGATGGCGCGCGTCTCCTGACGCGTGTCTTAAGTTTTAATTGTAAGTTCAAGTTATGAAACGAGGCTACGTGATTATTAATTCCGTTTCAACAACCATTCCACCGATTGCGCTAATAACTGTGCTCCTTGCACCGTTAAAATAGACTCGGGGTGGAATTGGAAGCTACAAATCGGCAAAGTGCGGTGGCGAATTGCCATATTAATACCATTATAAGAAGCATTCGGAATCAATTCATCGGGCAAATTAATTCCCATGAGGGAATGATAGCGCGCAACCGGCATCGGGTTGGTCAAACCTTTGAACATGGCTTCATTGTCGTGTTCAATTCTGGACACTTTGCCGTGCAAAATTTCACCCGCATGAACGACTTTACCACCGAAGGCTTCGATTAATGCTTGATGCCCCAAACAAATGCCCAACATCGGTACTTTGCCGATTAATCGCTTAATCAACGGAATCATATTCCCCGCTTCATCCGGGGTGCCCGGCCCGGGGGAGAGGGCAAGAATCGTATCCGGTTGCGCCAAGGCGTTTTTTTCTAAAATGGCTAAATCGCAATCGTTGCGGTAAATGTGAACCTGATGTCCCAATCCGCGAAATTGATCCACCAAATTGTAAGTAAAGGAATCAAAGTTATCTAAAAATAAAATGGTTGCCATGATGTCACTCCTATTGATTCGCTTTCTTATTGGTTTGTACGATGGCGTTGATGACCGCGCGGGCTTTGTGACGGGTTTCGTCGGCTTCCATTTGGAGGTCGGAATCCAACACCGTACCGCAACCGGCTTGCACATGGGCGATGCCGTTTTGCACGAAGGCGGAGCGAATCACGATGCAGGTGTCAAAATTGCCATCAGACTGTAAATAGCCTACGGCACCGCCGTAACTGTGGCGTTTTTGTTGTTCAAACTGATAAATTAACTGCATGGCTTTGATTTTCGGTGCACCGGTTAGCGTGCCCATGTTCATACAAGCCTGGTAAGCGTGTAACGCATCCAGTTCAGGGCGAAGTTTACCTACAACGCGAGAGACAAGATGCATAATGTGCGAATAACGATCCACCTGCATTAAATCTTTCACATGGCGGGTTTTACTTTCGCACACACGGGCGATGTCGTTACGCGCTAAATCCACCAACATCAAATGTTCCGCCTGTTCTTTATGATCCAAACGCAATTCCAGTTCCAAACGGGAATCTAATTCGGGATCGATATTGCCGTCAGCATCAAAGCCGCGCGGACGGGAACCGGCAATCGGATAGATCTCCAACTGACGGGTAGTTTGCGAATATTTCAAGGCACTTTCCGGTGAAGCACCGAACAAAGTGAAATCCTCGTCTTGAATAAAGAACATATACGGGCTTGGGTTGTTTTGTTTTAACTGACGATAAGTCGCCAACGTATTCGGGCATTCAAGGGAGAAACGACGGGACGGCACGATTTGGAACACGTCGCCGCAATAAATATGCTGCTTCAGGCGTTCAATAATTTTTTTGAATTTATCATCATCTAAATTAATGGCGACTTCGGTAGAAGATGATTTGAGGCTCAAGTGCGGTCGAATTTCCAAGAGTTTTTTGGCAATCTCTTGGGCGTTCTGCTGCAACGTAGCCAACGTATTTTGTGCAAAACAAAAGGTTTGTAATTCCGCTTGTTGCAATTGATGGTCAATCACCAATAATTGTTCCGCTAAATAAAAGCAATAATCAGGGCAGGTAATGCCATCATCTTGCAAAGTGATGTTTTCCATCGGAATAAAATTTGCCACCAAGTCATAGGCGAATAACCCGCCTAAAAAAACCGGCAACGAGCTTGCCTGATAAAGTTCGGTGAAACAACGCAACCCGTCGAAAATGCTGTGCGCCAATAATTTGCTGTCTTCGTCTGCATTATTGTCGACAGGTTTGAATTCCACTTGCAGTTCGGTGCTTGTTTGGGATTTTACGTTTACCTGTGCCGAGAGCTTTTGCGCAATTAACGGTAACACTGTGGCACCGTTGTCGGTCAACGCATGAAAAATGACGCTTTGTCCCAAACAGGAAATTTTCATGGCCGTGTTAACGAGTAATAAACTTTTCAGACTGTTTTTGCTGGAAATTTCGGCAGATTCTAACAGTAGCGTATTCGGTTTGTTTTCACATAATGTGGCGAAAATGGCGGTAGGGTCGCTGTGATAAGGTACGTTTTGCGTAAAAGTTTGAATAAAAGCGGAAGACATTCTCATTTCCTTAAAAGCATGAAATAAATTTTGCACTATTAAACTAGTACAAGAATTGAAAGTCAAGAAAAATAAAAATTTTGTTTAAGAATGGTGGGAATGGATGAATAGCGAAGTAGGGCGGATTTAATATCCGCCCACGATATGAATCAAAAAGTGCGGTCGTTTTTTACGGCGTTTTTTACTGCGCCATCTTTTTCGCTGTTTTCAAAAATCCTTGAGCTGAATTGTAAATTTCGGCTTTGCCTTGGGCGTTTAGAATCATATCGGACATTTCACGGAAGGCGCCTTTGCCACCGCCTAACCCTAAGGTGTAATCGGCACAGTTTTTGACATATTCCGGCGCGTCGGCAACCGCGAAGGAAAGTCCACAAACAGCGAAAGCGGGGAGATCAACGCTGTCATCGCCAATGTAAGCCGTTTGCTCCGGCTCAACACCGGCTTGGCGGCATAATTCAAAACAGGCGCTTTCTTTTTCCAGCTTGCCTAAAAAAGCGAGTTTAATGCCTAAATCGGCAATGCGTTTGCGCAAAATTGCCGAATCACGTCCGGATAACACAGCGACCTGAATGCTGGCTTCCATCAACATCCGAATGCCTAAACCATCGCGCACATGAAAACTTTTGAGCGCTTCGCCGTTAGCATCGTAGTGCAGTAAACCGTCCGTTAATACGCCGTCCACATCGGTGATAACAAATTTCACCTGTTTTAATTTTTCTTGTAATTCTGTTGTCATTAGCTTGAGAACTCCACTAATCCCACGACATTTTGCGCATCATCCACCACAACCAAAGAATGAATTTTGTGCGCTTTCATATAATTTTCCGCTTCAGATAAATAGGTATCCTGATGAATGGTTTTCGGATGAGAGGTCATCAATTCCTGTGCGGTTTTGCTAAGCGTATTGGCACCGTTGGCCGTTAATGCACGACGAATATCACCATCGGTGATGATGCCGCGTAATTGCTGTTGCTCCATGACTAACGCCACGCCCATACGCCCTTCATTCATAATGGTTAAGCAATCGGTGAAGGAGGTCGCTAAGGCGGCGATCGGTAAGCGGGTTTGCATTTGATCTTTCACGCGGCATAACAAACGGCGACCTAAGCTGCCGCCCGGATGGAATTTTGCAAAATCCTCCGGTTGGAAATCACGGGCGCGCATTAAGCAAACTGCCAACGCATCGCCTAATGCCATAGTAACAACTACGGAGGTGGTCGGCGCAAGATTATTCGGGCAGACTTCCCGCTCTACGCTAATGTCCAACACATAATCCGCATGACGCGCTAAAGTGGAATTTTTATTGGAAGTGAGCGCAATGATTTTGTTGCCGAAGTTTTTTAGGCTTGGAATGAGTTTGTTGACATCGTCGGTTTCGCCGCTGTAGGAAATGAGCATCACCACATCAATGGGTTTCAGCATGCCTAAATCGCCGTGGAAAGCTTCTGTTGGGTGTAGGAAAAAACTTGGTGTGCCGGTGGAAGCAAAGGTGGCGACCATTTTTTTCCCCACCAAGCCGGATTTACCGATGCCGCCTATCACCAAACGGCCTTCACAGGAAAGAATTAATTCTACGACATCGGCAAAAGTGCGGTCTAATTTCTGGTTTAATTGCCCGAGGGCTTTTTCTTCGACGCTCAAGGTTTCACGAGCAATTTGTAAATAATCCATTGGGATTCCTTTTGTCGGAAAGGGAAAAAGTGCGGTCACTTTTTCATGTATTTTAAATGGCGCCCATTCTAGCCTAACTTTCTATTTAACACTATATTTCTTATAAGCCGTATTTTTCACATCTTTATTCATACGAATCATAGCGTTAGCATATAACCCAAGCGCCATATTCACAGAATCTATTAAATCGGGATGCAGATGGCTGGCGACCCTGTCCAGATTTTTTTGAATATCTAAATGCGGGTTGAGTTTGATCGCTAAGGTGTAAGAACGAAAAGCACGGTAATAATCTTTTTGGTATTCACAAATTTCGCCCTTTAATTTAAGCGCTTCACTGATTTTGGTGAGTGCATGCAGATGACGTTGATGGCTGTAAATATAACTATCCAACTCGCATTGATACCAAAGCAGGGCATCATACGATTGATCGATGTTTTCAAATAACTCTCGAAGCGGTGGGATAATATCAATGCTGCCGGTCTTCACCCAAGCACGCAGAAAAGCACTTCTGTCCGCCAGTTTACCTTCTTCGTTAATGGCAAATTCACCATAATGGAAAACCACAAAGAGTTGATTATTATGCCATTTGAAGTTTTTTTGTCGGCCGAATTCCGGATTAACGGAAAAACGGGTTTGTCCGCTTAACATATCAATAAACACCAGCTTTCCGCCATCTTCACTGCCTTTACGGTGACAAAATTGAATCAGTAAGTTGCCATCAAAATTTTTGTACATATATTCAAAGGTATCAAAGGTTCGGTGAAAGATGACATTGCTACCCTGTTGGTAAGTGACATCAGTTGTTTGTTGCGGATAGCGGGTTTTTACCGTTAAAGTGGCATTGCGCGTTGTGTCAAATGTCATAGCTTATAAAATGTTTAAGTGAAAGTTCCGCTGTAGGTTATACGCCTTAGCAGGGCGTAATTCAATGCTTATACGCCAAAAGTGCGGTTGTTTTTCACAAAATTTTTTTATGCGAAAAAACGTGTTTAAAATCGACCGCACTTTTACTGCTACATGGTTAAAGGCGATTTTAGCCCTATATTTCAGCCTAAATTTAGGCTATACTGCGCGCCGAGTTGGTCAGGCAATCGCCGGTCTATTGAAGCCCTCAAATTTGCGCAAGCGTAACCTAGGGGACAAGTAGACGGGAGGAAAGTCCGGGCTACACAGGGCAGAGTGCCGGATAACATCCGGGAGGCGAGAGCCTACGACAAGTGCAACAGAGAGCAAACCGCCGATGGCCCGCAAGGGATCAGGTAAGGGTGAAAGGGTGCGGTAAGAGCGCACCGTGCCGCCGGTAACGGTTGGTAGCAGGGTAAACTCCACTCGTAGCAAGACCAAATAGGAATCCAATGAATGGCCCGTTCAGGATTCGGGTAGGTTGCTTGAGCGTATGTGTAAATATGCGCCTAGATGAATGATTGTCCACGACAGAACCCGGCTTATCGACCAACTCCATTTTCTTTTCAAAAACATTGTCAAAATTCACCGCACTTTTTCTCACAATGTCTAACAAACATTGTCATTTTTTTATAAAGTTCATCGGCATACTTGATTTTCCGTTTTTTATCGCCATTATAACCGAGCGTGTTTTTGTTATTATTTTATTTAGGGAGTTTTTATCTATGATGCGCATTTTACTTTTCTTAGCCACCAACATGGCGGTATTGTTGGTATTTAATATCATCTTATCGTTAACCGGCATTCAAGCCCGTGATGCCTCCGGCTTAATGATTTTTGCTGCATTATTCGGTTTTGCGGGATCCATTATTTCTTTATTAATGTCCAAAAGCATGGCGATTCGTGCGGTGGGCGCAGAAGTGATTCAACAACCGCGCAATGAAATGGAGCGTTGGTTGGTTGAAAGCGTGTATTCGCAAGCGGATCGAGCCGGTTTGCCACGCCCTGAAGTGGCGATTTATCATTCTGCCGATGTAAATGCCTTTGCCACAGGCGCGAGTCAAAAAAATTCCTTGGTGGCGGTGAGTACCGGGTTATTAAATAAAATGACCCGTGCCGAAGCTGAAGCGGTATTGGCGCACGAAGTTAGCCACATTAAAAATGGTGATATGGTGACCATGGCATTGTTACAAGGCGTACTCAACACCTTCGTGATTTTCTTGTCCCGCTTAATTGCCAACGTAGTTGCGAATTCCCGCAATCAAGGCAATGAAAGTTCAAGCAATTCCGGTATTTATTTCTTAGTATCTATGGTGCTTGAAGTGGTATTCGGTTTCTTAGCCAGCATGATCGCCATGTGGTTCTCCCGTCAACGCGAATTCAGAGCAGACGCGGGATCGGCGGATTTAGTTGGCAAACAAAAAATGATTGACGCGTTAAAACGCCTGCAAAGTTTGCATGAACCACAAGAATTGGAAGGTTCTACATTGGCGGCATTTGCTATTAACGGTAAACGCGGCGGCGGATTAAAAGAGTTATTTTTAAGTCACCCACCGTTAGAAAAACGCATTGAAGCGTTACAAAATCGCTAATATTTTTACTATTCAATCATAGAGGCTTTTTAAGCCTCTATTTTTTTGCATGAAAGAAAGCAGCTAAAAAGTTTCAGCATAAACACCTATACCGATTTTAAAGTGCGGTTGTTTTTTTGAATATTTTTTCTCACGAGATATTTAGATTTGTGAATAATTTGCATCGATATGGATAAATCGCGTGATTTTCTAAGCAGTTAGTATTATTATTGAAACCATTTTTTAGACTAAAGACATCATCACAGAGGATATTTATGCAGCATCTTAAAGATCTTGTGGATAAAGCAAGAAATGCTATAGACAAAATTGAAGATAAAAGCCTTGCGGCACTTGATGAAATTCGCGTGGAATATTTTGGTAAAAAAGGTCACTTTACCCAATTAATGCAAGAATTGCGCAATGTAGCGGCGGAAGAGCGTCCGGCCATGGGCGCGAAAATTAACGAAGCCAAACAAGCGGCATTAGATTTTTTAAATGCAAAAAAAGCAGAGTGGGAGCAAGCATTACTTAATGCGCAATTGGAAAACGAGCGTATTGATGTGAGTTTACCTGGTCGTAAAGTGGAAATGGGTTGTTTACATCCGGTTTCCATTACCATTGAGCGCGTGACCAAATTCTTCTCCGAATTGGGTTTTTCTGTTGAGTCAGGTCCTGAAATCGAAAGCGATTATTACAATTTTGATGCCTTAAATATTCCTAAACATCACCCTGCGCGTGCCGATCACGATACGTTCTGGTTTAATCCCGAATTATTGTTAAGAACGCAAACTTCTGGGGTACAAATTCGTACCATGCAAAAACAGCAACCGCCAATTCGCATTATGGCGCCGGGACGCGTATATCGTAACGATTACGACCAAACCCACACACCGATGTTCCATCAAATCGAATTGTTGTATGTGGATAAACATGCGAATTTCACCGAATTAAAAGGTTTGTTGCACGATTTCTTACGCGCTTTCTTCGAAGAAGACTTGCAAGTGCGTTTCCGTCCGTCTTACTTCCCATTCACAGAGCCTTCTGCCGAAGTGGATGTAATGGGTAAAAATGGGAAATGGCTAGAAGTGTTGGGCTGCGGTATGGTGCATCCTAACGTGTTACGTAATGTCGGCATTGACCCGAACGAATACTCAGGTTTCGCTGTGGGCATGGGGGTAGAGCGTTTAACTATGTTACGCTACAACGTCACAGATTTACGTTCATTTTTCGAGAATGATTTACGCTTTTTGAAACAGTTTAAATAATTTTGAGTGAGAGATAAGTATGAAATTTAGTGAACAATGGGTACGCGAATGGGTTAATCCGGCGATTTCTACGGAGCAACTTTGCGATCAAATTACCATGTTAGGCTTGGAAGTTGACGGTGTAGAAAAGATTGCCGGTGATTTCACTGGTGTTGTGGTGGGCGAAGTCGTGGAATGCGCACAGCATCCTGATGCGGATAAATTACGCGTGACCAAAGTGAATGTTGGCGGTGAGCGTTTATTAGATATCGTGTGCGGTGCACCGAATTGTCGTCAAGGATTGAAAGTGGCTTGTGCCGTAGAAGGTGCCGAGTTGCCGGGCGATTTCAAAATCAAGAAAACCAAATTACGCGGACAACCTTCCGAAGGCATGCTTTGCTCATTCAGCGAACTCGGCATTGAATCTGATGCGAATGGTATTATCGAGTTGCCACAAGATGCACCTATCGGTACCAATTTACGTGATTATTTAAAATTAGATGATAACGCCATTGAGATTAGCTTAACGCCAAACCGTGCGGATTGTTTAAGCATTGCCGGTGTGGCGCGTGAATTAGCCGTGGTGAATAAACTCCACGAAAATCCACCGCACTTTGAGGTGGTTAAACCGACTATCACTGATAAAGTACAAATTGATGTTCAAGCTACCGAAGCCTGTCCTCGTTATTTATTGCGCGTGGTGAAAAATGTGAATGTTAAAGCGCAATCACCAATGTGGATGCAGGAAAAATTACGTCGTTGCGGTATCCGTTCTATTGATCCGATCGTGGACGTGACTAACTACATTTTGCTTGAACTTGGCCAACCGATGCATGCCTTTGATATGGCAAAAGTTGCCCAACCGGTACAAGTCAGAATGGCAAAAGAAAACGAAGAACTTGTGCTATTAGATGGTACAACGGCGAAATTACAACCAAATACATTGGTTATCGCAGACCAAAGTGGCGCATTGGCGATGGCCGGTATTTTTGGTGGTGAAGCCAGTGGTGTGAATGTGGAAGTCACAAAAGATGTGATTTTAGAAGCGGCATTTTTTGCGCCATTAGCGATTACCGGACGCGCACGTCAGTATGGTTTGCATACAGATTCGTCTCACCGCTTTGAACGTGGTGTCGATTTTGAGCTACCACGCAAAGCAATGGAAAGAGCGACCGCACTTTTACTTGAAATTTGTGGTGGGGAAGCCGGTGAGATTTGTGAGGCGGTGAGCGAACAGCATTTACCGAAACGCCAAGCAGTTACATTACAACGTCACAAATTAGATGCGTTACTCGGTCATCATATTGAAAACGAAACAGTGACGGATATTTTACAACGTCTTGGTTTACAGGTTTCTTACGCTAACGACAGTTGGACGGCTGTTGCGCCATCTTGGCGTTTTGATATTGAAATCGAAGAAGATTTAATTGAAGAAGTCGCCCGTATTTATGGTTATAACAGCATTCCGAATAATGCACCGTTAGCACATTTACGTATGTGCGAACACAAAGAAGCAGATGTTGAATTATCCTGTATCAAAGCGGCATTAGTAAGTTGCGATTTTTATGAAGCCATTACTTATAGCTTTGTTGATCCGAAAATTCAAAGTTTGCTTCATCCTGAAATCAAACCGTTGGTGTTACCAAATCCGATTTCTGTGGAAATGTCCACAATGCGGGTTTCTTTGTTAACCGGTTTGCTTAGCGCAGTGATTTATAACCAAAATCGTCAACAAAATCGTGTTCGTTTATTTGAATTTGGATTACGTTTTGTACCGGATGAAAAAGCCGAATTTGGTGTACGTCAAGAACCTGTGTTTGCGGCAGTAATGACGGGCTCCAAAGCTAACGAACAATGGAGCGAAAAAACTGCACCGGCAGATTTTTACGACTTAAAAGGCTATATTGAAAACCTACTTTCGTTAAGTTCTGCTGGAAATCGAGCAAAATTTATAGCAAAATCATATACAGCGTTACATCCGGGTCAATCTGCCGCAATTATGTTAGATGGTAAAGAAATTGGTTTTATCGGACAACTTCACCCAACTATTGCGCAAAAAATTGGTCTTACCGGAAAAGCATTTGTTTGCGAAATTTCTGTTGAGCATATTTCTCGCAGAGAGGTGTCTCGTGCAAAAGAAATTTCCCGTTTTCCGGCTAACCGTCGCGACTTAGCAGTGGTGGTTGCGGATAATGTGCCGGCAAATGATGTGTTGGGAGCGTGTCGTGCAGCGGGTGGAGATAAAGTTACCCAAGTCAATTTATTTGATGTTTACCAAGGAAATGGTGTTGCCACAGGACATAAGAGCTTAGCGATAAGCTTAGTGATTCAAGACAATGAAAAAACCCTTGAAGAAGATGAAATTAACACAGTAATTTCAGCGGTATTATCTGAGTTAAAACAACGTTTTAATGCTTACTTGAGAGATTAAACTATGACATTAACTAAAGTAGAACTCGCCGAGAATCTTATTGAGAAATTCCATCTCAGTAAACGTGAAGCCAAAGACTTAGTGGAAAGCTTCTTTGAAGAAATCCGTGTAGCTTTGGAAACAGGAAATGATGTGAAGTTATCCGGTTTCGGTAATTTCGAATTACGCGATAAGGCCTCCCGTCCGGGTCGGAATCCTAAGACCGGAGAAAGTGTCCCTGTCTCCGCCCGTCGTGTCGTGGTATTTAAACCGGGGCAAAAATTACGCAGTCGGGTAGAAAAAGTTAAGCCGAAAGCCTAATTAACTAAGCTATCAGTAGTCTCTTATTGATAGCTTTTTACTTTAGAGACTCTCATAGATGAAGATGTTTTTTAAATCTTTGCTGGTTTGTTGCAGTATGGCAACATTAGTGGCCTGTTCCACTAGCGGCACTAAGAACTCACGCATTAATTATAAAGGTCAAATTAATGATCCGATTATGGCCATTGCCTTGTTGAGTGAACAGCAATATGAATGGGCAGGCACACCTTATGTTTTAGGTGGCTCCGGCCGTAAAGGTGTTGATTGTTCAGGGTTTGTACAAACTACTTTTTTTGATCGCTTTGGCATAAAATTGCCGCGCCAAACCAAAGAACAAGCCAATTATGGACAATATATTGATAAAGCGGATATTCAAACCGGCGATTTAGTTTTCTTTAAGACAGGGCGTGGACCTAACGGTTATCATGTAGGTATTTATGTGAAAGAAGATAAATTTCTCCATGCTTCGACGAAGGGAGGAGTGATTTATTCCTCCTTAAATAGTGACTATTGGCGAAAAGCCTATTGGCAGGCAAGACGGATCTAACTTTCACATTCCAATAAAAAAAATCGTAGTGTAAAAGCTACCATTTTTTGTTTTTTAATCTAAAAAGTGCGGTCAGAAATAATAGCATTTTTTAGTGGTATTTTTAGTTCACTTCTTTAAACGTAATCATTTCTTGCTCACTAAAATCCGCCTGATCTTCATCATCAAACTGCATAGGTGTGATTTTTTCTTCATCAAACGCTGTGTCGCCTTCCACGCCTTCGATTAACTGCCCGTGTTTTATACCTTTAAAATCGAAGAGTTTTGGGTCACATAAATGAGAAAGGGTAATATTTTGCATTGCGCTAAACATGGTTTCCAAACGCCCCGGGTATTGGCGATCCCAAGTATTTAACATCTCTTTGACGACTTGACGTTGTAAATTGGGTTGAGAACCACAAAGATTGCAAGGAATAATCGGGAAAGCTTTGGCCACGGCATATTTTTCAATATCTTTTTCTTTACAGTAAGCCAACGGACGAATCACGATTTGTTTGCCATCGTCAGAAATCAATTTCGGTGGCATAGATTTTAATTTGCCTCCATAGAACATATTCAAGAAGAGGGTAGCCAACATATCATCACGATGATGCCCCAAAGCAATTTTGGTCGCGCCTAATTCTGTTGCGGTGCGATATAAAATGCCACGGCGCAAACGGGAGCAAAGTGAGCAGGTGGTTTTGCCTTCAGGAATTTTCTCTTTCACAATACCGTAAGTATTTTCTTCTACAATTTTGTAATCCACACCGATACTTTGTAAGTAATTGGGTAGAACATGTTCAGGAAAACCCGGTTGTTTTTGGTCTAAATTCACGGCCACAATATCAAACTTGATCGGTGCATTTTGTTGCAAGTTCAGCAAAATATCTAACAAAGTATAGCTGTCTTTGCCGCCGGAAAGACATACCATTACTTTGTCACCATCCTCAATCATATTGAAGTCGGCAATGGCATTGCCCACATTGCGACGTAGGCGTTTTTGTAATTTATTAAGATTGTAAGTTTGTTTTTTCTCGGTTTGCATAACAGTGTTTATCGCATCAGTATTATTGGGTTCGGTAGAAAGCTGTCCATTATATATGAAGCCTGAGTTTTTGTATAAACGAATTGTTGAAGATAGGGAAAAAATGCACTTCAGACTCCTAGGAGGATGAAAATAATATGGCTTTATAGCATAAATCCATTATTTTTTTGTGTTTATTGTGGAAAGTATCATAACGTTCTTATTTAATCTCGTTCCTGTGATGTTATTAAATTTTTAGAAAATATGCGTTAAAAGCAGATTTAAAAATATTAAAAAAAAGACCGCACTTTAATTCCTAAAAATCAAAGCGGGGGCTTTTTAATGAAATAAATAATTCCCTTTAAAAAATAGGGAATAAAACGCTTACTTATAAAACAAACAAAGATGAATTATAAGTTTGATCTTTTATATTTTTAGTAGGATAATTTCTGTGCGTTAAGTTATCATTTAAGGATAAATGAGTTTACCGCAAAATAAAAAGTCAGGTAAAACTTATGGTATTAAACACTGAGAATATTGTGTTTATTATTCGTTAATAACTGACATGATTATTAAAATAAAAACTATTAAATAGAAAGAGGGTTATTTAAGATGAAAAAAACTACGATCGCATTAGCTGTTGCCGGTTTAGTTGCGACTGTGGCTACCGTGGTACAAGCTGCGCCGCAAGCAAATACCTTTTATGTCGGTGCAAAAGCAGGCTGGGCTTCCGTTCGTCACGGTTTGAATCAATATCAATATAGAGATGAAAGCGATGGCGCAGTAATTGGTAAAGCCAAAATTAATTCAGAAGCGTATGGTGTTTTCGGTGGTTATCAAATTACCGATCATTTCGCCGTTGAAGCGGGTTATGAATTTTTTGGTCGTGGAAAAGTAAAAGAGTTTAAAGAGTTTGGTGACGGTGAAAAAAGAATTACAGCTCACGGTTCCAGTTTATCTCTTAAAGCAAGTTATCCGGTATTAGATAATTTGGATCTTTACGCACGCGCAGGAGCGGCTTTAATTCGTGTTGACTATAAAGATACTACTTATGGCGAAACACATAAATTTAATGATTTAAAAGTTTCTCCGGTATTTGCCGGCGGTCTTGAATATGCTATTTTGCCTGAATTAGCATTACGTCTTGAATATCAATGGGTAGCTCGTGTAGGTAATTTTGGTAAAGCGGAAAGAAAAAAAGCAGACGCATATTATGGACCAAATAATTATGACGAACCTGATGTACGTTATTCTCCGGACATCGGTTCTTTAAGTTTAGGTTTATCTTACCGTTTTGGCCAAGGGGCGGCACCTGTTGTTGCACCTGAAGTAGCAACAAAAGTGTTTACACTGAAATCTGATGTAACATTTGCGTTTGGCAAAGCAAACTTGAAACCAAATGCCAAAGCGACACTAGATGGTATTTATAGTGAAATCGCAAAAGTAAACAAGCCTAGCGTGGCTGTATCCGGTTACACAGACCGCATCGGTTCTGACGCTTTCAACCAAAAATTATCACAAAAACGTGCTGAAACCGTAGCTAACTACCTTGTATCTAAAGGCGTTGCACAAGACACCATTTCCGCCACAGGCTATGGTAAAGCCAATCCGGTTACCGGCAATCAATGTGACGCAGTTAAAGGTCGTAAAGCTCTTATTGCTTGCTTAGCCGATGACCGTCGTGTAGAAATCGCAGTAAACGGTAATAAATAATTTACTGTCTATTGCTAATAAATTAAAAGACCTAAATTTATTTAGGTCTTTTTTGTTTCTTAAACGCTATTCCTGCCAACCGCCACCTAATGCCTTATATAAATTAATTAAATTCTTTGCTCCCGCTAAACGGCTTTGCACCAACCGATTTTGATAATCTAATGCGATTAATCGTGCAGTTAAAGCGTTATCTAAGGTTTTTTCACCATATTGAAATAATTTTTCTGCATTACCTGCTTGTTTTTGCGCTTGTTGATAGGCGGTTTGTAGTAGGTGAGTTTGACGATTTAACGCAGCTTGTGCCTGATAGCTGTTATCTACATCAGCAAGGGATTGCAATAAAGCTTTATCATATTGCAAAAGCGCTGTTTTTAAGCGGGCATCGGCCGCATCAATATTGGCTTGAATACGTCCATTAGTAAAAATCGGAATGTTAAGATTTACGTTCAATAAATTTCCCCAGCCTTTCAAATCGGGAATATCCGTACTCAGGTCAATGCGCCCCGTTTGACCTAAAAATTGAATATCAAAGCGCGGATAAAGATCGGCTTTGGCCGAGGCTAGTTTGGCCACATAGGCTTGCACTTGTGCTTTATAAGCGCGTAAATCGGGGCGACGTTCTAATATTTCACCGGGTAATACCCCCTGTGGGGCTGACGGTAAAACACCGAGAAAATCGACCGCACTTTTAACAATGCGGAACCCCTGAGGAGGCTTGCCGATTAGCACCGCAATGGCCCGTTCATTTCCGGCGATTTGTGCCTCTAATGTGGATGATTGAGCCTGCACTGCATTAATTTGGCTTTCGATTTGCAACACATCATTGGCATTAGCTTGACCTGCATTAAAACGCCCTTGCGCATAACGTTTTAATTGAAGTAAGTGTTTTTCCTGTTGTTTTAATAAATCTTTTTGCTGACGAAGCACGGCAATATTAGCGTAGCTTTCGGCAATTTGTCCGGTAACCAACATTTGGGCGGCATAAACCTGCTGTTGAACACCCAGTGCTGCAGCTTGCGCAGCATCACGGTCGCTACGTTTTTTACCGAAAAAATCCAATTCCCAACTTGCAGATATTCCTGCTAATTGGATATTACCTTCCCGATCATAAGAACGGTGAGTTAGGGGATTTTCTACATGAGTGTGCATGAGCCCCGCCGTTCCTTGTGCCCCTATTTTCGAGCCGAGTTCGGCTTTCGTATATTGACTCATCGCTTGAGCTTCTAATAAACGGGCTTTCGCGATTTCAATATCCAAGTTGTTTTTTAATCCTTGTTCGATGAGCTGAGTCAGCTGCGGATCATGCCAATTTTGCCACCAACGGGAAATTTCTATGGCATTTTTGGAGGTTGCTGCATTTTGAGTTTGTTCAAATTGTGTGGGAACCTCTACCTTTGACGATAAATCAACGTTTGTCGTACAACCTGTTAATGCAATAAACATCGCTATCAGAGTAAGCTTCGGAGTAATATTTTTCATAAGCTTTTCCTTTTTTAACATTGGCGTAACAACATGGATTTGAATTGTGCTAATGCCACACCTAAAAATAATGCACCTAACGCTGCCATTTGCAATAACTTATCCCACACCATATCAAGCCCGGCACCACGAAACAACACATCTTGAGCGTAAGCACCAAAAATCGTTGTAGGGGAGAACTGAACCAATTTTTGCACGAATTCGGGCATATTTTCTAAGGGCAACATGGTGCCGGAAAGCAAATACATGACGATATACACAGGCAAAACCAATAAGCCGAATTGAGGCATGGTCGGCGCAAAAATTGCCAACAGAATGCCTAAGGAGGCGATAGCAAAAATAAAAATCGCCGAGCCCAATACAAATAACGGGAGTGCACCGTCCGGTAACGGGGTACCGATAATTTTATGTACGACAAAGTATAAACTACAGGTAGTCACCGTTAATAACACCAGTTCATTCGCCAAGATTTTTGCCATAGCAATCTCACTGGAACGTACGGGCATAACCAAAATATGTTCTAACGTGCCGCGCTCCCGTTCGCGAATGACCGCCGCCCCGACCAATAACATGGTTAATAAATTCAAATAACCTACAATATTCATGCTCCCCATAAACCAATTACCGGTAAAATTCGGGTTATAAAGCACATTAATGGTAGGTTGAATGAGGGCTTGCGTATTAGATCGAATCCGTAAAAATTCATTTATTTCACCGCTAAAAATCTGTGAAATATAACTCGAACCGATTGCCGCTTGTGTCATGGCGGTGGCATCGGCTAACAGCTGAATTTGCGGGTTGCGCCCGGCCAATATATCCCGTTGGTAATTTGGCGGGATATCCAACACAAAGGTGTATTCTCCCACATCCATTAAACGATCTACTTGATTGGCACTCACCGTGTGCACTTTTCTAAAATTCGGCGGAATTAGGCTCTGTTGTAAGCGATAAGACAGCGTGGAATGGTCGTTATCCACAATCGCCACAGAGGCATTTTTCACTTCAAAGGTAATGGCATTAGCAACTATGTAAATCGCAACGGAAAATATGTAGATAATCAGCACTACCAACACAGGATCGGAAAACAAGCTGCGCAATTCTTTACCCGATAAATAAAGTACATTTTTCAACCATCTCAGCATGTTATTTCTCCTGTTTCTTGAGTAACCACACCGAGCCGAAGAAATACACGGCATAAATCGTGAGTAATACACCGTAACCGGTGAGAAAATCGGTAAATCCCAACCCTTTGGTGAAACCGCCTAAACTAACCAATAGGAACCAATAACCCGGGAAGAGTTGAGCAATAAAATAAATATGTTCAGGTAATGTAGAGGTTGGGTAGAGCATGCTGGAGAAGTTCATCGTTGGCACGATAATAATAATTGCCGTGGCAAAAATGGCAGCGATTTGGGATTTTACAAAGCTGGAAATAAGCAATCCGAAAGCTGTTGAGGCGGCAATCGCCAATATGGCCCCCAAGGTCATTGCCCACATTGAGCCTTTCACGGGGACGTCAAAAATCACAATAGACAACCACACCATAATTAAATAGCTAACAAAGGCTAAGAGAATATATGGCAGTTGCTTACCAAGCAAAAATTGCAATGTGCCGGCAGGAGAACCGTATAAATTCATGATGGAACCGATTTCTTTTTCACGCACCACGCCCAACGCGGTCATCATCGACGGAATCAACATCATGGCGAGCATAATGACACCCGGTGTCATGGCAAAAATACTCTTAAAATCTTGGTTATAGACAAAACGCGTTGCTAAAAGGCGATTATCAGAAATGGAAATATTTTCTTTTTTTAAGGTTTCCTGCGCGTATTGGGTGAGCACACCAATCACCGAACCTCTTAAATTTTCCGCGGTAATGGGAAACGCGCCGTCAATAAAGAATCCGACTTCCGGCATTTGTTGGCTTAACAGTTTTTTGCCAAAATCAGGCGGAATTTCAATCACCAGTTTTACTTTGGAAGATTGCAATAGAGAATTGATTTCAGCCGCCGAATGAATATCCGGTTGACGTACAAAATAGCGGGAACCATCAAAATATTCCATAAAACGGCGACTTTCCACGCTGTTGTCATAATCCAACACCGTAAATTTTGAGGGATGTATATCAAAAGAAATACTGGATGCCATGCTAAATAACATGATAACCGGGCCGAACAACGCAAAAAACAGACGAATTTTATCCCGTAATAATTCTTTGCCTTCCTGCGCAGCAAAGGTCCACACCAAAGACCACCATGTGCAACCCCCTTTTCTCGGCTTCGTTGCAAAAACATTTTTAAAATCGACCGCACTTTTATCTGCCATCTTTTCCGTTATTTGTTCCGTTAAGGCAGAGTGTTCCGTAATATCATCTGCCTGTTCTTCCAAATAAAGAATAAAGGCTTCTTCCAATGTCGGCGCGTGTTTGCCAACACGCAACTCTTCCGGTGCTCCCACCGCCAACACACGTCCGCGATGCATAAAAGAAATGCGATCACAACGTGCGGCCTCGTTCATAAAATGCGTTGTTACAAAAATGGTGATGCCATCTTCACGTGAAAGTGCAATCAGATATTCCCAAAACATATCTCGCGCAGCCGGATCTACACCGGAGGTGGGTTCATCTAAAATCAGCACTTCAGGTTTATGTAAACAGGCGGCGGCCAGTTGGAGACGTTGACGAATACCAAGAGGTAACGACGTCGGGTATTCATCGGCGAGGTGGGTTAAATCAAATTGGCTCATCGCCGACTTCACATAATCCGCCCGTTGCGCGCGCGGAATATGATATAACTTGGCGTGTAATTCCAAATTTTGATACACCGTTAATTCTTCATACAACGAAAATGCTTGCGACATATAACCCACCCGTTTTCGGGTATCGATGTTGCTAGCATCAATGGGCTGACCAAGTAACGTAGCCTTACCCTCCGTCGGTTCCAGCAAGCCTGTAAGCATTTTCATGGTAGTGGATTTGCCACAACCGTTAGAACCTAAAAAACCAAAAATTTCGCCTTTCGGAATGGTGAAAGTCACATTATCTACAGAAATAAAATCACCGAATTTTTTGGTTAATCCCCTGGCGATAATCACCGGCGGTTCATTGGAAATGGGTTGGAACGGAGGAATCCGTAAGCCATTTTCCGCCCCACGTTTTTCCGGCGGTAATAATTTGATGTAAGCCTCTTCCAGATTATGACTTTGTGTCTCTTGAATAAGCTGTTGGGTTGGTTGATTAGTAATCAATTTGCCGTCATCCATGGCTAAAATGCGTTCAAAACGTTCCGCTTCATCAATATAAGCTGTGGCAACGATGACCGTCATGCCGTCTTTTTCATGTTCATGTCGTAAATCGTCCACCAATTGCCAGAATTGACGACGGGAGAGTGGATCAACGCCGGTGGTAGGTTCATCTAGAATCAGTAAATCGGGGCTATGTACCAAGGCGCAACATAAACTCAGTTTTTGTTTCATACCCCCGGAGAGTTTTCCCGCCGCCCGATCGGCAAAAGGCGCGAGCCCCGTGGCATTAAGCAGGCGCTGGATACGTGCTTTGCGTTGTGGTTTGGTTAAGCCGAACAGACGAGCATGAAAATCAATGTTTTCATAAATAGACAGGGTGAGATAGAGGTTTTTCCCCAACCCCTGAGGCATAAACGCAATTTTGTGGGAAAGCTCGTCACGGGCTTTTTTCTCGGCGACATTTAAATCAAACACCCGAACGGTCCCCGTCTGGATGATTTTCACCCCGGCAATCAGGGAGAGCAGGGTAGATTTGCCAACCCCGTCAGGGCCGATTAACCCTACGGTCGCCCCGCGTGGAATTTGCAGGCTAAGGTCATAAAGTGCGGTCGTTTTTCCGTATAAATGTGAGACATGTTCAACCGCAACGGCAAAAGAGGAAGCGCTCATCGTTATTCACCTTACGGAAGTTTTACGGTTAACCATTCCGGCCATTGCACCTGCGGATCATATTTCACATAGCCTAATGCCGTCATGCCCCCTTTTAACAATCCGTTATATTTCAGTGCAATTTCTACGGGAATCTGTAATTTCACCTTAAACATCAACTTGGCGCGTTCTTCCGTAGTTTCTACCGATTTTGGGGTGAATTGTGCATTGTTGGCAATGAAACTAATGTTGGCGGGAAATACGGCGTCAATGCCGTCAACGACAATGCGGGCATCATCGCCGATGTTAAGTTGATTCATTTGATTGGCGGCAAGAAACACATTGATATAGCTATCGCTCGGGTCAAGTAAACTCACCACCTTGCCACCCGGGCCCAATACATTCCCCACGTCGGCAACTTGATATTCCACCCGCCCATCTTTCGGCGCTTTAATAATCATATCCGCATTTTGCGATTCGGCTTTCGCTAATTGCGCTTGCGCCAACAACACGGCAGCTTCGGCCTCCGCTTTAGCGGCTTGCACTGTATTAACGGCGGCAACAGCTGCATGATAAGACGCTTGACGACGCTCTAACTCACTGGCAGAAACAAGATTATCCCGACGCAATTTCACGGCGTTATCCAATTCCAATTTAGCCACTTTCATCTGTTGTTCGCGCGCTTCAATTTCGGCTAAAGCGCGCTTGACGCGATCTTCTGCTTGCGTTTTCTGTGCGACCGCCGCCTCAACTTGAGTACGGGAAATATCGGAAGAAAGGCGTGCTAAATCTTGACCGGCTTTTACTTTCTCGCCTTCCTGCACCCAAATAGCTTCCACCCGCCCGGCATAAAGGGTAGCCACATCCAATCGTTTTAATTCTAGCCGCCCGTTAATACCACTAATGCCAACCAATTCATCCGCTTGTAATTGCTGATTCTTCCAAACTGCAAAACTCGCGGCGCCAATAACGCCTAAACCTAAAATGACATATTTTATTTTCATATCCATATCCTTTTTATTTATAGGCTTATGTTTTGATTATAGTGAACGAACAAAAATCGCTCAACCACCAAAAAGCGACAATTTGTTGCTTAAATAGCTAAAAAGCAGTAATTTTTGACTTATTTTTCAAATTTGGAAGGCATTTTATGAATAATCAAGATGTGAGGGTTATTAAAACCAACAATTTAATTCGCACTGCATTTTTAGCGTTATTGGCAGAAAAAGGCTTTCACGCCATGACAGTGCAGGATATTTTGGATAGAGCACAGATTAATCGTTCTACTTTTTATAAGCATTTTTCCAACAAAAACGAAGTGGCGAAAGTCTTGGTAGAAGAGCTTATGGCCTTAGTGAAAGAGCGATTAAAACAACGTTTTTCTATACCGACCAAAGAATTTATCGATAGCAATCGACCGATTTTTGAGCAGTACCATCAACTGATTTACCTCATCGGCCAAATCGAAACACCAAAAATTCATTTATATAATGACATTCATAAAATAGTAAAAGAAAAATATATTGAACATTTGAAAACAGAAAATGTGTCCGCTGAAGAGGATTTAGATTTCCAAGGTCACCTGTTCGCAACAATTACACTTGGCATGATGAGATACATTATTGAAAAAGGGGAAATGCCACAGGGAGATGCATTAATACACAACGTGAACGTGGTATTTGACCAGTTTGTTATTAGGACTGAGTAAAACGTTGAGAAAAAACACCGCACTTTTATAGAAGAAAATATATAAAAAAACAACCGCACTTTTTCAAGTACGGTTGTTTCGTTATTTAAATAAGTAAATAAGCGAGTAATTATTCTACGCCAACCATAACGGAAGTCGCTTTGATAATTGCATAAGCTTCTTTGCCTACGGCTAAACCTAACTCTTTTACCGCTTCAAGAGAAATGGTAGAAGAGATAATGTTGCCGCCACCGATATCAAGGTGAACAATCGCGTTTACAGAACCGCTTTCGATTGAAACTACTTTACCTTTTAATTGGTTTCTTGCACTAATTTTCATAGAAATTTCCTTGTGTTGATGCCTAAAAAAGTAGGTGGATGAAAAAGAGACTACATTTTATCGATAATGACAATAAAAACAGATACTACTTAAGAGGTGATAGCCCTTTTAAGATTTGCTCAGCATTTTCTTTACTTAACGCATAACCGTAATACTTTTTATAAAACTCCTGTGTTTTAGTAACCATATCCACATCAGCAAAGCGTTCCGGGTGGAATAATTGTGCGGCCCACAAAATTTGTAACGCTTCTTCTGCGCTGTAACGATCCCATGGGAAAGTACCGGTCGGGTTGGCATAAATGCGATTATTTTTCACCGCACTGATAGACTGCCAACTCGGATCCGCTTTGATTTTCTCAATGGCAGCTTGGGATTTATTGCCGCTGCTGCCGATGATAATCACATCTGGGTTGGCTTGCACAATGGATTCCATAGTGACAGTGACCATATTGGCTTCGTCCGGTAACACGCTTTTTCCGCCTGCCATTCTAATCCATTCTCCGATCATAGATTTTCCGCCGTCAATCTTAAGTAAATCAGAGCCGTTAGTGATGTGCAATACGGTCGGACGTTGTTTTTCCTTCACGTCCTTAATACGTGATTCTACAAATCGAATATTACCTTCTAGTTCTTTGATGTAACTTTTCGCTACTTTAGGCGCTTTGTCTCCTAAAACCTCAGCAGTGATGCGCACAGTTTTCTTTAAGCCCTCAAAATCTTGAAAACTCACGTGTACGCCTTTTAAACCGGCTTTCTTAACTTCATTTAACATAGATTTTTTCGACAACAACACGGCATCCGGCTTTTGTGATAACAATTCTTCCACTTGAATAGTTTCGCCGTTGGTTAACACCGGCACTTTTTTAATATTTGGATAGACTTCTCTGAACCAAGGATTCGCCGCAATGGCAGTGGTCGTTGCGACTAATTTGTCGGCACCACCTAATAACAACACAATTTGGTTATTGGCATGCCAAAGATCGGCGACGCGTTCCACGCGATCAGCGAGTTCCACTTGGTTTCCTTCCACATCGGTAATCATTTTCGCCTGTGCGGAAAATGCCAACATAGTAGCAGCAAAAAGTGCGGTTACAAAAAACACTGTTTTTTGAACGTTGGCTTTGCCAACGGCCCCGATAGGGGTGAACAAGTTTGTATGCAAACTTGTGAATAATTTTAGGGAAGTTTTTTTCAGGGTCATAAATATGTCCTCTTAAATATGCGTGATAGCACAGATTTTACGCCGTAATTCAGATACGTCAATTAAACGCAAATCCGTTTGATAAAGTTCTCGCAGATTATCTTCCGTGAGAATGTCTTGGGTTAAACCACAGTGCAATTTTCCTTGGGTATTCAAAATGGCCACTTTGCTGTTCGTGATCACATCATGCAAAAGCATCGGGTGATCGGGATTATGAGTGGTCATAATGATGGAAAATTGCTGATGGGATAAATTCTTAATCAGGCTCAAGGTTTTAAATACATTGCCGTAATCTAGGGCAGACGTCGGCTCATCAAACAAAATCAGTTGTGGCTGTTGCACTAGAATTTTAGCTAAATTCACTAATTGCTTTTCGCCGCCGCTCATTTGCATATAAATTTTGTCGGCAAAATGACTAATACCCAGTTGCGCTAACGCTTGTTCTGCCAAGTGATAATCTTCTTCGCTCGGTTTGCCGAATAAGCCTAGATGCGCGGCACGCCCCAATACTACATAATCCAACACCTTGTATTGATACGTTTGCGGTGAATGTTGCGATACATAAGCTACTTGGCGGGCGATTTGCCTACCGGAAAACGTTTTGATTTCCGCATTATTTAAATAAATTTCGCCCCGTTGTGGTGTAAGCAACCCTGCAATACAGTTCAGTAACGTTGATTTTCCGCGTCCGTTGGCACCAAGAATAGTCATCAATTCGCCTTTTTGGAGGATTAAATCAATACCGTTTAAAAGCGGAACATGACGTTGATGTTGAAAATAAAGTTGGTTGATTTTTAACATATCAGCTCCTTATTCCGCGACTTTTTGTTTTACTAATACCCAAGCAAAGAACGGCGCGCCAATAAAGCCTGTGAGAATGCCAAGCGGAATTTCTTGGGTATATAAGTTGCGGGCCAAGGTGTCGATAACCAATAAGAAAATGGCGCCGATCAGCGCGGAAAGCGGTAGGGTGCGAAGGTTATTGTCGCCAATAAACATACGCGCCAAATGCGGAATAATGAGACCAATCCAACCAATCGTACCACTTAAACAGACCGCAGAGGCGGTAAGCAAAGTGGCAAAAATCACCATCAGGTTACGTTCCAAACGAATGTTGGCGCCGATCAATTTCGCCTCCCTATCACCTAATGACAACACATTAATGCGCCAACGCATCATTAATAACGCGCCGGTAGTCAGCAAAATCATCGGTGAAAGCAGGCTCAGATTTTTGTAATCCACTTTGGTCAAACTCCCCATTTGCCAATACACGATATCGGCAAGTTGGGTTTCCGGATCGGCAAGATATTTAATTAAGCCAAGGCAAGCCATCATAAACCCAGCAATGATAATGCCCGACAACACAAGAACAATCGTAGAATCACGGCGTACCAATTTAGGCAAACTCACGGTCATTAGCACCGCAATCAATCCGCCTATAAACGCCAAACCTTGAATAACAAACAATCCCAAACCTAATAAAATGGCAACAGCCGCACCAACACAAGCACCGCCGGAAACGCCCAGTAAATCGGGCGACACCAACGGATTGCGGAAAATCCCCTGAAACGTTGCGCCTGCCACCGCAAGCGCAGAGCCTACTAAAATGGCGGCAAGAATGCGAGGTAATCGGAGGTTGAAAATGATGTTGTTTTGCACATCATTGCTATTATTGCCTAGTAACGTTTGAATCACATTTTCAACAGGAATGGCAAAGCGCCCCCATGACAAAGAAAACAAAGCAAGCCCGAAAAGCAATAAAATAAGTAAGATAAAAATCAGTGTGTTTTTATTCATTGGGAAAGTGCGGTTGGTTTTCGATGTGTTTCATTATATATGAAACTATATATATCTTTGTAATTTATTTTATATAGCGAAAATAAGTAGGGAAGTCAAAAATACTTGGAAAACTGACCGCACTTTTGTTTTTAATAGATAAAAAGTGCGGTCAGTTTTAACATTGTTTTTTAGAAAACAAAAACGGCATCTATTTCGATGCCGTTTTCTTTTTAAGTGCGGTCAAAAATTACAACACTTTAACAATGCTTTCGCATAGATAACGAATGTTGTCTTCAGTGATGCCGGCAACGTTGATACGCCCTGAACGCACGGCATAAATCGCAAATTCTTCTTTCAAACGATCTACTTGTTCTGCAGTTAAACCGCTAAAAGAGAACATGCCATTTTGGTTAATGATAAAGCCAAAATCTTGTTGTGCGCCGTATTCTTTAAGTAACTCGACAAAACGGTGACGCATTTTTTTGATTCGGTCGCGCATTTCGGCTAACTCATTTTCCCATTCTTGACGTAATTTCGTATCATTCAACACTAATGCCACGGTACTTGCCCCGTGAGAAGACGGGTTAGAGTAGAGGGTACGAATAATGACTTTCACTTGGGTTAATGCAGTCGCGGCGATATCGGAATTTTCTGCCACCACCGTGAATGCGCCAACGCGTTCGTTGTATAAACCGAAGTTTTTAGAGAAGGAGCTTGCCACTAAAAGTTCTTTGTGATTTTTCGCGAAGGCGCGTAAGCCGTAAGCATCTTCTTCTAAACCGTGGGCAAAGCCTTGGTAAGCGAAGTCGAATAATGGCAACCAACCTTTTTGTGCGGACATTTCAGCCAGTTTGTCCCATTGTTCCGGTGTTGGGTCGATACCGGTCGGGTTGTGGCAGCAACCGTGAAGTAAAACTAAATCGCCTTCACCGGCTTGACTTAAATCCGCAATTAAGTTGTCCCAATCTAAGGCCTTGCGTTCTGCATCATAGTAACGATATTCACGGATGTTGATGCCCACCGCTTTGAAAATCGCATTGTGGTTTGGCCACGTTGGTGTGCTGATCCACACATTTTGGCTGTTAGTTTGGCGTTTAACGAACTCTGCGGCAATGCGGAGCGCACCGGTGCCACCCAAACTTTGTACGGTTCTTGCACGATTGTTTTTCACAATGTCAGAATTGGCGCCGAACAATAATTCTTTGGTGCGTGCGTTGAAATCGGCAACACCATCAATCGGCAAATAGTTTTTGGTATTTTCTTGTTCTAATAGGCGTCTTTCCGCTTCTTTTACCGCTTTAACAATCGGGGTATTGCCTTTGGCGTCTTTATATACGCCGATGCCTAAATTAATCTTGTTACTACGGGTTTCGGATTTAAAAGCTTCCCCTAAACCTAAAATCGGGTCGGCCGGTGCGGCGACAATATTTTCAAACATAGAATAATCCTCATGATGTTGTTGTGATGTTGTGTAAAAATCTGTTTATTTATACTGCCATGACGGACGTTTGACAAGCTGTCGTCCACCATTTAGCGCAATTTATTTTTTGCCCATTGCAAACCGGATTGATAATCTTCCGGCAATTCGGTAGCTAATTTATCTAATTGGTCGATAATCACCTGTTTATCCGTATGCGAAAGGTTAATGTGTCCCACTTTACGCCCCGGTCGAACTTCTTTGCCATACCAGTGCAATTGTGCAAATGGCGTATTTAGCCATTGTAGGTTATGCGCGGTGCCGATCAAATTCACCATCACGCTTGGCGCAGAGACCTTTAATTGCGGCGTCGGTAAATCCAACAACGCACGCAAATGCAATTCAAATTGATTAACAGAACAGCCCAGTTGTGTCCAGTGGCCGCTGTTGTGTACGCGTGGCGCAAGCTCATTAATTAAAAGCTGATCGCCCACCACAAAACATTCCATCGCCATCACGCCCACATAGTTCAGTTCATTCATGATTTTGCTTAACATCATTTCAGCTTGCTGTTGCTGTGCGCTTTGTTGTGGAAAAGTGACATCCATGACACTGTAACGTAATATGCCATTTTGCTGTAAATTGTGAGTGACCGGATAAAAACGGGTATCACCGTTACGGAAACGGGCGCCAACTAAAGAGACTTCGTAATCAAAGGGAATGAATTTTTCCGCAATGGTTTCCCCAAATAACTCGTCGGTAATTTGGTCTTTGCTTTCATTTGTGACAATCCATTGTCCACGGCCGTCATAACCACCCATGCGACGTTTAACAACAACTTTCTCACCAATATGCTGAAATACCTCTGCCCATTGTGATGGTTCTTTTAGCAGACACCAAGGCGAAGTCGGAAGGTGTAATTTATCTAATAAGGATTTTTGGCTTAAGCGATCAGCTAATTGTGCAAACACTTTTTGATTAACAAAGTTGGCGTGATTACCAAGAAGCGTGGTGAGTGGGGTTTGTTCCCAACGTTCGATTTCAGCGGTAATAATGTCATTGGGTGACAATTCAAATACCGGCGCGTCAAAAGGCAAAGGTTTAACATGAATATCTAAAGGCGCACCGGCATAGCGTAACATTCTGCCGAGCTGTCCGTTGCCAAGGACGTAAATAGTCGGGTAGAGAGCGGATTTTTGCATAGAATTCTCAATTGTTGTGTGCTGGCACGCGTCTCTCAACGCGTATTTTTTCTTCTTACTCTTTCATAAGCACACGTCAGGAGACGAGCGCTATCATGTGAAAATACCGAAAAAACTGACCGCACTTTGTACCTACCTTTAAAAACACGGCAAGTGCGGTGAAAAATTTAGGTGTTTTTAAATGCGTGGATCAGGGTTATCCAACACGCTTTGGGTTTGTTCTTGTCTGAATTGCTGTAGGCGTTGCGCTAATTCTACATTATTCATGGCCAAAATTTGCGCGGCCAATAAGCCTGCATTTGCCGCTCCTGCGGAACCAATAGCAAGTGTGCCTACAGGAATCCCTTTTGGCATTTGCACGATAGAATAGAGGCTATCGACACCACTTAAAATTGAGCTTTTCACCGGAACGCCAAGCACGGGCACGATGGTTTTGGCGGCAATCATGCCCGGCAAATGGGCAGCACCGCCGGCGCCGGCAATAATCACTTCATAACCTTGTTGTTGAGCATTTTCGGCAAATTGGAAGAGTTTATCCGGCGTACGGTGGGCAGAAACGATTTCAACATGGTAAGAAACATGTAATTGATCTAGGATTTGCGTGGCTTCCTGCATAGTTGCCCAGTCACTTTTAGACCCCATGACAATAGCGATTTTGGGAGAAGTTGAAGGCATGATTTCCTCATTATTTAGATAGAAAAAGTGGCGCTAGAATAGCATAATGCGCAATCGTTTGCGATAATTTTGCAGAAGAAAATCTATTTGCAACTTAGGGCAGAAAATCATATCCTTAACGGCAATTTTTAGCCCTTAGAATTAGGTCGTTTTATGTACGCTAAAGCCAAATACAGAAAAGATTATCAAAGCCCCGATTTCACCGTCACCGATATTCACCTTGATTTCCAATTAGAGCCGGAAAAGACCATTGTAGTCGCCAAAAGTCAATATCAACGTCTTAACCAAAACAGCACGACATTACGTTTAGATGGACGCGATTTCCAATTTTCCGCTATTAAATTAAACGGAAAACCCTTTACTCAATATCAACAAGATCATGAAAGTTTGACGTTAGATTTAGCTCAGATCGATGCCAATCAGTTTGAATTGGAAGTAACGACAATTTTAAATCCGGCCGCGAATACATCATTGCAAGGGTTGTATCAATCGGGAGAAGCCTTTTGTACGCAATGCGAAGCAGAAGGTTTTCGTCAAATTACCTATATGTTAGACCGCCCAGATGTATTAGCGCGTTACACCACGAAAATTACCGCCGATAAAGCCAAATATCCGTTTTTGCTTTCTAACGGCAATCGCATTAATAGTGGAGATTTGGAAGATGGGCGTCATTGGATAGAGTGGAATGATCCGTTTCCGAAACCAAGCTATTTGTTTGCCTTAGTAGCTGGCGACTTTGATGTTCTGAAAGATAAATTCATTACCAAAAGCGGCCGTGAAGTCGCATTGGAATTGTATGTCAATCGTGGCAATTTAAATCGTGCCGACTGGGCGATGCAAAGTCTGAAAAATGCCATGAAATGGGACGAAGAGCGCTTTGATTTGGAATATGATCTAGATATTTATATGATTGTCGCCGTGGATTTCTTCAACATGGGCGCGATGGAAAATAAAGGGCTGAATATTTTTAACGATAAATATGTTTTAGCAAATCCACAAACAGCGACCGATGATGATTATTTGGCTATTGAAAGCGTCATTGCTCACGAATATTTCCATAACTGGACAGGCAACCGTGTAACTTGCCGTGATTGGTTCCAATTAAGTTTAAAAGAAGGATTAACGGTTTTCCGCGATCAGGAATTTTCTTCTGATACGGGATCTCGTGCAGTAAATCGCATTAATAATGTGAAGTTCTTGCGTACCGTACAGTTTGCTGAAGACGCTGGTCCGATGTCACACCCGATTCGCCCGGAAAAAGTCATTGAAATGAATAATTTCTACACCGTTACCGTGTATGAAAAAGGCGCAGAAGTCATTCGTATGCTCCATACGTTATTAGGCGAAAACGGTTTCCAAAAAGGTATGAAATTATACATTGCGGAAAACGATGGCAAAGCGGCTACCTGTGAAGATTTCGTTTCTGCCATGGAGCGTGCCAACGATTTGGATTTAACGCAATTCCGCCGTTGGTATAGTCAATCCGGTACGCCGGAATTGACGATTAGTGATCGTTATGACGAAAAAAATCACGTCTATCAGTTGCACATTTCACAATTAACACCGCCTACCGCCGATCAAATGGAAAAAGTGAATTTACACATTCCGTTGAAAATCGCGTTATATGATGAAAAAGGCGTGGCGCAAACCCTGTATGATTCGGAAGGTGTAGTGGGCAATGTGTTAAATATTACACAGAAAGACCAAACCTTTGAGTTCCATAATATTTATAACAAACCGGTACCGGCCTTGTTATGTGATTTTTCCGCACCGGTCAAATTGGATTATGATTACACCTCTAACCAACTGATTACGCTGTTAAAATATTCCGAAAATGGTTTTATTCGCTGGGATGCGGTACAAATGTTACTGGCCGCCGAATTACGCCGTAACGTAACCAACTATCAACAAGGTCAACCATTGGATTTATCGGCTGAAACCGCAGCGGTGTTATATCAATTATTAGATAACTATCAAAAAGATATTGAGCTCACCAGTTTAATTCTCACGTTACCGAAAACGACGGAGTTCGCCGAGTTATTTAAAACCATCGACCCCGATGCAATCAGTGCTGTGCGTGAATTTATGGCAGATGCCATCGCCGACAGTTTGCAAGAATTATTGTTAAAAACCTATAACGCCATTCGCTTGGATGAATATAAAATCAATCGGGAAGACATTGCCTTACGCAAGCTGCGTAATGTATGTTTAAGCTATTTGGCTTATACCAATATTGGCAATAACTTGGTGAATAAACATTACACCTATTCTAACAATATGACGGATACCCTTGCCGCCTTAACTTCTGCGACACAAGCCAAATTGGCTTGCCAGGATAATTTGTTGGCAGATTTTGAAGAAAAATGGCAACATGACGGCTTGGTGATGGACAAATGGTTTGCATTACAAGCTACTCGTCCGGAAGAAAACGTATTGCAAAACGTGATGCAGCTTATGGATCACCCAAGTTTTAACTTTAATAATCCGAATCGCTTACGTGCTTTGGTGGGAACATTCGCCGGTCAGAACTTGAAAGCCTTCCATGCCATTGATGGTTCCGGCTACCGTTTCCTAACGGATATTTTGATTAAACTGAACAAGAGCAACCCGCAAGTGGCTTCCCGTTTAATTGAGCCGCTAATCCGTTTTGCCCGCTATGATAATCAACGTCAAACACTCATGAAACGGGCGTTAGAACGCATCAGTGAAATGGAAGATTTGTCTCGTGATTTGTTTGAGAAAATCGAGAAAGCATTACAGTAACAAAAAAAGTGCGGTCAAATTTAACCGCACTTTTTCTATTCATTCACAGTTAACTATCCGGAGAGATAAACGAGTATGTATTCTTTCATTCGTAAAGGGATTTTTTCCCTTGAACCCGAAATCGCCCATGATTTGGCTATTAAAACCCTTGGGCTGGCCAAATTCGCACCGATACGCACATTGTTAAAACAATTATTCGCTTGCCCACAAGGCACACCTAAAACAGTAATGGGCATTGAATTTAAAAATCCTATCGGGTTAGCAGCCGGCGCAGACAAAAACGGAGAGGCTATCGACGGTTTCGGCGCTATGGGATTTGGCTTTATTGAAGTAGGAACAGTGACACCACTAGCACAAGATGGCAACGCCAAACCACGCCAGTTCCGTTTGGTTGAAGCTGAAGGCATCATTAATCGCAACGGTTTTAATAATTATGGCATTGATCATCTCATTGAAAATGTCAAAAATGCCCGCTATGACGGCGTGATTGGAATTAATATCGGTAAAAATAAAGTTACCCCATTAGAAAAAGGTAAGGATGATTATCTTTTCTGTCTTAATAAAGCCTATAACTATGCAGACTATATTACCGTCAATATCTCTTCGCCAAATACGCCTGACTTACGCCAATTACAATACGGCGATTATTTTGACGATTTATTGCAAAGCATCAAAGCCCGTCAAGCCGTATTGGCCGAACAATATAATAAGTATGTGCCGATTGCAGTGAAAATCGCACCGGATTTAACGGAAGCTGAGTTGGTGCAAATTGCCGATACTTTAGTTCGTCACAAAATGGATGGTGTCATTGCCACTAATACAACGATTTCTCGCGACAACGTCACACATTTAAAAAATGCCGAACAGCAGGGCGGATTAAGCGGAAAACCGTTACAACATAAAAGTACGGAAATCATTAAACGATTACACCTAGAACTAAAAGGACAAATCCCAATCATTGGTAGCGGCGGTATTGACGGCATACAAAATGCACAAGAAAAAATCCAAGCCGGTACAGAGCTTTTACAAGTGTATTCGGGCATAATTTATCATGGGCCGAGATTAGTTAAAGAATTGGTTCAAGGAATTAAATAAGAGACTAACTAGATGAAAACCTTATTTTTAACTTCTTATTTTGCAGGTGTGGAAAATCTGTTTAGAAATTTTATACAAGAACAAACATTAGCCAAGCAGGTATTATTTATCCCAACTGCCGGCAATGTAGAGCATTATGTAGACTATATTGATGAAGCGAAATATTTGTTTCGGACATTAGGATTCTCCGTAGATATTTTAGATATTGCCAATACGTCTGAAGTGATTATCAAGGAAAAAATAAAACAAACACCATGTCTGTATATTTCAGGTGGCAATACGTTTTATCTGTTACAAGAATTAAAGAAAAAAAATTTACTTGAGCTGATTAACTTACGAATTTCAGAAGGAATGGTGTATATCGGTGAATCTGCAGGAGCAATGATTACTGCTGGTGATATTAAATACAGTCAAATTATGGATGATAAGATGGTTGCTTCAGCATTGACTGATTATTCTTCATTCAATCTCGTTAATTTTGCCATTGTGCCACATTATGGTGAATTTCCTTTTGAAGAAAGTGCAATGGAAACCATTCGTGCTTATCAATCCACATACAATTTATTTCCAATCAATAATCATCAAGCGGTTATTGTTAAAGAAAATAATCATGAAATTAGAACAGAATCGCAGGTTAACACATGACAAAATACGATTTACATTGCCACAGCACGGCTTCTGACGGCGTGTTATCACCAAAGGAGGTAGTGCTACGCGCTTATGAAAAAGGCGTAAATGTATTAGCGTTAACAGATCATGATACGGTAGCAGGTGTGTCTGAAGCGCGTAAACAAGCTGATTTGTTAGGCATTCAGCTTATTAATGGTGTGGAGTTATCTACCCTTTGGGAAAATCGTTCCATTCATATTGTGGGATTGGGTTTTGATATTTTACATGAAAAAATGACCGCACTTTTGGCAGAACAAGCGCGTTTGCGGGATATTCGTGCGCAGGAAATAGGGGCTAAATTAGCGAAGGCTGGTGTGGTAAATGCCTATTTGGAAGCTAAACAATTAGCCGGTGATGGCGAAGTGACACGTGCCCATTATGCCCGCCATTTGGTTCAAATTGGTAAAGTATCTAGTGATAATCAAGCCTTTAAGCGTTATTTGGGACAAGGCAAATCTGCATACGTCAAACCGCAGTGGATTGATATTCCAAGTGCTATCGAGATTATTCATGCGGCAGGCGGCATTGCCGTGTTGGCTCATCCCTTGCGTTATACCATGACCACCAAGTGGGTGCGTAAATTAGTGGAAAGTTTTAAAGCCTGGGGCGGCGACGCTATGGAGATTTCAGGTTGCGGGCAAAGCCGTGACCAATTTCAATTGTTGGTGAAAATCGCCGAAGACAATCAATTGGCCGGTTCCGTAGGGTCAGACTTTCATTTTCCATCTACTTGGTTGGAGTTGGGCAAATTAGCACCATTACCTCCTAACATTCCGTTTGTATTAGACCTAAAAAATAACCTTGCCTAATAAAGTTAAACAAGGTTATTAAAAATGTCATTTTTTTTGACCGCACTTTAAGGCGTTGTTCGGCATAAATTCAGTTGATGAATAAAATCAATGAACGCTGTGACTTTGGCCGCGAGATGGCGACGGTTCGGGTAAACCACATGGAGATCTAAACTTTGCTGACGATAGTCTGCAAGAACTTCAACCAATTTGCCTGACGCTAATTCTTCTTCTATAAAAAAGCGGGGAGAATTGATAATACCTAAGCCCTCCGTACATAAGGCAGCTAACGTTAATCCGTTGTTACACGTCAATTTGGAGCGCATTTTAACTCGTTGAGTTTTATTATACTTATCAGACTCCCAATAAATTTGGTTGCCAGAGGATTTATACAATAAACAATCATGGTGTTCTAAATCTTCCGGTGTTTGCGGGGTACCATGCTTGGCAAGATACTCTGGAGACGCCACAAAATGCATGGAAGAAGTGGCCACTTTTCGGGCAACCAGAGAGCTATCTTGCAAATAACCGATACGTAAAGCTAAATCAAATCCTTCACTCACCAGATCGATAATGCGGTCATTAAACTCAATATCTATGTGTAAATTCGGATGGGATCTAATAAAAGAGGCGAGGTTTGGGGTAATAAAACGCAAGCCGAAATCCCGCGGTACGGACACCGTTAAATGACCTTGTAAGGAAGTAGAAAGGTTGCTGATACTGGAATCGGCGTCTTCTAACTCCAGTAAAATAGGTTGGCAGCGTTGATAATAGATACTGCCTGCTTCGGTAGGCACAATTTTACGGGTGGTACGTTGTAACAATCTGGTTTTTAGGTGTTCTTCGAGTTGTGATACCAGTTTGCTTGCCATGGCAACAGAGATATTTTGTAACGCGGCCGCTTGAGTAAAACTTTGTGTTTCGATCACTTTACAAAAAATTGAAATTGCATTGAGTTTATCCATTTATTGTGCCTTTTGGAAAAAAGTAGTTGACCTGACTAAAGATAGTTAGCAATATAGCGGGCAATTTTACATAAATTAAACAGAATTAGGTAATAATAATGAGTAAATCCTTGGTTATTGTGGAGTCGCCGGCAAAGGCGAAAACCATTAATAAATATTTAGGAAGCAATTATGTGGTGAAATCCAGCATCGGGCATATTCGTGACTTGCCGACAGTGGGTTCCGGCAATGGTGAAAAAGCCAAGCCAATCTCAACGAAAGGGTTGAGTTTAGAAGAAAAACAGGCGCTTAAACAAAAGAAAGAACAAGACGCCTTAGTCAAACGTATGGGCGTTGACCCTTATCACAGTTGGAAAGCCAATTATCAAATCTTACCCGGCAAAGAAAAAGTTGTTGCCGAATTAAAATCTCTCGCTAAAAAAGCCGATCACATTTACCTCGCAACCGACTTGGATAGAGAAGGGGAAGCTATCGCCTGGCATTTACGTGAAGTAATTGGCGGTGATAACGAACGCTTTAGCCGCGTAGTATTTAATGAAATCACTAAAAACGCCATTAAACAGGCCTTTGAACACCCCGAACCGTTGAATATGGATCGCGTTAACGCTCAACAAACCCGTCGTTTTTTAGATCGTGTGGTAGGGTTTATGGTGTCGCCATTGCTTTGGAAAAAAGTAGCACGTGGCTTGTCAGCAGGACGCGTCCAGTCTGTTGCGGTGAAATTGATTGTTGAGCGTGAACGGGAAATTAAAGCCTTTGTGCCACAAGAATACTGGGAAGTTTCCGTTTTAACCGACACGGCGAAACATGAACAAATTCGTTTGGATGTGGTGCAATTTAAAGGCAAAAAATTTGAGCCAAAAAATGCCGAACAAGCACAAAGTGCGGTGGATTTTTTAACTAAATCTGATTATGTCATTTCCGATTTGGAAACCAAACCCACCAGTTCTAAAGCCCGCGCGCCATTTATCACCTCAACCTTACAGCAAACTGCCAGCACCCGTTTGGGCTTTGGCGTGAAGAAAACCATGATGTTGGCGCAGCGTTTATATGAGGCGGGTTACATTACTTATATGCGTACCGACTCCACCAATTTGAGTCAAGATGCATTAAATATGGTGCGCGGTTATATTGAAAAACATTATGGCGCACCTTATTTGCCGGCCAAACCGAATTTCTATTCCAGCAAAGAAAATGCGCAAGAAGCACACGAAGCGATTCGCCCATCGGATATTCATATCGGTTCGCATGATTTGGTCGGCATGGAAAAAGATGCCGAGCGTTTATATGACCTGATTTGGCGTCAATTTGTTGCCTGTCAAATGCCGGCAGCACAATATGACAGCACCACCTTAACGGTAAGGGCAGGGGATTACACCTTAACTGCGAAGGGGCGTATTTTACGCTTTGACGGTTGGACGAAAGTATTGCCACAACCAGGAAAATCACCTGAAGATCAGGCACTTCCGGATGTAGCGGTAAATACCACGCTGAATTTATTGACGGTGGAACCGCAACAATATTTCACCAAACCGCCGGCACGTTTTTCTGAAGCAGCGTTGGTTAAAGAACTTGAAAAACGTGGTATCGGACGACCTTCTACTTATGCGGCAATTATTTCCACCATTCAAGAACGCGGTTATGTACGTACTGAAAATCGTCGTTTCTATGCAGAAAAAATGGGGGAAATTGTCACTGATCGTTTAAATCAATCTTTCGCCGATTTAATGAATTATGATTTTACCGCGAATATGGAAGACGTGTTGGATCAAATTGCATCCGGCACAAAAGACTGGAAAACAGAATTAAATCAATTCTTCAAAGATTTCTCTAAACAATTAAGCAAAGCAGAATTAGATGAATTAGAAGGCGGTATGCGCCCAAATAGCTTGGTGCCGACGGATATTCATTGCCCGACTTGTAGTCGCAATATGGCGATTAGAACCGCCAGTACCGGCGTATTTTTAGGCTGTACCGGATATTCTTTACCTCCGAAAGAACGTTGTAAAACCACCATTAACTTGATTCCTGAAGCGGAATTATTAAACGTGCTGGATGATGCTTCCGAAACCAAAGCATTAATGGAGCGGAAACGTTGTCCTAAATGCAGTACTGCAATGGACAGCTATATTATTGATCCACATCGCAAATTACATATTTGCGGCAACAATCCGAATTGTGACGGGTATTTAATTGAAGAAGGCAAATTCAAAATTAAAGGTTACGACGGTCCGATTGTTGAGTGCGATAAATGCGGTGGCGATATGCATTTGAAACTAGGTCGTTTCGGTAAGTACATGGCTTGTACGCAATGTGACAACACCCGAAAGATTTTGAGAAACGGTGAAGTCGCTCCACCGAAAGAAGAGCCGATTCATTTCCCTGAATTGAGATGTGAAAAGTCAGACGCGTATTTTGTGTTGCGCGATGGCGCGGGTGGTGTGTTTATGTCCGCCCATAATTTCCCGAAATCTCGTGAAACCCGAGCACCAAAAGTTGCTGAATTGGCCTTATATCGTGATCGTTTACCGGAAAAATTAAGCTATTTAGCCGAAGCTCCACAAACCGACCCGGAAGGCAATGAAGCAATTATTCGTTTTAGTCGCAAGGAAAAACGCCAATATGTGACTTCCGAAAAAAATGGCAAAGCGACCAAATGGATTGTGGATTTTGTAGATGGCAAATGGGTAGAACGTAAGAAGTAAATAAAGTGCGGTCAAAAAAACAAATGAATTTTTGACCGCACTTTTCTTATAAAAAACCACCGTTATTGGTGTTTTTTGTTTTTCCATTAATGATGGTGGTGATGTTCATGTGGCGTATATTGCGCGCGTTTTTCCCCGACAGGTAAAACCAATGTGGCATAGCTGGCTGAATGTTGGCACACTTTTGGATCGCTAAATTCAGTTTTATGTACGACTTTTACTTTCCATAACCCTTCAATTAACGGTAGAAAATTCACTTTGCCATCTTTATCGGTCTTACTGGAAAAACCTTGGACTTCACGGTGTTCTTCTGCAGATTCAATGTCTTTAACAACAACGGTATCTGCGGTCGCAATGACGGTTTCACCCGCCAATGGTTTACCTTTATAGAAAATTTGCAATGGGAAAATTTCCCCTTCCTTCAATTCGGTAGGGCTTTTTAATGGCACAATTTCTAATTCTTGACCTAATTTTTCTTTAAACACCGTTGAATCAGCTTTATCACCCACGGTGACCAAGCTTTTACCGAACATTTGAGTTTGTTCGCAATAAGTCGCGTCAGTCATTTTTTGCATATTTTCTTGTTTCCAACCTTTTGCATTCTTCGACCAAAAAGTCGGTTTATAAGTAGCACTTACCCAATATGAACCTTCTGCTAACGGTTTTTCCAAAGTGTATTGATAATTTTCGCCTTGTTGTTTCAGTGCGGTTACCATAGCGTTTTTATCAGTTACTTCAAGCGGAGCAAAAAAATGTAACCGATCATCCGCAATTTTCTCTGCATAAGGGAAATGATGGCCATATGCTAACTCGGCTTTAAGTACGTCTTTCGCCTCAATATGTGCCGGAGCAACAACCCAAACTTCATGTGCCTGTGCTAAACCGGCTAATCCTAATAATGTAATAAGCAATGATTTTTTCATCCTTTATTTCCTTCTTGGGGGGTAATTAATTAAAAATTAAAGTAAAAAGTAATTTCGCAGGATAAAAAAAGTAATGCAAAAAAAAGGAGTAGTCAATAAAAAATATTAACTACTCCGCAAGTTTATCTTAATCGTCCTTTTTCGACGGTTTAATCGCTAATAAATTGCAGTTTAATTTGCTAATCACATGTTCTGCCGTGTTGCCTAAAAAGGCGGCTGACAGACCTGTTCGACCGATAGTACCAAGAATAACCAATTCCGCTTCTAATTTTTCAGCCACTTGGGGAATAACATCTTCCGGGAAACCTTCCAAAACGTGTGTATGATCGCCATCAATACCATATTTTTGACGTAACGCTTTCATATTCAACAAATACTGTCCACGTAATCCGCTACTATATTCGCCGGAACTAAATTCCGGTAAGTCAATGGCCATATTAATCGGTGTTGGTGGATAAGCTGTGACAAGATGAATATTGCCACGATCTAAAGAATCGGCTAAATCCATACTTAATGAAACCAATTCGTCATTAAATGTGCTGTGGGCCTCATTTTCATCATCAGAAACATTCACGGCAACCAAAATACGACGTTGATGTTTCCAATCACCATCTTTAACCATCAAAATCGGAGTAGGGCATTTACGCAAAATTTGCCAATCCACCGGGGTGACAATTAAGGATTTCAGGCTTTCTTCCGCATTAGTGTACTTCACAACCAAATCGTAGTTGTGATTTTCCACTTCGGTGGTAATGGCTTCTGCTTCATTGCTATGCCAAACCACAGTAGATGCAAATTCAATACCGTCAGAGGCGTATTTTTCAATATAAGGCTGGATAGCCAGCTTGCGCTGTTCAATCACATTGTGATGCATTTCTTCACGCTCTTCTGAAGAAAGTAGAGCTGACATTTCATAAGATAAGTCATAAATGGCAAAGAATAGGGTAATTTTGACGGGATTTGGACTTTTTTGCTCTTTCGCTAATCGAACAGCTCTGGCAAGAGCGTATTGTTTGTCATTTTCCGGGTTTAAAACAACCAGTATATTATTGAATTTCATACACAACCTCCATTATTGCTACTCAAATAGGGTAGAACATATTTGATGAAATAACAAGGCGCGGTTTTTAAAAAGATGATCTAGTGCAACATTTTTTGCTGCACTAGTGATAGGAAAAAAAATTAGATAACCATTTTGATTTTGGTTTTATTGGTGCCGGATAATTCGATCAATTCAGCCATATTATTAATCGTAATGTATTTGCCTTGAACCGATAAAATACCTAATTTTTGGAAACGACCTAACAGGCGGCTGATGGTTTCAACCGTCAAACCAAGATAGTTGCCAATATCACCACGAGTCATGGTTAAACGAAATTCACGTGCGGAAAAACCGCGAGCAGAATAACGTTGAGAGAGATTATAAATAAAGGCAGCCAAGCGCTCTTCAGCGTTCATTTTAGACAGTAACAAAATCATTTCCTGATCGCTTTTAATTTCATTACTCATCAAACGCATAATTTGTTGGCGTAATTTCGGCATTTTGCCGGATAAATCATCTAAAATATCAAAGGGAATTTCACACACCATGGCTGTTTCCAAGGCTTGAGCAAAACTCGGATGTTGCATATTCATAATAGCGTCAAAACCGACCAAATCACCGGGTAAATGAAACGAGGTAATTTGCTCTTCACCGGTTTCACTAATTGTGTAGGATTTAATCGTGCCCGAACGAATAGCATAGAGCGAGCTTAACTCATCTCCTGCCTTGAAAAGAACTTGAGATTTCTGAATTGGCTTTTTGCGCTCAATAATATTATCTAACTGATCCAACTCGTGCTCATTGAGTGTAAAAGGAATGCACAACTGGCTAATACTGCAGTTTTGACAATGAATAGCACAGCCACCGGATTGCACCCGACGTCCTAATTTTGTGTCTGCCGTTAGAATTTTCATCTGTTCCCCAAACTCAAAGAAAAAACACCAAAAATCGTGTAAAATTGATCTAACTCAATAATACCACTAAATAGTAAATTTAAGAAGTATAAAACACATACGAGGAAATATGGCAGCCGAAAAACTTACAAAAAAACGTTTAATTCAGATTCTTATCATGTTGATAATATTGCTTATTGCATTCTTTTATCGCACTTTTTACCATCAACCTGAAACGAACTCTCAAGAAACGTCGCTAAAATCAACCGCACTTTCAACAAGATGAATAAATTGATTATAAAAAGAAAGGCTAAGTCATAAAACTTAGCCTTTTCATGTTTATTAGATTAGTTACTTGCTGTCGCTAATGCTGCTAAATCTTTATCTACAAGGAACAAACCTTTACCATCTTCACCAAGCAGATTTAATTTATCAAGAATGCGACTAAACAATTTTTCTTCTTCGTGTTGTTCCGCCACATACCATTGTAAGAAGTTAAATGCAGAGTAGTCTTTTTCTTCAAAAGTTTTACCTACTAACTCATTAATTTTACTGGTAATTAATTTTTCATGTTGATAAGTCAATTCAAGTACTTGTTTTAATGAAGTAAATTGATGTGGTGGCTCATCAATTTGACTAATCACTGCCAACGCACCTGTTTCATTTAAATAAGTAAATAATTTACGCATGTGTTGCATTTCTTCAGCTGCGTGAGCAGATAAAAATTTAGCCGCACCTTCAAAGCCTTCTTGTTCGCACCATGCACTCATTTGTAAGTATAAATTTGAAGAATAGAATTCCAAATTCATTTGATCATTTAATAGTTTAATCACGCTATTTGACAACATTTTATTTCTCCTATTCTTATAAAGTTTTTAACTCACGATCAATGTAGTAAAGCGCTGTGCCGCTTTCACCAAGAAGTTTAAATTTATCAACAATACTGTTAAATAATTTTTCTTCTTCGTGTTGTTCTGCTACATACCATTGTAAGAAATTGAAAGTGGAGTAGTCTTTTTCAGCAAAAGTACATTCAACTAATTCATTGATTTTGGATGTCACTAGTTTTTCATGTTCTAATGTTGTTTCAAAAACTTCTTTTAATGAAGCATAATCGTGTTTAGGCGCTTCAATTTTACCCAATAACGGCATACCGCTAGTTTCACTTACATAAGTGAATAATTTTTGCATATGCTCTAATTCTTCATCTGCGTGGCGAAGTAAAAATGCTGCCGCCCCCTCATAACCATGGTTGTCACACCATGCACTCATTTGTAAATAAACATTTGACGAATAGAATTCAAGATTAATTTGTTCATTTAATTTTGCTGTAATCGCTTTACTAAGCATAACCAACACCTTTCCTTAATGATTTTGTTAAAAGATTAATCACAATACAACTTAATTTGCTGTGCACATTTTATTCATCCAATTGAGAATAGTCAACCTAAATTTAAAATTATTTTTATGTAACACATTAATTTTAAATAAATTTTACAATAACAACAATTCTCATTTAGATAAAGTTACTGAAATAAATTCTCAATTGTAACTAAATTGTTAAAGTACGCTTCCCCATAGACCGGATAAAAAAGAGTAGATAAAGAGTCGTTATAGCTTCCGGTTTATTGTATATGCACTGAACTCAATTTAGATCAAAAGACAATTTTCCTTCTTTAGATTAACCGTGCTTTAATCCCAAAATTATCTCCGATTTTTTACATAGGGTTATCACTAAAAAGAGACATGATCATTATTAATAATCTCAAAATAGTCATTTTGTAAAGTGATGTATGAAAAGTAAATGCCAATGAACGTCGTGGCAACATTGAAAAAGAAGCGTCTATATATTTCCTAATCATTAGTTCATTTAATAAAACCAAAAATCTGACCTTAAGACGTTACATGGTAATGAATTAGAAGAGTCATAGCATCATTTACCTAAATGTTACTTTTGTAATTTTATATTTAACATAATATGTGTTATGCGAAGTTAGTGACAAAGTAAACAAACACTACTATTTAATAAAAACACAGACTTATGCACAAGTCACTCTTACTAGTAAAACTAGACAAAAACTCGCTTTAGCAAGGTATATAACAAATTAAGAAATGAAGTTATGGACTTTAAATTTGAAATGTAAATAATTCTTCAATAAGAAATGAAGTCGATAAAAGTATTCTAATGAGCCTAAATCACAACTTATGTCTATCCATTTTAATGTCATGTTTTTACTATAAAAATTACTCTGTTTTATAGATAAACTATATGAAATAGATCGCGCTACGTGAAATCTGAGGTAATTATCAGGCTTCATTATGCTGAATTTTTAAAATACATAATAAAAAAACACGCTGAATTTTCATCCAGCGTGTTTTCATTATTTAATATTTAGTGACGTTGTCTCTTTTCTTCTATTGAAAAAACATTAAAAAATTTGACCGCACTTTCTAACCAATTATCTTATTGCCATATTCATAAACTTTTTGTAATAAAGTGAGGTTTTCTTCATTGTTCTCATTTTGTGCAGCTAACTCTTGAAGGCTTTGCTCAAATCGCAAAACTTCAGCATCTAATTTTTTCCGGCAATATTTTTGCCATTTAATTTGTTCAGCTCGGTTTAATGTGCGATAAAAATGTCTGGCGCGATAATGAAACAACAATTGAGGGATTCTTGGGTCTTGAAAACTCAGATTATGTTCAGCGAGCTTTTCGGGCTTTAAAGTGCGTAAAATTGCCATATTGTTTTTATCAGCATCACTAAAAAAGCCATTATAAAGTTCAGTTTCAACATTATCAGATGCTTCAAACTCGCGATCTTGCTGAAAAATATCCATAACTTTTTGACGAATATCCTTAGATGCCAACAAACTCTGTTGATTTTGTGCACACAACTCTCGATCAATCCCTAAACGTTCAGCATTTTGAGACAATAAGGTTTTTTCCGGCGCTACAATAGGACATTTATTGATATGAATGAGCTTTAACGGAACAGGAAGCACTCCAGACTCTAACAACGTTTCTTTCTTCGTATAAAGATTTTCACGCAACTCCTCTGCCGATTTTGTTAGCAAATCATCAATATTGGCGGTTAAATCGCATACAATAACAGCATTTTTATTCGTTGGATGCCAAGCTAAAGGTGCAATTAATGTCGTATTTCCGCGGTAATTTCCTAGCATTCCCGACACATGCACTAACGGCGTCATTTCTGCGGTATTAATGAGTTTTTCAATCTCTTTTTTCCCACGATTTTCAAAGAAATATTGAAATAACTTCGGCTGTTTTTGCTTAATTAATTTTGCCATTTCAATGGTGGCATACACATCAGACATGGCGTCATGCGCATTCGTATGCTCTATTCCATTCGCTTTCGTCAGTTTTTCCAAACGAAAACTCGGCATGCCTTCATCATCCAAAGGCCACTCAATGCCATCGGGACGCAAGGCATAACACGCACGCACTAAATCCAACAAATCCCAACGGGAATTACCGTTTTTCCAGCTATATTCATAAGGATCAATAAAATTACGATAAAAGGTATAGCGTGTCATTTCGTCGTCATAACGAATATTATTAAAGCCCATGACACAGGTATTTGGTTGGCTGAATTCCTGTAAAATTCGAGCGGCAAAATCCGGTTCCAGCAGGCCTTTTTCATTACACTCCTGTGGTGTAATGCCTGTCACTAACACAGCCTCCGGAGCAGGCAAATAATCGTTGGTTTGCTTGCAATACAACACAATGGGCTCGCCTATAATATTAAAATCGGCATCTGTACGAATACCGCCAAATTGCGCCGGACGATCGGTAGCCGGATTGACACCAAAACTTTCATAGTCGTAAATGAAAAAGCTGAAATCGTTTTTTGCCATCACTTTTCTCAAATTTAAGCCAAGATTTTATCTAGATAATACAAACAGAAAATTGCAGACAAGCTGAATACAATACCTAACCAGTTAACTTTGCTGATTTTTTCTTTAAAAATTAATGCGCCGGTAATCGTACCTAAACAAATCACCCCAATGTTCATGCCGGCAAAAACTAATGTTGGATTCGAACCAAAACTCTGGTGAGCTTTAATATAAAACAGAATATTGAAGAAATTTAGCACACCTAAAATAATGCCGCCCACAAAACTTGCGACATTCCATTGAGTTCGTTTGAATAACAAGTAAATAAACATAATGCAGGCAGCCAAGGAAAACGCAATGAATAAAGTCGTTGGGAATGCTCCCCCGCTTTTCGCTACTTGTTTAAACAAAATATCGATGATGCCATAGCCAAACCACACACCGACTAAGCCCAAAATACCTCGAAAAGCGACCGCACTTTGCTCATTTGGTTTACTTAAAAGGCAAAATAACCCGACAAATGCCAACACAATACCAACGACTTTTGATTGACTTAGGGTTTCGTGGAAGATTAAAAACGCAGCGAGAATGGGTAAAAATAAGGATAAGCGTTGTGCCGCATCAGAACGTACAATTCCGGCGAATTCTACGGCTTTGGACATAATAATAAACACGCTTGGCAATAAAATACCTAATGCTAAGAAAATCGGCGTATTTTCGCTTTGTGCGATAAAGTCAGTAAACTCAAGTCCTTTGAAATCCGGTTTTAATAAAAACCAACTAAGTGACAATGCAACAATGTAGTTAAAAGCAATAGCTTGCTGAATAACAATATTACGTTTACGGGCAACTTTTAATAATACAGACACCGCAACACTACAGAGAACGGCGATAATGAGGTTGTGCATTTTTTATTCCTTATTAAGTGATTGCTTAATTAAACTCATAATATATTCAAGATGTTGCGTGTCTTGAGCGATGATTTCACAATCACCATTCCCCCAGTGCCCCGTATTTGTTACATCTTTCGCTAATCTTTTAGGATCATCTAATTCATGATAAGGAAGATTAATCCACATTTTTAAGGCTTTTTTCTGAACACGTAGACACACCACATTCTTCTCTTTTTTAAATGCGATATATAATTTCCTTGCGGTAATCTCGATATTATTATCTAAGTTTAAGATTGCTTGTTTGAACTCCTCATAAAGTTCTTTAATTTCATCAGATTTATCATTTAAATGATCAGATTCTTCGTACACTTGAATCTCCTTAAGGGATTCAAACTCTTCTGATTTTTCTGTTGTTACGGATTTAATATTCGGTGCCGATTTTGACTTATTAATGATATTTACCGTAATAATCTCGTCATCAAAACGGTTTACCTCCCATAATTCAATAGGAAGATTTTTAAAATTAGTCGCTTGAATTTGAAAATCATTAAAGGTAGGGGAAACAAAAATAACTTTTGATTGAGACCAATCTACTTCATTGCGTTTGAGTAGATTTTTCTGTGTCTCATTGTATTCCATGATAAAATCTGCTTTATATTCAAGCATCAAATTTAGATAAGAAATACCTTGATCAACTACACTGGTATTTTGTTGTTTTTTATATTCAATGATTACAAAAGCATTGCTTTCCTTATCAAAAGCTAATGTGTCAATACGTGAATTTTTAATAGAAAATTCAGAACTAATAAACAGATAGTCGTCTGTTATCAATGAGAGATTTTGCTCAAATAATCGCTGAATATCTTTTTCTAACTTAAATTTTTGTTGTTTAAGTTGGCTAAATTGCCCTTTTTTTATCGTGAAGATTTTCATTGGATGTCTCTAGGTAAAAGTGCGGTCAAAAAACACTTCATTTTTTAACCGCACTTTTTATTAAACTAGTCTGTTGCGCCGAATCCGCGTAATCCGACCACATGAACGTGTTCGTGATTACCGGAGATTTTACGCACCAGTTTATAGGTGGTGCCTTTTTCCGGGCTGATGTTTTCCGGTGCAGCAATCAATAGTTGCATATCCAGGCGTTCGCATAACTCGAACAACGTAGAAATGGATTTCGCATCAAGACGAGCCGCTTCATCTAGGAATAATAAACGGCACGGCACGATGTCTTTGCCACGAATACGACGGCTTTCTTCTTCCCAGCTTTGTACCACCATTAAGAGGATGGACATACCGGTACCGATGGCTTCCCCGGTGGATAATGCGCCACTTTCTGCACGTAACCAGCCATCTGCGCCACGGTAAACTTCCACTTCTAAGTCAAGGTAATTACGATAATCCAATAATTCTTCACCGATAGTTTGCGCAGTACGTTGCCCTACATCGATATGTGGGTTGAGACGTTGATATAGCTTCGCAATGGCCTCGGAGAAAGTCATACGGTTGTCGCTGAACAGATCTTGATAATCCGACTGATTACCGGATAACGCATCCAACAACATGGCATGCGTATCACGAATATTTACCACCAAACGTACCGATTTCACCTGACCAAAGGCGATATTTTGTAGGCCTTGATTCAACATACGAATGCGATTTTGTTCACGTTGAATGGTTTTACGCATGATATTCGCCACACTTTCAGAACTTATCGCCAATTTTTGTTCACGGCTGGTCAATTCTTCCGTTAAGCGAGAAAGCTCGATTTCCATTTGTTCAATTGCATCAATCGGGTCATCGGTTTTCAGAATATCCTGACGAATACGTTCGCGCAGATGTTGATATACGGCGATAAAGAACCGCACTTTATTTTCCGGTTTACGGCTATCTTCTGATAAACGCAAAGCATCACGCAGATATTCGTTGTCAGCAACCGCTGTACGCAACGCACCTAGCGCTTTATCCGACATGGAGCGCAACTCATCTGCGGATAAATAGGCTAATTCACGACGATTTAAGCGTTTTTCTACATCAGAATTACGGGATAAACGAAGCACCACACACCAACTCATTTTCGCTGCCGTCACCAACTCACGCTGGGTTTTATAATCACGTTCTGCTTTACGAATACGACGAGTCAGATTTTCCGCTTCACTTTCGATAAGTGTGAGTTGTTTTTCAATATAAGAACGGCGTTGGCGATTAGTAGAAAGTTGTTGATATAACTCGTCACGACGAATTTTGGCACGTTCTTCCGCGCCTTCATCAGCACGCACACCCAATTCACCAATTTCTTGCATCAATTCCTGCAACATTTGATTTTTACTGTTGAAAGAACTTTGCAATTGAATCAACACTTGATTGTACTGAGCATATTGCGCTTGAACTTGACGTAATTGTTCGCGCTGAATTTCACGTTGTTGCTGCATTTGTTCTAAACGCGCGCGTAACTGTTCGTTTAATTCAGAGGTTTCCGTTTGTACACTTTCCGCATAATTGAAATGCGCTTTGCGTTGCACCACATCCGCCAAGGCAAAGACTTTTTGTTGTACTTGTTTTTGTAGCTGAATGGCTTGTTCATAATCGGCTTTTAAGTGCTCGTAATTTTCCGGGTCGCTTTGCAAGGTGTTAGCAATCGGTTCTAATTGTGACAACGTGACGCCGTACTGACGGATAAATAATTCATCCTGCTCTGCCAAATCTAATTGCTCACGGCATTCTTCAATGCGATCAGTTAAGCTATCATCAGCCAATAATGGCAATTGCGGAATTAATTTATTCAACAACTGCATTCTTTCTTTCGCATCATCTAAACGAAGACGAATTTGTTGCTCTCCAATCACCAATTGATTAAGCTCGCGTTCAATTTCATTACGTTGTTGATTGGTTTGCGCCATCAGTTGTTCCGGATTCGGTTGGAATGCCAAGGCTAAATGCAGGCCAACAAACTGGCTAAAATGCTCATGTAAACGCTGACATTTTTGCACATCAAAAGCACGTTGTGCGTACTGCTCCGCCACTTCCTCACGCTTAGCCTGTAATTCTTCCAAATGTTTTTCACGGGCAGCACGGCCGAACAACGGAATTTCAGGGAATTTGGAATAACGTAATTCACGATCTGACACCTGAACAACCACACCAAGCTCCAGCTCTTGCGCGGACAGCACGCTGTCGTCAAATGCCGCCGGATCGCCCTCGATTAAATACAAATCTTCCGGACAATCTTCCAAATTAGCGAGTTGCTCTTTTACCGCATTCAAATCACGCACCACAATAGCGTGGCGTGCCGGGCCGTATAAGGCAGAGAAATAAGGTGCATCTTCGATCGGCACATCATCGTATAATTCAGACAGCAACACGCCACCGAAACGTTCTGCAAGCACATTCAAACGGGCATCTTCCGAACCATCCGGCTGACTTAAACGGCTAATTTGCTCATCTAATTGCTGACGTTGAAGTTCTAGCTGGTCGCGTTCCATGGTCAATTCACGTTCTTTTATCAATCGTGATTGCATGAAATTCATCACATCCTGGCTGTCCTCGAATTGCTCGCCACTTTGATCCTGCAAACGTTCCAATGCGGCTTGAGCGGTTAACCAAGCCGGCGCTTTACGCGCATTTTCTTCATAAAGTGCGGTCAAATTTTCACGTTTTTGACGTAGGGTTGAACGTTGTTCAACTAAATCAGAAAGTTCAGCAGATAAATCCTCAATTAAGGCTTCTTGATCGCCATAGAATGCTTCTAATTCATCCGCTGTTTCTAAGCTTTGATTCGCACGTTGATTAAAATCGTTTAATAATCTGACCGCACTTTGTTGTTGATTTAAGCGTTGCTCTAACTCATGTAACTTAGCACGCAATTGCGGTGTTTGTTGCGCTTGAAGCTTTTGTGTCGGATATTCGCGTAACAGTTCTTTTGCACTTTCCCACGCGGCAGAACGTGGCACCTCACCTGCAATTTTGCAAACCAATTGATAGGCTTTATCAAATTGCGTTTTCGCCGCCTCGGAAATAGACATCTTTTGCTCTAACTCAAGTACTTTATCCGTCAACACTTCCGCTTGCGCTTCAAATTCTTCGTGATATGCATCCACGTTTTTTACCGATAAATCGGCTAATCCGCACAAAGTCTTGGCTTTTTCTAAGGCTTGAATTGCTTGTTGATATTGCAATGCGCGAGTTTGTTGTGCATCAAGGGCTTGTTGATAATCTGCTAATTGGGAACGCAAGTTGTCAACTTCTTGTTCTGTTTGTTCAAATTGCGCCTGACTTTCTTCCAATTGTTCGTTGGCGGTTTCAACCACCATTTTTTGCTCTTCCAAGCGCTCGGTCAGTTCGTTGACATCTTCTTGATAACGAGAAATTTTTTCCTGATGACGTAACGCATTTAACACCAAATTCAGGTGATCAAGCGCGCTTTGATGATCCACTTCCAGGATTCTTTCATTTTCTGCCAATTCGGCGGCTTCACGGCTTAAATCAACCAAACGATGTTGCGATAAATCCTGTTCGGATTTGGCTTTATACCATTCTTGACGGAAACCCAATGCGCTTTCAATGTTGCCACGACGTTCATTGGCATTTCGCATATAATCTGCTGCCACATAATTAGTCGATTCAGTGATTAAATGCTTGAATAAATCACGATCCGCTTGGGTGACTTTAATGGCTTCCAACGTCATACGGTTTTCACGTAAAGCACTTTCCATGTCTTGGAAGGCTTTTTTCACACCAAGATTTTCCGGCAATAAATAATCCCGTAATGAACGGGTAATGGCACTGGAAATACCGCCGTATAAAGAGGCTTCGATAAGCTTATAGAATTTGCTACGGTCTGAAGAAGAACGTAAGCGTTTTGGAATAATCCCCAAATCAAACATCATGCCGTGGTAATCGGTGATGGAATGATATTGTTTAAATTGTGCGCCGCTCTGCTCAACGTTGTCTTTTAGTTCATTTAAGGTCAGTACGCGCGCTTGACGTTCGTTAATGGTTTCGGTGAAAAGTGCGGTCGGATTGACAGACAATTCCACGCCTTGAATAGAAAAGGTTTTTAAATCGACTTTTTTGTCACGGCCTGCCACTTGTTGCAGACGGACACCAACGATAATCCGTTGATGACGGGAGTTGATGGTATCCAACGCCGCGTAACACACGCCCGGGCGCAATTTACCGTGCAAACCTTTATCACGAGAACCGCTTGTGGCACCGGCTTCTGTGGTGTTACGGAAATGCAATAAGGTTAAATCCGGAATCAATGCTGTCACAAATCCGGCCATGGTGGTAGATTTACCGGCACCGTTACCACCGGAAAGTGTCGTGACCAATTCGTCTAAATCGAAGGTACGGGCGAAGAAGCCGTTCCAGTTGATGAGCGTTAAAGAACGGAACTTACCGCGTTCTACCCCACTGTTTTGGTTAAAGATAACCGGCGCTACACCAGAAGCCGCCGTATCCATTACTTCATTTTCCAGGGATAATTCTTCAGTCATTATTCTTGTTCCTCTTCTACGAATTCGTCTTCAACATCAGCCTCATTTTCGCCGTTCTCCACGTCACTTTGTAATGCCGCTTTTTCTGCTTGTAAAGATTGTGGCGTAGCCGCTTCACCATCACGAATTAAGCGTAATTGTGCTTCAATCGGGTCATCACCCGCACGCACTTCCGCGCCAAAACGGAATACGGACTCGGAAATGGTAAATTTGCCGCTGTTCGGTTCGCCTACGGTATAAATCATGCCTAAACGGCGCAAACGACCAATTGCCGCACGCACTTTTTCTGCCAATTTTTGTTTATCCAAATCAGAACCGCTGGAACGTTGATTCACCGCTTTTAGCAATTTGCCTTCATCCGCTAAATTCAGTAGCTCATCATACACTTCCTGCGTGTTAAAAATCCCCTGTTGCGCTAAACGCTCCGGGCTTAAATACAAATAACACAACACCTTGCCCACTAACATTTCCAATTCAGTTAAGACAGAACGGGCAATGAGTGTTGTCGCTTTCGGACGTAAATAGAAAAAACCTTCCGGTGCGCGAATCAATTCCACATTATAACGACGGTAGAACAAATCCAGTTCCGTTTGAAAATCAAGTAAAAAAGCGTGGTTATCCAAATGTTCCGTACCAATATGCTTACCGGAACGCAACTGGCTGTCCACAGCCGGAAATAACGGATTGGCAATGGCAGCTGCCAATTTTGGGGAAATTACTTCAAGGTTATTTTCTGTCATGTTGTTTCTCTGTTTTGGGTTTATTCGTTATTTTCTACTAATGTCACGGCGAGCTTTTTCGCCCCTTTGAAATCCACTTTGCCGCTTGCCAACGTTGGGATTTCATCTACTTTAAAGACAAAAGGCGGTTGCATTAACGGCGGTATGGCTGAATTTTTTAAGATATTGATGACCTCATTAATATCTAATTCGGTTTTCACTAAAAGCACAACGGCTTCGCCTTTTTTCTCATCGGGTACATTGGCTGCAGTGAACTGTACATCGTCATTTAAGACTTGTGCGATTTGCTCTTCCACACTGCCTAAACTGATCATTTCGCCCCCCACTTTAGCAAAGCGCGAATAACGGTCAACAATGGTAATAAAACCGTTTTCATCAATATGTCCTTTATCACCGGTTTTGTAATAACGCACACCGTCGATTTCGGCAATGACATCAGCAGTTTTCTCCGCATCGTTTAAGTATCCTTTCATCACTTGCCCGCCACCGATTAAAATTAAACCGTCTTCGCCTGTTGCCAATTCCTGCAAACTTTCCGGATCAACAATTTTAATGATGGTGCCCGGCAATGGTAAACCGACGGAGCCCTGCTTATTGAAGGTGAGTTCTTTTAAGGTTTCTTTTTCTAAAATATTCGGCATATTCACGGCAGCAACCGGAGCGGTTTCCGTCGTGCCGTAACCTTCATAAATCTCTAAACCGAACTTCAAACGAAATGCTTCTTTCACATCGGTTTTCAGTTTTTCTGCACCGGCAACTACCATGCGAACATTCTGGAACATCAGCGGATGCAGTTTTTTATTCTTAATATAAAGACGGAAGAATGTTGAAGTACCGAATAAAATGCTCGCGTTATGCCGTGCCGCCATTTTCCCAACTGTTGCACCATCCGTCGGATCAGGCACGCTGACCATTTTTACGCCCTCACATAAAGGAAGTAACGTTGTCACGGTTAAACCGAAAGAATGGAAAATCGGTAATGAGTTTAAAATCACATCGTCTTTTCTGAAGTTTAATAAGTCACTGATTTGGCGGATATTGGTCAGCAGGTTTTTATGGGTTAATTCAATGCCTTTCGGTTCCCCTTCACTGCCGCTACTAAATAAAATAGTAGCCGTATCATCCAAGCTAACATCAGCAAAATTAAATAGTTTAATCCAATTTGCAGGCATGAAAAGTGCGGTCAAAAATGCCAACGTTTTTTGTGTTTTGCTAACGGCTTTGCCTAATTCTTCCATCATCACCGCTTTATCCGCTAACAATGCCTGATAATCAAAGCCTTTACCGCTTAATTTAGTAAGAAATTTTTCAGAAGTGATCACTTGTTGAATATTGGCTTTTTTCAGTGCCAATGCCATGCTTTGTTCGCTCAGGGTGTAATTTAGATTTACCGGTACCTTACCGTTCACAAATAACGCCATATTCACAATGGCACCCATGGCAGAACTTGGCAACAAGATGCCAACATTTTTTTCATTAGTCAGGGTTTGTTTAAATAGCTTACTAAACACCAACACTGCGCTGATAAATTTGGCATTGGTAAGTTCGGTCCCCATGCTATCGACAACACATTCACCCAACAAATTACCTTTCGCCATATCTAACCAATAATGAGTTAGCGGTTGTTGGCGCGCAATAAAGTTTTCCCAAGAGGAAAAAGATAGCTCCACCACTTTCTGTTTCATGGCAACGTGATCGACAAACTCACGAATTGGTTTACCGAAAGCAACAATAATATCGCGTTTGCCGCGCTGTTTGGTGAGTTCCTTATAGTGAGCATCGGCACGGGAGAAGCTCGAACCCCATAAGCCCCGCAAATAAAACGGCACAACACAGACATCCTGCCATTCTTTAATACTGAGTTCATAGCCGCGTTGAAATTCGTTAATTTGGCCGTTATAGCTGATATGCCCTTCAGGAAATAAGGCTACCACTTCGCCGTTTTCTAAATATTGGCGAATGGTTTCGATACTTTCCTTGCTAGAGCCCGCGCCAATCGGAATCACCTTAAAGAACTTGAAAATCCAAGTGAGATACCATTTGTTATAAATACCACGATACATCACAAACTTAATGGCACGTGGGCTGGCAGCTTGTAAAGCCAACCAGTCAATCCAACTAATATGGTTCCCCAACAATAACACGCCTCCGCTTTGCGGCAAGTTTTTTAATCCTTCTACATGGAAGCGATAACCGGTTTTTAAAAATACCAATAAAAATAAACGGGTAAATAAATGCGGTACTTGCAAAATGGCATATAAAGAGCCAATAAAACAAACTACGGCAACGAATATAAATAAACCGGTAGTTGAAATATCCGCATACACAAAAGCGATGCTGAGCAACAAGAAACCAATCATCGCAATGTTTTGCACGAAGTTATTACCGGCAAGGATTTTCCCTATGCTGGCTTTCGGGGCGAAGAACTGAATAGTGGCATTCAATGGCACAATCAACAAGCCGCCGAATAAACCAAAACAGAACGAACAGAAACTAATAATGGCAACGCTACCGGAAGACGCTAAGAAAAATAAGGACAAAAACAATCCTAATGCGCCCAGAGGAACAATACCCAATTCAATATGGTATTTCGACATGGCGCCGGCAATGTATGAACCGAAAATCAATCCAATGCCGCTGATGGCTAAAATCATTTGAATAACCAACGCGTTGTCGTCATTAAACAGCATTTTATAATGTGCCGGGAATGCAGCCACAATAACTTGAGAAACACCCCAGAAAATACTTAACCCAATAATGCTCAACCAAATATTTTTATCTGAACGCACTAGTTTGACGTTTTCTTTTAAATAGCTTAACGAGAAATATTTTTTAGTGCTAAATTGCGTTCTTTCTTCTTCACTTTCTACCGCTGCAAAGAATGGCAGCTTAAAGGCAAAAATAGCTTCCAGAGCGCTAAAAATTACGATAAGAAAACCAATGAAATAAATACTGGAAAGAATTTGCGATGGATTATCACTTGCGACATAAATGACTTCAAAAATATACGAAAAAGCAAAGGAACTAAATAAAATCGCTACAATGGTTAAGGCTTGAATAATACCGTTCGCCGCCCCCAAATGCTCCGTACCGACAATAGATTTGATAATCCCATATTTAGCCGGAGAATAGACCGCACTTTGGGCCGCCAAAATCAGCGTTAAAATAAAAGCAATTTCAAAAGCGCCGGCCAAATAACTTAGAAAAATCGCAAAAGAAATGAATACACCAACAACGGCAGCATAGCGAATGACTTTGGTATGAGAATATTTGTCGTTAATAAAACCAGCAGGAGAAAATAAGAACACAAACGGCAATAAGATCATTGCATTGACTAATGCGGTTAATACCACCAAGGTATCACCATCAAAACTTTTGAGAAGCACATTTTGAATAGTGATTTTATGTGCCAAATCTACACTGGCATTTAAAAATGCAATGGCTAGATAAGGTAAAAACCCTCGGATTTTCAGTAATTCTTTCATAATGTTTCCGTTATTGTTTTAGTTCTCGTTTTTGTTTTTCCAATAAAAATGGTGTCTCATCACAATTCCAATCCTGTGGGGATTTCACGATTTCACAAAATTCGACAATTTTTTCAAATTCTTCATTCGATACGTCAGGACCATAATCCCGCATTACTAGAGGAGCATAAAACATCACTTGGGTTGTAAATTCTTTCTTGATAAAAAAAGCATAACCATCGCCGAACTCACCTTCAATTGTGACGATGCCAACATAAGAATGAAGTAACAATATAACGAACAATATAAGTGCGGTTAAAAATTTAAGCGTTTTGTGTTTCATAAAAAACGTTCCTAAAAACGACCGCACTTTAATATTCGTCAATTACATTAGCCTGCACTTCGGCGCCCTTGTCATTGATACTTTCCCAAATTGGATAAATACCACTTAAATCAGAGCTTGCCATGCCTAGACGCACAGCCTGATCCACAATAATACGTGCTACATCAAAATGCTGTGACAATGGATAATGTTCTAATTGCTGTTTTAAAACCAAACTTAAATTTATCGGGCGTTGATGTTCACGAAAATCCACCAATAAGGTTTGCATATGTTCTACAATTTGCTCGCGGATATCGGCTAAAGATTCATATTGCAATTCTTCAGGCAATTCACCCAGTGCATCTTCTTCACGTAATGCTAATTCTTCATCACGCAAGTCCACTAAACGTTCTGCTTGAGCCGTCCATAAGAACCATGGCTGATCAAAATAATTATGAATGGAATTGCGTAAACGTTGGGAAAATACACGGTTTTTATCCATATCAATGGCCGTACGGATAAATTTATGTACATGGCGGTCATAGCCGATCCACAAATCAATCGCCTGTTGGCCCCAGCTAATAATGCGGTCTAACTTCGCCTGTAAATTGGTGATCAATTCATCAACAAAATACAACTCACTACGCCCAATCACACAATCTTGAATACGCAACAATTGCGCTTGTAATTTGTCTCCGGCAGCATTTAAGGTATCTTGTAATTCACGTAAATTACCGGAGGTTTCATCTAATAATTGTTCACAACTGGAAATAGCGGCCTGCCAATCTTTGGTTAATAACGCGGCAATTTCATCTTTAATGGTCTGCTGATTTTCATCCATAATGCGTTGTGACAAATCAATACTGTCAAAAATTTCTGCTACGGAATATTTTAGGGGAGCAAACACGTTACGACGCCAATAATGCTCATCGCCATTTTCTTCGGCGGAATCAGACGCCCGTTGAATTTCCTCAGCAACAATAGAAAGCTGTACGGAAAGACGTAACGCTGAGAACTCACGTTGACGAATATAATAATCAGAAACCCCCACACCTAAAGGCGTTAAACGATAAATGGCTAAGCCTTCGGTAAATTCACTACTAAAGCGATTAAGAAAGCGCTGTTTAACCAATTCGTTGATGGCATTATTGGCGCGGGTGGCGATGGTTTCTTGGGATTGCTCGAAAGCCTTGGAAATATGGCGGAAAATATCCACCAAGTCCGTTTCAATCATTTCTCCATCAAAGCGTTCGTTATTATAAATAGCGATGGCGAGTAAAAAGGCGAGACGTTCTGTTGGCAAATTCAACGAAAATTCACGTTCTTTCGCCCATGAAACCAGTTCAGGAATAGTTTGTGATGTTTCAAGCATTAGAGGATCTCACAACACGTTATTTAAGCAAAAAATTGTTTGAATTATACAGGATTTTGATCTTTCTAACAGCTTGAAAGTGGTAAGTGCGGTGAAAAATACAGCGTTTTTTCAACATTGATTCGGTCTGAAAGGGAAGAAAGAATATCTGAATAATTGAATTTATAAATAAAAATTTTCCGGATAAAGAAAAGATTTCTATTAAAAATACACATTCATAAAAGTTGGACAATGGCGGTTTCTTCTCTACCCCGCTACCTTTTTGATTAATTCATCCATGCCTTGTTCATCATAGCCTTCTTCATATTGAATATCATCTTCAAAACTCTTAAATTTTCGACCATTTAGCACTGTGCAACCGTATTTTTCCAATTTACTTTTCGTAAAATTAGAACGAAATGCAGAAGAACTGTTATTTAGGCTAATAACGCCAATGGTAGCCTGATTGCAAGGAATGTTATTAACAAACACCAAGTTATAGCCTGACTCACGAATATAACCGGTTTTATTAATAGCAGCGCTAAACATTTCATCACGTACCAGTTTATTAGTGTTTTTCACAAAAATATTGCGTTTCCCGGCTTGGATATAGGCGGTGGAAAGATTTGATAGAGCTTTGATTTCCGGTTTAGCCAAGGAATATTTAGCCAGTTTTACCAAATCCATAGCACTGGATACATTACTGTTGGACAAACCGGAACTGTCGCTAAAACGGGTTGAACGCATCCCTAAGTGTTTAGCTTTTTCATTCATTTTTTTAATAAATTGCTGGCGGGTCATGCCTGCGGAGCGAGACAACGCGTGAGCGGCATAATTATCGGAATGTACCAACATCGCTTTTAACAATTCACGACAGGCAATCGGTGTATATTTTGGCAGTTTGGTATGTGTACCTTTAATATAATCGTAGTCTTCGTTAGTGATGGATGCCATACAACGGGGATTTTTATTATGTTCCAAAAACACATTTGCCGTCATTAATTTTGTGACTGAAGCAATAGGACGTACCTTATTCGGCGTACCGCTTTCCAACACTTTATTATGGGTAAAATCATACACCACGTAAGACTGCGCCATGACAAACGTCGGCATGACGAGAAGAAAGGGAAAAATCTTTTTTAACATAGGATATTCTGCAAAATAAAAACTACGCGTTATTCTAGCAGTTTTCAAGGGATAACGTTAAAAAAATCGCCTTATTGCTAAAAGCAATAAGGCGATAGTTATTTGCAATCAACTAAAATTATTTAGCTTCTGGCGCTTTTGCAGGCACAGCCGGAGTCGGATTAAATTTTTGTTCTAATGCAACGCTTTGTTTTTGTAACTCTAACATTGCTTCTTTCAATTTTTCAGCTTTTTCCATATAAGCTTTTTGTTGAGCTTCAGATGGATTGGCTAAACTTACATTAGCTTGTTCAACTAATAAATTGCTGGCTAAACCAAGTACGTTTTTAGTTTGTTCTTTGACGGATTTTACAGAATCCGCTTTGATGTCTAACGCATCTAAACTTTTGATCGTGTCTTGTACGGATTTATTGAAAGTATCAATTGCTTCTTGTACTTTCTTGTCATCTTTTGCCTGTACCGCAGCAACTAAATCTTGTTGGAATTTTTGTTGTGCTTGAAGTTGAGTTTGTTCTTGGCCGTTATTCCAATCAACTAATTTTTTGTAATCAGCCGCTTCATCGGTATTAGTATCCGCTTTTGCTACTTCAGTTTTTGCCGGTGCAGATTGAGTTTGAGCTGCTGCATCAGTTTTGGTATCCGCCGCTTTGTCTGCCGGTTTATCACAAGCGGTTAAAAAAAGAGCAAATAAAGCAGTTGCGCTAATTTTAGTGAATTTATTCATAAAAAAGTCCTTTATTAATTTATTGACAAGTATTAACCCAACTAATCGAGCAAAATACGCGGCTTTAGACAGAGAATAAAACTATTTGTTCAATAATTTATGTCTTATAAAGAAAAACTCCGGCAATACACCGGAGTTTTTACAATTAAGCACGTTTGAAGTCAATGTGTACAAGTTTTGGCTTGAACGGGTGACGTTGCATTGCTTGAACTTTTACTGCAACTTCTTTACCACCGATCACTAATGTGATCACTTCAGAATAAAAAGCATCGTGTGCTTGTGCATTGTTTACTTCATCATGATTTAAAATGATAGAAACAGGTTCTTCGCTACCACCGTAAACGATAGCAGGAATTTGACCGTTGTGACGCAGGCGGCGGCTCGCACCCTTACCTTGCGCTGTACGAACTTCAGCGTTGAATTTAAATGCCATTTTGAATGTTCTCTTTTAAAGATTAAAATTAAAAAATCGCAGGCGACCCAGCGATTTCACAAATATTGCTCAAAGCCTAAACTTTGAGGTCGGTAATTATAGTGAATTACCGATTGTAAAGCAAATCAAATCCTGTAATTTTATCCTAGATATTCCAACGTAAAACAGGCTAAAATAGCACGCCATTTTCATTTATCTAAGGGCATATATTTAATGGAATTTTTAATTGACTTTTTTAGCAACTACGGCTACTTCGCCGTGCTATTTGTTCTGATTATCTGTGGTTTCGGTGTTCCAATTCCGGAAGACATCACCTTGGTTTCCGGCGGTGTTATCTCGGGCTTAGGCTATGCCAACGTCCATATTATGTTAGCCGTCAGCTTATTTGGTGTTTTGTTAGGTGATGGCACCATGTATTGGCTCGGCCGTATTTACGGTACAAAAATCCTACGTTTCCGCCCTATTCGTCGCTTTTTAACTTTAGAGCGTTTACGAATGGTACGTAGCAAATTTGACCAATACGGCAACCGTGTGTTATTTGTTGCCCGCTTTCTACCGGGATTGCGTGCTCCTATTTATATGGTTGCCGGCATTACCCGTCGGGTAAGTTTCACCCGTTTTCTTTTATTGGATTTTTTCGCAGCTATTATCTCCGTGCCGATTTGGGTGTATCTAGGTGATTTCGGTGCAAGTAATTTAGATTGGTTACATGCGCAAATCAAAAAAGGTCAATCAATTATCTATATTTTCATTGCCATCTTAGCCTTGTTCTTAGCATGGAAATGGTATAAAAGTCGAAAAATAAAATCAGCTAAATAAAAGTGTGGTCTTTTTTTGTAATGAATTTAAACCAAACCCCATTCAATCACGAATGGGGTTTCCTTTTTTCTAAGATTCGATATTGAACCAATACTCATAATCCTTGGCTTGTCCATTCACTAAAACATTTTTTATTTTAACGTAATAACGCTCGTTATCCCGTGTTCCGCCAACACGCCATTGAAGTACATTACCCAACCCGGCACTCTTTGATTGATGAGTAGAATAAGTCACTTCGCTCACTTTTAAGGTTCTTCCATCGGCACTGCTGACTTTAATTTCCGCCCGTGAAAAATCGACTAAAGTGCGGTTAAAATAGGTTTCATTTTTATCAACAATCACCGAAAACGAGTGAAACCAATCATGTAAAAACCAATTGGCCTTATAGTTCTTATATGGGTAAGCCACATAATCAACCTTTGTATTCACCGCACTTTTTCGTTGGTTACCGATATAAATTGTTGCCGCATCCAGCACTATTTTATTACGATCTATTTTTGTAGAACGTCCATAAGAAATATCACCTAGAAATGGATCCAAAAACCATAACCTATGTCCCAAAGAATACACGTTATCATCAATCACTAACCCATCTACGACTTGCTCGGCAAAATCATCTCTCACAAAAATCAAACTATCCTGACTTAAATGTAAATTGCTTTGACTACTACCGTTATATCCCTCTTGAGAATAGCATTTCATTCGATTGTTTGGGTAATGATCCAATTTTCCATTTGCAGCGGAAATCAGCGCTGATGCGGCTGTTGCACGATCTTTAGACGCATCATATTTTACCTCTTCCAATTCGTGAGCTCGGCGAATCGCATTAAGCTCTTTTAACACTCGTCTTTTTTGATCAGAGGTTACGCTCCCCGCATAACAATTTTCGATATCCGGAAAATAATCATAAGCTGACCGCAACATTTTTAACGCAATCTCTTCCGCCTGTATTTTCTCCGCTTCATTGCGATAAGAAAATTCCCGCATTGTATGCACTGTTCCAACTTCGGCATAGACTATGACAGAATGCAACAAAGAGGATAACGATAAAATAGTAAAAATTGGTTTCATTGAAATTCCTTAGTTTAATAAAATAGGTTTAAATAAATTCAAAATTTGTTAATTAAATTACCGTGTAAAGAAAACCCCATCCCTAATATTAGGAATGGGGTTTATTTTTAACTGCTTAATTACCGCGTTAATTTTAATGGCTCAACATGCCAAATATTCTCCGCGTATTCTTTAATTGTACGGTCAGAAGAGAAATATCCCATGTTGACAATGTTTTGAATGGTACTATCAATCCATGCATCACGGTTTTTATATTTTTCATCCACTAATTTTTGTGTATCTACATAACTACGGAAATCCGCAAAAGCTTGATAGAAATCATGATATTGCAAACCTTGTAGTAATTGTTGGTAGCGATTTATATCATTTGGTGAAAAACGACCGTTAATGATTTGATCAACTACAGTTCTCAATTCCGTATCACGTTGATAAAAATCAAACGGATGGTAACCTTCACGGCGTAACTGTTCTACTTGTTCGACGGTATTACCAAAGATAAAGATATGATCTTTACCAACATTTTCCAGAATTTCCACATTTGCGCCATCTAAGGTACCTAGTGTAAGTGCACCGTTAAGTGCAAATTTCATGTTACTGGTACCGGAGGCTTCCGTACCGGCTAAGGAAATTTGCTCAGAAATATCCGCTGCTGGAATAATTAATTGCGCCAAACTGACACTATAATTCGGAATAAATACAACTTTCAATCGACCGCGTAAACGTTCGTCATTATTAATCACATGGGCAACATCATTAATTAAATGAATGGTTTGTTTTGCCGCATAATAAGCTGAAGCGGCTTTACCGGCTAAAATAAAGACACGAGGTTGCCAGTCTTTTTCAGGATGCTCCAACATTTCGTTATAACGGGCAATAATGTGTAATACATTAAGAATTTGGCGTTTATATTCATGAATACGTTTTACTTGAACATCAAACAAGGCATTCGGATCAATGTCTACGTCTAATTCTTTTTTCACATAATTAGCCAATCTAACTTTATTCGCATGTTTGATATCTGCAATTTCATGTTTTAACTCAGCATTATTCACATGTGATTTTAGATTTTCAATTTGCGCTAAATCTTTACGCCATTCTTTGCCGATATATTTATCAAACAAGGCTGCCAATCTAGGGTTAGCAACGGCGATCCAACGACGTGGCGTGATACCGTTGGTTACATTAGTGAAACGTTCAGGATAAATACGGGCAAAATCAGCGAAAGTAGATGTCACCATTAAATCGGAATGGATTGCTGCCACACCATTCACTTTATGTGAACCAACTACGGACAACCAACCCATACGAATTCTACGTTGATAGCCTTCCTCAACAAGAGAAACGCGACGAATAAAGTCCATATCGGTAGTGACATAAGTTTTAACGTATTCCAAGAAATGATCGTTAATGTCAAAAATCATTTGTAAATGACGAGGCAAGATTTTCGCCATCATTTCGATTGGCCAAGTTTCTAAGGCTTCAGACATTAAAGTATGGCAAGTATAAGAGAAAATACGACGAGTCATATCCCAAGCTTTTTGCCATTCAAAACCTTCTTCATCAATTAACACGCGCATTAACTCAGGAATGGCAAGTGCCGGATGAGTATCATTTAAATGAATTGCGACTTTATCTGCTAAGTTATCCAAGGTAGCATGAGAGCGTTTATGACGACGAATGATGTCTTGTAATGACGCAGAAACAAGGAAATATTCTTGACGTAAACGCAACTCACGGCCATTCCAAGTAGAATCGTCAGGATACAACACTCGGGAAATATTTTTAATAGAAGCACGCCCTTCCATCGCGGCAACATGCTGGCCACGGTTAAAGTCTTCTAAATTAAATAATTCACCGGCATGAGCAGACCATAAACGCAACGTAGAAGCCGAGTCATTCTTATAGCCTGGAATCACTTGGTCATAAGCTAACGCAACCACTTGCTCGCCTTTATTCCAAATACATTTTTTACCTTCAAAGTGGATACTACCGCCAAAAGGTACTGTAAAACGCTTAGATGGTCGAATAAACTCCCACGGTGCACCTTTTTCTAACCATGCATCCGGACGTTCAATTTGTTGACCATCTTCAATTTTTTGGCGGAACATACCATATTCATAACGAATACCGTATCCCATCCCTGGCAATCCTAAAGTAGCAATAGAATCCATGAAACACGCAGCTAAACGGCCTAAACCACCGTTACCCAACCCTGGATCCACTTCTTTCTCAATAATGTCTTCCAAGTTTACGTTTAATTCGGAAAGCGCTTCTTTGGCAATATCGTAAATACCTTCTGCAATCATAGCATTAGATAAAGTTCTGCCAATTAAGAACTCCATAGAAAGATAATAAACACGGCGAGAATCTTCTGCTCTGGCTTGGCGTGCAGTGGAAATCCAACCTTCAGTGACGAAATCACGCACAGCATACAATGTGGCATTTAACCAATCCCGTTGGCTTGCTTCTTTTGGAGAACGGCCAATCAGAAAAATAAGTTTATAGACAATCGTCTTCTTCAATGAATCTACATTGATTTCAGGATGATCATACAGGAATGGAGAATCAAAATTATCCATTATCATAAAAAATAGTCCTCAGTTTAATAGTAAAAAAACGGATGGAATTTTAATCATTCAAGATAAAAAAACAACCACAATCTTCCACACAAAGCCCATTTTTTCTTTATGCGGAAGATAAGTATTTCATTACTTGGATAAAATTCGTTGATATAAATGTTGGTAATGAGTTGCAGAAATTTGCCAACTAAAATCTTGTTCCATTGCAATAACTCGAACGGTTGCCCATAAGCGTTGTTTTTTCCATAAAGCAAATGCCGCCTGCAAGGAGTGACGCAAATCATCTGCCGTTGCATGAGTAAAGACAAAACCAGTTGCTGTTCGGGTTTGAATGTTTTCTACGGAAGCATTAACCACGGTATCTGCTAATCCACCGGTGGCGCGAACCAGCGGCAATGTACCATATTTCAAGCCGTATAATTGTGTCAAACCACAAGGCTCAAAACGACTTGGTACTAAAATTACATCACCGCCGGCGACCATTAAATGAGACAACGCCTCATCATAGCCTATTTTTACCGCAATATTTTGCGGGTATGTTTCCGCTAATTGACGAATGCCGGCTTCTAAGTGCGGTGCACCTGAGCCGAGAATCGCAAGTTGCCCGCCTTGTTTAACGATTTCATCGGCACTTTCCAACAATAAATCCACGCCTTTTTGTTCCGTTAAGCGGGTAACCATCACAAACAATAATGCTTCAGATTGCTGAGGAAGGTTAAAATAAGCCTGTAAATCGGCTTTATTTTTTGCTTTGCCGCCCATGTATTTCAATTTGTATGCATGTTGAATGTAATGATCACTGTGCGGATGCCAAATTTTTTCATCCACACCATTTAAAATGCCCACCAAACGCCCCTCTTGGTGCAATGTAGACAATAAACCTTGTAAGCCATAAGCAAATTCCGAGGTAGTAATTTCTTTGGCATATGTCGGACTCACCGCAGTCACAGCATCCGAATAATATAAACCGGCTTTCAAATAAGAAATTTGACCAAATAATTCCAAACCATCAACATGGAACATAGATTGCGGTAAACCAATTTCAAATAAATGGCGATAATCAAATTGTCCTTGATAAGCCAAATTATGAATGGTAAATACGGATTTCGCAGGACGACCTTTGTGATGTAAATACGCGGCGGTAAGTCCGGCGTGCCAATCATGAGCGTGTACCACATCCGCCCTCCACCAACTGTCCAGCCCAGTGGTTAATTCAGCACCAACCCAACCCAATAACGCAAAACGTTTGTAATTGTCACCATAATCATGATAATTGGCGTCATGATAAGGATTGCCTTCACGCGCATATAAATGCGGTGCGTCGATTAAATAAACGCCGATGCCGTTGTATTCACCGTAACGTAGAACAATATGACCGGCAAAATTATCAAATTCTGCTACCACGCTGGTGTGGGGAATTCCTGCTGCAATGGCTGGATAAGCAGGTAATACAATGCGGGTATCAATGCCGATTTCTTTTTGTGCAAAAGGCAATGCACCCATCACATCAGCCAACCCACCGGTTTTTAATAAAGGATATAACTCCGAGCAAACGTGTAATACTTTCATTTAATTTCCCAATAACTCTTGATTTATTATAGCGTGTTAATACGCTCTACCCTAAAAAAGTGCGGTTAAAATTAAACATGTTCTTTAACCCACATAATTATTTAAATAGCACGCGTTTCTTAATGCGCCCCTTTACTTCTGAAAAAAAACTGTTTAACACAAACACGCATCTAGAGACGCACGCTATCAACAATGTTGTAATAAAAAATCTTATCTCTGGCGCACTCTTCATAGAGTGCACCAGAATTAGTTTTCTCAAAATGCGGTCACAAAACCTGAAGAATTTTGAACGTTGGCTTTACCAACGGCCGCGAAGGAGCGAATAAATTACTTCCATGATTTATGAGTAAAAATGAAAACATTTTTAAAACCGACCGCACTTTTAGTCTAAATGTTCTTCCGAAAACACTTCTTCACCTTCCAATTTTTTCAACATAGAAGGGGTAACCAAAACGACTTTACCGGTGGAACTGATACGGAAGCGTTTACTGTCTAACTCACGATCCACACCGATTTTCATACCATCAGGAATAATACAATGGCGATCGATAATACAATGCTTCAACACGCAATTTTTACCAATCGTAACTTCCGGTAGCACCACAGAATGATCAATAACGGAGCCTTCGTTGATTTTAATACCATCGAATAACACGGAATAACTAATTGAAGCATCGGTAATCACGCAACCGCCACCAATAAGGGAGTTATCTACCGGCTTAATATTGGAGTTTTTATAGAAGAATTTTGATGGATAGGCTTGTACCGGATTACCGCGAATCGGCCAGGTTTGGTCGTAAATATCTAATTGTGGATTTTCAGATACTAAGTCGATATTAGATTGCCAGAAGCTATCCAATGTACCCACGTCACGCCAGTAAATATCACCTTCTGTGTTGCGTCCCATACAGGAGCGACTAAATGGATGGGCGTATAACGTTCCCTCTTCCAAGCACTTAGGCAATACGTCTTTACCAAAGTCATGAGAAGTACAAGGCGTGTTCACTTCTTTATTTAACATGTCATAGAGATAATCTGCAGTAAACACATAAATCCCCATAGAAGCTAACGAAGTATCAGGTCTGCCTGCCATAGCTGGAGGATCTTTTGGTTTTTCAACGAAAGCTTTGACTTTCAAATTTTCATTTACTGCCATTACACCAAATTCACTGGCTTCGGAACGTGGCACTTCAATACAACCTACGGTACATTTTGCGCCGCTTGTGACATGATCTAACAACATTTGACTGTAATCTTGTTTGTAAATGTGGTCACCAGCAAGAATTAAAATATATTTCGGTTTATAGTGATTACGAATAATCGCCATATTTTGATACACCGCATCCGCTGTGCCACGATACCAAGTAGAATCATCAATTTGTTGACGCGCCGGCAGCATATCAATGAACTCGCCACGTTCTTGTGGTAAGAAAGACCAACCTTTTTGCAAATGACGTAACAATGAATGGGCCGCATATTGCGTCACCACACCAATGCGGTTTAAACCGGAATTGATACAGTTGGAAAGCGCAAAGTCAATGATACGACGATTCCCACCAAAATAAAGTGCCGGTTTTGCACGTTTATCAGTCAGCTCATGAAGACGTGAGCCACGGCCTCCGGCTAAAATGAGAACAAGGGTATCTTTGACAAGATCGTATTTGTTGGGTAATTGGGAAAGACTACTTTTCATAGGGAACTCCATTCTTTGTTATCATAATTAATATTTCCGCAACACACAAAACGCCATACCGCCTATTTCAACTTGATGTTGTTGAATCGTTAAGTTTGTTGTACCTGCTACTGCCCTCCATTGACCATTCATCATGTGTGGCAATGTAAAAGACTGTGATTCTGCTTTCGCATTAATTAAGAAAAGCCATTGCTGATCTAATACTACCTGCAGCGCTCTGCTTTCACGATTATGCCAATCCTCGACCTGCATTGATTTTCCGTCAATATTCAGCCAAGTGACATTTTCATCCGACCACCAAACATCCTGTCGCAAACTTTGAATTTGTTTGCGTACCGCAATGAGTTGCTTGGTTAAGTCAAATAATTCCTGATTAAAATCCTGCCATTTAAGCCAAGTGATTTCATTGTCCTGACAATAGGCGTTATTGTTGCCGAATTGCGTATTACCGAATTCATCCCCAGCAAGCAACATCGGTGTACCGTTCGCTAACAACAAACTCGCCAACAATCCGCCTTGCGCTAAAACACGCTGATTTTCCACTGCACTTTGGTACTCGTCATTAAGATCTAATTGACTTCCTTCAATGCCGTGGTTGTAACTGTAATTTTCATTTCGACCGTCACGATTTTCTTCACCGTTGGCTTCGTTATGTTTATGGTTATAACTGACCAAATCACGCAAGGTAAAACCGTCATGAGCGGTAATAAAATTCAATGTTGTGTGCGGTAGGCGGGCTTCCAGTTTAAACAGGTCACCTGAGCCCGCCAAACGCTCGGCAAAGGCGCCGACTTCACCGCTTTTCCATAGCCAGAAACGAGTCATGTCATCCCGGAAACGGTCGTTCCACTCGGCAAAATAATGCGGGAAATTGCCTAGCTGATAACCATAATGTCCAATGTCCCAAGGCTCGCTAATAAATTTCACCTGTTGTAAACCGGGCTCTTGGGCAATGCCGTCAAACAGTTTGGCATGATGGTTGAAATCCGGCGATTCACGCCCTAACACCGTACCTAAATCGAAACGAAAACCATCTACATGGCACTCTTCTACCCAATAACGCAGGCAATCTACTACCCATTTTCGAGTGACATCATTGGATAGATTTAGCATATTGCCGCAGCCCGTCCAATTAATGTATTCCCCTTGTTCGTTTTGCCAATAGTACGTCCGGTCATCAATTCCGCGTTGACTAAAAGTCGGGAAGGTTTTTTCTGATTCTGCCGTATGGTTAAATACAACATCTAAAATTACTTCAATGCCGGCTTCATGCAAGGCTTTCACCATACTTTTAAATTCATGTAACGGATTCTCGCTATTCGCTTGTGAGCAATATTTCGGCTCCACGGCAAACATCGCCAACGGGTTATATCCCCAATAATCTTGCAAGCCTTTTTCTTGCAAGTGCGGTTCATTTACGTAGTAATTTATCGGCAATAATTCCACCGCAGTAATGCCTAGCTCTTTTAAATACGCCAAACTGTGGGGATGCGCCAAACCGGCATAAGTACCGCGTAAGGTTTCCGGCAAGGCGGTTTGTAATTGGCTAAAGCCTTTTACATGCATTTCATACACTATGGTTTGAGACCAAGGCGTATTCGGGGCTTTATCATTTTTCCAATCAAATTCAGTGTTAATAATCAGCCCTTTCGGTGCAACCTCAGCATTGTCGCGCGGATCATTTAACTGAAAAATCGACCGCACTTCTGCTGAACTTAAATCCGGTTTTCCCACTACCGCCTTGGCATAAGGATCAAGCATAAGCTTGTTTGGATTAGCCAAAGTGCGGTCATTTTCAGCAGAGATTCTAAAGGCGTATTGCACACCGAATGTCACGCCTTCAAGTGCCAAGTGCCAGACATTGTCTGTCTTCACCATGGCAAAATGCTGTTCTTTTTTGCCTTCTGCAAAGAGACATAACTCCACTGCATCCGCCACAGAGGAATAAAGTGCGAAATTAGTGATAGTTTCACCTTGTTCGATAAATTGGGAATAACCTAATGGTGTTGGTGTACCGTTATTATGAATTCTAAACATATCTCTTTCACTGTTGCCTAGGGTACAAGTTACCTTAGGTTAATCATAATCCAACCTCTTGGGGTTGTTGTATTGCGCTCTAATTGAAAACGTTTCTTAACCGTGGGTATCAATACCCACGGATTAGGCATTTACTACTCATCTTTTAACTTCAAATAAACCGTTGCCAATGGCGGAATCGTTACCGAAATAGAGTTTTCTCGGTTGTGACTTGGAATCGCCTCGCTTTCCACCTCGCCCCAGTTTCCGACATTAGAACCTTCATAGAAAGCGGAGTCGGTATTTAAAATTTCATGATATTTACCGGCGACATTAACACCAATGCGATAATCATGGCGTGGCACCGGAGTGAAGTTACTGATGACAATCACCCGCTCACCCGAACGACTTTGACGTTCAAAGGCAAACACGGAATTTTGCGCATCATCCACCACTAACCAATCAAAGCCTTGTGGATCCGAATCCAACTCAAAGAGCGGTGCGTTTTCGCGGTAAATTTTATTCAAATCTTTCACTAATTGTTGTACGCCGATGTGCCATCTGCCACCAATACCTTCATCCAATAGGAACCAATCCAAGCTTTCTTGATAATTCCATTCGCGACCTTGGGCAAATTCGTTACCCATAAATAACAATTTCTTGCCCGGATAACCCCACATATAGCCATAATACGCACGCAAGTTAGCGAATTTTTGCCATGCATCACCCGGCATTTTGCCGAGTAAAGAACATTTTCCATGCACCACTTCATCGTGAGAAAGCGGCAACACGAAATTCTCGCTATATTGATAAATCATGCCGAATGTCATTTGGTTGTGGTGATACTGGCGATAAACCGGGTCTTTTTGCATATAGGAAAGCGTGTCGTTCATCCAACCCATATTCCACTTAAAATTAAAGCCTAAACCGCCGTTTTCCGATGGATGGGTGACGCCACCGAAGGAAGTAGATTCTTCTGCAATAGAAATAGCTCCCAGCATTTCGCTGTGGATTTTCCAGTTAGTGTGTTTTAAGAATTCAATGGCTTCCAAGTTTTCCCGTCCACCGTATTTATTCGGGATCCACTCTCCTTCGGCACGACTGTAATCACGATAAATCATCGAAGCCACCGCATCCACCCGAATGCCGTCAATGCCAAAACGTTCAATCCAGTACAAAGCGTTACTGGAGAGGAAGTTTTTCACTTCGTTTCGACCGTAGTTGTAAATGAGCGTGTTCCAATCTTGATGGAACCCTTCACGCGGATCAGCGTGTTCATACAACGCGGTTCCGTCAAAGGCGGCTAAACCATGAGTATCGCTTGGGAAATGTCCCGGCACCCAGTCCAAAATCACATTAATCCCGGCCTCATGGGCGCGCTCAACCAAACGTCTAAAACCGTCCGGAGTGCCAAAACGGCTGGTCGGCGAATATAAGCCGAGCGGTTGGTACCCCCAAGAGCCATCAAACGGGAATTCGGAAAGCGGTAAAAATTCAATATGGGTAAAGCCCATTTCTTGTACATAAGGAATGAGTTCATCACCAATTTGGTCGTAATCCAACCAGAAGTTATTTTCGAGATTACGACGCCAAGAGCCTAAATGCACTTCATAAATAGAAATCGGTTGATCCCATTGATTGGCTTTGCGACGGGCTTCCGTCATTGGGACTACATCCGGTAACGCACTAATTTGTGACGCTGTATCGGGACGTAACTGTGAACAAAAGGCATAAGGGTCGGCTTTTAAGCGCAAATTGCCATGGCAATCGATTAATTCAAATTTATAAAGTTGTCCTAATGACACTTTCGGTAAAAACAACTCCCACACACCACTGGATGGATGTAATCGCATCGGGTGACGACGGCCATCCCAATAGTTGAAATCACCGACCACAGAAACCCGTTTGGCATTCGGCGCCCATAAACGGAAATTTACTCCCGACACACCGTCACATTCAATAAAATGAGCGCCTAGCACTTCATACGGACGCAAGAATGAACCTTCCGATAAAAGCCACTGATCCAAGTCATTAATCATCGGGTGATAACGATACGGGTCTTCGATAATCTGTGACTCTTTGCCCCAATACACCTGTAATTGGTAAACAAAGAAATCTCGTGTTTTCGGCGCCACACCGGCGAAAAATCCCCGTTCATCCAAGCGTGTCAATTCAAAGAGTGTCGTTTGGTTTTCTTTTTCAATTACAAACACACGATTGGCATCGGGCAACAACGCTCGAATTTCAATGCCGTTGTCGGTTTCGTGCATTCCTAACACGGCAAAGGGATCGGAATGTGTTCCATCAAAAAATTGATTGATAACGGATTGCGCTACTAATTGGGTCATAATAAATCCTCGCTAAGCTTTGCGGGCTTGATTAATGAAAGAAAGAAATGACGTCATGTGCGGATCATCAAAAATCAGTTCTAATGATTGACTTAATTTCTTACGCCAGTTCGGATATTCCGTCGAAGTTCCCGGTAAGTTAAAAGAGATCTCTTGGCTTAATAAGTTTTCTAATTGCACGCCTACCAATTGGCTTTGACTTTCCGCCAAATAGCGGTGAATTTGACGATTCAAATTGTCGTGCATTGCCATACTTAAAGCATCGCCCCAATAATCAGGCAATAAATAATTATCGCGGTGTAAACTATCTAACAGGGCTTGTTTATCAATCACCCGTTGCTCATATTTTTGTGTTAACACCTCTCCCTGTAAAATCCCCAACTGACCAAATAATTCTAAATCACGGCAATGCCAGAAACTTTGTAGTGACGGCACATCGTGCGTACCAATAGTGGCAAAGGCATGTTGCGGATAATCCTGTTTGAGCGGATACATTTTGTTGCGTTGTGCGAAATACAACACGAAATAAGAGAAAATACGAAACTCGTTTAATTTCCACCGCACTTCATCGGGCACGGTGCCTAAATCTTCACCGATAATCAAACATTGATTACGTTGGCTTTCAATGGCAAGAATAGCCATTAATTCGTTAAACGGATAATGCACATACACACCATCGGCGGCGGTTTTGCCTTCCGGAATTAACCATAAACGAAATAGCCCCATCACATGATCAATACGCAACACACCAAAACTTTGCATATTGGCACGTAGCATATCAATAAACGGTTGGAATCCTCGAGCTTTGAGAACGCTTGGATTATAAGGCGGTAAATTCCAATTCTGTCCTACCGGACCAAGCGGATCAGGCGGCGCCCCCACTGAAGCATTAACGCAATATAATTCCGGATCCGACCATACATCTGCACTGCCACGGGAACTGTTAACCGCTAAATCACCATAAATCCCCAGTTGCATTCCTACCTGATGACAACGCTCTTGCAATTCGGCCAATTGTTCTGTAGTGAGCCATTGTAGCCATGCAAAAAATTCCACTTGTTCGGCATGTTCTTTTAATAACGCTTTGCGTTTACTGTCGCTTAACACTTGCCATTCTTTGCGCCAACCTAACCAACCGATGGTATTTTCTTCCGCTTCTTGGTGTTGATGTTCAATACGATCTAACACATTAAACAACCCTTGCCATAACAACACCGCTCCTTGTGCTTTCACGAACGCATTAAATTCATCACGGCGGGCAATAATTTGAGCGGATTTACTGCGCTTTAAGAAAGCAAACAAGCCCTCAAGTGCGGTCAGTTTTAGCTCTGTTATTTGCGTATAATCCACACTCGCCTGTTCGCGTAAAGAAGCGATTTTTTTCTGAATTTCATCAGTATTAAACCAATTTTGCACACGTCGGCAGAGTTTAAATTCAGGCAATGCAGGAATATCTAAATAAATAAAATTCAACCAACGACGGGAGGAAGAACTATACGGACTCGCCCAATTCGGCACGGCTGGATATAGCATGTGCAACGGATTAATGCCGATAAAATCCGCCCCCTGTTTTGCGCCCTGCTCGATTAAATAAGCCAAATCGCCAAAATCACCAATACCCCAATTCGTTTTAGAGCGTAAGCTATATAATTGAACATTAATGCCCCAAGCTTTTTTATTTTTTAGCACGTCCGGTTGGTATGCCGTGCGCGGCGTAACCAAAAGACGAACGGTGAATTGTTGTTCTGCGGAGGCAAGAAGGAGTTGATAATAGCCAAACGGCAACGAAGGTAATGTAAGAGATTGGGGAGAAGAAAACGTCTGTTCAAAGCATTTTTTGCCTTGCTCATCAAGAATCGAACAATGTAATGACGAGGCATCAGTGAGGGACAAGCGGGTTAAATCATAGTGTATCGGTTCATTTTCGAAGGCCGCAAACACATCATGAAAAGCACCTTTATTTATGTGTCGATTGTTTGGTGGCTGCAACAGCTCGGTAAAGTAACGCACCGTTTCCGGCGGTGCATAAATTAAATGTCCGTCAATATCGTAATGGGAAAGGGAGATGCCGACTTTTTCGGCTGATTGTTTTAAAGAGTCAAAAACTTGCATACAAACCTACAACAAAATACAGCGATAAAAAACTAACGATTTATGAGTATTTTAGAGAAGGTTGAAAGAATTACAATGTTTTTAATGTAAATTAGTGATCTCCGTCAAGAATAAAATCAAACCAATCAATTACATCACGTTCATGAATACCGTGCTGAATCAAAATATTGGCTTTTCTCACGCTATCAGGATCACCACTGATTAATGGATGCCACTGGGGCAAAGGTTTTCCCTCGTAAAGCAGGCGGTAGGCACAGGTGGAAGGCAACCATTCAAAATCCGGTAAGTTATCTTTGGTCAGCTTGGTACAATCTTCTTCCAGCTTAAAACGTTCACAATAATTACCGCACTTTCCGGTTTCCAAATCTAACAGATTGCAGGCAATGCGTGTGTAATACAAGCGTTCATGTTTACCATAACCGTCAATGTATTTACGATAACAACATTTTCCACAGCCATCACATAACGCTTCCCATTCGTCGTCATTCATGTCGAGCAGGTGTTTGTGTTGCCAGAAATTAGGGGCCAATTGCATAGTAAAAAATGAAATAAAAGTGCGGTCGAAATTCATCACGAAAAACGACCGCACCTTATGCGCTATCGGCTTAGAAGCCTTCTTTTAGGCTTACCGTTAAGTTAAATACCAAATGTTCTGCACGACTGTCTTTATTGTCAGCACAGAAATAACCTTCGCGTTCAAATTGGTAACCTTTTTCAGCTTCCGCGTTATCTAGGCTTTGTTCTACAAAACCGTGTTTCACGACCAATGAAGTTGGATTTAACACGCTTTCGATTTCTTCTGCAGCGCCCGGGTTTGGCACAGTGAAAAGACGTTCATATAAACGGAATTCAGCCGGGTGATTATTAACCGCAGAAACCCAGTGGATAACGCCTTTTACTTTACGACCGTCCGCCGGATTTTTACCTAAGGTTTCTGGATCATAAGTACAGAAAATCGTGGTAATTTCACCGTTGGCATCTTTTTCCACGCGTTCCGCTTTAATTACATAAGCGTTACGTAAACGCACTTCTTTGCCTAATACTAAGCGTTTATATTGTTTGTTCGCTTCTTCACGGAAGTCAGCGCGATCAATGTAAAGCTCTTTCGTAAACGGTAATTGACGCTCACCTAATTCAGGGCGATTTGGATGATTTGGTGCCGTTAAAGTTTCTTCACCTTCAAAGTTTTCAATCACAACACGAACAGGATCAATCACCGCCATTGCACGCGGTGCATTTTCGTTTAAATCTTCACGAATACATGCTTCAAGTGCTGAATACTCTACAACGTTATCTTGTTTAGTTACACCAATACGGCGACAAAACTCACGTAATGAAGCAGGGGTATAACCACGACGACGTAAACCGGAAATGGTTGGCATACGCGGATCGTCCCAACCATCCACAATACCTTCATTCACTAATTTCAATAACTTACGTTTAGAGGTTAATGTGCCCTCTAAATTTAAACGGGAGAATTCATATTGGTGCGGCAACGGACGCTCAATACTGATGTTTTCCAACACCCAATCATATAAACGACGGTTGTCTTGGAATTCTAATGTGCATATTGAGTGTGTAATGCGTTCGATGGCATCGGAAATACAATGCGTAAAATCGTACATCGGGTAAATGCACCATTTGTCGCCTGTTTGGTGATGGCTGGCAAATTTAATGCGGTAAATCACAGGATCGCGCATCACCATAAACGGCGATGTCATATCGATTTTCGCACGCAGACTAAGCGTGCCTTCCGCAAACTCACCGTTTTTCATTCTCTCGAATAACGCTAGGTTTTCTTCTACGCTACGATCACGATATGGGCTGTTTTTACCCGGCTCGGTTAACGTGCCACGATATTCACGCATTTCGTCCGGTGAAAGCTCATCCACATATGCTAAACCTTTTTCGATTAACTCAATGGCATAGCCATAAAGCGCATCGAAATAATCGGAAGCGTAACGCGGTTCACCTTCCCATTTGAAACCCAACCATTCCACATCGGCTTTGATGGAATCCACATATTCCACATCTTCTTTCACCGGGTTGGTATCGTCAAAACGTAGGTTACATAACCCGTTATATTCTTTTGCCAAGCCGAAGTTTAAGCAAATAGATTTGGCGTGACCGATATGCAAATAGCCATTCGGCTCAGGCGGAAAACGGGTGTGAACGCTTTTGTGTTTACCGGAAGCTAAATCTTCATCAATAATTTGGGTAATGAAGTTGTGCGTACGGGCACTTTCCGGATTCTTATTCTCTAAATTTGTTTCTGGATTAGTCATAATTTTCTCAATAAAGATACATAAAACAATAACCCCACTATTCTACACATTTTTCATTGAAAGCTAAAATTTATCTAAAAGAACACCTATGTTATTTGCCATGAAAAAACGAATTGCGCTGAAAATCCCTGTCTCACTTTTGAGATTTTTCGTGCAAAAAATTCCTTTTCCCATTAAAATACGCAACTAAATGAACGTTCATTCATTAAATTAAGTATTTGTTAATCCTTTTTCTTTATGTTTGTACTGTTTTATTAGCCTTTTGAGAAAAATATGACCAAAAAACCTCTAATTATTGCTTTAGTCGCTGCCGCCGTCATTGCCGGCGGTTATTTTTTTACACAAGATACCGATGCTCAAGCAAGTTACTTAACGGAAGCCGTTCAACGCGGCGATATTGAAAAAAATGTTGTAGCGACAGGCTCTATTGAAAGTGTCAATACCGTCGATGTGGGGGCGCAAGTTTCCGGTAAGGTCACAAAACTCTATGTCACCTTAGGACAGCAAGTAAAAAAAGGGGATTTAATCGCCGATATTGATTCCACAACGCAAATCAATACGTTAAATACCCGTAAAGCAGAATTAGCCGGTTATCAGGCACAGCTAATCGCCCGTAAAACGGCTTATGATGTGGCGCAATCCAATTACCATCGTTTATCGAAACTTTACAGCCAAAAAGCCACTTCGTTAGATACCTTGAATACCGCCAAATCAACGTTAGATAACGCCAAAGCGGAAATGAATGTTATTCAAGAAAATATTAAGCAAGCAGAAATTGAAGTAAATACCGCCGAAACGAATGTTGGCTACACTAAAATCACCGCGCCGATTGATGGCACCGTGATTTCTACGCCGGTTTCCGAAGGCCAAACCGTAAACTCCAATCAAACAACACCGACTATTGTCAAAATAGCCGATTTAAGCAAAATGCGTATTAAACCGGAAATTTCTGAAGGTGATATTACCAAAGTCAAAGCCGGTCAATCGGTGAGCTTTACCATTCTTTCTGACAATAAAAAAGTTTATCACGCCAAAATTGATTCTGTCGATCCGGCAACAACAACCATCAGTGATAATTCCTCCGGCTCCGGCAGTTCGAGTTCCGGCAGTTCCGGCTCGAGCAGTTCAAGCTCAAGTGCGGTGTATTATTACGCCAATATTGTTGTAGATAATCCTGACCAGGTGTTGCGTATCGGCATGACAACAGAAAACAACATCAAAATTGCCGAAGCCAAAAACGTACTCTCCGTACCTAACATGGCGGTTCAAACACAACACGGCAAAACCTTTGTGAACATATTGAACGGCAACAACCAACCGGAACGACGTGAAGTGGAAATCGGGGTACAAAATGATTACCAAACGGAAATTAAATCCGGGGTCGCCGAGGGTGAAAAAGTGATCGTGTCACAAGTTGCCGCAGGTGAAACTGTTGGCAATAATATGCGCGGCCCACGAATCTTCTAAAGTGCGGTGGAAATTTCCAATGAATATTATTGAAATGAAAAATATCAACCGCTACTTTGGCACGGGAGAAAATCGCGTTCATATTCTAAAAGACATTTCTTTGAATATTGAAAAAGGCGATTTCGTGGCAATTATCGGGCAATCGGGCTCAGGCAAATCGACGCTCATGAATATCATCGGCTGTCTGGACACGGCCACCAGCGGTTCTTATAAAATTCATAACAACGAAACCGTGGAACTCAGCAACGATCAACTTTCCGATTTACGTAGCCAAACCTTCGGTTTTATTTTCCAACGCTATAACCTCCTTTCCAGTCTCACCGCCGCAGAAAATGTGGCCTTGCCGGCAATCTATGCGGAAATGTCGCAAGAACAGCGTCTAACGCGTGCCAAACAGTTATTGGAAAAACTCGGTTTAGGAGATAAATGGCAAAATAAGCCCAACCAACTTTCCGGCGGTCAACAACAACGGGTCAGTATCGCTCGCGCCTTGATGAACGGTGGCGAAATCATTTTAGCGGATGAACCCACCGGTGCTTTGGATTCGCAAAGTGGCGAAAATGTCATGGAAATTCTGCGTCAACTGCATTCCGAAGGACACACCATTATTATGGTGACTCATGACCGCGAGATCGCCGCCAGTGCCAACCGTGTCATCGAAATTAAAGACGGTGAAATTATTGGCGACACGCAAACCCATCCGGTGAAAAGTGCGGTCAAAAATTCAAGTGTTTTTAAAGGGCGTTTTGGTTTTAGCAAAGATCAGCTGATGGAAGCCTTTCGTATGTCCGTCAGTGCCATTGTTGCCCACAAAATGCGTTCCTTATTAACCATGCTCGGGATTATTATCGGCATTACCTCCGTAGTGTCCGTCGTGGCATTAGGGAACGGTTCGCAACAAAAAATTTTGGAAAACATTAAAGGCATCGGCACAAACACCATGACTATTTTTAACGGTACCGGCTTTGGTGATCGACGTGCAGAACAAATGCAAAATTTAACGGTAAATGACGCCAACGCCTTAAGCAATCAAAGCTATGTACAAAGTGTTACGCCAAACAGTACCTCCAGCGGCACGTTGATTTACGGCAACCAAACCTTTTCATCGACCAGTTTAAAAGGCGTTAGCGAACAATCTTTTGATGTGGAAGGGCTTACGTTAAAACTAGGTAATACGTTTACACAAGAGGATATTCGTAACAATCAGTCTGTGGCGTTAATTGATGAAAGTGCGAAAAAATCCATTTTTCCCCATGAAAATCCGCTCGGCAAAATCGTCATGTTTAATAAGCGACCGTTACGCATTATTGGTGTAGTGTCTGACCGACAAATGGGCGGTGCCAGCAGTTCATTAAATATTTATGCGCCTTACTCTACAGTAATGAACAAAATTTCCAGCAGCAAAAAAATCGCGTCCATCACGGTAAAAGTCTCCGACTCGGTCAATAGTACCGTCGCAGAAAAAGGCATTACCGAATTGCTCCAAATGCGTCATGGCAAAAAAGATTTCTTTATTATGAACAGCGATACCATCAAACAAACTATCGAAAGCACCACAAGCACGATGAAACTCCTCATCTCCTCTATCGCTTTCATATCCTTGATCGTTGGCGGCATCGGCGTAATGAACATTATGTTGGTGTCAGTGACGGAACGTACCAAAGAAATCGGTGTGCGCATGGCAATCGGCGCAAGACAATCCAACATCTTGCAGCAATTTTTAATCGAAGCAGTGCTTATTTGTTTAATCGGCGGGGTAACTGGCATTCTGCTCTCAGGCGTAATCGGATTGCTGTTTAATACATTCATGAGCGATTTCGCCATGGCATTTTCGACTGCCTCAATTATTGCCGCTGTCGCATTTTCCACCTTAATCGGTGTAGTGTTCGGTTATATGCCGGCCAAACGCGCCGCGCAACTGGATCCGATTACGGCATTAGCACGTGAATAGATTTTGTAAAACCCCAAAAATGCAGTTAAAATCGACCGCACTTTTGGCTGAATAAAAGCCCCTTTATATTTAATAAGGATAAACAATGTTAAAAATGAAAAAATTAACCTTAGCCATTGTGATGGCAACATCCCTCGCCGGTTGTGCCAATATTGGCGATTCTTATCAAGCCAGCCTCGATAATTACAAACAATATGAAGACATCACCAAGCAATACAACATTAAAGACAACTGGTGGGCACTTTATAACGATGCGCAACTAAACCGAGTGGTCGAACAAGCCCTAATAAACAACAAAGATTTAGCCAAAGCCGCGGTTTCTGTAAACCGAGCACTGTATAGCGCAAACCTTGCCGGAGCAAACTTAATTCCAGCCTTCAGCGGTGCGGCAAAATCCTCTGCTCAAAAAGAGATCAACCATGGTGGCAATTCGGCGATCACACATACCGGCGCGTTAAATGTGTCTTATACGTTAGATTTATGGCGCCGCTTAGCGGATACAGCCGATGCTGCGGAATGGTTGCATAAAGCCACCATCGAAGATATGGAATCCACCCGCCTTTCTTTAATCAACTCGGTGGTAACAACCTACTATCAAATTGCATATTTAAATGACGCTATTAGCACCACACAAGAAAGCATCAAGTATTACACCGACATCAGCAACATCATGAAAAATCGCTTGGCACAAGGTGTCGCAGACAGTGCCAGCGTAGATCAGGCTCAACAAGCGGTATTAACGGCGCGTAATAATTTGATCACCTTGCAAACCAACCGCAAAAATGCAGAAAAAACCTTACGCAATTTGCTGAACTTAAAACCGGATGACGCATTAAACATCAACTTCCCGCATATTTTGAGCGTGAAAACTGTGGGCGTGAATTTAAACGTGCCGGTTTCCGTGATCGCCAACCGTCCTGATGTTAAAGGCTATCAAGCACGTTTAAGCAGTGCATTCAAAAATGCCAAAGCCACTGAAAAAAGCTGGTTCCCGGAAATTACCTTGGGCGGCAGCTTAAGCCGTAACTCTACCAATCAAACCGGAGCGACTACGTTCTCCTCTATTGGCGCCGGTAACGTTGGTATTACGCTGCCATTCTTAAATTGGAACACCGTAAAATGGAACGTGAAAATTTCTGAAGCGGATTACGAAACAGCCCGTTTGAACTACGAAAAAAGTATCACCACGGCATTAAATGACGTGGACACCAACTACTACGCGTTTACTCAAGCGCAAAGCCACTTTTCCAACATGCAACAAACCCACACCTATAACCAACGCATTACACAATATTACCGCAACCGCTACAACGCGGGAGTGTCTGAGTTGCGCGAATGGTTGACGGCAGCCAATACGGAAAAAAGCTCACAGCTTTCTATTCTGCAAGCCAAATACAATATGATCCAAGCGGAAAACGCCGTTTACAGCTCCATGGCGGGTTATTACTCCCGCTAATAAAACATCATAAAAATCCACCGCACTTTGTGGTGGGGATAAACATAAAAACGGCGCTTAATAATAAAGCGCCGTTTTTGTTTGAGAGAAAAGTGCGGTCGGTTTTCAGACTGTTTTTCAAATAAAACGTCACCAAAACTAACCGCACTTTTATAGCTATTACCAATTATTTGCTGATACTATCCATCCATTGGAACAGCTCGTCCAGATCATAATCCCCCGAATGCGGCACACCCCACGGAGTTTCATAATCCACCTGTTTGCCTGCCATACGCAGTTTTATCGCGAGCATCGCACTGATAGCGTGCGAGGTATCACGATCAGAAGTACCTGCACGAATGCGCCAATATGCGGTTTTGCCGTGATCCACATAATTCATCGCGTTCATTAACTGAATGACGTGCTTATCTGCCATTTGCCCTTTCTCGCTACTATGTTGCATGGAATAGTCTGTAAAATGCTGATTATTCACGCTTTCCGTACCGAATAAGTTATTTTCACCGGAGCTCAAATTCAGCGCATCAAATGCCGGTGGTGATTTCATGCGTTTTTCCGAGTGAATATAACCCTCCCAATCAATGTCGCTGACGCCTTCCTTGCTCAGTTTCACCCAAGGTTTATCTTCGAAGGACACTCCATTTTTACGGGCTTTATCCGCCGAGCGCACAATGACATTTTTCACATAATCTTTAAAAGAACCGTTGCCTTGCCCATCTAACGTCAAGGCATTACCTTTCTCATCTTCTAATTTCAGACTATTTAAATAAGATGGAAACTCGGCTTTTAGTTGATCGGACACCTGAATTTCCGCAGCCGTCAACGTGCCCTCAATTGTGGCTTTTGCTGCTGCTTGCGAACGATCATTAAAACTTTGTGCATTCAAACGGCTCATGTCCATACGACGGTAATCATTCAAGCCGTTAAATTCCCACTCATAAGCGCTGTCGGCGTGTTCCAAATTGGTAATCGGGCAATAGGCGGACACCGCAAAAATGACATCACTCGCCTCTGCCGCGCCGGCTTGTTTTAAATACTCAACATAATCCATGCTGTCACCGCTCGCGCCTAACAACGCGGACAATGCTCCACCTGCGCTGGTGCCGTTAGAAATGATCTTATTGGCATCACCCGGCATTGCTTCATCGTTAAAATGCAAATAACGCACTGCCGATTTCAAATCAATAATTACTGCCGGTGCCTTGCCGGTATATTTGCCGTCTTTCTCCAACGTCCGTCCACGCGCGCCCACACTTGCCACCACATAGCCTTTAGAAAGTGCGGTCAAAATTGCATTCGGTTTATCACCACTGCCGAAACCTTTTTCATCATAGGTCGCCGCTTTTGCCGGCATATAACCGCCCACCGCATTCGGCAGGAAAATCGGCGCACTCTTGGTGTTAAAGCCATTGACTTTGCCACCGTTAAAATAGGCTTCAGGCACATAAATGTTCAGTGTCTGATAATCCGGCTCAACCGGGTTTTGCACATACACAATCTTTTCAAACGCACGGAATTTCACCGTCTCGCCATTCACTTGAGCCTCTAAAGTGCGGTAAGTTTTCGGAGAGAATTTTAAATCATAGCCACTGTCCGTTTTATTGAAATACGGCGCATCCGCCAATGGATCATTCCCCAGTGGCGGATTCGCCATAGCCATACCGGAAACAGCCAACCCCACCACCGAAGCCAACCATGTTTTTGCTTGCATAAAATTCTCCTGTATCAAAGATATACTGTTGGTTAGATAGACGTATTGTAAATGAGTTCGGCAGAAGAAAATAAAAAAGTGCGGTGGATTTTGACCGCACTTTATCAGAGGTTTACTTTAAATAATCTATTTTTAATTCTGATGAGTTTTTAATAATTTTATTACTGACTAAATGTTGAATAATGGCATTCACTTTAGTTACATCATTTTTTATATTGCATTTTGATGCAATGTCATTTTTAAGGCTTTTGAGTGATGCGGGTCTATGTTTTTGTTCACGTTGTAACAAATGCTTCTTATACTTAACATAAATTGACTCATTTTCTAATTGAGGATATTGAAACTTATCTCCATTAATAGCAATTATATTTTGTTTGCATAGCACATTAAAAACCCAGTCAACAGCTTCTTGCCTTAACTTTTCATCTAAACTTTTAATCCCGGTTTGGGAACGAATGCTGTTGCATAACTTATCTTTTTTTCTTGGTAAATGTTCTACTTTTGCTTTTGAAATATAAGCCTGAAATTCCTCAAGGTATTGCTCAATATTAATATTAGCTGTTTTTGCCGATTTATCTTCAATTAATTTCACCGGCTCTTCTTCCACATCATGAAGACTTGGCTTTAGCAAAATACATTTTCTCGGGTTACGTTGATTCTGAATAAATTCACAGATTCCCGAATAGCCGTTATCTTTTGAAATGACACAAAACTCAATATTTTTATCCGTTTGCATATCCATCTTACCTAAATAATAAGCAATATGAAAATCAAGATTATTTTTAGCGATATTTTTTATTGTGATTAATGTGAAATTTAATTCGTCATTAAACTTTTCGGAAAGTTGAATAGTTGGCTGATTAGCACCTAAAAAGAGGAAAATCCGTTCATAAAGATGTAAATTCAGATTATCGAGAGAATGAATATTCTCATAATCAATAAAAGCATATTTCATGATTTTGGTTCCATAAAAAGGACAAATAATAAAATGCAGTCGTTTTTTTAACTATTTTTCTTAAACAAAAGCCACCTGCTTACGACAGGTGACTTTATGTTATTTTTACGCCTTCTTCAAAAACTCCGATTTCAGCATAATTTTGCCACAATCGACGTTGTGGTCGCCACGGGCGAGGCGGATGCCTTTAAATTTGGTGCCTTTCTTTAATACTTCAGAAGAGCCTTTGAGTTTGAGGTCTTTGATGAGCAGCACATCGTCGCCGTCGGCGAGGAGATTGCCGTTGCTGTCTTTGACGATGAGTTGATCGTCATCATGCTCCTCGGCTTCATTGCCGGTCCATTCGTGGTCGCAGTCCGGACAGACAAATTGGATTGAATCGTGATAAGTGTTTTCGCCTTTGCAAGATGGGCAAATTGGATAGTCCATGTGTTTCCTCATAGTTTAACAGTGGAATAAAAATTGAAATGCGCGCTATTGTAACGGAACAACACGCATTTTGGGGAATTATTTAGCCCTGCTTTATCTGCGTATTTTTGCCAATAGGCTAACGGAAACAATAATGACCAATGAACCGATCCAGAAATTAAGCGTCGGCACGTTGTGCCAGAACAACCAGTCGCAAATGCTGGAGAAAATCACGCCGGTAAAAGCAAATGGTGTGATGACATTGGCCGGGGCATATTTGAAAGCTCGGGTCAGCAATAATTGGAATACGAGGCCGAAACCGCCTACCAATAATAAAAGCACAAAACCCTGAGTGGAAGGGATTGTCCATTGTGTGACGAAAAATAGCGGTAACAAAAAGGAACCCAATAAATGGAAGTAAAACACGATATTTTTAGGCGAATTGTGCTTGTTGAGCTCTTGCAGGCTGATAAATGCCATGGCAGCGAGAAATGCCGCGCCTAAGGCATAACCGATGTGTTGTAGTTCAAAATGCTTGGAAGAATCCGTCAGCATGATAATGGAGACGCCCGCAAAGCCAAGGAAGCTACACGCCAGCACTTTTAGCGGGGTTCTTGTTCGTAACACAAACAACAATAAAGGGACGAATAACGCCGAGGTATTCATCAATAAAACGGCGATAGAAATCGGTAAGTATTTGATGGCATAAAATGTCAGCAACATACTGGCAATACCCGCTAGATTACGCATAACAAGAAACGGCCATTGACTGAGCTCGACCTTAAAATCACTGTCGCGAATCATAAACGGCAATAAAAAAATAAAGCCGATCAAAAAGCGGGAAAATAAAATTTCGCTGGATGGCAATTCATCGGAAGCATATTTTACAAACACGCCCATTAAAGCGATGCTGATATAAGCCAACACCATACAAATAATGGCTTTTTGATATGAAGTGGCAGTGAGTTTTTTCGACATGAAGACGTCCTAGTGATGATGGCTTAAAAGTGCGGGCAGATTTTCAACCGTTTTTTTCCTTATTGGTATGAACAACGGTTTCGATAGTTGCCCAAAAACGTTGAAAAAACTCACCGCACTTTTGTCTCTCTTGAAATTCGGGGCTGGTGCTAATTTGAACCGCCTCTCCGAAATAGTCAAATGATAATTGATAGGCGTGCAAATAGGTGCGGTCCGCCACCTCTCCGCCATATAATTCGTCACCTAAAATCGGACTCCCCAAACTTTTCATGGCAACGCGAATCTGATGGGTTTTACCAGTTTTGGGATACAGAATGAATAAACGCAAATTCGGTGCCAAGCTGTGCGACACAAAATCGGTAATGGCGGGATTTTCTTTGCTTTGACACAATTTCCACGCACCACGACGGGCTTTTTGCATATCGCCGCTGATTCTGCCCTGCTTTTTCTTCGGTTTTTGGGTGGATAGCGCTAAATAGGTTTTCTGAATCTGATGTTCGGCAAATTTACGCGACAACGTCACAGCCGCCTTTTCATTTAGTGCCAATATCAACAAGCCGGACGTCACTTTGTCCAAACGATGAACCAACCAAACCTGCGGCACGCCCAATTGCTGTGCCACAAGCCGAGTTAACCCCACATCGGCATGATCTTTATGTACGCTTATTCCGTTAGGTTTATTTATTACAATAAAATCAGGATGTTGGAATACAATTTGAAATGTCATGACAGAAAAACCTCAAGAAATGATGCGCTGAATTATACCATGAAAGCAACGGTGGAAACTGCTTGCAATTAGGTGAGAAAACAGAAAAGTGCTATACTTTCCGCACTATACTCGTTTCATGCTGTCGTAAATTATGTTGGAAAGTTTGCTCATTATTTTGGTGCCGATGCTTATCGGTTACGCCTTTAAAATCAAAAATACAAAAATATTACAACAATTTGGCAAAATCACCATGCTACTGTTGTATATGATCTTGTTCATTATGGGCGTGTCCCTTGGGCAATTAGATAATTTGGCACAGCAATTGCCGCAAATTGGTATTTATGCCCTGACATTTATTGTTTTCATTCAAGGGCTAACCTTTCTCGGTTTATTTATCTATGACAAACTTTCCCCACTGCCTTTAACTAAAACAACGGAAAAAATGCCCTCCCGCTGGCGAACTGTGTTGGATTCGTTGAAATTATGTCTGGTGGTGATTGTTGGCTTTTTTATCGGGTTATGGGGCAAAGGTTGGGTGAGCCTGCCGTTTGGTTCCAGCACTTATGTGTTAGTCGTGTTGATTTTTTGTGTTGGCATACAATTACGTAATAACGGTATTTCTATTCGTTCCGTGTTTTTTAATCAACGCGGCATGATAACCGGTGCCATTTTTGTTTTAACGTCACTACTTGGTGGTATTATCGGTGCGCAAGTGCTCAATGTCCCCATCGTGCAAGGGCTCGCGGTTTCTTCAGGGTTAGGCTGGTATTCGCTTTCCAGTGTCACCTTAAACAACGCATGGGGGCCAATTTGGGGGAGTATTGCGTTTTTTAATGATTTATCCCGTGAATTGATTAGTTTATTTATTGTGCCGTTATTTATGCAACATTACCGCTCCACCGCAATAGGCTACACAGGTGCCACCGCCATTGATTGCACTTTGCCAATCATTCAAAAAGCCGGTGGCGTGGAAGTCTTACCGTTGGCATTTAGTTTTGGCTTTATTACCAATATTGCACCACCTATTTTATTGGTCTTTTTTACCTCGGTTCCTTTATAGGGTTTTAGTAATTTCATGACTTTTGAACAAATTCTTGCTTACATTATTCCAATTTTCGTCTGGATTCTGACTATCGCCATTACGATTCGTTTAATTATCAGAAAACAATCCGTGCCTGCGATGTTGTCTTGGTTGATGGTCATTTATGTGTTTCCTGTGGTGGGCATTATCGCCTATTTAATTTTTGGCGAAATCAATTTGGGGAAACGTCGCGCTATCGCGTTTGAGCAGCTTAAGCCGAAATATATGGATTGGTTCACTCGCCTTTCTTATTGCGATAATTTGGTGAATACACGAACCAACCTGCTCTACCGTCCAATTTTTGATCTTGCCAAACAACGCCTTGGCATACCTTGCATTTTGGGCAACGAATTGCATATTTTGGATACGCCCGAAAGCATTATGCGAAGCATCATTCATGACATCAATCAGGCAGAAAAATCTATCAATATGGTGTTTTACATCTGGTCTGCCAAAGGCTTGGTAAAAGATGTTATACAGGCATTAATCAAAGCCCAACAACGCGGCGTGGCAATTCATATTTTGTTGGACTCTGTAGGTAGTCGCCCTTTCTTAAAAAGTACCGAATGCCAAGCCATGCGCGATAATGGCATTGAGGTGACGGAAACCTTGCACGTCAATTTATTCCGTATGTTCTTTAATCGCATTGATTTGCGCCAACACCGCAAGATTATTGTGATCGATAACCAAATTTCTTACACCGGTAGCATGAACATGGTGGATCCGAAATTCTTCAAGAAAAATAGCAATGTTGGCGAATGGATTGACATTATGGTGCGCATTAACGGTCCGGTATCTGCAGTATTAAACGGTTTACACGCATGGGACTGGGAAATTGAAACAGCCGCTAAACTTCCTCTGGAAGTGCCTGATTGCCCACTTTTGCCGTTGGAACAAAATAACTCTCATGCAGTACAAATTCTCGCTACCGGCCCTTGTTTTCCCGACGATTTAATGTCGCAATCGTTGGCGATTGCTATTTTCTCGGCACGTAAAAGCATTGTGATCACCTCGCCTTATTTCGTGCCAAGCCACAATATTGCGGAAGCCTTGCGTATTGCGGCTTTACGTGGCGTGGAAGTTTCCATCATTCTACCGAAAGAAAACGACTCCCTCATGGTGCATTGGGCAAGTCGTACATTCTTCGATGATTTACTCGCTGCCGGCGTGAAAATTTATAATTTCAACAAGGGTTTATTGCATACTAAAAGTATGTTGATCGACAACCGATTGGCCTTGGTCGGCACCGTGAACATGGATATGCGCAGTTTCTTGCTGAATTTTGAAGTCACCATGGTGGTGGAAGATCCGGCATTTGCGAACGAAATTTCTTTATTACATGAAAGTTATATTAAAAACTCGGAATTAGTCGATTATGTTACATGGAGCACGCGCTCCGTTTATCAACGTATCGTCGAAAAACTCTTTTTCTTATTTAGCCCGCTTTTGTAACGAAGATCTTCGGTTAAAGTGCGGTCGTTTTTTCTTTTGTTTTATTTAATTTAGGAAGGTAAAGTTATGAGCAAAAATTTAACATTTTATTTAATTCGTCACGGACGTACCGTTTGGAATGAACAAGGTCTATTACAAGGATTGGGCAATTCCGATTTAACAGAAAACGGTGTCAAAGGGGCAAAATTAACCGGCGTGGCACTAAAAGATGTGCCCTTTGTCGCGGCCTATTCCAGCTGTCTGCAACGCACCATTGATACGGCACAACATATTCTGGGTGAACGCTCTGTACCATTATTTCAACACCAAGGACTTAATGAACAATATTTTGGTACTTGGGAAGGCTTACCTGTTGAAGATTTGCGTCAATTGGAAGAATTTAAACAATTGCGGAATGCTCCGGCGCATTACAAGGCGCAAAGTAATGGCGGAGAGACCTTTGAACAACTTGCCGACCGTGCCATGAGAGCCATGCAGGACATTATTAAAGTACATGATCAAGGTAATATTTTGATTATTTCACATGGTCATACTTTGCGTTTACTGTTATCGCTCTTCAATGGAATTAGCTGGCAAGAACATCGCGACGAAGGCAAAAGCCAAAGCTTGTTGAATACCGCCATTAATATTGTGCGCTATCAACAAACCAATGATTTTGATAGCAAATTTTTCGTTGATGTATTAAATGATGTGAGACATTTAGACTAAAATAACACCATAAAAAATAGCACCGAAACATCAATCTCGGTGCTATTTTTATTTCTCTTAATCTCATTCCTGACTATACGTCAAAAACTCCCCTACCGTGTGGAACGAACCGAACACCAACAGAGTGTCATTTTCATTTGAAATTTCCACCGCACTTTTCACGCCCTCCGCCACGGAATTACTATAGCTACCTTTTACGACTTTCTGATAGAGACGAGCAGTTTGTTGCAACGTCACAAACAATTGCTCTCCAGTCTGTCCACGATAACCACCAAGCGTGACGCAGCGCCACTCATCAATTAACAGCAACAAGGGCTCAAGCACGCCCTTGGCATCTTTGTCTTTCAACATACCACAAACCGCAATGAATTTTCCGTTGCTTTGGGCTTTAAGTGCGGTCAATTTTTCCGCTAAATAACGCGCAGCATGCGGGTTGTGTCCAACATCAATAATCATCTGTGGTAACTGTGACACATGACGATTAAGTTTTTGTGCCAAATGCGCCAAACATTCAGGTTTAAGGGTTTGGAAGCGACCGATTAGTTCTACCTCCGCTAAAGATTTTTTCACCACATCAAGGGAAATCTCAAACGGCAATTTTTGAACAGCCGCAAGTGCTGTGGCGGCATTGGCTAAAGGAATCTGACAAAACGGTAAATCCGTTAAAAAATTCCACCGCACTTTTTCGTCCGATTGTGTAGTTTGCCACGTCCAACTTTGTCCCTGTTGACTAAACGTCCAATCAAGATGACGGCAAAAGTGTTGGCTACCTAATTCTTTGGCACGATCCAGCATAGTTTGTGGAATCATCGGTTCACCAATAATCACCGGCGTATTAGCACGGAAAATCCCGGCTTTCTCAAAACCGATTTGTTCGCGGGTAGAACCTAGGAAATCTGTGTGGTCAATATCAATACTGGTAATAACCGCCATATGATTATCGACAATATTGGTGGCATCTAACCGTCCGCCGAGCCCAACTTCTAAAATCACCACATCTAATTTTGCGCATTTAAATAAGTGCAAGGCAGATAAAGTGCTGAATTCAAAATATGTTAAAGACTGACTTTTATGCGCTTCAATATAGGCAAATGATGCCGTGTGTTGCGCATCGTCTAATTCTTGATTTTGAATGCGCACACGTTCGTTATAACGTAACAAATGTGGCGAAGAATACACGCCGACACGATAACCGGCATTAAGCAAAATAGTTTCCAGCAAACGACACGTTGTGCCTTTGCCGTTAGTGCCGCCGACCGTAATCACATAAGGCGCAGGCGTTAATAAATCCAATTCCTGCGCCACGGATTTAACCCGCTCAAGCCCTAAATCAATGGCTTTAAAATGGCTGTTTTCTAAATAAGAAAGCCACTCGTTGAGTGGCGTAGTGGCTTTTAATTCGGTTTGCATTATGAATGCCTTATAGTGTTTTATGCGACGTCTTCTTCAACGATCAATTCGCTTTCCACAAATGGAGAAGGTTTGTTCATTAGTTTCGCCAACAAGCTCGCTAAGGTGTTACGCATATCGGCACGTTTTACGATCATGTCAATTGCACCTTTTTCCAATAAAAATTCACTGCGTTGGAAACCTTCCGGTAATTTTTCGCGTACGGTTTGCTCAATAACTCGCGGACCGGCAAAACCAATCAAGGCTTTTGGCTCGGCGATATTAATATCGCCCAACATGGCAAAACTTGCAGACACGCCGCCTAACGTCGGATCCGTTAAAACAGAAATAAACGGTACGCCTTTTTCACGCATTTTGGCCAACACAGCGCTGGTTTTCGCCATTTGCATTAAAGAGAACAAGGCTTCCTGCATACGCGCACCGCCACTGGCGGAAAAACACACAAACGGACAATTTTCTTCTATGGCTTTTTCCGCCGCTTTCACGAATTTCGCGCCCACCACGGAGCCCATAGAACCGCCCATAAAGCTAAAGTTGGAGGCTGCCGCCACAACCGGCATATTGTATAACGTACCGTAAAATGTAATTAATGCATCTTTTTCACCGGTGTCTTTCTGGGCGGCGGTAATACGATCTTTATATTTCTTCAGGTCTTTGAACTTTAAGATGTCTTTTGGCTCTAACTCTGCAGCTAACTCTTGTACGCTATCTTGATCCAATAAGCACAATAAACGTTCGCGTGCATCAATACGCATGTGGTGACCACATTTCGGACAAACTTCTAAATGACGTTTTAATTCTTCGCGATATAACACTTGTTCGCAGGAAGTACATTTTGTCCAAACGCCTTCAGGGACGTTGGCTTTGCGTGAGGAAGAAGATGTATTTTTACTAAAAATTCTATCAATCCAGCTCATATTTAACCTTTTCTCTTAATTACAAAAAATTGTCGGCTATTAGACCATAATTTTAGGAATTTTTATAGCAATTTATACAAATCTGATTAGTCATTAAGTACAATGAAACCCTAAGCATTTCTACCAAAGAAAAAATTTTAGAAAAAACCACCGCACTTTGTTAATCTAATACGGTTTACACCGCGGAGAATCTTATGAAACCTTTATTATTTGCCCTTTCTTGCACGATGCTGATGAATATGGCGGATGCCCATCAGGCAGTTTCTGGTGGGGAACTAAAACCGGCCGTTTTGCCGGGCGCCAAGGAATATCAACTCCACAGCAATTTCACAAATAAAGACTATCGCATTCAGGTATTACCTGTAGGTAATGTAAAAGAATTAGGCTATTCCGTGTTGTATGTGTTAGATGGCGATGCCTTGTTTCCTGTCGCCGCCGGAGTGGCACAAAACATGATGGCGCGGGCAGAAGAAACCAACGCAGTACCCTTTTTGATTGTAGGAATCGGTTATCCCAATACGCTGTTGCTAAACCCGAAGGAACGTTCGCAAGATTACACACCGCCATCAGAAAATTATGAAAATATGGGCGATAAAGTGAATCGCCAATTTGGTGGTGCAGAACATTTTTATCGTTTTATTCAAGAAGAGTTGCTCACCGATCTCGCAGAACGTTTTCACATTAATAAATCACAACAAAATATTTTCGGGCATTCTTATGGAGGCCTATTTGGCTTGTATAGTTTGCTCAATCACCCTGAAGGTTTTCGCAATTACCTTATCGCCAGTCCCTCCGTTTGGTGGAATCAACAACGTATTTTGCAGGACTTGCCTAGCTTCATCCAACAACGCTCAAAACAGGCCGAACAACATATCGGTGTACGTTTCAGCGTTGGAGAATACGAACAAAAATTGGCGCCTTACATGAAACAGGATGCACAAAGACAAAAGCTGTTGGAACAACGAGGCATGATTAGCCAAGTGATGAATTTAGAGGAAAAACTTAACGCCATTCCAAATGGCAATTTATCCGTAACGGCAAAAGTGTATCCCGAAGAAACCCACATGACCAGCGTCATGCCTGCTATGTTAGATGGCTTAAAATGGCTATTCGCTCGTTGCAAAGCGCAAACCAAGTGCGAGCATTAAAGGAAAAGTGCGGTAATAAAAAACAACGTTTTTCCACCATATTCTCAAGATGAAATACCTAAATTCGCCCTAACAATAGGGCTAAAAATCAAGTACAATAGCGCAATTAAATTTCGCTTAACGTTAAGGATAAGACAATGGCCCGTAAGCCGGTTGAAAAAAATGAACCTGATTTTGAAAACACGCTTAAACAGTTGGAAGCAATCGTGAGCCGTTTAGAAAATAACGAGTTATCACTGGAAGACGCGTTAAAAGATTTCGAAGAAGGGATCAAATTGGCACAACAGGGGCAAGAGCGCTTACAACAAGCGGAGCAACGCATTCAAATTTTGTTGCAAAAAAGCGAAAGTGCAAAACTTACCGATTATCAACCAGAAGAATAACGAGCCGGCAATGTATCAGTTTTCGCTAGATTTACAGCAAGTTCAACAACGCATTAATCCATTCTTAGCCAGTCAATTTGAGCATATTAACAGCTCCCCGGCACCATTGGCAGAAGCCATGAAATATGGATTATTGCTCGGAGGCAAACGCATTCGTCCGTTTTTGGTTTATGCCACCGGCCGTATGTTAGGCGCAAACTTAGCCCATCTTGACTACGCAGCGGCGGCCATTGAAGCCATCCATGCTTATTCTTTAATTCATGACGATTTACCTGCCATGGATGATGATGAATTACGTCGAGGCCATAAAACCTGCCATATTGCCTTCGATGAAGCTACCGCCATTTTGGCCGGTGACGCGTTGCAATCTTTTGCTTTCGAAATGTTAACGGATATTCCCGATTTATCGGCCGAACAAAAACTTGCACTCATCAAAACATTAAGTGCGGCGGCGGGCGTAAAAGGAATGTGCTTAGGGCAAAGTTTGGATTTAATTTCTGAACAAAAAGCCATTAGCTTGGCAGAATTAGAACATATTCATTTAAATAAAACCGGAGCATTGCTTACTGCGGCACTAAAACTGGGATTTATTTGTTCTCCTCATTTTGCCGACGAGGCGCTTTCACAGCAACTGGAGCGTTATGCCACAGCAATTGGTTTGGCATTTCAAGTGCAGGATGACATTTTAGATATCGAGGGCAACAGCGAAACTATCGGTAAACCTGTAGGGTCTGATTTGAATTCGGATAAAAGCACTTATCCAAAATTATTAGGCTTAGCCGGCGCCAAACAAAAAGCCCAAGAGTTATATGAAACCGCATTGGCCGAATTACAAAATTTACCTTTTGACACCACCGCACTTTATGCTTTAGCGGAATTTATCATTAAACGCCAAAGCTAAGTGTCGTTACATCAAAAAAGTGCGGGTAAAATTTTACGTATTTTTATCGACATACTATGAGAATTCATCACGTTGGAATTGACTAACAATTATGCAAAATTATCCCCTTTTATCATTAATTAATTCCCCCGAGGATTTGCGTCTTTTACCCAAAGAGCAATTGACTCAAGTTTGCAAAGAATTACGCGAATATCTTTTAGAATCCGTTAGTCAAAGTAGTGGGCATTTGGCTTCAGGTTTGGGCACCGTCGAACTCACCGTAGCCTTACATTATGTATTTAAAACGCCTTTTGATCAGCTTATCTGGGATGTGGGCCATCAAGCGTATCCTCATAAAATTTTAACCGGTCGCCGTGATCAAATGCCGACCATTCGCCAAAAAGGCGGATTACACCCGTTCCCTTGGCGTGACGAAAGTGAATTTGACGTATTAAGTGTCGGCCACTCCTCTACATCAATTAGCGCAGGATTAGGCATAGCCATTGCGGCAGAGCGTGAAAACGCAGGACGCAAAACCGTTTGTGTCATCGGTGATGGCGCCATTACCGCCGGTATGGCATTCGAAGCATTAAACCACGCAGGTTCGTTGCACACCGATATGTTGGTGATTTTAAACGATAATGAAATGTCAATTTCGGAAAATGTAGGAGCACTGAACAATCACTTAGCACGTTTATTATCCGGTTCTTTCTATTCCAGCATCCGTGAAGGTGGGAAAAAGATTCTCTCCGGCGTACCGCCAATTAAAGAATTTGTGAAAAAAACCGAAGAGCATGTTAAAGGTTTAGTCTCGCCGGGCGGGACTATGTTTGAAGAGCTAGGTTTTAATTATATTGGTCCGATTGATGGGCATAACGTTGAAGAACTCATCAACACCTTGCAAAACATGAGTTCATTAAAAGGCCCGCAATTCCTGCATATCGTCACCAAAAAAGGAAAAGGCTACATTCCCGCAGAAAAAGACCCTATTGGTTTCCACGGCGTACCAAAATTTAACCATTTAAGCGGTGAATTACCAAAATCGAATGCCACACCGACCTATTCCAAAATTTTCGGCGATTGGTTATGTGAAATGGCAGAACAAGATCCGAAACTTATTGGTATTACACCCGCTATGCGTGAAGGTTCCGGCATGGTGGAGTTTTCCCAACGTTTTCCGCAGCAATATTTTGATGTTGCGATTGCCGAACAACACGCCGTCACTTTCGCTGCAGGCTTAGCCATCGGTGGATATAAACCGGTAGTTGCGATCTACTCTACTTTCCTACAACGGGCTTATGATCAATTAATTCACGATGTAGCTATTCAAAACCTGCCCGTATTATTTGCCATTGACCGTGCTGGAATCGTCGGTGCAGACGGTCAAACCCATCAAGGGGCCTTTGATTTAAGTTTCATGCGTTGCATTCCAAATTTAATCATCATGGCACCTAGTGATGAAAACGAATGTCGTCAAATGCTTTATACCGGCTATCACTGTGGCAAACCGGCAGCTGTGCGTTATCCGCGAGGCAATGCGGTCGGCGTGACGTTAGAACCATTACATGCTTTAGAATTAGGCAAATCTAAACTCATTCGGGAGGGCAAAAAAATTGCAATCTTAAACTTTGGCACCTTGCTACCAAATGCATTGAAAGTTGCAGAAAAACTCAATGTCACTGTTGTGGATATGCGTTTTATTAAACCTCTTGATGTTACAAGAATTAGTGAAATAGCCAAAACACACGAGCTTATCGTCACCCTAGAAGAAAATGCCATTCAAGGCGGTGCCGGAAGTGCAGTGGCGGAAGTACTTCATGTGCAACAACATAATGTTAAATTATTGCAATTAGGTATTCCGGATTTCTTCGTGCCACCAGGATCGCAAGCGGAAATGCTAACCGCGCTTAAACTCGACGAGATTGGCATTGAACAGCAAATTGAAGATTTTTTCAGACAATCTCAACACTAACAAATAAAAAAACCGCTCCAAAACAAAAGAGCGGTTTTTTTGAGCAAAGTGGTTGATAAAAAATGGCTTTAACCCCTATACATAAAATTTACAAAGCGTATTATTTTACTCTAATTAAAAAGTTTTATTATTATATATCAATACATTAACATTTACCCCAAAAAATAATCGTAAACTTTTTGTAAATTGCAAGTTTTTTTTTACTTTTTCTGAACTATTTTTTTCATTTTCAGTCTTAATAATTGCTAGTGCACTGCAAATGCAGTTGTCTTTAAAGTTTTCTTATATTTAAGACCTCCCCGCTATTCAGAATTGGATAGCGGTTTTTCTTTTTTTAGCATCTTAGTTTGTTACACTTCACTATCTTTTTTAACAAATTTCATTAATAGCGATAATGTCCAACAATTTGATATTTAAATAAAATATCCTCTTCTTGCGTGCCACTTCCAATGTTGTGAATAATCAACGGTACACCATCACTGCTCTTCTTATCGGAAACGATACCAATATGCGGTAAGTTACGCGGTAAACGCCAAGTGACGATATCCCCTGCTTTGAAATCTGCCACATCAGTTAACGAAAGCGATTTACCATGACGTTTAAAGAAATTTTCTAAATTTGGCACTCGACGGTGATCAATATTTGTATCGGTACCTTTATTTCCCCAACGTTTAGGATAAGTATTCCACGCCTTTTTCATATCGTTGTGCACTAACTGCTGTAAATCAATTTGTTGATGACGGTAAGCGCGCACAACAACATCGGTACACACGCCGGTATGCAACGGCACATCTCCCATAGGAAAAGCTAGTTTACGATAGGCCGGATCATAGCTTGTTGTTACATTAATTTGCTGCTTAGCATCGTCCACCAGTTGCTGCGGGTTAATTGCAAAAAGAGGGAGCGAAATAAAAGTAAGAAGAAAAGAAAATAATGTTTTCATGTTAATTTCCATAGAGTTAAGGCGTGGCTATTTTTATCATACCAACATGGAAATAGCGAGCAAAAATCGTTTTTCAAGGAAAAGTGCGGTGGAAAAAATAATGTTTTTTAGTGTTAATTATGCCAATGACTATGGCGGATCTGATGAATGTTATGAGTAAATTTTAATGCCATTTTCAATCCATTAAAAAAGGACGCTCAAGAGCGTCCTAATTTTTATCTAAACTTTAATAATTAAAGTGCAGATTTTGCTTTTTCAACTAATGCAGCAAATGCCACTTTGTCGAATACTGCGATATCGGCAAGGATCTTACGGTCGATTTCAACAGAGGCTTTTCTCAAGCCATTGATGAATTTGCTGTAAGATAAACCGTTTTGACGGGCCGCAGCGTTGATACGTGCAATCCATAATTGACGGAATTGACGTTTACGTTGACGACGGTCACGATATGCATATTGACCGGCTTTGATCACCGCTTGGAAAGCAACGCGATACACGCGTGAACGTGCACCATAATAACCTTTAGCAGCCTTAAGAACTTTCTTATGGCGTGCTCTTGCAATAACACCACGTTTTACACGAGCCATTATTTAATCTCCTATGTAATATTTTTAACTAAAATGAACTGACGTACGTTTGTGCTTATGCGTATGGCAAGCACGCTACTACTAATACTAAGTCGGACTTAGCAACCATGGATTTATGGCGTAGGTGACGTTTACGTTTTGTTGTTTTCTTAGTCAAAATATGACGTAAGTGAGATTGTTTACGCTTGAAACCACCGGAAGCAGTTTTTTTGAAACGCTTAGCAGCACCGCGTACTGTTTTAATTTTAGGCATTGTTTGATAACTCCGCATTGTTTGAGATTTTAAACTGCCACAATCTTTAATGTAATTACTATGTTGTTCTCACACCAAATCTTTGTGGCTCACATCATATAATAATCAGGCGAATAAAAGTGCGGTTGAAAAAACATTTAAATTTTTCACCGCACTTTTGTTACTTGAAATGCACTGATTATTTCTTTTTAGGGGCAAGAACCATCACCATTTGGCGACCTTCAAGTTTTCCCGGTGCCGACTCGACCACTGAAATTTCAGCCAAATCGTTTTTAATCCGTTCTAACATTTCGGTACCAATTTGTTGATGTGCCATTTCACGACCACGGAAACGCAGTGTAATTTTGGCTTTATCCCCATCTTCCAAAAAGCGAATCAGGCTGCGTAGTTTTACCTGATAGTCGCCTTCGTCTGTGCCGGGACGGAATTTAATTTCCTTCACCTGCACAACTTTCTGCTTTTTCTTCTGCTCTTTGGCAGTTTTGCTCTTTTCATAAAGGAACTTACCGTAGTTCATAATACGACAAACAGGCGGTTCCGCATTCGGACTGATTTCAACTAAATCTAAAGCGGCAGCTTCTGCCATCTCTAATGCTTGTTGAATTGGAACAATACCAACTTGCTCACCTTCTTGGTCAATCAAGCGGACTTCTTTCACTCTAATTTCATCATTAATGCGATTAGGGCGATTTACTGCTGGTGCGCGTTTTACGGTTTTAATAATGACATTCCTCTATTAATTAAGTCACAAAACTATTATTCTTGTTGCCAAGAACAGAAGTTAGATTCATATTTAATTGCTCTGATAATGAGCAAAAACGGGGCGTATTTTACAGAATTTTACCTTGTTAAGCAATAGTCGAATGCTTAGGAAAATTGATTTTAAAACCTTTTACGACAATCAATTACCTACTCCGAAAAAGCATAACAAGATTTGTCCAAGTCGTATAAAATATCACCTACCTAACGATTGGCGCCTTTGCCGTTTTACTTTTATTTTTAATTCAGGAATCAGGAGCTATTTATGAACGAGCACAAAAAAGAATATTCTTTTACCGAACAGAAAGTGCGTTGGGTTAAAAAACACACACCCAAGCTACTTTCTTTCAGTATCACTCGCCCGAAGGACTTTGATTTTATTGCCGGTCAATTTGCCAAATTAGGGTTTATGCAAGGAGATGAATACATTTCCCGTGCCTATTCCATGATTTCTACCGAAAATGCGGATCATCTGGATTTTTACGCCATCCTCATTGAAGACGGCATCATGTCAGGGCATTTTAACCAAATGCAAGCAGGCGACAGCTTATTATTAGAGAAAAAACCTATCGGGTTCTTTACCGTTAGCCGCATTCCTCAGGGTAAAGAACTTGTTTTACTCGCCACCGGTTCAGGCATTGCGCCGTTTTTGTCGATGTTAGAAAACGAAACATTATGGCAAAAAGCCGATAAAGTCGTCTTAGTGCATTCCGTTTCTTATGTAGATGATTTGGTATTTGAACAGTATTTAGCCGACTTAAAAGACCACGCTATAGTGGGGAAATATGCCAACAAATTCATCTATCAACCGGTCATTACCCGAGAGAAAATTGACGGCGCATTAAACCAAAGAATTCCGCAATTATTAGAAAACGGCGAACTAGAAAACGCGTTAAATATCACCTTTACTAAAGCCGATACCCGTTTCTTAATTTGTGGCAACCCGAATATGGTAAAAGAAAGTTACGAGAAATTAAAAGCTAAAGGCTTCGCACTTCATCGGGTACATAAAGACGGTGAAATTATGATGGAAAACGCCTTTTAAGCGTTAAAAGTGCGGTCGTTTTTTAAAGCGTTTTTAAGCAGAATTGCCGGCGCGAATCTGCCGGCACATTTGTTGCATATCGGCGGCGGTTTGATGGAAAAAATAGCGGTATGATGCGCATAAATAATTATGTTTTATGGTCTCATTCGGCAGCGAAACAAAGCGATGTTTAGGACAACCGCCCTGACAAAAATGTCGCACATCGCACTGCTGACAAATTGACGTAAGCAGTGTGAGCTTTTCCATGCCGAATTGTTGCTGCCGAGGCGATAACACAATATCTTCCAGAGATTGTTTATTTAAATTGCCGATTTTATATTCCGGATAAACATAATGATCGCAGGAATATACGTCGCCATTGGCTTCGACCACCAGAGACTTGCCACAAGTAGGCTGATGTACGCAACTGCTTGAGGGATACCCCAACCACTGCCCGAGCAAATTATCAAACTCCAACACGAAAATCTGTCCTACATCTTCTTTTTTCCATTCCTGAAAGACGTCTACCAAAAAATGCCCAAAACCGTCGCTCGGAACGGAAAAATGCGTAGTCTCGGCGGTTGCTCTATTCTTACGTTCTACTACCGGGATGAATTGCATAAACCTTGAGCCGAGCGTTTTCAGCGCTAAATACGTCTCTTTCCCTTTATGCCAGTTTTGATCGTTTACGACAGTCAGCGTATTAAAATCCACCTGATAGGTTTTCAGCAATTCCAATGCATTCACCACTTTATCAAAAGTCGGGTTGCCATTGCTTGAAATGCGATAACGATTATGTACGGCACTCAGCCCATCGATGGATAAACCAATAAGGAATTGATGTTGTTTAAAAAATTCCGCCCATTGACGATTGAGTGCCAGTCCATTAGTTTGAAAGGCATTTGTGATGGTTTTACCGTTAGCAAATTCATGTTGAAAATCCACCGCACTTTTAAAGAAATCCAACCCAAGCAATGTCGGCTCCCCGCCCTGCCAAGCAAACTCAACCCGATTTCCGGCGTGGGCTTCAATGTAATTTTTCACATAATTTCGCAAGGTGTTTCGGGACATAAAAGGCGCTTTCGACCCCAATTCATGTTCCTTCGACAAATAAAAGCAGTATTCACATTGAATATTGCAATGGAAACTGCTTGGCTTGGCCATAAGATGAAAATGTGCTTGAGGAGAGAAAAACGACATAACCTGCCTCTATTTTCCTTTGTGAGAAGGCAATAAATCGATAAATAAGCCGCTTTTCTTGAGTTCTTTGGCAATACGAATCGCCGTTTCCGTTTCACAGCCGGCATACTCGGCGATTTCACGATAAGTCCAATTATAATAAGGGAAATTTTTTGTTAGAAAGCACAGGCTATCAATCACTCGGTCAAGAGTATGCAAATAAGCACTTTTCGCTAAACGTTGCTCCGCATCTCGTAATTCATTAGCGATGGTTTGCAAAAGGAGCTTACTCATGTGCAAATTGTCGGTCAGAAAACGATCGATATTTCCCGGTTTTATTCTGATGATTTCCGCTTCGATCAGTACCTTGGCATTGCAGTGATAGCGACAATCATCAAAGTCAAACAACGTGCGAAAGCCAAAATAATCACCTTGTTTATATAAGCGGGCAAGGCTTTCTTTACCATTATTCAGAGTATGATACAGCCCGATTAACCCCTGTTTGACGTAATAAAACTCTTGCGCCTTTTCCCCTTGGTTATAAACGGTCATGCCTTTGGCAAGTTGGTGCAAATAGGTTAATTGGCAGCCTTTTAAATCCATTGGTAGGATTGCTTTAGTTTCCGTCATATCAATCATCTTCCTTGAAAGTGCGGTCTGTTTTTGAATTGTTTTTTGTTATGACGCTTATTATAAAAGAAGGCGAATAAACTCGCCTTCTTAAAATTAAACTTTCTTTTATTAAATTTCATCAATAATGCGATAGACCCAGTTTTCCAATGGATCGCCAAGCCGTTGCATTTCCGCCCGCATTTCTTCCAGCATTTCTTTTTTCACTTCCCGATAATTCGGATCATAGAATAAATTGTGCATTTCGCCCGGATCTTTGCGCACATCATATAGTTCGCACACATCGGAGGCATTAAAGACCAACTTGTAATCTTTGCGGTGCCACATACGTTGTTCAAAATACACGAAATGGCCGGCGAGTTGCGCTAACACGCCTTTACGCTCGTTATCTTTATTATCCCGCACAATCGGCAAAATACTCTCCCCTTCAAATTCCTTCGGAACCGGTTGATTGGCTAAATCGTACACGGTGGAAGTTAAGTCGTGCAAATAAACCAAGTTGTCGTCTTGCTGATTAACCCGATTAGAGCGCGGATCTTTGATGATCATCGGAATGTTGTAGGTGGTATCAAACATGAACTCGCCTTTTTCAATCATGCGGTGCGCGCCCATGGCATCACCGTGATCAGCGGTTGCCACCATAAAAGTGCGGTCATAAATTTGATTGTTTTCCAAGAACGCAAATAGCTCGCCAATGGCGTCATCAATGAGCGTAATGTAGCCCCAGAACTTGGTAATCACCTTTTTCCAATGATCTTCGCTGGCTTCCCACATTCCCCACATTTTGGAAATAGTGCGGTAATGTCCCGGTTTGCCTTCTAGCGGTTTGAAGAAACTTTCATCTAACACCACATCTTCTTTGCGGTACATGGAATAATAAGGCTCCGGCACGATACAAGGAGTGTGCGGGCCCCAGAAGTTGATCCACGCGAAGAACGGTTTACCTTCATCCAGAGATTGTTGAAGGTATTTTTTCGCTTCATCAATGATGAAATAAGGAATGGTTTGTTCTTTGCTACCGGAAAGTAAACCACACAGTTCTTGTACACGCAAATGCGGGTTATCGCCGAAATACGCACGACTTACTTCAGGAATTTCATAGCCTTTTTCTTCCAACCATTCTTTGTAACGGTTGGAATGTGTCGGCGGTTGGTTGAATACTAAGTTTTTATACACACCACTGCCCGGGTAGCCGTAGCCGTCAAAGTTATGTCCTTGAATGCCGTAATCTTCCGGCACGGATTTGGTGCCGACATGCCATTTCCCCAAGACATAAGTGTTGTATCCGCTCAGTTTGCCGATATTCGGCGCTTCTCGGCTAACCTCACCGGTTCCGCCTTTTTCACCGTTACGAATAATGCCGTGGGAAGACGGCATTAAACCCGTAAATAAAGACGTACGTGCCGGCCCACAAACCGATGCAGGCGTGAAGGCGTTATTAAAACGAATGCCGTCTTTCGCTAAGCGATCTAAGTTTGGGGTTTTGACGATTTGGTGCCCGTAAGCACCAATCATATCTTTACGAACCTGATCCAATAGAATATAGATAATGTTCATTATTTAACCTCTTTATTCCGTACAACCAACAACACGATAATTTGCAATACTGCCCACACGCCTAACACCATTAACGGATTACCGCTTTCGGAAGCCATGCCGATTGGAGAGAGGAAAGTATAAAGGGCAAGCAAACCTAAGATTAAAGATACGCTGGTGACTTTCAAATATTTCCAGTTAGTTAAATCCACGTTGCCCAAGTTTTCTTTGTTTTCTACATAAGGCTCGCGACGTAAGAATTGGCCTAAGAAAAGCATCAATACGACATCAAATACAAACAAGCCACCCATAACATACACGAAGTTAATTTTAACATTGAAAACCCAAACAATGCAGAAATACAGAATAACGTGAGCAAGTAAGGCAATACGTGCAGCTTTGCCGGAAACGGTTTTGTTAAACATCCCCACCGCGAATAAAGCCACAATCGGAATGTTCACGAAACCGGCAAAACGTTTGGTGATCAAGAAAATACCATCTGTACCGAACATCAATAACGGTGCGAAAACCATAGTCACAATCGCCATAATAGTAGAGACTTTTTTCGCATACACAATGAGCTCTTGTTCTGACCGCTCTTTTTTGCTGATAGAAGGCAGTAAGTCTTTACAATAAATAGTCGCTGCAGAGTTTAAGAAGGAGTTGAAAGTACTCAAAATTGCCCCGAACAACGCTGCAATGAAGAAACCTTGCAACCACGTCGGCAACACTTTATTTACCAACAATGGATAAGAGGCGTCTATCGGATTCACACTATCACCCAAAATATGGAAACTTAATAAGCCCGGTAAGTTTAAGATGATCGGTAAGGTCAATAAAAATAATGCCGCAATTAAAATCCCTTTTTGACCGGATTTTAAATCTTTCGCCCCCAAACAACGCTGAACGATGGCTTGGTTAGTTGTCCAGTAGAAGAAGTGTACCACCATAATACCCGTAAAAATGGTCGGCCAAGGTGTGGCATCGGTTTCACTCCCTATGGCATTCCATTTTTCAATGTGGCTCGTCGTGATGGTATTTAAACCTGCAGTAAAACTGCCTTCTCCTAAATACATCAATGCAAAGAATGGCACCAGCAACGCGCCGACAACCAAAATCACCGCATTAATCGTATCGGACACCGCAACCGCCTTCAAACCGCCGAAAATGGCATAAATCGCGCCAACCACACCAATGGCAATCACCGTATAGGTAATCGCTGCACCGTAACTCAAGCCGAATGCAGTTTCCAAATTGAAGATTTTATTAAACGCAATGGCACCGGTATAAAGTGCGGTCGGAATGACGATTAAAAGATAGAAGATTAAGAAAAGCGTGGACATGATCAAACGTGTCTGGCGGTCGAAACGGCTTTCAAAAAATTCGGGCACCGTGGTATAACCGTTACGCAAATATTTCGGCAACATATAAATCGCCAGGAAACAAAGCGGAATCACCGTCGGTACGGTCCACGCAATAATGGAAAAATTGCCTTTATAAGATACGGCATTCACGCCGATTAATTGTTCCGTAGAAAGCGAGGTCAACACCATAGAACAACCGATGACCAAACCGCTTAATCCGCGTCCTGCTAAAAAATACCCCTTGGAGGTGCTAAGGTCATCTCCCTTTGTTTTTAACCAAGAGATATACGCCACAAGCCCTGTGACCAGTAAGAAAGAAACGATCGTAACTAACATATTATTATCCCCTTTATTATTAGATACGCCGTTAGAGTAATACACCAAAATTCAAAAAACTATGATAGTTGTCATAGAGATAGCGTGAGGTTGATCACAAATTCAAAAAGAATTATAAAAATTATGAGCACGATCATAATCCGTCGAATTTATACCACACCATAATACGCAAAAAAATGAAGGGGGTTGTATTATGGCGTTGGAACTTATTGTTATTTTGATCTTTTGTGGCATGCTGACGAATTTAATGTCAGCCATCTTTGGCATTGGCGGTGGGGTGCTGATGGTGCCTATCCTCTATACCCTGTTCCCTGACTTTCCCCTTCAAATGGTCGCGGCAACATCCCTCACAATTGTGATTGGTTCATCACTGATTAATCTTTTTTATTTCTACAAACAAAAAATTCAAATCAATTACAAAGCCATGTTGTTATGGTCTCTAGGTATGATTGTAGGCGTACAACTGGGTTTTGAAGCCAGCTTTTATCTGCACGACACCATTATTATCAGTATTTTTATCATTACCTTAACGATTTTGGCACTCAGAACCTTTTTCCGTAACTCGAGTGTTAGCAATGACAACTCTGCCTCAAATGAAAATCTTAAAGGTATCGGCTTGTGCTTTTTTGGCGGCAGCATTGCCGGCATGACAGGCATCGGTGGCGGTTCCATTATGGCGCCGCTAATCGCGCAACTACGTAGTGTCTCGGCATATCAAATCGCCCCTTATACCAACTACATGATGGTGATCGGCGGGCTAGGCAGTCTGTACGGTTACTTATCAAAAAACCCACCATTCCACATTCAATACGGTTGGCAAATCGGATACGTAAATTTCACTATCGTGCTCATCGTGGTGCTAAGTTCCTTTGCAACCAGTTTTCTTTCCATGAAAATTCGCGGCATTTTACATCCTGATATTGCGAGAAAATTGCTTGGTTTGATTTTGCTGAGTATTGCGGCTTATATGTTAATTGTGCATTGGGGGAAATAGGATTTTTAACATCTAGTGGAACGGATAAAAAAGTGCGGTCATTTTTGACCGCACTTTTATGTTTTTAGCAAAGAAAACTACTCTTCACCCAACAATTTCAAATCACGATTTCTCACTTGTTTTTTCAGAATGTCTAAAAATTCTTCCACAGTGAATGTACCGAGATCTTGACCTTTACGGGTACGCACTGCCACTTTGCCGGTTTCAATTTCTTTATCACCGCAAACCAGCATATAAGGCACACGGCGTAAGGTATGTTCGCGGATTTTGAAACCGACTTTTTCGTTACGCAAATCGGTTTTCACGCGTAAACCTGCATCAGATAACTGTTTCGCCACCTTTTGCACATACTCGGATTGAGAATCGGTGATGTTCATCACAACCGCTTGTGTTGGCGCCAACCATGCAGGGAAGAAACCTGCGTATTCTTCGGTGATGATACCGATGAAACGTTCAATAGAACCTAAAATCGCACGGTGAATCATTACCGGCGTACGGCGATCATTATCTTCCGCCACATAAGAGGCGTTTAAACGGCCCGGTAGCGCAAAGTCTAATTGAATAGTACCGCACTGCCATTCACGATCTAAGCAATCGCGTAAAGCAAATTCAATTTTCGGACCGTAGAACGCGCCTTCGCCTTCTTGAATTTCATATTCAAGACCATTGTGTTTTAACGCATTCGCCAAACCTTCTTCCGCGCGATCCCACATATCATCGGCACCGATACGTTTTTCCGGACGGGTTGAAAGTTTAACGAAGATATTGGTAAAGCCAAAGGTGCTGTAAATATCGTAAACCATGCGAATACAGCTCGTCACTTCGCTTTCAATTTGATCTTCGGTACAGAAAATATGTGCATCGTCTTGGGTGAAACCGCGTACACGCATTAAACCGTGTAAAGAACCGGAAGGCTCATTACGGTGGCAAGAACCGAATTCCGCCATACGAATTGGTAAATCACGATAAGATTTTAACCCTTGGTTAAAGATTTGAACGTGTCCCGGGCAGTTCATTGGTTTAATGGCGTATTCACGGTTTTCCGATTGTGTGGTAAACATCAAATCGCCGTAGTTTTGCCAGTGGCCGGTTTTTTCCCACAACACGCGGTCCATCATGAACGGACCTTTCACTTCTTGATAATCGTATTGTTTTAATTTGGTACGTACGAAGGTTTCCAATTCGCGGAAAATGGTCCAACCATCGTTGTGCCAAAACACCATGCCCGGCGCTTCTTCTTGCATGTGGTATAAATCAAGCGCTTTACCGATTTTACGGTGGTCACGTTTCGCCGCTTCTTCCAAACGTTGCAAATAGGCATCCAGTTGTTTTTTATCTGCCCACGCCGTGCCGTAAATACGTTGCAACATTTTATTTTTGCTGTCACCGCGCCAGTAGGCTCCGGCAATTTTTTGTAATTTGAAATGATGGCAGAAACGCATATTCGGTACATGCGGGCCACGACACATATCAACATATTCTTGGTGGTGGTAAAGCGCAGGCGTAGCGGTACGTTCAATGTTTTCATCTAGAATCGCCATTTTGTACGGCTCGCCACGTTTTTCAAAAGTATCTTTTGCTTCTTGCCAACTTACCGGCGTTTTAATCACGTCGTAATTGGTTTTCGCCAATTCCAACATGCGTTTTTCAAGGGCATCAATATCTTCTTGGGTTAAAGAGCGGTCTAAATCCACGTCATAATAGAAACCGTTGTCAATCGTCGGGCCGATGGCCATTTTGACATTTGGGAACAATTGTTTAATCGCATGACCGAGCAAGTGCGCCGTGGAGTGGCGGATAATTTCCAAGCCGTCTTCATCTTTGGCGGTAATAATTTCAAGTGAGCTATCTTCGGTAATCAGATCGCAGGCATCTTTACGCTCGCCGTTAACACGACCGGCAATGGTCGCTTTGGCAAGTCCTGCGCCAATATTTTGCGCAACTTCTAATACGGTAACAGGTTTATCGAATTGACGTTGTGAACCGTCAGGTAAAGTAATAATAGGCATACATTTTCCTTATACAGTGGTCGCCCATACGCAAGGCAACTTGTTTCATTTCATTAAAAAACATTTTAAAAAAGCATCGCACTTTTATCATCCTTACAAGCGGACAAATCAAGTGCGGTGCGAAATTCTAGCATATTTTAAAATGACAACCAAATGTCCAAATTTTGACTTGAGTCACAGTAATTTTTTCCTAATCTTTTACACTATCCCTATGATTAACTAGCAAAAGGAACAAGGTATGTGGAAGTCTATTTCTCAAGTCTTAGCTGATCAATTTGGTGCTTATTATTCCATTAAAAGCAAAACCAAAATTCACACCGGTGAAATGCATGAATCTTGGATTATTGATGATGGGATTCAACCTGTTTTTGTGAAAATGAATGAAAAATCCTACCGCTCTATGTTCCGTGCCGAAGCAGATCAGTTAATCATGTTGGCTAAAACCAATACTATTCACGTACCTGAGGTGTATGGTGTAGGATGTTCGCAAAATCATAGTTTTTTGTTGCTTGAAGGCCTCAATATGCAACCCAATAATGCACAAAATATGGCAGAATTTGGTAAGCAACTTGCCCGTTTACACCAATATCAAGGCTCTGATAATTACGGTTTATCGTTCGACACTTGGCTTGGCCCACAATATCAGCCGAACGATTGGTGCAATCATTGGGGGAAATTCTTCAGTGAGCAACGTATTGGTTGGCAATTACAACTTTGTTCAGAAAAACAACTTCAATTTGGTGACACAGAAGAAATAATCAAAGCCGTAGCTGCATTATTGGCAAAACATCAGCCCAAACCATCGCTTTTACATGGCAATTTATGGATTGAAAATTGCGCGAATATTGACGAGCATACGGTCACTTATGATCCAGCTTGCTATTGGGGAGATCGGGAATGTGATTTAGCCTTTACCGAATTATTTGAACCGTTCCCAAAAGAATTCTATAAAAATTATGACCGCACTTTTCCATTAGAAGAAGGTTATCAGGAGCGAAAAATCGTTTATCAACTTTATCATCTACTTAACTTCAGTAGTCGTTTCCACGGCAATTATGTGGCATTAGCAAATAAGTTGGTAAATGATGTGTTACAACGTTATGAAAATCTTTAAAAGCAGATAAAAAAAAGAAAGGGCTTACATGCCCTTTCTTTGTATTTATTAATCTATTTTTGATATAGTGGCGCAGGTCCCATTTGACCGCCAGTTGTTTTTTCTTCTTTTAGTGCAGAACCGGAAGATGAAATTTCAACACGACGATTTGGACGTAAGCAACTAATTAACTGATTACCCTTCTCGTTGCTACAAGCCTTAACTTGGTGAGCTTCACCATAGCCTACAGCCGAAATTTGTGCATCAACACCTTTCTCTGCTAAACGTGCTTTAACACGATCTGCTCGACGTTGAGAAAGATCCATATTATAGGCTTCAGAACCTAAACGATCGGTATAACCCGCAACATTCACTTCTGTTGCTTTAGATTCCTTTAATTGTGCAGCAACTTTATCAACAACTTCTTTACCTTTTGCAGTTAATGTATATTTATCAAAATCGAATAAGAAATCTGCAGTTAAGGAGTAAGAAGAATTACCGTTACAGCCGTTTGGATACCAATAGAAATTTTGTGCATTCATATCAGAATCAAATAGGATTTTGTATTGGCATACTTTGTGTTCGCCGTTTTCGCGATAATTGAATACATAATCCCATTCACGCACGCCGAATAAACCCTCACCAAAGTGTGGACGACCAATCAAGTTATAAAGTTGGTCTTTATTCATGCCTTTTTCAATCATACGAACGTTATCCCAGTTCGGCCAAGAACCGAATTGGCTACCATCGTGATTAAATTTAGATTTTTCAAGATTTGGCCATACTAATTCGGAGCCATCAACCGGAGCACCTTCTTTAGATACTTTGCTCAAGTTACCACAAGCAACGAGAGTTGTTGCAGCGATTGCTGATAATAAAAAATGTGATAATTTCATGTGTTTACCTTTATTAGGTTAGTTAAATAAGAATCCAAGTGAACTATAGATATAATAAAAAAGCGCTATCGTTAGCTGCATCTTTCTTATCTACATAAAGAGAAGGCCTAAATAAAGCAATAAAGCAACTTCAATTTCAGGTGGATATGGTAATTGCAAAATGGATTAAAGTAAATCTGAGATTTATATTTTTTAGTCAATTTATGTAAAGAGATTATTAAAACCACGTATTACATCAAACCATTTTCATTTCTGTTTAACAGACGTAACAATAAGTTATCGGAACTCTCCTCTACTTGCTTGCCAAATTTTTGTAATAACGATTTCTTAACCGAATATTTAATTCCAATAACACGTTTTTCTTTCATTGCCTGCAATAACACATCATCACTTGTCATGATTTCATCTACCAGGTTTAAATGTAGCGCCTGTTGACCAAACCAATGTTCTCCGGTGGCAACACTATCCACATCCAAGTGCGGTCGATTTTGCGAAACAAATTGTTTGAAAAGTTGATGTATTTCCTCCAATTCTTGTTGGAATTTTTGTTTCCCTTTTTCGGTATTTTCCCCCAAGATGGTCATGGTGCGTTTATATTCGCCTGCCGTCATCACATCTACATCTACATCATGTTTTTTCAACAAACGATGAACATTTGGAATTTGCGCTACCACACCGATAGAACCGATCATTGCAAAAGGTGCTGAAATAATTTTATCGGCAACACAAGCCATCATATAACCGCCACTGGCGGCAACTTTATCCACCGCCACCGTTAATTTAATGCCATGTTGTTTTAACCGCGCCAATTGTGATGCCGCTAATCCATAACCATGCACCATACCACCGGGGCTTTCCAAACATAGCAATACTTCATCATCGTTTTTTGCCGTTTGAATAATGGCACTAATCTCCTCCCGTAATGCGGCAGTTTCTGTTGCGGCAATATCGCCTTTAAAATTTAACACATAAAGGGTTGGTTTCTGTTCATTTTCCATACCGCCTTCGCCTTTTTTACGTTGTGCTTTTAAGGCTTTTGCTTTCGCTTTTTCAGCTTTTTTCTCGACTTTTTCCGCCTCTTTCAATTCTTCTTCGGTTAAATGAAAATCCCGCAGTTTCTTACTATTTTCTTCAAATTCTTTTGATAAATCGGTAATCACCAATTCACCATGAATATGATCTTTTTTCTGTTTCATAGCCAAAATCATGGCAACTACAGCGGCAATAATCAGTAACAATGTAATCACTTCCAAAATGAATACACCATAGCCGATAAAAATATCTGACCACATAATTTTTCCTTAATTTAATACAATGCATGGAAGCCGAATTATAGAAGAACAAAGCGTTGAAAGCTATCTTCACAATAAAATGTTATTGGATTATTAACTCATTGTTGATACTGCTTTTCAGAAAATCGGCTTTATCTTTCACGAGATTTCACTAAAATCATTAGCACTGACAAGGTAAAAAACATTACGATTTTTGACCGCACTTTATTCATTACAACAAAAGGAAAAAGCATGAGCAACGTTTTAGTTTTAAAATCCAGTATTTTGGGCACTCACTCTCAAACCAACCAATTATCTGATTATTTCCTCAGCAAATTAGCCAAAGCCAATGTGATACAACGCGATTTGGCGACCAATCCATTACCTCATTTTGATAGCACCGCAACCACAGCATTACGTGGTCAACCTGCTACTGCTGAAGAAAAAGCGTTATTGGCGTTATCCGATGAATTGGTTAGCGAAATAAAAAATGCAGACCTCATCGTGATTAATGCGCCTATGTATAACTTCGGTGTACCAACACAACTAAAAAGTTATTTTGATTTTATCGCCCGCCCTCGCATCACGTTTCAATATACAGAAAAAGGGCCGGAAGGTTTGTTAAGCGGTAAAAAAGCTGTTGTCTTAGTTGCATTTGGCGGTTTCCACCAAAATCAACCAACGGATCTTGTGACGGCGTATGTAAAAACGATTTTGGTCTTTGTCGGTATTACTGACGTGCAGTTCGTTTATGTTGAAGGAATCGGCTTCGGACCTGAAGCTACTGCCAAAGCACAAAACCAGGCAAAAGCAGAAATAGATAAAATTGTGACCGCACTTTAAGGGTTATGATAGATAAACGAAAAGCACCAAAAGGTGCTTTTTGCATTTTAAAGTGCGGTCACTTTTTCTGTTGTTTTTTACAGAGAAAAGCGATGTATGAGATACACCGCTGTCTGATTAATGTAATTTTAATGATGGACGTAAAAAGCGATTCAAGTGACCGACCACAATGATTAAACCGGTTTTAAAACAACCATGTAAAGCCGCTTGGTGCATACGATAAAGGGAAACATACATCCATTGTGCAATTTTGCCTTCAATAGTCATCGAAGAACCGCCTGTTAATTTGCCACCTAATGCGCCAAATGCCGTAAATTCAGACAATGAAACTAATGATCCTTTATCATTATATTTAAATTCTTTTAGCGGTTTTCCCTCAAATAAAGCAATGATATTTTTTGCACAGAAACCGGCCATTTGGTGCGCTGCTTGAGCCTTTGGCGGAACGGGCTTACCATCCTCTTGCATAAAGAAACAACAGTCACCCATAGCAAAAATCGTATCATCTTCCGTAGTTTGCAGGGTTTTCTTGACAACTAATTGGTTAATTCGATTAACTTCTAAGCCATCAAAATTCTGGGTAATAGACGAAGTGCGAATACCTGCCGACCACACAATTAAATCAGCCGGAATTTGGCTGCCATCTTTGGTTATCAAACATTTTTTGTTCGCCTCAACGATCATGGTATTGGTTTTTACCTTTACCCCTAATTTACTTAATTCTTCCGTTGCGTCATTAGAAATGCGCTCCGGTAACGCCGGTAAAATACGCGGCCCCGCCTCAACCAAGGTGACTTTTAAACAACTGCTATCAATTTCGCCATAACCATAAGAAGAAAGATGCTCTGCGGCATTATACAGCTCGGCAGAAAGCTCCACGCCCGTCGCCCCCGCGCCCACAATGGCAATATTAATGTGACCGTCTTCGGCTAATTGTTGTTTGCTTTCTCCTTCCCCAATATCATCCAAGGCTTGGTTTTCACGGAATTTAAGGAATAACTCCAACATTTTGTGTTGAAAGCGCATGGCTTGTGCCGAACTATCTAAAAAGATGCAGTTTTCCGCTACACCTTTGGTATTGAAATCATTGGATTTACTGCCAATGGCAATCACTAAATAATCATAGGGAATTCGGCGGGATACAACGATAGTATCGCCATCTTCACCATACACCGGTGCCAGTTCTACATATTTGTGCTGACGGTTTAAACCAACCATAGCACCTTGCTCGAAATGAAAATGATGGTTGTGCGCATGTGCACGATAGCTTAATGCCTCTACGCCATCATCCAACGCACCAGTGGCCAATTCGTGTAATAACGGTTTCCATAAATGGGTCTGGTTACGATCAATTAACGTCACATTAGCGCGTTTTTTACGTCCTAACTTGTTTCCTAAATAAGTTGCCAACTCTAAACCGCCGGCTCCACCGCCTACAACAACGATGTTTTTCATAAATACCTCTAAACAAAAATAATAAAATCATGTAATTTTTAATTAACAATATTTTAACACTTGTTTATGTTTGTTGTTTAGCGATGATTTGTGAAAAACAACAAAATAACTCATTACAGTTAAATAAGAGGAATAAAAAAAGGCAACTTAACGCTGCCTTTGATTTCAGGAGATGGAGATAATTAAGCGACTTGTGGTGCGTAATCAACAAGTAAATAGTGTTTAGCAATATCTAAGAATTTTGCCGTTTGTTCGCGTTCCCATTGCGCATCTTTGTTCAATTCTTTTGCCATGATATTCGCGACTTTTGCGGCACTATCAATAGCTGCTCGCGCGTCTAAGAACAACAAGCGAACACGGCGGGCTAACACATCTTCCACTGATTCAGCCATTTCTTCACGCACGGCCCAAACCACCTCAGCGACCGTATTCGGATGACGAGGATGAATCTTCGCGGCAAATTCCGGATTTTCGGTTTCTAATGCTTTAATTGCCGGAATATCAGATCCGTAAATATAAAGGTGATTTTTTAGATCCACCTGCTCTGCCGGGATTTTGCCGTGAATAGCCAAATTAGTTGTCATGCAAGCTTTTTTCACTAATTGCGAATGCGCTTTCAAGGCTTCGTCAACTGTATCTTCGGACATTTGACGATAAGTCGTCCATTTACCGCCGGTAATTGTGACCAAACCACTATCACTTACGACAACTTTATGGCTACGGGAAACTTCTTTAGTGCTTTGACCGGCTTTTTCCGGCGCCGCTAACGGACGAAGACCGGCAAAAATACTCAACACATCATCGCTCGTCGGTTTTTTCGTTAAATATTGACCGGCAGTATCCAAAATGAACTGAATTTCTTGCTCTAAGGCAATCGGCTCATAAGACGGTTCTTTAACTAAAGTATCCGTTGTACCCACTACCAGTCTTTCATGCCATGGCACGGCAAACAACACACGACCATCGGAGGTTTTTGGAATCATTAATGCATCATCACTTGGCAAGAAAGATTTATCCAAAACAAGGTGAACCCCTTGGCTTGGTACCACGAATTTTTTATCGGTGCCGTGATCCATGGATAGAATATCGTTCATAAACACACCGGTAGCATTAATCACCGCTGTACCTTGTACGCTGTATTGTTCGCCACTTAATTCGTCAGTAAATTTAACGCCGTTAACTTTGCCTTGCTGATCTTTAAGCAATTCGGTTACTTTCGCATAATTCAACACAGTGCCGCCTTGTTCTACCACAGTTTGCGCAATATTAATTGCTAAACGGGAATCATCAAACTGACCATCTTTATATACGACCCCGTTTTTCAAACCAGTGCCATTTAACGTAGGCAAACGTTCCATTGTGGTGTCTTTATTAATCGCAATCGTTTTACCCAAACTTAAATCGGCGGATAAATAATCATATAAACCTAAACCAATGCGGTATTTCACACTATCTACAAAATTATAATTAGGAATAATAAAGTTTTGATTTTTAAATAAATGTGAAGCGTTTTTTGACAAACGACCACGTTCACGTAAGGCTTCTTTTACTAAAGCAACATCACCGGCGGCCAAATAACGAACCCCCCCGTGTACTAATTTTGTACTACGACTTGATGTACCTTTAGCAAAGTCATACCCTTCCAACAAAAGTGTTTTATAGCCACGTGAAGCCGCGTCCAACGCAATACCCAAACCACTGGCACCACCGCCGATAACAATAAAATCCCATTTTTCAGTATTTTTAACTTTTTCAAGTTCTGTATTTCTTTGCATTTTCCACCTCGAAGATTGAAGTTAAATTTGGTTACTTTTAAAACTAAATGCTCGTTTATGCTCATAGTACCACATTAAACGAAAATAAAGGAAACAAAAGCTCTCATAAGTTTTCGATATTGTGATCCTGATCACGCTTAACGTAAAGTTATAAGCAAACGTTTGCTGAAACGATAAAATATTCTGTGATCACACTCACAATTTGTGAATTTTCCGTTTGCGAGAGGAAATTTTATTCATTAACTTGGCATTCCATTTTGTTATATAGCCTGCTCAATTTTTCCAAAAACAAGTTGTTTGCGAAAGATAATTGCGCGGTAATGAAAACAAAATGCTCACCATGTTCCATTATAGCAAGGAGAAAATATGGCTTTAAGTCAATCATTAAAAGGCGCTTGTATCGCCGAATTTTTAGGTACAGGGTTGCTTATCTTTTTCGGTTGTGGCTGTGTCGCCGCCGCCAAATTAGCCGGAGCAGCATTTGGTTTATGGGAAATCTCCATTGTGTGGGGGATCGGTGTCGCCATGGCGGTATATTGCACTGCCGGCGTATCGGGCGCCCACTTAAATCCTGCTGTCACTCTTGCGTTATGGAAATTCGCCTGTTTTGACGGTAAAAAAGTACTCCCTTATATCATCTCGCAAATTGCCGGTGCGTTTGTCGCCGCGGCACTAATCTATTTGCTTTACCAAGATCTTTTTGCTGCAACGGAAGCCGCACAAAATATCGTACGCGGTGAAACCGTTGGTGTTGCCAATGTTTTCTCAACCTATCCTCATCCAAATATTAGTATTTATAAAGCCTTTTTGGTAGAAATGGTGATTACCGCGATTTTAATGGGATTGATCCTAGCCCTAACTGATGATGGAAATGGCGTACCTAAAGGACCAATGGCACCATTATTAATCGGCTTGCTTATTGCCGTAATCGGTGGTGCAACCGGTCCATTAACCGGATTTGCTATGAACCCGGCGCGTGATTTCGGCCCTAAATTATTGGCCTATTTCGCAGGTTGGGGAGAGATTGCACTTACCGGCGGACGAGATATTCCTTATTTCCTTGTGCCTTTAATTGCACCAATGATTGGTGGTTTACTCGGTGCTTGGGGCTACCAACGCTTTATCGGCAAACATTTGCCATGTAATTGTTCCAATTCATAATTTTTTCATATCGTAAGGAGATTCACATGACCCAAGAATACATTATCGCTCTCGACCAAGGTACCACAAGCTCCCGTGCGGTTTTATTAGATAAAAATGCCAACATCATCGAAGTGGCGCAACGCGAATTCACCCAAATTTACCCGCAAGCCGGTTGGGTTGAACATAACCCAATGGAGATTTGGGCCAGCCAAAGCTCTACGTTAAATGAAGTCGTTGCTAAAGCAGGCATTACCTCCGATAAAATTGCCGCTATCGGGATTACTAACCAACGTGAAACAACCATCGTATGGGAAAAAGAAACGGGTAAACCGATTTATAACGCTATCGTTTGGCAATGTCGTCGTACTGCCGATATTTGTACCCAATTAAAAGCTGATGGACACGAAAGCTATATTCGTAAAACCACCGGACTCGTGGTTGACCCTTACTTTTCGGGGACAAAAATTAAATGGATTTTGGATCACGTAGAAGGCGCCAGAGAACGTGCTGAAAAAGGCGAATTATTATTCGGCACCGTGGATACATGGTTAGTTTGGAAACTCACCCAAGGTCGTGCCCATGTCACCGACTACACCAACGCATCCCGTACTATGCTATTTAATATCCATACCAAACAATGGGATGACAAAATGCTTGAGTTGTTGGATATTCCAAAAGCTATGTTGCCGAAAGTATGTAACTCCTCCGAAATTTACGGACAAACCAACATTGGGGGTAAAGGCGGTGTACGGATTCCGGTAGCAGGTATTGCCGGTGACCAACAAGCGGCACTTTATGGTCATTTATGCGTAGATGCCGGCATGGCGAAAAACACCTACGGTACCGGTTGCTTTATGTTGATGAACACGGGTGACAGAGCTGTCGAATCTAAAAACGGATTGCTCACCACCATCGCATGTAATGCCAAAGGCCAACCTTGCTATGCCTTAGAGGGTTCCATTTTTATGGGCGGCGCCTCTATCCAATGGTTGCGTGACGAATTACGTTTAATCCACGACAGCGCCGATTCCGAATATTTCGCCACTAAAGTGCAAGATACCAATGGCGTGTATGTCGTTCCTGCCTTTACAGGCTTAGGCGCACCATATTGGGATCCGTATGCACGCGGTGCGATTGTCGGCTTATCCCGTGGTGTCAACCGCAACCACATCGTTCGCGCAACGCTGGAAGCCATCGCCTACCAAACCCGTGAAGTGTTAGATTCGATGCAATCGGACAGTGGCGAAAAACTAGCGACTTTACGAGTAGACGGTGGTGCCGTTGCGAATAACTTCTTAATGCAATTCCAAGCAGATATTCTTGATGTGAAAGTAGAACGACCAAAAGTGCGCGAAGTTACTGCACTAGGCGCCGCCTATTTGGCAGGACTTGCTGTAGGATTCTGGAAGGATTTGGAAGAATTGCGTGGCAAGGCTATTGTTGAACGGACATTTGAACCGAAACAAACAGCGGAAAAACGCACCGCACTTTATCAAGGTTGGAAAAAAGCGGTTCAGCGTGCATTGGCGTGGGAAGAGGAATAAAAAATTTAACCTTCCTACACCTTTTATATATGGGCGAGAGATTTTCCTCTCGCCTTATTTATATGGAAGAAAGCGAAAATAGCATTTAGCGATTTCCGAGATAAAAAACACGTTGAAAACCGACCGCACTTTTAACTCAAAAACTCCAATCCGAACTGATACAACTGATTTTTCTTATAGCCGTAAAGCTCCGCTACAATGGCCGCCGCTTTCTTCAATGGCAATTCTTGACTAATCAATTCAAGGGCTTTTACCGCTTGCGGGGAGATTTCTTCGCTGTTGTCTTCTTTTGTATCGCCTTCAACAATAACGACCATTTCTCCTTTAGTACGATTCGGATCTTGTGCCAACCAAGCGATTAAATCGGCTAATTTGTCGCCATGGATCGTTTCCCATGTTTTGGTAATTTCACGCGCCAGCACCACATAACGCTCAGCGCCAAACACAGTTTGCATATCCGCAAGGCTATCTAAAATACGATGGGTAGATTCATAGAAAATCAAAGTGCGGTCTTCTTTTGCCACGTTTTTTAATCTATCTAAGCGGGCTTTACTTTTTGCCGACAAGAACCCTTCAAAACAAAAACGATCGGAAGCTATGCCGGAAGCGCATAATGCCGTAATCGCCGCACAGGCCCCCGGCAACGGCACAACCTGAATTCCTGCCTGACGACATTGACGCACCACATGAAATCCGGGATCGCTGATTAATGGCGTACCGGCATCGGAAATCAACGCAATATTGACGCCTTGTAAGAGTTTTTCTACCAACGCGCCGGCTTTTTGCTGTTCATTATGATCATGCAAGGCAAAAAACGGTTTTTTAATGCCGTAATGACTTAATAATAAACCGCTGTGACGGGTGTCTTCTGCGGCAATGAGATCAACTTGCTGAAAGGTCTCCAATGCCCGTTGGGTAATGTCCAGCAAATTGCCGATAGGCGTTGCGACGATATATAAAATTCCGTTTGAATTGCTCATTTACGATTTCTTTTTATTTGATTTTAGTTAGGGAGATAAGTAAGATCGCTCCTATTGTTTCAACCAATGGAGTAATTATGTCTATTCTATTACAACGCATTAATTTAAAAAATCGATTAATGCCTTTTTTATTCACGCTGTTTTTAGCCGGCTGTACTACCAACTTTTTTGGTAGTAGTTTCACCGATGAACTAAAAAAAGACGCGTACGCCAGTTCTGAATTTTATATGAATAAAATTGGGCAAACACAAAATATTGAAGACCAACAAACCTATAAACTTTTAGCCGCCCGCGTATTAGTCTCCGAAAATAAAGTGGCACAAGCCCAGTCCTTATTAAATGAATTAACTGAATTAAATCCGGAGCAATTATTAGATAAATCCCTTATTGATGCGCACATTGCGGCAGTGAAAGGGAAAAACCAAGAAGCGGAAAATTTATTGCGCTCCATTAATTTAACCCAATTAAGCGCTTCCCAAGTAGGTCGTTATTATGCCGTTCAAGCCCGTGTAGCAGAAAATAAAAATGCGATTATTGATGCCGTAAAAGCTCGCATTCAAATGGATCAAGTACTCACCGACGTACAACGAAAACAAGAAAATAACGACCGCACTTGGGCGTTATTACGTCGTGCAAATCGTGGTTTGTTAAACAATACATCGGATGAAGGTAATTTGGCGTTAGCAGGTTGGTTGGCATTATCCCGCGCCTATAACGACAACTTAAATCAACCGGCACAATTAAGCCAAGCATTACAAAATTGGAAATCGTCTTATCCGAATCACTCTGCAGCCTACCTGTTCCCAACCGAATTACAAGGCTTATTTAATTTCCAACAAACATCCCTTTCTCAAGTGGCATTACTTTTACCATTAAGCGGCAACGGTCAGATTTTGGGTAACACCATCAAATCCGGTTTCGATGCGGCCAAAGGTGATAACACCTCCATTCAAGTTCAGGTTTACGACACTGTCACCACCCCGGTGAATGAGATTATCGAACAAGCCAAACAAGCAGGGGTTCGCGCGCTTATCGGTCCATTATTGAAACAAAACGTTGACAACGTATTAAGCAATCCGTCCGCAATTCAAGGCATTGATGTACTCGCCTTAAATTCCACACCAAATGCCCGTGCTATCGGTCAAGTTTGCTACTACGGTTTATCTCCTGAAGATGAAGCGGAATCAGCGGCGAACAAAATGTGGAAAGACGGCATCCGCGATCCGATGGTTGCAGTTCCGCAAGGTGACTTAGGTCAACGCACCGCCACCGCATTTAACATTCGTTGGCAACAACTTGCCGGTACCGACGCTAACATTAAATATTACCACCAAGCCGGTGATGTGGGCGTAGCATTGCAAGGTCAGAATGTACAAGGCCTTTACATTGTGGCAAAAAGTGAAGAATTGGCCGATGTAAAATCCGTCATTGATAATAGCGGCAATAACGTTAAATTGTATGCCAGCTCCCGTAGCAACTCATCCAACAACGGGCCGGAATACCGCTTGTTAATGAACGGCTTGCAATTTAGTGACATCCCGTTCTTCAAAGACACGGATTCCGCGCAATATCAAAAAATCTCAACCAATACTAACAGCGACTACTCTTTAATGCGTTTATACGCCATGGGTGCCGACGCTTGGTTGTTAATCAATCACTTCAATGAACTGCGCCAAGTGCCCGGTTATCAAATTGACGGTTTAACCGGTAAATTAAGCGCAGGCCCGAACTGCAACATCGAACGTGATATGACTTGGTTCCAATACCAAAATGGTGGCATTCAGGTATTAAACTAAGTTGAACTCATGTTCTCTCTAAAACGTCAACAAGGGGCGAGATTTGAACACAAAGCTCGCCTCTTTTTAGAATCTCAAGGCTTAACTTTTATCGCAGCCAATCAAACTTTCAAATGTGGTGAACTGGATCTGATTATGTTGGATCAAGGCACCATTGTGTTTGTGGAAGTCCGCCAGCGTAAAAATGATCATTTCGGTTCCGCCGTCGAAAGTGTGGATTGGAAAAAACAACAACGTTGGCTGGATGCAGCCGCCCTTTGGTTGGCACAGCGGGAACAAAGTTTAGAAGATACGGATTGCCGTTTCGATTTAATCGCTTTCGGCAAAACGGAACAAGATATTCAATGGTTTCCTAATTTTCTTGATTAATCACTATGCTAAATAAACTCAATGACTTATATGAGGAAAATATCAAAACTCATATTTACGCCAAAAGCCTGTTAAGCGCACAAATTGTCGAAGCAGCACAACGCATGATTAGCTGTCTATTACAAGGCAATAAAGTGATTGTCTGTGGAGACGGACGTTCTTATATTAATGCTCAATGTTTAGTCGCGAATTTATTAAATCGCTACGAATTAAAACGTCCCAGCTTTCCTTCCGTATTGTTGAGCTTAGATAGTGCGGTCGGTTCCACCTTCATTTCTGACAACTGCCCGGAAAAGTTATATCAACACCAATTTAATGCCCTTGCTCAAAAAGGCGATATGCTGGTGGCACTTGCGCCGTTAGGCAATGAAAATAATGTATTAAATATCATCACCCATGCGGTGAACAAAGAGATTAATGTCATTGTCTTAACGGGTAACAGTAACGATCATATTCAAGGTATTTTGGCGGAAAAGGATTTACACATTGCCGTGCCGAGTGCTAAGGAAAGTCGACTACTGGAAAATCACTTGTTTATCATTAATAGCATTTGCGAACTCATTGATTTTCAATTATTTTCGCATTCATAACTTGACAAAAACAAACAATCCAAGCCACACTAGCGCCCGATTGTCAAACATAAAGGAGATGACTATGTTAACAAGCCCATTCAAGAAACTTGTGTTCGTATTAGGTAGTGCCATGTTACTGCAAGGTTGCGTTGCAGCCGCTATCGGTGGTGCTGCCGTTGCAGGCGCCACCAAAGTCGCCACCGACCCACGTTCAATGGGAACCCAACTTGATGATGAAACCTTGGAATCCAAAGTAAATTCTGCCATCAAAAAAGATCAACAAATCAAATCTGAAGCCCGCATTAGCGTCACGTCTTACAGCGGTCGCATTTTATTAACCGGTCAAGTACCAAATGAGAATTTGCGTGAAGTGGCGAGTAGCTTAGCCAAAGGTGTACAAAATGTGAACGATGTTTACAATGAAGTACGCGTCGGACCAAAAGTCGATTTTGCTCAAATCAGCAAAGACAGTTGGATCACCAGCCAAATTAAATCCAAAATGTTATTAGACTCCAAAGTAAAAACCAGCGATGTAAAAGTCGTCACTGAAAATAATGAAGTGTTCTTAATGGGAAATGTCACCCAAGACCAAGGCAATGCCGCTGCAGAAATCGCGCGTAACGTGGCCGGCGTAACGAAAGTAATCAAAGTGTTCAATTATTTGAACTAATCACATCAGCTTAAACATAAGGGCGGATCAATATATCCGCCCTTTCTTATAAAAACGTTCTAAAAAACGACCGCACTTTGGTTCTTCCAAGCAAAGCACGGTCGTTTTTTTTGAAATGTTTCGTAGAGACTCCGCCACCCAGCCAAACTGTGAGCCAAATCACAATTTGGCAATTTCTTAATAAAGTTTATTGAACTTATCGCCAACTAGCGTAATGATATCGTCAATTATGCAAATAATAACCATTATTAATATCATGGAGGAATATATGGCGACTAAAAGCAAATTATCACTACTCATCTGCCCGATCGCATTGTTGGTTCACCAATCACTTTACGCCGAAGAACAAACCACGGAAAAATTAGACACCATTGTTGTCAGCGGTCAAGCGGAACAAAAAGCGCAACAAGGCAAAGATGAGGTGTTTCTTAAAGATCAAGTCACTGAATATAAAAGCAAAAAAGAAATTGAAACTTATAAAGGGCATTCCGTGGGGGAATTGTTTAACGGAATTAATGGTGTGTATAGCAGTGATGCCCGTAATGCCGGGGCGTTAACGCCGAATATTCGTGGTATTCAGGGGCAAGGCAGAATTCCCGTGATTACCGATAACACCGAGCAGGAAGTTACGGTTTGGCGAGGTTATGCCGGGGTGCAAAATCGTAACTATATTGATCCCTTTTTAATCAGCAGTATTAGTGCAGAAAAAGGGCCTGCCTTAGGGAGAGATCTAAGTAACGGCGTGGGCGGAACCATCAGAATGACCACATTGGAACCGAGCGACATTGTTAAACCGGGACAAAAATTCGGTTTTGAATTTAAAGCAGAAACCGCCAATAATTCGGTAAATAAGCGCCCTCATCCTTATGAGGTTGGGGTTGATTCCCGTACATTACCTGATTACGGCAAAACCCAATTAGGTGAATGGGCAATGTATTTTCGCCCAGGTGATGAGCGTTATAAACCGAGAACGCATGGTCGCAACAAATTCTTCAAAGACAAGGCATATCGGATTGCCGGTGCAGTAAAAGAAGATAACTATGAGTTTCTTGCCGCCTATGCTTATCGAAGTAAAGGCAATTATTTTGCCGGTAGAAAGGGGGCGGATAAATATGGAGCGAATTTAACTAAAAAGGAAATAGATCAAATAACTAGTGATAGTGGTTATGCTAATCAGTTACAAGATCCTTTTGTTCCTTGGATTGGGTTTATTTACCCTCCGGCAACAGAAATTCCAAATACCTCTATGGAAACCAAATCTACTTTATTAAAAGGTAGCATTAAATTACCGCATAATCAAAAAATCAGCACGGGTTTTCGCCAATCTAATATTGTCTATGGCGAAATTATGCCTTCTCGTTTAGAGCCAATATTAGAGCATGCCGGAACGATTTTAGAATGGCCGGAAGCGGAGGTAAAACAAAAAGCGTTTAGTCTTGGATATGATTTTAATCCTGAGAATAATAAGTGGATCAATTTTAATGCCAATGCCTATTATGTAGAAAATAAAGCCCGTACTAATACGGGATATGGCTCACCCGGTGATATTTTGTTTCAAGATCCGATCTTTAACGAAGAATATGGGAAGGCTCGTAGTGAATATATTCAAGCATCAATGTATGGCTCTGCGGCAGATTATGGCATGACCGAAGAACAGTTTGCTCAGTATCTCGTTCAACTAAAACGTCAAGCGGACGAAGCTTTCAGTAAGATTAAATTGACGACACCAAATATCGACGGGCTACTTAATACTATGCCGGCACAAGCACAGTGGACCACAGATAAACACTGGGGGATAAATGCTAGCAATAAATTTGAACTTACACCTAAACTATCTTTGACTGTGATGGCAAATTATAAACGAGAAAATCTGCATTCTTATAATGTCTTTAAACTCTGGGAAGATTATCGCCATTTACTAGGCAGAAAACCTTATGACATGGCATTAAATAGTATTGCGGATAATGCCGATGCCAATCGCTGGGGAAAGCGTAATGAATTTAACACCGGTTTTAAATTTGATTATCAACCGTTAGATTGGCTACTACTTTCTGCCGGTGCACGTTATACCCACTATAAATCAGTGGATAAAGGATTGCAGTATCGTTTGCGGAACGCTAATCGGGAAGATACGCGGATCAGAGAGTATCAGATTAAGGTTGAACGTCTTGCTACGCAGGAAGAGTTGGATAAATATTATCAACTCCAAACGACAATGATTTATGATGATCAAGGGCAAGGTAAATTACCGGCAAGTACAACATTGGAAGATAAAGAGTTTTATCGAAAAATGGAGTATGCAAGTAGCGGATATATCTTACAAGATCCCATTGCGTGGCAACCTGATGAATTCGGACGCTATTCTTTAAGAAATTATCCCTACTATGATGGACGTGCTTATCAATATAACGACAAATTAACTCAAACCGGAACAAATCTTATTACAGAAGAAACTGATGTGCCGGTTTATAAGATTGACGACTCGTTACGTAGAGTAATTAGAACAGTTACGGCAGAAGAATGGGCACGCCTGAAAAAAGCCGAACGTACCGCTCATGCTTGGGCGCCATCTTTTGGTATCACCGTTTTCCCAACGGAAAATACCCGATTCTATGTGCGATATGATGAAGTGAAACGGATGCCGAGTATCTATGAAGATACTTCGGGTTATGCCAGTATGGAACTCTTCCTACTCACAGAGCGTAAGCCGGAACACAGCAAAAATATTGAAGTCGGTTATATTCATGATTTACACGGATTCCTCCCAAGTTCACGACGCGCAGATATTAAGTTGAATTATTTCCATAATGTGACCCGTAATGTGTATGACCGCGATATTTTCTATCGCATCACACAGTTTGATAAACGCACCTTATCCGGCGTTGAACTGCAAGCCCGTTATGATCAAGGGCGTTTCTTCGCCGATCTTGCATTGACCTATAATATTAAAAATAAATTCTGTGATGCGGCAACAGCATTAATTGAAACAGGTAGTAATAGTGAGATTATCGTTAACGATTCACCGGCTTATCCAACTTGTGTCAATGGTGGCAATTATGGCGGCTTTTTAAAAAATACTATCGCTCCGAAATATTCTATTACGGGTAACTTAGGTTTACGGTTCTTTGATGAGCGTTTGCAAATCGGCACCCGTCTACAGTATCACTCCAATGTAAAAGAATCCCGTTTACGCTCCTTAAAAGAAGCCGGTTTTAGCGAGCTGGGTAATGAACGTCGTTGGCACCCAGTTTTTGTGGTAGATGCCTATGCAAGCTATGCGTTTAACGACAATTTATCTGTCGAGTTGGTCGGTAGCAATATTACTGACCGCTATTATCTCGACCCAATGGCTCGCTCCTCTATGCCGGCACCGGGTAGAACCATTAAATTAGGATTAACGGCAAGCTTTTAATTAAATGATAAGAATTATCATTTGTATTAAATAAGCCTTTAGTCTATAGTTAATCTGTCGTTAATAAGATGTTATGCGACAAAAGGTAGTAGTTCGTTTTTAATCAATTTTATAAAAGGAATAGTCTATGAGTATTTTAACTAAAACTACAATTGCTGTTGCTGTATTCTCTATGATTGGAGCTGCAGGTGCTGCAACTATAGGTGGAGTAAGTCGTTCAAATGCCGATCCACAAAATAATGGGAAATACAATCAAGCGATAAAGCATGTAGAAATTGGTACGACAGATAATAAAGCAGGGATTAATATTGCACAAACGGGTCTTAAAGGTGTAAATAATAAAGTTCAAACATTTAATAAGATTTCTTCCATGAATGGAAAATGGTTTGCTTCTAAAGATGTAATCACCAAGGACAGTAATCAAGTCTATGTAGCTCGTATGTATAATTTTTCTAAAGTTATTGCTTTAATACCTGGCGTTCCTGAACACCGAGATCTCGGCAGAATGTCCTTCAAACAAGTAGGCAATCAAGATGTTTGGTTCGGTGACTGGGAAGATGTACCACGTAATAGTAAAAATGCAGCTGCACAATCCTCTAAATACACAGTCTACTATGCAGGTTCTAACCCTACAACTGCCGCACAATTACCAAAATCCGGACAAGCCACTTACACTGTGGTCGGTATCAACAAACATCGTGATCCGAACACTGCCGTGTTGAAAGGTGAAATGAAAGCTGATTTTGGTGCTAAGACTTTGAACGGCACGATTACCAGAACCGACTTATCCGTTATAGTGAACTCCAAAATCAATGCTGACGCGTCATTTAATGGTACGGCAAAAGCCAATAATAGCGTGAACGGTATCTCAAAAGGTCACTTTTACGGCAACCAAGCTGCCGCTTTAGCCGGTATTGCGGACTTTGGTGCACATAACCAATACAACACAGCCTTTGGCGGTACGAAAAAATAAGGATAGCTATTTATGAATAGTGACTCGAATTAGCCCTTTTCATCTGTCGGTGGAAAGGGCTTTTAATTTATACATTACGGAGAGATTATGCGTTATCAATTAGCATTATTATTGGGTTTGAGTATCAACAGTGTCTTGTGGGCTGCGGAGGTTGATACGGATGTGAAATTGCGTCAACAGGCAGAGTTACAGCGCCAGCAACAGGAGCAACAAATTGTTAACGACGATAATTTCTTCAGCGGGCAACAACAAGAAGAACAATTTGAAATTAATACCTTTGCAGATCTAACACTCGCGTTGCTTACATCGATTAATAACAAGGATACGCAGGTAATTCAGCAACTGCTAGAATTCTACCGTATTCAACCACAGGCAGAAGAAGGGATGATCTTATTCGCCGAAGCCAATATCGATCTCAATCAGAATCGCTGGACGCAAGCCATCGACAAGTATAAAAAACTCGTGGAAAACGAACCGCACTTTTCACGTGGTAAGCTGGATTTAGCACGTCTTTATTTTGCCGATTATCAATTGAAAAACTCTCGTCGCTTATTTGCCGAAATCGACTTGCCTGATAATCCGAATGTGATGGAAAAAGTAAAAACCTATCAAGCAGAGTTGGATAACCGTGAAATTTGGCATGGTTCTTTTGCATTAGGTTTTGGCTATACACGCAACCTCAATCAGACTTCCCGTAAAAAAGTTGAATTAACCGTTTCTGATCCGCTGTTTGGTTTTGAATATCAGTACACCCGTGAAGCGCAGCCAATGCGCTCTGCCGCGAGTTTAAAATATGAAGCGACGTTGGACAAATATCACAATCTCATTGGTCATCACGGTTTAAGTTTCAAAGCGTCCGGATACGGTGATATTTATCGTAATAACTCTACTGATACCGAGCATAATTTCTCACTTGGTCTGGGCTACGGCTACCGTGATCGACATCACAACTTAAGCTTATTACCCGTGTTTGAAAGTGTTCATTATGGTAATCATTTATATCTCACGCGAAAAGGAGCTCGTTTAGAATATGCTTTCAATAACTTAGAACGGCTGTATTCTATGGTGACTCTAGAGTATAAAAATGAGCGTTATAAAGACAAGAAATTTAACCATTACGATGGGCAACTCTTTTCATTGTTTGGAACACAAGTATTTGCACTTAGTAATAAGGTCACTTTATTTGGTGGAGTAAATTATTCACGCAAAGGCGGCACAGCATTAGACGCAAACAAATATCAACGCTATGGAGTTTATATCGGTACTGATTTAAGCAGTGATATGGGCGTAGATCTCAATGTATCTGCCAATTTACGCCAAACCCACTATCGTGGTTATGATTCTTTGCTTAATGCAAAGCGTAAGGATAATGAACAAATTTACAATATCTCCTTAAAGATTCCACACTGGGAATTCTGGGGTTTTGTACCAAGTGTTAATTATAAACACACAAAAGTTCGTAGTAATGTGGATTGGTTATATTCCTATAACAAAAATGAAACCTACTTCAAACTTGAGAAGTTTTTCTAAACCTTATAAGGTGATTAATTTGTTAAATTAATATTAATTTAAGAATGTACTCTATATGGACATTTTCCTCTTTCTTTGAGGATAAAACCATCTAAAAAAAATCGACCGCACTTTGGTTCTTCCGATCAAAGTGCGGTCGATTTTTTTGAAATGTTTCGTAGAGATTCCGCCACCCAGCCAAACCGTGAGCTAAATCACAATTTGGCAATTTCTTAATAAAGTTTATTGAACTTATCACCAACTCGCGTAATTATACCTCCAATCACGCAAATAATAATCATTATTAATATGATAGAGGAATATATGGCGACTAAAAGCAAATTATCACTACTCATCTGCCCGATCGCATTGTTGGTTCACCAATCACTTTACGCCGAAGAACAAACCACGGAAAAATTAGACACCATTGTTGTCAGCGGTCAAGCGGAACAAAAAGCGCAACAAGGCAAAGATGAGGTGTTTCTTAAAGATCAAGTCACTGAATATAAAAGCAAAAAAGAAATTGAAATTTATAAAGGGCATTCCGTGGGGGAATTATTTAATGGGATTAATGGCGTATATAGTGGTGATACCCGTAATAGTGGCGCCTTAGATCCGAATATTCGCGGCGTTTCGGGACAAGGAAGGATTCCGGTTATTATCGATGGCACGGAGCAATCAATTACCGTTTGGCGGGGATTTGCGGGAATACAGAATCGTAACTATATTGACCCGTTTTTAATTAGCAGCATTAGTGTAGAAAAAGGGCCTGCGTTAACATCGGATTTGCACAATGGAACCGGCGGTGCGGTGAAAATGAAAACGTTAGAAGTTGATGATATTGTAAAACCGGGCGAAAAATTTGGCTTTGAACTTAAAACAGAAACCGCCAATAATTCCATTAAACGCCGCCCTCACCCCTTCCCAATAGGCGTGGACTATCGCACTTTACCAAATGCTGGTGAGGTTCAACTGGGCGATTATGCTATATATTTCCGTGATAATGAAGGTTTACCTCCACGTTCTCATGGGCGTAATCACTTTTTTAACGACAATGCCTATCGTTTTGCAGCAGCGGTGAAAGAAGACAAATTTGATTTTTTGGCAGCTTACGCTTACCGCAATAAAGGTAATTATTTCTCTGGTAAAAAAGGGGCGGAGAAATATGGTAGATATGTTACTTGGAAAGATGTTGAAAAAATGAATCTTGATAAGTTAGATGACCCATATATTCCAATTATCGGTGCTATATATAAGCCCGGAGATGAAATGCCGAATACTTCCATTGAAACTAAATCCTATTTGTTTAAGACCTCAATTAAGCCTACCCCGACACAAAAATTTAATTTGGGTTATCGACAAAGTGAAATTAACTACGGGGAAATTATGCCCTCACGTTTGGGAAAACAAAGAAATCTCTTGGGACAGTATTAGAATGGCCATTATCGGAAGTAAAACAAAAAGCGGTAAATTTTGATTACGAATATAATCCGGAAGATAACCGTTGGATTAACTTAAAGGTTGGTGCTTGGGCAGTGTTTAATAAAGGTGTGACGAATACCTCTAACGGCTCGCCGGGAGATGTATTATTTGGTGACACCGCTTTTGATATGGCTTGGGGGCAATGGCATAAAGCAAATACAGAATATGAAGGTGCATTAACCCGCTCTTCATTTGCGGAATGGCGTGAAAATCCTTATACAAATAATATATTAAACAAAGAAGAAAATGAAAGATACTTAAATGGACAAATGTCTGAAGCCGAATTTATATCTAAAATGGAAGCTCGTCGTACTGAAATTATAAATAAATTAAAAGATGTGGTTCCTGAGTTAAAAAAACAAATTAAACAGACCGTGCCTAATATCAATGGTATTTTTAATACGGTACCGGCGCAAGCACAATTTTCTAAAGATAAACACTGGGGAATTAATTTTAGTAATCGTCTAACTATTACTCCTAAACTTAATTTGACTATAATGACTAACTATAAACGAGAAACGTTGGATTCCACTAGCATATTTCCAATCTGGGATGATTATAAATATTTAACTAATAATCCTGATTCAGGTTACCGTGAAGTTTCCAATTTTTCCTCAGAGTATAATGGACGTCGTTACGGTAACCGCAATGAATTCAACGCTGGTTTTAGGTTTGATTATCAGGCTACCGATTGGTTGTTATTATCTGCTGGTGCCCGTTATACACATTATAAATCTAAAGATAATACACTAAGTATGCAAACAGCCAATACGGATAGAAAAAATATTAGACTTAGTCAAGGTAAGCGTTTCACGATGGGACGTCTTGCTACAAAAGCAGAAAGAGACTTTTTTACTTCTATTCCTGAGATGATTGAAGATCCTAACGGTGGCGGGATACTTAACGTTGATGAACATTGGGAGGCCTACTACAATCTTTCTGAAGAAGAACAAGCCAGATATGATTTAATGACGAGAACGGAAGATAATGAAATTAGAGTCAAGGATGTAATTATTGATTGGCGACGGGAACCCGGAAGAGAAGGGTTACCTATTGAGAAATTACCGTATTATGACGGACGAATCAGTTCTGAAATGTTAAATCGAAAGGTTATCTCCGAAATAAGTGGTAAAGACGTATATTATTATTCACTACCGGGAGTCACCGAGCTTGACCAAGAGGCCATTTCTGAAGAAGAGTATCAAGAAATGCTTAAAGCTGAACGCAAAGATCATGCATGGGCGCCTTCTTTTGGTGCAACTATCTTTATCACACCCAACAGCCGTGTTTATGTACGTTATGATGAAGTTAAACGGATGCCAAGTATCTATGAAGATACTATTGGTTACTCTAATGTGACTGTGAGACCAATATATCGACACAAACCCGAACATAGCAAAAACTGGGAGATAGGTTATGTGCATGATTTGCGTGGCATCTTCCCAAGATTGCGTGCCGCTGATGTAAAATTAAATTATTTCCATAATGTGACCCGCAATATTTTTGATCGCTCTTCGGACTATACCATTTCCCAATTTGATAAACGCATTTTATCCGGACTTGAATTACAAACCCGCTATGATTTTGGGCGTATTTTTGCCGATCTTGGTGTGGTATATAACATTAAAAATAAATTCTGTGATCGTTACAGTGCGGTAATGGATTATGGTGTGTTTACTGTTGATCCGGATACCCGCAGTTTTAGAACTCACCCAACTTGTGTCAACGGGGGTAACAAAAATGGTTTTTTGAAGAATACTATTGCACCGAAATATTCTATTACGGCAAATTTCGGTATGCGTTTCTTTGATGAAAAACTGGAAATCGGTGCCCGTTGGCAATATCACAGCAGAGTAAAAAACAGTTATATGCGCTCATTACGTAAAGCAGGATTTTATGAGTATGGTAGTAATGAAGTGCGTTGGCAACCGGTATCCGTATTTGATGCGTATATCAATTACAAAGTGAATAGCAACCTGTCCTTAGAAATTGTCGGCACAAACTTAACCGACCGTTATTATTTGGATCCGCTTGCTCGTTCCTCCATGCCTGCACCGGGTAGAACCATTAAGTTAGGGTTAACGGCTAGTTTTTAATAAATTAAAACTCCCAAAAATGTAACCGCACTTTGATCTGTTTTCTGCTTTTGAGACTAGATCAAAGTGCGGTCATAAAAAACAACGTTTTTTAAACGCTGGCTTTGCAAATGCGAGGGGTGGAATAAATCACGCAAGTGATTTATGAATAATTTTTGGGGCTGTACTAGATAACTAGACCAGAATCTCTTTAACCAATTGTTTTAGAATGGAAATTTGAGATTTTATTTCACTATTGTTAAGGCGCCATTTGCATTCCTTCAAATACAGCTCAAAATGCGCTTTGGGAATGCCATTAAACTTGTGCAAATGACGTTTTGCTTGGTTCCAAAAATTCTCAATTCCGTTTATATGGTTATGATTTTCAGCAAAATGCGTACTGTGATTGATGCGGAAATGACTAAATTCGCTGACATCAAGCACATCATAACTACGGTAAGTGTCAGTGTAAACAATGCTGTCAGGCTTAACTTTCTCACGAATAATTGGCAATAGTGTTGCTGATTGAGCATTTGGTACAACTACGGTATAAACTTTACCATTTCTCTTGAGAAGTCCGAATACCGCGACTTTGCCTGCTGCGCCACGACCACGCTTACCTTTGCGAATACCGCCGAAATAGCTTTCATCGGCTTCAATTTCTCCTTCAAACATTTCCAAATGCAGGCTTGTTTGATAAATGAGTAAACGTAATCGGTGAAAGTAATAAGCGGCTGTATTTTTGTTTACATTTACCAACTCACTTGCTGTTCTAGCCGTAACACCTGCGACAAACAGTTCAATGAGTTTATTTTGTTTATGCTGACTTAAGCGACTTTTTCTCATTTAAGCATTCTAATCTAAATGAAAGATTTAGTCGTTATCTAGTACAGCCCCTAATTTTTTTCCACATTTTTCGGGGCATGAAAGGACGTCCAAATAACAAAAGAAGTTTTCTATTCATCTTCCTGCTTATGTGATTTTTTCAGCATTTCCTCTTCATTTAGTTTTAACAGGCGGGAAATCGCATTGCGGTAAGAAATTTCTAAGGATTCCCGACTGGTAGCGGCAACCCCTTGATCGACCAGGAATCCGTCGTTTACATCATAAACCCAACCGTGCAGCGATAATTTTTTACCGTTTTTCCATGCGTTTTTCACAATGGAGGTGCGCCCTAAATTATATACCTGCTCCGCCACATTTAACTTAGTCAACATATCGGCACGGCGTTCCGGCGAAAGGTTACCAAGTAAGTGGCTGTGTTTGAACCAAATATCCCGAATATGCAATAACCAGTTATTAATTAAGCCTAAATCATTATCGCTCATGGCGGCGTGAATACCGCCACAGTTGGTATGGCCACAAATAATAATATGTTCAATATTCAATACATCCACAGCATATTGCACTACGGATAAGCAGTTAAAATCCGTGTGAATCACCTGATTAGCCACATTACGATGGACAAATAATTCCCCCGGCCCTAAATTCGTCAACTTTTCTGCCGGCACGCGACTATCCGAGCAACCGATCCATAAATAATGTGGCTGTTGATGCTCTGCCAGTTCCTGAAAGTAAGTGGAATTTTCCTCTTTCATTTGCATTGCCCACTTGTAATTGTTGGCAAACAGCGCTTCGATTCTTTTCATCGCTAATCCTTTTCCTACAAAAATCAAAAGGTGCTCAGTATAGCCCAATTGTTTTTTCGATAAAATTTCTTTTTATAATTACCTCTTCTTTCTATTCATGCTTTAATCGTTATAGTTAAGTTCATGAAAAAATTTTTGTAAGAAATATGAATCAACTGCGTCTAATAAACATAAAGAAGTCGGCGTTCCATTATTCTAAGATTATGAAGGAGTTATCATGAAGAAATCAAAATTAGTCTTGATTTTGACCGCACTTTTATCCTGTGCGGCAATCCCGACAAGGGTTATGGCAGAAAATCGCATTCAATCAACCATGGAGAAAAACAACATGTCCGAAGCAACAAAAGATATTCACGAAATTTATTTGGCCGGTGGCTGTTTCTGGGGTATTGAAGCTTATATGGAGCGCATTTACGGCGTAGAAGATGCCGTATCCGGCTATGCCAACGGCAAAAACAATGCGACCAGTTACCAAATGATTAGCATTACGGATCATGCGGAAACGGTAAAGGTGACGTATGACCGCAATAAAATTTCGTTAGATAAGTTACTGAAATATTATTTTCAAGTTATTGATCCGACCAGTGTAAACAAACAAGGCAACGATCGCGGCAGACAATATCGTACCGGTATTTATTATCAGGATACGGCGGATAAGGCACTGATAGACAAAGAAATTGCCGCACTGCAAGAAAAATACAAAAATAAAATTCAAATTGAAGTGGAACCGTTACGCAATTATGTCTTGGCGGAGGATTACCATCAGGATTATTTAAAGAAAAATCCAAACGGCTATTGCCACATCGATTTGGAACAAGCCAATAACGTCATCATTGATGAGAAAGATTACCCAAAACCAAGCGATGCGGAACTCAAAGCAAAATTAACACCGTTACAATATAGCGTGACGCAAAACAAAAATACCGAACATTCTTTCAGCAATGAATATTGGGATAACTTCAAACCGGGTATTTATGTGGATATAACCACCGGCGAACCGCTGTTCTCCTCTAAAGATAAATTTGAGTCCGGTTGCGGTTGGCCAAGTTTCACTAAACCGATTGCAAAAGAGGTAGTGACTTATCAGGAAGATCACAGCTTTAATATGCTCAGAACGGAAGTCATTAGCCGTAGCGGAAAAGCCCATTTAGGTCATGTATTTGACGATGGCCCGAAAGATAAAGGCGGTTTACGCTATTGCATTAACAGCGCCTCCATCAAATTCATTCCATTGGAAGACATGGCAAAAGAAAACTATGGCTATCTGAGCAATGCAGTAAAGGAGTAAAGGATGTTTGATCAGCAGTTATTGATTGGCACAGTTTTCCTTGCAGGTCTTGCCTCCTTTTTGTCACCTTGTATCTTCCCCATTATTCCTATTTATTTTGGCATTTTGGCGAAAGGTGGCAGAAAAATTCTGAATACTTTTTTGTTCATTGCTGGCTTATCCTTAACCTTTGTGAGCCTTGGATTTAGCTTCGGTTTTCTAGGCAATTTGTTCTTTAATGATAACGTCAGAATCATTGCCGGCATTATCGTCATTATTTTAGGGATTCACCAATTAGGCATTATCAAGTTGAATTTCTTAGAAAGAACCAAAGTGGTAGAAGTGAAAACCGAAGGTAAAAGTGCCTCCTTTGAAGCCTTTTTCCTCGGATTGACATTTAGTCTTGGCTGGACACCTTGTATTGGACCGATTTTAGCATCCGTACTGGCATTGTCCGGAGACGAAGGTTCTGCCCTCTATGGCGCTTCTATGATGTTGGTTTATGTATTAGGTTTGGCAACGCCGTTCGTGCTCTTCTCTTTATTCTCACAAGAGCTACTAAAACGCACCAAAGCGCTCAACAAACACTTAGGCAAATTCAAAATTATCGGTGGTTTACTCATTATCGTCATGGGCATTTTACTCATCACCAATAATTTACAATAAAAGGAAATATCAACTATGAAAAAAATCATTGCATTATTATTAATGGCATTCAGCGTAAATAGCTTTGCCGAAGGAGAAAACTCATTGAAAGACGTTCAATTTAAAGACTTAAATAATAACGTGGTAACACTCGATCAAGTGACAACTAAAGGCAAACCTGTTTACGTCAAAATGTGGGCGTCTTGGTGTCCGATTTGTCTTGCCGGTTTGGCGGAAATTAACGAACTCAGTGCCGATCAAAGCAAAAACTTTGACGTTATCACGATCGTTTCTCCGGAAGCCAAAGGCGAAAAAGAAACCCAAGATTTCATTGAGTGGTACAAAGGGTTGGATTACAAAAACATCATTGTATTATTAGATGAAAAAGGCGAAACCCTCAAACGTGCCAAAGTGCGGGGCTACCCTTCCAGCGTATTGCTTGATGCAGATTTAAATATCCTAAAAACTGTCCCCGGGCATTTAGGTACGGCACAAATTAAGCAGTTGGCAGGGAATTGATAAACTGAAATAAAAAAGTGCGGTGAATTTCTACCGCACTTTTTTGTTTTCTTGCTACTGCAAATTGCATTAAGGCTGATTAAACCACGCCACATAATCAAACTGATCGTAATACTTCGCCCCATTCCAACCGGAAAAGGCAAACAAATCCCCCACGTGAGTTTCTTGTTCAAACCCCTTGATATAAAAAGCAGATGCCAATTCAGGGTAAGGCTTATTGGTAAACACGACTTTATTTTTAAACGGCAGATTATCAAAATCGACAAGATCCTCATAAGGCACGCCAGCAGGCTCGTCTCTATCCGTCATGATAATAAACAGGTTATCCAAATTCACCCGTTTTAAACGGTTTTCCCATTTTTCTTGAGCATCTCGCGCACTGTCATAATGCATAAAATGGATCAAAATATCCCCTAATTTTCCGACAGGATAAGGCTTATTTGTCGGCTCGAAAACTAACGTTTGCTGATCATAATGCGCCATATTTTGCAAATAACGAATAAAATCCCGCGGTTTCATATATAAATTCACAAAGGGTGAATTAAAAGGCTCATCTAAATCATGCAACATAAATGCGCCAACGCAATTGGCGGAAATCACTGACATATTGTGGTTGGTTAAGCGATTTTTTAATTCTTGATTAATGGATTTTCTGTGAAATTTATTTACTGCTCTTTTGATTTTTGAAAATAAAGTCATAATTTACTCCGAGTTTAGTAACAGGATATAGGTGAATTTACCCGCTCTATACCTTAATACCCTTTTTGGTACACCAATTCCGCCAATTTGACGCCTAACAAGGCAATGTCAAAACGTTGCTCGTCCGCCACCAACCAGAATTGCACGCCATTTTCTACCGCAGTTAACCCACCGATATGTAATTTGGCAGATTCACCCGCTTCCGCTTCGCCGTTGGTTACTGGAGTGAATAATTGGGTTTCATTGAAATCCACCAATTCATTACCCTGCCATGCACTAATTTGTGATTGCATATCCAACTCATAGTCGGATAACAATGTCACTGTTTGCGCCATGCCATAAAACACCGGCACTTGCACTTGATGGAAAATCACATTTGGCAATTGCGGGAAGATTTTTTCCACTTGCGCCGCCAAATTTACGGTGTGTTTTGTAGATGGAAACACATCAAAAGCCAAGCGCTGCTGTTCTTCGTCGAGCGGAATGCCGTTTAACAATTGTGCCGTTTGACCGGCAAGTTTTGAGACGGTTTCGCTATCAATATAAGAGGCCGGTAATAATGATGTGACTAACACTTGTGATAAGTTTGCTTCACGTGCTAATTGTGACACGGAGAAAATGAATTGCGTTACTTGCGGATCAGGTAATGAGACAATGTTACGTTGTAGTGAAAGCAACTGTTCGTTGTTAACACTTGGCACAATCACCGGCACATCATTTAACGTGGCGCATACGCCTTTCAAGTCAATGACCATACAACCTGCGCTAGCGGCTTTGGCAATGTGTGTAGCATGAGTTAACTCGCCGGCGAAAAAAACGTAATCGAAATCCGACCATTCGGTTTCATCTAAACTGAGTTGTGCTACGCTTTTATTGTTAAAACGAATGCCTTGTTCTTCGGCGAAAGGGAAAAGCTCGACAACGGATAATTTTTCAATTTCTAAACAACTCTGCTCTAATGCTTCTGCCAATTTCTCACATAAATCGAATTCGGCTACCAGGGCGACATTTAATCTTGTACTCATTTTTCTCTCCGCAGTAAAATAAACGCGCTACATTTTACTGAATTATCACAAGGAAATACAATGACGCCGGCAATTGATTTACTCAAAAAGCAAAAAGTCTCTTTCACATTACATCACTACGATCACGACCCTGACAATACTCACTTTGGCGACGAGGCCGCCGAAAAATTAGGTATAAACCCTGACCAATCCTTCAAAACTTTATTGGTCGCCGAAAACGGCGATCAGAAAAAACTTGCTTGTTTCGTGTTGCCGACCAGCCATATGTTAAGCTTAAAAAAAGCCGCCAAAGCCTTAGGTGTGAAAAAAGTGGAAATGGCAGATAAAGATGCCGCACAGAAAAGCACGGGTTATTTGGTCGGTGGCATCAGTCCGCTAGGCCAAAAGAAACGTGTCGCCACCGTCATTGAACAATCCGCCCTCAATTTTGAGAAGATTTTCGTTTCCGGCGGCAAACGCGGGTTAAGCGTGGAAATCGCCCCGCAGGACTTGGCAAAAATATTGAATGCGCAGTTTATCGATATTGTGGATGACGTGTAGGAATATCCGCAGAAGAGAAAGGAAAAGTGCGGTGGAAAAAATATCTGTTTTTTTGACCGCACTTTGAATTCCATTTACGCCGCCATGTGCAGCACAAACCAACCAATTGGACGCAGTTGCACGAAATAATGCGACTGATTCGGAACATAATCATTTGGATTCAAGTGCACCAACAACGGCATCCCATGCCACAGTACATTAATTTCCCAATAATTCCCCATAAAGACCGCCGTTTGAATATCACAACGGGCGGAAGGCTCGCCATTGGCCGCAAGCAACACACCTTCCGGACGAATGCCTAAATGATAATCGCCGTCCGTTAATGGTTCTTGCAAACTAATCGGCAAGGGACTTTCTCCCATAAACAGTTTGCCCGCCTTGGCTTTCACCGGGAAGAACGACGCATCGCCCATAAATGTCGCGGTAAAGCAGGAGCTTGGCGAGCGATAAAGATGATTCGGCGTGCCGATTTGATCCACTTTGCCTTGATTCATCACGACCACCTCATCAGATACGGCAAAAGCTTCGCTTTGATCGTGGGTAACATATAGCGCCGTAATCCCCAATTGTTGTTGCAAATGACGAATCATTTCGCGCATGGTTCGACGCAAATTAGTATCCAAATTACTCAAAGGCTCATCGAAAAGCAGAATTTGCGGTGCAATCACCAATGCCCGTGCGAGTGCAACGCGCTGTTGTTGTCCGCCGGAAAGTTGCTCGATACCGCGTTGTTCAAAGCCTTCTAATTCCACCATTTTTAGGGCATTTTTGACTTTTTCGGCAATATTGGTGGGGTTTTCTTCTTGCATTTTTAACCCGAACGCAACATTTTCACCCACGCTAAGATGAGGAAACAGCGCATAAGATTGAAATACAATGCCGACGCCACGTTGTTGTGGTGGCAACAAACTAATATCCCGTCCATCACATAAAATCTGTCCTTGATCGAGCTCCTCCAGGCCGGCAATTAAGCGTAAAATCGTGGTTTTACCGCAACCTGACGCACCAAGCAACGTGGTGAACTTGCTCTTTTGAAAGGTCAGATTAAAATCCTGCAACACTTTCGTTTGGCCGAAAGATTTATAAATATTTTTTAATTCAATATGTTGTGTCATTTATCGTCTCTGTGGCAACGGTGTATTGCCAATCCAACGGCTAAATACACCAATAATCAGCATCATAATCACAATTAAACTGGCGCCGTAGGCCACCGCCAAGCCATAATCGCCGTCTTCCACGCGATTTAAAATAAACGAAGTCGCTACGCGGGTACTTGGTGTAACCAAGAAAATAATCGCGCTGATGGTTGTCATCGCACGCACAAAACTGGTCACCAATGCAGACAATAGCGCCGGTTTTAATAAGGGCAACGTGATAAAACGTAGCACCTTAAAACTGCTCGCTTTTAGTGAATAAGCCGCTTCGTCTAAAGAGGGATCCAGTTGTTTGAAATTTACCAATGCTGCGCGCAATCCAATGGGCATATTGCGGGTAATCATGGAAAGCACAATAATCACGCCCGTGCCGGTTAAATATAAAGGTACATTATTAAACGCCAGAATATAAGACACCCCGGCCACCGTACCCGGCACCGCAAAACTCAGCAAGGTTAAAAATTCAATATGCTTTTTGCCGAAAAAACGCCGACGTGAGAAAAAATACGCCAATAAAAAGCCGCTAATAGCCGTAAAAGGCGCGGCAATGACGGCAAATAACACAGTTTGCACCAAGGACGGAATGGCGCCGTTTTTCCAGCCCTGCCCAAATAACATGATGTAATGCCGGAAAGTAAACGTATTATCCACGCCCCAATTTTGCATAAAGCTGCCATAGAAAATACTGCCGTACAACAAGGCGTTAAAACCGACCCAAAGTATAAAAATGGCGATAACCAACGTTTTCAAACCGAAGGATAACGGCGTTGCTCTGCCCTCAAAGCCTTTACCGGATAAAGTGACATAATTTTGTTGCCCGATAAAACGGTATTGCAACCAGAAAATACCGAGGGAAATACTCAACAAAATAATGCCTAAGGTGCTGGCAGATAAATAATCATTTTGCGCGCCCACAATATAAAAATAAATTTGCGTCGCCAATACGTCAAAATTTCCACCCAATACAAAAGGCGAACTGAAATCCGCCAAGGATTGCACCATCACAATTAAAAACGCATTGGCCAATGCAGGTTTTAATAAGGGCAACACAATAAAACGAAAACTTTGCCAACGGCTTGCACCAAGCATGACTCCCGCTTCTTCCAATTTGGGCGAAAGATTTTTTAAGGCACCCTCAATGAGCATAAAAGCCATGGGCGTGAGCGCTAAGGTGTGGGAAATTAAAATGCCGTTAAAGCCGTATAACCAGTTGGTATTGATACCAAAATATTGCACGAAAAATTGCGTCACATAGCCGGAACGGCCAAACATTAACATCACACCAAGGCTCACGACAAAAGGAGGCGTCACCATCGGCAAAATGGCAAAAACTTTGCTAACAAACAAACTGCGTTTGGCAATGCGCGTGGTGTAAAGAGCAAAAATGAGCGCAAAGATAACGGAGAAAAGCCCAACAGAAGCAGAGACCGCCAACGAATTTCCCACTACCTTCCACAAGGCAGAATGGCCTAATAATTCGGTTACGGTATGCCAATCGCCTTCTTCTCCGCTGAAGAAAATCGTAAATAATTTGCTGATAGGATAAAAAATAAACCCGACCACTAACACAACTAATCCGATAGCCGTAGCCAGCAAGAAACGATCGCCTTGCATAACACGTAAGCGGGCTAACGCATCGGTTAATATTGCCCATAATGCAATAAACAGAAAAATGACCGCATAGCCAAAACGAAAACGGAAAAACTCGGCAGAAAACCAAATAAATAAAGCAACAAGTGCGGTCAGAATTACTGTTGTTTTAGCTAATGAAGGGTTGTCGGAATGACGTTGAAGCCAGGGAAAAATCAATAAAGAGGAAAACCAAAGCCAACTGATATTTATCTTTGACCATCCCATCGCGGCTAAATATTCCGAGGAAGTCGCGCCGAAAATACCATAATCCAAGGCGCGCGCAGGTAAAAATGCGAACGCCAAAAACGCGGGCAAAATCCAAGTGATATTGTGATGGAACAGGTTTTTAAACATGAAATATTGAAATAAACCGTTAGGCAAGGCTGAAATTACGGCTGATGAACTTGTTGCAAACCATACGTAATTTCAGCCTTCCAAAAAAACAAGACTCTTGCTTCGGATAGTGCCACTAGTTCACTACGCTCAAGCTCAAATCGTCTTGTAAAAGAATGACATACTATTTCGCCAATTTAATTTCTGCAAGCCATTTATTAATTAACCGCTTACCTTCGTCTTTAGAACCAAATTTGACGAAATCAAAATCCAATAATTGTAACGTTTTCGGATCGACTGATTTTGGCGAGGCTTGCGCATTGGCATTGCTCGGGATTTGATATAACCCAAATTCACGCCATGGAATTTCCTGCACCTCTTTGGAAAGCACAAAATCCATAAATAATTTGGCATTATCTAAATTACGCGTCCCTTTAATAATGCTTGCACCGCCTAATGCATAGCCGGTTTTGCCTTCAGGAATTACGGTTTCCACCGGCGCGCCTTTTTCTTTCTCGGTGGCATAGGCATGCACAAAACCGACACTCACCGCACTTTCACCGCGAGACAAATTCGCTGTGACTAAATTACTTTTCACATATTGGGATACGTTTTCATTGAGTTTTTTCAGATAATCAAAGGCTTTTTCTTCACCCAAAAGTTGAATTAACGTCGCCATAATTGTGTAAGTGGTGCCGGAAGCACGTGGATCAGGCAGTTGAATTTCACCTTTGTATTCCGGTTTGAGTAAATCTTCCCAGGTTTTCGGTGTTGGCAAACCAAGTTGTGCTAATTTCTGTGTATTCACGCCAAAGCCCAGCACCAACATATATGCCACGGAAGTGAATTCGCCTTTTTGCTCCATGAGTGATTTAAACTGCGGTAGGATTTCTGCCTGTTTTGGCGAACGGTAGGCTTCCAATAAGCCTAACTCACCGGCCTGAAAATGCGGTTCAATAGTGCCGCCATACCAAAAATCCGCTTGCGGGTTGTCTTTTTCCGCTTTGATCTTGCCAAAAATAGTTTCCGTGCCACCATGCACGAACTCGCTTTTGACATTATATTTTTCACCAAATAAGGTAGTGACTTTTTCACACAAAGCATTTTGCACCGTGCAATACACGGTCAAACGCCCTTCTGCGGAAGCCTGTTGACTTAATAATAACGGTGTAAGACAAACTAAACCTAAACTGCGTTTAAACCATTTTTTCATTTTGGATCCCTCTTTTTAAGTTAGTATCATCATTGATGTCGGCGATTATATGCTATTGAATACAAAATACTAAATGGATTACGTTAAATTTTTTCCCGGAAAAGAAACAGGTACAACCAATAATTTATTAAAAACACTGAAGAAATAGCGCGACTAGGGCTTTTCTCTCCTATTAAAATCCATCATAAAATTATTCATAGGCTAACCCATTCGCTTATTTTCCCCTTTAAGGCCACTGGCTACACAACATTCCTAAAAAACGCGATATTTTTCGACCGCACTTTACCCTTCAATTTGCATTTTCCCTTTGATTTTCTTTATAATTCGCTGCTCAAAAATAAATCATAAACATTCAAGGAGGTCTATATTCGTGAAATATTCATCATTTACACCAGAAACCTTAAACACATTTTTACAACAACACACCGCGACAAATAATACGTTCGAGCTGTTAGAAGGACTTTGTTATTGGTTGCGTCAATGTGAATCACAACAAGTGGTGCCTGCCTTACGCCTCATTAAGTACAACTTAAAAGAAAATAAACCCCTAGCCCGCGCACTTAGTACAATGCTTTGTCGTTGGTTGTGCAGTATGCGTTTATATCCCTTATTTATTAGCAGTGGCATTTTGGCACGGGAAGGTTTCGGGCGTGAAATGAAGAATCGTTTATACGAACGGATTAATCCTTCTTTTAAAGACGTTAATGATCTGCGCGATGTGTTTTATTTGTTATTCAGTGATAAAAACGACGCCCGTTGGATTAATGCCGTCCCATTAAAAGAATGGTGTGGTTTGATCCGTTTATTACGTCGTTATGCCACTGACAGCGATAAACAGCGGGTACATCAACACTTTCAAGCAGAAGGACTATTTGCTATTGAGATGCTCTCAATTTGGATCGCCGCTGAAGACATGGAACCGGAACTCATGCGAATGGAACCCACATTACTCAATGCCGATTCGCCTTTTGTTGCGCTACACCGTGAAGTGGTGGACTGGTTACAGGCCCGTCGCGCTCAACACGCTTTTGATGACAGCCATTTACAGGTCATGATAGAACAATGTCGCGAATTAATTGATCGCCTGCAAAAACGCGGTACGGTTGTCGGCACCTCATTCAATGTCACTTATTTACTGGAACGTCTCGAACAAACCTTAGAACGTTTAGAAAAACTCATGGCGATTTTTGCGTCTAACCGTTATTTGCCACGTCGAATTCTCTTATTAGCCGGTAGCATTGCCGGTGCGTCCGCCGAGCAACACAGCATTTCCCGATTATGGAAACAGAGCAACAAACTGGTAGCGCGAAGCATTACGCAAAATGCGGGGGACCACGGCGAACATTACATCACACGTAACCGAAAAGAATATTTCGCCATGTTTTATTCCGCTGCGGGGGGCGGAATCTTAATCGCCTTAATGGCCTTATTTAAAATTTATTTAGGCACGGTCATTGACGACAAAGTGTGGAAAGGTATCGTAGAAGGATTAAATTATGGCTTCGGCTTCACCTTAATTTTTATGTTGCACTTCACTGTTGCCACCAAACAGCCTGCCATGACAGCGGCCCGCTTTGCCGACGCGGTGGAACGTAATCCGCAAGACCGCAACTTAAACATGAAATTGGCTCAATTATTGGTGGACGTATTTCGGTCACAAAGTGTTGCCGTGTTAGGCAACGTGATGGTTGCCATCAGCTTAGCCGCACTGATTGCTTTTGTTGTGGAACACCAAACAGGAACACCATTATTAAACAAAGCGATGATCGAGTATCAATTACACAGCATTGATCCGTTGGCAGGAAGTTTATGGTTTGCCGCTATTGCCGGTGTATGGCTATTCTGCTCAGGTATTATTTCGGGTTTCTTCGACAACCGCAGCAATTATCTCAACCTCAAAATGCGCTTACGCCAGCATCCACTGCTCAAACGTATATTAAGTAGTCAATGCCGCACCAAATTTGCTGATTATATGCACGATAATTATGGCTCCATCATGGGAAATTTGTGCTTCGGTATGTTGCTCGGCTTAACCGGTGTCATTGGCTATTTAACCGGTCTTCCACTGGATATTCGTCATGTTGCCTTCTCCTCTGCTAACGTAGGCTACATCGCTGTCAGCGGAGATTTCGGCTGGTCATTATTAACGCAAAGCATTGTCTTCGTCTTGCTCATCGGTTTGGTCAATCTTATCGTCAGCTTTGCCCTCACCTTATGGATTGCCCTCCGCTCCCTCAACACCGAAGTGGATAATTGGTGCGATATTTGGATCTGTGTCTGGCAAATCCTCAAACAACGTCCATTGAGCTTGTTCCTACCTGTACAGTTGGAAAAGTAAATTTGAGATAAAAGTGCGGTCATTTTTTACGGCATTTTTATCATTATTCAGATAATCTGAAATCCCCATGAATTTATTTCCATGGGGATTTTTATTATACGAACCGCCTTATTGATGTTTATAAATGATCTAGCGAAAGGTAGAATAGCGCCTTAACTTAATACTCTATTCTCCAAAGGAGCTTTTAATGGCAGCTGCAATTCAACAACGCGCCGAACTTCAACGCCGTATTTGGCAAATCGCTAATGATGTCCGCGGCTCTGTCGATGGTTGGGATTTTAAACAATACGTTTTGGGCTCACTTTTCTATCGCTTTATTAGCGAAAACTTTGCTAATTATATTGAAGGTGGTGATAAAAGCGTGAACTATGCCGGTTTATCTGATGACATCATCACGCCAGAAATTAAAGCAGATGCGGTAAAAACCAAGGGTTATTTTATTTACCCAAGCCAATTATTTAAAAATGTGGTGGCAAATGCCAACACCAATCCAAATCTTAATACCGAATTAAAACAAATCTTTAATGATATTGAAAACTCCGCCATAGGCTACCCTTCAGAGCAGGATATCAAAGGCTTATTTGCCGATTTTGATACCACCAGCAACCGCTTGGGTAATACCGTTGCCGACAAAAATAGCCGTCTAGCCGCCGTATTAAAAGGCGTTGCCGAGTTAGATTTTGGTGACTTTGAAGATAATCATATCGATTTATTCGGTGATGCTTACGAATTTTTAATTTCTAACTATGCCGCTAATGCCGGTAAATCAGGTGGCGAGTTTTTTACACCACAATGCGTTTCCAAGCTGATTGCTCGACTGGCTTTATATGGACAAGACAAAGTTAATAAAATTTACGACCCGGCTGCTGGTTCTGGTTCTTTATTATTGCAAGCGAAAAAACAATTTGATGAACACATCATTGAAGAAGGATTCTTCGGGCAGGAAATCAATCACACCACTTACAACCTTGCCCGTATGAATATGTTTTTGCATAACATCAACTACGACAAGTTTGATATCGCCCTTGGCAACACCTTAATGAATCCGCAATTTGGTGAGGATAAACCCTTCGATGCTATCGTTTCTAACCCGCCTTACTCCGTGAAATGGATTGGTTCGGATGATCCAACGCTAATTAACGATGAACGCTTTGCCCCTGCTGGCGTGCTTGCACCAAAATCCAAAGCGGACTTTGCCTTTATTTTGCATGCATTAAGTTATCTTTCAGCAAAAGGTCGCGCGGCGATTGTCTCTTTCCCCGGCATTTTTTACCGCGGCGGTGCGGAACAAAAAATTCGTCAATATTTGGTCGATAATAACTATGTGGAAACGGTAATTGCCTTAGCGCCAAATCTATTTTTCGGCACCAGTATTGCAGTGAATATTTTGGTGCTTTCCAAACATAAACCCAATACCCAAACCCAATTTATTGATGCCAGCGGTTTATTTAAATCCGCCACCAATAACAACCTTTTGGAAGAGGAACATATTGAGCAAATTCTCAAATTGTTTGCCTATAAAGAAGATGTGCCACATTTGGCAAAATCGGTTTCCCTTGAAGAAATCGCCCAAAATGACTACAACCTTGCGGTGAGTTCTTATGTGGAACAAAAAGACACCCGAGAGGTGATTGATATCGATAAACTCAACGCTGAAATTAAACAAACCGTTGCCAACATCGACCGCTTGCGTGCAGAAATTGATAAAATTGTAGCAGAGATTGAAGCATAAAATGTAGGGTGGGCTTCAGCCCACCAATTTACGATAACACACGGTGGGCTAAAGCCCACCCTACTAGGAACAACAAAAACACAATGAAAAATAACTGCACTTTTTTAGAAAAATTATTGGATGGGGCTGAGGTTGAGTGGGAGACGCTCGATGAAGTATTCCATTTAAAAAATGGCTACACCCCATCAAAAGGAATAAAAGAATATTGGGAAAATGGCTCAATTCCTTGGTTTAGAATGGAAGATATTCGAGAAAATGGACGCATTTTAAATACAGCATTACAAAAGGTTTCAGAAAGTGCGGTTAAAGGCGGAAAACTTTTCCCCGCAAATTCAATTATTATTGCAACCTCTGCAACTATTGGTGAACACGCTTTAATAACCATACCATTTTTAGCAAATCAAAGATTTACTGTTTTATCTTTAAAACCAGAATATATCGATAAATTTAATATTTATTTTCTATACCATTACTGTTTTACGCTTGATGATTGGTGTCAAAAAAATACCACTATGTCTAGTTTTGCATCCGTTGATATGAATGGATTTAGGAGATTTCCAATCCCCATCCCCCCACTCCCCGTCCAAACCGAAATCGTAAAAATTTTGGATGCATTGACAGCGCTTACCAGCGAGCTTACCAGCGAGCTTACCAGCGAGCTTATACTACGCCGGAAGCAGTATGAATACTATCGGGAGAAATTGTTATCTTTCGATAGTCTAGAGCTATCGGGGGGGGCAATCCAATGGATAAAACTGATTGATTTGGGTGAGTTAATTCGTGGTAATGGGTTGCAGAAAAAAGATTTTACAGAAACAGGTGTTCCGGCCATTCATTATGGCCAAATTTATACTTACTACGGCACATTTGCTACTGAAACCAAATCTTTTGTTTCAGCTGAATTAGCTAAAAAATTAAAAAAAGCAAAATATGGTGATGTATTAATTGCTGGAACTAGTGAAAATGTAAAAGATGTAATGAAACCTCTTGGTTGGCTTGGTAGTGAAATAGCTTTTTCAGGTGATATGTTTGCATTTAGACCCAATAAAAAAGTGAATACGAAATACTTAACGTATGTTTTACAAACAGAAAGATTTTATAAATTTAAGGAAAAATATGCCCAAGGCACAAAAGTAATTAGAATTAGAGTTGATAATTTTTTAAATTATGAAATCCCTCTTCCTCCATTTGAAGAACAACAACGCATCGTTTCAATCCTCGATAAATTTGAAACCCTCACAAACTCCATCACCGAAGGCTTACCTTTAGCGATTAAGCAAAGCCAAAAGCGGTATGAATATTATAGAGAATTGTTACTGAATTTCTCGTAACCTGTAGGGTGGGCTTCAGCCCACCAATTAACAACCATAAATAAAACGGTGTGCTAAAGCCCACCCTACAATGTAATGAGAATATTTTTATGGTGGGCTAAACCCCACCCTACGAACTACAATTTGGAATAATATATGTCTAATTATCGTCGCGATTTTACTAAAGGTGGATTATATTTTTTCACAATTGTTTTACAAGATAGAACAAAATCTTATCTAACTGACTATATCAATGAATTTAGATCTGCATATAAACAAACTTGTGAACATTATCCATTCGAAACAGTAGCAATTTGTATTTTGCCCGATCATATTCATTTACTGATGCAATTACCTGAAAATGATGATAATTACGCAATACGCATCGCATATTTAAAAACACAATTTACACGACAACTTCCAAAAGAATGCCGACAATTTAATAAAAATAGACAAAAATATCGAGAATCAGGTATTTGGCAACGCCGATTTTGGGAGCATTTAATTCGTGATGATAAAGATTTAGCGAATCATTTAGATTATATTTATTACAATCCCGTGAAACACGGCTATGTTGAGGTAGTAAAAGATTGGCCGTATTCTTCCTTCCATCGTGATGTGAAAGCAGAGATTTATCCTGAAGATTGGGGAGGCAATCCAGATTTGAAAATTAAAGGTGATATATAACAATACCGTAGGGTGGGCTTCAGCCCGCCAATTAACTATAACAAACGGTGGGCTAAAGCCCACCCTACAAATTTGAGAAGAAATAATGAACGACTTAATCATCTACAACACCGATGATGGTAAATCCCATGTTGCATTGCTTGTCGTAGAAAATGAAGCATGGCTAACCCAAAATCAGCTTGCCGAACTTTTTGACACCTCTGTACAAAATATCGCCTTACATATAAAAAATATATTAGAAGACAATGAATTAGACGAAAATTCAGTTATCAAGGATTACTTGATAACTGCCCAAGATGGCAAGCAATATCAAGTAAAACATTATTCCCTTGATATGATTCTCGCCATCGGCTTCCGTGTGCGTAGCCCTCGTGGTGTACAGTTTCGCCGTTGGGCAAATACGCAATTACGTACTTATTTAGATAAAGGTTTTCTATTAGATAAAGAGCGGTTGAAAAATCCGCAAGGTCGATTTGATCATTTTGATGAATTACTGGAACAAATTCGTGAAATTAGAGCCAGTGAATTGCGGTTTTATCAAAAAGTACGAGAGTTATTTAAATTATCCAGTGACTACGATAAAACAGATAAAGTCACTCAAATGTTTTTTGCAGAAACACAAAATAAGTTGATCTATGCCATTACACAACAAACCGCCGCAGAGCTTATTTGTACTCGTGCAAATGCTGAATTGCCTAATATGGGCCTCACCTATTGGAAAGGTACTGTTGTACGTAAAGGCGATATTATTACCGCTAAAAACTATTTAACCCATGATGAATTAGATTCCTTGAATCGTCTAGTGATGATCTTTTTAGAAAGTGCCGAATTGCGCGTTAAAAACCGTCAAGATCTGACATTAAATTTCTGGCGTAATAATGTCGATAATTTAATTGAATTTAACGGTTTTCCGTTGCTTATCGGCAATGGAACCCGAACTTCAAAACAAATGGAAACCTTCACCAAAGAACAATATGCCTTATTTGATCAAGTCAGAAAACAGCAAAAACGCATACAGGCTGATAATGAAGATTTAGAAATTTTAGAAAAATGGCAAAAAGATCTGAAAAAGCAAAAAATCAATAATTAAGGAAAATTCATGATCCAATACAAAACCATCGCCGAATCCAACCACTTTATCGTTTTAGATCAGTACAAAAAGTTTGTGGAAGAACCTAATGCAGGCTATCAAACGGAAGGGAGCCTTGAGCGTGAATTTATCCGTGATTTGCAGGCACAAGGCTATGAGTATTTGCAAGGACTCAATGGTCATGATGCGTTGATTAAAAATTTACGGGCACAATTACAACGCTTAAATAACGTGGTTTTCTCCGATGCGGAATGGCGACGTTTTTTAGAGGAATATTTGGATAAACCCAGTGATAGCCTGATTGAGAAAACCCGTAAAATCCATGATGACTATATTTATGATTTTGTGTTTGATAATGGACGTATTCAGAATATTTATTTGTTAGATAAGAAAAATCTTGCCAATAACACCGTGCAAGTTATCAATCAATTTGAACAAACCGGCAACTATGACAATCGTTATGATGTGACAATTTTGGTCAATGGTTTACCCCTTGTACATGTTGAATTGAAAAAACGCGGCGTAGCCATTCGTGAAGCCTTTAATCAAATTCATCGCTACAGCAAAGAAAGTTTTAATAAAGAAAATTCTCTCTTTAAATATATTCAGGTTTTTGTCATTTCTAATGGCACGGATACCCGCTATTTTGCCAATACCACCAAACGCGATAAGAACAGCTACGACTTCACAATGAATTGGGCAACGGCAAAAAATACTCTGATTAAAGATTTAAAGGATTTTACGGCAACATTCTTGCAAAAACGTACTTTGCTTGATGTGCTGGCGAATTATTGCGTGTTTGATGTTTCCGACACCCTATTGATTATGCGTCCGTATCAAATTGCTGCAACCGAGCGTATTTTATGGAAAATTAAAAGTTCTTATTTGGCTAAAAATTGGAGCAATAAAGAAAGCGGCGGCTATATTTGGCACACCACCGGTTCAGGCAAGACTTTAACCAGTTTTAAAGCGGCACGCCTTGCAACAGAATTAGACTTTATTGAAAAAGTATTCTTCGTAGTAGATAGAAAAGATTTGGACTATCAAACTATGAAAGAATACCAACGTTTTTCACCGGATAGCGTGAATGGTTCGGAAAGTACGGCAGGACTAAAACGCAATATCGAAAAAGATGACAATAAGATCATTGTCACCACCATTCAAAAACTCAATAACCTGATGAAATCGGAAGATAAATTACCGATTTACGATAAACAGGTTGTTTTTATCTTTGATGAATGCCATCGTTCTCAATTTGGTGAAGCTCAAAAAAATCTAACGAGAAAATTTAAAAAATACTATCAATTTGGTTTTACCGGCACACCAATTTTTGGCGATGACATTATTGATGGAAAATTAATTCGTAAAGGTAACGCCCTAGGTGCGGAAACTACAGAAAGCGTATTTGGAACCCAACTCCACTCTTACATTATCACCGATGCGATTCGTGATGAAAAAGTGCTGAAATTTAAAGTGGATTACAATGATGTACGACCACAATTCAAGAGCATTGAAACTGAAAAGAATCTTGAAGAGCTAACAAAACTCGAGAAAAAACAAGCCTTTTTACAACCTAAACGTATTGCGCAAATTGCCCAATATGTTCTAGATAATTTCAAACAAAAGACCCATCGCTTTAATGCTAGTAACAATGGCTTTAATGCCATGTTTGCAGTAAGTAGTGTCGATGCGGCTAAAATCTATTACGAAACGTTCAAACGGTTACAAAGTGCGGTCAAAAATCCACTTAAAATTGTAACAATTTTTTCGTTTGCAGCCAATGAAGAGCAAGACGCAATAGGAGATATTGCCGATGAAAGTTTTGAAGTTGAAGCGATGAATTCTACTGCCAAAGAATTTTTAAAATCGGCGATTGACGATTACAACAACTATTTTGCGACAAATTACGATGTAGATGGTAAATCTTTCCAAAACTACTACCGTGATTTAGCTAAACGTGTCAAAAACAAAGAAGTGGATTTATTGATTGTGGTTGGGATGTTTTTAACCGGTTTTGATGCGCCGACATTAAACACCTTATTCGTAGATAAAAACTTACGCTATCATGGTTTGATTCAAGCTTATTCACGTACAAATCGCATTTATAACAGCACTAAAAGTTTTGGCAACATCGTGACCTTCCGCGATTTGGAACAAGACACCATTGATGCTATTACGCTTTTCGGTAAATCCAATACGCGCAATATCGTGTTAGAAAAAAGTTACCAAGAATATATGGAAGGCTTTACCGATGCAGGTGTCGCCCGTCGTGGGTATTTAGAGGTTATTGCTGAATTGCAAGAACGCTTCCCTGATCCTAATGAAATTCAAACAGAAAAAGACAAGAAAGACTTTGTAAAATTATTTGGTGAATATTTGCGGGTTGAAAACATTCTGCAAAACTATGATGAGTTCGCTGCTTTACAAGCATTTCAATCACTCGATACCAGCGATGAAAAAGCCGTTGAAGCCTTTAAAGAAAAATATTATTTAACGGATGAAGCTTTTGCTGAAATGCAACCTATTGATATGCCGAGCAAACGTAGCATTCAAAATTACCGTTCAACTTACAACGATATTCGGGATTGGCTCCGTCGTCAAAAAGACGGCGAGGAAAAAGCAAAATCGACCATTGATTGGGACGATGTGGTGTTTGAAGTGGATTTATTAAAATCTCAAGAAATCAATCTAGATTACATCTTAGAATTGATTTTTGAACACAATAAAAAAACGAAAAATAAATCTGAACTCATTGATGAAATTCGGTCTATCATCCGAGCAAGCCAAGGAAACCGAGCAAAAGAAAGTTTGATTGTGGATTTTATTAATCAAACTGACTTGGATAACATTGTCGACAAAGCTGGCATTATTGAGTCATTCTTCCAATTTGCCCAAAAAGAGCAACAACAAGAAGCCGATGAATTGATGTGCAGTGAAGGACTGAATATTGATGCCGCGAAACGTTATATTAACGTGTCCTTAAAACGAGGATATGCTAGCGAGCAAGGTACGGATTTAAATGATGTACTTCCTAAAATGAGTCCACTTAATCCGCAATACCTCACAACAAAACAACGTATATTCCAAAAAATAGCAGCATTTGTTGAGAAGTTTAAAGGGATTGGGGGAAGTATCTAGCCATATTGAAATCCTAGAAGTGCGGTCAAAATTTTAAGTGTTTTTTCGACCGCACTTTTGCCCGAGCAACAATCCTCAAAATTATCATTTCATAAAAAATTCATGTGGTTACACAAAATTTACTTACGCAATATTCACCCTTCGAAAAATTCTTCCTTAATTTATAAGCAGTTATTTTATGTCAATAATTCAAACAAAAAATTTAGTGCTTGAATTTTCACTTTCAACACATTATCTTGTGCAAAAATTTTATGACACAACTATATGTTGTGTTTTTTTCGTATCTTTCTAAGGAGTGAGTATCTTCCATGAATAAGGCACTAATGGTCACCAAACGTGACGGAAAACTGGAACCAATCAATCTTGATAAAATTCACCGTGTGATCACCTGGGCGGCAGAAGGGCTAGACAATGTGTCCGTGTCGCAAGTGGAATTACGCTCACACATTCAGTTTTACGAAGGTATTCGTACCTCTGATATTCACGAGACCATTATCAAAGCGGCTGCGGACTTAATCAGCAAAGATACGCCGGATTATCAATATCTTGCTGCGCGCCTTGCGGTGTTCCATTTGCGTAAAAAAGCCTACGGCCATTTCGATCCGCCGCGTTTATACGATCATGTGAAGAAACTCGTGCGCATGGGTAAATACGATCATGCCTTATTGGATGATTACACCCGTGAAGAATGGGACGAAATGGACGGTTTTATCGACCATTGGCGCGACATGACCTTCTCTTATGCGGCAGTGAAACAATTAGAAGGCAAATATTTAGTCCAAAACCGCGTGACCGGTGAGATCTACGAATCCGCCCAATTCCTCTATTTATTAGTAGCGGCAAGCCTGTTCTCCAAATACCCGCAAGAAACCCGTTTGGATTATATCCGTCGCTTCTATGATGCGACCTCCACCTTCAAAATCTCCTTGCCAACCCCAATCATGGCAGGCGTACGTACGCCAACCCGTCAATTCAGCTCTTGCGTGTTGATTGAATGTGGCGATAGCTTAGATTCCATTAACGCCACCGCCTCTGCCATCGTGAAATACGTTTCTCAACGTGCAGGTATCGGTGTGAATGCCGGTGCGATTCGTGCTCTTGGCAGCCAAATTCGTGGCGGCGAAGCGTTCCATACCGGTTGTATTCCGTTCTATAAATATTTCCAAACTGCCGTGAAATCTTGCTCCCAAGGCGGCGTGCGTGGCGGTGCGGCAACCGTGTACTACCCGATTTGGCACTTGGAAGTCGAAAGCCTGTTAGTATTGAAAAACAACCGTGGCGTGGAAGACAACCGCGTGCGTCACATGGACTACGGCGTACAACTTAACAAATTAATGTACCAACGCTTAATCAAAGGCGGCGACATTACCCTATTCAGTCCGTCCGATGTGCCGGGACTTTACGAAGCGTTCTTTGCGGATCAAGACAAGTTCGAACAACTTTACGTGCAATACGAGCAGGATCCGTCCATTCGTAAACGTACCGTGAAAGCTGTGGAATTGTTCTCTTTATTAATGCAAGAACGTGCGTCCACCGGTCGTATTTACATTCACAACGTGGATCACTGTAACACTCACTCACCGTTTGATCCAAAAGTCGCACCGGTGCGTCAATCCAACCTATGCTTAGAAATCGCTTTACCAACCAAACCGTTAAGCCATATTAACGATGAAGAAGGTGAAATCGCCCTTTGTACCCTTTCCGCCTTCAACTTAGGCAAATTGGACAACTTAGACGAGCTAGACAATCTGGCGGATCTTGCCGTTCGCGCATTAGATGCCTTATTGGATTACCAAGATTATCCGGTGATTGCAGCCAAACGCAGTTCCCTAGCCCGTCGTTCTTTAGGTATCGGCGTCATTAACTACGCGTACTACTTGGCGAAACACGGCGTGCGTTATTCCGATGGCAGCGCCAACGATTTAACTCACCGCACTTTCGAAGCCATTCAATATTACTTATTGAAAGCCTCCATGAACCTGGCGAAAGAACAAGGTGCGTGTGAATACTTCAATCAAACCACTTACGCGCAAGGCATTTTACCGATCGATACATACAAAAAAGACATCGACAGCTTAACCTCCGAGCCGTTACATTACGACTGGGAAAGCCTACGCCGCGACATCCAAGAATTCGGCTTGCGCAACTCTACCCTCACCGCCCTCATGCCGTCGGAAACCTCTTCACAGATTTCCAACGCCACCAACGGTATCGAACCGCCACGTGGCCATGTGAGCGTCAAAGCATCGAAAGACGGTATTTTGAAACAAGTGGTGCCGGATTATGAAAACTTGGGTGAAAACTACGAATTGCTTTGGGACATCCCGGGTAACGACGGCTACTTGCACTTGGTTGGTATCATGCAAAAATTCGTTGACCAAGCCATCTCCGCCAACACCAACTACGATCCGAAACGTTTTGAAGACGGCAAAGTACCGATGAAAGTGTTGTTAAAAGATCTCTTAACCGCTTACAAATACGGCTTAAAAACCCTCTACTATCAAAACACCCGTGACGGTGCAGAAGACAGCCAAGAAGATTTGGATGACGGCTGTGCAGGTGGAGCGTGTAAGATTTAGTTTAATAAAAGTGCGGTCAGATTTTTTTGAGTATTTAAAAATACTTTAAAAATTAGCCGCATTTTGTACTTTTTATTTTAAGAACATTTATTACAGGAGATTATTATGGCAATTCAATATTGGCATATGCAAATGCACCCAGATGAAATGGACTTTTCAGGTGTTGAATATATTCTTGAACATAAAAAAATTATTGGCTTAGGGCATTGGGAAGAAAAATCAAACCAGATTTCTCAATTTATTGATGATATGAAAGTTAATGATATTGTCGCGATTAAACAAGGTGCTCGCCTTATTGCATTAGTCCAGGTTATTGGTGGAAATTATGATGTAAATGATGATTCAGACTTAGATACCAAATGGATTATTCATAGAAGACCAATTAGAGTTTTAGACTGGGCTTTAACAGAACGTACTATTCCACAACCTCGTGGCACATTAAGTCGTTGCACAGATCCAAACGTTGAAACAACTAAAATTATTAAAGAGTGGCATAAACAAGTCGAAGAATCATTCACGAAAAGAAAATTAGATCTAACCGTTTAAAAATAGCGTAAGCATAGTAAGCCCATCCGATAGCGCAAGCGTCCACGCTTGTGCTAAGTAAATAAACTAAAGGCACAAGCGAAGACGCTTGCGCCAGCATAAAAAAACATTTTAAAAACTGACCGCACTTTACTCATAAGATTAAAGGACAAAAAATGGCATACACCACTTTCTCACAAAACAAAAACGACCAGTTAAAAGAACCGATGTTCTTTGGTCAAAACGTCAACGTGGCGCGTTACGATCAACAAAAATATGAGACGTTTGAAAAGCTCATTGAAAAACAACTTTCCTTCTTCTGGCGTCCGGAAGAAGTGGATGTGTCACAAGACCGTATCGACTACGCGGCGTTGCCTGAGCATGAAAAGCACATTTTCATCAGCAACTTAAAATATCAAACCTTGCTGGATTCCATTCAAGGTCGTAGCCCGAACGTGGCGTTGTTGCCGTTGGTGTCTATTCCGGAATTGGAAACCTGGATCGAGACCTGGACGTTCTCCGAAACCATTCACTCACGTTCTTATACGCACATTATTCGTAACATTGTGAACGATCCGTCTATCGTGTTTGATGACATCGTGACCAACGAAGAAATCATCAAACGTGCACGCGATATTTCTTCTTACTACGACGATTTAATCCGCGACAGCCAACTTTACAGCCTGTACGGCGAAGGCACTTACACCGTGGATGGCAAAGAATGTGTCGTCACATTGCGTAATTTGAAAAAACAACTTTACCTTTGCTTAATGAGCGTGAATGCGCTTGAAGCCATTCGTTTCTATGTGTCTTTCGCATGCTCCTTTGCCTTTGCTGAACGCCAATTAATGGAAGGCAACGCGAAAATTATTAAATTCATCGCCCGTGATGAAGCATTGCACTTAACCGGTACGCAGCATATTTTAAATATTATGGCAGCAGGTCAAGACGATCCGGAAATGGCTGAAATCGCGGAAGAATGTAAACAAGAAGCTTACGATTTATTCTTAGCGGCAGCAGAACAAGAAAAAGACTGGGCGGATTATTTGTTTAAAGACGGTTCTATGATCGGCTTGAACAGAGACATTTTGGTGCAATACGTGGAATACATCACCAATATCCGTATGCAGGCGGTCGGTTTGCCATTGCCATTCCAAGCGCGCTCCAACCCGATTCCTTGGATCAACGCGTGGCTAGTTTCCGACAACGTACAAGTGGCGCCGCAAGAAGTGGAAGTGAGTTCTTATCTTGTGGGTCAAATTGACTCCAAAGTGGACACTAAAGATTTCGACGATTTCGATCTGTAATCTTTGATGTCGCTAAAAGTGCGGTAGATTTTGTCAGCGTTTTTTAAAACACGCGGAAAACCCACCGCACTTTCATTTCTACACAATACCTACACAAAATATAATTTGATAACCGTCACAATTTTGTTAAAAAGTTGTTTCTAGAACGTTTGAATAATGCTAATAAATAACCTCTGCGGAGGATGTCTATTATGCAAACAAAAACAACGTTTTTTTCCAAATATAAAAGTCTTACCATTCTTGTTTTAGATTTTATCTTGATGTTGGTGCTGATAAATACCCTACCTTTCTCACCACAAGAAAATCGCGGCCTTGCCTTACTCATCTTTATCGGTATTTTATGGCTGACGGAAGCCTTTAACATCACCGTCACGTCATTAATGGTACCGATTTTTGCCATTGCTTTAGGCCTGATTAATACACAAAAGGCGCTCTCGCCTTTTGCTACGCCGATTATTTATATGTTCTTCGGCGGCTTTGTGATTGCGGCGGTGTTACAAATTCAGCAGTTGGATAAAATCATCGCAAATTACATCGTGCGCCTTGCCAAAGGGAATTTAAAACTCTCCGTGGCTTATTTATTCGGTGTCACGACTTTTTTATCCATGTGGATTAACAACACTGCCGTGGCTGCCATGATGTTGCCGTTAACCGTTGGGATGTTAAAAGGCATTGATGCCATGAAAAATTATCGCCTTTATGCGTTTACCTTATTAGGCATGGCCTTTTGCGCCAGTATCGGCGGCATCGGCACCTTGGTCGGCAGTGCACCAAATGCTATCTTGGCGTCTCAAATCCAAGTCACCTTCACTGAATGGCTGGGTTATGGCTTTCCGGTGATGTTGTTATTGTTGCCTTCCATGTTGTTCTCACTTTGGGTGATTTTGCGTCCGGATTTTAATATTGACTTCTCTCCTTCATTGGAAAAAGTCTCTTTCACGAAAAAGAACATCATCACCTTAATTATCTTCAGCGTGATGGCGTTATTGCTTCTTTTCAGCTCGCTTATCAACCCTTGGCTATCCGCCGCTTTGGGCTTGGCGAAAAAAATTGACAGCTTCGACAGTGTGATCGCCCTGAGCGTGGTGGTTATCATTGGCGTCACCGGGGTGGCAAAATGGAAAGAAATTCAGCAACGGGTGGAATGGGGCGTGTTGATGTTATTCGGTGGCGGTTTAACCCTAAGTATCGTCATGAAAGACTCCGGCGCCAGCAAAATTATGGCGGACAGTATCGTGCAATTCACACATGAAAAGCCGTTATGGGTGTTATGTTTTGCCATTAGTGCCTTTATTATTTTCTTAACAGAATTCACCTCCAACACCGCCAGCGCGGCATTGATTATGCCGATTGTGATTTCGGTAGCGCAAACCTTGAATTTACCGCCAATCGCGCTCGCCGCCATCATCGCCTGTGGGGCAAGCTGTGCATTCATGTTGCCAATCGCCACACCGCCGAATGCCATCGTGTTCGCAACCGGTCATGTAAAACAGGCAGACATGGCGAAAGTCGGCTTTATCTTGAATATGTTCTGCATAGCCATCATCGGCGGACTTACATATTTCGTCTGGATCTAATTTTTATTACAATAATGTTAATGCTATTTAGAGCAGCCTCCTAACTGCTCTTTTTTTATTTTAAAAAGAATGAAAATCCATTTATTACATCGCCAACAAACCATCGAACACGACAACCAAATTCCCTTGTTAAGCCGTTTGGAACAGCTTGGTATTCATCATGAATACCAATGCCGTAGCGGCTATTGCGGCTCCTGCCGGGTAAAAATAAAAAAAGGCAAAGTGTCCTACGCGGAAACCCCTTTAGCCTTTTTACAACAAGATGAGATTTTATTGTGTTGCTGTCGGGTGGAGGAAGATTTGGAGATTGAGGTGTAAAAACAGCGAGAAAAATGACCGCACTTTGATCCGTTTGGTCGCAAGTAAGTTTATCGAACTATTAAATACAAAAAGGGGCGATCACACGCCCCTACTTTTATAAATTATTTAAGTCCAACACGTCCGTCATATCAAATAAGCCGTTGTCTTTTCCTTCAAGCCATTTGGCGGCACGCACGGCACCGTTGGCAAAGGTCATACGGCTAGAGGCTTTGTGGGCGATTTCTACGCGTTCACCGATGTCGGCAAACCAAACGCTATGCTCGCCCACTACATCGGAAGCGCGAATCGTAGAAAAACCGATTTCATCCCGTTTACGTTCACCGATAATGCCGTCACGGCAGAATACGCCGTGGGTTTTCAAATCACGCCCTAAAGTTTTGGCGATGTGTTCACCCATGGAAAGTGCGGTGCCGGACGGCGCGTCCACTTTGTGACGATGGTGCGCTTCAATAATTTCAATGTCGCAATAATCGCCCATGACTTTAGCAGCTTTTTCCAATAATTTAAACACCAGATTCACGCCCACGCTGAAGTTAGACGCAAACACAATCCCGATCTTTTCAGCTGCCGCTTTAATCGCTACTTTGCCCGCATCATCAAAACCGGTGGTACCGATAATCATATTTTTATGATTAGCGGAACAAAACGCCAAATGCGCCAATGTGCCTTCCGGGCGGGTAAAATCAATTAATACATCAAATTGATCTTTCGCTGCGTTTAAATCATCCCCCACCTTAACGCCTAAGTTGCCAATGCCTGCCAACTCGCCTGCATCGGCACCGATTAAAGATGAGCCTACACGTTCAAATGCCGCGCCCAATTCAACACCTTCCGCGTTGTGCACTGCTTGAATCAATTGACGTCCCATGCGTCCGCCTGCGCCTACGATTGCAATTCTTAAAGCCATAATATTCTCCGATTTAAACTAACCTAAAATATTTAACGCGCCACCATAAATTAAGTAAGCGCCGAACAGAATAAAAATCACGCCCGAGGCATTGTCGATATAGCGACTGTATCGGCTATAAAAACGCTTGGCAAAGGAGCGTGAAAACAAGATGGAAATCACATAAAAATAAAGAAATGTTTCCACCGTGATAATCAAAAGTGCGGTCAAAATTTGCCGCGTTTCGGTGATGTTCACTAATACAAAAGACACCACACTGCTGAAATAAATCACCACTTTGGCATTGGATAAATTCACCAATAAACCTTTGATAATTTCATGCTTGGACGCGCCATGTTTTCGCTCTTTCGCGGAATCATCAAACACCGCGTTGGTTTTGACACGCGCCATTTTTACCCCGAGATAAAATAAATAGCTGCCACCCAATACCATTACGACACCCTGCAATGACGGCATCGTTTTGAATACAATCGCCAGTCCCAATACAGCCGCAGTCGCCCAAATGAACACGCCAATCGTAATGCCGATAACACCATAAATCGCAGTGCGCCGTGAACTGATTGCCGCCACACGGCTCACATAGAAGAAATCCGGTCCGGGCGAAAGCAATCCCATCAAGTGTACGAACATTAAATGTAACATAGCATTGCCTAAATAAAATGCGCCAATGCAAAAATGACCAAGATGCTATAACCGGCTGCCAAAATGTCATCTGCCATAATGCCGAAACCGTTGGTGAGTTTCTCATCAAAATAGCGGATCGGGTAAGGTTTTAAAATATCAAACAAGCGGAAGGCGGCAAAAGCGATAGTACACCAAAATAACGAAATTTGCGGCACTGCTAACAGCACGAAAAAAACGGCAACGATTTCATCCCACACAATGCTGCCGTGATCATGTACGCCCATGTCGTGGCTGGTGCGTTCGCATAACCAAATACCGAGGAAGAAACAAAGTGTGGTCAAAATAAAAAATGTTTTTGCGCCGAGCCAAGGCAATAATAACGCCCCCAATACTACGCCCACTAAACTGCCCCATGTGCCGGGCGCCGGATACAATAAACCGGAACCAAAGCCGAGCGCTAAAAAATGAATAGGATTGCGTAAATTCACCCGCTCAAGCGGATGTTGTGATGAGGTCATGATTTGTCCTATTTAAAATGGTCGAAGCCGCCCATCAATTCAAGCTCTACCGGCTGACCATTGCGTTGGAATTGAATGCGTTTTTTATTCTTCATCGGATTAATGGCTCGAATTTGCCCGATACAAGTATATTTCACGCCAATGTGGGATAAGGCTTTGTCTAATTTGGCTCTGTTGCTATCCGGCACGGTGAAGCAAAGTTCGTAGTCTTCGCCTCCGCATAAGGCATATTGCTCGGCTTGCGCCAAGCCGAATTCGCTTACTAACTCGGCGGATAACGGTAACTTATCCAATTCAATAACGGCGCCACATTGGCTACGTTCTAAAATATGGGTTAAATCCGCGGCACAACCATCGGAAATATCAATAGCCGAGCTTGCCAAGCCTGTTAAAGAAAGTTCCATGCCAAGTAGTACTCTTGGCGTTGGGTGTAAATGACGACGAATTAAAAATTCTTGCGCAGAATTGACCGCACTTTTGCCTTGCAATAAATAAGACAATCCGCCGGCGCTGTCGCCAAGGGTGCCTGAAACATAAACCCAATCGCCCACTTTCGCGTTATGACGACACAAGGCTTTATCTTTGGCGATAATCCCTTGCGCGGTAATGGTGATGCTGAGCGGACCTTTGGTAGTGTCTCCGCCGATTAAATCCACGTTATAATGATCGAGAATCGAAAAGAAACTTTTGCTAAATTCTTCCAACCATGGATGATCGATTTTTGGCAAGGTTAACGCCAAGGAAATCCACGCAGGCTCAGCGCCCATAGAGGCTAAATCACTGAGATTGCCGGCAACGGCTTTATAGGCTAAATCCGTTGGGCTGATATTCGGTAAGAAATGAATATTTTCCACCATGGTGTCGGTGGTAATAGCGAGATGTTGATTGGGATTAAGTTCGGTGACGGCACAATCGTCACCGACTGAAAGTAATACATCCTTACGAGGAGAACGTTTGGACGCAGTAAAATAACGTTGAATTATGTCAAATTCGCCTTCACTCATCCTGCCTCCTGCAAAATGTTAGCGACGCACAACCGGTGCGATTTTATCTAACACACCGTTAATATATTTGTGGCTCTCATCCGCACCGAATACTTTGGCCACTTCGATAGCTTCATTGATCACCACTTTATACGGCACATCCGCTTCAAACTGTAATTCATACACAGCAAGACGCAAAATGGCTTTTTCAATAGGATCCAGTTCATCTAAGGTACGATCTAAATAACCTTGCATGGTGTGTTCCACCGCATCCACATTTTCCACCGTTTGACGGAATAATTTGCGGAAATACGGCTTATCAACACCATTCATGTCTTGCTCGGTCATGAAGTTTAATTCGACCAGCTCAGGGCTATTTTGCGAAATAGCCCAAGAATATAACGCCTGCACCGCACATTCACGGGCGCGACGGCGTGGAGAGATTTTTTTTGTTTGTTCAGCCATTGTCAGTTACGCAGCCTGAATTTGATTTAACAAATTATACATTTCTAACGCAACTAATGCGGCTTCCGCCCCTTTGTTGCCGGCTTTGGTGCCTGCACGCTCAATAGCTTGCTCAATGTTTTCCGTTGTTAACACACCAAAAGCCACCGGAATTTCAGCTTCCATCGCCACTTTGCCTAAACCGCTGCTGGCTTCACCTGCAACATATTCAAAGTGCGCTGTACCACCACGGATCACTGTACCTAAAGCAACAATAGCATCGAATTTTTTACTTTCAGCCAAACGACGGGCAACTAACGGTAATTCATATGCTCCCGGCACACGCACTAAGGTGATGTTGTCATCTTTCACCTGACCAACACGTTTTAACGCATCTAGGGCGCCTTCAAGTAGGCTCTCATTAATAAAACTGTTGAAACGGCTGATAACGACGGCAATTTTAGCCTTTGGTGCGGCGATATTACCTTCTAAAACTTTCATGTTCTGTCCTATTGTTGTGTTAATAAAAAATTGCGCGCGAATTCTAGCATAAAATTCATTTTCTGGCAGTAAGAAAAAGCCAAAGTGCGGTTAAAAAACGCTGTTTTTTATAACCGCACTTTATTACCGGTATTACCGGTATTACTGGTTAGACTGAATTAACGCCAAGCTTTGAATTGATTAATCAAGCCGTTAGTTGAGCTGTCATGGCTTTCAATTTTATCGTTGGTCACCAATTCAGGTAGAATTCGGTTGGCTAGCTGTTTACCTAGTTCCACGCCCCATTGGTCAAAGCTGTAAATATTGAACAATACGCCTTGTACGAAAATTTTGTGTTCATACATGGCAATCAACGCGCCTAAACTAAACGGTGTAATTTTTTGTAACAAAATGGAATTGGTCGGCTTGTTACCGGTGAAGACTTTAAACGGCACGATATCTTCCACTTCCGCCAACGTTTTACCTGCTTTTAAGAATTCTGCTTCCACTTGTTCTTTGGTTTTACCAAATGCCAAGGCTTCTGTTTGTGCGAAGAAGTTAGATAACAATTTCGCGTGATGATCGGATAACGGATTATGACTTTGCGCCGGTGCGATGAAATCACAAGGAATCAGGCTTGTGCCTTGGTGGATTAATTGATAGAACGCGTGTTGACCGTTAGTGCCAGGTTCGCCCCAAATGATTGGCCCGGTTTGATAATCACGAATAACATTGCCATTGCGATCAACATATTTACCGTTGGATTCCATGTTGCCTTGTTGGAAATAAGCCGCAAAGCGATGTAAATATTGGTCGTACGGTAAAATGGCTTCAGTTTGTGCGCCAAGGAAATTGGTGTTCCACAAGCCCACTAATGCTAATGTGGTCGGAATATTTTGCTCTAACGGCGCATTTAAGAAATGCTGATCCATCGCGTGCGCACCACTTAACAAGGCTTCAAAGTTGTCAAAACCGATAGACAACGCAATGGATAAACCGATGGCAGACCATAAAGAATAACGGCCACCAACCCAATCCCAGAATTCAAACATATTGTCGGTATCAATACCGAATTCCGCTACCGCTTTTGCATTGGTAGACAGTGCTGCAAAGTGTTTTGCCACATGGGCAGGATCTTTCGCTGCGGCAAGGAACCAATCGCGGGCAGACAATGCGTTAGTCATGGTTTCTTGGGTGGTGAACGTTTTGGAAGCCACTAAAATTAAGGTGGTTTCCGGATTCACTTTTTTCAAAGTTTCCGCAATATGAGTGCCATCCACGTTAGACACAAAGTGCATCGTGAGGTGGTTTTTGTAAGGGCGCAACGCTTCGGTCACCATGTACGGGCCAAGATCCGAACCGCCGATACCGATATTAATGACGTCAGTGATCGCCTTGCCGGTATAACCTTTCCATTCGCCGGAAATTACACGTGCGCAAAAAGTTTTCATTTTCGCCAACACCGCATTGACTTCCGGCATTACATCTTTGCCGTCAACCAACACCGGGGTATTAGCGCGATTACGAAGTGCGGTATGTAATACGGCACGATTTTCTGTACGGTTGATTTTTTCACCGTCAAACATGGCTTTCTTCGCTTGTGCCAAGCCACATTCTTCACTGAGTTGACGCAATAAGCCAAGGGTTTCTTGGGTTAGATTATTTTTGGAAAAATCTACCAAAATCTCATCGTTAAACGTTAAAGAATATTTGTTGAAACGATCTTTCTCTTGCGCAAATAATTCTTGAATCGTCGCATTTTTGCGTTGTGCATGATGTTGGGTTAATGCTTTCCATGCGTTAGTTTGAGTTGGATTAATGTTTTGCATAAGCTCTCCTTAAACTTAATCGTTAAGATTTAATCAATGTATTCGGTTAAAACACGCGGGGTTAATTTGGTAATTAATTCATAGCTGATAATGCCGGCAATTGACGCAATTTCTTCAATCGGTAATTCTTTGCCCCACAGAATCACCTCATCACCCACCTTATCTTGGCTGTCTGCGCCGAGATCCACGGTCAACATATCCATGGACACCTTGCCCACAATCGATACGCGGCGGCCGTTAAGATAAACCGGAGTGCCTTCCGGCACATCACGCGGATAGCCATCGCCATAACCAATGGCCACCACGCCGATTTTGGTATCTTTATCACTTACCCACACACCGCCGTACCCCACAGGTTCGCCTTTCTTGTGTTCACGCACGGCAATTAAAGAAGAGGTTAAATTCATCACCGGCGTTAAACCATATTCTTTTCCTGCCGAATTATTCGGCGAAATACCGTACATAATAATGCCGGGACGAATCCAATCTAAATGCGCCTCCGGCCAAAACAGAATACCACCGGAAGCAGAAATGCTACGCTCACCGGATTTCCCTTCCGTTGCCTGTAAAAATCGGGCTAATTGTTTCTCAGTATAACCGCACTCCAGTTCATCTGCACGGCTAAAGTGGCTCACAAAACCAATATTCGGATCGACACAAGAGAGGGATTTTAATTTTTGGTAGAAGGTCTCAACCTCATCCAAATGCACGCCTAAACGATGCATTCCCGTATCAATTTTTAACCACACTTTTACCGGATTTGGTGTTTTCGCTTTTTCCAAAGCCTCTAACTGTTCTTTGCTGTGCACCACGGTTTGAATGTTATTTACCGCCAAAATCGGTAAATCTTTAGACGAAAAAAAGCCTTCTAATAACAAAATCGGCTTGGTAATACCGTTGGAACGCAATTTTAATGCCTCTTCCAAACGTGCCACGCCAAAACAATCGACTAAGCTTTCTACGGCGGAAGAAAGAAATACGACACCATGTCCGTAAGCATTGGCTTTGACTACCGCAATAATTTTGCTATTCGGTGCTTTTTGTTTGATGGTTTGAATATTATGTTTTAAGGCAACAGAACTGATTTTGGCTGTTGCGGGTTTCATGTGCATTTTTTATCTCTTTTACGTTGTGTTATCTAATATTCGTCATCGTAATAATGATGTTCCGCTAAATTATCAAAACGGGAAAAATTGCCTTGGAATGCCAACTTCACACGTCCAATTGGTCCATTACGTTGTTTACCGATGATGATTTCCGCAATGCCTTTTTCTTCCGACTCACGGTTATACACTTCATCACGATAAATAAACATAATTAAATCCGCGTCTTGTTCAATGGATCCCGACTCCCGCAAATCCGAGTTCACCGGGCGTTTATCCTGACGGTTTTCCAATGTACGGTTTAATTGTGACAGGGCGATCACCGGCACTTCCAACTCTTTCGCTAAGGCTTTTAAAGAACGGGAAATTTCGGCAATTTCTAAAGTACGATTATCGGAAAAGGCCGGCGCGCGCATTAATTGAAGGTAGTCCACCATGATTAAACTCAACCCGCCATTCTCACGATAAACCCGTCTGGCACGGGAACGAAGCTCTGTCGGCGTTAAGCCGGAAGAATCGTCAATAAACAAATTCGGTTTTTTGGCAAGCATACCCATGGTACTGGAAATTTTCGCCCAATCATTGTCATCCAAGCCTTGACCTGTACGAATTTTTGTTTGATCCACACGAGAAAGTGACGCAAGGCTACGCATCATGATTTGTTCGGCAGGCATCTCTAAACTGAATACCAATACCGGTTTTTCACTGCCTAACGCGGCATTCTCACAGAGGTTCATCGCAAAGGTGGTTTTCCCCATGGAAGGGCGCGCGGCAACAATGATTAAATCGGATTTCTGCAAACCGGCGGTTTTCTTATCTAAATCTTTAAAGCCGGTAGAAACCCCGGTGACGCCAGAATGATCTTTGGTTTGACTAAGTTGTTCGATTTTGCTGATGGTGTTTTCTAACACATTGATGATATTTTGTGGGCCTTCATTACTGGAACTGCGCTTTTCCGCAATGGCAAAGACTTCCCGTTCCGCCTCGTCTAATAATTGTTTAACATCCTGCCCTTTTGGTGAATAGCTATTTTGCGCAATTTTATTTCCTACAGAAATCAACTCTCGCATAATCGCTTTTTCGCGCACCACATTGGCATAGGCGCCAGCATTAGCCGCACTTGGCGTGTTATTGGATAGCTCCGCTAAATAAGCAAAACCACCGACTTGCTCTATAACTTCTCTATTTTTTAAGGCTTGTTCTAAGGTAATCAAATCAACCGGCGCCTGTTGCGCCATTAATTTTTCCATTTCCTCAAAAATCAGGCGATGTTCGAAACGGTAAAAATCCTCTTTTACGACATTTTCCGCCACATCATCCCAGCATTTATCATTCAATAAAATACTGCCCAGCACCGCTTGTTCGGCTTCAATAGAATGAGGAGGGATATTCAGAGTGGTTTGTTCTTTTGCTGGAGGAGAATTTTTAGACGCCATTATTGCCTCGGTTAACAGAAAAAAGTCGCTATATGATATACCAAATCCGAGGGTGATTTAACTTAAAAGTGGAAAGTTTTCACTTAAAGGCGGAAAAAAGTGCGGTGGATTTTCGTTGAGAATTTCCACCGCACTTTATATGAGAAATGAATCGGTTAGAGGATCAATTCACCTTTTAATTTTCGTCTTGCCGCAACAGCATCAGATAACTGTTGTAACACGGTTTCACTGTCCTCCCAACCAATGCAGCTGTCGGTGATGCTTTGTCCGTATGTCAACGGCTGACCTTCAACCAAGTTTTGACGCCCTTCAACCAAGTGACTTTCGATCATTACACCAAAAATTTTCTCGGAACCGGAAGCGATTTGCCCGCACACGTCTTTACAAACCTCCAATTGTTTTTTGAATTGTTTGCTACTGTTGGCATGGCTGAAATCAACCATAACATGAGATTTGTAGCCTGCTTTAGCCAATTCTTCGCATACGTCATTAACATCTTTTTCGCTGTAATTCGGGCCGTTGTCACCACCACGTAAAATAATATGGCAGTCATTATTACCTTTCGTGGACACAATTGCAGAGTGGCCGAACTTGGTAACCGATAAGAAATGGTGTGGCGCTTCTGCCGCACCGATGGCATCTAACGCTATTTTTACGCAACCGTTAGTGGCATTTTTAAAACCGACCGCACAAGACAAGCCGGAAGCCAATTCACGGTGAACTTGAGACTCGGTGGTTCTTGCCCCAATGGCCCCCCAACTCATGAAATCCGCTAAATATTGCGGCGTAATCATATCCAAAAACTCCCCTGCCGTCGGTACGGTTAAATCGTTAATGTCCGATAGCAATTTACGCGCCATACGCAAACCGTCGTTTAAGGCATAAGAATTATTTAAATGCGGGTCATTAATGAGGCCTTTCCAACCCACAGTAGTACGCGGCTTTTCAAAATAAACGCGCATGATAATTTGTAAGGTGTCTTTATATTTTTCACGCATTAATTTAATACGTTGCGCATATTCCAATGCGGCTTTCGGATCATGGATGGAACAAGGACCAATCACGACAAGCAGGCGATCATTGCCACCATGAATAATTTGGTGAGTTTCTTTGCGTGCTTGTTCTACGGTTTTCGCCGCAACATTGCTTGCAGGATATTTTTCCAGCAACGCAATTGGCGGTAACACCTGCTCGATTTTGCCAATTCGTGTATCGTCATTCTCAATGGAAATATCGTTCTTTGTTTTCATGATTCACTCTCTTAAATACAACAAATTTAAAAATTACCGAAAAAAGTGGTTTCACTCTACCACTATAATTTGTACTAGTAAACTAGTTTATTTGCAATTTTATTAATGACTACTCAATACTTGCGCCGGTTGTAATTTTACCGCACGATTTGCCGGATAAAGGCTGGCGAATAAACTCAACACCAAAGCGGCAAGCAATACCAACAAGACATCTTGCCAGTGCAATTCTGTCGGAAGGAAATCTACGAAGTAAATACCGTCGGATAGTAACTTCCGCCCTAGCGCCATTTCAAGCCACTGAATTAATTGGGTGAGATTTAACGCCAACATAATCCCCAATACAATGCCAATCAGACTGCCTTTCATGCCTGCCTGCAGACCGTACCAAATAAAAATCCGTTTAATGAACCGATTATTCGCACCAAGAGTACGCATAATGGCAATATCGCCGGCTTTATCTTTCACCGCCATAATGAGCGTGGAGACAATATTAAAGCAAGCCACGCCAATCACCAACACCATGGCGATATACATCACCGTGCGGATCAGCTGAATATCCCGATACATATAGCCAAATTTGCTAATCCATGTTTGTAAATACAAGGTTTGCGGATAATCCTGCAACATGGAGTAATTCATGGTTTGTACGCTAAATGGATCCGTGGTTTTTAACTCTACCCCGCTCACTTCATCCGGTTGATATTCCATTAATTGTTGAGCCTGTGCCAACGGCATTAAGGCATAACTGTGATCCAGTTGGCCATCCAAACGTAAAATACCGGTCACTTGCACCCGTTCGCGTAAAGGCTGGGATAAATTTTCCGAGCCTTTTTGCTGAGAAATCAGCAAAGAAACCCAATCCCCTTCTTGCACGCCCAAATCCCGCGCAATGCCATAGCCCAAGATCAAGCCGCCTTGCTTGGCAAAATGCTGCCAGCCTTCGTTTAACACAAAACGCCCTAACGTACTGACCGAGTCTTGCAACCGACTTTCCACCCCTTTAATTTGCACCACTTTTAATTTCGCGCCGTTTTCCACCAACGCGGTAAAACTTACAAAAGGTGAAATGCCGTTAATTTGCGGATTCTGTTTTAATTTCGTCTGCAAATTTTGCCAATGACGAATAGATGTTTCATGTTGTCCCGGTGCTCTAGTAATTTCCGCGTGTGGCACCACGGCTAAAATCCGCTGATTGAGTTCACGTTCAAAACCGTTCATGGCACTTAGGCCCACAATCAACACCGCCACACCAAGGGCAATGCCAAGACTGGAAAAGAAAGAAATCAGCGACACCAAACGGTTCTTATGCTTACTCCGTTGGTAACGCCAGCTAATAAAAAATGGCGTATTCATCAGGCATTTTCCTCGCGCAATACGCCGTCTTGCATGATTAAGCGACGGTTAAGTTTTTCCGCCAAGCTCAAGTCATGGGTTACCAATAAAAAGGCGATCTGTTTTTCTTGGTTGAGCTGTTGTATCAGTTCAAAAATGCTTTCTGTGGTTTTGTGATCCAAATTCCCTGTAGGTTCATCAGCCAACACCAACGCGGGGTTATTCACCAACGCACGGGCAATTGCCACCCGTTGACGCTCACCGCCCGACAACGCGGACGGTCGATGTGAAATTCTATGTTGTAAACCGACCGCACTTAGCATTTGTTCTGCGCGGGATTGCGCCTCGCCTTTATTTTGTCGACCAATTAACATCGGCATCATCACGTTCTCAAGTGCGGTGAAATCTGCCATTAAATGATGAAATTGATACACAAAACCTAAATACTGATTACGCAACTTCGCCAACGCATTCGGCGTCATTTTCTGCAAAGATTGTCCGTTGATAAACACTTCACCGCTACTCGGTTGATCCAAACCGCCCAAGGTGTGCAACAACGTGCTTTTACCGGATCCCGAGCTTCCCACGATGGCAACCAACTCTCCCGGTTGCATGGAAAAAGACACCTGTTTTAACACTTCCGTTTGCTGGTTGCCTTCCTGATAAAATTTACTGATATTTTGACTGGATAATAATGCTGTACTCATTTTTTCATCTCTTTTATTCATAGCGTAAGGCTTCCGCAGGTTCTACTTTCGCTGCTCGATAGGCCGGATAAATCGTCGACAACAAAGACAATAGAATTGAAAAGGCAACAATCACGATAAGCTGTAGCGGATCAAGTGCGGTCGGTAAATACATCGCTTGTGAGCCTAATAAGTTCACAATGCGATCTAAATTTAAGGTCACCACCACGCCCAAGATCGAACCGATTAATGTGCCCATTATGCCCACCAATAAGCCTTGATAGATAAAGATGGAGCGCACCTGCCCTTTGGTTAATCCTTGAGTTTGCAAAATAGCAATTTCACCCTGTTTATCCACCACCATTAAACTTAAGGATGTAATGATATTGGAAATCGCCACCACAATAATTAAGCTCACCAGCAAGCCCATCATGTTTTTCTCCATCCGCACCGCTTGGAAAAACTCACCTTTTTGAGCGCGCCAGTCGGTGATTTGGTAGGGTTTAGGAAAGGCTGTCGGTAATTCGGTAATCAAAAACGGATCCGTTAAAAATAAACGATAACCTTGCGCTTCGCCCGGCTGAATTCGCATTAAACGGCCAATATCCGTTAAATTGGCAAACGCCTCATAGCCCGAAGCTTCGCCGGTGTCAAAATAGATTTCGCTCACGGTGAACAAACGTTGTAACGGCACACGACCAAAAGGCGTATATTGGCTGTTTTCGGTAATCATCAAACGCACTTTATCACCTACGTAAATGTTTAATTTTTGTGCTAATTGATCCCCAATAATGATATTAAACCCGCCCGCAGGTAAGACATTATTAAAGTCTTGCGTAGGCAAACCGCCTAACATCGGGTCATCATCAAATTCACGCACCCCAATCACCTGCCCCGCGCTCACGCCGGAGGCTGTTTGAAAGATCACATTGGTCATGTTAATCGGTACGGCTTTATGCACAAAATTCAGCATGGGTGGCATAGTTTCATCAATATTCACTCTGTTTGCCGGGCTAACAATGGCATGTGGCAATGAAGAAAGCACCTGCTGTTTTTGATGGCCTTCCAAACCATTCATCACGGAAAGCACAATAATTAACGCCATGACGCCAAGTACAATACCGAAGCTGGCCAAATTGGTGACCAATCGCCCAAAACGATCAGCACTTTTTGCCCGCCAATAGCGCAACGCAATAAAAAGAGGGGTAGATAACATCATAACTGATTAAAACTAATTAAAATTAGGGAAAAAATTGCGGGCTAGTTTAACATAGCCCGAGATAAAAAGCAGAAAATCGACAAAGAATTCTCCCCTATCTCACAAAAACAGAAAAACTCGGTAAAAAATGACCGCACTTTATATAGATAACATTTGACAGCGCAGGCGCATATTCCTACTATTCACCGCATTTATTTATCACACATAATTAATGGAACCCCACAGTGAAAAACACAACCGAATTACTTAAAAAATCCCTCGCCGAACGTATTCTCATTTTAGACGGCGCCATGGGCACGATGATCCAAAAATATAAACTCACCGAAGCGGATTTCCGTGGTGAACGCTTTAAAGAAAGTGCGGTCGATTTACGCGGTAATAATGATTTGCTGACCCTCACTCAACCGTTACTCATTTCCGCCATTCACGAAAAATATTTAGAAGCCGGCGCAGACATTATCGAAACCAATACATTCAGCTCCACCACTATTGCGCAAGCGGATTACGACTTGCAATCTATTGCTTACGAACTCAACTTTGCCGGCGCAAAACTGGCACGTTTTGCGGCGGATAAATACAGCTCGCCGGAAAAACCAAGATTCGTCGCGGGAATTCTCGGCCCGACTAACCGCACTGCGTCCATTTCCCCGAACGTAAACGATCCGGGCTTCCGTAACGTCACCTTTATGGAATTAGTGGATGCCTATTCAGAAGCCACGCGCGGCTTAATCAAAGGCGGTGCCGATCTAATTATGATCGAAACCATCTTCGACACGCTAAACGCCAAAGCGGCTATTTTCGCCATTGAAACCGTGTTTGAAGAATTAGGTGTGGAATTGCCGATTATGATTTCCGGCACCATTACTGATGCTTCAGGCCGTACCCTTTCCGGACAAACCACCGAAGCGTTCTACAACTCGCTTCGTCACGCTAAACCACTGACATTCGGTTTGAACTGTGCTTTAGGTCCGAAAGAACTTCGCCAGTACGTTGAACAACTGTCTAAAATCAGCGAAACCTACGTTTCCGTCCACCCGAACGCGGGCTTGCCGAATGCCTTTGGCGGCTACGACCTCGGCGCAGAAGACATGGCGGCACACCTAAAAGAATGGGCTGAAAGCGGCTTTGTGAACATTATCGGTGGCTGTTGCGGTACCTCGCCGGAACACATTAAAGCCTTTGCCGAGGCGGTAGAAAACATCCCGCCGCGCAAATTGCCACAAATTAAAACCGCCATGCGTTTATCGGGTTTAGAGCCGCTCAACATTGATGATGAAAGCCTGTTCGTGAACGTGGGCGAACGTAATAACGTGACAGGCTCGGCAAAATTCAAACGCTTAATTAAAGAAGACAAATTTGCCGAAGCCATTGAAATTGCCATCGACCAAGTGGAAAACGGCGCGCAAGTTATTGACGTGAACATGGACGAAGCCTTACTCGACGGCAAAAAATGCATGACCCGTTTCCTCAACATTATGGCGACCGAACCCGATGCGGCCAAAGTGCCGGTGATGATCGACTCCTCCAAATGGGAAGTGATTGAGGCGGGCTTGCAATCGGTGCAAGGTAAACCGATTGTGAACTCCATCTCGTTGAAAGAAGGCGAGGAAATCTTTATCGAACACGCCAAATTGGTGCGTAAATACGGCGCAGCGGTAGTCGTGATGGCGTTCGACGAAGTGGGACAAGCGGACACCGAAGATCGCAAAGTGGAAATCTGTACCCGTGCGTATAACATCTTAGTCAACCAAGTCGGCTTCCCGCCGGAAGACATTATTTTCGACCCGAATATTTTTGCCATCGGCACCGGGATTGAAGAACACAACAACTACGGTGTGGATTTCATCAATGCCACAGGTCGTATTAAACGCAGCTTGCCACACGCCAAGATTTCCGGCGGTGTGTCAAACGTATCCTTCTCCTTCCGAGGCAACAACGTGATGCGTGAAGCCATTCACGCGGTATTCCTCTATCACGCCATCAAACAAGGCATGGACATGGGGATCGTGAACGCAGGACAGCTCGCGATTTACGATGATCTTGATCCTGAATTACGCAATGTGATTGAAGACGCCGTCTTAAACCGCACGCCGGATGGCACGGAACGTTTACTGGATATTGCGGAAAAATATCGCAACCAAGGCAACGATGAAAGTGCGGTGGATTCTGTCGCCGAATGGCGCACGTGGCCGGTGGAAGAACGCTTAAAACACGCCCTCGTGAAAGGCATTACTACACACATCATCGAAGACACCGAAGAAGCACGCCAGACACTACCAACGCCGTTGGAAGTGATTGAAGGCCCGCTCATGGCAGGCATGGATGTGGTGGGCGATTTGTTCGGTGACGGTAAAATGTTCCTCCCGCAAGTGGTGAAATCCGCACGCGTAATGAAACAATCCGTGGCGTATTTAGAGCCGTTTATCAACGCCACCAAACAGAAAGGATCCAGCAACGGTAAGGTGGTGATCGCTACCGTGAAAGGTGACGTGCATGATATTGGCAAAAACATCGTGAGTGTGGTGTTGCAATGTAATAACTTTGAAGTGATTGACTTGGGCGTGATGGTGCCGGCGGATAAAATCATTCAAACGGCTATTGATGAAAAAGCGGATATTATCGGCTTGAGCGGTTTGATTACGCCATCTCTTGACGAAATGGAATACTTCCTCGGTGAGATGACCCGCTTAGGCTTAAGCCTGCCTGTGATGATTGGCGGTGCAACCACCTCCAAAGAACATACCGCCATTAAACTTTATCCAAAATACAAACAACATGGCGTGTTCTATACATCCAATGCTTCACGCGCGGTAACGGTTTGTGCCACCTTAATGAACCCGGAAAGCCGTGCGGCATTGTGGGAGCAATTCAAGAAAGATTACGAAAAAATCCAACAATCTTTTGCTAACCGCAAACCGTTGCGTAAACAGCTCAGCATTGAAGAAGCGCGCGCCAACCGTTTTGACGGCTTTAGCGGCGAATGGGCGGATTATGTGCCGCCAACGCCAAAACAAACGGGCATTGTGGAATTTAAAAACGTACCAATTGCCGAACTACGTAAATTTATCGACTGGTCACCATTCTTCCGCGTATGGGGCTTGATGGGCGGTTATCCTGATGCGTTTGATCATCCGGAAAGCGGACAAGAAGCCCGCCGCGTGTGGAATGATGCGCAAGCGATGTTAGATGCTTTCGAACAAAACCACAAACTTAACCCAAGCGGCGTGTTGGGTATTTTCCCGGCGGAACGTGTGGGCGATGATGTGGTGTTATTCTCCGATGAAGACCGCACGCAAACCATTGGCACGGCTTACGGCTTACGCCAACAAACGGAACGTGGCAAAAACAGCAAAAGCCAATTTAACTTTGCCTTGAGCGACTTTATCGCTGATCGCGAAAGTGGCAAAAAAGACTGGATGGGTATGTTCGCCGTGTGCGCCGGCGTTGAAGAAATGGAGCTAGTGGAAGGCTACAAAGCCGCCGGCGACGACTACAACGCCATCTTGCTACAAGCCGTAGGCGACCGCCTCGCCGAAGCCATGGCGGAATACTTGCACTTTGAGCTACGCACCCGCATTTGGGGCTACACACAAGAGGAATTCGACAACCAAGGCTTAATCAATGAAAACTATGTCGGCATCCGCCCTGCACCGGGCTATCCAAGCTGCCCGGAACATACCGAAAAAGCCTTGATTTGGGATTTATTAGAAGTAGAACAACGCATCGGCATGAAACTCACCGAAAGCTACGCCATGTGGCCTGCAGCCTCCGTCTGCGGTTGGTACTTCACCCACCCGGCAAGTAACTATTTCACTTTAGGTCGCATTGATGAAGACCAAGCTCAAGATTATGCCAAACGTAAAGGTTGGGATGAGAGAGAGATGATGAAATGGTTGGGTGTGACGATGAAGTAGGATTAATTGCTTATTAAGGAAGGCGTATGACTTTAAATGTATTTATTAGCTATGCAAAAGAAAATCAAACCATAGCAGAAAACTATTATAGTTGGTTAGAAAAAGAAGGATTTTCTCCTTGGTTAGATATAAAGAAACTAAAAGGAGGACAAAATTGGGAATTAGAAATAGATAGAGCATTACAAAAAGCTAATGTCGTAATGCTGTTGATGTCTTCGACAAGTGTTAGTAAACGAGGTTTTGTACAAAGAGAAGTAAAAGATGCTTTAGATAATCTAAGATATAAGAGACCAGAAGATATTTATATTATTCCGATAAAGATAGAACAATGTGATGTTCCCGATTACATATCGAACAAAATTCAATTTATTGATAATATTAATAATGAAAACTTTGAGCATATTAAAAATTCATTGTTGTCAGCAGCAGAGCAACAAACAATATCTGTAGATATTGGAACAATGTTTGGACCGTATCTAATCCAAAATAAAGAAATTAGAGAATCTTGGGATGATAATTTAGGATATGATATTGATATAAGCTATCCATCATTTAATGATGGTGTAAATAAAAAATCATTATCTGAATTAAATTCATTTTTTTCAGGTAGAGCAATCAAACAGCTTATTGAGTTAAGACAAGAAAAGCTTGAACAATATGATAATATTACTGAATGGCATGCAGATTTAAAAAATGAGTATTCTGAAGGGTTTGGAATTGCCTTTGCCTCTAAGAATCTTTTATCTTTATCATTCGATATATATTTATATTCTTCTGGTTCTGCACATGGTAACTTTGGATTACAAACATTTAATTTTGATACAAGAGACTCATTAATTAAATTGAGATTAGAACATCTATTCAAATATGATACAAATTATCTTGAAAGAATTAGTGATTTAACGATTAAAAAACTCTGTCAAGAATATTGGGAAAGAAGTGGAGAAAATGCAAGTGACGAAGATATAAAATGGTTTAAAGACGGAGCATCTCCAAATGCTAATAATTTTGAAAATTTCTTAATAACAGAAAATGGAATCATATTTTTGTTTCCTCCATATCAAGTAAGCTCTTATGCAATGGGGAAATGGTCTATTGAAATTCCTTATTTTGAATTAAGAGATTTATTAAAAGATGGTGTACCAAAAATGTATTTTGATTAAAAATTCTCCACGATGACGCCCCTCCTATGATAGCGCAAGCGTCCTCGCTTGTGCCTCTAATCTAACAGTGCGAAAAAATCCAACGAATTTTGAATATTGGTTTTGCCAACGGCTTATGAATAAAATTCGCAATGTTTTCCTTAAGTAGCACCAGCGTGGACGCTGGCGCTATCTTTCCTTATTAGCACAATCTGTTGAGCACGCTTTCCAGCCCCCTCTGTTGGCGCACTCTTCTCAGCGTGTGCCTAACTTCAATAAAAACACCTCAAAAACTCACCGCACTTTAATTCCTAGGGCACGCGTTGGGAAATGTGCGCCGGCATATAAGTTTAGTGAATAATTTTCTCCCTAGTTTTTTTACTCTCTAACGCTCACATTGTGAAAAGCATATTCTAAAAATAAATAGCAAAATAATTTTTAATTAAGTAAAATTCTTTGAAATTTAACCACTTGTAAGGAACCTATGAAAAAAATTATCTCTTTGCTTTGCTTAGTATTAGCTGCTTGTTCTAGCAATAAGACCTCATCTTCTCCTGAAGAAATAACATACATTTCAGAATCTTCAGGAATGCACCATATCAGTGATGATATCGTGTATATTCGAGATATTATCAAAACGCCGGATAACAAAATTTATTTACTTGGTGATACCGAAGATTACGAGTTTTCAGGGGCTGAAATAGAATATCTTCGACCTTTGTTACAATCTGAATACATCACCCCGATGTTAAAAAAGGAAGACAAAAATTACGACCTTAGTATAAGTATTTATGCTGATCGCAGCCATAATAATGTCCAGTTAAAATATCGTCTTTATATGCCGGTTAAGCATATAAAAACGTTGCGCCAAGGTATTCAGGGACTAAAACCACGCTGGACTAACTATTACAACGATGGTCGATGCAATACAGATGCTTTCTTCTATCCAGCACCTGCTGATTGCAAAGGAAAAGAACGCCCAACTCAACTCGTATTTGAAATAGATGCCAAAGAAGATAGACTTAATGGGAAAATCGTAAAACTAAGTAACCGAGATGATATTCTGAAAAATCCATCTCTTCCTATTGCAATAAGATCGTATGTATATAATTACCGTTTAAAAACAGATAAAGAAAAACGTTCGGAAAAATGGGAGAATACAAAAGAGGCTGTCAAAGACGGGGTTAAAGATACGCTAATGATTATTACTGCACCAATCTGGCTTCCTCTCTATAGCTATGGTTTCAGTCGCAGAATCGGTTAATTAAAATAACTTTATTTTCAATAGCACCAATCCATCTGTTGGTGCTATTTTTTCTTTCATCTCATACCTTCTCGACATTTAACAATTCCTATAAAAATAAATAGCAAAATAATTTGCTATTCAGTAAAATCATTTTAAATCCAAATACTTATAAGGAACCTTATGAAAAAAATTATCTCTTTGCTTTGCTTATTATTAGCAGCTTGCTCTAGTAACAATACGCCACCCGCTTACGACAGTACAACGCCCTTTTACAAATATATGACTCGCTTGGAAAGTGAAGAAATATTGATTCGAGGTGCTGTTAAAACACCGGATAATAAAACTTATTTGCTTAGTGATAAAGAAGATTATGAGTTTTCAGGCGTTGATGCGCATTACCTACAACCATTGTTCCAACCTGAATACATGACAAAGCTGTTAAAATCCAATAGAAGTGATGATAAATTTTCTTTAACGCTTGCCTTTGCTGCTGACCGTAGTAATAACAATGTTAAAGCATATTATAGAATGACCGTACCGATTAAATACCTTAATACGCTTCGTCAGAGCCTAAAGGGATTAGAGCAACACTGGCAGGTATTCTATGAGGCTGGTGATTGTGTGGCAAACGATTTTTTCCATAAAGAACCTTCAGAATGCAAAGGGAATAAACCTAGAACCACAATTACCCTCTATATGGAAAAGGGAGATACGCCAATAATCAATGGGCGTATAGTGAAATTGAATAACCGTGATGAAATTTTGAAAAAATCCTCACTCTCTATACCAATACCTGCGTATCTTGATAATTTTCGTCTAAAAACAGACGAAGAAATTCGAACAGAGAAACGGGATGAAATGAAAAAATCAACCCAAGATGGAGTAGAAAAAGCCGTAAGCATCATTACTGCACCAATCTGGTTACCTATAATGATATGGGCGGGTCCTGTTATGGGCAAGTAGTTAATACCATATTTTAGTTTCTTTTAATGGCGCACACCAAGATCTGTGCGCCTAATTTCAATCAAAATGCCTTAAAAACTCACCGCACTTTATTTAGTTTTTATGGCACGCGTTAGGAAACCACAGGTGTTCGAAACATTGTAATGTATTGATTTAACTTAATTAAATTGGACTTCTATAAAGTTGTTTTAGGAAAATTCAATCTATGAAATTCTTCAAAATCATAAAATACCCAATTTAATTTGAGATTTTTCATTACAAAATTCTTAAAAAGTAGCAATCTTTAGCTACTTGTATATTTTAAGTTTTCTATAAAAGACTTATTTTTTATAAAAAAGAGTCATTTTTATAACTTAATTAATTGAAAACATTAATATTTTCAATGTTTCGAACAGCTGTGGTTAGGAAACGCGCACCAGCACATATAAGTTTAGTTAATAATTCTCCTCTTGATGGCGCCAGCGTCCTCGCTTGTGCCTATCAACTGAAAGTGCGGTCAAAAAATCCAACGGATTTTGAATATTGGTTCTGCCAACAGACTATGAGTAAAATTCGCAATGATTTTATTAAACAGCACCAGCGTAGACGCTGGCGCTATCTTTCCTTATTAGCACAATCTGTTGGCGCACGCTTTCCCGCCCCCACGATGGCTCACACTTCCTAGCGTGTGCCTAATTTCACTAAAAAACACTTCAAAAACTCACCGCACTTTATTTATGTTCTTGGGCACGCGTTGGCAAAAGAGTGGTATAATCCCCGCCTAATTTTGGTAGTTGATTTCCAATTACAACAAAATCGTTGGAACTTCATTGCTGACACTTTCCAAGAATCATTCTGTAAACCGACAGTCTCAGCAACTAAACTATCGTGTAGCCGACAGTGTTTTCAATCATACTTCTCTTGAAATTGATACCATGAACAAACTTAAAATGATGCTATTCACTACGGCGTTGGTGAGTTTATTTGCATGTACAACAACGCCGCCCAAAAAACCGCTGAAGACCAGATTTTTAAAGGATAATATTAGCCAAGCAGAATTAAATAATGCCCTTAATTACAAGCGATATCATTATCGTTGTAAGAACTCGGAAACAGGGTCAACCTCATATTTGGCAACCTACTTTCCTCTCTCGGTAGAGAGTCGAATGAAAGATAATTTCGGTTTTTATTTCCAACTGGACGGCGGCAATGCGATGCCGTTTGATCATCTTGCGAATAGAGCATTAAATGCGCGTGGTAGCCGTTTTGAAGTACTTTATCAATCGTACAACCCTATTCAAGGAAGCACTGTTGATTTGGTGGCGCGTGAACATAGTTCCGTTTATTACAAAAACTATCAAGGCACGCGAAAGGCTTGGTTGAATTGCCGGGGCGGATAGATTGGTTTGCTTGATGGTGCACGCTTCCTAGCGTGTGCCTTATTTCAACAAAAACACATGAAAAATGAACCGCACTTTATTTAATTTCTAGAGCACAGGTTGGAAAACGCACGCCAGGATAAGAATCAACTGTCTAAAGTGTGGTGACAAAATCTGAAGGCGCGAATAACTCAGTAAAGTGATGTATGAGTAAAAAAATTTCATCTTTTTTGAGGCTTCTTGAGCCCTACCTTTGGATAGTTTTTTCCAACTTCTCTACTCCAAAAATTTCCTGTTTCTCAGGATCAACTTCTACCCTCACGCCTAACGCTTTCGCGAGATTTTCCGCATTTAACACCGTTTGAGTTTCTCCGCAGGCAACCACGTTGCCTTTATTGAGCAAAATCACTTCATCACAAAATTTGTACGCCAAAGAAAGATGATGAATTGCTACCACGCAAGTATGCGTTGGGGTGAGAGATTTGAGCTGTTCCATGATGTCGATTTGGTAGTAAGGATCGAGTGAGGCAATTGGTTCATCGGCAAGCAATAGGGGCGCCTCTTTAATGCAACAACGGGCAAGTTGCACGCGGGCTTTTTCGCCGCCGGAAAGTTGTTGGAAAGGCTTATCTAATAAATGGGTAACAGAAAACGTTTCAGAAATCGACCGCACTTTTTCCTGTTCTTTGGCATGCGCCAACGTCTGCGACAGCCCGAGCGTAATGACCTCATACACGGAGAGATCCCAATGAATCTCGGTGCTTTGCGCAAGGTAAGCCAACTGTTGGCTTTTTTGTGTGGCGGTCATGGCGCTTAATTTGTATTCGCTAAGCCAAATGTCACCGCTTGAAATCGGCAGAATGCCTGCAATACTTTTGAGCAAGGTAGATTTGCCCGCGCCATTTGCTCCCATAATACCGACCAATTTGCCTTGTGGAATTTGACAGCTGACGTTGGTTAAACCATAAGCTTGGGAGAGATTATCGATTTTGATCATAAGGTTACCTTGCCAATTTCCGTTGTTCCGTCAATAAAATCCAAATCAAACACGGTGCGCCGATGATAGCGGTAAGCGTGCCAATGTAGATATGGGAGAAAAGCGGAATATATTGCACGCTTAAATCTGCCGCCAATAACAGCAATGCGCCGATTAACGCGCTGGTGACATAAAGCTGTGACGGGCGTTTTTTTAGCAAAATCCGCGCAATATGCGGTGCAATTAAACCGATGAAACCGATAGCGCCGGTTTGCGGAATCGTGGCGCCGACCAATAATGCCGCACCGAAGGTGGTGATGAAAAAACTGCGTTTCGGATCAACGCCCATGGTAGCCGCGGTTTCTTCACCGAAAGTGAGTAAATCTACATAACGGCGTTCATAATAAAGGCAGGCAACGCCAAGTAACGCCATGGGCAAAGAGATCAATAAGGTGTCTAACTTCGCCCACACCAGAGAACCTTGTAGCCAACGGTATAATTCTGCCAATGCCCACGGGCTGTCGGCGTTGGACAGCAACAAGGCAATAGCCGAGCCCAGCAACATATTCACTGCCAGCCCGCTTAAAATCATCATGGTTGTGCCATAGTTTTTGGCGATGAGATAAACAATTAAAAAGCTCGCCAACGCCCCTGCCACGCCGCCGAACAGCAACACCGTAAACGGCACCGCGAAATAATACAAAAGAAACACGCCGGCCGCAGTCGCCCCTGCGCTACTGCCAAGCAAGCCCGGGCTTGCCAACGGATTTTGGAAAATTCCCTGCATGGCATTGCCCGCAAGCGCAAGGCCGGCGCCGGTTAAAATCGCCAAACCAATGCGCGGCACACGAACATCCCACAACACAAGCGAACGCATATCGGTCAGTACACCGTCGGCATTTTTGAGATGAGCAAAATCGCCGAGTTGGTGGTAGAGCGCCAATCCGACAATGAGTATTAAAAGTAATGAAAGCAAACCGTTAAGATATTTTTTCATTTAAAGTGCGGTCTTTTTTATGAATGTTTACGGACGAATATCAATTTCGGCGTTATGCACCACCGCATTGAATAGTTCGTCAATTTCCTCATTGGTCACAGCAATGCAACCATCCGTCCAATCTTGACGCAAATGTTGACGTCCGATATTAACGAATTTATTCGGCAAACCGTGGATTTTAATTAATCCACCGGGAGATTTTCCTTGCGATTTCGCATAAGCCTTGTCTTCTGCATTTGGGTATGAGATGCCTAAATTTTTGTGATAAGCGCTATTGGGATTGCGCTCATTAATGCGATAAATGCCTTCCGGTGTTTTCTTATCGCCCTCAAATTGTTTATGTCCAATAGGCGATTTACCGAGAGAAATCGGATAAATCTTTACTAATTTATCTTGATTATACGCCCACATTTGGCGCTCGCTTTTCATCACAATTAAGCGGGTAATAGGTGTATTTTGAGGCAATGGTTGCGTGTTTAGCACCTGTGGGGCAGCCTCTTTTTCCCCTTTTAAAATCTCATCGGGCATAGGGTTAAGTTTTGAAAATGCAATGCCGCCTAGAATTCCGGCAAACAACAATAAAGTAAATATAACTTTCTTCATTTTACATTCCCTAAGTGTGAAGATGCATGATACTGAGAATAAATGCGTTCCGCCCCTTGCCACACGCCATGATCAAAGCAATAAATATATTTCATCGGAATGCGAAAGTGCGGTCGATTTTCAAAGTGTTTTTTCACCAACGGATGCGTGAGCAATTCCGCCTGTTCGTTATAACTTTGTTGATCACTGATTTCTATTAGCCAATTGGGCTGTGCAAGCAGCATTTTTTCGAGTGAGAAATTTTGTGGCGTGAGCGTATTTTTCAGCGGCGTTAAACCAAGTAACGCTAACAGCAGGTTATATTGCGGGAAAACAGGTTCCACCACGCCGGTTTCCGACAACATTAGCGTATCGGTATGCGACAGGTTCAGTTTAGTGTGCTGTGATTTTAATTTTTCCACCAACTGTTCCGCATGGGCTTCATTGCCGGTGAGTTTGCCCAGTTGTAACATCAGTTCAAACAATTCTTCGGGTGTTTGCAGGCTGTCATTAATCGGCACGATTTTTACGCCAAGGCGTTTTAAATCAGCGGCCAATTGCGGATAAAAGGTTTCATTAATCAACAGCGTTTTATCCAGATAAGGTAATAACGCGGTAAGTTGTGGTTCAAGGGTGGGTTTGTCCCGATTAATTTTATCCAACATCATGCGTGGATTTTGAGAATAAGGCGACATCGCCGCGATTTGTTCCGGACGGGCAATTTCCGCAAGCAGACGGTCGCTGCACAAGGTGAGCGAAACAAATTGCTCGGCGTGTGCAGAAAAGGAAAGAAAAAGTGCGGTTAAAATTACGGGTATTTTTTTCATGTAAGTCAGGCGGACTTTAGCCCGCCATGATTAAAAAATTCGGCGGACCAAAGCCCGCCTTACAATTAGAATGATCCTCTTAATCCAACATAAACATGACGTCCGTCTTGACCATAGCCAAGGACGTTTTCGTATTTTTTATTGAATACGTTGTTTAAGTTTGCATAAATCGTCAAGTTATCAACTACTTTGTAGTTCACGCCTAAGTTCGCCAATGTATAAGATGGCAATTTCACTTTATGCGTGCTGTAGGTTGGCGAATAGTAGGTATCCATACGTTTTCCTGTATAAGAAACATTCATATCCGCACCCAATTTTTCAGTAATTTGATAGGCAAGTCCGGCATTAGCCAAGTGTTTTGGACGACGTGCTAACTCGGCCCCTTTGCTGTCTCTGGTTTGAGTGTAGGTGTAGTTTGCGTAAGCGCCTAATGCATCGGTAATTTTACTGTTGTAGGCGACTTCAACACCTTTCACTTTACTCTTACCTTCAAGGTTTACGGCACGGCTTGTATAGGTTGTGAAGTTGATCACTTCGCTACTAATCGCATTTTTCACGTTGCGGGCAAAATAAGTTACGTCAAGGCTGTGACGGTTATCATCTGTTTCAAATAAAAAGCCAACATCGCCACCAAAACTTTTCTCCGGTTGTAAGCCTGGATTGCCAATATAGCGAGCATTGTAACCATAATATTCAGTGATCGTTGGGTTTTGAATCGCTGACCCTAAGCTGGCGTGGGCTTTGACATTATTATGTAAACGGTAAGCACCCGCGATGCGACCTGTCCATGAATTTTCGTATTCGGAACTGTCAGTGTAACGACCACTGATATTCAAACTATGATCTGCATCATGCAATAAGCGATATTCTGCCGCTAAACTTTTCTCAACAAGCTGTTTGTTGCCTGCATTGTTGAAATAAGACGAGTTAAAATCTGTTTTTTGATAGTCAGTTAAGAAACTTAAACCTTGCGTGATGGTGCCTTCACGATCGAAATTGACATCTAATTGGTAGTTCGCATTGAATTTTTTCGCATCGTAAGCAGATGCATAGCCAACCGTATCGCTGTCGGTTTTGATATGGCTTACACCAACTTTGTGTTTGAGCAATTCATCGTTATTACCTAAGAAACCACTTAATTTGAATAAGGTGTCACGTGTGCGGGTGTAATGACCTTTTTCATCTGTTGCACTGTTATCAAAATTAGCGGTTTGGCTGCTGTGAGAGGTTAAGAAATCAAAACCTTTTTGGTTATCATCATAGCCGAAACGAAGGGAAGCGTTGTCACGGTGGAATTTATCACGTTCGCTTGAACCGCCAGTGCTGACTGCCGTGCCATCCTGCGCGGTGTAATTAAAACGCTGTTTGCTGAGTGCTGAAATGCCTTTGGTGTGGTGGCTGTCGCCGTGTAAAGCATAATAAAAACCATTGTTTGAACCGGAAAGTGTTAATGAACCATCAAGTGTACGGTTCGAGCCTGTGCCAAAATCGTAATCCACATTGAAGGTTTTGCCTTTTTCGAGGCCTTTTTTAGTGGTGATATAAATCACACCGCCCATGGCATCACTTCCCCAAAGGGCTGATTGCTCACCACGCAATACTTCGATGCGGTCGATGTTGCTTAAGGCTAAACCACCGAAATCAAAGCCGTAACCAGAAACCGGGTTCACTTTCACACCATCAATAATCACCGCCGTGTGGTTTGCATCAGCACCACGTAAAAACACATTAGTTAATGTACCACGGCCGCCGGAAGCGCTTACCGCTAGGCTTGGCACAGTTTTCAACACATCACTCACATAAGTCGCGTTACGCTCGGCAAACTCTTTTTCAGTGAGAACGGTAACAGATGAGGCGGTTTGATCTTGGTTAACCGGCGTGGCATAAGCAGAATAAACCATAACGGGGTCTAATTCGGTTTTTGTTTGTTCATCAGCGAAAGCAAAAGCCGATAAACTGAATAACATTGCAGTCGTAATAAGATTCTTCTTCATTTTAAATTTTCCAATATAAAGACAAAATTCACCATAAAAAAATGGCGCTCTTTTCAGGCGCCACATCATAGCATAAAAGGGAAAAATTACTTACCGCTTGCCACAAAATCTTCAATATTTTGTGCCACTTTATTGACTAACGTGGTAACGGCGGAATCACTTGCCCAGGCAATGTGAGGTGTAATTAATAAATTTGGCAGGCGTTTTGCCGCTTGGATTAACGGATTGTCTTTTTCCGGTGGTTCTTTTACTAACACGTCTAACGCCGCACCAGCAATTTTGCCGTTTTCTAGCGCATCTAACAGAGCTGCTTCATCCACCAACGGCCCGCGGCCTGTATTGATTAAATAAGCGGTCGGTTTCATTAATGCCAAGGTTTCCGCATTGATTAAATTTTTAGTAGTCTCGGTCAATGCGCAATGTAAAGTCACGATATCCGCCTGTTTTAGCACGGTTTCAAAATCCGTATAACCTTCACGAATTTGGCTCGCGCCTTTATGTTCCGCATACAAGACATTCATGCCCAATAATTGAGCCAAACGCCCGATTTCAGTACCTAAGCAACCTTTACCAAAGACCCCCAACGTTGCGCCGCGCACATCCGTAATCGGGTAATCGGTGTAACAAAATTGTCCGCAAGTCGCCCAACGGTCGGAGGTAACTTGATCGCGGTGATATCCCACCAAGCTGTGCTTTAAGGCGAAAATCATACCTAACACATGCTCCGGCACGGTCACACTGGAATAGCCTGTGACATTTTTCACCGCAATGCCTAAGTCTTTCGCTGCGTCCAAATCAATGTTGTTGGTGCCGGTGGCAGTAATGGCGATGAGTTTCAATTTCGGCAAACGACTTAATAATTCGCGGTCAAACACGACTTTACTGGTAATCACAATGTCCGCATCTTTGGCTCGTTCAAAGGTTTCTTCAGGCGAGGTGCGGTCATATTCAATCCAATGATGAGGGAAACTTGGGCGGGGAATATTGTGGGTGGCAGGGATACCTGTGCGATCTAAAAAAACAATATTCATCAAATACTCCTTTTGCTATTAACAATTTCTTAACGGGACTAATAACTTAAAGAAGCCTTGAAACAAAAACAAGGGATTCGCAGATTTTTTGTAATTAGTGTGATCTTGATCTAAAAAACGTGCTGAAAAACAACCGCACTTTTATGTGCTAATCTCACGATAGTTGTAGCCAGTTGCGCAAAATCTGCTCGCCAAATTCGGAAATATAAGATTCCGGGTGAAATTGCACGCCATAAATAGGCAACGTTTTGTGTTGCATTGCCATAATCACGTTGTCATCACAACGCGCAGTGATTTGTAATTGGCAAGGAAAATTGTCCTCACTTACCGCCCAAGAGTGGTACAGCCCGATTTGAAAAGTCTGCGGCATATTTTTAAAGAGAAGAGATTCCGCCACACACTGCAACGGCTTGGCTTGCCCATGACGCGGCGAGGGCAAATTGTATAATGCCGCGCCAAAATATTCGCACAGCATTTGATGCCCCAAACACACACCCAAAATGGATTTATGCCGGTGATAACGAGTTAATAAATCAAATAATTGCGGATACGCCCGTGGCACATCAGGGCCGGGGGAAATCAACACATGAGAGAAATGTTCCACCGCATTTAAATCCAACGCATCCACGTTCATCACTTGAAAGGGCACCGCCAAACGGCGAATTAAATCCACTAAATTGAAGGTAAAAGAATCGTGGTTGTTGATAATAAGCAATGACATGAAATCTCTCTCGGTTTTGGGCTTGATAAGGCGCTAAAGTATATAATTCTAAGCTAATTTACGCTAAAATTTTTGTCGTTTTTTTTCACGAGATAAGGTTATGTGGCAAGATTTTATTCAACAAGCGAACCAATTCGGCAAATCCAAACGCCCTTTTTTCTTTTTAATCGATTTTGAGCAACAAAAACCAATGCTTTGCCCGTTAAATGAAACGGCTACACAAGACATTTATGTGCAATTTCCCGCTTATCGTAATCTCGATTGGCAGGAAAGGTTGCCAACGGAAGCCTTTTATTTACGCAAGCACCCCATGGATTTTACCGCCTATCAACAAGGCTTTGAATTAGTGCAACGGGAGCTACATTTCGGTAATTCCTATTTGCTTAATCTCACCTATCCAACGCCTATTGAAACCAATTATTCTCTGCGCCAACTGTTCCAAGCAAGCCAAGCCAAGTATAAATTGTTGTTTAAAGATCAATTTGTGTGTTTCTCGCCGGAATGTTTTGTGAATATTTATGATAACCGTATTTTTACTTATCCCATGAAAGGCACTATCGACGCTACGCTGCCCTATGCCCAAGCCATCTTGCTCAATAATCCAAAAGAACAGCGGGAACATTACACTATTGTGGATTTAATGCGCAATGACTTAGCCACCGTGGCAAAAAATATTCACGTGACGCGCTTTCGTTATGTGGAAGAAATCCAAACAGAACGCGGCGCCATTTTGCAAACTAGCTCCGAAATTCGTGGTGAATTGGCGGAAAACTGGCAGAAAAAAATCGGTTCTCTTCTTGCCAAACTGTTACCTGCCGGATCTATCAGTGGCGCCCCCAAAGAAAAAACCGTACACATTATTCAACAGGCCGAACAACAACCTCGTGGCTATTACACCGGTATATTCGGTATTTTTGATGGGGAAAAATTACAAAGTGCGGTGGCAATTCGTTTTATTGAAGACACAGAAAAAGGCTTTGTTTTCCGCAGTGGTGGGGGCATTACCATTCAAAGTGACGCACAGGAAGAATATCAAGAATTGATTCAAAAAGTGTATGTGCCGTTACAGAGGGCTTAACCATGGAATTTCCTTTATTTGAAACCCTTGCCATCGAACAAGGCAAAATCCTCAATATCGAACGTCATCAACAACGCTATGAACGCAGCTTACAAGCATTTTATGGCGACAAAAGTGCGGTCGTTTTTCCAAACGTTTTTCAACTTGCTGAGCATATTCATGTACCAGCGGAATTATGCAATGAACCGCTTATTCGCTGCCGTATCGATTACAACGCCGAGCAAATCCAATGCCGGTATTTTCCTTACACCCGTAAAACCTACCGAACATTTAAACCGATTGTCTGCGACCACATTGACTACGGGTTAAAATACGCCGACCGCACCTTGTTAAATGAACTGTTAGCGCAAAAAGGCGACTGCGACGAAATCCTCATTATCAAAAACGGTTACGTCACAGACTGCACCATCGGCAACCTCATTTTTCGCCAAAACTCTCAATGGTTCACTCCCGACACACCGCTACTCGAAGGCACTCAACGGGCAAAACTCTTAGCACAAGGACGCATAAAAGTGCGGTCGATTTTGGCTACGGATTTACACTTATTTGAGGAGGTGAGGCTGATTAATGCGTTGAATGGGTTGGAAGAAACTAAACGAAATTAATCTGTGATGATAGTACTCAATGTCATTTTATTCGGTGTTATGTAACAAATACACAAAACGCTTGCTGAGCGTGTCGAAGCATTAGTTTTGTGTACCGGAAAGCTGAAATGACTTACACTCCGACAAGAGCAGTGACCGTAGTTTCAGCTTTGTACAACTGCCACATAATTTCATTTTTGTTGGTAGCGCTCATCTATCAGACGCAGGGGTTAACCATACCCCATCAACTTCAACAAATCCCGTGTATAGGTGATAGCTTCGTTGCGGTTTGCGACGCCGATTTTTTGGTATAAGTTGCGAATGTGGGTTTTGATTGTAGTGGTTGCCACTTGGAGCTCATCAGAGATTTGTTCATTACTGTAACCGGAATAAATCAAGCCCAGCACCTGCCATTCCCGTTGCGTCAGCGGGCTGATTTTTAGCAGCTCCGGTACTTGTGGGTTGGATAGTAATTTGGCGACGAATTGTTCATCAAAATGGGCAAATTTATGGCGGTAATATTGGTTGATATTGCGCAAAATAAATTGAGCTTTGTGTAACGCCAATTCATCTAATACATTTAGCTGTAATAACTGGCGGATTTGTTGTGCCATGTTTTCCCCTTCAATGACAAAAGCACTGATGAAATTGGTTTGTCTTGCCAGTTTCAGGGCGTCGATGAGATCTCTTTGCGCTAAGTCTTTTTGATTTTGCAGGAAATACCAACGATTACGTAAAATGAGCGCGCGGTTTAAATCACCGGTTAAATGAAATTCTTCCGCCGTGGCGATGAGTTTATCCAGAATTTGTTTGGCCTCCTCAAATTGTCCCAATAAAATTTGTGCGCGAACAATATTGCGCCATTGGACTTGGGTAAAATGATTGCGATCCGTTGTGGGTTGTTGGCTTTGAATCAGCCAAGCTCGTGCCGACTCTACGTCATTGGTCATTTGCCATAAAAATAACTTGGCTTGATCAGCGTTAGCTTGCCAGTCGTAATGATGACTGCGGACGGTTTCCAATTGCTCCGCCTCGCGCAGTAAACGCCTAGCATTGTCCAAATCGCCCCGCACTAAAGAAATTTTACTTAACAATGCAACGCACTGTAAGCGATCCTCTGCTTGGGTTAAAACTTCCATGCCGGCATTTGCCATGGCTTCGGCTTTGTCCAGGTTATACCATTCCCATAAAATCTGTCCTTTTAGGCGAAGGAGAAATTCATACATCGGCACTTTTTGCAGGTGATTTTCCTTCACGAATAAATTCGCTTTATCCAGCATATCATACGCCGCTTGCAAGAAGCCCTGTGCCATCAAGATTTCCGATTGTTGTAACAACGACCAAAGGATGTTGTGATAAGTGTGGTGTTGACGTGCCATGCGTTCCGCACGTTGCAACATAGCTAAGGCCTGTTCGAGGTTGCCGTGACAATGATAAGCCTCACCGATAATAGAAGTGGCCACAATACGGGCGTAAGAATAATTTTCCGGTAAATCTGTTAAGGCTTTTAACGCAAGAGAAAGTGCGGTGTTTTCATCGCCTGCATTAATCGCCACCTGCGCCCGCAACACATCGAATTCCGCTTGGTTTTCTTTGCTCAGTTGAATGTTGTTTTCTGCCAATGCCCGTTTGAACTGACTATAAATTCCCCCGACTTCCGTATGACGATGTTGACTTTGCACCAACCAGGCTTTTAATAGAACCAAATCCGGTTTTTGGATTAAATTCGGGTAATCAATTCGATTTAGGCTTTCTTCCAATAATTTCAATTCGCCTTGGTGGAATAATCGCCATGCGTGTTCTTGCAAAATCGTTAATAGCGTTGCCATATCCGTTAATTTCATGGCGTGATATAGCGCTTCTGTTAGATACCCCAGTTTGAGCCATGCTTCAGCGGCACGACGATGCAACTCTTCCAGTTGTTCGCTTAATTCAATTTCACAGCAATGAGAAAGGAAAGAGGCAAACAACGGATGAAAACGCCACCAATTATCCTCCGAATCCATTTGTTGAATGAACAACCCTTGCTTTTCCAACTCTTCCAATTTACGTCGGCTATTAGCAAACCCTGTCACCTGTTTTACTAAGTTTTCATTCATGGAACGTAAAATGGAACATTGCAACACGAATGTGCGGGTTTCTTGATCCACATGATTTAGCACTTCATCATTCAGATATTCGTTGATATGAAAATTATTTAATTTCGCCAGTCGTTTTTCCATGCCTAATAACGGCGAAACACCGCTTGAACCGAGTTTTGCCTGCTTGGCGGATAAACTAATCAGTTGAAGTGCGGTTGGCCATCCTTCCACTTCGTCACACAAAGCAATAATTTCATTCTCCTGCAATTCATCACCAAAACGAGAACGGAAAAATGCTAATGACTCCTGATGGTTAAAAGGCAGTTGTTGTACATCAATTTCCAACAATTGTTCCTGCACCCGTAAGCCGGCAATGCCTAATGGTGGAATAGCACGGGAGATTAAAATCAACGTCATGTTTGTCGGTTGATGACGAATCCAATAACGTAGTGCTTCGTGAATTTCTTCGTTATCAATTAAGTGATAATCGTCAATCACCATATAAAAACGCGCCTTGCAGGCAGAGGCTTTCATTAATAGCTGATTAAATGAAGACAATAGATTCGGCTGATTAAACGCCTCTTCACCCGCTAAAGATGGCTTGATACCAATAGCCTGATACAACGCTGCACCGAAATAAGCGGCAAAACGCTCGGTTTTATTGTCACCTTCATCCAATGAATACCAACCGACATTTTGTTGTTCGGTAGCCCATTGTGACACTAACATGGTTTTGCCATAACCGGCGGGCGCATTAACGAGAACTAACGGATAAAGATAAGCTTTATCAAGTAGTTGTGTGAGTCGTTCACGATGAATGCTATTTTGTAAACGATAAGAACAGATTAATTTTGATGGGATTAACATAACGATTTTCTACTGTCTTGTCTAAACGCGAAGTCCGGGGGATGACCTATCCTCCCCATCATGTCCGATTCCTTCCTTGTTGTCATACCGCAAAGATTATAACAAGGAGGATTTCCTTTTGCTTTGATTAAACATAATAAACCGCAGAAATTTACATTCCCCCAATTAGGAGCCGCGTTATGCCGCAACAAAGCATAAATGACAAAGCATTTGACAACATCGCACAAAAATATTGCCGTTATTTTGACGTACAATCCCCTAAACAATTCACACTAGAACAGTGGTATCGCGTCATCGCCGAAGGTACGCTTGAGCTGGCTTATGGCAAACCTGCCGCGAAAAAAAGCGGTCGCCATGTCAATTATCTTTCCATGGAATTCTTAATCGGCCGACTCACAGGCAATAATCTGATGAATTTAGGCTATTACGACGCTATCAAAGCTTATTTGGCAAATTATGATGTGGAGTTGGTAGACGTGTTGGAACAAGAGCGTGATCCGGCGTTAGGTAACGGCGGTTTAGGGCGCTTGGCTGCCTGTTTCTTAGATTCCATGGCAACCCTTGGACAAAACGCTACGGGGTATGGCTTACACTATCAATACGGCTTATTTAAACAATCCTTTGAAGACGGCATGCAAAAAGAATGTGCCGATCTGTGGTCACGCAACAGCTATTCATGGCATCGTTACAACCCATCCAAAACGCAAAATATCGGCTTTGGCGGTAAAATTAAGCCAATTAAAGGCGATAAATACGCATGGGAGCCGAAGCTGACCATCCAAGGCAAAGCCTTTGACTTGCCAATTGTCGGTTATAAAAATGAGGTTATCCAACCGCTTCGCTTATGGCAGGCAGACAGCGAGCAATCTTTCGATTTAGCGTTATTTAACGATGGAAAATTCCTCAACGCCGACAAAACGATTGTCAATGCCACCGCACTTACCCAAGTGTTATACCCGAACGACAACCACAAAGCCGGACAAAAATTGCGCTTAATGCAGCAATATTTCCATTGCGCCTGCTCTGTTGCAGACATTTTGGCGCGTCATTTTGCCGAAGGTCACGCCTTGAAAGACTTTGCAAAATATCAAGTCATTCAGTTAAACGACACCCACCCAACGCTGGCTATTCCGGAATTAATGCGCGTATTGTTAGATGAACATGATTTGAGCTGGGAGGAAGCCTGGGAAATTTGCTCCCATACGTTCGCTTATACCAATCACACCTTATTGCCAGAAGCCTTAGAACAATGGGATCAACGTCTATTTAAACAATTATTACCACGCCATTTCCAAATCGTGGAAAAAATTAACAGCATCTTCCATGAAAAAGTGCGGTCAGAATTCGGCGCGGATCCGAAAGTGTGGGAAAAACTGGCGATTTTGTTCGACTATCGCGTGCGCATGGCGAATCTATGCGTAGTGACTTGTTTCAAAGTCAACGGTGTCGCGCAAATCCACTCGGATTTAGTGGTCAGCGATTTATTCCCAGAATACCATAAATTATTCCCAACCAAATTCTGCAACGTAACCAACGGTATTACACCACGCCGTTGGATCCAACAAGCTAACCGGAAATTAAGCGCGTTGTTGGATAAAACCCTGAAAAAAGACTGGACGAAAGATTTGGAATTGCTCAAAGGCGTGGAAAAATTTGTGGATGATGCTGCGTTCCGTGAAGAATATCGCGCCATCAAACACCATAACAAGGTCGTGTTAGCCGATGAAATTCAACGCACCTTGGGCTTCACCGTCAATACCGATGCGATTTTCGACATTCAAATTAAACGTTTCCACGAATATAAACGTCAACATTTGAACCTGTTGAACATTATCGCCACGTACCAATCGTTGAAAGCCAATCCGAATCAGGATTACACGCCGCGCGTATTTGTTTTTGCAGGCAAAGCGGCACCGGGTTATTATTTGGCGAAAAACATCATTCACGCTATCAACAACGTGGCGGATGTGATCAATAACGACAAAGCCATGAAAGATCGCCTGCAAGTGGCATTCCTGCCGGATTATCGCGTCAGCTTGGCAGAAAAAATCATTCCGGCGGTAGATGTGTCTGAGCAAATTTCCATGGCGGGTAAAGAAGCCTCCGGTACCGGTAACATGAAGTTAGCCTTAAACGGTGCTTTGACACTAGGTACGTTGGACGGCGCTAACGTAGAAATTGCCGAGATGGTGGGCGAAGAAAACGTGTTTATTTTCGGCCATACCGTAGAAAGCGTGCGTAAATTATTGGCAAAAGGCTACAAACCGCGTGATTACTACAAACGTGATCCTGTGTTGAAAAATGCCATGGATTTCTTAACCAAAGGCAAAGTTTGCCACGGCGACAAACACATGTTCAAACTGATGCTGGACAGCTTGTTGAAGCACGACCCGTTCCTCGTGTTGGCAGATTTCGATAGCTATGTGAAAGCACAACAAAAAGTCGGCGAAGCCTATTTGAATCAGGACGCTTGGTTACGCAGTGCAATTTTAAATACCGCACGCCTTGGCACGTTCAGTTCAGACCGCTCAATTCGTGACTATCAACAACGAATTTGGCTGAAAAAGTAACCGCACTTTTTAGTGCATTGATGATAATTGATGGCGCGCGTCTTCTGACGCGTGCCTTCAGCTAAATAATAAGCGGTACGTATCGGAAGATGCGCACCACCGACCAGCCGAAAAATAAGAAAATCCTTTAGGAATCCTTATGTCTATCAAAGAAAAATCCTTCGACCAAGCAGGCATCATGCCTTATTTTTTTGATGAGCGCGGTTCAAAAATACGTGCGCCGTTACACATTAAGCAAGCCTTATTGGCAACCTTTGACGGTCACCTCCGCAGCCGCACTAACCCATTGCCGCCGGTGAAAATTCTCTATCAAAATCAACCGCACTGTTTGCCGTTAACGACCTCCGATAAAAAACATCCATGGTTAGGGAAATGGCAACTGCGTTTGGAAAATTCCAAAGAGATTCTTGAAGGCAGAGTAAAGAAAAATCATATTGAACTGCCACGGGATTTACCGCTCGGCTATCATGATTTAACGCTTTTCGGTCATAAAAAAACCGTGGAATGTCGCATTATTGTGGCACCACAACGTTGTTATCAGCCACAAGAATTAAAACAAGGCAAAAAGTTGTGGGGTTCCTTTATTCAGCTTTACACCTTGAAATCGGCGCAAAACTGGGGCGTGGGTGATTTCGGTGATCTCAAACAATTTCTACAGGAATTAGCGCCTTATCAAGCGGATTTTTTAGGTCTAAATCCAATTCATGCGCTCTTCCCGGCAAACCCTGACGGTGCCAGTCCATACAGTCCCTCTTCGCGTAAATGGCTGAATGTGATTTACATTGATGTGAATCAACTGCCCGAATTCCAACAAAGCAACAGTGCACAAAAATGGTTTGCTTCCGCGGAAGTGCAACAACAATTAAGTGATTTACGTGCTGCCGAATGGGTGAATTATGGAAAAGTGCTTCCGTTAAAACTGAAAGGATTGCATTTTGCGTTTGACGAATTTAAGCAAAATTCGACCGCACTTTCACAACAAGCCTTTGCCGATTTCGTACGCGATGGCGGTGAAAGTTTACAGGTGCAAGCCACCTTCGATGCGTTACACGCCCATTTAAGTAGCCGCTATGCGGAACAATGGGGTTGGGATTTTTGGGCACCACAATTCCGTGACTACCATTCCGAAACAGTCGCCCAATTCCGCCATCAATATGGCGAAGAAATCGAATTCTACGCATGGTTACAATTTTGTGCCGACCGACAACTTGCCGAATGCGATGCCTTATGCAAAGCACAGCAAATGACAATTGGTATGTATCGTGATTTAGCGGTTGGCGTCACCGGTAGCGGTTCGGAAACTTGGAATGATAAAGAACTGTATTGTCTGCGCGCTTCTGTGGGTGCGCCGCCGGATATTCTCGGTCCGCAAGGTCAAAATTGGGGCTTAACCCCGATGAATCCTCATATACTGAAACAGCGCGCATACCAACCGTTCATTGATTTGATTCGCGCCAACATGAAACACTGCGGCGCATTGCGTATCGATCATATTATGTCGTTGTTACGTCTCTGGTGGATTCCAAAAGGCGATTGTCCGGCAAACGGCGCTTATGTGCGTTATCCGGTGGACGATTTAATTGCGATTTTGGCTTTGGAAAGTCAACGTCACCGCTGTTTGATTATTGGTGAAGATTTAGGCACAGTACCTAAAGAAATCGTCAGCAAACTCAAAAATGCAGGCATTTTGTCTTATAAAATTTTCTACTTTGAATTCGATCAACAAGGACAAAGTCGCAATCTACAAGCGTATCCATATCAGGCGATGACTACGTTAAGCACCCATGATTTGCCAACCATTAACGGTTATTGGCGTGGTTATGATTTTGAATTGGGACAAAAATACGGCGTGTATCCAAATCCGAAAATCTTGCAAATATTGCGACATAGCAGAATGGATGCCAAAGAAAAAATCTTGGCGCGCCTTAGCGAAAATGGCATTACAGTGGATAAAGGCATTGATGAAACTTTGTCTTCTGCCGTTACGAAAAAATTTACCCATCAATTGCAAACTTATGTCGCCGATGTCAGCAGCGCCCTCTTTGGTTTCCAACCGGAAGACTGGCTGGATATGGCCGAACCGGTCAACATTCCGGGCACCAGTATGGAATACGCTAACTGGCGCCGCCGCTTAACGCAAAATATCGATGCCATTTTTGCCGATAAAGACATTCAAACGTTGTTGAAAGAAGTGAAAGCGAAACGTAAAGGGTAAATGGCGCCGACAAAAAGTGCGGTCAAAAATTCGGGTAAATTTAAAGGTCACTTTCATGGAAAAAGCAGCGCTGTATCATCGCGCAGAATCGGAATATGCCTATCTTTACACGGCGAATGAAATTCACATTCGATTCCGCAGCAAAAAAGACGATGTGGATCAAGTGTGGTTACATTACGGTGACAGCACGATCTTTGAAGATTCGGGGAAATACCAGTATCGCGCGTTAATGCGTAAAGTCGCCGCCGATGATCTGCATGATTATTGGCTGGCAAACGTACGGGTGGATTACCGTCGGCTGCTGTATTTATTTGAAGTGACCGGTAAAGACGGCGAAAATGTGCTGTTTGGCGATTTAGGTGTGGTGGAAAATCTGCCACAGCAATATAGTGTGTTGCTTAACGGCTTTCGCATTCCTTATTTACATGACAGCGATCGGGTAAAAGTGCCGGCTTGGGTGAAAGAAACCTGTTGGTACCAGATTTTTCCGGAACGCTTTGCTAATGGTAATCCGAATATTTCACCCGTTGGCAGTTTGCCTTGGAACCCAAACACAGCGCCGACAAATGAAGATTTTTTCGGAGGCGATTTATACGGCATGTTGGATAAATTGGATTACTTAGCAGAATTAGGGATTACCGGGCTTTACTTCTGTCCGATTTTTGAAGCGCCGAGTAATCATAAATATGACACCATCGATTACGTTGAAATCGACCGCCATTTCGGTGACAAAGCCATTTTCCGCAAACTCGTGCAGGAAGCTCATCGCCGCGGTATGAAAGTGATGTTGGACGCGGTGTTTAATCATATCGGAAACCATTCTCCGCAATGGCAGGATGTGATCAAAAACGGAGGACATTCCGTTTGTCGTGATTGGTTCCACATTCATCATTTTCCTGTTAATACCGAAACCGAATGGACGCCCGACATTCATCTTCGACTGAATTACGATACCTTTGCATTCCGTCCGAAAATGCCGAAACTCAACACGGCAAATCCGCAGGTAAAACAATATCTGTTGGACATCGCCACTTACTGGATCAAAGAATTTGACATTGACGCTTGGCGTTTGGACGTAGCAAACGAAATCGATCACCAATTTTGGAAAGAGTTCCACAAAACGGTGACAGCGATTAAACCGGATATTTATATTCTGGGGGAAATCTGGCACAGCGCGCGTCCTTGGCTGAACGGCGACGAATTTCACGGCGTAATGAATTATCCACTGGCAAACAGCATTAAAGACTATTTTTTAAGCAAGACCATTTCGGCGCAAACCTTGCAACATCGCCTTAATAGCCAAGCGATGTTTTATCGCCAGCAAACCAACGAAGTAATGTTCAATATGCTGGATTCCCATGACACCGAACGCATTCTCACCGTGGCAAAAGGCAATAAAAATGCTGTGAAATCAGCGTTGGCTTTTATGTATTTACACTGTGGCACACCTTGCATTTATTACGGCACGGAAGTAGGCATGGCTGGTGGTGGCGATCCCGATTGTCGGCGAGTGATGCCTTGGGATGAACGGCAACAAGATCAAAATATGCGTAAATTTATGAAGGAACTTATTGCTTTCAGGAAGGCGTATCAAGAACACATTATTTACGGTGAACGGCAGATTCGGGTTCTGGATAATCAGCTTTTACAAGTGAACCTAAAACAACATGGTTCTAAGCTTGTTGCAAGCTATAACAGCACCGGTACACCGATGACGTTAGAGAAAACGGGCAAGGTTGTTTTTGGTAATATGTTGTCTGTTGCCGATAAAGATATAATCCTCGCACCTGATGAATTTGTCGTTCAATTGATATCGTAAGGATTCATAATGAAAAAGTGCGATGGGTTTTGAAAAACATTTTAAAAACCTACCGCACTTTTGACTATTTATTTCCCTGCCAACGTTCGAATAAATCTTGTTCCAAAGAAATATCTAACTGATCCAACAAACGATTTACCCCTTGATTAATGATGTCATCCACCGTTTGCGGACGGTGATAAAACGCCGGCATGAGCGGCACGATGCGGGCGCCGATTTCGGCGGCCCGGGTCATTAATCGCAAATGTCCTAAATGCAACGGCGTTTCCCGTACACATAAGATCAGGGGTTTGTATTCTTTCAAGCACACATCAGCTGCACGGGTGATGAGATCATCGGCATAACAGTTGGCAATGCCCGATAAGGTTTTGATGGAGCAAGGCAAAACAACCATTCCGCTAATGCGAAAAGAACCAGAAGAAACCGCCGCGCCGATGTCACGTACATCATAATCATGATCGGCAAGTTCTCGCACTTGCGACAAGCTGTAATTAGTTTCTGCGCTGATGGTTTGTTTTGCCGCTTGGCTGATAATTAGGTGGGTTTCCACCAACGGATGAGCTTTCAGTAGCTCTAATAAACGAATGGCATAAACGGCACCTGATGCACCTGTTATGCCAATCACTAATTGTTTTTTATCTTTCATTGTACATTTCAAGATTGGAAGAATCTTTCTCACGTTTTTTCTTGGCAGTATCGTTGCGCTGCACGGCGATTTGTTCTAAATAATCCTCACTGATGTCGCCGGTGACATAACAACCGGTAAAGACGGAGCAATCAAATTCTTTAATGGACGGATTTTCTTGTTGCACGGCGCCTGTTAAATCAGCAAGATCCTGGAAGATTAATTTGTCCACACCGATAAGTTTCGCCACTTCGTTCGTATCACGACCGAAAGCGATTAATTCGCTACTGGTCGGCATATCGATACCGTACACGTTCGGGTAGCGAATTTCCGGCGCGGCAGAAGCAAAATACACTTTTTTTGCCCCGGCAGTACGTGCCATATCCACAATTTGTTCAGACGTGGTTCCACGCACGATAGAATCGTCCACCAACAAGACATTTTTGCCTTTGAATTCAGAGGCAATCGTATTTAATTTACGACGCACGGAACTGACACGTTGTGCTTGCCCCGGCATAATGAAAGTGCGTCCTACATAGCGGTTTTTCACAAACCCTTGACGATAAGGTTTATTCAATACGTTAGCAATACGAAGCGCAATATCATTAGAAGTTTCCGGTACCGGAATGACCACATCAATATCCATGTCTTTCCATTCACGGGCAATTTTTTCGCCCAAACGCTGTCCCATGTGAACGCGCGCGGCATACACGGAAACGCCGTCAATGCAGGAATCCGGACGGGCAAAATAGACATATTCAAAAATACAAGGGGTCAATACCGGATTTTCGGCGCATTGCTGAGCATATAATTGACCATCGAATGTAATATAAATCGCTTCACCCGGTTCCACATCACGCATGAATTCAAATCCCACCACGTCCAACGCCACACTTTCCGAAGCAAACATATACTCGGTTTTGCCCTGTTCTTCACGTTTGCCCAACACTAACGGACGAATACCATGAGGATCGCGAAATGCCACCATGCCATGATCGATAATCATCGCGATACAAGCATAAGCCCCGCGAATATCTTGATGGGTTAATTTGACGGCGTTGAAAATATCCTGCGGTTCTAAAACGTATTTTTGTGGTTGGTCGAAGTGGTAGGCAAGGATGTTAAGTAAAAGCTCGGAATCGGAATTGGTATTAACGTGGCGACGGGCAAGATTAAACAGCTTTTCTTTCAATTCGGTGGAATTGGTCAAGTTGCCGTTATGCACCAACGTTAATCCATAAGGCGAATTCACATAAAAGGGTTGCGCTTCAGATACGCTGGAACTGCCTGCGGTAGGGTAACGCACGTGACCGATTCCGGTATTCCCCGCCAAACGTAACATATGCTCATGTTGAAACACATCACTCACTAAACCATTTGCCTTACGCAAACGAAAGCGGTTTTCATCGTCAATTGTCACTATCCCTGCCGCATCTTGACCTCGATGTTGCAATACGGTTAAGGCATCATAAATTGATTGATTCACAGGGCTTTGGCTAACAATGCCGACAATACCACACATTCGCGTTGTTCCTCTCTATTGGCTTGGTGTTGGATTAACAGGTGGTGTTGAAACCGATGTGGCAACTTGCTCCGGATTCAGCACCGAATTAAAGGTTGAATTTAAGAAACTGGAATTGGCTTGTAACTGTTGGAAGAACCAATCCACCACAAAACGAAAGTGCGGTATTAATTTTGACTCTTTCCACCAATCGGTTTGGTTCGAACCGGTAAACGTATCCAAGAAAAATAAGATTGCGGCGACAATTAATACCCCGCGCAAGAAACCAAAACAGGCACCAAGCACGCGGTCAGTACCGCTCAATCCGGTACGATCCACTAATTGCCCGATCACATAATTCACAATCGCACCAACAATTAACGATAAAACGAATAGAATAGCGATAGCTGTGCCGTTACGGATATATAAGGATTCGATGGAGGTTAGAAGACCGGCAAGATACATATAAAAATTACTTGCGATCAAAAATGCCACAATCCAACTGGCAAGTGACATCACTTCGCGAACAAATCCGCGTAATAAACTGACAATAATGGAAAAAACAATAATGCCGACAATAATATAATCAATCATTAAATCATCTCTGTGCGTTGAAAAAGTCATTTTCATTTGCAATGGGCGCTATTCTAGCAAAAAACGAAAACGTTTGCGTAATAATTTATATGCTAAAAAATGCCCTCAGCAAATGCCAAAAAGGAGCGCTACTATATCACTCTTACTTATTTGAATATAGAAAAATGTGAGATGATTCATGAACTTTATAGCTCTTGCCAAAAATTCGGATCCAATTTTTTCTGCGCAATATTCAATAATGCGGCTAAATCTTGATAAGTCGGGTCTTGCGGGAAATTTGGTAAGGATTCATTTTTCTCTTTGAGCAATTCAAAAACATGCCAAAAAGCGACCGCACTTTGTGACGGCAATTTGCGCTGAGCCCGTTTGCCCAACCAATATAGCCCCTGTAATGGTAAACATAAGGCAAACAACGCCGTCAATACGGCAACTGCCAAAGCCATATAATCACTTCTTGCATAAAATTGTTGCCATACAATGGAAAATACGGCCAAAAATGGCATAAATCTTTGGGCGAAGATCGTCGTTTTAATCACCCGATTTTCCGGGAAAATTGCCCCCAGTTTTATTTCTAACGGCCAGTTTTTTAAATAATGCTGCCCGATTTTTAATGTTTTCAAAAAGCTCATCACTACTCTACTTTTAAATTGTTAAAACTGCGCTAACCATAACATAAACCAGTTTTTTTTACATTTCATACGTAAACTCTGTACATAATTTAAACTAAATTTAATCCACAAAATTTATACCTTATAAAATTTCTTTAAATCTTCAAAAAATTTTGATGAATATCGCATTTTTTAAACTTGAGAATTTATTTTGTCGATCGAAAGGTGTATCCTATGCCAGTTTAATTTTACTATTCGCTCGTTGTCTTGAGCGAATTTTGTTCAACTCAAATTAAGATAGGTCGCTTATGTCTGAAAAATTAGTCCTAATCCTCAATTGTGGGAGTTCTTCTCTAAAATTCTCGATTCTTAATCCTGTCACCCATGAAGAAAAATTATCCGGTTTAGCCGAAGCATTCTATTTACCTGAAGCCCGTATTAAATGGAAATTGCACGGCGAAAAAGGACAGGCGGATTTAGGTGCCGGCGCGGCTCACTCTGAAGCGTTGAACTTTATCGTAAGTAACATTTTCTCTCTTGATCCTGAATTACAAAAAGGTGTTGTAGCCATCGGTCACCGTATCGTACACGGTGGTGAAAAATTCACTTCTTCCGTTGTCATTACCGATGACGTCGTAAAAGGCATTGAAGATGCTATTCAATTCGCACCATTACACAACCCGGCCCACTTAATCGGGATCAAAGAAGCTTTCAAATTATTCCCGCACTTAAAAGATAAAAACGTTGCGGTATTTGATACGGCATTCCACCAAACCATGCCTGAAGAAGCCTTCTTATACGCCTTACCATATTCTTTATACCGCGAACACGGCGTTCGCCGCTATGGCGCACACGGTACCAGCCACTATTATGTAAGCCGTGAGGCTGCAAAACGTTTAGGCGTAGCAGAAGACAAAGTCAATGTTATCACTTGCCATTTAGGCAACGGCGGTTCCGTATCCGCGATTCGTCATGGCGAATGTATCGATACCTCTATGGGCTTAACACCGTTAGAAGGTTTGGTCATGGGTACCCGTTGTGGTGATATTGATCCTGCAATCGTTTTCTACATGCACGACACTTTAGGAATGTCTGTAGAAGAAATTAATACCACATTAACCAAAAAATCCGGTTTACTCGGTTTGACCGAAGTCACCAGTGATTGCCGTTATTCAGAGGATAACTACGATAAAGAAATTCCGGCGAAACGTGCCTTAGACGTGTTCTGCTATCGTTTAGCAAAATACATCGGTTCTTACATGGCCGTTATCGGTGAACGTTTAGATGCCATCGTATTTACCGGCGGTATTGGTGAAAACTCTGCGCGCGTTCGCGAAATCACCTTAGATCACTTAAAACTGTTCGGTTACAAATTGGATCAAGAGAAAAACCTTGCGGCCCGTTTTGGTAACGAAGGCGTAATTACTGCCGACAACACACCAATCGCCCTGGTTATTCCAACCAACGAAGAATTAGTGATTGCACAAGATACTGCTCGTCTTTGCATCTAAACCGCAATCTATAAACTGCCGATTTATTCGGCAGTTTCTTTTTAACCATCTATTCCAATCGAGGGTAAGTTATGTCCCGTACTATTATTTTAATTCCGATTAGCGCCGGCGTAGGTTTAACCAGCGTAAGTCTTGGTTTAATCAACGCACTTGAACAAAAAGGCGCAAAAGTCGGTTTCATGAAACCTATTTCCCAGCCGAATACCGGTGAAGACGTTATCGATCGCACCACGTCTATTGTACGTAGTAGCACGGCCTTAGAAACAGCCGAGCCGTTTATGTTAAGCGTGGCAGAATCCCTGATCGGTCAGAATCAATCTGATGTGTTGCTCGAAAAGATTGTTGAAAATCACCAACGTCTTTCCAAAAACAATGAAATCGTGATTGTGGAAGGTTTAATTCCAACCCGCAAACATTCTTTCGCCAACAGCATTAACTACGAAATTGCCCAAGCGCTTGATGCGGAAATCGTATTAGTAGCGGCACCATCCACCGAAACACCGACACAATTAAAAGAACGTGTTGAAGCAGCTGCCTCACTATTTGGCGGCAAAGGCAATAAAAACCTACTGGGTGTTATCGTCAATAAATTTAACGCCCCAATTGATGAATCCGGCAGAACCCGTCCTGATTTAAGCGAAATATTCGATTCCTTCCAACACAGCCATAACAGCGAATCCGAATTGGTTAAATTATTCGCTCAAAGCCAAATTAAATTATTAGCTTGTATTCCATGGTCTGCTGATCTTATCGCTACCCGTGCCATTGATTTAATCAAACATTTAGGCGCATCCATTCTCAATGAAGGCGATGTCAACCGTCGAATTCGTGGTATTACTTTCTGCGCAAGAAGCCTACCAAACATGGTTGAACACTTCCGTGCAGGTAGCTTATTAGTGGTTTCTGCCGACCGTCCTGATGTGATCGTGGCAGCGGCCCTTGCAGTATCCAACGGTATCGAAATCGGCGGTTTATTATTAACCGGCGGCTATAAATTAGATCCGCAAATTAAAAAGCTTTGCCAACACGTCTTTGAAAGCAAAAAATTACCGGTCTTCCGCATTGAAGGCAACACATGGCAAACCGCATTAAATCTACAAAGTTTCAATCTTGAAGTACCGGTTGACGACAAAGAACGCATTGAAAATATCAAACGCTACACCGGTGAAAAATTAGATCCTTCTTTCGTTAACGGTTTGGTGGAAGCCTCCGGTCGCTTACGTCGTTTATCACCACCGGCGTTCCGTTTCCAATTAACCGAACTTGCCCGTGCAGCTAACAAACGCATTGTGTTACCTGAAGGTGACGAACCGCGTACTATTAAAGCTGCTATTCTTTGTGCCGAGCGTGGCATTGCAGAATGCGTGCTGTTGGCAAAACCGGATGATGTTAAACGCGTTGCCGAATCCCAAGGCGTACAATTAGTCAAAGGCATTACCGTGATTGACCCGGCCAGCGTGCGTGAAAACTATGTTGCCCGCTTGGTAGAATTGCGTAAGTCAAAAGGTATGACCGAAACCATGGCACGCGAGCAATTGGAAGATAACGTTGTACTCGGCACCATGATGTTGGAAGCCAACGAAGTGGATGGTTTGGTTTCCGGCGCGGTTCACACCACGGCCAACACCATTCGCCCACCAATGCAAATTATCAAAACCGCACCGGGTTGTTCCATTATTTCTTCCATTTTCTTTATGTTGTTACCGGATCAAGTGCTTGTTTACGGTGACTGTGCTGTGAACCCGGATCCAACAGCAGAACAATTAGCGGAAATCGCCATTCAATCTGCCGAATCCGCGAAATCCTTCGGTATCGATCCAAAAGTAGCGATGATTTCTTACTCCACCGGTACGTCAGGTAGCGGTGCTGACGTAGAAAAAGTGAAAGAAGCGACCCGCATTGCGAAAGAAAAACGTCCTGATTTACTCATCGATGGTCCGTTACAATACGATGCGGCGGTAATGGAAGATGTGGCACGTTCTAAAGCGCCGAATTCTCCGGTTGCCGGTCAAGCCACCGTATTCATCTTCCCTGATTTGAATACCGGTAACACCACCTACAAAGCGGTTCAACGTTCTGCCGACCTTGTGTCTATCGGCCCGATGTTACAAGGTATGCGTAAACCGGTGAACGACTTGTCCCGTGGTGCATTAGTAGATGACATTGTGTACACCATTGCTTTAACTGCAATTCAAGCAACACAATAAATAAACGTCATAAAAACATTTGAAAAAATGACCGCACTTTAAATGCGAAAATAAAGGCTTTCAATAATGAAAGCCTTTCTTATATTTACTTCGACTATGAAAAAATTATTCTTTACCTCTATTTTGACTTGCATTATTAGCTTTGCACATGCCGTCACGCCTGAACAGGCTGGGCTTTGCTACCAATCGGCATACCCGAACAGCGTGCAATATCAAACGGGTGAATTAATCGTTAATCGACAAAAGCTACCGTTAAAAGCCTTTGGTGGCGATTTTAACGCCAAATTGACTCACGGCGAATTGCTCGACCAACTTGCCCAACCTTATCCGCTAGATTTCCCAATTCCCGAACAAAATGCCGATCCCGGTAGAATTCGTAACGATGCCTTCTTTGCTGCCATGTATGGCGAAACAGAAACCGCCGTTCGCCAACATTTGGTTTCCGTACGTTGGGCGCCAAGCGGGAAAAATCTGCAATTTAATCAAGTAAACGGTGCCGCGCAAGCCTTACAGGCTGTTGGTGAAGAGATCGTGCAACATCCTTCATTAGCCGCTTATCTCACGAAACCTGCCGGTACCTTTAATTACCGAGTCATCAGCGGCACCAAACGTCGTAGTGCACACGCCTTCGGTATCGCTATTGATTTCACTTTGCCGAACGGGCTTGGCACCTATTGGCAATGGAGCAGTTGCAAAGCCAACGCCCCTTGCGCTTATCCGCAAAAACTCATTCAAGATCCGAAGCTCAAACAAATCGTCGGTATTTTTGAAAAGCATGGGTTTATCTGGGGTGGCAAATGGTATCACTACGATTCCGTCCATTTTGAATATCGTCCGGAGTTACTTCACCCACATTGCCGAAAATAAAACGTTTTAAAAAGTCACCGCACTTTGCTTTCATAAATGTTCTAAGACGGCTCACAAATGACACCATGGATACGGTGAAAAAGGCCGGAAAATTTTTAAGATGAACATCATGAACATAAACGCCGGTGCGTTTATTTAAGATGCATTGAATGCACCTTTTTTATCGGCTTATTTGAATAAAAGTGCGGTCACTTTTCTAGGTGAATTTCGCCTTTCTCTTTCACAATACTCATCCGGTGATGAGCAAACTGTTTTGTCAATTCGGAAACAGATTCTCCTTTGGGCAAAACAAGATCCGGCGCAATTTCAACGAGTGGAATCACCACGAATTCACGATGATGCATATCATAATGAGGAACGGTAAGACGCTCTGATTGAAGAATCTGATCGCTATAAAGCAATATATCCAAATCCAAGGTACGTTCGCCCCAACGACGCAGTCGAACTCGACCTTGTTCATGTTCAATGCGTTGTAATTCATCTAATAAGACAAGAGGCGCAAGATCCGTTTCCAAACAGGCAACGGCATTGACATAATCCGGTTGGTCTTGCGGACCAAGAGGCTGACTTTGATAGAACGAGCTCACGGCAATAACACGGGTATTCGGTAGGGCGTTCATGGCACGTAGCGCAGCCACTAATTGCGCCTGAGGATCAGACAAATTGCTACCTAAAGCAATATAAACCTTATTCATGAATTGCCTTCTTGCTTGAACCGCTACGTTTGCGACGATGATATTTGCGTTTTGGTTGATTTGGCAATGCATTCATCAGATTTTGCCGCTGAGCATCATTGCTGAACTGATATTCATGCCACCAAGTAGCCAAATCCACCGTTTCACCGCCTTCAATTTCCGCACGCATTGCTAACAAATCAAAACCGGCACGAAACTTTGTCTGTTCCATGGCGCGTTGCACGGATTTTTGTGTGCGTTTTAAGAACTGTAATTGCAATGACCAAATATCACGAATCACCGTTGTGTGGCGACGCGGCACGGCTAAACTGTTGCATAATAACTCAAGCACATCATTTGATGCTAACGCGTAGGCATCATGATTATTCAATCCGCCCTCATTTTTCAGCACTTCCACCCGCTCACGCAAGGGATACCAAAAAAATGCCGCAAACAAAAACGCCGGATTAAGCGGCAGTTTATCGACTACGCGCTCATCGGTAGACGTTAATGAACGCAGAATCATTTTTTCCGTCATGCTGTCTTCATGCGCGGTAAAATATTTACTTAACAGAGGAAAAAGCAATTCAAACAAACCATACTGACGCAATAACCGATAAGTTTTCACACCATGACCGGTTTGTAATAATTTTAAACTTTCTTCAAATAAACGTGCCGGTGGAATATTTTTCAATAAATGTGCCAAATCTTTAATTGGGATTTCGCTTGGTTTATCCAAAAACATGTCCAATTTTGCCATAAACCGAATAGAGCGAAGCATTCTCACGGGATCTTCCTGATAACGGGTGACAGGATCGCCGATTAAACGCAATTTACCGTTTTTTAAATCCTCAATACCATTAAAGAAATCTTTTAAAATGTTATCTTGCGGGTTGTAGTACAAGGCATTGACGCTGAAATCACGACGTTCCGCATCCTGTTCCAATGTGCCGTACACATTGTCGCGCAACAGCATTCCTTCTTCACTTTGTTTGGCATGTTTTTCATTGTGGCTCTCGGCATGGTTGGCGCGGAAGGTGGCCACCTCAATAATTTCACGCCCAAACATAATATGCGCCAAGCGGAAACGGCGCCCCACCAAACGACATTGGCGTTGGAAAATAGCCTGAATTTGTTCCGGACGGGCATTTGTTGCCACATCAAAATCTTTTGGTTTCTTACCGAGCAACAAGTCTCGCAAACAGCCACCGACCACATAGGCTTCATAGCCTTGACGTTGTAGTTTTTCCACCACGGTTAACGCATTACGATTAATTATGCGTGGGGTAATACCATGAATTGAGGCTTTAATGCTGTATTTAAAATCTTTTTTATGAAGGTTTTTTTTGTTGTGGGAAGAACTGTGAGCCTTATTTTTAACAGGTTCAGTTTCAATAATAGATTGTTTTTTAGGTAAGACTTTCAATTCATTTTGAGCGACAGCTTTATTCTTTATTTTTTTGCTCAAAAGATTTTTAATATAAGTAAAAATAAGACATCTCCGTTAATTACAAAAAATAAATCAAAAAGTGCGGTCACAAAATATTATATTTTTGACCGCACTTTTATCCATTCTGTCGTGATTTAACCGACCATTTGTTTTTCACGAATCTCCGCTAAGGTTTTGCAATCAATACAAAGATCGGCGGTTGGGCGCGCTTCTAAACGCTTAATTCCGATTTCAACCCCACAAGATTCACAATAACCGAAATCATCAGTGTCCAATTTTTTCAACGTGCTTTCGATTTTTTTCATTAATTTACGTTCACGATCACGCGTGCGTAATTCCAAGCTAAACTCTTCTTCTTGTGTTGCTCTGTCGGATGGATCCGGGAAATTAGACGCTTCGTCTTGCATATGAGCAACGGTTCGAGAAGCTTCATCTCTAATTTGATCATACCAGGCTTGAAGAATTTTCTTGAAATGTAGCACTTGGTGCTCATTCATATACTCTTCGCCTTTTTTTTCTTTGTACGGTTCAACACCGGCTAAAGCTAATAAACTCAAAGACGCTTTACTCATTTGTATCTCCTAATAAAAAATTCATCCATTTAATACTTCTAAAACCCCACAATAAGTGTTGCTTCTTTAGTTATAAAGGTAACACCAATTAAAACGGACCTAAATTTTGAAAGGCGTAATAAATAACAGAACTTCCGAAAATGATCAAATGAATTTACACATTATTTCACTGTTTTCTCCGAAATTTTTTCAAATTTGCGATTCAGCCCGCATTATTTATTGCCATATTTTTTCTAACGTGTTTATTTCTTTCATATTACCGCTCTTTCGGATGATAAAAGCGCGGTTAAAAATGTGAATATTTCGTTAGATAAATTTGCCGGCACACTGATTTTCAGTGGGCTAACACTATTATTTTTGCCCGATAAATGGCTTTTATCGTGGCAGGTGGCATTGTATGTTTTCCTCCCGTTGCTGTTTATGGCATTGCTTTGTTACGGCTTAAGATTAACCAAGCCATTGACGCTACTCACCTATTTATTGCTGTTACTTGCCCAACTTGTTTATGTGCATTTCCCTGCTCTGTCACTGCTCAAACAAGCGGACAACATTGCCAATTTGCCGAAAATCCTTCACGCCGAATTCACCGTACAAGAAGTGTTGAACCAACAAGATTTTCAAACTGTAGTCATTGTCGCCAAACTCGCCGAAGACTTACCGGAACAACGTATTTACGCCCAGTGGAAAGCGCCGCAAATCGTGAAAATCGGCGAACGTTATGAGGGCGATTTACGTCTGCGCCCAATATCGTCCCGTTTAAACTTTAACGGCTTCGACCGCCAACAATGGTATTTCGGCAAACACATTAGCGCATGGGCAAGCGTGCAAAGTGCGGTCAAAATAGAAAACGTTTTTTCGTGGCGACAAACAGCTCTCAATAACGCCCTAAAACAAACGGAAAATCTATCCCAACAAGGCTTGCTATTAGCCCTTGGTTTTGGCGAACGCGCATGGTTAGACAACGAAACTTGGCAAATTTATCAAAAAACTAATACGGCACATTTAATCGCCATTTCAGGCTTGCATATCGGCCTTGCCATGTTACTAGGATATGGCTTGGCACGCCTACTGCAATTTTTTCTGCCAACCCGTTATCTCACGCCGACATTGCCGATACTATGCGGTTTGCTATTTGCCTTGCTTTATAGTCAGTTGGCGGGCATGGCAATTCCCACCCTGCGCGCCATGATTGCCCTCGTTATACTCTATGTAATTCAAGGCCTAAGGCTATACTGGACGCCATGGCGTTTATTGTGGCGGGTATTGGCATTATTGATTTTGATCGATCCGCTTATGTTGCTTTCCACCAGTTTCTGGCTGTCCGTCAGCGCCGTCATAAGTTTGATGATTTGGTATCAATTTTTTCCGCTATCGCTATTACAATGGCGCCAATCATCCCTTACCCATTCACCATGGCACAAAGTGCGGTGGATTTTTTCGCTGTTTCATCTGCAATTGGGGCTGTTATGGTTGTTTACCCCAATTCAACTTTTCTTTTTTAACGGACTCTCTTTAAATGGCTTTATAGCCAATTTAATCGCCGTGCCCATATACAGCTTTTTGTTGGTCCCCTTAGTGTTGTTTGCCGTATTCACCCAAGGCGCCTTGTATTCATGGCAGGCCGCCGATAATTTATCGGAAAAAATCATCGCACTTTTGGCTTATGGGCAAGACGGATGGCTCACGGTTTCACTCCAACAAAGTTTATGGCTAACGCTTTTGCTCACGATTGCGTTTTTAAGCGCATTACATTTTGTTTATAAAGCCCCGAAACCTATCGCATCCCCCATCGAATTAGCCAAACAATCCCGTAATAAAGGATTTCACTTAAACCCCGCGCGTAAACTTGATTTAGGGTTACCAATCAAGGCGTATGCCATTGGCGGCGGATTAGTGGTATTTTGCATTACTTCATTGATTTATCTGTCAATTTCACGCCCTCATTGGCAATTAGAAACCTTAGATGTAGGGCAAGGGCTCGCCACATTAATCGTTAAAAATGGCAAAGGCGTGCTCTATGACACCGGCCCAAGTTGGAACGGCGGCAGCATGGCAAGATTAGAAATTTTGCCTTATTTACAGCGGGAAGGTATTGAACTTGATTGGTTGATCATAAGCCATGATGACAACGATCACGCCGGCGGAGCAAAAGATATTTTAGCGGTATACCCGACAGTGAAATTCATTAGCCCGTCAAACAAAATCTATGGAGAAAAAAACGATCGCAAAATCGACCGCACTTTGTGCCAAACCGGTGAAAAATGGCATTGGCAAGGATTAAGTTTCTCTGTGCTATCTCCCGATACTATCGTTCCGAGGGCGGAAAATAAGGATTCTTGCACACTATTACTAAGTGATGGACAACATCAAATTTTACTCACAGGCGATGCGGATCTTGGGGTGGAATATAAGATCTTGCCAAAACTTGGAAAAATTGATGTATTGCAAGTGGGACACCATGGCAGTAAAACCTCCACCGGTGAAGCATTGGTGCGACAAACGGAACCTAAGATCGCGCTGATTTCCAGCGGACGTTGGAATCCTTGGCATTTTCCCCACAAAGACGTGGTTGCCCGTTTAAGACGACAAAATACACAAATTTATAACACGGCGGAACACGGACAAATCCGCTTATTATTTCAAGATAACGAAATAAAAATCCAAACTGCGCGGGCAGAATTTTCACCGTGGTATCGCAGATTAATTGGCTTACAGACGAAATAAAGGTACAATGCGCCATTATTTTTGACCTGAAGACAGAAATTATTATGCAAGATCAAGATCTTTCCACAATGCAAACCTTTAAACGTTTATGGCCCACTATTAGCCCCTACAAAACAGGTTTGATTGTTTCCGGTATTGCGTTGGTTTTAAACGCATTAACCGATTCCGGCTTAATTTTCTTACTCAAACCTTTATTAGATGACGGTTTCGGCAAAGCGGACGCCTCCTTTTTAAAACAAATGTCGGTTTTTGTGGTATTGCTCATTATCTTTCGTGGTATTTCAAGTTTTATTTCCAATTATTGTTTGGCGTGGGTTTCCGGCAAAGTGGTCATGACCATGCGCCGTCGCTTGTTTAAGCATTTAATGTTTATGCCGGTGAGTTTTTTCGACAGTAATTCCTCCGGCAAATTACTCTCCCGTATTACCTATGATTCCGAGATGATCGCCAATGCCTCCTCCAGTTCTTTAATCACGATTGTGCGTGAAGGAGCTTATTTAATTTCATTACTTGGGATCATGCTTTACACCAGTTGGCAACTTTCTTTGGTGCTATTCATTATCGGGCCGATTATCGGCATATTAATCAGCTTGGTTTCGAAAAAATTTCGCACCCTGAGTCGCAATATGCAAAATTCCATGGGCGAACTTACGTCAACAGCAGAGCAAATGTTAAAAGGGCATAAAGTGGTGCTGTCTTTTGGTGGTCAATTAATAGAAGAAGAACGTTTCAATCATGTTAGTAACGATATGCGCCGCAAGGGCATGAAAATGACGGCAGCTGATGCAATCGCCGATCCTGTAGTGCAAATCATCGCCTCTTTCGCCTTGGCTGCAGTGCTTTATTTAGCGACATTTCCTTCCATCATGAGTCAACACCTCAGCGCAGGGACTTTCACCGTTGTTTTCTCTTCCATGCTTGCGTTAATGCGTCCGTTAAAATCCTTAACTAATGTGAATTCTCAATTCCAACGTGGTATGGCGGCCTGTCAAACGCTGTTTGGCATTTTAGATATGGAAACGGAAAAAGACACCGGCACTTACAAAGCAGAAAAAGTGAAGGGTGAAATTGAATTTAAAAACGTCACTTTTCGTTATGAAGGCAAAGAAGAATCTGCCTTGGATGACATTTCCTTCCACATTCCTCATGGCAAAACAGTTGCCTTGGTGGGACGTTCCGGCTCGGGGAAATCCACTATCGCCAATTTAATAACCCGTTTCTATGACGTAACACAAGGTGAAATCCTGTTAGACGGCGTCAATATCCAAGATTATCGTTTGTCCGATTTACGCGAAAATTGCGCAGTGGTATCCCAACAAGTACACTTGTTTAACGACACTATTGCCAACAACATTGCTTATGCGGCAAAAGACAAATACAGTCGTGAAGAAATTATTAACGCGGCAAAAGCAGCACACGCGATGGAATTTATCGACCAATTGGAAAATGGTTTGGATACCGTTATCGGCGAAAACGGGGCCAGTTTATCTGGTGGCCAACGCCAGCGTTTAGCCATCGCCCGTGCTTTATTGCGTAATTCACCGGTATTAATTTTAGACGAAGCTACATCCGCTTTAGATACGGAATCGGAACGTGCCATTCAAGCGGCATTGGAAGAAATCCAAAAAGATCGTACCGTTTTAGTGATCGCTCATCGTTTATCTACCATTGAAAAAGCCGATGAAATCTTGGTGATTGAGCACGGCAAAATCAAAGAACGCGGCAACCATAAAGAATTATTGGCACAAGGCGGTGCTTATAAACAATTGCACAATATGCAATTCAGTCAATAACGTTATTAAGGAGAAACAATGCAGTTTTGGTACTCCCGTTCGTGGATAGCATGGCTACTCTGCCCTTTCTCCCTGTTGTTTTGGTTGATTACTACCGTTCGCCGCGCTCTGTTTCGTTTAAATCTACTGAAATCTTACCGCGCGCCAATTCCCGTGGTGATTGTCGGTAACCTATCCGTAGGCGGCAATGGCAAAACACCGGCGGTAATTTGGTTGGTGCAGGAACTGACTAAGTGCAGTTTGAATGTAGGGGTAATTTCTCGCGGTTACGGCAGTAAAGCAAAAAATTATCCTCTGTTGGTTACACCAACTAGCGATCCAATTGAAGCCGGTGATGAACCCGTCCTCATTGCCACCCGTACACAAGCTCCCGTTTGTATTTCACCAAATCGCCAACAAGCTATTGAATGTTTATTACAACACACCAAATGTGATGTCATTATTAGCGATGACGGTTTACAACACTACAAACTCCAACGGGATTTTGAAGTGGTGATCATGGATGCGGAACGTGGTTCAGGCAATGGTTTCTTGTTACCGTCCGGCCCATTACGGGAGCTTTCAAGCCGTTTAAAAAATGTGGACATCATCATCACTAACGGTTCGGAAAACCAATACAGCGATGCCGTAATGACCTTAAAACCGCAATATGCCGTGAATTTAGTCACAAAAGCACAGCGTCCGTTAAATGAATTTAGCCAAGCTACCGCTATCGCCGGAATCGGCAATCCACCGCGTTTTTTCACGATGTTACAACAACATGGTATTCAATTAATGGAAACGCAGGCCTTTCAGGATCATCAATCATTTAGCCCCGAACTTTTTGCAAAATTCGACAAAAATCGACCGCTCTTAATGACGGAAAAAGATGCCGTAAAATGCATGACGTTTGCAGAAGAACATTGGTGGTATGTGCCGGTAACGACAGAAATCCAAGGCGAAAAAGCACAACAATTTATTCAAAAGATCCTACAAAAGTGCGGTCAAAAAATGTGAAATATTTTCAACGTTGGCTACCCTAACGATTCTTTCGGGGGAAACAGGCCAACGAGAGAGCTTGTGAATAAAAATAAACACAAATCGAGATCAATATGATGAATGGGAAATTATTAGAAATCGTGGCTTGCCCGACCTGCCACGGACGTTTGGAATACGATGAGCAACATCAACGTTTAATTTGTCGTTTTGAAAAACTTGCTTACCCGATTAAAAACGGCATTCCGGTATTATTGGCGGAACAAGCGGAAACATTAAGCCCATCGGAGGAAAAGTAACATGATCCAATTTACTGTTATTATTCCCGCCCGCTACGCTTCAAGCCGTTTGCCGGGAAAACCGTTGGCAGATATCGCCGGCAAACCGATGATTCAACATGTTTTTGAACAAGCCAAACAATCAGGCGCAACCCGCGTGATTATCGCCACCGACAACGACCTGGTGGCTGCCGCCGCCAAAAACTTTGGTGCAGAAGTGTGCATGACCGCAGAAAGCCACAATTCCGGTACGGAACGCTTAGCTGAAGTGGTTGAAAAACTGGCAATCCCCGACAATGAAATCATCGTGAACATTCAAGGTGACGAACCGCTTATTCCACCGGTTATCGTCAAACAAGTGGCGGAAAATCTCTCTAAATACCCTGTCAACATGGCAAGCCTTGCGGTCAATATCGACGAGCCGGAAGAATTATTTAATCCCAACGTGGTGAAAGTACTGACCAACAAAGACGGCTATGTGCTTTATTTCTCCCGCGCCGTAATTCCTTGGGATCGTGATCAATTCGCGCAAATGGACGACGTAGCAAAATTGCAACTGAACACACAATACCTACGCCATATTGGGATTTATGCTTATCGCGCCGGTTTCATTAAACAATATGTGCAATGGCAACCGACCGCATTAGAACACATCGAAAAACTGGAACAGCTACGTGTGCTGTGGAACGGCGAAAAAATTCATGTAGAACTTGCCAAAGAAGTGCCGGCTGTGGGTGTGGACACGGCTGAAGATCTGGAAAAAGTGCGGTCGATTTTAGCGAAGAAATCGCATTAACACGCCCTCTCACCCTCTTTAAAAAAGAGGGATGGGGGGATTTGACAGACGGAATTAACGTAGAAAATAATGTATTTCTCAATGCAATTAAGCAATTTACAATTATGCCCCCAATAACCGCTGGCGCGCGTTTCCTAACGCGTGCCTAAAATCGATAAACATAATGACCTGCACACGCTAGGAAGCGTGCGCGATCAAAAGAGATCTTTCCTGTGCCTGATATCACTTTCGACGCAAAAAAATTCCTCGCTAACGTACCGCACTTACCGGGCGTTTATCGTATGTATGACGATAGCAACACGGTGATTTATGTAGGCAAGGCAAAAGATCTGAAAAAACGCTTATCCAGTTATTTTCGTAAGCAGTTAAACAGCAAAAAAACGGAAGCGTTGGTGGCATCAATTCATCATATTGAAACCACGATTACCACCTCGGAAACAGAAGCGCTACTGCTTGAGCATAATTACATCAAAACCTATCAGCCGCGTTATAACGTGTTGTTGCGCGATGATAAATCCTATCCGTATATTTTATTAACCAAAGAAACGCATCCTCGCATTACCTCTTATCGTGGCTCAAAGAAAATTCAAGGGGAATATTTCGGCCCTTATCCCAATGCCGGCGCGGTGCGTGAGACCTTGTCTTTGTTGCAAAAATTGTTCCCTATTCGGCAATGTGAAAACTCCGTGTATAACAATCGCTCGCGCCCTTGTTTGCAATATCAAATCGGGCGTTGCCTTGCCCCCTGCGTAAAAGGTTATGTGACAGACGAAGCCTATGCGCAGCAAGTGAATTTTGCCCGCTTGTTCTTACAGGGCAAAGATCAACAAGTGTTGGATCATTTAGTGAAACAAATGGAACAGGCAAGTCAGCAACTGAATTTTGAAGAGGCGGCACGGATTCGCGACCAAATTCAGGCGGTGCGCGCAGTGATTGAAAAACAATTTGTCGCCAACGATCGCCATGATGACATTGATATTATCGCCATCGCCTACCAACTTGGTGTGGCTTGCGTGCAGGTGTTGTTTATTCGTCAGGGTAAGATTTTAGGTAATCGCAGTTATTTTCCGAAAGTACCGAACAATACCAATCTGGCAGAGCTTACAGAAACCTTTGTTGGGCAATTTTATTTACAGGCACACCAAGGCAGAACTATTCCGAACACCATTATCGTGGATCAAAAACTGGAAGAAAAAGCGGATTTGGAAACCTTGTTAAGCGACCAAGCGGGGCGAAAAGTTATCATTCAAGATCATGCCAAAGGTGATAAAAGCAAATACCTGCAACTCGCACAAATGAATGCCAAAGCCTCAGTAGTGACTAAGTTAAAACAATCTACCTTGCAACATGATCGCTATGCTGCCTTGCAGGAATTACTCGGCATTAATGCCATCAAACGCATGGAATGTTTTGATATCAGCCATACGATGGGCGAACAAACCATCGCTTCCTGCGTGGTGTTCAATCAGGACGGGCCGCTAAAATCCGATTACCGTCGTTTCAACATCAGCGGCATCACCAAAGGCGATGACTACGCGGCTATGGAGCAAGCACTGTTAAAACGCTACGACAAAGATCTAGAAGAAGACAAAATCCCCGACATTATTTTTATTGACGGCGGCAAAGGACAACTCAACCGTGCGTTACAGGTGTTTGAAAATCTCAAGGTAAAATGGAATAAAAACCGACCGCACTTAATTGGCGTTGCCAAAGGCGTCGATCGCCGTGCCGGTTTGGAAACCCTAATTTTAAGCAAATGGGATAAAGAATTGCATTTGCCATCGGACAGTCTCGCGCTCCATTTAATCCAACATATCCGCGATGAAAGCCACAACCACGCCATCAGCGGGCACCGCCAAAAACGCCAACAACATTTCACCCAAAGCGGCTTAGAAAGCATCGAAGGCGTAGGCGCCAAACGCCGCCAAGCCCTCCTCAAATACCTCGGCGGCTTGCAAGGCGTTAAAAACGCCACCCTCGATGAAATTGCCTCCGTCCCCGGCATCTCAAAAGCATTGGCAGAAAAGATTTTTGAGACGCTACAGCATTAGATTAAAAGAAAAGGGCAGTCAAAAACGCCGGTATTTTTGACCGCTCTTTCTTTTTAAATGAAAAATTTTATTCACTGAAATAAATCAATTTTTTGGTACGATTGTTTAGTATTTTCTCCTATTTTGAAGTCATTATCTAAAATTCGTTAATTATTAGTTTTTTACTCTACAATTCCTTCTTGTACAGAATTTTATTTTCTTTACTGAGTTGTTAAATTCTATTATAAATGAGTCCTTTTTCGTATTTTATAGTCAATTGATAAGAGAACATTTTATGAGTGAAGTTTCAAATTCAGTAGAAAAATCTACATGGGCGAGTAAATTCGCCGCCTTAGGTCCAGGAATCGTCATGGCATCGGCTGCCGTTGGTGGTTCGCATATTATTGCGTCCACCCAAGCCGGTGCGATTTATGGTTGGGAATTAGTGAGCATTGTGATTCTTGCTAATTTATTCAAATACCCTTTCTTCCGTTTCGGCGTGCAATATACCTTAGATACCGGCAATACCTTGTTGGAAGGTTATCGTCAAAAAGGGAAATTCTATTTGTGGTTGTTCCTTGCGCTGAACATCTTTGCTACGGTGATTAACACTGCGGCAGTGGGCTTATTAACCGCCGCGATCTTAACCTTTATCATCCCTATTCCGTTGCCAATGCCGGTATTGAGTTCATTGGTAATTGTCGTGATTACCGGCATTTTATTGTTAGGGAAATACCGCTTATTAGACAGTCTATCCAAAATCATCATGATCGCATTAACCGTGACAACAGTCAGTGCCGTGGTGATTGCATTCATGCGTAATGGTATGCAAGGTGTCGCACCGGCAGATTTCGTTGCGCCTTCCCCGTGGGAATTAAGTAAATTGGCCTTTTTAGTGGCTTTAATGGGTTGGATGCCGGCGCCGATTGAGATTTCGGCAATTAACTCCATGTGGGTGGTGGCAAAACGTCGCTTGACCAAAGTGTCTTATCAAGACGGTTTATTTGACTTTAACGTGGGTTACATCGGCACGGCGATTTTAGCGGTTGTGTTCTTAGCACTTGGTGCGTTGGTACAATTCGGTTCACCTGAAGCCGTGGAAATGGTGGGCGGTAAATATATCGCACAATTAATCAATATGTATGCCAGCACCATTGGTGAATGGGCGCGTTTATTGATCGCCGTCATCGCTTTCATGTGTATGTTTGGTACGACCATTACCGTTATCGACGGCTATTCCCGTACCAACGTAGAATCCTTGCGTTTATTACTTGGTAAACACGAAAGCTCGGTAAGAACCTTAAACATTGCCATGGTGCTTGCCGCGGCCTCCGGATTGGCGATTATTTTCTACTTTAATAACGCCGTTGGCCCGATGTTGAAATTTGCCATGATCGCTTCCTTTGTTTCTGCGCCGATATTTGCATGGTTAAACTTATCCTTAACCATGAAAGCCAAACATAGCGTGAAAGGCGGATTATTGTGGTTGTCCTTTATAGGCTTATTCTATTTAACTGCCTTTGCCGCATTATTTATTGCCCAGCAAGCCGGCTGGTTAGGCTAAAACCGACCACTCTTTGAAAAGTAGATCAAAGTGCGGTCGATTTTCAAAATGTTTTTTACTTCAAAAAACGCCAAGAAAATCGACCGCACGATTGTAGCTCTCATTATAGAGGAAAATGCCTAAGAAATTTTAGGTTTAGCACAACAACTACATCGCACCAAATAGTAAGAATTTATACCTGTGGCAAAATTTTCGCTGGAATGTTTGTGTTTTAGGAACCCAAATGATGGCTAATATCTTGAATTCTATTAAAACTGTTAAAGATACAAATAAATGCCGATAGCCCTACCAAGATATTTTATCATCCACACAATATCAAAATAGAGAATGAAGCCATGTTGTATTTTTATAAAAATAGATTGCCCTGTCTTTTTGAGCTATGTAGGGTTAACAAGATTTCCCTATAATTAATGGGCATCTTAATAAATGCATATCAGAATTTGCTCTATGCTCAATAAGATGTAAAGCGGCTTGTTTACCCATCTCATAATGTGGAAGCTCAACGGTTGTTAAAGACGGAATAAATAAATACGACATGCCGACTGTATTATCGTATCCCACAACCGCCACATCTTCAGGAATTCGAAAACCTTTACTCAATAGCAGTTGATAAGCAACGAAAGAAATTCGGTCATTACCACAAATCACGACATCAAACGGAAATTTTTCATTATTCTCTAAAATTTCCATTAAAGGCTTGGCACCTCTTTTATAATCTTCGCCATCAGTTTCCATAAAAAAAGATACGGGTTCACTGGCTTTTTCTTGTGAAAACCATGCTTTTTCAAACCCGGATTTACGTTTTTCCGTGGCGATATAATTATGTGGAATATGTAAAAAGAGCGGTTGTTGATAACCTTGCTCAATAATCAATTTAGTAAGTTCAAACTGCCCTTGAAAATCATCGGGAATATAGCTTGCAACATGGATATCGTCCGTCACACAGTTCGCCAACACTATCGGGAAGTGTTGTAGTGCTTTCGGTACTTTGACTTTTTTTAAGCCATTTCGCGCAATAATAATCGCATTTGGGCGTTGTGCAATAAGAGCTTCTACGCTGTGTTTTAGTGATTCTTTTTCATTTTCTATGCAATTAATTACAAAAGAATGCCAACCAAACTGGCGCACCGTTTGCTCAATCCCTAATAAGATTTCAACTGAAAAAGGGGTTGTGGCGGTTCCCAAAGATAACACACCGATGGTTTTGGCAGAGCTTCCTCGAATACTTTGCGCGGCAAGACTCGGCACATAATGTAATTCATCAATTGCTTTTTTGACTACGTCATAGGTTTTTTTAGATAACTTTTCCGGGTTGTTGAGTGCTCTTGATACTGTCATCAGAGAAACACCGGCTAATTGTGCTACGTCTTTTAAGGATGTCATTTTTTCTCGAATCATTGGTGAATTTATTGCTTATCATAAAATTTTTTGCGATTTTAGTTAACGTTAACTTTTTATTTTGTGATCTGTATCACAAAAAACAAATGTTAATGTTAACATTTGTGACTTGCTTCACATTTTCATCATAAATGTGTTTACATTATGAGTGATAACGTTAACATTTTAGCCAATTTAATGTTAAATAGACACAGAGGTGTGAGATGAGCAATCAAACTTCATCTAAATCGCAATACTTAACCAATAGTAATTATTGGATTTTTAGTGCGTATTTTTTTGCTTTTTTCTTCATTATGGCGACCTGTCATCCTTTTTTAGGGATTTGGCTCGGTGATATTCACGGATTAAAAGGGGAGAAAATTGGCTACGTCTTTTCGTTCATTTCTCTTTTTGCTTTACTCTTTCAGCCTATTTTAGGATTTTTATCTGATAAATTAGGTATTCGAAAACATCTGCTTTGGCTACTTGCGATATTACTTCTTTTCTATGCACCATTCTTTATTTATGTTTTTGCTCCGTTATTGAAAACCAATTTATGGTTGGGGGTTATTGCCGGAGGTGCATATATGGGATTTGTGTTCCAAGCAGGCGCACCAGCATCAGAAGCCTACATTGAGCGTATCAGCCATTTAAACGGGTTTGAATATGGAAGAACACGGCTATTCGGGATGTTAGGTTGGGCAATCTGTGCCTCTATTGCAGGCAATTTGTATAGTTCTCAACCGAATGCGGTTTTCTGCCTTGGTTCCGCCACTGCCGTTGTGTTATTGGTTCTGATTTTCCTTGCAAAAACAGATGGTAATAATACAGTTCAAGTAGTGGAACAATTAGGTGTAAATAAAAGTCCAATTACACTAAAACAAGCCTTAAAGCTCTTTTCTCTACCTCGTTTCTGGGCATTATTAACTTATGTTGTTGGAGTGGCTTGTGTTTATGACATTTTTGACCAGCAATTTGGTAATTTCTTCAATACGTTTTTTGAATCTAAAGAACAAGGAATGAAATTCTTTGGTTATGTAACAACGGGAGGAGAGCTATTAAATGCAACAATTATGTTTTTCGTGCCTTTATTGATTAATCGTATTGGGGCAAAGAATGCGTTATTGATTGCAGGAACAATTATGAGTATTCGCATTATGGGCTCATCTTTTGCAACAGAAGCATGGCATGTGATTGTATTAAAAACATTACATATGTTTGAAGTACCATTCTATTTGGTTGGAGTATTTAAATATATTACTGATGTTTTTGAAGTCCGTTTCTCCGCAACCATTTATTTAGTCTCTTGTCACTTTTCAAAGCAGATTGGTAATATGATTTTATCGCCTGCCGTAGGGACTTTATATGACATGTATGGTTTTCAATCTACCTATTTTATCTTAGGTTGTATTGCTCTTGCATTTACATCAGTTTCTGTATTTACTTTAGTAAATACCAAGAAATTAGTGAACAACGCTTAAAATTCAGAGGACAGGAAAATGTTATTAGCAAATTATTATCAAGATCCTACAATTACACGAATTAATGCATTACCACATCATAGCTATTTTATTCCTTTTGCTAAAAAGGATAAGGTAGATCAATTTGCTAGAGAAAACTCTTCATTTTTCACATCATTGAATGGTCAATGGCAATTTGCTTATTATTCAAGTATGCAAGATTTGCCTGAAAAGATAAGCGAAATTCCGTTTGTAGAGCAAATCCACGTGCCTTCAAATTGGCAGAATCACGGATTTGATACCCATCAATATACCAATATTAATTATCCTTTTCCGTTTGATCCGCCTTTTATCCTGTTAGAGAACCCTTGTGGGGTATATCAAAAGCAAGTGCAACTGAATAAAAATCCGAAGAAACGTTATTTACTGAATTTTGAAGGGGTTGATTCTTGTCTTTATGTGTATGTAAATCACAAATTTGTAGGATATGGTTCGATTAGCCATAGTACCAATGAATTTGATATTACTGATTATCTTCATCATGGTGAAAATACATTAACCGTCTTTGTTCTCAAATGGTGTGCGGGAAGTTATCTGGAAGATCAAGATAAATTCAGAATGTCGGGAATTTTTCGAGACGTCTATTTATTGGAAAGGGAACATAATTATCTGCAAGATTTACATATTAAAACGGTGCTTTCTGAAGATTTATCATTAGGGCAAATCTATCTCGATCTAAAATTCGCAAAATGTGCGGCTGACATTAGAGTGACATTGTTTGATACAACGGATCAAATTGTTCAGACAGAATGCAAAATTACAATGGATGAACAACGGACACAAATCCATCTTGATAATATTCCTTTAACCAAATCACAACTGTGGAATGCTGAAAACCCTGCGCTTTATACTTTAGTATTCCACACGGAAGACGAAACCATTACGCAAAAAGTGGGGTTCCGCAAGGTAGAAATTAAAAATGGCGTATTGCTGCTGAATCAGCAACCTATTAAATTTAAAGGTGTGAACCGCCACGACAGTGATCCGAAAACCGGATATGCTATTTCAGTCGCTCAAGCGATGACTGATTTAACGTTAATGAAGCAACATAATATTAATGCCATTCGTACCGCACACTATCCAAATTCACCGTGGTTTTGTGAGCTTTGCGATCGCTATGGTTTTTATGTAATTAGTGAAAGTGATATTGAAAGTCATGGCGCATCATTCCAAGCTATTTCACAGCCGGAACCAAGTATCTTTTTGAATGTAGAAAACGCTAATGAAGAACAACGCATTCGCCAGCAAATGATAGATAACTTTTGCTATTTTGCTCAAGAACCTTTGTATCAAACAGCATTATTAGAGCGAACTAAAGCCAATGTGGAACGCGACAAGAATCGCAGTTCAATTTTGATTTGGTCTTTAGGCAATGAATCGGGGTATGGCAAGAATTTTGAGTATTGCGCACAATGGGTAAAAGAACGGGATCCGGATCGTTTAGTGCATTATGAAAGTAGTATTTACCAACATTCGGCACATAAAAATAATACTGAGCATTTAGATTTATACAGTGAAATGTACTCTGATACAGAGGTGATTGATGCCTATTTTTCCGATGTATCACAAACGAATAAACCATTCTTATTGTGCGAATATTCTCACGCGATGGGAAATTCAAATGGTGATATGGAAGACTATTTTCAAACATTTAATAAATATTCAGGAAGTTGTGGGGGATTTATTTGGGAATGGTGTGATCATGCGCCATTTATTACCTCAACAAAACTAGGATATGGCGGTGATTTTGGTGAAAAAATCCATGATGGAAATTTCTGTGTGGATGGTTTGGTTTCACCTGAACGTATTCCGCACAGTAATTTATTAGAAGTGAAAAATGTCAATCGGCCTGTAAGAGCAGTCTTAAATAATGATCAGGTTGAAGTGCATAACTATTTTGACTTCACTAATTTAAAAGATAGTATTCAAATTAAATATGAATGGGTAAAAAATGGCCAGATAATCGAAACAGGAACATTAGCTGTTGATTGTGAACCTCATTGTTCTCAATTTTTACCGATTCAACTTCCTAAAGAGCGAGGCGGATTGTTATGGTTAAACCTATCTTATTGTTCTGCTAAACAGACGGATTTATTACAAGCTGAGCACTGTTTTGGTTTTGATCAAATTATCCTAAGTAAAGAATATACGCCTGCTATTACATCAGATAAAGCTCAGCAGCAACCGTTAGAAATCACTGAAACAAAAAGACAAATTATTATTCAAAATAGCCAATACTATTATGAATTTAATAAAGTCACAGGGGTAATTGAGGAAATTAAAGTCAATGGTAAAGCCATTATTTATAAGCCATTAGCTTGGAATATTTGGCGGGCTCCAACAGATAATGATCGCCTAATTCGTTCTCAATGGCAAAATGCCGGTTATGATCAAATGTATTCTAAAGTCTATGATATTTGCGCACATCTGCAAGAAAATCGCGTTGTGGTGTCAGTGAAAAGTGCATTAGTAGCGAATGCAAAATCAAAAATCATGACATTAGAAACACAGTATTTGTTATCTGCAAATGGTGAGTTAGATATCAAAACAGATGCAATTTTCCATGAGCATTTACCATTTTTACCTCGTTTTGGGTTACGTTTCTTCTTAGATAAACAGAAAACGCCTTTTACCTATTTAGGATATGGAGCAGGAGAAAGTTATATTGATAAGCATCAAGCAAGTCAATTTGGAATTTATTTAACAACAGCAGAGAAAAACCATGTTAATTATCTTAAACCTCAAGAAAATGGTAGCCATTATGGGTGTTTTTACGTTAAAAATGATCTGATTAAGATTGAATCGGAACAGCCATTTAGTTTTAATTTATCACCTTATACCCAAGAAGAATTGACACAGAAAACGCATTCTTATGAATTGGTTCGCGCGGGGTATGATGTATTGTGTATCGATTATAAAATGAGTGGTATTGGTTCAAATTCTTGCGGGCCTAATTTGAAGTCAAAATATCGCCTAATAGAAAATAATATTAATTTTAATATAAGTATCCGGTTATAAAGAGACAATATATCAAATTAACTACAACAAAAACCGCCTTCAGTGAAGGCGGTTTTTCATTAGAGCGAGACAAAGTCTGGCTATAATGAAAAACCCTGTATTATCAGGGCTTTTCTATTTCATCATATTTCAAAGGCATTGTACGACTTCATAAATGTTACAATATCTGACCGCACTTTTTAGATTAAAGGCTCGCCTAAGAAACGCGAGCCAATATTTCATATCATATTTTCATCAACTTAACGTGAAATCACCTCTTTTGTGAAAGATTCCATTTCTGCTTTGCGCCATGGCGTTGAGAAGAAAATAGTGTCTTTCAAGCCGGATTGGTTATCCAGCGGGCGTACACCAAATTCTTCGCTTAATTTTTGTTGCACTTCAGGCGAAGTAATCCAATGGACGAAAACAAGCGATGCAGCCAGATTCGGGGCATTTTTTGCTACGGTCACAACATTACCACCACCCGGCATACCAAATTTTGGTACATAGAATTTCAAGCGGTCAGTAATCGCACCTTGTTTTTGCAAACTGAATAAGTGATCTTGCCATGCGGAAACAATCACCAATTCACCGTCATTTAAGCGGGTTAAACTATCAGCATTGGAGGCTGTGCGGATTAACGCATCTTTTTTACTGCTAAACCAATCCCAAGTTTTCTTCCAACTGGCGATTTGGGCTTCATCAATTTTATCGGTGCGGTAGTCATAGTCGCCGTTGATATACACTAAAGCGCGCTGAATAAATGCATTACCGGAACTGCCGCCGTTCGGATCAGAATAACCGAATTTTTTCGGATTTTTATCAATATAATTTTCCATATCAGCCCAAGATTGTGGCAACTCCTCTTCTTTAATTCGCAGCGGATCATATGCCAAACCCGTTTGGTTACCCCAATAACCTACTGCCACATCACCTAATTCTACCCCTTGCAAATGATGGTTCAGTTTATCGAAATTCGGTAAATTGTTGAGTTTGACAAGAATGTCATTTTTCGCCACGTTACCGAGTCTATCTGCATTCAGAACGATAACGTCCATTTTTCCGGTTTCCAAGTTTTTCTCGGCAATCAGTTTATTAATATTGCCGTCCAATGTACCTTCCGGCACCTTGACTTTAATGCCGTATTGACTTTCAAATGCTTTGACGAAATTACGAAATTGCGGCTGTAAATACCACACACTGACCGTGACCTTTCCCTCTTTTTTCGCCAGTTCTTCAATTTCAGCCCAAGATTTTCCGCTTAAATCCGTCGCGGCTGAGGCAAGCGTGCTTACAGCCAATGCTGTAGCGGTAAGACCAATAGAAATGAGTTTACGAATATTTTTTTGCATAAGTTTCTCCTTTTTAAAATTATGCTTTTCCTGTGGATTGAGAGAGATAATTCCCTTTCAGTAATTTTTCGATAATCATCATTAAAATGATGTTCGGCACCAACAAGATGATAGACACCACGGCCGCATTTGGGCGAATGAAAGAATAGCCTAGGAAGGAATATAAAATCGTTGGCACAGTGATGAAATCCGGTGAGCCGATAACGAAGGCGATAGCAAATTCTTCGATACTTTTCACCAAACAGAAAATAATCGATGCCAAAAAACTTGGTTTTAACATCGGCATATACACGTCTTTGAATACGGTAAATTTAGATGCCCCCAAGTCACGACTGGCATCAATCAGGTCTTGCGGAACAGAAGAAAAACCCGCGGATAAAATCCGAATAGCGTAAGGTAAAGTGAGCACGACGTGGCCGATAACAATGCCGATAAACGGATTATTAATATTTAAATCCAATAACATACGGCTGAAAAACAACGCGATAATCATGCCCGGAATAACCAAGGGAATTAGCGTTAATAATTCCGCTAATTTTTTGCCTCTAAACTCCATGCGACCAAAAGCATAGGCTGTTGGTAGAGAAAGCAAAATGGTGATCAAAGAAACCGTGGGCGCGATGGTATAACTGTTAAACATAGCCTCCGGTAAAGACGTGGTTTCCCATACGATTTTCCAACGTTCAAAAGATAAGGATTGTGGGAAAATATCCGGATAACTCCAAGGCTTTGCCGGATCCACCAATGACCACAGGCCCGCCATCAAAAACGGTAAAAACAACCAAATAAAATTGGCAAGAATAAAGAAGGTTAAGGAAATACGTGCGATTAATCGACCATTTTTCGTTGTGATTTGTGCGGAACTGCTCATTTTACTTCTCCACGTTTGACGGCTAATGGTTTAATCAGTAATGACACTAAAATGGTGAAAAAGGCTGAGGTTAGCATAATGGTTAATGCCATGACCGCACTTTGATTCCACTCTTCAAATTCATAGGCGGACATTTGCATTAAACGCGCTAAAGAATAAGTGCTACGCGGACCGGCGATGCTATAAAAGGCAAAATCGCCCAATGCGCCGATAAAGATCAAAATAAAAGAAACTTGCACCGCACCTAAGGTCAGCGGAAAGATCACATAACGAAAACGTTGCCAAGGGCTCGAACCTAAATTTGCAGCGGCATCTAATAAATCGGTTTTCAACGAATTGACCGCCCCACCAATAAGAATTAAAGCAAAAGGAATGTTTTTCCACATTTGTAAAATCACTACCCCCCAGCCAAATTCGTCATTTTGGAGGGTTTTCGGTTCGTCCCAAATGCCCAAATAAACGAATACTTCGTTAAGAATGCCGTGGTAAGAAATCATATTGACGAACAAAAAGGCGGCCACCAATCCCGGTACCAACATAGGTGCCCGCAAGATGGTGATGATCGTTACCTTGGCAGGCAATTTTTTACGCAACCACATGGCAATAGGATAAGCCACGATGATGGATAAAATCGCCCCTAATAAGGATACTTTTACGGAATAAATATACGAATTTTGAAATACGGGACTGTTTAATACCGCCTGCCAATATTCCAGGCTAAATTGGCTTTCCTCACCGCCCATGCTGTACAAACCGAGGCTTTGTGAAACCACAATATAGAATGTGGATCCCATTAAAAATAAGATCGTACCCAGGCCACTACACAGCAAGAGCCATGCTTTCAGATCATTTTTCAGATTTTTCATTTTACGGACTCCAAAAATTTAATTGCGTGGCGAGGAATCGTAAAGGTGAGTTTATTGCTAAAACTCGGGCATTTCGTCAGTTGCAAACGTAATTTTTTCTCCTCATCATTACGTTTAATAACACCTTGCACTTCCGTGATATTGCCCATAAAAGCCGTGTTGACAATATCCACGGTAATTTGGTTTTCCACTTCCGTTTGGGCGTTTGGTAACAATTCAATGTCTTCCGGTCGGAAGCAAATATAAATCCGTTCCGATTCCGGCTTTTTCTCAGAAAACACGGTGAAATCACCAAAAATAGAACTGACCGCATACAGGTTCTCACCGATATTTTTTACATTAGCTTCTGTAATATTCGCGATACCGATAAAATCGGCCACAAAGCGATTTTTCGGGTGATGATAAATATCTTGCGGAGAACCGATTTGCTCAATCGCCCCTTTATTTAGCACGATAATTTTATCGGACATGGTTAAGGCTTCCGCCTGATCGTGAGTCACATAAATACTGGTTAAATTATATTGCTTGGAAAGTTGCTTAATTTCAAAACGTACACTTTCGCGCAATTTGGCGTCTAAATTCGAAAGCGGCTCATCAAACAAAATCACATCCGGACGGGTTACCATAGCACGGGCTAAGGCGACACGTTGTTGTTGCCCTCCGGAAAGCTCACTGGGTAATTTCAGTTTATGAAACTCTAAATCCATTTGTTTCAAGGCGAGGTTTAAACGCTGTTTTTGTTCTTCAATATCAATGGAACGTTGTTTTAAACCATAGCAAATATTGTGAGAGACGTTAAGGTGAGGGAAAAGGGCGTAAGATTGGAAGCACATGGCGGTATTGCGTTTTTCCGGCGGAACATCATTGACATTTTTTCCGCCGATCAGAATTTCACCTTCGTCTGCCACATGAAAGCCGGCAATGAGTTTCAACAACGAGGTTTTACCACAGCCACTAGGCCCCAATAAGGTGACAAACTCGCCTTCTTCGGCAGTAAAAGTAATATTATTCGCCGCGTAAAAATCACCAAATTTTTTTGTGATATTTTTAATTTCTAACTTTGCCATGTTGACATCCTTCCTGCTTGGCTTATTTGAATTTATTGATGTATTAATAAACTTGCAAGAATGGGGTGTCAATTAAATAGGCTGGAGAATCTTGGATTCGTGATAAGGATCACATTATAAAAATGGCGATGTTGAGAAAGGAAAAAATAAAAGTGCGGTCATAAAATCTATCAAATTTTTTGACCGCACTTCTATAAGAAAATTAACGCTATTTCACCACAATAAATTCCGGTGTTGCTTGTCTTTCGATTAATTTACCTACCGGAGAAAGCTCCACGCCGGCTTTTTGTGCCACGGTGAACATTTCGCTTTCTGCTTCCGGTTTAACGGCAATCAGTAAGCCGCCGGAAGTTTGTGGGTCACATAACACGGCTTTTTGTAGATCGGTTATCGCTGCGATTTTGTGTCCGTAGCTGTCGAAATTGCGGTTAGTGCCACCCGGAATGCAACCTTGAGCGATATAATCATACACGCCGTCTAAGGTTTTAACATTGACGAAATCCACTTCGGCATTGAGGTTGGAACCTTCACAAATTTCGGCTAAATGGCCTAACAAGCCGAACCCCGTCACGTCAGTCATGGCGGTAACGCCCTCAATGTTTGAGAATTCGCTTCCTACCAGATTCATTTGGCACATCCATTGGGTTGCTAAGCCCTTGTGTTCTGCTTTTAATTTACCTTTTTTCTCGGCGGTAGTAAGCACGCCAATGCCTAACGGTTTGGTTAAATACAGATTACAGCCTGCTTGTGCCGTTGCATTTCGTTTCACTTTTTCCGTGTCAATAATACCAGTGACCGCTAAGCCAAAAATCGGCTCGGGAGAATCAATGGAATGTCCGCCGGCAAGGGCAATACCCGCTTCCTGACAAGCAAATCGACCGCCTTCGATAATACGTTGCGCCACACCGGCAGGTAATTTATTAATCGGAAAACCAAACACCGCAATCGCCATAATCGGCTTGCCGCCCATAGCAAAAATATCACTCACGGCATTGGTTGCCGCAATGCGTCCGAAATCAAAAGGATCGTCCACAATCGGCATGAAAAAGTCCGTGGTACTGATAATCGATGTACCATTACCTAAATCATAAACTGCCGCGTCATCTTTGGTGTCATTACCCACCAACAAATTCGGATCAATAAACGGTGCCATTTCGGTATGCAAAATTTCCTCTAAAACCTTAGGCGATATTTTGCAACCTCAACCTGCGCCGTGACTATATTGGGTCAGTCGAATGTCATCCGTTACAACGCATTCATCTTGCACGCCGTGCAAAGCCAGTTCTGTCATGTTTACTCCATTTTTATCAAAAACGGGGAAATTATAGCCTCATTACACATGAGATTCATTATTTGAAATCAATTTATAACAAGAATAAAAAATGCGGCCAAAATTGACCGCACTTTGTTGTAATTTGTGAATTCAAACGCAAATTACAATGCTTTTAAGATGTCATCCACACGTTCTTTGGCGTCACCAAACAGCATTTGGGTGTTTTCTTTGAAGAAGAGCGGATTTTGTACGCCTGCGTAGCCGGTATTCATTGAGCGTTTGAATACCACCACGTTAGCCGCTTTCCACACTTCTAATACCGGCATGCCGGCGATTGGGCTGTTCGGGTCATCCATAGCGGCCGGGTTCACGGTGTCGTTCGCACCGATAACCAAAACGGTGTCGGTGTCGGCGAAATCGTCGTTGATTTCATCCATTTCTAACACGATATCGTAAGGCACTTTTGCTTCCGCTAATAACACGTTCATGTGGCCCGGCAAACGTCCGGCAACCGGATGGATACCGAAACGCACGTTCACGCCACGTTCACGTAATTTTTGCGTGATTTCCGCCACCGGATATTGCGCTTGCGCCACCGCCATGCCGTACCCCGGGGTGATGATCACAGAGCTAGAATTTTTCAATAATTCCGCCACTTCTTCTGCGGTTGTTTCACGGTGTTCGCCTTGTTCCGTATCAGAAGACACTTGAACGTCATTACCGAATCCACCTGCAATAACGCTGATGAAAGAACGGTTCATGGCTTTACACATGATGTAAGATAAGATCGCACCGGAAGAACCGACAAGCGCACCGGTCACGATTAACAAGTCATTGCTAAGCATGAAACCTGCCGCCGCAGCCGCCCAACCGGAATAGGAGTTCAACATGGAAACCACTACCGGCATGTCAGCACCACCAATAGATGCGACCAAGTGCCAACCGAATGCAAGGGCAATTACCGTCATGAGCAATACCGGGAAGATATTGTCCGGATTATTTAAGAACGACACCATTAATAACGCAGAAACCACAAGCGCCGCTAAGTTTAATTTGTGGCGGTGTGGCAACATTAAGGCTTTAGAATCAATTTTTCCGCTTAATTTACCGAATGCCACCACCGATCCGGTGAACGTCACCGCACCAATGAAGATACCTAGGAATACTTCTACGTTATGCACGCTGGCAAGTGCGGCTTGTTCTGCAAGGAATTTCACCTGTTCCGTATCACTTAAACCGCCCGGCATGGTTGGAATGTCGTGCAAGCCGTAGCTGTTATAACCTACCAATACGGCAGCCAAACCCACGAAGCTGTGCAAGATAGCGACCAATTCCGGCATTTCGGTCATTTCGACTTTTAATGCACGTTGAATACCGATCGCACCACCGATGATCATGGCGATGATGATCCACAATGTGCCTTCGGATTTCGGTCCGAAAATGGTAGCGACAAGTGCGATACCCATCCCGATAATACCGTACCAACAACCCGCTTTTGCAGTTTCATGTTTAGAAAGACCGGCTAAGCTCATAATGAAGAGCAACGCTGCCACAATATATGCAGCTTGTACAAAACCTTCTGACATCGTTTTCTCCTTAGCCTTTTCTAAACATAGAAAGCATACGTTGGGTGACACGGAAGCCACCGAAAATGTTGATACTTGCCACTAAAATAGCAATGAATGCCAACACGCTGATAAAAACCTTACCTTGTGAAATTTGCAATAATGCGCCTACGATGATAATCCCCGAGATCGCATTAGTTACCGCCATGAGTGGTGTGTGCAACGCGTGGCTGACGTTCCAAACGACGTAGTAACCCACCACACAAGCCAAGACGAATACGGTTAAGTGAGAAAGGAAAGCTGCCGGTGCAATAGACGTAAGCCACAAGAACAGGATACCAACCGCAGCCATGATGCCGTATTTCTTACGCGGATCTGTCGGTTTTTTATCTTCTTTTTTGACCGCACTTGCCGCTTTGGTTTGTTGCGGTTGGGCAGAAACCTGGATTGGCGGTGCCGGCCACGTGATTTCACCTTCACGAATCACGGTCACGCCGCGTAATACCACGTCTTCGAAATTGATGTCGATTTGACCATCTTTATTTTTACAAAGTAATTTCAATAAGTTGACAAGGTTGGTACCGTAAAGTTGGGAAGATTGCGTTGGTAAGCGGCTTGGTAAGTCGGTGTAACCAATGATTTTGACTTGATTGTCAGTAACCACCACTTCGCCCGCTTTGCTGAGTTCGCAGTTACCGCCGGTCGCTGCCGCTAAATCAACGATCACGCTACCCGGTTTCATGGATTCCACCATTTCTTTGGTAATCAAACGTGGCGCCGGTTTACCCGGAATTAACGCAGTGGTGATGATAATATCCACTTCTTTTGCTTGTTCGGCATAAAGGGCGAGAGCACGACGGTTAAACTCCTCGGACATCACTTTCGCATAACCGTCACCGCTACCGCCTTCTTCTTTGAAATCGATTTCAAGGAAGCTGGCGCCCATACTTTCTACTTGTTCTTTTACTTCCGGACGGGAGTCAAAGGCTCGTACAATGGCGCCAAGGCTGTTTGCCGCACCAATCGCCGCAAGACCTGCTACACCGGCACCAATCACTAATACTTTCGCCGGCGGCACTTTACCTGCCGCGGTAATTTGTCCGGTGAAGAAACTACCGAACTCATGCGCCGCTTCCACCACCGCACGATAACCGGCAATATTCGCCATAGAACTTAATGCATCTAGGGCTTGTGCACGAGAAATACGTGGCACGGCATCCATGGCCAGCACATTGATTTTCTTGGCCGATAATTTTTCCATTAATTGCGGATTTTGAGCCGGCCAAATAAAGCTGACCAAGGTTGCGCCTTCTTTTATTAAGGCAATTTCCTCATCAGTCGGCGCATTGACTTTAAAAATAATATCCGCCTGCCAAACTTGTGCCGCATCGCCGATTTTCGCACCGGCAGCCGCAAAGGCCTGATCTTCAAAACTTGCTTTAAAACCCGCATCATGTTCAACAATCACGTCAAAGCCAAGCTTCAAAATTTGCTGAACCGTTTTCGGCGTTGCCGCCACACGACTTTCATTATCAAGCAGTTCTCTAGGTACACCAATTAACATAATGATTCCCTTTGATTGATTAAAACTTAGGTAAAAATTTACCCGCCCGAAATGACGCCTTTAAGCTGTCAAATTAGTCGTCACTCTACCATTGTTCCATTAAAAACTGAAAAATTTTTTCTGCTTTTTATGTAATATGTGATCCCTATTGTAATTTGTGATAGCACATAAAAAATTAGAAATTCATTGCGCGCTTTGCTATCTTAACGCGCAAATCTTTTACCGCCGTTTCACATTCGGCAGATTAGAAACACTGAAAATGATGAGTCATCACTTCAGCGATGACTTCCCCTGCGGGGCAGTCGGCATAGCCGATGTTCAAAATCCGTTGGATTTTGTCAACCGCACTTTGATGCATAAGGGCAATACAATGCAATTACCACCTCTACAATCCGCCACCTTAATCCGTCGTTACAAACGCTTTTTAGCTGATGTACAACTGCCTAACAGCGACATCACGACGCTACACTGCGCCAATACCGGCGCCATGATCGGCTGTGGCGCGGAAAGCGACACGGTTTGGTATTCCACCTCCGACAGCACTACGCGTAAATATCCAAGTTCTTGGGAATTGACTCAGTTGAAAAATGGCAGCTTGGTTTGTATTAACACACACCGCTCTAATCAGCTTACCTTGGATGCCTTGCAGAAAAAACAAATCCTTGAACTTGCCATGTATGATGAGATTTATCCGGAAGTGAAATATGGGGAAGAAAATAGCCGTATTGATTTCCTGCTAAAAGGCAAAGATCTGCCCGATTGCTATGTGGAAGTAAAATCCATCACTTATGTAGATAACGACAAAAAGCTCGGTATGTTTCCCGATGCCGTCACCACCCGCGGGCAAAAACACTTACGGGAACTCATCGCCATGAAAAAAGCCGGCCATCGTGCCGTCATTTTTTTCTGTGGCTTACATGATGGTTTTGACCATTTCCAAATCGCCAAGCATATTGACCCGAAATATAACGAACTCTTTCTCCACGCGCTAAGCGAAGGCGTTGAGGCTTACGCCTATGCTACCGAATTTGAAAAAACAGATAAAATTCCGACCGCACTTAACCTGACGAAGGTCGTACCACTGTATAAATAGCGGCTAAACTATTGTATTGGATGTGTAAATAAACACTGATGAATAGCGATTCCGCAACAAAAAATAAACCTTATCTATTTGAAAATAATTTTTATAAAAAAATTTTGACATTAATTATGATAACTATTATCATTTTCAACATTAAATAACTATAGATAATCACTCCAACATTTGACGCCTCCTCCCCCACAAAGAGGCGTTTTTTTTTGCCTAAAATTTGCTACTCCCCTTAAAAATAATTCAAATTTATCGAATAACCTCTATAATGTAGCCTTTACTACAGATTGAATAACATTAGGAAAATACATGACTGATATGAATACCGTTCTCGCGGAACTAAAGCGCGGTGTAGATGAAATTCTTTCCGAGCAGGATTTAATTGAAAAACTTAAAGAAAATCGTCCATTACGCGTGAAACTCGGCGCCGACCCGACCGCACCGGATATTCATTTAGGTCATACAGTTGTATTAAACAAATTACGTCAGTTCCAACAATTTGGTCATGAAGTGATTTTCTTAATCGGTGACTTCACCGGTATGGTGGGCGATCCGTCCGGCAAAAACACCACCCGTCCACCGCTTAGTCGCGAAGACGTATTACGCAATGCTGAAACCTACAAACAACAAATCTACAAAATTCTGGATCCGCAAAAAACCCGCATCGTATTCAACTCCGACTGGTTGGGTAAATTGGGCACCGAAGGCATGATTCGTTTGGCGAGCAACTACACCGTTGCCCGTATGCTGGAACGTGATGATTTCAAAAAACGCTTTACCAATAATCAACCAATCGCCATTCATGAATTTATTTACCCGCTCTTGCAAGGTCACGACTCCGTTGCGTTGGAAGCCGATGTTGAGTTAGGCGGTACCGACCAAAAATTCAACTTGTTAGTGGGGCGTGAATTACAAAAATCTGCCGGTCAAAAACCGCAAGTAGCCATTACTCTACCGTTATTGGTGGGCTTAGATGGCGAGAAAAAAATGTCCAAATCCCTTGGCAACTATATCGGTGTTACCGAAGCTCCGGGCGAGATGTTCGGCAAAATTATGTCCATCTCCGATGACTTAATGTGGGACTGGTACAACTTACTTTCTTTCCGTCCATTAACTGAAATCGCCCAATTGAAAGAAGATGTGGCGAACGGCAAAAACCCACGTGATGTGAAGATTTTATTAGCCAAAGAAATCATCGCACGTTTCCATGATGAAGCGGCTGCCGATGCTGCCGAACAAGAATTTATCAACCGCTTCCAAAAAGGGGCGATGCCGGATGAGATGCCGGAATTTACTTTTGAAGGCGAAATCGGGCTTGCCAACTTATTAAAAGAAGCCGGCTTGGTTGCTTCCACTTCAGAGGCTAACCGCATGGTGCAGCAAGGCGGCGTAAAAATTGACGGCGAAAAAGTCGAAGACGCCAAACTCGTTATCACCGCCTCCACGGCGGTTTACCAAGTAGGTAAACGCAAGTTCGCCAAGGTAACAGTGAGATAAAACATCACAAAAATCGACCGCACTTATGGCTTCATAAAGTGCGGTTATTTTTAACTGTATTTTTGATGATATGCCTAAAATTGTTCTTATCAGACATGCAACACCATTAGTCGATGGTAGTAAATGCGACTCTACCGTTGCTCAAAACCGTTTGATTAATTATAACCAAACCGAACATTTGGCATTGGATGAATTAAATTCATTTAAACAAAGCTCAGCATATCAAGACATTTTATTAATTGAAAAAGTCTTTGTTTCTCCCCTAATTAGGGCACAAAAAACGGCAGAAGCATTATTCCCGAATAATAAACGAATTACACTGGAAGATTTAAAGGAATTTGATCTAAAAATAATAAATATTCCAAAAATAAAGCTAACGCTTAATTTATGGTTTATTCTTTCTAGGATACTGTGGTTGCTAGGATTAAATAAAACGCAAAATAGCATTCACAAAGAAAAAAAACGCGTTGAAAAATTAATACCAACTTTGCTACAACAAGATTGCTGTATTGTCGGTCATGGTTTTATTCAGCATGAAATAAAAAAATATTTGAGAAAGTATCATTTCGTAAAATCATTTCATGAAAAAAATGGGTGTTTTTGTGTAGAAATTTTTCAAAATCCTACATATCAACAGAATTCAAGTTTATAAGTCTGATAACGGGAGAGCATGATGAATCAAAAAATCTGGGTACTGGGTGATGCCGTGGTGGATCTAATTCCGGACGGAGAAAATCATTATTTGCGTTGTGCGGGCGGTGCGCCGGCAAATGTGGCGGTAGGTATTGCCCGTTTAGGCGGTGAAAGTGCGTTTATTGGTCGTGTAGGCAAAGATCCATTGGGCGAATTTATGCAACAAACCCTGCAACAGGAAAATGTGCAAACGAACCATATGATTCTCGATCCACAGCAACGCACTTCTACCGTCGTGGTCGGTTTAGACAACGGCGAACGAAGCTTTACCTTTATGGTAAACCCAAGTGCGGATCAGTTTTTGCAGGTAGCCGATTTACCGAATTTCCAAGCTAACGAATGGTTGCATTGCTGTTCCATTGCATTAATCAATAACCCTTCCCGCGAAACGACTTTTGAAGCGATTCGTCGTATTAAAGCCGCCGGCGGATTTTTCTCTTTCGATCCCAATTTGCGCGAATCTCTGTGGCCAAGTTTTGAAGACATGAAAGAAACGGTGATGCAGGCGGTGGCATTGGCAGACGTATTGAAATTTTCGGAAGAAGAATTGACGCTACTCACGGATACGCAAACCTTAACTGAAGCATTTGAAAAAATCACCGCACTTTATCAGGAAAAATTGATTATCGTGACCTTGGGCAAACACGGTGCGCTCTATCATTTAGCCGGTAAAAAAGATGTCATTACCGGCAAAGCCTTACAACCGGTTGATACCACAGGTGCAGGCGATGCGTTCGTAGGCGGTCTCCTTTCCGGTCTTTCACAACATTCAAATTGGAAAGAAATATCTGTGCTTGAGCAAATTATCCGCCAAGCCAATGCCAGCGGTGCCTTGGCGACAACGGCAAAAGGGGCAATGTCTGCCCTGCCGAATAAAGCACAGTTAGCAGAATTTTTGGCAAACTAATCCCATTGATTCAATTTGATAGCGCGCGTCTCCTGACGCGTGCTCACTGCCCAAACACGGAGGGAGAAACCTTATGCATATTTTCAACAACGGGAAATACAAAAGCATCCTTGCGGCAGAATCCGGTGAGCTTGCGGAAATTGCTCAAACCGTGCAAAAAGACAAGGATTTTCGACCGCACTTTCATATTGCGCCTCCAACCGGACTGATGAACGATCCTAACGGTCTCATCTTTGATGGCGAGAAATATCACCTTTTTTATCAATGGTTTCCTTTTGATGCCATACACGGTATGAAACATTGGAAGCATTTAATCACTAAAGATTTCCAACATTATCAATCTGCTGACGATCTCATTCCTTGTGAGCTTTTTGAATCTCACGGCTGTTATTCCGGTGGCGCGTTAAAAGTCGGTGATAAATTAGCCATGTTCTACACGGGCAACACCCGTCGCCCAAGTGATAATCAACGTGTGCCTTATCAAAATTTAGCGATCTTCGATCTTGATGGAAAATTGTTAAACAAACGTCCGTTAATTGAAAATGCGCCTGAAGGCTATACGGAACACGTTCGCGACCCGAAACCTTATTTCACCGAAAACGGTAAAATCCGTTTTATCTGCGGTGCACAACGGGAAAATCTCACCGGCACGGCGATTATTTTTGAAATGGACAATCTTGAAGATACGCCGCGTCTGCTGGGTGAGCTTTCCTTGCCGGCGTTTGATAATACCAATGTGTTTATGTGGGAATGCCCTGATTTGTTGAAACTGGGCGATAAAGATGTGTTTATTTGGTCACCTCAAGGCAAAGATCGTGAAGCTCATCAATTCCAAAATAATTACCATGCGACTTATGCTGTGGGGAAATTAACGGATTTAACCTTTAAAGCGGAATATATCGGCGAGTTGGATCAAGGCTTTGATTTCTACGCCCCACAAACCTTCGGCGGTTTGGATAATAAAACCCACGCAGTGCTTTTCGCTTGGATCGGTTTGCCGGATTTAACTTATCCGACAGACAAATTCAAATGGCATTCGGCCTTAACCCTGCCGAGAGAACTACGTTTAGAAGGCACCAAAATCTATCAACGCCCGATTGCAAAAACGTATGAAAATCTGACCGCACTTTCGATGCTTCATCTTGATGGAAAAGCCGAGATTGCGGATTTAGATCGTGCTTATGTAAAATTTGAGGCAAATAACCGGGCCTTTAATTTGACTTTCTTCCAAAACGAAAAAGGACAATCATTGCGCCTTTCTTATGAAAACGGATTGGTTTGCTTAGATCGTAGCCAAAGCGAGCAAACCGAATTAATGGAAAAATTCGATAGCAAACGTTTCTGTGAAATTGACAATCTACAAACGGTGGAAATTTTCTTTGATCGTTCCATTGTGGAAATTTTCTTCAATCATGGTGAAAAAGCCATGACATCCCGATTCTTTATTGCCAATAGAAGCAATATAATCACAACGCATCATCCATTAGATTTAATTCTTGGCTATTTGCCGAATATTCACTTTTGTTAATTAAGGATCTTTATGCAAAAAAATTTTCCCGCTTTTCCCCTAAGGTCAATCTGTAAACACTCGCTTTTTGCGTTAACCGCATTCGCTTTGGTTGCTTGTAGCACAACTGCTCCCGGCGAACCACCTACCAACACGGAACACTGGGCAACGGTAATCAGTGAAAATGAAAATTTGTATCGCATTGACGATAATTTTTATCGTAGCGAACAATTAGATCGCCAGGCGGAACCGCTGTTAGACAAACTAAATATTAAAACAATTGTCAATTTGCGTTTTTTTGATCGTAATAATGACGTACAGGCATTCGGACATAAAAATATCAATTTGATTAATACGCCGCTATTAACGTGGTCAATTAATACACGGGAAGTGGCGGATATTTTATGGCAAATTCGCCAACATCAGAAAGATGGTCCGGTATTAGTGCACTGTTATCACGGCGCCGATCGTACCGGTTTAATCGTGGCAATGTATCGTGTGATTTATCAAAATTGGGACTTAAACGAAGCCAAATGGGAAATGCAACAAGCACCTTATGGCTATCATTCGATTTGGAAAAATATTGATAATTTCTTTACGGAAGAGAATGTTGCCAAGATTAAAGTTCGCTTGAATGAACTTTCATAAGAATTAACACAGAAACAAAAAGTGCGGTGAAATTTCACCGCACTTTTTATTCATACACCACTAATCGCTGTGGACGAATCACGTTATTTTCATCAATCACCGCCACACCAAGAAAGCGATTTTCATGGGAAAATAACCGCACTTGTCCTTGTAGACTATTAGGATTATCGAATTTTATACGTTGACCAAATCCGATACCTTGTGTTTGGCTTTCATCTAAGGTTAACGTCGGCAACTTCGCCACGGCAGTATCTATAGGCAATAACAAAGCATCTAACAAACTCAAATCTTGTGATTCTGCCAAAGCTTGCAACGCATTCCAATCCAACATTTTTTCTGTCGGATAATCCGCCACTGCCGTTCGACGTAACATCGTTACATGGGCGCCACAGCCCAACGCCTCTCCTAAATCATCCACCAAAGTGCGAATGTAAGTGCCTTTAGAACAATGTACCTCAAGGGTTAAATAGGGCGCATTGTATTCGATGAAGCTCAGTTCAAAGATCGTAATAGGACGCGCTTCCCGCTCCACCGTAATACCTTGACGGGCGTATTCATAAAGCGGTTTACCATTGTGTTTCAACGCCGAAAACATCGTCGGCACTTGCAAAATATCCCCACGAAATTGTTCAAGTGCGGTCAAAATTTCAGGCGTTTTGACCTTCACTTCATGGGTTTCGACAATCTGTCCTTCTGCATCGGATGTGTCCGTGCGTTCTCCCAGTTTTGCCGTCACTAAATAACGTTTATCGGCATCCAACAAGAACTGCGAAAACTTGGTGGCTTCGCCCAAACAGATAGGCAACATTCCGGTGGCAAGCGGATCTAACGCGCCGGTATGCCCTGCTTTGTTCGCCTGAAAAATACGTTTCACTTTCTGCATGATGTCATTGGAAGACATACCTTGCGGCTTATCCAACAAAAACACGCCGTGAATATCACGCCCACGTTTACGCGGTTTGGACATTAGTCTTTGTCCTCAACGTGTTTTTTCTCATCTTCGCGCACAACATTTGTCACCAAGTTAGACATGCGCATACCTTCAACCAAAGATTGATCGTAAATAAAACGAATCTCCGGCACGATACGCAGACGCATGGCTTTGCCTAACAGCGTACGAATATAAGGTGCAGCTTTTTCCAAGCCTTTCATGCCCTGCGCAATCGCCTGTTCATCGTGATCAAATAAGAAGGTGACGAAAACTTTTGCATAAGCCAAATCACTGGACACTTCCACGTCAGACACCGTCACCATGCCAATACGCGGATCTTTCACTTCGCGTTGTAAAATCACCGCGATTTCTTTTTGGATTTCTTGTGCGACACGGTCGCTACGTTTGAATTCTCGAGCCATTTTATTTCTCTTTTATTTATCCGTGGGTAAATATACCCGCGGTTAAGCATAATTATTCCCTTTTGGAGAAGTTTGTATGCCGCCCTAAAGGGCAAGCTATATGTAACCTATAGTAACACGTTACCTTAGGCAAAAAGTGCGGTCAAATTTGACCGCACTTTCTTTCAAGATTAAATCGAGCGTTTAATCTCAACCACTTCGAACACCTCAATCTGGTCGCCGACCTTCACATCGTTGTAGTTCTTCACGCCAATACCACATTCCATACCATTACGTACTTCAGATACGTCGTCTTTAAAGCGGCGGAGAGATTCCAACTCGCCTTCGAAGATCACGATGTTGTCGCGTAATACGCGGATTGGGTTGTGACGTTTCACTAGGCCTTCGGTCACCATACACCCTGCGATGGCGCCAAATTTCGGATGACGGAACACATCGCGTACTTCGGCCAAACCGATGATTTCTTGTTTGAATTCAGGTTGCAACATACCGCTCATCGCCGCTTTAATTTCGTTAAGCAATTCGTAAATGATGGAATAGTAACGTAAATCGATATTTTCGGTTTCGATAACGCGGCGGGCGGATCCGTCCGCACGGACGTTAAAGCCAACGATAATCGCGTTAGAAGCGGCGGCCAAGGTGGCGTCGGTTTCAGTAATACCGCCCACACCGGAGCCCACTACTTTCACTTTCACTTCGTTGGTTGAAAGTTCCATTAAAGACTGAACAATGGCTTCTACAGAACCTTGTACGTCTGCTTTCACAATGACATTGAGCTCTGCCACATCGCCTTCCGCCATGTTGCTGAACATATTTTCCAGTTTAGCTTTTTGTTGACGGGCAAGTTTCACATCACGGAATTTACCTTGGCGATATAACGCCACTTCACGTGCTTTTTTCTCATCACGCACTACTGTGGCTTCATCACCTGCAGCCGGTACACCGGAAAGACCTAACACTTCCACCGGAATGGCCGGGCCTGCCGCATCGATATCTTTACCGTTTTCATTGCGCATTGCGCGCACGCGACCATATTCAAAACCACAAAGCAGAATATCACCTTTGTTTAAAGTACCCGATTGAACCAAAATGGTGGCTACCGGGCCGCGGCCTTTATCCAAATAGGACTCGATCACCACACCGGTTGCCATGCCGTTTTTCACAGCGGTGAGTTCAAGCACTTCCGATTGCAATAAGATAGCTTCAAGCAATTCGTCCACACCGGTTCCTTTTTTCGCGGAAACATAGACAAATTGCACATCACCACCGAATTTTTCGGCAATAACATCATATTGCAATAATTCTTGCTCAACACGTTCCGGATTGGCTTCCGGCTTATCAATTTTGTTCACCGCAACGACAATCGGCACGCCCGCCGCTTTAGCATGTTGGATCGCTTCAATAGTTTGTGGCATCACGCCGTCATCCGCTGCAACAACCAACACCACGATGTCCGTCGCTTTTGCACCACGAGCACGCATGGAAGTAAACGCCGCGTGTCCCGGGGTATCCAAGAAGGTGATCATTTTGCCATCATCGGTTTTAACGTGATACGCACCGATATGTTGCGTAATCCCACCTGCTTCGCCGGAAGCGACTTTGGCTTTACGAATATAGTCAAGCAAAGAGGTTTTACCGTGGTCAACGTGACCCATGATGGTTACTACCGGCGCACGGGTGACTAATTCGGCATCCACGTCACGGTCGCTCATCACTGCTTCTTCTAACTCATTTTCTTTGCGTACGATGACTTTGTGCCCCATTTCTTCCGCCACTAATTGTGCGGTTTCTTGGTCAATCACTTGGTTAATGGTCGCCATCGCGCCCATTTTCATCATAGTTTTAATCACTTCGGTCGCCTTCACCGCCATTTTACCGGCAAGCTCGGCAACAGTAATGGTTTCGCCGATAACAACATCACGATTCACTGCTTGAGTCGGTTTAGTGAAAGCTTGTTGCAATGCGCTACCTTTCTTCGCTTGTTTGCCTTTGCCGCCTTTCACATCTTTTTGATTGCGACGGTTAGACTCGCGCTCGTTTTTATTGCTTTCATCATCACGGCCGCTTTTTTTCGCTTTGGCAACTTTATTTTTACCACGACCACGATTTTCGTTACGACGCTCTTCCTCATCTTCCGCCTCAAGCGCATAGCTTGAAGTTAAATTGTAGTCGGAATAATCATCAGCATTACTGAGAGATTCATCATCAGAATGTTCTGCATAACGTTTTGCTTCTTCCGCAGCTTTGCGGGCTTGTTCTTCCGCTTTTTGACGGGCTAACTCTTCCGCTTTACGACGCAATTCCGCTTCTTCAGCCTTACGTTTTTCTTTTTCCGAATCGACAGATTTAACTGCATTATTGACCGCACTTTGCTCTTGTTTCGCTTTTTCAGCGGCTTCTTTTTCTTTCGCAGCCTTCTCTTTTTGTGCTCTTTCTTCCGCAGCTTTTTGCTCGGCTTCTTGTTTTGCCTTTAATTTTGCCGCTTCTTCCGCTTTTAGGGCGGCTTCGGTTGGGATAGTACGTTTTTTACGCACTTCAACCTGAACTTCTTTGCTTTTACCTGAAGCACTGGTACCGCTCACAGTGGTTTTCGTACGCGGCTTTAAACTAAGTTTTTTGGGTGCATTCGTTTTTAATTCTTCAGTCATCTTTTCACTCCCTTATTACTCAGTGAACCAACAAATATTTCTGGCAGCCATAATTAAATCCGCAGCCTGTTCCGCACTGAGTTCTTCAATATCGCTTAAATCATCAACGCCTTGCTCGGCTAATTCTTCCAATGTAGTAATTTGTTTTTCCGCCAATTTAAATGCAATATGGCGATTCATGCCTTCAAGGTTTAATAAACGATCTTCAATTTTCGCTTGTTTTAAGGCTTCTTCTTCTGCTAACGCTTTCGCCGTAATGGCATTTTTCGCACGAGTTTGTAACTCTTCTACCAAATCCTCATCTTCCAAACCGTCGATAGCCGTTAACTCACGAACCGGCACATAAGCCAATTCTTCCAATGTTGAGAAACCTTCATCAATTAATAATTGAGCGAATTCTTCATCAATTTCTAACGCATTAATAAATAAATTTAAAACTTTATTATCTTCTGCTTGATGTTTTTCACTTAATTCTTCCGTGGTCATCACATTTAATGTCCAACCGGTTAATTGCGTTGCCAAACGTACGTTTTGACCGTTACGACCGATAGCTTGCGCTAAATTAGCTTCTTCCACGGCAATGTCCATAGCGTGTTTGTCTTCATCTACCACGATAGAACTCACATCAGCCGGTGCCATAGCGTTAATCACGAATTGTGCCGGATTATCATCCCAAAGCACGATGTCTACTCGTTCACCGCCCAATTCGTTAGTAATCGCCTGCACACGTGCACCACGCATACCGACACACGCACCCACCGGGTCAATGCGTTTATCATTGCTTTTCACGGCAATTTTTGCACGAGAACCCGGATCGCGGGCTGCACTTTTAATTTCGATTAATTCTTCGCCGATTTCAGGCACTTCCAAACGGAACAATTCAATCAGCATTTCAGGTTTGGCACGGGTAACGAATAGTTGGGTGCCTTTGCTTTCCGGACTGACTTTGTATAACACCCCACGAACACGGTCGCCGGGACGGAAGTTTTCACGTGGCAACATATCTTCACGCAACATGACCGCTTCCGCTTTATTACCGTCTTCACCGTTGACATCTAAAATAATGCTGTCACGGTTGCTTTTCTTCACAGTCGCGGTCACGATTTGACCTTCTTTAGCACGGAATTGATCTACGATTTTGCTACGTTCCGCTTCACGAATTTTGGTGCTGATGACCTGACGTGCAGTTTGCATGGCAATACGATCAAAGGCGATCGATTCGATTTGATCTTCGACATAATCACCTAACTGGATATCCGGGTTTTCAAAACGCGCCGCTTCTAAGGTGATTTCTTTGGTTGGGCTCATTACATTTTCCACCACAGCCCAACGACGGAATGTATCAAACTCTCCGGTTTTCGGATTAATCGTTACGCGCACATCAACTTCATATTCGTATTTTTTCTTAGTAGAAAGCGCAATCGCACTTTCTAAAGCTTCAAAAATTTTCTCACGTGGTAATAATTTTTCATTGGATACGGCTTCGGCCGCTAATAGAATCTCTTTACTCATGTCTGCTTTAATCCTTCTCTAAATTTAAAATTTCGGTACGACGTTAGCCTTTTGAATATTTCCAAACGCTAACACTTGTTCTTTTCCATCCACAATCAGCGTTATCATGTCATTTTCAATTTTCGCTAATTGCCCTTGCCATTTACGACGATCCGCCACAGGAATGCGCAAATGCAATAAAATTTCTTGTCCGAGATAGCGCTCAAATTGATTCAAGGTAAATAGCGGACGATCCAACCCCGGTGAAGACACCTCTAAGTTATATTTATCGGCAATCGGATCTTCAACATCCAACACCGCACTTACCTGACGGCTCACATTGGCACAATCTTCTACGGTGACTCCGCCCTCTTTATCAATAAACAAACGCACCGTAAGATAACGACCAACGCGTTGGCATTCAATGCCCCAAAGCTCACAGCCAAGATCTTCTACCGAGCCTTGCAATAATTCTTGTAATTTTTGTTCCAAAGTTGCCAAAACAACCTCCTCAAACAATAGACGTAAAAAAAGGGCGTAAAGCCCAGTTTTCAATAAATATCAAATAATTCACTATCCCTATCTGATATTCAAACAGCAAATTTATCGTATAAAAAAACCCCAAAATTGGGGTTCTTTTTACTGAACTTGTGATTGGTTGCGGGGGCCGGATTTGAACCGACGGCCTTCGGGTTATGAGCCCGACGAGCTACCAAGCTGCTCCACCCCGCGTCCGAAATATGTGGCGCATTATAGACGCTTGCTATCAAAATAGCAAGATTTAATTACGCAAAAGCCTACGAGGAAAAAGGCCATGAAAAATGACTTATAAATCACTGACGTTATTTACTCTCTCCTCTGGTGCCATTAGCTTTGCCTACATTGAAAAACATTTCTTTTTTTGACCGCACTTTTAAAGACTAAACAACCAATCGTCTTTCTTCGGTGTTTGCAAATAAAAACCCCGCTCCCGAATTTGCCGTAGCACATCCAGTTTATCCGCGTTCACTAAGGGCTTATTACCTGCCAAATTGAATAACATTACAAATATCGGCTTACCAAATACCTTGAGTAATGCCTCCGGCACAGCAGCAAATTGATCACGTTTTTCAATGTATAAATACATGCCCGCTTCTTTTGGGCTTTTATAAATGGCACATAGCATAAAATTGTTCCTCAATAAGGTTCAAGTTGCCGATTTTGCAATAATTCATTATCATTAAGCAACTATTTTCATCGGAATTTTGCTTATGGCTCAGGATATTATTGAACTACGCACAGGCCAATTTTCAGCCGTTTTTATCAGCATAAACAGTTCAAGTTTAACCGCGATTAAACGGGCATTGACAAAAAAAACCAAAAACACCCCCTCATTATTTCACAATATTGAGGTGATTTTGCAGTTCAATCCTATGTTGGAAAAAGTCAATCTAATTGCATTGAAAGACTTATTAGCAGAATACAACATTCACCTTATCGGTGTAGCCGATTGGCAAAATAATCTACAAAGAGAACTTATTCTTGCCGCCAATTTACCAATTCTGGGCAAAGTTGATAACGTCTCCGAAATACTTCCCGAACCACGCTATTTACCCACCAAAATTGTGTCGCATAATGTCATCGACAAACAGGTAATTTACGCCAAAAATAGTGATCTGATTATTCATGGTGATGTAGAACATGGTGCTGAAGTGGCTGCTGATGGCAACATTCATATTTACGGCGAATTATTAGGCCGCGCAATGGCAGGCGTAAACAGCAGTTCAGGTTCAATTTACACACAATATTTAGATGCCGAATTTGTGGCAGTAAATAGCCGTTTTTTATACAAAGAAAAAATCCCGACTGAATTTTTATATCGTTCAGTCAGGATTTTTGCGGAAAAGGATAAATTAATTTTTACCCCCTTCTAAAAAGCAGCTTTGTCTGCTTTTTTATTTGCTTTCAGTTTCGCTTTTTACAGCGTCTTTCACTTCTGCAGCTTTCTGAGATACGGCATCAGCAGCTTGACCAACTTTTTCTGCCGCCGCATCTTTCATTTCGCCTGCTTTTTCTGCTGCAGCATCTTTCATTTCACTGACTTTTGTTGCCATAGCATCCATCTTTTGAGATGCGGCCTCTTTTGCGTCTTTAGCAGCTTCAACTGTAGCATCTTTCATTTCGCCGGCTTTTTCTGTTGCCGCATCTTTCATTTCGCCAGCTTTCGTCGCCATAGCATCCATTTTTTGAGATGTAGCCTCTTTTGCGTCTTTAGCAGCTTGAACTGTAGCATCTTTCATTTCGCCAGCTTTCTCTGCTACTGCATCTTTCATTTCACCGGCTTTCGTCGCCATAGCATCCATCTTTTGAGATGCAGCCTCTTTTGCATCTTTAGCAGCTTCAGCTGTAGCATCTTTCACATCTTTTGCAGCGTTTACGACAGCATCTTTAGCATCAGAAACACTTGCTTTCGCCTGTTCGGTTTTCGGAGATGTTTTACCATCGTCACAACCGGTTACACATAAAGTTACGCCTAATACTAATGCGGCTAAAACTGATTTTTTCATCATTGCTCCTAAATTAACCATTAAAAAAATAAACGTCTTACAAATTAATTTAAGTAAGACGTACCTACTATGTAACAAAACTTTAATAAAAGGAAATGATTTTTTTGTTTATTTTTGTAAAGTCCAACGTTTGAATTACGTCAAATTTAACTTAATCTATTAAAATTAAATAAATTTATTTTAGTTTAGAATAGCCACAAAAAACTATTGGGAATTTATACCACACTGTTCATTGATTAAAATTTATTCAAATATTTTATTTCTTTTACCTCAGCCCGCTCATTATCCAGATGAATCTCCACAATGGTCGCTGGATAAAAACTCGCAGGATTTCGACCGCACAATTCTTTCACAATATCGCCCACTAAGGGCAAATGGGAAATAAGCAACACATTTTGCAGCCCGTCTTCCATCAACACGGAAAGATAATTCCCCACAACTCCCGAATCACCATAAGGCGTAATAGCATCCCAAATATCCAGCTTATCGGAAAGTGTTTGATCGTAAACGGAGTTCACCTGAGCGAATGTCTCTAACGCACGGGCATAAGGGCTAACAAGCACTTTATCAAATGAAAGTACGGTAGATTTTAGCCATGTTCCTTGCATTAAGGATTGTTCTTTGCCATTGGCATTGAGATGGCGCTCCTTATCGGAGTTCGCCATCAATTCTGCCTCCCCATGACGCATAACGAATAAGCGCATAACCACGTCAACCTATCCGTTCGCTTTCACCGCATCGGCAATTTCTTCCGCACATTTTTGTGCCAAGACACCGTCTTCACATTCCACCATCACGCGGATTAACGGTTCCGTACCGGATTTACGTAATAAAATACGGCCCTTGCCTGCCAAACGTTTTTCTACATCTGCTGCTACTGTTTTCACGGCATCGCTTTCTAACGGATTATCTCCACCGGCAAAACGCACGTTGATTAACACTTGTGGGAATAACTTCACCGCATCGGCCAATTCATTTAAAGATAAACGATGTTTCGCCATGGCCGTTAAGACTGCTAATGAGGCGATAATACCGTCACCGGTGGTATTACGATCGGCAATGATAATATGACCAGAATTTTCACCGCCTAAGCCCCAACCGCGCTCCTGCATTTGTTCCAACACATAACGGTCGCCCACATTCGCGCGCACAAATGGAATGGCTAATTGTTTTAAGGCTAATTCCAAACTCATATTACTCATTAACGTTCCCACAACACCGCCGTTTAAACGTCCCTCACGTAAGGCTTCGCGAGCGATAATAAATAATACTTGGTCGCCATCAACTTTATTCCCGAGATGATCCACCATAATTAGACGGTCACCATCACCATCGTAAGCCAAGCCTACATCCGCTTTAACTTCCAGTACTTTTGCCTGCAATGCTTTAATATCGGTAGCGCCACATTTTTCATTAATATTCATGCCGTCCGGTTCCGTACCGATTTCGATCACTTCTGCACCTAATTCACGCATGACACTTGGCGCAATCTCATAGGTAGCACCGTTAGCACAATCCACAACGATTTTATAATTTTCCAAACTTAAATGTGCCGGGAAGGTACTTTTACAAAATTCAATATAACGTCCCGCTGCATCTTTAATTCGACTCGCACGCCCCAATTCGGCAGATTCCACACAATCCATTGGTTGTTCCAACATAGCTTCAATTGCTTCCTCTACCTCATCCGGCAATTTGGTACCTTGAGTGGAGAAAAATTTAATACCGTTGTCATAATACGGATTATGTGAGGCAGAAATAACGATTCCCGCTTCAGCGCGGAAAGTGCGGGTTAAATAAGCCACTGCCGGCGTCGGCATCGGTCCGGTAAAAGCGGCCGACAAACCGGCTGCCGCCAACCCTGCCTCAAGGGCGGATTCCAACATATAGCCGGAAATACGGGTATCCTTACCGATTAATACTACGCGGGAACCTTGTGTAGCCAATACTTTACCTGCTGCCCAACCGAGTTTTAACACAAAATCCGGTGTAATCGGATTGGTTCCTACTTTGCCTCGTACCCCATCGGTGCCAAAATACTTACGTTCAGCCATGTTTCATTCCTTCTAAATAAAAATATTTTTATATTGCGTAATACGCAATTATGCATTCACTGTTGCCTGCCAAATTTTCAACGCATCGGCAGTTTCGCCTACATCATGTACGCGCAGGATACAGGCCCCCTTCATTGCAGCAATTAACGCGGCGGAAACACTCCCCACCATACGTTGTTCTACTGTTTTATCCAACACCGCACCAATCATTGATTTACGGGAGATTCCGGCCAAAACAGGATAGCCTTGTTCACAGAAAACGGATAATTGTTGCAATAAACGATAGTTATGTTGAACACTTTTACCGAATCCAAAACCCGGATCCCAAAGCAGGTTCTCTTTTTTGATTCCTGAAGTTAAACATTGTTCCGTTCTCTGTTGCATAAATTTTAAAACATCAGCCACCACGTCATCATAATGCGGATTAAGTTGCATAGTACGCGGTTGCCCTTGCATATGCATAATGCATACCGGCAAGCCTAATTGTACTGCTGTTTGCAATGCGTTCGGCTCCCGCAAGGCACGAATATCATTAATCAAATCCATGCCTGCATTTGCTGCTTCCTGCATTACCCGTGCTTTTGAAGTATCCACCGAAATCCAACAGTCAAACCGTTGACGCACCGCCTCTACCAAGGGAATGACCCGCTCAAGTTCTTGTTCAAGCGTTACTTCCTCCGCCATCGGGCGGGTGGACTCACCGCCAATATCAATGATTGACGCCCCTTGTTGCAACATGGTTTCCACTTGCACCAAGGCTTTATCTAACTGAAAAAATTGACCACTATCAGAAAAGGAGTCGGGGGTAAAATTAAGAATCCCCATAATTTGGGGAGAGGAAAGGTCCAGAGTTTTAGTCTTTGCTGTTAATTTCATAAGATATTTGTTTCGCATCCGCAAGCCAATGAGGCCTAAAAGTGCGGTACATTATAAGCGAATTTTTTTGCACTTACCAAAAAATCCCCTTAGTCCTAGGCATGACGCAATCGCTGATTTGCACGCCAAGCATAAGCGCTATTTAACATTAACAACAGCAATCCGCTCCAAATGAAAAAATAGGTCAAATAGGCGGATTCGTTCACCGGCGTATGCAAAAACCAAATGGCAAATAAAAAAAGCAGGCTCGGTTCAAGATAACTCATCATTGAAAATAAACTTACCGGCAATAATAACGCCGATTTTAAATTCGCGGTTACAGAAACGGCGCTAATCAAGCCCAACAATGGCACCAACAACCAATAGCGCGAATCACTGACAATGATATCCGTCACATTCGGCTGAAACGCCAAATAAATAAAGCAGGGAATCGAAATAAAAATAATATCTAGCGTCAATCCTTGTAACGCAGGCGTTTTCATAGCCCGACGACTTAAATAATAAGGAGGATAACCCAAGCAGACCCATAAACTGGTCCAAGAGAAGGTTTGAGTCGCCCACAGTTCATGAGCAACACCAAGTGCGGCTAAAAATAGCGCCATTTTTTGTAATAAGGTTAAGCGTTCTTTAAACCACAAATAACCGCCGAATGCCATCACTAAGGGAAATAAAAAGTAGCCAACGGCCACATTCACGCCTTCACCATTCACCGGCGCCCACATAAATAACCAAAATTGACTGCCCGCCAAAGCGCTACCCATCAAAAAGATCAACCAACGTTTCCAGCTTGAGCCTAATTCGTTGCGAATAAATGTTTTCAAACCGGCTAAGCCCATTATCGGTAATAAGATGGCCAATATGGCAAATAATGAACCTATCATACGCAAGACAAAAACATCTGTGCCGCTTAAAGGTAGCATCCACGCGCTGAATAAATACATAATGCCAAATAAACTTTGCGACAAAATACACAGCCACACACCTTTGGATATCGGTTGCATAACTATCACTCCACATCAGATTAACGCTATGAGAATTATACTAAAAGCGCCAAATAACCAATTTCAATTAATCGCGAATAATGAGATAATTTCCCAAAATTCACATCATATTTGGTAAAACTTCTCAAACGGTGAAATTATGTACCACTTAGATAAACTCGATCGGGCAATTCTCAATGAATTACAAACCGACGCGACAATTCCGTTAAAAGAACTCGCTGATCGGGTCAACAGTACCATCGCCACCTGCCAACGTCGTATTCAGTTACTTAAACAACATCACGTCATCACCAAACAAGTTGCCATTGTCTCCCCTTCTGCCGTGGGCAAATCCATTAGTGTATTTGTGTTAGTGGAGTTAGATAATCAACAATCTCATTATCAAGATGAATTTGAACGCAAAATGCGCGGAGAAAAGGATGTGATCGCCTGTTATGAAATCTCCGGCGATTATGATTATTTGCTGTTGGTACATACGGAAGATATGACAAGCTACCACCGTTTTATTCATCAAGTGTTAATCGGTGGCGCCCACGTGAAAGGTTACAAAAGTCAGTTTGTGATGAATTTCTTTAAGGCGGAAAGCAAAATTATTCTGTAACGTAAATTACCAGAGGCTCATTTGTTCCGAGGCTTTTTCTTCCGGTAGCGTGACGTGCAAACCGATTAATCGAATGCTTCTTCCCTGCCGACGCGCCCAAATTTGACCAAGCAACTGTTGAAAATTTTCACTTGAAAATTCGACCGCACTTTTCTCCAATGTCGTCACTTGAAAATCTTCAAATTTGAGTTTCACACCAATTTTTCTTAATTGCGCCAAAGGCATTTCCGGGCAAGCACGTTGCACGCGCTTAACCAGTTGCGGATACAGGGTTGTCAACACTTCAACGCCTTCTTCCAACTGATGAATATTACTTAATAACGTGGTTTCCACTCCCACAGACTTGCGCTCACGGTGCGGCTGAATTTCCCGCTCATCAATACCATGACTATACTGCCAAATGCGTTGCCCCATTTTGCCGAATAAATTTAGCAACAGGTGACGCTCCGTTTTCTGTACATCGGCACAGCACACCAATCCCATTTGTAGTAATTTTTCCGACGTCACTTTGCCAACACCGGGAATTTTCTTTAAGGGCAAATTAGCGACAAAATCGCTCACCTCTTTTGGCTCAATCACAAATTGTCCGTTAGGTTTATTTTGATCAGACGCGATTTTGGCGAGGAATTTTAACGGCGCGATGCCGGCAGAAGCGGTAAGATGAAGTTCATTGAAAATCGCCTGACGAATTTCTTGCGCAATCCATGTGGCGGAACCTGCGCATTTATCACAATCGGTCACGTCTAAATAAGCCTCATCAAGCGAAAGCGGCTCAATAATAGAAGTATAACGTTGAAATATTTCATGAATTTGTTGGGAAACCGCACGATACAACGGCATATTAACCGGCAACAACACTAAATTAGGGCACAGTTTTAAGGCTTGCGCGGTTGACATCGCACTATGTAATCCAAATTTACGCGCAATGTAGCTACAGGTGGTTAAGACGCCCCGCTGTTCGGCACGCCCACCGACCGCAACAGGTTTATCGGCCAACGCGGGGTTTTCACGAATTTCAATGGATGCATAAAAACAATCCATGTCGATGTGAATAATTTTTCTGGGTTTAGTATTTAAGGTATCAGACATAAAAAAGTGCGGTCAAAATTTCATGTATTTTTTTAACCGCACTTTAACACAAAAATCTGTATAAAAAAACAGTATTTAATTAGCTACATTAATTTGTTGTCCATCCGCAAAAGTCACATTACGAGCCACAGAATACACCTGAATTGGCTCCTGCAAATGCGTAAATAACGTGCGATATTGCTCCGGAATTTGATTAAACGGAATACGTAAATTCACAGTAATCTTTGCTTTAGGCGCCATAGGTTGCGCAAAATTTAGCGGCACATCTTGTGAATAAATCATTTGTTGATCGTATAAATAGGCCGCAATCCAATACAAGGATTTAATGGATTTATTACTTTTATTTTCAACGGAATATTTCACTAAAACATAAGCCTGATTGTCTTCATCCACCACTATATCACGCTCCTCAAAATGAATATCAACACTCTTTTTAAATTGGGACAAGGCAGCCTCTTGGGTGTTTTTCGTTTTTGTCGATTGTTGTACAGGCTGTGTCGGTTTAGCTTTAGGCTCAGCTGCATTTGCCGAACTTAGCACAAGAAAAGAAGACAATACCAGTGAGGTAAATAAATTAAAATATTTCATTGTGATACCTTTACAATAATGAATTTGTGGCAGAATTCTACTCGATCTCCCCCGGGGAAGAAACGGAATTTTCATTAACTTACATAAAACAAAAAAGGATAGACATTAAAATCTATCCTTTGCTCTATTAATAGCTAATTTTTAGCTGTTCACTTGTTTTTGCTCATCAGCCATACAAGCCGCTGCGGTAAATAATACGTCGGTTGAAGAGTTAAGTGCAGTCTCTGTGGAGTCTTGCAAAATACCGATAATAAAGCCGACCCCGATCATTTGTGCCGCCACATCATCGGAAATGTTGAACAGGCTACAAGCCAATGGAATTAGCAATAAGGAGCCACCGGCCACACCGGATGCACCACAGGCACACAGGCTTGCCACTACGCTTAATAAGATAGCTCTACCAAAGGAAACCTCAATACCCAATGTATGTACTGCAGCCAAGGTCAGGATGGTAATAGTAATTGCCGCACCGGCCATGTTGATACTGGCGCCTAGTGGAATAGATACAGAATAGGTTTCTTCATCCAATCCAAGACGCTTCGCCAAGTTAATATTCACCGGGATATTTGCTGCTGAGCTACGGGTAAAGAAGGCGGTTACGCCACTTTCACGCAAGCAAGTCCAAACTAATGGGAACGGATTACGGCGGATTTTCCAATACACTAAAAGCGGGTTAACCACAAATGCCACAAATGCCATAGAACCGATTAAGACAGCTAATAATTCGGCATAACCGCGCAATGCCACTAACCCTTTATCCGCTAAGGTTTCAGACACTAAACCAAATACGCCGATTGGTGCAAAAGAAATAATCACATAAACGATTTTAGATACGGCTTCGGAAAAATCGGAAATGACAATTTTTGTATTTTCAGAAGCATGGCGAAGCGCTAAACCTAAACCGATAGACCAAGTTAATACGCCGATAAAGTTTGCTTTAAATAGCGCATTAAGTGGATTGTCCACCATATTAAAAATAAGATCCAACAAGACATTACCTACACCTTTTGGCGCGGAAGTAATATCTTCCTTAACGGATAGCGCAACTTCGATTGGGAACAAGAAGGAGGCGATAACCGCAACAACGGCGGCTAAAAAAGTGCCGAGTAGATATAAAACAAGGATTGGCTTCATGCTGGTTTTGGTGCCAATTTTTTTATTGGCAATGGCTGCCATTACCAAAACAAAAATAAGCAACGGCGCTACCGCACGCAGTGAACGCACAAAAATTTGGCCCAACACACCGACTTTTTCCGCCAAGTTAAAATCTAAGACGGTTTGTAACATGGGGCTGACTTGCGCCACGATAATACCGAGCACCAAACCAATAGCAATGCGTTTAACCAAATTACCTTGGAAAAACAAAGAAATTAAACGAGAAGTATTCATAATGGGTTTAATCATGTTGTGCAAATAAACTTGCTGTTGATATTCGAATCAAAATTGATCCACCTAAGGGGAAGTAAAGATAGCTTAAAATTTAGATAAAGAAAATATGAACTATGGAATTTTTTTAACTTTATAAAAGATTATGGGGTTTTATTTAGCTGTCATTTAAAAAAACATCCACTTTATTCTATTTAACCAACGCCATGATGCCGTCATCATGAAAGCCTTAAAAAATTTTTGTTTTTACTTGTTGACTTACTGGATATAACAACAGTATATTATTACTGTATAAAAATACAGTTAATTTAAGGAAATCAATATGAGCTACCAAAACCAAATTATCCCCCAACATCATCAAGCTTTTTCTTATCAGCCTATGCCTTTCTTTGAAGACATGAAAAAGGAAAAAACCAATTTTAAGAAAAAACTTGATCTTAATTTGTATTGCATCAGACGCCCGCAACAAACCTGTTTTATCCGAGTCACTAATCCGAATATGTTGGCTTGGGGCATTGAAGAAGGTGATATGCTGGTTGTGGAAGACAGTAACGAATTATTTGTGGAAGAGTTAGTTGTGCTAGAAATCAATAACGAATTCCATGTGTATGAGTTTATTGCCCACACCAATGGCGAATTTGTATTCTTATCCTTAGATTCCCAAACACAAAATATTAAAACCGATAACTGGCGCAATTTGCCAATTATCGGCACAGTAACAAATGTGATTCATCAATTACATCGTAAAAACACAATGCGTTTCGCCGCATAAATATTCTCAAATAGCCTATTGATTGTACAAAAAAGTGCGGTTAGAAATATAAAAATTTCTGACCGCACTTTTTGTTTTCTAAAAAAACTTATCTTAAAGAACGCGACGGGATTGGGTGTAAGTTCTTGCCCAGTAATTATCACTCAAAGATTCAATAATTACACCACGACTTGTGCTGGAATGCATAAATTTGTCATCACCGATATAAACGCCTACATGATGGTTTTTGCGGAAGAAGACCAAATCACCCACTTTTAATTCGTGTTTCTTGATTTCCTTGCCAACATAACGTTGTTCGGAAGTAGAGCGTGGCAATGTAACCCCAAAAGCATCTAAGAATGTGGTTTGCATAAATCCGGAACAATCAATTCCTTTTTTCGTTAAACCGCCGAAACGATAACGAGTGCCGGCCCACTCCTGATAAACTTTAGAAAGGCGTTTATCCATAATGGCTGAATATTGATGAGGCTTGTTAGTTTTTAACTGTGCGGCAATTAATTGGTTAAGCTGGTGTTCATCTTGAGCTTGTTGGGAAGCAATGTTATTTGAACATGCCGTCAAGACAAAAAAAGGCGCGATAATCAATAATTTTCTGAACATAAATTTAAATTGTTATTTTAAATAAGGTTTTTAAGTCACATAATTGTGCCAAATACTATCGTAAATTTATGTAAAAATCTAGCTAAAATTGCTTTTAATTTGAAGAAAAATAGACTTTTTTTCGTACATATAGTGCATAAAGGAAAATTTATGCACTATATATTGTTGTTGCACGAACAAATTAATTTGCCGTATCCAATTCCGGGAAGGATTTCACCAAATCATCAATGGCTTTCATTTGTCCGACAAAATCCTCCAATTTATCCAACGGTAACGCCGATGGGCCATCACATTTGGCATGATTCGGATCCGGATGAGCTTCTAAAAAGAGACCGGCCAACCCCACGGCAATGCCAGAGCGTGCCAACTCGGTCACTTGCGCACGACGGCCACCGGAAGCCGCACCAAATGGGTCACGACATTGCAATGAATGGGTGACATCAAAAATCACAGGGCAACCTTTAGACACATTTTTCATTACGCTAAAACCTAGTATATCTACCACTAAGTTATCGTAACCAAAATTGCTGCCACGCTCACATAAAATCACTTTATCGTTACCGCATTCCGCAATTTTTTCTACAATATTGCCCATTTGTCCCGGGCTTAAAAATTGTGGTTTTTTCACATTAATTACAGCACCGGTACGCGCCATCGCTTCCACTAAATCGGTTTGGCGAGCCAAAAATGCCGGCAATTGGATAATATCCACCACCTCAGCTACCGGTTGGCATTGATAAATTTCATGCACATCGGTAATGACTTTTACACCGAAAGTTTGTTTTAACTCGGCAAAAATCTTCAAACCCTGCTCCATGCCCGGGCCACGGTAAGAATGAATGGAAGAACGATTCGCCTTATCAAAAGAAGCCTTAAACACATAAGGCACGCCCAATTTTTGCGTCACTTCCACATATGCTTCGCACACTCGCATGGCCATATCACGGCTTTCCAATACATTCATACCGCCAAACAATACAAATGGCTTATCATTGGCAATTTGAATATCGCCTAATTGAATTAATTTATTTTGCATAAGTTTTCCTTATTTATCTGAAATGTTTGCCCAACGCCCTAGCGTAACACGCTCATTATTTCCATAATCTCGGCATGTGTCGACATTTTGCCATAAATTCATCTGAAAAATCGACCGCACTTTTTCGCCTTGTTGCCATCCATGCTCCAATAACAAATAGCCATTTTCCGTTAAATATTGCGGCGCCTGTTCAATAATATGCCGTAAATCTGCATAACCGCTTTCCTCTGCCACCAAAGCAGACAAGGGTTCAAAACGCACATCGCCTCGCTGTAAATGTTCATCGTTACTATCAATGTAAGGCGGATTGCTCACGATTAAGTCAAATTTTCCCGTAACATTATCAAACCAATGACTTTGCACAAAATGGACGTTTAATTGATTTTTTTCCGCATTTGTTCTTGCCAACTCAACTATTTCAGGCAAGAAATCCACGCCGATAATATCAAGTTGAATGCGTTGTTTTTGTGTCACGGATTTTAATTCCGATGCCAACGCCAACGCGATCGCACCGGTTCCCGTACCAAGATCTAAAATGCGAAAACAGGGTGAATGTTGATCGCACTTTTGTAGCTTTTCAATAGCAATCTCCACCGCCTTTTCCACCAAAATCTCCGTATCCGGGCGCGGGATTAACGTTTTTTCCGACACTGCCAACGGCAACGACCAAAATTCTTTTTCACCAAGAAGATAAGCAATAGGTTCGCCTTTCAAACGACGGGATAAAAGTGCGGTCAGTTTTTCCAACGTTTTTTTCTCTAACGCCGTTTCGCCAAAGGCTAAAATAAAGGCGCGAGATTTTTGTGTAACGGATTGTAATAATGCCAAGGCATCAATTCTGCCGTTTTCGGAGGAATTTGCCTGATTTAAGGTTTGCGTGGCTTGTTGTAGCCATTGTTGATAGTTCATTTTTGTCAATAAAAATGAACGAGCCGTTAAGCTCGTTCGAATAGTTAATTCTGTTCAGACAGCGTGGCCAATTGATCGGCCTGATACTCGGTGATAATCGGCTGAATGAGTTCATCAATTTTGCCGTTCATGACTTCATCCAAGCGATAAATTGTGAGGTTAATGCGATGATCGGTTACGCGGCCTTGCGGGTAATTGTAAGTGCGGATTTTGTCGGAACGGTCACCCGAACCTAATAAATTGCGGCGGGTATCTGCCTGCTCTTGCGCCAATTTTTCCTGTTCTTGCTGAACCAAGCGGGAAGCTAACACGGACAACGCTTTGGCTTTGTTTTTATGTTGCGAACGTTCATCCTGACATTCCACCACCATACCGGTAGGAATATGGGTAATACGCACGGCAGAGTCGGTTTTATTGATGTGCTGTCCACCTGCACCGGATGCCCGATAAGTATCAATACGCAAATCTGACGGATTAATTTCCGGCATTTCGGATTCCGGTAACTCAGGCATCACCGCAACGGTACAAGCAGAAGTATGAATACGCCCCTGTGATTCGGTTTTCGGCACACGTTGAACACGATGACCGCCTGATTCAAATTTTAATTGCCCATATACGCCATCACCGCTAACAAGCGCAATAATTTCTTTAAATCCACCCTGTTCACTTTCATTTTCACTGAGCACTTCCACGCGCCAACGTTTGAGTTCGGCATAACGGCTATACATACGGAAAAGATCACCGGCAAAAATGCCTGCTTCATCACCGCCTGTTCCTGCACGGATTTCTAAATAGCAGTTATATTCATCATTTGGATCTTTCGGTAATAATAAAATCTGTAATTGCTGTTCAACCTCTGTAAGTTCGGCTTCGGATTCTTCAATTTCCATTTGTGCCATCTCTTTCATTTCAGGGTCATTCAGCAACATTTTTGCTTCTTCAAGGTTAGAATTAAGTTGATTCCAACGACTAAAACATTTCACAACATCTTCAAGTTGTGAATATTCTTTGGAATAGGCTCTAAATTTATCTTGATCGCTAATCACAGAAGCATCGCCCAATAACGCTTCTAACTCTTCATAACGCTCTTTTAAGCTCTCTAATTTGGTAATAATAGATGGTTTCATTGCTTAACCTTGAAAAGAAATTGAAAAAAGAAAATTAAACTAAAAAATCGGGGCATTCTAGCACAGAATAGGGATTTTGTTGAAGTTCACACAAAGAAAAAGGCTTCCGAATTCTCGAAAGCCTTTCCTTTTTATGGATAAAAATTAAAGTGCGGATACATTCAAACGTGAACCACCAACGATACGCACACGTGCACCTGGCACAAGATTAGGTTCGGCTTTTTGCACTACCACAATTTCTTTGCCGTCATCTTTACGGATAACCATTTCCAAACTACTCACTTGGCTGGCTTTTTCTTCTACTTTACTACCGATTACCGCGCCGGCTACAGCACCAATAGCACTGGCAAGCACTTGGCCTGTACCTCCGCCGATACCGGAAGCTGCAATACCACCGATAGCACCGCCACCAACAGTCCCAATCACGCCTTGGTTATCTGCCTGAATTTTCACCGGACGGGTAGAAACAATCGTGCCATAACTAATTGAACGTGCTTCTTTGGCTTGTTCGGAAGAATAAACGTCACCGCCATAAATATCTTGGTTAGCACAACCAACCATGCCCAATGCCATTAATACGGCAACTGCGATTTTTTTCATAAATGCTCCTTAAACGATAAATGAAATTATCATGACTATATTAGCCCAAACCTAGGGGAATAAACCACCAATTTACACTACACCGCCTCAATAATTTGTTTGATGCTGTATGGGTGAACTTTAATACAGGTATGATTATGATTCTGGTCCGAAAAACTGATGGCCACCGATAAATTGACCAGTTTTTCACCATCAGCTTTCGGTTCGCTCGTTTTGACTTTCAAACCTTCGGATTGGTTCCGCAAAAACAAATTTTTTATACGGGCTAACCATTCCGCCTCGGTTTCTCCGGTTAAAAACGGCACAACCACTTCAATATGTTCCCACGTTTCTTGCGGATAATGTTTATTCTTCGGGAACGGCAACTCAACTACGTCAATTGCCTGTCCGGCAAGGTATAACGGTTGAGTTAAGGCAATTAAATAAATCACCCTACCATTCACCGAATTATCGCTTAACACGGAGCCATAGTTTAACAATAATGCCAACCATTCACGAGCCTTCTGCTCTGAATTAACACGCAACGAAAGATGATCGATTTCATATTTGGTTAGATCTAAATGAATCGCTTCCGCAAGCGCCTGAATTTTTTGCTCGAAATCCTGAAAATCCGCTAAAAGTGCGGTCTGATTTTGAAACATTTCGTGGGGCAAATGAAACGACATAAATTTCCCTTTTTGGCTTTTCTGAAACGTGAAACAACGGTATTATATCCAGCTGTTTTTATCCCTCAAAAGAATTTAAGGTTCAACCGTGAATATTCAATCTATTTTATCCGAAAAAATCAAACACGCGATGCTTTCTGCCGGTGCAGATTCGCAATGTGAAGCGTTGGTACGTCAATCGGGCAAAGTACAATTTGGTGACTATCAAGCTAACGGCATAATGCCTGCCGCAAAAAAATTAGGATTAAATCCGCGTGAATTTGCGCAAAAAGTCTTAGAAAAAGCCGAATTACAAGATATCGCAGAAAAAACGGAAATTGCCGGTCCGGGATTTATTAACATTTTCCTGAAAAATGCTTGGCTTGCGGAAAATATCAATAACGCTGTAAAAGATCCAAAATTAGGCATACACAACCACGATAAACAAACCGTTGTTGCAGATTATTCCTCCCCGAACGTTGCCAAAGAAATGCACGTTGGCCATTTACGCTCTACCATCATTGGCGATGCTGTAGTTCGTACACTTGAATTTTTAGGCAACCATGTTATCCGCGCCAACCATGTCGGTGACTGGGGAACCCAATTCGGTATGCTGATTGCTTATTTGGAAAAAATGGAAAATGAACATGCCAGCGAAATGGAATTGAGTGATTTAGAAGCCTTTTATCGTGCGGCTAAGAAACATTACGATGAAGATCCGGTATTTGCCGAAAAAGCCCGTAATTACGTGGTGAAATTACAAAGTGGCGATGAATACTGTCGCACTATGTGGAAAAAATTGGTGCATATCACTATGCAACAAAACCAACACAACTACGATCGTCTAAATGTCACCTTAACGGATAAAGATGTCATGGGCGAAAGCCTTTATAACCCGATGTTGCCGGGGATTGTCGAAGATCTGAAAAAACAAGGTTTAGCCGTTGAAGATGACGGTGCGTTAGTGGTTTATTTGGACGAGTTTAAAAACAAAGACGGCGACCCTATGGGGGTTATCGTGCAGAAAAAAGACGGTGGTTTCCTTTACACCACCACCGACATTGCTGCCGCCAAATATCGTTATGAAACCTTAAAAGCCGACCGTGCGTTAGTGTTCTCCGATACGCGTCAAAGCCAACACATGCAACAAGCATGGCTCATCACCCGTAAAGCAGGCTATGTGCCGGACAGCTTCCAGTTGGAACACAAAAATTTCGGCATGATGTTAGGTAAAGACGGCAAGCCATTCAAAACCCGTAGTGGAGACACCGTAAAACTGGCGGATTTATTAGATGAAGCGATTGAACGGGCGGGCGTATTAATTTCACAAAAATCCACCGCACTTTCTGATCAAGAAAAAGCGGATGTCATTGAGGCTGTCGGTATCGGCTCGGTGAAATATGCAGATTTATCCAAAAACCGCACCACGGATTATGTGTTCGATTGGGACAATATGTTGAGCTTTGAAGGCAACACTGCGCCTTATATGCAATATGCCTACACCCGTATTCGTTCGATTTTCAATCGTAGTCAAATTGCTCTAAGCGAAGTGGAACAAGCCCAATTAAGCATTACAGATGAAAAAGAACGTGCTTTAGCAATCAAATTATTACAATTTGAAGAAGCTATTCAAATAGTAGCAAAAGACGGCACACCACACGTGCTTTGTGCTTATTTGTATGAGTTGGCAGGCGTGTTCTCTTCTTTCTATGAGCATTGCCCGATTTTAAATAACGAAGATCAACAGGTGAAATTAAGCCGTTTGAAATTGGCTTTATTAACAGAACGAACCTTAAAACAAGGATTGGATTTACTCGGCATTAAAACCGTTGAGAAAATGTAATCTGACGCCCAAACAATATCCCGTTCATTTGAGCGGGATTTTTTTTATTTGTTAACAAACCGAATTGTCGATTCTAAGAAAATAGGCCAAAAAAAGTGCCTCAATAAGAGGCACTACTCGGAAAGCAAAATATGTTTGGCTATTGATATAGCACTTATTTTTATTAGTGCCAAGGATACTGAATAAACCATCATAAAGCAAATGGTTATAGGTTAATTTGTGAGCTAAATCACGGTTTTACATAAAATTTACCCTACTCCAAAATTAACTTTACAAATAAAAAAGTGCAGTCGATTTTCAAAACATTTAAAAATCTCACCGCACTTTTAATCCATTAATGGGAATAGATTAATCTAAATTATTGCCCCATCGACATCATGGCTAAAAACAGGATAGAAACCACTTGCTCTTCCGGAATCACTTGACCGTTTAATTTCAACTCGCCTTTTTCCAACACAAGATCCAATTTCACTTGTTTGCCGTCATCCACTAAGATGCCTTGTTGAACGCCTTGTTTTATGTCTTGTTCAATCTCCGTAGCTGCCATTTTGGTTGCTTGTTCTTTATCTAAACTTGGTGACTGCAATCCGGTGGCAACCTGTTCAACCAACGCTTCTTTATTAACATCCACTTTAAAAATAAAGTGATTGAATAAGTTGAAGATTTTACCTTCTGCCAATAAGTTCTCAAAATCGGAATTAGCAATGGAAAAATCTAAATTACCGACCAGTTTACCTTTTTTATTGGTTAAGGTTGGTGTAAAAATAAATTGAGGTTGGGTATTAAGGAATTTTTTGACCGCTGCGATTTCCTCATCACTTAAGTCTTCTTTTTTCTGTTTAGCTGCTTCGGTAAAAATATGCATTAATTGGTTGAAGGTTTCACCATCAACATGATTAAAAGCCGAATCAATGTTTAAATCGCCAAACTCCGCTTGATTATAAGTAAAGCCGTTAGCAACTATTTTAGCGGCGGAATCTAGGAACTTCTCTTTTCGCACCGTATTGAAATCCATTTTCCAATCTTTAATGCCAAAGTGGTTTACCTTGCCTTCAGTATCCGTGTCGGTAATTTTAACCGCACCTCCGGAAACAAATTGCTTGCCGGTGGTCACATAGTCCCACTCCGGAATCCGCCCATAATTAGCGTCAATTTTCACGTTCTCAAGTTCAAAACCGCTTTTTTTAGTAGCTTCGTTGTACACAAGTTTAGAAAGGGCCAAATCAAGTTTATTAATCCCCTCACGTACAAAACCGAATTTTAGTTCAAAACCGTTGATGGCTAATGTACCATCTTTCATGGTAGCCTCAAATGGCACCAACTCCAGTTTGGAATCGCCGCTTTGGGTATAGCTAACAGAGGTGGTGACCGTAATCGGTGTTTTGCCTTTAGTAGCATCAAACCAAGGCGCCGTTGTGTCGTTTTTGGTGATTTGATCGATACTGGAGAACATACTTGGCGCAAAATTAAAACGACTAAGCTGATTTAACGGCAATGGGCCATGATATAGCGTGCCTTCAAATGGTAACACCCAAGTTTTACTTGAATCATTAAGTGAACTCACAAGAACTTCATATTTGGTTTTTGAACTGAACAAACCACGTTCAAAAGAAACGTTATCAAATCGAATATCCAAGCCTAAAGAATAGGCGGATTTATTAATATCGTTATTGGCAAGATTAATTTGACGGGCAAATTCCGTTTCGGCAACTTTACCGGTGTACCAAGCACCACCGCCCCAAGCGGCGCCTAATGCAATAACGATTCCTAAAGCTAACGCTGATTTTTTCATGATATGTCCTTAACAAAGTGATAGGTATTAAAAATAATCCGAGTAATCTAGCATAAATTAAAAAGGGATCAATTCATCAACAAAATAAAAATGAAAAAATTTTAATTTTCTCCCTTGAAGTTCACCTTTTTAACCTTATTTTACAGAAACGAATCAGGATTTGACCGCACTTTAGGTTCATTGAAAAAAATTTAAAAATAAACTTGAAATGCGAAATTCAATCCACATCTTACAATCCGTAAACCATTACACCGAATTTAAAATTTCACTTAGGAGAAAACAAATGGGAAAAATTATTGGTATTGACTTAGGTACAACAAACTCTTGCGTCGCCGTGATGGATGGCGATAAACCACGCGTGATTGAAAACGCAGAAGGCGATCGTACCACCCCGTCAATCATTGCTTATACAAACGATAACGAAATTTTAGTAGGCCAACCGGCAAAACGCCAAGCGGTCACCAACCCGAAAAACACCTTATTTGCGATCAAACGTTTAATCGGTCGTCGTTTTGAAGATGCTGAAGTAAAACGTGATATCGACATCATGCCATTTACTATTACAAAAGCCGATAATGGCGACGCATGGGTTGAAGTGAAAGGCGACAAATTAGCACCTCCGCAAATTTCTGCCGAAGTGTTGAAAAAAATGAAAAAAACCGCCGAAGATTTCTTGGGCGAACCGGTTACTGAAGCGGTTATTACCGTGCCTGCCTACTTTAACGATGCGCAACGTCAAGCAACCAAAGATGCAGGTCGTATCGCAGGCCTAGAAGTTAAACGTATCATCAACGAGCCTACTGCAGCCGCACTAGCTTACGGCTTAGATAAAGGTCAAGGTAACAAAACTATCGCGGTTTACGACTTAGGGGGCGGTACATTCGACTTATCTATCATCGAAATTGATGAAGTGGGTGGCGAAAAAACCTTTGAAGTATTGGCAACCAACGGTGATACTCACTTAGGGGGGGAAGACTTCGATAACCGTGTGATCAACTATTTAGTCGATGAATTCCAAAAAGAACAAGGCATTGACTTACGCAAAGATCCGCTTGCAATGCAACGTTTAAAAGAAGCCGGTGAAAAAGCAAAAATTGAGCTTTCTTCCGCCCAACAAACCGATGTAAATCTTCCTTACATCACAGCGGATGCAACCGGTCCTAAACACTTAAACATCAAGTTGACTCGTGCGAAATTAGAATCCTTAGTGGAAGATTTAGTGGCGAAATCCCTTGAGCCGGTAAAAGTTGCATTAAACGATGCCGGATTAACAGCGTCTCAAATTGATGATGTTATTCTCGTGGGCGGTCAAACCCGTATGCCATTAGTACAACAAAAAGTAGAAGAATTCTTCGGCAAAGCACCACGTAAAGACGTGAACCCGGATGAAGCTGTTGCAATTGGTGCAGCGGTACAAGGTGGTGTGTTAGCCGGTGATGTGAAAGACGTATTGTTGTTAGACGTTACCCCATTATCATTGGGTATCGAAACCATGGGCGGTGTGATGACCACCTTAATTGAGAAAAACACGACGATTCCAACCAAAAAATCGCAAGTGTTCTCAACGGCGGAAGATAACCAAAGTGCGGTAACCATTCATGTGTTACAAGGTGAACGTAAACAGGCTTCTGCCAATAAATCTTTAGGTCAATTCAACCTTGAAGGCATCAACCCTGCTCCGCGTGGTATGCCACAAATTGAAGTGACCTTCGACATCGACGCAGACGGTATCATCCATGTTTCTGCGAAAGACAAAGGCACCGGTAAAGAACAACAAATCACCATTAAAGCGTCTTCCGGTTTAAGTGATGAAGAAATTCAACAAATGGTACGTGATGCCGAAGCGAACGCAGAGTCTGACCGTAAATTTGAAGAATTAGTACAAGCCCGCAACCAAGCAGATCACCTTGTACACAGCACCCGCAAACAATTAAGTGAAGCCGGTGACAATGTGCCAGCCGCAGATCGTGCAGCTATCGAAAGCGCATTAAGCGACTTAGAAACTGCCGCAAAAGGCGAAGACAAAGCAGTGATTGAAGCCAAACTTCAAGCCCTTGCCGAAGTTGCACAAAAACTTGCACAAACTGCTCAACCGCAAGGCGAGCCACAACAAGCTCAAAGCAACAGCAAACCAAATGATGATGTTGTTGATGCTGAGTTTGAAGAAGTGAAAGATAATAAGTAATTTCACTCTCACTAAAATAGAAGGGCGTAGCAATACGCCCTTTTGGTGTATTCATCAACCACAATTTTTCCTGACTTTATTTAAAAAAGTGAAGTCAGGAAAAATAAACCAGGAGGACAAATGGCGTTAAAACTCTACCCAATCGTACAACAACGCTTAAATAACAACATAGCAAATGAGATAATCCCAACCCTTTGGCAAAATAATCTCGATAAACTACCACAAGGTCACTATTGTTATGGCATTTATTTTAATTATGCTACGAATCACCAAGCAGACTATGATTTTGCGATTGCAAGTGAAGCAGTATTAGAGACAGATATCCCGGCGATTGAAATTGAAGATTTGAGTTTCTACGAAGTTTTTCGTTGCAAAGTAGATGAAATTTATCAAACATGGCAACTGATCTGGAAAAAAGAACAACAAGGTTTACTTAAGCGGGCTTATTCGGTGGATGTTGAAAAATACCACCCTGATGGTCTGGTAGAAATTTATATCGCTGTTGTACCACATTGCTAAGCTCAAAGTGCGTAAAATTTTATAAAAAATGACCGCACTTTACTTCCCCAAAACCAACGCAACCCAAGGAAAACATAATGGAATTTGCAACAAAATGTCTCCATGCCGGATACACCCCTAAAAATGGTGAGCCTCGCGTTCAACCCATCGTACAAAGCACGACTTACACTTATGACTCTGCGGAAGAAATCGGTAAATTATTTGATTTGCAAGCGACTGGCTATTTCTATACTCGCCTGGCAAATCCAACCACGAATGCCGCAGAAGAAAAACTTACCGCACTTGAAGGTGGCGTGGCGACAATGTGTACGGCTTCAGGACAATCTGCGGTTTTTTATGCAATGCTGAATATTTTAGAAGCCGGCGATCACTTTATTTCCTCTTCTTATGTATACGGTGGTACTTATAATTTATTTGCACACACCTTCAAAAAAATGGGGATTGAAGTGAGCTTTGTGGATCAAGATTTACCGCTCGAAGAACTCAAAAAAGCCATTCGTCCAAATACCAAAGCCATCTTCGCTGAAACCATTGCAAACCCGGCATTACGCGTATTGGATATTGAAAAGTTTGCCGCCTTAGCGAAAACTGCGCAAGCACCGTTATTAATTGACAATACCTTTGCAACCCCGTATTTTTGTCGTCCAATCGAATTTGGTGCAAACGTGGTAATTCACAGCACGTCCAAATATTTAGATGGTCATGCTATTGCGCTTGGCGGCTCCATTACAGATGGCGGAAATTTTGATTGGAACAACGGAAAATATCCACAATTAAGCACTCCGGACCACACTTACCACGGCTTGGTTTATACGGAAACTTTTGGTCCTGCAGCGTATATTGTTAAAGCTCGTGTGCAATTAATGCGTGATTTAGGCGCAACGCCTGCACCGCAAAACAGTTTCCTACTCAATGTAGGCATGGAAACCCTCGCACTGCGTATGCAACGTCATTATGAAAATGCGCAAGCTGTAGCCGAGTTTTTAGAAAAACATCCACAAGTGACAAAAGTCAATTATCCCGGCTTGGCCGGTGCCCCTGATTACACACTCAAACAAAAGTACTTACCAAACGGTTTATGTGGCGTAATCTCTTTTGAAATTAAAGGTGGTAAAGAAACCGCGGCAAAATGGTTAAATGCCTTACAACTGGTATCACGCGAGGTACACGTGGCAGATATTCGCACTTGTGCGTTACACCCTGCAACCTCAACACACCGCCAATTAAGCGAGACAGAGTTAGAAAAAACAGGCATTTCCACAGGATTAATCCGTCTTTCTTGTGGCATTGAAAGTATTCAAGATATTTTGGCTGACTTAGAACAAGCATTCAAGGCTGCAAAATGACGATCGTCAAGGCAGGCAATTTTGTCTGCCTCTTTGAACGACGACAAAATAATATCGCAAAGGAAATATAGATGACTCGTTTTGGTTTGTTGACTTTATTTTAGCTGTAAACAAACGAAAACAAGCCAGGTCACGTTTTATAAATTAATGTGTTGACTCTTGATATTTCGGCCTTTCGGCATCATTTTTGTCTTTAAATATGTTGTTCACACAATACATAATCACAAAAGTAGAATTTTATATCTTAAACGGAAAACTGAGACATTATGGCAAAAAAAGATTATTACGACGTTCTTGGTGTTGAACGTGGTGCGGATGAAAAAGAAATTAAACGTGCTTACAAAAAGCTCGCAATGCAATATCACCCGGACAGAACCAAAGGGGATAAAGAAAAAGAAGAGAAATTCAAGGAAATTCAAGAAGCCTATGAAATTCTAAGTGATAAGCAAAAGCGCGCTAATTATGACCAATACGGCCACGCTGCATTCGAACAAGGCTTTGGTGCCGGCGGTGGTTTTGGTGGTGCAGATTTTGGTGATATTTTTGGAGATATGTTCGGTGACATCTTTGGTAGCGGCGGACGCGGACGCCAACGCGTCGTGCGTGGTGATGACTTACGTTACGACCTTGAAGTCACACTTGAAGAAGCCGTAAAAGGCACAACCAAAGACATCAAAATCCATACTTTGGCTCCTTGTGAAACTTGTCATGGCACCGGTGCTGAAGCAGGCTCTAAAGTAGAAACCTGCCCACATTGTCATGGTTCCGGCCGCTTACGTCGCCAACAAGGTTTCTTTGTGACTGAACAACCTTGTCATTTCTGTCATGGCAGCGGTAAGAAAATTGAAAAACCATGTAAAACCTGCCACGGTGATGGCAGAGTGAATAAACCGAAAAACCTTTCCGTAAAAATCCCGGCAGGCGTGGATACAGGAAATCAATTACGGTTATCAGGCGAAGGCGCAGCAGGTGAAAATGGCGCACCGGCAGGCGATTTATACGTAGTTATTCACGTTAAAGAGCACCATATTTTTGAGCGTGACGGTAGCAATCTTTATTGCGAAGTGCCGATCAGTTTCACTATGGCAGCGCTTGGTGGTGAAATTGAAGTACCAACCTTAGACGGCAGAGTAAAACTGCGTATTCCGGAAGAAACCCAAACCGGCAAATTATTCCGTATGCGTGGAAAAGGCGTTACTTCAACCCGTAGCGGTTATGCCGGTGATTTAATTTGTCGCATCATTGTAGAAACACCGGTAAAACTCAGTGAAGAGCAGAAAGAATTATTACGTAAGCTCGAAGAAAGCCTAGAAGGACAAAGCAAACAGCGTCCAAAATCTTCTAGCTTTTTAGACGGCGTAAAACGTTTCTTTGATGATTTGACAAAGTAAGATTAATAAAATATTTGAAAGCAAAGTGCGGTAGAAATTCTTAGTATTTCTACCGCACTTTTTTTGTTAAAGCTCAAGAAGTTAGACAAAAAAAAAGACCGACATAATGTCGGTCTTTTCAATGAGAATTAACTCAAATTAGAAGTGTACGCGTAAACCTGCACCGTAGATATTTTCGTTGGTACGTTCACCAAGATTATCTTTAGCTGTTGCACGAGTATATTGTACATAAGGAACTACATTTTTGTGAAGTTTGTAATCAACAACCGCAATATAGTGGTTTTTGATAGTTTTACCGTCATCTTGCGCTGTCGCTGCAGTATCATATTTCTTGCTCAAACGTTCCCATTGTAAACCAAACGTTGTAGGAATACCTGTAAGACCATTTAAGTCATATTTAGCTTCTAAGAAAATATATTTTGATCTATTTTCACTAGCTTCAGATCTATATTTTTGAACGCCCTGGCCATAAGCAGCGCCTAATTTCAAGTCTTGCAATTGATAATGAGTTGCTAAGACCCAAGTATGATTCTTCTGATTAGTTTCAGAGCTTGCTTGTGTATCAAATTGATCTACTGTATAAACTGCAGCGGCATCAAATTTGTGGTTGTCAGCGATTTCATAGTTATAGAATGCACCAACTTGGTAACCACTTTTATAATTGTTTGTAGTGTGTTTCTGAGCATTACCAAACAAGTAATCTACGCCGAAGCTAAAACCGCTAAATTCAGCAGAGCGGAAGCTAATGGACTTATCTGCACGAGTAATTAATGGGTTTAACGCACCAGAATCATAGTATAAGCTATCGCCTACAACGTCATCAGCTGTAGTTGATTGGCGGCCAAAACTTAATTTACCGACATTTTCAAAACCTAAACCAACAAATAATTTACGGGTCGTAGGATCGCCAAAGTCATTGTCAGCTTTTTGTTTGTTTTTGAGAGCATCTCTTTCAAAACGCAATTCATAACCTGCAAATGCAGATAAACCATTGTCTAACTCTTGAGATGCATTAATTTTGATACGGGACCCATCATTAATTAGGTTACCACGCTCATTTTTGCCTAATTTACCTAAGAAGATACGTAATGAACCACCAAGTTCAACTTTTGTACCATCTTGATTATAAACTGTTGCAGCACTTGCTGTGCCAGTTGCTGCTAATGCAGCGATTGCTAATGCGATTACTGTCTTTTTCATAATCTTCATTCCTTTTCAGAAATCATTTGTTATTAGGGTAAAATTGAACTCTTCAATAAAATGAATAGCCCAAGCTACTTCTTTTGAAGCATGGCAATCTTGGCAAAGAAAAACTGGAGTGTCAACTGAAACTTCGTTTTTTTCTCTCTATTTTCTGATATAGATCACACTTTATGATGAAAAATGTATAATAAATGCACACTTTAATTTTGATTTAAACGCTTAAACCCTGCACTTAAATCTTCAATTAAATCATCCACATTCTCTAAACCAATATGTACCCGAATTAAGGTGCCTTCTAATTTTCGTTGTATATTCGGGCGAATTTTCGCGACTTCTTCCGGTTGATTATATAAAATTAAGGATTCAAAACCGCCCCATGAATAGGCCATCGTGAATAATTCGAAATGATTCATAAATGCTTCAAGCTGCTGTTGCGTCAATTTTTGCTTTAATTCGAAGGAAAATAAACCGCTTGAACCGCTAAAATCCCGTTTAAAAAATGTATTGCCGGGACAACTTGGCAATGCAGGATGATACACCACCTTAACATCCGGTTGTTGCGCCAACCATTGTGCTACTTTTATGCTACTTTCTTCGTGTTGTTTCAAACGAATGTTAAGAGTACGTAGCCCACGCGCGGTAGTATATGCGCTGTCGGCATCCACCATTTGCCCCATTAAATAAGAATGTTCACGCAATTTGTCCCAGCAACGGGCGTTGGCTACTGCTGTGCCGATCATAATATCGGAATGACCAACTAAATATTTCGTGCCTGCCTGAATAGAAATATCAATGCCATGCTCCAAGGCTTTGAACAATACGCCGGCAGCCCATGTATTATCTATCATAATGACGATTTCCGGATTAATGTTGCGCACAGCAGAAACAATTGCCGGAATGTCGGCGACTTCCATGGTGAGAGAGCTTGGCGCTTCGAGAAATAAAACCTTTGTATTCGGTTGCACTAAATCGGCAATTTTGTCGCCAAGCATCGGATCATAAAATGTTGTACTTACGCCTAATTTTTTTAATACCACATTGCAAAAATCCTGCGTTGGCTCATACGCAGCACCTGTCATTAGCACATGATCGCCATTTTCCACAAAAGAAAGAATACTATTCGTCACCGCCGCAGCACCACAAGGATATAAATAGCAACCTGCGCCTCCTTCTAATTCTGTCATCGCATCTTGTAAGGCGAAATGGGTTAAGGTTCCGCGACGTCCATAAAAAAGCTCACCTTTGGCTCGATTAATCGTGGCGTGCTTTTTGTCTTCCAAACAATCAAACACGAGAGAAGATGCCCGTTGTACAACCGGGTTGACAGAGCCTTGGGTGTAACGTTTTTTTCTTCCGGCATGAACTAAGGTGGTGGCTAATGATTTTGGGAGCATAATTATATCCTATTAAAAATTGAGAAAAATTTACTGAAAAGTGCGGTCATTTTTTCGGATAAAAATATTAACGCTAATTTTATCTCGGTACTAGTTTCTTTTTATGCAAATTTACGCATTAGGCATTTAAAAATCACTAAATCTGAGCTAGAATAACCCCACAATTCACCCTTAGCTAGAACGCGAATCATGAAATTAAACATCCCTATTTTTCTGACGATATTTCGAGTTATTTTAATTCCTTTTTTCATTATTGCTTTCTATCTTCCCTTTGATTGGGCTCCTTTTTTAACCACGTTTATTTTTTTCATTGCCGGTGTCACAGACTGGCTTGACGGCTATCTTGCCCGCAAATGGAAGCAAACCACCAGTTTTGGCGCATTTTTAGACCCGGTAGCTGATAAAGTGATGGTTGTGGCGGGGTTGGTGTTAGTGGTGGAATATAATCACACCTTTTGGATTACGTTGCCCGCTATTGTGGTGATTTCCCGGGAAATTATCATTTCCGCCTTGCGTGAATGGATGGCTGAATTAGGCAGTCGTAGTAAAGTAGCAGTGTCTTGGTTGGGCAAGGTCAAAACTACATCACAAATGTTAGCGCTGGGTGGCTTATTGTGGCGTTATAACATCTACATGGAAGTGGCCGCCATTGTCCTACTTTATATCGCAGCTATTCTGACAATTTGGTCTATGTTGCAATACTTAACCGCCGCTAAAGAGAGCCTGTTAGAAGACTTACGCAAATAAGTGCGGTGGCTTTGCAATGTGTTTTTAAATGTTTCACAAGTGAGTCGGCTTGAATTGAATTTTTTTTAAGCAATTAAATAAATTTTTAAAATTTCCGTTTGACTCGCCATAATAAATCAGTAAAATGCACCACGTTGTTTAGCACTGCTAAATGATGATGCGGGAATAGCTCAGTTGGTAGAGCACGACCTTGCCAAGGTCGGGGTCGCGAGTTCGAGCCTCGTTTCCCGCTCCAAGCCCGAGTGGTGGAATCGGTAGACACAAGGGATTTAAAATCCCTCGCCTTTCGAGGCGTGCCAGTTCAAGTCTGGCCTCGGGCACCATTTAATACTTAACAAAACTAGGAATATTCTCAAAATGACTTGGGGTAATGAGTTTTACCATGCATGCTATTTTTATTGTAGGTGAATCCATAAGAAGTCCGGATACTCATTGGCAGAATATTTTGAAAATCGGCCTAATTTTCATCCCTTCCAACATTATGATATTCAAGAAAAAATAACCGCACTTTAATGTTACAAATTCAAAGTGCGGTCATATTTTTTATCGTTTTTATTCGAACAATGATTTATGCAAAGCGCATACGATTTCATCAGCTTTGTCGCTATCAGCCAATAAACAAACGTTATTAGTGCTGGCGCCGTAGCAGATCATACGGATATTATAGGCCTCTAAGGTGTCAAAAATACGTTTTGCAGTACCTGAAGTTGTATGTAACGCATTGCCGATCAACGCGATCAAGGATAAATCGGTATCCACTTTGACCATGCAGAACTCGCTCAACTCACTAATCAATTCGTTAGACAATAATGTTGCTCCGGAAGAAGCAGAACCTGTTTTATCTAGGGTTATCGCCACACTCACTTCTGAGGTGGTGATGGTATCTACAGAAATTTTGTATTTTGCTAAAATAGTAAAAATATTGGCCAAGAAACCTTGAGCGTGCAACATATTGAGACTGGATAACGTTAATAATGTTTGATCACGGCGTAGTGCAATAGCGCGGAAAGTCGGACGCGGTTGAGGATCGCGGGTGACCCAAGTACCTCCATCTTGCGGGGCTTTACTAGAACCGACATACACCGGAATATTGCTACGCACCGCCGGTAATAAGGTTGCAGGATGCAACACTTTCGCACCAAAGGTCGCCATTTCCGCGGCTTCAGAGAAACTCATAGTATCAATACGTTGTGCATTTGGCACAATGCGTGGATCCGTCGTATAAATACCGGCTACATCCGTCCAAATAAGCACATCTTCCGCATCAAGCACTTCTGCCAACAAGGCTGCAGAATAGTCACTACCACCACGACCTAATGTCGTCGTTTTGCCTTGTTCATCACGGCCGATAAACCCTTGCGTAATCACCAGTTCACCACGATCAATTAACGGCTTTAACACCCGCTCACTATTGGCGCGGGTTTGTTCATCATTAGGTGCGGCTTTGCCAAAATGGCTGTTAGTGGCTACGATTTGACGTACATCCAACCAAGTGGCTTGAACTTCAAACTCACGCAAAACTTCCACAAAAATCAGTGAAGACATCATTTCGCCATGGCTAATGAGTTCATCGGTTAATGCGAGTGACGTCGCAAGATTAGCGGCTTCTGCAAGGGAAGTAATGTTGTCTAATAAGGCTTCAATCTTTGGACGAACAGTGCTGTCATCTTTTAATTCATTCAAAATATTTTCTTGAATTTGACGCACTTCGCCTAATAATTTACTACGTTCAGGCTCTTCGCAACCGTTTGCTAAGGCAACCAATAAATTGGTGACGCCGGCGGAAGCGGAAAGCACCACAACGCGGGTGTTCGGATCAGCAATAACGATTTTGGCGCAAGACTGCATGGCAGGATAGTTGGCAACACTACTGCCACCAAATTTAGCAACTGACAGATAGGACATAATAAACTCCGATTAATAAGTATGAATTGTATTTTTACCATACAATTACTCATTTATCGGAGTTTTGTCAAACAATTAATTTATAATTTTAGATAATTTATAAATTTTAATGAAAAAATCAAGATCTAATCAAATAATCACCAACACAAACCCATTTATAGGTGGTGAGCGCCTCCAACCCCATAGGGCCGCGGGCATGGAGTTTTTGCGTACTCACAGCAACTTCCGCCCCCAAGCCGAATTGCCCCCCATCGGTAAAACGCGTACTGGCATTGACATAAACTGCTGCAGAATCCACTTGAGCAATGAATTGTTGGGCCAATTTTTGCGAGGAGGTCAAAATACTGTCGGAATGTTGGCTACCATATTGGCGAATATGTGCCACCGCTTGTGTCAAATCATCCACGATAACGACATTTAAATCTAGCGACAACCATTCTTGCTTAAGCGACTCTTCCCGTAGCTGCACAACATTCGCCCCGGCTTTTTGTAAGAGGAAAAGTGCGGTCGAATCGGCGTGCAATTTTACATTTTTCTCCTTCAATACCTCCGCCAGTTTTGGTAAAAATGCATCCGCAATACTGCGTTGCACTAAAAGGGTTTCCAATGTATTACATGTACTTGGGCGTTGGGTTTTAGCATTTAAAATCACCGGTAGGGCTTTTTCCAAATCAGCACTTTCTTCAACAAACATGTGACAAACACCGATCCCACCCACAATTACTGGAATCGTGGAGTGTTCCTTGGCTAATTGATGTAGTGCTGCGCCACCGCGAGGAATAATCATGTCTACATATTGATCTAACTTTAACAATTCCATCACTAGCGCACGATCCGGATCAGTAATCGCCTGTACCGCGGTTTTTGGTAAGCCTGCTTGGGATAAGGCATTTTGTACAACTTCCACCAGCACCTGATTGGAATGTTGTGTTTCTTTTCCACCGCGCAAAATCACCGCATTACCGGTTTTTAAGCATAGGCTCGCCACATCAATAGTAACATTCGGGCGCGCCTCATAAATGGTGCCAATCACCCCTAACGGTACCCTAACCCGCTCAATTTTCACGCCACTATCCAGTAAACCACCATCAATAATTTTACCTACCGGATCCGCTAAAGAAATCACATGACGTACATCATTCGCAATGCCCTGTAAACGTGCTGGCGTTAACAGCAAGCGATCGATAATCGCATCTGACAAGCCATTTTGCTTGGCTGCCGCAATATCTTGCGCATTGGCGGCTAAAATACATTCTTGTTCTTGTTCCAATTGATCGGCTATCAATGCCAAGGCGTTATTTTTTTCACATTGGGAAAGTTGGGAAAGCACAAAAGCGGCTTGTTTAGCCTGTTTTCCCATTTCAATTAAATTCACGGACATATTTTCTCCTATTTGTTGATGGCGTTATTTTAGAAAGAGAAGAATCAAAATACTATATTTAACGCATAAAAAACAGCCGGATTTTCCACCGCACTTTTGACCCCTTCCGTGAATTCTTGCATAATGCACCACAAAATTGACTCTGTTCATGTCTAGGAAACATTATGTCCGAACAACAACCCAAATTTTTAACCGCACTTGCCTCTTTATTTCCTGTTTTATTATTGCTCGTCATTGATATTTTCGCTTTATGGCTACAACCACAATCAAAAGCCATTTCACACTTAGCTCTTGGTGTATTAACGGCACAACTGATTTGTCTGATTGTCTTTCTTAAAGGCGAAATTTGTAACGGACAACGCTCCCGCCTCAGTTTGGTAAATATGTATTTTGCTATCTTTTGGGTAGTTTGGTTTTTACTGAGTTTTTGGTCAAATTATCATTATATTCTGACAGACTTTGTAAGCGTTTGTGGTTTAGCATTGGCTCTCACCACGTGGAGACAACCGCAGGAAGAGGAATTACGTGATAGTTTACTTAAAATAGCCGGTTTGATCGGCACCTTAGGCGTAATATGTTATGGCATAGTTCTCTTTGACACGGAAAATTTAATCCAATTTAACCCTGTAGCACAAATCCTGTTAAGCATTATTTTAGCCAATTTAGCATTAGTTATTTCCCGTAATCGACTGCAAGGTTTTATCGCATTGTTAATGTTGTCGGCCATCGTTATCCTTGCTTTGAATGCGATTTTTGTAGTGGCAAATTTGTTCTATTTTGCCCAACAAAGTGCGGTCATTTTTTACAATGAATTTGCCTTATTGCTGTATGTTTTACTGCACTTTGTCATTGCCGCCATGCTTACCGTACATATTTTTAAACAGTGGAAACTCTCTTATAACACTTTAATTATTTTGTTATTTATTAGTGCAAGCCTGCCACTATGGGCAAACTTTGCTTATACCCTCTAAGCTTAGGAATAAAAAAACCTCCTCAATGCTGAGGAGGTTTTTTTATTTTCTGCATAGGTAAATTTATCTTACCATTGATAGCCTGCACCAACAGAGCCACCGAAATCACCACGTGTATTAACGTTACCGGTTAATTTCAAAATGACTTTTCCGTTGTCGGTAATGCGGGAAGCGCCTACCGCTAACGCACTTTGGTCGCGATAGCCACCCACAGCAGCAGCTACCATGCTTTTACCTGGCGTATAAGCCTGTGGTAAACCAGCATCCCCGCACGTAAGCGTTTGTCTTCTCTATCCATTTTGTTTTCTAATCTATTAATATGATAAGTCGTATTATTATTAATAGTTGTCGTATTTCTTTCTAATGCCGCATAGAGCTGTGAGCCATTAATGGCATCTGTGGAAGTTTTGTTAATTCGGCCTGCAGCGACGTTAGTAATGGTTCTTTCTTTACCTTCAGAACCCACACTCACAGTTGCGATTGGGTTATTGCCAGCAAAACCACCATAGGTTACGCCATTTACAGTCGCTTCATTTGTACCTACAGCAGCTGCCGTTGTTGAACCGCTACCAAGCGCAACAGAGTTTAATTCTGACGCAGTTGCACCAGTACCCATAGCAACAGAGTAACCACCACTCGCATTAGAGCCGCGACCTGCTGCAACAGCATTTCGACCTGAAGCTGTAGATAGCGCACCGGCAGCTAAAGAACTATAGCCTTCAGCTTTTGCACCTAGACCGACCGCTGTACCAACAGCACCTGTAGAGGTAGCGGTATAACCAAGAGCGGTACCACCGTTAGTAGTTGCAATTGCTTTATAACCTACAGCTGTGCTGTTTTCGCCGCTTGCCTGTGAAGCTGAACCAACAGCAACGGTACGATCAGCAGAAGCTGTTGCATGAGAACCTGTGGCTAATGAGCCCACGCCACTCGCATTAGCATCGCCACCTACTGCCGTTGCATTTGTGCCACTAGCTTGAGAATTTGTACCTGCCGCTAAAGAACGATCACCGGTAGCATTTGCCGAGTTACCAAACGCGTTGCTATCGGAACCTTCAGCATTTGAGTGATAGCCTACAGCACTTGTTCCGTAACCTTTAGCCACAGCCTGAACCCCCACTGCAGTAGCTCTTAAACCTTCCGCCTGTGTAGCAACACCTAGTGCAGTACTAGACGCGCCTGAAGCATTTGCTCCAACTCCGGCGGCTAAAGCGCTCGCACCACTTGCAGTACTTTTATAACCTAAAGTTGTTGCTTGGGAACCTGTAGCGTTAGAACGTCCACCAATAGAAATGGAATGGTCACCGGAAGCATTAGCCACCTCACCGTGGGCAATGGCTGCTTCCCCGGTTGCTCTTGCATTATAGCCGGTAGCAATAGCATTATTTGTTGTTGTTTCCGCTTTATGACCAATTGCAACAGAATACCCACCTGAAGCATTTGTTTTAACACCAACTGCAATCGCTTTCTCAGCAGAACTAGACTCTGTACCTACAGTGACTGAAGAGTTTTTAGAGGTGGATGAAGTACCAATCACGGTGCTACTATCAGAATTAGCATGTGCATTATTACCAATCGCAATAGATGCATGCCCATAACGATTAGCACCATCTTCTTTCGTTACCTTTGAACCATTACCAATAGCCATTGCGTTGTTAGCTTCAGCTCGAATTTCGCCAGCAACAATTTGATACGATTCAGCGTTAGCAAAAAGTGAAACAGAAGAAAGCAATGTAGCTACTGCACTAAGTTTAAAGATTTTAGAAAAGGTTGAGTGCGCTGTGGTTGAACTGGATTTAGCATGACTTCTTGATAACTCCGAGGCAACCGAACAGGTTTGTTTGGAACTGTTCCAAATAACTTTAAAAGTCTTATTCATAAAAATATCCTTACAATAAGTGGGATTAAAATAATAAAAAGAATCATCTAAATACAACATAGATTACTCCAATACGAATTATAAATAATATTTTAGTATAAAAATAGACCTATTTTTGTTTTTTTCTTGAACTAAAAACAAAAGTACCTGTCAGCATGTCATCAAATACATGTAAAACCCCAGTAAAACCGTCGGATAATTTTCTTATATGTCAAAACACTAAAACCATTTAATAAACATTAAAATACAAATTAATACAGGTTATCGGATAAAAATTTTTCATAAAAAAATTCCTCCACAAATTAAAACCTGAGGAGGAACTGGTCATTTGATAATTATTACGCTAAATTTTTATGAAGAAAAATGATATTTTTATTCATAGACCAAACAAGTGCACTAAAAGCTCCAAATGGAGAGAATAAGTGAGCAAGAATAATATAAAAAAATACCTATTTTTCTAACCGCACTTTAATATCCATTATTGATCTTTAAAATCACGCATTAACTGCTCGGCTTTTTTAACCATTTCTTTGGAACCAATGAATAAAGGCACCCTTTGGTGTAAAGCTGTTGGTTGGATATCTAAGATCCTATTATAGCCGTCACTTGCCACACCACCCGCTTGTTCCGCCAAGAACGCCATCGGATTGCCTTCATACAACAAACGTAATTTACCATCAGGGTAGTTAGTGGCACTTGGATAAATGTAAATACCACCTTTTAACATGTTGCGGTGGAAATCGGATACCAAGGATCCGATGTAACGGGATGTATATGGGCGTTGGGTTTCCTTGTCTTCCTCTTGACAGTATTTCAAATATTTTTTTACACCCATTGGGAATTTGAGATATTGCCCTTCATTAATGGAATAAATTTTGCCTGTTTGTGGGATTTTGATGTTTTCATGAGAAAGACAGAACACACCAAGAGAAGGATCGTAAGTGAAACCGTTAACACCATGGCCGGTAGTGTAAACTAACATAGTGGAAGAACCATACACGATATAACCTGCCGCAACCTGACGATTGCCCGGCTGCATGAAGTCTTCCAGTGTTACCGGTGTACCAATAGGTGATACACGACGATAAATGGAGAAAATTGTTCCCACTGCAACGTTTACATCAATATTTGATGAACCATCTAATGGATCAGTTAAAATCACATATTTGGCATTACGACCACGTTCCGTATCAAATGCAATGAAATTTTCTTCTTCTTCAGAAGCGAACCCGGCGACTTCTTCACGACTCATAAGTGCTTGTTTCATCGTGTTATGGGCGAATAAATCCAACTTCATCTGCGCCTCGCCCTGCACGTTCTCCACTCCGCTGTTACCGATAATATTATTGGTCAGCCCCGCTTTATTAATATCACGATGGATCACTTTTGCCACTAATCGAATAGAAGATAAGATGCCGCTCAACTCACCTTTAGCATTGGGATATTCAGCTTGTCGTTCTACAATAAATTCGCCTAACGTTTTCATGTTTTATTCCTTGTTTGATTAATGAATTTACTCAATTCCGAACATACTTTATTATAACAGCTTAGATTCTAGCTGATAGAAAAGATTCCTATTTCTGTGATTCACAACACATTTTTTCATATCAAGCGGCAAATAATGCAATATTAAAAGGATTCAAGATGATAACTAAACACATTCATATTTTAGGTATTTGTGGCACATTCATGGGCGGTATAGCAATGATTGCAAAACAAATGGGCTATCATGTAACGGGCTCTGACACAAATGTTTACCCACCAATGAGCACCTTCCTCGCAGAAAATCACATCGAAATCATACCGCACTTTGAGCCGAGCCAACTGCAACCTGCACCTGATATGATCATTGTGGGCAATGCTATGAAACGCGGTAATCCTTGCATTGAATATATGCTGGCAAATAACATTCCTTACACCTCCGGCCCACAATGGTTACATGATCATTTATTGCGTGATCGCTGGGTCTTGGCAGTGTCCGGCACACACGGTAAAACCACCACTACCGGTATGCTCACTTGGATTTTAGAACAAAATGATTTAGAACCGGGTTTCTTAATCGGCGGTATCGCAGGGAATTTCGGCATTTCTGCACGTTTAGGAAAAAGTCCCTATTTCGTCATTGAAGCGGATGAATATGACACCGCGTTTTTCGATAAACGTTCAAAATTCGTACATTACAACCCGCGCACGTTGATTATTAATAACATTGGTTTCGATCACGCAGATATTTTTGAGGATTTAAAAGCCATTCAGCGCCAATTCCATCATATGATTCGCACGATTCCAAATAATGGCCGCATTTTGTCTTTTGCCGGTGAACAAAGCGTGGAACAAACCCTCGCCATGGGCTGTTGGTCAGAATGCCAATATGTAGGCAAAGATCAGGAATGGTATGCTGAACGCATTACCCATGATTGCACAGAATTTGCGGTGTTCCACAAAGGTGAAAAAGTCGCTGAAGTACACTGGAATATTGTGGGCGAACACAATATGCGTAACGGTTTAATGGCCATTGCCGCAGCCCATCATGCAGGCGTGAGCATTCAAAAAGCCTGCGAGGCCTTGGGAACATTTATCAATGCCAAACGTCGTTTGGAAGTCAAAGGCAACATACATGACATTACCGTTTACGATGATTTTGCCCATCACCCTACAGAAATACGCGCAACATTGACCGCACTTCGCGACAAAGTCAGTGCCAATGCCCGCATTTTAGCGGTGCTGGAACCTCGTTCTAACACGATGAAAATGGGAGTACATAAAGATGAAATCGCTCCGGCATTGGAAAAAGCCGATGTGGTATTTTTGTTCCAGCCGGAAACTATTCCATGGAAAGTAGCAGACATTGCAGACGCACTAACACAACCTGCTGCACATAGTGATGAATTGGCGGCATTGGTCAATATGATCGCAACCGAAGCGAAACCAACCGACCATATTTTGGTAATGTCCAACGGTAGCTTTGGCGGTATTCATCAGAAAATTTTAGACGCGTTGCGAAAGAAAAGCATTTAATAGATAAGAAAAAAGGCATTCGTTTATAACGAATGCCTTTCTTAAAATTTGGTTGCGGGGGCCGGATTTGAACCGACGACCTTCGGGTTATGAGCCCGACGAGCTACCAAGCTGCTCCACCCCGCGTTCGAGGGCGCCTAATATACCCGTTTGAAAATCAATTGCAAGTTTAAGTGTAAAAATTTTGTTTATTCGTTGTAAAAATAAACGATACGTTGTTTTTTTAAACATAAAACCCATAATACTTAACACAAAAAACACCATTATTTATGACCGCACTTGATGCCAACGAGCATGAATTTCATATTCATCCACAGTAAATTGGTGTAAAATTCGCCTTTCTTTGTTTTATCCACTCTTTCTTAGGACGTTGTATGCTACTGAATCGAACCTCCCTTTATAAATTTCTGACCCTTTCCGCCATGGCGGTTTTAACAGCTTGTTCTTCGAACACCAATAAAAATACCGTAACGCCAAGTAGCAGTCCGAACGCAACCGATGCCGATCCGCAAAAATTCGGTGCGGTGTATAACGGACGCAATTATCAACAGGCTATTTTTACCCCGGTAACTCGCGTCGAGAACCAAAGTGCGGTCATAAATCAAGGTGATTTTTTAACACAACTTTCTAATGTGAACACTTACTCCAGTAAACTCAGTAGCAATTTTGCGCCCACTTATGAAAAAATTACAGCGTGGGTATTAGCCGGAGCGAATGTAGGCGAGCTTGCCAATTTCGGCATTAATCCGCAAGTAATGAAAGGTTTTGACGGCTATCAAAACGTGTTAATGACTGGTTACTATTCACCGGTCATTCATGCCCGCCGCACACCACAAGGTCAATATAACCAACCTATTTATGCCTTACCGGCCCAAAAACGTTTCTCTCGTGCAGAAATTTACGCAGGCGCATTGAAAGGTAAAGGCTTGGAACTGGCTTACAGCGACTCCATGATTGATAACTTCTTATTGGGCGTGCAAGGGAGCGGTTATGTGGATTTTGGTGAAGGCAATTTAAACTATTTCGCCTATGCCGGCCAAAACGGTTATAAATATCAATCGGTAGGCCGTTTGTTGGTAGAAGACGGTGAAATTCCAAAAGAGAAAATGTCTATTCAGGCTATTCGAGAATGGGTCAAAGCGAATCCATCCCGCGCCCAAGGCCTATTAGAACGTAACCCATCTTATGTTTTCTTTAAAAATGATCCTTACGGCAAAGTGAAAGGCGCCGCCGGCGTACCGTTGGTGCCAATGGCTTCCGTAGCATCGGATCGCAGTGTCATTCCGATGGGCAGCGTATTATTGGTAGAAGTGCCACAAATTGATAATGAGGGCAATTGGACAAAACAACATCAGCTACATTTGATGGTAGCATTAGATGTGGGGGGCGCCGTGAACGGACATCACTTCGATTTATATCGTGGTATCGGTGATCAAGCCGGCCACATTGCAGGGTTATCTAAACATTATGGTCGCGTTTGGGTGTTACGTTAATGGCACGCATTGACAACTACGAACAGCGTTTCGGCGGCATTGGGCGCTTATATGGTGCAGATGCCTTAGCCCGTTTGCGCCAAGCGCATATTTGTGTCATTGGTATTGGCGGTGTGGGGTCATGGGCGGTGGAAGCCCTTGCCCGTTCAGGCGTAGGCAAAATCACCATGATCGACATGGATGACATTTGTGTCACCAATATTAACCGCCAAATTCATGCGCTAACCGGTAATATCGGTCAACTCAAAACCGAAGTCATGCAACAACGGGTTAAACTTATTAACCCTGAGTGTGACGTGCAAATAATTGATGACTTTATTTCTGGCGAAAATTTGGCCAAATATATCCATCCAGACTATGATTATGTAATAGATGCCATTGATAGCGTAAAAACCAAGGCTGCACTAATAGCCTACTGTAAACGGAATAAAATCAAAATTATCACGGTCGGCGGTGCCGGCGGACAAACAGATCCTAGCCAGATTCAAATAGCCGATTTAAGCCGCACTATTCAAGATCCTTTGCTGGCAAAAGTGCGGTCGGTTTTACGCAAGGATTTTCATTTTACACAAAATCCAAAACGAAAATTTGCTGTCGATAGCGTATTTTCCACACAACCCATTATTTTTCCGCAAGTGGGCGATAATTGCACCACTTCCGCCACCATGAACTGTGCCAATGGATTCGGTGCGGCGACAATGATTACCGCTACCTTTGGTTTTTTTGCGGTGTCTCGGGTACTAGAAAAGTTATTACAAAAATAGCAATCCACTTATTTTTCAAAATAAAAAAAGATAGAAATTCAAATGAAAAAAGAGTAACCTACCTTAGTTTTATCTCATTCATATTCCAATAATAGAAGGAAATACAAGACTATGTTAGCTCAACACTTGAAAACTACTGCGATTGCTGCTGCCATTCTTTCTTTTTCTGCCGCGGCTTCCGCCACTATCGTCACTTCCGTTAAACCTTTAGGTTTTATTGCTTCATCCATTGCCAATGGCATTACCGACACCGAGGTGTTAGTGCCTGCCGGCGCCTCACCACACGATTACAGTTTAAAACCTTCCGATGTACAAAAACTAAAATCTGCTGAAATGCTGATATGGATCGGTGAAGATGTCGATGCTTTCTTAGATAAATCTATTGATGATCTTGATTATAAAAAAGTACTGACAATCAAAGATATTGCCGCCATTGAACCGTTTTTATTAAAAGGTGAACATCATCACCATCATCATGGCGAAGGCGATGTACATGAAGGTCATGATCATGCACACAAAGGACATGAGCATAAGGGGCATGAGCACGCGCATGAGGGGCACGATCATAAACACGAACACAAACATGAACATGGACACGAAGGGCACGAGCACCATCATGATCACGAACATGAAGATTTGGGTGTGAATTGGCATGTTTGGTATTCTCCGGACATTAGCAAAGCGGTAGCACAACGTATTGCCGCGAAATTACTCAAACAATATCCGGAGAAAAAAGATCTGATTGAAAAAAACGTTGCGGAATTTAACCGCACTTTGGATGAACAAAGCGCCAAAATCAAAACACAATTGGAAGGTGTGAAAGACAAAGGTTTCTATGTATTCCATGATGCCTATGGCTATTTCAACAACGCCTACGGATTAAAACAAACCGGTTATTTCACGATTAATCCGCTGGTTGCTCCGGGTGCAAAAACCTTAGCGAAAATTAAAGAAGAAATTGCCGAACATAAAGTGACCTGCTTATTTGCCGAGCCACAATTTACGCCAAAAGTGATTGAGAGCTTAAGTAAAGGCACTAAAGTGAATGTCGGCCGCCTTGATCCGATGGGAGATGCCGTTAAACTTGGAGCTAATTCTTATGCTGCATTCCTCCAATTTACAGCAGATAGCTATGCACAATGCTTAGCAAAATAATGGAATAAATACCAAACAAAAAAGCGTGGAAATTTCACTTTCCACGCTTTCTTTTTACTTTCTATATGGTCATTATTTTTCCAAGTGTTTAATTTTCTTAATCACATTTGATGTAGAAAAACCGTTTTCAAAGTTAAGCACTTTCACATCGCCGCCATTTGCCCAAACTTCTTTACTACCGGCAATATCTTCCGGTTTATAGTCGCCGCCTTTCACCAACAAATCAGGCAATACTTCACCAATTAAGCGTTGCGGCGTGTCTTCATCAAACGCAACCAGCCAATCCACAGAAGAAAGCCCGGCAAGCACAGCCATTCTTGAGTCTAAATGATTAATCGGCCGTTCCTCACCTTTTAAGCGTTTTACCGAATTGTCCGTATTCACCGCAACAATTAAACGATCACCCAACTTGCGTGCATTTTCCAAGTAAGACACATGACCAGGATGCAAAATATCAAAGCACCCATTAGTCATCACGATTTTCTCTCCACGATCTTTCGCTAATTTAACCGCGTCCTTAAGTTCACTTTCTGTCATTATGCCGAAACCGGTGGTGGTTCGACCATGAATCGCATTTTCTAATTCGACGCTAGAAACCGTGGATGTACCCAATTTGCCCACCACAATGCCGGCGGCCACATTTGAGAGATAACAGGCTTCTTCAAAACTACGACCATCTGCCAAGGCGGTTGCAAGCACGCTGATTACCGTGTCGCCTGCACCAGTCACATCAAACACTTCTTTCGCTTCTGTTGGCAAGTGATAAACCGGCTGATTCGGACGTAATAACGTCATACCTTTTTCCGAACGAGTTACTAAAAGTGCGGTTAAATTTATCTCTGAAATTAATTTTAAACCTTTATCAATGACATCTTGCTCAGAATAGCATTTGCCGACAACCGCTTCAAATTCAGACATATTCGGCGTTAATAATGTTGCGCCACGATAGCGCTCAAAATCTGTACCTTTCGGATCGATTAACACGGGAACATTGGCATTGCGGGCAATTTGAATCATTTTTTGCACTTCATTTAAAGTACCTTTGCCATAATCGGAAAGAATCAAAGCACCGTAATTTTTGACCGCACTTTCTAATTTTCCCAACAAGGATTCACTGATCACATTTTGAAAATCTTCTTCAAAATCAAGACGTAACAATTGTTGATGGCGAGACAAAATACGCAATTTCGTAATAGTCGGATGAGTAGTTAATTGAACAAAATCACAATCGATTTTTTGCCTCTGTAACAAGCTCGTTAACGCTGCCCCAGCCTCATCCCGACCGGTTAAACCCAATAATGTTACAGGTACATTTAAGGAAGCAATATTCATTGCCACGTTTGCCGCACCGCCAGCTCGCTCTTCATTTTGTTGCACGCGCACTACGGGCACCGGCGCTTCCGGCGAAATACGATTCGTCGCCCCAAACCAATAACGATCCAACATGACGTCGCCAAGAACCAAAACTTTTGCATGATTAAATTGTGCAGAATATTGAGCCATTTGATTTTTCTCTTAAATAAGGAACAAAAAATTTCGCTAATATTACCACAGTGGAAATGCTATTTCCTAAAAATTCCGTTAAACTAAAGTCAATTGAAGTACCCTATTAACGACTTATCTTAACGCCTTATGTCAAAATCTATTCTCCCTACTTTTAAAACTGAATTTCTCCACCCGAAATATTGGGGCTTTTGGTTCGCTCTCGGCATTTTTCGCTTAATTTTGCTTTTACCCTATTCCGTATTACTCAAAATCGGTAATGGGCTGGGATGGTTATTTGCGAAAACGGGCATAGGAAAACGACGGGCCAAAATTGCCAGACGCAACTTAACATTGTGCTTTCCCGATTACTCCACACAAAAAATTGAAACGATTTTACAGGCTAATTTGCGAGCTACCGGTATGGCGATCATTGAAACCGGTATAGCATGGTTTTGGTCGGATCGACGAATAAAGAAATGGTCAAAAATCGAAGGATTGGAATATTTAAAAGACAATCTGAAAGATGGCATTATTTTCGTTGGAGTGCACTTTTTAACGTTAGAATTAGGCGCGCGCATCGTTGGAATACATCAACCGGGCATTGGCGTTTATCGACCGAACGACAACCCATTATTTGATTGGATTCAAACTCAAGGCAGATTGCGTTCCAACAAAGATATGCTAGATCGCAAAGATTTACGCGGCATGATTAAAGCTATTCGTCATGGCGATATTATTTGGTACGCACCCGATCATGATTACGGCAGAAAAAACGCTGTATTCGTACCGTTTTTTGCCGTGCCTCATGCAGCAACCACAACAGGAAGTTATTATTTATTAAAATCCTCACCAAACAGCAAAGTTATTCCCTTTGCGCCACTCAGAAACGCAGATAATTCAGGCTATACGGTTACCATCTCGCCACCGGTAGATTTTTCCGATTTGCACGATGAAACCGAGATTGCTACCCGAATGAATCAAGTAATTGAAAAGGAAATTATGAAAGGGGTTGAACAATATATGTGGTTACACCGCCGTTTCAAAACACAGCCTGATGAAAAAACGGATCTGTACAATATATAGGTATAAAAAAGGTGAGCTTAAAACTCACCTTTTATTTTTGAACTCAATTCGTTATAACTCTACAGCATCCAACTCATCAGCCATAGCAGACAAAATCTCTCGAGTAAGATAAGCCAGAGAACGATAAAACGGCAACCTGGCCGATTGTTCCACTTTGCTTAAGAACTTGGCTGCGCAAGGCAATAAAAAGTGTTCAAACAGTTCCTGCTGTGCAGACAACGAATCCGAATTATCTTCCAACCATGACGCCGTTAGTAACAACATAGCGAAATGATCAATATTATCGCTTGACGGTAAATTTCGAACTTGACGAAAATCATCAAACGCATCTACTGAAATATCATAGGCAGAAATTTGAGTTGCCACCATGCCTTTCTCACCAAATAACTTTTGATATTCTTGAGCCAAGATATCTAAATCAATCGGCATTTGTAATGCAACCAAAGCTTGTTTACTTTCTATATCTTCATTTAATGGCCATACTTCAGACAATTTATTTTGTTGCAACCAAATAAATATACCGGAAAGTATATTATCGGTGGGTTGACGATAAAATAAATTACCAAATAATCGGCTAATCAAAGAAAAATAATTTAATTGAATTTTCTCTTGCATTAATTTCCACTCTCAAAAGATAAAAGTGCGGTCAGATTTTTAAATGTTTTTTCAAAGACGGATATTAAAATAGTTTGACGATCTGTTTCATCTAATAAATGAATATTTCCAAAAATATCATGTTGAATATCTGTTATTCCACAAAAATTAAACAACCCGTCAACCAAACAAGATTTTAAAGCTTTATCAAAACCAAGTTGTTGGTATTTTTCAATACTATTTCCCATGGTAATAAATTGTTGTATTTTTTTATGTTCAAGTAAGCCTACGGAAATATTATTTTCATTTTGGTAGGCAAAACCATAACTTAAAACACGGTCTAAATAACCTTTTAATATTGCCGGAAATCCCATCCACCAAAGCGGATAAATAAACGTAATTAAATCGGCTTCCGTAATAAGTTTTTGTTCAAACTTAATTTCAGCGGGAACAATACCTTCCATCGAGGCATTTAGTTCGCGCCAAGATAATACCGGGTTGAAATCTAATGTATAAAGATCACGAACGACCGTTTCCCCCCCAGCTTGTCGGGTGGCTTTTATGACTTCCTCAACTAAAGCCCGGTTAAAACTCTGTGGATTCGGATGAGCAGAAATAATCAAATGTTTCATATTATTCCTTAATTTTGATAACGTTCAACGTAATGCCGTCAACACCAGTAACTTCAATAATGTCATTCACCGATAAGCCGTGCCCCTTAATACGCCAAGTGGTATCACCGAAAGCGCCTCGCCCAATGCCGTTTTCAGCAATTTCTAATACTTTCCCACGCGAACCAATCATTGCATGATTCCGCTGGTTTAATGCACGGTTGGATTGGTCGGCTTGATCTTTACCATGCTGATAACGCCACCAAATTACGCTCAAAATCATAGCAATAATGGCGTAAATCACGGCTAAAGAAGAAAGAGGTAAATCCGGAAAGAGTTTCATTATTCCCGCAACAACAATTGCCGCAAGCCCCCACCATAGCAAGAACACTCCCGGCATTGCAATTTCGGCAATGAGCAAAATAAACCCTAAAACAAGCCAGTGCCAAACGCCCCAATTAACAAACCATTCCATATTTACCTCTACACCTTTAATTAATTAGGTTTTTTATCGCCTTTGAGTAGCTCTGCAATACCGGCAATAGATCCCATTAAATTACCCGCTTCTAACGGCATTAACACCACTTTGCTGTTATCTGCACCACCAATTTCTTTTAGGGCTTCCGTGTATTTCTGTGCGATAAAATAATTAATGGCTTTCGTGTCACCATTGGCAATCGCATCAGATACCATTTGAGTTGCTTTCGCCTCAGCCTCAGCTGCACGTTCACGCGCTTCTGCCTGTAAAAATGCCTCTTGTCGTTCACCTTCCGCTTTTAAGATACGGGATTGTTTCTCACCTTCCGCCCGCAAAATTTCCGCCTGACGGACCCCTTCCGCCTCCAAAATATCGGCACGCTTATTACGTTCAGCTTTCATTTGCGCATTCATTGCAGCAATCAACTCATGCGGAGGACGCACATCACGAATCTCAATACGGGTTACTTTAATTCCCCAAGGATTCGTTGCTTCATCTACAATAGATAACAAACGGCTATTGATAGAATCACGTTGGGATAGCATCTCATCTAATTCCATGGAACCTAAAACTGTACGAATATTAGTCATGGTTAAATTGATAATCGCTTGTTCTAAATGGTTCACTTCATAAGCGGCATTTCGCGCATCAATCACTTGTACGAAACACACCGCATCAATAGACACATTAGCATTATCTTTTGAAATGACTTCTTGTGAAGGGATATCAAGAACCTGCTCCATCATGTTAATTTTACGACCAACACGATCAACAAACGGAACTACAAAATTCAACCCGGGCATTAACGTGCGGGTGTAACGACCAAAACGCTCAATAGTCCAGTTATACCCTTGAGGCACGGTCTTCAGTGTAGAGTAAAGAACAAAACCGGCTAAAATCACAAAGATAATAGCAGCAACAGGTAAGTCATCTAAAAAATACATAATTTCTCCTTAGGATATAGGTAATTACTGCGTTAAGTCTAACAAGTAGAAAAAGATTTGTATAGGGAAAAGATAAATCTTGTTAGCCCAATTTAATACTAGCAATTTTTTAACTCTATATTTTATTTATATTTAGGTTATCATGTATTTTATTGATAAGAGAAGATAAAACAGCAAATAGGATATAGATACGTTTTTTTTCCAAAACTTAACAAACTTTTGCTTTATTGCGAAATACTCTTACTAAATATAAACCCAAGAAAATTATTACAATTTAAATTACTATTCAAAGAAGTTTATATATTATTACTTAAAAAACTAATAGTTAACTGTTCAATTATAGTAAATAAAGTTGTTATTTGATCATAATATAGACAAAAACAATTCTACAACAATCCTTAGAATGGATTTTTCGGATAAAACACCTCAAAATCTCAAAACATCATAAAAAACATTAACTTTTTCATGATTTATTTATGAATATCTCGATCTAGATCACATTTTTAACATATAATTAACTAAAATTTTGTTATATAAATTTTTTAATGATATAACTACTTCCCGATTATAACTAACCTAACCTAAAAGGAAACTTATGAGCGATATCATATTACAACTACAACTTGAGTTTTCTGAACTCATTGGTGATGTTAAAGTTAAAAACTTATTTAATGGCCATGGAATTTTCCATCAGGATATTATGTTCGCTTTACATCAAAATGGGAGCATTTACGTAAAAGCAGAGGGGAGTTTAGTATCCTATCTAGAAAAATTGGGAGCCGTAGCTTATGCAATCAACCAAGATAGTATGAAGAAGCTAGCACTGTATAATTATTATCAGCTACCAAATTCTATCCGGAGAAACAAGGAAAAATTTAAAGAGGTTCTCACTCTCGCTATAAAGCAGGCAAAAGCCAAAAAACTTTCTGATGAGTTATCTAAGAAAGAGCGCATTAAAGAATTAGCAAACTTTTCAATAAAACATGAAAGGCTTCTAGCCAAGGTCAATATTCATACCGTAACTGAATATCGGAAATTAGGTGCATATCATAGTTTTATTAGACTAAAGAAACTCGGCATTCCTGCGAATATTGAATTATTGTGGACCTTTATTGCGGCATTAAAAAACAAACATGTAAGTTTACTCTCTGAAGAAGAGAAAAATAAAAAGTTAATAAAATTAAATGACCTACTAGAAAGTAATGGGTTACGCAAAATGAAGAGGTAATCCTCCTTCTACTAGTTAGATAACAAATTTGTAGTAAAGCATTTCTAAAACCAACCGCACTTTCAATCACTTCCAAAGTGCGGTTTTCTTGTTCGCTAAATTTCCCGGTTATCTCTCCGTTATCTCTTTAAGTGATAACTTGTCATTCTCTTACTTTTCCCTTTTCTCTCTCTTTTGGCCTTTAGTCCTTCTTCAACCTTTAACTTAATCCTGTTTGTCCGCTTTGCCCAAAAACAAAAACCCCCGATGCATGCACATCAGGGGTCTATATTCAGCTTGGCGGTGACCTACTCTCACATGGGAATATCCCACACTACCATCGGCATTACGGCGTTTCACTTCTGAGTTCGGTATGGATTCAGGTGGGCCCACCGCATTATCGCCGCCAAAATTCGGTCGATGACTTTACTTCCGTCTTCTCGTATTCTCTATCCTTCAAACCAAAACAAGCTGACTCTCAACTTTCTCTTAGTATCATCACCTCTATTCCCGGTGAATCACCTACAGTCTCTCTTTATTCTCTCTTAACTGCTACCCACCCAATTCCGCTCTCATGCCTCAGGTCTCCCCAAAAACACTTGAGCGTTGTATGGCTAAGCCTCTCGGGCAATTAGTACATGTTAGCTCAATGGCTCGCACCACTTACACACCATGCCTATCTACGTCTTAGTCTTAAACAACCCTTACAGATTTATAATCTGGGAGAACTCATCTCTTGGCAAGTTTCGTGCTTAGATGCTTTCAGCACTTATCTCTTCCGCACTTAGCTACCCGGCAATGCGTCTGGCGACACAACCGGAACACCAGCGGTGCGTCCACTCCGGTCCTCTCGTACTAGGAGCAGCCCCAACCAATTCTCCAACGCCCACGGCAGATAGGGACCGAACTGTCTCACGACGTTCTAAACCCAGCTCGCGTACCACTTTAAATGGCGAACAGCCATACCCTTGGGACCTACTTCAGCCCCAGGATGTGATGAGCCGACATCGAGGTGCCAAACACCGCCGTCGATATGAACTCTTGGGCGGTATCAGCCTGTTATCCCCGGAGTACCTTTTATCCGTTGAGCGATGGCCCTTCCATGCAGAACCACCGGATCACTATGACCTACTTTCGTACCTGCTCGACTTGTCTGTCTCGCAGTTAAGCTTGCTTATACCATTGCACTAACCTGACGATGTCCGACCGTCATTAGCAAACCTTCGTGCTCCTCCGTTACTCTTTGGGAGGAGACCGCCCCAGTCAAACTACCCACCAGACACTGTCCGAGACCACGTTTCGTAATCTTCGTTAGAACATCAAACGTTAAAGGGTGGTATTTCAAGGACGACTCCACAATCACTGGCGTGACTGCTTCAAAGTCTCCCACCTATCCTACACATCAAAATTCAATGTTCAGTGTCAAGCTATAGTAAAGGTTCACGGGGTCTTTCCGTCTAGCCGCGGGTACACCGCATCTTCACGGCGATTTCAATTTCACTGAGTCTCGGGTGGAGACAGCCTGGCCATCATTATGCCATTCGTGCAGGTCGGAACTTACCCGACAAGGAATTTCGCTACCTTAGGACCGTTATAGTTACGGCCGCCGTTTACTGGGGCTTCGATCAAGTGCTTCTCTTGCGATAACACCATCAATTAACCTTCCAGCACCGGGCAGGCATCACACCCTATACGTCCACTTTCGTGTTTGCAGAGTGCTGTGTTTTTAATAAACAGTTGCAGCCAGCTGGTATCTTCGACCGGTTCAACCTTCAGGGGCAAGCCCTTACAATCTACGCCGGCGCACCTTCTCCCGAAGTTACGGTGCTATTTTGCCTAGTTCCTTCACCCGAGTTCTCTCAAGCGCCTGAGTATTCTCTACCTGACCACCTGTGTCGGTTTTCAGTACGGTTTAGATAAACCTGAAGCTTAGTGGCTTTTCCTGGAAGTGTGGTATCGGTTACTTCAGCTCCGTAGAGCCTCGTCATCATCTCTCAGTGTTAAGGAAGTCCGGATTTGCCTAAACTCCCCACCTACCAACTTAAACGACCATATCCAACAGGTCGATAACCTAACCTTCTCCGTCCCCACATCGCAGTTTATCCAAGTACGGGAATATTAACCCGTTTCCCATCGACTACGCTTTTCAGCCTCGCCTTAGGGGCCGACTCACCCTGCCCCGATTAACGTTGGACAGGAACCCTTGGTCTTCCGGCGAACGGGTTTTTCACCCGTTTTATCGTTACTTATGTCAGCATTCGCACTTGTGATACGTCCAGCAAACCTCTCGATTCACCTTCTTCCGCTTACACAACGCTCCCCTACCCAACAGTATTGCTACTGATGCCGCAGCTTCGGTGCTATATTTGAGCCCCGTTACATCTTCCGCGCAGGCCGACTCGACTAGTGAGCTATTACGCTTTCTTTAAATGATGGCTGCTTCTAAGCCAACATCCTAGCTGTCTAAGCCTTCCCACTTCGTTTCCCACTTAATATAGACTTTGGGACCTTAGCTGGCGGTCTGGGTTGTTTCCCTCTCCACGACGGACGTTAGCACCCGCCGTGTGTCTCCTGAGTATCACTCTTCGGTATTCGCAGTTTGCATCGGGTTGGTAATCCGGGATGGACCCCTAGCCGAAACAGTGCTCTACCCCCGAAGGTGTCCGCTCAAGGCTCTACCTAAATAGATTTCGGGGAGAACCAGCTATCTCCCGGTTTGATTGGCCTTTCACCCCCAGCCACAAGTCATCCGCTAATTTTTCAACATTAGTCGGTTCGGTCCTCCAGTTAGTGTTACCCAACCTTCAACCTGCCCATGGCTAGATCACCGGGTTTCGGGTCTATACCTTGCAACTAATCGCCCAGTTAAGACTCGGTTTCCCTTCGGCTCCCCTATTCGGTTAACCTCGCTACAAAATATAAGTCGCTGACCCATTATACAAAAGGTACGCAGTCACCCTTGCGGGCTCCCACTGCTTGTACGTACAAGGTTTCAGGTTCTATTTCACTCCCCTCACCGGGGTTCTTTTCGCCTTTCCTTCACAGTACTGGTTCACTATCGGTCAATCAGGAGTATTTAGCCTTGGAGGATGGTCCCCCCATCTTCAAACAGGATATCACGTGTCCCGCCTTACTTGTCGTTAGCTTAGTACCATAACCTGGACTTCGAGTACGGGGCTATCACCCTGTGTCGCTGTGCTTCCCAGCACATTCCTCTGTCTCTGTCATTATCACTAACAGGCTCCTTCGCGTTCGCTCGCCGCTACTAACGAAATCTCGGTTGATTTCTTTTCCTCGGGGTACTTAGATGTTTCAGTTCTCCCGGTTCGCCTCATTATCCTATGGATTCAGATAATGATAGTGGGTTCTTCACCCACTGGGTTTCCCCATTCGGACATCTTGGATTAAACGCCTCTTATCGACTCATCCAAGCTTTTCGCAGATTAGCACGTCCTTCGTCGCCTCTGATTGCCAAGGCATCCACCTTGTACGCTTTGTCACTTAACCATACAACCTCAAGTATTCTTATAATTAATTCAATTTCATAAACTTAAAAGTTAATTTAAATCTAAAATCCACTTAAAATCACAACATTGAATCGAAAACACTTAACGTCGCTAAGCAGTAACAGTTAATTTATTAAGAGCAATCGCCTTTTATCAATTACTCTCACTCAGACTTTCTTGAAAGTCTCGTTTTCAGCTTGTTTCCGGTTTGTTAAAGAACAGGTTTTATAAAGAAGTTTCTTTCTTTATCATCATAGTTAAATTTATTGACTTGATACCCTTACATCTACTTATTTGGACCACAAATAACTTATCTACTTTAAGTAAAAAAGAAGATAAGAATGGCATTTCTTAATAACGTGTATGCAATAAACTTAACTATGACGATATTGGTGGAGATAAGCGGGATCGAACCGCTGACCTCCTGCGTGCAAGGCAGGCGCTCTCCCAGCTGAGCTATATCCCCAATCATATCCTTTGGTTTTCACTCATACATAGTGCTTTTGATATATTGAAAGTTAACTCACAATGAAATTAATCTACCAAACTCACCAGTCTAAGTGGTGGGTCTGAGTGGACTTGAACCACCGACCTCACCCTTATCAGGGGTGCGCTCTAACCACCTGAGCTACAGACCCAACAGGATTTTTTGTCTTCTATAGTGTTCTGACTCTGTCTACAATCATCAGCCAAACTGTGTGGACACTTAAGTTCGTCTTTCGGTAAGGAGGTGTTCCAACCGCAGGTTCCCCTACGGTTACCTTGTTACGACTTCACCCCAGTCATGAATCATACCGTGGTAAACGCCCTCCCGAAGGTTAAGCTATCTACTTCTGGTACAACCCACTCCCATGGTGTGACGGGCGGTGTGTACAAGGCCCGGGAACGTATTCACCGCGACATTCTGATTCGCGATTACTAGCGATTCCGACTTCATGGAGTCGAGTTGCAGACTCCAATCCGGACTTAGACGTACTTTGTGAGATTCACTCCACCTCGCGGCTTCGTCGCCCTCTGTATACGCCATTGTAGCACGTGTGTAGCCCTACTCGTAAGGGCCATGATGACTTGACGTCATCCCCACCTTCCTCCGGTTTATCACCGGCAGTCTCCTTTGAGTTCCCGACCTAATCGCTGGCAACAAAGGATAAGGGTTGCGCTCGTTGCGGGACTTAACCCAACATTTCACAACACGAGCTGACGACAGCCATGCAGCACCTGTCTCATGGTTCCCGAAGGCACTCTCATATCTCTACAAGATTCCATGGATGTCAAGAGTAGGTAAGGTTCTTCGCGTTGCATCGAATTAAACCACATGCTCCACCGCTTGTGCGGGCCCCCGTCAATTCATTTGAGTTTTAACCTTGCGGCCGTACTCCCCAGGCGGTCGATTTATCACGTTAGCTACGGGCACCAAGCTCAAAGCCCAATCCCCAAATCGACAGCGTTTACAGCGTGGACTACCAGGGTATCTAATCCTGTTTGCTCCCCACGCTTTCGCACATGAGCGTCAGTACATTCCCAAGGGGCTGCCTTCGCCTTCGGTATTCCTCCACATCTCTACGCATTTCACCGCTACACGTGGAATTCTACCCCTCCCTAAAGTACTCTAGACCCCCAGTCTGAAATGCAATTCCCAGGTTAAGCCCGGGGATTTCACACCTCACTTAAAAGTCCGCCTGCGTGCCCTTTACGCCCAGTTATTCCGATTAACGCTCGCACCCTCCGTATTACCGCGGCTGCTGGCACGGAGTTAGCCGGTGCTTCTTCTGTGATTAACGTCAATCGTGATGCCTATTAAACATCACGCCTTCCTCGTCACCGAAAGAACTTTACAACCCGAAGGCCTTCTTCATTCACGCGGCATGGCTGCGTCAGGGTTGCCCCCATTGCGCAATATTCCCCACTGCTGCCTCCCGTAGGAGTCCGGGCCGTGTCTCAGTCCCGGTGTGGCTGGTCATCCTCTCAGACCAGCTAGGGATCGTCGGCTTGGTAGGCCATTACCCTACCAACTACCTAATCCCACTTGGGTTCATCCTATGGCATGTGGCCCGAAGGTCCCACACTTTCATCTCTCGATTCTACGCGGTATTAGCGACAGTTTCCCGTCGTTATCCCCCTCCATAAGCCAGATCCCCAAGCATTACTCACCCGTCCGCCACTCGTCAGCATAAGTACAAGTACTTACCTGCTACCGTTCGACTTGCATGTGTTAAGCCTGCCGCCAGCGTTCAATCTGAGCCATGATCAAACTCTTCAATTCAAAAAGTTTAATCGCTCAATACTGCTAGCTAATTAATCTATCTATAAATAAACGATTGTTTCGTAGCACTATTCAGTTCAATTTTAAAATTCTTTTAAAAACGAATCTTCAAGTGCCCACACAGTTTGTCTGATTGATTGTTAAAGAACAAAAAACGACGCGCTGTTTAGTGCTTTACAACGGCGCGTCGTTGTGGGGGCGTATTATAGGTTTTTATCACAACCTTGCAACCCCTTTTTGCAATTTTTTGCAAAATATTTTTCAATTGATTATTTTTTATCAAATTCGCACAAAATTTCGCTATCAATATCCAGTAAACTTAATTTTTCAAAACCCAATGAATGAATACGTTGTAATAAGCTATCTTTTTTCACAAGCGGCTTGGTGCAAAACACTTGAGAATTCATTTGATTTTTTGACCGCACTTTTACTTCTTTTAGTAAGGATTTCACCCGCTTTGCAATCGCTACGCCGGAATCAATAAAATACTTAACTTGCGGTAAACATTGCTGAATTTCAGATTTGATAAGCGGGAAATGCGTACAGCCCAGTACGACAGCGTCCAAATCAGGTATATTTCCCCATTCGCTTAATTCTACTTTTATCTCATTTAAATCAATAGGATAACCATGCAACTTGTGTTCGGCCAATTCCACTAATTTTGTACTGCCAATTTTCTCAACCTGACAAAAAGAGGCATATTTATCAATTAAATCAGATAAATATTGACGTTTTACCGTTCCCTTAGTGGCAAGCAATCCGATATGCTTAGTTTGCGTTTGTTCTGCCGCAGGTTTAATCGCAGGTACCGTACCAACAATAGGAATGGAAAAATGTTTACGCAATACTGGCAAAACCACCGTACTTGCCGTATTACAGGCGATAACAATAAGATCTAAAGGATACATGTTGTCGATACGTTGGCAAATTTTTAACGTACGCTCAACAATGCCTTCCTCAGGCTTTTCAGAATAAGGGAAATACGCATTATCAAAACAATATAAATAATGATAATCAGGTAAAAGCTGTTTAACTTCCTGATATACGCTAAAGCCCCCAACGCCGGAATCAAAAAAAAGAATGGTGGGTTTTGATTGAATATTCATGAGTCATTTTATGTAAAAATTTGCGTAATTTTATTCGCTTATCAAGCTGTTCTCAAGGAAAAGCTCACTAATAAGCAATGGCATTTCTTGAACTAAAAATAAGGACCGACGCGCATATAATCCGCTTTCAGGATCTTTCGCCCATTGAATCCCAACCCTTTGCGCTGATAATGAAAACAACCATTCACCAATCGGTTTATCGCCTAATGTGAACAAAGATTGATAATGTGTGAGCAAATCTTTAGAAATTAACGTGCGAGCGGCCACCCAAGGTTTTCCGTCACCATGCAATACCACTTCACGACACCAGTAAACTCCCTCGGACAAAAGTGCGGTCTCATTTTCAAATGTTTTTTCTATCCATTTTTCCGACCGCACTTTCACCTCAAATTGATGGCAATGTTGCTTCAACTTGGCAGTTAGCGAGCCTTTTTCAAATAACCAATGCTGAATGGAAAGGGGAATGTTCTGAACCTTTGGCGCATCTTCGGGTTGCCAAGTTAAACGAGCAAAAATCGAATCAGGCATTGCTATAAATCTCTCGATTATTCAGCCAGCGACGAATGAGCAATTCTGCCTGCTGTGGATATTTTTGTACGAGTTGTTTGGCATAAAACTGCACGGTCGGTAACATTTTACGATCTCGCATTAAATTTGCTACTTTAAATTCGGTAATGCCTGTTTGTTTAGTGCCAAGCACTTCGCCCGGTCCTCGAATTTCTAAATCTTTTTCCGAAATGACAAAGCCATCTTGCGTGTCCCGCATTACCTGCAGGCGTTTCTGCGAAATTTTGCCTAATGGCGGTTTATACATTAATACACAAAAAGAAGCTGTGGTGCCACGCCCAACCCGACCGCGTAATTGGTGAAGTTGCGATAACCCTAGGCGTTCGGCATTTTCAATAATCATTAAACTGGCATTTGGCACATCCACGCCCACTTCAATCACTGTCGTCGCGACCAGTAAATCCAAATTAGCATCCTTAAACTCTTGCATAATTTCTTGTTTTTCAGCAGGTTTCATTCGCCCATGTACCAGACCGATACGTAAGTGCGGTAGAATTTTACGAAGATCTTCAGCAACGGCTTCAGCAGCTTGCGCTTCCAATACCTCTGACTCATCAATCAAGGTACAGACCCAATAAGCCTGCCGCTTTTCTTCGGTGCAAGCCCGATTAACCCGCGCAATAATGTCGGCACGGCGATCTTCAGAGATGGCAATTGTTGTTATTGGCGTGCGTCCGGGCGGCAGTTCGTCAATAATTGAGGTATCCAAATCGGCATATACAGTCATGGCCAATGTGCGTGGAATCGGCGTGGCGGTCATAATAAGCTGATGAGGATAAACACCTGCTTGGTTGCCTTTTTCACGCAACATTAAACGTTGGTGTACGCCAAAACGATGTTGTTCATCAACAATGACCAAACTCAGATTATGAAATGCAACTTCATCTTGGAATAGGGCGTGCGTCCCCACCACCATTTGTACACCGCCGTTTTTAATCCGTTCTAATTCAACAGTGCGTTGTTTGCCTTTGACTTTGCCGGCCAGCCAACCGACATCAATTCCAAGCGGCTCAAACCAACGGCGGAAATTTGTGGCATGCTGTTCGGCTAAAATTTCTGTTGGTGCCATTAACGCCACTTGTTTACCATTATCAATTGCCGTCAACGCAGCTAACGCGGCGACCAATGTTTTACCGGATCCTACATCGCCCTGCACCAAGCGCATCATAGGATAATTTCGTTGCAAATCCTCTTCAATCTCTTGGGTTACACGCAATTGTGCATGGGTCGGAGTGAAAGGTAATTTTGCTAAAAAGCGTTGTTTTAAATCCGATTGCGCACGTAATGGTTCTGCAAAATTCTCCTGAATTCCTGACCGCACTTTTTGCATAGCTAAATTATACGCCAGCAATTCCTCAAAAATGAGGCGCTGTTGGGCAGGGTGCTTACCCTCTTCTAACGTCTCCAACGAAACATCCGGTGGCGGATTGTGTAAAAACTGAATTGCTGATTTGAGATCAAAAGGGTGCGGATTAAACTCCGTTGGCAATAATTCCGCTAATGGTGTTTTTTCCAATACCTGTAGAGCCTGAGCGATAAGTTTACGCAAAGAAGTTTGCTTTAAACCTTCGGTTGTAGGATAAATCGGCGTTAGCGTTTCCGACAAAACCAAAGGTTTATTGTCATGAATAATTTGATATTCAGGATGGTGCATTTCTGCCATAAAACGCCCACGACGTACCTCACCAAAGGCTTTTACCCTTACCCCCGGTTGTAAGCTGTTTTTCATCCCGGCGTTAAAATTAAAAAAACGTAACGCGAGTTTTGCTGAGCCGTCAGAAAGGTATGTCATTAACATTGGACGGCGTCCAAACTGCACTTCCGTGCTTTGCACTACACCTTCTATAGTGGCATATTGTTCAGGTCGGAGATCAATGATGGGGGTGATGCGGGTACGATCTTCATAACGCAGAGGAAGATGAAATAGAAGATCTTGCAGATTTAAAATACCCAATTTGCCTAGTTTTTCTGCAATTGCAGCCCCAACACCGGAGATGGCAGTGAGTGGAATGGCATCTAATAATTGGGCGTGCATTATTGATTGATGTTACGTTCAATATGAATCAATTCAGGCATCTGTTTGATTTTACGGATGATATTTGCCAAGTGTTTAATATCTTTTACCGTTAATAACACGATAATTTGATATAAACGGCCTTCCTGTTCTTCCGTCCAAATGCTTTGAATATTGCTGTCCATGGAAGAAATGGTGGACATCAAATGTGGCAAAGTACCTTGTTGGTTAATCATTTCAATACGCAATTCGGTCTCAAATTCAATTTGCGTATCGCTTTTTTCCCAATCCACAGACATGTAATGTTTAGGATCATCTTTGCGGTTTTTTAAGTTAGAACAAGATTCGTGGTGAATGACTAAGCCTTTTCCTGGGCTGGCATATGCAATAATCGGATCGCCCGGCACAGGATGACAACATTGCGCAAAGGTGGTTAATAAACCGCCATTACCTTTAATTTCTAATGGAGTTGCATTATTATCCGGATTACCATCAGTGTCGATTTCGATAGATTCTCCCAACAAACGATGTGCAATTACCGTACTCATTTGATTGCCCAAACCGATTTCCATAAATAAATCATTAAGGCTAGCTAATTTGAGATCCGCCAGTACGTTTTGTGTATATTCTAAATTAAGATCTTCCAGTTTTACCGGGCTTAAGGCGTGCGCTAATTGGCGTCTACCCGATTCGATAGCTTCATCACGGCGTAAATCTTTTAATGCATGGCGGATGCTGGAACGGGCTTTTGCGGTAACTACAAAATTTAACCAAGCCACATTCGGACGCGCATTGGGTGAGGTTAAAATATCAATTGTCTGTCCGGATTCTAAAGCTTGGGATAACGGGTATGGTTTGCGATCGACATTAGCCGCCACACAATTTTTACCCACGTCGGTATGTACTGCATACGCAAAATCTACCGGAGTAGCCCCTTTCGGTAATTCCACAATACGACCTTTTGGCGTAAACACGTAAATTTCTTTCGGGAAAAATTCGGATTTCACGCTTTCGATAAATTCGAAAGAATTACCCGCACTTTGTTGCAGTTCTACCAAACTTTGTAGCCAACGTTGAGCGCGAATTTGCGCCGGCGTACTGTCATTTTTGCCGCCTTGTTTATACGCCCAATGTGCTGCTACGCCCATTTCCGCCATTTGATCCATTTCTTCCGTACGAATTTGCACTTCAACAGGCACACCATGCGGACCGATCATAGAGGTATGTAAGGATTGATAGCCATTGGCTTTCGGCACCGCAATATAATCCTTAACTCGCCCCGGACGTGGTTTATAAAGGCTGTGCATTTGTCCTAAAACGCGATAGCAAGTATCCACATTATTCACAACAGTGCGGAACGCATAAATGTCCATAATGGAATGAAACTGTTGATCTTTTAAGCGCATTTTTTGATAAATGGCATAGAGATGCTTCTCACGCCCAAACACGCGCGCTTGAATGCCCACATCTTCTAATCGCCCTTTAATTTCTGCAGAAATACGTTCAATCATATCTTTACGATTGCCGCGGGCGATTTGCACAACCTTTTGCAGAACGGCATAGCGTTGCGGATGCATGGCTTCAAAGCCAAGATCTTCCAGTTCATTTTTGATATGCTCGATACCCAAACGATGAGCCAAAGGGGCATAAATTTCTAACGTTTCTTTGGCAATTCGACGACGTTTATCAGGACGCAATGCGCTAAGTGTACGCATATTATGGGTACGGTCAGCAAGTTTGATAAGAACGACGCGGATATCCTTGGTCATTGCCAAGATCATCTTACGGAAATTGGCGACCTCAGCTTCTTGACGGGTACGAAATTTGAGCTTATCTAATTTAGAAACACCTTCAACGATTTCCGCCACACTGGCGCCGAATTCGTCTTTCAATTGTTCTTCTGTATAAGGCGTGTCTTCGATTACATCATGTAATAAAGCCGCCATTACTGCCTCGTGATCCAAACGCATCTCGGCAATAATGGACGCTACCGCGACAGGGTGGGTGATATAAGGTTCGCCACTAGAGCGAGACTGTCCTTCGTGTGCATCACGGGCAACCACAAATGCACGTTTAACTAATTCAACTTGTTCAGGCGGTAAGTATTCCTGAATAATATGATTTAAGCCTTCGAATAGATACAAAACACACCCAACCGACTAAAAAAGTTGTAAATATTAACCGCACTTTAGTCGGACAACAAAGAAACGGCGCTCACTTCAACACGCTCATGCGCCAAATGTTCTTGGCGTTCTTGCGCATCCAAAATTTCATTGTTAATTAAACCTTTCTCAATTTCACGCAAAGCGATAACTGTTGGCTTATCGTTATCTTCCGGCACCAACGGTTCGCGGGTATGTAACTGCAATTGTCTTGCACGACGAGCCGCAGTTAAAATTAAATCAAAACGGTTACCAATTTTTTCCACTGCATCTTGCACGGTTACACGAGCCATAAATTACTCCAGTTTGCTAAATCTAATGAATCTAAAAGGGCAGTATGATACTAAAACTACCTTTAATTTGCCAGTAATTGTTCAATTAAGCCTTTATTTTCTTGTTGTTGATGACTTAGTGTTAAACGTTCGGCACGCAAAATTGCTTGCAAATCAAAGAGTGCCTGTTCGAAATCATCGTTCACAACCACATAATCGTACTCATCATAATGGGAAATTTCACTCATGGCTTTTTCCATGCGGTTGGCAATCACTTCTGCGGAGTCTTGCCCGCGTCCGATTAAGCGCTTTTCCAACTCACTTAATGACGGCGGCAGAATAAAAATGCTTTTTACGCCCGCTACCTTTTTACGAATTTGTTGTGCACCTTGCCAGTCAATATCTAAAAACACATCAATACCTTTGGCTAAATTTTCCTCAATAGCAAACAAAGAAGTGCCGTAATAATTGCCACCAAACACTTTGGCATATTCCAAAAACGCATGTTGTGCGATGAGGTCTTCAAATTCGCTATGGGACACAAAATAATAATGTACACCTTCTTGTTCACCAGGGCGAGGCGGTCTGGTCGTATGAGATACGGAAACCATCATTTTATGGCTGTTGGCTCTTTTTAGTAATGCGCTAATTAATGAAGATTTGCCAGCCCCACTTGGTGCGGAAATGATGTATAAATTGCCTTGTAACATAATGATTCTCTCGTTAATGATTTTCGCTATTATGCCCCTAAGCCAATAAAAAATCAGCAAAAGTGCGGTCATCTTTTACAGAATTTTTTGATTCGGTGAACTATCGTGTTTTTTACTCATCCCCAAAAGAGATACATTCTCAAATTCAAGAAAGCATGTTATAATCCCCCTCAAAATTGGTAGAAGGAAATCAAACGTCCACTTCTATTTAACCTTTTCGTTTAACTTAAAAATATAAGGTGAAATCTTATGGCAATTAAAATTGGTATCAATGGTTTTGGTCGTATCGGCCGTATCGTATTCCGTGCAGCACAACATCGTGATGACATCGAAGTAGTCGGTATCAACGACTTAATCGACGTTGAATACATGGCTTACATGTTAAAATACGACTCAACTCACGGTCGTTTCGATGGCACAGTTGAAGTGAAAGACGGAAACCTAGTAGTAAACGGCAAAGCTATCCGTGTAACTGCTGAACGTGATCCTGCAAACCTTAACTGGGGTGCAATCGGTGTTGATGTTGCAGTTGAAGCAACCGGCTTATTCTTAACTGACGAAACAGCTCGTAAACACATCACTGCCGGTGCAAAAAAAGTTGTTTTAACCGGTCCATCCAAAGACAGCACACCAATGTTCGTACGTGGTGTAAACTTTGATGCTTATAAAGGCCAAGACATCGTTTCTAACGCGTCTTGTACAACTAACTGTTTAGCGCCATTAGCAAAAGTTATCAACGACAAATTCGGTATCAAAGACGGTTTAATGACAACTGTTCACGCAACCACAGCAACACAAAAAACTGTTGACGGTCCATCTGCAAAAGACTGGCGCGGTGGTCGTGGTGCGGCACAAAACATCATCCCATCTTCTACCGGTGCAGCCAAAGCTGTAGGTAAAGTTATTCCTGCATTAAACGGCAAATTAACCGGTATGGCGTTCCGTGTTCCAACTCCAAACGTGTCTGTTGTTGACTTAACCGTTAACCTTGAAAAACCTGCAACTTACGCGGAAATCTGTGCAGAATTAAAACGCGCTTCTGAAAACGAAATGAAAGGCGTTTTAGGCTACACTGAAGATGCAGTAGTTTCTACCGACTTCAACGGTTGTTCACTCACTTCTGTGTTTGACGCAGCTGCTGGTATCGCATTAACCGATACATTCGTGAAACTTGTATCTTGGTACGATAACGAAACCGGTTACTCTCACAAAGTATTAGACTTAGTTGCTCACGTTTACAACTACAAAGGCTAATCCTGAGTTTCAACGATAAAAATAGCTCCTTTTTAGGAGCTATTTTTTTGCTTGAGAATAACGAAAATAAATGAAAAGTGCGGTCGTTTTTTTCGGGTATTTTTTAAAACGCCAACACCAACACGCCGGATAAAATCAAGCCTGCACCAATCAACAATTTTGCGCTGATAGGCTCACCTAATACGGTTACTCCTAAAATAATGGCAATAACCACACTGAGTTTATCAATCGGCGCCACCCAAGACGCAGGGGCAAGTTGCAACGCACGATAATAACACAGCCAAGAAAGACCTGTTGCTATGCCTGATAGAATTAGAAAAATCACCGGCTTAGCCGCAATATGTTGCGGTAACTGCCACTCATTTCGCATTGAAATAATGGCCATCACAACAAATAAAATCACCACAGTACGAATAAATGTGGCCAAATTACTATTCAATCCTTCCACACCTAATTTTCCCAAAATGGCGGTTAACCCTGCAAAAAATGCGGAGCCGATCGCAAACCACACCCAATTCATATTTATTCCTTAATGTTTTTACACAATTTCCTTTATAATACACCACGTTTTTCGACAAAGAAATTTACCTTGACATGACTATCGTTAACCAATCAGCACTGGTTGCTTACAGTGCAGCCCAAATGTACCAGCTTGTGAACAATTATGAACGCTATCCCGAATTTCTTCCCGGTTGTGTTGGCAGTAGAACTTTAACAAAAAGTGCGGTGCAATTAACCGGAGAATTAGAAATAAGTAAGGCGGGTATTCGACAAAAGTTCACTACCTGTAATACAATGGTGGAGAATCAATCTATTAAGATGCAATTGGTCGATGGCCCATTCAAATTTTTACAAGGCGAATGGCGGTTTGTTGAATTAGATGAAACAAGCTGTCAAATTCAGCTCTATTTAGAATTTGAATTTTCTAATCCATTGGTTGCATTTGCGTTCGGTCAGATCTTTACTCATTTAACCAATAAAATGATTGATGCCTTTAAACAGAGAGCAAAACAAATTTATGGTTGATAAGATTAAAATTCAAATTGCTTATGCATTTCCTGATCATCATTATCTAAAATCTTTTAGTGTAGATGAAGGCACGATGGTACAAACCGCTATTTTGCAATCAGGCATATTACAGCAATTTACCGATATTGATTTACGCAATAACAAAATCGGTATTTTCAGTCGTCCTGTAAAACTCACCGACCAATTAAAAGACGGCGATCGTATTGAAATTTATCGTCCGTTACTCGCCGATCCGAAAGAAATTCGTCGGAAACGTGCCGAAGAACAGGCAAAGAAGAAATAACCTAACCCACATCTATTAATAATCATGAATACTTACTGTTTACCTCCAGAAATAACGCCGGAAATCTTTTTACGTGATTACTGGCAAAAAAAACCATTACTCATTCGTAACGGCCTACCCGAAATTATCGATGAGCTTGATGCATCGGAAATTATGAATTTAGCACAGTCGGAAGATGTTACCGCGCGCTTAATCAAACAGCATTCTGAAGACAACTGGGAATTGTTTACTAGCCCATTTGACTTAGATGACTTTGAAAATTTACCTGATAGATGGTCTATTCTGATCCAAAATTTGGAACAGTGGTCACCGTCATTGGGCAGTTTATGGAACAAATTTGGTTTCATCCCACAATGGCAACGTGATGACATCATGGTTTCCATGGCGCCGGATGGCGGCTCTGTCGGAAAACATTATGATGAATATGACGTATTTTTGGTACAAGCATATGGTCATCGTCGTTGGCAGTTGGGTAAATGGTGTGATCCGTCAACCGAATTCAAGCCAAATCAACCAATTCGTATTTTTGATGACATGGGTGAGTTGATTTTTGATGAAGTATTGGCGCCTGGTGATGTGCTTTATGTACCATCCCGCTTATCGCACTATGGCGTTGCACAAGGTGACAGTTTAACGTTCTCCTTTGGTTTACGTTATCCAAATACGACAGATTTAATTGAAAATCTTAGCGAAAATTTGCGTCATCCAAATTTAGAAACTAACGAATTAGCAATTCCGTTCCGCTTAAATCCAAACGTACAGAAAACCGGTAAACTGGATCCGCAAATGGTTCAACAGCTAAAACAGCAGTTCTTACAGCAGCTGTCTGAGTCTGAACAATTTGATCAGTTATTCCAACAAGCCGTTGCAACCACAGTCAGTCGCAGACGTTACGACCTTTGGGAAATGCCGGAAATGGCAGATCCTAGTGATGTTCTTGACGCTTTCGAAAGCGGAGCAACATTGGTGCAAGATAATAACTGCAAACTGCTTTACACCGAAAGCCCATTGCGCGTTTATGCTAACGGCGAATGGATGGATGAACTCACTGATACCGAAGCGGAAATCTTAAAACAATTAGCCGATGGCGAAGCGGTTGATTATGCGTTTTTAACCCGTTTAATTGAAAATGCCAAAGATAAACAAGCAGCCTTGGATATTTTAATCGATAGCATTTGCAACTGGCTGGATGATGCTTTGGTGTTGTTACACGAGAAGGTGAATGAAGTCGACTGGTAATATTTATTCTGTCAGCCAACTCAATCAATCCGTGCGATTAATGTTGGAAAATCAACTGGGGCCTGTTTGGCTGACCGGTGAAATTTCCAACTTTAGCCAACCGGTTTCCGGCCACTGGTATTTAAGTCTGAAAGACGAAAACGCCCAAGTGCGTTGTGCCATGTTTCGCATGAAAAATATGCGCGTGGGATTTCGTCCGGCCAACGGAATGCAAGTGTTGGTACATGCTAATGTAACGTTGTATGAGCCTCGCGGTGATTATCAACTGATTATTGAAAGCATGCACTTGGCCGGTGAAGGTTTATTAATGCAGCAATTTGAAGCATTAAAATTAAAGCTGGCGGCAGAAGGGTTATTTGCACAACATCTCAAAAAAAACCTACCGCACTTTAGTAAAGCAGTAGGTATTATTACGTCAAAAACCGGTGCGGCATTGCAGGATATTTTACATATTTTGCAACGTCGTGATCCGAGTCTTCAGATTGTTATTTATCCAACTGCCGTACAAGGCAAAGATGCGGCGGTCGAAATCGCTCAGATGATCGAATTGGCCAATCGGCGCCAAGAAGTGGATGTACTGATCATTGGCCGTGGCGGGGGTTCATTGGAAGATTTATGGTGTTTCAATGAAGAAATTGTGGCTCGTGCTATTTTTCATTCTAATCTTCCGGTGATTAGCGCCGTAGGACATGAAACCGATGTCACCATTGCAGATTTTGTTGCCGATTTACGTGCTCCAACCCCCTCTGCCGCGGCAGAATTGGTTAGTCGGAATCAAACGGAATTACTGCAACAGCTTCAATATCGCCGACAACGTATTGAAATTGCCTTAGATCGTCTATTTGTGGAGAAACAACAGAGACTACGGCATCTGTCTTTGCGCTTGCAAAATCAACATCCTCAGGCACAACTCCGCATTCAGCAACAGCTAATAACGCAGTTAAGCCATCGATTGCAACAAAGCTTACGTCATCATTGGCAAAAAACATCAGAAAATCTGACCGCACTTTCTATGCGGCTATATAAAAACCCGCTACCATTACGTATACAACAACACGAACAACAACTCTCTCAGCTAAAAGTGCGGTTAAATTCCCAAATGAATTTAAACCTAAGTCTTCAACAAAAGCAGTTAGCACATCTGTGTGGTAAGTTGGATAGTTTAAGCCCGTTAAAAGTTTTAGCACGTGGCTACTCTATTACACAAAACCAACAAAATTTGACGATTCGTTCGATCAAAGAAGTGAATGTCGGTGAGCAAATCAGAACCCGATTAGCCGATGGAGAAATCATCAGCCAAATCAGTCAATTAGAGAGAAAGTAAAGGATTATCCTTTATGTTTTTCTAAATAGCGGTGTAAGACTTTGACATTTTTACCTTTATCTTGGAAATATTTCCCCAACTGCTCGGCAATATAAACTGAACGATGCTTTCCACCGGTACAGCCAATGGCAATTGTTAAATAACTCCGGTTGTTTTGTTCCAACAAAGGCAACCACGTTTCAATATAAGAACGGGTTAAATAAATAAATTGATGGACTTCATTATGTTTATTTAAAAATTCTACGACCGGTTCATCTAAGCCTGTCATAGGACGTAAGGCGTGATTCCAATGCGGGTTCGGCAAAAAACGCACATCAAACACATAATCCGCATCAAGCGGAATACCATATTTAAAACCAAAAGACTCCACCACAATTTTAAGCTCTGTATCAGAATGTCCGCGTAAAAATTCGCGCAAACGTTCCGCTAATTCATGGGTGGATAAAGAGCCTGTATCAATAATCAAATTAGCTTGTTGAATCAAGGGTTCAAGATGCTTGCTTTCTTCTTCAATAGCGGCTTCAAGAGAAAGATCTTTGGTGGAAAGCGGATGTAAACGACGGGAATCGCTGTAACGACGCACTAAGGTGCTGTTATCGGCATCCAAGAAAATAATTTTGACATTGTGCTGCTGTTGGATATCGCTAATGGTACTTTCCAACATTTGCGGAGAAGTGGGTAAATTGCGAATATCCAAACTAATCGCCACAGCAGATTGGTTAACAGACAGAATTTCAATCAGTTTCGGCAATAAATCCAATGGCAAATTATCCACACAATAATAGCCCATATCTTCTAACGCTCTTAATGCCACGGATTTACCTCCGCCGGAACGTCCACTGATGATAATAATTTCCATAATGTTTCCCCAATTAATTCAAACTCTACTTATTCTTCCGAGGCATCCTGTATTGATGTCGGTATTTCTAGCTCTGTCGGTTCTACCCGTTCACCCTCACATTGATCATGATGCAGAAAAATTTGCCAAATTTCATCCTCGCTTTTGGCGGCGCGCAACTGCTTACACAACAATTTATCCGTTAAATGTTCAGTTAATTTCGGAAGACAATGCACGTAATGATCACACATATTTTCCGGTACTAACACTGCAAAAATCAAATCAACGTCCCGTTTATCGGCAGCATCGTAATCAATAGCACTTTCTAATTGAATAAATACGCCAACAGCTTTTGTACCTTGTGGCAAACGCCCTTTGGGCATCGCTACCCCCCCGCCTAAACCGGAATTGCCTAATTTTTCGCGATTAACCAAACAATCAAAACAGCATTTTTCCCCATGTTCCATTTGCAACTGTTCGTCTACAATGCGCGCGATAGATTCAAACACACGTTTTTTGCTGGAAGAAATCATTCCCTGACGAATGGTCTGAGGCGTTAATAATTCTGTAAATTTCATAAGCTACAGTTGGAAATCCGCACCTAAATACACGTCTTTTACCAATTTATTATTCATAATTTCGGTTGGTGTCCCGGTGGCAATCATTTTACCGGAACTAACAATATAAGCGCGTTCACACACATCCAGTGTTTCACGCACATTGTGATCGGTGATCAGCACGCCCAAACCACGATCGCGCAAATCTTTGATGATTTTCTTAATATCAATCACCGAAATAGGATCAACCCCTGCGAAAGGTTCGTCTAATAAAATAAATTTTGGATTCGCCGCCAACGCACGGGCAATTTCTACGCGACGACGCTCACCACCGGACAACGACTGTCCCAAGCTATCCCGGATATGACCAATATTGAATTCATTAATTAACTCATCCGCACGCTCGCGACGTTGAAGTGCGGTCAAATCTTTGCGTATTTCTAATACCGCCATTAAATTTTCATACACACTTAAGCGACGAAAAATAGATGCCTCTTGTGGCAAATAGCCTACACCTTTTTGTGCCCGATTGTGCATCGGCAACAAACTGATGTCCTCATCGTCAATTCGAATCTTGCCTTGATCATGATTCACTAAGCCAACGACCATATAGAAAGTTGTGGTTTTTCCCGCACCATTCGGCCCAAGTAAACCAACAATTTCACCGGACTTCACAGTTAAACTCACATCAGAAACCACTTGGCGCTTTTTATAGCTTTTCGCTAAATTTTCAGCATACAGAATCGCCATTTCTCATCCTATTTCTTGCCTTTGGCATCATTTAGTTGATTTGGAATTAATACGGTTTTTACACGGGAACCGGAAGAACTGGTTGCCTTCAACTGCTGTTTCTTCACATCATAAGTAATGACATTACCGTTGATTTTGCTATCTAATTGCTTTAATTCCGCGTTGCCGGTCAAGGTTAAAAATTCCGTCCCTAAATCGTAAAATACCTTATTGGCTTTGCCATCCACCGGTTTGCCGTTATCCATCACTTGATGGAAAGTCACCGGATTACCAAAAGCCTCAACGGTATCCTTCTTCTTAGAATTCTCTTCCGGTCGGGTAATGATAACTTTATTGGCTTTTACCACGATGGAACCTTGTGTAATTACAACGTTATCGGTAAACGTTACCACGCGGTTGCTCATATCCAAAGATTGATTATCGGATACGATATTAATCGGTTGATTGGTATCGTCTTTTAACGCCAATGCAGATAAGGACATAAAGGTTAATGCGGAAGCAAGAAGAATTTTACTGCTTACTGATTTCATAATGTGTTTTCACCTGTTCTTTTAAATTAGCCACTTGCTGTTGCAAATTGCCCGTTAATTTTAAACCTGTCGAACGAAAATTTTGCCCATTTAGCTTTACCATTTTATCCGAACGAATATCCTGTGTTGTTAAATTCACCACCGCACTTTCGGTTTCAATACGTTGTAGCCTGGATAACGGGGAGAGACTTTGCGCTACCACATTACCTTCTAAATACAACATATTATCTTTAGTCAATTTCGCTTTATCGGCACTTAATTCCCAGCTTTCTTTATCTGTTGAACCGGAGTTTTGAATTTCAAGATCTAACAACCGAACTTTTGGCTTTTGGAAGTCAGTATGCCCATCGGAAGTATAATGCTCCACTTTATCGGATGTGGCCAAATATTGTTTTTTACCGGTAGGAGAATACACGGTGGTATTCATGTTTTGCCCGCTATACTCAGGGCTATCCGCTTGTTTAATTAACGCGTTCAAGCCTTCATCTTCCTGATTCAAACTATAAAACCAAGCCAATAGACAAAGCGCAATTACCGATAAAATAATATTCCAACGAATATTCATAAGCCTATGTTAAGTCACCTCAATTAATAATAGGGCGCAATCATAGCACAGTTTTGCTAAAAACACGTAAAAGTGCGGTGAGTTTTCCAAGTATTTATTGTGGGAACATTTGCGCTGAAAAGCAGTCCAAGGCGAACATTCTATTTGACATTCATTGGAAATTAATAGAATATCGCAACTTATTTTTATTGACTGAAAAGGCACCTAACTCTTTGCCTAGATTAGATTTTATGAACGAATCTTTAATTGAAGTTAAACACCTGACATTTAAGCGTGGTAATCGAGTTATTTATAACGATCTCAACCTGCGCGTCCCCAAAGGCAAAATTACCGCCATCATGGGGCCATCAGGTATTGGTAAAACCACGCTCTTAAAACTCATCGGTGGACAACTTATGCCGACTGAGGGGGAAATTCTGTTCGATGGGCAAGACATTTGCAAACTATCGAATCGTGAACTTTATGAAGTACGCAAACGCATGGGAATGTTGTTCCAGTCCGGCGCATTATTTACTGACATATCCACCTTCGACAACGTGGCATTCGCCATTCGCGAACACACTAATTTACCGCCGTCATTGATCCGTAAAATCGTGTTAATGAAGCTAGAAGCCGTTGGTTTACGCGGCGCAGCAGAATTAATGCCCTCCGAACTTTCCGGTGGGATGGCAAGACGTGCCGCACTTGCCCGCGCTATTGCCTTGGATCCCGATTTAATGATGTTCGATGAACCTTTCGCCGGCCAAGACCCTATTAGTATGGGAGTCATTCTTAGCCTAATCAAACGCTTAAACGAAGCATTAAATCTCACTTCTATTGTGGTTTCGCATGATGTACAGGAAGTGTTAAGTATCGCCGATTATGCTTATATTATTGCAGACAAGCACGTTATCGCCGAAGGTACTTCGGAGCAACTGTTAGCAAGCCAAGATCCACAAGTCACCCAGTTTTTACAGGGACAAGCGGACGGCCCGGTACATTTCCATTATCCGGCACAAAATTATCTTGAGGAGTTGTTTAAATGTTAGTCAATTTCATTTCAGCCCTCGGACGCAATGCCATTAATTTCGGTCGAGCATTAGGCCGCGCAGGTTTATTATTATTCGGTGCGTTGGTTGGCAAACCGCAAGTACGCAAGCATTTCCCGCTTTTTATTAAACAATTACACGTTCTCGGTGTGCAATCGTTATTGATCATCATGCTCTCCGGTTTATTTATCGGCATGGTACTTGGTTTGCAAGGCTATGTGGTATTAGTCGATTTCGCTGCAGAAACCAGCTTAGGGCAATTAGTCGCTTTATCTCTGCTTCGAGAATTAGGCCCGGTTGTGACCGCACTTTTATTTGCCGGTCGAGCCGGTTCCGCACTCACTGCCGAAATTGGTTTAATGAAAGCCACCGAACAATTATCCAGCTTGGAAATGATGGCGGTAGATCCGTTGCGTCGGGTAATTGCACCGCGTTTTTGGGCAGGCATTATCGCCATGCCAATCCTTTCCATTATTTTTATCGCGATTGGAATTTGGGGTGGCTCTTTAGTCGGTGTGGATTGGAAAGGTGTCGATGCCGGTAGCTTTTGGTCCGTAATGCAAAATTCGGTAACTTGGAGCCATGACATTTTAAACGGCTCAATTAAAAGTTTATTTTTTGCCATCGCCGTTGTGTGGATTGCATTATTTAACGGTTATGATTGCATTCCAACCTCTGAAGGCATTAGCAAAGCCACGACCAGAACGGTAGTTCACGCATCATTAGTGGTATTAGGTTTAGACTTTGTGCTGACAACTATCATGTTCGGCGCAAATTAACTCTGTTTGTAAGGAAATATTATGCGACAAACAATCAAATATGAATTTTGGGTAGGTTTATTTTTGCTATTAGGCATTGCTTCCCTCATCTTTTTAGGCCTAAAAGTAGCCAATGTACAAGGCTTTAGTGATACAAAATCTTACCAAGTCTATGCAACTTTCGATAATATCGGCGGACTAAAAGTGCGTGCTCCACTTAAAGTGGGTGGCGTAGTCGTTGGACGTGTATCCAATATTGAATTGGATCCGGAAACCTATTTACCAAAAGTGACTATTGCGATTAACCAAGAATACAACAAGATTCCTGAAACCAGTTCATTATCAATTAAAACATCAGGATTATTGGGTGAACAGTACATTGCATTAAGCATCGGCTTTGATGATGGCGATATTGCAAAGTTGAAAGATGGCGACAAAATTGTCGATACAAAATCTGCGATGGTGCTGGAAGATCTGGTCGGTCAATTCTTATATGGCGATAAAGATAAGAAAACGGAAGGCGAAGAAAACGGCGCCGCCACAAGTAATTAATTCAAACAACCTACAGGAGAAGGATGTATGTTAAAACTGAATGTAAAACGCTGGTTAGCAAAAACATTGGTAATTTTCACCGCACTTTTTGCCGTGCAACAAGTAATGGCAGAAAATACGCCATACGATTTAACCAAGCAGGTTTCCGATAAATTATTTAGCAATATTAAAGCTAGCCAAAGCAAAATTAAACAAAATCCAAACTATCTAAAAACGATTGTACGCCAAGATTTAATGCCGTATGTTCACGTGAAATACGCCGGTTCTAAAATCTTAGGACAAAATTACAAAACTGTGACACAAGAAGAACGGGATCGTTACTTTGCGGTATTGGATAAATATATCGAACAGGTTTACGCACAAGTGTTAACCATGTATAGCGATCAAAGTATCCAAATCGGGAAAATGAAAGAAGAATCTCCCACTCTTGCCATCGTGAACGTAAAAGTTGCTCAGCCAAATAATCAACCGCCTTTAAATGTTGACTTCTATTGGTATAAAAACAGTAAAACCGGTCAATGGCAAGTGTATGATATGACTGCCGGTGGTGCCAGCATGGTCAATACTAAACAGCAAGAATGGAGTCCGATTATTCGCAAACAAGGGCTCGATGCATTGACTGCGCAGCTACAAAAATCTGCCGATACTCCAATTACCTTGAGCAAATAATCCATGCAAGAGACACAAAGTTTACATTGGGAATCACAGGTAAATGATGGTAAAATGACGCTCCAATTATCAGGAGAGTTATCTCGTAACACGTTGTTGCCGCTTTGGCAACAACGTGCTTCTTTTTTATTGGAAGGACAATCGACAGGGCAAACTATTCTTTGGGACTTAACTCAAATAACCCGTATCGATTCCGCCGGTTTTGCATTACTCTGTGACTTTTTAGAGCATAATCAAACTCTGTTAGCAAAAGAGCAGATACAAACTTTACAAAACCCACCATCACAATTACTAACATTAGCTGATCTTTTCGGATTATCCGACTGGATCGCACAATTTATCCCGCAAAATGGAAATACTTAATGGAAACTCAAGAAATCGAACGAATTTTAAAAGAAGCCCTCAACCTTGATGAAGTTTACGTCCAAGGTGAAAACGCCCATTACGGCGTGATTGCAGTAAGCGATCAATTTGCCGGTTTATCTAAGGTTAAACAGCAACAAATGATTTATGCACCATTATTAAGTCATATTTCCAGCAATGAAATCCATGCGCTTTCCATCCGTACTTACACCGTTGAAAAATGGAAACGTGAACGCTTACTTAATCATTCTGCCTAATTCCCAATAGGAAATTACCATGCAAAAATTTCGTGTTTACGGACAATCTTGTTTAAAAGGTACAGTAGAGATTTCCGGTGCTAAAAATGCCGCATTACCGATTCTTTTCGCCGCAATTTTAGCCACAGAACCCGTGACATTAACCAACGTCCCCGATCTTAAAGATATTGAAACCACAATAAAAATCTTACGTAAATTAGGTGTTGTGGTTGAACGTAACGAACAAGGTGTCGTACATTTAGATGCGTCTAAAATCGATCACTTTGTCGCACCTTACGAATTAGTTAAAACTATGCGCGCCTCCATTTGGGCCCTCGCGCCATTAGTTGCCCGTTTTAACCAAGGACAAGTTTCCCTGCCGGGAGGTTGTTCTATCGGTGCTCGCCCGGTGGATTTACATATTAGCGGTTTAGAACGCCTCGGAACTCAAGTTGTCCTTGAAGACGGTTATGTAAAAGCCCACGTAAACGGTCGCTTAATCGGTACCCGTATTGTGATGGAAAAAGTCAGCGTAGGTGCCACACTCTCTATTATGATTGCTGCAACTCTGGCAAAAGGCACAACGGTAATTGAAAACGCTGCGCGCGAACCTGAAATTGCCGACACTGCAGAATTCTTAAATAAAATGGGTGCTAAAATCAGCGGTGCGGGTTCTGATGCAATTACTATTGAGGGTGTAGAACGCTTAACCGGCTGTCAACATAGCATTGTTCCTGACCGCATTGAAACCGGCACATTCCTTGTCGCTGCAGCAATCTCCGGAGGGCACATTCTCTGCAAAAACACCAAGCAGGGAACCTTAGATGCCGTTATTGATAAGTTACGCGAAGCCGGTGCTCAAGTGGACGTAGCTGAAGACACTATTACGTTGGATATGCTTGGAAACCGCCCGAAAGCCGTAAATATTCGCACCGCACCTTACCCGGGTTTTCCAACAGACATGCAAGCGCAATTCACCTTATTAAACATGGTGGCAAACGGCACCAGCATCATCACTGAGACCATCTTTGAAAATCGTTTTATGCACATTCCTGAACTGGTTCGTATGGGTGGTAAAGCTGAAATCGAAGGTAACACGGCAGTCTGCCATGGCGTTGAACACTTGTCCGGCGCAGAAGTGATGGCAACCGATTTACGTGCCTCCATCAGCTTGGTTCTCGCAGGTTGCATTGCTACCGGTGAAACTATCGTCGATCGTATTTACCACATCGACCGAGGCTATGAACGTATTGAAGAAAAACTACGCAGCTTAGGTGCGCGCATTGAGCGTTTTACCGAAGAAAGCGAAGAAGGTTAAACAATACAATAAAAATGAACTAACACCCTAAAATGATTTTAGGGTGTTTTTTATATCCATTTTATATACTGGTAGGATGAGATATGTTTATTCATACACACTCTTATTAATCACACAAAGTTTATGATAATAATTATCAAATAATTTTTTTGATAAAAACGCTTAAATCCTAATTTAGGATATTTAAATCGTCTAACTTTAATGAGGTGTAGTTTATGAAAGAGCTAAGAGATTGCTGTTTAAATTATGTTTCTGGAGGAGATTATTATGGCAGTAGCAAGTATTGCCCCATTTGCGCTCCTGAGGAATATGAAAGAGAAATAACAGAAAAAGCAAGACTTCAAAGAGGAGCACTCACCGCAGGATCTATTGTTGGAGGAGGGTTAGCTAGTATGGCAGGTCTTGGTCCATGGGGTTTAAGAATTGTTGGCGGGGCTACAGGTATGGCAGCAGCAGAAGTTGCAGGAATTATCTATGATAATCCAAGTGCTGCCGAACACCCTGATTATAATAGCCCTACAGGTAATATCATAAACAATAAACTTGGGTATTAAGATGAGTAAAATGGTTGTAAATATTTTTAGGATCGTTTCCATACCTATTGTTTTCTATCTCACTTTCCCAATAGACAACTTATTGATTAGGATCATAGTAATCTGCTTAGTTTTTTTCTTACTTGATTTTTTTATCGAAAAACTACTGATTTACTTAATAAAAAAATTTAAATAAATAATAATCTTAAGCAGAAAAATTTCCTATGTTTAGGCAAGAAGTCCTAGAAAGTCGAAAATGGAAGAGTACAGCGGTACTCTTCTCTTCTATCCCCACTTGGATAGTTTTTTCAATCTCATTCATCATTATTGCTTTCTTTATCCTTTATATTTTCCTAGGAAGTTATACTCGCCGAGAAAACATTATTGGTGAAGTTATTACGCAATCTCATCCTACTATTATTTTTTCAAATAAATCGGGACACATATCTGATAGCTATATAAAACTTAACCAAAATATAAAAAAAGGGGAGCCTTTATTTAAAATTACGCTTAATAAAACAACACAAAGTGGTGATGTCAGCCAAAACCCTATCCGATCCCTGGCAAACCAAATTCAGCATTTAGACAAAGTTATTTCTAGCTTGAATAAAAATAAACTGGATACAATTCAGAGCTTAATAAAACAAAAAGAAAATCATCAAAAAATATATATGGAAAAAGAATCCTATTTAACTGAGATCAATAGAAATATAAAGGAACACTTAGACCTTTCTTCACGTTATGAAAAACTTTTAAAAAAGGGATATTCAAGTATAGAGGAATTGACGTTGCAAAAATCTCGTTATTTACAGCAAAAGTCCCAATATAGTGACGTTTAAGCTGAACTTATTCAGGTTGAATCGACTATTCTAAATTTAGAAAATGAAATAGAAAGCAAGCGTATTGATTTTGATAACCAAATTTTACGCTATGAAATTCAACAAAGCGATCTGAAAATTCGTCTAATGGATTATAAACTATCTTCTGAATTAATTGTAAACTCTCCTATTGATGGAAAAATTGAATCCATCAGTGTAACAGAAGGGCAAACAGTTAAAGAAAATGATGTTCTTGCTCAAATCCTTCCAGAAAATAAAGGAAAATATCAAATTGTTTTCTGGTTCCCTAATAGCGCAATATCTTTTATAAAGCAGGATGATTAAGTTAATATTCGTTATGAAGCCTTTCCCTTTGAAAAATTCGGTCAGTTCAAAGGAAAAATCCAGGCAATTTCAACTCTACCGGTTTCACAACAAGAACTGAGTTTTTATAAGAATTTTCCTCAATTTACTGACCAAATAATTCCACTATATAAAGCTATTGTAGAAATTGAAGAACAATCTATTAATCACAATAATAGAACGCTACACCTAGTAAGTGGCATGAAAGCAGAAGCGACATTTTTTCTAGAAAAACGCAAATTATATGAATGGATGTTATTTCCCGCGTATCAACTTACTAAAAATACGGAGCCTTGATGAAATTAAGTAAGCCACTTAACTTTAACTTATTTAAAAAAATTCCTGTTACATTACAAACAGAAACTGGGGAATGTGGTTTAGCATGTCTATCAATGATTCTTGCTTATTACGGCGGTGAGTCTAACTTATTTGATTTACGGTCTAAATACGGTGTTTCTTCCAGAGGTACTACGCTACAAACATTATTAAATATTTCTCATGACCTTGGGTTAATTACCCAACCACTCTCATTAGAGTTAGAGGAAATTTGTCAATTAAAGCTTCCTTGTATCTTACATTGGAATTTTAATCATTTTATTGTTCTAACTAAAATTACTAAGAATTATTCAATTATCCATGACCTAGCGATGGGTAAAAGGAAAGTTTCGATAAAACAATTATCTAATTCATTTACAGGTGTTGCTTTAGAGGTATGGTCTGAAGTTAAGTTTAAAGAAAGAAAGTCAGAAACCCAAATTAGCTTATATGAAACCCTAAAATATATTTTGGGAGTTAAAGGAGAATTAATTAAGATATTTTCATTCTCTATACTAATTGAGTTAGTTGGATTATTAATGCTGGTAGGCACACAACTTGTGATGGATCATGTAATGGTAGCAAAAGATAAATCATTACTATTGGTAATTTGCTTAGGACTTTTTTTATTCACATTTTTCCGTTCTTCCGTTAGCATGTTAAGAGCATGGGTTTCTTTGAAAATGGATTATTTGATTAATTTTCAATGGACTGCAAGTTTCTTTTCTCATCTATTAAAATTACCATTAGACTTCTTTGAGAAGAGGCAGGTAGGAGATATTCATTCTAGATTCTCATCTCTAAACACTATTCAACAAACTCTAACTGGAAGCATAATCTCAAGCATAATTGATTCAATTATGATAATCAGCTTAACTATTATGATGATTCTTTATGGCGGATGGCTATTCGTACTAGTTTTAACATTTTCATTTATTTTATGCTACGAATAGTAACGTATTGGACATATAGAGAAATTTCGGAAGAGCAAATTATTAGGAATGCTAAAGCCCATTCTCACTTTATGGAAACACTTTATGGGATTATTACATTAAAATCTCTTTCATTAACGAAGAAAAGACAAGAGCAATGGATGTCTTTAAATGCTGATGTATTCAATACATCAATTAAAATCACAAAATTAAATATGCTATTTTCCGGCATTCATACTTTTATTGCGACTTTAGAGCAAATACTCATTTTATGGGTTGGTGCAACCCTAGTAATAGAAAATACAATGACATTAGGTATGTATGTTGCTTTTAATTCTTACCGGGGGGCATTTTCCTCTCGTATGGCAAACTTAATTAATATTTTCTTCAATATAAGAATCTTAGCTCTACATAGAGAACGAATTGAAGACATAGCCTTAAGTGAAGCAGAAGAAGATACTTATAGTCAGACTTTGGAAAAAAATCCTCAAAATGCTGCAACAATAGAGCTTAAAAATGTCATATTTTCTTATAATCAATTTAATAAATATCAATTTAATAATTTCTGCTGGTGAAAGTGTGGCTATTACAGCTCCGTCAGGATTTGGGAAAACAACTTTACTTAAACTAATGTCAGGCTTATTAAAGCCTACATCGGGTGAAATCTACTTTGATGGTATAAATATTAATCAAATGGGATTACCAAATTATCGTTCAAGAATTGCTATGGTTTTACAAGAGGATACATTTTTTTCAGGTTCAATAATTGAAAATATTGTTAGCTTTGAAGATCAATATGACCGAGATTTTGCGATTGAATGTGCAAAATTAGCTAGTATTCACAACGAAATTATGGAAATGCCAATGAATTATGAAACCCTTTTGGGAGAACTAGGAAATAACCTTTCCGGAGGTCAACGCCAAAGGTTATTTATTGCCCGTGCACTATATAAAAAACCACAAATTTTATTTATGGATGAAGCAACTAGCCATTTAGACGAAGAAAATGAAAGAGCAATTAATGCCTCAATTTCTCAATTAAATATTACACGAATCATAGTAGCCCACAGACAATCTACTATTGACTCAGCGGATCGTCGAATTGAGTTAGATAAACTACCAACTTCTTAACACACATAAAAAGGCTTAAGTTTTTCAACTTAAGCCTTTTTTTACGTTAAATCAATCAATTAACGCGTAGAAAGTTGGAAAATCATGGATTCAGCCTGGCAGCTAAACTCAAATTGTGCTTTTAATTTGTAGCCATTTTCCATTGCACTTATGTCACTAATGATGTGGCAAGGATCACTTTCTGCCGCTTTGGCTTTCTCCGTTAAGTAGCTTAACGCCTCTTTGGCTAATTCTTCTGTAGCGTAAACCTGTTCGAAATCAACAGTACAATCGGAACCATCAATCACGGTACCCACATCTACACAACAACACACTTTGGCTTCTTCCGCTTGGCATTTTAAGGTGCTCATACTCTCTCCTTTATAAAATCAGTTGAAACATTCAACTATTTTAACATTATTAAAATTTAATACAAAATTCGACCGCACTTTTCTTACTTTACTGGTCAGAGCACTTTATTAAACACCAAAAGAGCGTTGCTCCTTAATGGTCTGTTTTTTTAGAATGACGCGCTTTCCTAAGAAACAGCAACCAATTAAAAGTAACAAAAGGTAACAAAATGAAAACCAACAAATTTACAAATATGTTCCTCTCTACCCTTCTCCTTGGTGCGGCTACCGGAGCATCCGCTGCGGCATTCCAATTGGCAGAAGTGTCCACTTCAGGCTTAGGCCGCGCCTATGCCGGTGAAGCTGCTATAGCCGATAATGCGGCTGTTGTCGCAACCAACCCGGCGTTAATGAGCCTATTTAAACAAAATGAATTCTCTGCCGGTGGCGTTTATATAGACTCAAAAATTCATATGGATGGCCAAGTTAAAGCCAAAGTTTTAGGCGTAGAAGTCGCTCAAGGCTCCGCTAAACAGAGAAATGTTGTTCCCGGTTCCTTTATTCCAAATATGTATTTTGTTGCGCCAATTAACGACAAATTTGCTATTGGTACCGGTATGAATGTCAACTTTGGTTTAAAAAGCAAATATGAGGACAACTATGATGCAGGTTTATTCGGTGGGAACACTAATTTAACCTCTATCAACCTAAACCTAAGCGGTTCTTACCGAATCTCTGAAGGCTGGAGCGCAGGTTTGGGTTTAAATGCCATTTATGCTAAAGCAAAAGTAGAACGTACGGCCGGCATTTTAGATACCGCTATTGACAATGTGAGAACAACCCCGGCATTGCAACAACAAATTGCCGCTCGAGTCGCTGCTGCAAATATTCCTGCAACAGGATTAATGCAACGTTTAGGTGGTTTAGGCGCTCAAATTGAGAAAAATACCTCGTTAACACACTTACAAGGTAACGCTTGGGCATTCGGTTGGAATGCAGGTTTGCTTTATGAGTTTAATGATAAAAACCGTATTGGTGTAGCTTATCATTCGAAAGTTGATATTGATTTTAAAGACAATACAGCATTAAGTTATGTTCCTCGTGGTACTGCCGCATATGTAGGCGAAGGTGGTTTGACATTGCATTTACCAAGTTATTGGGAAGTTTCAGGTTTCCACCAACTCACCGATAAATTGGCTATGCACTATAGCTATAAATATACGGAATGGAGTCGTTTAAAAGACCTTCACGCCACTTATAACGATGGCCAACTTGCTTTCCATAAGGATGAAGGCTACCGTAATAACTCACGCATTGCGTTAGGTGCCACTTATGATTTAACTGAACAATTAGCGCTACGTGCAGGTATTGCTTACGATGAAAGTGCCGCAGGCGAACATCATTCCGCATCTATTCCGGATACTGACCGCACTTGGTATAGCCTTGGCGCAACCTATAAATTCACACCTAATCTTTCAGTGGATTTCGGCTTTGCGCATTTACATGGCAAAAAACTTAACTTCAAAGAAAATCAAAGTCTAACCAGAGGTTTAGTTGTCGTTGAAGCAGATTATCAATCAAAAGCAAGTGCTAACCTCTACGGTTTAAACCTAAATTATCGTTTCTAATTTAAACGAAAATTGAACATCATAAGCGCGTCGGGTAAAATCAAACGCGCTTTTTTTGTAACAAAATGAGGCGGCATAATGGCTGATATTTTTTACTCATACTATCAATCCCCCATTGGTAAGTTATTAATGCTGGCGGAGAATGATATGCTCACCAATTTAGACTTGGAATTAGAACAAACCGTACTAAATCCGAAATGGATTGAAAATAATGCGTTACCGTTATTCATCCAAATAAAACAAGCCTTAGATCGTTATTTTAACGGTGAAAAAGAAACCTTTTCTACTATCCCATTAGCGCCTAAAGGCACTGATTTTCAACAACGTATTTGGCAGGCCTTACGTCAAATTGCTTACGGACAAACGGCCAGTTATAGTAGCTTGGCAGAGTTAATTAACAACCCGAAAGCAGTGCGTGCCGTAGGTGGTGCAGTGGGAAGCAATCCGATTAGTATCATTATTCCTTGTCATCGCGTATTGGGCAAAAGTTGTGCTATTACGGGGTTTGGCGGTGGTCTGCCGGCCAAGCGTTATTTACTCAACTTAGAAGGAATTCCTTTTGTCGATAAAGGTGTAGAATACGTTAAACAAAAATTACTGAAAAAATACCGCACTTAAATGATCCAAACCGAACAACAATTATTAGCCCGAGCCCAATCCATTGCCGGTATGACCTTTGGCGAATTAGCGCAACAATTACAAATCCCCGTACCACCAAATTTAAAACGGGATAAAGGCTGGGTAGGGATTCTCATTGAAATGGCTCTTGGCGCGTCTGCCGGTAGCAAAGCCGAGCAGGATTTTGCACATTTAGGCATAGAGCTAAAAACGATTCCGATTAACGCACAAGGTTTTCCGTTGGAAACCACGTTCGTTAGCCTTGCGCCGTTGATTCAAAATAGTGGCGTAAATTGGCAAAACTCACATGTGAGACATAAATTATCCAAGGTGCTATGGCTCCCGATTGAAGGAGAACGCCAAATTCCTTTAGCAGAACGCCACATCGGTGCGCCAATCCTGTGGCAACCCAGCCCACAACAAGAAGCACGTTTACGGCAAGATTGGGAAGAATTGATGGATTACATCGTGTTAGGCAAGTTAGATCAGATCACCGCCCGTTTAGGTGATGTGTTACAACTTCGCCCCAAAGGCGCCAATAGCAAAGCCTTAACCAAAGGCATTGGCAAAAATGGGGAAATTATCGATACTCTCCCCCTTGGGTTTTACTTGCGCAAAGCATTCACCCATGAAATTTTACAGCAATTTATTCAACAAACGATTTAGCACTTTTCATTTTCCTCACAAAGCTATATGATTGCGCCCCTATTATTCTCTTGAGGAAAACATATGTTGGAATGGCTGAGCAACCCGGAATCATTGGTTGCACTTTTAACCCTAACTGCACTGGAAATCGTGCTGGGCATTGATAACATTATTTTAATCAGCATTTTAGTTGCCCGTTTACCGGAAAAACAACGCCAACCAGGGCGAATTATCGGTTTATCCCTTGCGATGGGAACTCGCATTTTACTCCTTCTTACCCTATCTTGGATGATGCATCTTACCGAACCGTTATTCTCACTCTTTGGCAAAGGTGTCTCAGGGCGCGATTTGATCTTATTTTTCGGAGGGGTATTCCTTGTCATTAAAAGCACCGGTGAACTACGCGAAGCCATTCAAGCCAATCATGAAGAACACCAAGAACACAGCAGTAAGAAAAACGTCAGTTTCTTTGCCGTATTGATTCAAATTGCCCTGTTGGATATTGTGTTTTCCCTTGATTCCGTCATCACCGCCGTGGGCATGGTAAACCAAGTCCCGGTAATGGTTACCGCAATCGTTATTGCGGTTGGTATGATGATGTTTGCCGCCAAACCGATTGGCGATTTTGTCGAAAGTTACCCAACTTTTAAAGTGTTAGCGCTTGCCTTCTTAATTTTAATCGGTGTGGCATTAATCATCGAAAGTTTTGGTATCCATGTGCCGAAAGCCTATATTTACTTCGCAATGGGCTTCTCCGTATTTGTGGAAACCTTAAACACCAAAATGCGAAAAAATTTAGCGAAGCAACAGTTGAATTAACCACGTAAAAGTGCGGTCAAAAAAACAAATGAATTTTTGACCGCACTTTTTAAGCAAAAAATAAAGGCGGTATCAAACCGCCTTTTCTTTTTTTATTCAATTAGTAATACATTTCAAATTCCACCGGATGCGGTGTCATATTTAAACGAGTCACTTCTTTGCGCTTAATACCGATAAACGCTTGTACAAACTCTTTAGTAAATACATTGCCTTGGGTCAAGAATTCAAAATCGTTTTCCAATGCATTTAACGCTTCTTCTAAAGAACTCGCGACAGATGGAATATCTTTCAGTTCTTCCGGCGGTAAATCGTACAGGTTTTTGTCCATCGCATCGCCCGGATGGATTTTATTTACCACGCCATCCAAGCCCGCCATTAACAGCGCAGCAAAAGCTAAATACGGGTTAGCCAACGGATCCGGGAAGCGAGCTTCCACACGAATGGCTTTCGGACTGGTCACGGCAGGAATACGAATCGACGCTGAACGGTTGCTTGCGGAATACGCCAATAACACCGGTGCTTCAAAGCCCGGCACCAAACGTTTGTAAGAGTTGGTGCTTGGGTTAGTGAATGCGTTTAAGGCTTTCGCATGTTTGATGATACCGCCGATGTAATAAAGTGCAGTTTCGGAAAGGCCCGCATATTTATCCCCTTGGAAAATATTTTTGCCGTCTTTGCTCAAGGACATATTACAGTGCATGCCCGAACCGTTATCACCGGTAATCGGTTTCGGCATGAAACAGGCCGTTTTGCCGTGCTCATACGCCACATTATGTACGATGTATTTATAAATTTGAGTTTCGTCAGCTTTCAACGTTAAAGTGTTGAACTTGGTCGCAATTTCATTTTGACCGGCAGTTGCCACTTCGTGATGATGCGCTTCAATCACCAAGCCCATTTCTTCCATTAACAAACACATTTCAGAACGAATATCATGTGCCGTATCATTTGGCGCCACCGCACAATAGCCCGCTTTTTTCAGCGGACGATACGCATTGTTACCGTTCTCATAACGTTTGTTGGTGTTCCACGCCGCTTCAATGTCATCCACTTGGTAAGAATTGCCGTTCATTGACACATCAAAACGCACGTCATCAAAGAGGAAAAATTCCGGTTCCGGTCCGAAGAAGGCTTGATCCGCTACGCCGGTAGAACGCATATAATTTTCTGCACGAAGTGCGATAGAACGCGGGTCGCGATCATAGCTTTGCATGGTGGTCGGTTCAAAAATGCTACAACGCAAAGAAAGGGTTGGGATTTGTGCAAAAGGATCTACTACGGCAGTTTCGGCAATCGGCATTAATAACATATCCGCCTTATTAATCGCCTTCCAGCCCTCAACAGATGAACCATCAAACATTTTGCCATCTTCAAACAAATCTTCATCAATTAGATTTACCGGCAAGGAAACACCATGTTCTTTACCCTGAATATCGGTAAAGCGGAGTAACACAAACTTGATGTCATTTTCTTCAATGAGCTTAAATACATTCGCAATCGCATTGGACATATAAGTAAATCCTCTAAATAGACGTGAGTTAATAATGAAAAAAAGCGCGTATAAAATAGCATACCATCTATGGAAATTCAATAAAATTTAAATAAAAACAAAAAAGATAAATAAATAATTAAATAAAAATCAATATTTTAATTAATTTAAAATACAATTCTCAAAAAATCATTTTATTTCTTAAATTTGGTTTATTTAATACAACAAATTTTTAATCCCCTCATAAAGCATGACTTTTTATTGTTCGAATTTTCTCCATTTATTCATAGCCGCCCCCAATAAAAAGTTGTATAATCTGCGCCCTTCGCATTTTTGGCAACAAAAGTGCGGTCAAAAAATCAAATATTTTTATCATTAGCTTAGGCTTAAGAATTCTCAATGACAGATCAAATAGACATTAACAAACTGCGTAATATCGCAATCATTGCCCACGTTGACCACGGCAAAACCACATTAGTCGATAAATTATTACAACAATCCGGTACCTTCGATGCCACCCGCGGTGATGCGGATGAACGAGTTATGGACTCTAACGATATCGAAAAAGAACGCGGCATTACCATTTTGGCAAAAAATACCGCCATCAATTGGAACGGCTACCGTATTAATATTGTAGACACCCCGGGACACGCAGACTTCGGCGGCGAAGTAGAACGCGTACTATCCATGGTGGACTGTGTATTATTAGTGGTGGATGCGTTTGACGGCCCAATGCCACAAACCCGCTTCGTGACCCAAAAAGCGTTTGCCCACGGTTTAAAACCAATCGTGGTCATCAACAAAGTTGACCGCCCCGGCGCACGCCCTGATTGGGTCGTGGATCAAGTGTTCGATTTATTCGTAAACCTTGGTGCCACTGATGAACAATTAGACTTCCCGATTATTTACGCTTCTGCCTTAAACGGCGTTGCCGGCTTAGATCACAATGCTTTAGCTACCGACATGACCCCTTTATTTGAAGCCATCGTCGAACACGTAGAACCACCAAAAGTAGAACTTAACGCACCGTTCCAAATGCAAATTTCCCAATTAGACTACAACAGCTATGTGGGTGTTATTGGTGTCGGTCGTATTAAACGTGGTACGGTAAAACCAAACCAAAGCGTGACAATCATTGACAGCTTCGGTAAAGCCCGCAACGGTAAAATCGGTCAGGTATTGGGACACCTAGGGTTACAACGCTACGAAGAAGACATCGCCAGTGCAGGCGACATCGTGGCGATTACCGGTCTTGGCGAACTCAATATTTCCGACACGATTTGCGACATCAACAACGTAGAAGCCTTGCCGGCATTAAGCGTTGATGAACCAACCGTAACGATGTTCTTCTGCGTTAACACCTCACCGTTCTGCGGTAAAGAAGGTAAATATGTGACATCCCGTCAGATTTTGGAACGCTTAAACAAAGAACTGGTACATAACGTGGCATTACGTGTGGAAGAAACCCCAAACCCGGATGAATTCCGTGTTTCCGGCCGTGGCGAATTGCATTTATCCGTATTAATCGAAAATATGCGTCGCGAAGGCTACGAATTAGCCGTATCCCGCCCGAAAGTGATCTTCAAACAAGTTGACGGACACAAACAAGAACCGTTTGAACAAGTCACCATCGACATTGAAGAACAACACCAAGGCGCGGTGATGGAAGCCTTAGGCATCCGCAAAGGCGAAGTGAAAGACATGGTGCCGGATGGCAAAGGTCGTACACGTTTGGAATATGTGATCCCAAGCCGTGGCTTAATCGGTTTCCGTAACGAATTCATGACCATGACTTCCGGTACCGGATTGCTCTACTCCAGTTTCAGTCATTACGATGATGTGAAACCGGGTGAAATTGGTCAGCGTAAAAATGGTGTATTGATTTCCAACGCCACCGGAAAAGCCTTGGCTTACGCTTTATGGGGCTTACAAGAGCGCGGTAAACTGATGATCGATCACGGTGCCGAAGTGTACGAAGGTCAAATCATCGGTATTCATAGTCGTTCTAACGACTTAACCGTGAACTGCTTACAAGGGAAAAAACTCACCAATATGCGAGCTTCCGGTAAGGATGACGCTATTGCATTAACTACGCCAATTAAATTCAGCCTTGAACAGGCAATTGAATTTATTGATGATGATGAATTGGTAGAAATTACCCCACAATCTATTCGTATCCGTAAAAAATTATTAACAGAAACGGATCGTAAACGTGCCAATAGAACAACAACCAGTACAAGCACACATTAATTATTTCGCATAAAAAAAAGTGCGGTGAATTTTTCAGATATTTCTGCAAAATTTGCCGCATTTTTGTATATAATGCTTAGAAAAAAATTATTTTAATAACAACTTTATAACCTAAGACCTTTATGAAAAACCTACTCAAACCTTTTAGCTACACGCTCGTAGCTTCTGCAATCGCAATGGCTTTCAATCAGCCCGTGTTTGCATCGAATATTCAGAACAACACCGCTCAACAACAATCCCGGAATCTGAATAAGAATAAAGGGAAACCGGCGACAAATCTCCAACAGCAAAATAAAAAGTCCGCTACAAAGACAAATAGTGTCAAAGGTAAACGTTCAGAAATTGAAGGAATTGCCTATGAACAGAAAATCGCCTTCCAAAAATCTGAAGAACAACGCAAACAGGCTGAAGCGATTGCTATCGCCCAAGTAAAACAAGAACAGCAACGTCGCTTAGCCGAAGAACAAAAAAAAGCACAAGAAGAAGCCTCTCTTATCGCACGTGAATACCAAGAAGCGAAACACGTAGCACAACAACAAGAAATTGCCCGTCAACAAGTAGAAGAAGCCCGTCAGCAAGCTCTTGCAGAGCAACGCAAAAAACAAGAAGCCGCGCGGATTGAACATGAGCGCGTGGTGCTAGAACAACAACTTGCCCATAAAAAAGCAGAAGAAATCGCCCGTCAACGCGCTGCGGAAGAACAATACAAACAAGCGGAGCTAGCCCGAGTTAAGAATGAAATGATAGCCCGCGAGCAAGAAGTTGCACGTCAAAAAATTGAAGCAGCTGCATTACAAAAAGCAATTGACGAACAGCATAAAAAAGCAGAGGTTGCCCGTATTAAACGGGAGCTAATTATCCGTGAACAAGATTTAGTCCAACAAGACACTAACAATAAACTGCGCCAACAAGCCATCGAAGAACAGCGTCAGAAAGAAGAACAAGCCCGTATTGAACAACAGCGATTAGAAGCGGAACGCGTTGCTCGTGAACAAGAGATTGCCCGCCAAAAAGCAGAAGAAGCCCGCAAAAAGTCAGAAGAAATGGCTCGCCGTGAGCGTGAACGTCTAGCACGAGAACAGGAAATCGCCCGTCAAAAAGCAGAGGAAGAAGATCGTCAACGCGCGCTTGAGGATCAACGTAGAAAAGAAGAAGCCGCTCGCATTGAACGCGAACACCAGGAAGCTGAACGTGTTGCCCGTGAAGAAAAACTGGCTAAACAAAAAGCCGAAGAAGAACGCAAACAAGCGGAAGAAGCAGCACGAATTGAACAACAACGTGTCGAAGCGGAGCGTGTCGCTCGCGAACAAGAAATCGCCCGTCAAAAAGCCGAAGAAGAGCGCAAGCAAGCGGAAGAAACGGCCCGTATTGAACAACAACGTGTCGAAGCAGAGCGTGTCGCTCGCGAACAAGAGATTGCCCGTCAAAAAGCTGAAGAAGAGCGCAAGCAAGCAGAAGAAACTGCCCGTATTGAACAACAACGCATAGAAGCAGAGCGTGTCGCTCGCGAACAAGAAATCGCCCGTCAAAAAGCCGAAGAAGAACGCAAACAAGCGGAAGAAGCAGCACGAATTGAACAACAACGTGTCGAAGCGGAACGTATCGCTCGCGAACAAGAAATCGCCCGTCAAAAAGCCGAAGAAGAGCGCAAGCAAGCGGAAGAAACGGCCCGTATTGAACAACAACGTGTCGAAGCAGAACGTATCGCTCGCGAACAAGAAATCGCTCGTCAAAAAGCCGAAGAAGAGCGTAAACAAGCAGAAGAAGTAAATCAGATTGCAAAAGCACAAGACGCCATTCCAGAAATGGGCAGTGATGGTGAAATACTTAGCGCTGAGCAACATCCTGAAATAACAGAGACGGTGAAAGAAGTACAAAGTGCCTCCGTTCAACCTGAAAGTGAAGGACAAACTGTCAATGAGTTGGTCGGTAACAAACAGCCTACCCTCGTGGTAGAAGAATCGACGGTTTCTACTAATGACTCGCCGGAAAACACACAAACGGAAGCCGGTATTATTGAAGACGTTGCCTTGGAAGCGCAACTGCCATCGGAATTACTAAAGATCGGAGAGGCATTAACCGTACAATTATCTCCGGAAGAAACATCACAATATAATGAGGCTCAACAAACTCAAGCATTAGCCAACAGACAAAAAGAGATGGCGACAGCAAATGCTATGGTTTCCGACATGTCCATCATTACCGCATTAAACTTAGATCTTGCAGGCCGTATGGATAGACGTTTAGATAGAACTAATTTCTATCGTCCGTTAGGTGGTGTGTGGGTTGAATACGCCAACAATGACGTGCATGCACATAATGGAGACTACCGTAATTATAGAAGCAAAAGTAGCCAAATTACGTTGGGTAATGATGAGGCCGAGTTAGATAACGGTGTTATTTTGGGCGGCACCTTGACTCATGCGAAAAACAGCAATAAATATGGTTCATTAAATGGTTCCGGCCATCTCACCATGTTAACAGCCTATGCTAAACAAAACTTTGATGAGTATAGCAAAGCAATTGATATTAGTTATGGTTGGTCAAGCAGTAAAATTGCAGACAGCAAATTTAAACGTAAGATCATCAGTGTAGGTATGAATTTCGCTTATGACTTTGAATTTGATAATTTTAAAGTCACACCAATTTGGGGTCTTCGTTATCATCGCGTAAGTGCGACCGGTGGTGAAGTCAATGGCATTACGGTGAGAAGCCCTAGCTTAAGTTTAGTAGCCTATCACGCCGGTGTAAAAATAAGCAGTACCTTTGACGTAGAAGGATTAGAAGTCACGCCTACCTTCTCCTCTTACTATGTAACAACCTTAGGCAAATCTTACGGACAAAATATTAATGGACAAGAATTCCAACAAAAAGTAGGAACCTATTTCTACAATGATGTCAGCTTAGGTGTTGGCATTCAAGATTGGAAAGTGTCAGCCTATGCCGGATTTAATCATGGTAAACATGGTGAAAAACAAAATCAATTGGGTGTAAAACTCAACTACTATTGGTAAGAAAACACCGGTAAAAATATCGCAAGAAATGACCGCACTTTGATCTTCAAAAATTAAAGTGCGGTCATTTTTTTAATTATTTTTTAAATAATCCAACACCACTTGATGATGATCTGTCGTTTTAAATTTATCAAATACTTGAGCGATTTTGCCTTGTTCATCAATCAAAAAACTAATGCGATGAATACCATCAAAAGTACGCCCCATAAATTTCTTTTCACCCCATACACCAAATTGTTCTGCTACCAAATGATCTTCATCTGATAACAACGTGAAATTTAATTCTTTTTTCTCAATAAATTGTGCCAATTTTTTCGGGCTATCGGGACTGATTCCTAAAATCACCACGCCTAGTTTTTCCAATTCTGCTTTACTATCCCGTAAACCACAGGCTTGTGTAGTACAACCCGGCGTGAGCGCTTTCGGGTAAAAGTACACTAAGACTTTCTTTCCTTGAAATTGCGTCAAAGAAACCATTTCATTATTTTGATTTGGTAACGTAAAGTGCGGTGCGTTTTCACCAACTTTTAATGTTTTCATTTAGAATCCTCTGAAAATAGAAAAAAATGCTTGCAAATTAAATCCATTTTAGCGATCTTAAATAACCATTAGCAAGCAAACACAGCCTTTTCAATCGCTTTTTCATTGCGGGCAAAAAGGAAAATAACAATAAAATGGAGGCTTTTTATGTCAAATCATTCTTTATTTCAAGGAAGTATCGTTGCACTCGTTACACCAATGGACAGCCATGGTGAAGTGGATTTTGAAACCTTAAAAAAATTAGTAGAATTTCACATTAAGAGTGGCACCGATGCTATCGTTTCTGTTGGAACGACCGGTGAATCAGCTACCCTAAGCATTGATGAAAACGTAAAAACTATTTTAAAAACCGTTGAATTTGCCGCAGGTCGCATTCCGGTTATTGCAGGCACCGGAGCAAATGCCACCAGCGAAGCCATTACAATGACCAAATTATTAAACAACAGCGGCATTGCCGGTTGTTTATCTGTCGTGCCTTACTACAATAAGCCAACCCAAGAAGGTATGTACCAACACTTTAAAGCCATTGCCGAATGTACGGACATTCCGCAAATTCTGTATAACGTGCCGGGACGTACAGGTAGCGATTTATTGCCGGAGACTATCGGTCGCTTGGCAAAAATCAGCAATATCGTCGGAATTAAAGAAGCTACCGGCGATGTCAGTCGCGTACAAAAAATCAAACAACTCGCCGGCGAAGATTTCATTATTCTAAGCGGTGACGATGCCACCGGTTTAGAAGCGATGAAATTAGGTGCAGAAGGGGTCATTTCCGTGACCAATAACGTAGCGGCAGCGGATATGGCGAAAATCTGCCATCTAGCCCGCGCCGGTAAATTCGATGAAGCAGAACAAATCAATCAACGCTTAATGCCGTTACACAAAAACCTCTTTGTAGAATCCAACCCGATTCCGGTGAAATGGGCATGTTACAAATTAGGTTTAATTCCGGAGCCGGTTTTACGTCTTCCGCTCACCACATTAAGTGAACAAGCTCAACCGAAAGTATTAGACGCATTAAAATCGGCAAACTTAATTTAATGCCGAAGTCATCAGGGTCTATGTTTATAGACCCTGAACTTTTCACGCTATGTTGTGTCGAAAACACACAATTTTTAAACAAAATCCTAATTATGAACCAAAAGGGTAATTTATGAAAAAATGGTTGTTAACCGCTGCAATGATCGCCGTTCTTAGCGCTTGTTCTACTAGTAATGAAAGCAAACAACAAGCCAGAGATACTTATCAAAAATCCAATGCCGAATTACCATCCTTTACCCCTTTAGCCAGTGGCGGTGTCAACCTACCTGCACAAAGTCCCGAATATCAATTACCACAAGTCAAAATCAACAAAAGCGAGACAGTAGATATTCGTCCGCCATCCATTCCCTTAGCCATTATCAGTAATTCTATTACACAGTTTGACGGTGAACGCGCATTAATCGCTTACACGCCCGATAAACAAAATGTTTATAATTTAAAACAAGTGGAACGTTTGCTAAAAGAACAAGGTATCGACTATACCCTTGAAGGCAATAAATTATTAACGAACTGGGCAAATACAGGTCGTGTCGATGATCTGGAAAACACCAAAATTCGCTATCAAATTGAAGAGTTCAACGCACAACAGGCCAATGCACTGGCTGTTTCCGTGTTACAAATGAAACGGAATGATACGATTTACACTCCAAATTTTACCGATAAACAGCGTTACGCTTCCGATCGGTTAAATCAATTGGTGGGCGAATTAAATACCGCATACACCAAACAACAGCAGGAACTCAGTGGCACAGGATCTACCCCGATACAATCTGCTATTGCCACCGACTCAAACGGCAGAACAGCGTTAGTGTTGGGCGCATCATTCGATAGTGCATGGTCCAAATTGGCCTACGCATTGCCGAAACTGGGCTTTGAAATTAAAGAGGAAACCGGTAGCCGCGGCATTCGTGAATTAAAATATAAGTCATTGTCGCAAGAAGAATGGCAACGTATCGGAATGCAAATGCCAAACTTAGAAAACGGCACTTATCAAATGCAGTTAGCTGCCCTTGGCAAACAAAGTGCGGTGGTCATTTCAGATGAAAATAAGACCGCACTTTCCGGCGAACAGGCCCAAATTATTTATCAAGCCTTACAAAATGTGCTAGCCCGCTAATTTCTTAAAAAAACAAAAGCCATTTTCCGTTGAAAATGGCTTTTTTGTTCAATATGAAACCGCTTGGTTATTTGGCATAATCCCGAGTGCCGAAAATCGCCGTACCGATACGCACCATAGTTGAACCGCATTTAATCGCACTCTGCATATCATCAGTCATCCCCATGGACAAGGTATCAATTTGTGCATTCGGTAATGCCTGTTGCAGCTGTTCAAATAACGTTTTCATTTGGCAAAACGTCTGTTCCTGTTGAGCCACATCATTCGTCGGCTCAGGAATCGCCATCAAACCACGCAAACGTAAGTGCGGTAAGTTTTCTATGTGTTTTGCGAGAGTCAACATATCACCGGGCTGAATTCCGGATTTACTGCTTTCTTGGCTAATATTAATTTGAATAAGCACATTTAATGGCGCTTTATACGGCGAACGTTGCTCATTTAAGCGGTCGGCAATTTTGGCACGCTCAAGAGTTTGCATCCAATCAAAATATTCTGCCACCAAACGGGTTTTATTAGATTGTAACGGCCCAATAAAATGCCATTCCAACGACACATCATGTTGTTGACAATATTGAATTTTTTCAACGCCTTCCTGCACATAATTCTCGCCAAATGCCACCTGTCCCGCAGCGTGGGCTATAAGAATATCTTCAACAGGCTTGGTTTTAGAAACGGCCAATAATTTGACCGCACTTTGCTCACGTCCAACGGCGTGACAGGCTTGCTTGATTTGTTGATGAATTTGCTGTAACTGTTGCGGAATATTATTCATTGCTACGTTGCCTAATTTGTTCAAGGGTTTCTGTGTGTAATAGTTTTCCATTTAAATAAACGGTGCGCAACAAATTTTCTTGCTCGCCCAATGCGTCTTCCCGCAGGGTAATATATTCACCATTTTGCTTAACTAATGCCAAACGCCCTTTTTGGGAACGTTTATCACCGGAAGTAATAGGATCTTTATAAACATCCCGCCATTTACCCGCAATACAGATTGCACTCGCCTTCATTGACCATCCCATCATATCCCGATCCACTTGTTGTAATAACCCGCCGCCCATACCAAATGCAATATTATCGGCACTAAACCCTCGTTCTAAAATGGCATCTAAAATTTTTGCTAATGAATGACGATTAATGCCATCACCTTGAATCAAACGAATGCAATTTGGTAACAATTTGTAGCCTTTGCTATTCGTTATCGTGCCAAATTTTTGAGCCAATAGATCCAATACCCGACAAACAACCTGAACAGGATCACCACTATCGGGGCGAACCACCAAAGTGCCTTTCATATTCATAATCTGCTGTTTAAGTTCCCCGCCCCATATCTCACTCACCACCTGCCATAAATCATAACTGTCGGATACCACAGAAAAAGCAGGATACTTATTGGCAAAGCAATTAAGCATATTTTCATAGGCGGCACGTTCATTTTCTCTGCCCCAACCGGTGATGGTACTATGTTCCGCCGCAGGAATGGAAAAAGCCGGCATCCTTTCTGCATCATACCAACGGGAAGCGGCAATAATCGCACTCAAACTATCCGTCCCGTGAAAATTCACTAAATGGGCCAAACCGCCTAACGCAACAGTTTCTAAACTGGAAGCGCCTCTTGCACCAAAGTCATGTAATTTGAAAGGTAATCCGGAAAGATCATCAGCGGATTTCTCTAATGCTTTTTTGATAAGCTGTTTACAATAATATGACAAAGCGGCCACTGTAGATGGATACCAAATGCTACGCAAAATGGCAGTTTCAATATAGCTAGGCAACCAAAAGAACTCGGAATCCGTATTAACAATTTGACAAACCACATTGCGCGACGGCAGCACACTGCCCTCTGCAACCGCCTGAATACTCAGTGGTAAAAAACCGGCATGTTTGTCTAAAACCCGTAACCAGCCTTGGCGATTAAACGGCAAACCATGTGCCTTCAATAACGTTTCCGCTTCATTAATATCTTGTAAAGAAATGGGCTTGCTTAAATACTCTTTAAGAAATGCCTGCAAACCAAAGAACACGACATCCAACTCACTTTTTCGCGCTTCAACGTAAAAAGATACATATTCGGTGTTAGGCGGGTATTGCAACCAATGAGAGGCTTTATAACTGTCAGTATTGAGAATTAAATTAGCAAAACTTGAAGTGTACATTTTACATTAACCTCATTCACACAAAATAAAATCACAGTCATTGTAGCATATACTTTACCAGTTAAAATGAATTTTTTTGTTTCTGCAAAATTTATTATTTATACATCATGTCTAACCATTTTAATTTTATTGAGAAGGCGCTTGACAAGAAAAACAAATTTCTGTATTTCTAAGCACATTCTTTTTTTCAAGTAAAAACACCATGAAAAACAACCGCACTTTCATTATGCCAACCACCATGATTACCATTACTATGATTAATGGTGCGGGCTAGTACGTTAAAGAACAGAATTCATGAACCCGCCTCTTAGCAGTAGAAGCGGGTTTTTTTATGCAAAAATTTTCAAATACAACTATCATCAGGAGAATATCATGCGCGTATTAAAATTTGGGGGCACTTCCTTAGCCAATCCGGAACGGTTTTCACAGGCGGCGAAGCTTATCGAGCAAGCTCATTTGGAAGAACAAGCGGCGGGCGTGCTATCTGCACCAGCCAAAATCACTAATCATCTTGTTGCCCTTTCAGAAAAAGCCAGTTTAAATCAACCAACAGACACCCACTTCAACGAAGCATTAGATATTTTCTACAACATCATCAACGGATTACACGCCCAAAATAATAATTTTGACCTTGCAGGCACCAAACAAATTATTGATCAAGAATTTCAACAAATCGCTTCATTATTAGAACAGATTCGCCAAGCCGGCAAACTGGAAGATTCAGTAAAAGCCACCATCGACTGTCGTGGCGAAAAATTATCTATTGCGATGATGAAAGCCTGGTTTGAAGCCAATGGATATAGCGTACACATTGTCGATCCTGTGAAACAATTATTAGCCCAAGGCAGCTATTTAGAATCTTCCGTAGATATTGATGAATCCACCAAGCGCGTAAATGCAGGTGCAATTGCTAAAGATAAGGTCGTGTTAATGGCCGGTTTTACTGCCTGTAATGAAAAAGGTGAACTGGTTTTATTAGGACGTAACGGTTCAGACTACTCTGCTGCTTGCTTAGCAGCCTGCTTGAACGCCAGCGTATGTGAAATCTGGACTGATGTAGACGGTGTTTATACTTGCGATCCGCGTTTAGTACCGGATGCGCGTTTATTACCAAGCCTGTCGTATCGCGAAGCCATGGAGCTTTCCTACTTTGGCGCCAAAGTCATTCACCCTCGCACTATCGGCCCATTGGTTCGTCCGAATATTCCTTGTTTAATTAAAAATACCGCGAATCCAAGCGCACCAGGTTCCATTATTGCGGGTAACATCAAATCCGAAGGCTTGCAGGTAAAAGGCATCACAAATTTAGATAACGTCGCGATGTTTAACATCTCCGGCCCGGGTATGCAAGGCATGGTCGGCATGGCAGCGCGTGTTTTTTCCGCCATGTCCAACGCCAATGTGTCAGTCATCTTAATCACTCAATCCTCTTCCGAATACAGCATTAGCTTCTGCGTGCCGGTAAAATCTGTAGAGATTGCACTCAAAGCGTTAGAGGCAGAATTTGAGCAAGAATTAAAGGCCCACCAATTAGATCCAATCGAAACCATTAAAGATTTATCTATCATTTCTGTGGTTGGTGATGGAATGCGTCAAGCCAAAGGCATTGCCGCCCGCTTCTTCTCAGCCCTAGCTCAAGCTAATATCAGCATTAACGCTATTGCACAGGGTTCCTCCGAGCGCTCAATTTCTGCCGTGGTTGCTCAAAATAAAGCCATTGAAGCAGTAAAAGCGACACATCAAGCGTTATTTAACAACAAAAAAATCGTGGAAGTGTTTCTTGTCGGCGTTGGTGGTGTTGGCGGTGAATTAATCGAGCAAATCAAACATCAAAAGGACTATTTAGCAAAGAAGGACATTGAAATTCGCGTCTGCGCATTAGCAAATTCCAATAAAATGCTATTAAACGAAAATGGCTTAAACTTAGATAATTGGCAAAAAGATTTGGAAAATGCCACACAACCTTCCGATTTTGATGTACTCCTTTCTTTCATCAAGTTACATCATGTGGTTAATCCGGTCTTTGTTGATTGCACATCTGCCGAATCCTTGGCCAGTTTATACGAACGCGCCTTGGCGGAAGGTTTCCATGTGGTTACACCGAATAAAAAAGCCAATACCCGTGCATTAGATTACTACCACAAACTGCGTGATCTGGCACATAAGAACCAACGTAAATTCTTATATGAAACGAATGTGGGCGCAGGTTTACCGGTAATTGAAAATTTACAAAATCTTCTCGCAGCCGGTGATGAAGTGGAACGTTTTGATGGCATTCTCTCCGGCTCTCTCTCGTTTATTTTTGGTAAATTGGAAGAAGACTTTACGCTTTCCCAAGCAACCGCACTTGCCCGCGAAAAAGGGTTCACCGAACCGGATCCGCGCGATGACTTATCCGGTCAGGACGTTGCCCGCAAACTATTAATTCTCGCCCGTGAAAGCGGCTTAGAATTAGAGTTGGAAGATGTGGAAGTGGAAGGCGTGTTGCCAAAATGTTTTGCCGAAGGAAAATCCACCGATGAATTTATGGCTATGTTGCCACAGCTCGATAACGATTTTGCTACGCGAGTAGAACAAGCCAAAGCAGAAGGCAAGGTATTACGTTATGTGGGACAAATTGAAAATGGCAAATGCAAAGTGTCCATTGTTGCCGTAGATAAAGACGAACCATTATATAAAGTGAAAAATGGCGAAAATGCGCTTGCATTTTATACTCGTTATTATCAGCCAATTCCGTTATTATTACGCGGCTATGGCGCCGGCAACGCAGTGACTGCCGCCGGTATCTTTGCCGATATTTTAAGAACCTTAAAGCACTAAACGGAGAGTCTCATGCTTAGAATTTATGCGCCGGCATCCAGCGCCAATATCAGCGTTGGTTTTGACACGCTAGGTGCGGCAATTTCGCCAATTAACGGTTCATTATTAGGTGATGTGGTTCAAGTTGAGCCCATCGCCAGCGGCTTTGAGTTGGAAAGTGCGGGTTATTTTGTGCGTAAATTACCGAAAGAACCACAAAAAAATATCGTTTACCAAGCCTATGTGTTATTTAGTGAACAGCTCAAATTACGTAACATAAAAGTTAAGCCTTTGCGTTTAACCCTAGAAAAAAATATGCCTATCGGCTCCGGTCTGGGTTCTAGCGCCTGCTCTATCGTGGCGGCGCTAGTGGCGTTAAACAAATACCACAACGAACCGTTCTCCAAAATGGAACTGCTGGGCATGATGGGGGAATTGGAAGGTCGTATTTCCGGCTCAATTCACTATGATAATGTGGCGCCTTGCTACTTAGGTGGTGTACAATTCATGGTGCAATCTCTTGGCAACATTTGTCAAAAATTACCGTTTTTTGATCATTGGTATTGGGTATTAGCATACCCGGGCATCGAAGTATCCACCGCCGAAGCCCGCGCTATTTTACCAAAAAGTTATACCCGACAAGATGTTATCGCTCATGGTCGCCATCTCGGCGGTTTTGTACACGCTTGTCATACCCAGCAGGAAAATTTGGCAGCAATGATGATGAAAGACGTGATTGCCGAACCTTATCGGGAGGCGTTGCTACCAAATTACGCAGAGGTAAAACAAGCAACCCGTGATTTAGGCGCATTAGCCACCGGTATTTCCGGTTCCGGCCCGACAATTTTTGCTATCGCGCCGGATTTAATCCACGCCACCAAATTGTCAACTTATTTAGAAAACCATTATTTACAAAACAATGAGGGCTTTGTACACATCTGCAAGGTCGATAATGCCGGTGCTAGAGAACTAGGCTAACCGCGCAAATTGATAGGCTTAAAAATGAAAAAAATTCTTACCGCACTTTTTTGTAGTATTTTTATTTCTCCATTAGCCAACGCCGAAGCACTGTCTAATGGATTGGCTCCGCAAGCTGCCGGAGATTATGTATTATTGGATGCACATCAAAAAAACACCGATGTGCAATTTCGTTTAAAACTTAAAGGCAAGCAGTGGATTGCCGATGGCTCACAAAATGCAGGAGTCAGCTGGTCGCCAGTTTGTGAAGCCACCGGCGAATGTAAGCTAGTCACTTCCAGCAAAGAGGATATTGAAGGCTTTTTTGAACAATATCCTCATGTATTAAGTAATACTGATGTCAGTTGCATTCATAATATGGCATTCGCCTTTTGTGGTTTAACCTTAGATAAAAAAACAGATTATGTGATGGTCACATTGGTGACTAATCCACCACAGGTTATGCCATACAATCGGATCAAATAATTTTTCAAAGTGGCAACTGTAATCTGCCAATAATTTCACCGTAACGGAATTAAATATGAATTTATACAATATCAAACATCCCGAAGAACAGGTTAATTTTGCCCAAGCCGTACGCCAAGGGTTAGGCAAAGATCAAGGCTTGTTTTTCCCAGAAAACATACCGCACTTAAGCAATATCGATGAGCTATTGGCATTGCCGCTGGTTGAGCGCAGCCAAAAAATTCTCGGCGCATTAATCGGTGAGGAAATCCCTCAGGCACAACTTGAACAAATGGTTCGTAACGCCTTTACCTTCCCTGCGCCGGTTGTACAGGTTGAAGATAATATTTATGCACTGGAATTGTTCCATGGCCCAACACTCGCCTTTAAAGACTTCGGCGGACGCTTCATGGCCCAAGCCTTAGCCACCGTACGTGGTGATGGCAAAATCACTATTTTAACGGCAACATCCGGTGACACCGGCGCAGCGGTTGCACACGCCTTTTACGGCTTAGAAAATATCGATGTGGTGATTTTATACCCGAAAGGTAAAATCAGCCCGTTACAGGAAAAACTCTTCTGCACCCTTGGCGGCAATATTCGCACTATCGCAATCAATGCCGATTTCGATGCCTGCCAAGCCTTAGTAAAACAAGCCTTTGACGATGCAGAACTACGTCAAGCCATTGGTTTAAACTCAGCTAACTCCATCAATATCAGCCGTTTATTGGCGCAGGTATGCTATTACTTTGAAGCGGCGGCACAATTGCCGAAAGAAAAACGTGAAAACTTAGTCGTTTCCGTGCCAAGCGGCAACTTCGGCAACCTCACTGCAGGGTTAATCGCCAAAACCCTCGGTTTGCCGATTAAACGCTTTATCGCCGCCACCAACGCTAACGACACCGTGCCGCGTTATTTGCACAGCGGAAACTGGTCTCCAAATGCGACCGTAGCCACTCTTTCTAACGCCATGGACGTTTCCCGCCCGAACAACTGGCCACGCGTGGAAGAATTGTTCAAACGCAACGGTTGGGCGTTAAGCGAGTTACATTCTGCCGCGATTTCCGATGCGCAAACGGAAGACACCTTGCGCGCCATGAACCAACTTGGTTATTTATGCGAACCGCACGGCGCTGTGGCCTATGAAGTGTTAAAACAGGATTTGCAAGCAGGCGAAACCGGCTTATTCCTGTGCACTGCACATCCGGCAAAATTTAAAGAATCCGTCGAACGTATTCTGGATTTAACTCTGCCATTGCCGGAAGCCTTGGATAAACACAATAAACTGCCATTGTTATCCGATGAAATGGAAAACGATTTTGCGCAGTTAAAAGCCTATTTATTGAAATAATACGAAAAAGTGCGGTGACAAAATTCAATGGATTTTGACCGCACTTTTCTTATCTCTATGACAACGCTAATCGCTTGGGGAAATATTCATACAGCCTTCCCTTTTCACGAAATACCTACGGAACTTGTTCCGGCAAATTTAATCGTATCCGATAACGACAATCCGCGCGTACAACAACGTTGGCAATGTCGTCGCTTGGCATATTTTCTGTTGTGGCAACTATTAAAAACGTCGCAAAAACCGACCGCACTTTTAGGGCGAATTTCCCGTACACAGAGTGGACGTCCGCAATTTCCGATTTCAGACATGGATTTCAATATTAGCCATTCCGGCGATTGGGTCGCCGTCATCTTACACGTGAATGAAAACGGCGAAGAAAGTGCGGTGGGAATTGACATCGAATTTCCATACAAAACTCGCCCTTATTCAGCACTTTTAGCGCACTTTGCCGATCCCGAAGAAATTTGTTGGTTTCAACAACAACTTGACGCGCAATCGGCGTTTTATCGCATTTGGTGTTTACGCGAAGCTATTCTGAAATCTCAAGGTGTTGGCATCATAAAATTATCAGAAGTCATGCATTGTCCTGAAACCTTACAACTTCATTCGGCTTATTGCCCGCGCGGACAGCTTATTTTCAGCGATAATTTGCCTTTTTATTTGGCATTTTTCGTGAATCAAAATATACCGACAAATATTCAATATTTCACTTGGCATGATGATCGCCTTAAACCTCAATCGCTTTTACATAAAATTCACTATGATGTGAATATTTACCCCTTTAAAATCCGTTAATTACCCCCATTAATAATTAGACTTAACACTCGATTTTGTTTAGACTTGTAACTATTTTTTCACAAACGGAGAAAGCAATGTCGTTAAACGGTTCAGATCAAGATCCTTGGGGCAAACCAAAGCAGAACGGACAATCATCGGAGAATAATTCTTCCGATAATAACGAAGGTCAGTCCAATTGGGATCGTTCTTCCAATTCACAAAAAAACAAACAACAATCTCCACCGGATTTGGAAGAGGTTTTCAATAATTTATTGAAAAAACTCGGTGGTAAAGGTTCCAGAAATAATTCATCCTCATCAAACCAACTCCCGGGCGGCTTAGGTAAATTGTTGCCTATTGCTATTGCTGCGGGTGTAATTTTATGGGGCGCCAGCGGTTTCTATACCATCAAAGAAGCCGAGCGCGGTGTGGTGTTACGTTTGGGACAATTCCATTCGATTGAACAACCCGGTTTGAACTGGAAACCAACCTTTATTGATCGCGTCATTCCGGTGAACGTGGAACGCGTACAGGAACTAAAAACACAAGGTTCTATGCTCACTCAAGATGAAAATATGGTGAAAGTGGAAATGACCGTGCAATATCGTGTACAAAATCCGGAAAAATATTTATTCAGTGCGGTAAACGCCAATGACAGTTTAAACCAAGCCACCGATAGTGCATTACGTTATGTGATTGGTCATATGACCATGAACGATATTTTGACTACCGGCCGTTCTGTGGTGCGTGAAAATACATGGAAAACATTAAATCAAATTATTGAACCGTATAACATGGGCTTGGAAGTGATTGATGTGAACTTCCAATCCGCCCGTCCGCCGGAAGAAGTAAAAGACGCTTTTGATGACGCGATTAAAGCGCAAGAAGACGAACAACGTTATATTCGCGAAGCAGAAGCCTATGCCCGTGAGAAAGAACCGATTGCGCGTGGTAACGCACAACGTATCTTGGAAGAAGCGACGGCATACAAAGATCGCGTAGTATTAGATGCTAAAGGGGAAATAGAACGTTTCCAACCGCTCTTACCTGAATTTAAAGCGGCACCGGATGTATTCCGTGAGCGTTTGTATATTCAATCTATGGAAAAAGTCATGGCAAATACGCCAAAAGTGATGTTGGATTCATCTAACGGCAATAACTTAACCGTATTACCGTTGGAACAATTACTCAAAGGGAAACAATCCTCCTCCACGGAAAGTAATAATACCGGCTCGGAAGCACAACAAAGTGCGGTCAATCCTACGCCTGTTTCCCGTACTGACAACCGAACAAATACACCAAGTCGCCAGACGGAAACAAAAAATGAAAGTAGTCGCCAAGGGAGATTTAACTAATGCGTAAACTGTTATTACCTGTGATTTTAGTTATTGTCGCTATCGTCTACTCCAGTATTGTAGTGGTGACTGAAGGCTCACGCGGCATTATGTTGCGTTTCGGTAAAGTGCAACGTGACGCTGACAACAAAGTGGCTATTTATACCCCGGGGCTACATTTTAAAATTCCATTTATTGACAACATTAAAGTGCTTGATGCGCGTCTTCAAACCTTAGACGGACAAGCAGATCGTTTCGTCACTGTGGAGAAAAAAGACCTATTAGTGGATTCGTACGTAAAATGGCGTATTAACGATTTCGGTCGTTTTTTCACGACTACCGGCGGTGGCGACTATGCACAAGCCTCTAACTTACTTCGTCGTAAAGTCAATGACCGTTTACGTTCCGAAATCGGTTCACGTACGATTAAAGACATTGTATCCGGCACACGCGGCGAATTAATGGCAGGCGCAAAAAAAGCCTTAAATACCGGACAAGACAGCACGGCTGAGCTGGGAATTGAAGTGATTGATGTGCGTATTAAGCAAATTAACTTGCCGGATGAAGTGTCTTCTTCCATTTACCAACGTATGCGCGCAGAACGTGATGCAGTTGCCCGTGAACACCGTTCACAAGGTAAAGAAAAAGCGGCGTTTATCCAAGCCGATGTGGATCGTAAAGTCACCTTAATTATCGCCAATGCAGAAAAAACGGCACAAGAATTGCGTGGTAACGGTGATGCCACTGCAGCCAAAATCTTTGCAGATGCCTTTGGTAAAGAACCGGAATTTTATAGCTTTATTCGTAGTCTTAAAGCCTATGAAAGCAGTTTCGCTAATTCTGATAACTTGTTAATTCTTAAACCGGATAGTGATTTCTTCCGTTTTATGCAATCACCAAGTAAGTAAATTGCTAATATGAAAAAGGGTATCTGCAGATACCCTTTTTTATTGCCTATCAAAAAGCTCATGGAACAATTCACAAGGCAAAAAAATACCCCGACTTTCATCGAGGTATTCAGTTAAAAAACACTTAAAATATTAACCGCACTTGGCGGGAAATTATTAAGCTTGTGGATTCATGATCTCATCGAAAGTTGCCGCTTTTTCGGTAACTTGTGCTTTCGCCAACACCGCATCAACCGCTTGCTCTTCTAATACGACGTTACGAATGTTATTCATTAATTCTTTATTTTTGCTGTAGTATTCAACTACATCAGCCGGTTGTTCGTAAGCAGAAGCGATATCTTCGATCATGGCTTTGGCACGTTCTTCATCGGCTTTTAATTCATTGGAAGCGATAACTTGTGCTAATAATAAACCAACCAATACGCGACGTTTTGCTTGATCTTCAAACAATTCACGTGGTAATTGTGCAGCTTGTTGCGCATTGCCGCCAAAACGTTGTGCCGCTTGTTGACGCAATACTTCAATTTCTTGTTCAACCGCTGCGCTTGGTACATCAATTGGGTTTTGTTCTACTAAACCATCGATAACTTGAGTTTTCACGCGGGTAGTCAACGCATTTTTCAATTCACGTTGCATATTTTTACGAATTTCAGCACGTAAATCCGCTACAGATTTGGTGTTAGGACCAAATTTAGCAACAAATTCATCGGTTAATTCCGGTAATACCATCACTTCTACTTTTTTCAAGGTGATGTCAAATTTAGCCGCTTTACCTTTCAATTTTTCAGAATGGTATTCTTCCGGGAAAGTCACATCAATAGTGAATTTGTCACCGGCTTTGTGACCAACGATACCCTCTTCAAAGCCCGGAATCATGCGGCCTTGGCCCATGAATAAAACGAAATCTTCTGCTTTGCCGCCTTCAAATTCTTCGCCGTCAACAGAACCCACGAAATCGATGGTAACGCGATCTTCTGCTTTCGCAGCATCTTGACTTTCAGACCAAGTTGCTTGTTGTTTGCGTAGCACTTCAACCATCTTGTCAACATCTGCTTCGGAGATTTCAACAACTGGTTTTTCAACTTTGATATTTTCTAAACCTTTTAATTCAACTTCAGGATACACTTCAAAAGTTGCGCTGAATTTTAATTCTTTGCCGTCTTCAAATTGTTCAACGGTAAAACTTGGGCGACCTGCTAGGTTAACTTTGTTTTCGATAACCGCTTGGAAGAAATGTTTTTGTAATAAATCGCCTAAAATATCTTGACGAACGGAAGCGCCGAAGCGTTTTTCAATAATTTGCGGAGGGACTTTACCTTTACGGAAACCGTCAACACGTGCGTTTTTTGCTACACGTTTTAATTCTTCGCGCACAGCTTGTTCAACAGTTTCAGCCGGAACAGTGATGGATACACGACGCTCTAAACCTTGAGTCGTTTCAATATTTAATGACATTATGATGTTACCTCAAATTGATGCACTCGGCGAATGCTCACACCGAACACGTTATTAATAGAAAATAAGACGATGAATTATAACGGGACAAAGGCTTTCAGTCGAGGAAATGCACTATAAAAGCGCATAATTGATTAAAAAACACTCTATTCATTCACATGAAATTAGCCGCGCGGATGATAGCGTTCGTGCAAACGTTTCAAGCGTTCTTTCGCTACATGCGTATAAATCTGGGTAGTGGATAAATCGCTATGCCCCAGTAGCATTTGAACCACACGCAAATCCGCGCCGTGATTTACCAAATGCGTAGCAAAAGCATGACGCAAAACGTGTGGCGACAACATATCACTGTCAATTTCCGCCAGCACCGCATAATGTTTAATCCGATGCCAAAAAGTCTGCCGTGTCATTTGCGTACCGCGACGGCTCGGAAATAGCACGTCAGAACTTTGTCCATCCAATAAAATCGGACGGGCAAATAAAATATATTGTTTAATCCAGTGGGTAGCTTCTTCGCCCATTGGCACAATGCGTTCTTTGTTGCCTTTACCAATCACCCGCACTACACCTTGATTCAAATTAATGCTATCGGTTCCCAGTGTCACCAACTCCGTTACCCGCAGCCCTGTGGCATACAACAACTCCAACATCGCTTTGTCGCGTAGTTCAATCGGCTGTTCCAAACTTTGCACATTCAACAAGTCTGTTACCTGTTGTTCGGTTAAATATTTCGGCAAACGGCTTGGTAATTTAGGCGAACTTAGCACCGCACTGGGGTCGTCAGCGCGATATTTTTCCTTATACAAATACTGAAATAATTTCCGCATAGCACTCAGCAAACGGGCTGTGCTGGTGGCTTTGTATCCTTGTTGCAAACGCTCACCAAGAAAAGTTTGTAAATCTACCGCATCCAGTGTCAACAAGGATAACTTATGCGCCTCCAGCCAATCACAAAGTGCGGTCAAATCTAAACGATAAGATTGCACAGTGTTGGGTGATAACCCTTTTTCTATCCAATATTCATTAATGAATAAATCCATCAGCGCCAAATTATTCATATTTACCCCTGTTTAAGCAAAAAAGCGTCCACTTTACGCGGCGTAACCACAAACGCCGGCGCGACAACTATCGCCATAAGAATAAAGGTAAACGCAGGAGAATACGGATAAATCACGCCGGAAAGTGCGGTCAAAATCGCCACCATAGCACTGTTGGAAAAACCATTATATAAAGCCTGTAACTTGGAAATATGCGCTTGTGGCTGTATGGTGATGTAACGCACCATGCCATAGTGCGCCACGGCATAAGTTAAGCTATGCAGAAGTTGTAAAATTGCAATCAACCAAATCGTATTAGCGGTAGCCAATCCAAGCCAACGCACAATGCAGGCGAACGTCGCTAAATAGAAAATGGTGGTGACTTTCCAATTTTGTAATAAACGGCGAGAAAAGAAGAATAATAAAATTTCGGCGACTACCGCCACGCCCCACAGCAAACTAGTTTGCGACACGGGAATGCCAAGGCTTGTCCAATACAACACGCTATATACATAATACGCGGCATGAGAACCTTGAATTAATGAAGAAGCGATCAGCACGCGCAACGTGGTGTTATTTTTCAATAAATCCCAATAACGCACTTCAGCTGTTGCCTGTTCCGATGGCTCATCTTGTGGCGGAATAGTGGGCGTCACACACTGCATCATTGAATACACCAATAAAAGTGCGGTCAAAATCCAAACTATATTTTGCTCGCCGAAAAAGCCGATCACATTACCGAATAACGTCACGCCGACGACAAAAGCCATGGAGCCGATTAAGCGCGCCTTGCCGTAATCCAACTGAATCTGGCGTTGCCAAGTGCTCGCCAAAGAATCCGTAATCGGCATACCGGCGGAATTTACCATGGCAAATAAACCGATCGCACCGAATAACAGCCAAAAACTCTCAGCGGTAAAACTTAATCCTGCCATAATCAACGCACTGGCCAAGGCTAATAAGCGTAGCGAGTTGATCAATTGCGATGCCCGTTTAATCAAACCGGAGAAAAACAAACCGCCTACAAAACGGAACACATAAGCACTTGCCAACACCATGCCAATCAACTCCTCGCCGTAGTGTTGAGATTTCAACCAAACAGGGAAAAATGGCATGAATACGCCGTACGCGCAGTAATACCCGAAAAAGCTTAAGGCAAGCCAAGTAAAAGGGCGAACAGACATTAGAATAAGGTTTCCATTTCTTTAGAGCGTGCTACACAAGCACGCATTGCCTGTTGCACGATGTCACTAAATTGACGTTGATTAAACACATTCAGTGCCGCCGCCGTCGTTCCGCCTTTGGACGTTACATTTTGGCGCAATGTCGCTAAATCCACCTGCGGATTTTCCACTACCATTTTGGCCGAGCCTAACATTGCCTGTTGCACCAATTCTCGCGCGTTTTCAGCGGATAACCCCATTTCAATCAAGCCTTGTTGCATGGCTTCCAAAAATTGGAAAAAATAGGCCGGGCCACTCCCGGAAGCCGCAGTAACCGCGTGCATTTGCTCTTCCGAATCAACCCAAAGGGTTTTGCCCACAGCGGACAATAGATCCTGCGCAAAAGTGCGGTCGTTTTCTGAGGTGTTTTTGGCAGCAAACAAACCGGCCATGCCCTCACCAACTAAGGCCGGCGTATTCGGCATCACACGTACAATAGACGTCGCTGTCGGTAAAAGTGCGGTCAATCGAGCCAGTGAAATCCCTGCGGCAATAGAAATCACAACTTTATCGGAAAAATCCACCGCACTTAAGGGCGCGCAAACCTCTGCCAATACTTGCGGCTTCACTGCCAACAACACCACCTCCGCCGAGCCCACCACCGCGACATTATCCGTAGCGACCTGCACGCCTTTTTCGGCAAATAACTGCCGTTTTTCTTCGCTCGGATCGCAAACTGTGATGTTCCCCGCCGGATAACCACGTTTAAGCAAACCAAACACAATGGCTTGCGCCATGTTGCCACCGCCGACAAAGGTTATGAATTTATGTTGCATATTTCACCTTGAGATAAGTTACAATAGCGCACATTTTACCTGAATCGAAGAATAAGGATCTACTATGTTTTGGTTTAAAAACGCCATGATTTACCGTCTCACGAAGTCCTTGGATTGGTCGGAGAAAACCCTATCTGACGCACTAGAAAATAATCAATACCATCCTTGCAATCAATCGGAGATGAGTAAATTCGGTTGGTCAACACCGTTAAAAGGCAGCGAATTGCTTTACTTCACTGTTGGCAAACAGATTTTACTGCTAGCCCAAAAAGAAGAAAAAATCCTACCGGCCCATGTGATTAAACGAGAATTGGATGTCCGCGTAGAAAAACTGGAACAAGCGGAAAATCGCAAACTGAAAAAAGTGGAAAAACAAACCTTAAAAGATGATGTGGTTGCCACACTACTGCCGCGCGCCTTCAGCAAATACCAACAAACCGCCCTTTGGATTGACGCGGAAAATAATCTGATTTATGTAGATGCCGCTTCAGCCAAACGGGCAGAAGAGGCATTGGCATTGCTTCGTAAATCACTAGGCTCACTGCCAGTTGTCCCTCTCACCTTCGCCAACGAACCAAGTTTAGTAATGCAAGAATGGGTTGCCAAAGAAAGTATTCCGCAATGGTTGGTTTCTTTAGAAGAAGCCGAATTGCGTGATGTCAATAACGGCGTGATTCGTTGCAAACAACAAGCCCTCGACAGCGATGAAATTCTCTCTTTAGTCAATTCCAAATATGTCACTAAACTGGCACTGGAATGGGAAGAACATTTGAGTTTTGTGTTGAACGAAGATTGCAGTTTAAAACGTCTGAAATTTGCCGATCAAATTCGAGAAAAAAATGACGATATTCTGAAAGAAGATTATGCGCAACGTTTTGATGCGGATTTTGTATTAATGACAGGGATTTTAAGCAAGCTCACCGAAAATCTGCTACACGACTTCGGTGGCGAAAAAGAGCGGTTATAATTTTTAGCGTTTTTATAGGGAGCGTTTGGGGAGAACCAAACGCTTTTTTATTGCCTATAAACAGCGAAAAAAAAATCACCGCACTTTTAACCATGATAATGAAAAGTACAGTGAAAATTATCTTTTTTTACCGAGGGCGTAATGAGGAACACATTGTTCCGCCAACACATCGCCGGTGTTGGATTTTAATGTAGAAAACTCTTTACGCTCTAACCAAACCCAATGGATATTAGAATAGTTGCGACCGTTTTCGGCGATCGTCGGCGAGAGTTTGTGGGTGACGTTATTAAAAGTTAAGCTGATGGAATTTAGCTTACCTTTTTTGTTTTTTGTAGCGTAGCGAACAACACGGAGAACCTTGCCTTCTTTGCAAACGTATTGCCTTACGGAACTTTTTTGAGTCGCTTTTCGTAAAACTTTTGGTTGTGTTTTTACTGGTTTTACCGGTTTTTTCTCTATTACCGGTTTACTCGTACAAGCGACTAGTCCAATGAGTGCTAATACTATAAAGCTCGCTCTTAACATAATAATTACTCTTCTAAATGGAATAAGCGTAGTTTGGCGCTACGCTTATTGAATGACTCTTATTGATTATTTTTTAAATTGATAACTACCGTCAGGCTGGCGAACAAAACGACTGCCATTGGATAAACGCATTTCGCTTACCCGACCTTGAGAACTCAGAGACACCTGAACTTTATCTCCCGGCTTAAAGCGACTTAACGCATTACCTACGCCGTTGGCTTTGGTCATGGCATTTACATCGGCAATCGGTAATTTATTGTCACGGAATACTTGCATCAAAGTGACGCCTTGTGGCACGGTTAAGGTTTTGCTACCGGCCGGCGCAGGCTTAGTACCAGAAGAACGTCCCTCCAGAATATCCACCACCTGTTTCTCCGTTTTTGCTGCTTGTTGCGCCTTACTTTGTTGTGTTTTACCTTGTTGCGCTTTGGCTGCATTGTGTTCGGTTTTTGACACTTTCTCCGCCTTGGCTTTTTCAGCTTTTACCGGCTCAGGTTTTTTCACAGTTTCCTGTGGTTTAACAACTTCCTGCGGTTTAGCGGGCTCAACAGATACGGTTCCTTCGATTGTCGATTTAACTTCAGTCGGTTTATTTTCTGCTACGGTAGGTTGTTCCATTGCAGGAGGCGTTTGCGGCTCGGCTTGTTGTGCCGCATTGGTTATATTTTGAGTTTCCGCGCCCGTATTTCCTGTAGCCGATTGTGTCGCGGCTTCTGTTGATTGCGCAGGCTGTGTTGGATTATCCAACACTGTCGGTTCAACGCTTTGAGATTGATCTAACTGTTGGAATTGAATCGGTACATCGTTATTGCTTTGTTGCTCATAAGATTGCACGGTGTCGGAACTTGGTTTCATCCATAAGATAAAAATCAACAAGAGAACTACTGCAAAAATCGCAACGAAAAGGCGACGATGTTTTTGTGGCAAGATGCTTAAAATTGCCCAATTTTCCGGATTCTTTAAACCGGCTTTTGGTTTTTCTGTAAATTCCGGGCTGTCGGACTGTGGCGATTCAACGGATTCCGTTGTTTCCTCGGTGAGCGTTTCAGATAGGCTTTCCTCGACAGATGCCTCAGCTTCGTTCGCTTTATTGTGTGTCGCACCTAAGTCATTTTCGGTCTTGGTATTTTCAGTTTGGTTTTCGCTTGTCATGGTGGTGTCTCCAACAACACCGGAACTGCCGAATACAGGTTCTTTGCGGGCGGCAAATTGGTTTTCTATATTCTTCTGTTCTTTCTTGGCAAACAGCCCTTTGGCTTTCTCAAATAAAGAAGGTTCCGGTTTAATCACTTTTTTCGGGGTGATAGGTTCCATTTGATTAAAGCCTAAATCCAGTTCATTTTGTGCCGGATTATGTTCTTTTTCAGGGTTTCTATATTCAGAATCCACGATATACCTCTAATTAAATAACACAATGTGTCATAAAGTGCGGTCATTTTTACGAGAGTTTTTCATATTATGAAAAAACATATCGACCGAATTTGTTACGCCACAATTTTATAAGTAAAAAAATCCTGCTTATTTTAAAGCATCTTTTACTTTTTTGGTATCGGAATCATGCTGTGTAGAGGGTTTTATTCGGCTCCCCACCAATTTCACGGGCTAATTTCGGCACCAAATAACCGGAGGTAATACGTTGTAGTTGTTTGTAGATACTTAGGGCTTGCGCATCATCAAGATAAAAATGCGCCGCACCTTCCACCTTATCCAGCAAATGCAAATAATAAGGCAAAATTCCCACTGAAAATAAACGGTCACTCAATGCTTTCAGAATGTAGGCATCGTCATTCACATCTTTCAGTAAAACCGATTGGTTTAATAATACGACACCGCAATTCTTTAATTTATCCATGGCATGAGAAAAATCCTCATCAATTTCATTGGCATGATTGACATGGGTCACTAAGATTTTTTGCAGACGCGTTTCAGCCAATATCGAACAAAGAGCATCGGTAATCCGTTGCGGAATGACCACCGGCAGACGGGAATGAATGCGTAGTCGTTTTAAGTGCGGTATGTTTTCCAAGTGTTTTATCAGCCAGTCAAGCTCATGATCTTTTGCCATCAACGGATCACCGCCGGAAAAAATTACTTCTTCAATTTCAGGATGTTGAGCGATATATTGCAATGCCGTTTGCCAATTTTGCTTCGTCCCCTTATTTTCTTCATAAGGAAAATGGCGGCGAAAACAATAACGGCAATTCACCGCACATCCAACTTTTACCATAAATAACAAACGGTTATGATATTTATGCAATATATTCGGCACCACATTTTTGTCATCTTGCTCTTCCAAAGGATCTTTTGAGAACCCTTCAGCCTGCAAAAATTCATCGGCGGAAGACATGACTTGTAAAAATAAGGGATCGCGCGGGTTACCTTTTTCCATTTTTTCTACGAAAGGCATCGGCACACGCATAGCAAATAATTTTCGCGCTTCAATGTCTTGTTTGAATGGTTCGAAAGGGAGTTCGAGGTGTTGCAATAAAATTTTCGGGTCTGAAATTCCGTTTGCGAGATGTTCTAACCAACTTTGTTCTTCTCTAATCGGGATGTTTTGATGTAGAATAGCCACTTTTAAAAAAACAATCTTTTTCTTGAGGATAATATGGCTACATATACTACCAGTGATTTCAAACCAGGTCTAAAATTTATGCAAGACGGCGAGCCTTGCGTTATCGTTGAAAACGAATTTGTTAAACCGGGGAAAGGCCAAGCATTTACACGCACCCGTATTCGTAAATTAATTTCCGGCAAAGTATTGGATGTGAACTTCAAATCCGGTACTTCTGTTGAAGCCGCTGATGTTATGGATCTTAACTTAACTTATTCATACAAAGACGATGCATTCTGGTATTTCATGCATCCGGAAACATTTGAACAATACTCTGCTGACGCTAAAGCCGTAGGCGATGCGGAAAAATGGTTATTAGACCAAGCGGATTGTATCGTTACCTTATGGAATGGCGCACCAATCACAGTAACTCCGCCAAATTTCGTTGAATTAGAAATCGTTGACACCGACCCGGGTCTTAAAGGTGATACTGCTGGTACCGGCGGCAAACCGGCAACCTTAAGCACCGGTGCTGTGGTGAAAGTACCATTATTCGTACAAATCGGTGAAGTGATTCGCGTAGATACCCGCTCCGGCGAATACGTTTCCCGCGTGAAATAAAATCGCGTTCATATTTCACAACACATCACATTAGACCCGCCATTTGAGCGGGTCTATTTTTTTGCCGTTTTTCATTACTTTTCTCTTGATTAAATGGCCATTTTGTTCACAAATCACACACAATCGTATAAAAAATTATTATTTAGAACAAAATAAATAAATTTTAATAATTTTTTATTATTTGTGATAATGTTCACAGTTATTGAGAAAAATTTCTATTAGTATAGCCACAACTCGATGATAGATGTTTGAGAAACGAGTTATGAAAAACATGGACCTTAAAAACTCATCATAGTATAGGAGACAAATTATGGCATACTATCCAGCAGAACCGTTCCGAATCAAAAGCGTTGAACCGGTTTCCATTTTACCGAAAGCAGAACGTGAAAAAGCCATGAAAGAAGCGGGTTATAATACCTTCTTACTTGACTCAAAAGACGTGTATATCGATCTTTTAACCGACAGTGGTACCAACGCGATGAGTGACCGTCAATGGGCCGGTATGATGTTGGGTGACGAAGCTTATGCCGGTAGTCGAAACTTCTATCATCTACAAGAAACCGTTCAAGAATTATTCGGATTCAAATACATTGTACCAACCCACCAAGGTCGCGGTGCAGAAAACATTCTTTCACGTATTGCGATTAAACCGGGACAATATGTACCGGGTAATATGTATTTCACCACCACCCGTTATCACCAAGAAGCCAATGGCGGTATTTTCTATGATATTATCCGTGATGAAGCGCACGATGCGTCATTAGATATTCCATTTAAAGGTGATATCGATGTTAAAAAATTAGAAAATCTTATTAATGAAAAAGGGGCTGAAAACATTGCTTATGTGTGCTTGGCTGTCACAGTAAACCTCGCCGGAGGTCAACCTGTTTCCATCGCCAACATGAAAGCCGTGCGCGAACTCACTGCCAAACATGGCATTAAAGTATTCTACGATGCCACCCGTTGTATAGAAAATGCTTACTTCATTAAAGAGCAAGAAGAAGGCTACAAAGATCGTTCTATTAAATCTATCGTACACGAAATGTTCAGCTATGCTGATGGCTGTACCATGAGTGGTAAAAAAGACTGCTTAACCAATATCGGTGGTTTCTTGTGTATGAATGATGAAGAATTATTCATGAAAGCCAAAGAGTTAGTCGTGGTATTTGAAGGTATGCCATCTTATGGTGGTATGGCTGGTCGTGATATGGAAGCGATGGCTATTGGCTTGAAAGAAGCAACTCAGGAAGAGTACATTGAACACCGTGTTAAACAAGTCCGTTACCTTGGTGAAAAATTAAAAGCCGCCGGTGTACCGATTGTAGAACCTATCGGTGGTCATGCTGTGTTCTTAGATGCCCGTCGTTTCTGCCCACATTTGAAACAAGAAGAAGACTTCCCGGCTCAAGCATTGGCTGCCGCAATTTATATTGAATGCGGTGTACGTACAATGGAACGCGGTATTATTTCTGCCGGTCGTGATATAAAAACCGGTGAAAACCATCGTCCGAAATTGGAAACTGTGCGCATCACGATTCCTCGTCGTGTTTATACTTACGCCCACATGGACTTAGTGGCTGACGGTATTATCCATCTATTCAACCATAAACAAGACATTAAAGGTCTTCGTTTCGTGTATGAACCGAAACAACTCCGTTTCTTCACTGCACGCTTTGAACAGAAATAACCATAAAAGCCCTCACTTCGACAGCGGAGTGAGGGCTTTTTATATTCCGGATAATATTTAACGAAGAAAATGCGAAAACATTCTAATGAGACATTGTTGTTCGATGTATTGTCAAATAAGGAAGTGATTAGCCTTTCTACTTGAATAAGAAAGGAGAAAGCTTATGAACAAAACATTAGGCAGTACGCTGATCACTTCAGGCACGATGATCGGCGCAGGGATGCTTGCCATGCCACTGACTTCGGCAGGCATCGGTTTCACGTTTACAGTGGTTCTACTTTGTGCCCTGTGGGTATTACTAACTTACAGTGCACTACTTTTCGTCGAGGTATATCAAACGGCAGAATATGATGCTGGAATCGGAACCCTCGCAGCCCAGTACTTCGGCAAAGCGGGGCGTATTGTGGCGACAACCGTGTTAATGGTTTTCCTATTTGCCTTACTTGCCGCTTATGTTACCGGAGGTGGTGGCATACTTGCCTCAACCTTACCGGATTTCACCACACCGGAACTCAAAATGAAAGGTTCTATTTTGGTGTTTACTGTTTTCTTCGGCATGTTTGTGGTTATCGGAACAAAAATTGTTGATGGTTTTAACCGTATTTTATTCTTCACCATGATTGCCGCGTTGTTCATCGTATTGGGACTAATGATTCCGGAAATTAAAGTAGATAACTTAATGGCGATGCCAATTGACAATGCTCTACTCATTTCCGCCAGCCCGGTATTTTTCACCGCATTTGGTTTCCACGGTTCCATTCCTTGCTTAAACAACTATTTGGAAGGCAACGTAAAAGCATTAAGAATATCCATTATTGCAGGTTCGGCAATCACCTTGATCGGCTATCTTCTTTGGCAATTCTCCACCCATGGTGTACTCAGCCAAACCCGTTTCCTAGAAATTTTAAATAATGACCCAACGTTAAATGGATTGGTTGAGGCGGTACGGGTCATCACCGGTAGTAGCATGATTGCCACGGTTGTAAAAGTGTTTTCGGCTCTGGCCTTAATCACCTCGTTCTTAGGCGTAGCGCTAGGTTTGCTTGAATGTATTGAAGACTTATTAAAACGCGCCTTCAACATCAATACCAACAGACTATTTTTGGGTTTCCTAACCTTCCTTCCACCATTGCTTTTCGCCTTTTTCTACCCGGAGGGATTCATTCTAGCATTGGGTTACGCAGGGCAAATGTTTGCATTCTATGCGGTGGTTTTACCGGCGGCATTAGTATGGAAAGCACGACAACAACATCCAAATTTACCATATCGGGTTCCTGGTGGTTCAGGCATTCTTCTTTTGGTCTCTATTCTCGGTGTTATTATCGTCAGCATCCCATTTTTAATTAAGCTGGGTTATTTACCGGTTGTGGTAGGTTAAAAAAAATTGACATTCTAACCGCACTTTAGGATGTCAATTTTTCTATTCTTTATTTTTAATTAATTTCAAATGCCGATAAACACTTGGCACCGACATTTTTAAAAATGTCGCTACAATAGGAATAGCACCCTTTATATTAAAAATACCTTTGTCAAATAACACCTTAATTGAATGTTCCTTTTGTCTTAAGGTTAAGTTTTTGTCAGTATCCAGTGACATTAAATCGATATATTCCGATAAAATTTCCTCAATGGAATGTTCTAATTTTTCTTTACTGGTGATTTCTGACTCTTCACTATTATTTAATGCAGGATCGATACCTAGCGCATTCACAAAACTGCCTAAATTTTCCAGTGAGATTAATTTCGACATTGTTTCTACCAGCTCGGAAGTATCGTGGTTAATACACAATATCCCCTCTAGTTTATCGCCGTTTTTAATAAAAAATGTAGAACCGCGAATCATCTTATCGGAATCGGCCACCGCCTTATAGTTAAAGATAAAATCCTTATCCAAATACACTTTTTCCTGCAACATATTCGAAGCGAAAGAACTGAGCGGAGAAGATAATGTTCGGCCGCTCACATGACTATTGGCAATAGCCTCCATTGAGGCTTTATTCTTTTCAAAGGAATGAAAAACAACTTCGTATTTAGGCCCCAACACATTACCTAAAAAATGTGTCAAACCAATAAAATATTTCTTTTGAACATTATTCATAACTTACACCCCAATAATCGCCAATAATTTATTCTATACCCATCCCATTTAATCGCAAATAATAAATAAAGTATCGGCCTCTCATCAAACCTGATATTTTGTTTTATCGCCAATATCAAAGTGGAATGGCATACGCCATTTTTGGATGCTTAAAACTAAAATAAGAATACCTGTGATAAAAGACAGTAACGTGCTAAGCCAAATGACGTGAAAAACCCAACTAAACCACAATAATGCGAAAAAAATCGGTTGTAGATTCAACGCAAATACGCGGAAACAAAAATATTCCTTATAACTCAATCCGCCCAACACTAAAAATGCCGCGCCCAACGCCAACAGTGGAAAGCCCAAAATTTGACACAGCAGACCAAGCCACATGGCAAATTGAAAAATGAAACGAAAATTTTTCATATATAGATGCACGCAGGAAGCGCACAATGTCGCCGCAATTAATAGCCCAATTTGCGCCGTTTCCGGATACCACGGCAATATAAACAACATCGGTGCCGCCAAACAGAAACCCGAGCGATATAGAATTACCGTTATATAATCCCAAACATCCATAGGGGATTTAATATGTGGATCAGCCATTTTCTCTCCTTAAATTATCATTAATAAATTGAATCGCATTCGGAGTCACTTCCAAAATAGAAGATGTCTCGCCCCAATCGCCTAACACAATGCGGGTAAAGTGCGGTGGAATTTCGTGGCGTTTTTGTCGATGAGTATGCCCGTGAATCATTTGTGTAACATTAAATTTATGAAAGATTTGCAACACAAAATCTGCATTGACATCCATAATTTCTGTTGGTTTATATTGTTTATCCTGCCGACTTTTCGCCCGAATTTTCTCGGCGATTTTTAACCGCACTTTTAACGGCAAATGTAAAAATAACCACTGCCGCCATTTTTGATGGACTTTTTTGCGATACTGTTGATATTTCACATCATCCACACACAATGTATCACCATGACACAACAACGTCGGCACGCCGTATAAATCAATCACTTGATATGTCGGTAAAATTGTTAAACCGCAAGCCTGGGCGAATGCCTGACCAATTAAGAAATCACGGTTTCCATGTTGGAAATAACATTGTACGCCTTGTTCTGTCAGATTTTTTATCAGTTCTTGTACTTCACTGATGAGCTCGGATTTCTCATCATCACCAATCCAAAAATCAAATAAATCGCCCAAAATATAGAGTTTTTCCGCTTGCGGTGCTTGTTCCAACATAAATTGACGGAAAAGCTGCGTTAAGTGCGGTCGATTTTCGGTGAGATGTAAATCCGCAATAAAATACGTTTTTTGCATAAGAATATCATTCAAAAATTTTTAGCTAGATTAGCATATTTAGCAGTTATTAATACACATATTCCGTTAATTTAGCTATACTTAGGCAAATTTTTAAGGGGCTTTATCATGTTAAAAATCGCCAGAATTTTCATTATTATTATTTGCTGTATTCTGATTTGTGTTTTAGGCACAATCTACTCTTTCATCCGTTTCCGTAACCCAAGTAACGTAGGCATTTTTGCCCGTTGGTTCGGACGCCTGCATCCATTATTCGGTTTAAAAGTCGAACACCGCTACCCCGCTAACGTGAATCAAATCGGACGTTGTATTTATATCGGTAACCATCAAAATAACTACGATATGGTCACCATTTCCTACATGGTTATGCCACGCACCGTCAGCGTAGGCAAAAAAAGCCTGATTTGGGTGCCATTTTTCGGCATTTTATATTGGGCAACCGGTAACATTTTCTTAGATCGCGATAATCGTTCTAAAGCGCATAACACCATGACCGAACTCGCCCGTCGCATTAACGAAGATAATCTGTCCATTTGGATGTTCCCTGAAGGTACCCGTAGTCGCGGACGTGGTTTGTTACCGTTTAAAACCGGCGCCTTTCATGCTGCTATTGCCGCCGGCGTGCCGATTGTACCTGTGGTTTGCTCCACAACACACAATAAAATCGATTTAAATCGTTGGGATAACGGTAAAGTTATTTGTGAAATGTTGGAACCGATTGATGTATCAGGCTATACCCGTGACAATGTGCGCGAACTGGCGGAATATTGCCACGATCTGATGCAAAAACGCATTAACGAGTTAGATCAAGAAATCGCTCAAACGCAATGCTCAGAGAATAAGCAGGCTTAAATGAAAAACTGTTCCCGTCGTCAGCTGTTAAAAACAACTTTATTTTCTACCGCACTTTTCAGTGTGCCGGCCCCCTTGTTAGCAGCAACACGCCCCTCGTTGACGATTCCGCCGTTGTTTGAAACGCGACGGGGGAAACCGATTTTCCTCAATTTACAAAATACGCAAGCGCCGTTATTGCCCGGAAAACGTACAGAGGTTTGGGGGTTTAATGGGGCATATTTAGGCCCGACCATTAAAATTAAAAAAGATGATTTTGCCAAACTTAACTGGAAAAATAACTTGCCACAATTTGTTGCCATGAACATTCAAGGGTTACAGGCCTCCGGCGAACTCATAGGTGGCATCGCCAAAAATTTGCAAAAAGACGAAACTTGGGCACCAATCATTCCCATCACCCAAGCGCCATCCACCTGTTGGTATCACGCTTGTACCCTTGCCAATTCTGCCTATCAAACCTATCGCGGGTTGGTCGGATTATGGATGATTGAAGATAAAGAAAGTACTAAACTCGGTCTACCGCAAAAATACGGCGTAGACGACATTCCCTTGATTCTCCAAGACATGCAGTTGAACACCGAAGGCGCACAACTGTTCCAACAACATCAAGGCCGTTTTATTGGTGAACGCTTGTTCGTGAATGGCCAAGAAGCACCTTATCTCACCGTGCCTCGCGGGTTAGTACGATTGCGCGTACTCAATGCTTCTCTTTCCCGTACTTATGAATTACGTTTTGATGATGAGCGGGAATTCACCCTTATCGCACAAGATCTCGGTTTCCTGCCGCAAGGCCAAAAACGTAATGTGGTCATGCTTGCACCAAGTGAGCGTGTAGAAATTTTGGTGGACTTAAATGACGGTGAAAACGTCAGCCTAATCACCGGCAAAAAACGGGGCATTTTAGATAAAATCAGTCACTTCTTTGGTTCTGATGGTGAATTAATTGATAACACCATTTTGGAATTACGCCCGGAAGGTCTCGCCGGTGCTTTTGAGAAAAAAGAACAAACGTGGAAATTTAACACAGACGCACCGAGCCTATTATCGGCTAAAGTTCAACAAGAACGCGCTTTTCATATTGATGTCGGCAACGCCACCATCAACAAAAACCGCTTAGATCCTCGCCGTTTGGATGTTTCCGCCAAATTAGGCAGTGTGGAACGCTGGACCTTAAGCGCATCCTCACCTGTAGGCTTTGCCATTCGGGGTGCCAAATTTATTGTTGAATCTGTCAATGGCAAGGCCTTAGAAGCAAGTGAAATCGGTTGGAAGGACAGCGTATTAATCAACGGCAAAGTGTCCATTTTAGTAAAATTTGAAAACACCTCATCCAACAATTACCCGTTCACTTTCGGCGCTTCCGACTTAATGTTAGCCGATAAAGGTTGCATAGGATTGATGTTGGTGCAATAAAAATAACAAAAAAACCGACCGCACTTTGATATTCAAGCATTAAGTGCGGTCGGTTTTTCTTGTCTTTTTTGTTAGCTTGCGCGTCGAATCAAACGCGGATAAACACTCGAAATTAATGTGGTGGCGATTACCGCTAAAATTCCCAACCAAGACAATGGGCTAATGTTTTCGCCCAATAATAATACCGCCAAAATAATAGCGAATACCGGTTCTAGAGAAACCAAAATCCCCGCTAGGTTGGAATCCACACTATTAATCCCCTTGTTCCACAAATAATACGCCAACCAACTGCAACCGATACCAATATAAAGCAAACCTGCAACACCTTGCCAATTCCAATGAATTTGCCAGCTTTCGGTAAGCCAAAGGGTGAAAGGAATACAGGTTATCGTGCCAAACACAATGCTGCTGGTGGTATAAACTTGCGCGGTTAATTGTATGATAACTTTTTGCGTCCAACGCAAGCACGAAGCAAATACCACGCCGGCAAGCAACACCAAACTACACCCGAACAGGCTGATATTGCCCGTTTCTTCGCCACCATAAATCAACATGACCACGCCGAGGAATGCGATCAAACCAAAAATCCAGTGATGGGTTTGGGCTTTGTCGCCAAAGAAAAAATGCCCAATAAGCACCACCAAGAAAGGCTCCAACCCTAGCATGGTTGACGCGCTGGATGCGGAAGTGTGACTTAAACCAATAAATTGCAACAAAAAAATCGCAGGGTAATTCAAAAACCCGAGCCACCACACTTGCGGACGTACTTCTTTTGGCACACGTTTCCAAACGCGCATAAACATCGGCAACACAATCACGGTGGCAATTAATAAGCGTAATTGCACCATCAACACCGGATCCAACATGGTGTAGGTGTATTTACCGGCAACGAAAGAACTGCTCCATAAAAATAATGCGATGAGAATGTAGCGCATGGGATTCCTTATAAAACAGAGGGGGTTAAATAACTATTGTAGTGCGCTTTTAAGGTAGCGTAAACGAGGGAAAAGGGTTTATTTTTTGAGAAAAGTGCGGTCATTTTTTTAAGTATTTTTTGACCGCACTTATTAGATTTCGCTTGGTCACACACACTTTCTAGACTGTGCTTGTAATACATTGATATAAAAATAAAAAGGCACGCGTTAGGAAACACGCGCCATCAGTTTTTTTAGCTCAGACAATAGTTATTCCGATTAATATTTAACAACATGACCGTAACTTTCAAGAATAGTCTTAATGTGCTCTAAGGATTCTTTTGTCGGTGGTTTTACGTCTTCCAATTCGTATTTTTCGCCCATAGCTGCCCATTTATGCGCGCCTAAGCGGTGATATGGCAACAACTCCACTTTTTCAATATTGGTCATGCCTTCAATGAATTTTCCCAATAAATGTATGTCATTATCGGAATCCGTATAACCCGGCACTACCACATAGCGAACCCATACCCGTTGGTTACGTTTTTGCAGGTATTTGGCAAATTCAAGGGTGCGTTTATTAGGTACACCGATAAGAATTTGATGTACTTCGTCGTTAAGTTCTTTCAAATCTAACAACACTAAGTCGGTGACATCCATGAGTTCATCAATGACATGATCATAATGGCGAACAAAACCATTGGTATCCAAGCAGGTGCTGATGCCTTCTTTTTTACAGGCACGGAACCAATCTCGCACAAATTCCGCCTGTAAAATTGCCTCACCACCGGAGGCCGTCACGCCACCGCCGGAGGCATTCATAAAATGACGATAACTCACCACTTCTTTCATTAATTCTTCCACGGTGACTTCTTTGCCGCCGTGTAGATCCCAAGTATCGCGGTTATGGCAATACTTGCAACGCATTAAACAGCCTTGCAAAAACAGAATAAAACGAATGCCCGGCCCATCAACGGTGCCGCAAGATTCATAAGAGTGGATTCTTCCTACAACTGACATGTATTCCTCAATAATTTGCCATGGTATCGTTAAAAGTGCGGTCGTTTTCGTAAGTGTTTTTTGAGTGACTTCTTTAACGTTCGTAAAATGGATATGTCCCTAAAAAATCAGACCGCTTACCTTACGGTAAGCGGCTGAAATATTAACACAGTTTTATCACGAAATTACATTGATTGTGTAAATGTACGGGTGATAACGTCCTGTTGTTGCTCTTTGGTTAACGAGTTGAAACGCACGGCATAACCGGAAACACGAATGGTTAATTGCGGATATTTTTCCGGATTTTCCATCGCATCTAACAACATCTCACGGTTCATCACGTTAACGTTCAAGTGCTGACCGCCTTCCACTTCCGCTTCGTGGTGGAAGTAACCATCCATTAAGCCGGCAAGATTACGTTTTTGCGCTTCGTATTCTTTACCTAACGCATTTGGTACGATGGAGAAGGTATAAGAAATACCGTCTTTCGCGTAAGCAAATGGTAATTTAGCCACAGAAGTTAAAGACGCTACCGCACCTTTTTGGTCACGACCGTGCATTGGGTTCGCACCCGGTCCGAATGGCGCGCCAGAGCGACGACCGTCCGGTGTATTACCTGTTTTCTTACCATATACCACGTTAGAAGTGATAGTAAGTACAGACTGTGTCGGAGTCGCATTGCGATAAGTTTTGTGCGTTTGAATTTTCTTCATGAAACGTTCAACTAAGTCGCATGCGATATCATCTACACGAGCATCGTTGTTACCGAATTGCGGATATTCGCCTTCGATTTCAAAATCTGTTGCTACGTTAGACGCTACAACGTTACCGTTTTTATCTTTAATGTCGCCACGAATCGGTTTCACTTTCGCGTATTTGATTGCAGCCAAAGAGTCGGCGGCAACGGAAAGTCCGGCGATACCACAAGCCATGGTACGGAAAACATCACGATCGTGGAATGCCATTAACGCCGCTTCATAAGCATATTTGTCATGCATGAAGTGGATGATGTTTAAGGCAGTTACATATTGTGTTGCCAACCAATCCATGAAGCTGTCCATGCGGGTCATTACGGTATCGAAATCAAGCACTTCATCTTTGATTGGCTCGGTTTTCGGACCGACTTGCATACCGTTTTTCTCATCGATACCGCCGTTGATTGCGTATAACAAGGTTTTTGCCAAGTTCGCACGGGCACCGAAGAATTGCATTTGTTTACCTACAACCATTGGGGATACACAACAAGCAATCGCGTAGTCATCGCTGTTGAAATCAGGACGCATTAAGTCATCGTTTTCATACTGTACGGAGGAAGTATCAATAGACACTTTGGCACAGTAACGTTTGAATGCATCAGGTAATTTTTCAGACCAAAGGATAGTTAAGTTTGGTTCCGGAGATGGGCCCATGGTGTAAAGGGTGTGTAAAATACGGAAGCTATTTTTGGTCACTAATGTACGACCGTCTAAGCCCATACCACCAAGGGTCTCAGTTGCCCACATTGGGTCGCCGGAGAATAATTGATCGTATTCAGGCGTACGTAAGAAACGCACCATACGAAGTTTCATGACTAAGTGGTCAATTAATTCTTGTGCTTCTTGTTCGGTAATTTTGCCGTTTTTCAAATCACGTTCGATATAAATATCTAAGAAGGAAGAAATACGACCGAAGGACATTGCTGCACCGTTTTGTGATTTCACAGCCGCTAAGTAAGCAAAGTAAGTCCATTGAACGGCTTCCTGTGCGTTAGTCGCCGGGTTAGAAATATCGTAACCGTAAGAGGCTGCCATTTCTTTCATTTTGCCTAATGCACGATGCTGTTCGGCAATTTCTTCACGTAATTGAATGGTGGCTTGGATGTCTTCACCACGTTCTAATCTTGCTTGTAGTGAATCGAATTGTTTTTTCTTATCGGCCATTAAGTAGTCAATACCATAAACCGCTAAACGGCGATAGTCACCGATAATACGACCACGGCCGTAAGCATCCGGTAAGCCGGTTAACACGCCTGATTTACGGCAACGAAGGATATCCGGTGTATAAACATCGAACACACCTTGGTTATGGGTTTTACGATATTCGGTGAAAATATGTTCTACTTCCGGATCTAATTGACGACCGTAAACTTCGCAAGAACCTTTGACCATTTTGATACCGCCAAATGGCATAATGGCGCGTTTTAACGGAGCATCGGTTTGAAGACCAACGATTTTTTCTAAATCTTTGTTGATATAACCCGGTTTGTGAGAAGTGATTGTTGATGGGTTATCCGTATCAAAATCTAACGGCTCGTGCGTTTTATTTTCGATTTTGATGCCTTCCATCACTTTATCCCACAACGCTGTTGTTGCAGGCGTTACATCAGCTAAGAAAGATTCATCTCCTTCATACGGCGTATAGTTTTTTTGGATAAAGTCACGTACGTTAACTTCATTTTGCCAATCTCCACCGACAAAACCTTCCCAAGCTTTTTGTTGAGCTTCTGTTAATTGAGTCATAACATTCCTCTTTTAGATTATTGATAAAAATAAGCCTTTTTAGGAAAGAAACGAACGGCTTTGGTTTCCTTCCCACACAAACCGATTAATGAGGTCGGTTAATTGACCACAGGGTCAATGCAATACAACAACCACCGCCAACAATATTCCCCAACGTCACCGGAATTAAATTCTTCACAAAAAAATGATAAAGATCTAAATCTGCAAATTGTTGAGGATCGATATTAATCGCTTGCCAAAATTCCGCTGTGCTAAAGTGTGCGGTAATGATACCCATTGGAATCATAAACATATTCGCCACACTGTGCTCGAATCCTGACGCAACAAACAAAGCTATCGGTAAAATCATAATGAGAGCTTTATCTGTCAAGGTTTTTCCTGCGTAAGTCATCCAAATGGCAATACACACCATAATGTTACACAAAATACCCAAACAAAAAGCTTCAAACCACATATGATGAATCTTATGTTGGGCGGTTTTTAAAATGGTGAGGCCCCACTGACCGTTAGCCGCCATTGTCTGACCTGAAAACCAAATAATGAGAACAATAAAAATTGAGCCGACGAAATTACCAAAGTAAACCACTACCCAATTTCGCAACATTTGAAAAGTACTAATTCGACCACTGGCCCGTGCCACTGTTGTCATCGTGGAAGATGTAAATAACTCGGAGCCACAGACGACAACCATAATCACACCCAACGAGAATACAATACCGCCGACCAGCTTGGTTAAGCCCCACGAAGCCCCTACATTTCCTGTTTGCGTCGTGGTATAAAAAACAAACGCTAAAGCAATAAACGCGCCCGCCGGAATCGCCGAAAAAAACGATAAAATCTGTCTTTTAGATGCCTTATATACCCCAACATCTTCACCGATTTGACTCATTTCTGCCGGAGAGACCATACAAGTTGTTTTGGAAGTTTCGGTATCCATGTCAAAATCCCCCTTTTTTTACAATTTTTGCCTCGTAAATATGCTAATTTACAACAGGTAGTACACTGCATAGCAGCAAAAAAACTTAAAAAAATTTGAAAATTTATAATTTTTGTTAATTATATTTTCTTTCTATAGCAAAGTAAAAATATTTCTTGGTTTTCACGAGAGAACTTTGTTATTTGTCAATAATTAGATAGGAGTAGTTGGCAACAAGTCAACGCGCGTCCTCAAAACGCACGTCGAACGCGCGATTGCCTTGCTTTTCGGCGGCAAAGTGCGGTTAAAATAACAACGTTTTTTTCATTGGATTTTGCAAAACGAAGGAACGTCTAATGCCATGAAACAACAGCAAACTAATGTCCCCATAGCGCCTTATATTTACCGTTTAACGCCAACAACGTCTGATGATTTCCCTGTTCCACTGGCCGCCCGTGTTCCAGTAAGACAATCCAATCGGCATTGACGATCGTGCTAAGACGATGGGCAATCACAATCACCGTTTTATTTTTTACCAAATGGCTTAAGGCTTGTTGCACCGCCTGCTCGCTAAACACATCCAGCGCGGCGGTGGGTTCGTCTAAAATAATAATCGGGGCATTTTTCAACAACGCACGCGCAATGGCAATTCGTTGTTTTTCGCCGCCGGAAAGGTTGCTACTGAGTTCGCTGATTTGCGTTTGATAGCCCTGCGGCAGCTTGCTGATAAAATCGTGGCAGTTGGCTTTTTGGCACGCCGCCACAATCGCTTCCTGCGAAAAGGTTTCGCCCATACATAAATTATTGTAAATGCTGTCTTGCAGCAAATAAGCCTCTTGGAAAACCAGCGAAAACATTCGGCTCAAGGTTTTTGGCGGAATATGCCGAATATCCGCACCGCCGACCCGAATAACCCCTTGCGTCGGGTCGGCATAACGTGTCAGCAGCCGAATTAAGGTGCTTTTGCCGCAGCCCGAATTCCCGACAATGGCAAACAGGCTGTTGCTCGGAATCTGCAAAGAAAACTCGCTGATTGCCGGTTCCGCACTCTGCGGGTATTGAAACGTCACCCGTTCAAAAGCAATATCCGCCCCGTTCGGTAATTGTTCCGGCGTGCCTTGCGGCAACGGCGGAATGGCTAAAAATTGCGTGATTTGTTGCAAACTTTCATGAATGAGTTGATAAATGGCGAACATGGAAATCAACCCGCTTAACGGCTCATTAAAGCGCACGATAATGGTCATGACAGCGCCCAACACAATGAGCGGTAACGAACCGCCCAACACCCACATCAAGCCCGCCGCAAAACTCACGAGCAACGCCAACTCGACCGTGCCGCCTAAAATTAACTCCGGTTTATTGCTGTGTTGTTGGGTTTGCCGTTGAAAGGTTTCCAAATAACGAAAGGCATTTTCAATACGGCTAAATTTTCCGCTAATCGCTTGTGCCGTGCGCAATTCCGTTAACCCTTGGCTAAATTCAATCAATTCCCGATTAAGCCGGTTTTCGGCGTCCGCCAACTGTCGCACCACTTGGCTGACGGCGGTTTTTCGGCGGAAATAAAACGGTATCAATAACAACAACAGCGCCGCCAGCAACAAGGCAAAGCGCCATTCAAAGCATAATAAGGCAAGCATACAGGCAAGCGGCGTTAATACCGCATTGCACAACATAATAGAAATCGTGCCGAAATAAGATAAGGCTTGTTGCACATTGCTCGACAGCTTGTAATTAATATCCCCCGAATGAAATGCCGCAAGCTCGCTTTGCGGCATTTGACACAGTTGTTCGCCCAAGCGAATTTGTAAGGCAAGATTCAGCCTTGCGGCGTAACCTTTATAATCGAAATTCTGCCCGAACCAACGGCAAACGCTCACCAATAGCAACAACGCCGTCAAGGCGATAAGCCACAAATAAGGCACGTTGCCTGCCGCCAACGCAACAAAAATCGGCACCAACAAGGCAAACGCCACGCCTTGCAACAGCGCGGCAAACGCCAGCAAACATAAACTGCGAATGAGCGGCTTACGCAAGTCGTCGGCAAGGGAAACGATGCTTTTAAACAGGTGAAATAAGGAAAATTGAGACATGTGCAAAAACTCCTTAAATTTTGACCGCACTTTGACGCGCTTGTTAATAGCGCCACGCTCGGGCTTGTTGGTAGGCCTGCCATAACGCGGCATATTTGCCTTGTTGCCGCAACAACGCATGATGAGAGCCAAATTCCGCCAATTTGCCTTGTTCCAAATATAAAATCTGATCGGCTTGCTCGGCGAAACTTAAGCGATGAGCAACCATGATCACGGTTTTGTGTTGCGCTAATTGCCCGATGGCGTGAATGAGTTTGCGTTCGGTGTCGTAATCAAAATAGGCGGTGGGTTCGTCCAACAAAATCATCGGGCGGTTTTGTAAAATGGCCCGAGCAATGGCTAAACGCTGAATTTGCCCGCCGGAAAAGTTGTTTCCCCGTTCGTTTATCGGGCTGTCGTAACCTTGCGGCAAGGTTTGAATAAAATCGTGAATTTGGGCGGTTTTCGCCGCATTCACCAAGGTGTCGTCATCAATTTCCGCCAACCCCAAACACAAATTTTCCCGCACCGTGCCGGAAAACAGCACGTTTTCTTGTTGCATAACGGACATCATCGACATCAAATCGGTCGTGGCGATCCGGCGAAGATCAACCCCGCCGATACAAATACTGCCTTGCGTCGGATCCCAAAAGCGCAGCAATAGCCGTAATAAGGTGCTCTTGCCCGACCCCGATTGCCCCACCACCAAGCTAAAGGAACCTTGCGGCAGATGAAAATTAAGATGGTCCAACGCTCGACTTTGTCGCGCGGGATAAGTAAACGTGACATGCCGGAAATCCACATCATAACGGACGGGCGTTTGCGGCTCGGCGGCTTGCGGCAACGGCTCAATTTGCCGTAAGCGTTGAATCCGCTCGATGGAAAGTTTCGCTTTATCAATCAAATGGAACAGGCTGACATAAGGCATTAAGGTTTCTACCATGCCCGTGCCTAATAATAAAACCGCTTGCCATTGCGTCAGCGTGAAAAAATCATAAGGCAAAAACAGCACGCCGACCCACAAAATCAATAACAACGTGGTTAACGGATTAAGCCACAACATCGCCAGTTTTGCCGAACTGCCCGCCAGTTGATACCATTGGGTTAAAAAATCGCTTTGCGCGGTAAGAAGTTGTCGATATTGTCGCTGGGCATATTCCGTTTCGCCAAAGGCGCGAATCGCCGGCATGGTGCGCATAAATTCAATGATTTTATTGCTTACCCGCTCTTGCGAAAGATGATATTGCTGCGTTAATTCGGGGCGATGAAGATTATTCAACACCCAGCCCAACACCAGCCAACCGGCCACGGAAAAACCGAGCAGCACAAAAGCAAAAAACGGATTTAACGCCAACAACGCCAAAAAGACCAAAAGCGGAACGGCATAAACCCGCGCGTATAAAGGCGTGCTATCGGCCACGAAAATATGCAAATTACGCACGTCTTCCTGCAAAATCTTCGCCACCGCCCCGCTGCCCAATTCCTGCATAATGCCAAGCGGCGCGAAGGCCACCCGCTCGCTTAATTCGGTGCGCAACAAACGTTCTAATCGAAAAGAAGCATAATGGGATTGGTTAAACGCCGCCCGCCGGGCGAACAGCGCCACGAACGAACAAGCCGCCGCACCGATGGCAAACCACTGCCAAGATTGATGTTGCGCAAGCGCAATCAGGGTTTCGCTTAATAAAAAAAGAAAACCGACGCTTGCCGTTGAAGAAATGAAAGATAAGCCGATCGCCCCATAAATCTGACGACGAACAGGACGAATAATCGCCCAATGTGAAGAAGTCTCTGCCATCGCAAAATCCTTTTCATTTTTTGACCGCACTTTTCGCGTGCTAAACGCAGTGTACGCTTTAATCGGCAAATGGACAATATTTAACCAATATGATTTTGGCTAAAATTAGAATTCATATTTCACATTCACCCCAAATGTTCGTCCGACACCCGGTTGGGCATAGCTCACCGCATTGTTAAAGGCATAAGTGCGGTAATATTTATCGGTTAAATTATGCACATAAAAGTGAATTTCCGTGCGCGCCAACGGACTATAACCGACTTGTGCGTCAAGTAGCGTATAGGCGTTTTGGAGCAGTTTATTTTCCACATCGAAATAGTGCGCCCCCACCCGTTTTACGCTCACACTCGGGCGAATTAATTGCTCACCCAAGACAATATTTCCGGTTAAAGTTAGGCTTGCGCCGTATTTCGGTGAAAACGGCACGCGGTTATGGTTGCAATCCGCACAATGTTGCGTAGCGTCGTATCGGGTAAATTTCGCCTGATTCACAAACCCGGCAAAACCGACTGCAAGTTGTTCAATCGGTTGCCAATTTATATCGAACTCGACGCCTTGCGAGCGGCTATTGCCTACATTGTGAATGATTAAGGTCGGCGGCACACCGTCATAAAGTTGTACGTTGCGACTACGAATTTGATATACGGCGAGGTTCGCCAGTAGGTTATCGGTGTTAAAACGCAACCCGCTTTCATAGCTAATAGATTTTTCCTGTTGAAAACCGTTTATATCTTCGGCATTGGTCGGGGCAAAATTGTAACCGTGCGGTTTATAGCCTTGCGCGATATTGGCAAACCAACGCAAATTCGGCGTAATTTGCCAACCGGCGGTTAAATTGCCTAATACGACGGATTGCGTTTTCTTATTCTCGCCTTGCACATTATGTGCATAACGCACCTTGGCGTGATCCCGTCCATAGCGCACGCCGCCGCCTAAATCAAAATGCGGTGTGATATGCCACGTCAAATTCGCATAAGCGGCATAATCAAGGGTTTTGTGACGGGATTCGATGTCTGCATAAGCCGTCGGATTGGTCGGAATATTACCTAAGAACAAATAAATCCGATCGCGTGTTAACTGCTGGCGATAAAGCACGAATACGGCATCGATATTGTTATTTTCGCCTATTGTTTGCCAACGGAGTTCTTGGCTATTTTGTCGCCATGTTTCAGGCTGTGTACTGTAAAAATTGTAATACGGAATAAAGTTATCGATGTTGGCTTTTTGCTGATTTAAGATAAGGCTTAACATGGAATGTTCAAAGGTGTAATCGGCGGATAACGAAAACGCTTTTAAATCACGCCCCTGCCGAAATCGCACATGAGGTAAAAGAGAAGGATCGAGCGTTATCGCTTCCCGTGTTTCTTGCGCAAAATTAACAAAGGCATATTGTTTGCCGAAACTCCGATCCTGCGTAAAATTCAACCGCACTTTCCAAGGTTGATGGCTCGGCGCAAGCAATAAACCGGCATTCACCGCCCGATTTCGCATGCCGCCGAGGGTTTTGTCCGACACATAACGGCCGGTCATGCCCCCCGCTTGATTATCGCCGCTTAACGCCAACGTGCCGTACAACAAATCCTTTAGCAAAGCGCCGCTAATATTGCCTTGTAGATTGTAAACGTGTTTATTACCTAGGCCTGCTTGAATGCTGCCTTTGGTTTGGTTGTCCGGTACTTGGCTTATCACATTTAACACGCCGCCAATGGCGCTTTTGCCATACAGCGTACCTTGCGAACCTTTTAATAACTCAACCCGTTCGACATTTAATAAAGATTGCATTGCGGCAACCGGCAATTGCGGCACACCATCCACATAAAGCGTAACCGCCGGCGTATAAAAATCATTTGCCGAGGTGACGCCACGCAAACTGAGCGTCGGAAATAGCCGACTGGAAGCCGAGGCGATATGCAAATTCGGAAAAATTCGATCCAAATGATAACTGTTGAGAATATGTTTATCGGATAAGGTCTGACGATCCGCTACACTGACCGAACCGTTAAATTGATCCAGTTTCTCGACCCGTTTACCGCTCACGACAATGGGATCAAGCTCGGTTCCCGCCATTAATACGGGCGTAAATAAACACAAGGCCAACCCGGTGAAATAATATCTTGTTTTAACACTCATTTTATTCTCCTTTTAACAAATGATATTGCTTATCATATAAAACATTGCTAGGCTAAAACGCCCGATTTTCGGAAAAAATGAATGATTTTAGGTAATTCTCTATGATCTCAACGGAACAAAATACGCCACTCGCACATTATCAACAGCTCTTGGCACAAGTGCCGCCGGAATGGCAAGCGATAACGCAACTGCATCAAATTAATGATAATTTACTCATTTCTTGTTTAGACGGCACACCAACTCAAGCCTTACAAAGCAAAATTCAGGGGCAATCTTCCGTTTCGGTGAGCATTATTTTAGCAGGCAAAGGCGAAGTAAGATTTGCGCAAGGGGCCTATTTAACCCTAGCCCCGAATACGGTGGTGTTTATGCAAAATAACGGGCAAGTAAACGGTTTTAATTATTTTGCGGCAAACCAATCCATTCGGATTGTCGATTTTCGCTTTAGCCCGGGTATGTTTAACCGCCTAATCGGCACGCAATTCAATTTCAAAGGAAAATTGCTTTCCGATTGCAGCCGCTATCAGTGTAATGAATTCATGGGGAAACTGCCCGCCACCCTTGAATTGTTACGCATTGCCAATCAAGTTCTGCAGTGCAAAATGAAAAATCAAGAAGTCAAACGACTATTTTTAGAAGCCAAAGCGTTAGAAGTGCTGGCGTTATCGCTCGAGCAATTTCATTTGGAACATCAAGAGCATCAGCTTCCCATTGCCCTCGATCGCCAAAAACTATTGCAGGCACAGCAAACTATTCAAGAAAGAAAAGGCTACGACTGTGGCATTAAAACCTTATGCAAAATCAGCGGGTTAAGCGAGAAAAAATTACAATCGGGCTTTCATTTATTATTTAATCAAAGCGTAAGCCAATACCGTAACCAAATCCGCATTGAACACGCTTGCCGCCTATTGGAACAAGGCGAAAAAATAATCCAAATTTCCACCGCACTTGGCTTTAACAGCCCCAGCCATTTCGCCAAACTGTTTAAACAGCTGACCGGTTGTGCACCGAAAAAATGGCAACTATATCGATCGCATTTATTGCTATAATAATCGACCTATTCAAGTTACACTAAACGCACTTAATGGCGCGCGGAACCCAACACGGGGAGGGAAACGAATTTTATGTTTTGGCCGCGCATGATTTTAACGTGACTTTTTGAGGTTCCCATGGCAGAAGAAACTATTTTCAGCAAAATCATTCGCAAAGAAATTCCCGCCAATATCGTCTATCAAGATGAGCTGGTTACCGCTTTTCGTGATATTTCACCGCAAGCGAAAACCCACATTTTGATCATTCCGAACAAGCTCATTCCAACCGTAAATGATGTGACCGAACAAGATGAAGTGACATTAGGTCGCTTGTTTACCGTTGCCGCCAAACTCGCCGCACAAGAAGGCATTGCGCAAGACGGTTATCGTTTGATCGTCAACTGCAACAAACACGGCGGACAAGAAGTGTTCCATTTACATATGCACCTTGTGGGTGGAGAACCCCTCGGCAAAATGTTGGGTAAATAATGAAAAAATCTATTTCTCTCTTTTTTGTGAGCGCGCTTTTAGCCGCATGTAGCGCAAAAGTGCCAAATTTATTGGATACGCAACGCCCTATCCTAAATATCGAAGCGCCTGTAACAGCGGTTGCCGATGCGGGGGTGAATGCCGATAGCGCGTGGGTGAAAAATAAAACCGAACAATCTTTAAACTTGGCTTACAGCCTGTTTTGGTATGACAAAAACGGGGTTACCTCGTTTTCGCAAGAACAACCGACTTGGCACCGCCTGTCATTGCAACCGAAACAAAAACAAATATTAACGCTTACCCGCCCTAGCGCCGATAGCGTGAACTACCGTTTATATTTACGTTTGAACTAACGCCCTATGTCCACCTTACTCATTGATTTAGCCGGTTTAACCCTTGAGCAGGAAGAAATTGAACTGCTTGAACACCCCTTGGTTGCGGGGTTAATTTTATTCAGCCGAAACTTTCACGACCGAGCTCAATTGCAAGCGTTAATTCAATCCGTGCGACAAAAAGTCAAAAAACCGTTGCTGATTACCGTGGATCAAGAAGGCGGTCGGGTACAGCGTTTCCGCGAAGGGTTCACCCAATTACCTGCTATGCAGGCATTTTCTGCGCTAATTCAAGACCCTGTTCAACAACAAGAAATGGCATTTGAAGCCGGCTGGCAAATGGCGGCAGAAATGACCGCACTTGATATTGATTTGAGCTTTGCGCCCGTGTTGGATCTGGGACACCAATGCAAAGCCATCGGCGATCGCAGTTTTGGTTGCGAAGTAAAAAGTGCGGTGGATTTGGCGGCTAATTTCATTCGCGGTATGCACCAAGCCGGCATGGCGGCGACAGGAAAACACTTTCCGGGGCATGGGCATGTGATTGCAGATTCTCATTTGGAAACGCCCTATGACGAACGAAGCCAAGAAGACATTTTCAATCAGGATATTCAGCCGTTCCAACAACTTATCGAACAAAATCTGTTGCAAGCCATTATGCCGGCACATGTGATTTATTCGCAATGCGACAACCAACCGGCAAGTGGGTCCAAATATTGGTTACAGGACGTCTTACGCCGTCAACTAAATTTCAGCGGCGCCATTTTCTCTGACGATCTCGGCATGAAAGGAGCGGGATTCATGGGGGATTTTGTGGCACGCAGCGAACAAGCCTTAAATGCCGGCTGTGACTTATTGTTGCTTTGTAACGAACGGGACGGTGTGATTCAGGTATTGGATAACTTAAAACTCTTGGAAAAACAACCGCACAAAAAGCAACGCTTTTTGAACATAGGCTATGCCGACAGCCCCGTAGGGGTGAACAATCAAGCTAGTCTTGATTGTGAGTCCTTTTTATTACGCCAACAGCGCCTACAAAGCCTATTCAAACGCAAAAACCTTACTTGGTCGGAACTGGAATGTGCCCCACGTTGGTTAGAAAATCGTAAAAAACTGACCGCACTTCAACAGCAATGGTTGGCAACCAAAGATTAGGATATGCGCTAGCATGATTCATTGCGAACATTATCAACGGGGGGAGTGTCGCTCCTGTCAGTGGCTCGAAACGCCTTACGCCATTCAACTGGAGCAAAAAACCGTGCATCTGCAACAGCAACTGCACGGTTTGGATGAGTCCCATTTAACGTGGTTTGAGCCCTTCCAATCGCCTGTCGCCCAATTTCGCAACAAAGCGAAAATGGTGGTAAGTGGCGCAGTAGAACGCCCGATTCTCGGCATCTTGCCGAATCCGTTAGATCAGCAAAGTGCGGTAGATTTATGTGATTGTCCGCTCTATCCGCAACGTTTCCAAGCCCTCTTTCCCATTCTCAAAGATTTCATTGCCCGCGCCGGTCTTGTACCGTACAACGTGGCAAAACAAAAAGGCGAATTAAAACATATTCTGCTCACGGAAAGTCAACACAGTCACCAACTCATGCTACGCTTTGTGTTACGTTCGGAAAACAAACTGCCGTTGATTCAACGGGAATTGCCCGAATTGCGCAAAAAATTGCCACAACTTGCCGTCATCAGCGTCAATATTCAACCGCAAAATGCCGCGATTTTGGAAGGTTCAAAAGAGATTTTCCTGACGGAACAACACACCTTACCCGAAAAGTTTAATAACATTCCGCTTTTTATTCGTCCGCAGGGGTTCTTTCAAACCAACCCGCAGGTCGCTGAAGGGTTATACGGCACGGCACAACAATGGATAAAACATCTGCCAATCGAGAGTCTTTGGGATTTATTCTGCGGGGTAGGCGGTTTCGGGCTACATTGCCTACAAGCGTTGCAACAGCAAAATCAGCAAAAAACCATTCGCCTTACCGGCATTGAAATCTCCGCTTCCGCCATTGCGGCCGCTACGCAATCCGCCGAAGAATTAGGTTTACACGAACAAGTGAATTTCCAATCCCTGGATGCCGCCAATTTTGCCTTAAACCACGCGGACAAGCCGGATTTGGTTATTGTTAACCCACCCCGTCGCGGCATAGGCAAATCACTCGCCGAATTTCTCAATCAAATGCAACCGCACTTTATCCTGTATTCCAGCTGTAACGCTGAAACCATGGGCAAAGACTTGCAATCCCTGACCCATTATCACATGAAAAAAATCCAATTGTTCGATATGTTCCCGCATACTTCGCATTATGAAGTGTTGGTGTTGTTGAGATTGATGCCTTAACGTAATGTTTTGTTGATTTGACTATTAGTATTACTGAAAAAATAAACCGTTTTTAGGCTCACAAGTGGAGGTTGCAGGTACTTTTAGCTATATTTTTGCTCTATAGGCCATACTGTCCTTTTATATAAAAAAGATATTTTATAAATAGTCATTTGGTTATCTTTTTCTTTTCTATAAGAATAATAATTGTTATTATTTAACAAAAATAATTCTTATTTAGGAGCCAAAAATGCATCAATCTCGTCTTTCACCCCCATCTTATTTTCGCCTTAGCCTACTTTCTATTTCTTTATTTTGTACTTGCCAAACCGCGTATACGGAGGACAGTTTAGAGCAGATTAATGTTATTGAAGAAACTGATACTAATACCACTGAGGGTAGCCGTGGCTATACAATTAAGTCGATGAAAACAGCTACTGGACTAAAAGTTTCCAGTAAGGATACGCCACAATCTGTTAGTGTGATTACCAAAAAGCAATTAGATGACAAAGCTATTCATACTCTTGAAGAAGCAATGAAGAATACCACAGGTGTTAATGTTGTACGTGATTCAGGGTTACAAACTCGTTTTCTTTCCCGTGGTTTTTATGTAGATCAAATTGGTGAAGATGGTATTACGACTAATGTAGGTGGGCGTTCAGGTTATACCGCCAAAATAGACGTTTCTCCTAGCACTGATCTAGCTATTTATGATCATATTGAAGTTGTGCGTGGTGCGACAGGATTGACCCAGTCTAACTCTGAGCCTGGCGGCACAATTAATTTGATTCGAAAACGGCCTACAGACAAATTCCAACACCTAGGCGAAATAACGGTCGATCACCGAGGCAGTACCCGTACGGTACTGGACGTTTCCGGAGGCGTAAATCAAGATAATAGTATTCGTGCCCGTTTAGTTGGTGTAGGGGAAAAAGCAAAGTCTTTTAAAGATAATGTGCATGGTAAAAAAGGGCTAATTTATGGTGCCGCTGACGTAGATTTAGGCAATGTTGGCGTGTTAACTTTAGGTGGTATGTATCAGAAAATTAATGAAGTGCCGGATTTTTCTGGCGTGATATTACCTTGTGAAAATCCCCAAGTTGCTCCTTTTGCCTCCCGCCCGGCATGTAATAATCCAGTAAAACTTCCTCGAAATACCTATTTAGGACAGAGTTGGTCTCGTTTGAAGGGTGATAAATATAACTTATTTGCTAATACCAAATTTGTTTTTGATAACGATTGGGAGTTTAGTATTGAGGCGTCCTATACAAAAAATAATTCAGATGCAAAAGTTGGGCAATTTTTTATCAAAGATGAACATGCTGCCGGTTTGTCCGGTTCTGACGCGCAAGGATTTCTAACCGAGAAAGGTGAAATTATTCCTTTTGAGCCAAAAGACCAAGCACTTAAAAAATTAAAAGAATATCGTGATCAAGCAACGAAAGAATACGAGCAACGTAAGGCAGATTATGCTCAAAATCAATTTAACCAAGGCGACTTTAATCAATATAGAAACGATCGGCTTGCTGCCCGTAAAAAAGGGTTTGATCAATGCATGAATGATATTGGTCTTGATTTTTTATGTAATGACTGGGCAGATCCTGGTATTGATAAAGATAAACAAGAATATATTGACAAAAAACTACAAGAAGCAGGTATTGCTAACGACGCAGAAAACCGTTTTTCAAACTATCTCTATAATAGGGCTTATAACAATAAAGGTACAACTAATCGAAAATTTACATTCGCACCAATTCGACATATTAAAAAGGACGAACAATACGGGATTAAATTGAATTTAACTGGGCACTATAATCTTTTTGAACGAGACCATGATTTTTATGTAGGTTATGCTTATAACCATGAAAATATTCAATCAGATTTTGTTGAAATTTTTCAGAAACGTTATCGTATAAGTACTATTGATGAGGTTGGTCAAGTGCATCAGCATTTAGCCGGTCGTTGTGTTCCTAATGAGCAAGGAAATTATTATTCTCCAACCGATAAAAATCTTCCTGAACCGGATTGGGACAAGCATGATGAAAAAGGTGACCATATGCTTTATACACCAGATTGCCAACATGCTTATAAAATTAAAGTCGATAAAGACGGTCATATTTTGTATGAATTAGATAAAAATGGGCAAAAAATTCCGGAACGTGACAGCAACGGTGACATTAAGTATAAAAATGGTGCTTATGGAAATCCAAATGAAATTGTTTATAAGATGTTGAAGGAGCCGGATGACCATGTTTTAGCTCGTTATAACTATGCTAAATATTTCAATAAAAATGAAACGCATGCAGTTATTTTGAGCACTCGTTTTAATGCAACGGAACGCCTCCATTTATTAGGTGGTGTGCAGTTTACCCATTTTGAGACCTCACAACGCAAAGAAACGCCTGTTTATAATGGTGAGCCAGCGACGCGCTATCAATCGCAATCAAATATTGATAAGGATAATGAGCACTATACTGCCAAAATGAAGGGGCATCATTTTACACCGTATGTCGGTATTACTTATGATTTGACGAATGAGCAGAGCCTTTATGCAAGTTATACTAAGATTTTTAAACAGCAAGACAACGTAGATATTACCAGTAAAACGGTATTACCTCCGTTAATTGGTACAAACTATGAAATCGGTTGGAAAGGCTCCTTCTTTGATAATCAATTAAATAGCTCTTTAGCTTTATTTTCTGTTGAGCAAAAAAATCGTACTGTTGTCGATTTTGGATATATACCGGGCAAAAATGGTGCTGTTGGATCATTCCAGACCATCGCAAAACCAATCGGACGCGTTGTTAGCAAGGGGTTTGAATTGGAGTTGGCTGGAAATATAACAGAAAATTGGCAACTTTTTGCAGGCTATACTTACAATAAAAGTAAATATAAAAATGCAGAAGAAATTAATAATGAACGGGCAAAAGGCGCTAAAGATCCTTACAACTTTAGTAATTTTACACCTGTTCAGATGTTTCGACTTGCCACCAGTTACCGAATTCCAAGTAGCAAATGGACGATTGGTGCCGGTATCTCTGCACAGAGCCCGACAAGTAGCTTATATGGCATTAAACAAGCAGGCTATGCTCTGTTTGATGCCAATATTCAGTACGAGTTTAATCGCCACGCCAAACTCAGTTTGATTGGAACGAATTTAGCGGATAAAACTTACTTTGAAAATAACTATAATCGTACTCGCGGGATGAATAATTTCTACGGACGTCCGCGTACTGTCATGATGAAATTTGATTGGCAGTTCTAACGAAATAAATAAAAAAGTGCGGTCAAAAAACACAATGAATTTTGACCGCACTTTTTATTTTGAGAAAGGATGATTTAGTCTAAGCGTTTGAACATCGTTAACCAGTCCGCTTTAAATTCACGGCGCATATTGTTGATGGCATCAATGATATCATGGTGAACCAAGTGTTCATTTTGGATACCTACACAGTAACCGCCTTTGCCTTGAAGTAACAAGTCAATGGCATATACGCCCATACGGGAGCCTAAAATTCGGTCAAAGGCGCATGGGGAACCGCCGCGTTGAATGTGGCCTAAGATGGTTGCACGGGTTTCATGATGGACACGATCTTCAATTTCTTTCGCTAACTCATTAACATCACAAATCAATTCAGTGATGGCAATGATGGCGTGGCGTTTGCCTTTGATGATACTGCGCTCGATTTGGCGAATGAGTTCTTCACGGTTAAATTCTACTTCCGATGCCACGATGTATTCACAACCACCGGCAATCCCTGCGGAGATAGTAAGGTCACTACAGTGGCGCCCCATGATTTCAACGATAGAAATACGTTGGTGGGAACTTGAGGTATCGCGTAAACGGTCGATAGCTTCAACAGCAGTTTGCAAGGCGGTTTGGTAGCCGATTGTGTAATCGGTGCCTGCAACATCATTATCAATAGTGCCGGGAATCCCCACGCAAGGGAAACCGTGCTCTTCGGTAAGCAATTTTGCCCCCATGTAAGAACCGTCCCCGCCGATAACCACTAAAGCGTCAATACCGTAAGAACGTAAAATATCGGCACATTTGGCACGTACTTCAGGATTTTTAAATTCCGGAAAACGTGCAGAACCTAAGAATGTACCGCCACGGTTAATAATATCGGACACACTATAGCGGGTTAATTGTTTGATTTTATTATGATATAAGCCATGGTAGCCATCATAGACACCATAAACTTCCAATCCTTCCGACAAGCCCGCTCGTACTACTGCACGAATTGCCGCATTCATTCCCGGTGCGTCTCCGCCACTGGTTAGCACTGCAATTTTTTTAATCATGAGTTATTCCTATAAAGTTTAAAATTTAAGACGATTGATTTTAGAAAATGAGCGAATTATATCACTTTTTTGCCTGACTGCATTTCCTGTTGCACAACAAATGTGGGTTCGGGATGAATCACAATATCACTACGCGGAAAAGTCTTGCGCAGGCAATCTTCTAAATGTTCGGTAATGTCATGAGCTTCAATAAAAGAAAGCTCATCAGTCAATTCCAAATGGAATTGAATAAAACGAATGGCCCCGGAACGACGGGTTCGTAAAGCATGAAAACCGACAACCCGTGGATCTTTGGCAATTTCGTTATTTAACACGCGACTAAGCAAGGCAATTTCATCTTCCGGCAACATTTTATCGAGTAACAATTGCACGGATTCAAACAGCATTTTAACGGCATTCAATAAAATATAAAGGGAAATTAAAATCGCAAAAATGGCGTCCGCTAATAAAATGCCGTTGGCACTCAAACCTAATGAAATCATGATGACCACGTTCATTAGCAAGTCGGTTTGATAATGCAGCCGATCCGCTTTAATCGCCGGGCTGTCCGTTGCTTTGATCACTCGTCCCTGATACCACACCAATAATAAGGTGGCAAAAATTGAAAACACCGTTACCGCAATGCCAAGAGCCGTATTGCTTAATGCTTGCGGAGAATTAAAACGATGAATACCTTGTAATAGCAGGAAAATCGCCGAACCGGAAATAAACGCACTCTGCACCAATGAAGCCAGTGATTCTGCCTTGCCGTGACCAAAAGAGTGGTTGTGATCGGCAGGCATCAATGCAAACCGCAAAATCAACATACTCATAAAAGAAGCCAATAAGTCCAACATGGAATCGGTGATAGAGGCCAACATACTCACCGAACCGGTTTGCCACCACGCAACGCCTTTCACAATGATTAAGCTAAACGCGGTAATAATGGCGAAATGAGAGGCTTTTTTTACCTGTACGGAATAAGCGACAGATTCTACCATTAATGTTTACATCCTAACGCCCAATCTGCCTTGCCGAGCTTGTTGATTTCTTTATCAATCAGATATTTTTTCAAATGGCTAAGCACTTTCTTATTGCTCATGTTAGTGAATTTATGCTTTTTCGGGATTTTTACGGAATATTGATATTGCACAAATCCGCAATACGGCACATTCATGCCCTTTGCGACATCTACCTGCCAATTTTTATTTCCTGCGGTGGGTTCATAAATCACGTAGGAATACAAGGTGTCTTTCTTGTCATATAACTTGAAATTTTTCACACCACTATTGTTATAAACTTGTTTACGCCAATCAATGCGTTCCTGCAAGGTGCGATTTTGTTTATTACGATCTAACAAAATTTCCACCGCACTTTGCCAGTTCTGTGTATTTTCGCCCGGTAACACATAAAGATAACGCACGACCGAGCCAAGATCCTGCTCTGTCGCCAAATGATAGGTTTTCTTATTATGTGTTACGCTTGTCGGTGCATTAAGCTGCGGCTGACTGACGCAAGCCGACAAAAAAAGTGCGGTCAAAATGACGAGTGTTTTTTTCATGCGTCCACCAAATCCCGTTTAAAGACAAATTCCGTGTTTGTAGAAGAGGCACTATCAAACCAATAGCCGCCGAAATCAAATGCTTTCAACTGCTCCACTTCGCTAACCCGATTTTGAATTAAATAGCGACACATTAACCCGCGAGCTTTTTTGGCATAAAAACTAATCACTTTATAGTGTCCGTTTTTATTATCTAAGAAGATCGGTTTGATGATCTGCGCCTTTAACTTTTGCTCTTGCACCGATTTGTAATATTCATCAGAGGCTAAATTAATTAAAATGCCATTTTGTTCATCAATCGCTTGTTGCAAAACAGGGGTAATCACACCCTGCCAGAAAGCATACAAGTCTTTACCTTTAGGATTAGCCAATTTTGTGCCCATTTCCAAACGGTAAGGCTGAATAAGATCAAGAGGCGTCAACAATCCATATAACCCGGACAAAATGCGTAAATGCTGTTGAGCAAATAACACGTCATCATCACCTAGCGATTCAATGTCCAAGCCGGTGTAAACATCTCCTTTAAACGCATAAACGGCAACTTTGGCATTTTGTTCATTATGTGTTTGTTGCCATTCGGCAAAGCGCGCCGCGTTCAAGCCTGCCAGTTTGTCGCTGATAGACATTAACGATGCAATTTCTACCGGTGTAAGTTCGCGACAAATATCAATAAGCTGTTGGCTCTGCTTCAAAAAGTGCGGTTGAAAATTCGGGAGTTTTTTAGGTGCTGCGTTTTCAAAATCCAATGTCTTCGCAGGAGAAATAATAGCTAACATAAAAATTTCCTAATCAGTAAAATAAAGCTAAATTGCGCTTAATTGCCAATGAATCGGCTCAATATGATGTTGTTGTAAGTATGCATTTGCTTTAGAAAAATGACGGCAACCGAAGAAGCCTCGATGTGCCGATAAAGGCGATGGATGCACCGATGTTAAAACACAGTGCTTTTGACGATCAATAAATTGTCCTTTCTTTTGTGCCGGACTACCCCACAATAAAAACACCAAATTTTCCCGATGTTGATTCAATGCTTCAATGACTTTATCAGTGAAAATTTCCCAGCCCCAACCGGCGTGAGAATGTGCCAAGCCTTGCTGTACGGTTAACACCGCATTGAGCAATAACACGCCTTGCTGCGCCCATTCCACTAAGTAACCGTGATTTGGAATTTGAAAATCGGCGATATCAGTGGAAAGTTCTTTATACATATTAAGCAACGATGGTGGTGGCTTCACGCCCGGTTTGACGGAAAAGGACAAACCATGCGCCTGATTCGGCCCGTGGTAAGGATCTTGTCCTAAAATCACCACTTTTACTTGATCAAATTCCGTCAATTTAAAGGCATTAAACACATCATGAGCCGGCGGATAAATAACTTTGCCCGCATCCCGTTCAGCATGTACACGCTGCAAAACCTGCTGAAAATAAGGTTGCTGTTTTTCTTGTCCGATAACATCTGTCCAAGTTTTCATCATGGGATCCCAATCAATTTTGAATTGAGGAAATTATAAAGAACCTAGGGCAAAATTCATAGTCATAAGTTACCCCATTTGCTTCTCAATGGTAACGAAAATGTATCTATATTATTAAATTAACAAACTAAACTTCAGAATATCATTGATTAAAATCAAATACCTCAAATTAATTAAAAAAAGAGTTTGGTTCTATGTCAAATTTATTTGAAAACTTCAAAATTTTTGATAAAATCCTCGCAGTTTAATTAATATACAAAAGCGCCAAATTTAGGAGGCATTTATGATTAAAGGTATTCAAATTACCCAAGCAGCTAACGACAATCTACTTAACTCTTTCTGGTTGTTGGACAGCGAAAAAGGTGAAGCACGTTGTTTATGTGCAAAAGGTGATTATGCGGAAGATCAAATCGTAGCAGTAAGCGAATTAGGTCAAATCGAATACCGCGAGTTACCGGTAAGCGTTGCACCAACCGTTAAAGTTGAAGGCGGTCAACACTTAAACGTGAACGTGTTACGTCGTGAAACATTGGAAGATGCTGTATTACATCCGGAAAAATATCCGCAATTAACTATCCGTGTTTCCGGTTACGCTGTGCGTTTCAACTCTTTAACACCGGAACAACAACGCGACGTTATTACCCGTACTTTCACTGAAAGCCTATAATTTCAAGTTGAATGAAAAAGAAACCCCGAAGCAATTCGGGGTTTTGTTTTTTATAAAACGTTGGAAAAAACGACCGCACTTTTCCTTTTCTTTTCTAGCGATTCCCGTGCTTTTCAGGTACAATCCGCCAGTTAAATTTAATGATTTTTAATGAGCAAAAACTATTTATTTATGAAGAATATTCGCAACTTTTCTATTATTGCCCATATTGACCATGGTAAATCCACCTTATCGGATCGTTTAATTCAAACTTGTGGCGGCTTGTCCGACCGTGAAATGGCCGAACAAGTGTTAGATTCCATGGATCTAGAACGTGAACGTGGAATTACCATTAAAGCGCAAAGCGTAACCCTGAACTATAAAGCCAAAGATGGCGAAACCTATCAACTTAACTTTATCGACACGCCGGGACACGTTGACTTTTCTTATGAAGTGTCCCGTTCCCTTGCCGCTTGTGAAGGTGCGTTATTAGTGGTTGATGCAGGGCAAGGCGTGGAAGCGCAAACCTTGGCGAACTGTTATACCGCTATTGAAATGAACTTGGAAGTCGTGCCGATTTTAAACAAAATCGACTTGCCTGCCGCCGAACCGGAACGCGTGGCGGAAGAAATTGAAGACATTGTAGGTATCGATGCCATTGACGCGGTGCGTTGCTCTGCCAAAACAGGTTTAGGGATTGACGATGTGCTTGAAGAAATCGTGGCAAAAATCCCGGCACCGGAAGGTGCTCCGAATGCACCGTTACAAGCCTTAATCATCGATTCCTGGTTCGATAATTATTTAGGCGTGGTGTCTTTGGTGCGTATTAAAAACGGCACGTTACGCAAAGGCGACAAAATTAAAGTGATGTCCACCGGTCTATCTTATAACGTGGATCGTTTGGGGATTTTTACTCCGAAACAAGTGGATACTACGGTATTAAACTGTGGTGAAGTAGGTTGGGTAGTCTGTGCTATCAAAGATATTTTAGGTGCACCGGTGGGAGATACCTTAACTCAACACAATAATCCGGCAAGCTCTGTCTTACCGGGCTTTAAAAAGGTGAAGCCACAAGTTTACGCGGGATTATTCCCAATCAGCTCTGACGATTACGAAGCCTTCCGTGACGCGCTCGGTAAATTAAGTCTGAATGACGCCTCCTTGTTCTATGAGCCGGAAAATTCCACCGCACTTGGCTTTGGTTTCCGCTGTGGTTTCCTTGGGCTGTTGCACATGGAAATTATTCAGGAACGTTTAGAACGTGAATATGATTTAGATTTAATTACTACTGCACCGACGGTAGTTTATGAAGTCGAATTGACCAATGGTGAAGTTCTTTATGTAGATAGCCCATCGAAACTACCACCGTTAAACAATATCGCAGAAATTCGTGAACCAATTGCAGAATGTAACATGTTGTTACCGCAACCCTATTTGGGCAACGTGATCACTCTTTGTGTAGAAAAACGTGGCGTGCAAACCCACATGGTGTATCACGGCAACCAGGTGGCGTTGACCTATGAAATTCCAATGGGTGAAGTAGTATTGGACTTCTTCGACCGCCTCAAATCCACTTCTCGCGGTTATGCTTCTTTAGATTACGGTTTCAAACGTTTCCAAGCAGCGGATATGGTACGCGTGGATATTATGATTAACGGCGAACGTGTGGATGCCCTTGCGTTAATTGTACACAAAGACAACGCACCGTATCGCGGCCGTGAATTGGTAGAAAAAATGCGTGAGCTGATTCCTCGCCAACAATTTGATATTGCGATTCAAGCCGCGATCGGCAACCACATTATTGCCCGTTCTACAGTGAAGCAATTGCGTAAAAACGTGTTGGCAAAATGCTATGGCGGTGACGTAAGCCGTAAGAAGAAATTGTTACAAAAACAAAAAGAGGGTAAAAAACGAATGAAACAACTCGGCAACGTTGAAGTGCCGCAGGAAGCGTTTTTAGCTATCTTACACGTAGGAAAAGACAAGTAAGGAAAGTATTCATGTCGAACTTATTTACGATTATTTTAATCGCTGTCGGATATGGTTTGTGGAAAGTATTGGATCATTTTCAATTGCCTAATACCTTTTCAATTTTGCTCATTATTTTCACCGCACTTTCCGGTGCCGTTTGGTGTTATTTGCGCTTTGGCGTGTTACCGAAACGCGCCAGACAAATTGCCCGTTTGGAACAACGTAGTGGCAAGTCATTAACGGATGAAGAAAAAAGCAAAATCGAACCGATTTCCGAAAGTTCCGAATTTATTTCCTCTTTATTTCCGGTGTTGGCATTCGTCTTAGTAATTCGCTCTTTTGTTTTTGAACCGTTCCAGATTCCATCTTCGTCCATGGAGCCTACCCTGCGCATCGGCGATTTTATTTTGGTAAATAAATTCGATTACGGCATTAAAGATCCTGTCTTTCAAAATACCCTCATCAAGGTTAATCAACCTAAACGGGGCGATATTATCGTTTTCAAAGCACCGGAAGAGCCGAGCAAAGATTATATTAAACGGGTTATCGGGCTACCCGGCGATCGCGTGATCTATAATGATGTGAATCGCCACTTAACCCTTGTTTATGGGAAAGACGGAAAAGAATGCTTAACTGACTGTGAAATCAAAGAGTTTAGCTACACCCAACCACAACCGAATGAAAACTTTCGCTTTATTTTAGGGCGTGATTACAGCGGTAAAATAGTCTATGGTCCGTCGCCGTTAGAAACAATTGAAAGCGGTGATGTAACGCACCACATCCATTGGGCACCGGAAAGTCGATACGAAGGCTTCCGTTACAAAGCCTATGATAAACAAGACAATTATGTTACCGAATGGGTTGTACCGGAAAAACACTATTTTGTTATGGGAGACAACCGCAACAACAGTGAAGACAGCCGTTTCTGGGGTTTCGTACCGGAACAAAATATTGTAGGCAAAGCCTCTTACATTTGGCTTAGCTTAAAGAAAGAACAGGACGAATGGCCGACAGGTGTTCGTACCGAACGTTTGTTCCAAAAAATTCAATGATATGCGAACAGATAATTTAGATCGTTTACAACGAAAAATTGACTACCAATTTCAAGATACAGGGCTTCTTAAACAAGCCCTCACCCACCGCAGTGCGGGACATAAACATAACGAACGTTTAGAATTTTTAGGAGATGCAATTCTAAATTTAACGATTGCCGAAGCCTTATTTCATCAATTCCCAAAGTGCAATGAAGGCGAGCTAAGTCGAATGCGGGCAACCTTAGTCCGTGAGCCGACATTAGCGATTTTAGCGCGTGATTTCCAACTAGGCGATTATCTTTCCCTTGGTCAGGGCGAATTAAAAAGCGGTGGTTTTCGTCGTGAGTCTATTTTGGCAGATTGTGTAGAAGCCCTTATTGGTGCTATTTCTTTAGATAGTAGCCTTGCCAATGCCACCGAAATTGTCACCCGTTGGTATCAACCATTATTAAAAGATATCCAGCCGGGCGATAACCAAAAAGATGCTAAAACCCGTTTACAAGAATATTTACAAGGCAATCGCCTGCCGGTGCCAACCTATAATATTGTGGATATTCAAGGGGAAGCCCATAACCAATTATTTACTGTGGAATGTTCCATTCAAAATAATGACCGCACTTTTATCGGCAAAGGCTCCAGCCGTCGTAAAGCGGAACAGGCCGCGGCAGAACAAATTCTTCAAGAGCTGAAAATTAAATGACAGAACAACAAACCGAAACCTATTGCGGCTTTATTGCTATCGTAGGGCGCCCGAATGTAGGGAAATCAACGTTACTCAATAAAATCCTCGGACAAAAAATCTCCATCACATCGCGCAAAGCACAAACCACCCGCCACCGCATTGTTGGTATAAAAACGGAAGGGGTATACCAAGAGATTTATGTGGATACCCCGGGGCTTCATATTGAAGAAAAACGTGCCATCAATCGTCTAATGAACCGTGCCGCCAGCAGTGCGATTACTGATGTAGATTTGGTGATTTTCGTGGTAGATGGTACCCATTGGAATGATGACGATGAAATGGTGTTAAACAAACTACGCAAAACCAAAGTGCCGGTGGTACTTGCCATCAATAAAATCGATAACATCAAAAACAAAGATGACTTACTACCATTCATCACCGAAATTAGCCAAAAATTTAATTTTGCCGATATCGTGCCGATGTCTGCCGAAAAAGGGAATAATTTGGACGCTATTGAAAAAATCGTGCGAAAATCTTTGCGCCCCGGTGTTCACCATTTCCCGGAAGATTATGTCACCGATCGCTCCCAACGTTTTATGGCCTCAGAAATTATCCGTGAAAAACTTATGCGTTTTATGGGCGAAGAATTGCCTTATTCCGTTACCGTTGAAATTGAACAATTTAAAGTTAACGAACGTGGCACTTACGAAATTAATGGCTTAATTTTAGTAGAACGTGATGGTCAGAAAAAAATCGTGATCGGACGCAAAGGTGAAAAGCTGAAAAAAATCGGCACCGAAGCCCGCCTAGACATGGAACGCTTATTTGATAATAAAGTACACCTGGAACTTTGGGTGAAAGTAAAATCCGGTTGGGCTGATGATGAACGCGCCTTGCGCAGTTTGGGGTATATGGAAGATTAACCAAGCGAATAAAAAAAGTGAGCTTAATGCTCACTTTTTTACTACACAAAATATCAATAAACCTGATTAATTTTGTTTCTGTGCACCAAATACGCCACCCCAAGTACCATCATCGGTGTTAAATAACCCGCTCATTTCTTTTGCTTGATCACCATAAAATTTTCCTTCTACCTTAGCAACACCGGGCAAAACTGCAGAATCTTTAGGTGTTGCAGTTCCGGTAAAACTATTATTTGCAATATGGCCATCTACTGCAATGGCAAATCTCGGAACATTAAGCGTACCCGTTAATGTTTTATTCTCGAAATCAACTTTAAATGAGGCTTTTCCTGTTTCAACATTTTCAGAGGCGCCTAACAAGACAGCGCCTCCCAAATATTCAGCAGTTCCACTAATTGGCATTTTCTTCGTTGGATTTCCATAATAAAACGCATAATCAGTACCGTGATTTCCACTAATGACACCAAATCTAGAATCAGAATGATCACGACAACACACTAGCTGATCTAATTCCGAACTAAGACTGATCTTTTGTCCGTCAACATTTAACTCGGCAAGATTTGAATCCGTTATTGTAAGATGTTTAATAACTTGTTCACCATCATTGCCAACTGAAAAAGCTAACGCTGCCCCCACAGCATTGTTATTTGGCAGTGGTTGTGGCTGCTGTGGTTGCTGTGGTTGTTCAGAAGAATTACCTCCATTTCCACCACTCCCACAAGCCGTAATGGCCAATGAAGTTAATACAATAAGACTTAATTTTGAAATTGAGCTTTTAAAATGACTCATAAAAAATACTCCTTAAGATAAAAGAAAATGGTATAAAAATACCAAAAAAACCACTCATTTTTTATTAAACTAAACTCAAGTGGAAATAACCGCTTGCACGGTAACTTACAATAAACGGACATCCGCCTTTATTGAAAGCAATTAAAAAGGCGGTAAAAACATCTTAAATTTCTACCGCACTTTTTTAATAAGTTTATTAATTATTGACGCTTTTATTATTCATGCATGCCTAATTTTTTCTCCAAATAGTGGATGTTCGTACCACCTTTTTGGAAATTCTCATCCTCTAGAATGAGCTCATGCAACGGAATATTGGTTTTAATACCATCAATGATCGTCTCGGCTAGCGCATTTTGCATACGACGAATCGCTACGTCACGGGTATCACCGTAAGTAATGAGCTTAGCAATCATAGAATCATAATGTGGTGGAACACTATAGCCCGCATAAATATGGGAATCCCAACGCACACCTAAGCCACCCGGGGAATGCAAATGTGCAACTTTACCCGGTGAAGGCAAGAAGGTTTTTGGATCTTCCGCATTGATACGACATTCAATCGCGTGACCTTTTACTTTGATATCTTCCTGTTTAAAAGAAATCGGTAAGCCTGCGGCAATGCGTAGTTGCTCTTTGACTAAGTCCACGCCGGTAATCATTTCAGTAACAGGATGTTCCACTTGAATACGGGTATTCATTTCAATGAAATAGAACTCGCCGTTTTCATATAAGAATTCGAACGTACCCGCACCACGATAACCGATTTCAACGCAAGCCTTCGCACAACGGGAACCGATGTCGCAACGAACTTCTTCGGTGATACCCGGCGCCGGAGCTTCTTCCACCACTTTTTGGTGGCGGCGTTGCATGGAGCAATCGCGCTCAGCAAGATAAACGGCATTACCATGGGTGTCGGCTAACACTTGGATTTCTACATGGCGTGGATTTTCCAAATATTTTTCCATATAAACCATGTCGTTATTAAACGCCGCTTTGGCTTCGGCTTTTGTCATTGCGATGGATTCTTCCAAAGCGTCTTCGCTACGCACTACGCGCATACCACGACCACCACCGCCACCGGAGGCTTTGATAATGATCGGATAGCCGATTCGTTTGGCAATTTCTTTATTTTTCGCAATGTCGGAACTTAACGGACCATCAGACCCTGGCACACAAGGCACACCGGCTTTTTTCATGGCGTTAATGGCAGATACTTTGTCACCCATTAAACGAATCACATCCGCAGTCGGTCCGATAAAGATAAAACCTGAGCTTTCAACTTGCTCGGCAAAATCGGCGTTTTCGGAAAGGAATCCATATCCCGGATGAATTGCATCAGCGCCGGTCACTTCCGCAGCAGCAATAATGGCAGGAATATTTAAGTAGCTTTTGGCAGATTGAGCAGGGCCGATACACACAGTTTGATCGGCAAGCAGAACGTGTTTCAGTTCACGGTCGGCGGTAGAATGCACCGCAACGGTTTTAATGCCTAATTCTTTGCAAGCACGCAAAATTCGCAGTGCAATTTCACCGCGATTGGCAATAACAACTTTTTCTAACATAATAAATCCATTCTTTGCTTAAATTATGGTTTAGATGTTAATTATTCGATAACAATTAACGGCTCGTCGAATTCAACAGGATCACCATCATTTACCAGAATAGCTTTAACCACACCTGCTTTATCCGCTTCAATGCGGTTCATCATTTTCATCGCTTCAACGATACAAAGTGCATCGCCCACTTTCACGCTTTGCCCCACTTCAACGAAGGCTTTTGCTTCAGGGCTTGGGCTACGGTAGAACGTACCTACCATCGGAGAACGGATTTTATGGCCGGAGACATCTTCCGCTACCGATGCGGCAACGCTTGGTGCAGGGGCAACAGCCGGGGCGGCTACCGGTGCAGGTGCGCTGGCAATCGGAGCAGGCGCTGCCATTGGTACGGTGTATTGAACAGACGCCGGAGAACCACGGTTAATGCGAACGGACTCTTCCCCTTCGGAAATTTCAAGTTCCATAATGCCGGATTCTTCTACAAGTTCGATCAATTTTTTAATTTTACGAATGTCCATAATTGTTTCCTAAAAGACTCAAATTTTAACCGCACTTTTTTTGAGAAAAAGTGCGGTACGGATTAACTTTAAATTTTCGCACGAGAGATTACCTGAAAATAATCATTTTGGCGATAAAATTCTGTTATTTTTCGTCAATTTTCGCTGAATTTCGCTTTTCTGCCAGATAATTCAGCGCAAATTGCAAAGCAAACTCGTAACCTTGCGCGCCACAACCACAAATCACCCCTTCCGCCACATCGCTAAAATAGGAATGATGACGAAACGGTTCTCGTTTATGAATATTGGATAAATGCACTTCAACGAAAGGAATGCCAACGGCAAGTAACGCATCACGCAACGCCACACTGGTGTGGGTATAAGCGGCGGGATTAATAATGATAAAATCGACTTTTTCAAAACTCTGATGAATTCGTTCAATAAGCTTTTCTTCGCTATTGGCCTGAAAACACGTTAATTCAACGCCTTGCGGCCCGGCCAATTGATGCATTTTGGCCTCTATCATGCCCAAGGATAAATGCCCGTAATGACCTGGCTCACGCACGCCTAACATATTCAAGTTCGGGCCATTTAACAGCAAAATGTTGTATTTTGATGACATATCACATTCCTTTTATTGCGCGCATTATAATGATTTTTCGCTTTCGGCTGGTCTAATCTGTAAACACTAAACTATAAAAAACATCAGAAAAAAAGACCGCACTTTTAATCTAAAATAACTTCGGTAATGAATTCCGAATCCAAGCCAACGACAGGTAACTCCGACTCCGGCCAGGTTCTGACGACTTGATAATCCATTAAATCGAGTGTGTCTAAGCCCGGCGTGACATTTGGCGTATATTGTTGCGCCATGCGGGCCAGTTGAGTTAAACCGAAGCTACTTTCAATGCTGGAACTGATAACCGCTTTAATACCTAACGCATGCGCCTGCGCAATCAACTCAGCGCAACGTTCAATAGAGCCCACCAACGTCGGTTTAATCACAATCGCCGCCAAGTGCGGTTCTTTTTCTACACGAAAATCCGGCTCGCGTACACTTTCATCCCAGGCAATGTTAATGCCGGTTTCTGCCGCAAATTGACGGCTTTCCTCACGGGTTTTGCAAGGTTCTTCAATAAATTGAATACGCGCACGATGCTCAGGTTTCACATATTTGGCGAACATTTGCGCTTTAGCAGGCGTCCAACTGCGATTAGCATCTAGCCGTAATTGCAAATCCGGAATCGCTTCTAACAGCATATCGGCAATGAGACCATCACGATTGGCTTCATACATGCCTACTTTCACTTTCGCGACCTTTTCACCCAGCATTTGATCCAGCGGTTCATAAAGCTCATCCGGGTCGCCATAACATAAAGGCGCGGTTCGATAATTGCCTTCATCATCCAAGCGACCTTTCATTTCCATCAATGCACAACTGAGCCCGAACGCCACAGAAGGATATAAATCCGCCGTTAAATCCAATTTCACATTGCAACTGCGGGATTGATCCCATTTTTCCAGCCATTCGATCGCTTGGGCTTGCGCTTGGTCTAAGGTTTCATGGCTAAACTCCGGCAATGGCGCAATTTCGCCCCAACCTTCATTTTGCCCACAGCACACTTTCACCAAAAGGCCTTCGCGCTTTTTCAAAAAACGATTGCGCAAAATCAGCTGTGAATCTACCGGAATGGAATAACGGAAAAGTTGATAGCGACGATGTTGAATAGCGCAATTTTTCTTTTCATAGAAGATTTTGCCCACCCGTTGAATATGTTCCAGTAAATCAGGATCGGTAATCTTGTTATGAATGACTACATCGAATTTATACGGAATGGTAGTTTGCGACAGGGTTTGCTGAATGTCGTGCAACATGTCATCGGTAATGCCATCGCCTTTTAAGGCTAAATCAATGTCCGAGTCTTCACGAAAATTTCCCTTCCCGCGTGAGCCAAACAAAATCGCTGTTTCAACATTCGGAAAATGGCGCAAATGCCAACCAATTTTTTTAATCATTGTTTCTGTTAAACCGAAATCCATTGTCTTTACCTATATCAATTGCAGAGAAGAAATTGTTGTGTGCGAAATGGCAAAAGTGCGGTCGATTTAAAAAACATTTTTAAAAACGACCGCACTTTTTATCTTAAGGATTGCGCTTAAATTTACCGAAATCCGGCGCGCGTTTTTCATTGAAGGCATTGCGACCTTCTTGGCCTTCTTCTGTCATGTAGAACAACATGGTAGCATTACCGGCAAGTTCTTGAAGACCGGATTGACCGTCGCAGTCGGCATTTAATGCGGCTTTCAAGCAACGTAAAGCAATCGGGCTGTTACGTAGCATTTCACGGCACCAACGTACGGTTTCTTTTTCTAACTCAGCGTAAGGCACGACTGTGTTCACTAAGCCCATGTCTAAGGCTTCTTGTGCATTATATTGACGGCATAAGAACCAAATTTCACGCGCTTTTTTCTGACCGACGATACGTGCCATATAGCTTGCACCCCAACCGCCATCAAAAGAACCTACTTTCGGGCCGGTTTGGCCGTAAATGGCGTTGTCTGCGGAAATGGTAAGATCGCACATCATGTGTAACACATGACCACCACCAATAGCATAACCTGCCACCATCGCCACCACCGGTTTTGGGCAAGTACGAATATCACGTTGGAAATCCAACACATTGAGATGATGCACACCGCTGTCGTCTTTATAGCCGCCGTAATCGCCACGTACTTTCTGGTCACCGCCGGAACAGAAGGCTTTTTCGCCTTCACCTGTTAGCACGATAACACCGATTTTTTCGTCAAAACGGGCATCAGCAAAAGCGGTGATCATTTCTTTAACGGTTTGCGGACGGAAAGCATTGCGCACTTCCGGGCGATTGATGGTGATTTTGGCAATGCCGTCGGTGGATTTGTGATAACGAATGTCGGTGTAACCCGCACTGTGATCAACCCACTCAACCGGCGCATATAAAACATCATCTTTTGGATTTTGCATGAGAAATTCCTTTAATTTAAGGTTAAAAAAGTGCGGTCATTATAGCGGAAGTTTCTGAAATCTGAAAACGAAAAGGGTCGGTATTCACCGACCCTCAAAGACAAAATAAAATTAGTTTTTCGCTTTTGCCGCTGCTTTTACGATCACCGCAAAGGCAGGGGCTTTTAAGGACGCGCCACCCACTAATGCACCGTCAATATCCGGTTGAGTGAACAATTCTGCCGCGTTAGCATCGTTAACAGAACCGCCGTATTGAATGATCACTTGATCAGCAACCGCTTGGGATTTTTTCGCAATGTGACCACGAATGAATGCGTGTACGGCTTGCGCTTGTGCCGGAGTCGCAGATTTGCCGGTACCGATAGCCCAAATTGGTTCATAAGCGATAACCGCACCGTTGAAGGCTTCTACGCCCAATAGGTTGATTACAGCATCAATTTGACGCGCACAGACTTCTTCGGTTTTGCCTGCTTCGTTTTCCGCTTCAGATTCACCGATACACAACACCGGCACTAAGCCCGCTTCTTTTAACGCACCGAATTTTTTCGCCACGAATTCATCGCTTTCTTTGTGATAAGTACGGCGCTCGGAGTGACCGATAATAATATATTTCGCGCCGAAATCTTTTAACATTTCTGTGGAAATGTCTCCGGTGAAGGCGCCTTTCACGTTCACATCCACGTTTTGTGCACCTAATTGGATGATATTTTCACCGCCACAGCTGCAACCACAGTTGGATAATAATTTTTCTGCTTCCGCCAAATACATTACCGGTGGGGCAATTGCCACGTCACAGCCGGTCACACCGTGCAATTCTTCTTTTAAACCGGTGATTAATTCACGAGTGAAGGCTTTGCTACCGTTTAATTTCCAGTTACCCATAACTAAAGGACGACGAGCCATTTTGTTTCTCCTTAATATGATTGAATAAAAATTGCTATTACTATAACAAAAAAATCACTCTTTTTCGGTAAAAAATCATCGTCGTAAAAAATTTTCTTTGCAACAGATGATTATTTTGGGGTAAAAAGATACAATCTACTGTATAAATTTAACAAAAAATAACCGATTGCCTCATGATAAAAATTTTTAAAGCAGAACAATGGAATTTAGACATTCTCCTGCCGTTATTTGAAGAATATCGCCTTTCTCACAGCATGGCGGAAAATCCCGAGCGCACCTTAACCTTCCTAACCAACCGAATCCGTTTTAGCGAAAGCATTTTTTTCTTAGCGTTAGATGAGGACAAAAAAGCCGTTGGTTTCATTCAGCTCTACCCTCGCCTTTCCTCATTGCAACTGCAACGCTACTGGCAATTAACGGATATTTTCGTGCGTAATATCAGCCAAAAAAATGACGTTTACACGGCGCTTATCTCCAAAGCCAAAGAGTTCGTCAGCTACACGCAATCCACCCGTTTAACTGTAGAACAGGACATTCAACGACATCATTTGTTGGAAAATGAAGGCTTTAAATTGAATCCGAAGAAATCGGTGTTTGAATTGAATTTGGCCGATTAATAAGAATAAAAAAGTGCGGTTGAAATTTGTTGTGAATTTCAACCGCACTTTTTGTTTGTTCTACGATAACCGGCTGGCACACATCGGAAGATGCACGCCATCAGTATGAATTAAATAATCCGCGAAAATTGCTGTTGTTTTGCTTGTGCGCGGGAATACGTGTCGAAACACAAACAAATATTACGAATCAACAAACGACCTTTAGCGGAAACAACCATTTGCTCGTCGCCAATCTCTAATAAACCGTCGGCTGCCAAAGGCGCTAACAATGCCAAATCTTCTGCAAAGTGTTGTTTAAAATCAATGTGATATTGTTTTTCCAATGGGGCATACGCTAATTTAAAGTTACAAATCAATTGCTTGATCACATCACGGCGCAGACAATCTTCTTCCGTCATGGCCAAGCCTTTGTGTAAAGCAATGCCGGTTTCATCCACGTTAGCATAATAGGTTTTCAGATCTTTTTGATTTTGTGCGTAAGTGTCGCCTAGCAAGCTGATGGCAGACACGCCCAACCCTAATAGATCGCATTCTTCCTGCGTGGTGTAGCCTTGGAAATTACGATGCAAAATGCCTTTTTGCTGGGCAATGGCAAGTTCATCATCCGGTTTGGCGAAATGATCCATACCGATAAATTTGTAACCTGCATTTCCCAAGGTTTGGATGGTTTTTTGCAGAATGTCTAACTTAGTTTCCGGTTTTGGTAATTGCCAGTCTTTGATTTTCGCCTGTCCGGCAAAGCGGCTTGGCAGGTGGGCATAGTTAAAAATACTTAAACGATCGGGATTAAGCTCAATCACTTTTTGCAACGTGAACATAAAGCTCTCTACGGTTTGCAACGGAAGACCGTAAATTAAATCCAGATTGGTAGATTGGAAACCCAATTCACGGGCGCGCATCAATAAGGTATTGACGAATGCTTCATCTTGTTCGCGATTTACCGCTTTTTGCACGTCTTTATTGAAATCTTGCACGCCCATGCTAATACGGTTAAAACCGATATTGCGCAAATGATCCAGCATGGAAAGCTCGATTTCACGCGGATCCATTTCGATACTCACTTCTGCATTTTCGGCGATATTGAAGTGTTCACGCAGCATATTCATTAAACGGGCAGATTGTTCTTCCGTTAAATAGGTCGGTGTGCCACCGCCCCAATGCACTTGGGTCGCTACGCGATTTGTAAATAATTTCGACCGCTCTTTGATTTCTTTTTCAAGAAAATCCAAATAGATATCCGCCTTGTGCTGATGACGGGTGATCACTTTATTACAGCCACAGAAATAACAAAGTTTGTGACAGAACGGAATGTGAACATATAAAGACAACGGGCGGGCGGGATAACGTTGCGTGGCGGCGATAAAATCGTCGTTTGTATAATTTTCATTAAATTCCAACGCAGTCGGATAAGACGTATAGCGCGGGCCGGATTGATTATATTTCTGAATTAATGCCAAATCCCAAATAATTTCGGACATTCAACTTCCCCTAAATATTTTTATAACTTTTCAATATCAGCCAACAGCTGACGTAACTCCAACTTAATGTTTTTTTCAAGTTCCGCTTCGGCACTTTCACGGCGCAAATCCAAACGCATACGTTCGTTCTTTTTTAATGATTTACGCGCTTCATGGGTCGGCATATCTTCCACCACTTCATACAACTGCAGCATGGTAACGTAGTTTTTGATGCTCATCCCCACCGGTTCTAACAACATTTTCAGACGCAACACGCCTTCAGAAAAGTTGCAATCGCCGTTCAACATGGCTTTTGCAATGATTTCAATACTTTCCTTAATGCGATTGATTCGATTTCGACGGGCTTGTTGCAAAGCCTTCTTTTGCTTTTGCAAGGCAAGCAATAAATATGCGGCATAGCCGACCATCCCCACAATGATACAAACTGCCGCAATGAATAAAATTGTCTTCCACATAGATAAATAAGGTGTTTATTTGAATTGATTGATGTCGATTTTCTCGAAAGTGCGGTATAAATCTTCGTCGTTTTCGTCCTCTTCCGCAATACCCAATTCGGTCATCAATTGTTCAACACGCGCCAAGCACTCATCAACAAATTGTTGATCTTCGGCAGATAATTTTTTGCCTTCATCCAACTGATCCAATAATTGATTCAAACATTCGTTATTTTCCAATTGTTCCAATTCCACCATCGGATCCAATTTGGCTTTTGACTCGGTTTGCGGAACCGGAATAGTTTGACCTTTTTCCGGTTTATTGACAAATTCCACCATTAACGGCACTTTTTTACGGCTACCAATACGCGGATCTTTTACATCCAACGCTTGGTTTTCGGTTTTGGCATCCACCGCACTGTGGCGGGAGCCTGAAGCTAACCCTTTGTGTTTACGTTTTTTCTTCTCTTCACGCGCTTTAGCATCGAGTTCATAACGGGTTGCCTGACGGCCTGAACGCGGTGGTGACGGTTTTTTATCGGTTTTACGGGTCGGCATAATATCCGTCACGCGACGGGTCTTTTTCTGACGGGACATAACTTATCTCTTGTGATGAATCAAATTGACCGGCGATTGTACCACTCTGCAAGGGATTTAACGAGAAGTATTAAAAACGTTCACAAAAACAACCGCACTTTTTATGCCTCGGGTTGCTCCTGAATAGAGGATGACGCCAATTTTGCTTCTTTCTGCTGAGCGCGGCGTTTTTGAAAAAAGGCACTGAGTTTTTCGCTGCATTCCTGTTGCAGCACACCGCCGGTAATTTCGATGACATGGTTCATTTTATAATCATCAAAAAAATGAAAACGGGAACCTACCGCACCGGTTTTATAATCGGCCGCGCCAAACACCAAGCGCTTAATGCGACTATGCAAAATCGCGCCGGCGCACATAGTACAAGGCTCAAGGGTGACATATAACGTGGCGTTCAATAGACGATAATTTTGCAAGCGTTGCCCGCCTTGACGCAAAGCAACAATTTCGGCGTGCGCCGTAGGATCGGAATCAATGATAGATAAATTCCAACCCTCGCCGATGATTTCGCCTTCAGCGCTCACCAACACCGCGCCAACAGGAATTTCCCCTAAGGCTTCGGCTTTGTCCGCCAACATTAAGGCGTGGCGCATGAATTTTTCATCGAGGATGTTTTGGGATTCGGTCATTGTTTGGTTTGAGGTTAAAGTGCGGTTATTTTTTGAAATATTTTCATTGTATAAAGCCTTTCTGTCTCCGTTTACGAGGCGAACGACAAAAAGCAGGGGAGAATTTTGCCCCCTTCCGCCCTTCGGGCACCTTCCCCCGCAAGCAGGGGAAGGAAAGAAAATAAACAGTCCCCAAAACGACTGCACTTTCGTTATACGGAAAACGGATATTTAATCGGTTCGTGGCATTGGTAACCCGTTACTTTAAAATCATCCATCGTGACCCAAGTTTCCAGGTCTTCCAAGGATTTAATGTCCGGGTTAATTTCTAACTGCGGTGACGGGAACGGTTCGCGTTTTAATTGCACATCACGCATGAGTTCCAGCTGGTCTTCATAAATGTGCGCATTCACAATGTGATGGAACGCTTGCCCGGCTTTCTTACCGGTGATTTGCGCCATTAACGCCAAAAACGTAAATACTTGGATTTGATTAAAATTCAAGCCAAGCGGTACATCGCAGGAACGTTGATAACTGGTGAGATAGAGGGTGTCGCCTAATAACGAGAACGTATGCGTGTGCATGCAAGGACGCAAACAACCCAAATCAAATTCACCGGGATTGTAAAAGGTGAGAATCTCGCCACGATCGTCGATGCCTTTACTGAGGTTATTGACGATTTTGCGTAGCTGATCGAGATGTTCGCCATTCGGTTTGCGCCAATTTCTGCCCTGCACACCATATACGCGTCCCATGTCATCGGTGCCTTTGCGGTGCGGATTATTAAGCCAAACCTGATTTTCGTTGGCATTAGCATCCCAGGTTTTGGCGCCAAGTTTGCGGAAGTCGGCAGCATTGTCATAACCGCGGATATAACCAAGAAATTCGGCAATAGCGGCTTTCCAATAGCTTTTACGGGTGGTAATCAACGGGAATTGGTTGTTTGCCACATCGTAGGTTAAACTCGCATTAATCACCGTTAAGCAACGCTTTCCGGTGCGTTCATTTTCTATCCAAACGCCTTCATCAACAATGCGTTGGCACAAGTCTAAATATTGTTTCATTTTTTCACCGCACTTTTGTTGTATGCCCAAAGCATAATGAACATGCCGCCGAGAATCATTGGCAAGCAAAGTAATTGACCGCGCGTTATGACATCAAGGAAAAGCTCCACATCAGGTTCGCGCACATATTCAATCATAAAACGGAAAATGCCGTAACCCATTAGGAACAAGCCTGACACGGCCCCCATTGGACGTGGTTTACGAATAAACCAATTGAGAATGAGGAATAACACCAAACCTTCCAATACCGCTTCATATAATTGGGACGGATGGCGTGGCAATAGCAGAGGATCCGTTGGGAAAATCATCGCCCAAGGCACATCGGTTTGACGCCCCCATAACTCCAGATTAATGAAATTACCAATACGTCCCATCCCCAAACCAAACGGAATTAACGGTGCCACAAAGTCTGCTGTCGCCCAGAAGTTGCGTTTTTGTATCTTCGATGTGATGATCATGGCGATAATCACACCGATTAAACCGCCGTGAAAGGACATTCCACCTTCCCAAACGCGGAATAAATACAGCGGATCCTGTAAAAAACGATCAAGATTATAAAAGAAAACATCCCCAATTCGACCGCCTAAAAAGACGCCCATAAAGCCGTTAAATAATAAGGAATCTACTTGTTCTACCGTCCAGCCGCTGTTTGGTTGCTTAGCACGACGCACGCCGAGCCAACGGGCAAAAATAAAACCAAGTAAATACATTAAGCCGTACCAACGCAAACCGATAGGGCCAAATTCAAAGATAGCCGGATTAAATTGCGGTAAAACCAAATAGCCTGAATTCATAACTTTCCTTATTTCAATAACATATTAATCGCCACCACAATTAAAAAGGCAGCAAACCCTTTCTTCAAGGTCGACACCGGTAATCGGTTGGTCATATTGGCGCCGAGTTTGGAGGTAAAAAATGAGGTGATGGTAATGCCTAACACGGCAGGAAGGTACACAAAACCGATGGAATAATTCGGCATTCCCGGCGTCCCCCAACCGCTCACCATAAAGCTCAACATACCGGCAATGCCCATTAACATTCCACAAAATGCGGAGGTACCGATGGCCTTTTTAATGTCCACATTGCGTGAATTTAAAAACGGCACGATAAATCCGCCGCCGCCAATACCGGCAACACTTGATATCATGCCGATTAAAGAACCGCCAATAATAGATGATAACGGTGTAATTTTTTTGTTCGGATCGACGTTTTTCGGCTTAATAGATAAAATCATTTTAACCGCCAAATAAACGACCAAGCAGGCAAATAACTTACCGGAAATTTCAGGGGGTAATTTACTGATGTATTGTCCGGAAATAAATGCGCTAATCATTAAGGCAGGAGCAAAATATTTCAACGTTGACCAAACCACATTGCCGAGTTTGTGGTGTCGTTGTGCGGAAGAAAATGCGGTAATCACTATGGTCGCAAAAGACGTGCCAAGTGCGGTGGACATGAGCAGTGAATCCGGCACGCCCACAATCGGCAGTAGATAAACCATCATCGGCACAATTACCATGCCACCGCCAATGCCGAATAATCCGGCTAAGAAACCGGCGGCGCAACCGCCAAGCAAGCAGAAAAGAAAGAAGGTTAACATAATTATCCTTTGTATTTGTGCGGCGCGCGTTTCGGCTGTTTAGAATAATGTTGTTTATGAGATGAGAAGGTGGATTTCTTTTCGTCGTAAGTCTCTGTTTCGCTATGCAACAACGCTTTATTATTTTCATCAAATAACACCGCAGCAAACTCTTTCATGGCTTTACGATAAACCTCTTTTTTAAAAGACACCACTTGACGCACCGGATACCAAAAACTCACCCAACGCCATCCGTCAAACTCCGGCGTTTTGCTGCATTGCATATTGATATTCTTGGCATCGCCAACCAGTTGCAATAAAAACCAACGTTGTTTCTGCCCGATACACATAGGTTTGGAATCATGGCGCAATAAGCGCTTTGGTAATTTATAACGTAACCAGTGTTTAGACGCATATAGCACACGCACATCTTTACGCGTCAGCCCCACTTCTTCAAATAATTCTCTAAACATGGCCTGCTCGGGTGTTTCGTTATCATTAATTCCCCCTTGCGGAAATTGCCAAGAATTCTGTCCGTATCTCTTCGCCCACAGCACTTGCCCTTTGTCGTTACAAATGACAATGCCTACATTCGGACGGTAGCCATCGAAATCGATCACTATCGTATCCCTTAATCTGTCTCATTTTTCATGCTAAATAACGGCAAATTGTTTCATAAACTGACCCTTAGCACAACTTTATTCTGCTTAATACCTTTAAAGCAAAAGAGTGATTTGTTGATCCGCTTCACAAAACCGACTTTATTTCTTTCCCCTTTATAACGTTTTCTTCTACACTGTTTTTACTCATCGAACGGTTCGACAATCACATTACCAACGAGGAGGAATAATGAAAAAAACTGCCATTCTCAATGCACGGCTCTCTCACTGCATCGCCACGCTCGGTCATACTGACGGCTTAACGCTTTGTGATGCGGGGCTACCGATTCCGCATGATATTGAACGCATCGACCTTGCACTCACGCCAAATATTCCCACATTTCTTGACTGCCTGAATGCCATACTCAGCGAAATGTTTGTAGAACGGGTCTTGCTCGCTCAAGAGATTAAATTAAAAAATCCCCAAATTTTGACCGCACTTTTAGCCCGCCTTACCGAACTTGAGCAACAACAAGGCAATCAAATTCCCGTTGAATACGTCAGCCACGAAGCCTTCAAACAAGCAACGAAGCACAGCAAAGCCATTGTGCGCAGCGGCGAATGCTCACCTTATGCCAATATCATTTTATATTCCGGCGTGCCATTTTAAGGAGTGTTTTTTATGGAACAACCTCTCTTAAGCATTAAGGATGTGGACAAATCCTTCCCCAGCGTCAAGGCCTTAAGTCATGCCTGTTTAAACGTATATCCCGGCAAAGTGATGGCTCTAATGGGTGAAAATGGCGCCGGTAAATCCACCTTAATGAAAGTCCTCACCGGGATTTATGACAAAGACACCGGCACGATTGAATACCTTGGTCGGGTAGTTTCATTCAATGGACCCAAAGCCTCACAAGAGGCCGGTATTAGCATTATTCATCAAGAACTAAACTTAGTGGGCAATTTGACTATTGCGGAAAATATTTTTCTTGGCCGGGAATTCACCCACCCTTGGGGCGCCATTGACTGGCCTAAAATGTATCGGGAAGCGGATAAACTTCTCGCCCGTTTAGGCGTCACCCACAGTAGCCACACACTTTGCGCCGAACTCTCCATTGGCGAACAACAAATGGTAGAAATCGCCAAAGCGCTCAGTTTTGAATCGAAAGTGATCATTATGGATGAGCCGACCGATGCCTTAACCGATACGGAAACAGACGCGCTGTTTAATGTCATTGGTGAACTCAAAGCAGAAAATCGAGGCATCGTTTATATTTCTCATCGAATTAAGGAGATTTTCGATATCTGCGATGATGTGACTGTATTACGTGACGGCCGATTTATTGGCGAAAGTGCGGTAGAAAATTTAGATGAAAATCGCTTGATTGAAATGATGGTCGGTCGTCGCTTGGAAGAACAATACCCACATTTGGAACAGCCTCCGGGCGACATTCGTTTGGCGGTGAAAAATCTTAACGGAAGCGGCGTACATGATGTGTCGTTTACGTTGCGTAGCGGCGAGATTCTTGGTATTTCAGGTTTGATGGGAGCAGGCCGTAGCGAACTGATGAAAGTCTTATATGGTGCATTGCCACGCGAATCGGGCGAAGTGCGGTTAAATAATCGGGAGATTTTTAATCGTTGCCCGCAAGACGGATTACGCAACGGCATTGTGTATATTTCCGAGGATCGCAAAGGTGACGGCCTGATTTTAGGGATGTCGGTAAAAGAAAACATGTCCCTTACCGCGTTAGATTATTTCGCCAAACACCTGCACATTAATCAAACAGCAGAGCGCATGGCGGTCGACGATTTTATTTTACTATTCAATATAAAAACGCCAAGCCGTGAGCAACCTATCGGTTTGCTTTCCGGTGGCAATCAACAAAAAGTCGCTATCGCCAAAGGTTTGATGACACGCCCACAGGTGTTGATTTTAGATGAGCCTACACGCGGCGTGGATGTCGGTGCCAAAAAGGAGATTTATCAGCTAATAAACAAATTCAAAGGAGAAGGCATGAGCATTATTTTGGTGTCTTCCGAAATGCCTGAAGTATTGGGCATGAGCGATCGCATTTTAGTCATGCATGAAGGGCGAATCCGCGCCGAGTTTAGTCGCGCCGACGCCACGCAAGAAAAATTATTGGCCGCCGCTATCGGCAAATCACATTGATAAGAGGTCAACATGAATGCACAACGTAATGTCACATTAGGCAAATTTTTATTGGAACAGCGTTCAATCATTGCGCTATTGGTGTTAATTGGCGTGGTGTCGGCAATTAATCCCAATTTTTTTACCGTGGATAATATTCTGAACATTCTGCGCCAAACCTCCGTCAATGCGATTATTGCAGTAGGCATGACATTTGTCATTTTAATTGCCGGCATTGATTTATCCGTCGGTTCAATTTTGGCCCTCACCGGAGCCTTTGCAGCCAGCATGGTCGGCACGGAATTGTCCATTTTATTAGTGATTCCCGCCGTGTTACTGATCGGCACATTACTCGGCACCCTCAGCGGAGTTATTGTCGCAAAAGGTAAAGTACAGGCATTTATCGCCACCTTAGTCACCATGACATTGTTGCGGGGCGTCACCATGGTTTACACCGACGGGCGCCCTATCAGTACCGGCTTTTCCGATACGGCGGATGCTTTTGCCTTCCTTGGTACGGGCTATTTATTCGGCATTCCGGTGCCGATTTGGTTAATGGCGATCGTCTTTTTAATCTCTTGGTATGTGTTAAAGAATACGAAAATGGGACGCTATATTTATGCCTTAGGCGGCAACGAAGCGGCAACCCAGCTTTCCGGCATTAACGTGGACAAAGTCAAAATTTTTGTCTTCGCAGTCAGTGGGTTTCTCTCCGCCCTTGCCGGCTTAATTGTCACCTCCCGTTTATCTTCCGCCCAACCTACCGCAGGCGTTACCTATGAACTGGATGCTATCGCCGCTGTGGTCGTAGGCGGTACCAGTTTAATGGGGGGAAAAGGGCGTGTAATGGGAACATTAATCGGCGCATTGATCATCGGATTCTTAAATAATGCACTGAATTTATTGGATATTTCTTCTTACTATCAAATGATAGCAAAAGCATTGGTTATTCTGGTGGCGGTCTTAGCAGATAACTATTTAGGCAGTAAAAAACTCTAACTTTATATTCAAGGAGAATTTAATGAAAAAATTAACTACCTTAGCAACAGCGTTATTACTCGCGTTAAGTACAAACGCCATGGCCAAAGACACTATCGCGTTAACCATCTCAACCTTAGATAATCCGTTCTTCGTATCCTTAAAAGACGGCGCACAAAAAAAAGCCGATGAATTAGGCTATAAACTGGTGGTATTGGACTCACAAAACGACCCAGCCAAAGAACTGGCTAACGTAGAAGACTTAATTGTATGCGGCGCGAAAGTACTGTTAATCAATCCGACAGATTCCGAGACCGTCAGTAATGCGGTGGCGATTGCCAATCGCAATAAAATCCCGGTTATCACCTTAGATCGTGGTGCACTGAAAGGCGATGTAGTAAGTCACATTGCTTCCGATAACGTTGCCGGCGGCAAAATGGCAGGCGATTTTATTGCCCAAAAATTAGGTGGCAATGCCAAAGTGATTCAATTGGAAGGATTAGCCGGCACATCCGCAGCCCGTGAACGTGGAGAAGGTTTTAAACAAGCCGTTACCGAACATAAATTTGACGTACTCGCCAGCCAACCGGCAGATTTCGACCGTACTAAAGGCTTGAACGTGATGGAAAACTTACTCGCCTCAAAAGGCGCGGTACAAGCCGTCTTCGCACAAAATGACGAAATGGCGTTAGGTGCCCTACGCGCACTCTCTGCAGCCAATAAAAAGGTTCTGGTTGTAGGTTTTGACGGTACCGATGATGGTATTAAAGCCGTAAAAAGCGGCAAAATGGCCGCCACGATTGCACAACAGCCTGCATTAATCGGTGAGCTTGGCGTGGTCACTGCCGACAAGCTCGTAAAAGGCGAAAAAGTCGAGGCCAAAATTCCGGTTGATTTGAAAGTGATTAGCGAGTAATGCTTTCCGCACAAAAGTGCGGTCATAAAATCCAATGGATTTTGAATATCGGCTCTAGCGACAACCTCGTTGGGGCTGAACAAGTGAACCGGAGAACTTGCGAATAATTTTACAAACGTTTTAAGGAACGCTAAATGCGTTCCTTTTGCTCAGGAGGAAATATGTGCGCCAAACTCGTTGTTCTCGGCAGCATTAACGTCGATCATGTTATTCAAGTACCGCGCTTCGTAAAAGCCGGTGAAACCTTAAGCGGATCCCATTATCGCATTGCTTATGGTGGAAAAGGGGCGAATCAGGCGGTGGCTGCGGCACGCTTAAAAGCGCAAAACACGCAGGTAGATTTTATTGCTTGCATTGGCCATGATGATATTGGTAAGGCCATGAAAAATGCCTTTGCGCAAGACGGCATCAATGTAACGCCTATTCGCCAAATTGAAAATGAAATGAGCGGGATAGCCATGATCCAAGTGGCAGAGAGTGGGGAAAATAGCATTGTTATTGCCGCCGGCGCCAATGCTTATTTAGATGAGTCGTTGGTGGAAGAACAAGCTGAAAATATTCGGCAGGCAGATGCTTTATTAATACAACTGGAAACACCGCTCGCCGCCATTTGTTACGCTGCCGACATTGCTAAACAACATCACACTAAAGTGATTCTAAACCCCGCCCCGGCAAACACGTTACCGCAAACGTTACTTGCTAATTTATACATGATTATCCCAAATGAGACAGAAGCGGAAATCCTGACGGGAATTAAAGTGGAAGATGAAGCCGGTGCAGCACGGGCAGCAGAGAAATTGCATCATTGGGGAGTACAAATTGTGCTCATTACCCTTGGCGCCAAAGGCGTTTATGTCAGTGAAAACAACCAAGGACAAATTATCGAAGGCTTTCGTGTAACCGCCAAAGACACTACAGCGGCAGGCGATACATTCAACGGTGCATTAGTGGTGAGTTTATTAGAAGGCAAAAGCCTCTCGGACGCCATCCGTTTTGCCCATGCCGCAGCAGCCATTAGCGTCACCCGTGCCGGCGCGCAACCGTCTATTCCAAATCGTGCGGAAACGTTAGATTTCTTGGAAAAACAAGGATAAAAGTGCGGTGCTTTTTCGTTGCGTTTTTAATATTAAAAACCGTAGATAAAAAATAAGCCCTTTAACTAAAGGGCTTATTTTATTGGGAAAAGATTGATTAAATCACTTCAACTTCAACCGCTGTCGGACCGCGTTGAGAGTCCTGCACGTTATACGCCACACGGTCACCCTCATTTAAGGTGCGGAAATTGTTACCGACAATACCGGAAAAATGCACGAAAACATCTTTAGTGCCGTCCGCCGGAGCGATAAAACCAAAACCTTTAGTTGAGTTAAACCATTTTACGGTGCCGTTTAATTTAGACATGTTGTCTTCCTTCTTCTTAAATAATGAAATTATGTGCTTTCAACAAGCACGAAACACTAGGTATTTAACTTAAACAGAGATGGATATATATAGAATCTTCGAAGTACAAATTAAAAACTTGAATGAGGAAGAACCGAAATAACTAACTTACTGAAGTGATTGTCTAGCTTGGTGCGCATTAGAACACGCCCGGCCAAGGAAAACAACCTATTTTAGGAAATATCGTCTCTTGTCCGATCAGCGGGTTATATAACTATATGCACCCAAAAGAAAAAATCCCATCAATTTACATTGATAGGATTTTGGAATTTGGTGGAGATAATCGGGATCGAACCGACGACCTCTTGAATGCCATTCAAGCGCTCTCCCAACTGAGCTATATCCCCGTAAGTGGCGGCTATGATAAATTCCGCCCCTTGGTCTGTCAATATTAAATTTTCAATTCGTCGCTATCAGATTAAATATTAAGCATTTTAACCGTTAATAAAATCAATAGCACGTTGAATTCGGCTTAATACGCGCTCACGTCCGATTCCCACTAAGGTTACATCCATAGAAGGCGATTGCCCTGCACCGGTCACCGCAACACGTAACGGCATACCGACTTTACCCATGCCAACCTCTAATTCGGCAGCGGTTTGTTCAATAGCTTCGTGAGTAGAATGCAAATCCCAAGTGGAAAGTGCGGTCAGTTTTTCTTTTACTTTTTCAAGCGCTTCTACCGCGCCCGCTTTGAAATGTTTTTTCACTGCGGCTTCATCGAAAGCTTCAAATTCTTCAAAGAAATAACGACTGGCAAGCGCCATTTCACGTAAGGTTTTACAACGATCCGCAAGCATGGTGATGATTTCCGTTAATGCCGGCCCGTTGGAAGTGTCAATGTCTAAATCCTGATATTGCCATGCTAAATGTTTCGCGACGTAGTCCGCTGGCAATTCACGAATATAGTGATGATTCAACCACAATAATTTTTCGGTGTTAAAGGCACTGGCAGATTTACTCACGGAGTGTAAATCAAATAAATCAATCATTTCTTGGCGGGTAAAAATTTCCTGATCACCGTGGCCCCAGCCCAAACGCACCAAATAGTTGATAAGCGCTTCCGGCAAATAACCTTCGTCACGGTATTGCATCACGCTCACGGCGCCGTGACGTTTGGAAAGTTTTTGCCCATCGTCCCCGTTAATCATGGAAACGTGTGCATATACAGGAATCGGCGCACCAAGGGCTTTTAAAATATTAATTTGACGCGGGGTGTTATTAATATGGTCTTCACCGCGTACGACGTGAGTAATGCCCATATCCCAATCATCCACCACCACGCAGAAGTTATAAGTCGGTGAGCCGTCAGTACGACGAATAATCAAGTCATCCAATTCGCTGTTGCTGATTTCAATGCGTCCACGTACCGCGTCATCAAATACCACAGAACCCTCTGTTGGGTTCTTAAAACGTACCACATGCGGTTCGTCAGCAGAATGATTGTGTTCGTGCAAACAATGACGGTCATAACGCGGTTTTTCTTTATTTTGTTCTTGTGTATGACGTAATGTTTCCAAACGTTCTTTGGTACAATAACAACGGTATGCCAAACCTTGCTCAATCATTTGATCAATAACTTGATTATAACGGTCAAAGCGCTTGGTTTGATAATATGGACCGTGCTCCCAAGCCAAATCTAACCATTCCATCGCTTCTAAAATGGCTTGTGTAGCTTCCGGTGTGGAGCGCTCCAAATCGGTATCTTCAATACGCAACACAAATTCACCGTGATTGTGTTTGGCGTATAACCAGGAATAAAGTGCAGTACGCGCGCCACCAACGTGCAAATAACCGGTTGGGCTCGGTGCAAAACGGGTGCGCACTTTCACGCTTGGATCCAAATCAAATAATGCTTCTAATTTCATGTTATAACCTTTTTTATGTGCAAAATAATTGTGCGGTATTGTACTACGAGTTGTTTGAATTCATAAGGAAAAATCACGGCTTGTGCCTATTTTTGAAACAACCGACGGATTTTTGACAAAAATTTGTTGACTGAAATCATTGAGCAATTATAATGCACGCTCACAACATTGAGGGCGATTAGCTCAGTTGGGAGAGCACCTCCCTTACAAGGAGGGGGTCACTGGTTCGAGACCGGTATCGCCCACCACTTCTTTACATACTTCCCTATTTTAAGATTCTAACGTGGGCGATTAGCTCAGTTGGGAGAGCACCTCCCTTACAAGGAGGGGGTCACTGGTTCGAGACCGGTATCGCCCACCACTTCTTTACATACTTCCCTATTTTAAGATTCTAACGTGGGCGATTAGCTCAGTTGGGAGAGCACCTCCCTTACAAGGAGGGGGTCACTGGTTCGAGACCGGTATCGCCCACCACTTCTTTAAATACTTCCCTATTTTAAGATTCTAACGTGGGCGATTAGCTCAGTTGGGAGAGCACCTCCCTTACAAGGAGGGGGTCACTGGTTCGAGACCGGTATCGCCCACCACTCTATTTTCCATTAATGATTTTTCTTTCAAAGACTTCCGAAAGTTTATTCTTTTGATATAAAGTGATAAAGTACAGCAACTTTTTTCAATGGAATAAACGGATTCATTTAATGCAAAAAACAGTTAAAAATCAGACCGCACTTTTAATTTCAAACGGCCTATTACGTTTAGTCGGGAACATTGTCAAAACCTTAAGTTACCCTTTCCACGCCCTTTTCCCCAAAAAGCGCTTTACGATTCCTGAATTCAGCCCGGCCAAACGCCAATCCGACAAACCAAGCAAAATTAATCGCGTCATTTGGCAAACCAACTACAGCAATAAAGTGACGTTGCCGATTTACTGCAACTATTTGGTCAACCGCTTATTTTCCTTAAGTTATGATTATCGCTATGTGAGCACTGAAGCGCGTAGCGACTATATTGAAAAATATGCCGATCCACGCACCTTCGCCGCTTATAGCCAACTCACGGATGGCGCCGCACAAGCGGATTTTTGGCGCTTATTCACGCTCTACCAAGACGGCGGCATTTATATGGATATTGACGGACATCTCGTGGGTTGTTTGGATAATATGATCGACCCGGAAGATGACGAAGTCCTCATCACCCGTCGCGGGCGTTACACCAACTTCTTTTTAGCCAGTCGCAAAGGCAATCCGTTTTTGAAAGAAACCTTGGATATTATCGTGGACAATATCGAGAATCGTCGCGTTGATAGGGGGGTGTTTGTTTTAACCGGTCCGGATACATTAAATAAAGCCTTAGAAAACAAGGAAGTAAATACCCGCCGCGATAAACTTACTTGCGCTCAAGGGACCTTTGCCAATGAATATTTCCAATATATGGATAAAAAACGCGGTAAATGGATTCACGCCAAAAACGAAGATTTATTAAAATAATCGTCAATGAAATGAAAAAATGCGATCGCAAAACGAATTTTTGTTGATCGCATTTTTTCGTTATGTGATATATTTTTCACCAATTTTTTGTAATTTCAATCAGAGGATAATATGGCACTTTGGGGTGGGCGCTTTACACAGGCGGCGGACAAACGTTTTAAACATTTTAACGATTCATTACGTTTTGATTATCGCCTTGCCGAGCAAGATATTGAAGGCTCCATAGGTTGGTCGAAAGCCTTGGTTTCTGTCAATATTTTAACGGTACAGGAACAACAACAATTAGAACAGGCACTGAACGAATTATTGATCGAAGTGCGGTCAAATTCTCAGGCGATTTTGCAAGATGATGCCGAAGACATTCATAGTTGGGTGGAAAGTAAACTCATTGATAAAGTAGGCAATTTGGGTAAAAAACTGCACACCGGTCGTAGCCGTAATGACCAAGTGGCGCTCGACATCAAAATGTGGTGTAAAGAACGGGTGGCCGAATTGCAACATTCCCTTCGCGAATTACAACGCAAATTAGTGCTCACCGCAGAAAATAACCAAGATGCCGTGATGCCGGGCTACACGCACCTGCAACGTGCCCAACCGATCACATTTGCGCATTGGTGCATGGCCTATGTGGAAATGTTGGATCGCGATTATTCCCGTTTAGCCGATGCTTACCGCCGCATGAACAGCTGTCCGCTAGGCAGTGGTGCCCTTGCCGGCACGGCGTATCCTATCGATCGCGAACAGCTCGCCAAAGATCTCGATTTCGCCTTTGCTACCCGTAACAGTTTGGACAGCGTATCCGACCGCGATCATATCGTTGAACTACTCTCTGCCGCCTCGCTGAGCATGGTGCATTTATCCCGTTTCGCCGAAGATATGATTATTTTCAACAGTGGCGAATCTAATTTCGTGGAACTCTCCGATCGCGTGACTTCCGGTTCCTCCCTCATGCCGCAGAAGAAAAACCCTGATGCTTGCGAATTGATTCGCGGCAAAGCGGGACGTGTCATTGGTGCACTAAACGGTATGTTAATGACCTTAAAAGGATTACCGTTGGCGTATAACAAAGATATGCAGGAAGACAAAGAAGGCATTTTCGACGCATTGGACACTTGGCAAGATTGTTTAGATATGGCGTCATTGGTGTTAGACGACATCAAAGTGAACGTGGAACGCACCCGTGAATCTGCCCTCAAAGGCTATTCCAACGCCACCGAACTGGCCGATTATTTGGTTGCCAAAGGCGTACCGTTCCGCGATTCTCACCATATTGTGGGCGAAACCGTGGTGTATGCCATCAAGCAACACAAAGCCTTAGAAGAATTGACGATTCCTGAATTTCGTCAATTCTGTGAAAAAGTGTCGGACGATGTATACGACATTCTTTCCTTACAATCTTGCTTAGATAAACGCGCCGCCAAAGGCGGGGTATCACCGTTACGTATCGCGGAAGCCATTGCAGAAGCAAAAACAAGATTCGCCTAACACCTCTTCTAAAGTGCGGTCATAAAAAAGTTTATTTTTATGACCGCACTTTTCTTTCAAAAACCCCAAATGAAATAAATTCCATATAACTAAAAAAGCGTTTTTTTAGAAAAAATATAAAATAGAACAAAAAAAAGAAAAAATTTCATTATTTTTTTGTAAAAATATTTGAAACCGTATGATTTCCTGTTGCATAGTAATTCTGACTTAGCAATATAGCCAAGCGAAAACAAATAATGCAGACACAAACACACTACCAACAGGAGATATTCTTATGTCGAACGCAGTTGCCTCCCTTGAAGAATTCTTAGCAAAAATCGAACAACGTGACGGTCACCAACCGGAATTTTTACAAGCCGTACGTGAAGTATTAACTTCCATTTGGCCATTCCTTGAGAAAAACCCGAAATACCGCTCCGAAGCCTTATTGGAACGCTTAGTTGAACCTGAACGCGCCATTCAATTCCGTGTAGCATGGACTGATGACAAAGGCCAAGTGCAAGTCAATCGAGCCTTCCGAATCCAATTTAACAGCGCTATTGGCCCCTTCAAGGGCGGTATGCGTTTCCACCCGTCCGTCAACCAATCCATTTTAAAATTCTTAGGCTTTGAGCAAATCTTCAAAAATGCCTTAACCACATTGCCAATGGGCGGTGCCAAAGGCGGTTCCGACTTTGATCCGAAAGGCAAAAGTGATGCGGAAGTTATGCGCTTCTGCCAAGCCTTAATGACCGAACTTTATCGCCACATCGGTCCGGACACCGACGTGCCGGCAGGCGATATCGGCGTTGGCGCGCGTGAAGTGGGTTATTTAACCGGCATGATGAAAAAACTCTCCAATCAAACCGGCTGTGTGTTTACCGGCAAAGGGTTGAGCTTTGGCGGTAGCTTAATTCGTCCCGAAGCCACCGGCTACGGCTTAGTGTATTTCGTACAAGCCATGTTGGCAGAAAAAGGCCTGGATCTAAAAGGCAAAACCATAGCAGTTTCCGGCTCCGGCAACGTAGCACAATATGCCATTGAAAAAGCGATGGCGCTTGGCGCAAAAGTGATTAGCTGTTCCGACTCCAACGGTACAGTAGTGGATGAAGAAGGTTTCACGCCGGAAAAATTAGCTGCATTAATGGACATCAAAAACGCACAACGTGGTCGAGTGAAAGATTACGCAGATAAATTCGGTTTGCAGTATGTTGCAGGCAAACGCCCGTGGTATTTGAAAGTGGACATTGCCCTGCCATGCGCCACCCAGAACGAATTAGAATTAGCCGATGCCCAAACTCTTATCGCTAATGGCGTACAAGTGGTGGCGGAAGGTGCGAATATGCCAACCACTATTGAAGCGACCAGCGCCTTTATTGAAGCCGGTGTGTTATTCGGCCCGGGCAAAGCCGCCAACGCAGGTGGTGTAGCAACATCCGGTTTGGAAATGTCACAAAATGCCCAACGTTTAAGCTGGAGCCGTGAAAAAGTGGATACAAAACTGCACCACATCATGCTGGCCATTCACGAGAACTGTAAAAAATACGGTTCTGACGGCAAAGGCAATATCAACTATGTTGTCGGTGCAAACGTAGCCGGTTTCGTGAAAGTTGCCGATGCCATGTTGGCGCAAGGCGTATACTAAAATCGTATAGAAAAAACATCATAAAATCCCACCGCACTTTCTGTCGAATCAAGATGAAAGTGCGGTTATTTTTTCAGTGAAATTTGTTATTAAACCAAACATTTTGTTCTAAAAATGCAGGCGCTTCCATATTGAATTTTGTTCGATTATCGTGTTAAATCGTCACTAAATCTAAGGTTATAAATATCAGGTAAAAAAATCATGTGCCAATTATTAGGAATGAACTGTAACGTCCCGACAGATATCGTTTTTTCCTTTGAAGGCTTCCGCCATCGTGCCGGTTTAACCAATACCCATTCCGACGGTTTTGGGATTGCTTTTTTTGAAGGCAAAGGCATACGCGTTTTTCGCGACAACAAACCGGGTTATATTTCCCCTATCGCCGATTGTGTCAAACAATACAACATCAAATCCCTCAATGTCATTGCCCATATTCGCAAGGCGACCCAAGGCGATGTGAATATCGAAAACACACATCCGTTTATTCGCGAAATTTGGGGCGAGAACTGGGTGTTCGCACACAATGGCAACTTAACCGAATTGCCCGATATGAGCGAATCCATATGCCAACCAATCGGCACCACCGATTCCGAAACCGCCTTTTGCTATATTGCGGAACAATTGAAAAGTCGCTTTCGTAAAAAACCAAGCGAAGAACAAATTTTCGCCACAATCCAAGAAATCACTAATCAACTGGCGGAACGCGGCACATTTAATTTTATTTTATCCAACGGCGAATGGATGATCGCCCGTTGTTCTACCAACTTACATTACATCACCCGCCAAGCGCCTTTCGGCAAGGCGCAACGCATTGATGACGACGGCGTGATTGATTTTAGTAATTACGCTAAAGACGGCGACAAGGTCACCATCATCACCACAGCGCCGCTCACCAAAGACGAAGTGTGGACAAAAATGGAAAACGGCGGTTTCGTCTTTTTCAAAAACGGCGACAAAATTTGGGAAATCATCGGCACGCCGAGAACGGAAATCATTGATGACGGCACACTAGGTGAAAGTAAAGCGGCTTAAATCTCGGCTAATCAATACATAAAATGATACAAAAAAAAGTGCGGTAAAATTTCACCGCACTTTTTCTTCTTCCGATTTATCGTTTATTCAAACTCCAATTCCACCGCACTTTCACCTAAAAACTCGACCAACTCGCCGAGGAGTTCATCGGTAGGATTGACCGACCATTGCACGCCCATTTTTACTAAAGCGCGGCCTTGCGGGCTGAGATAGTAAATGTGGACGGGAAGTGTGTTGCCGCTGTAAGGCGCTAAAATGGCCTTGAACTGTTTAATAAATGTCGTGTTAATTTGCTCTTGATTCAGACAAATCGCCAAGCTCTTGGCATAACGCGCACGGGCTTCGTCAATCGTCATCAAATCCCGCACAGACATTCTTAAGCCTTGCGAGAAATCATCAAAACTGACTTGCCCCGACACCACGATCACCGTGTCTTTTTGCAATTTTTCGCCAAACTTATCCAACGCTTCGCCGAACAAGGTCAAATCCAAACGACCGGAACGATCATCAATGGTAGCAATGCCAATGTGGTTGCCTTTTTTGGTCACGGCGATACGGGTATTCACCACTAAACCGCTGGCGGTGCTCATTTGTCCACGATAATTCGGTGTTAATTCTTTCAGGCGAACCGGACTGTAATGGGACAATTCTTTCAAATATCGACTCACCGGATGGCTACTCAAATACAATCCTAGAGTTTCCCGTTCACCGTCTAAAATGGTCTTTTCCGTCCAAGGCGCAATGTTGGCATAAGAATGTTCCACTTCCTCATTGGTTTCCGTCAACACGCCGAACATATCCGTTTGCCCTAAAGCCTCATCTTTGGCATGTTGATCGGAGGCACGTAGTGCATCTTCCAGATTTCGCTGCAAGGCAGCGCGATGTGGACCGAGTTTATCGAAAGCACCGGATTTAATCAGGCTTTCAAACGTGCGTCGATTGATTTTCTTTAAATCCACGCGGGCACATAAATCAAACAGATTTTTGAAAATACCGTCTTTCTCACGGGCTTCCACTAACGCCGCAATTGGCCCTTCGCCTACGCCTTTAATGGCACCGATACCATACACAATTTCGCCGTTTTCATTGACGCTAAAATGATGTTTCCCGGTGTTAATGTCAGGCGGAACGACCTTCAATCCCATGCGCATACATTCGTCATACAAGCCAACGATTTTATCGGTATTATCCATTTCCGAAGTCATGACTGCGGCCATGAATTCGGCCGGGTAGTGCGCCTTTAGCCACAGGGTTTGATAAGAAACCAACGCATAGGCGGCAGAGTGCGATTTGTTAAAGCCATACCCCGCAAATTTTTCCACCAAATCAAAGATTTTCATGGAAAGATCGCCGTCGATGCCATTTTTGATGGCACCCTCTTCAAATACAGAACGCTGTTTCGCCATTTCTTCCGGTTTTTTCTTACCCATCGCACGGCGCAATAAGTCCGCACCACCCAACGTATAACCCGCCAACACTTGGGCAATTTGCATGACCTGCTCTTGATACAAAATAATGCCGTAGGTTGGCTCTAAAATTGGTTTAAGGGATTCATGTTGATAGTTGGCATCCGGGTAAGACACTTCTTCGCGCCCGTGTTTACGGTCGATAAAGTTATCCACCATGCCCGATTGCAATGGGCCGGGGCGGAACAAGGCTACCAACGCGATAATATCTTCAAAACAGTCCGGCTTGAGGCGCTTAATCAAATCTTTCATGCCGCGCGATTCCAACTGGAACACTGCCGTGGTTTCAGCATTGAGCAACACTTCAAAAGATTGGTGATCATCCAATGGGATAGTGTTGATATCCACCAACGGTTTGCCTTCTTTTTCCATGCGCGCGTTAATCATATCCAGCGCCCATTTGATGATGGTTAAGGTACGTAAGCCTAAGAAGTCAAACTTCACCAAACCCGCATATTCCACGTCATTTTTATCGAAGTGGGTCACCGGATGTTTGCCTTCCGAATCGCAGTACAGCGGCGAGAAATCTGTAATTAGCGTTGGCGAAATCACCACTCCACCGGCATGCTTACCGGCATTTCGTGTGACGCCTTCCAGCTTGCGTGCCATGTCAATAATGGCGCGGACTTCTTCATCGGCATCGTAAATTTCTTGCAGTTTTGGCTCGGCTTCAAACGCTTTGGCGAGCGTCATACCGGGATCAGGCGGCACCAACTTAGAAATACGATCCACAAAGCCATAAGGTTGTCCCAGCACCCGCCCCACATCGCGGATCACCGCTTTTGCCGCCATGGTACCGAACGTAATAATTTGCGACACCGCACCACGTCCATACATTTCGGCGACGTGTTCAATCACGCGGTCGCGCCCATCCATACAGAAGTCCACGTCAAAGTCAGGCATGGAAACCCGTTCAGGATTGAGGAAACGCTCAAAAAGCAAATCGAATTCCAACGGATCCAAATCGGTAATTTTTAACGCATAAGCCACCAATGATCCTGCCCCGGAGCCCCGTCCCGGCCCCACCGGAATATCGTTATCTTTTGACCATTGGATAAACTCCATCACGATCAAAAAGTAACCCGGAAAGCCCATTTGGTTGATTACATCCAGTTCCACCTGCAAGCGTTCATCGTATTCTGGACGGCGTGCTGCACGCACCTTTTCATCAGGGAATAACACCTTAAGGCGCTCTTCCAAGCCCTCTTTGGCACGCTTAATCAGATAATCTTCGGTGCTTAAATCACCGGTTGGAAATTGTGGCAAGAAATATTCACCCAATCGAATAGTGACATTACAGCGTTGTGCAATCAGTAGCGTATTCTCCAGTGCGCTCGGCACATCGGCAAACAAATCGCACATTTCTTGTTCGGAACGGAAATATTGTTGGCCGGTATAATTTTTAGGACGTTTCGGATCTTCTAAGGTATAGCCATCATGAATGGCCACGCGAATTTCATGGGCTTCAAAATCATCCGCCTGCAAAAAGCACACATCATTGGTGGCCACGACGGGAAGATCGGTTTGCTCCGCCAAGGTTAATGCCGCTTGGATATATTCTTCTTCATCCGGGCGACCGGTACGGGTGAGCGTTAAATAAAAATGTTCGGGGAAAAATTCACGGTAAAAATCCACCGCACTTTTCAGTTCGTCGGCATTATTTCTTAACAGTTTTCTGCCCACATCCCCACGAACACCGCCGGATAAAATAATGATGCCATCTTTGTGCTCCACCAACCATTGTTGATCGATGTATGGCAAATCGGAATAGCCCCGCTCATACGCACGGGAAAGTAATAATGTGATGTTTTTATAGCCTTCGTTATTTTTTGCCAACAAGGTTAAATGGAAAGGCTCATCACCACATAGTTCGCTTTTCACCAACACATCGGCACCGATAATCGGTTTCACCCCCGAAGACAACGCTTCGCCGTAAAAGCGCACCAAACCGCAAAAGTTGGTGAAATCCGTCAACGCCATCGCCACCATGTTGTTTTCTACACAGGCTTTCACCAACGGTTTCACCTTGGCGATACCGTCAATCATGGAAAAATCACTATGAACCTGCAAATGAACAAAACGTGGCTGCGACATAAAAATCCTTAAGATAACAAAAAAGTGCGGTCACAAAATCCAAAGGATTTTGAACGTTGGCTTCACTAACTAACGGTAGCAAAACCATAAATAATCGTCTCAGCGATTATGCGTAATTTTAGCGGTATTTTTAGGGGAATTATAGGGATAATTTGCCGCTGTTTATCAGATTGAGCAAACGTATAATAAATCCCCACAAAACACAGCTTTATTGCTAGAGTTTTGATTTTCAATCGGCTATATTAGCGCACAACTGTTAGCTGATTTTGGATTTTTAACCATGGACCTCAATTTTCATTTTATTCACCGCGTTCGTAGCCAAGCAAAAACGTTGGCAAATCGCACCGCACTTCGCTATTTCAAAGACAATAACTGGCTAGATATTTCCTGGGCGGAACTGCAACAACAAATCGATCAAATCTCTCTCGCATTGTTGGCTAATCATATTGATATTCAAGATAAAATTGGTATTTTCGCGCACAATATGCCGCGCTGGACGATTACCGACATCGGTACATTGCAAGTGCGCGCCGTCACTGTGCCGATTTACGCCACCAACACGGCAAAACAAGCGCAATTTATTATTAATAATGCGGATATGAAGATCATTTTTGTGGGGGATCAAGAACAATATGATCAGGTCATCGACATTGCCGATGAATGCCCAAAATTGCAGAAAATCGTGGCGATGAAAAACACCATTCATTTGCATGAACACGCCAAAGCCTGCCACTGGCAAGAATTTATTGAGATGGCCGACGAGCAATATCAGGCGGAATTACAACAACGGTTGGATAGCAAGTGCTTAGAGGATTTATTTACACTCATTTACACCTCCGGTACCACCGGCGAGCCGAAAGGCGTCATGTTGGATTATGCCAATTTGGCACATCAACTAAAAGCGCACGATCAGGCGCTGAAAGTAGATGATAGCGATGTGTCCCTTTCCTTCCTGCCGCTATCTCATATTTTTGAGCGGGCTTGGGTGGCTTACGTGCTCCATCGTGGTGCCACCAACTGTTATATTGAAGACACCAATCAAGTGCGGTCGGCTTTGACGGAGATTCGTCCGACGTTAATGTGTGCCGTGCCGCGTTTTTACGAAAAAATTTATACGGCAATTTTAGACAAAGTGCACAACGCACCAAAATTACGTCAATGGATTTTCCATTGGGCGATGGCCATCGGACGTCAACATTTCGATGCCCTTGCAAAAGGACAAAAAATTGGTTTTCTGTTAAAACAACAATATTCCCTCGCCAACAAACTGGTACTTGGCAAATTGCGCGCTCTACTCGGTGGGCGCATTCGCATGATGCCATGTGGCGGCGCCAAATTAGAACCGACTATCGGCTTGTTCTTCCACAGCATTGGACTGAACATTAAACTGGGCTATGGCATGACGGAAACCACCGCGACCGTCTCCTGCTGGGACGACGTCAACTTTAACGCCAATTCTATCGGCAGCTTAATGCCGGGGGCAGAAGTCAAAATCGGCGAAAATAACGAAATCCTCGTACGCGGCGGTATGGTCATGAAAGGTTATTACAAAAAACCGCAAGAAACCGCCGAGGCTTTCACCACCGATGGTTTTTTGAAAACCGGTGACGCAGGCGAATTTGATGCCAACGGCAATTTATACATCACCGACCGTATTAAAGAGTTGATGAAAACATCCAACGGCAAATACATCGCACCACAAGTGTTGGAAAGCAAAATCGGCAAAGATAAATTCATCGAACAAATCGCCGTCATCGCTGATGCGAAAAAATACGTTTCCGCCCTTATTGTGCCTTGCTATACCGCGTTGGAAGAATACGCCAAACAAGTCAATATCAAATATCAGGATCGCTTAGAATTGTTAAAAAATTCAGAGGTTATCCAAATGTTGGAGCGTCGAATTAATGATCTACAAAAAGAATTAGCCGGCTGGGAACAAATCAAACGTTTCACGCTGTTACCCCAAGCATTCAGTACGCAGTTGGAAGAAATCACACCCACCCTAAAATTACGCCGAAAAGTCATTTTGCAACGTTATAAGGAACAAATTGAAGCAATGTATGATTAAACGGTGATGCTAAAAAGAGCGGTCAAAAATATTTATATTTTGACCGCTCTTTTTTATATTGAACATCAAACATCCGAAGTGTGATCAAAATCACAAAACAACAAAATTTTTTATTTTCTTACGAATACTCAGTAAAACCAATCACTAACTGTTCTCATCATATTTCGACTCCATCAAAACCCACAAAAACACTACATATTGTGTGTTGAAATTGCAAAAATGTCTATATATAGTATTATCTACTTTAATAACACACTAAATATGGGTGGCTGACATGGGTACATTTTTCGTCATTAAACGTGATGGTTCACGCATTGGGTTTGAAATTCAACGCATTATTAACGCCATTAAAAAAGCGGCACAGGCAGTGGGCATTCAAGATGAACGCTTTTGTCATGACATTGCACAAAAAGTTAGCAATGACATTTTTGCACGTCATCAGCAGGAAATTGATATTAGCCACATTCAAAAGATTGTAGAAGATCACTTGATGGCGAGCCGATATCCGCAAATTGCCCGCGCTTATATTGAATATCGTCACGAGCGTGATATGGCGCGTGAGAAACGTAGCCAATTGACAAAAGAAATTGAGGGGCTGATTGAACAAAGCAACGTGGAATTACTCAACGAAAACGCCAATAAAGACGCCAAAGTGATCCCAACACAACGCGATCTATTAGCAGGCATCGTGGCTAAACACTATGCCAAACGTTACATTCTGCCACGCGATGTCGTTGAAGCCCATGAAAAAGGCGAAATTCACTATCATGATTTGGATTATGCGCCGTTCTTCCCCATGTTTAACTGTATGCTGGTAGATTTAAAAGGCATGTTGACCCACGGTTTTAAAATAGGCAATGCGGAAATCGAACCGCCGAAATCCATCGGCACCGCCACTGCCGTTACAGCGCAAATCATTGCGCAAGTGGCAAGCCATATTTACGGCGGCACCACCATTAACCGAATTGATGAAGTACTTTCGCCTTATGTACAGTTAAGCTATGAAAAACACTTGAAAAACGCCGAAAAATGGAATGTTCCCGATGGGCAAGGATATGCACAAGCATTGATTGAAAAAGAATGTTTTGATGCGTTCCAGTCTCTTGAATATGAAGTGAATACCTTACACACCGCCAACGGTCAAACACCGTTTGTTACCTTTGGTTTCGGCCTCGGTACAAGTTGGCAAGCACGTTTGATTCAAAAATCCATTTTACAAAATCGGATTCGTGGCTTGGGTAAAAACCACAAAACACCGGTGTTCCCGAAACTGGTCTTCACCCAACGTAAAGGCGTAAATTTAGAGCCGAACGATCCGAATTACGACATCAAACAGCTTGCGTTGGAGTGTGCCAGCAAGCGTATGTATCCGGATATCCTGAACTACGACCAAGTCGTCAAAGTCACCGGCTCCTTTAAAGCGCCGATGGGTTGTCGCAGTTTCTTGGGTGCATACGAAGAGCATGGCGAGCAAATCCATGAGGGACGCAACAACCTCGGCGTGGTAAGTCTCAATTTACCGCGTATTGCCATTGAAGCCAAAGGCGATGAAAAACGTTTCTATGAAATTTTGGATCAGCGCTTAGCCTTAGTGAAAAAAGCCCTGATGACCCGCATCGCCCGCTTGGAACATACCAAAGCCCGCGTAGCGCCGATTCTCTATATGGAAGGCGCCTGTGGTGTGCGTTTGAAAGCGGATGACAATGTGGCAAAAATTTTCAAAAACGGGCGCGCCTCTATTTCTCTCGGCTATATCGGAATTTACGAAACCATCAATGCGTTGTATCGCCAAGGACATATTTACGATGACGAGATACTACGTGAAAAAGGCCAGGCTATCGTGGAGTATATGAGCAAGGTTGCGAAACAATGGCGCGCCGAAACGGGTTATGCGTTCAGTTTATACTCCACGCCAAGTGAAAACCTGTGCGATCGTTTCTGCCGTCTCGATACCAAACAGTTCGGCGTGATCGATGGTGTCACCGACAAAGGCTACTATACCAACAGCTATCACTTGGACGTAGAGAAAAAAGTCAATCCATACGACAAACTGGATTTTGAAATGGTATACCCGCCACTCGCCAGCGGCGGCTTTATTTGCTACGGCGAATACCCGAACATTCAACACAACCTGAAAGCATTGGAAGATGTGTGGAATTATAGCTACGACCGCGTGCCTTACTACGGCACCAACACACCAATCGACGAATGCTACGAATGCGGTTTCACCGGTGAATTTGAATGCACCAGCAAAGGTTTCACCTGCCCGAAATGCGGTAACCACGACAGTGAAAAAGTCTCTGTTACCCGCCGCGTCTGCGGCTATCTCGGTAGCCCGGATGCCCGTCCGTTTAATGCAGGGAAACAGGAAGAGGTTAAGCGTCGGGTTAAACACATGTAATCTTAAGGCTATGCCAAATCTCCCCCCCTCTTTGCTAAAGAGGGGATTTGGGGCCGTTATCATGATAAAGTGCGGTCATTTTTGCGGGAGATTTTCAATTTAAAACTGAAATTATATCGTAGTTGCACAAAGCTGAAATGACGGTCACTGAGCTTGTCGAAGTGTAAGTCATTTCAGCTTCTCCGATACACAAAACAAATGCTTTGACAAGCTCAGCAAGCGTTTTGTGCATTTGCTACATAATACCGTTAAAAACACGAAAAAACCTGACCGCACTTTCTGCAACGCTCAAATAAAATGGGGTCCCGTATAAGACGCCTGAGCGACTTGCAATTTTTAGGAAATTGCAATAAAGCGAAGAACAGCGGCTTATCCGGGTGCACTTTTCTTTGCTCACTTTCTTTTGTGCAAGCAAAAGAAAGTGAGTCGCCATCGGCGAAATCCGATATTTAAAAAAGCGAATTTGATTTAAACAAAACAAAAATGAACTACCTCCAATACTATCCTGTCGACATCGTCAACGGTGAAGGCACGCGTTGTACGCTTTTTGTTAGCGGCTGCACTCACGGCTGTAAGGGTTGTTATAACCAAAAAAGCTGGTCGTTTAGCGCCGGGGTGCCGTTTGGTAGTGAAATGGAAGAACAAATTCTCAAGGATCTCAAAGACACCCGTATTAAACGCCAAGGTTTGACCCTCTCCGGTGGTGACCCTTTGCATCCAAGAAACGTAGAAGCCCTGCTTCCTTTGGTTCAACGGGTAAAACGGGAATGTCCCGACAAAGACATTTGGGTCTGGACTGGCTACAAATTAGAGGAGTTGGATGAATATCAACGTCAAATGTTGCCTTATATTGATGTGTTAATTGATGGCAAGTTTATTCAAGAACAGGCGGATCCCAGCTTGGTTTGGCGTGGTTCAGCTAATCAAGTGATACATCGCTTTAAACAGGTCAACCCAAGCCGATTGGCTCACAATCAAACACAGGATCTCATTCAACGGTTTAAAATTTAAATACAGCTATTTCAAAGTATTGTGGAATTTACATAGTTTTTATATAGATAAAAAACACCGCAGAGAAGTCTCCTGCGGTGTTTTTATTTTCGAAAGTGCGGTGAAAAATAACCATATTTTCGACCGCACTTGATGTAGTAAATTACTTACCGATACAAAACGAACTGAAGATATTCGTCAATAAATCATCGGAAGTAAATTGCCCGGTAATTTCGCTTAAAGCACTTTGTACCAAACGGAGTTCTTCCGCCAACAATTCACCGGCATGGAATTCTGTGAGTTGGACGTGGCCAATTTGCAAATGCTGTGCCGCCTGTTCCAAGGCTTCCAAATGACGACGACGGGCCAAGAAACCGCCTTCCATACCGGTTTGATAGCCCATGGATTGTTTTAAGTGATTGCGTAATATTTCCACGCCACGTTGCGTTTTTGCCGACAAGCTCACCACTGTATATCCCTGCTCCTCATACAGCCCCTCTTGCTCACCAGTTAAGTCTGCTTTATTACGAATAATCGTGACAGGAATATGGTTTGGTAATTTTGCTAAAAATTCCGACCGCACTTTGCTTAAGTCTTGCTCCGTATCACTACCATCAAGCATCAATAAAATACGATCTGCCTGCTCGATTTCACTCCATGCACGGGAAATCCCTATGCGTTCTACTTCATCAGTGGCTTCACGCAAACCTGCGGTATCGATAATGTGTAAGGGCATGCCATCTAAGTGAATGTGTTCACGCAATACATCTCTCGTCGTACCCGCAATGTCTGTCACGATGGCAGCCTCACGTCCGGCAAGGGCATTCAACAAACTGGACTTGCCCGCATTTGGACGGCCTGCAATAACCACTTTCATGCCTTCCCGCAAAATGGAACCTTGTTTTGCTTCGGCTCGAACACCATCCAGTTGCGCAATAATGTCGTTCAAATAGCTTTCAATTTTGCCATCGGCCAAAAAATCAATTTCTTCATCAGGGAAATCAATCGCGGCTTCCACATAAGTACGCAAATAAATAACAGAATCTACTAACTGATTCACTTTATTGGAAAACTCGCCCTGCAAGGATTTCAATGCGGAACGTGCCGCCTGTTCGGAGCTGGCATCGATTAAATCGGCAATAGCTTCCGCTTGCGCCAAATCTAATTTATCGTTCAAAAAGGCCTGTTCGGAAAACTCGCCCGGCCGTGCCAAACGAATGCCGTCGATACGCAAAATCCGTTTTAGCAGTAAATCCAATACCACCTGTCCGCCGTGCCCTTGGAGTTCAAGCACATCTTCACCGGTAAAAGAATTCGGGCTTTTGAAATACAGTGCAATGCCCTGATCGAGCAGAGTGCCGTCTTCATCTTTAAACGGCAAATAATCTGCCATTCTCGGTTTTGGACATTTCCCTAACACCGCTTGCGCTACGTCAATAGCTTTGGGGCCTGATACACGTAAAATGCCAATACCACCTCGACCCGGGGCTGTGGCTTGAGCTACGATTGTTTCTTTCATAAGTCTGCTCTCAAAACGTTTGATTTTTTTCTTCACAAGCTCGCTTGTTCATCCCTTACGGTACCGTTGGCAGAGCCAACATTCAAAAAGCGTTGCGTTTTGTGACCGCACTTTATGACGCAAAAGTGCGGTCATTTTTTCATGCATTTTTTAACTAAAATAAAAGGCACAATGCGTGCCTTTTAATTCTCTAAATTTCACTATTTTTTATGACGGGTATGTAACCCTTTTTTCTCTAAACCACGATAAATCAATTGTTGCTGAATAATCGTGATTAAGTTGGACACCAACCAGTAAAGTACCAATCCTGCCGGGAACCAAAGGAAGAACACCATGAAGATTAACGGCATGAAGTTCATGATCTTTTGTTGCATTGGATCAGCAACCGGTGTTGGTGACATTTTTTGTAACAAGAACATGGAGGCGCCCATTAAAATCGGCAGGATGTAATACGGATCTTGCGCAGACAAGTCTTGAATCCAACCAAAGAATGGCGCGTGACGTAATTCAACGGCCTCCATAAACGTCCAGTACAAGGCAATGAAAATCGGCATTTGTAATAACAACGGCAAGCAACCGCCTAAGGGGTTTACTTTTTCGTCTTTATACAACTTCATCATCTCTTGGCTCATGCGTTGACGGTCTTCACCGAAACGTTCACGCATCTCTTGCAATTTCGGTTGCAACATACGCATTTTGGCCATGGAAGTATATTGCGCTTTGGTCAGTGGATATAAAATCGCTTTTACCACTAAAGTCACACAAATAATCGCCAAGCCCCAGTTGTGTACTAATTTTTGAATGAAAGTAAGCAACCAGAAAAGTGGTTTCGCAATAAACCAAGCCCATCCATAGTCAACCGTTAAATCTAAATGATTTGCCACTTCACCCATTTCATTTTGCAGTTTTGGACCGGTCCATAACTTGCTGGTCAAGGTTTCAGTGGTATTTGGTTGAATAACGGTAACCGGACCACGATAACCAATAGAACCAATATTATTGGCTTTATCTGTTAATGTATAAAGTTGGTTATCCGCATCTTGATTCGGGATCCAAGCAGACACGAAATAGTGTTGTAAGATCGCTACCCAACCTGCTTTTGTGTTGATAGATAAATTTGCATTTTCCATATCACTGAAACTGTATTTTTTGTAATTAGTTTCAGAAGAAGAATAAGCACCACCGGTGTAAGTTGGCATCGCCACACTACCGGAGCTATCCACTAAAGAGTGTCTTAATTGGCCATAAGGCTCAACTTCAATGGCTTTATCGCTTTGGTTATTAATTTCATAGTTAACCACAACATCATATTGACCACGTTTTAAAACGAACACTTTACGATAAGTCACACCATCGCGTTGGAAAGTGAAAGGAACAACCAATTCATTTTGGCCTTCCTCTAATTTGAAAGAAGACCCTTCCACTTGATACACGGCACGACCGGATTTGGTGTCGATACCGTCTTTGCCGATTAAACCGCTTTGTGCGACATAAGTATGTTGTGGTGTGTTTTGTAATAACACGAATGGTGTTTTGGAATCCAATTCGGCGTCATATTTTAACAATTCGGAACCAACAACATCACCACCGACAGTATTGATTTGCAAACGAAATACATCATTTTCTAAAGTAATAACATTACCTTTGGTTTGAGTTTCGTTGACTACTGCGTTGGCATTAGAATTTGCAGAAGACGGAACATCAGAAACGACTGTTTTTGCTTGTTCGGTAACAACCGGTTTTGGTGTGTGATAATCAAGCTGCCATTGCTGATAAACAATAAAAGACATGAAGAGTAATGCGATGACCAACAGGCCGCGTCTTGAATCCATTATTTATTCTCTGTTTTGTTATTATTGATCTTTGGTGGAACGGGATCGTATCCACCCTCACTTAAAGGATGACATTTTAATATACGTTTTATCGTAAGCCAACCACCTTTTAACAGGCCGTGGTTTTTTAACGCTTCAACACCATAGCAGGAACACGTTGGTGTAAAACGACAACGAGGGCCGATTAACGGACTAATAACAACTTGATAAACGCGAATTAATCCGATGAGAATTTTTGCGCCAAGTGAATGTGACGTAGCCATAATTTATCAAGGGTTTGCCATAAAGTGCGGTTGTCTAAACGACCGATTCCTTGTTTCGCGACAATGACAAAATCATAAGACGGTAAACGATGTTGGCTCAAACGAAAAGACTCACGGCATAAACGTTTAATGCGATTACGCGCATTCGCTCGTTTTAAGTGCTTTTTAGCGACAGTTAAACCTAAACGTGGATGCTCAAGATTATTTTTACGGGCAAGAATTGTAATTTCAGGTGAACTAGCACGGAACGGCTGTTGGAAGACGTATTTAAAATGTTCGGGAGTTAACAAACGTAACTCCCTAGGAAAGTTTAGCTTAACCACATTAATATGCGATTAGGCAGATAAACTTTTACGACCTTTAGCACGACGACGGGCTAAAACTTGACGGCCATTTTTAGTCGCCATACGAGCGCGGAAACCGTGAGTACGGCTACGTTTTAATACAGAAGGTTGAAATGTGCGTTTCATTATAGTGTACCTAAGAAAATAGTTAACTAACTGTTTCTATTTTAAACGTTTTCTAAAACGTTCAAAAAAACAAGGATTATCAGAAAATAAGGAACGGAATTGTAATCATAAATTCATCGTTCGTCAAATGAGATAAGGAAAAAACTTGGAAATCTGCTTAATTTTTCCTCATCTGCCGCATTTGAAAGCGACGGAATTATACGTTTTTGGTTAAAAATGGCAAGCAACCTTTTTTGCTTTTTTTGGTTACGGGCTAAAGATCTTTTTTTTCCTTTATTGTAAAATGATCGCCTTTCCAACCGCACTTTTAGCCAAAGATCTAATATTTACGATCTTTTCCTACGATTTAAATTATATAAAAAACAAAGATATAGCCGGTTGGCAAGTAACCTACGGAAAATCATAAACCAATATACAAGGGATACGTAAAGTGGAAAATCGGCCTAATTCTCTCTGGCAAAACTGCCTGCTGCAAATTCAAGACAAAATTCCTGCTGACGATTTCAAAATTTGGCTTTATCCATTGCAGGCTGATGTGACGGCAAATAGTATTTTACTTTATGCTTCAAATGCTTTTGTGCAAAAATGGGTTATCGATAATTATTTGCCGTTAATTACCGATATTGCCCAACAAACCAGTGCAAACCCGAACCTGACCGTATCGATTATCGAAGGCATTAAGCCTGAAACTCCAAAAGCGGTCGCAAAATCTAAAGCAACTAATACGCCACCTGAAGAAAAAAGCGCGAATTCGAATAAATCCACCTACAACTCAAATCTTAATACTAAATTAGTTTTTGATAATTTCGTAGAAGGGAAATCTAACCAACTTGCCCGCGCGGTAGCACAAAAAGTGGCGGATAACCCAGGTGAACAAACGGCCAACCCGTTATTTTTATACGGTGGCACAGGCTTAGGTAAAACCCACTTGTTACACGCTATTGGCAACGGCATCATAGCGAATAACCCCGATGCGCGCGTGGTATATATTCACTCCGAGCGTTTCGTACAACAAGTCGTTACTTACATCCGCGACAATAAAATGGAGGAATTCAAAAAATTCTACCGCTCTTTAGATGCATTGTTAGTCGATGACATTCAATTTTTCAGCGATAAAGAAAAAACCCAAGAAGAGTTTTTCCATATTTTCAATACCTTATTTGAACGCGGGCGCCAAATCATTCTGACTTCTGACCGTTATCCGCGTGAAATTGAAAAAATTGAAGAACGTTTAAAATCCCGTTTTGGCTGGGGATTAACCACGGCTATTGAGCCGCCTGATTTAGAGACCCGCGTCGCCATTTTAATGAAAAAAGCGGATGAAAATAACATTGAATTGCCACACGATGTTGCGTTTTTTATCGGTCAGAAATTACGCACTAATGTGCGTGAATTGGAAGGCGCGTTAAACCGGGTAAAAGCTATGCAGGAGTTTAAAGGCGAACCAATTACGATTGATTTTGTACGCGAAACACTCAAAGACATGTTAGCGTTACAAGATAAGTTAGTGACCGTAGATAATATTCAAAAAGTGGTCGCTGAATATTACCGCATTAAAGTGTCTGATTTGAAATCCAAAAACCGCTCCCGCTCTATCGCACGCCCTCGTCAAGTTTCTATGGCATTAGCCAAAGAATTGACTAACCGCAGCCTACCGGAAATTGGTAAATCCTTCGGTGATCGCGATCACACCACGGTATTACACGCTTGTCGCAAAGTTGTAGAATTACGAGAAACAGAGCCGGATATCCAAGAAGATTGGGCTAATTTAATTCGAATTTTATCCGTATAGGAGTCATGCGATGCAATTTATTATTTCTAGAGAAAATTTATTAAAGCCATTACAGCAAGTGTGTGGCGTATTAAATAGTCGCCCGAATATTCCTGTGTTAAATAACGTCTTATTGCAAATTGAAAATAATCAATTAAACATTACCGGCACGGATTTAGAAGTGGAGCTTTCCACCAAAACGCCATTGCTTCATGCAGAACAAGACGGCAAATTCACGATTCCGGCAAAAAAATTCTTAGATATTTGTCGTAGTTTGCCGGAAAATGCGGAAATTACCGTCACATTTGAAGAAGATCGCGCTATTGTGCGTTCTGATCGCAGTAAATTTAATTTATCCACGTTGCCCGCGGAAGATTATCCGAACCTCACAGATTGGCAATCAGAAGTGGATTTCACGCTTGAGCAAGCGACGCTACGCCGTTTAATTGAAGCCACTCAATTTTCCATGGCAAATCAAGACGCGCGCTATTTCTTAAATGGTATGAAATTTGAAACGGAAGGTAATTTATTACGCACCGTCGCAACCGATGGCCACCGTTTGGCAGTTTGTACTATTCCATTAGAACAAGATTTACAAACCCATTCTGTGATTTTACCGCGTAAAGGCGTGTTAGAACTGGCACGTTTATTGGAACCAAGCGACCAACCAGCGCGTTTGCAAATCGGCACCAATAACCTACGTATTCAATTAAATAACATCACATTCACGTCAAAGCTCATTGATGGCCGTTTCCCTGATTACCGTCGTGTGTTGCCACGCAATGCAACCCGCATCGTTGAAGCCGGTTGGGAAACCTTAAAACAAGCCTTTGTACGCGCGGCAATTTTATCTAACGAACGTTTCCGTAGCGTACGCTTACAACTCAGTGAAAACCAACTGAAAATCACCGCCACCAACCCGGAACAAGAAGTGGCGGAAGAAATCATCGATGTTTCTTACAGCGGCGAAGAAATGGAAGTGGGCTTTAACGTCAGCTATATTCTCGACGTGTTGAATGCATTGAAATGCAACCAAGTGCGTATGCGCTTAACCGATGCCTCTTCCAGTTGTTTAATTGAAGATTGTGAAGACGCCAGCGCAGAATATGTGATTATGCCGATGCGCTTATAATCTATGGCGATTTCACGTTTAACCGTTGAAAATTTTCGTAATTTACAAGCCGTGGATCTGGAATTGGATCACGGCTTTAACTTTTTGGTTGGCAACAACGGTAGCGGCAAAACCAGCTTGCTGGAAGCCATTTTCTATTTAGGTCACGGACGCTCTTTTAAAAGTGCGGTCAGTAATCGGATTATTTCTTACGAACAACCGCACTTTACCCTCTTCGGACAAATTCAAGAACAGCAACACCAATGGTCAGTAGGCTTGCAAAAACTACGCCAAGGCAACACGCTCGTGAAAATCAACGGCGAAGACGGCAATAAAATTTCCAACCTCGCACACCTGTTACCCATGCAAATCATCACGCCGGAAGGTTTAAATTTGCTCAATGGCGGCCCAAGCTATCGTCGCGCCTTTCTGGATTGGGGCTTATTTCATCATCACGTGAGTTTTTATAATCTGTGGGCGAGTTTAAGTCGTTTACTCAAACAACGAAATGCGGCCTTACAGCAAGTTTCCGGTTATCAACAAATGAAAATTTGGGACGTAGAATTGGTAAAACTTGCAGAACAGGTAAGCCTGCTAAGAGCCGAATATGCGCAAGCCTTACAACCGGAAATTGAACAAACCTGCCGTTTATTCCTGCCGGAATTAGACATTAGCGTAAGTTTTCATCAAGGGTGGGAAAAAGATCAAAATTATGCCGAATTATTGGCGCGTAATTTTGAACGTGATCGTGCATTAGGCTATACGGTTTCCGGTCCGCAAAAAGCCGATTTTCGCTTTAAAGCTAACGGATTACCGGTGGAAGATATTTTATCACGCGGTCAACTGAAATTATTAATGTGTGCATTACGTTTGGCTCAGGGCGAGCATTTGATGCAACAAAAACAGCGCCATTGTATTTTCCTCATTGACGACTTTGCCTCCGAGTTGGATCAAACTAAACGTAGTCTTCTCGCCGAACGCCTACAAAACAACGGATCACAAGTTTTTGTCACTGCCATTACACAAAATCAGCTCAACGAAATGCAACCGAAAAAGCACCGCACTTTTAAGATCGAGTCAGGCAAAATTGAATCATTATAAAAGAAATTAGCCTCCAATTTGGAGGCTAATCATAAGAAAATCGGTTATTTTTGACTACAAACCGCAATAAAATGCAATTTACGTTCAGGGTCATTAAAGGTTCTAAACATTTTCTTAAACTGCTCGCGATTTTCCGCTTTCATGGCATTTTTAATGATTTTCAATGTGCCTAACACGCCTTCGTCATAAATCATTCCTTTTGGCGACAACAGTGTCATCTCACCGGAAAAGGTTTCGATATTACGAAAACCACTGTCTAAAAACACTTGTTTCCAACCGTCTTTGGTTAATGGCGTGACCGTCACATTGATGGCATTACGCATATTTTCCAAAATGGTTTTATGGTCATCCCCCACTAACATCACATCATGAGTCAGCAAAAAGCCACCCGGTTTCAATACGCGAAAATATTCGGCAACGGCCTTCATTTTGGCTTCAATAGGCAACATGGTGAGCATCGCCTCATTAATCACAATGTCAAACGTATTATCTTCAAAAGGTAATTTCATCGCATTGGCGCGTTGCACATGGATTTTATCCTGTAAATTATTTGCAGCAATATTGGCTCTGGCTTTTTCCAAGGCGTTTTCATCTAAATCAACACCTTCAATCTGACAACCATATTGCTTTGCCAAACCAATGGCGGTGGTACACATATTGCAAGCCACTTCGAGCACTTTTTTCTCTTTATTAAAGTCACCGCTCGCAATTAACCAATCCGTGGCTTTACGACCGCCCGGACGCAAGCGGGTTTTGCCTAAACGTGCCAAAAAATTATGACCGACTTCTTCTTTACCCATCTGATTTCTCCTTAATAAAACAGTAACGATTCCTATTATAAATAAATATTATTTCGATTAAAGAAAAAAAGATAAAAAATTCAAATGACTTTAATAGCTAATAACATCCTAAAAATACTCGCTTTATTCCCTATTTTGATTAGAATAAAAGAGATTTTTTAACACAAAAAAGGAGTCAATAAATGAAATTTAAAACACTCTTAGCTGTTAGCATCAGTGCAATCTGTGCTGCAGGAATGGTCAATGCGCATGAACACAAACATGACCATATGGCACCTACCGGTGCTTCCATTGAAGTGAAAGTGCAACAACTTGACCCGGTTAATGGTAATAAAGATGTAGGTATCGTAACGATTACCGAATCCAACTACGGGTTGGTCTTTACACCAAACTTAAGCGGATTAGCTGAAGGCTTACATGGCTTCCACATCCACCAAAACCCAAGCTGTGAGCCGAAAGAAAAAGACGGTAAACTTACTGCAGGCTTAGGCGCCGGCGGTCACTGGGATCCAAAAGAGACTAAAAAACACGGCTTCCCATGGCAAGATGACGCACACTTAGGCGATTTACCTGCATTAACCGTATTACACGATGGCACAGCCACCAATCCGGTTCTTGCACCACGTATCAAACACCTTGATGAAGTTCGTGGTCATTCCATCATGATCCATGTCGGTGGCGACAACCATTCTGACCACCCTGCTCCACTTGGCGGTGGCGGTGCACGTATGGCGTGTGGTGTGATTAAATAAGTTGATTGTTAGAAACAAAAAGTGCGGTTAAAAAACGTTGAGAATTTTAACCGCACTTTTATTTTCAAAGGATTTACTTCACCACTTCCGCCGTGTAATTCAATTTATGAATCGCATTAATCAACTGTTCATCAGGCACTTTAGGATCTTCCACCACAGTAACCGTACCATCTTTAATGGAAGCTTTAGTTGAAATCACGCCCTCAATATTACGCAATTCTTTGTTCACCAAATAAGCACAAAGCTGGCAATTCATTTCTTTCACTTTCAAGACAATTTTCTTTTCTGCTTGTACAGGTGCCTCTTCCGCATGCGCAAAAGACAGGGCAAACAAAGAAAACACAAGTGCGGTGCATAATTTTTTCATTTTTTTGTTCCTAATCAGTTAATTCTAATATCCACGGCAACAGTGTTGGGTAGGTTAAGAAAAATAACATCACGATAAATACGACCCAATATAAAACAATGAGCTTTTTACGGGAAATGTATTTGCTGCAAATAATTCTTTTGGAAAACATCAGTAACCAAAAACCATAGGCAAAGGCACATAGTGAAATAATCAGCATTGGAATGCGTAAATAATCATACTCGCCAAAACCAATCAACCATGTAGATGACACACCAAAGAGCAAATAAATCAAAGGTGCAATGCAACACAAGGTAGAAGCCACCGCAGCACTCAGCGCGGTGGCAATGGCAATCCAAAAGGATTTATTGGAGCTTTTTAGAGACATAGTCATATTTAAATTCTTTCGGTTCAAAGGAATTTAACGGATCGCCACCCACTTCGGCATACGGATAACCAAAGTTGTTGATTGGCGCCAATTCCGGTTGTGGATACAACTCGAAGTCGCGTGCGTGGTTAAAGCCTACCCAGTTATTTTCCCAGTTACCGAATAAATATTTCGCCACGGCTTGGGTATCTTTATCTTCCACGGATTTTTTCTCTGCTAAACGCATTTTTGCCACATCGGCAGAATCCACCGGCACCCAACCGAAGCCAGCAAGGTAGAATTCTGCACGACAGTGTTGACCGCCACTCACATTCGCTACGCCATGTTCATCTGCGCTACCGAATGCGCTTTTAGAATATTTACCCATTTTCTCCGCCGCACCTAAGCGAATACCGAAAACTTCACGGGCAGGAATCCCCGCTGCACGGGCAAGTGCCACAAAAACGGAGTTAATGTCGGTACATTTGCCTTTTAATACACCGGTGGTTAAGATTTTTTCCACATCGCCATCACCACAGCCTAAAACGGAATTATCCCGTTCCATGTTACCCACAATCCATTGGTGAATCAGCTCGGCTTTTTTCAACGGATTCGTTTCTGCGCCCACAATCTTATCGGCGAATTGTGTCACAATGCCATCGGTTTTAATGTGTTGCGTCGGTTTCAAATATTCCTGCACATCCACAGAATACTGAATGTCTTTCGGTGGGTTGTAATTATCCAACGCACCTTTTGCCATCGGCTCGCGATCTTTGGTTTCAATCACCATAGTGACTTTTAAATCACGTTTTTGTGTCTCTTTATCCCAAGTTACAAACAAGGTTTTTGCGCCGTATTTGTTGTTTTCCGTCACATAGGCATCCAAATAATTGCCTTCAAAGCGAATAGATTTAACTTGTTGATATTCCCCGTTAAACGGCAACGGCACCCACAAATTAGCCTGACCTTGCGAACCTTTCGGCGCAATTAAATCGTAGGTTTGGGTAAATTCATACAGATGGGAATCGGTGTTGTAATTTGAAATGTGGGTATTGGCATAAGCCATTGAACACGCGGAAAGTACCGCGGTGGCGATAAGATGCTTCATCCTGAAGACTCCTTATTTGAAATTATAGTTAAACTTAACATAAATTCACCGAAGTGAATGGCGCTATACTAATGAATTTCCATCACAAGCTCAATGTATTCCAAGATTATTTTTTTCAGGAGAAAAACGTTTGGGATTTCGACCGCACTTTAAAAACTCAAAGGTTGCCTGAAAACTTTCAGACAACCTTTGTCTGTTAATATACAGGTAACGAACAGCCTTCAAGGGTGGTGATCTTGCATTGCGTAGATCCCGAAGCCTGACATTTTCCTAAAGCTGCCGGTTCCGCCTGTCCGGGGTGGGCTTCGTTTCCGTAGAAAGTCTTCAACTTTTTGCCGGATTTCCCTTGGGCAACGGCGATACAGCCATTTCTGACCCAGGCACCAACTACACAGGGCGCATTGCGTCCGTCCTGTTCACAGGTTTTAACAGCCAATTTTTCTGCTGCCTCACACGAATCCATATTGAGTGCACCGGCTGAGATACCGGTTTTAAGATTGACCGCCCATGCACCGTATTTGGAAGGAACATCGATGTTGACAACCTCCGGTTGTTGCTGTTGGCGAGACGAACGGGATGAACACTTGGGATTGTAGCCGTACTAACATAAAGTCGGATCGTTCTGCAACGCGCCTTTGGTTGCGTCATAGGCATAGACATTAAAACTTGCCAGCCCCAATACGATAAAAAGCAGTTTCTTCATCATTATTTTTGCTCTTTTTCGTTGTTTTTTTATCTGCTTCCAAAATAGGTGGAGGATAGTATATTTTAGGCATACTTATTGCAATACCTTTTTGTTGGAACGCGTGGGCTAAAAAAACACGCGGAAAAACGACCGCACTTTTCATGCCACGCCATAAAATGCGGTCAAAAAAGACGATGTTTTATTATTTCGGTTCCACCACCAATTCAGCTGAATGGGTTAAATCCGACACTTTTTTCGCCATGGTTTTGACGTTTTCCAAGGTGATGCTATCGAGCAGTTTTTTGCTTTCGGAAAGATAACTTGGGTTGCCGTAGTGGGTTTCGCTTAATATCAAGCGGTTAAGCTGCGTGCGTGCGTCATTTTGGCGGGCTTTTTCTTGTTGCGCAAAACCTTGTTTGGCTTGGTCAATATCCGCTTGGGTAATGCTTTGCGGTAAATCCGCAAGAATTTGTTTCGCTTGCGCCATCAGCTTCGGCATATTTTCCGGTTTGGCGCCGAAAAAGAGCTGGCTTTCAATGCGGTTTGCAGTGGGATCCAACGTGCTTTCGAGGCGCAGGCGATAAATGCCCAGAGATTCATCACGCAAGCCCGCTTTGAGTTTATTTGCCATAATCGGACGAATAAGAGCGACCAACATGGCGTCTTCGCCTTTCCATGGGTGCGGCGAATAAAAATCAAGGTATAAATCCGTGCGCGGTTCCACATTGGCTTTGATGACCGCCCGGTGCGAACCGCTCAGCAGCGTGTCTAATTTTGCCGTCAACGCGGTGTTGCGGGGCAGTGGCGCAAGATAGGTTTGCACCAGTTTTTTCATGTGGTCGGCAGACAAATCATTCACAAAATAATAGGTGGTCGGTAATTCGCGAATGCTCTGCCATTGTTGATTGAGGGAATCTGCTGTAACCTGTGCCAGCGCCTGCTCCGTCGGCAAGGTGGCGTCGTTAATGTTGCCGAAACGTAGCGTTTGGCGGGCATCGCTAATTTCGCGATCCGCCACATTTTTTGACCGCACTTTCAGCATTTTCTGCATATCTTCCACAGTTTCATCCACACCGTCATTAATCACGATGTCGATTTCAAGGGCATAATATAAGCGCAACAAATCCGCTAAATTGGCGTTATCCGTTTCGCCGTTGAAGATGAGATGATCGGCTTTTTGCTCCAGATTTAAATTGACTTTGCGATCTTTCTTCCACTGCGTAAGTTGCTCAATTTGCCAATTTTCCGGCGCGGATTGCGCCATCATTTGCACCGCCATTTGGCTTTGCCACGGCGATAAGCCTTGTGCCATATAGCCGCCGGAATTCACGGCGCGGAATAAAGTGCGGTCTTTTTCCAAGGCGGATTTTAACCAAACCACCTTATCACCGTTTTCCAGTTGCCAATACACCACATTTTCCGCCGGGAATCTCTGCTCTTTGACGATGTTGCCCGCCTGCGCATTTTCTATCGGTAATAATTCCATGGGCGGTAGCGTCTCTTTTTCAATGGGTGCGCTAATGTTGAGCTGCGCGACCTGTTGTTGTACCCGATTAAATACCGTTTGATCGATAGGCGCTATTTTTGCCATGCGCGGCGATTGATATTGCACGATGCGATCCGTGGCACTGAACCACTGTTCCAATAATTGCTGCACGTCTTGCGGCGTGATGGCATCTAAAATCGGTTTAGAACGCTTGGCAATTTGCGGTTGGGATAAATAGGGCTTATCCATCAACAGCGTGCTATTCATCACATTCACCCACTCCTCAAACTGACGATGTTTGCCGCCTTTTAACGCGAAATCCAGCTGTTCATAAAGCGTTTTTTTCTCTGCGTCCAATTCTTTTTGCGTAAGGGGAAAGGCGTTTAAGCGGGCAATTTCAATCAGAATCTGTTGCAAACCCAACTGGTGGGCATCCCCCTCCACGCCGGCAAACAACCCTACGGCAGCGGTGTTTGTGCCGATGTCCGATTTGCGTACCACCAGCGCATTCACGCCCTGTGGAAAATCTTTTTTCTGATTTTGTAAACGATGGCTTAACGCGGAAAGTGCCAAACGTTCCAGCAAACGCAATTTACGCCCTTTTTCGTCATGTTGACGGGCGGCGTTTTCGTTAAAACGGAAAATGTAGGCGATTTGGCTTACAGCGCTTTTTTCATCGCCCAGCTGATTAAATTGAATACGCTCGGTTAGTTGCGGATCACGGTAATTTTGCGGCGGAAGTGCGGTCATTTTTTCCTGCGAAAATACCGCGTTAATCAGCGCCTCGGCTTCGTTAGGCTGCACATCGCCGATAATCATCAGGTGCATATTATTGGGGTGATACCAAGTGCGGTAGAACGTTTGCAGTGCTTCTGCCGGCATGGTTTCAATGCTTTGTTGCGAACCGATGACCGGCCAACGCGCATAACGGGAATCGGCGCGAATACTGGCGGTGCGTTGCATGTTCATGCGTGCGCCAACGCCTTGCCCCGAACGCCATTCTTCCTGAATAATTTTGCGTTCATCATCCAAATCTTTTTGGCTCATCGTGGCATGGAACATCATTTGATCCAGTACATTCAAGGTAAAGGCAAGATCTTGCGCCCCTTTCGGCGGGCTGAACATATAGGTGGTGGTGTCCGCATTGGTTACCGCATTATAACTTTGCGCCCGCTTCCAACCAGCATCCAGCAACATTTTCATCACGCCTTGCGGATATTGCGTTGTGCCGCGAAACACCATGTGCTCCACCATGTGCGCGCCGCCCATTTGCGCTTCCGTTTCGTCCACCGAACCGGCATTTACCCGCAGGCGAATATCGATACGGTTTTTCTGCTCATGCAACGGCACAAGGCTGTAACGCAAGCCATTTCCCAGCTTACCCTGCACAATTTTCGGCGCTTCTTGTTGTGGTGTTTCTTGCGCCCCGGCGTTCAATGCAAGCACGGAAAAGGCTAAAAAAATAAAAGTTCGAAATGTCATCATGGCTCCGAAATAAGAGAAAAGGAAACCGCACTTTTGGAAAAAGTGCAGTGGATTTTATCGGTGTTTTTACCAGTTGTAACTCACGCCGAACCAGAAGTTGCGACCCATTTTGTAAGTTTTGGTTCGACTGGTTGAAGATACGGATATACGTTTATTCAACACATTGTTGACATCTAAGGTGAATTCTAAATATTGATCTTTAAAGGTAGGCTGCTTATAAGAAAAACGCCAATCCAACAGCAACGCGCCGCTATGTTTTTCATCATTATATTCAATAATATTACCCACATGACCACCGCATAATTCATGACCTCCCGGGCAAACGACGTCACTTTTTCCGACTCTGGAATATTGTCCTGCGGTATAACTTAAAATCTGCGTCCAATTTAATCGAAGTTGTGGGAATGTCGTATCAATCGTTAACGTTCCGCGCCAAGGTTGATTGAAATCGCTCGGCGGCAAGTCGTCAATATCGATCAGTTTTCCGCGATAAATGACTTTATCCACGCGTTCTTCTTCCGCAACGGTGGATTGATCATAATACGTATTATTGGTTTTGCTGCGGCTTGCCTGTAACCCTAAATCCCATCTGACGGTAGCATATTTAAAGTTATAAGGTTCTAACGGTGAAACGGATAACGTGAACGTATCGTTTTTACTCCAACCGTCGTTACTTAATACCCGAACATTATCTTCCCGTTTTGTGCGGGTAAATTGGTCTTTGCCATCTCGATGAACCCATTTCACCGTCCAAAGCATCCCTTGGAATTTTTGCGCCAAACCAAGCACTTTTTCATCGCTATATGGTGTTTTCACATGGGAGGCATCATAACGGGTTGAGCCACCGGTGCCTTCCGTTGGATTTCCCCATTCGGTTAACCTACCGTTTTGAATGGAACGGGTTTGCGTATAGTTAGAGCCGATGCCTTGGCGTAATTTATAAGCAATCATAGAACCTGCATAATAACGATTCAAGCCACCAAAAAGGCGGGTTGTTGAATCACCAAACACGTCATAAGTAACAGAAAAACGTGGGGCAATATCATTATTTTTAAGATACTGATTACGATCAAAACGTAACCCGACGGTCGTTTCTAAATTTTTCCATTTCAAATTATCTTGAACATAGACGGAATATGTTGAATCGTTAACTTTCACACTACGCGCATCATAAACCGTTCTCCGATTTGCGTACTGTTCACCAAGAATACATTCATCTGCACATTCCGTGAGATTATTAATGCCCGTAGTAACGTAGTTATAGCCTGCCGTTGCTGTTTTTCGCTCATATTTGGAAGAAGTGCGGTCAATTTGCCAGCCAAAAATAACTTTATGATCAACACTTCCCGTCGTGAACGGCAATAATTCATAATTTTGCTTTAACGTATAGCTTTCACTTTCTGTCTCGGTCGTCCCATAACCGCCACTATTTACCGTGGTGCCGTTAGCACGATAAGGAATACTTGGCGTTAAACGATAGATACGATAAACATCACCGTCATGCTCAACCTCATTACCGGTTTTCTTATAGCCCACAGCCGTTTTCATTTTCGCCCAGCTTAATTCTTTTTCCCATTCCAAACTTGTTTGAATGCCACCGCCCTTATTAGTCATTCCGCCGTTATAGACGTTTCGTTTTGGATAAAAAGATTCATGGGGCGCATAAATGACTTTTGCCCGCCATAGATCACCGTTATCAGGAAGATAAACCGCACTTAATAAAAAGGTTTCGCTTTTTCTTTTTTGTTTAGCGGAATAAGTGCCGTCGGTTGCTCTTGCAACATTGGCATCACGTAAAACGGAATGATTAAAAGGAATGGAAGATTCCGCCCGATCATAGGCAAATAAAATCCCGCCTTTTTTATCGGCAAACGGTTGGTTTAGTTGTACGCCATAGAAATGTTTAGTGAACTGAGGTTGATCGACAAAACGGTTAGCCTGTTCAAATGTCTCTTGATCAGGCTCATAAATATGGTATTTCGCCCAATTATCACGGGTTGTTCGATAATACACTTTGCCTTTCATTTTTTCTAAATCAGGATCTTTAATTTCCGCATTGACAACACCACCGGTAAAACGCCCGTATTTTGCCGAAATATTGCTGTCGAATACTTCTACATTTTTCAATAAATCAGGGTTAATCCATAAGGATTGCGTACCGCCTGCCGGCAGTTCCCACGGGTTTACGCCGTCCGGGTTGACATCATCATTTTTCCCCGCACCGGAACCCGGGTTAATATTGTCATTATTGGAAAATCCATCGATGGTGTAATTATTATTGTAGAATTTTTCGCCATGAAATGAGATTTCGGGAGGAGAAATTTCACCGGCAGATAAGGAAGTATCGTCTTTGTTGGAAAATCTAACGGCAGGATTCGTTTTTAATAAACTGGTGATACTCGGGTTTGTTGCAGGACGATGAGCAATCTCATCTTCGGTTATTTTCTGTGTCCCGATCTGCTGACTAAAAGGGGTTCCCGACACCACAATCGTCTCTAATGTTTCGCTGGGGAGGTTATCTGCTGATTCATCAGCAGATGCCATTAATGGCAGGCAAAAAGTGGTGGTGATAAATAATGCGATCCGAGTTTGGAGGAAAGGTGGTTTCATAAGCGCGCCTCAGACAAAATGAAATAAGAATAGTTCGCATTTAATTATCTACTAGCTAAATACTTTAAGCAATATTCATTAGCTCACATTAAGTAGGTAAAATCACCCAATATTTTCCAAATTGAAACAATTCGTATATTTTGATAGAATTACCTCAATTAAAAGAAATAATCCTTTATATTCCACAATTTATTTCTCTCAAATTGCTCATTCCATGAGCTATCCATTCGTTAGCATTAACGTTTATTTTTTATACCAATTTTAACGACTTATTTTTGTTATTTTGACTTTTTGTAGGAGAGTATGCTTTGGCTTTGTCACGATTTTTACAACAGAACTCCTCGTTTAATCCCTTAGTGATTTGCGTAACGTTACTCATTGTCTTATTGGTGGTCGGCATCACCTTGGTAATGCCTGAGCAGGTCAATATGTTGTTGAATATGGTCAAAAGTAGCATTTTTAAGAACTTCAGTTGGTTTTATATCCTCGGTTTTTCAATTTTTTTATTCTTTTTGTTGACCTTATCCATCAGCAGTTTTGGCAGTATCAAGTTAGGCATGAATGAGGAAGAAGCGGAATTCGGTTTTTGGGCATGGCTTGCGATGCTATTTGCCGCCGGGATGGGCGTGGGACTGATGTTCTTTGGGGTGACAGAGCCACTCACGCATTATTTATCTTCTATCACTACGGGCGCAAGCGAACATAAACAGCAGGAAGCCCTGTTACATACGGTATTCCATTGGGGGATTCATGCGTGGGCAGTGTATGCGGTTATTGCCTTGGCGTTGGCCTATTTTGCTTTCCGCTATAAATTACCTTTGGCGTTACGTTCTTGCTTTTACCCGCTGTTAAAAGATCGCATTAACGGAAAAATGGGCGATATTATTGATATTTTAGCCTTAATTTCAACGCTCTTTGGAATTATCACTACCCTTGGTTTCGGGTCGGCACAATTGGGCGCAGGCTTAGAACAATTAGGCTGGATTACAGAAAATAGCTTCCTGATTCAAATTGCAATTATTTTTGTCGTCATGGCGATGGCCATGACCTCAGCGATTTCCGGCGTAGGAAAAGGCGTAAAAATATTGAGTGAAATAAACCTCAGTTTGGCACTACTCTTAATGATATTTGTGTTGCTTAGCGGCCCGACACTGTACTTACTTTCCGCCTTTAATGACAATCTCGGTACTTATTTAAGTAATTTACTCCAACTTAGCTTTAAAACCTATGTGTATGAACAGAACAACACCGAATGGTTTAGCGGTTGGACGGTTTTATACTGGGCATGGTGGTGTTCTTGGGCACCATTTGTAGGATTATTTATCGCCCGTATTTCACGCGGTCGTACCATTCGTGAATTTATCTTCGGCGTGTTGGCGGTTCCGTCTCTTTTTTGTGTAATTTGGTTCACTATTTTCGGTGATACCGCTATTTGGATTAACGAGCGTTTGGCTAATGGCGCATTAAGCGAATTAATTAACGTACCGGAAAAACTATTATTTAAATTCCTGAATTACCTACCGCTACCAACTCTCACCGGCTTATTTAGCCTGGTGGTCATCTCGCTGTTTTTCATTACTTCGGCGGATTCGGGTATTTATGTGTTAAACAATATCGCCTCACGGGATAAAAGTTTATCGGCGCCCCGCTGGCAAGCCATTATGTGGGGGTTATTAATGTCCATTGTGGCCATTGTATTGATGCGCTCGGGCGGACTTCCGATATTGCAAACCATGACACTCATTGTGGTACTACCTTTCATGTTATTAATGCTCATCATGTGCGTGAGCTTATGGAAAGGTTTGAATGCCGATCAAAAATACTTCACCACCAAAGTGACGCCGACCAGTGTGTATTGGAGCGGTGAGAATTGGCAAGAACGATTGGAACAGATTCTTAATCAAACCCAAGAACAGGATATTTTGAAATTTCTTAAACGTACCGCACTCCCGGCAATGCGTGAATTGCGTCAGGAACTGATTGGTAAATATGGGTTAAGCGTACATATCAACACCTATTTTGAACAAACCGAACCTGCCGTAGAGTTCATTATTCAGAAAGAATCGCTGCGTGATTTTATGTATGGCATTAAATCCGTGGGGCGCGAGGTGTCCGCACAATTAATTAACGACGATCACCTGCCACATATTCAACACAACATGACCTACGAGCCTTACACCTACTTCTTTGACGGACGGACGGGTTATGACGTGCAATATATGAATAGCTCGGAATTGATTGCCGATATTTTGAAGCAATATGAACGTTATTTGAGTTTATTAGCCGATGTGGGACAAGAATTGATGTCTCATCAGCAAACGGAGCTTGCCGAATAACCTTAAATACAGCAATGCCGTCAATTATGACGGCATTTCTTCTCTTTTCAAGCCAATCGCCTGCGCACAGGCATAGGCAGAACTCCACGCCCACTGGAAATTGTAACCGCCAAGCCAGCCGGCAACGTCCAACACTTCCCCGATAAAATACAAGCCTTGTACTTTATTGCTTTCCATGTTTTTGGAGGAAATGTCATGAGTATCCACGCCCCCCATAGTCACTTCGGCAGTGCGATAACCTTCCGTACCATTCGGTACAAACTGCCAGTGGTGGATTAAATTCACCAAATTTTCTAACCGCACTTTACTTAATTGGGCAATGGCTTCATCTTGTATAAAGCCTTTTTCAAGCCATAACTCCACTAATTTTTTAGGTAATAAACGGCTTAATACGGTTTTTAACTGTAATTTCGGTGAAGATTGGCGCAGTTCGTTTAAATGATGACGAATATCGTTATAAGGCAATAAATTAAGATGAATGCTTTCACCCGGTTGCCAATAGTTGGAAATTTGCAAAATCGCCGGTCCGGATAACCCACGATGAGTAAACAGCATTTGATGGGTAAAGGTTTTGTGTTGATTAGTCGCTGCAACATCTAAGGAAATGCCGGATAACGCGGCATAAAACTTATCGCACTCACGCCAAGTAAAAGGCACTAAACTTGCCCGTGGTGCAATCACATGAATGCCAAATTGCTCAGCGATTTGATAACCCAAAGGCGTTGCGCCCAAGCCCGGCATAGACAAACCGCCGGTAGCAACGACTAAATGAGAGCAATCAAAGGTTTCGCCGTTTGCCACAACAGAAAATCCGTTTTCTGTTTTTGCCACAGCAGAAATACTTTGTCGTAAGGCAATCTCCACGCCGTATTTTTGACATTCCGCTAGTAACATATTGACGATATCTTCCGCGCCGTTATCACAAAACAGCTGACCGAGCTCTTTTTCGTGATAAGGAATGCCATACTCAGCCACTAAACCGATAAAATCCCATTGGGTAAAACGTTTTAAGGCAGATTTCACAAAATGCGGATTTTGGCTGAGATAACGATCTGAAGAAAGCTCTATATTGGTGAAATTACAAAAACCACCGCCGGACATTAAAATTTTTCGCCCAACTTTTTTACCGTTATCTAAAATTCTGACTTTGCCACCGCACTTTGCCAATTGCGCCGCACAAAACAAGCCTGCCGCGCCCGCGCCGATAATCAGCGTTTCAATGGCATGCTGGCTCACTGCAACTCTCCCTTCTGCATAAAATCAACCATTTTCATTTTCTGAATGGTGGCACGACGATCCACCGCAGAGTTGCCTGAATCTAAAATTTGCTGCCAATAATCAAGTGCGGTGGAATAATCGCGCGTTTTGAACGCTTCTGCTGCCAACAACGATAAAGCAGAGACTTCTTTCGGATCTTGTGCTAACGCCTCATCCAAGAATTGTTGAACTTGTGGTGTAATCTGTTGATTTGCCTGAAGATATAATGCCATCGCCATCAAGCCTTGCGTGGTCGGCTTGCGACCATCAATTTTTTCGGCATTGCCATAACAAACAAGAGCGCTATCAAAATCGTTATTCTGCATATACGCGTCACCCAGCGTAATCCAGTTTTCCGCGCTATTCGGATCTTGGCGCAATTTATCCTGAATTTTGCCGATAATCGCCTCGGTTTTATTTTCTTCCGGCGTTTCGAGTTGCTGATTATGTTGTGCAATTTGTTCCTGCTCACCTTGCTGTACGCGAGAAAAGCGTTCCAGAGAAAAATAATACGCGAAAGGAATGACAAGTAATAAAGCGAAAACCAGGAGCGTCGATTTAAGCTCAAATTTGACCGCACTTTTCTCTTTTAAGGATTGAAAGTGCGGTAAATTTTCCGCCTGTTTTTCTGGTTCAAGCGGTGATGAACTGCGACTGGAATACCAAATCAACCCAAATGCTGCCAGCAACAAGCCTACCGGTAATAACCAAAGCAATGCGGTATTCCATTGGAACGGTGGCTTATAATTGACGAAGTTACCAAAACGCGATGTCATGGACTCAATAATTTGCTGGTTCGTTTTGCCTTCATTCACCATGTTATACACCTCAATACGCAAGTCGTAGGCAATAGGTGAATTAGACTCTACTAAGTTTTGGTTTTGACATTGCGGACAACGCAAAGATTTCGCCAATTCCACGGCGCGGGTACGATCCGCTTGGTTATGAAATTCAAAGGTATCCACCATTTCAGCAATGGCATTGACACTGATAAATAAAAAAATTAACGCGAAAAATCGTTTCATGGTTGTAATAGCTGGTTAAGTTGAGGCGCGAAAGTTTTTTGCCAAGTTTCCCGATCTAATAAGCCGGAATGACGATAACGAATAATGCCGTTGGCATCCACTAGATAGGTTTCCGGCGCACCATCTACACCGAGTTTTAACGCCAATTCACCACGGCTATCATCGATGACTAAAGTATAAGGATTGCCCATGTGTTGCAGCATCGCAATACCATTTTGCGGTTTGTCACGATAGTCCACACCCACGATAGGAATCTCTTTTGCTAACTCAAGCAATAATGGGTGTTCTTGCTGACAATAACCGCACCAGCTTCCCCAAATATTGATCAAAAATGGACGCTTCGGAAAATCTTTTGGACTGAGCGTTTGACGATTATCCAATAAATTTGCCTGATAAAATTCAGGCACAGGCTTATCAATTAACGCAGAAGCGATTTTTTTCGGGTCTTGATTCAATCCCGCCAACAATAAAACGCATACTCCAAGTAACAATGCTAATGGCAGGAAGAAAATTACTTTTCTATTCATCGCGTTTTCCTCTTCGCTTCGTCGTCAGTACAGAACACAATGCACCCAATGCCATCAATACACCACCGAACCACAACCAACGAATCAACGGTTTGTAATGTAACCGGAAAGTAAACTCACCTTTGCCAAGCGGATCGCCCATCACAACATACAAATCACCCAAAATTCCCCCCGCAAGTCCCACTTCACTCATGGTCATGGTGCGTACATCATAATAACGGCGTTCCGGTTGTAAATCGGCATACGGCTTGCCGTTTTCCGTCACGCTAAAGGTCGCCACTTCAGCCGTAAAATTTGGTCCGATTTCATTGGAAAACCGTTCGTATTGAAAATTAAAGGCACCAAGTTGTTGGCTTTGTTGTGGCGATAAACGTACACCAATTTCACTACCGAAATAACTGCTCATGACGGCGCCCATCGTTGCAATGGCCACACCGCTATGTGCAAAAATCATCGCATAGTGAGAAAGACCTAACTTACGCCAGTTTTGCCATAATGTTGCCAATAACAACCAAATCGCTAAGGTTAGTAGGAAATAGGCTGTCCATTTAAACTGTAACGCAGCGTCATTTTGCATAAAGTGGTGAATGGCCAAATAGGAAAGCAACAAAGACGGCAACAATAACACGGCACGGTTTAATAAAATGCGTTTATCCGCTTTTGCCCAATGCAAGCCGAGGGAAATCACCATGGCAATTAACACTAACACAATCAGCGGAAGGAAAATACTGTTGAAATAAGGAGCACCAACAGAAATAGAACCCCAATTCATGGCTTGGAATAACATTGGATAGAAAGTGCCGAGAAACGTGCTGACGGTCGCGATGCTCAATAAAACATTCAAAAAAAGCACCGCACTTTCTTTGGAAAGCAACTTTAATTTCACAGGTTGTTGCTGCATATTCGCTTTGAAAGCAAACAAACCGAGCGCCCCGACAGCCAACAGGAAGAAAATCACAAGCAATGCCGTACCACGCTGGCTATCGACTGCGAAAGCATGTACAGAAGTCAATGCACCTGAGCGCACAATAAAGGTGCCGAGCACACTGAAAGCGAATGCTAACAGTGAGAAAAGCGTTGTCCAATAATTAAAGATGCCCCGTTTTTCACTGACAATTAAACTATGTAACAGCGCTAAGCCTAATAACCAAGGCATTAATGACGCGTTTTCTACCGGGTCCCAGAACCACCAACCACCCCAGCCAAGTTCGTAATATGCCCACCATGCCCCTAGCACAATACCTAATGTTAAAAACAACCAAGAGACCAATACCCAAACCCGCATCACGCGGGCAATTTGGCTTTCTAAATGTTGATGCAACAATGCAGTAATACTCAACGCAAAATTCACTGCAAAACCAACATAACCGAGATACAACAACGGCGGATGAAAAATCAGCCCCACATCCTGCAACATCGGGTTCAGATCACGTCCTTCCAACGGTGCGGGAAAGAGACGTCCATACGGATTAGAAAAGAAAACGATAAAGACAGCAAAGCTAAAACAAATTAAGCCTAAAATCACCAAACTCTGCGCCACAAAAGTGCGGTCATTTTTTCGATTAAATAATGCAAACAGCACAACCCAAACAGAAAGTGAAAATAACCAAAACAACATGGAGCCTTCATGCCCGCCCCAAGTTGCCGCAATTTTGAAGAAAGTCGGCAATTGAGAATTCGAATGGGCCGCGACATATTCCAACGTAAAATCATCCACCGCAAAGGAATACGCCAAAATAGAAATGGCGGCTAACGTAAATAAGCCGAAGCAATAGCTTAATCCCCAAGCTAATTGGGTCAATGCGGGCTTACGAAACCAAAGCCCGAGTTGTGGAACGACCGCGAGAAGAAGCGCGCTCATCATAGCGAGAAGAAGAGAGATAAAGCCTAGTTCGGGGATCATAAAATAATCTCGTGTGTTTTAGGTTGTTATGTTGGTTTTGTGGATGATCACTTCAGGTTTCGCCTGCATTTTATACCTCCTCTTTAACAAAGAAGAGGCTAGGAGGAGATTTTGACGATATTGAATAACCTATAAGGTTGAAATCACTTCTGCCAAATCTCCCCTTCCCCTCTTTGCTAAAGAGGGGAAAGTTAGATAAAAACGTTTAAAATTTTAACCGCACTTTACTCGCAGAAAGAACAAATCAGGTTCCCTTCTTTGCCGCCTTTGTGGAGTTGAATTTGTAGGAAATTTTCGCTTTGTTTGAACCGCCCAGGTGGCGAGTTCGAAAATTTCCGTGAAGCAAATTCAATGGAACAAAGGACAAAATGCAACGCATTTTGAGCGTTGGCATAGCCAACGCCCCCGAAGGGGTGAGCAAGTCAGCTATGCTGAGTTGCGAATAAACAAGGCAAAGCAGGGTTGCCTTCTTTTCATTACTTTTCTTTGGCAAAGCAAAGAAAAGTAACGACAAACAAAAAGGCGTATTTTACTACGCCTTTTAGTATAAATAAAAACCTTTATCACGCTACGGTCATCTGTCCTGCGTACAAAATAAAGTACCGCAAACACAATACCCCAATTAAGTCGAAAATCGACACTAGGATGATAAAGTTCTTGTTGAATTTCCAACGATCACTAACAAACATATTAGCAACCAGTGGGATTAAGATACCGATAAAGAATACCCCAATCCAGAAGACCGCGCCCCAGAAACCGGATAACGCATTCTCTAATGCAACGACTTTTTGACCGCCACCGAAGTAAAGTCCAACGAAGAAACATACTAATAAACCAAGCTCGGTAACCATAATCGGCACTTCAAATTTATGAATGAAGTGAGATTCATGGGAATCACCTTTTAATTTACCTGCAATAAGGATAAATAAGAAGGTGGCTGCGATACCTGATGATGTACCGGAGGCTAGGAATAGCGCCGGTAATACCGGGTTATTCAACATCGGGTAACTAATCAACGCGGAAAGTAAGAAGCCGGTATAAGCCCCTAACACGGCAGCTAAAACGAATAGGATAACCTCACATGCACCAACCAAGCGTTCAAACGCACCAATCCATTTCACTAAGAAACCTAATTTTGGCATGAAACGGTTGAGCAAGGCAGCAATATCATCTTTGAAGATCACTGCGCACCATAACACGAGGAAGAGCATATACACTTGGAATAACATAACCCCCATAGACATCACGGAATTAAATTGATAGTTAAACATCAATTTCCAGAATGTCCAAGGACGCGCCAAGTGGAAAATCAACAAGGTTAAACCGATTAATGTCGGCACACTCCCCAATACGGCAGCGGCACGAATAATCCAGTTTTTGTTTGGATTTTCAAGTTTGTTACTACGTTTATACGCAATCGCTAATTGTACCGCACCGGAAGAAATACCAAGTAAGAACAAGTAGATAGCGATTGTTGAATCCCACACCAAGTTAGGTGTGTGAAACGGAACAGGATAATCTAATGTCATCTTCTTGGTTCTCCGTGTTGGAATGGAATATGGTAAAGATTCGGTTGTGTACCTAATTCCACTTTCGTGCGGTAAACAGGACTTTGTTTTACCTTGCGTGCCACTGCGCTTGTCGGATCATTCATATCACCAAAGGTTAATGCTTTGGTTGGACAGGCTTCTACACAAGCCGGTTGTTTACCAGCTGCTAAGTTTGTATCACGACAGAAGTTACATTTATCTGCAGTACGGTGTACCGGATGAATGAAACGTACGCGATATGGACAGACGGCAATGCAATATTGGCAACCGACGCAAAGATCTTTATTCACATCCACGATACCGGTTTCAGGATCGATGAATGATGCCCCGGTTGGACAAACTGCCACACAAGGTGCATTCGTACAATGTTGGCAAGATTGACGGAAAAACTCGTACTCTTGATTCGGGAATTCCCCATAAGGTTCGCTACGTAGGATTTCCAAACGTGAAACGCCTTCAGGCACGTGGTTAGTTTCACGACAAGCATCCATACACGCAGTACAGCCGATACACGCAGTTTCATCGTGCACCATCGCGTAGCGTTTCGGTTTATCCGCCTTTTCCTCTTTCGCTAAAGAGGTCACTGATATTCCCGTCATAAGGATCAACGCCCCCATGCCGGAAACAAAGTTTCGGCGTGAGCAAGTTGTCATTGTTTATCCTTTTGTTCGGTTGATTGGGTTTGTTCTTTTTGTGCTTTACGTTTTTGTTGTTCACCATGGCAATCCACACAAAGTTTCACACGATTTTTCGGTGCAATACCTTTCATCGCATCATCTTTCGGGTGTAATGTGTGGCAACTTGCACAAGGCAATTTCATTGCATGAACATCATGCGCCCAAAGTTTTTCACGAAGTTTGTCCGGTTGGTGACAAGAGAAACAGACTTGGTTTTGTTCTTGTGCGCTATACATCGGTTTTTTCTCACCGAAAATATCGCCGTCAAAACGCATCACGTCTTTTGCACCACGACGGTGATCTTCAGAAATATTGCCATGACAGTTCACACAATTAATTGGTTTACCGTTATTCGGATTTTTCTGATTTAAGTGCGCACCATGAAACTTACCGAAGTGTAATTCACCACCGGATTGATCCAAGGTTTGATTTTTATCGACTTTGTCGAATTTATGGCATTTAGCACAATATTGGTTTGGATCGCGTTGATTATCCAATTGCGGTTCGTAAGTAAACTTGTCCGCTGCAGACGGCTGACCTTCTGCTTGTGCGAGCATCGGTGCGGCGACCAATACTGCAAGCAATGTAAGGGCTTTTGCCGGTTTGCGGAATAGAGACGTTAAATTCATTCTGATTACCTCAAATTTGTTTTTGAAAATGACCGCACTTTTATAAAGTGCACAAAAGTGCGGTACGTTTTTCTATTGTTTTGTTGCGGAATCTTCAGCTAATTTGCCATTGGCTTTAGCTTCTTTAACCCATTGAGGTACAACAGTTTCTAAGAATTCTTTTTTCGCTTTACGTTCTTTCTCAATATCAATACCCATGACTTTCCATGCTTTTTCTGCAGTAGAAATATCAGGTACTTCAACCGGAGTTTTCACGCCATGTTTAGTTAAGATTGTGGCAAGTTTAGTACGAGCATCAGCAGCTTTGTCTAAACCAGAACCTAACACGCGAAGCATGACATCAGGTGCGTGCATGTGACCACCGTGGCTTGCTGCTGAGTAATCCCAACGCCATTGTGCGTGGCGGATATCCATTAAAGCCGATTCCATTTCTTCTTTTGTTGCGCCGGCATCCCATGCGGCTTTCGCTTCAAAGTGGGCACGAACAACTTGATCTTCTAAACGACCCATGATGTCTTTCACTTCTTTCTTACGAGAGGCAACAATGTCTTTTAACTTCTCTTTGCTTTGATCGTGACAGTTCGCACAAGTGGTATCAAAGGCATCAAATGGGTTTTGGATTTGGTGATCGGTGTAAACTTTACCGTCCGCACCTTGCACTTTAGGCATATGGCAGTCGATACAAGTTACGCCGTTTTTACCGTGCATACCTAAAGACCAGATTTCAAAGTCAGGGTGTTGTGCTTTTAACATTGGTGCTTTAGAAAGAGAGTGAGTCCAGTCGGTGAAACCGATGTCATCGTAGTATTTTTCGATGTCATCTACAGTTTGACCGTTGTTCCAAGGGAAGGTCACTTGTTTTAGATCGCCTGCGAAATAGTACTCAACGTGACAGTTAGCACAAATTTCAGCGCGTTTTTCAGTACGTGCTGCTGTATTGAAACTTAAATCTACTTGCTCTTTGCCTGCAGCTTTCGCTTTGGCTTGAAGCGCATTATTTAGATGATCCAAAGCACGAAGTACGTGTGGACGAGCAATACGTAATGCCGGTTTGCCTTCAGCAAAGTCTTTAGAGGTCGTATCGTGACAGTCGGCACAACCGATTGAGTTTACAATTTCTGCGCCGCCTTTAGCCCATTTAGCACCAAAGTAGCCATCTTCACCCCATTCCGCGATTAAACGTGGAACGTCCGGACCTTTACACGTCCAACACGCCATTGGTTGTGGGCCATCGTTTGCTGTTTTTGGTGCGCCAGTACGTAAAATATCGCGTACGTCTTTGACCGCATAAGCGTGACCACGAGGTGCGTTATACTCTTTCGCAAACGCATAGCCGCCCCATAATACGATAAGACGTGGGTTTTGCTCATCTGCATAGATGATTTTGTCGCCTTTTTCAGTCGCTTTCCACGAATTGAATTGACTAGGATATTTCTCAGCGAATTTTTCATTCACCGCTTCGATTTTTAAATTAGGGTTAGGGGCTTCTACAGGTTGCTCCAATGGTTTATAAACCAATTCTGCCATGGCCGAGTTAAACACGCCAAAAGCGACGAAAGAAGCTGCCACAATCAGGCTTTTTCTCAATGCGTTCACGATAATCACTCCAGTAAAGTTAAATGCTTCTGAAAAATAGAAGGTTATAAAGGCCTACCACCATAGTGTTAATAATGAGAATTTTTATCATTAAAAACAATATGATATAAGACTAAAAAAGTCTAAATAACGGCTGTACCATATCTAAATAACTGCATTTTCTCTATGGGTATTTAACGTTTCTTTGCGTTTGATCAATTTTTTAAATTTAACTGATTATTTTGTGATAGTTTTGTTAGGTAGGTTAATACAATGGAAATTTTTATATACCTATTTATGAGTATATTATCGTAATTTTGTTCAAGTCAAAAAGAATAAATTACAGTTAACAATTTTTAGGTATAAACACCCCAAAATATGTAACATAAAAAGCGGAAAAGAAAAATGGCAAAGGCTAAATTTCATCAACTGAAATTTAGCCTTCTACTAATAAAACACACAAAAAGTGCGGTCAAAAAATAAAATGTTTTTTATTATCAATACCAACCACGGTAATAACCGAAACTAGGTTCCACAATAACGCTTGGTTGACGCTTATAATAAACCTTCATTTTTGGCGTCGAATCACTGGCATCCAAAACATTATCTGTAGGCTTCGGATTCACAACTTTATATTTTGCAGAAACCGTATTACCACTATGAACTTTTGCCTGATAAGCATTCACTGCCTGCATATCTAAAGGAGCATTATTTGTTGTTTGTTTCGGTGAAGTGCACGCACTCAAAAATAAAGTGACACACACAATGGAGAGTAATTTTTGCATAATTGCCTTCTACTTATTTACACACTACGTTAGATAAAATCTCTTTGTTTTTCTTTAATTTTTTATTCAGCAAAGTTTTGCCATTGCGTTGTTCTTCCGACTTAACCTCACGATCTAAATTCGGATCCTGAATATTAAATACCGGTGCATATTGCACATTTTGCGGCTCTACACCGGAAGACACCGTTGCGCCGATAATGCTAGCATAATATTGTTGCTTGCTTTTATCCAAATAATAGGTCGTCGAATCAGTAAATGCTACGCCTTCCTTAGATTTAAAACCATAACAAATTCCGGCACCTGACTCAAACACCGAATGTGAGTCTTTATTTTCTTTAATTTCAAATACTTCAAATGAAATACTTTTGCCTAATTCGCTCACATCTGCCGTATTACTTGGATCTAATTTTTTATTATTGGTTTTATTAATAAAGGTCGTTTTTCCTTTTTCATTATTATCGGAAAAGGAAAAATATTGTTCTGACGTACCTGCTTGTCTTGATTGGTTAGATTGCTCAGCAACTTTTTTAGTGACACCCTCTTCCGAAATATGCATACTCCAAGAGTCAGCAAGGGTAACATGAGAACAAAAGATAAACGCCAACCCTACAGTAAGTTTTTTTAAAATCATGATAAAGACCTCTTAAAGCATAATAGCCAAGTAAAAACAAATAATAGAATTGTATAAATCTCAACTAGCAAATTATCAGGATCGCAGAAAAAAGTAAATTATCTTCCCATCAATTCATCCATTCAGATTGACTTACAAGGTACATTAATTTTAATGAAAAAATCCACCGCACTTTAAAATATCATTATCTGAAATACCAAATGGCGTAATTCATTGACGTTACGCGTCGCTATTTATCCTTACTAGGTGTGATTTGTTGACGTTTTTCCTGCTCTTGCGCATCTAACGCATCACGTGCAGAGCGAATACTGCGTTCAATAACCGGCACACGCTGATCATCTTTCGGCAACAGTTTTAACATCATCGCCCAAGTCACTGCCGCCATTTTATAATCTTCCGTTTCAAAATAGCTGAAAGCCAACAAACTTAATGCATCAATATTGGTATGATCCTCACGAATCACTTCACGCAGTAAATTACTTCCTTTTAATTTATCTGTTGTATCTTCAGAGAACATCAAAATACGGGCATAGGCCAACTTATATAAATTATTTTTCGGATCTAATTTATTGGCACGGGCAAAGCTATCTAAGGACATTTGCGGTTTATCCAAATTCAAACCGATTTGTCCTAACAACCACCAATTTTTTGCATTATTCGGATCTTTTTGTAAATCTAAGCGTAACGCCGTAGCAAACTGTTGCATTTCGCTTTCGCTTAACGGATTGGTCTCCTCCGTTTGCATACGTTCAAAAAAGTGCGGTAATTTTTCAACGGATTTTTCTAACATGATTTCCGTCTGCCAAGCGCCCACCGAAAAATAGGCGGGAACAGCGATAATACCTAAAGCCAATAAACCGGACACAAACCACAATTTGCCGTAATTTTTGTCCTCGTTGATTTGCTCGGCTGCTTGTTGGGGGATGTCTTCCAATAACGATTGTTGTAGCTCCACCTTGAGCTGTTCGGCATTTTCTAACAAACCTTGTTTTTCATCACGCTCAATTTCTTTTAAACGTTCAAAATAAAAGGCTTTGTTTAAAGTATCTCGTTGCACCGACGGTTTTTGCACATTTTTTTTCAACAACGGAAAGAAGCAAACCAAGGCAGCCATGAGCGTTAAGGTGAGAATGCTTAACCATAAACTCATTTGTCATTCTCCTTGTTTAATAAGTCGTTTAAACGCTGCTGTTCCTCTTCGCTTAACGATGTTGTTGTGAGACTTTCATGTTTTGTTGCCGTAGAAATAGGTTGCGGGTGCTTACGACGAAAAACCAATAACATGCCTAATAAAATTAAGACAATCGGCGCGCCCCAAAGAATCACTGTTGCCGGCGTTAGTGGCGGATCGTAGGTCACAAAATTACCATATCGTTCAATCATATACTGCACCACATCTTCTCTGGACTTACCCTCTTGGAGTAATTCAAATACTTTGCCACGCATATCTACCGCGATAGTCGCATTAGAATCGGCAATGTTATTATTTTGACATTGTGGGCAGCGTAACTCTTGGGTTAAAGAATGATAGTCGTCTTCCTGCTGCGGCGAACTAAAATTCAACGCATCAATAGCGCCGGATGCGGTAACGCTAAATAAAAGCGCGGTAGAAAATAAAAGTGTTTTTTTCATCAGTGCGCCCCAACTAATTTTTGATAAATCGGTTGTAGTTTTTCCTGCCAAACCCGCTCGTTTACATCACCGGCATAGCGATAATGAATTACACCTTTGCCGTCCACAATAAAGGTTTCCGGTGCGCCGTACACGCCTAAATCTAAGGCAAAAGATCCTTTTTCATCTTTCAACACCACTTGATAAGGATTTCCTAAATCATGTAACCATTTAACAGCTTTTTCACTGTTATCTTTATAATCTAAACCAATAATCGGCACGCCTTGTTTGGCGAGATGATTCAAATATTGATGTTCCGCATAACAGGTCGGGCACCATGTTGCCCACACATTCAGCAGAAGTGGTTTACCTTGTTTAAACAAGCTTTCGTCAAATGTTTTCGTTGATAATAAATCCGTCAACGTTTTCGCGGGTACCGGTTTACCTACCAAAGCGGACTCCAAAGTTTTTGGATCATCGCCTTGTGCATTGCGTTGTAATTGCACTAGAAAAGCAGTGACTAACGCAAAAAAAACAATTAATGGAAGATATAATTTCTTTTTCATTGAAATACTCTACTCAGTCTGCGCAGATTGACTACGCAGCTTCTTTTTTCTCTAAGATTTTGCTAAACCGATAACGACGGTCGAACATACACAATAAACCACCCAGCGCCATAAACAGACCACCTAGCCAAATCCAACGGATAAACGGTTTGTAATATAAGCGTAACGCCCAAGCATTGTTATCTAATTTTTCACCTAGGGCGACATATAAATCACGGGTAAAGCCCCAATCAATGGCCGCTTCGGTCATCGGCATTTTACTAACGGTATAAAGACGTTTTTCGGCAAACAATGTCGCTTCCGGTTGACCATGCCGGGTAATATCAATTTGCGCTTTACCGCCAATATAGTTAGGCCCGTTAGCATCGCTAATGCCCTTGAACGTGAAATGATAATCGGCAATTTGCACCGAATCACCCACATTCATTCGTACATCACGTTCAACGCTGTAATTTTGGCTAAAGGCAATGCCCCAAACTGTCATAGCAACACCCAAATGCGCCAAGACCATGCCCCAGTGGGAGCGGGACAATTTCGTGATACCTTGTAAGAAACTGTCGCGGTGCGTTGCCCGTTGGTGCATTTCATAAAGACTAAGCAATACAATAATTACTGTCATCATGGTACCTAATACCGCGCTGACAGTAATCTTGTCTTGTAATAAATACGGCAAAGCAAAGCCTGCAATTAACATGATAATGACGCTCACCACAACCGGAGTGCGAATGGCAGAGAACTGATCACGGCGCCATTTCACCAATGGCCCAATTCCCAATAACAAGGCAAACGGCGTCATAATAATCAGGAACATTTGATCAAAGAACGGCGCACCAATGGAAATTGACCCTAACCCCAATTGCTTATGCACAAGCGGCAACAATGTGCCGAGCAAGACCACACAAAGTGCGGTCATTAATAAAATATTATTTAGTAACAATAGGCTTTCGCGGGAATAACGTTCCGCATTATCGCGTGAACGAATTTGACTGCCTTTGTAGGCATATAAAGTTAGTGAGCCACCAATCACCACGATTAAATAGGCTAAGACATATAAGCCGCGGGTTGGATCGGAAGCAAACGCGTGCACGGAAACCAAAATCCCCGAACGCACCAAAAAGGTACCGAGCAAACACAAGGAAAAAGCCAAGATAGCGAGAAGCACCGTCCAAGCTTTAAAGGAGCCGCGTTTTTCCGTTACAGCCAAAGAATGCAATAATGCGGTTCCCGCTAACCACGGCATGAAAGAGGCGTTTTCTACCGGATCCCAGAACCACCAGCCGCCCCAGCCTAATTCGTAATATGCCCACCAAGACCCCAAAACGATACCTAAGGTGAGGAAGATCCACGCAGCCATCGTCCAAGGGCGAGACCAACGCGCCCAAGCAGTATCTAACTTACCGGTCATTAAAGAGGCGATGGAAAAAGCAAACGCTACGGAAAAACCTACATACCCCATATATAACAACGGCGGGTGGAAAATTAAGCCGACATCTTGCAATAACGGATTCAGTTCTTTGCCATCCACCGGAAAATCAGGGAAAGTACGGGCAAACGGATTCGAAGTAAATAACACGAAAAGCAGGAAACCGATGCTGATAATGCCCATGATGCCCAGTACACGGGCGGCAGCTTCTTGCGGTAAACGCTTACTGAATAATGCAACTGCCGCGCTCCACAAGGATAATAACCAAATCCATAACAGCAAAGAGCCTTCATGAGAACCCCAAACTGCGGATAAGCGGTAATAAATCGGCAACGTAGTGTTCGAGTTGTTGACCACATATTGCACGCTGAAATCATTAACGGCGAATAAATAAAATAACGCGCTGAAAGACACGCTTAATACGATGAATAAACCGTAAGTCATTGGGCGCGCCAATGCCATGAGCTGCGCATTACCTTTTTCTGCCCCCCACAACGGGAAAATGGCCAACAGTACGGCGATTGCCAAACTCAAAGCAAGCGCATAATTTCCTAATTCTGCAATCATTAACGACCTTCTTGTCCTTTGGCTTGACGATCACGCTCACTCTCGCCTTTCAGATCAGAAACGCCCATCGGTTTATGAACTTTTTGCATTTGTTTTTCTAAATCCGGCGGTACATAGTTTTCATCATGTTTTGCCAACACTTCGGTGGCTTCCAATAATGTCGGTTCTTTTAACACACCTTGTGCCACAATGCCTTGTCCTTCGCGGAATAGATCCGGCAAGATGCCTTCATATTCAACACTGATAGACGGGCCGATATCATTTAAATCAAACCGCACTTTCAAACTTTTCGGATCGCGTTGTACCGTACCGGCCACTACCATGCCGCCGACACGAATACGCTGGCCCACTTCCGGTTTTAAATCGGCTTTATCCTCTTTGCCGTAAACCACTTCTGATGGGGTATAAAATAAATCGATATTTTGGCGCAACGCATATAATACCAATGTTGTTGCAATCACCACGCCTGCCAACACTAAAATAATAATAGATAAACGGGATTTGCGTCTTGGATTCATAGCGTCTCTCCTTTTTGTTGTACTTGTTGTAGGCGGGATTCTCGCTGTTGCTCACGTTTAACGGATTTTAACACCGCACTTTTCCCCATTAGACTTTGAATGATTAACGCCACGATGGCTATAAAACTTAAACCATAAGACAGCCACACATAAAAACCGTAGCCGCCCATATGAATTAAATCACTCCAACTTTGAAAGAACATATTCCCTCTCCCCAATTAATTAATTTTTTCCGCCAACGCCTTAACCCAAGGGCGTTTACTATCTTCTTTTAATAACTCTGTACGATAACGCACTAAGGTTAGCCAAATATATAAAGTCATAAAACCAAAGATACATAAAATTAGCGGAATCAACATTGGTGTTGCAATTGACGGGCGTTCCAATTTGGTAATACTTGCCCCTTGATGCAGAGTATTCCACCATTCCACCGAGAAATGGATAATCGGTAGATTTACCACGCCAACCACGCATAACACGCTCGCCGCTTTTGCCCCCACATTACGATCTTGAAAAGCGGAATAAATGGCTAATACGCCTAAATATAAGAAAAATAGAATTAATTCAGCCGTTAAACGGGCATCCCAAACCCACCAAGTCCCCCACATCGGCTTGCCCCAAATGGCACCGGTAATCAATGCCAAGAAGGTAAATAATGCGCCAATCGGTGCCATGGCAATCATGGCTAACTGAGCATGTTTAATTTGCCATACTAAGGCAACCAATGCCGCTACCGCCATGGAACCATAAATCCCCATAGACCAAATGGCCGTCGGCACATGCACATACATAATGCGGAAGCTATTACCCTGTTGATAATCCGCAGGCGCAAAGGCAAGTCCCCAAACGATGCCTACGCCTAATAAAAGTGCGGTCAGAATCGCAAAAGAAGGGCTGAATTTACCGCACAATTGATATTGTGTTTCTGATTTTGCATAAGGATGCAACCACTTCCACATAGATAATCCTCTATTGATCTAAACTAATGCGTAATGCCGTGGCGATAGCGAACGGCGATAATGTCATCACACCCGCCAAAATAGCGCCTAAAATAGCCAATTGCCCGCTATAGGGCAGGTTCAATCCTGCCGCATCCAACACGGAAGCAGAGAAAATCAGCACGGGAATAAACAACGGCACGACTAATAAACTCAATAATACACCGCCTTTGCGCAAGCCCACCGTTAACGCCACACCAATGGCACCAAGGCAACTCAACACCGGTGTGCCTAATAATAATGTCAGCACCAACGCCCACCAAATTGATATTTCCAATGACAGCAATAATGCCGCGATAGGCGACAACAAAATCAGCGGCAACCCTGTCAATAGCCAATGAGCCAATACTTTGGCCAGTGCCGTTAAAACCAAAGGTTGTGAGGTGAGCATTAACTGCTCTAAAGAACCATCGATATAATCATCACGAAATAATCGTTCAAAGGACAGCAACGCAGACAACAATGCTGCTACCCAAGCCACGCCCGGCGCAATACGTGATAGCAATTTCGGATCCGGCCCAATCACCAACGGGAATAACGTAATTACAATAAGGAAAAACCAGAGCGGATTTAAAATTTCCGCTTGTTTGCGCATGGCAATTTGTAATTCGCGTTTAATAATATTCCAAAAGATCATGCCGTCACTCTGCACATTTAAACTGTTCTAAATTAATTTTTTTCAATTGTGCACTCGGCACTTCTTGGTGGCTGGTTAAGATCACAATGCCGCCTCGTTGTGCGTGTTGCTCAAAAAGTGCGGTTAAAACCGCCACGCCTTTTTTATCAATGGCGTTAAAAGGTTCATCTAAAATCCACAACGGAGCTTCCGATAACCACAAACGCGCCAAGGCAATACGTTTTTGCTGCCCGGCAGAAAGCTGTACGGCAGGGATGTCTTCACGTCCCAACAACCCAACGGTTTGCAGCACATTCCACAGAATCTCGTCCCCTTGACGGCAATGGCTGATCTGCTGATAAAAACGCAGATTCTCCCACGCGTTTAATTCCGGTTTAATTCCGCTCTGATGCCCTAAATATAACAAATCATAATTAAAGGCTTCGCGCTGCTTAAAAATCTCTTCAGAATTCCACCGCACTTTGCCCTCTAACGGTATGGCAAGCCCGGCAACAATACGTAGCAAACTGGTTTTTCCAATGCCGTTATGTCCTTCAATTTGCACAAAATCGCCCGCCTGAATTTGTAAATTCAAGTGATGAAATAGCACTTTATCGCCACGTTGGCAGGCCAGATTTTCGATAATTAATTGATGATGCATAACTCAATGAAGATAGACTTATTTTTTGCGGGGCATTCTATCATAAGGAAATTGAATGACGTAGTTAAGAAGGGATTAAATCACATAACTCTTTAGCGGTAGTTTAACCTCTTTTTGACTTAGAACAAGTTTAACCCTTCGTTACGAATACGAATAACTCTCATAAATCGGCAAAACCTTGATATAACTGAGTTAATCAATCGGTTATTAGCGGCTTTTAACTGTTAAAAAGTAGTAGCAAACCACTGCAATAACGGAGCAAATCACCATGGCTAATAACATCGGTACAGCAGAATTTGTCGGCAATAAGGAAACCAAGGAGCCGACGCTTGCACCAATACCAAACCGCACGCTACCAACCATAGAGTTCGCCGAACCGGCGGCATTAGGGAATTTTTCCAAAATAGACGCCATGGAATTGGAGGAAATCAACGGGTTTTGCCCCACAAAAACAGCAACCCCTAAGGCCATCGGCCAAAAGCCTAAATCGAATAACACCACCAGTAACAACCAAGCCGCCGCCAAAAATTGGACGCCTAACCCACAACGCAACATGGTTTCCGCCCCAAGCTTGGCAACTAAACGCCCGTTTAAGAACGAACTTAAGGTCATAATGCCAATGTTCAACATAAAGAAGTAACCGAAATTTTCAGGCTTAATGCCATAAATGCCGATATACACAATGGAACCTGCCGTGACGAAAGCAAACAACCCGCCAAAGGCAAAAGACGTGGAAAACATATAGCCCAACACCGGTTTTTGCTTCCATAACGCCATAAAATTACGGGCAATGATGTTTAATCGTAAAGGAATGCGTTTTTCTTTACGATGGGTTTCCGGCACGATAAAAAAGACTAATAAAATACTGAGAAAGCCAATTCCCGCAATCACATAAAAAATGGCGTGCCAATGGAAGAAATAAACAATGTAACCGCCAATTATTGGCGCTACCAACGGCGCAACCATAAACACCAAGCTGATGGTTGACATGATTTTGGAGAGTTCGTTTTTATCAAACAAATCACGCAACAACGCACCTACCAACACTACCGGCGATGCACCAAAAAAGCCCTGGATAAAACGAAGTGCGGTGAAATTTCCAATTGAATGTATTTGCGTCAAAATCAACGCGGCAAAAGCAGCAATTACCACGCCTAACAAAATAATCGGCTTACGCCCAAAACTGTCGCCGAACGGCCCCCAAAATAATTGCCCTAGCGCCAAGCCATACGCAAACGATGTTAACGTATGTTGCACCTGATCGTTCGTTACTTGAAAATCCTGCGCAATATTCAAAAATGCCGGCAAGTACATATCCACTGCCAGCGGAGGCAACATAGACAAAATGCCTAACGCAACGACAAAAAGAAAACCGGTCTGTCTCGTTTTATCAGTATTCAATGGATTATTCTCCGTTAAAATAAGCGACTTCTTCTGCCGTTAAGGCACGATATTCGCCTTCCTCCAAGCTATCATCAAGCACCAATGCACCGATTTTCCAACGATGCAATCCGACAACTTTATTACCCAACGCGGCAAACATCCGTTTAACCTGATGGTAACGTCCTTCACTAATGGTTAAATTGACGTTGTAATCATCTAAAATTTCAAGTGTAGCAGGTTTGGTCGGTTCTTTCTCACCGCGCAATAAAATACCTTCGGCACAAGCCTGCACATAATTAGCTTCAACAGGATCCGCCAAAGTCACTAAATAGGTTTTCTCACAATGGAATTTTGGTGATGTAATTCGGTGTGACCACTGCCCGTCATCAGTCAACAACACTAACCCCGTAGTATCTACATCCAACCGCCCTGCACCATGCAATTTTCCGGCCAACGGATAATCGAAGAACTGATAAATTGTCGGATAATCACCGTCTTCATGAGAACAAATATAACCTTGTGGCTTGTTTAGCATAATATACTGTCCTTCCGCCACCCAAGCCAACCGCTCACCATCATAACAAATCTCATCATCCGGGCCGACTTTTGCCGCCCCGCTCTTCTCAATTTTACCGTTAATAGTGACCGCACTTTGACGCAACACTTTTGTTGCCTGCGAACGGGTTAAACCGGTTGTTTCCGCTAAAAATTTATCTAAGCGCATAGAAATCCCTTATAAAAATTATAGGGCATTATATCGCTAATTTTGCTGCTCTGCCCGCGGAAAAACACAGCAAAAAATAACCGCACTTTATTAGAACGTAATCAAAGAACTTTTTCATGCTGCAAAAAAATTGTTAATAATGTGTGAAGTGTCACAGAATTCTTTTTAATTTTAATTATAATGCTCGCCACTTTTCTCAATTTAGTTATTCAAAAGAGGATATTTTTATGGATGAACAACTTAAAAAAGCAGCTCTCGATTTCCACGAATTTCCGATTCCGGGAAAAATTGAAGTTACCCCAACCAAATCGCTTGCCACGCAACGCGATTTAGCCTTGGCTTACTCGCCGGGTGTTGCGGCGCCATGTTTAGCCATTCAGGCAGACCCGGCCGACTCCTATAAATATACCTCTCGCGGCAATTTAGTTGCGGTAATTTCTAACGGTACGGCGGTGCTTGGTTTAGGGAATATCGGTGCGCTTGCCGGAAAACCGGTCATGGAAGGAAAAGGCGTTTTATTTAAGAAATTTGCCGGCGTAAACGTATTCGATATTGAAATTAATGAACATGATCCCGACAAATTAGTAGAAATTATCGCCTCATTGGAACCGACTTTCGGTGGGATTAACTTAGAAGATATCAAAGCACCGGAATGTTTTTACATTGAACAAAAATTGCGCGAAAGAATGAAAATTCCGGTCTTCCACGATGACCAACACGGCACAGCGATTATTTCTGCCGCAGCGGTGCTAAACGGCTTACGCATTGTTGATAAAAAAATTGAAAACGTGAAACTCGTTGCCTCCGGTGCCGGTGCGGCTTCTATCGCTTGCTTGAATTTGTTGGTTTCCCTTGGCATGAAACGGGAAAATATTACCGTATGTGATTCAAAAGGTGTGATCTACAAAAATCGCGATGATCGCATGGATGAAACCAAAAAACTGTATGCGATCGATGATAACGGCAAACGCACGTTAGCCGAGGTCATTCCGAATGCCGATATTTTCTTGGGTTGTTCCGCTGCGGGCGCGTTAACGCAAGAGATGGTTAAAACCATGGCGGCACATCCGTTAATTTTGGCACTCGCCAACCCGGAACCGGAAATCTTACCGCCATTGGCAAAAGAAGCCCGTCCGGATGCCATTGTGTGTACCGGCCGCTCCGACTACCCAAACCAAGTCAACAACGTACTTTGCTTCCCGTTCATTTTCCGTGGTGCATTGGATGTCAGCGCCACCACCATTAACGAGGAAATGAAACTTGCTGCGGTGCGCGCTATTGCCGACTTAGCCTTAGCAGAGCAAAGCGATGTCGTTACCTCCGCTTACGGTGACAGCGAATTGTCTTTCGGCCCGGAATACATTATTCCAAAACCATTCGATCCGCGTTTGATTGTGCGTATCGCCCCTGCCGTCGCGAAAGCGGCGATAGATTCCGGCGTAGCAACCCGTCCGATCGAAGATTTTGATGCTTATATCGAGCAACTCACCCAGTTCGTATATAAAACCAACTTGTTTATGAAACCGGTGTTTGCACAAGCCAAACAAGATAAAAAACGCGTGCTATTAACCGATGGCGAAGAAACCCGAATTTTACATGCTGTACAAGAAATCTCGACCTTAGGCATCGCTTATCCGATTTTACTCGGTCGCCCAAGCGTGATTGAACAACGCATTAAAAAACTTGGGTTACACATTAAAGAAGGCCGTGATTTCGAGTTAATTAACATCGAAAACGATCCCCGTTACCAAGAATGTTGCAAAACTTACTACGACATGCTTAAACGCGCGGGCGTAACGCCGGACATTGCCAAACGTGAAATGTTTAACAACCCAACGGCTATCGGTGCCGTGTTGTTGCATTTAGGTCACGCCGACGCCATGTTGTGTGGTTTAGTGGGACACTACGCCACTCACTTAAAAACCCTGAAAAACGTGATTGGCTTGCAAGAGGGAGTACATACTGCCGCGACCGTTAATGGCTTAGTGCTACCGGCCGGCAACCTATTTCTTGCCGATACCTTCGTGAACAATGATCCGACAGCGGAAGAATTAGCGGAAATTACGCTAATGACGGCGAAAGAAGTGAGTCTATTTGGTATTGAACCGCAAATTGCGTTAATTTCACACTCAAACTATGGCAGTAACAACAGCCCAAGTGCGGTCAAAATGCGCAACGTTTTAACCTTAGTAAAAGAAAAAGCACCTGAACTCTCCATTGATGGCGAAATGCACTGTGATGTTGCCTTATCCCAACGCTTACGCGATGACGTTATGCCTGACAGCCCATTAAAAGGCGCAGCAAACGTGTTGGTGATGCCAAATATGGAAGCGGCGCGTATCAGCTTAAATCTATTACAAGGCACCGCAACACCAATCACCGTCGGCCCAATTTTAATGGGCTTGAATAAATCGGCGCATATTTTGACTTCTGTCGCTTCAGTTCGTCGTATCATTAATATGGTGGCGATTGCCGCAGTAAAAGCACAATAATTGCCCCTGGCAGAAAATAAAGAAGATGGCTAGTTGCCATCTTCTTTTTTATTAACCAATCACAGCCTTTAATGATCTTAATCAATTTTCGTGCTATGATTTAGACCGTTTTTTAAACGTGATTGACTCTAACAAAAGGAAAAAATTATGGCTTATACTTTACCTGAATTAGGCTACGCCTATGACGCATTAGAACCCCATTTCGATGCGCAAACCATGGAAATTCACCACAGCAAACACCACCAAGCGTATGTAAACAACGCTAACGCGGTATTAGAAAACTCTCCTGAATTACAAGAACTCGCCAGCGGTTGCCCGGGTAAATTATTGGCGCACTTACATGAAGTTGCACCAGAAAAACGCCCTGCGCTACGCAACAATGTAGGCGGCCACTTAAACCATAGCTTATTCTGGAAAAGTCTGAAAAAAGGTACAACCTTACAAGGTCCATTGAAAGACGCTATCGTGCGTGATTTTGGTTCCGTTGAAAACTTCAAAGCGGAATTTGAAAAAGCCGCGGCTACCCGTTTCGGCTCAGGTTGGGCATGGTTAGTATTAGAAAACGGAAAACTCTATGTAGCCTCTACTGCCAACCAAGACAACCCAATTATGGGCAAAGAATTTGCCGGTTGTTCCGGAACCCCAATCTTCGGTTTAGACGTTTGGGAACACGCTTATTACTTAAAATTCCAAAACCGCCGTCCGGACTATATTAAAGAATTCTGGAACGTGCTGAACTGGGATTTTGCTAACGAACGCTTTGAGAAAGTGTTAGCCGGTGCACACCACCACTAATCTTCCATTGAAAAGTGCGGTCAAAAAACACTGCTTTTTTTGACCGCACTTTTATATTCAAAACCTACTTAACCAGTTCAACCACTTCTTTCGTTAATCGACCGATTTCCGACCAGTTTTTGTCATTAATCAGTTTTTTCTCGACAAACCAAGAACCACCACAGGCTACCACATTTGGAATGGCTAAATAATCTTGAATATTTTGCAACCCAATCCCACCCGTTGGCATGATTTTCAATTGCGTGTAAGGGCCTAATAACGCTTTAATCATTTTCACACCACCAGAGGCTTCCGCCGGAAAGAATTTCACAGTTTCAATGCCTAGCTCTAACGCTGCTTCAATAGCCATCGGATTATTCGCGCCCGGTATAATCAGTAAACCTAAGTCTTGGCATAATTGCACAATTTTAGGGTTAAACCCCGGCGTCACGACAAAATCCGCACCGGCATTTTTCGCTTGAAAAACCTGTTCTGAGGTTAAAACCGTACCCGCCGCAATCAGAAAATCAGGTCGCTTTTGGCGCAACAACCGAATCGCCTCTTCAGCCGCCGGAGAACGAAAAGTAATCTCCGCTACCGGCAACCCATTTTGTACCAGCGTATCTGCCAACGGTAAAATATCCTCAGCATGATCCAACGCGATAACAGGAACGACTTTGAGTTGATGAAGTTGTGTTGTGATTGTCGTTAGATTCAGCATAGTTTCTCCTTTTAACCCGTTAATATCACAAATGAATTATTTCGGCTCAATCCCCTCAAATTCCCGAATTTTATTCAATGCTTCGGTTAAATCAGAGGTGAAAGTAATTTTTTTGATTTCAGGCAGTGAACCGGATTTAACGATAGTTCGTAGTGGTTGGAACTGCATGTTACACATATAAAGCTGTTGATGAGGCAGCATATGTTGTACGAAGCGGGTAAGTGCATGAATGCCCCCTGTGTCAAGCACGGTCACGGCATCGCATTGTAAAACAATATGTTTGATTTCGTGATCGGTGTGGACGGTTTTATCATGCAAGTCGGCGAAGAGATTATCGGCAGCTGCGAAAAAGAGCGGTCCGCTAATACGATAAATTAACACATCATCCAAATCTTCCGGCACAGCGATATTGATGGATTTGGTCATTTCGGCGATGGTGCGGATAAACAGCAAACTGGCCAATAACACACCCACAGAAATAGCAATCACCATGTCAAATAACACAGTAAGGATTAAACAAACCAGTAATACGGCAATTTCGTTACGTCCGGAACGACGGGTAAGCTGAATAATTTGTGGTAAATCCGCCATATGCCAAGCCACGACCAGCAAGAGTGCAGCCATAGAAGATAACGGCAAATAAGACAGTGCCGGAGCAAAAAACAATAAGGCAAAAAGCACTAGTAAGGCGTGTACGACACTTGAAATCGGTGATACACCACCGGATTTAACATTTACTGCAGAACGCGCGATGGCAGCGGTGGCAGTGATACCGCCAAAAAACGGAGAGGCAATGTTACCAAGGCCTTGCGCTAATAATTCGTTATTGGAATGATGCTTAGTGTCGGTGATATTGTCTAAAATGACTGCACACAATAAAGATTCGATCGCGCCCAAGACTGCCATGGAAAAAGCGGCCGGCAATAGGCGTTGAATGGTGTCGAAATTCCAGTTAATCAGATTGCCTTGCGGATCAGGAATATTCCATGGCAAGGAAAATTCAGGCAAAACACTCGGAATACCGTAGCCGGTCGTACCGTCAGAAAGTGTGTATTGAAATTCGGTACCGATGGTCGCGACAGAATAACCGAAGTGTGTCAGCAATAAAGATAACAATGTTGCGATGATCACTGCCGGCAAATGACCGGGAATGGGCAGACGTAGCTTATGCCATTGCGTTAAAACAATGAGGGTAATAACACCAACAATAGTATCCGCCCAATTGATGCTTGGAAGTGCGGTCAAAATTACTTGCACTTTTTCAAGATAATGAGACGGCATCTTTTCAATACTCAAGCCAAGGAAATCTTTAATTTGTAAGGTAGCAATAACGATGCCGATACCCGATGTAAAGCCGAGCGTGACGGGTAGCGGAATATATTCAATAAGCCGCCCCAAACGGAACAACGCCATAAGTACCAAAATGATACCGGAAAGCAAAGTGGCCATAAGCAGACCACTTAAACCGAATTGCTGGGTAACAGGGTATAAAATCACCACAAAGGCAGCTGTTGGACCGGAAATATTAAAGCGTGAACCGCCCGTTAACGCGATGATAATCCCCGCAACAATGGCGGTGTATAAACCGTGCTGCGGTGGTACGCCGGTGGCAATAGCAAGCGCCATGGAAAGCGGGATGGCGATAATACCGACAGTTAATCCGGCAATAATATCTTTTACCAAATGACGGGAAGTATAGCCGTCTCTGAGGCTGTCTTTTAATGCACTGAAAGGTTTAACTGACAGAAAGACATTTTTAGTAAGAAACCATTTTTTTAACATAAAAATATAAATAAGATGAGATGTGTAATTGAAATGAATAACCTTATGGATAATGGCTATTTTACCTGACTTTTGGTGAAATTTTTATCTTATGAACAATGAAATTACAAAAATACTTGACGAAGCTCAATGAAATCCTTATAGTTCGCACGTCCTAATCACGGTGAGATGTCCGAGTGGTTGAAGGAGCACGCCTGGAAAGCGTGTATGTGGGAAACTGCATCGAGGGTTCGAATCCCTCTCTCACCGCCATTCTTAACGAATTTTCTTTTTATTTTCTGTCTTACCACAGCCTAATTCAGTTATACTAATTTCTATTCTTACAAGAAAAATTGTATCAAAAACACGTGAAAAACCCACCGCACTTTTAGCCTGTTGGCGGAGTTTTTTAAGTCTTGAATTTAAATAAACTACCCCAATATACAGGCAATCATCGGATTTTAGATTAAGAGAGTATATGATGAGATCAAAAAAACCAGAATTACAAATAATACCGGTATTGCCACTGCGCGATGTTGTTGTATTTCCTTATATGGTAATGCCGTTATTTGTCGGTCGTCCAAAATCAATTAGTAGCCTTGATGACGCAATGCAGAACAATAAGAAATTATTATTGGTGTCACAGAAACAGGCAGATTTGGAGGAGCCGTCTATTGATGATTTATATGACGTTGGAACCATTGCCAATATTATTCAATTATTAAAATTGCCTGACGGTACGGTCAAAGTATTGGTGGAAGGTCAACAACGCGCCAAAATCAGAAAAGTTGAAGATAACGGTGAATATTTATGGGCCGTTGCCGAACCGTTACTAACTACTTTAGGTAATGAAAAAGAATTACAAGTGGCTCATAAAGCTGTCTTAGATGAGTTTCAAAGCTATATTAATTTGAACAAAAAAGTACAGCCTGACATTCTCTCTGCCTTACAACAAATCGATAATTTAGAACAATTAAGCGATACGATGGCTTCCCATTTACCGGTTTCCGTTGCGCAGAAACAAGCCGTATTGGAAATGACCAATGTGGTTGAGCGTTTTGAATATTTGCTGGGTTTAATGCAGTCAGAAGCAGATCTGTTACAAGTGGAAAAACGCATTCGTGGTCGCGTGAAAAAACAAATGGAAAAAAGCCAACGCGATTACTATTTGAATGAACAAATTAAGGCAATTCAAAAAGAACTTGGCGAAACAGAAAATACGGTAAGTGAAATTGAACAATTACGCCAAAAAATTGAAGATGCCAAAATGCCGCAGGAAGCTCGTGAGAAGGCGGAATCCGAGCTACAAAAACTGAAAATGATGTCCCCGATGTCGGCGGAAGCAACGGTTGTGCGTAGCTATATTGATTGGATGATTCAAGTGCCTTGGCATAAACGCACCAAAGTGAAAAAAGATCTGTCCAAAGCACAAGAAATTTTAGATGCGGATCATTACGGTTTAGAACGCGTGAAAGAACGTATTTTGGAATACCTTGCCGTACAAACCCGTTTAAATCAAATCAAAGGTCCTATTCTCTGTTTAGTGGGGCCACCGGGAGTTGGTAAAACATCATTAGGGCAATCTATAGCTAATGCGACCGGTCGTAAATATGTGCGTATGGCGCTAGGTGGCGTGCGTGATGAAGCAGAAATTCGTGGTCACCGTAAAACCTATATTGGTTCGTTGCCGGGTAAATTGATTCAAAAAATGGCGAAAGTCGGTGTGAAAAATCCGCTTTTCTTACTAGATGAAATTGACAAAATGACTTCCGATATGCGGGGTGATCCTGCCTCTGCATTATTAGAGGTGTTGGATCCTGAACAAAATGCTCATTTTAACGATCATTATTTGGAAGTGGATTATGATTTATCTGATGTCATGTTTGTAGCGACCTCCAACTCCATGAATATTCCAACACCGTTATTGGATCGTATGGAAGTGATTCGTTTATCCGGTTATACGGAAGATGAAAAACTGAATATCGCCACTCGCCATTTGATCAACAAACAAATGGAACGTAACGGACTAAAAGCCGGTGAATTAACTATTGATGATAGCGCGATTGTGGATATTATTCGCTATTACACCCGTGAAGCCGGGGTGCGTAACTTAGAGCGTGAAATTTCAAAAATCTGTCGTAAGGCAGTCAAAACATTGTTGCTAGACAAGAAAGTAAAGTCCATTAAAGTCAACGCGAAAAACTTGCATGACTATCTTGGTGTAAAACGCTTTGAATTTGGTCGTGCGGATACACAAAATCGTGTCGGCGAAGTGACTGGTTTGGCATGGACAGAAGTAGGTGGTGATTTACTCACCATTGAAACGGCTTCTGTGCCAGGCAAAGGCAAACTCAGCTATACAGGTTCTCTTGGCGATGTGATGAAAGAATCCATTCAAGCAGCAATGACCGTAGTCCGCTCCCGTGCGGAAAAATTAGGCATCAATTCCGATTTCCATGAAAAACGGGATATTCATATTCACGTCCCGGATGGTGCAACACCAAAAGATGGTCCAAGCGCAGGGATTGCTATGTGTACAGCATTAGTGTCCTGCTTAACCGGTAATCCGGTGAAGTCGGAAGTAGCCATGACGGGAGAAATCAGCTTGCGTGGCAAAGTGTTACCAATTGGCGGATTAAAAGAGAAATTGCTAGCAGCCCATCGAGGCGGTATTAAAACCGTGGTTATTCCGAAGGAAAACGTGAAAGATTTGGAAGACATTCCGGAAAATGCAAAACGTGATCTTGTTATCCATGCCGTGGAGACCATTGATGAAGTGCTAACCATTGCATTGGAGAATCCGCCGACCGGCGTTGAATTTGTGAAACTTGATCCGGTTTCTGCAGTAAAAGCGCCCCGTCGTAAAAAAGCCGTATCCAGAAGTGCGGTCAATTAATTAAGTGTTTTTAATAAGCCAAATTATCCAACATAATTTGGCTTATTTTTATTTTGATAGTGCGTCCTCAGGCGCTTTAGATTATAATCGTGCAAATTTTTGTATCATTTTTATAGGATAAATTTTAATGGTAATGGAAAAACTGAACGGAGCCTCAAACAACTGGGCTTCTAAGTTTCTTTTTGGTTTTATTTCGGTAACCTTTGTTATCAGTTCTATGGCAGGCTATCTTTACACCCGAACAGACAACTCTGCCGCGAAAGTGAATGGAGAAGAAATCTCACAGCACGCTTTCCAAAATCAATACAACATCGCCTCCCGCAATTTAAGCCCGCAAGAAGCCGATTCCCCGGCTCAAGTCGCTAATCTCAAAAGACAAATTTTATCGTCCCTAATTGATCAGGAATTGCTACGCCAATACACCAATGAATTGAAATTAGGCGTAAGCGATGAACGAATTAAACAAGAAATTGTTACCAGCCCGAATTTCCAAAATAACGGCAAATTTGATAATGCGTTATACCAACAAGTGCTACAAAACAATGGTATTTCTGCCGAAACCTATGCAGGTTATGTGCGTGAAGCATTACGCTTAGAACAACTTCAAGGCGGTTTGGCAATTACCGCATTCAACGTACCGGCGCAACGGGACGCTTTGGCAAAATTATTCTTCCAAAGCCGCAATATTCGATTGGCAAATTTATCTTTAGCCGATGAAATTTCGAAACAAACCGTCACTGATGCCGAAATTCAAGCTTACTACGATGCCCACAAGGCTGACTTTACTATTCCTGAATCCGTGAAAGTGCAATATCTTGATTTATCTGGTGCAAATATGGAAAAAAGCATCAATATTAGCGATGTGGAAATTGCACAGTACTACCAAGACAAAAAGGCCCAATTCACTACGCAGGGACAACAACGTTTAGCCCATATCCAAGTGAAAACCGAACAACAGGCACAAGATTTATACAATCAATTACAAAATGGTGCGGCATTTGCCGACTTAGCCAAAAATCACTCTATCGATCCTACCAGTGCGGAGAAAGGTGGTGATTTAAGTTGGGTAAGTTCGGGTGAATTTCCGAAAGTTTTTGAAGATGCAGCGAATGCTTTAGCTGTGGGTCAATACAGTCAACCGGTCAAACTGGATAATAACTATCACATTATTTTGGTAGAAGAACGCAAAGAAGCGGGCGTATTGCCGTTAGAAAATGTGAAAGCGCAAATTGCTGCACAAATTCGTCAAAACTTGATCAACAACCAATTCTTCTCTGTTGAAAAACGTGTGGCTGAAAAAGCCTTTGAAGATCCTTCTTCACTAAAAGCGGCTGCCGATGAAGCTGGTGTTAAAGTGCAAGAAACCGGCTATTTCTCCCGTAACAACATTCCTGCCGCACTAAATTACCCGAATGTGGCATCAGCCATTTTTGATTCCGAAATATCCCAAGGCGGTAGCAATTCTGAGCCGATGAGCATAGGAGAACAACACTCTTTAGTGGTGCGTGTACTTGAACATAAAGCGCAATCAACAAAATCTTTAGAAGAGGCGAAAGCAGAAATTATTGCAACGCTAAAACAGCAAAAAGCGGAAACCGTTGTGTTAGCCCAAGCCGATAAATTCGTACAAGAATTAGCGTCAGGCAAAACCGTTGATGGTGTGAAATTCGGAGCCGAGCAAACCTGGGTATTTGCTGAAAATAAAAATCCAGCTTTAAATAATCAGGTATTTTCGATGACGAAACCGACAGAAGGCAAAACTACCTATAAAGCGGCCAAAGACACTAAAGGCGATGTGGTTATCATTGCATTGGATAAAGTGACCGATGGCAAATTGAGCGAAGAGGAACAAAAACAATTTGCCGTTCAAATTGAACAAGCCGCTCAAGTCGGCTTGCAAAATAGCTTATTGAATGCTTTACGCGCGAAAGCCAAAATTGAAATAAACGATTCGTTTATTAATCAGGAACAATAATTAACGCATAATGCCTATGACCATAGGCATTATTTTTGCCCGTTGCGGCATGGTTTATTACTCTGCGATTTAATGTTCGCACCTAACATCTAACAAAGGAGATTAAGATGAAATTAGTTGAAGTTAAGCATCCATTAGTCAAACATAAATTAGGTTTAATGCGTGCTGCAGATGTCGATACTAAAAAATTTCGTGAGTTAGCGACAGAAGTGGGAAGTCTCTTAACTTATGAAGCTACCTCCGATTTGGAAACGGAAAAAGTCATTATCGACGGCTGGTGTGGCCCCGTTGAAATTGATCAAATTAAAGGTAAAAAAGTTACCGTTGTGCCAATTCTGCGTGCAGGTCTAGGCATGATGGACGGTGTTTTGGAGCACGTTCCGAGTGCGCGAATTAGCGTGGTCGGGATGTATCGAAACGAAGAAACATTAGAACCCGTACCGTATTTCCAAAAATTAGCCAGCGATTTAGAAGAGCGTTTAGCCATTGTGGTTGACCCAATGTTAGCCACTGGTGGCTCTATGGTTGCAACCATTAATTTGTTAAAACAAAAAGGCTGTAAGCATATTAAAGTCCTGGTTTTGGTGGCTGCACCGGAAGGCTTGGCAGCGTTAGAAAAAGCCCATCCGGACATTGAGCTTTACACCGCCTCTATTGACGATCACTTAAATGAAAATGGTTATATCATCCCTGGGTTAGGTGACGCAGGCGATAAAATTTTCGGTACCAAGTAATCGTTCGCTTTTTCACAAGGTAAGGCGGATTTTATCCGCCTCTTTTTCGGGAAAATGACAAGAAAAAACACTTGAAATTTTGACCGCACTTTTTAAGTTAATTCAGACAGAGAGTTGAAACTTACATGACAAATACAACACAAAATTTTCCTATTGAGGAACAACAAAGCCGCGTTAAACAAGCTTTCGTAGGACTACAAATGCTTTTTGTAGCGTTTGGCGCTTTAGTTTTAGTACCGTTAATTACCGGTCTTGATGCAAATACCGCACTGCTTACCGCCGGTGTCGGCACCCTGTTATTCCAACTTTGTACAGGCAAGCAAGTGCCGATTTTCCTCGCTTCTTCTTTTGCATTTATCGCACCTATTCAATATGGCGTAGCCACGTGGGGCATTCCTGTCACCATGGGCGGTTTGGCCTTTGCGGGTTTGGTTTATGTCGCCTTGAGCGCGTTAGTGAAAATTCGCGGCGCAGCAGCATTAGAACGTATTTTTCCACCGGTGGTCGTCGGTCCGGTCATTATCATCATCGGTATGGGATTAGCCCCTGTGGCCGTGGATATGGCATTAGGTAAAAATAGCGCTTATCAATATAACGACGCGGTATTGGTCTCCATGGTGACCTTAGTGACCACCCTGTGTGTAGCCGTTTTCTCAAAAGGCATAATGAAATTAATTCCAATCATGTTCGGCATCACTGTGGGTTATATTCTATGTCTTTTCATGGGATTGATTAATTTCCAACCTGTTTTAGATGCTCCATGGTTTAGTTTACCAAATCTAACCGCGCCTGAATTTAAACTGGAAGCCATTTTATATTTGCTACCAATCGCCATTGCACCGGCAGTAGAACACGTTGGCGGTATTATGGCCATTAGTTCAGTCACCGGCAAAGATTTTCTTAAAAAACCCGGATTACACCGCACCTTACTCGGTGACGGCATTGCCACCAGCGCAGCATCTTTGTTAGGCGGACCACCGAATACCACCTATGCTGAAGTTACCGGCGCAGTCATGCTGACCCGCAACTTTAATCCAAATATCATGACATGGGCGGCTGTTTGGGCAATTGCTATTTCCTTCTGCGGTAAAGTCGGCGCATTTCTCTCCACCATTCCGACTATTGTCATGGGTGGGATTATGATGTTGGTGTTCGGCTCTATTGCCGTGGTGGGGATGAGCACACTCATTCGTGCGAAAGTGGATGTCACCGAAGCCCGAAACTTATGTATCATCGCCGTTGTGATGACGTTTGGGATCGGCAATATGTTCGTTGATGTGGGCGGTGTTTCCTTAAAAGGCATCAGCTTATGCGCCGTTGTTGCCATCATTTTGAATTTGGTGTTACCAAAAGCCAAAAACGAAATTGCATAGTATGAATACTTAACCGTCATTAGCGGGTAGGAAAAATATCCGCTAATGACTTTCTAAATTGAAAAATTTCGTTTATTCTTACCGCACTTTGATAACCACACCTTAGGTGTCTGATTTGGCCGAACCGCATTTCCAACTTCCTTTGCCTATTCATCAATCGGATGATGAAACGTTAGAAAACTTCTATGCAGAAAATAATCTGCTACTCCTTAATTCACTACAAAAAAATTTCTTACAACTTCATCAGCAATTTTTCTATCTTTGGGGTAATAAAGGGAGCGGAAAAAGCCACCTACTAAAAGGTGTTTGTCAGCATTATCTTGCGCAACAGCGTCCGGCATTATATGTCCCGTTAAACAAAGCCCAATATTTCTCTCCTGCCGTATTAGAGAACCTTGAACAGCAAGCGTTAGTTTGTTTGGATGATTTGCAGGCAGTCATCGGCAATGCCGAATGGGAAGTCGCCATTTTTGATTTAATTAATCGCGTACGGGAAACCGGAAGAACATTGTTAATAATGAGCGCCGATCAATCCCCTGCCAATTTATCGGTGCAACTACCTGATTTGGCTTCCCGATTAACCTGGGGAGAGGTGTATCAGCTTGCGCCGTTAAACGATAAGCAAAAAATAGACGTGTTACAAAAAGCCGCTTATCAGCGCGGTATCGAGTTGCCTGATGAAACGGCTAATTTTTTGTTTAAGCGCTTGGAACGGGATATGAAAACCTTGTTTAATGCGTTGGAAAAACTCGATCAAGCCTCGTTACAAGCACAACGCAAATTAACCATCCCTTTCGTCAAAGAAATTTTGTCCTTATAACAGCCAATGTTACAACCATCTGCGGGTATCTTGGCAGTACGCCGTAAATGCATCACCGAAAATCTTTCGCAAACTTTCCTCTTCCCGCTTAATTTGAAACTCGGTGATATACCACACAAATAGCAACACACCTAATATTGCTGACAACGAGCCAAGATAACAATTCCACGCCAATAAAACAAACACCAAGCCTAGATACATCGGATTACGGCTGTATTTATAAATTCCATTAGTCACTAAGTGTGAAGCATTTTCGACTTTTAGCGGGTCAACTGTGGTTTTGGCTAATAAAAATTGTAAGACGCTCGCCATGCCGATAACACAACCAATCCCGCCTAAGAGAATTACCAACCACCACGGCATCGAAAATTGCCAAATAGGTGGGAGAATTTTCATTAACAAAGCACAGAAGACAAAAATTAATGGAGGCGGAATAGGGATTTTGCGTTGATTAGTAGCCATGATGTTCCTCATTGAAATTATTAAAAGAAAGGCTTGGAGAACCAAGCCTTAAAAACTATAAATTATTTAACCGCACTTGAATAAGTTGCTGTTCTAACGGAGAGGCGTGTTGTTGTGCTTGTTGATAACTCGCCTTGGCTGCCTCTTTATCGCCTTTGGCTAATTGAATGTCACCGGCTAAAATGTTTTTCGCCCCGCTCCAAGCCTGCTCTTTCACCAATTTCAGGCTATCCAACGCCGGATCGAACTGTCCTAATTGGAATTGCACGGAAGCCAAACGCAACGCTGTAATAGAAGATAAAATATCATCAGTGGATTGCGCCATAGCTTGTTTTAAAGCGTCTTCTGCCAGAGTGAAATCATTGTTCTCTACAGCAATTTTAGCTTTATCTAACAAAGCCAACACCGCATAGCTAGTTTTTTCATGATTTTTAATAAACTGACTAAACTGCTCTGCTTGTGCTTTCGGATCTTTTGCGTAATTAAATAACACCTGTTCGTACTCTGCGGAAGCCGAATGTATTTTTTGGATTTGATGCGACTGCCAATAATTCCAACCGAATACACCGCCAAAGGCAATGACAAAACAAACAATAATAAATTTATAATTTTCGTTCCACCATGCTTTGATAGCACTCAATTCTTGTTCTTCTTCAATGGTATAAGCCATTTTTCTTTCCTTATTTAAGTGTATTTTTAATATGTGATGTAATGTCGGCGAATGCAACGGCGGTTTGCTCCCCCTGTTGCAACAAGTCTTTCACCACCACTTGTTGGTTCTTCACTTCTTCTTCACCAATCACTAAAGCCAACTTCGCACCGGTTTTATCGGCACGTTTAAACTGTTTCTTAAAGTTACCGCCACTGCAATGCAGCATCGTGCGTAAGTGCGGTAATTCCGAGCGAAGTTTTTCAGCCAAGTTAAATGCGGCAATAGTTGTGTCTTCACCTTGATAAACAACATAAAGATCCACCGCTCTTGGTAATTCGATGTGCGGATTCACTTCTTGTACCAACAACACCAAACGTTCCAAGCCCATGGCAAAGCCAACGCCGCTAGTGGCATGACCGCCCAACTGTTCCACCAAACCATCATAACGGCCGCCACCACAAACCGTGCCTTGCGCACCCAATGCAGAAGTCACCCATTCAAAAACGGTTTTATTGTAGTAATCCAAACCGCGCACCAGTTTTTGATTGATTTCGTACTGAATGCCGAGGCTGTCTAATAAAGCACATAATTGGGCAAAATGTTCACGGGACTCGTCATCAAGGTAATCATGTAATTTCGGCGCATCATTTAACACCTCTTGTACCCGTTGATCTTTACTGTCTAAAATTCGTAACGGATTGGTGGTTAAACGGCGCTTGCTGTCTTCATCTAAAATATCGATGTGATTTTGCAGAAAATCGACTAACGCCTGACGGTAATTTTTACGCGCATCTAACGAACCGATAGAGTTCAGTTGAAGAGTAACGTGGTCAAAAATGCCCAAATCTTTCCATAAACGTGCAGTCAATGCGATCAGTTCCGCATCAATTTCCGGGTTCGGAATACCGAAAATTTCTACACCCACTTGATGAAACTGGCGATAACGGCCTTTTTGCGGACGTTCATAACGAAACATCGGTCCCATGTACCACAAACGCTGTTCCTGATTATACAGCAAACCGTGTTCAATACCGGCACGCACACAACCGGCCGTGCCTTCCGGACGAAGAGTTAAACTTTCTTCATCACGGTCGTCAAAAGTAAACATTTCTTTTTCGACAACGTCAGTGACTTCCCCAATCGCACGCGCAAAAAGCGGTGTACTTTCTACGATCGGCATACGGATCTCGGCATAACCATACGCGCTCAAAACTGACCGCACTTTATTCTCGACCCATTGCCACAACGGGGTGTCTGTCGGTAAGCAATCATTCATGCCACGAATTGCTTGAATTGTTTTTGCCACAATAAATTCCTGTGTTTATAAAAATTAAAGAATACGATTTTTCGGATCTTGTTGTGCCACGCGGGCGCGAATTTTAGCTTCTAATTGATTGATTAAATCTTCGTTATCAAAACGTTCTTTCTGGCGTTCACCGGCAAGATAATAACCGCTTTTCTTGTTGCCGCCGGTCACGCCTAAATCAGAAACCAACGCCTCACCGGGGCCATTGACGACACAACCGATAATAGACACGTCCATCGGCGTAATAATATCTTCTAAGCGCTGTTCAAGAGCGTTTACTGTACCGATAACATCAAATTCTTGACGGGAACAGGTCGGGCAAGCAATAAAATTAATGCCTCGGGAACGAATGCGCAGAGATTTTAGAATATCAAAACCGACTTTGATTTCCTCTACCGGATCGGCCGCTAAAGAAACACGTAACGTATCACCGATCCCCTCCGATAATAACATGCCTAAGCCAATGGCAGATTTCACCGCTCCGGAGCGGGCGCCACCAGCCTCAGTAATGCCTAAATGCAACGGCTGTTTAATGGCTTTTGCAAGTAAACGGTAAGACTCTACCGCCAAATAGACATCGGAGGCTTTCACACTCACTTTAAATTGATCAAAGTTGAGTCGATCTAAAATTTCAACATGACGTAACGCAGACTCTAACAGCGCCTGAGGTGTTGGTTCGCCATATTTCTCCTGAATGTCTTTTTCCAGTGAGCCGGCATTCACCCCGATACGAATCGGGATATTTTTATCTTTGGCACAATCTACCACCGCACGAATACGATCTTCCCGCCCGATATTACCCGGATTAATGCGCAAGCAATCTACACCATATTCCGCTACTTTTAAGGCAATACGATAGTCGAAGTGAATATCGGCCACCAACGGCACATCCACTTGTTGTTTGATGAGCTTAAAGGCTTCTGCGGCATCCATGGTTGGCACGGAAACACGCACAATATCGGCGCCCACGCGCTCCAAAGCTTTAATTTGGGCAACTGTCGCTTCCACATCGGTAGTACGTGTATTGGTCATTGACTGCACAGAAATTGGTGCATCTCCCCCCACAGGGACTTTTCCTACATAAATTTTAATCGATTCTCTACGCTGAATTTTTGGTCTTTCTAACATTATTTGCTCATTATTGAGGTAGTTTAAATTTCGCTACACGGCCATCAACGGTTAACGGGAAGGCTTCACCTTTGTAAGTAATTCTGACATTGCCCGGTGCACCGATAATTAAAGAATAAGGTTCTTCTTCGTTAAAACTTAATACATCGCCTTGTTTATATTCTTTTTGCGCTAAGACTTTACGATTTTTATCTTTCACGCTAATCCAACAATTGCCGATAACTTCAATGTGTAAATTATCTTTCGACGCATCAGCAGTCGAAACGTTTGAATTTTCCACCGCACTTTGCTGTTCTCCGGAAGCCTGTGCAGCAGTTTGTGTCATGCTTAACTGCTCGTTACCGCTGATTTTATTCATCTCCGACTGCAAGACATTACCGGAGCTTTGTGTCGGTTCACTTGGCGTGGATGAACCCGCTATTTGAGGCTCAACCAACGGCTTCGTTTCAATTTCAATATTTGTGCCCTTCGGCGCGGTATCCGTTAAGGTGTTTTCGATTTTCGTCGGTTGTGGTACAACAACTTCATTAGTTATTGGTTTGCTAGTTGTGGTTTCAGCAACGCTATTGGTGTAAGTATTAACTAAAATATCCCGTTCCACATTAGATTGTTGATGGCTCTCCCACCACCACATACCGGTCATGCCAACTACGATCAAAACAACGATTACGCTTAAATACCCCACCCAGTTATTATGAGATGAATACTGATTAACCGCACGGGTGGCACGGGCGTTTTTGCCCAAGTCATTTTTCTGCACATGACCGAAATTAATGGTATTCACCCAATCGCTATCCGGAATTTTCAAGAACTTGGCATAACTACGCACATACCCGCGCATAAAGGTTGATGGGATGGTATCACTAATAAATTGGTTATTTTCAATGCTTCTTAATACGGCGGGACGTAATGAGATCTCTTTAGAGACTTGTTCAACGGTGAGATTTAAGGCTTCTCGCACCTGACGAAATTTATCGCCTAATGAGGTTTCTCGAGTGTTTGTCTGCGGTTCTGGTGAAGCTGTTTGTGTGTTCATAAACGGATGGTATTTTTCGCTAAAAATTGAGTGGTAAAGTTTAAGGTTGTCAGGCGTGTTTTGCAACTGTTATATAGCCTTATTCTGCGCCTTTGGTGAAATTGTTAAACATTTTTAAACAAATAATAAATGCTGAAAATACTCGGATAGATTGACGAATTCAGAAGAGTCAAAAAATATTAGAAAAATCAACCGCACTTTTCGTGTGATTGGTCACGCTATTTGGCGAGTTGAGCCAATTTCTTGGCTCGCATCGGTTCGATTTTTTCAAGGGCGGCAAGGTTCTCCCGATAAATTTGATGATCTTTCGCCGATAACGCGCACAGCGCAAGGTTTTCGTAAGTGTCGCCTTGATGATAATAATTCGGGCTTTTTAATGTCTGTTTAAATTGTTCATAGGCGGCCTGATATTCCCCTTGCGAACAAAGAAACGCACCGAAGTTATTGAATACATCCCCTTGTTTATCATCCAGCTTAATCGCCGTTAAATACGATTGTTTGGCGTGTTCAACATCCCCTTGTTGCTGATAAAAATACGCTAACGCGGCGTGCACCAAATAATATTTCGGAGCATAAGAAAGGGCTTTATCCAAATTTAATTTGGCTTGGCTACCATCTTGCTGCTGTAAATAGCCCAATGCCAGCTCCACACGGGCTTTAGCCGCCGCTTGTTTATCAAAATCCGGAGCATCGGAATGAACAACACAGGCAGAAAACAGAAAAGGAAAAATAAATGGTACAAAACGATAAAAAAGAAACTGAATATTGACCATAATTTTTCCTCTGTTATGGAATTATTGTACTTGAACGGCGATACCTTGACCGAAACGTTTTTTCTGTGTAGTACGCTTGGTACGGTCAATGACATCACCGGCTAATTGTCCGCAAGCGGCATCAATGTCATCGCCTCGGGTTTTGCGCACAATCACCGTCAAACCATACTCCATCAATGTTTTCTGGAAACGGTCAATACGCGTGTTGGAGCTTTTCGCGTAAGGTGCTTCCGGGAACGGGTTCCATGGAATCAAATTGATTTTACACGGTGTATTTTTTAATACTTCCGCTAATTGATGAGCATGTTCCACATGATCGTTAATGTGATCCAACATCACATATTCGATAGTCACTTTGCCATGGTTGGCATTGGAGACGCTTAAATAACGATTCACCGAATCAATCAAGGTTTTAATATTGTATTTTTTGTTTAACGGCACGATTTCATCACGCAATTCATCGTTTGGTGCATGCAAGGAAATCGCCAACGCCACATCAATCATTTTGCTCAAGTTATCTAACGCCGGCACAACACCTGAGGTGGATAAAGTCACGCGACGTTTGGATAGTCCGTAGGCGAAATCGTCCAACATAATTTCCATGGCCGGCACCACATTCGCCACGTTTAATAACGGTTCGCCCATGCCCATCATTACCACATTGGTAATCGGACGCACGCCTGTAACCCCAAAATTGCCGATGATTTTCGATGCGCGCCACACTTGCCCAATAATTTCCGATACCGTTAAATTGCGGTTAAACCCTTGTTGGGCGGTAGAACAAAAAGTACAGGCCAACGCGCAACCAACCTGCGAAGAAACACATAATGTGGCACGATCCGCTTCCGGAATGTACACGGTTTCTACTTGTTGATCACCTACCTGCATCGCCCATTTAATCGTGCCATCGGCAGAACGTTGTTCCACCGCCACTTCCGGGGCTTTAATTTCTGCCACGGATTTTAATTTTTCCCGTAACTTTTTGTTTAAATTGGTCATATTATCGAAATTATCTTCACCAAAATGATAAATCCATTTCACCAATTGATCGGCGCGGAACGGTTTTTCACCTAATTCGGCAAAAAATTCACGCATTTGCGCACGGGTTAAATTCATTAAATTGACTTTTTTTGCCACATCTGCACTGGCAGCATTGGCAATAGGTTGTTCTAACATAGGAGCCTCGTTATTACACATTACGGCAGAAACCGAAATTTTTTAGGTTATGGCCATTTTATTGGAATGGATGACCGGATAAAAATAGGCTGCGATTGTACTGATTTCGTTTTCATTAATCTAGCAATTTCGCGGTTATCTCACAAACGTTTGGAAAAACGACCGCACTTTTTTGTGATCCCGATCGAATAACCATTAAAAAAGTACGATATTTTTGCAATAGATACCCAAATCATGCGTCTAATTTTTAAGCATTTGTTTTTATCGACAAATGATTTTGGCATTCACTCAAGGAGGGATTATGACATTAAAAAAATTAACGGCGTTAACCGTTTTGAGTTTAGCTATGTCTTCCGCTTATGCATCGGATTTGCCGAATATTACTATTTTGGCCACCGGCGGAACCATTGCCGGCGGCGGCGAAACTGCGGTCAGCTCTGCTTATAAAGCCGGTCAACTTACAGTTGAGCGCTTAATTGAAGCCGTACCGGAAATGAAAGACATCGCCAATATTACCGGTGAGCAGGTGGTGAATATCGGTTCACAAGATATGAATGATAAGGTGTGGTTAACATTAGCGAAAACGATTAATAAGCAATGTGCAGACACAGATGGCTTCTGTCATTACTCATGGCACGGATACGATGGAAGAAACCGCCTATTTTCTGGATTTAACCGTAAAATGTGAAAAACCGGTGGTATTAGTCGGCGCAATGCGTCCGGCAACAGAAAAAAGTGCCGATGGTCCGATGAATTTATACAACGCGGTAGTGGTTGCCGTGGATAAAAAATCAGCCGGTCGTGGCGTATTGGTAGCAATGAACGATCAAGTGCTGGGCGCGCGTGATGTCTCCAAAATGAGTACAACCGCCGTACAAACCTTTGTTTCACCAAATTTTGGCGCGTTAGGTTACATTCATAACAGTAAAGTGGATTATGAACGTTCGCCGGAAAGCAAACACACCACGAACACGCCGTTTGATGTCACCAATTTAGAGGCATTGCCGAAAGTCGGTATTGTGTATGCTTATTCCAATATGCCGACTGAACCTTTAAAAGCCTTATTAGACGCTGATTATCAAGGCATTATTAGTGCAGGGGTAGGCAACGGTAACGTCAATACGGAAAACTTGGAGTTATTGGCAAAAGCCGCTAAAGATGGTGTAACGGTAGTGCGTTCTTCCCGTGTACCAACCGGTTACACTACCCGTGACGCAGAAGTGGATGACAGCAAATATGGTTTTATTACATCCGGCACATTAAACCCGCAAAAAGCTCGTGTACTGTTGCAACTCGCGTTAACCCAAACCAAAGATGTGAAGGAAATTCAGCAGTATTTTGAGGATTTCTAAAACCAGCCTACCATCATCACAAATAAAACAACCCCATACAAATTTGTATGGGATTGAAAACTTTTGTAAAAATAACCGCACTTTATGTTGTCATTTTTTTATGAACACACCACCTTAATCGCTAAGCCTCCTTGGGAGGTTTCACGGTATTTGGCGTTCATGTCCTTACCCGTTTCATACATGGTTTCGATAACTTTATCAAGAGTCACGCGCGGGGTGGTAGTACGACGTAAAGCCATGCGACTGGCATTAATGGCTTTAACCGAGGCGATGGCGTTACGTTCGATGCAAGGCACTTGAACTTGCCCGCCCACCGGATCGCAGGTAAGGCCAAGGTTGTGTTCCATAGCAATCTCTGCGGCGATACACACTTGTTCCGGGCTTCCCCCAAGAATTTCCGATAAACCGGCGGCCGCCATGGAGCAAGCTACACCAACTTCTCCCTGACAACCCACTTCCGCACCGGAAATGGAAGCGTTCATTTTATATAAAGACCCGATCATGCCGCAGGTTAATAAATAACGTTCAACAATTTCGTTAGTCAATGGGCCGACAAACTTTTCGTAATAAGCCAACACTGCCGGAACAATGCCGCAGGCTCCATTCGTCGGTGCAGTGACCACCCGTCCGCCAGCTGCATTTTCTTCATTCACCGCTAAGGCAAACATATTAACCCAATCGATAACCCGCATCGGATCGTTAGATAACTCGTTGTTCGCTTTTAGCATTCGATATAAGGTAGCGGCACGTCGGGCGACTTTTAATGGCCCCGGCAACACCCCTTCCGTATGCAAACCATGATTAATACAATCTTTCATCGTTTTCCATACTTGATGTAAATGCGCTTCCAATTCTGCTTTACTGTGTAAAGCCAGTTCATTTTTCATCATCAAACTGGACAAGGAAAGCCCGCTTTCTTGACAATGACGCAAAATATCAGCTGCATTACGATAAGGGTAAGGCACTTCAATTTTATTTTCTTCCTGCTGGTTGAAATGCGCTTCATCAACAATAAAACCGCCGCCAATGGAATAGTACGTTTGCTTGTACAATACTTCTTTGTCGGCCAATGCGGTAATACTCATGCCGTTTTCATGTAATGGCAAGAAAGTTTGATGGAAAATCATGTCTGTTGCCGGATCAAACTTGGCAACGTGCTTCCCTTCGGCCAGAGCTAATTTGGCGGTTTCATTTACATTGGCAATAAAACCCGGAATGCCTTCAATATCAACGTTATTTGGTAAGTAACCGGCTAAACCCATGATAATCGCAATATCGGTACCATGACCGTGACCTGTCATGGATAATGAACCGTAAACATCCACTTGAATTTGAGTGACTTTTTTTAGTAGCTCACGCTCAATTAAATCATCAATAAATTGCTTGCCGGCTTTCATCGGCCCAACGGTATGCGAACTCGAGGGACCGATACCGATTTTAAACATATCAAAAACGCTAATCATATTTTACTCACTACCGTGCCTTACGCCCCAAAGGCATAAGGCACTTTCGTTAGAATCAGGACAAAGGAAGCGCATTCTACGCTTATTTTTAAAATAATCCATAGACCACAGCGGAAATTGCAATGGAGCCCATCACCACGACAAAAATATTGCTCAGCTTGCCTTTATAACGACGCATAGCAGGAACGTTATGAATGGCATACATTGGCATGATAAATAGAATCATCGCAATGATTGGACCGCCAAGGGATTCAATCAAACCTAAAATACTTGGATTGATGACCGCCACCGCCCAAAGGGTTAATAAGAAGAAAAGTGCGGTGCCATAATTTAATTTTTTACGGTTAATGGTTTTGTTATCCGTCATTTTTAAATATAACCCTTCCAAACCTTCGCGAGCACCTAAATAATGACCGAAGAATGAACTGGTAATCGCCAAAAATGCTACCAACGGACCGAAGTAAGAAATGTACGGATTGTCAAATTTATTGGCAAGATACGACAAGATACTGATATTTTGCGCTTTTGCTTCTGCAAGTTCTACCGGTGTTAAGGTCAACACACAACTGAACACAAATAACATAACGAACAACAATAGTGTGGTAGCGGTACCTTTTAAGGTTTTGCTGGCATGTTTTTCTGCTAATTCAGGATCTTTATATTCCCGTTGTTGGGATAAAGAAAAAGCAGAAATTGCCGGAGAATGGTTAAATGAAAACACCAACACCGGAATCGTCAGCCACAATGTGACCAGAAAGCCTTTTGCTGTTGGTGCTTCTAATAATACGGATGTGTTCCAATGCGGAATTAAATAAATGGAAAGTACAAATAAAATCAATACTAATGGATAAACCAATAATTCCGTGATTTTCAACATGACTTTCTCATTCATCAACATAATGGAAATTAATGTCGCAATTAGCACAAATGACAGTAACACTCGGTTCGGCGACGGCATACCTAATTGGTTTACGATAAACGAATCTACGGTATTGGTGATGCCGTTACCGTAAATTAACAAAATCGGGAAAATTGCAAAGAAATACAATAATGTAATTAATTTTCCCGCGGTTTTACCGAAATGCTCCTCCACCACTTCCGTAATGTCGCTACCCGGTTTAGAAGAAGATAATACAAAACGAGAAAGCCCACGGTGCGCCAAATAAGTCATTGGTCCTACTAAAAGTGCCATCACAACTAATGGCCAGAATCCTCCCATCCCGGCATTAATTGGCAAAAACAACACACCCGCACCAACTGCGGTGCCAAACAGATTTAACATCCAAACAATGTCAAATTTACGCCATTTATCATTTTGATTAGACATACTGTCTCCTTTTATAAACAGTGATATTCATTCTGCGCGCATGGTAGATCCGTTATAAAAGGCTTTCAAAGAGAATTTCGTAGATTTGTGATCGGTGTATAACTTTTTCCTTGAAAAATGTGATTTTTGTAACAAGTTTTTAATATAGTTTGTGAAAATTTACACAACTAAGTTGAGCTGGGTTTTGCATTTGCGACAAAAATATACCGCGCCATCACGTTGGATTTTATTATGTCGGCGAATGCTTAACTGGTGGGTTTGGCAGGCGCAACGGTAAGTAAAGGTTTTGCCTTGTACCGAGGAAAGATCGAATTGATGGCAGGTGTCGGCCGGCAAATGAAAAATCTCTTTCATGACAAATCGCCACTCTTTACCGTGAGGTTGAACATGGCCAAACGCTTGATAAACAATAATATGAGCCAGTTCGTGTAAGGACACTTGTCGAATGAAATCTTCGCTATTTTCCAGCATTAAAGTGCGGTTAAAACTGATGACGTTTCTTTGTAGATAAGCAACACCGGCTTTAATGCCTTTTAACTCGTAATTAATTTGCGGAAGACTAAAAGAGTGTTTAAAGTGTTCTTCTGCCAGTTGCAAGCCGTAATGAATGCGACGGAGAAGCTGCATTTTTACAATGCGAAAATTATTTTCTGTTTGCATAAGTGCGGTCAAAAAACGCTTTATTTTTTAACCGCACTTTATCACAAATTGATGATTTAAAAAATTATTTTAATCCGGCCGCCGCGCGTAACTCTGCTGCGCGATCAATTTTTTCCCAAGGGAATTGTTCACGACCGAAGTGACCGTAAGCGGCGGTTTGACGATAAATCGGTTGGATTAAATCTAACATTTTAATTAACCCGTACGGACGTAAATCAAAGAATTCACGTACTAAGTTTACCAACAATTCATTCGCCACTTTGCCTGTGCCGAAAGTTTCAATCATGATTGATGTCGGTTCGGCAACACCGATAGCGTAAGAAAGCTGAATTTCGCAACGATCCGCAAGGCCGGCGGCAACAATGTTTTTCGCCACATAACGGGCTGCATAAGCAGCAGAACGGTCAACTTTAGACGGATCTTTACCGGAGAACGCACCACCACCGTGACGTGCCGCACCGCCGTAAGTATCCACGATAATTTTACGACCGGTTAAACCGCAGTCCCCCATAGGGCCACCGATAACGAAACGACCGGTTGGATTAATGAAGTATTTCGTGTCTTTAGACAACCATTGCGCCGGCAATACCGGCTTGATGATTTCTTCCATCACGCCTTCATGCAAATCTTTTTGGCTAATGCTTTCGGCATGTTGGGTGGAAAGCACCACGGCATCAATGCCGATGATCTTGTTGTCTTCATATTTAAAGGTAAGTTGGCTTTTCGCGTCAGGGCGTAACCAATCTAGTTTTCCGCTTTTACGTACCTGCGCTTGGCGTTCCATTAAACGATGCGCGTAAGTAATGGCTGCCGGCATAAATACTTCAGTTTCATTGGTAGCATAACCGAACATAATGCCTTGGTCGCCCGCGCCTTGATCGAGCGGATTTTCACGATCCACGCCTTGATTGATGTCGGAAGATTGTTTACCGATGGCGTTTAACACCGCGCAAGAACGGCCATCAAAGCCCATTTCGGAACTGGTATAGCCGATGTCGCAAATCACTTCACGCGCTAAATTTTCAATATCCACCCATGCAGATGTGGTAATTTCACCGCCTACTAATGCCATCCCGGTTTTCACATAGGTTTCGCAAGCAACGCGGGCTTTTGGGTCTTGTTTGATGATTTCATCTAACACCGCATCGGAAATTTGATCGGCGATTTTGTCCGGATGCCCTTCAGAAACGGACTCGGACGTAAATAAATACTGGCTCATGTTATTCTCCGGAATAATTTTAATACAGAGTAAATGTAAGGATATTTGGAAGTATTTCCATCTAGACGGCTAATCATACGCTTTTAGCCCTAAAATGCAAGTTGCTAAGACAGGGAATTTTGTCTGTTTTCAGTAAATAATGGCATCAATAAAAAAGAAAAACCCCCAACAAACGCTGAGGGTTTTCGATTAACACAACTAAAAAGATTAGCGACGTAAACCTAAACGAGCGATTAAGCTGCTGTAAAGTTCAAGATTAGTACGTTTTAAGTAATCTAAAAGTTTACGACGACGAGAAACCATGCGTAATAAACCGCGACGACCATGGTGGTCTTTTTTGTGCTCTGCAAAGTGAGCTTGTAAATGGTTAATTTGTGCAGTCAATAAAGCAATTTGCACTTCGGAAGAACCGGTATCTTTACCATCACGACCATATTCAGCAACAATTTTTGCTTTTTGTTCAGTACTTAGAGACATAATAACTCCTAATATGAAGTGGTTAATGATACATCGTTAGCCGATCTCTAATTCAGCGACGACAATTAAGGAGTGCAGATTCTAGCCCTTGTGAGGCTAAAAAGCAATGAATTTATCCCGTAACAGCGCATTTAATTGCGCGGCAAATGCCATTGGATTTTCTTGATGCGCATTATGACCTGCATTGGGAATAACGCTTAGGTTGAGCTGATTATCTAGCGCCATTTGTTTGAACTTATGATCCCGCTCACCGCAGAAATAATAAATCGGATAAGGGCTATTTTTGACGTAAGGACGCAAATCAGGTTGCTTGGCAAGGGAGGTTGCCAATAACATTTGAGCGATATTATCGCCACAGTTGGCTTGACGTTGTTCGATTAATGCCCTGCGTTGGCCTTCCGTTAAATGAGCAAATACAGCTTGTTGATACCAGTCATTCAGTACGGATTTCGCCGTTTCGCGGCTAAAACGTTGTGCCCAAAACACATCATTTTTCCACCGCACTTTTTTCTCCTCTTCATCACAAAGACCGAGATTGCCCCCCTCAATGATCAAGCCTTGCAGGTTGTATTTCTCTTGCTGGCTGTAAAGGGCGTAATACAGGACAATTCTTCCTCCGAGGGAATAGCCCACTAAAAAATAAGGCTGATTTCCCACCGCTCGTTGAATTTGTTTTGCCACATAAGCGCAGGTTTCATCGAAATCTTGCACCGGGTAATTTTTTGCGCTGCCGTGCCAGGGTAAATCCAAGGCGATACAATCAAAGTGCGGTAGATTTTCCGAGAGTTTTTTCCAATCGGCTTGAGTGCCTAATAGACCATGTAAAAAGACGAGTGTGGTTTTCATAGCATTAAAAAAGCAAACTATCGTGAAATAATTTGCTTTTGATATTTCGGTTTATTCACCTACCACCGCATAGCTGATTTGTTCAATCAGGCGTTTGTAGATATTGCTGCCGTCATTCGGCGCCACTTTAATTTCGATAATCGTTGCTTCACGGCGTAAATAGGCTTGTTTTAATACGGAACTTAAGTCTGCCCAAGTGTAAGGGCGGGCATATTTAAGATCAAACATAGACGCCACTTGAGAGAACTCCGTGTGGTGTGGCATACGATAGAACTTATCTTTGACTTCCGAATCGACCGGCAACATATCAAAAATTGCGCCGCCGTTATTATTAATAATGAATAAAATGGTCGGCTGATTGAGTTTTTTAAATAACGCTAACGAATTTAAATCATAGAGCGCAGAAGTATCGCCCACTAGCGCAACGACAGGTTGGTTAGAACCAATACCAATACCTGCAATAGTAGCAAGTAAGCCATCAATACCGCTGGCACCGCGGTTAGTATAAATCGGGTAACCTTCCGGCAATTTGGTTAAAGCATCAACTAAACGCACAAATAAACTGTTACCAAGGAAAAGCACACCGTTATTTGGCAATAAACGTTCAATGTGGTGGGCTAAAGAGGCTTCGTTCAAATTGCCGCCCACTTGTTGTTCAATAAAGGTGGCACAGAATTTAGAAAGCGCCAAAGCTTCCAATAACCATGGTTTTTGTCTTAACGGAGGATGCGCACGCAACCAATGATGGATTTTTGCCGTAAAACGGGTGTGTGGGTGATGATAAGGATCCACTGCTTGTGGGCTTTCATCCACAATCCAAAATTCGTTTTTAAATTCAGATAGGAATTGATTAATACGTTTGCTAATAAAACGGTTGCCAAGTTGAATGACAATGTCCGCCTGCAACATTTTTTGTTTCACCGTTTGATTGGCAAGCCAAATATCCTCATAAGGCAACGCAGCTTCAACGCCGGATTGAATATCCGTGAGCAACACCCATCCCATGGTATTTGCCCATGCTGCAATGCCCATTGCCTGTTCGGCAGGCATTCTGCCTGCCACAATAATCCCGCGCTTAGTACGCCAATGATCCCAGTGCTCATGAATTAACACTTCTTGATGTAGCTTGGGATAATTTGTCCAACTCTTATTTTGGCTTAACCAACGTTGAACCTGCGCTAACCAAGGGTGTGCATCGATTTCTTCTATATTGGCGTCGTACAACGGCTCGGCAAAAGGGACGTTAATATGCACGACACCAGCGACTTCCGTTTGCTTATGACAGGCCTGTTCAATTTTAGAAATCAACCATGGCGCGGAATAATCTTGGCCTGAGCGTGGCAAATTAATATTGGCTAACGGATATACGCCGAACATATTTTCTTGCAAAATGGCCTGATTAGCGCCACATTCCAATAATTCAGGCGGACGATCGGCGGTGAGTACGATTAAATTAATATGACTTTGGCGGGCTTCAACAATAGCAGGATACAAATTGGCAGCAGCGGTACCTGACGTGACAATAATCGCCACCGGTTTTTTCGTGGATTTTGCCAAACCTAAGGCAAAAAAACCGAGACCACGTTCATCAAAATGCGTGTGACAAGTCGCCCGACCGGTATCTTGTAAACGGACAGCTTCCAATGTCAACGGCGTAGAACGTGAACCGGGTGCGATACAAAAGTGAGCAACGCCTTGACGCACAAGGGTTTCCAAAATCACTTTTGACCAACAACGATTAAATACGCTTACTGACATTTTTTCTCTCCGTTTTTAGATTCTATTATTTGTAACAATGAGATTAAACCGGCGGCCTTACGCTCAATTTCGTGCCATTCTAGCAAGGGAACAGACCCCTCAACAATACCGGCGCCGGCAAAAATACGAATTTTGTTTTCTTCGAGTAGGGCAGAGCGAATGGTCACGCAAAACTCCGCCTGTCGATGATCAAAGAAACCTAATGTGCCGGCATACCAACCACGATCATAGTTTTCAATTTGACGTAACAAGGCCTTGGCTTTTTGTTGCGGCAAGCCCGCCACCGCCGCGGTAGGATGAATAGCCAGCAAACAATCTTTGTCACTGCACTGCGCTTTTAAAAGTGCGGTAATTTCCCGACGCAAATGTTGTACCTGGCGTAACGGTTTGAGCCCGACATTCCCCACTGAAATCTTGTCGACAAAAGGTTGCAAATTGGTGCAAATACCATCAGCAACAAGCTGATTTTCATAAATATTCTTTTCATCTTGAAGCAACCAATCCGCCTGTGCGCGATTGTGTTCCGGATTATCGCTAACCAAGGCGGTGCCGGCCAAGGCCTCGGTGTTTAGTTGGCGCGCCTGACGGGCATATAAGCGCTCCGGCGTAGAACCAAGGAAACAACCCTGTTCATCTTCCGCCAATAAAAAATGATAACAACCTGTGTGATAACTTTCGCTTTTCGCTAAAAAATCTTTACCATTTAGTCTGTGCGGGGCGCTAAAAGTGACCGCATTGGCTAAAACCAATTTGCTGACCTGCTTTTGCCGAATTTCCGCTAACGCCCGAGTTACCCAATTACACCATAGAGACTCATCAGCCTGTTGATTAACTAAAGTCAGCGGCGCTTGCACATCTAAAAGTGCGGTCATTTTTTCAAATGTTTTTAAACCTTCCAAGGCACGTAATTGACTGTTGGCCGAATCGGCTTGATCAATAAAAACCGTTGCGGTGAGTTGCTGTGCATCCAGTTCCAATAATATTTGTGGTAGGAAAAAATAGGTTTCACCGTAAAATTTCATCCCACCGAATAACGGCAATTGATATTGATTGACAAATGCTTGCGCGGCGTCTAACTGTGTAAATGTACGAACCGCCCCCACACCGACGAAAGTGCGCTCGGTGTCTTGTAGCTTGAAATAGAATTGAGGATAGTGTTGTTGTGCCTTTAGCCAGCCCAACACATTCATGTGGCACTTAACTTGCGCCGAACAAACCGCAATCTTCTGATTTTGATCGAATTGTAATGCATTAATTTGATTGATTAATTGCGTTTTTATTGATTGCAAACTATCCATTTTGAAAAAGCATTGTCTTTATCGGAAAAATAAGTTAAAAATAAGTTGCAATTCTACCGCACTTTGCGGGAATTTTTCATAAAATATTTCACGTCTTAATCACTAAGGTCAAAACTATGGAACGCTTTCCAAAATCAGATAAATTAGAGCACGTTTGTTACGATATTCGCGGACCCGTGCACAAAGAGGCACTGCGCCTTGAAGAAGAAGGGCATAAAATTTTAAAACTGAATATCGGTAACCCCGCGCCTTTTGGTTTTGAAGCGCCTGATGAAATTCTCGTCGATGTATTACGCAATCTTCCTTCTGCGCAAGGTTATTGCGATTCCAAAGGGCTTTATTCTGCCCGTAAAGCTATCGTGCAATATTATCAATCAAAAGATATTCGTAACGTCACCGTTAATGATGTTTACATCGGCAACGGTGTTTCTGAATTAATTACCATGTCTATGCAGGCATTGCTTAATGACGGCGACGAAGTGCTGATTCCAATGCCGGATTACCCGCTATGGACAGCCGCCGCAACCCTGGCAGGCGGTAAAGCCGTGCATTATTTATGTGATGAGCAGGCCGATTGGTTCCCTGATGTGGAAGACATCAAAGGCAAAGTGACATCGCGCACCAAAGCGATTGTAGTGATCAACCCGAACAACCCGACCGGCGCGGTATATAGCAAAGAATTACTGCTAGATATTGTGGAAGTGGCACGTCAACATAATTTGATTATTTTTGCCGATGAGATTTACGACAAGATTTTATATGACGGAGCCGTACATCATCACATTGCGGCCTTGGCGCCGGACTTATTAACCGTGACATTCAACGGCCTGTCTAAAGCCTATCGGGTAGCCGGTTTCCGTCAAGGTTGGATGATTCTCAATGGCCCGAAAAAACACGCACAGGGTTACATTGAGGGCTTGGACATGTTGGCATCTATGCGTTTGTGTGCCAACGTGCCAATGCAACATGCTATTCAAACCGCACTTGGTGGCTATCAAAGCATTAACGAATTTATTCTGCCGGGTGGGCGATTATTGGAACAACGCAATAAAGCCTATGAATTAATTAATCAAATTCCGGGGATTAGTTGCACTAAACCGATGGGCGCGTTGTATATGTTCCCCAAAGTCGACATTAAAAAATTCAATATTTACGATGATGAAAAAATGGTGTGTGATTTATTGGCACAAGAAAAAGTACTGTTGGTGCATGGACGGGGTTTTAACTGGCATTCACCGGATCACTTCCGTATCGTGACGTTGCCCTATGCTCATCAAATAGAAGAAGCCTTAGGCAAGTTTGCCAGATTCTTGTCGCATTATCATCAGTAACGCAACAAAAAGTCCCGAATCATCGGGACTTTTTTTGCTTATATTTGAAAAGTGCGGTCATAAAATTCGTTAAATTTTATGACCGCATTTTATTTCTATTATGATTTTTTATTCACTGAAATCTTTCGGAAAAAGATCCTGCATGCTTGCCCAAATAGCGCTACTTTCTTTTCCATACTGCAATACGCAAGGCGCTACTTCATCAATGGCTTGACGTTGGCAAATCTCAATCAAATTGGCATAAAAACGCTTAGCCAAGGCTCGCGCTTCGGCATTTTTGAAGTAAAACATCCCAATCCGGATATATAAACTTTTAAAGCTGTTAAGAATTAAACCATATACAGGATTATCAGATGCAAAGGCAAGCTTACGGAACACGTCATAGTCAAACTTAGTGTAATCTTCCGCTGTATCTTTTAATTGTTCTAAGGACTGTAAAATACTTAAAGATTGCTCCGGTGCGCGTTTAAAGGCTTTCGGAATGTAAATCATGGAAATATCGGTACGCGCTGAGCGCATATTCGCAATGAGTGAAGGCAGACGAGTGCCATCTAATTGAATCATTGTTTCCAAGATATTGAGGCCGGATGTTTCCCAAATATCATTCACTTTAGTGGGTTTGCCGTGTTGAATATTTAACCAACCATCCCGTGCTAAACGTTGTAATACTTCGCGCAATGTGGTGCGGGTAACCCCGATTTTATCGGCCAATTCTCGTTCTGCCGGCAAGTCTGACCCTGGAGGGAAATGATTATTCCAAATACTTTTGACAATATATTCTTCCGCCAAAGCTGCCGGGCTTTGCGCTTTCAGAAGGGTTGAATCATTATTCATAGTAATAGCGTTTTTATATAAATTTAGTAAGTATCCAATAATATAACTGGTCTATTATCGTTGAAACGGCTATGCATTACAATTACATAATTATTTTTAAATCAAGATTGACATCATTTATGATTTTTGACACAGTTTAACCTTAAGTTACCTAAAATAGAGTAACTTAGAATTGTTTGGAGTTAAACGTAAGGGGCATCTTTTATGGACAATAATAGTAATTATACACAAGCATTTCTTAAAAACTTTTTGGGCTCCAGTCCAGATTGGTACAAAATCACCATTGTCGTATTTCTCATTATCAACCCTATCTTATTTTTCATCACACCCTTTTGGGCCGGTTGGTTATTGGTTATCGAATTTATTTTTACCTTAGCCATGGCGCTAAAATGCTATCCATTACAACCCGGAGGGTTGCTTGCTATTGAGGCGACCATTATTGGCATGACAAGCCCCGAGCATATTAAAGCGGAAGTATTGGCTAACTTTGAAGTAATTTTGCTATTAATGTTTATGGTGGCAGGTATTTACTTCATGAAGCAATTATTACTTTTTGTCTTCACGAAGCTTCTTCTTAACATCCATTCTAAGTTAGTACTTTCCTTGGCTTTTTGTTTCAGTGCAGCCTTCTTATCGGCGTTTTTGGATGCATTAACCGTAGTAGCGGTAATTATCAGCGTAGCAATGGGGTTTTATGGCGTATACCACAAAGTAGCTTCCGGCGGGACGTTCTATGACTCCACGGATATCACTAATGATGAAAAAATTGGTAGTCACCATGAAACCTTAGAAGAATTCCGCGCCTTTTTACGCAGTTTAATGATGCATGCAGGAGTGGGAACTGCATTAGGTGGCGTAATGACCATGGTCGGGGAACCACAAAACTTGATTATTGCTGAACAATCAGGCTGGAATTTTGTGGAATTCTTTTTCAGAATGGCGCCGGTAACTATTCCGGTCTTTTTATGCGGTATGTTAACTTGCGTATTGGTAGAAAAATTTCATCTCTTTGGTTACGGTGCAAAATTACCAAACAAAGTATGGACGGTTTTAGCCGAATTCGATAAAGCCAACATGAAAAAACTCACCAAACAAGAACGTTTAAAACTCATCATGCAGGCGATAGTTGGAGTTTGGCTAATTATTGGCTTGGCATTTCATTTAGCTTCTGTAGGTTTAATCGGATTAAGCATCATCATATTATGTACTTCACTTTGCGGAATCACCAGCGAACATACGTTGGGTAAAGCGTTCCAAGAATCCTTACCGTTTACTGCACTTTTAGTCGTATTCTTTACAATTGTTGCAGTGATTATTGACCAAAAACTTTTCGCACCGATTATTCATTATGTATTGTCTGCAGAAAAAAGTACTCAGCTCACTTTATTCTACGCTTTCAACGGCTTACTTTCTGCCATTTCTGATAATGTATTCGTTGCAACAGTGTATATTAACGAAGCGAAAAATGCCTTAGCGGCCAATATTATCCCACCACATCAATTTGAATTGTTGGCTGTGGCAATTAATACCGGAACTAACTTGCCTTCTGTCGCGACACCAAACGGCCAAGCTGCTTTCTTGTTCTTGTTGACATCATCGCTCGCCCCCCTAATTAACCTATCTTATGGTAGAATGGTTTATATGGCATTGCCTTATACTATAGTGTTGTCCTTGGTAGGTTTGCTTGCCGTAGAATATATTTTACCGCCGATGACTATTTGGTTAGCAGAGCTGGGCTTAATTATGCCGATTTAATGGATTTGAAGATTAATCAACAATAGAGAGGGATAAAACGCTATGCTACATTTTTTCAAAACACTTTCCGTCCAACGTTCAGGTTGGTTGTTGTTATTGATTTCAGCATTAGCGTTAGAAGGCGCAGCACTTTATTTTCAGTATGGCATGGAGTTGCAACCCTGCGTGATGTGTATTTATGAACGCGTGGCATTATTCGGTATTGCCTTTGCCGGCTTAGTCGGCTTAATTGCCCCGCGTTTCTTAATAATGCGTTTATTGGCGTTGCTCATTGCTTTTGTAAGTGCGGTCAAAGGGTTACTTATTTCTATCAAACACGTTGACTATCAATTACATCCGGCCCCTTGGAATCAATGTTCTTACCTGCCGGAGTTTCCACAAACCTTGCCATTAGATAAATGGTTTCCGGTACTGTTCCACCCGACGGGTTCTTGCAGTGATGAAGTCTGGTCTTGGCTAGGACTTTCCATGGCACAGTGGATTGTCATAATGTTTGCGGTGTATTTGTTGGTATTAGTATTAGTGTTGGTTAGCCAATTTAAACGTCTTGAAACCCGTGGTAGAAGACGCTTGTTTAACTAAGCATAAACAAAAATGGTGTAGTCTCTCAACTACACCATTTTTTTGGTTTAAATATCCTGCACCACAAACTGCAAGGCATGGCGGGCAAATAATTTAGCCTTGCGCTGTTTTAAATGTTTTAAACGTAAGGCACGGGCTTGTTGTTGGTGGAAGAATTTCTTTTTAGTTGGTTTTAAGAATCTTCTCTTGTGCATGATTATTTCCCTCCATGGGTAAATTGGTAGCTGAATTATTGCTCATTTCATTGTTTTTATCATTTTGGCTTTGTTGCACGCGGTAATAATTCATAATGCTATTCATATAGCGACGAATATTCTCCACATATTGAAAGGCTTCGTACCCTCGTGCATAACCATATTTCAAGTTGGAATAGTAACGTTTTTCCGCTAATAACGGTAAGTTCTTTTTCACATCCAACCAATTATCCGGGTTACCACCTAAACTTTTGGTTAAACGACGCGCATCTAATAAATGTCCTAGTCCCATATTATAAGCTGCCAAGGCAAACCAAATACGATCTTCGCTATTAATACTGTCGGGGATCTGCTCAATCAACCAATGCAAATATTCGGAACCTGCTTTAATGCTTTGTTCGGGGTCGGTGCGATCACTGATTTTCATGCGTTCGGCAGTATCTTTGGTCAACATCATCATGCCACGAACCCCCGTGGGCGAAGTAGCATCAGGATTCCAATGAGATTCTTGATATGCAATGGCCGCCAATAAACGCCAATCTAAATCACCTTTATATTTAGTAAAGAGCGGTTCAAATTTCGGGAGAATCGTCTCAATAGAATTCAAATACGACTTGGTATCCACATAATCAAACTGACGGAAATGATTAAAATATTTCTCTTCAATACTGGCAATTAACCCTGAATCAATCGAAGTATTCATAAAATCCAGTAAAGCCGACTGCAATTCACTGGAGGAATTATCCGGCAAATACCAATGCACACTCATCTCATCGGTTAAATCAAAAGCCACGGCAACTTCCGGTTTAATTTGTTGGGTAGCAGAAATATCCAAAGAATTGGCGATGGTATAAGCAATTTTGCCTTCCGCCACTTGCAATAATAATTCTTCCTGCGTGAGTTTTTTATCCACGGTCCAACTGAGTTTCAGGTGTTTAAGTTGAGCTTCTTTTAAAATTTGCTCTAATTCGGAGCTGTCGGGAATCACCAATGTCCCATTAACTTGTGCTAAAGAACGGGGGCGGTTTTCGCCTTTACGATATGCAAGTTGCCAAGAAGCGGAATAATAAGATGGGCCAAGTTGGAAATGTTCTGCTTTACCCGTGTGATAAAAAAGATTGGCAGCCGCGATGTCGATTTTGTGTTCATCTAACGCAGTAAACAGAGCATCGGTACTTTCCATTGGCTGCATTTCAAGATCCACATTCAAATAGTTGGCAAAGGCTTTGCTTAATTCATATTCCAAGCCTGATTCACCTTCTCCATTAATAAAATAAGAAATAGGATGATTAATCGTGCCGACCACCAATTTGCCGCGCTCTTGAATTGCGTGATAAGGGTTTTCTTCCGAATGCATGATTTGGTGCCACGGAAACACCATATCAATTGCCCAAAGTAATAAACATAAGCCCGCAACAATGCGTAAAAATAAACCTTTCAAATCGTCTTTTTCTCTTACCTGTCACGACCTCGCTCAATAATTACACCCACATTGCTCGCTTGTGCTACTGCTTTCGGTTTGCTTAATTTGAGTCGAAGCCATGTTATTTTAAATCGTTGTTGTAATTGTTCCGCCACTTCATTTGCGACCCGTTCAATCAATAGAAAGGGTTTGGACTGCACGTAATCAATGATAAATTCACTGACCTGAGCATAATTTAGCGTCAATTTTACATCATCGGCAGTCGCCGCTTGGCGGGTATCCCACGCCATTTCGACATCAAAAATAAGTTTTTGTTTAATTTGTTGTTCCCAGTCATACACGCCGATTTGCGCGAATACCGTCAAACCTTCAATAAAAATCAAATCTTGCATGGGGTTCCTATGCAGTTAATGGCTAAAATTTTTGTGGGCTTATACTACCAACTTTGGGTACAATAGACGAACTATTTTTGTTAAGCCATAGGAAATCCCATGAGCCTTTTCGCCCTATTTTACATGCTATTGAGCTACCTACTCGGCTCAGTTTCCAGTGCGATTTTATTATGCCGACTTGCCGGCTTGCCCGACCCACGAACCTCTGGCTCAAATAACCCCGGAGCAACCAATGTACTACGCATCGGTGGGCGTTGGGTAGCATTAGCCGTGTTACTTTGCGATATGTTAAAAGGTACATTGCCCGTCTGGTTTGGTTATTATCTCGGCTTAACCCAATTTGAATTAGGCATGGTGGCACTCGGTGCTTGTCTAGGTCATATCTTCCCAATTTTCTTTAAATTTAAAGGCGGCAAAGGCGTTGCCACGGCGTTTGGTGCCATTGCGCCTATTGCTTGGGGCGTACTTTTTTCCATGTTAGGCACATGGCTTATGGTTTTCTTGATCAGCGGCTACTCTTCTCTCAGCGCTGTCGTCACTGCCTTGTTAGTGCCGTTTTATGTTTGGTGGTTCAAACCCGAATTCACCTTCCCAGTCGCTTTAGTTTGTTGCCTGCTCATCTACCGCCACCATGAAAACATCCAACGTCTCTGGCGTGGACAGGAAGATAAAATGTGGAGCAAATTTAAAAAGTAACTCGCTTAAAAAATACCGAAAAAAATGACCGCACTTTGGTTTTAAGTGCGGTCATTTTTCTAAACGTTTTTTTAAGGCGAAACTATAATCCTTTCGGCAAGCGAATTTTTTGTCCCGGGAAGATTTTATCTGCGTCTTTAATCACTTCCTTATTCGCCGCCACGATTGCCGTGTATTTGCTGCCGTTGCCATAATGTTTTTCGGCGATTTTCCAAAGAGTATCACCTTTTTGAATCACATAAAATTCATCATCGCCGGCAAGGCTTTCGCCGTTTTGCACGGTAACGTCATCAATGTTTACATTACTGATACCAACGATATTACCTGCCATTAACACCGCTTTTTCTAAAGCGCCGGCAGAACTGGCTACACCGGAAATTTTAGCGACACCGTTTTCAACTTTCACATCTACATCCGCAACACCCGGATTATCTTCGTTAATGTGCTTGGTCACTGCGGCGGAAGCCTCTTCTTCTTTGCTAAAGATTTTTTTTCCGATATCGCCGACAAAATCAAATAATCCCATTTTCATCTCCTTATTGATTCATTGAGGGAATCAACAAAATAACTAATTCGGCCGTATAAGTCTAGGAATAAAATGTTAGACGGAAAAATTGGTTATAGATTAGAATAACGCTAATTTAACTTAAAGATAGGAAATATTATGCGTTGGCAAGGTCGTAGAGAAAGTTCAAATGTGGAAGACAGACGTTCATCCGGAGGCGGCTTCGGCGGAGGCAAACCTACCGGTATTTTGGGACTGATTATTATTTTGGTGGGCGCTTACTATGGTGTGGACTTATCGGGCTTAGTGGGCAGAGTTGGTGTGGAAACCACACAAAGTACGCCGTTACAATCACAGCAAGAAGATCAATTGTTTAAACTTTCTAAAGTGGTTCTGGGCGACACCGAAGAGGTTTGGACGGCGTACTTTTCCAAAAATAACAGACAATATGTGGAACCGCGAATGGTCATCTATAACGGAGTAACCCCGACCGCTTGCGGCACAGGACAATCTGCTATGGGCCCCTTCTACTGTCCGAACGATGAACGGGTCTATTTGGATTTGTCGTTTTATAACGATATGAAAAATAAACTCGGCGCTGCAGGCGAATCTGCCTTTGCCTATGTTATCGCCCATGAAGTGGGACATCACGTACAGAATTTATTAGGCACGCTGACACAGGTGCACCGCCTGCAAAGTCGAGCGTCCCGAGCGGAAGCTAATCAACTCTCGGTGAAATTGGAACTACAAGCAGATTGCTATGCCGGCGTGTGGGCATCACAAGCGGTGAAAAGCGGTTTATTTGAAAGGGGCGATATTGAAAAAGCCTTTAATGCGGCAGAATCGGTAGGCGATGATCGCCTGCAAAAACGCAGTCAGGGTTATGTGGTTCCCGACAGTTTCACTCATGGCACTTCAGCGCAACGTTTGCAATGGTTTAAAGTGGGTTTAACTAGTGCTAATCCGGCCCAATGTAATACTTTTTAACGATTGAAAGAAATAAAAAGTGCGGTCAAAATTGACCGCACTTTTCATTTACAACATTAAAACAACACTCTTGTACGAATCGTGCCGTCAATTTCTCGCAATTTTGCCAATAATGGCGTGGCGTCATCCGTTTCCACATCAATCACCACATAACCGATTTTCGGATCGGTTTGCAGGTATTGTGCCGCAATATTAATGTTGGCCTCCACAAAAATTTGGTTGATTCTATTCAACACACCCTGACGGTTTTCGTGAATATGCAATAAACGTTTCGAGCCTTCGTGTTCCGGTAAAGACACTTCAGGGAAGTTGACGGAAGACAGCGTTGAACCGTTATCGGAATATTTCACGAATTTACCCGTCACTTCAGCACCGATATTTTCTTGCGCTTCCGCTGTTGAACCGCCGATATGCGGAGTTAACAATACATTATCGAATTTACGCAACGGCGAAATGAATTCTTCCTTAATGGACGCCGGTTCGTTCGGAAACACGTCAATGGCCGCACCGTGCAATTTGCCTTCTTCTAGGGCTTTTGCCAAGGCATCAATATCCACCACCGTACCGCGCGCCGCATTAATCAAAATAGAATCCTGTTTTAATTGGGCAATACGTTCTGCACTGATTAAATTACGGGTGGAAGGCAAATCCGGTACATGCAGGGAAATCACATCACAAGAACCGAGTAATTCTTCTAAGCTACGTACTTGCTTGGCGTTACCAAGAGGAAGTTTGTTTTCAATATCATAAAAATGCACATCCATACCCAATGATTCTGCAATAATACTGAGCTGCGAACCGATATGACCGTAACCAACGATACCCAGTTTTTTGCCACGCACTTCGTGTGAGCCCACGGCAGATTTATTCCATAAACCACGATGCACTTCCGCATTGGCTTTCGGAATGTTACGCATTAATAACAAGATCTCGCCCAACACTAATTCCGCGACGGAACGGGTGTTGGAAAATGGCGCATTAAACACCGGAATACCGCGTGCTTTAGCGGCATTTAAATCCACTTGGTTGGTACCGATACAGAAACAACCGATCGCAATAAGTTTTGGTGCGGCGGCAATCATTTCTGCAGTCAAATGAGTACGGGAACGCAAACCGACAAAATGGGCTTCTTTAATAGCCTCTTTTAAATCGTCGCCATCCAACGCTTTTTCATAATAATCAATATTGGTATAACCTGCGGCATGTAAGGTGTCTACGGCACTTTGGTGCACGCCTTCGAGTAACACAAATTTAATTTTAGATTTATCTAATGAAACTTTTGATGTCATGCTTGCTCTCCATTTATTATTTTTTAGATTATTTTTGCACCGTTCGGTGTGCCGACAATCACCGTATTGGCAGGGCGTAAGGCAAAAATGCCGTTGGTCACGACGCCCGCGATGTTATTTAATTCTTTTTCCATTTCTACCGGGTTAAGAATTTCAAAATTATGCACATCTAAAATGATGTTGCCGTTATCGGTTACTACACCTTCACGATATTCCGGCGCTCCGCCGAGTGCCACCAATTTACGCGCCACTTGTGAACGCGCCATCGGGATCACTTCTACCGGTAACGGGAATGTAGAGCCTAACACATCAACTTGCTTGCTACTATCCACAATGCAGATGAAATTTTTTGCAAGTGCAGCCACAATTTTTTCACGTGTCAACGCCGCACCGCCGCCTTTGATCATCATTTTTTGCGGATTAATTTCGTCAGCGCCATCAACATAAATATCTAAGTTCGTCACATCATTTGCGCTAAATACTTCAATACCATGTTTTTTCAGTAATTCTTCCGAATTTTTAGAAGCTGCTACAGCACCTTTGATTTCATCTTTCATTGAACCAAGTGCTTCAATAAAGCAATTTACGGTAGAACCGCTACCCACGCCTACGATCATCTCCGGCTTCACAAATTGCAAAGCCGCTTGTGCGGCGATTTTTTTCATTTCAAGTTGATTCATTTTTTTGTCCTCAATTGGCGGGAAATCACCTACTTCACTTTAATATTAATGGGGAGAATAAACAAGCGTAATTGTAGCCACCAACTCATTTATGTTTTGCTACGCATTCACACTATACTATCTTTTATCTTATGCTTCAGGAAAATAGAATTTGTTACAAATGCTCTATTTTTTATTTAATAACAAATGACACATATAAATTTTGATCATTTAGATTCTCTAAATATTTTCTAGCACTTCTAATACTTTCGCTTTGAAAATTTCCCTCGTAGTACCAATTATCATAAGTATGTTCAAATTTATCATCATTTTTTCTATAGATATCTCCCCCTAAAATAAATAAATTTAAACTTTCTAAGATACTTACAATGCTAATGGAAAAATTTATTGGAATAATTACTGTATCCTCTCCTTCCTCAAATAAACTAACCCCATAATTAATATAAATATTTATCAATTCATTCATAAAGTTGCGTACTCCGAGAGCATTTATTATAACCAAACATAATATAAATATTTTTCTATCTCTGTCTTAATATTTAATATCTTTAAAAACATTTTCAGCTTGATATTTTGAATGCTTATTTTTACAAGTTAGAAAAATTATTATTCCATTATTCATTCTCCAAAAAGAGTTCTAACAGTTCATTCAAAAACAATTTACCATGTTCAGTGATTTGCCAACTTTCCGTATTTTCGGTGATATAACATTGCTTAAGCGCAAAAATCATCTGATTTTCTACTACACTTTGAGGCAAACCTGTGAATTGTTCAAATTCTATTTTAGGCACGGCTTCCAATAAACGGAAGCGATTCATGAAGAATTCAAAAGGGCGATCTTGCACGCTAACCTCCCGCTCTTCATACCTATACTCCCCGCGCATATAACCTTTCGGATGCTTCGTTTTGCTGTAACGCAAAATGTTGCCATTCTGAAAACTGAGTTTCCCATGTGCCCCACAACCAATGGCCAGATAATCGCCAAAACGCCAATAATTCAAGTTATGTTGACATTGAAACCCCGGTTTGGCATAAGCAGACGTTTCGTATTGTTGATAACCTGCCGCTGTTAATAATTGATGTCCTTGCTCGAAAATATCCCACAATTCATCGTCGTCGGGTAGTTTCGGTGGGCGATAAGCAAACATGGTATTCGGTTCGATCGTGAGCTGATACCAAGACAAATGTGGCGGCGCCAGTTCAATGGCTTGACGTAAATCCTCTAAGGCTTCGTTTAAGGTTTGATTCGGCAAGCCGTGCATTAAATCCAGATTAAAACTACGTAGAGGAGAAACGCTCGCCAATTTGACCGCACTTTTGGCCTCGGCCGCGTTATGAATCCGCCCTAACTTTTGCAATTTTTCATCCGAAAAACTTTGAATGCCCATAGAAATTCGATTCACACCCGCTTGGGCATAGCCTAAAAAACGCTCGGCTTCTACGGTGCCGGGATTAGCTTCCAAGGTAATTTCAATATTGGGCGCAAAGGGAATGCGCTGTTCGATTTGCTGTAATAAATAAGCGATGGTATCTGCTGAAAACAGGCTTGGCGTGCCACCACCGATAAAAATCGAATGGAGTGGGCGTTGTTGCACGCTTTCTTGATAATGCGCTAAATCCGCCGTTAAATCGGCAATTAAATGGCGCACATAATCCTGTTCGGGAATCGCGCCTTTTTGCGCATGCGAATTAAAATCGCAATACGGGCATTTCTGTACGCACCACGGAATGTGAATGTATAAACTCAGGGGAGGCAAAACCAACGGATTCAAAATATCCTCGACATTAGCGAGCAACGACAGCCGTGCCGCTGGCCACAATCATAAACATGCTTTTAGAATCGGAAGTAATGGTAGTGTAATTCACCTCTACCCCCACAACGGCGTTGGCACCCAATGCGGCGGCATTTTTCTCCAACTCTTCTAAAGCCTCTTTGCGCGCTTTCGTAATGCGTGATTCATACATGCCTGAACGGCCGCCGATGATGTCGGTAATCCCTGCGAAGAAATCACGAATAAAGTTTGAGCCGGCAACCACTTCGCCAAAAACTAACTGTTTATATTCGACGATTTGCTTGCCTTCAATGGTGTTGGTTGTGGTAATAATCATGTTGTGTCCTTAAAAAATTCTCTGTAAAAATTCTTTGTAAAAACTGACCGCACTTTTATGCGCCTAATTTTGTTTTAAGCATCGCTAATGCACGGGCGCGGTGAGAAATTTTCTTTTTCTCAACGGTTTCCAGCTCGGCAAAGGTGCAACCTGTCTCCGGGCTGAAAAAGAGCGAATCATAACCAAAGCCGTTATCGCCTTTTTCCTCAAAAGCGATCACGCCGTGGCATTCGCCTTGAGTAATAATCGGCGACGGATCAGTCGGGTGTTGCAATAATACGATAGTGCTAACGAATTTGGCTTTGCGCTGCTCAGCAGGCACATTAGCTAATTCTGCTAATAATTTCTCACGATTTTTAGCATCGGCTTGTTCACCATCCACACCTGCATAACGGGCAGAATACAGCCCCGGAGCGCCGTTTAACGCGTCAACCACCAAGCCGGAATCATCGGCAATCGCCGGTAACCCGGATTTTTCGGCGGCATAACGCGCTTTTAGGATGGCATTTTCCACAAAGGTTAACCCCGTTTCTTCCGGGCTGTCGATGCCTAAATCCGTTTGTGCGACAACCTCAAAGCCGAAATCAGACAATACATCCGCCATTTCTTTGACTTTGCCTTTGTTGCCCGTCGCCAATACAATTTTTTGTTTCATTTTTGCTCTCTTAAGTGCGGTGGAAAAATGCCGAATATTATAACCATGCCCAATAAAAAAGACGAGGAACATTGCCTCGTCTTCACATAAACTAACCTAAAAGAAAAAATTATAATGCGATACGATCGCGATTCTTTTCTAATGTCGCTTTACCAATCCCCTGTACTTCCAATAATTGTTCCACTGCGCTGAAATTACCGTGTTTTTCACGATATTGCACAACCGCCTCCGCTTTTTTCGCACCAATGCCTACAAGCGCTTTCTGAATTTCTGCTGCTGTAGCGGTGTTAATATTCACTTTATCACCGACACTGTTTTGCACCGCCGGTTGTTCAAGTTGTACCGGCTCAGCCGTTTTTTCTGCGGCAATCGCAGAACCCGCAAACACCGAACCGAACACAAAAGCGGCGGCTAAAAGATGCTTCATTGCTTTCATAATGATTCCTTTTCTAACTGAAGTTAAACACGCGTTGAATCAATCAACGGGCGTATTTTGCTGAAAAGAAAAAAACGCACGAGAAAATGACCGCACTTTTGGGAGTCGGATCGCAAAATAAAGAAAAGTGCGGTAGAAATTTGGAATGTTTTTGAGAGGATTTAGTTGATCGTGCACGCGTCATAACGTGCAGATAGAAACAAAAAGGCACGCATAAGGAAACGCGCGCCATCGAGATATTAGACAGAAGAGTGCTCCTTCCTACAAACGAACATCAGAACGAACTCAGTTCACCTCTTTTACCCGCAACTCTTTCGGCACTTCAAAGAACATATTTTCTTCAAGACCTTGCAGTTCCTCCACGGTGGTGACGCCGAATTCTTTTAGGCGGGAAATAACCGATTGCACCAGTTCTTCCGGGGCAGAAGCACCGGCGGTAACACCAATAGTTTGCACGCCGTCAAACCAGTTGGCTTGAATGTCATTCGGGTCATCAATCAATTTTGATGCCACGCCCATGCGCGAAGCCAGTTCCGCCAATCGGTTAGAGTTCGAGGAATTTTTAGAGCCGACCACGACAACCAAATCCGATTGTTTCGCCAATTCGCGCACCGCCTGTTGACGGTTGGTTGTGGCATAGCAAATGTCATTTTTATGCGGACCTTGAATCGCAGGATATTTTTCTTTTAAAGCGGTGATAGTCTCCGCCGTGTCATCTAAAGACAACGTGGTTTGCGTCATAAAAGTTAAATCATCATCCTGCTGCACCGGCAAATGCGCAATGTCTTCCACGCTTTCGATTAAATAAATGCCGCCCTCTTGGTTGCCATATTGCCCCATGGTGCCTTCCACTTCAGGGTGACCTTTATGCCCGATTAAAATCGCCTTAGTGCCTTTTCGACTGGCGCGGGCCACTTGCATATGCACTTTCGTCACCAATGGGCAAGTGGCGTCAAATACTTTGAGATTGCGGTCTTTGGCTTCTTGACGCACCGCTTGAGACACGCCGTGGGCGGAGAAAATCACAATGGCACCATCCGGCACTTCGTTTAATTCTTCCACAAAAATGGCGCCGCGCTCACGCAAGCCGTTCACAACAAAACGGTTATGCACCACTTCATGACGCACATAAATAGGCGCCCCGTGAATTTCTAACGCTAATTCCACAATACTGATCGCACGATCAACGCCGGCGCAGAAACCGCGCGGATTAGCTAAAATAATTTTCATTATTTCTGTTCCTGTTTTTTACCCTGCTTGAATGCATCTAAAGCAATCAACGCGGCCCCCACACAAATGGCAATATCCGCCACGTTAAATACAGGATAACGCCAATCCCGCCAATAAAAATCGAAGAAATCGATTACGTAACCGTTATAAGCACGATCTACCGCATTCGCCAACGCCCCGCCGATAATCAGCGCATAAGCCGCATTTTGCAATTTCTGGGCGGCCTCACTTTTCGCCATAAAATAAATCAACATACTTGAAATGACGACCGCTAAACCGATAAAAAAGAATTTCTGCCAACCATCATGATCTGCTAAAAAACTAAATGCCGCGCCAGTATTGTGCACATAAGTGAGATTAAAGACAGGCAGAATGTTCACACTTTCATACAAAGCAAATTTTTGTACCACAATATACTTCGTCAGTAAATCAAGCACAAAAGCGACCGCACTTAGCCAGAGAAAAGAGAGTCCGGATTTTTGTTGGGACATAGTTTTTCCTAAATAAAACCATCATAAAAATTAGGTCGCCATTCTAGCACAAGGTAAGACTTTATAAAGAAAAAGTGATTTGAAACACAACGAAAAGGCAGGATTTCTCTATGACAGAGATCACAAAATTCAACAGAGTAATTTGTTTTTTCACATTTTTTTCGATAGACTCTGCACAATCATTAGTCGGGGTGCCATTGGCTGAGATAATACCCGTGAACCTGAAACAGTTAACACTGACGTAGGAAACTAAATCATGTCTATATTGCCATTCTTTTTAAAAACATTCTTAAAATCCACCGCACTTTTTGCCTCCCTCGCTAAGTTAGCCTGCGATGCCTTGCCTTGATATCCAACATCTATGCTTGCAATTCGATCGCAAGCCGCTATTTGTCGATCTTCATTTTCGCGTAGAACAAGGGGAATGGGTTGTGTTGCTCGGGCGCTCCGGTGTGGGGAAATCCACTTTATTACGCGCCATTGCAGGCTTGGAACAAACCGCAATTACCCAAGGCCATATCCAATTTGCCCACCACATCAAAGCGGCTTGGTTGGCACAGCAAGACAGTTTATTCCCATGGCTTTCCGTGTTGGATAACGTGCAGTTGGCGCAGCACCTCCAGGGTCAGAAAAATGCTAAAACCCAAGAGAAAGCCAAAGAACTATTACATGCCGTCGGCATGGCGGATCATTGGCATAAACCTTGTTATCAGCTTTCCGGCGGACAACGCCAACGGGTGGCACTGGCGCGTACCTTAATGCAAGATGCCGATCTAATTTTAATGGACGAACCCTTTTCTGCACTGGATGCGGTCAGCCGTTTACAGTTACAAAATCTCGCCTGTGAACTACTGAAAGAGAAAACTGTGATTTTGGTGACCCATGATCCGCAAGAAGCCATTCGTTTAGGGGAAAAAATTTATGTATTACAAGGACAACCGGTGCAAATAAAACAGGTTGCTCAATTAAATCCCATAAAGCCCCATCAGCTTCACCAAGAGGCACTGTGGGCGCTGCAAAATAGGCTTATCGAACAATTAATGGCGGAGCCAACATGAAGAAAATAGCCCGTCTCGTTTTATTAAGCGCCCTGTTAATTGCGTTATGGCAAGGCATTATCAGTCTGTTTGATGTGCCGCCCTACTTATTGCCTGCCCCATTCTCCGTATGGCAACGATTAATGACTCAAGCAGACTTGCTCTTCATGCATGCCCAAATTACGTTGTTGGAAATTTTGTTAGGCTTAATTTTCGGTTTTCTATTCGGGCTATCTTCTGCGCTACTACTTACTCTTTCCCGTAAAATCTCGGCTTTCTTAATGCCATTATTGGTGATTTCACAAGCCATTCCGGTGTTTGCCATCGCACCATTGCTCATATTATGGCTTGGTTATGGCATGGCATCCAAAATCACCATGGCGATTTTGATTATCTATTTTCCCGTCACGGCAGCCTGCTATGACGGCCTACGCAACACGCCGAAACCCTGGCTTCAACTTGCCCAAACCTTGCGTATTTCACCTGCTGCGATGCTATTGAAAGTCCGTTTACCGGCGGCGTTGCCTGCATTAGCGTCAGGATTACGCATTGCCGTCTCCATTGCGCCCATTGGCGCCATTGTGGGGGAATGGGTCGGTTCTTCGGAAGGATTGGGCTATTTAATGCTGCAAGCCAATGCCCGAATGCAAATCGACTTGATGTTTGCGGCGCTATTTTTACTTTTGCTCATGGCGCTTTGCCTTTATTTCATCGTGGATAAATTACTGCGCAAAGCCCTGCCGTGGGTCAGTTATGTGCATTAGGAGGAAAAATGCTCAACCAACTCATTAAAAACGCTCAACCTTATTGGCAACAGTATGTAGAACATGACTTTGTCAAACAATTGGCCTGCGGCACCTTGCCGCCCGAATGCTTTCGTCATTATTTAAAGCAGGATTACCTTTACCTGTTCCATTACAGCCGCGCTTTTGCGTTAGCTATCTTTAAAGCCAAAAACTTTAGCCAAATGGAAATACCTCGAAAAAGTCTTGAAAGTATTTGTCAGGAAATTCAATTGCATTTGGCCTATTGCCGACAATGGAGCATCAGTGAAGCGGAAATATTTGCCACCCAAGAAAGCGCTGCCTGTGTTGCCTATACCCGCTATTTATTGGATTGCGGTGCTACCGGTGGTTTAGCGGAAATTTATGCGGCCATTACGCCTTGTGCCGTAGGCTATGCACAAATTGCACGCTATATCACAGAAAACTACCCACGCTTAGCCAATAATCCGTATCAAACGTGGATCGACACCTATGCTTCGGAGGCTTTTCAGAAAGAAGCGGAAGAAACATCCGCCTTTTTGACCACACTTTGTACCGACTTTACCCCAACCCAACAAAATCATATTCAACACATCTTTACGACGGCCACCCGCATGGAAATTGCCTTTTGGCAAATGGGGCTGGATCTCGCTTAACCACAAAAAGGAGCTACAATGAAAAAACACATTCTTTCAACATTAATTATCGGCGCGCTTTCGCTTAGCGTTCAGGCGGCAGAAAAACAAAAACTGTCTTTAATGCTGGATTGGTTTGTCAACCCGGATCACGCTGCATTGATCGTCGCACAGCAAAAAGGCTTTTTTGCCGAGCATAATCTGGAGGTAGATATTATTGAACCCGCCGATCCATCTCTGCCGCCTAAATTGGTCGCCGCCGGCAAAACAGATTTAGCCGTAGATTATCAACCGCAACTGCATATTCAAGTGGATGAAAAACTGCCTTTGGTGCGCATTGCGACATTGGCAGATTCTCCGTTAAACAGCTTGGTCACGTTGGAAAACAGCGGCATCAAAACCTTAGCGGATTTGAAAGGAAAGAAAATCGGCTATTCCGTTAGTGGCTTTGAAACAGCGCTGTTGGATGCCATGTTGAAGTCTGCCAATTTAAGTAATAAAGATGTTCAACTGATTAATGTGAATTGGTCTCTCTCCCCTTCTTTAATTAGCAAACAAGTGGATGCGGTTATTGGTTCATTCCGCAATTTTGAATTGAATCAATTAGCCATTGAAGGTTATCAGGGCAAGGCGTTTTTCCCTGAACAGCATGGCGTGCCGACCTATGATGAATTAATTATCGTCGCCAATAAAGACAAGATTCATGAAGCGAAATACAAAGATTTTGTCGGTGCACTACAACAAGCCACCGAGTACCTCAATTCACATCCGGAAGAAAGTTGGCAGCTTTTTGTCAGCTATAAACCGACAGAATTGGATAACGAACTCAATCGCCGTGCTTGGAAAGACACGCTGCCTTATTTGAGTAAACAGCCGGGTAGCTTTAATAAAGCAAACTATGAAAAAATGGCGGACTTTATGTTGCAACAAGGGTTATTGAAATCCAAAACAGCAGTAGAACATTACGCCACGGAGCTGAAAAAATAAGTAAATGCTTTACGATCAAAAAGTGCGGTCAATTTTGACCGCACTTTTATTTAGGCTCTACTACATGATTAAGCAAAACGTCTCACTTCGCCGTTACCTGCAACGTTTTCTACACAACGCGGGCAAAGTGTCGAATGTTCCGGATTCACGCCGATTTTGTCGGAATAATGCCAACAACGTGGGCATTTTTCGCCTTGAGAACGAGCAACACTTACCGCAATCCCCTCTAACTCGCCTGCCGCCACATCCGCCGGTTTATCCGCCAATGCTTTCACTTCTGCTTTTGAGGTAATTAATACGAAACGTAATTCATCGCCTAATTGTTCCAATAAGGCACGATATTCATCGTTAGCGTAAACGGTGACTTCCGCTTCCAAACCGCCGCCGATCACTTTGTCGTTACGGGCGATTTCTAATACGCGGTTCACTTCAGAACGTACTTTGATCAGTTGTTGCCAGTAAGCATCGTCTAATTTTTCGTTCGCGCCTAAGCCAAATAAGCCTTCGTAAAATTCTTCAGTGAAGACGAATTCTGCACGTGCCGTCGCCGTTTGTGGCAAATAGCCCCACACTTCATCCGCGGTAAAGGAAAGGATTGGTGCCATCCAACGTACCAACGCTTCGGCAATGTGCCATAACGCTGTTTGGCAACTACGGCGCGCAAGGCTGTCCGCTTTGGTGGTGTATTGACGGTCTTTGATAATATCAAGGTAGAACGAGCCCATTTCCACAGAACAGAAACGCATTAAGCGTTGCACTACGGCGTGGAATTGATAGTTATCGTACGCGTCTTTGATTTCGTTTTGAGCGTCTAATGCACAAGCCACCGCCCAACGATCTAAGTTAATCATTTCTTCCGGTTTCACCGCATCACGTTGTGGATCAAAACCGTTTAAGTTCGCTAACAAGAAACGTGCCGTGTTACGAATACGACGATAGCTGTCCGCTGCACGTTTTAAGATTTCATCAGAAACGGTCATTTCACCGGTATAGTCAGTAGAGGCCACCCATAAACGTAAAATGTCGCCACCGAATTTATCCATCACTTCTTGTGGCGTCACGATGTTGCCGATGGATTTTGACATTTTGCGGCCTTGACCATCCACGGTGAAGCCATGGGTTAATACTTGTTTGTATGGCGCTTTGTTGTCTGTTGCAGTAGAAAGCATTAAAGAAGACATAAACCAACCACGGTGTTGGTCGGAACCTTCCAAATACATATCGATATCTTGACCGTTAAATTCCGGACGGTTCGCCACAACAGAAGAATAGGTTGATCCTGAGTCAAACCATACGTCAAGGGTATCCGGCACTTTGCGATAGGTTTCTGCGTCCGCACCTAATAATTCTTTTTCGTCTAAATCCCACCATGCTTGAATACCGGCTTTCTCTACACGTTTCGCCACTTCTTCAAGTAACTCTAAAGTACGCGGATGAAGTTCTTCGGTTTCTTTGTGCACGAACAAGGTCATCGGTACGCCCCAAGTACGTTGACGGGAAATACACCAGTCAGGGCGGTTTTCAACCATTTTCTCGATACGCGCTTGACCCCAATCCGGAATCCAGCGAACTTGTTTGATTTCGCCTAATGCTTGTTGGCGTAAACCCTGTGTTTCCATGCCGATAAACCATTGCGGAGTCGCACGGAAAATAATCGGGGTTTTATGACGCCAGCAGTGTGGGTAGCTGTGTTTGATTTTCTCAACTTTTAATAAGTTGCCCACTTCTTGCAATTTTTCAACAACCAATGGATTGGCTTCAAATACGCCTTTGCCTGCAAAGAATTCAGTCGTTGAAATAAATTTACCGTCATTAGATACAAGGCCAGCCATCGGTAAGTCATATTGTTTACCCACGATAAAGTCGTCTAAACCGTGATCCGGTGCGGTATGTACTAAACCGGTACCGCCATCGGTAGTGACGTGTTCGCCTAAAACCACCGGCACGGTGAAATCATAGAACGGATGGTTAAAACGCACTAACTCAAGCTCTTGACCTTTCACTGAGCCTAAAATTTCAACTTGTTCCACGCCAACTGCTTTCGCCACGAATTCAACTAATTCAGCGGCTAAAATCACGCGTTCATCGCCTAACTGCACGAGGTTATATTCCAATTCCGCATTCAAAGCGATACCTCGGTTAGACGGAATGGTCCAAGGCGTGGTTGTCCAGATTACTGCAGATAATTTGCCATGACCTTTTCCTACTGCATTAAATTTCTCTTCAATTTCCACCGCACTTACTACCGGGAAACGCACATAAATAGACGGAGAAACTTTGTCTTCGTATTCCACTTCCGCTTCAGCCAAAGAAGAACCGCAGTCCAAACACCAGTGCACCGGCTTGGATCCTTTGTATAAGTGGCCGTTAGCAATCACTTTGCCAAGCGTACGAATGATATGCGCTTCAGTATCAAAGTTCATCGTCAAATAAGGGTTATCCCAATCGCCCAACACGCCTAAACGGATAAAGTCTTTTTTCTGACCTTCAACTTGTTCCGCGGCATATTCGCGGCATTTTTGACGGAATTCCGCTGCCGAAATTTTCTCATTTGGCTTACCTACTAAGCCTTCTACTTTCAATTCAATTGGCAAACCGTGACAGTCCCAACCCGGAATATAAGGAGAGTTAAAACCTAATGCGGTTTTGGATTTAACAATAATATCTTTCAGAATTTTATTCACCGCATGGCCGATATGAATGCTACCGTTCGCATACGGAGGGCCATCGTGCAAAATAAAGGATTTTTTGCCTTTTGAGGCTTCACGAATTTTTTGATAAAGGTTTTTTTCATACCAGTTTTTTAACATCACGGGCTCGCGCTTGGCTAAATCACCACGCATCGGAAAGCCCGTTTCGGGAAGGTTAAGGGTATTTTTATAATCAGTCATTTTATATTCCAGTGTTATGTAAAAATTAAAATTTGTGTTCTAAAAAGTGCGGTCGGTTTTAAAGATGTTTTTCGCTGTTTCCACATCCTTCGCAATTTGATCTTTTAAATCGTCAAAAGACGCAAATTTCATTTCATTGCGGATTTTATGGCATAGCTCGACTTCCAACCATTGTCCATAAATATCGCCTTGAAAATCAAATAAATGTGCTTCTAATAATTGATTCACGCCATTGATGGTCGGGCGGGTGCCGATGTTCGCGACCCCATTAAAAAACGCGCCGGATTTTAACCGCACAAAACGCGAAGCGTTTTGAACGTCGGCTTGTTCGACGGCCCCGGAGGGGTGAATAATCGAGCTAGGCTCGATTATGAATACTCTAACCGCGTAAACCCCTTTGACCGGATTCACCTGACGATGCAAGCGAATGTTCGCAGTAGGAAAGCCGATGGTGCGACCAAGCTGATTGCCATGAATCACGCGGCCTAAAATACGATAAGGACGCCCAAGTAATTTTTCCGCTAACGTTAAATCATCATTTGCCAACGCTTCGCGAATCGCTGTACTGCTGATTCGCAGCTCATCCAAGCAAAAGCTACGGTTATCTTCGACGGTAAAACCAAACTTTTCACCGGCTTGTTGCAACATAGCAAAGTTGCCTTGGCGTTTGGCGCCGAATTTGAAATCATCGCCGATACTCAAAAACTTAACGTTTAATGTGCGCACCAACCAATCTTCTATAAATTGCTCGGCCGGCATGCCCGCAAAAGTGCGGTCAAATTTTGCCACGATGACAATGTTCACGCCCGCTTGTTTGAGATAATGCAATTTGTCACGCAAACGCATTAAGCGCGCGGGGGCTTTTTCACCCAGAAAATATTCTCGCGGCTGGGGTTCAAACAACATAACCGCCATAGGCAAGTTCAGCTCGTCCGCTTTTTGGCGTAAATGGCGCAAAATCGCTTGATGCCCTAAATGCACCCCGTCGAAATTGCCAATTGTCAATGTGCAACCTTGCAAATTGTGCGGTAAATTTCCCAAGCCACGAAAGAGTTGCATTACATCTGTTCCATTAAATTTCAATCAAAAAATATTTCGGTATTATACGCATAAATCCATGCGCCACAAAAACTAATTTGCGGCTAATTAGCCCCGCTTAAATGCTGTTTCCGAATACCCAACAACAGCAACATTCCACCGTAAACTATCGCGGCTAAAACAATCAACCAAGCCAACCAATATACCCTGTTGAAAAAGCTCATGGCATTCCATTCGATCAAGCTTGGGCTGTTATACCAAACCAACAGCCCCATCATAGCGGCAGCGCAAAAAACTTTTAGAAAAAACACCGCACTTTGACGGCTGAAATGATAGATATCCGCTTTCGCCAAGCCACGATAAAGCAAGAAAGCGTTTAACGTCGCCGACATGGCAGAGGCAATTGCCAAGCCCACGTAGCTAAAAGGAATTGCTAACAGATTGAACGCCATGTTGCTCACCATGGCGATGATGCCGATTTTCACCGGCGTTTTGGTATCTTGGCGGGCGTAATAACCGTTGGCCAAAATCTTGATTAACATGAAGCTCAGAAGCCCTGCGTTAAAGCCCCACAGGGAATAAGAGGCGGCCTGAACATCGTTAAAGGTAAAGCTACCGCGCATAAACAGCACGAGCAACATCGGTTGCGCCAACACGGCAATGCCGATCATGGCAGGCACGCCAAGCAATAAAATCATGCGTACGCCCCAGTCCATTGTGTTGCGAAAATCTACCGCACTTTTGGCATTATCGTCACGGTTCACATGATGACGGGCAAGGGTCGGCAAAATCACCGTAGAAATGGCGATACCGAACAAGCCAAGAGGAAACTCTAACAAGCGGTCGGAATAATACAGCCAACTGATGGAACCCGTCATTAAGAAGCTGGCGATAAAGGTATCAAGCAGCAAGTTGATTTGGCTCACGGAAACACCGAATAAGGCGGGGATCATCAGCGTGCGGATTTTCTTCACGCCTTCGTCATGCCACGCCCATTTTGGCTTCACCAATAATTTGGCTTGATATAAGAAAGGCAGTTGAAACAGAAATTGTAATAAACCGCCGAGAAAGATCCCGATAGCCAAGCCTAAATCCGGATTTTCCAACTGCGGTGCCAGCCAAAGTGCGGTGGCAATCATGGCAATATTGAGCAACACCGGCGAGAACGACATCACGCCGAATTTGCCGATGGTATTGAGAATCGCACCGGACAGCGCAACGAAGGTCACGAACCATAAATAAGGAAAGGTGATTTTAAGTAACAACGAGGCTTGCGTGAATTTTTCCACATTTGGCCCGTCATTCAACCAATCCACAAACCAACCTGTTCCGAAAATGGCCGCGACCACCGGCGAGCCGATCATCGCTAATAACGTAACGACCGTGACCAAGCCTCCCAAGGTGCCGGACACTTTGCCGATAAATTCACGGGTTTTGGATAAATCACCGGATTTTTGATACTCCGCCAACACCGGCACAAACGCTTGTGAAAACGCCCCTTCGGCGAATAATCGACGGAGAAAATTAGGAATACGATTAGCGAACAAAAACACATCCGCCGCTGCACCGGCACCGATTAAATTGGCAATCACCACATCGCGAACCAACCCCAATACACGGGATACCAACGTCATGGCGCTCACGATAATGCCCGATTTTAATAACCTCTTACTCAAAATACTGCACTCTATAAAAATAAAATTTGCCTAATTGTATAGAAATTTCGTTTTTACGCTATATTCTAAGGGAAAAAACTGTTAAAATCCCGCGCACATCGTTTGGTGAGCCTATTTAGAAAGAGCTTGTTAAGAATAACGATGCCTACTTCGGTTGTGTCTCACCGAAATCAACACAAAATTCCCGTTGACAAATGTATAAGAAATCGGCATATTTACGCCCCTATTTTGTCACTATTAACTAACAGAAATTTTTAGGAGTTTGACCTTGGCTAATATCAAGTCAGCAAAAAAACGTGCGATTCAATCTGAAAAACGCCGTAAACACAACGCAAGCCAACGCTCTATGATGCGTACTTACATCAAAAAAGTTTATGCTCAAGTAGCAGCGGGCGAGAAAGTAGCAGCTGAAGCAGCATTCGTTGAAATGCAAAAAGTTGTTGACCGCATGGCTTCTAAAGGCTTAATCCACGCTAACAAAGCAGCCAACCACAAATCTAAATTAGCTGCACAAATTAAAAAATTAGCCTAATTTTTGCCTTATAATTTAAAGAGAAACCGCTAAAATGAGCGGTTTTTTGTTTTCATTGAAATGGTAAAAAATGTCGGTAAAAACCACCGCACTTTGCCTATCTCACTCTCCTACGCCGCTGATGAAATAATTTACTTCTCGATTGCGTGGTCTTATTTCTCAATACAGGCGTTTTTTCTACCACATGAATATGGCTACGGCGGTAGTGGCTGAGGAAATAATGTAGACTGCTGGCAAACAACACGCCCACTAAAAACACAATAATAATTTCGCCATATAAACGATGAAAAATCTGATTAATCTTGCTTTTTGTCGATTGCCCGTATTTAGCATCAAAAGTCACGCGTAGAAAGCCTTCTACACCGTTAGACGAATAAATCGGTTCGACGATTTGTTGTGAGTCCGCCTCTTTGTCTTCCTGTTTATCCAATCCCAATAAACTTCGCATATCAGGCGAATTCGTACTTTGCGCCAATAACTCACCATTACGCGCATAGAGGGCGGCATCTAACACAAATTCTTCTTTCACAAAGTTATCCAAATTTTCCACCAGTCGTTCGGTTTTCGCGTTATTGACCAATAACATCGAGAACAAACTGGCTTGTTGACGCGTCAGTAAATGGGACACATTCGCCACTTGGTTTACGCTAGAAAGTTGTGAACCGATTTTGAACTGTTTTACGCCAAATAAAATGACTGCCATGATGCCCGCGCATAACAAAACAATGCCAAAGAACATCATAAATTTAATCATTTTTTCTTTTACTAAATGCAAGTTATTTTCCCCAAAGGTGAATAAGTAAGCTAGAATAAACCGCCTTTTGAAAACCGCTACAATTTACAGGATTTTTATGCAAACACAAAATCTGACCGATATCCTCAATCACTTTCCGTCTCTCCCGGCACCATTGTTTGCCGACCAACCTTGTGAGTCGGCGCAGGCGTTTATTCTCTACTCCGACAACCTAAATCTCACAAAGTTACAGGCTTTTCAGCAAAAGTGCGGTGAAAATTTTTTGTGTTTTGCCGCGTGGAATCTGTTGCATAACACCGTGGTGTTGCTCAAAGGCGAGTGGAAAACGGAATGGATTGGTATTGCCCATGAATTAGCACTGGATATTGCGCTGCTAAACTTTCACGCCAGTTTGAAGCAAGCGGGATTATTGGTGATGGACATGGATTCCACCGCCATCCAAATTGAATGTATCGATGAAATCGCCAAACTTGCCGGCACCGGTGACATGGTTTCCGCCATTACGGAACGTGCCATGCGTGGCGAGCTCGATTTTAGTCAAAGTCTACGCCAACGGGTTGCTACCTTAAAAGATGCACCGGAAGGCATTTTGCAAGAGGTCAAACAACATTTACCGCTGATGCCGGGATTGGTCGAAACGGTCAAAGAACTCAAAAATCACGGCTGGAAAGTAGCCATTGCTTCCGGTGGATTTACCTATTTTGCCGAAGTATTACAACAAAAACTCGGCTTAGATTTTATTGCTGCCAATCAATTCGAGATTATTGACGGCAAACTTACAGGCAACGTACAAGGCACCATTGTGGATGCGCAATACAAAGCGCAAACCTTACAACAGTTGGCACAACAATTTAACATCGCCACTGAAAATACCGTTGCCATCGGCGACGGCGCCAACGATCTCGCCATGATGCAAGTTGCCGATGTCGGCGTGGCTTATCACGCTAAACCAAAAGTACAACAATTGGCGCAAGTTATCGTCAATTTCACCGATTTAACCGCACTTTTATGTATTTTAAGTGCAAACGACAAAATTAAATAAGGAGAAAACCATGCCATCATTCGACATTGTTTCCGAAATCAGCGGACACGAAATTCGCAACGCCGTGGAAAACGCTAACCGCGAACTCACTAACCGTTGGGACTTCCGTAACGTACAAGCCGCAATTGAATTTAACGAAAAAAACGAAACTATTAAAGTGAGCAGCGAATCGGATTTCCAAGTGGAGCAACTCATCGACATCTTACGTAACGCGTGTATTAAACGTAACATCGAATCTACCTCCTTGGATATTCCTGCCGACTATGAACACAGCGGCAAAACCTACAGCAAAGAAATCAAGCTGAAACAAGGCATTGAAACCGACATGGCGAAAAAGATCACTAAGCTTATCAAAGATTCCAAAATCAAAGTCCAAAGCCAAATCCAAGGCGAGCAAGTCCGCGTTACCGGCAAATCCCGTGATGATTTACAAGCCGTGATTCAACTCGTCAAAACCGCCGAACTGGGACAACCATTCCAATTCAATAATTTCCGCGATTAAAAACGCCTTCAAAAACGACCGCACTTTAATCATAAAAAAATAAGACCGCCTCAAAGTGCGGTCTTATTTTTATGTATTTTGGTTAGCCTTTTCGCTAATCAATCGGTGGCACATAAGTTCCGTTTTTAATTTCATCTTTAATACGCTCAGCCTCGTTCAGTACTTGTGACAGCAAGGCTTGCACATTTTCCAATGTAGCAATAGGACTAAGTGTAGTCATTTTTAACGACTGCTTATCGCCCACTTTAGTTACGCCAATATTGGCCTCACCGCGAGCAAAAAGCTCATCCGCCACATTTTGGTTTAACGCATCCACAAATTCTGCCGGATAATCTTTTGGATTTACTCGGAATAACACTGAGGCAAATTGAGTCGGCACTAACATTTCCAACCCCTCTGTGGCATTGATATAATTTTCCACCTGCTTAGAAAGATACACACCATGATCAATCATTGACGCATACAATGCTTCTCCCAAAGCATCTACCGTAAACCACAATTTCAAAGCATCAAAACGGCGGGTAGTTTGTAATGATTTTGCCACTAAATTCGGCACGCCGTGCTGCTCGTCATATTCGGAATTGAGGTAATCCGCCTTGTAATCGATAAAGCGATAATTAGTCTCCTCTTTCAGCAAAAATGCACCACAAGAAATGCTTTGGAAGAAATGTTTATGGAAATCAAGAGTGATGGAATCGGCAAGTTCAATACCATCCAACAAATGTCGAAAATGCTTGGAGAGCAATAACGCCCCTCCCCATGCGGCATCTACATGCAACCAGGTTTGGTATTGGTCGGCAAGTTGACTAATCGCCTTTAAATCATCAATAGCCCCCGCATCTGTGGTGCCTGCAGTGGCCACGATACAGGCCACAATTTTGCCATCTGCATTAAGTTTGGCGAGGGTTTGTTCAAGAGCAACTATATCCATTTGAGCATTATCGTTTGTCGGCATCGTCACCACAGACTGAAAGCCCATGCCCATCATTGCCATATTTTTTTGTACGGAAAAGTGTGCATTTTCGGAACACACCACTTTCACCTTTACCATGGCTTCTGGCGGAATACCGTTTTTCTGTACCGACCATTCACTGCCATCGGCGTTTTTCCAATGCTTGGCAATTGCCCAATCACGCGCCAATAGCACTCCCATGAGATTAGATTGAGTACCACCTGAGGTAAACACACCCGATGTCCCTTTGTCATACCCCACTTTTTGGCGAAGCCAGTTAATCAAATGCTCTTCCATAATAGACCCCGCCGGGCTTTGATCCCAAGAGTCCATAGATTGATTGGCTGCATTAATCAGTACCTCAGCAATTTGGCTGGTTACCAAGGTCGGGCAATGCAAATGCGCCAACGAATGCGGATGATGCACTTTCAAACTTGGAGTTAAGAAAATATCTACCAAATGTGCTAACGCATTTTCTATGCCCACGCCCTGCTCTGTAGGATGAAAACCATCAATTAAGGCTCGCATCTGTTTTATTGAACCACCGGTGTACATTTTCTCATTTTTAAGCCAAAAACTGACCGCACTTACGGCCTTTTCCATAGCATTTTCGTAGTCGGCAATAGATTGTGGATCACTACAAAAAAGGGATTGTTTGTGTTTTGAAAGAGTTGTCATTTTTAATTTCCCGTAAGGGGCGGAGCAACATATCCGCCGAAAACATTGACAAAAAGTAGGCGAACATCATAGCCCGCCCTTACAACAAATAGGGATTAACCACGCACCGTGTTTAATGCTTCGGCTACAGATTTCGTGAAGCGTTTGATGAACTCTTCGCATTCCGCTTGGTTAATATTGACGGCGCACAGCACGCGCACCACATTACCGCCACGGCCACCGCGCTCTAACAATAATTTGTTGTTAAAACAGGCCTTCTGAATAGCCACTGCAAGTTCACCATCCTGTGGATAAGCCCCTGTACTATCTTGCGCCTGACGTTCATCTACAATATCGATTCCCATCATCAAGCCCTTGCCACGTACATTACCGATACAAGGATAAGTTTTAGCCAGTTCACGTAACGCATTGGTTAAGTATTCGCCACGCTCTTTCGCGTTTTGTGCAAGGTTTTCATCCCGCATAATTTTTAATGAGGCATAACCTGTCGCCATGGCCAGTTGATTGCCGCGAAATGTCCCCGTATGTCCTGCCGGCAACCAAGCATCATATTCTTTCTTGATGGCAAGCACCGCTAACGGCAAACTGCCACCAACCGCTTTGGACATCACCACAATATCAGGCTCAATACCTGCATGCTCAAAGGCAAACATTTTACCGGAACGACAAAAACCTGCCTGAACCTCGTCCACAATCATTAAAATACCGTGTTTTTGTGTTACTTCACGTACTTTTTGCAAAAATGAAATAGGTGCCGGTACAACACCTCCTTCCCCTTGAATAGCCTCAAGAATCACCGCCGCAGGTTTTACCATGCCGCTTTCGACATCTTCAATGAAATTCTCGAAATAATGTTCAACTGCTTTTGCACCGGCTTCGCCACCAATACCAAATGGACAACGATATTCGTGCGGATACGGCATAAATTGCACACCGGGCATGAGATTTTGCACGGCATTTTTTGCGCCTAAATTACCGGTAACGGAAAGCGCGCCATGAGTCATGCCGTGAAATCCCCCGGAGAACGCAATCACATTAGCGCGCCCGGTATAGGTTTTGGCTAATTTAATGGCCGCTTCATTGGCGTCCGCACCGGAAGGACCGGTAAATTGCAGGATATATTTATTTTGTGGGAAAAATGATAACAACTCTTCACTAAACGCATCTTTCAACGGTGTTGTTAAATCTAGAGTGTGCAAAGGTAATCCGCTGTCTAACACATCTTGAATTGATTGCATTAACACGGGGTGGTTGTGACCTAAGGCAAGCGTACCCGCACCGGCCAAAAAATCCAGATATTCATTACCTTCAACATCCGTCACCCAACAGCCATGGGCTTTAGCATAGGCAAAAGGCAATTTGCGCGGATAGCTACGCACATTGGATTCCATCACATCTTGACGATCTAAGAAATATTGATTTGAAGCAAGAACTGCTTTCACAGGGGTAGTAATAGTCATTTAAGATAAAACCTTCTAAAAGAGGTGAAAAAAATAAGTCGGGTGCCTTGCGGGAAGCCTAAGCTTTCTGCCGTAAACAACAGAGATCATGGGGCATTTGACTCGCTACTTATAAAAAAAAGCGTTTCAGCTTTTTTTGTTTTTACCCTAATTGCCCGTAAAGAATGGGCTAGGTTGGAAACAGTTTTGATATAGGGTTATAACAAAACTGGGTCATTTTACATTCCTTTAACGAAAAGGAAATACGTCTAAACCAAACAACCTTTTCTACACGACAGATCAGACCTGTATCACTTTGATAATGTGATAGCAATCTTAGCACACGCATTGAGCCTTTCTACCTTTTTCGCTACAATACGCCACTATTTTTATTCACGTAAACAGACTATGTCAGAAATTAAGTTAATCGTTGGACTTGGCAATCCCGGCGATAAATACGCAGACACCCGCCACAATGCCGGAGAATGGTTAATTGCACGCTTAGCACGGCGGTTTAATATCACATTAAATGCGGAGAATAAGTTTTCCGGTTATGTGGGAAAAACACTGATTAATAGCAAAGAAATCCGCTTTTTGGTGCCGATGACATTTATGAATTTAAGCGGCAAAGCGGTAGGCGCATTGGCGAATTTTTATCGTATCAAACCCGAAGAAATTTTAGTCCTGCATGATGAGTTAGATTTACCGCCCGGTAGCGTTAAACTGAAATTGGGTGGCGGACATGGCGGCCACAACGGCTTAAAAGATATCGTTGCCGCATTGGGCAATAACAACAACTTTTATCGTCTGCGCATTGGAATCGGTCACCCGGGACATCGTGATTTAGTGGCGGGTTATGTATTAAACAAACCGTCACCAAGTGAACGCGAAGCTCTTGAAAAAGCCTTGGATGAAGCGGCAAATTGCGTGGAACTGCTTTTCAAAGACGGCATCGTCAAAGCCACTAATCGACTGAATAGTTTTAAAATTTAGGGGAAAAACCATGAAAAAAAGTACTTTAGTCATCATCGCAAGCATTGTTATATCAGGATGTTCTGCCAAAGCGGTACTTGTTCAGAAAAAGGTTAGTTACGACCCTAAAGAAGAAGCTCGAGTTCGTGTATATCAATCTAATGGAAATGGAACAACCAAAGTTGTTAGTGATTTAACGTGCAAAGATGTACAAAACGATAGAAAAAAAGCAGTCAGCCAAAACCCTTTCCATCGTGACAATAGACATAATGGTTTACCAAAAAGAACCTTAAAAAGTGTGAGTGTAGGCATTCCCCTCACAGAACAAAGCGCAAAAGCACTAGAACGTTCAAGCTATTTTGAGACAGATTCTTTTATTGAACAAGTCATTCCTGCCAACGTGCCCACCATTATACGAGGAAGCGAGTATTTCATCGCCAGCTGTCAAATTATTGGAGAATTCACACCTCAAGCGGGAAAAGACTATGAAATTCAATACGGTTCTGACAGTAAATATTGCAGAATGTTTATTCATGAGATCGAGCCATTATCAAATCAAAAAGATACAAAAATTCAAGCACATCTAGGAAAAGAAGTTCGATACAAAAAATGCGATCTTCACTAATATTTAAGTCAAAATAGGAAAAATTATGGGATTCAAATGTGGTATCGTGGGCCTGCCGAATGTGGGCAAATCCACACTTTTCAACGCCTTAACCAAAGCCGGCATTGAAGCGGCAAACTATCCGTTTTGCACCATCGAGCCAAATACCGGCGTAGTGCCAATGCCGGATCCGCGTTTAGACGCCTTAGCAGAAATCGTTAAACCTGAACGCGTATTACCAACCACCATGGAGTTTGTGGATATCGCAGGTTTGGTTGCAGGTGCAAGTAAAGGCGAAGGTTTGGGTAACAAATTCCTCGCCAACATCCGTGAAACGGACGCCATTGGCCATGTCGTACGTTGTTTTGAAAACGATGATATCGTACACGTTGCGGGCAAAATCGATCCGTTAAATGATATTGAAACCATTAACACCGAACTGGCGTTAGCCGATTTAGACAGCTGTGAACGTGCGATTCAACGTTTACAAAAACGTGCTAAAGGCGGCGATAAAGATGCGAAATTTGAGCTTTCCGTGATGGAAAAAATCTTACCGGTGCTCTCTGAAGCAGGCATGATTCGTTCCGTGCCGTTGGACAAAGACGAATTACTAGCAATCAAAAGCTATAATTTCTTAACCTTAAAACCGACCATGTACATCGCTAACGTGAACGAAGACGGTTTTGAGAATAACCCATACCTCGACAAAGTCCGTGAATTTGCTGAAAAAGAAGGCTCTGTCGTGGTGCCGGTGTGTGCCGCAATCGAAGCGGAAATCGCAGAACTGGATGATGATGAAAAACTCGAGTTCTTACAAGATCTCGGCATTGAAGAGCCGGGCTTAAACCGTGTCATTCGTGCCGGTTATGCTCTTTTAAATTTACAAACTTACTTCACTGCCGGCGTGAAAGAAGTACGCGCATGGACGGTTTCTGTTGGCGCCACCGCACCGAAAGCCGCTGCAGTAATCCATACCGACTTTGAAAAAGGCTTTATCCGCGCTGAAGTCATTGCCTACGACGATTTCATCCAATACAAAGGTGAAAACGGTGCCAAAGATGCCGGCAAATGGCGGTTGGAAGGGAAAGATTATATCGTGCAAGATGGCGATGTTATGCACTTTAGATTTAATGTATAAAAACATTCAAAAAATTGACCGCACTTTTTAAGTGCGGTATTTTTTTATGTAATTAAAAAAGCATTCGATATCAAGCAACGCTTTCATACGAGCAATACAAGTATGGCGGATGTAGCCAATCGGTTGACAGGAGCGTTGAAATAATGATGAAAAATGCAAATGCCCGCTAGCCTCCCTAGAAATATAAGGATGTCCCATGCCTACCCTCTCCCAAATCAAAAACGCCATTATGGCGGATCTGCAAAATCAACCCTTCACCGAACGTGGTATAGAACCGCTATTTGCCGCGCCAACCGGCGCCAAAATTAACATTGTGGGGCAAGCGCCTGGCGTAAAAGCAGAACAAACCCGTTTATATTGGAACGACAAAAGCGGCGACCGCCTGCGTGAGTGGTTAGGTGTGGATCGTGCAATCTTCTATCATTCCGATTTATTTGCCGTAATTCCGATGGATTTTTACTATCCTGGCAAAGGTAAATCGGGAGATTTGCCGCCACGCAAAGGTTTTGCGGAGAAATGGCATCCGCTCATTTTGGCAGACTTACCGAATATCGAGCTGACTATTTTGATCGGCCAATATGCACAAAAATATTACTTACCGGAAAACACGCTAAACGTAACGGAAACCGTAAAAAATTACATAAAATTTCTACCGCACTTTTTGCCGTTAGTTCACCCTTCGCCGCGTAATCAGCTTTGGTTGGCGAAAAATCCGTGGTTTGAGCAAAAAGTCGTGCCAAGATTACAACAACGGGTACAAGAAATCTTATCCCGCTAATTGTAATTTCACATCATTTTCTAAGAAACAAAAAAAGCCTGTCACACGACAGGCCAAATTTGGAACAATTCGATTAGATCTCGATACCGTCAAACAATGCGGTACTCAAATACCGTTCTGATGCAGATGGTAAAATTACGACAATTAATTTGTCCTTAAATTCAGATAATTTTGCCAAACGATCTGCTGCAGCTACCGCAGCACCGGAGGAAATCCCCGCTAAAATGCCTTCTTCGGCCATTAAACGGCGGGCTGTTGCAATGGCGGTATCGCTATCAACGGTTTCCACGCGGTCAATTAATGAAAGATCGAGATTTTTCGGAATAAAGCCGGCGCCGATCCCTTGGATTTTATGCGGACCCGGTTTAACTTCTTGACCGGCAAGGGTTTGTGTGATCACCGGGGATTCGGCGGGTTCAACCGCAACAGAGGTAATTTGTTTGCCGTGATCCAATTTAATGGCGCGGGAAATACCGGTAATAGTACCGCCTGTGCCAACACCAGCAACGACAACATCAACTTTGCCTTCGGTATCTTTCCAAATTTCTTGACCGGTTGTTTTGCGATGAATGTCAGGGTTTGCCGGATTTTCAAATTGTTTTAACATCACATAACGATTCGGGTTGGACGCCACAATTTCTTCTGCCTTGGCAATAGCGCCTTTCATACCTTTAGCGCCTTCGGTTAACACCAAATTTACACCCAAGCCGCGCAATAAACGTTTACGTTCGGTGCTCATGGTTTCAGGCATGGTTAAGGTGATTTTATACCCACGAGCAGCCGCCACATACGCCAAAGCGATTCCGGTGTTACCGCTGGTCGCATCCACGATTTCTTTATCTTGGGTTAAAACCCCGTCTTTTTCCGCTTGCCATACCATGTTGGCACCGATACGGCATTTCACGCTGTAACTTGGGTTACGACCTTCGATTTTGACAACGATGTTGCCGTTACCGAAATGTTTTAAACGCACTAATGGCGTATTACCGATAGAATAAGAATTATCGTTATGAATCGTCATATTATTTTGTTCTCCCAATGATCTTACTTAAGTAGTTTAAGGCCGAAAGTGGTGGTATTTTTATCACAAGATTTTGTTCTCAAAAAATACCGAATTATTCTATTTAATAACCAAAAGCTATTTAGACACGATCTGTCCGTTGCTTTTAGACGGTTTCTCCAACGGCATATTCGCTCCCACACCGCTTTGTGGCGCTTGTGCAAATTTAAACAAATGGCGATATTCTTTCACCCACATAGCCGTTGCCCCACATGCCGCCACGGGAATCACTACCAAGTTAACAATCGGCACCAACATACATAAAGACACCAAGCCGCCGAAAGTCACCGTCATATTGCGTTTCATCGCCAGCTCGTTTTTCATTAATCCGAAAGGAATTTTATGGTTATCAAAAGGGTAGTCGCAATATTGAATGGCCATCATCCATGCGGAAAATAAAAAAGTGACCACAGGAATCACCGTCTGCCCGATTAACGGAATAAAACTTAATAAAAACAAAGCAATAATTTTTGGCAGACTATAAACCAATTTTTGCCATTCCCGTGCCAACATACGCGGCGTGTCCTTCACAAAATCCCACAAGGAATCATTGGAAACCTCTTCGCCGGTCATTATTTTCTCGACCTTTTCTGCCAATAACCCATTAAATGGCGCGGCGATAAAACCGGATAAAGTGGCAAAAATGAAATAATACAGTACTAAAATCATGCCAATAATGAGTATCGGTAAAATGCTTCCCAGCCAACTTAACCAAGAAGGCACATAATCCATAAGATTGCTAACAACGTCTTTAATTTGGAAGACAAAAGCAACAAATAAGCCACCTAATAATAGGACATTTAACAACACCGGCATGACGGCAAAACGACGCAAGCCTTTTTGCTGAATCAAATGCCAACCGGTCACAAAATATTCAAAACCCAGTTTGATTTCCTGTTGATTTAACATAAATTTCCCCTCACAGAAAAGAGGCTCAGAATACAAAGTGCGGTAGAAAAAATCAATAAATAAGCAGACCCTATCATCAATTTCGTAAAAACATGATAAACTTACGCCCAATTGCGTTAATTTTGTATGATTGGAGAATCGGCAATGGATTTAAATACAATTTTGATTATTTTAGGGGTAATTGCCCTGCTCGCCTTAGTTGCACATGGCATTTGGTCAAATCGCCGCGAAAAATCCCAATATTTTAAAAATGCCAATACATTCTCACAAAATCGCCAACCGAATCGTTTCACTGCGCCAAATCAAGCGGCCAAACCGTCTGCAGAACCGCCGATTGCCAATAAACCCGCACACAGTTTTGTGGAAGAAAACCCGCCACAACAGCAAAACTTAGATTTCGATGCAACAGCGACAAGCAACACTGAAAGCCAATCCATTGAACGCGCGGTGGATGAAATTAAAATTACTTTGCCAAACAGTGGCTCCAACAGTGTTGAAACCCAATACCAAACCCCACAGCCGACGCAACCGACAGCTTTCGCCCAACCTGAACAACCGTCCGAAACATCAAGCATAACGGTGCAAAGTGGCGTGCAATTCCAATCTTATATGGATACAAACAGAGTTTCCATGACGCAAATGGAAGAAGAATATCAAACGCCGACCGTATCTTTAACGCCGGTCGAAACAGAACCATCTCATGAAGAAGCATCACAAAACAGTGTTGCGGAAGAGACTGAAAACAAAGCCCAGAAAGGCGGTAAACCGCCGTTTATTATGTTGTATGTGGTGGCGCCGGAAAACCGTGAATTTCACGGTGCTCACTTAGCACAAGCGTTGGAAGGTCTTGGTTTTATTTTCGGTGATCGTCACATTTACCATCGTCACTTAGATTTAACCCCTTCCAGTCCGGTGTTGTTTAGCTTGGCAAACTTACGCCAACCAAATACCTTTAATCCTTATGACATGGAAAACTTCTTCACCGTCGGCATTGTGCTATTTATGGAACTACCGTCTCCGGGTAATGACACCGTGAACTTGAAAACCATGATTCGTGCCGCCCGCAATTTAGCGGATGAACTGGGCGGCTTCGTGTTAACGGATAAACAAGAAATCTTTAACGATCACGCTGAACAGGAATATTTGTCCAAGGTGGCTTAATCCATCGCAACAGCTTAAAAACGTTTTCAAAAATGACCGCACTTTCGGCTCACTGAGCACCTAAAAAGTGCGGTCGTTTTTTCGATTATTTTTATGGAATAACAATGACAACTTCAACCCAACAACAAATTGACGATCTCAGAAAAACCCTGCGTTATCACGAATATCAATATCATGTGTTAGACGAGCCGCAAATACCCGACAGCGAATACGACCGCTTGTTTCATCAGCTCAAAGCCTTAGAACAACAACACCCCGAACTGATCACCGCCGATTCGCCGACCCAACGAGTGGGCGCGCGACCATTATCAGAATTTGCACAAATTAAACATGAACTTCCGATGCTCTCGTTAGATAACGCCTTTTCTGATGAGGAATTTTTGGCGTTCGTGAAACGTATTCAAGATCGTTTAGGACTTGTGCCAGAACCATTGACATTTTGTTGCGAACCTAAATTGGACGGATTGGCAGTCAGTATTTTGTATGTGAATGGCGTGCTAACCCAAGCGGCAACCCGTGGCGATGGCACAACAGGCGAAGACATCACACAAAACATTCGTACCATTCGTAACATTCCCTTGCAGCTACTGACGGACAATCCGCCAGCACGCTTGGAAGTGCGTGGTGAGGTGTTTATGCCGCAAGAGGGGTTCGAGCGCCTAAATGAACGCGCCTTGGAACAAGGAGAAAAAACCTTTGCTAACCCACGTAATGCGGCAGCAGGTTCCTTACGCCAATTGGATCCGAAAATCACTAGCCAACGTCCATTAATGCTTAATGCATACAGCATTGGCATTGCCGAAGGCGTAGATTTACCGCCGACTCATTTTGAACGCCTACAATGGTTGAAATCCATCGGCGTGCCGGTAAATAGCGAGATCCGTTTATGCGATGGCATTGAAAACGTGCTGAATTTCTACCGCACTATAATGGAAAAACGTAGTTCCTTGGGTTATGACATTGACGGCACGGTATTAAAAGTCAATGACATTGAATTGCAACAAAGACTGGGCTTTATTTCCAAAGCACCGCGTTGGGCAATTGCTTACAAGTTCCCTGCCCAAGAAGAACTGACAGTATTAAATGACGTGGAATTCCAAGTCGGTCGAACAGGTGCCATCACGCCTGTAGCCAAGTTGCAACCGGTATTCGTTGCCGGTGTGACGGTAAGTAACGCAACCTTACATAATGGCGACGAGATCGAGCGTCTCAACATTGCTATCGGCGACACGGTGATTATTCGTCGCGCCGGCGATGTGATTCCACAAATTATTGGCGTCGTACATGATCGCCGCCCGGCCAATGCGCGCCAAATTGTCTTTCCAACGCACTGTCCTGTATGCGATTCCTTAATTGTTCGCATTGAAGGCGAAGCGGTGGCACGTTGCACCGGCGGGTTATTCTGTGCGGCACAACGCAAAGAAGCACTAAAACATTTCGTCTCACGCAAAGCCATGGACATTGACGGTGTAGGGGCCAAACTGATTGAGCAACTGGTGGATCGCGAATTGGTTCATACCCCCGCAGATTTGTTTAAGTTGGATTTAACCACACTCACCCGCTTAGAACGCATGGGGCCGAAATCGGCTGAAAACGCGTTAGCCAGCTTAGAAAAAGCCAAACACACGACCCTCGCCCGTTTTATCTTTGCGTTGGGTATTCGTGATGTGGGTGAAGCCACGGCATTAAATCTGGCAAACCATTTCAAAACCTTAGAAGCGTTACAAAATGCCGATTTAGAACAGTTGCAACAAGTACCTGATGTGGGCGAAGTGGTCGCGAATCGCATTTTTGTGTTCTGGCGCGAAGAACACAATGTTGCGGTAGTAAATGATCTCATCGCCCAAGGCGTACATTGGGAAACTGTTGAAGTACAGGACGTGAAAGAAAATCCGTTCAAAGACAAAACCGTGGTGCTCACCGGCACACTTTCCCAAATGGGACGCAACGACGCCAAAGCGCTCTTACAACAACTCGGTGCCAAAGTCAGCGGCAGTGTTTCAGCCAAAACCGACTATGTTATCGCCGGTGAAGCGGCAGGTTCCAAACTCAGCAAAGCAGCAGAATTAGGCGTGCAGGTGTTGAGTGAGGAGGAGTTTTTGGCGTGGGTTAATGGATAAAGTGTAAAGACAGAAATCCATTTATCCCAAAGCAAAAAATAAGGACAGGCATAAAGCCTGTCCCTACAAAACATATAAAAAAATGACTCACAATCAAATCAAGTTCGGTTGTTCGCCCAGAAGGGGCCGTTGGCAAAGCTAACGTTTAAAATCCGTTGGATTTTGTGACCGCACTTTTCAGTGACCCTATTCGGCAATCCGTTCTTTATAATGCAATCGGCAGACCGATAAATAACTGTCGTTGCCACCAATTTGAATTTGATCCCCTTGTTTGACGACCTCGCCTTGCTCATTTAAACGCAATACGAAATTGGCTTTACGTCCGCAATAGCAAATGGTTTTAAGCTCTTCCAGTTGATCCGCCCATGCCAGTAAATAGCGACTCCCTTCAAAAAGTTCTGCTTGGAAGTCGGTGCGCAAGCCATAACATAAAACAGGAATTTTCAGTTTATCTACCACATCGCTCAGTTGATACACTTGAGCTTTGGTTAAAAACTGTGCTTCATCCACCAAAATACAATGCAACGGCTCTTTCGTTAAGTGTTGTTGAATTTCCGCAAATAAATCCGTGTCACGTGCGAAGGTGTTCGCCTGTTCACTGATACCAATACGGGAAGTAACGCGTCCGGCGCCAAAACGATCATCAATGGCAGCCGTATAAACCAGCGTGTTCATATTGCGTTCACGGTAGTTATAGGAAGATTGCAGCAAAGTTGTCGATTTTCCTGCATTCATGGTGGAATAATAAAAATACAGCTTGGCCATAATTATTTAAGCGCCCATTTCCAAAAGTAATAGCAGATAAAACCGGTTAACGGCGGTAACGAGGCGAGAATAAAAACACCGATAGTGGTGCGTGCACCAACCATCTTCCCTACCTCCGTTAAGAAATCGATGAGGACGTCTGTCGGCGTAGTAAACACAAAAAAGCCAATAATTGCCAACATAACGAAGCAGCCGATTCCGGCGGCACGCATTGCTCTGAATTTAATGTTGTCCATAATATTTCCTTGAATGAAGTGCGGTCAAAAAAACGTTTAAATTTTTGACCGCACTTTGATTTTGCATCGGGTTAAACGGCGGTTAATTCGGTCATTGCCCAACGCGGACGCACTTCGATGGCCAAATCTTGCTGCTGTCCTTGTTTTAAACGTAGAAAACCGGCATAGGCAATCATGGCGCCGTTATCGGTACAAAATTGCGGTTGCGGGTAAAACACTTGACCACCTAATTGTTGCATCAGCTCCGCCAAGGTTTGGCGCAACTGTTTATTAGCGCTCACGCCGCCGGCAATCACTAAACGCTTCAATCCCGTTTGTTTTAACGCACGCTTGCATTTGATTGCTAGCGTATCCACCACAGCCTCTTGGAACGCATAAGCAATATCCGCCTTGCTTTGCTCGGCTAATTCCCCTTCTTCTTGCATCACTTGATGAAGCGTATTGGCAGCAAAGGTTTTTAAGCCGGAAAAGCTGAAATCCAAACCTGGACGATCAGTCATCGGGCGTGGAAAAACAAAACGATTCGGCGTACCATTTAATGCTAAACGGGCTAATGCCGCTCCGCCGGGATAATCTAATCCGAGCAATTTTGCCGTTTTGTCAAACGCTTCCCCTGCAGCATCATCAATAGATTCGCCTAATAATTCGTAGCGTCCGACGCCGTCCACACGCACCAATTGAGTATGCCCGCCGGACACCAACAATGCCATAAAAGGAAAGTGCGGTGGATTTTCTTCCAACATTGGCGCCAGTAAATGCCCTTCCATGTGATGTATGCCGATCGCCGGTACATTCCACGCATAAGCCAAGGATCGCGCCACCGTAGAGCCAACTAACAACGCACCGACTAAACCCGGACCGCAGGTATAAGCTACGCCGTCAATGTCTTTGGCGGTAAGATTGGCTTCTTGTAAGGCGGCTTGTAATAATGGCGCTAATTTCCGGATATGATCGCGTGATGCTAGCTCCGGGACAACGCCGCCATAATCGGCATGCAACGCAATTTGCGTGTGTAACTGATTGGCAATTAAGCCTTTTTCTTCATCATAAATGGCAACGCCCGTTTCATCACAGGACGTTTCAATGCCTAAAATTCGCATTTTGAATCTCTTTTTACTCTGTTCAATGAGGCTGAATTTTACCTTTTTTACAAGGATTTAACCAGTTTTCAAACGGGTATTTGCGGAAAAGGCGAATCTTTCCTTTACTTTCATGGTGACTTTGGATTAAAATTGCGACCTTTATTGAATCTGCCACGACTTGTGGCAACAAATAAATTTTAAATTGCAATTAAATTAATTAAACTCATTGAGGTGATTGGCTTATGCCTGTAATTAAAGTTCGTGAAAATGAATCCTTTGACGTAGCATTACGTCGTTTCAAACGCTCTTGCGAAAAAGCTGGTATCTTAGCAGAAGTTCGTGCTCGTGAATTCTACGAAAAACCAACAACGATTCGTAAACGTGAAAATGCAACCCGCGCAAAACGCCACGCTAAACGCGTAGCTCGTGAAAACGCACGCAACACACGTTTATACTAATTAACAGTATTTTTTAACTCGAGTTATAAAAACCGTGAATCTTCCGAGGCTCACGGTTTTATTTTCTCTCAATCTCATCAGTTAGGCTCATATTTCGTTCACAATAAGAGGCAGAATACTCGATGAAAGGCACCATTCCACGTACATTTATAGACGATATTTTAACTAAAGTTAATATCGTTGATCTGATCAATTCCAGAGTCAAATTGAAAAAAGCCGGCCGCGATTATCAAGCCTGCTGCCCGTTTCACCATGAAAAGACCCCTTCTTTTACCGTCAGTGATAAAAAGCAGTTTTATCATTGCTTCGGTTGTGGTGCGCACGGCAACGCGATTTCCTTTTTGATGGAATATGACAAGCTGGAATTTGTGGAAGCGGTGGAAGAACTGGCCGGTTTTCTTGGGTTGGAAATTCCCTACGAAAAACGACCGCACTTTAATGAGAGCGGCAAGCAAGTCGGCTATCAAACCAAACGTAATCTGTATGAATTAATGCAGGAAATCGCCAAATTTTATCAGCAACAATTGCCGTTAAATATTCCTGCGCAAAGTTATCTGCAACAACGTGGTTTATCAGCGGAAATTATTGAGCGTTTTCAAATCGGTTATGTGCCGAATGCCATGGATACCGTTTATCGCCAATTCGGTAAAACCCGAGAAGAGCAACAAAAACTGTTCGATTTAGGCATGCTATCACGCAATGATCGTGGCAATATTTATGACAAATTTCGCAATCGGATTATGTTTCCGATTCGCGATCGTCGAGGCCGCACCGTGGCTTTCGGCGGACGCGTGTTAACTGATGAGAAACCGAAATATTTGAACTCGCCGGAAACCGTGACCTATCACAAAGGCAGTGAATTGTACGGTTTATTTGAAGCCCTACAAGCTGACGATTCACCACAAAAATTACTGGTTGTTGAAGGTTATATGGATGTGGTGGCGTTGGCCCAATTCGGTGTAGATTATGCCGTGGCCTCTCTTGGCACATCAACAACCTCGGAGCAAATTCAATTACTCTTTCGCTCAACAGAACAAGTGATCTGCTGTTATGACGGCGATCGCGCCGGACGTGATGCCGCATGGCGAGCCTTAGAAAATGCACTGCCTTATTTGGAAGACGGCCGTCAGCTCAAATTTATCTTTTTACCTGACGGCGAGGATCCCGATACCTTTATTCGCCAATTTGGCAAAGAGGGATTCGAGGAATATCTCAATAACGCACAATCTTTAAGTGAATTTTTATTTGCTCATTTGACGCCACAAGTGGATTTCTCCAGCAAAGAAGGGAAAAACAAACTGGCGGCATTAGCAATACCGTTAATTAAGCAAATTCCAGGCGATGTACTACGTTTGGATTTGCGTAACACGTTAGCCAAAAAACTGGGGGTTCTCGATCCGACGCAGCTAGAAAGCCTTATTCCAAATCAACAGAAAACAGAAAACACACCGACAGCCCAACCGATACAATTTAAGCGAACCCCAATGCGTGTGCTGATCGCCTTGTTGTTACAAAATCCGGAATTGGTGAAATTTGTACCCGATTTGGAATCTTTTCGTTCGTTAAATGAGCCGGGCTACGATTTGTTTGCAGAAATGACCGCACTTTGCCGTGAAAAAGTGGGTATTAGTTCCGGACAACTGTTGGAACACTGGCGCGATACACCTCAACAAAATACGCTTGAAAAACTGGCCACATGGAACCATTTGGTTGAAGAAGACAAGATTGAAGATACCTTCCGCGAAACATTACGTTATTTTTATCTACAAATCATTGATAAACGAATAAATTGGCTAATTGCTAAGGATCGTAGCGAAGGATTAAATCTTAATGAGAAAAAAGAACTTTCAACGTTGTTATTGGTAAAAAAACGCGAAAAAGAACACGAAAGAAATAGTTAAACCGAAGGAAGAATGCTAAAATCTTGGCGTTTTATCTTCACTAAATTAAGTAAGCAAGGCGGATATCAAATATGGATCACAATCCACAATCTCAATTGAAACTACTCATCGCCCAAGGGAAAGAGCAAGGCTATTTAACGTATGCCGAAGTCAATGACAGCCTGCCCGAAGAACTCGTCGATGCCGATCAAATTGAAGATATCATTCAAATGATCAACGACATGGGGATTCAGGTGTTGGAGACTGCACCGGATGCCGATGATCTGATGCTCAATGAAACGATTACCGATGAAGATGTCGTTGAAGAAGCAACACAGGTGTTATCCAGCGTTGAGGCCGAGTTAGGCCGTACAACCGACCCTGTGCGCATGTATATGCGTGAGATGGGCAGTGTGGAATTGCTTACCCGCGAAGGCGAAATTGATATTGCCAAACGTATTGAAGAAGGTATCAATGAAGTACAAAGTGCTGTTGCCGCTTATCCTGAAGCGATCACTTATTTAATTGAACAATACGAATCAGTAGAAAATGGCGGTGTTCGCTTAGCTGATTTAATTACCGGCTTTGTCGATCCAAACGTATTGAGTGAATCCGATAACACCCATTTAGATGAAAATTTTGATTCCGACGAAGAAAATGAAGAAGATGTCGGCGAAAATGGGTTAGATGATGAAAGCGAAGATGAAGAAGATGGCGAAGAAAACAGCAGCGATGATGGCGATAGCGATAACAGCATCGACCCTGAAGTTGCACGCGAAAAATTCACCGCACTTAAAGAACAGCATCAAAAAACCTTGGCAAGCATTGAAAAACATGGTCGCACATCGAAAAAAACCAAAGATGAAATTCAAGCCTTGTCAGATATTTTCACTCAATTCCGTTTAGTGCCAAAACAGTTTGATATTCTTGTGCTATCCATGCGCGACATGATGAAACGCGTGCGTGCGCAAGAACGCTTTATTCAGCGAATCGTAGTCGATAATGCAAAAATGCCTAAATCAGGTTTCCAAAAGAGTTTCATCGGACATGAAACTACCGACACTTGGTTGATTAAAGCCTTGAGCGCCGGCAAAGCATGGTCTGAAAAACTCGTGCAATATGAAAATGATTTGCGCCAAGCCATCGCAAATTTAGTGCAAATTGAGCAAGACACTCATCTCACTATTCAGCAAATTAGAGAAATCTGCGAACGTATTGCGCAAGGTGAGTTAAAAGCACGTCGTGCGAAGAAAGAAATGGTGGAAGCCAACTTGCGTTTGGTGATTTCTATTGCCAAAAAATATACCAACCGAGGATTGCAATTCCTAGATTTAATTCAAGAAGGCAATATCGGCTTAATGAAAGCGGTAGATAAATTTGAATACCGTCGCGGTTACAAATTCTCCACTTATGCCACTTGGTGGATTCGTCAGGCGATTACCCGCTCCATTGCGGATCAAGCGCGGACAATTCGTATCCCGGTACACATGATTGAAACGATTAACAAGCTAAATCGTATTTCCCGCCAAATGTTACAAGAAATGGGACGTGAAGCTTCACCGGAAGAATTGGCGGAGCGTATGGGTATGCCGGAAGATAAAATCCGTAAAGTACTGAAAATTGCGAAAGAACCGATTTCTATGGAAACCCCTATCGGAGATGACGATGATTCCCATTTAGGTGATTTCATTGAAGACTCCACCTTAGAGCTTCCGTTAGATTCCGCCACTGCACAAAGCTTAAAAGCGGCCACACATGAAGTGTTGGAAGGTTTAACGCCACGTGAAGCAAAAGTGCTTCGTATGCGTTTCGGTATCGACATGAACACCGACCATACGTTAGAAGAGGTGGGCAAACAATTTGACGTTACCCGTGAACGTATTCGTCAGATTGAAGCCAAAGCATTACGCAAATTGCGTCATCCAAGCCGCTCCGAAACATTGCGCAGTTTCTTAGACGAATAGTCGAAGCAAATCTATAACAAAAAGGATAAGCCGTCATGACTTATCCTTTTTTGTTTAAATAAGAAATACATAATTATGATGATAACTAGACTTTAGCCTAAGATTTCCCTATAATCTGCACCTCAAATCAATGCTCACCGCCCCCATAGCTCAGTCGGTCAGAGCAGTCGACTCATAATCGATTGGTCACAGGTTCAAGTCCTGTTGGGGGCACCAAAAAACTTATCATAACCCCTCGCAACTCATCAAAAACACCAATAAAAGCCAGTACTTATAAGACTTTATAGCATTTTACCCTATCGTACTCCCTCGTAAATAATCGCCCTTAACCGCTCTTTTTTGTAACCACGATTGTAACCATGTGCTAATATCCCTTTTTCGTGGTTACATAAAATTGCTAAATGGTTACCAAATATGCCTAAAATTACTAAACCTCTAACCAATACCGAAGTAGAAAGATCTAAGCCAAAAGCCAAAGAATATACCCTTACTGATGGCTACGGATTATTTCTATTAGTCTTGCCTACCGGCGTTAAATCATGGCGTTTTAACTATATCCGCCCACTTACTAAAAAACGTACTAAAGTTTCTTTAGGAACTTATCCCGCTTTATCTTTAGCTCAAGCCCGTTCTATTCGTGAAGAATATCGCTCTTTGTTGGCTCAAGGCATAGACCCACAAGAACATAAAGAACAAGAACAAAAAGCCGCTATTGAGCATATAGAAAATAGTTTGCTATCTGTCGCTAATCGTTGGAAAGCCAAAAAGGTTCAAAAAGTTGAAGCTGAAACATTAAAAAAAGATTGGCGCCGCATGGAAATCTATTTGTTTCCTTTTATTGGTGATATGCCGATAAATGAAATCTTGCCAAAAGTTGTTATTGAAGCATTAGAATCACTCTATAACCAAGGCAAGGGCGATACATTAAAGCGCACTATTCGGCTATTGAATGAAGTACTTAATTTCGCTGTAAACTACGGCCTAATTGCCTTTAATCCTTGCTTACGAATCAATGAAGTATTTAACTTTGGAAAATCCACCAACAACCCGGCAATAACACCAAAAGAACTACCGGAATTAATAAAAGCCGTGATGTATTCCAGTGCGGCCATTCAAACAAAGTTATTATTCAAATTTCAGTTATTAACCATGGTACGACCTGCTGAAGCAAGTAACGCTACATGGTCTGAAATTGATTTTAAAAAATCTTTATGGACTATCCCGGCTAACAGAATGAAGAAAAGACATCCTTTTGTAATTCCCCTTTCTTCCCAAGCTATGGCAATTCTAAACAAAATGAAAAGTATATCTGTGAAAAGCGAATATGTTTTTCAAAGTTGGATTAAGTCTAACCAACCAATGAGCAGTCAAACAATCAATAAAATGCTAGTCGATTTGGGCTACAAGAATAAACAAACTGCTCATGGATTAAGAACAATCGGACGCACTTATTTAGCCGATCAGCGTATTGATTATGAAGTGGCTGAAATGTGTATTTCTCATAAGACGGGTACGCAAACAGGCAAGATTTACGATAGGGCTGATTTCCTTGAACAACGCAAGCCGGTGATGCAACTTTGGGGCGATTATGTGGAACAATGTGAACGTTAAAAGTGATGTGCGTGGAAAATATTTAAAAACTGCCTTCACTCGTTCACCGATTGCTTTTCCTTTGTTTTTCAATTGGTTACAAGGTGAAGGGGAAGTCGGTGTTGTTCACCTTGGCATTCACCTTTTTAGGTAAAAAAAGCGCGGTTTTTATGCCGCGCCTTTCACTATCTATTTGATTTTATGTACTCATTATAAAACTCGTCAAAGTCTTTAAAGTGTACGTTAGTGATATATCTTCCTTTTTCCGCACCGGAAGTAATTCGCCTGCGGGTGTATGGATATTTATTTTTATGTTGTGCCAATCCTTGTCTTAATGATTCGGTAAAGTTATTCAGTGTTAAAGCATTTTGAATATTATTGGCTTCAGTAAATACCAAGTAAGCAGGGTAAAGGTGCGTTCTTGGAAATCCGGTTTTCGTATTGCCAATTCCTAGCCCGTTACTTTCTTGGGAGGTTAGGAAATAACTACAAAACACCGTTAAATGATCTGAGTTCATTTTTATTTCTAACGCTTCGGCACTTTCCTGTTGTTGAATTAACGCTTTTTTCGCGTCCAACGGATTTTTAAAAGCCTGAATCAGTTTATAAATAATTCCTCCGGCTTCGGCTTCTATCTTATCCATTAAGTGCGGATCGCGTTTACTTTCCGGCACCACCTTATCAAAATGAAAAATCACTCGGCGGCGTTCAATACCTCCGTTTCTTTCTGTGAAGCGTGTCGGCTCATTGTTTACGATTAGCACGATCGCAGGAATGATCGCTTTAAACTTGCTTTTATGCTTCGGATCGATATTGACTAAATCCCCCGCACTAATGCTTTTTAGTCCACCACCATCACCGCCATAGCGGGATTGTTCCGGGCATAGAATGAGCGTTTTATTCACAAAGTTTTCACGGCCATGCGGTTCGTCTAAATCGACTAATCGCCCACTTTCCGTGTTTTGTTCGCCTGCTAACATTGTGGCAATTTGCGCAAATACCGATTTTCCGCTGCCACCATCGCCGGTTACTTCAAAGAATAATTGCCAGTTGTGGCGATTCGTTAAAATCGCGTAAAGTGCGCCCAAGATTGCTTGCTTTTTATCTTCCTTGCTATCAGCAACAAAATTCAACCAACTATCAAAGTGCGGTGTATTTTCTTCCTGATTCGTGTAATCGTGCGGAATAAAAGAGGTTAGCCAGTTTTCCCGACAATGCGGGTAAAATTCCAAGGTCGAACGATTTAATACGCCGTTTTTAAAGGCTAATAGCTCCTTGGATTGCTCACCCATTTTGGCCGCTTGAATCTTCGCTGCTGAGGCACCATTCTTAACTTCCTCTAAAACTTATAACTCAAGCTAAACACAATGGTTCGCCCTCTGGCATAGTTATTTAAAATAGACTGTGTTTTTCCGCCATGGCCATCCGTATGGCACAATTCTCCGGCCTCACATGGCTGTGATGGTGCGCTATTTACGCTACTGTAATAACGTTGTGTTGCCGCATCGTTACCGGCATCCAGCGGATCAATATACTTCTTATCAAACAGATTCTGAATTTCCGTTTTCAAAATCAAGTTTTCAGTCGGCTCATAGCTAACATATAAATCAAAAATTAACGGTTGTTTTTCAATGGTTTCCGTTTCTTTAATTGCATGATGATGACGTCTTAATGCATTCTTCTCAAACGTTGTACCATCAATATATTTTTCCTCAATGGAGGCCCGTTTACTTTCACCATAATAACGAACCGCTCCGCCAACCGTTAATTTTCGGTCAAACCAACGGCTACCAAGTTCAAGGCGACCATAATCTCTTGGTAGAGCTGAAATTCGAGTCAAACCGTAACCTTGTTTTAAAATATCTTCTTTTGAAGCATTATTCGGACGAGGGCTGGCATCACTATAATTAGTTGGCTGATTGGTTCGTTGATAAGCGTAAGATAGATTCGTAAAGAATCTGCCCATATCATAATTTAACTCTAATTCCACACCGCTCTTTTTCACCGTTTTAGCATAATTACGGTGTGCAATGGTAAATTGAAAACCGTTGCTGTCTGCCCAAGTAGGCGCACCGCCTTGCCACCAGTCGCCCCAAACATTATGAATATAATTTTTAATGTAACTACGATACCCGACGACTTTTATTCCCAACACATCATCATTTTTCCAAATACCTTCCTTAAAGGTATTAAAACCTAATTGATAAGTCGAAGCGCGCTCTGGTTTCAAATCGGTATTGACGCCTGCATCAGAGACTTGAGAAAAATACATCTCTTGAATATTTGGCATGCGGTGCGTTCTGGCATATCCCACGAAAGGCGTAAAGTAGTCATGAAGATGAGCACTGAAAATCGCGGAATGGTTCATTTCTGTTTTGTGGCCTGCTCTTCTTTCTAAAGGTTCATAAATTTGACAACCGCCGTTAGGATCACAATATTTTTTATAAATTTGAGAATCCTTGCCAAAGGCTTTTTCAAAATCTTCAGGAGAATTATAGTAACCCGCGTATTCCCCGTTAAATTTATACTTGATCAAATTCACGCTGTAATCCAATCGATAGATATCGCGAGTCAGTGACGTATCTAAATAAAACGTATGAAATTTTTGTTCGCCGGAAGGGTGCAAAATACTCGATTTTTGTGGCAATAGCCCTTTTGAACCTTTATAACGTCCTAGGAAATCGTATAAACCGCCCTGCTGTGAAGAACCGTCGTAAAATAAACTAAGCTCTTCAGGGAATCGATTTTTGCTATATTCATTTTTGAAGAAGTTAAAGCCCAACGTGGTTTTTAAGTCCACTTCTTTCGGCAGAGTAAAAGTATAACTATTGCTTATATCAAAAATATCGGCGGCATTCTTCGTTTCTAAATGTTTCAATACTTCCCAGCCGGTAAAACGTGAACCTTTAGGATATTTTGATTTACCCACGTTATGCGCCAGCAATACATTCATATCAATATAACCATTATTATTGAAATTATAGTTCAGTTGATAGTTACGATTTTCAATTTTACGGGTACCGATAGCGTTATCTAGAGCTCGCAATTGCAGATTCAATGCATGACGATCATCGCCATATTCCAATTTGACCAAATGACTATGAGAGCTTTGACGAACACTGCTTGGATCCAATGGGGCCAAACGATATTGCTCGTTATTGCGCTCAAAAGCCGCGTTGGTTTCATCAATTTGCTTTTGTAATTCAGGTGAATGTTCCGGATTCTGTAAAATTCTTCTACGTTCCGCGTTACGATAATAACGACAAGGGTAAGCTTCCGGTTGAGATGGGGTCGGTGCGTTACAAGCCCACATATTTTTATTCATGTCGGGCATCCAGCGCCCTTTGGCTTGATCAAAAACAAACCCAGCCTCAGTAAATTGTTTATTTTTTTGTTGTTGCAAAAAGTCATCACCGACATCAGCGATTTTCTGACCACCTCCGCCGATTTTATAATCTTGCGACACTTCTCGACGGCTATATCCATATAACATACCTACATAACCGCCGTTATCCAACCATTTTCGGGTGGCTGCCATCGCCATATAGTTGGATTTTGTTGCATTAGTTCCGGTCATCCCTTTGATAATAAAGCCTAGACTCTTATCCCCTGAAATCACATCGTTGACACCCAACGTTCTGAAATTCGCCGAACCGTACAAGGAGTTCACACCGTTTGCCCCGCTAAAATTCCCCTTCGTTAAATCAATGCCGGCAATAAAATTCGGATCTAATGATGCCCCAAATTGCGAATTCCCTCCGGCTTGCCCGGAGTCCATCGATGTGGAATAAAATGTTTGTGTAATGCCATCCACCATGGTGTTTGCCCTGCCAAATCCCGTTTCTCCACGAATATTTAACGACAACACACCGGAGCCTTTATCCTGTTGGGTAAACGCCCCCGGCATACTCCGTACCACGTTATCAATGCTTTGCGTTTCTTTAAAAACGTGCTCCCGCGTGCTTTTTGCTTGCGCTTCGGTAAATGGTTTTTTCTCGTTGGCAATGATTTTTTCAACCACATCGATTTGGTCTAATTGTTCTTCGGCATAGGCAATATTGATAACATTTAAAAGACAAAATGTTATCAAGTTCAATTTGATAGATTTCTGCATTTTTTCTCCTCAGGTTCTTCATTATAATTTTATCAAATGATAAGCGTTATCATTATTAATCAATTTATGGGCAAATACAACATCATCATATTAAGTTTTTTGCTAAAACGTATTTGCAACAAAATCAAAAAGATAAAAATCTTTGAATGCATAGATGATTAATAAATACACATATTTATCTATTTAACAAGACATCTTATTTTATTCCAAAAAATAAGTATCGCGCAAACAAAAAATAAAGAAGAGAAAAGACAAAAAAAAGTGCGGTGATTTTTCACCGCACTTTTATGCCGAACATGAAGGGAAAAGGTGTTTAAGATCTAGCAAACCACAAGGTTCACATTCTTATTTTTTAATAATTCATCAATACTTGGCGGGACATCCGAGTCGGTGAAGACATATTCCACATCCGTAATAGACCCCAATTTTACCATAGCGCGGCGACTAAATTTGGAATGATCGGTCACTAACAACGTATTACGGGAATTATCGATAATGGCACGTTTGACTTGCACTTCATGATAATCATAGTCGAGTAATGTGCCGTCCAAATCAATGGCACTGATTCCCAACACCCCGAAATCTAAACGGAATTGCGATAAAAATTCGACAGTTGATTCGCCGATGATGCCCCCATCTCGGCGCAAGGAACCGCTCGCCATGGTGATATCAAAGGAATCATTTTGCATAAGAATGTGCGCAGCATTGAGATTGTTGGTAACAATACGTAATCTTTGATGTCCCAATAACGCGAAGGCAACTGCCTCGGCGGTGGTGCCGATGTCAATAAACAGCGAAGCACCGTTTGGGATGAGCTGTACAACCTGTTTTGCGATACGATTTTTTTCTTGAGAAAAAAAGTGTTTGCGATCGTGATAATCGCTATTTTCTGCCGTGGAAGGCGATGCTGCGCCACCGTGGTGACGGCGAATAAAGTTGGTTTCCGCCAGTTCGTTTAAATCGCGCCGAATGGTTTGCGGACTCACTCCAAATAAATCAACCAATTCATCTGTACTCAAATAGCCTTTTTGTTTTACTAATTCAACAATTTTCTGATGACGAATAGATTGTTTCATAACCACTTTTCCTTCTTTATTAACAAGACTTTTGCTTGCTAATGTAGCGCATTTTATTAATGAAATCACGATTTAACGCGAATTTTTCGATCCATAAACGCCAGTAACATCCCTACCAATAAACCTGAAATATGGGCGGTATTGCCGATTTGAATGTCTATTAACGGACCGGCAAATCCAAGCAAAATCCCTACAACCAACATATTGAAGAAACCGTCCGGTAATTCAAAATGGGTTTGTTTATTGACTTTATCCAACACGAACACATAGCCCAGCACGGCATAGACAACGCCGGATAAACCGAAAAACGCGGGGCCGCTGACAATATTCTGCGCAATGCCGCTTATTACCCCGGAGAACAGATAAATTTGCAGGAGTTTTAAAGACCCCAATTGGCGCTCGATAGCACCACCAAAAACCCACCACCAAGTCAGATTAAATAGAATATGCATATTGGATAAATGCACCAAAGTATGTGTTAAATAACGCCAAATTTCGCCTTCTTGGGTAGTATCTTCGGGGAAATGTGCTGCCAACAAAATCGGCTCGGCAAAACCGAAAAGCATGAGAAGATAAACTACAACACAAAGTGCGGTCACGATGACAGTAATTTTTTGCTGTTGAATATGAGAAAAAACGGAAGCCTTGTTCACATGAGAGGACGTGCGCGCTGTAGATTGAGCCTGAATGCCACGGGGACCTTGTTGCCACGCGCGGGCGTTTTGTTGTTCCAACCACGCCTGTAAGAAACTTTCTCTTTCCGCCATAATTTCGTCAAAGTGCGGTGAATTTTCCGGAAGAAAAACATCATAAACCACATTATTTTGTGCATTTTGATTTTCCTGAATCACCAACTCAACTTGGTATTTTTCAGCAACATAATCACGAAAATGCTGCGCTAACAACGGGATTTCACTACCAAACAAATGCTGCATTTGTTATATTCCTTTTCCAAAATTTCATGCACGGAGAAAAAATGAGAAATCAAAATTTGCCATCGGGCTTCAGCCCTTTCACTTGGGCGATTGCCGGCTTTTGCTTACCGATATTATTGTGGCCGTTGGCGCTGTTAATTTCACCTAATTTATTGAACAATCCAAACCTAAGCGACAATCAAATTACCGCCATGTCAGTCTTTCTTTGGGGCTATCCCTTCGTTCTTGGCATCGTGGCGCGAATTTTCTATAAACTCCATCAACGCCGCCCTGCTCTGGCTCGCAAGGGTTTAGCCCTAAGTGCGGTCATTTTTTACGGCGTTTTATACTACGTAGCCACCGTTGGATTTAACTAATAGCCCGTATCCAACGGCAGTTTTCCCTTTTCCCAAGCCGCAAAGCCACCTTGCAGGCTATAAACCTTTTCATAGCCGTGGCGCAATAAAAACGCAGCCACATTACGACTACTAATGCCGTGATAGCAACTGAGAATAATCGGCTGATCATAATTATACGAGGCCTCAAAATTTGGCCAACTGAGCTCCGTTAAATTAAACGCGCCTTTGGGATGGGCATAACTAAAGGTTTGTGCATCACGCACGTCCGCCAGCACAGCATCTTCATCATTTTGAAGCATTTCCCATGCTTGTTGCGGTGTAATTTCAATAAATTCTGTCATTTTTTATTCAGTAAACTTAGTGGGCTTTATGCCCGACACTATAAAAATATTTATCTGCATATGCTATGGCAATCGCCGATGCCAAGAAACACCAGTGCAACGAGAACGGCCACATCATAGTTTTTTCCAAAGAGAGATAAAAATAAATAGCTAAAAAGGGATGCAAAATTAACCATTTCCCGCTGAAATTTCAACGTTTTTTTATACTATTCATAAAATACAAAAAAACATGGAAAAAACTGACCGCACTTCGTGTAACATAAGACCGATAGTTAAAGTAAGGTCGGTTTTGAGAATGTTTTTTAATTAAAGGTGTCAGGCTGCATTTTTTGTTGATAGGCAATACCATGCATAAAAAGCTGCAACACATCTTTAAAGAGCTGTTGTTCCTTGCCGACATAATGCTGTTGCAAGACGGAAGAATGAATCATTTCATCCATTTTTTGAATCAACACATCAATTAAAATCACAGGAAAATCATCACGTACGCTTTTGCGTTTTTGTAACGTACTGAAAAAATAGTGCATATAGTGATATTTTTCTTGTGCCATTTGCCGAAAAAAAGCCTGTAAGGTTTCATCTTGATCATGATTTAAATCATGTAATACGGCGGCAGAATACAACGTGGCCATGGATTCTTGCTGCATAGTCAAAATTTGCTGAATCACCGTGGTTAAATCTGCCTCCGTGGCTAACAGTCTGTCAAATTCCCACCGCATATTATTTTTTTGTTCTTCAAAAATACATTTCACTAAATCTTGCTTGGTGGAGAAATATTTATAAAACGTCACTCGACTCACCCCTGCTGCCCGACAAATTTCTGCGACAGAAGTTAATCTCCAGCCTTGTTGATAAAACAGTTCAGTGGCAACCTGTTTCAAAAAAATATCTTTTTTCATGGTCCGCTCCTTAAGAGGCAATAACATAGCCGAAAGCCTTTAATTGTCAAACATCAAATTTGAGAAAAATTCTTATTTACTTTCGTATTGTGATTGTGTTAGGTTTACATTATTAATCAATTAATGATAAAAGTGTAAACTTTAAACTAAAATGAAGCCTAGGAGAACCCATGAACAAGTTATCCCCACGACTCAGCCTCATTAGCCTTTGCCTGATGAGTGCCTATTCTTTTTCTATTCATGCCGAAGAAAGTAAACAGACCACGGTACTAGGCGAAATCACAGTGACCGGTGAGAAATTTGAACGTAGTCAATCTTCGACTGGTTCAAGCACAACTGTGGTAACTGGTGATCAATTCAAACGAGAAGCCAATTTAATGTCCGCTATTCAATTATTAAAACGTGATGTGAATATTTTAGATACCGGCTTAGGCAATGACTTACCCACTGTGCGCGGCGTTGACGGGTCAGGCCCTGCAGTAGGTGCGGTGGCATTTTTTGCGGGTTCGCGCCCACGTTTGAATATGCAAATTGACGGCAGAACCTCCAGTTATAACGAATTGGCATTCGGTACAAAATCCCTGTGGGATATGAAACAGGTAGAAATTTATCGTGGCGCACAAAGCTATGCCCAAGGGCGTAATGCTATTGCCGGCGCCGTGGTGATGACCAGCAACGATCCGACACAAGATTGGGAAGGGGCGGCCAAATTGAATATGGGTAATCATCGATTGGCGCAAACCTCGGCCATGATTTCCGGCCCGTTAATAAAAGATGAACTGGCTTTTCGTTTAAGCGTGGATCATCAACAACGGGAAACCTCTGTTGATTTACCGCATTATAATCCCGTCGGCAACCCGCGTTGGTTTAAAGCCACCAATACCCGCGCCAAATTACTGTGGACGCCGTCTGCATTGCCAGATCTCTATAGCCGTTTAACATTCAATCATTTAAACGCGCGAGCACCACAAAGCGAAACAGAGTTACAACCTAATTCACCACGTTACACGCCGGAACGCCCGGTATTCCAAACACGCTCTGCCAGCACTATTTGGGACATTGGTTATCAACTCTCAGAGCATTGGAAATGGGAAAATAAATTGGTTTATACACACTTTATTCACGATAGAAAAACAACTTCGCCATTCAACACCGCATTGCCGCCAAATCGTCGAGGTGTTCCGGCTCGCGTTGATGGCAATGAATTCCAAATTGAACCCATTGTAAAATACGAAAGCGAAAAATACCGTGGTTTATTCGGTTTGTTCTATTTCAATGCGAAACAAGATGAAAGTGTTACGATGCTCAACGGACGCATTGCTCGCACGCCGATTACGACAAATTTTAATGATAAAACGAAAACCAAGGCGGCCTTTGGTGAAATTACCTTTACGCCGGATATTCCGTTTGAATTGACGCTTTCTGCTCGCTATGAACAGGAACATCATCAGCGTAAAGGCAAAAGTGCGATGTTTTCCATCAACCGGGATAAGAAATACAATGTCTTCCTGCCAAAAGCAGACATTGCATGGAAAATTAACGATGATCAACGCTTAGGCTTTAAAGTAGGTAAAGGTTATAATCCGGGCGGTGCCGGTGTAACTTTCGGTGTGCCGTACACCAGCTATGAATATGACGCGGAATATGTCTGGAACTACGAACTTTATCATCGTTGGACATCCGTAGATAAACGCCTACGCATTAACAGCAACCTATTCTATAACGACTACAAGGACATGCAGTTACCGTTCACTCTTGGTCCAAATTCCATCGTGATCCGCAATGCCGATAAAGTCGTTACCTATGGTGCGGAAATCAATACCGAATGGCAGGCCACGGAGAAACTGGCACTCAACGCGGGCATCGGGATATTAAAAACCGATATCAAACGTTATCCAAACAGCGGCATTGAAGGGAATAAACTCGCTCGTGCACCAAGTTTTAGTGGAAAAGTGGGGGCCAATTATCGTCTTCTTGACCACCTAGAAATTGGCACCAATTACAGCTACAACAGCAGTTATTATTCCACTGCCGACAACTTAGCCAATGGTAAAGTAGGGCATTATGACCAACTTGATGTTTATTTAGCGTATGACTTTAAGCATGCCAGAATCACGCTTTATGCCGACAACGTGCTTAACTCACGCAAAGATATCTTACTTGTACCGCGCTCAGGCGACATTACCCGTCAGCCGGAACGTCAAATTGGACTTTCTACCGAGTTAAGATTCTAAGCAATGAGTCAGCAACACCAACAAATTTGCCAACCTGTTGCCGCGCAATTACGCGCCTCAATGTGGTTGGCAACCTTCGCGCAAGGCTTAAAAATCGGGATTTGGCTTTTGATGATCCACATTGTGTTCACCGTCAGCCAATCTCTTACGTTTCCTTATTGGCAGATTTTCTCGCTGCTTGCCATTTCCATTTTGTATTACACCTGCAAAATTAAAGCACACGATAAATCTCATTATGCTGCCTTTGAATTGGAAAAAATTCTACGTCAACAGCTTGCAAAAAAAATCAGTCAATTATCGTTAGGCAAAGTCAATGAAATCGGGTCAGGCGGTTTAACCAAAATACTGTGCGATGACGTAAACGAATTGCACACCTTTGTTGCCGATGCACCGCCCCTTAAAGCGGAGGCTTATTCCACACCGATTTTCGTGTTGGCGGCATTGTTTTGGTTAAATTGGCAAATGGCATTGGCTGTGGTGATTTTCCTTGTCGTGTTGTTTACGATTCTGCAACATTTAATGCAAAAAAGTCGGTTGAATTATCGTGATTACGGTGCTGCTGTGAGCCGAGTCAATAGCGCGATTATTGAATATATTCAAGGCATGAGCACGATTCGTACCTTTGATGCGGGACAAAGTTCGTACAGTCGTTTTAGCACTGCATTAGAAAATTTTAATCAGGTCATCTTCGCTTTTTTAGCCAAAGTAGGGGCACCAACACGTCTTGCCCGTTCGCTCTTTACGCCAATGCCGATCATGTTATTTTTGATCGTGTTAGGCGTGTATTTACACTCGCTTGCGCTGCTTTCCACCTTTGGCTTTTTTGCTTTTTTAGTGTTAGCTGCTGGGTTAATTGAAACCATGCATCCGTACATGGGGCTGTTTCATTTGTTGGAACGCTCCCGTGCCGCCATTGAACGCATTAACGAAATAAAAACGTTGGAAAATGCCACCGCACTTTTGCCACGACAAACGCCGAATGGTTATACCGTTAAATTTGAACAGGTCAATTTCAGTTATGGTGCCGACAAAACCACGCTACAAGATATTGACTTTATTGTGCCGCAAAATAGTTTTACTGCCATTATTGGCACTTCAGGCTCCGGCAAAACCACCTTGCTCAATTTGCTGTTGCGTTTTTGGGATATCGATAGCGGAAAAATCACCTTGGGTGGTGCTGATATTCGCCATATGGAAAATGACCAATTGATGAAGTATTGCTCGGTCGTGTTTCAGGATAATTTCTTATTTTCTTGCTCTATTGCCGAAAACATCGCTTACGGCATAGAAAATGTAACGGAAGAAGCCATTATCAATGCCGCCAAACAAGCCCGTATTCACGACTTTATTATGACCTTGCCGGAGCAATATCAAACGAAAGTAGGTGAACGCGGACAATTATTGTCAGGCGGACAAAAACAACGTATCAGTATAGCCCGCGCCTTTTTACAAAATCGCCCGATTTTATTGCTAGACGAACCCACTGCCTTTTCCGATGCAAAAAACGAGGCGGATTTAATGCAGGCATTTCATGCGCTGATGCAAAATAAAACAGTGATCATGGTGGCACATCGCCTGTCTAGCATTACCCAAGCCGATCAAATTATTTATTTAGAGAATGGCAAAATCATCGCTCAAGGCAACCACCAAGCCTTGTTGCAAACCAATGCTGCCTATCAAATCCTTTGGGCGGAATATCAACAGGCAAAATCTTGGACGATACATTAGAGAATGTTATGCAATCTTACTTTAATCCCGAAACTCAACGCGTAAAAAGCCTGTGGCAAACTTATCACGCCTTATTTGCCGCCGCCCAACAGCAACGAAGCGCATTCTTACGCTGTCTCGTTTTTGCGGCACTGTCTGCAACCTTATTCGGCGTGGCTATCGGTTTGCTGTATCCACTGCTTTTGGCATTAGAACAAACTGAAGCAGGGCAAAGTGCGGTCATTTTTTGGAGTGTTTTGTGTGGCGGACTTTTAGTCGCCAGCCTCCTTTTCCGCATTTGGGCGGAATATTATGACACTAAAGGCGATTCATTTTTGGCGACATATCAATTGAGACGTCAACTGGGCGAAAAACTTCGCCGAGTATCTCTTGCTGTCCTCAGTGGATTTCGTGCAGGCGAACTCAGTGCCGTTGCCATCCAAAGTATTAATGAAGCGACGAATTACGCATTCAGTTTAATCAGCATTCTGATTTACGGCATCGTGACACCGGTGGCTACCGCCCTTTGTCTTTGTTTCTTTGATTACCGCTTTGGGCTGCTGATCTTCATTATTTTTCCGCTTATCGTGCCACTTTATTTATGGCGGAGAAAAGCTTTCCGTCGTGGATTTAGTATTTTGGCAGAAGCTAATCAGCGACTTAAAGGCGAAACCATTGAGTTTGTGCAAGGTTTGGAAATTCTGAAATCAACAGGGCAGACTGAAAACAAACAACATATTTTCAACCGTGTGATTGAAGATGTGGCAAACATTCAACGCATCGGCACAAAAAAAGGCGAACGTCCGAATTTGATTATTACCTCAAGCATTCAATTAAGTCTTATTGCGGTATTAATTGTTGGCACATTTTGGGTGATTTCCGGTAGCGCTCATTGGGTATTGTTAGCCACAGTGCTGATTTTAATTGCGCGAATTTCAGATGTATTGAACTTCTTTGTGCAAATGTCTTCGCTCTTAGAAATTTTTGTGATTAGCTGTGAAAAATTTGAAAAACTGATGGCATTGCCTGAATTGGCGGAAAATCATGGCAGCAGATTACCCACAGATTATCGTATTCGCTATGAGCATGTCCGCTTTGGTTATAATGCTGAAAAAACCATCCTAAACGACATTAATCTAGACATAAAACCTAACAGCCTCAATGCTTTTGTGGGCACCAGCGGTTGTGGTAAAACAACATTACTTCGCTTGTTGTTGCGTTATGCTGATCCTCAATCAGGGAGAATTACGATCGGCGGTGTCAATATTCGGGATATTAGCCAAGAACAGCTCATGCGCTTAATTTCTGTGGTGTTTCAAGACGTGTATTTATTCCAAGACAGCGTATTAAATAACATCCGAATGGCAAAACCCAATGCCACCGATGAAGAGGTGATTCACGCCTGCAAACTTGCCCAATGCCATGATTTTATTCAGGCATTACCACAAGGCTATCAAACGCAAGTTAATGAAATTGGGAGTAATTTTTCCGGCGGTGAAAAGCAACGACTTGCGATTGCCCGAGCGATTTTAAAAGATGCGCCGATTCTCATTTTAGATGAACCGACAGCATCGTTGGATACCCGCAATGAGCTGGCAGTGCAAAAAGCGTTGGATCAGCTGGTTAAAGACAAAACCGTGTTGATTATAGCTCACCGACTTTCCACCATTGTGGGCGCGCATTGCATTTATGTGTTGGAAAACGGCAACATTGCCGAACAAGGCACGCATCAAACACTCTTAGAACAAAAAGGACGTTATGCAGCGTTTTGGCAATGCCAACAAGGCAACATCACTCACTAAGCAGGATTGGGCAATCCTTGCCACGACCGCCGGTTTTAAATTCTGCATAGTGGCGTTTTATATGATTGGTCTCATCACCATGTTAAAAGAGATGGGGTTCGATCTTAAACAGCTTAGTTGGTTCTATTTGCTTGGTGGAATGGAAATGGCGAAATTCATCGTCTCGCCGTTAATTGAACGCTATCGTCTCAAGCGTATCGGGCAATTTCGCGGCTGGCTATGCCTTTCCTCGCTAATCATTTTTATTGCCTTATTCATGTTGCATTTCATCCAACCGCAACGGGATTTTACACAGCTTATGGTGGCGTGTGTGCTATTGAACCTAAGCAGTCTATTTTTCGGTTGTGCGGCGTTGGGGCTGACGTGTGCCATCCTGCCTTTTGAGCAACGTGGCTTTGGCGGTGTCATTCAGGTGATCGCAGGACGCGTGGGTAAAATGCTTGGCGGCGGTTTGGTGTTACTGATTTATCATCATTATGGCTGGCAAAGTGCGGTGGATTTAATCAGTGTTTTTGCACTATTGTTGATTCTACAAATTAGCCTATATTCCGAACCCACAGTTGCCGCTGAACCGCAAAATCCGCCATTGCGTTTTTTATTCACACGCTTTTTCCACTTTTGGCAACAACCGCACATTTCATTTCGTTGGTTGATTTTATTGTTATTTGTGTTTATGCCTAGCGGCATGGTGGTCAGTAGTTTCGTTCCGCGTCTAAATGCCTTGGGCTGGAGCAGCCAACACATTGGGCTATTACTTTCAGTATTCGAACCCCTTTGTGCTATCGCCTTTGCTCCGCTCAGTGGTCTATTACTCAAAAAATATTCTCGGGTTTCTGTCACCCAATGGGTATTATTTAGCCAAATTTTTGCCTTCTGCTTATTTATTTTATTTGAATATGTCGGCACGGATTTTCCTTATCTTATCGCCGTACCCATCTTATTATTAAGTATGACTTACGCATTACTTGTGCCGTGCTTGCTCGCCATCATCATGGACAAATCCACTCAAACTTACGCCACGCTCGACAGCTCGTTGCAATTCTCCGTCGCCCTCTTAGGCGCTTATCTGGCCGGTTTTGCATCTCTTCGCCTTGCCTACGCTTTAGGTTACCTAATGGTTTACCTCACCGCCACTTTCATTGCTGTTGGAATGTGGAGATTTTTTGGATATCGAAAAGAAGAATTATCATAGGCTCATAAAGCACCACAATAAGACGTACTAAACTTACTCTTCTTCGCTATTCTCTTGATGTGCCAACAAGCGTTCCACCTCAAAATCATGGTATAGCGGTTCAACATCGGGCATGGTTTTCATGGCTTTGGCTGAGAGGTCCTTGAAGCGTTCCACTTTGCCCATGAGACCTTGCTGCCCCACTAGCGCGGTGACGGTGCTGTTGTAGTGCGAACTGACGGTGGAAAGGCTGTTTCCCACTTTCGCTAAGCGCTCTGCAAGCAAGCAGATTTGATTGTAAATGTCACCGGCCTTTTCGCTGATTTCACGCGCCTCCGCATTACCGCGTTCCACCCGCCACAGGTTCGCTACAGTACGCAAAATTGGCATGAGCGTGGTATGTGACACCATAATGACGTTTTTGTCATAACCATAACCGAACAGGCTCGGATCCATTTTTAAGGCTTCAATGTAAGCCGGTTCCACGGCAATAAACATCAACACGAAATTCGGGCTACGTATGCCGATAAGGTTGCTGTAATCTTTGCGGGATAAGTCGTCGATGTGATTACGCAACGCCTTAATGTGCTCGCGCAGAAACGCCTGACGCTCTATTTCATCTTCAGCACTGACCGCACTTTCATAGGCGTTAAGCGACATTTTGCTGTCGATAATCAAATGTTTCTCATCCGGTAGGTTAAGAATAAAGTCGGGATAATTGCGTTTGCCCTCTTCGTTTTTAAAATGCGCCTGTGCGGTGTAATGTTCATCTTCCACCAAGCCGGCAGATTGCAACGCCCGCTCCAACTGCATTTCCCCCCAGTTACCAAGGGTTTTCTTTTCCCCTTTCAGAGCGGAAGTCAAATTGTTCGCTTGTTGTGACATACTCAAACCGATTTCCAACACTTTCTTAATTTCCGCTTCCAAGCCTGCGTTGCCCTTAAGGGATTCCGAATGAATTTCATTCACCCGCTTTTGGAAACTCTCAATTTGCTCACGGAAAGGCTTTAACAGGCTGTCCATCGATGCTTGGTTCGTTTGCTGAAAACGCTGGCTTTTTTCTTCCAAAATACGATTGGCGAGGTTTTGAAATTCCGTATTGAGCTGCTGTTTGGTTTGTTCAACATGTTGTTGCTGCTCGACAAAATGCTTTTCTTTTTCTGTTAACGTGGTTTTGAGTTCCGCCAATTCCTGGGAAAGTGCGGTGTGTTTTTCCGTTAAATTTGTCAGCGATTCTTCTTTGCGGACAATCTGCGCTTGGCTTTGTGCAAGTTGTCCGCGCAAGCTTTCCGCCTGTGCCGATGCCACACCAAAACGTTCTTTCAACGTCGTCATTTGTTCTGCAATAGCAGAATGGCGCGCCTGTTCTTCATTCAGTTCCGTTTGCAGATACTGTACTTTTTCATCCCGTTCGTTTAAGCGAATTTGTAATCCATCCGCCGTAGTTTGCGCTTTCACTACCTCTTGTTCTAATTGATTTTTACGGGCAGTAACGGCATCAAATTTTTCTAATAAATGATTAAAATCCTCAATGTTTTTATTTAAATCCTGTTGTAATTCCAAGCTATCCCGTTTCCGGCGGGCGCTGATAAAAAGCAAAATAAGGCAAAGCACGCCCAATGCGACGCAAACGCCCAATAACAGATTTAAATCAATATCCAATGCAAACATGTTCCCTCCTGATGTTGGGCGTTAGTATAAAGGAAATCCCTGGCCTTTGCCGACCTTTCGCTTTTTCATTTCATGGGTGGCAAAAGGCGCAAAACTTACGGTAGAATGGCGCTTGAAGCGTTTGAATATTTGTCGAGAAAAATCACCGCACTTTTAGGGCATGCCATGAACCAACCTTTATTTCAGCCTACCAAACACGAGGAACACTGCCCACAGTGCGGTGCGTTATTGCAAATAAAGCAAGGCAAAAAAGGGCTGTTTCTCGGCTGTTCTGCCTATCCGCAATGTGATTATTTGAAACCGTTACAAGCCTCCCTTGAGGTAAAAACCCTCAAAATATTGGAACAAACCTGTCCCCAATGCGGCTATTTATTGGCGTTAAAACAAGGGCATTTCGGCATGTTTATCGGTTGTAGCAATTATCCTGAGTGTCATTTTGTGGTGCATGAGGAAACAGAAGAGGAAACGGAAGAACACGTACCTTGCCCGGAATGTAAAGAAGGGCAGTTAGTGGCGCGGCGCGGACGTGCCGGCAAGCTATTTTACGCCTGCAACCGTTTTCCGCATTGCAAGTTTTCCGTGCCAACCAAACCCTATTTAGTGGATTGCCCGCAATGCCATGGCAATTTAGCCTTATTAAAAAAACAACAGGGCGAACAACGCACTTGGCTATGTGTGAATAAAACCTGCCGCCATATTTTTACAACCGAGTAACCTCATGAATTTACAAGAGATTGTTAACCATTTAAAAAATCAGCAAGTCGTTGCCTACCCTACCGAAGCGGTTTTTGGATTAGGTTGTAATCCAAACAGCCAAAGTGCGGTGGAAAATTTACTAGTTTTAAAACAACGCCCGATGTCAAAAGGGCTGATTTTAATTGCGCCGAGTTTGGATTTTTTGTTGCCTTTTATGGATGAACGCCGTTTGATGGAAGAACATTGGCAACGTTTAACCACGCAATATGATCGGCCAACGACATGGGTCGTACCTGCAAAAACGACGACGCCAAAATTTCTTACCGGTGATTTTGACAGTATTGCGGTGCGCATCAGCCAACACCCTGCCGTTAAGCTGTTATGCGAACAGGCGGGCTTTGCTCTCACCTCCACCAGCGCCAACTTAACCGGACAGCCGCCTTGCCGCACAGCACAAGAAGTGACACAACAATTCGGCACGAATTTCCCGGTGCTGGATATGCCTGTGGGCGGCGCAGTGAATCCGTCCGAAATTCGCGACATTTTCACCAACCAAGTTTTTCGTCAAGGATAAATCATGTTATATGCCGTTTGGGGCAACCCAATTGTTCAAAGCAAATCGCCGCAAATTCATCGCATTTTTGCCAAACAAACCGCACAAGACGTGCAATACGATGCCATGTTAGGCGACGAACAGGATTTTGAACGGCAATTATTGGCGTTTTTTGCGCAGGGTGCGGCGGGATGTAATATCACCTCGCCTTTCAAAGAACGCGCATTCAAGCTGGCAGATGCACATAGTGAGCGTTGTCTGATGGCGGAAGCCTGTAACACGTTGAAAAAATTAGACGATGGCACGCTGTATGCGGACAATACTGACGGCGCAGGATTGGTGACGGATTTGCAACGGTTGAATTGGCTTCAGCCGAATCAAACCCTACTTATTTTAGGCGCAGGCGGTGCCACAAAAGGCGTATTGTTACCGCTTTTACATGCACAGCAAAACATTGTGATTGCCAACCGCACTTTAGCCAAAGCGCAACAACTGGCAGAGAAATTTTCGCCTTACGGCAATATTCGTGCCGTCGAACTTGGTCAACTTCCCGCGCAATCCTTTGATGTGATTATCAATGCGACCTCCTCAGGTCTGCATGGTGGCACAGTAGCGATTAACGATGAGATTCTACGTGTAGCAAAAGCGGTTTACGACATGCAATATGACCGACAAAAAGACACGCCGTTTTTAGCACGCTGTCGTGCGTTAGGCGTACAAAACCGAAGCGACGGTTTCGGCATGTTATTGGCGCAGGCGGCGCATGCTTTCCATTTATGGCGTGGCGTGATGCCGAACATTGCGCCGTTATTTGAAGCCTTATAAGCGGATCGGACTATGTTTGGTGTGCCACACACCATCGGCGATAATCAATAACATGGCGATGACCAAACAAATAAACAGCGGGTAACTTTGCGCATCGATTTCTTCGCCGATTAAAAAGGAAACACCCACCATCAAACAAGGCTCCACATAGCCTAGCAACCCCAACAGGTTCATCGGCAAATGGTTACTGGCGAGAATATAGGAATTAAGTGCAGTGCCGCTGATTAAACCAAGAATCAGTAATAAAACCAAAATATTCGGATTGCTTTGTTGCACTTGCGCAATATCCACCTGCCACGCAAAATAGATGCAAAAAGGCAAAAGTAGTAGCATTTCTAAGAAAAATGCGGCGAGATCGGTCATATTCAGAATCCGACGTACCACAAAGTAAGTCGTGTAACCCACGCAAATCACCGACGCCTCCCAGGAAATTTCCCCTTTCAAGACAATATTCGAAATCACCCCGACGGCAGCGATCAACACCGCCAGAAATTTAATGCGGGAGATGCGTTCTTTAAAGATAATCCGCGCTGCCGCCACCATCACCAACGGCAACAATAAATAGCCGAAGGAAACGCTGATTGAACTGCCGTTATTCGGCGCCCACAGAAACAACCACATTTGAAAGCCCATTAAGGCACTGGTGAAGATAAACGCCAAAACAAAGAGCGGTCGTTCCTGAATGCGTTTTAAATGGGCGATGAGCGCTGCTTTCTGCTTAAATAACACCACGGCAGCTGCGACAAAAGGCAATGTAAAAACAATGCGATAGCCGAAAATATCCGTTCCGCTCAAAGGCAACAGCAAGGTAGAAAAATAATACATATAGCCAAATAGCAGAGAGGCAAATAATGAAAACGCGACGCCTTTTAGCATAAAAACTCCTTAAATTATGACCGCACTTTACTCCAACAACTGCCAAAATGCACGCACTAAAGGGCGTTCCAAGGCAGGTTTTAAAGCACACACGCCGAGTTCAAAAGGGGTAATCGGCTCCTCTAACTGCAAGGTAGAAATTTGGCTGTTCAACGGGCTATTTTTAATCACCACATCGGGCAATAAGGCTAAACCACACCCGAGTGCCACCATGGACACAATGCCTTCGTGCCCCGCCACGGTGCCATAGATTTTCGGGTGTTTAATGCCTTTTTGTTTAAACCATTCTTCGATCCGCTGCCGAGCCATACCATCTAAGGGTAAAATGAAGGGAACCTGCTGCCAATTAATGGGATCTTGCTGCAATAACTGTGTCGCCGAACATGCCACACGAGGCGCAATCATCGACAACGCAATATCATCGATATAATGAAACGTCACCGCACTTGGTAATACCGGCGGTTTCCCCGCCAACGCCAAATCCACCTGTTGCGCCTGCACCAAATGTACCGCCTGCGCCGGATCGCCTGTGGTCAGTTGAATTTCCACTTTCGGATAACGCGCACGGAATTTCTCCAAAATCCCCGGCAAATGGCTATACGCCGCCGTCACCGAGCAATACAGTTTTAACTCCCCGCTAAGCTCTTCCCCTTGGGTATGCAGCTGCTGTTGAAATAGCATCCAATTCTGCCACTGCTGCTGTGCAAACGCCAAAAACACCTCACCATTCGGCGTCAACGACACCTGGCGATTATCCCGCCACAAAAGCTGTTGCCCCAATTCCTCTTCGATTTTTTGAATTTGGCGGGACAAGGTTGACGGCGACATATGATGTAACGCCGCCGTTTTGGCGAAGTTTTGGGTTTGGGTGAGGGTGATGAAGATTTTGAGATCGTTAAAAGTCATGTTTTTAATCTTAAGTTAGGTTTCATTCTCAATTTCATTGAGAATGACCTACTTTTCTTTGCTTGTGCAAAGCAAAGTAGGCAAAAGAAAACACACCCCAGCTTCACCGCTTATCTTCACTCACTTGCAATTTTCTTTACGAAAATTTTCGAACTCGCCGCCAGCGGCTCAGACAAACGAAAATTTCCTAAAAATTGCAAATCGCTCAGACGGTTCAGATGGGGCCCCCATTTTATTCGAGCGCTACTTAAAGTGTATTCTGTCAATAGATTCAAAAGTGCGGTCATTTCTAAAAATGTTTTTTGAAATAAAAAAGATCTAAAAATTCAACCGCACTTTAAAAAAAAACAAATTATTTCCTCCGTGTAAGACGCCCTTATGGAAATGCAATTTTTAGCTAAATTTCGCTTTGTTTGAGCGAAGCGAGTTCGAAATTTAGCGTGAAAAAAATTGCATTGGAATAAGGATAAGCGGCTTAGTCGGAGTGCCTTTTTCTTTGCCTTCTTTCTTTTGGGCAAGCAAAAGAAAGAAGGTCGCCATCGGCGAAACCGATTCTTCTAAATGTGAGTAATTGCAAAAACCGCAACATACAATCCCAATAATATCACTTTACGCAACACCAAAACACTCTATAATCACCCAAACCTAAACAAACACTCCCATACAAAAGGAAAACATCATGGCTAATTATTTCAATACCTTAAACTTACGCCAACAATTAGATCAATTAGGTCGTTGCCGTTTTATGGATCGCAGTGAGTTCGCAACTGAAGCAGATTTCTTGAAAGGCAAGAAAATCGTTATCGTAGGTTGCGGTGCACAAGGGTTAAACCAAGGGTTAAATATGCGTGATTCAGGTCTAGACATCAGCTACGCATTACGTCCCGAAGCTATCGCAGAAAAACGTGCGTCATTCCAACGTGCCAGTGAAAATGGCTTTAAAGTGGGCACTTATGAAGAACTGATTCCAACCGCCGACTTAGTGATTAACCTCACCCCGGACAAACAACACTCCAAAGTGGTTGCTGATGTTATGCCGTTAATGAAAAAAGGCGCGGCATTGGGCTATTCCCACGGTTTAAACATTGTTGAGGTGGGCGAACAAATCCGTCCTGACATCACCGTCGTGATGGTGGCACCAAAATGCCCGGGTACAGAAGTTCGCGAAGAATACAAACGTGGTTTTGGCGTGCCGACGTTGATCGCTGTTCACCCTGAAAATGACCCACAAGGCGAAGGTTTAGAAATTGCCAAAGCTTGGGCGGCGGCAACAGGTGGTCATCGTGCAGGCGTGTTGGAATCCTCTTTTGTGGCGGAAGTCAAATCCGACTTAATGGGTGAACAAACCATCCTTTGCGGTATGTTGCAAGCAGGTTCTATCATTTGCTACGACAAATTAGTGGCTGACGGCAAAGATCCGGCTTATGCGGGCAAATTAGTGCAATACGGTTGGGAAACCATCACCGAAGCCTTAAAACAAGGCGGTATCACGTTGATGATGGATCGCTTATCCAACAGCGCAAAATTGCGTGCGTTCGAGTTAGCGGAACAAATCAAAGAAGAATTGGCGTTCTTATTTGCCAAACACATGGACGATATCATCAGCGGCGAATTCTCCCGTGTGATGATGGAAGACTGGGCAAACGGCGATGCCAACCTATTGAAATGGCGTGAAGAAACCGGCAAAACCGCTTTTGAAAACGCACCGAAATACGATGGCAAAATCAGCGAGCAAGAATATTTCGACCATGGCGTGTTAATGATTGCGATGGTTAAAGCCGGTGTTGAATTGGCATTCGATACTATGGTGGCCAGCGGCATTTACGAAGAGTCCGCTTACTACGAGTCCTTACACGAATTGCCGTTAATTGCCAACACGATTGCGCGTAAACGTTTATATGAAATGAATGTGGTGATTTCCGACACCGCAGAATACGGTAACTACTTATTCGCTAATGTTGCCGGCCCGATTATGCAAAAAGAATTGGTGCCAACCTTACGCAAAGGCGACATCGGTGAACCAACACCAACCGTGGAAATCGACAACATCACCTTACGCGATGTGAACGATGAAATCCGTAATCATCCGGTAGAATTAATCGGTCAAGAATTGCGTGGTTACATGAAAGATATGAAACGCGTTTCATTACAAGGTTAATTGAAACATTCATAACAAGAAAGCCGACAGCATTGTCGGCTTTTTTATACCCTTAATTCGATAAAAGTGCGGTCGGTTTTTCTTATAAAAAAAGAACGAATCTTATGGATCCGTTCTTTTCATTGTTTCATTCAATCTTGAATTATTTCTGTTTTTTCAAAAATTCCACGCCGGTGTCCGGGAAGTCGGTAAACACACCGGTAGCGCCGGATTTATTGAGCAACGCGTCGTACATTTGATTCACATCAGTAAAGAATTCAGGCAACGCGTCTTTACGCACGGTGTATGGGTGCAATTCAACCTTATATTGCGCCAACTCTTTCACTAAAGGCGTATATTCGATTTTGCCCGGTTTGGATTTTTCTTTGTCAATTAACATATACCAGCCCGGTCCAACACCATCGGCATATTTCACCACTTCAGCCATTGCACCCGGTTTGAACATCCAGTCGTAATCGTAGTTCACCCATTTACCTTTCGCATCTTTTTCTTCAGTTTCATGCCAATCGGTATATGCCACTAACTGAACCAGTTTTACATCCATGCCCATTTTGGGTAACAATTCAGTTTTGATGCGTTTTAACTCATTGAAGTCGAAGGTTTGTAAGTAAACCATATCGGTTTTCTTATCGTAACCGTATTTTTTCAACACTTTAAGCGTTTCAACTGCAATGTCTTTGCCATTTTGGTGATGGAACCAAGGCGCTTTGATTTCAGGGTAAATCCCCACTTTTTTACCGGTAGATTTTTCTAAACCTTGAATGAATTCAATTTCATCTTCAAACGTATGGATTTTGAAATGAGATTTCCAAAGTGGGAAGCGTCCCGGGTAAACAGCAACTTGTTTGCCATTTTTGGTTTCAAAGTTTTCCGTCATTTCTAAGCTTTGAATTTCTTTCAACGTAAAGTCGATAACATAGTAGCGACCGTCCTTACGGTGGCGATTCGGGAATTTTTTCGCGACATCGGTTAACCCGTCTAAGAAGTGGTCGTGAATCACCACTAAGCGACCGTCTTTTGTCATTGCTAAGTCTTGTTCCAAATAATCCGCATGCTGAGCAAAGGCAAGGGCTTTGGATTCCAACGTATGCTCCGGTAAATAACCGCTTGCACCACGGTGGGCAATAATAATTTTATCCATATCGGAACCTTTATGATGATTTGCGCTACAACCGGCTAATACTGTTACTGCAATTAAGCCAAGGGCCAAATGTTTTAATTTCATAGAACTCTCCTGTTGAGATTATTTGTCACATCGAGGTTTCATATCGTAAAAAAAGATTTCGCTAATTTCACGATCGTACCCCGGATAAAAACCTTTAGGCATTCCCAGTACAATTTGTTTGCCACGATTAGCATGTACCAATAATTGTTTGGTTTGCGGATTAACGGCCAGCCCCTCCACTTCCCCAACATCTTTAATATCATCAAGTGTCTTTTCAAGTACCACACGGGCGGCATTGGTTTTATCAGAAATTTCTACCCGATAAATATGATCGGGTTCTTTCTCATCAGCCGTACCATCATCGGCGGTGACATAAAGTTGTCCGTTATGCGCCAATACCCCTTGAATCCATTGCGGTACCGGTTGTAGATGCACTTTACGTTTATATTTACCGCTGGTTAAATCATATTCATAGAGATAACGTCCGCTTTCCTCTCCAACCCAAGAGGCCATCCAAACGCTGTTATGTACTTTATCCACCGTAATGCCGGAAACTTCGAGTTGACCCGATTCGGGATTAAAATCCACCGCTCTTTTTAGTGCCAATGTGTCAGGATCGTGAATCGCAATTTGAATATTCTTACCTACGCCATCTTCAAACCATTCGGAGGAAACATACAATTCATTGTTATAAATATCGATATCGCCAATATGGTTGGCCTCTTTTTGGTAACCGACAAACGGATCCTTATTCTCAGCAATTAACTTGCCCTGCATATCATATTTCGCCAAAGTTTTACTGCCGGAAACATAGAGATATTTACCGTCGGTGGTAATGCCTTGGCGACCATTCACTTCCAACACGTTATTTAATGTATAAGTATAGGCCGGCAATGCCGAACGGTAAGGCTCTTCGCAAGTTTGATTAGCAGATACCGAAATTGCGGTAAGGAAACAACTTAATCCAATAGCAATTGATGATAATTTCATAAGCATTTCTCCTTGAAAGTGCGGTTGATTTTGAGGGTGTTTTTTGATTTGCCCCTACCAAAAAATCGAACAAAAAAGGCGCTAAGCTTTCGCCTGCGCCTTTGAATTGATTAATTATTTGGTGCCGTAAGTATCACCTAGTTTCGCTTTGTGTTTGCCTTCTTCAATCATTACGATAAAGAGCAAGATCACCGCGATAATACCACCACCGATCATGACGTAGAAACCGCCGTCCCAACCGTAATGTTGAGCAGCCCAACCGATAACGGCGGAAGCTGACACGGTACCACCTAAGTAACCGAACAAGCCGGTAAACCCTGCTGCCGTACCTGCCGCTTTTTTCGGTGCAAGTTCAAGAGCATGTAAGCCGATAAGCATAACCGGACCGTAGATTAAGAAACCGATCAAAGTCATTAAGATGAAGTCGGTTAATTGATATGGGTTTTCATACCACGCAGCATAATTTGCTAATTCGGCTTCCGGTGTAGCCGGGTTCATCCAGTAAGCGGCAACGGCTACTGTGGTTAGGATCATGAAGATGAAACCGGTTAAACCACGTTTACCTTTGAACACATGGTCAGAAACCCAACCACACAATAATGTGCCCGGTACTGCTGCTAATTCATAGATCGTATATGCCCACGCGGTACCTTTAATGTTGAAGTGTTTTACTTCACTTAAGTAAACCGGTGACCATTTCAATACACCATAACGAATTAAGTAAACAAACACGTTAGCAATTGCGATGTACCATAACAATTTGTTTTTCAACACGTAAGTAACGAAGATTTCTTTTGTGCTTAAATCGTTTTCGTAAGTTTTTTCGTTATAGTCATCCGGATAGTCATTACGCCATTTTTCAATGGATGGTAAACCACAAGATTGCGGTGTGTCACGCATGACAAAATATACAGGAATAGCACAGAGCATTGCTGCAATACCCGGATAGTAAAGAGATTGTTGCCAAATGTCTTTTGCTTGTGCTTCAACGCCGTGAGTACTAAAGAAAATCGCACTGGCTAATAACACCATTGCTCCCGGCATCATACCGCCGATGTTGTGTGCAGTGTTCCAAATAGACACGATAGTCCCGCGTTCGGATTTAGACCACCAGTGCACCATGGTACGACCGCATGGAGGCCAACCCATACCTTGGAACCAACCGTTTAAGAAGATCATCACCCACATAATCGCGATACCGGAGGTTGCCCATGGGAATAAACCCATCATGGTCATACAAAGACCGGAAAGCAATAAACCGAACGGTAAGAATACGCGTGGGTTAGAACGGTCGGACATCCCGGCCATCACGAATTTGGATAGACCATAAGCCAAACCTGCGGCGGAGCCGATGACCCCTAATTCCGCTTTAGAATATAAGTTGGCTTGAATTAAGCCAGGTTGTGCCAAGTCAAAGTTTGCACGTACAAAATAATAAGCGGCATAACCAAAAAAGATCCCTGCGAATACTTGCCAACGTAGGCGTTTGTAGGTGGAATCAATTTTGTCAGCCGGCAGCTCTGCAATGTGCGGAGCCGGTTTAAATGGACCAAACATATCATTCTCCAGAGGTTAATATTAGTCATAATGTCTTTTAATAAAAAACATAAGGAATGATAAGGGAAATACAAAAACAAGGAAGGAGAATTATGTGAATTTGTGAGAAATATCACAAAAAATATCGCACTTTTGGTTGAATGCGAAATATCAACGCATAGAAAATGCGCATTAATGTTCTTTTTCGCTCACAAACTTTAGGGATTTAATGGAAAAATAAGCGGCTTTCCAAACACTTATTTCTCTATAAAAAGTAAAAGTGCGGTCAAAAAAAGCAACGTTTTTTTTCAACGTTGCCTTGGCTAAATTAACCTAATCGTTGGCGAACAATTTCAAATAAACAAACACCGGTCGCTACAGACACATTTAGCGATGATACCGTTCCCGCCATTGGAATGCTCACCAATTGATCACAATGCTCACGGGTTAAGCGGCGCATGCCTTCTCCTTCTGCCCCCATGACCAACGCCAACGCCCCCGTGAGTTTGGTTTGATAGAGGGTTTCGGTGGCTTCACCGGCGGTGCCTACAACCCACACATTGTGTCGCTCTTGTAGATCACGTAACGTGCGGGCAAGGTTAGTAACACGAATCAACGGCACATTTTCCGCTGCGCCACATGCTACTTTTCGCGCAGTAGAATTGAGTTGCGCAGATTTATCTTTCGGCACAATCACTGCACTTACGCCCGCCGCATCGGCAGTGCGCAAGCAAGCGCCTAAATTGTGCGGATCCGTGATGCCATCCAACACCAATAATAGCGGAGAAGATTGTTGTTGGAGAATCTGATCCAAGTCGTTTTCATTTAGCTCTTTTAACGGATGAATGCGGGCAATAATGCCTTGGTGCACTTCACCCTCCGCTTTTTTGTCCAACGTTTGACGATTCAAAAACTGAACGGAAATACCAAGTCGTTGAATTTCATTAATTAAGGGTTGCAAACGTTGGTCGTCTCGGCCTTTTAACGCCAACACTTCAATTAAACGTTCCGGATGATTAGAGACAAACGCTTTTACTGCGTGGATACCATAAATTGTTTCACTCATGCTTTTTCTTTACCTTTTTCGTTTTGGCAGCTTTCGGTTTCATTTTAGAAACGTGACTTTTTTTGAGCGCACTTTTTTCTGCTTTTGCCTTTTTCTTGGCCGAAGTCTTTTTGGAAGGCTTTACTTCAGTTTTCTTTGCTTTGGTTCGTGCCGTTTTGCCACTACGTCTTGGCTTACGTTCACTTGAAATTAAAGAAAAATCAATTTGTTTTTGCTCTAAACTCACCGCTTCTACGCGCACTTTCACCGCATCACCGATACGGAAAATCATGCCGCTGTTTTCACCGATCAGACGTTGTTTCGGCATATCGAATAAGTAGTAGTCATTCGCCAAACCGGAAATATGCACCAAGCCGTCGATAAACAGATCATTCAAACGGACAAAGAAGCCGAAACCGGTGACGGAAGAAATCACGCCTTCAAATTCTTCCCCCACATGATCTTGCATATATTCGCATTTTAGCCAATCGGCGACTTCACGGGTGGCATCGTCGGCACGGCGTTCTGTAGAAGAACAATGCGCGCCAAAGACATCCATTTCCTCAAGTTGATAATGATATCCGCCGGTGTCGGTCGTTTTACGTTTAGAACCCTTTTGTTTCGCCAATAAATATTTGATGCCACGATGTAACGTCAAATCCGGATAACGGCGAATCGGCGAGGTGAAATGGGCATATTCTTCTAGCGCCAAACCAAAGTGCCCGATGTTGTCGGCGCTATAAACCGCTTGGCTCATAGAACGTAGCAACATGGTTTGGATCAATTCGTGATCCGGGCGTGGTTTAATCTGTTCAAGCAACTGCGCATAATCGGTCGGTGTCGGTTTATTCCCACCGGATAGACTCAAGCCACATTCCGCCAAGAAACTGCGAAATGCCGTGAGTTTTTCTTCACTTGGTACGGCATGAATGCGATATAGCGCAGGTTCTTGATGTTTCGCCATAAAGTTGGCAGACGCAATGTTTGCCAAAATCATACATTCTTCAATGATTTTATGGGCATCGTTACGCACGACCGGCTCAATACGTTCAATGCGACCTAAGGCATTGAAAATAAATTTACTTTCAATGGTTTCAAATTCAATGGCACCACGCTGCTGGCGTGCTTTCACCAATGCCTGATACATGTCGTGCAGATCTTGCAAATGAGGCACTAACGAGGCGTAACGTTCACAAAGTGCGGTGTCTTTTTCCAGTATTTTTGCCACTTTGTTATAAGTTAAACGGGCGTGGGAATTCATCACCGCTTCGTAAAATCGATAATCTGTCATTTTGCCTTTAGCAGAGAGCGTAATTTCACACACCATGCATAAGCGATCCACTTGCGGATTTAACGAACATAAACCATTGGAGAGTTTTTCCGGCAACATCGGCACGACGCGATTCGGGAAATAAACAGAATTGCCTCGATTATAGGCTTCCGTGTCCAATGCGCTTTTCGGACGTACATAATAGCTCACATCGGCAATGGCCACCCAAAGCTTCCAGCCTTTGCCTTGTTTTTGGCAAAATACCGCGTCGTCAAAATCACGTGCATCTTCGCCGTCAATGGTCACTAACGGCAAGTCACGCAAATCTACACGGCCACGTTTAGCTTCTTCCGGTACCTCTTCAGCCCATTTTTTAAGTTGTTTTTCCACCGCACTTGGGAATACATGAGGAATGTCATGCTTGCGAATGGCAATTTCCACTTCCATGCCTTTCGCCATATTTTCACCGAGAATTTCCGTAATTTTGCCAATCGGTTGAAAGAATGGTGCCGTGCGCGAGTGGAGTTCCACCACGACCACTTGTCCCATACGTGCGCCAAGACGGGCATTATCGGGAATTAAAATATCGCGTGTAATGCGGCTGTCGTCCGGCACTACATAGCCGATGCCCTGCTCAAGGAAAAAACGACCGACAATTTGTTTTTTGTTCGCTTCTAACACCCGCACAATGCGTACTTCCGGACGACCTTTACGGTCAAATCCATTTGCTTGTGCCAACACATAATCGCCATGCATGACTTTCTGCATTTGCACGTTAGGAATGAAAAAGTCTTCCTTTTTTCCTTCTACTTGCAAAAAACCGAAACCTTCCCGATGCCCAATCACCATACCTTTAAGCAAATCCAGTTTTTCCGGTAAGGCATAGCATTTGCGTTTGGTGAACACCAACTGCCCGTCGTTTTCCATGGCGCGTAAACGACGACGCATGGCTTCTTGTTGCTCTTCTTCGGAAATACTCAAGGCAGCAAAAATCTCCTCTTTGCTCATAGGAGAATTTTGCTCACGGATAATCTGCAAAATAAATTCACGACTTGGGATCGGATTGTCATATTTCGCTAATTCTTTTGCGTAATTCGGGTCTTTTGGAGGGGACTTTCGGGTTTTTCTCGCCATATTTTTCGATCATTAAAATTAAAGTGCGGTCAGTTTACACCCTGTTTTGACTAAAGCAAGGGAAATGATGTGGCGAACTCATGTAAATCAAAGGGAAAAATCCGAAAATTCAATGCCATTTCAGCATTACCAAGCGGATTTTTTGCCATATTCAGGCAAAATTTTCTGTTATAACCTCTCATTTTTTGGTACATTTAGCACAATTTTTTGACGCTCAAAAGTGAGCATTCTTTGTTCAATTCAGTTTAACGGAATTCCTATGTTATTTAAAAAAATTCGCGGTTTATTTTCTAATGATCTTTCCATCGACCTTGGTACGGCGAATACGCTAATTTATGTAAAAGGCCAAGGTATTGTACTTGATGAACCGTCCGTTGTGGCTATTCGTCGCGATCGCACCGGCTCCCTCAAAAGCATTGCTGCCGTAGGTAAAGAAGCCAAACAGATGTTAGGCCGTACACCGAAAAGCATTGAGGCTATTCGTCCGATGAAAGATGGTGTTATCGCCGACTTCTTCGTTACCGAAAAAATGTTGCAATATTTCATCAAACAAGTTCACAGCGGCAACTTCATGCGCCCTAGTCCGCGCGTGTTAATCTGCGTTCCTGCCGGAGCCACCCAAGTGGAACGTCGTGCTATTAAAGAATCTGCAATCGGTGCCGGCGCTCGCGAAGTGTATTTAATTGAAGAACCGATGGCCGCGGCAATTGGTGCAAGATTACCGGTTTCCACTGCCATAGGTTCCATGGTTATCGACATCGGTGGTGGTACGACAGAAGTCGCGGTGATTTCCTTAAACGGCATTGTGTATTCTTCTTCCGTACGCATCGGCGGTGACAGTTTCGATGAAGCCATCGTGTCTTATGTGCGTAAAAACTTTGGTTCCATTATCGGTGAACCGACTGCCGAACGTATTAAACAAGAAATCGGTATCGCCTACATTCAAGAAGGCGATGAAATCAAAGAAATGGAAATTCACGGCTCCAATATTGCCGAGGGAGCTCCTCGTTCTATCACCTTAACCTCCCGCGATGTGTTAGAAGCCATCCAACAACCGTTAAGCGGCATTGTCGCGGCAGTGCGCACCGCATTAGAAGAATGTCAGCCGGAACACGCCGCCGATATTTTCGAACGTGGCATGGTATTAACCGGTGGTGGCGCGTTATTACGCAACATTGACGTATTGTTAACCAAAGAATCCGGTGTACCGGCGATTGTTGCGGAAGATCCGTTAATTTGTGTGGCTCGTGGGGGTGGTGAAGCCCTCGACATGATCGATATGCACGGTGGCGATATTTTCAGCGATGAAATCTAATTAAGCTAAGCATAAAAGTGCGGTCAATTTCCACCGCACTTTTATTTCTTCGGAATTCGCGATAAATGAAACCTATTTTTGGCAAAACCCCTCCTCTAGGATTAAAACTTTTTCTTGCAATCATCGCATCCATTGGCTTAATCCTGTCTGACGGCCAAACCAACACCATGATCCAAACCCGCGGTTTTCTCGAAACGGCGGTGGGTAACCTTTATTATCTTGCCAATACGCCTCGCACCGTACTCGATGGATTTTCCGACAACTTGGTGGACACCAACAAACTGCAAATCGAAAATAAAGTATTAAAAGAACAATTACGCGAAAAAAACGCAGATTTGTTGTTGTTGGATCAGCTTAAAGTTGAAAATCAACGCCTACGTCTTTTATTAAACTCACCGTTACGCATTGATGAATATAAAAAAATCGCCGAAATTCTCACGGCAGAAACGGATGTTTATCGTCAACAAGTGGTGATTAACCAAGGTCAAAAAGACGGTGCTTATGTCGGCCAACCGGTAATTGATGAAAAAGGTGTGGTGGGACAAATTATTTCCGTAGGCGAAAACACCAGCCGCATTCTGTTAATTACCGATGTTACTCACGCCATTCCGGTCCAGGTGTTACGCAACGATGTGCGTTTAATCGCCAGCGGAACGGGACATAGTGACGAATTGACGTTAGATAATGTTCCGCGTTCTGTTGATATTGAAAAAGGTGATTTATTAGTGACTTCCGGTTTAGGCGGGCGCTTCTTGGAGGGGTATCCTGTAGCGATTGTGGAATCGGTTTCCAGAGACGGAAAAAATTATTTTGCTACAGTAACGGCAAAGCCGTTGGCATCCATTGATAAATTACGTTATGTACTCTTATTATGGCCAACCAATGAAGATATGCGCAAAGTGAACTCCATTACACCGGAAGATGTGCGCAAAGCAGTACAACAACGCATCGATAATCAAGGAAATGAGGCAAATAAAGTGAAAAAAACCGTGGTACCGGAAGACAACGATAACAATAATCCTCCACCAACAGACGATGGGGCACAAGATACGCCGGCGGATGGTGAAATAAATGTACCGGCGCCCGTCATGCCTAACGAACAACATAAAGAGGAAGACTAATGCAAGGTCGTTTTATCTTTCAATGCTTCGTGCTTAGCTCCATTTTTATTATCGCCTTGGTTATGGAAATTGCCCCTTGGCCGGTAGGATTCCAAAGTTTCAAACCGGCATGGATCGTGTTGGTTTTCACTTACTGGGCGTTATCCATCCCCCATAAAGTCAGCATTGGATGGGCGTTTATTATCGGTATTATTTGGGATATGGTTCTCGGTTCCACCCTTGGTGTGCACGCCTTAGTGATGTCCATGTTTGCTTACTTAATCACTGCCGGCCACTTAATTTTGCGTAATATGTCTTTATGGATGCAAAGTTTATTGATTGTCGCTTTCGTCTTCACCATTCGCTTAAGTATCTTCTTCATCGAATTTCTGCTTCATAGCGCTACTTTTAACTGGCAGGAAATCTTTGGTTCACTGGCTAGCGGTGTGTTATGGCCTTGGGTTTTCTTATTGCTGAGAAAAGTCCGCCGTCAATTGAATTTAGGCGAATAAGTCCTGTCCCGGCTTAGCATTTTTTGAAATCCAATTAATTTTTTGACCGCACTTTATCCCCAATCAGACTTTCCTAATCACGCTCCTTAAGGCAACTTTTATTTACAAACAAAAAAGGCTTGGAAACCCAAGCCTTTTCTTTTGGTTTGCGAAATTATTCGCCCAAACGCTCTTTGATACGAGCCGCTTTACCGGAAAGCGCGCGTAAGTAGTAAAGTTTCGCTTTACGTACAGCACCTTTACGTTTCACAACGATGCTCTCTACAACCGGAGAGTGGGTTTGGAATACACGCTCAACGCCAACACCGTTGGAGATTTTGCGCACAGTAAATGCGGAATGCAAGCCACGGTTACGAATTGCAATAACCACGCCTTCGAACGCTTGCAAACGACGTTTGCTACCTTCAACAACCCATACTTTAACTTCTAATGTGTCACCCGGACGGAAGCTAGGTACGTTTTGTTTTAATTGTTCTTGTTCAAGTTGTTTAATGATGTTAGACATTTTAATAATCCTTAATCCTAGAATTAACTGATATCTTGCTTCATATTTTAATCAATTTACTGCGTGGCTACGCTTCGTCGTACTAGATGTACTGCCTTCAGCTTGCCACTTGTATCTTGATTAAACTATTTTGCAAAAGACTGCTGATATTCGGCTTGCGCCTGTTTTAACAGCTTACGTTGTTCGTCAGTCAGAGCTAGGCCTTCCAGTAGCTCAGGGCGTCGTAACCATGTTCTCAATAACGATTGTTTTAACCGCCATTTGCGAATTTCCTCATGGTGTCCCGACATCAGCACGGATGGCACGGTTAATCCGTCAAGCACTTCAGGACGCGTATAATGCGGGCAATCCAGTAACCCGTCAGCAAACGAATCTTCCTCTGCGGAAGCCTGTTTACCGAGTACACTGGGAATAAAACGGGCAACTGCGTCAATTAACGTCATTGCCGGTAATTCACCGCCGGTGAGGACATAATCACCTACCGACCATTCTTCATCAACAACCGTTTCAATCAAACGCTCGTCAATGCCTTCATATCGGCCGCATAACAAAATCAATTTCTGATTCTGCGCTAATTCCTCTACGCCTTGCTGATCGAGTTTACGACCTTGTGGCGAGAGATAAATCACTTTTGCACCTTCGCCTGCCGCAGCCTTCGCCGAATCAATAGCACCCTTTAACGGTTGCACCATCATCAGCATTCCCGGGCCTCCGCCATAAGGACGGTCATCCACGGTTTTGTGCTTATCGTGTGTGAAATCTCTTGGATTCCAGCACTGCACTTGCAACAGACTTTGCTTAACAGCCCTGCCGGTTACCCCGTATTCCGTAATTGCTTTAAACATTTCAGGGAACAGACTTATTACCCCAATCCACATAATTTAGCCTTAACTTTTGAGCCTTATGTTAATGTTACCGCAAAGCGCTACGGCATACCTGAGATTAGAAACCAGCGTCCCAATCCACTGTAATTGTCTTAGTGGCGAGATCGACTCTTTTAACTACTTGTTCATACAAAAACGGAATTAACCGCTCTTGTTTCCCGAAAGCATCTTTTACGTTGGCTTTTACCACCAATACATCATTAGAACCGGTTTCCATCATTTCGGTTACGGTTCCCATGGCATAACCTTCCAGATTCACCACCGCACAACCGATTAAATCGTGCCAGTAGTAATCCCCTTCTTCCAGTTGCGGAAATACCGATAAATCGACACCGATTTCCACATTGGCCAGGATTTGCGCCGCCTCACGATCATCGACACCATTTAACTTGACGATAAGTTCGTGATTATGATGACGCCAGTTTTCCAGTTCGGTCGGCTGCCACTGCCCTTTGATTTTCAAAAACCAAGGTTGATAATCAAAGATACTTTCAGCTTGTTCTGTGGATGAGTAAATACGTAACCAACCGCGAATACCATAAGTCGATCCTAATTTGCCGACAGTTTCGATTCTTTGTTGTTGCATATTCATCACCTCAAAAAAGTAAAATTACGCGGCTTTTTGCGCTTCTTTTACTAAACTCGCAACGCGATCGGACAATGAAGCACCTTGGCTAACCCAGTGGTTAACACGGTCTAAATTGATACGAACACGTTCTGCATTGCCTTGTGCGATTGGATTGAAGAAACCAACACGCTCAATGAAACGACCGTCACGTGGTGAACGGCTGTCAGCAACTACGATTTGGTAAAATGGGCGTTTTTTAGCTCCGCCACGAGATAAACGAATGGTTACCATAACCTTCCTCTAATAATTTGATTACAAAAAGAAAACCCTCAAATATCGAAAGTTAAATGAGAGTTAAACTTACTTTTTTCTCTGTATATATAGACAAAAAGCCTGTGGATTGTACTCTTTTCCCTGTAAAAAGCAAGATGAAATCCATGTTTAGGCTTTATTAGGAAGGGAAATTTTTAACGCAAATCGGCGATAAAGTGCGGTCATTTTTTATGACGTTTTTACAACCCCAATGCCTGCTTAATCAACTGCTCTTTTACCAATCCCATTTTATCGGTTGCGCTCAACCCTAAACCGCGAACCAATTTTTTCAGCGGATGATCGCCGCTAAATAAGTCTTTTAAGCCTTGCATAACAAGTAACATCTTGGCCGCTTCAACCTTTCGGTTGCGCTCATAATGGCGTAAATAACGGTATTCGCCAAAATCCACGCCTAATTGTTCATTGGCTAAAATAGCTTGCGCCAACATTTTCGCATCTTGAAAACCTAAATTTACGCCAAGCCCCGCCAACGGATGAATGGTATGCGCGGCATCGCCAATCAATGCGATCCGATTTTGCGCGAAGTTACGGGCATAGCGAGCGGTTAATTTAAACGTGTAGCGCTTACTTTGTAGCTGACACAAACCCAATTTATGATCGAAAGCAACAGTAAGTTTTTTATTGAATTCGGATGTCTCACAATGTAGCAAATAATCCGCCTGTTCCGGTGGCAACGACCACACGATAGAACAATAATTATCCTGAGCCAAAGGCAGAAATGCCAACACGCCATCTGAGCTAAACACTTGGCGCGCGCAATGCGTGTGCGGTTGCTCCGTTTGCACATGACACACCAACGCGGAATGCCCATAATCACGAAACGTCAGCGGAATATCCGCCTGCTTGCGTACCCAAGAATTCGCACCATCTGCGCCCACCACTAATTTTGCCGACAACATTTGTCCATCTTCCAAGGTCAGAATAGCATTACGATCAGTGACGCCTAAACTGCGCGGAAGTGCGGTCACAAAATCCACCGGTTTTTGAACATCAGCTCTGCTAACGGTGCGAACAACCAAACCGGATTCGGTTGTAAGTAAAATGTCATGTGTTTTTTGTTGTGCCATCCGCTCCCATAACGCCTGACGAATTAACTCGTTTTCTACGATATGTCCCAGTTGTGGTACACCTAAACCCTGTGTATTGAATTCAATTTTGGCGAAACTATCCCGTTCCCACACATACATAGCATCATAAGGCGCAACCCGTTGTTGTGTAATACGTTGCCATGCGCCCAATTCCTCCAACCATTGGCTGCTGGCAAGATTTAACGCACTGACACGCGGGCTGAATTGCTCAAGAGAAAACCCTTTTGGCGGATTAGACTCAATAATTGCAATACTTAACCCGCTTGATTGCAATGCGGCAGCAAGTGCCAAGCCTGTCATGCCACCGCCAATAATCACCACATCAAATGTTTTCATATTAAATCCACCCTAGCGTCGGTTTTGCAAAGGCCTGACGTAACCAAGAAGATTGAGCAAGCGCCATTAACCCCAAATTACGCGCAATTTGTAACGGCAATAAGTTATTGGCAAAAATTGATAACAGATTATCAGTGAAATGAATCATTTGACGCTGATCCTGTTGACGATGTTGTTCATAGGCTTGCAAAACCGAATAGGCACCCAGGTCTTGTTCCGCTATAAAGGCGCCACTTAGCATATTGGCCAACTGTATAATATCGCGAATACCCAAATTAAACCCTTGTCCCGCCACCGGATGTAGCGTCTGCGCGGCATTGCCCACTAAGGCAACACGCTCCTGAATGTGTTGTGAAGCGCGCGATAAACTCAGCGGATAACTAAAACGGCGGCTACAACGGGTAAATTTACCTAAACGCCATCCAAACGTACGTTGTACGGCATTTAAAAATGCCTTATCATCGAGTGCCAATAAAGGCTCCGGATCACGAACGCACCATACCAATGACATCAAATTATCGCCAATCGGCAACAATGCAATGGGGCCTTCGGCAGTAAAACGTTCAAAAGCGCGATGGTGATGAGGTTGTTGCGTTTCCACATTGGCAATAATGGCGGTTTGACCGTAGTCATGCAAAATTTCTTGTGAAATATTGACCGTACTTGCCACCGCCGAACGACTTCCGTCTGCACCAACAACTAATTTCGTACTTAATTTTTGATGGTTATCTAAGGTGATCTCAACCTGCTCCGCACAACGTTCAATCTGCTGTACGGAATGTGGCGCAAAATAGTCAATGTTGACATATTGTCCAATGGCATTGAGTAGATATTGCCCCACTTGATTTAAAGCAATCGTGGCGCCCAACTGTTCAAGCTGGAATTCCGACGCGTTAAATTCTACGATGCCGCTATGGCCTTTGTCGGAAATGTGAATTTGCTTAATAGGCGTGGTAATAGGTTGAATGTAATCCCACAGAGAATGTTGGGACGGTAATTGAATATGGCTGAAATGATGACAACTACCGGCAGATAAGGCGATATGACGGGCATCAAAACCGTTTTTTTGCCCGCTTTGTGACGGAGACTGTAGTGGCTGTTTTTCAATCACCGCAATGTGCATTTGACCTCGCGTCAGTGATGCCAACGCCAATGCTAAAGTTGCACCGGACATCGCCCCGCCAACAATCATCACATCATACTTCATCGCCTCATCCTTCCTTAAGCCCGCGCATCCGCCATTAATTTTTCAATGTCGGCAATTTCTTTCGGCACCGCAGAGGTGAGATTTTTATTGCCGTAGTCGGTGATCAACAAATCGTCTTCAATACGAATGCCAATGCCTTTGTATTGCTCCGGAATATCGGCGTCTTTAGATAAATACAATCCCGGCTCTACAGTGATCACCATGCCCGGTTCCAAAGTGCGGTTACGATTTTCACCATATTCGCCCACATCATGTACATCCAAGCCGAGCCAATGCCCTAGACCGTGCATATAAAATTCACGATACGCTTTTTGTTCGATTAATTCATCTACGTCGCCTTTCAGAATGCCTAAACGCACTAAACCTTCGGTTTTAATACGAATGACTTCTTCGTTCGCTTTCGCAATGGAGCTGCCCGGTACCAACAATTCAATGGCGCGTTTTTGCGCTTGTAGGACAATCTCATAGATCGCTTTTTGCGCCTCGCTAAATTTACCGTTTACCGGGAAAGTACGGGTAATATCGCCTGCATACATGGCAAATTCGCAGCCCGCATCAATAAGCACCAAATCGCCGTCGCGCAACGGCATATCATTTTCCGAATAATGCAAAATGCAGGCGTTTTCACCACCGGCAATAATGCTGTTATAGGAAGGATAACGCGCGCCGAAGCGATTAAATTCATGCAGAATATCGCTTTCCACCTCATATTCCAAACGGTTCGGGCGGGTTTGTTGCATGGCTTTAATGTGTGCAAGCGCGCTGATTTGCCCCGCTTGTTGCATGAGCGCAATTTCATTTTCCGATTTGAACAGGCGCATCTCACCGAGCATCGGCTTCCAATTAAAAACACTCAAAAATTCCACCGCACTTTGTTCCAGCAAGGCATCGCCCCAAGGCTGTTGCTTCGGTGCGTAATAAAGTGCGGTCTGTTTTTGCGCTAAATTTTTAAACTGCGGTACAAACTCTTCGATGGCGTAAGCGGTATCCACCAACAAGGTTTGCGGCGCATTGTCCACGCCAAGACGGCGTCCGTTCCAAATTTCCAGTAATTTATCGGACGGGCGTACAAAAATGATCGCCTGCTGTTCACCTAGCTGTTTACGCAATAACAATGCTGAATTCGGCTCATTAAAACCGGTTAAATACCAGAAATAACTGTCCTGACGGAAAGGATAATCACAGCCGTCATTGCGGCGGCGTTCAATATCGGAAAATACTAAAAACAGGGAATCGTCCTGCATTTGTTCAAAAACCTTGGCTCGGCGTTGAGCAAATTCTTCCTTAGGTAACGCCGCCATGTATGCGAGATCCATATTGTGTCCTTATTAATGTAACGTCGGTTGTTTATCTTCTTGTTTGGTGAAATGGGTAAAAAACAAGGTGGCGATGGTACGTACATATTCCACGATCTCTTCCACCGCTTGTGCCAGTTCCTCCGGATCATCATCTTCTTCGTATCCTAACTGGCAAATGTCATGTAAATCGTCCACCGCTTCACCAATGTCGCCTTTTTCTTTATCCAAATGCGGTTGTGCCAATCCTAAACCGAGCAAAAAGTGGTTCGACCATTCCGCCAAGCCATCCGCCAATTCAAACACATTATCCGTTTCCGGCAGGCAAAGTTCGAAATCAAAACTTTCGTTATCGGCCAAATCTCGGCGGGTTTGCTGATAAATGTCGGTAATTTGCGTTAAAAGTGTGGTTGGATAGGCGTGGTTATCGTTCGTGAATTGATAAAGCAACGGTTGCCAACTTTGATCTTGAATCCCACCGCAAATTAAGCCGCTTAAAAAACCGTGTAATTCAGCAGCAGAAAGCGGGATGCCGGCTTGTTGGAGTTGTTGATTCAGATTTTGATAAGAAATTGTTGTCATTGAAATTATCCTTGTTGAAATTGCCCTTAGTTTATCACTCTTCACGGTAGGCAACCAGTTTAGAAATTGGCAAGTTTTCCCGCCTATGGCATAATGCGCACAGTTTTAATTAACGAGTTTGGGGCAAAAAATGTCATCTAAAAGTATTGAATTATCCGTATTAGGGCAGTTGTTACGCTTAAATTGTCCGGAAGAACAACACGAAGCATTGCGCAATGCCGCCCGCGAATTAGATCAACGCGTGTCAGAAATGAAAGAACGTACCGGAATTTTGCAAGTTGACAAAGTGCTTTCCATCGTTGCCTTAAATTTAAGTTTTGAGTTGATGCAAGAACAACAAAAAACGCATTTGATTGAAGATGTCTTGAAAAATAAAATCCTCCGACCACTCGATCATTCACTTGAAAATATCACCGGTCAAAAGCTCAATTCCTATTGATTTTATAGGCATTTCGGATAACTAAAAGTAATGTGACAAAATGAATTATTGCTAGTCATTAAGTGTAATTTCGAGTAGTATTAAATAAAAGAATTTCCTGAGGTGTTCGCCAGTGGGTTACGTCCCTGAGCCGATACTTTTAATTTTATGAATTGGTTTCCTGTCATTGGTGTGCAGGCTTAGCTCGACTAAGAAGCCTAAAAATGATTTCAACTAATTCCCTTGAACCGTAGGGTTCAAGGACCGACCACCTACAACGGCACCTCGGGTTCCTCTCCGATACAACATCTATGCAGACACTGCCCTCAACCACTGAACTGCGTCAGCAACTTCGCCAACACATTCGAAAAACGCGTCAAAATTTGACCGCACTTCAGCAACAACAAGCCGCCCAACGCATTACCCAACAAGCCCTTTCGTTCATTGAACAACATCAAGCACGCAATATTGCCTTGTATCTTGCCGTGGACGGCGAAATTGCTACACAACCGCTCATTGAACAATTATGGCAACAGGGAAAAAACGTTTATTTGCCGGTGCTTCATCCATTTTGTAAAGGGCATTTGCTATTTTTGCATTATTTGCCCGACACCCCCATGAAACAAAATAAATATGGGATTTTTGAACCGCACTTAAACGTACAAAATGTGCTTCCGCTTGAGCAATTGGATGTGATCTTCACGCCATTGGTCGCCTTTGATAAGCAGGGAAACCGTCTAGGCATGGGAGGGGGATTTTACGATCGCACGTTGCAACATTGGCAACAGCAACGTTTCATTCCGGTAGGTTTAGCACATCAATGTCAGCAGGTGGATGCTTTACCCGTTGAAAGCTGGGATATGCCGTTAGAGCGAATCTTTGTGGGCTAAAAATAAAACCTCCGACTTGTCAGAGGTTTTTTGATTGGATTATTGCACTGCGCTAGGCGCTTTGAGATCCGGCTCTTTTGGTTTTTCCGGCTCATCAAATTTTTTGCCTTCATTGGCGGCAATAATTCTCGCGGTTTGATCTGCCAGCTGTTTTAAATTCATTCTTTCATAAGATTCTTTCATTAACGGCAACGCATCTAATGTGGCTTGTGTGTCCGGATATAGCTTCAACATAGAAACCACGCGGTTGGCTGTCGCCACGTAAGCATCACGTTTGAAATAAAACTTCGCAATATCCAGTTCATGACGCGCAAGGCTGGCTTTAATATACGCCATACGCGCCAACGCATCAGGCGTGTAAGGGCTATTCGGGAAGTGTTGCACCAAGGTTTGGAAATTGGCAAATGCGGTTTTAATAGACGTATTCTCACGGGTTGCACGATCCACACCGAAGAAATCTTGGAAGAAATTATCGCCCAACGCGGAATTGGTTAACCCCGCCATATACAAGGCGTAATCTAAATGGCGACTGTTAGGAAAACGTTGAATAAATCGGTCAACGGTAACTAACGTTTCGGTGTAATCTTGTGATTTATAGTAAGCATAAATCAAATTTAATTGCACCTGTTCACTATAAGAGCTACCCGGGAAACGATTGTTTACCGCCGTTAAATAACGGATTGCTTGACTATAATCCCCTTCTTGCAAATAGTTTTGCCCGATACTGTATAAGGTTTGCTCCGGCGCTTGTTCTACATCTTGCTTGGAACCGGAACATGCGGTCACCGCCAACGCCATAGCGGTAAGCAATGCAAAGGATTTAAGTTTACGCATTGAATAGAATCCTTATTTTTACGAAAAATGAGAAATGAGTTACAATTGCCCGATATTGTATAGAACATTGCTAAATAAGCAAACTTGATTAACGGATTTTTTATTTATGGCACAAATTACTCTCTCGGCAACCGTGCAACCGCAGCAAATGGGACAGCGCTTAGACCAAACCTTGGCGGAATTGTTCCCCGACTACTCCCGCTCCCGTTTGAAGACGTGGATCGAAGACGACTTGGTGCTGGTCAATGGTGCCGTGCAAAATGTGCCGCGTACCAAAGTTTACGGCGATGAACACATTGAAATTACCGTAGAAATTGAAGATGAAACCCGTTTCGAGCCGGAAAATATTCCGTTAAATATCGTTTATGAAGATGATGATATTCTCGTCATTAACAAACCGAAAGATCTGGTGGTTCACCCCGGCGCAGGCAACCCCAAAGGTACGGTGCTCAACGCTCTGCTTTATCATTACCCGCAAATTGCCGAAGTGCCGCGCGCGGGCATTGTGCATCGCTTAGATAAAGACACCACGGGCTTGATGGTGGTAGCAAAAACCATTCCCACGCAAACGCAGTTGGTACGTGATTTGCAAAAACGCAAAATCACCCGCGAATATGAAGCCGTTGCCTGCGGCATTATGACCAAAGGCGGTACCGTGGATGAACCTATGGCACGCCACCCTACCAAACGCACGCACATGGCGGTACATCCGATGGGTAAACCTGCCGTCACCCACTATCGTATTATGGAACGCTTCCGCGATTACACCCGCCTACGTTTGCGTTTAGAAACCGGACGTACCCACCAAATCCGTGTGCATATGGCGCATCTCGCCCATCCGTTATTAGGTGATCAAACCTATGGCGGCCGCCCGCGCCCCCCGAAAAATGCAAGCGAAGAGCTAATGAACGTCCTGCGTAATTTTAAGCGCCAGGCATTACACGCCGTAATGTTACGTTTACAACACCCAATCAGTGGTGAAATGATGGAATGGTACGCGCCGTTACCGGAAGATTTTGTGGAATTAATCACCGCGCTGAAAGCGGATTACGTGTTACACAAAGACGAATTGGATTATTAATATGCAAGCCATCAAACCGAGCTGGAACGCACCTCAACAGATTCAGGCATTCACTACCCTGCGCCATGGCGGTGTGAGCCTTGCGCCTTATGACAGTTTTAATTTGGGTGATCATGTAGGGGACGATAAAAACGCCGTGAAAATCAACCGCACTTTATTGGTGGAGAAATTCCATTTGCCACAAATGCCGTTGTTCTTAAACCAAACTCATAGCACGCGCGTATTAACCCTGCCTTATGACGGAGAAAGTTTCAATGCCGATGCGGTTTACACCAACCAACCAAATCAAGTGTGTTTGGTGATGACTGCCGATTGTCTGCCCGTATTATTCACCAATAAACAGGGCACGGAAGTGGCTGCTACCCATGCCGGTTGGCGCGGATTATGCGATGGCGTATTGGAACAAACCATCGCTAAATTTGAATGCCCGCATGAAGACATCTTAGCTTGGTTTGGACCGGCTATTGGCCCAACAGCCTTCCAAGTGGGACAAGAGGTTATCGATCAATTTGTTGCGCAAGATCCCCAAGCAGCATCCGCCTTCATCGCTGATCCTGTAGCCGAAGGCAAATTCCTCGGCGATCTTTACCAAATCGCCACTCAACGTCTCAACGCCCTTGGCATCACCCAAATCAGCGGTGGCGAACACTGCACCTATCTTGAAACGGAAAACTTCTTTTCTTATCGAAGAGATAATGCAACAGGAAGAATGGCGTCAGTGATTTGGATTGAGGAATAAAATCCTCATTTTTGATCAGGGTGATGAGTTAGCTCGGATTAAGTCATCATTCTCCCTTAGAAAATTGAAAACAGCCCCAAAGGGGCTGAGCCATGCGTAACCGTGGGTAATAAATTACCCACGGCAATTTCAAAATCCATCGTGAATTTCAACCGCACTTTTCATTTCAAAATTAGCGCTTGCTTTCCGCCTGTTTAATTTCCGGCGTTGTGTATAAGCGGTGCTTATACAAATAGCTACCCAACAGCGCGTGAGCCAAGGCTTCTTTGACCATGCTTTGCGGCACTTCCGCTTCCGTTAAGGTTTCAGTGGCTTTGTCGTAGCGGTAGGTTTTGGCGCCCACTTTCGGAAATTGAATCACCACATCATTGCCGCGCATAAGTGCCTGTACTTGGTCGTACTGCATAATGGCGCGGTTTGGATTGTTTGGTTTAGTGAGGTCATAACCGATCATCGGGTAATCGCCACTAATCCCTGCCAAGGAAAGCAAAGTAGTCGGCATATCAAATTGGCTAACCAAACGGTTATCACGACGTGGTTCGATGCCTTCGCCCAAAATCAATGCCGGAATGTGGAAATGCTTAATCGGCATCAAGCTGGCGCCGGCAACACGGGAGTCGTGGTCGGCAATCACTAAGAAAATAGTGTCTTGCCAATAATTGGATGCCTTCGCCAATTTGAAGAAATGTCCAATCGCATAATCCGCATATTTTGCCGCATTGTTACGAGTGGCTTTAGGCTGTTCGTACAGATCGACTTTGCCGTCCGGAAACTCAAATGGATCATGGTTGCTGGAGCTGAATACCAAGCTGAAGAATGGTTTGCCTTCTTTGTGTAATTGGGTAAAGGTCTCATTGGCTTTAGTGAACAAGTCTTCGTCACTCACCCCCCAAGTCCCGGTAAAGCTCGGGTTTTGATAATCCATTTGGTCGATAATACGTTTAAAGCCATTACCGTAGAAAAAGCCTGCCATATTATCAAAATGCTTTTCCCCACCATAAATAAAGGACGTATCGTAACCCCGTTGACTTAATAATTGCGCCAAGGTGAAGAAACCGCGTTGGCTGTTGTTAAGTTTAACCACAGCACGTGCCGGCGTTGGAGTGAAACCAGCGGTAACCGCTTCAATACCGCGTACGGAACGGGTGCCGGTGGCGTATAAATTATCAAACAACCAACCTTGCTGTGCCAACTTGTCAAATTCTGGTGACAGCGGCAAACCACCTAAGGTACCGATAAATTGCGCACCGAGACTTTCTTCCAAAATAATCACGATATTTTTCGGTTTGCCTTGGTAGGTAGCCTGGTTACGGGTCAAGGTTGGAATTTCCTTGGAAACATAGGCCTCCGCCGGACGGCTTCCGCTATTTTTCACAATGGAGAACATTTCTTCCACATCCATCTTACCGTAGGCTTCAGACGAGGTACCTTCGTCTTTAAATTGTTGCGCCGCATAAATCACAGAATAACCTGAGTTCAGCACCAAAGAGTTCACCATGGCATCAGAGGAAAATGCCACCATGGCCGGGTTGATTCCGCGGTGTTGAAAACTAGAACGCGCACCGAGAAAACTCAAGGCAATCACCAATAACGCCACCACAGGGCGCCACGTCCAACGCATTGGCGTGATATTGCGTACCGCCCAACCGGCCAGTTTCCAATACACCACCACAGCAATGAACGTAAAAACGAGGCTAAAAATGACCGCACTTAAATGCCCTTCCATCAGCATGGAGAACACTTCTTTAGGGTAAATCAAATATTCAATGAACAGGCGGTTCGGGCGATAATCATAGGTTTCAATAAACGCCGGAGTGGCCAGTTCCATAAACAAAATGAATACACTGCCAGCGGTCAACCAGAAGCGTAAAATGCTCTGCCAAATGCGCCCTAACGCGTTTTGATGATAAAGCAATACAGTCAATAATGCCGGTACACCAAATAAATAACACAGGGACACCACATCCATGCGCAAGCCTTGTAAGAATAACTGGCTCCAGCCCTCGACCGCATTGACACGTTCCAGTTGCCATAAAGACAGACCAAGACGGGACAAGGTAAACACAATAAGGTTAATCAAGGAAAAGAAAAAAATCGGGAACAGTAGCGAACGAGGTTTACCTGTCGTAAATAAATGTCGTGACATTTCAGTCTCCAAAATGTAAAAAATCCGCTCTTTTAGGCTATTAAAGTGACGAGCAGATTTGATGAAAGATTATTCGATCCAATGAACGATTTCGTTAAGCGGCTTACGGCCTTTCGGACGAATATCCTTAGCGCGATAGCCAAATGTCACGGCCACAGATACTGCGTATTTGTCGGCATCGTAAGCACCGGTTTGCGCCAAAATACGGTTGACTTCCGCATAATTAAAGCCTTCGATTGGGCAGCTATCAATGCCGATCAAGGCAGCCCCCGTCATCATGTTGGCAAGTGCGATATAGGTTTGTTTGCTTGCCCAATCAAATAAAGTGCGGTCGTTTTCTAAAACGTTTATGTGTTCTGTTTGGAAGCGTTGATAAATGGCCATATTGGCTTGAATTTGTTCTTCAGTTAAACCGCGACGTACAAGGTTGGCACGAAAATCCTCGGAATCATAACGCATATTTTTATTCGCCAAAATCACCACCACATGGCTGGCATCGTCCAACTGCGTTGCCATGCCCCAACAGAAAGGCTTTAAGGCTTGGCGTAATTCAGGATTTTGTACCACTAAAAATTGCCATGGCTCGGACCCTACAGAGCTTGGCGACAGGCGACCAAGTTCTAAAATATAGTCAAAATCTTCTTTGCTGATTTTACGGGCAGGGTCGTAATACCTTGTGGCACAACGAAAATGGAAGGCATCTAATACTTGTTGCTTGGTGACGCTCATTGAATTCTCCTTGTAATGAATTATAGGACTAAAAATAAACGGCTAGATTGTCCGCTTATTTATTATTTTGTCCAGTAAAAAAACACCCTCATTGTTCACTACGCTTTATGATCTCAAGATAGGATTCAATTTGGGACGGAATGATCTTAGGGCTAGGGATTAGAATCTGTTTATGGCGATTAAGTTCGCCTTTTTCCAACACAATGCTACTTTTCGGCACTTTGAAGAGTTTACTTAAAAATTTGAGAAGATGGGCGTTGGCCTGCCCATCAATAGGCGGGGCGGTAATGCTGATTTTTAATTCGTCATCATGCAAACCGACAATATGATCTTTGGCGGCTTTGGGTTGTAAAAAAATTCTCAGGCGCAAATCCGCACCGATTTGTTCTACGGCCACCATCATGTGTCCTTAAAAAGCAGCGGCGGCCCAAAGGTCGCCAAAAATGTCATATAACACGCGGTTGAGCAAATACAGCACGAAGACAACAACCATCGGCGAGAAATCGATCATGCCGGTGTTTGGCAAAATTTTACGAACGGGACCTAATACGGGTTCGCTCAGTTGATACAAAATATATTGCGCCTGGCCTGCGCCACGGTTAAACCAGCTTAAAATCGCCCCCACCAACAACACATAAAAAATTGCTTCGCCGATGCTATGCACCACGCTTAATGCGCCGATAATGGCATATTCAAACAAGGACGCGCCGAGAAGGGTGCCAAACAAATTTAACAGAGGGAATTTCACCACGCCTAAAATAAAACACGCCAATAACGCGGCGGTATTAATGCCTTTTATGGTCGGAGCAAATTTACTTAACGGGCTAATCGCCGGTTGGGTGGCTTTCACTAAAGTTTGCGATAACGGATTGTAGAAATCCACTTTAGCCACTTGAAACCACACACGTAAAATTAAAATAAAGCTATACACGCTAATTGCGGTAGAAATCAGAAATTGGATTGAATTCATTATGTTTCCTTAAATTATAACCAACCTTTACGTTTGAAATACCAGTACGGCGCAAACGCCGCCAGCGCCATTAACCCCAACGCCATTGGATAGCCGAATTTTAACCCAAGTTCAGGCATATCGGTAAAGTTCATGCCGTAGTTAGAGGCAACCAACGTCGGTGGTAGGAAAATGACCGACACAACGGAGAAGATTTTGATAATGCGGTTCTGTTCAATATTAATAAAACCCATGGCCGCTTGGAGCAAGAAGTTCACTTTTTGGAACAGGGATTCATTATGCGGCTGCAAAGATTCAATATCTCGTAAAATTTCACGTGCCTGTTCTAACTGATTTGCCGGCAAACGGGTTTTACGCACCAAGAAACTGAGCGCTCGCTGCGTATCCATCAAACACAAACGCACTTTGGAACTGGTGTCTTCTTGTTCTGTTAAAGTCGCCAAGGCTTCATCAAAGGCTTCCCCTTGGGTTCCGTTTAACACCACGCGGCTTAATTTTTCCAAATCCGCATACACGTTTTCAATTACATCCGCCAGCTGCTCAATTTTGGTTTCAAATAAATCCAGCAATAGTTCGTATGAATTACATTCGATTAAACGCTGATTACGGGAACGCATCCGATACAAACGGAACGCTGGTAATTCGCGATCACGCAAAGTGAACAAACGTCCGTCACGAATGGTGAACGCTACGCTGGCCAAATCCGCATAATCGTTTTCATCTTCACAATAAAAGAAAGAGTGCAAGTGCAAACCGTCTTCGTCTTCAAAAAAACGCGCGGATGCTTCGATGTCTTCTAATTCCAAGAAAGAGGCCAAACTTTGGCCTAAACTTTCCTGCAAGGTTTCCCGTTCTTCTACGGTCGGTTCAATTAAATCAAGCCAAATGGCGGTGTTTAACGGCTCGGCAGATTCGTCGATACGAACTAAGCGAGCATCTTCAAGGGCAAAGGCATTTATCATTTTGTCATACTCCCGATTGGACTACGCACAACGCAATGAACAAACAATCAAACGAATAAATCATTACCAAGTTTGGCGATCAAAAGTGCGGTCGTTTTTACGCGTGTTTTTCAACGACTAAAAAGAAAGCGGTAATGATAAAGGTATTGCAAATTTTCGTCTGACGGAAAAGATGCCGAAAAAGAGAAAGGTAAACGAAACTTACCAACGAAACCATCGCCGATAAGTGAGACGGGCGATAGTTACAGTGAAAACTCTATTCGGTATCGACTGTGACTGTCCAAAGTGTGTGTCCTCTTGTTACTAAATCGCGCGCAATGTTACGCCTGAAAGGCTACTTCGTCAAGGCGAAGGAGAAAAAATCACCTTCGCCGAATAACACGTTCAGGTTCAAAAAATACCGCAAAATCTCACCGCACTTTTAATCGATATTCCACCAAATCAACGCCCATTTGCGCTGGCCGTGTTTAATAGGTTCGTTATTTTGTTGTTTTTGGCGATAAAATGCCGTTAAGCCCTGCTTTTCTTTTTCATTTAACGGGCCAAGAGAAAATTCTACGGAACCGAGCAAATCCTCATAGGTTTCTCCCATAAAGCGACCGGATTCCGTTTCAATGAAGCTCAGGTTCGCTTGAATGCCTTTTTGATAAAGTCGATTCAGCAAATAAATATAGGTCGGAAAACCGATGTCTTCGCGTCCGATCGCGGCAAATACGCCCTCATCCAAAAAATGACGTTGCGTCACGGAAGTGAGATACACCCGTTTTTTTGCTTTGGCACAGAGTTTCTCGATCATGTCGTCTAAATCGTCCACCAAGGTGGAACGCGACGCTAAAATCACATCCACTTGCGGCACATCGTTCCAATCCTCGGCCCAAGAACGACGAATCAGATTTAAATTCGCCAGTTGCAGTTTTTGTTTATATTCCGCCAATACATCCAACATCCCCGTGCTATAATCCAAGGCATATACTTGGCTGCCTTGCTGTGCCAAAGGAATGGTGAACGTGCCTGGTCCACAACCGATATCAAGCACGGTTTCGTCAGGTTGCACCTGCATAGTTTCCAATAGTTGTTGATTATAACGGCTGGCTTTCCCCACCAGATTTTCCGCCATCTTGGCTGCTTTCTTGTCCCATTTTTCAGGTGGCAAATTGTAATGGTTGCAGGCAATGAGATGTTGTTTGTAAAGCTGGTTGAAATCAATGTCGTAAATGGTCATGGCATATCCTAAAAATGTGGTTGATTTTGGTGATAGATTTTACTGCAATGTTATATGCTTTGAAATATAACGTTAAAAAGATTTAACGCAGAAAAAAACCGCACTTTGATTGCTCAAAAGTGCGGTAAGTTCTACAAACATTCGGGATTAATGGTTAATTTCACCTTCAATCGGTTTAATGTTTTCATCAAATTCCGGTAGCGGTTTGTGTTCGCTTGCAACATAGGAATAAATGACCGGCAACACAAACAGGGTAAACAACGTACCAACCGCCAGGCCTGAAACAATCACGATACCGATACTGAAACGGGACACCGCGCCTGCGCCTGTGGCATAAAGCAACGGAATCAGACCGGCAATCATCGCTGCAGTCGTCATTAGAATCGGACGTAAACGCACTTTGGCCGCTTCGGTAATGGCTTCAATACGGCTTTTGCCGTGATTGAGCTGCTCTTCTTTTGCCACTTCACACATTAAAATACCGTGCTTGGTGATTAAGCCGACCAGTGTGATCAAGCCTACTTGAGAGTAAATATTCAGTGTAGCACCGGCTTTGCCGACAAAACCGAATGCGTTTAACGCCAATAATGCGCCACTGATCGCCAACGGCACGGAAATCATAATTACCATCGGGTCACGAATGGATTCAAACTGAATCGCCAACACCAAGAAGATGATAACCACCGCCAACACGAAAGTCACCGCTAACGCGTTGCCTTCTTGTACCAACTGACGCGCTTCACCTTTGAAGTCGTAGTTATAGCCTTGTGGTAACAATTCTTTTGAATTGTCTTGTAGCCATTGAATCGCATCCCCGATGGAAGCACCCGGCATTGGTACGGCACTAATCACCGCAGAGTTCAACTGACTGAAACGCGGCAAAGAGCTTGGTTGTGGCTCTAACGTCATGCTCACTAAGCTGCTGAGCGGCACAGAAGTTCCATTCGAAGCGGAAACATAGTAACTATTCCAGCTTTCCGGCGATAAACGGTTTTCGCGTTTCACCTGTGAAATAATTTTATACGCACGACCGTCAATATCTACACGTTCGACCGTGGCGGCAGATAAGAAGCTCCCTAACGTAGCACTAATTTGTTGCATAGTAATGCCGTAAGTCCCTGCTTTTTCACGATCAATTTTGATGTGCATTTGTGCTGTATCAAATTTCAAATCCAAATCCGTATAAACGAATTTGCCTGACTTTTGCATAGCATCTAAAAACTTGCCAGCAACATTGGCCAAATCTTCATAGCCTTTTGAGGTGCTAATCACAAAACCAATCGGCGGGCCCTGTTCCCCGGTATCAATTTCCGGGAAAGCGAAACCACTGACGGACACTTCCGGAATGGCTTTAGCTTTGGTGTTTAACTCTTTCAACACGTCTGTTTGGCTTCTGGAACGCTCACTCCAATCTTTCAACGTCACCACGTTTAAGGACTGGTTAGTGCTTGGCACCCCTGAAATGGTCATCGCAAATTGTACTTCTTCCGTATCCGTTAAGATTTTTTGATACGGTGCCATGGCCGCTTGTACATAATCAACGTTCACGTTAGACGGTGCAGAACCGATAGCTAAGAAGGCGCCTTTGTCTTCCGTCGGCGTAAGTTCGGTAGAGAGCGAATTAAACAACACCGGCAATGTGGCAAAAATAACACCCGCAAATGCCAACATACACTTACGATTCGCCATCACCAAATCCAAGACATAAGAATATGCGTTGTTGACTTTGGTTAATGTGTTGTTAACACGTTCTTCCAATTTACTTGGTTTATCGTGATCTTTCAGCAACTTACTGGTCATCATCGGAGAAAGGGTTAACGCCACAATACCGGAAATAAATACCGCACCGGCGAGCGTTAGCGCAAATTCTTTAAATAACGTACCGGTAATTCCCCCCATTAATGCCATCGGAGAATATACTGCAATCAAGGCGATGGTCATGGAAATAACCGGAACGGCAATTTCGCGGGTACCGATAATCGCTGCTCGGAATGGCGTTTCACCCAGCTTAATATGGCGGTCAACGTTTTCCAACACCACAATGGCATCATCCACCACCAACCCAATCGCCAAAATCAAGGCCAACAAGGTCATTAAATTGATGGAGAAATCCAAGGACTGCAACATCATGATTACCCCGATAAGGGAAATCGGAATGGTAATCACCGGAATCAAAATCGCACGGAAGGAACCGATAAACATAGTGATCACGACCAATACGATCAGGGTTGCTTCCATAATCGTTTTCACCACTTCATTAATGGAGTTATTAATGGCGATGGTACTGTTATATAAAATATCTGTTTGAATAGCATCCGGTAAGTTATTTTTGATGCTTTCATATAACGGAAGGATTTTTTCCGCCACGGTTAACGGGTTAGCTGAAGAGGTCGGATTAATACCCAACACCACCGAATCGGAACCATTGGCTACTGCACGGGCAGTATCGCTTGATTTATTTAGCTCGACATCCGCAACATCGCGTAAACGTACGAGTTTATCGCCATCGGAAGAAACAATCAGATTGCCGAGTTCATTTACCGATTTTGTGGTGGTATCCACTTTGTTTTTATATACCACATAAAAACCATTGTCGTTACCCGCCGCCGTTTGCACGTTATTGGCGGATAAGGCAGACCTAACAGTGGCGGCAGATAAGTTTTGTGCTGCCATCTTTTTCGGATCCAACCAAATGCGTAAGGCATATTCGGACGCACCGAAAATATCCACGCTTGCCACCCCTTCAACGGTAAAGAATTGCGGTTTCACCACACGTTGAATATAGTCGGTCACCTGGCTGGCATCCAATTTATTGGAACGGAAACTAATGTACATAATCCCCGAACCGCCGGTTGAAGAGGTCACCGATGGATCTTCAATTCCGCTCGGTAACTCGGAACGCACAGAGTTCACTTTCGCCAACACGTCGGCAAGTGCCGCATTCGGGTCGGTATTTAATTTCATTTTTACCGTAATAGTTGAACTACTTGGGCTACTGCTGGAAGACATATAGTCCACGTTGTCCGCTTGAGCCACCGCTTCCTCGATTTTGGACGTCACGAACGCCTGAATCAAGTTTGCATCGGCACCGGGATAGACGGTTGAAACCTGAATTACGGTAGTGGTCATTTTAGGATATTCACGCACTGCCAGTTTCGAAATTGCCTGTAATCCTAAAATAATGATTAACAAGCTAATCGAAACTGCGAGAACAGGACGTCGAATAAATATATCGGTAAATTTCATTCGCTGTTCCTAATTAGAGATTGGTTTTACTTGCCGGTTGCGTGGTGCCAACGCCCTCTTCATCACTCACAATAACGAGTGCGCCATTACTTAAGTTTTGCTGACCGCCGGTGATGATTTTATCGCCGATTTTCACTTCATCGCCTTTTAACTGGGCGTAAATACCTTGGCGGTCTTTCGTAAATACAGTAATTTGTTTGGCGCGATACATTTTGTTCACATCGCCTTGTTTAGCAAATTTCTCTTTTTCCTCATCAGAAAGTGCGGTCAAAATATAAAGTGATTCACCATACATGTTATAGCTCACCGCCACTTGCGGCACGACGATTTGGTCATATTCCGTCGACAATGCCACATTCAAACGGGTAAACATACCGGACAATAATTTTGCACCGTCCTCCGGCTCAAACGTCGCTTGAACATCCACCAACCCCGTTGAAGAGCTGATAGCAGGCTCAATGGCTGTGACTTTTGCCGCAAAGGTTTCCCCTAAACGGGCATCTGCGGTCGCAGTAACTTTTTGACCAATACGCAACTCATCCAATAAATTCTGCGCAATAGAAAAATCTACTTTCATGGAGCTACGATCTTCTACACGTACAATTTCCGTGCCGTTTGACACATACTGACCGACATTAACTTTCACAATACCGGCTTTACCATCAAAGGGCGCAACAATTTGACGACGTTCAATGGTAGCCTTTAAGGATTCCACGTTAGCCGCTTGCGCATCATAGGCCGCTTTCGCATTGTCTAACTCTTGACGGGAAACACCGCCGCTTTTCGCCAGATTGGCATAACGTTGGTAAGTTTGGCGCAATGAAATCACTTGCGATTCGGCAGCTTGTAAACTGGCACGTTCTACGGAACTATCCAACTCAACCAACAAATCGCCTTTTTTCACATTTTGGCCATTTGTCACCAAAACTTTTGAAATCGTACCCGCACTTTGCGCACTTAACATCGCACCTTGATTAGGACGAACCAAACCGGTGGTTTCAATCACAGGCGTCCATTGTTGGGTGGTAATGGTCATTGCCGTTACCGGTGAGGGAGTTTCACCTTGATTTGCCAAGAAATCCGCAATGCCTTTTGATTTCATATAATTCATCACAATCATTGCGATAAAAATGAGTACAAATATACCTAAAGTCAGTTTCAACAAAAAAACGTGAGAACGCTTTGGTCTATTGGTTTGAGTTTGACTCATAAAAAACTCCGTGAATATTATCTGTAACTAAAGTTATTATTTTTGAATGGCACGCCAAGTACGTTCGATAATCGACTCCAGCATATCCATTGAAACCCGTTGAGCAAATTGTTTGCACTTAAATGCAATATTGAGCGAGCTTTCCAACGAGATGGCAAACAGTAAGTGAGGCGGCAAATCGCAGACCTCATCTACCTCTGCGGCTTTTGTACAAAAATCATGCCAAATGCCTTGGCTTTCCCATTCTCTGCAAATTTCGTGAAAGCCGGGTAGGGATTGATATTTTCCCATGTTGGCAACAATCGTCGGATCTTGTTCCAAAAAATGCCAAATATTCCACCACATTCGCCGATAGCGATGGAAAAACGATTGGCTTTCATCGTAATCTTTTCCCAAGGTTTCTTGGAAAGATTTAAAAATATACCGTGCGAACTGTGCCAATAATTCATCTTTATTCTTGAAATAAATATAAATTGTTCCCGGCGAAATCTTGGCTTCTTTGGCAATCTTGTGCATGGACAAGTTTGGCAAGCCAACTGTCGCCATCAAGTCATTCGTAGCAGTAAAAATCCGCTTGATCATATCGGTTTCTGACTGATTCATATAAGTTACTAATAAAACTGGGTTAATTGTTAGAAGTGCGGTTAAAATTTCTTTTAATTTGCACATTTAGGTAGGTCACATACAGTAAATACAATACCACTGAATGAACGTTCGTTCATTTTATTGTTTTTTTATCTTTTGGCAAGTTAAAAATAAAAAAGTGCGGTGATTTTTCACCGCACTTTTATAGCAATCCCATTCATTACATTCCAATGACAACGCAGTTAATCACGCTTTTGGCTTTTTCCTGCATTTTCACTGCCGCATTTCGATCACCTGCAGGACCGACTATCACGCGATTCCAATCAGCACTTGCATTAACTCGAGCATTTAAACCGAGAGCACTTAATTTAGCCTGTAATGTATCGGCTTGTGCTTTATTTTTGAATGCACCGCATTGCAAGCCATAACGTCGTTCCCCATTATTCGTGGTTTGTTGTGACACCGGTTGTGGAGCCTGTTGCTGCGGCTGAGGTTGTGGTACCGGCTCAGGTTTCTTCTGAGGCTCGACTTTTACGGTTTGCTCCGCTTTCTTCTCTTCTTTTGGCGGTGTCGTTTTTTTGGCCTCTACCACTTGCGGTTTTGCTTGTGGTTGAACCGCCTGCTGTGTGACTTGCTGAGTCGGCTGCTGTGCGGGTTGTTGCGCGGTTGCTTGAGCTTCGGCTGCTTTGCTACGCGCCAATTCCGCTTGTTTTTGTTCTTCTTCCATGAGCGATAAAATCTTGCGTTGTTCTTCTGTCAGACGCATATTTTTATCTAACGACTTCGGATTATCATCAATCGGCACAGTGCGGGTTTCTAAGGCTTTAATATAGCTCCACACTTCTTCCGGACGATTTGGCAACACGCTTTTCGGTTGCGTTTTTTCTGTCGTTTCAACAGGCTGAACCACAGGATCCGGCGCTTTTTCTTTTAATAAATAAAGCCCAAGACCAAAAGCTGCTACCACAACGGCCGCAATAATAAATAGCAAGGATTTGTTATTTTTTTTCTGTTTCTTCTTTTTCTTTGCACCGCCACGGGCGGCGTAATCACGTTGAGCCACAATAAAACCTGTTTAATCTAACTAAAATAATTAACTATATGACAATAAAAAATTCCGCTAATTCTACTGAAAAATTGCTTTATTGACTACAGCAAAGCCAAAACTAGCCTAAATCTAGCGGATCTACGTCTAAAACCCACCGCACTTGAACGGGCTTATTTAAACCACTTGTCTGAAATTCGTTTAACACTTGTTGCAAGATGAGGCGGGAAGGATGTTGCAACAATAATTGCCAACGATATTGCCCCGCTTTTTTGCTGAACGGCGCAGTGATAGGACCGAGAATTTGTAACTCGGGCGCAGTATGTTGCTTAACGCCATAAAAATACTCGGCAAACTGCGCCAATAGCTGTTCCGCCTCCTCGCTATGGCGACTTTGGGCTTTAAATAATGCTTGCGAACTAAAAGGCGGCAATCCCATTTTATGACGCAACGACAATGCCTGTTGGGCAAAATTATCATAGCCATGCTTCAATAAACTTTGTAATAGCGGATGCTCGGGATAATGGGTTTGCAATAACACTTCCCCCTGCTGCGCCCCTCGCCCCGCACGGCCTGCCACCTGCATATAAAGTTGAGCCAGCCGTTCTTCCGCACGAAAATCCAATGAAAACAACGCACTATCCACATTTACCAATGCAACTAAGGTGACATTCGGGAAATGGTGTCCTTTCGCCAACATTTGCGTCCCGATGAGAATTTGGCTTTTGCCCCGTTGAATATCCGCTAAATAACCTTCCAATTTGCCTTTGCGCGCTGTCGTATCACGATCAATACGGGCAATGCCGTAATTTGGGAAAACCGCTTTTAAGGTTTCTTCCAACTGCTCCGTGCCTAAGCCCGTGGTGATTAATTGGGTGGAACCACAATTGCCGCATTGGCGCGGAATTGGCTTTTGTGCACTACAATGATGACAACGCAAGACATTATGTTGTTGATGATACGTGTAAGGTTTATCACAATGGCGACATTCCGCCATCCAACCGCATTCATGGCACAGCAAAACCGGTGCAAAACCGCGTCGATTCAGAAACAACAACACCTGATTGCCTTTTTCTAAATGCGCCTGCATGCGTTTTATCAGGATTTCCGATAAACCGTTACGCATTGACTGATGTTTTAAATCAATGACGTGTTGTTGAAGTGCGGTGGACTGATTGGCTTTTTCTGATAGGCACAAGCGCTGATATTTTCCCTGTTGCACGTTATTCAAACTTTCCAAACAAGGCGTTGCCGATCCCATTAAAATAGGAATATTGAGTTGTTTTGCATACACCACCGCCAAATCGCGGGCATGATAACGCCAACCGTCTTGTTGCTTAAAAGACGCGTCATGTTCTTCATCAATAATAATCGCGCCTAAATCGGCAAATTGCGTAAACAGCGCTGATCGCGTACCAATAATGACCGCACTTTGTCCACTACGCGCACGTTGCCACACTTGTAATCGTTGCGTGTCATTTAAATTGGAATGCAACACATCAATCACCACGTTAAAACGGGCTTGGAAACGACTTACCGTTTGTGGCGTTAGCCCGATTTCCGGCACCAAGAGCAACACTTGTTTGCCTTGATTTAAAATTTCTTCAATAAATTGCAAATAAATTTCCGTTTTGCCGGAACCCGTCACGCCGTCCAACAACCACGCGACAAACCCTTGGGTAAATTTCAATTGGCTGAATACCAACGCTTGTTGTTTATTGAGTGTTAATCGATCAGCTTTATTGACGATAGGTTTATCAACTAATTGCTGTTGCCAGGTTTGAATTTCCGGTTCTTGAGCGATTTCGGTAATGTATTCTTTAGCTTTCAACGCCGACCAAATGCCGCTACCAAATGGGTTGTTGCCTTTTTCCATCCCATCATTTGCCGCCTGTAATGCTTCAAGCTGTTTCTTCGAGCGTTTTAACAAGCCTTGCTCCAACGCTTGCTCACCAAGTGCAGTCGGTTTCCAAAAAATTTTTTGTTTCTCCACCGCACTTTCACCTTGACGTAGCTTCACCGGCAATGCTTGGGACAACACTTCTCCCAAAGGCGCATGATAATAATTCGCCGCCCAACTTAAGAACTGCCAACTTTCCGCTGAAAACAATGAAGTATCATCAAGACAAGCTAACACAGGCTTCAACTGTTCTTCAGGCACTTCCGTCTGTTCCACTACGTCAACTACAACGCCAACTCGCTTCTGCGTCCCAAACGGCACAAGCACCCGCCCCCCAACAACAACCTTCATTGACGCAGGGAAGACATAGTCAAAATAGCGATGTAGCGGCACCGGAAGTGCGATTCGGGCAAATGGCATAAGATCAAGAATTGTTAGGATGAAAATTATTGGCGTTCATTATATATGTAGCTGAGACACAAATCATTATTGATTGGCCTAGAGAATAAAATCGCTACTTTATATTACGAGAAAACTGAAAAAACTTTATAATTACTCCAATTTATTAGCCTGAGTAATTCCCAATGACCACATCCAGTAACAATGATCTTATTACCATCGTAACGGCATTTTTCGATATAGGTAGAGGAAATCTTCAATCAAAAGAAGAATTACCTGACTATATGACTAGAACAAATGACACCTATTTTGAGTATTTCTCTAATTTAGCAACACTAGATAACCCAATGGTTATTTTTTCTGATAATGAACATATTGAAAGAATAAAGAATATCAGAGGAAATAAGCCCACTATGATTATTCCGTTTAATATTAAAAAATTTGAGAAAACATTAAAACGAATTCAGGAAATTCAAAATAGTGAAGAATTCATTTCTAAAGTAAGGCCAGATCTATTAAAAAATATCGAATATTGGCATCCCTCATATGTTTTAGTAAATAATCTAAAGTCTTTTTTTGTTTATAAAGCAATAAGGTTAGGATTGGTGAATACTCAATTTGTATCATGGGTTGATTTTGGATATGTAAGAAAAATGGAGACATTAAATCATGTAAAAACATGGAGATATTACTTCAACCCCAATAAAATTCATCTATTTACAATAAGAAGGAAATATAAGATAAACTCTAAATATGATGTTTACCACGCTATTTTTAATAATAGTACTTTTATTATTGGTGGTGTAATAGTAGGCACTAAAGAAAATTGGAAAACATTCTTTAAGAATATTCTATCCACACAAAACCACCTATTTAGAGAAAATATGATTGACGATGATCAAGGAGTATATTTACTAAGCTTATTTAATCATAAAAATCTCTACGAACTTCATTATTTAGGAAAAGAAAGATGGTTTCATCTATTTAAGAAATTTGATAAAACCAGTAAAATATCATTAAAAGAAAAAATAAAAGACTTTTTTATCTAAAATATACTAACGATATTTTTCTTTTAAGTAATCATAGAAACTATTCGGCAAGCAATCTTTAACATAGGTTAGCTTGTGTTGGTTACATTGAGCTAAAATTTCGTCTAACTTATCTTTATCAAAAGGATTATTTAACTCGGCAAATAGCAAATGCGGTAAGGTGTCATCGATGATCTCAAATTCATAAATCAACCCTTCTCTCTTTAATTCATCAAATAAAATTTGAAAGAAGAAATAGTGTGGGATGCATTCTTGGGTTTTCCAAAAGAATAACATTAATTGGAGTAATTTATTTACGGTATTGTTTTCTCTTTTTGAAAACATAATGCTACTTAAGAAATTTACTCTATGATTTTCTTTCCAAGAAAAATAATTACCATTTAATTTCTGCCATTTTTCTTTATATTTAGTTTGTATAGAACGTTGGAATACAAAAAATTCCATTGTACTAAAATGAGCAGAAATAGGAGCCGTAAATAAAAATGTAGCATCAACCCACACCCCGCCATAAACTTTTAGTAAAGCTAATCTAAGTAAATCAGAGAAAAAAACATGACGAAACTCAGGGTTCTTTCTCTTTTGATTAATAAAATTAGGGAACTCAATATATTCACTTACATTTTGATCATCCAAATAAATAACCTCATAATCACCTTTATTCATCTGAACCGAACGGCTACAGATTTTAACAACGTCAGGCAGTGACTCACTATTCCAACCTTGTCCCCAATATTGCCAAATAATCTTTTTATCCTTTAAGTCCTTTTTAGGTGTAATAATTATTTCATCCAATTCATCATTAATATAAAGAGAAATAATTTTCTTCCAACAATTAGCAACATGATTTTGTTGAGATAAATCTGCTTTTCTTGCAAGCCATTTACGAATAGGCTTGGGAATTAAACCTGTATAAAATATTTTATAAGGCTTACTACTTATCCTAGTAATAAAATTAAAAAATGTTGAGTTAGTTGAAAATAAATTTGAGAGTGAGGAATATTTTTCTTTCATAAGATCATCTACATAAAACGAACGATTTCTTTACCCAGATTTTCATTAACATTTTGTTTTTCTTCCCATTTTTCTTTATTTATTGCCCGTATGATATTATCTTTTATTCGAATAAAGCGTTGTTTTAACGTTTTCTTTGTGTGGCTGACTGTATTCTTTTTGCGCTCTTTCTGAAGCCCGCTCTCTAATACACTATTTTCTTGATTTAACTGCAATTCTTGCACACAAATTGCCGGATTTAGTTGATATACCCGATATCTAGGAACATCAATCAGCTGATTAAATATAATTTCATCAATGGGTTTAATCTCTTCTGAGAAAAATTTTTCAAACACTTCCATTAGATACTTAGCTGCACCATGAGAAATCACATATCCCGCCGTACCAAAATGTTTTGATTTCAAAATATCAATTTCTCTCTGTTGAAAAGGTAAAATTCCTTGCTGTTTTTCAATCTTAACGGGCATCAAAAAGGTTTCTAAACGCAAGACAAAAATCTCTTGAAAATTGAACCGCACTTTTAGCCATTCATCTTCAGCAAGAAACTGTTCGGCATTCTCACCAAGCAAAATGTCATCCTCAAAAAGCGTGATGAAATCTAAATCATCATCAACACACTTTTTCCACAACATGAAATGACTCATCAAACAGCCTTTTTCTCCCATGGTGAGCTTGGATGTTCCAGCAACATTGGGAAGATAACGCTGTAAATGATCATTGAGTCGCTCAGAAGGTGTAAACGCGTCAAAAAATTCAAATGGAATTTTCTTCTGGCCAAATTGTTGGATGATGTGATTTCGACGTTTATCCGCAGTGGGAATGCTAATAACAAAATTTTTATTTTCAATGAAATGCATACGGAGATATTAAGTTAGTCTTAAGTTACGGGTTATCTTACTATTTTGAGGCAATGAAATGAATCTTAATATGCACAAAAAATCAAAGTGGCAGACCGGCTCACAGCTTGAACTACGCTAATTTTTTCTGTAAAATTTGCAACCTTACACACAAGCGTGCCATTTTGTAATGGCGTAATATTAATCTCATGCGGTGTCAGGGATTGCTTCTGCGATTGGCTTGATAGCGGCATGGCTTCAAATTTGAGGTTTTCTATGAAACAAGGTATTCATCCTGAATATAAAGAAGTTACTGCAACTTGTTCTTGCGGTAACGTGATCAAAACTCGCTCTACCTTAGGTAAAGACATCAACCTTGATGTATGCGGTAACTGCCACCCGTTCTACACAGGTAAACAACGTGTTGTTGATACCGGTGGTCGTGTTGAACGCTTTAACAGCCGTTTCAAAATTCCAGGTACAAAGTAATCTGAATCTTAGCCCTCGCAATTGCGGGGGTTACTTCTATTCAACTTAAGGTAATGTGTTATGAATAGCGCATACAATCTCCCACCAATCTTCGTTATCAGCTTAAAAAACTCTTCCCGTCGTGAATTCATAGCAAAGCGCTTAAATGGGCTTGGATTGCAATTTGAATTTTTTGATGCGGTTTATGGAAAAGAGCTCTCTGAGGTTGAATTAGCTAAAGTAGATTATCAATATTACCAGGATTTTGATAACAAACGCTTAACTCTTGGTGAGATAGGCTGTTCTTTAAGCCACATTCGAGTATATGAACATATCAAAAAAAATCATATTCCCGAAGCAATTATCTTGGAAGACGATGCAATTGTTTCTACCCATTTCAAAGCTATTTTACAATCAACACTTGAAAAATTACCTTCCCGCTATGAGATTCTATTTTTCGATCATGGCAAAGCTAAGTCTTATCCGTTAATTAAAAAAAACTTACCTGAAGGCTATAAATTAGTACGTTATCGCTATCCATCCCCAAATTCTCGCCGTTCAATTATGAAAGCAACAGCATATATGGTGAATTTAGCCGGAGTAGAAAAATTACTCAATTATGCTTACCCTGTGCGAATGCCGGCAGATTTTGTCACGGGATTTATACAAAAAACTCGTATTCATGCTTACGGCATTGAGCCATCTTGCGTTTTTGAGGGATTGGCCACTGAAAGCGAAATTAACTCCATCGAAGATAGATACAAAAAGCATAAATGAAAGCGCTACTGAGAAAAATCCGTTTAACATTAGGTAAGTTAATCTTAGATAAAAAGATTCCAGGTAAACCATTACCTACAAACCCTAAAATTATTGTGTTACAGCAAGATGGGAAAATTGGGGATTATATTATCAGTTCATTTATTTTTAGAGAGTTAAAAAAACATAATCCGCTAGCTCAAGTAGATGTCATTTGCTCACCTAAAAATGAAAATTTATTTAAGACAAATCATTTTATTGACCACTTTTTTGTTCTTGATAAAAAAGCACCATGTGCTTATACAAAGATGGGGGAAAAACTAGCAAAAGAAAATTATGATGTATTAATCAATTTGCCCATACAACTAAGAAATCGTGATTTATGGCTAACACGTTTAATTAATGCCAAGAATAATATTGGCTATCAAAAACAACACTATAAAATATTTAACCTCGATATCCTAGGTGGACAACTTCATTTCTCACAGATTTATGCTGATTCTATTAAAAAGTGTGGTGTTATGAATATTAATTCAGAATATGATATTCCTGATAATAGCCAGCAGAAAGAAGAAATCAGAAATTTCATCAAAGATAACCAACTTGAAAACCATATTGCTATTAATTTCTTTGGGGCTGCAGGATCACGTAAGTTTACAGAGAAGAATATCAGAAAATTTATAGAAAGATTTAAGGTTTTTAATAAAAAAGTTTTGTTACTCACCTACCCTGAAATGACACCGTTATTAAAAGATATTGTTGTAGATTTTTCTAATGCATTTATTTATGAAAATACGCAAGATATTTTTGATACAATTGAATTGCTACGTTATGCAAATGTTGTTATATCTCCTGATACATCAATCATTCATATAGCTTCAGGATTAAACAAAAAAATTATTGGATTTTATAAATTAGAAGATAAGGAAAACTTTATACACTGGCATCCTAACTCTAAAAATGAAACACATATACTAAGTTTCATTGAAAGTGTAAATGAAATATCTGCTGATGATATCGAATTAGAATGGATTACTCACTAACTATGTCAATCATAAAAAAAATCATTGCAAAACTGGCAGGTAAGCGTTCTGCACAGACAATAGATTTAATGGCTATTAAATCTGTTTTATTAAAACCTATTGGGGACGCTATTGGTGATGCTATTGCACATACCGCCCATTTAAATCAACTAAAATCAGCAAATCCAGATCTGGTGATTGGTGTCATTGTAACAGAGAGAAATAGAGATATTTTTGCTTATTCCGGTTTAGTGGATCAACTGCTTGAAGATAAACCTTCTACTTATATTACTCAATATAATAAATGGGATTTATATTTAGATTTTCAGCCAACATATACAACTAAATCTGTTATTTTAGAGAAGTTACTGTCACCTAAATATATTGTTATCTTCAATAAAAAAGACAAAAAACACTATAATATCGAAACAGTAAAAAACTACAATTTTGCTTGCCCGCAAAATGATACGACACATATCTCTGATTACTTAAATAATACTATTCTTTCTAATTATTTAGATCCTAAAAAAGCTGAATATGTATTAGAAAATCAGGAAAGCATAAGATTTGATGTTCTGTGGGGGGGAGATAAACCCCGAATTTTACTGGCCCCACAGGGAAGTACTAGACAAATTCCGGCAAAAGAACTTGCTGAGCTACTTAATCAACTGGCTCCGGATCTATTAGAACGAGCTATTTTTGTATTAACCAATACCATTGACAGTAATATTTATTTTGAAGAATTAATATCCCATTGTTCAGATAAGATTAAAATTCAGCTATCACCTAAGACATCAATTCAAGAATATATTCAACTCGCGTCATCCGCAGATTTAATTATCGGAGTTGATGGAGGAAGCATTCATATTGCAACAGCGTTGCAGAAAAAAGTATTAGCATTTTATGCACGAAACATGCAGAATTTTTTCCGTTGGCAACCAAGAGGAAATAGCCATATTCCTTACAAAGCCATTCTAAGCAACACAGAAAGTAATTCAAATAATCACACCTGTGATTTTCCCATGGATAAAGCAGCAGAATGGGTAAATGGCTTATTCTAAAATATGGAAAATAATATCCCCTAACTTTTCTTTTGACACATCGGACAATAAAAGCTATTTCGTTGTCCGATGATTAAACTTTCAATTTTTGTCCCGCACGTTGGACAAGGTTTGTCTTTATTGCCGTAAACCAACAATTCTTGGGCGAAATAACCTGGTCTGCCATCAGGTTGTAGAAAATCTTTGAGTGTGGTTCCACCCTGTTCTATGGCTTTGGCTAACACGGATTTTATGGTATCTACCAAGCGTTCACATTGCCTGCGCGTTAGATTGGCGGCAAGTTTCATAGGATGCAGTCCACATAAAAATAAACTTTCATTGGCGTAAATATTGCCAACTCCAACCACCACGGCATTATCCATTAAAAAGGTTTTAAGTGCGGTCGTTTTTTTGCGTGATTTTTTGAAAAGATAGTCTGCGTTAAATTCATCAGATAATGGCTCAGGGCCGAGCTTTAGGAATAAATGAAATTCGTTCAATTTCTTCGTCCACAACCAAGCCCCAAAACGGCGCGGATCGTTATAACGTAATAATCTGCCGTTGTTCATCACAATATCCAAATGATCGTGTTTATCAATAGGGCTGTCATGCGGTACGATTCTCACCGTCCCCGACATCCCTAAGTGCCCGATAATATAGCCTTGTTCGCTATGAATAATCAGGTATTTGGCGCGACGAGTGAGATCTAAAATTTTTACATGATGAAATTCCGTTAATTCCGGTGACACCGCCCAACGAAGTTTCGGCTGACGCACCACAATTTTTTCAATAACATAATCTTTTAAATAAGGGCTCACACCACGCAGCGCGGTTTCGACTTCGGGTAGTTCCGGCATTATCTTCCTCCAGCATTCGCAGAATACAAAAAAACCCGAACAATGTCGGGTTTTTCAATTCGTGCAAAATTATTTGATTTTTGCTTCTTTATAAACAACGTGTTTACGCACAACCGGATCAAATTTTTTGATTTCCATTTTTTCAGGCATATTACGTTTGTTTTTTGTTGTTGTGTAGAAATGACCTGTTTCTGCGGTAGAAACTAAACGGATTTTCTCACGAGCACCTTTTGCTGCCATTTGTTAGCTCCTTAGATTTTCTCGCCACGAGCACGGATTTCAGCTAAAACTGCATCAATGCCTTTTTTATCGATAATACGCATACCTTTTGCGGTTAAGCGTAATGTTACAAAACGGTTCTCACTCTCAACCCAGAAACGGTGAGTGTGAAGGTTAGGAAGAAAACGACGACGAGTCGCATTCATTGCGTGTGAGCGGTTGTTACCCACTGCCGGACGCTTGCCTGTTACTTGACAGACTCTAGACATATTAATCTCCAATAATGAAATATAAGCTCGAGCTTACGGTTCGGAATACTTCAAAAATAAACTTTTTGAATGACCTCGTCAGGTCGCATAACCCGACCCGCATACTATATTAAAGGTCGTGCATTATACTCACTTTATCTTGTATTCTCAAGCCTAAATACTGAATTTGCTTGCATTAAATCCAAAATTTATCCAAAAGTGCGGTCGGTTTTAGAGAAGATTTTGTTCCGCAAAGGAAAAATAACAGCCGCGACCAATCACAAAATGATCCAATACCCGAATTTCCATTAACTCAGCCGCCTGCTTGATTTTCTGTGTAATATTTCGATCGGAAAAGCTCGGTTCAGCCACGCCCGAGGGATGATTATGTGCCAAAATAAGCGCCGCCGCATTACAGGCTAAGGCTTCTTTAATGATCTCCCGCGGATACACCATGGCCTGATTGATGGTGCCGAGGAAAAGGTTTTCCTGCTTGATTAAACGATGTTGCGTATCCAAAAATAACACTAAAAAGACCTCTCGTTCCAAGCCTTCCATCTCGGTTTGTAGATACATTTTCACCGCATCGCTTGAAGTGAAACAATGTTCTTCCTTTAATTCCGCCAGCAAATAACGCCTAGTCATTTCGGTACAAGCCTGTAACTGAATAAACTGGGTAACACCAATGCCTTTTACGGCACAAAATTGCTTTTGACTTGCCGTAATTAAGCCGCGTAAAGAGCCAAAATATTGCAACACATTGCGGGACAATTGCATGACGGGGCAATCCTTAATGCCCGTACGTAAAAAAATGGCCAATAGCTCCTCATCGCTTAACGCCGCCGCGCCGTATTGCAATAATTTTTCTCTTGGCATTAATGGTTCATTCATCTTTTTATTTCGTCTCATAACCTATGGATTGACAATTAATTCATAATGTTAAACCTCATGGTGAAATAACACGCTAAAGTTGGAAGACGGATCGCAAAATAAGATTTTTTATTAAATAATAATTCAAGTAAAATAGCCCGGTTCATCTCCGACTTGGCCAAATCATGGGATTTCATTATGTTTAACCTAGAAAATAAGCGTATTGTAGTAGGCATTACAGGTGGTATTGCCGCTTATAAAACAATCGAATTAATCCGTTTATTACGCAAAGCCCAGGCGCAAGTCAGAGTGGTTCTCACCCCTGCCGCAGCGGAATTTGTCACACCGCTCAGCTTGCAAGCCATTTCCGGCAATGCGGTGGCGCAATCCCTGTTAGATCCGCAAGCCGAACTCGCGATGGGGCATATTGAATTGGCGAAATGGGCGGATGCGGTGCTTATTGCCCCTGCAAGTGCAGATTTTATTGCCCGTTTAACTGTCGGCATGGCGAACGATTTACTTTCTACGATTTGCCTTGCCACCAACGCGCCGATTTTGCTGGCACCGGCGATGAACCAACAAATGTATCGCCAAACCATAACACAGCAAAATCTGACCGCACTTTTATCCCGTGGTATTCAAACCATCGGGCCAAATAGCGGCGAACAGGCGTGTGGCGATGTGGGCGCCGGACGAATGTCCGAACCATCGGAAATTTTCACCGCACTTTGTCACCATTTTGCTACGCAACAAGATTTAGCCGGCCTGAATGTCGCTATCACGGCAGGCCCGACCCGCGAAGCCATTGACCCGGTGCGCTACATCTCCAATCACAGCTCCGGCAAAATGGGCTTTGCCATTGCGGATGCCTTCGCAAAACGCGGGGCGAATGTCACCTTGATTGCCGGTCCGGTAAACCTTGCCACACCTAACAATGTCAACCGCGTTGATGTCACTTCCGCGCAAGAAATGTGGCAAACCGCCTTAGAAAGTGCGGTTAAAAATCATATTTTTATTGGTTGTGCCGCTGTGGCAGATTACCGTGTAGCGGAAGTCGCCGAGCAAAAAATCAAAAAATCCGGCGAGGAAATGACGTTAACACTCATTAAAAATCCCGACATTATTGCCGATGTCGGTCATTTAACCGAAAATCGCCCATTCACCGTTGGTTTTGCCGCCGAAACGCAGAATGTTGCCGATTACGCCAAGGACAAACTTAAACGCAAAAATTTGGATATGATTTGCGCCAATGATGTCTCCGGCGGGCAGGTGTTCGGCCAGGATCACAATGCGTTACAACTCTTTTGGGAAAATGGTGAGAAGACCTTACCGCTTGCAGAAAAAAACACATTAGCGGATGCATTGGTGAGTGAAATTGTTGCGCGTTATCGCCAATAAAAAAATGCACCAAAAATTACCCACAATCGAATCAAGCTCGATTATTCGCCCAATGGGATCGTTGGCACAGCCAACGTTCAAAATCCGTTGGATTTTTTGACCGCACTTAAATAGCAAAAAAATGACAGATTTCTTTAAAGGAAAACATGACACATGAAAAAAATTGACGTAAAAATTTTAGATAACCGTATCGGCACAGAATTTCCGCTTCCAACTTACGCCACCGAAGGCTCTGCAGGTTTGGATTTACGCGCGTTACTTGATGAAGGAGTTGAAATTCAACCGGGCGAAACGAAATTAATTCCAACGGGGCTTTCCATTTATATTGCCGATCCGAATTTAGCGGCCGTAATTTTGCCACGTTCCGGTTTAGGGCATAAACACGGTATTGTGTTGGGCAATTTGGTGGGATTAATCGACTCCGATTATCAAGGCCCGCTCATGGTTTCCGTGTGGAATCGTGGTAGCGAACCGTTCAAAATTGAAGTGGGTGATCGCATTGCTCAACTGGTTTTCGTGCCGGTGGTGCAAGCAGAATTCAATATCGTTAGCGAGTTTAACGCTACCGATCGTGGCGAGGGTGGTTTTGGCCATTCAGGTAAACACTAATGGAACAGGCAAACAAACGCAGTATCAAAGAACGTCGCCAACAAGTGTTGACGGTACTCACGCATATGTTGCATTCCGAACGCGGTATGGAGCGTATGACCACTGCACGGCTGGCAGCGGAAGTGGGTGTGTCGGAAGCGGCACTATACCGTTATTACCCTAGCAAAACCAAGATCTTTGAAGCCTTAATCGACAACATTGAAAGCACCCTACTTAATCGTATTTCACAATCCATGAAAAACGAAACCAACACCATGCAACGGGTGAAAGATATTCTGCAAATGATCTTGGATTTTGCCCGTAAAAACCCCGGCTTAACCCGCGTATTAACCGGTCACGCCTTAATGTTTGAAGATGCACAACTGCAGGCGCGCGTAGCAAAATTTTTCGACCGTTTGGAATTACAATTCGTAAATATTTTGCAAATGCGAAAATTGCGTGAAGGACGCGGTTTTCACATTGACGAACGTATTATTGCCGCCCATTTGGTAACCTTATGCGAAGGGCAATTTATGCGTTATGTACGATCCAATTTCCGACACTCACCAAATCAAGGATTTAATCAACAATGGCAGCTTATTGAAAGCTTATTTGCATAATTTATTTATTTAGGTAAGATGACATGATTATTCCCTGGCAAGAATTGGAAGAACAAACTTTAATCAATATTATAGAGAGTGTTATCTTGCGCGAAGGAACCGATTACGGTTTACATGAACAGACTTTCGAACAAAAAAAGAAAGCGTTACTCAACAGAATCCGCCAAGGAAGCGCGGTGATCGTTTGGTCAGAACTACACGAATCTATTGATATAAAAGATAAAACGGACTTTTTCAGATAAGCTTTTTGGTTTTTCCCTATTTAGATGGAGGTTTCACGTGCAGGAACAAAACGCACAAGCTACACAACCCACAGATCCAACGTTGGACTGGTTTTTATCACATTGCCATATTCATAAATATCCATCTAAAAGCACATTAATCAACGCCGGCGAAAAAGCCGAAACGCTTTATTATTTAATTCAAGGTTCCGTCTCCGTTATGGTGAAAGACGAGGATGGAAAAGAGATGATTCTCACTTATTTAGGCCAAGGGGATTTCTTTGGTGAAGCAGGCTTATTTGAAGAAGGTCAGCTCCGTTCCGCATGGATCAAAGCTAAAAGCGCCTGTGAAGTGGCCGAAATCTCTTATCGCAAATTCCGCCAACTCATTCAGGCTAACCCTGAAATTTTAATGTATTTAACTGCGCAACTTGCCCGACGCTTGCAAAATACCTCGCGCCAAGTGAGTAATTTGGCTTTCTTAGATGTTACCGGCCGTATCGCGCAAACCTTATTAAATTTAGCCAAAATGCCGGAAGCTATGACACACCCGGATGGGATGCAAATTAAAATCACCCGTCAGGAAATTGGCCAAATGGTAGGTTGCTCCCGCGAAACCGTTGGCCGAATTTTAAAAATGTTGGAAGATCAACATCTCATATCCGCTCACGGCAAGACTATTGTCGTTTACGGCACCCGTTAAAAAAATGTGGTGAGAAATGACCGCACTTTAGCTGAATCGCTGAAGTTTGCATTAAAAATATCAAATTAAGAATACAAAAAAGGTCTGAAAATTCAGACCTTTTTTATTTAATAAGCATCAATTAACGCATTGTGACGAATTCTTCCGAACCGGTCGGGTGGATGGCAACGGTGTTGTCGAAATCAGCTTTTGTCGCGCCCATTTTAATAGCAACAGCAAAACCTTGGATCATTTCGTCCACGCCAAAACCGATACCATGTAAGCCTACGATTTTTTCCTCTTTGCCAACGCATACTAATTTCATGCGACAAGCTTGACGATGTTGGGTAACCGCAGTGTACATCGAGGTAAAGGAGGATTTATACACTTTCACGTTTTCCGCACCATATTGCGCGATGGCTTGCGGTTCAGTTAATCCGACGGTGCCGATTGGCGGGTGGCTGAACACCACGGATGGCACCAAACGATAATCCAAATGTTCGTTCGGTTTATTGTTAAACAGGCGTTCGGATAAACGACGTCCTGCTGCGACCGCCACCGGAGTGAGTTCAATACCGCCTTCAATAATATCGCCTACAGCGTAAATGCCCGGCACATTGGTGTTTTGGTATTTATCCACTTTAATAAAACCGCGCTCATTGGTTTCTACACCAACCGCTTGTAAATTAATTTTATCGGTAGCCGGTTCACGTCCAATGGCCCAAATCAGGCAATCTACCCTTTGCTCACGACCATCCTCTAAATTAATCGTCACCGAGCCATCCTCATTTTTCACCACCTCTTTTGGAATCGCATGGGTGTGTAACGTAATGCCGTCTTGTTGCATGGATTCAATCAAAGTTTCTGCCATCATTGGATCAAAATTACGCAACGGCGCATGTTTACGCACAAATAAATGGGTTTCCACACCGAGGCTGTTCAAGACGCCTGCCAACTCCACGGCAATATAACCTGCGCCGACAACAGCTGCACGTTTTGGAAGTTCGGTTAAAGCAAAAACGCCGTTAGAATCAATACCGTATTCCGCGCCTTGTACTGCAGGAATACTTGGACGTCCGCCTGTGGCAATCAAGATATGATCTGCCGTTACCTGTTCGGTGGTGCCATCAGCGAAAGTCACTTCAAGGGTATTTTTATTGACAAATTTGGCAAACCCACGAATCACATCTACGTTATTTTTTGCCAACACGTTATCGTATGAAGTATGAATGCGGGAAATATAGGCTTGTCGGCTTTCCACCAACTTGGCGAAATCAAATTTTTTCACATCCACATCAAAGCCATAATCCGGCGCATAATGATTGATAGCTTCAGCAATTTGCGCGCCATAAAACATCACTTTTTTCGGTACGCAACCCACGTTGACACAGGTTCCACCTAAATGTTTTGCTTCAATAATGGCACATTTTTTGCCATAATTTGCGGCACGATTAACAGAAGCGATACCACCGCTGCCACCACCGATGGCAATATAGTCATAATGTTTTGTCATAGTCTGTCCTTAATCAATAAAATGCGGCTTATTCTCTAATAAACCGCGTTTTTCACGCAAACTGAATAAATAAATCGGTTTAATCGGTATTATCTCAGTCAACGGAATTATTCCGGAGTAATCCAATTCACCGACCAACTGCCCGTGCCTTGAGGGGCAAGTGCGGTGGATAAATAAGGCAAAATGGATTTCATTTGTTTTTCCAACGTCCACGGCGGGTTAATCACAATCATGCCGCTCGCTGTCATACCACGTTGTTCAGAATCAGGACGCACCGCCAGTTCAATTTGCAAAATCTTACGAATACCGGTGGCTTCCAACCCCTTAATCATTCGTTTAGTTTGTTGTCGTAGCACCACCGGATACCAAATGGCATAAACGCCCGTAGCAAATCGCTTATAGCCTTCTTCAATGGCCTTCACGACCAAATCATAGTCTTCTTTCAATTCATAAGGCGGATCAATCAGCACCAAGCCACGACGCTCTTTCGGTGGCAATGTAGCTTTAACTTGCTGAAAACCATCACCGATTTTCACGGTAACATTCTCAAATTCTTTGAAATTATTGCGTAACAAAGGAAAATCGCTTGGGTGCAATTCCATCATCAACGCTCGATCCTGTGGGCGCAACAAATTGGCGGCCAATAACGGTGAGCCTGCATAATAGCGCAATTCTTTCCCACCATAATTAAGCTTTCGAATCAGCTTAACATAACGGTCAACTTCTGTCGGCAAATCATCGCGCTGCCATAAACGCCCAATGCCTTCCGCATATTCGGCGGTCTTCTCCGCCTCTTGACTAAACAAGCGATAAAGCCCTGCACCGGCGTGCGTATCCAAATAATAAAAGCCTTTTTCTTTTTGTTGTAAACTTTCAATAATCAGCATTAACACGATATGTTTCAACACATCCGCATGGTTGCCGGCATGAAAACTATGACGATAACTTAGCATAAATCCTACTTATAATAGTCTTAAAAAAACGTTGGTAAAAAGCACCGCACTTTTAGCGGAAAAAGACTAAGCCCGACGCTTGCCGGGCCTAGTGGTAATGAATCGGACTAGAATAATTCTTCCGGTTGTCCGCCTGTTGAACCGTCCAATAACTCACTTGGCACATAATAGCCGCGTTCTTCTACATAAGCACGGGTCGGTTCGGTGCCCTTGATAAAGTATTCCACCCGTCCGCCGTTGGCCAATAGACCGGAACGCAAGTCAATATGTTTTTCAACGATATTCGCCGGCGTTGGCAATTCACGTTCAGGCGTATCTTTTAAGATGGTTTTCATGTAGCTAATCCACGCTGGCATTGCACTTTTTGCACCGGCTTCACCACTACCTAAACTGAATTTATTATCATCGAAACCAATATAAACGGCTGTGGTTAAATTCGCGCCAAAGCCGGCATACCACGCCACCTTGGAGTTATTGGTTGTACCGGTTTTACCGCCAATGTCTTTACGCTTGATCTCATTTGCCATACGCCAACTGGTTCCCTTCCAACCAAGGCCTTGTTCACCATAAATAGCGGTGTTTAATGCGCTACGGATCAAGAACGCCAACTCACCACTAATTACACGAGGTGCATATTGAGTTTCGGAAGAATTGGTTTTCGCATCTGCCATAAGATTTGGATTATCTTCTTTTACGGCATCCACTCTCGGCTGTAATTCCGGAATATCCGGCACGCTTTCGCCTTGGTCGGTTTCTTCACCGTTGGTAGAATCATCGGTTTTGGCAAACTCGTCAGCCGGCGTTAAATCGGTATTTTTAAAGCCGTCTAATTTTTCTGTTTCGCCGTAAATTACCGGAACGTTATCACAACTTGGGCAAGCCAGTTTTGGGTTTGCCACAAAAATTTCTTTCCCGGCATTATCTAAGATCTTATTGATAATATAAGGATCGATTAAATAACCGCCGTTATCAAACACCGCATAGGCACGCGCCATTTCAAGCGGTGTGAAAGAGGCGGCGCCAAGCGCTAAGGCCTCACTGGCAAAATATTGATCCCGTTTGAAGCCGAAACGTTGTAGGAAATCCGCTACGAAATCCACACCGGCCATTTGCATGGAACGAATCGCAATCATATTTTTTGATTGACCTAATCCCACGCGTAAACGTAACGGACCATCGTAACGATCTGGCGAGTTTTTCGGACGCCATTCTTTTTGTCCCGGTTTTTTCAATATGATCGGCGTATCTTGTAGCACGCTGGATAGGGTTAAGCCTTTTTCTAAGGCTGCCGCATAAATAAACGGTTTAATGGAGGAGCCGACTTGCACCAAAGATTGAGTGGCTCGATTAAATTTACTTTGTTCAAAACTAAAACCGCCTACAATCGCTTCAATGGCACCGTTATCACTATTTAATGACACCAAAGCGGAGTTGGCTTGAGGGATCTGTCCTAAAACCCATTCGCCTTTGTCATTTTTACGAATCCAAATTTGCTCACCCACTTTCACCGGATTGGCTTGTCCCGTCCAACGCATAGCGCTGCTTGGCAATGTCATTTTTTCGCCGGAGGCTAATAATAACTCTACCCCACTTTTACTCACCGCTACAGCACCCGCCGGAATAAAAGGTTCGGAATTCGGTAATTTTTTCAAGAAACCAATAATAGTTTCGTTATCCCAAGGAGCTTCATCTTTTTTCCATAATGGCGCACCACCGCGATAACCATGGCGCATATCGTAAGCGATTAAATTGTCACGCACCGCTTTTTGTGCGGTTTCCTGATCTTTAGAAAGCACGGTGGTATACACTTTATAGCCTTTGGTATAGGCATTTTCCTCACCAAAGCGTTTCACCATCTCCTGACGTACCATTTCCGTAACATAATCTGCGCGGAAATCCATTTGCGCACCGTGATAACTGGCGACAATAGGCTCTTTAAGCGCTGCATCATATTCTTCTTTGGTAATGTATTTCTGATCCAACATACGGGCTAATACGACATTACGACGTTCTAATGCACGTTTTGGTGAGAATAGCGGGTTCATCGTGGAAGGCGCTTTTGGCAAGCCGGCAATGACGGCTATCTCAGATAAGGTTAATTGGTTTAATTCTTTGCCAAAATAGGTTTTTGCCGCTGCGGCCACGCCGTAAGAACGGTAGCCAAGATAAATTTTATTTAAATACAGCTCTAAAATTTCTTGTTTGTTTAACGCGTTTTCAATTTCAATCGCCAAAATGGCTTCTTTCGCTTTACGAATCAACGTTTTTTCCGGCGTTAAAAAGAAATTACGTGCCAATTGTTGCGTAATGGTACTCGCCCCTTGGGATGCACCACCTTTGTTAATCGTCACCATCAATGCACGGGCGATCCCAATCGGGTCGAGACCATGGTGCTCATAAAAACGGCTATCTTCCGTTGCCAACACGGCTTGAATCAATTTCTTAGGAATATTTTCCAACTTCACCGGGATACGACGCTGTTCGCCCACTTCACCAATTAATTTGCCATCTGACGTATAAATTTGCATTGGCTGCTGTAATTCTACGGTTTTCAAACTTTCCACATCGGGCAGGTCGGATTTGAGTTGGATATACACTACCCCCATGGCAATGCACCCCAAAATAAATAAGGTTAACAGGGTACTTAATATTAATTTTGCGATCCGCATCGAAAATTTCTCACTTACTTAAAGGTAATTAAGGGAATTAAAAATAGAGTTAGCTTGTAAGTATAAAGATTACTCAATCAAATCAAAAGCGAAAACTATCGGAAATATTGTAAATTAGGATAAAAATTATGTTCATAAAACATACACCTTCTATTCAAATCGGCTTGTGGTATCACAACCAAAATGTGGATATCGTGTGGTTCGATAAACAAAACCAAGCACAATGTTTACATCTCGATGACGTGGACCTGTTGGATTTACCCGGCGCCTTAACTCGCCACTCAAATTATTTACGCAGAAGTGCGTCGTATAAATACATAACGTCCATCATGCCGCACCAAATTTGGCAGAAAACGTTAATTCTGCCGCACAATCTCACGCCGGCGGAATGTGAACAACAATGTCATTTCACCTTAACCAACGAGCTACCGATTCCCATTAATGAAATTTGGTATGACTACGCCGCCACGCCGTTAAAACAAGGTTTTCGGCTAGAGATTTTTGCCATTAGACAACAAATCGCGAAAGATTATTTGCATCAATTTGCGCCTTTACAAATTGACGTGTTGGACAACACCGCCAAGGCGATATTGCGTGCAACGGAATATGTACTGGGCAAACCGTTCCCGGCAAATGCTGTGTTGTTATATCAGGACGCACTAGGTGCATTGGCGGTGCAACATAAATTGCAGCAAACCCAAACCCTATTCCAAACGGATAAAAATTTGACCGCACTTTTAGCGCAATATTGCCAACGTTATGACGAACAGCCGGAACAGCTTTTCTATTATCAAATGGTCCGAAATGATTCTGTGGTCCCAAAACATTGGCGCCCGGTGGAAACCCATTTGCCGCTAATTGCGCTCGGCAATGCCTTATGGCAACAAGAAATACATAAAGAAGATGATGAACTTTTTCGTTCGTTTTCTTAGTGCGGACTTACGAATGAAAAAAGACATTAATTTACTGCCGTGGCGGGTTCAACAACGCCGCCAACAAACCAAGGCGTTATTCACAACACTTGCCGTAGGGGCGGTAATTTGCACCGGCGGGTGGCTGGCACTACATCATGTCGCCGAACAGCATGCAGAACAAGCGGAAAAATTGCAACTGGAACACCGTGCGTTGCAACGTGAGCTACAACTTACACAGCAACACATTCAGCAGGCAAGAGATCATCAAAACAGCGACAAGGAATCTCAACCCATTGCTAAGGAAATCGTTTTTTCACTGTTAAATCAATTAGCTGAGTTACCACTCACACAAGGTGAATTATCTGCATTATCCCTCTCGGAACAGCATTTAACGCTTACCGGTCACAGCGTCAACCAAGAGGAATTTTCCCGGCTTAACCGCTTTCTCAGTGACCAAGCCTTGTTTCGAGAGGTGAAACTCACAGAATTTAAACCGCAACAACAAGAAATGCGGTTTCAGTTTGATCTCACATTGCAGGCACAGCCATGAAATTGATTGATAAAACCGCACTAGCCAATGCGTTAAACCATTGGTACCAACTTTCGTCCCGACAGCAAATGGCGTTGCTATGCGCTCTAGGTGCATTGTTGCTCTATCTTCCCGCGAAACATTATTGGCAACAGCGCTCACAATTAGAACATCTCATGACACAACAGCAAACACAGCAGGCAACGTTAAGTCATCAACAAAAAATCTTAGCGGCGCTGAAAGAAAAAGCAGCTAAGCAGTTACTCACGCCGCAATTGGCGGGCAAACTCCCCCCCATAAACCAACAAATACAACAACTTGCCCAACAATTACATATTGAACATAGCCAATGGGACTTTCGTCAAAAGCCCTTGCTGACACTACACCTAGAAGGACATTTTAACGATTTACGCCAATTTTTGACCGCACTTTTAAACGCTAACGACGAACTGGAATTGGTGGAATGGCAAATTCAAAAACTCAGCGGACAAAACAACGGCAACACCATTTCCAGCGAACTGTTATTGCAATTAAATACCAAGGAAAACTAATGTTAAGACGAATTTTATGGTTACTGATGGGACTGATATTAAGTCATACGGGCATCGCCAATGATCCCTTTGATAAAGCCCGCCGTCAGGCTATCCCCCAAACATCTGCGGAAAAACAAGACCGCGCGCCAAGCCAAGCGTGTCACCCCACACATTCAACGATTTTTCCGCAAACCGCATTTGCACAAATTCAAGTCATCGGCGTGCTACAACATAAAACCGATTGGCAGCTCATGTTATTTTCCGAGAATCAAGTCAGCCTCGCCAAAGCGGGGGATGTTATCGCGGCAGAACACATTCAAATTGAAAAAATCGGCAAACAACACATCGATTTTTTACGTTGGGACAATGATCCCCATTGCAAAGCGACCACCCCATTTCAGCTTAAGTTTTAAGGAATCCTTATGAAATTACCTCTGCTCTACCGCGTAAAGTGCGGTCTGTTTTTCAGTTGTTTTTTGAGTTTTGCCATGAGCCTTTCCGTTCATGCGGAACAAAATCAGGTATTTTCCATTCGGCTGAAACAAGCGCCCTTGGTACTCACTCTGCAACAATTGGCGTTGGCGCAAAATGTCAATTTGATTATTGATGATGAATTGCAAGGCACGGTTTCGCTCCAACTGGAAAATGTGGATTTAGATCAGCTGTTTCGCTCCGTTGCTAAAATTAAGCAGTTGGATTTGTGGCAGGAAAATGGGATTTATTATTTAAGCAAACTCGATACTTCCGCTAAATTTGCCACCAAAATGGACGAATCCTTTATCCTTCCTGCCGTGATGACGGAAGAACCGACGCGACTCACCACCGCTACCATTAAATTGAATTTTGCTAAAGCCTCGGAAGTGATGAAATCACTCACCGGCGGTAGCGGTTCGTTACTTTCCCCAAACGGTAGCCTCACTTTTGATGATCGCAGTAACTTGTTGTTAATTCAAGACGAACCGAAATCCATCGCTAACCTGAAAAAGCTGATTAAAGAATTAGATAAGCCCATTGAACAAATCGCCATTGAAGCCAGAATTGTCACCATGAACGGCGAAAGTCTAAAAGAATTGGGCGTACGCTGGGGCATTTTTAACCCCACCGAAAATGCACATCGTATCGGCGGAAGTTTGGCGGGTAACGGCTTTGACAATATCACCAACCAATTAAACGTCAACTTTCCTACAGCCACCACCCCTGCCGGATCCGTCGCACTGCAGGTGGCGAAAATCAACGGACGACTTTTGGACTTAGAATTGACCGCACTTGAACGGGAAAATAATGTAGAAATTATTGCCAGCCCGCGATTGCTCACAACCAATAAAAAAGCCGCCAGCATCAAGCAAGGAACGGAATTGCCGTATATTTTGGTGAATGAAAAAAGCGGCTCACAAAGCGTGGAATTTCGTGAGGCCGTGTTAGGCTTGGAAGTGACACCGCATATTTCACAAGATAAACAAATTCTGTTGGATTTAGTGGTCAGTCAAAATGCACCCGGTAGCCGGGTAGCACATGGTTTGGGCGAAGTCGTCTCCATTGATAAACAGGAAATCAACACCCAAGTCTTTGCTAAAGACGGAGAAACCATCGTGTTGGGCGGTGTATTTCACGATACCATCACTAAAAACGTGGACAAAGTGCCCTTGTTGGGAGACATTCCGGGCGTAAAATACTTGTTTAGCAAAGAAAGCGAACGTCATCAAAAACGGGAATTGGTGATTTTCGTCACACCGCATATTTTACGCCAAGGAGAAACCTTAGAATCCTTTAAACAAGAACAGGGCATAACACAGCAAACTAAAATGCTCCCCACACAAAACACGCATAAAAATCCAACAAAATCGTAGTTAATTTGGCATTTCCTATTAATAGGCGAAATAAATATCCTGTTTAGGTTGAAAAAGAGGGGCGTTTATTGAGATAATCTCGACAATTTTGGGGTGATCTTTTCAACTCTATTCAAAAAAAAACTCTCATGCGGCCACATTGTATTATTTGCGGTCGTTTCTTATTTTATAAAAGATCACATTCTTTCCGACCATATAAGTTTAAGACGATAACAATGGCAGAAAAACGTAATATTTTTTTGGTGGGACCAATGGGCGCAGGAAAAAGCACTATAGGTCGCCAGTTAGCACAATTATTAAGCATGGATTTCGTTGATACCGACGCCGAAATTGAAGAACGCGCCGGTGCGGATATCGGCTGGATTTTCGATGTTGAAGGCGAGGCCGGTTTCCGTAAAAGAGAAGAACGTATCATCAACGAATTGACCCAGCGTCAAGGTATTGTGCTATCCACCGGCGGTGGCGCAATTTTATCTAAGGAAAGCCGCAATCACCTCTCCGCACGCGGCATTGTCGTGTATTTGGAAACCACAGTAGAAAAACAATATCAACGCACCCAACGGGACAAAAAACGCCCGTTATTGCAAGATGCCGAAGATCCGCGTCAAGTGTTGGAAGACTTGGCAAAAATCCGCAACCCACTCTACGAAGAAGTGGCCGACATTACTCTCCCGACAGATGAACAAAGCGCTAAAGTGATGGCAACCCAAATTATTGATCTTATCGATAACTACAACGGTTAAATAACGTAAAAGGCCTATCAAATGCTGTGTGTAAATGTTGAACTGAAAGAACGTCGCTACCCGATTTATATCGGCGCAGGTTTATTAACAAATACCGATTGTTATCCACTAAAACAAGGCAATAAGGTAATGATCGTCAGCAATCCAACCGTTGCACACTACTATTTGGCTACCGTTACCGAAACATTGGAAAAAATCGGTTGTATCGTTGAATATGTTCTCTTACCCGATGGCGAGCAATACAAAACCCTCGACTCTTTAAATCTCATTTTTACCGCACTTTTAAAAGCGAATCACGGCCGCGATACCACTATTGTCGCCCTAGGCGGTGGCGTGATCGGTGACGTTGCCGGATTTGCGGCGGCAAGCTATCAACGCGGTGTACGCTTCATTCAAATCCCAACGACCTTATTGGCGCAGGTGGATTCCTCCGTCGGCGGCAAAACTGCGGTAAACCATGAACTCGGCAAAAATATGATCGGTGCGTTTTATCAACCAACGGCCGTCATCATCGATACGCTAACCCTAAACACATTGCCGAAACGGGAAGTCAATGCCGGGTTGGCGGAAGTGATTAAATACGGCGCAATTTTAGATTTACCTTTCTTTGACTGGCTGGAACAACACATTGATGAACTGGTAGCGTTAGACCAAACAGCCTTGAAACAATGTATTGCCCGTTGTTGCCAACTAAAAGCCGATATTGTCGCCCGAGATGAAACGGAAAAAGGCGATCGCGCCTTACTAAATCTCGGCCACACTTTCGGCCATGCCATTGAAACCCACCTAGGTTATGGAAACTGGTTACACGGTGAAGCGGTAGCAGCAGGTTGCATGATGGCCGCAGTGTTATCGGAAAAATTAGGTGATTTAACACCGGCTGATGTGGCGCGTTTAGAAAAGCTCTTAGCACGCGCCAATTTACCTACTGTTTCACCGGATGGCATGACCGCACAGGATTATTTGCCACTTATGATGCGCGATAAAAAAGTATTGAACGGCAAACTCCGTTTTGTCTTACTAAAAGCCCTTGGACAGGCCTACGTTGCCACCGAAATAGACCAAGATCTTGTGGTTGACGCCATTCATTGTTGTTCCCAATTTGACTAATCAACATGCCTGAACCCGCCAAACCCGTTGTGAAAACCAAAAGCCGCCCTTTCCTAAAATGGGCGGGGGGAAAATTTCGGCTCACCGATGAGATCAACCGATTATTGCCCAAAAGAAAACAATGCTTGGTAGAACCTTTTGTAGGAGCCGGTGCGGTATTTCTCAACAGCAATTTCAAACGTTATATTCTGGCGGATATCAACCCCGATTTAATCAATTTGTTTAACATCGTAAAACAAGACGTTGATGCCTACATTTTGGCAGCCAAACCGATTTTCTTTCACCCTGAAGCCAACACGGAAAACTACTACTACACCAAACGGGATGAATTTAATCAAAGCACGGATATTTTCCAACGCTCCGTCTTGTTTCTGTATTTAAACCGTTTCGGCTTTAACGGCTTATGTCGCTACAACTCTAAAAACGAATTTAACGTGCCTTTCGGTGATTACAAAACCCATTATTTCCCGGAAGAAGAATTACGTTTCTTTGCCGCTAAAGCGCAAAGTGCGGTCTTTATTTGCGCCGATTTTCAACAAACCTTTCAAATGGCAGATGAAAATTCCGTCATCTACTGCGACCCACCCTATGCCCCACTCTCACAAGACAGCAACTTTACCAATTATTCCGGCAAGCTATTTTCCATCAATCACCAACAGGAACTTGCCGCGCTTGCCAAACACACCACGGAACAGCGCAACATTCAAGTGCTGATCTCCAACCACGACACCCCTTTCACCCGCGAAATCTACCAAGGCGCCAAAATCCGTCGCCTAAAAGTGCAACGCTCTATCAGCCAATCGCCGCATAAGCGAATTAAGGTGAAAGAATTAATTGCGTTGTTTAAAACAAAAAAATAATCCGAAAATCGACCGCACTTTACCCCGTTTAAAAGTGGCAAACGCAATCAGTTTGAGCATAGAGAATGATATGTTGCTAAAAGTAGCGTGCATTTCCTCACGCGCGCTTGTATCTGACTAAAGAAAACATAAAATAACGACAAATTGAAGCGGTGTTTTCATCGGAATTCAAAAACAACTTAAAAATGCACCGCACTTTATTAACTCTTAAGGAGAACTCTTCGTGTTATTAAAAAAATTATTCGGCATGATCCAATTTAGCGGCTATAAAAGTTTTTCAAGTTTGTATGATCACTATGCGATTCTTGGGTTTGAAAAACAGCTTAATTTTGCCGAACAGGTGGAAAATTTAGATTGGAACGTGGATTTGAAAGCAGGAAAAATCACCTTCGGCGAGCAATACACTTACCCGGTTCAGGTGCTGGGGTCTTTCTCTTTCGAAAACAAAACCTGGCTTTGGAGTTGGGCGAATAAAGCCGCCAATATTCCTGCGAAGTTGTTGGAACTGGCAAAGGAATTTCGCGCTTACGGCAAAAAATACAAAATTGACGAACTCACAAAAGCAAGTCGAGAATTAGCCTTGAATGATGTGCATAGTTTTGGCTTAGTCGCATTGGGCATGTTTGAGGCCGACGGGTATTATGTAGGAAACTTCGGCGCAGGCGCATTGTTGGTGACAGTGAAAGATCGCAGTTTGCGCCAAGCTTCATCTTTGGAAGAGGCGCATTTGAAAATCTTGTCTGTTTATCCGCAATTCATTTCATTATTTGAAATTAAAGCACAGAAAAAAGTGCTCCAAAATTATGTAACAGCAAAGGAATATCGCATTATCGAAAATACGGAAACCCATTTAATCGCCCGCCGTGGAGAAAAGGAAATTATCGGCATTTTTGACGAAGAAGACCGATTAACTCAGTTAAAAGGATAATTCCACATTTAAAGTGCGGTCAAATTTTACGATATTTAAAGCGAAAAAACGCACGAAAAAATGACCGCACTTTTACGTTAAAAATACACTGACCTTATATTACCAAAAAACTAAGAGCTGATATTACATCAGCCCCTTTCTTATTTATTTTATATTCGTTAGAACGTTTGGTTCCATATAACTATATTTACATTCCAACACAAGATTTTCATTCATATTTTCATCGATAGAAAACCCAAAGCATTAGCCTGCTTTATCAATAAAATTTTGCACATAAGATGTATTTAGCCTTACCTTACCCATTATAAATACACTTATTTACAACAACTTAAACCGAGCACAGCCAAAATCCGCTTAAATCAAAAACATTTTAAATGTGTATCTTTGATAGATAAATAGTTTGACACGGCCCTTCATTTAGATATTTGAATAAGGTCAATCAATTACGGATACCTTGTAGTGATATAAAGAATAGCATTTTTAGAAAATCGTTCATAAATGTTGTCATAAATATTGATTTTTTAGTTTATTTTGTTAATGATATATCCCTCAATTTCAAATAACACATTGTGTAGTATAGAACTTTTATTTTATGAAACATCTATTTTCTTTATTGACCTTTGGGTTTAGCCTAAGCCTCCCATTATCGCTTTATGCAAACCCTAACTATGAACCTAGTGCGACAGAAAAACAAATTACCACTCGTCAGCAACAACAGCAATCCGAATTAAATTCCGCTATTCAATCTCAACAAGTACAAGCCCCGAATGTGCGTCTTGAAGCGGAAAAAACCCAATCGACCGCTTTCCCCGCAAATGAAGCGCAATGCTTTCCCATTCATCAGCTTGTTCTAACCGATTATCAACATACAGTTTCAGAATCCATACCATTTTCCCCAAGCCAATTTTCCTGGGCAAAAAGTGCGGTCTATTCTGAGGGCGATTTTGCTTTGCCTGCTTGTGTTGGTGCGCAAGGAATTAACGTGCTATTACGCCGAATTCAAAATCGCTTGATTGAGCAGGGTTATGTGACTACACGTGTGGTTGCCGAACCACAGGATTTGCGTACGGGCATACTGAAACTGACGGTAATTCCCGGTAAAGTTGGACACATCCAATTACGAGATCAAAGTGTCACTCCATTTGCAACGAGAGGTATGCTCTGGTTTTCTATGCCGATGGCGCAAGGAGATTTATTGAATATACGCGACATTGAGCAAGGATTAGAAAACCTCAAACGAGTACCAACGGCGGATGCTAATATTGAACTTCAGCCGGGCGAAGCCATGGGAGAAACGGATGTAGTGGTAACATATAAACAACAAATACCCTTTCATTTAACCTTAGGGGTGGATGATTCGGGTTCCAAAGCCACTGGTCGCATGCAGGGCTCCGCGACTTTTTCTTTGGATAATCCGTTTCATTTAAACGATATGTTTTATATTAGTGGCACCCGTAGTTTTAAACGCCATAGCGATGCAGCCGACGGTGATTATGGTAGCCAAAATCTGAGTTTGTATTATTCAATTCCGTGGAAAAACTATTTACTGACGCTTTCCGGCTCCCGTTATACCTATCACCAAACCGTTGCCGGTGCCTTTGAATCCTATGAGTATTCCGGTGAAAGCCAACAAATGAAAGCGAATTTAAGTCGCTTATTATCTCGTGGAAGTCTTCATAAAACCTATGTTAATGCAGCGTTATGGACGAAAAAATCACATAACTATATTAATGACACAGAGGTAGAAGTACAACGTCGTCGTACAGCGGGTTGGGAAGTGGGACTTAATCACACCCAATACATTGGTGAAACAGTGTTACAACTGTTTGCGAACTATAAACGTGGTACGGGGGGTAATAATGCCTTACCAGCTCCAGAAGAAGAGTTTGGCGAAGGAACTTCCCGTATGCAAATTTTTACTGCAGGTGTTGATTTTACCTATCCTTTCACTATTGGCAATCAACCTTTCCGTTTTAATACAGCGTTGAATGGACAATGGAATGGTACACCTTTAACACAACAAGATAAATTTAGTATTGGTGGTCGTTATACCGTACGTGGATTTGATGGCGAGCTATCACTTTCCGGTGAAAAAGGTTGGTTATGGCGAAATGAGCTCGGTTGGAATATCGCCAATAAGGGACATGAGCTTTATTTAGGGATTGACCAAGGTAGAGTTAATTCCAGTCAAAAAGAAATGAATATTAGTAATACATTGATAGGTGGTGTTGTTGGGCTTCGCGGTAATTTATGGGGATTAAATTATGATTATTTTGTGGGTACTCCGATTAAAAAGCCGGAAGGATTTAAAACCAGTCATGTGACAACCGGATTTAATGTGAGCTACCGTTTTTAATGCTCACGCTTTTAGATGAATAAATTGATTAAACCCAAACCGAATTTAAAATTTAAAGGAAATTAAAAAATGAATAAACGTCACTATAAAGTTATTTTTAGCCGTGTATTAAACCAGCTTGTCGTAGTATCTGAGCTGGCAAAATCTCAAGGTAAAGCACAAAGTGAAAATGTGAGCGCAGAACAAGAAAAAACAGGGCTATTTTCAACCGCACTTTCACTTAATCCTATTCATTTTAGCTTAATGTTAGCATTAGGCTTTGTCTTCTTATCGCCTTCTGCTCATGCAGAAGATATGGCAATTAGAGCCGATAAATCTGCGCCGAATAATCAACAACCAACTGTACTCCAAACAGCGAATGGTTTACCGCAAGTAAATATTCAAACACCAAGTGCAGGTGGGGTATCACGTAACCAGTATTCACAATTTGATGTGGCTGAAAAAGGGGCGATTCTTAACAACGCACGCCAAGCTACACAAACGCAAATGGCGGGTTGGGTGCAAGGTAACCCGAATCTTGCTCACGGTGAAGCAAAAGTGATTCTGAATGAAGTAAACTCAACTAACCCAAGCCATTTAAAAGGTTATCTAGAAGTTGCAGGCCAAAAAGCAGATGTCGTAATTGCCAACCCAAATGGTATTCAATGTGATGGCTGTGGTGTGATTAATGCTGGACGTACAACGCTGACAACCGGTAAAGCGGAAGTGGAAAATGGTGAGTTGAAAGGCTATCGCGTAAGAGGCGGAAAAGTGACTGTTGGTCAAAAAGGTATGGATACCTCTAAAGCTGATTATACTGACATCATTGCGGAAAAAGCAGAAATCAAAGGTGGCGTATGGGCTAAACAAGTAAAAGTGACTACTGGAAAAAACAACGTTGACCGCACCAATGATTCAGTGGTTTATGTTGGCGATAAAAATACAGATAAAACTGACCACACTTCTGACGCGCAAGACGAAAACCAAAGCTACAGTGTCGATGTGAGCCAATTGGGTGGGATGTATGCTGAAAAAATCCATTTAGTGGATAATGGCCAAGGTCTTGGTGTACGCAATGCGGGCCATATTGGTGCATCTGCGGGCAGTGTGAAGATTGATAGTCAAGGTAAGATTGTCAATGAGGGCGTGATTAATGGGGTTGATAATATTCATCTCCATACAGCTGTTGCGACTAATACAGGCAAAATTGAATCTAAACAAGGCCAGATTGATTTAAATGCTAAGAGCATTACACAAGATGGTTCAGTGATTGCCCGTAAAGGGAATGTTTCTTTAAAAGGCGATGTTGTTCGTCAAAAAGGTGAAACTGTTGCAAAAGGTCGGGTAGACTATGATGCAAAATCAATTGTCGCAGATAAAACGGCATTTATTGCTGCTGGTGTGAATATTACAGAAGATAAAGGTAAAGTTGTTCGTACTTTAGATGCCGCTCATGTTGAAGGAAGTGGTATTACCTTAAAAGGCCATAATAGTGTCACGATGCATGGGAAACAGGTTGCATCAGGTCATATTGCAGTACAAGGTGGCGTGTTAAATTTAGATGGAAGCCAAGCAACGGGATATAATGTTTCCTTATCTTCAGATCAACGAGATATTCAACTTAATCAAGCGAATGTTTATGCGACAAATGGACTTTCTCTTTCATCGTCAGGATTACTTTCTACACAAGGTAGTGAGTTAAGCGCTGAGACTATTAAGACATCTCAATCTGAACTTGATAATAAAGGTGGGCATTGGACGCAACGTGGTAGTGATGATTTGACGATTCATACTAATACGTTAAATAATCAAGATGGCGGAATAAGTACTAAAGGTCGCATGCTTATTGAAGCGAATAATGTGAATAATAGCAAAGGAACGCTGTTAAGTGGAAAAGCACTTCAATTAGATACTAAACAACTTGATTCTACAGATGGTGTAATCGCTTCGGACGAGAACGTGACACTTTCAAGCCAGAACATCGTTAATCGTAATGGCTTAATTCAAAGTGGTAAGAGTGCGATTATTAACACTGGTCTTTTGGATAATCAAAAAGGAAAAGTGCTGAGTCGTGGTGAGCAGCAAATTTCAAGTACTACATTAATAAATCAAGATGGGAATATTGTTTCAGGTGAGAAACAATCTATCCAAGCAACTCAATTAAACAATCACAATGGGATTGTTTCTTCTCAAACACATCAAAAAGTTAGTGTTCAGAAAGATATTGATAATCGTCAAGGTCGTATTAGCGGAGTAGATAGCCAGATCCGCGCTAACCAAATTGATAATAGTGGGCAAGGTGAGCTACTTTCTGCAGAAAGTTTGTCATTGAATGTGGCTTCAATGCTTAATAATACTCAGGGCATTATTAAAGGTACCAAAACTTTTATTAAAGCAGAAGATATCAATAATAATTCAGGGGTACTTTATGCTCAAAACCTTGGCCAGATTCAAGTCAGTAACCAATTAGATAATCAAAATAATGGAAAAGTAATTAGCTTAGGGGATATGACGCTCCAGGCGGAAAAATTAGATAATCGTGGTGGAGTTACTCAAGTTGCACAACAGTTGGCTTTAACTGTTCCAACAATTCTGAATAATAAAACAGGTAAAGATGGTTCATTTATTCAGGCTAATAAACTGACGATTGACGCGAAGAAGATTGATAATCAAGGTACAGTTGATAAATCAAATGGAGCGATTCAACAAGGAATTGCAGCGAAAACATTACTTTTAAATGCCCAAGATATTGATAACGTAGAAGGGGGGATTTATGTAGAAGATAAAGCGAAACTCCATATTAACGGTACTTTAAACAATCAAAAAGGTGAAGTTTTAAGTTGGAAGGATACAGAGATTTCTGGCTCTAATTTGTCAATTGATAATGACTTTGGACGATTACAAGCAAGCCATGCATTAGATATTCATACGCACTCGTTATCATTAACAGGAAAGGGACATCTAGAAGCTGATAAATTACATTTAGGTCTACAAAGTGATTTTCACTCTACGAATGATATCAATGCGGCTACTGAATTGAATATTGAGACTTCAGGTAGTGTAATTAATAGCAATAAACTCTCAGCCGGTAAACGTCTCACTATTTCAGCTCAAAATGTAGATAACCAAGAAGCTGGACGATTAAGCAGTGCAGAAACTCGCATTACTGCAAGTGGAAAGATTACTAACCAAGGGCTAATAAATTCTTTTACAGAAAATAACGACAGTAAAACGGTATTAAAAGCAACCCATATTGATAATGTAGGAAGTGGGCGTATTTATGGTGACCATGTGGCACTTCAAGCCGATAAAATTGAAAATCATGATGGGAAAAATATAGCCGGTGAAGTGAAGTCGGCAACTATTGCTGCTCGTCATCGCCTTTCTCTTACTGGAAAAGAAATCGTTAATAGTACCGCTTTTTATGAGAAAGACAAAAAAGGTGGTTCAACTCTTTACAGTGGGGGGAATATTGAATTTGGCGAACGTTTAAATACCCAGGATCAAGCTGAAGGGAAAGCTGACGTTTTACGTAATAAGAGCGGTATCATTGAAGCTGAGGGCGGAATTGGTCTAAGTGGTGTTAAGAAAACTTTTAACACAAATGAACATTTTGTCACTGAAAAGATTGAGGTTCCTGAAGAAGGGAAAAAACAGAATATTCAATATGTCATGATCGGGACGAATGGTATTGATTTTAATACCGGTGGACAAGTCAAAAGCGATCGTTTCGAACAGCGAGTTCTCTCAGATAAAAATGAGCCGGGCGTATATGATCTCGTCTGGAAAACATTACTTCATCGTAAATTAGACAATGATGAGTTGAAAGTTGGTTATATTCCTTTAGCAAATCAAAAGGTATGTTCAACTGTAGATCCATCGCTTTGTTATATTTATCCAACAACTCTCTATGGTACGGATTATGGCGTGTGGGAACGTTTTGGTCTTAAAGCGCCTCAAAACGCACCATCTCTTGAAAATTTACCAACGATAAGAAAAGAGCCTAGTAAACCAGGAAAACTGCCGATGCGATACTCTGAGTTTCCAGGGCTTAAAGCCCGACATGAAGAAGCTTTGCGTCAGTATGATATAGAGATTGAGGCTTATAAACAAGATGTTGCTAATTATAATAAAGCAATTAAGGAATATACTGACTGGGCGAACAAGCATGCTGATTCTTTTACAGAATTAAACCAACGTATTAAGGCGAACAACGACTTGTTACCAGGACATTATCGTGAACGCTGGGTTATGAATGTAACAGAAGAAAAAGTGGCAAAAAGTGTCGTGACTAAATCATTGCCAGGACAAATTCTTGCTGGCACTGATATTGATCTAGGTAATAGCTATTTAGAAAATGATAAGAGCACCATAATATCTGGTGGGCTTATTCATAAAGCACAGGGTGAACTGAAAAATTTAGATGAGAAAGGTACGGTGTCTCATCAAATTTACGGTACTGCTAGTTGGGTAGAACCAAGATGGCGTGGTCACAGAAAAGGTTGGCGTTGGTACGGTGAAAGTTTTAATGACGTAATCAAACGCCGTGAGACAAATACAACCTTTGATATGAATATTTTTACAGAATTATCTCAGGCAAATAAAACAGTAGATAATCCATTTTACCAAGATCAAAGTGCCCATAAAGTTAAACTAGGAAATGGAGTAGAAAGTAGTGTATTAGGCACAATTGATACTCGTAAAATAGATACGCAGGCGATCCGTAAATCACCGACTTTGCAAACAATTGAAAGTCAGTTTAATAATCAGTTGGAAGTTCGTACTATACAACCGGATACCCGTTTACCAACACAAAGTTTATATAAAATTAATCCGACGGCAGAAAGTCATGTATTAGTTGAAACAGATTCTGATTTTACAAATAAAAATCGCTGGTTAAGTTCGGATTATATCCTCAATTCTTTACATATAAATCCGCAAGCTACCATGAAGCGTTTGGGAGATGGGTACTATGAGCAACGTCTTGTACGTGAGCAAATGAATCGTCTTACTGGACATCATTTTACTGGGAATAACCAGACCTTTGAAGAGCAATATAAATCTTTAATGGATGCGGGACTAACCTTTGCGAAAAAATTTAATCTCACTGTAGGGGTAAGCTTAACACCTGAACAGGTAGCTCAGCTGACCTCTGATATTGTATGGATAGAAAAACAAAAGGTAACACTACCAAGTGGTAAAGTGGTGGAGGCATTAGTTCCACGAGTATATGCCGTGGTGAAAAAAGGTGATTTAAACGGGACTGGCACATTGATTTCAGGTGAGAAATTGTATGTAAAAGGTAGTGAGTTTGAGAACCAGGGAACTCTTTCTGGTAGACAAATTGCCAAAATTGATGTGGATAACCTAAAAAATAGCGGTACTCTAAGTAGTGAGATATTGAGTGCGAATGTATCTGGTAATGCCAATAATATCGGTGGTGTACTTGAAGCAGATAAGGCTTTGTTATTGAAGGTGGCAGGCGATTTTAATCATCGTTCTACCACTCAAACAAGCGATATTAAAGCTAATGGCTTAACTCGTCATGAAACTAATCTTGATCGCAAAGCACTTTTACATGTTAAAGGTGAGAATGGCCTATTGAGCGTAAGTGCTAATAACATGACGCTTGAAGGCTCAGAAGTGCGTAATGATGGTAAAGGGCTTACCTTACTTGATGCTAAAAATAACTTAAATTTGACCGCACTTTCTGTGGGGTATGATGAGAAATTAGGGAACTCTAATGCTTATCGTAATGCAAATTTACAGGATGTGGTCGCTTCAACGGTAAAAGGTGGTGGCGATGTACAATTACAAGCCAAAGATATTCATGCTAATGGCGGTAAGCTTGAATCTGAAAAACGTTTAGCATTAGTCGCAGAAAATGATTTGGTATTAGATGCAGCGGGTAAAACAGCAAGTCTAGAGGAATATGCAAAAACCAAAAAACGTAATCTCATATCTTCCCGTTCTTCTGAGCGTTATTCATATGACAAACTTAATGCTCATGAAGTGGCTCAGCTAAAAGGTGAGCAAATAGAGGTGACAGCTGGACGCAATGTGAGTATGAAGGCAACCCAGGCTAATGCGACACAGACAATAACAGCTTTAGCCGGTGGTGAACTTGATGTAGGAACAGTGACAAATAGTCACGAACAAATTAAGTGGAATAAGCATAAAAGATCTGGTTTAAGTGCTTCTTTCTCTCATGGAACTGCACAAATTGGTTATCAACGCAATAAATCAAATCGAGACATGACAGGTTATGACGAGAACGTAATAGGTAGTCAACTCGTGGCAGAGAACGGTGCCTTAGTGCTTAATGCGAAGGATAATATCAATGTGAATGGCTCCCGTTTGGCCTCGGGTGGCGATATGGTGCTTGAGGGTAAAAATGTGAACTTGAATGCGGTGAATGAGCAGCATAATAGTGAACGTCATCAGAGCCAAAAATCAACCGGTATTGGAATGGGTTTTGTATACGATCCTGTAGCGAGAGCAAAAGAAAATTATCGTCAAAAAGAAGCCCAAGGAGGAACAAAATCCATTATTGGTAAATCTACGGCCGCATCAGATGCTGTTGTAGATTCAGCAGAATCAATGATGCGCGGTCTTCAGCCTTATGCTAATCACAATCGGAGTGAATCACATAAATACAATCAAAAATCACTGGCAAAAACAACCGCACTTGAGTCTGGAGGAAAGCTTAATATTCAAGCTCGAGAAGGAGATATTCGTGCACAAGGTAGTCGTATCAGCGCTGAAGGTGATGCGCAATTTATTGCGGCTCAAAATGTTGATTTCGGAGTAGCTGTACACGAACAATCTCAGCAAGCATCCTCTAGACAAAGAGGAGTGGGCATTGATGGATTAGCAAAATATGTCGTCGGAGGACACACGCAGCGAGAAAATGGAGATACTCGTCTTAGCCAAGAGGTTGGAAGCCAAATTTCTATTGCTGGTAACAGTACAACCATCGCAGAGAAAGGTGATGTTACTTTAAAAGGTACAACGTTTGTTTCGGGAGGTAAAAACAGACTTCAAGCTAATGAAGGTAATGTTAAGTTGATGACTGCCGAAACGACAGATAATAGCCTGCAAGTTCGTAAAGGTCATGGTGTAGGAGAGGCTGTCATCTCTGATACAGAGAGATTCTTTGGCTATAATCGTACACGTATGAATCAAGATGGGACTAAAGTAAGTCATGACGGAAGCCAACTAGCCAGCCTTAATAACAAAGTTGAGGTATATGCAGGTAAAGATTACCAACAAACAGCAAGTGAAGTGTTGGCGAAAGAGAAAGTGGATATTAATGCACAAAATATCACTATTAATAATGCACTTAATCATCAAGAGAATAGTTATAGTGAAAGCGATTTAAAAATTGGACAATTTAGCCGAATTAAATCACCGATAATCGACTTAATTAATACTATTGAAGGCGCCGTAAAAAATGATAAAGCATCTGATCGCTTGAAAGCGGCAAATGCTATGAGTATTGCTGCGCAGGGCTATAATTTATATAACTCTATTAGCAAACTAAAAGATCCAAAATCGGGTACATATCTCTTTAGAGCGGAATCTGGTAGCGGTATTGCTCATAGCCGTCAAAGCCAAGAAGGGTTATCAGATATTAGTCAAGGTAGCCGAATCAATGCGAAAGAGATTAACCTTGTCGCACGTGGCGACGGTAGTTTGAATGAAAAAGGTGAGCGTAAGTTAGGTAATATCAACTTAACACATGCCGAGCTTACATCTCGAGATGAAACAGGCAAACGCCTTGAAGATAGCCGAATTACGTTAACTGGCAATGAGTTGAATATTAAAGCTGGTGAGAATCATACCCAGTTTAAAGGTCGAAACTCTAGTATGGGGGTTGAGGTTGGTGTTGCTGCAACAGTTGGGGCGCAAACTGGCGTAGGCATTTACGCAAGAGTTGGTGGAAGCTCGGGCAAAGAAGATGGGGAAAGTAAGACTTATCAGAGTAGCCAACTAAATGCAGAAACTGTGACTCTTAATAGCCAAGGTGATACTAATATTATTGGCAGTCAAGTTAAAGGTAAAACAGTGAATGCCAATGTTGGTGGTAATCTCAATATTGAAAGTTTACAAGATGAAGAGCACTTCAAAACTAAATCTTCAGGCGGTGGTCTTGAAGTCGAATTTGGTTTTGGTAATAACTGGAGTGTAGGTGGTTATGGCAATAGTGAAAAAGGTGAAAGTCATCGTAAACAAGTAAATGAACAAGCAGGGATTTTTGCCGAAGAAGGCGGTTATCACGTTGATGCTAAAAATGTTCACTTAAATGGTGGTGCCATTACCGGTACTAATTCACAAGCAAATGAACTTAAAACCAATAGCTTTACTTTTGCAGATATTCAAAACGAAAGTAGTAGTAACGCTATGAGTGGTTCGGTTAGTGCTAATGCAAAAGGAAAAGGGTCTAAGGTTAATTCTACAAGCTTTGGTGGTGGATTGCCGATAAATGAATCTGATTCAGATAATTCAGTTACTCGAGCAACCTTAAGTGAAGGAAAAATTACCTTAAATAAAGATAGTGAACCAACTCAAACCACAGCACAAGCTTTGGGCATTAATACAGATATTAATCAAGCTAATAGTCAAGTGAATGCACCAAAAGATGTGAAACAGCAATTGAGCGAACAACGCCAAATTTCTGCCGCTGCAGACCATATTCGTGATGCAGTAAATACATACATGGCAAATCAACAGAACGCAGCAATAAAAGAAATGGCGGCATTACAAGCAGAAAGAGAGGAATTGGTTAAACGCAATGATGAAGTTGCATTAGCTAAAGTTGATGAGAAATTAATAACGCTTCTTAAAGAATCTGAAGAATGGGGTAATGAAGGTAAATATCGTCGTGCTCTGGATGCAATTACATCAGCTGGCGTAGCCGCATTAACTGGGCAATCAGCACAAGGTATTGCGGTGACTGCAGCTTCACCTTACGTTAACCAAGCAATTAAAAATGCAACAACAGATGAACAGACAGGTAAAGTGAATAAAGTCACTAACATTGCTGCCCATGCACTATGGGGTGCAGTGGAAAGTAATGCGCTTGGGGGAAGCGGTACAGCAGGTGCTTTATCTGCAAGTGGCGCTGAATTAGTGGCACCACAGATTGCTAAAGTGCTTTATGACAAAGCGCCAAATGAGTTAACTTCATCTGAAAAGCAGCGTGTTATTGCATTAAGTGGTGTAATTGGCAAGGCTATAGGTGGTATTACATCCGCAGCTAAAGGCGGAGATACTTACGCTATATCTAAAAATAGTGATATTAGCGGAAATATTGCGAAAAATGCTGTGGAGAATAATGCGGTCTTTAAAGCAAGAGGAGAGCATTATTTAGCGCAATTACAAAAAATTAAAAAGTATCCAGAAGCTAAAAACCGCTTACTTCGAGAAATGGGTGCAGAAAGTACTAGACATAGTCTTGCGATTAGAGATGCTTGTAAAGTAAGTGCTGAGCAATGTAAGTTCTATATTGGAATGCTGAAAGAAGCAAGATATTACTACATTGAAGAACAAACTAAACATCCAGAATGGACTTATTCTGAAGAAGGTAAGATGTTACAAACACTACGAGGTTTGGCTGAACATGATCTTAAAATGGCACAAGGTATCTTGGCTGAAAAACCGCAAGTTACAGTGTCTCGAGGCGTCCCTAAAGGAAAAATATATGATACTAACTATCCTGAACGTAACGATTTTGCTAATTATCGTTCGGTAGTGGATATTGATAGAAAGCATCACATCACTGTGACAGGTTATACATCTGCGGAGAAAGATCGTGATGACAGAAAACTTAGACCTGCAATTCAGGTGATTTCTGGAGGAACAGAAGTTACTGGTGGTGTAATTGAATGTTTTGCCTCTGCAGGTTTAGGATGTGGGCTTGGAATTGCAGCAGCAGCAAAAGGTCTAGACAATGTAGTAACTGGATTTACCAATTACGGTAAACATCCCTCTGAGCAAAATGATACCTATACTGTTAAGGGGTTACAAAAATTAGGGATGTCTCCAGAAACAGCTAGAATAGCAGATTCTCTTTCTGATGCAGCTTTAGGTGGGGCGGCAATATTTAGTAAAACTATTCAACGTAGTTCCTCTGGTATAAATGTAGCTAAAGCCACAAATAAAATAGGTAATGCAACAAATATTACAGACCTATCAAATAGAGCCGTTGCTGATGTTTCAGTTAATAGTGTTAAAGCTACGAATAAGGTAGGTAATGCAACAGATGTTGTCCAATCAGTAAATAATACGCAAAGTAAAGCAAATGCCGTAAGATTATCAAATAAATCAGGTAGTATTTTAGCCAATAATACTAAAGCCAGTGGTACTAAAGTCAACAATACGGTTGATAATGTTATAGTGGCATCAAAAAACGTAGAAAAATCAAGACGTACTCATCCAGGTGTTAACCTTAATCATAATAATGTTGATTATCCATCAACAGGCATGGATAACTATCAACGTGGAAAGATTGGTGATTCTGATTATCCTGAGGTCGTGTATAGAGGTACTAATAAACGACCTGAAGATGCTTTTGACAAAGGGTTCAATCCTAGGGGAAAGGGGGAAGATATTTATAAGCATGCAGTAGATAACACTTCTCCTCCAAGCAAATATGTGTGTACATCAACTTCATGTGATGTTGCCGCTAATTATGCGACAAATATAATGGGTGATGGGCATGCTTATATCATTAGAAGACCTGAAAATGGCGTTGATGTAAATAAAGTATTAGGAGCTAAATCACCGTATCCTTCAGATAAAGAAATTGCTATTCCTGGTCCTGTTCCAGGAAACCAAGTTTTAGGCGCTATTCCAGTTGATAAAGATGGGAATTTAGCTAACTACAGTATTCCTAATCCAAATCGAGTGCGAGGTGGGGGAGATGCAGCTAAAGCAACAGAACATTTTAAAACTTGTTCTTTCCGTGGAGATATGGAGGTAAAAACCGAGCAAGGTTATAAGCCAATTCAGTCTATTAAAGTTGGTGATAAAGTTTATGCAAAAAATGAACAGACAGGACGGATGAGTTATCAGCGTGTGCAGGCGCATTATAATAATCTATACGATTCTACCGTGTATGTTGAGGTAATGAATGAGCAAGGAAAACAGCAAACGATTATTTCAAACAAAATTCACCCATTCTTTACACAAGTAAGTCAAGGTGAATTAGTGCCAAGTTCGGAAGGGCATTTCTATAAAGGTGAAATTCAAAATGCTCAGTGGGTAGATGCACAAAATCTGAAATCTGGTTATAAGCTATTGTCAGAAAATAATCATTGGCAGACAGTCAAAGGAGTGAGCATCAAAGCTGAGAAGTTGAGTGCATATAACTTGACGGTTGAAAATGATCATACTTACTTTATTAAAGGAACTAATAGTGATTCTGATGGGGTTTGGGTGCATAATGAATGCTATATTGGTATTCCTAAAGAGGCAAAGGAAGCTGGTAAAATAAATGGGTATAAAGCCTATACATTTACAGAAAATGGAGAAACAAAAACAGTTATTCAAACAGGAGAACGTCGTTTTGAAACGTTAGATCAACCAAAAGCACTAGATCCAACATTAAATGGTTCTCAAACAAAGACTATTAAAGTTGATTTTGATGAAACTAGAATAAAAAATAGTGAGGCACATAAAATAGTAAATAATTTAGATGTAAATACACGTTATGAATTAAGTAACGGTACAAAATTTAAAACTAATGATTACGGTTATGTTGAAGAAATTTCCTTTAAGCCAATAGATGAAAAGATGCCAAGAACATCACAGCAAACAGCGATAGGCTACTTGGGGGAAATTGGTGATGTTGGAGGGCATATTCAAGCTTGTAGATATGGTGGAACATGTGACCGCTATAATTTATTTCCACAAAATGGAAACTTTAATAATTCAGCTTATAAAGTATATTTTGAAAATATCGTAAAAAAAGCTGTAGATAAAGGTAAAGCAGTTGATGTTGTAATTAAATTCGAGCGTTCAGCACCTAACTCACCAAGACCAGATAAACTGAGAGTTACGATTGGGGTAGAAGGCAGTAAGTATAGATATGTTAATGTATTTAAAAACCAGTATGGTGGAGGTAAATAAATGCAAAAGCAATTTGATTTATTAAATGAAATCTGTTCAATATTTTTTTCAGTACCTGAAAAGTTTGATTCGTTAGAATATGAATATAAATTTAATCCTGAAGAGGATTGGGTTGGAACAAAACTAGGAACTACGCTCCAAGGGAAAGTTGTATATATAACATTAGCTGAACAGGATGAAGATAGAATCATGGATTTATGTCAGCAATTACATGATGAAATGCAAAATCATACAGGTGGTGATTGGCGAAAGTTTATTTTAACGCTCAATGAGAAAGGAGAAGCAAAAACACAATTTATCTATGATATTCAGTCTTGTATGGATGATATTTTAAAAGATGAAATTTCATAACTAGTAAAGTCGGGAGAAACCTCGCAAGTTTTATATTTTTGTTTATTCAAGTGTGAACCTTTAGTTCCACCTAAATACTAATTTATGAAATATCTGTGTGACACATAATTTGAAATATCTAGGTCTCAAGTGCGGTCAATTTTTAGTGAATTTAAAAACCCCCTAGATAGCGCGCGTTTCTTAACGCGTGCTTATATCTAACTAAAAATCAACAAACTGAAGTTATTCATGAAAATAGTAAAAATCTGAATTAAACGAAATTGATGTTTTAGGCTCGCGTTAGGAGACGCGCGCCATCGTTGGGAGACTTCGAGAATTTAAAGGATTTCTCACTTTTTGCTTAATTTACAGTTTATTATCTTCATGTTTATGAGTAATATAACCACTCATCGAATACAACCCTCAAACTCATTACTATCTAATAGGAATTTAAATAATGAAAAAATTATTAACTGCTGTCCTTTCCGTTGCTGCCATTACGGCGCCCTTAGCTGTCTCTGCGGACTCCACGCCTAAGGCTGAACAAAGTGCAGTTCAAGCGCAAAAAGCAAAAGGCATTTGGATTGATGTACGTTCTGCCGAAGAATTTAACGATGGCCATTTACAAGATTCAATCAATATTCCGCACGACCAAATTGTTGAACGTATCAAAGCGGTTAGCCCGGACAAAGATGCTCCGATCAACCTTTATTGCCGTAGCGGTCGCCGTGCAGAAGTTGCTCTGACCGAGCTGAAAAAAGCAGGCTACACTAATGTCACCAACCATGGCGGTTATGAAGACTTGCTCAAAAAAGGGTTAAAATAAACATTACCTAATCTAAAAACTCTAGACTTTTGTAAAATCCCCTAAATCTCCAATCGGAATATTTAGGGGATTTTTCATATATACTTTCTTTCAATAAACCGCTAAATACCGGGTAAACACAATATTTTCATACCGATGCGGAAGACTATAATCCCCAAAACTGCACACCATAGCCATGAAAAAGTCAGATAGCCTTTTATATCAAATTCCTAGGCCTTTTGAACAATAAAGTGCGGTCAGATTCGAAAGCATTTTTGAATCACTGTGATTTTGCCTTTTTATCCTACTAAAATTGAAGTCATACTCAATGAGCCTGCAATCAAATTATCATTGAAAAACTCCACCTTTTCATCAGGCTCTCGTAGTGCCGCCACATACAAAAGCGGCAAATAATGATCAGGCGTTGGTACAGAAAGTGCCGCATTTTCACCAAATTGCTCATAATGCACCAATTCCTCGTCATTTTGCGTGGTCATTGCGTGATTAATTTGATCACGGAACGCATACGCCCAATCATAACCCGCACCGATTTGATCTATATGTTCCCAGCTTATCACTCTTAGATTATGCACAATGTTGCCGCTGCCGATAATCAACACGCCTTGTTCGCGTAAAGCAGACAACTTTTTCGCTAAATTGAAATGCCACTCCGCCGATTGCAAACGGTTAAGACTGAGTTGCACTACCGGAATATCCGCATCGGGATACAGAAACTTCAACACCGCCCATGCGCCATGATCAAAACCACGCGTCGGATTCAGCTCGACATTTTCCGGTTGTAATAACGACCACACTTGTTCTGCCAACTCAGGCGAACCGGGTGCCGGATATTGCACTTGGCTGAGTTCTTCAGGAAAACCGTAGAAATCGTAAATTATTTCAGGATGCTCACCCGATGTCACCTGCAAACGGCTACTGTACCAATGCGCCGAAATCATCAAGATCGCTTTTGGCTTGGCAAATTTTTGTGTGATTAGGCTAAGATTTTGGTTGAAAGGATTTTCCTTATCCAACACATTCATCGGGCTACCATGCCCAACAAACAATACAGGCATTTTTTTCATCATTTTCTCCTCAATATCTAATGAGGCGGATTGTACGGATAAATTATTCAGCAATAAATCTCACTTCATGAACAACATATTTTCCAAATAGGAAACAATGAAATATTCTTTGGATTTACTACAAAATTAAAAAAGAGGTCGTCTGAAAATGGTTTCAAACGACCTTTGCTTATTTAATTGGTATTTTTTAGCTCCGATGGCGCAAGCGTCCACGCTTGTGCCAGTTTTCCTAAGGATTAATCAATGAGCAAACGCCTTACCAAAACCCTCTTACGTTGGAAATGTCGTAGTATCCAGTAATTGCGTCCTAAAATGCCCTATTTTCTTATTATGATAAAAAAGTGCGGTCAAAATTTGCGATATTCAAGTTGGAAAAACGCACAGAAAAATGACCGCACTTTTGCGCAAGAAGATATCCTCATTCTCTACAACAAAAAATAAAGGGTCTGACATCACATCAGACCCTTTATCATTTTTGTGCTTTATTCGTTAGAACGGAATATCATCATCAAAATTATCCATCGGTGCTTCGGCTACCGGTTTGCTTGCCGGTGTTGCACGTGGCGCACTTGGTGCTTGGCTTGGATAAGTTGGTTGAGCGGCTGGTGCATAACCACCAGATTGGCGGTCAGAGCGGCTGTCTAACATTTGTAAAACATCGCCTTGAATTTCCGTGGTGTAGCGATCTTGGCCGTTTTGATCTTGCCATTTGCGGGTTTTTAAACGCCCTTCAACATAAACTTTAGAACCTTTGCGCAGGTATTCGCCCGCCACTTCCGCCTGACGACGATAGAACACAATGCGGTGCCATTCGGTCACTTCACGACGTTCTCCGGTGTTTTTATCATTCCAGCTTTCACTGGTGGCAACGGTAATGTTGGCAACCGCTTCGCCGTTCGGCATGGTACGAATTTCAGGATCGTTACCTAAGTTACCAACAATAATGACTTTATTTACTCCAGCCATAATATCCTCTTCTTTATTCAATTTTGCTGTAAAAAAATTTGCTCTATTCTGCCTGAAAATTCGGAATAAATCCACGCCTTCAACAAAATTAACTGGATATTTGCACAGTTATTTAGGAATATGCGATAATTATCGCAAATTTATACTTCTTTCATTTATAAAATCTATTATGGATACCATCGATATTCGTGGGGCGCGAACCCACAATCTGAAAAATATTAACTTAACCATTCCACGCGATAAACTGATTGTAATCACCGGCTTATCCGGCTCTGGCAAATCTTCTTTGGCTTTTGACACACTGTATGCGGAAGGGCAACGCCGTTATGTGGAATCCTTGTCCGCCTATGCGCGTCAATTTTTGTCATTAATGGAAAAACCCGATGTAGACCATATTGAAGGGCTTTCACCAGCCATTTCTATTGAGCAAAAATCCACCTCGCACAACCCCCGTTCAACGGTGGGTACCATTACCGAAATTCACGATTACCTGCGCTTGTTGTTTGCTCGCGTGGGCGAGCCGCGCTGTCCTCATCACAATGTGCCACTCACAGCGCAAACGATCAGCCAAATGGTGGATAAAGTGCTTTCTCTGCCTGAAGAAAGCAAAATGATGTTGTTGGCGCCGGTGGTAAAAGAGCGCAAAGGTGAGCACGTTAAATTATTGCAACAAATTGCCGCGCAAGGTTACATTCGCGCCCGTATTGATGGTGAGATTTGTGATTTATCCGATCCGCCAAAACTGGAATTACAGAAAAAACATACCATTGAAGTGGTGGTGGATCGCTTTAAAGTGCGGTCGGATTTAGCCACAAGATTGGCGGAATCCTTTGAAACCACGCTCGAGCTTTCCGGCGGCACGGCGGTCGTCGCGTATATGGATGATCCGAAAGCGGAAGAATTGGTGTTCTCTGCCAACTTTGCCTGTCCGCACTGTGGCTATTCCATACCGGAACTGGAACCTCGTCTCTTCTCCTTTAATAACCCCGCCGGTGCGTGCCCGACTTGTGACGGTTTGGGCGTACAACAATATTTCGATGAAAAACGCGTAGTACAAAATCCGAGTATTTCCCTTGCCAATGGCGCAATTAAAGGCTGGGATCGTCGCAATTTCTATTATTACCAAATGCTCACGTCATTGGCGAAACACTACCATTTCGATATTGAAACGCCTTTTGAAGAACTGCCGAAAAAAACTCAACAGATTATTTTGCACGGTTCCGGCAAGGAAGAAATCGAATTCCAATACATGAACGATCGCGGTGATGTGGTGTTGCGTCGCCATGTATTCGAAGGCATTTTGAACAACATGACGCGCCGTTATAAAGAAACGGAATCCATGTCAGTACGGGAAGAACTTGCGAAACATATCAGCAATCGCCCTTGTGCCGATTGTGGTGGTTCGCGTCTGCGCCCAGAAGCACGCAACGTTTATATTGAGCAAACCAATCTGCCTGATGTATCGGAGAAAAGCATCGGGGAAGCTTTGAGCTTTTTTGGAGAGCTACAACTGAGTGGGCAAAAAGCACAAATCGCCGAGAAGATTCTGAAAGAAATTAAAGAGCGGTTACAATTTTTGGTGAATGTAGGCTTGAATTATCTTTCCCTTTCCCGCTCCGCTGAAACTCTTTCAGGCGGTGAAGCGCAACGCATTCGCCTTGCCAGCCAAATCGGCGCAGGCTTGGTCGGTGTGATGTATGTATTAGACGAACCGTCCATTGGTTTGCATCAACGGGATAACGAACGCTTGCTCAATACCTTGATTCACTTACGAAATCTCGGCAACACCGTAATTGTGGTAGAACACGATGAAGATGCCATTTTAAGCGCCGACCACATTATCGACATTGGCCCAGGCGCGGGTGTGCATGGTGGCAACGTCATTGCCGAAGGTACAGCGCAACAAATCATGCAAAATCCAAACTCGCTTACAGGTAAGTTTTTATCCGGCGCAGAAAAAATCGAAATACCGAAAAAACGCACCGCACTTGATAAGAAAAAAACACTCAAGTTATTTGGCGCATCAGGTAACAATTTGAAAAACGTTAACCTAGAAATTCCGGTGGGCTTGTTCACCTGTATCACCGGCGTCTCCGGTTCGGGTAAATCTACGTTGATTAACGATACCTTGTTCCCGATTGCCCAAAACGCGTTAAACCGTGCGGAAAATGCCGAAGCAGCGCCGTATAAATCTATCGAAGGTTTAGAATTTTTCGACAAAGTTATTGATATTGACCAAAGCCCGATTGGCCGTACACCGCGCTCTAACCCTGCAACCTACACGGGCGTGTTCACCCCGATTCGTGAGCTGTTCGCCGGCGTACCCGAAGCCCGAGCACGTGGCTACAACCCAGGACGCTTCAGTTTTAACGTACGCGGTGGACGTTGCGAAGCCTGTCAGGGCGACGGCGTAATCAAAGTGGAAATGCACTTCCTGCCGGATGTGTACGTGCCTTGCGACCAATGTAAGGGCAAACGCTACAACCGCGAAACCTTAGAAATTCGCTACAAAGGCAAAACCATTCATCAAGTGTTGGATATGACCGTGGAAGAAGCGCGGGAATTTTTCGATGCGATTCCGATGATCGCACGCAAACTGCAAACCCTAATGGACGTAGGCTTGTCTTACATTCGCTTGGGCCAATCCTCCACCACCCTCTCCGGTGGTGAGGCGCAACGGGTAAAATTGGCGACGGAACTCTCCAAACGGGATACGGGAAAAACCCTGTATATTCTGGATGAACCCACCACCGGGCTACATTTTGTCGACATCAAACAACTGCTTTCCGTGTTGCACCGCTTGCGCGATCAGGGTAATACCATCGTGGTCATTGAGCACAATTTAGACGTGATTAAAACCGCCGATTGGATTGTGGATCTCGGCCCGGAAGGCGGTAGCGGCGGCGGACAAATTATCGCCACCGGTACGCCGGAGCAGGTCGCTAAACTGGAAGGCTCGCATACCGCGCGATTCCTGAAAGGTATTTTGGCAAAAGGCTAAAAAGCTACAAGGAAAACACCGAGAAAAATCACCGCACTTTAAACCTGAATCTAAAGTGCGGTGTTTTTTTACGACGTTTTTATCGGTCTGAATTTGGCATGGCTGCGTTGCAAAATTTGGAACAAACTTTGTTGCGGGTTGATTTCACCGCAGTGCTGTTTCAATTGCAACAGATTCATGCGCAAATGCTGTAAATGGTGGATTCGCTTGGCGATATCTTGAATATGACGATCAATAAGAGCATTAATTTCGATTTTTTGTTGAACGCCCGCACTTTCCAAACTTAACAGTAATTTAATTTCCTCAAGGGACATATCCAACGATCGGCAATAACAAATGAAAGATAAGCGTTGCAAGTGGTCATCGTTATATAAGCGAAAGCCCCCAAGGGAACGTGACGGTCGAGGCATCAGTCCTTTTTGCTCGTAAAACCGAATGGCTTCTACGCTACACCCTACTGCGTCAGCTAACTTCCCTATTTTCATGTGTTCTCCCTAAACGCCCCAAAAAATGACCGCACTTTTAACGTTTTGCGCTAAATTCCGGGTTAACGTAAATCTTTAATTGTGTCACTTGCGGCAGTTGTCGTTGAACTAATTTAAGCAATTCCTGCTGTTTGAAAAGTAGCCCTTGGCGTACAGCTGAATTGGCGACTTCAATGCTCAAGGTAGTTTGGTCGATATTCGCAATGCCATACAATCCCTCAAATTGCGACGGGAAAAGACGCTTGAATTGCTGATTTAATTCATTCAACCAAATGCCTTTTTGCATGACTTTCGCGAGTGCCGAATCTTGTAACAATTCGCTGATATTCACTGTCCGATTGTATTGCATCGCCTTGTTTTCCGCCTTTTCGCCCTAATATTTATGACATTGTAGCGAATTTCCGCTACAATACCGACAATTTTTTAGATTCAATTCCGTTATGATGATTTCAAATAAAAGCAAACACAGTTTCTGGTCGCAACTCTTACTCAGTATGATTGCGATTTTTGCTTTACCTGCCTCACAGGAATGGCAATACCAAGCAAACGTGGCTAACGAAAATTATCAAAACACCCAACAACAAAATGTGCCGCAGATTTTAACCGCGGTCTCCTTACTCAAACAAACCCAACAGCAGCAATTCCAACCGCAAAATGCGCCGATTGAGGCTGAAATTCTTGCGAAAAACGAACCGCACTTTGTGCGTTCGTATTTCATCATTAACGCGCCAATCCGCGCAGGCCCTGAGCTCATTTAATTTCACAACCTTATAGCTATCGTCGTTTAATGAATATTAAACGATTCCCTTTTATCCGTTTTTAAAAAGAAGAAATTATGCTTAGAACTATTGCAACCAAAATTTTTGGTAGTCGTAATGATCGTATCTTACGTCGTTTAAATAAAACCGTCTCAAAAATCAATAAATTAGAACCGACCTTTGAAGCTTTGAGTGATGATGAATTAAAAGCAAAAACCGCAGAATTCCGTGCGCGTTTGGCGCAAGGCGAAACCTTAGAAAGCCTAATTCCGGAAGCCTTTGCCACGGTACGTGAGGCCAGTAAGCGTGTACTTGGTATGCGCCACTTTGACGTACAGTTAGTCGGCGGGATGGTATTAAACAGTCGTTGTATTGCGGAGATGCGTACCGGTGAAGGGAAAACCTTAACCGCCACCTTGCCATGTTACTTAAACGCTCTACCGAGTAAAGCGGTGCACGTGGTTACCGTGAATGACTACCTTGCCCGCCGCGATGCGGAAACCAATCGTCCGTTATTTGAATTTTTAGGCATGACTGTCGGTGTCAATGTGCCGGGCATGTCACCGGAAGAAAAACGCGCAGCTTACGCAGCAGACATTACTTATGCCACCAACAGTGAGTTGGGTTTCGACTATTTGCGTGACAACTTGGCACACGCACCGCAAGAACGTTTCCAAAAAGATCTTTACTATGCGTTGGTGGATGAGGTGGACTCCATCTTAATCGACGAAGCGCGTACGCCGTTAATTATTTCCGGTCAGGCGGAAGACAGTTCCGAGCTTTATATTGCCATTGATAAGCTCATTCCGAATCTGATTAAGCAAGATAAGGAAGACACCGAAGAATATCAGGGCACCGGCGATTACACTTTAGATCTCAAAACCAAACAAGCGCACTTAACCGAACGTGGTCAGGAAAAATGCGAGCAATGGTTGATTCAACACGGTTTCATGAAAGACACCGAATCCCTTTATTCACCGTCTAAAATTACCTTGTTACACCACGTGATGGCGGCATTGCGCGCCCATACCTTATTTGAACGTGATGTGGATTACATTGTAAAAGACGGCGAAATCGTCATTGTGGACGAACACACCGGCCGTACGATGGCCGGTCGTCGCTGGTCCGACGGCTTACACCAAGCTATCGAAGCCAAAGAAGGCGTGCGTATTCAAAGCGAAAACCAAACCGTGGCATCCATTACTTACCAAAACTATTTCCGTTTATACGAAAAATTAGCGGGAATGACCGGTACAGCGGATACGGAGGCCTTTGAATTCCAAAAAATCTACGGATTAGAAACCGTAGTAATTCCAACCAACCGTCCGATGATTCGTGATGATCGTACCGATGTGATGTTTGAAACGGAAGAATACAAATTCAACGCCATTATTGACGACATCAAAGATTGCGTGGCACGGAACCAACCTGTTTTGGTCGGGACAATCTCCATTGAAAAATCCGAGCTACTCTCTAAAGCCTTAGAGCGCGCCGGTATCAAGCACAACGTGTTGAACGCTAAATTCCACGCACAGGAAGCGGAAATTGTGGCCAACGCAGGCTACCCGGGCGCCGTTACCATCGCCACCAACATGGCAGGCCGTGGTACCGACATTGTGTTGGGCGGCAACTGGAAAGCGGAAATAGATAAATTAGAAAATCCGACACAGGAACAAATTGATGCCATCAAAGCGGCATGGCAAGAACGTCATGATATTGTGAAACAAGCCGGTGGCTTGCACATTATCGGTACCGAACGCCACGAGTCCCGTCGTATCGATAACCAATTGCGCGGTCGTTCCGGCCGTCAAGGTGACCCGGGTTCGTCCCGCTTCTATTTGTCTTTAGACGATGCTTTAATGCGTATTTACCTCAACGAAGGCAAATTAAATATGATGCGCAAAGCCTTCAGCCAACCCGGTGAGGCCATGGAATCCAAATTATTGGCCAAAGTGATTGCCTCCGCCCAAGCGAAAGTGGAAGCCCATAACTTTGATGGTCGTAAGAGCTTGCTTGAATTCGATGATGTGGCGAATGATCAACGTCATGCCATTTACGAACAACGTAATGAATTATTGGAAAACGATGATATTTCAGACACTATCGAAGTCATTCGTCAAGACGTATTCAACAGCATTATCGATCAATATATTCCGCCGCAATCTCTTGAAGAACAATGGGATGTACCGGGATTAGAACAACGCTTAAGACAAGATTTTGCGTTAGATTTGCCAATTACCAAATGGTTGGATGAAGACAATCATCTGCATGAAGAAACCTTACGTGAACGCATTATTCAATCGGCAACTGATGAATATAAACGTAAAGAAGAACTGGCCGGTGCGCAAACCATGCGTAATTTCGAAAAAGGCGTGATGTTGCAAACCTTGGACGAACTCTGGAAAGAACATTTATCCGCAATGGATCACTTACGTCGTGGTATTCATTTACGCGGTTATGCACAAAAAGATCCGAAACAGGAATACAAAAAAGAATCCTTCCAAATGTTCACAGAAATGTTGGATGCCTTGAAATTAAGCGTGATTACCACCTTAAGCCGTGTTCAAGTCCGCACCCAAGAGGAAATGGAAGAAGCGGAAAGAATCCGTCAGGAGTTGGCGCAACGGGAAGCCGCTACCATGCAATATAATAATGAGGAATCTCAGGGCAATCAAAGCAATACGGAAGGGCATCATAAGATCGGCCGTAACGAGCCTTGTCCATGCGGTTCAGGCAAGAAATATAAACATTGCCACGGCAGTCGTGCCAAACACTAATCCGAGGTAACCTAAGTGCGGTCAGAAAATAATTCGTTTTTCGACCGCACTTTTGCTATTCAACGTCGCTAAAAGGACACAAAATGAAGAAACCGCTTGTACAGGTCGCAGCAGGGATTATTCGTAATGAATTCGGACAACTTTACTTAACCCAACGTTTGGAAGGGCAAGATTTCGCGCAATCCTTAGAATTTCCGGGCGGTAAAGTCGATAAACATGAAACGCCCGAACAGGCGCTAAAACGCGAATTGGAAGAAGAAATCGGCATTATGGTATTACAGGCAAGTTTATTTGAACGCTTTGAATTTGAATACCCGACAAAAGTGATTTCATTCTATTTTTATTTGGTTAACGAATGGGTGGGCGAACCCTTTGGGCGGGAAGGTCAGGCAGGTTTTTGGCTACCGCAAAATGAATTGGATGCGGGACAATTTCCACCGGCAAATGCCAAACTCATTCAACGTTTATTAGCCGAATCCTAACTCTCGCCCATAAAAAAGACCCAACACATGTCGGGTCTTTGAAAAAAAACAAAAAGCTGGATTATTTGCCCATTGCCGCTTTAACTTGTTTTAATTGTTCAGTTGCTTGGGAGCAAGCTTGCTCTTGTGCAGCTTCTGGCAAAGCAGATAATTGTTGTTTGCTTGCGTCATATTGTTGTTTCAACATCGCTTGTTGTGCTGCAGGTGCTGCACTCACAAAAGAATCGATTTCAGCAAAATATGCTTCGCAGCTTTTAGATAAGCCTGCAGATGCGGACATTGCAAAACCGGATAATAATACTGCAACTAATAGTTTTTTCATTTTTTTCTCCATAATGGTTTGAAAATATCGCCTCAAGTCAGGCGACGGTCTATTATACGAATTTTAGCGATAAAAGAGAAAAAATAATAACCATTAGGCATTATGAGGTAGCACAAAACTCAATAGTCAACGCTTCCAGTTGTTGCCAAATATCATCGTTAAATTCCTGCTTGGCGCAGCGTTCTACATCGGCGAGTTCCTGAAAAAAAAGATAGAGTTTACGATAGGTTAAACGTTGTATGATTTGGCTAAATAACGGACGGCGATTTTGCCACACTTTAAGACGATCAAAGTGTTCGCGCAGTTGTGCGGTCGGCAATGGTTCATCAAGTTTGGTAGATTGCTCCGGTTTGCTAAGCTCCAATAATGTCATTAAATCCCGCTGCAAAGTGCGTAATAAAACAATCGGCTGAACATCTTCCTCTTTTAAACCATTTAAAATCCGACAAGCACGACTTGCTTTCCCTGCCAGTATGGCATCCACCCATTGAAACGGGGTAAACACCGAAGACTGCTCCACCACACTATTAACACGAGCAAAGGTCAATTTACGATCAGGATATAATAAATCCAGTAATTGCAGCGTTTGTTTGAGTGCCAACAGATTATTTTCATAACTATAACAAAGCAACTGCACCGCTTCCTGCTCAATACTTAACCCCAACAATTTTGCCCGATTAACCACCCAGCGAGGCAGTTGTTCCGCACTTGGTATTTGGCAATTAATGACGACAGCTTGCGGTTCATATTGATTAGCCGCCACAAACCATGCTTGTTTTTCCATGGCTTTGGTCAACTTAGCAAAACGAAACACCGGCAACACATCAGGCGTCAGTAAAGAGATAAACTCTGATAGTTTGTTTTGTAAAAGTGCGGTCAAATTTTCAGGTAAATCTAATACGATAATCTGCTTATTGAAAAATAAGCCCATAGATTGCACCCGCTCGAACAAGTCATTCCAATCAGTGGAGGCGTTAATCTCCAGCCCTATTTTTTCATCAAATAGCGCTTTCATTGCCGCTTGTTGAATGGCATCCAGACTTTCTTCAATTAATAAAGGATCTTCCCCCACTAAAAAATAGAGCGCAGCTAATTTGCGCTCTAACGAATGGGTAAGCTGCTCAGGAAATAAACGATTCATTATTTCGCTTGGATTTGGTGCTGTAAGGCAACCATTTTGTTAATTAACTGACGCGCAGCCTGCTCACGCATATCTTGCCAAATCACGTCTTTTTCTGCTGATTTTGACAATGCCGCACGGGAGTTGTCGAAGAATGTGCGACTGACTTTGGTACTGATAGGGAAACTGTCTTTATTTGGTAATTTCACGCTGGCTTCCACCTCCAAAATCAGTTGTTTTTCCGCCTCACGGCCTTGTTTAAAAATCGATACCACTTGATCTCTGCTCGAAATTTTATTTAAACGCAACACCGGAACATCGGCCTTGTCTTCCACTAAATTCACGTTATTGAGCTGTAACTGACGACGCATGGATAACGTCATATCGCTATAAGGATCGCTACTTTCCAATTTTAACGTTTGTAATTCTTGAGGAATCAGTTCGCCGTTTTGGAAATGAAATCCACACGCGGAAAGCGCCAACACACCGGCGGTCAACAATAAGGTTTTGATGGGTTTTAGCATAAAATTCACCTTAAAAACCGACCGCACTTTTACACCAAAGTGCGGTCATTTTCTTCATTAAATTACTGTGGTTTCACCACAACATTGAGCAATTTACCAGCTACATAAATCACTTTCACCACTTGCATACCGTCGAGGAAGCGTTTTACATTCTCATCGGCGAAGGCCATGGTTTTCACCGTATCTTCATCAGCATCTGCCGCCACGGTGACCTTGCCACGCACTTTGCCGTTGACTTGCACCACAATCAGTTTTTCATCGTCCACCATGGCCTGCTCATCGGCTTCTACCCATGGGGCAAAATCAATGACATCTTGATTGCCTAATTCGTGCCACAAACGGAAACAAATATGCGGCGTAATTGGATATAACATTCTGACTACCGCGCTCAGCGCTTCCGCCATAATGGCGCGATCTTGCTCGTCATCCAACGGCGCACGGGTCAATTTGTTCATTAATTCCATGACCGCAGCGATGGCGGTATTGAACGTTTGGCGACGACCGATGTCATCGCTTACTTTCGCAATAGTTTTGTGCACATCGCGGCGCAAGGCTTTTTGTGAGTCTGAAAGTGCGGTCGGATTTACAGCTGTTTTTGTCGGATTTTTGTTGTATTCAAACACCAAATTCCACACCCGAGCCAAGAAACGTTTTGCCCCTTCAACACCGGACTCCTGCCATTCCAACGTCATTTCTGCAGGGGAGGCGAACATCATAAATAAACGTACGGTGTCCGCGCCGTATTTTTCCACCATTTCTTGCGGGTCAATACCGTTGTTTTTGGATTTTGACATTTTAGTCATGCCGGTGTGTACCAATTCATGGCCTTCATCATCCACAGCTTTCACGATACGACCTTTTTCATCACGTTCCAATGTGACTTTAGTCGGAGAGACCCAAATACGTTCATTAGTCGGGCTGGTGTAATAGAAAGCATCCGCTAACACCATGCCTTGACACAATAATTTATTGGCCGGTTCATCGCTATTTACCAAGCCTGCATCACGCAATAATTTATGGAAGAAGCGGAAATACAATAAGTGCATGGTCGCATGCTCGATACCGCCGATATATTGATCCACCGGTAGCCAATAGTTCGCCTCTTCGCTGTTTAACATGCCTTGTTGATATTGCGGGCAAGTATAGCGGGCGTAGTACCAAGAAGATTCCATGAAAGTATCGAAGGTATCGGTTTCTTTTGATGCCGGTTTGCCTTGATATGTGGTTTTCGCCCATTCAGGATCCGCTTTAATCGGGCTGTTCACACCGTTCATCACCACGTCTTCCGGCAGAATAATCGGCAAATCTTCCATTGGCACCGGCACCACATCGCCGTTTTCCAAGGTTAGCATAGGAATTGGTGCACCCCAATAACGTTGACGGGAAACACCCCAGTCGCGTAAGCGATAATTTACTTGGCGTTTGCCTTTGTCCATGGACTCCAATTTATTGGCAATGCCATTAAACGCGGCGTCAAATGCCAAGCCATCAAATTCGCCGGAATGAACCAGTTTGCCATGTTCGGTAAAAGCTTGTTTGGTTAAATCGATCGCTTCGCCGTTAATCGGTTCGATAACCTGTTTAATCGGTAAATGATATTTTTGCGCGAATTCAAAATCACGTTGATCGTGCGCCGGTACTGCCATCACCGCGCCGGTACCATAGTGCATTAACACAAAGTTCGCCACCCACACCGGTACTTGTTCACCGGTTAACGGATGAATGGCATAAAGCCCCGTCGGCATGCCTTTTTTCTCCATGGTGGCAATGTCCGCTTCCGCAACTTTAGTGTTTTTCGCTTCTTGAATGAACTCTGCTAATTCAGGATTATTTTGCGCCGCAAGTGTTGCCAGTGGATGAGCAGCCGCCACCGCTACATAACTCACGCCGTAGAACGTGTCCGGACGGGTGGTATAAACCGCTAATTTTTCATTGGTATCTTTAATATCAAAAGTGATTTCTACCCCTTCGGAACGGCCGATCCAGTTGCGTTGCATAGTTTTTACTTGATCCGGCCATTGTGGTAAATCATCTAAGCAATTTAGCAACTGCTCAGCGTAATCAGTGATTTTAATAAACCATTGCGGAATTTCTTTTTGTTCCACTGGGGTATCACAACGCCAGCAGCAACCTTCGTGCACCTGTTCGTTCGCCAACACCGTTTCATCATTTGGACACCAGTTCACAGTAGAGGTTTTTTTATAGACTAAGCCTTTTTTATAAAGCTCCGTGAAAAACCATTGTTCCCATTTATAATATTCCGGTTTACACGTAGCGATTTCACGATCCCAGTCGAAACCAAAGCCTAAAAGTTGAAGTTGTTTCTTCATATAGGCAATATTTTCATACGTCCACTTAGCCGGAGCGGTGTTATTTTTCACTGCCGCCCCTTCTGCCGGCAAACCGAAAGCATCCCAACCAAAAGGTTGCAACACATTTTTTCCTTTCATTCGTTGATAACGGGAAACCACATCGCCGATGGTGTAATTACGCACATGTCCCATATGCAAACGGCCTGATGGATAAGGGAACATTGAAAGACAATAGTATTTTTCTTTGTTGTTATCTTGTACTGCTTTAAAAGTTTTATTGTCCTGCCAGAATTTTTGCACTTCCGGTTCAAGTAAATCAGGACGATATTGTTCTTGCATAAAAAAATCACCTTAAAAATAGACCGCACTTTATAGCGGGTTTTAGCTTAGAAAATACGGCATAGAATAGCGTAAAATAGGGAAAAATAACAGAAAGTGCGGTGGGAATTTCGGATATTTTTTACGGCTTAACCTGATGGCAAGTCTCATATAACGGCAATAAGCCACGAATACTCTCCGCAATAAATTGGGTGGCATCCAGCTTATCCAACTCGGTTTTTTCCGCGTTTCGTCCAATACACCAAAAATCGTCGTCCGAACGCAACGTTAAATCCTGTTGCGTGAGTTCACTGACTTTACGGAAATCATCGTATTCACTTTCATCACCTCGCCAAATATCCAGCTCGGCAAAACGCGCAAAATCAAAATTTTCCAACCATTGGTTATATTGTTGCACGTTAATTTGCGACCGATCGGCACGATAACAATGCCAATCCAAACTTACGGATAAACGACGGCGATTTAACAACACCGACAAAATCGCCGCGGAATTGAGGTTATATTCATATTTGAAATAGGCAAAGAAATGCCCGCGCACTTGCCAACCGTTCGTCCAACTTTCAATATGCGGCTTGGCAAATGGCGCACCTAACTCGGCGGCAACCTGTAAAATCGTGGCTTTCCACGTATCCCAATGGGCCTTGTAATCGGCCTTAATACGAGGAATGTCCTGCGGGCAAAATTTCTTCATTTGGGCGAATTGAAAAAAGGGAATGTTGAAGAGATCGCACGTATCGGCGTTAATTAAATTCATTGGTATTCCTAAAAATCACTGTAATTTTTGACCGCACTTTGGGTGAAATAGCGCTTATCTTCCCAGCGCAGCATAGTGAGACGGTTGTTCCAAACGCAACCTGTGTCGAGGGCATAAATATTCGATGGGGTGGTTTCATCTACTAAACTTGCCCAATGGCCAAAAACGAGATTTTTTGTTTGATACAGCGGATTATCCAAGGAGAACCAGGGTGCAAGGTTCTTCGGCGCATCCTTGAGAGTCAGTTTACACGCAAAATCTAAACGATGATCCCAATAGCAAAAACGCATACGGGTAAAGACGTTAATAATATAGCGTAGACGATCGAGCCCTTGTAAATTTGGCGACCAACGATCGGGCTGCTCTGAATACATATTTTCAATGAGATAGCGATAATTGCCATGGCGCAACACATTTTCCACTTCATTAGCACAGGCTTTGGCGGTTGCTAAATCCCAATCGGGCGAGATACCGGCGTGCGTCATGACGAAATTCAGCTGTTCATTATGGATAAGTAAAGGCTGTTCACGTAACCAATTAATTAATTCAAAAAAATCGGGCGCGGAAAAAATCGGTGCAACCCGATCACAGGATTTAATTTTTTTAATGCCAAGTGCGGTAGAAATTAAATGTAAATCATGATTGCCCAACACAGTATAAGCCGAACTCCCCAAAGATTTTACGAAGCGAAGGCATTCCAACGATTTATCGCCGCGCGCCACCAAATCACCGGTTAAATAAAGCGTATCCTGCGCCGGGTCGAAGTTCACTCGATCCAATAATATTTGTAATTCGTCATAACAACCTTGTAGGTCGCCCACTAAATATGTCGCCATTTTTGACCGCTCTTTTATGCTTCCGAATCCATCACATCATCTTTGTTCACATCCGCCGGCGGGTTATCTGCCAACCAATTCGCCAAACGGGCATAATCGGCGATGCTGAGATTTTCCGCTCGCGCGTTTAAATCGATGCTAAGTGCGGTCAGATTTTCCGGTAAAAATAAACCCGACAATGCATTACGTAGCGTTTTGCGACGCTGATTAAATGCCTGCGAACAGACGCGATTCAGCCAATATAAATCTTTCACCGGATGTGGCAATGTGGTGTGCGGAATTAACCGAACTACAGCAGAATCCACTTTCGGTGCAGGTTTAAAAGCACTCGGCGGCACTTCCAACACCGGCATCACTTGGCAGAAATATTGCGCCATAATGGTCAATCTTCCGTATGCCTTGCTGTTCGGGGCTGCACACAAGCGTTTCACCACTTCTTTTTGCAACATGAAGTGCATGTCTTGAATAATGTGGTGATATTTAAACAAGTGGAACATTAACGGCGTGGAAATATTATACGGCAAGTTACCGAACACACGCATTTTTTGGCCTTTCTCGGCCAGATGTTCTTGTTCATAAAGGCCGGAAAAATCAAACTGCATAGCATCGGTTTCAATGACATTTAATTTTTGATGCAAAAACGGGTGGTGGCGTAAACGCTCCGCCAAATCACGGTCAAGCTCTAATACGGTCAGGCGCTCCACCTGCTCCGCCACCGGTTCGGTCAACGCGCCCAAACCCGGGCCGATTTCCACTAAAAATTGGTTAGACTGCGGGTAAATTGCCGCCACGATATTTTGAATCACATTGTTGTCGTGCAAGAAATTTTGCCCGAACCGTTTACGCGCCGTATGGCCCAAGTGTTTTTTTGAATTCATTGATGCTGTCTTATAAAAATAAAAAGTGCGGTCATATTATAAAGCAAAATCCCGACCATTGGGCCGGGATGATGATTAATTTAAGTATTTAATGTCTGCTCGTTTACGCAACGCTTGCACCCAATCGCGGGCAGAATCTTGCAATTGTTGGTTCACGATTTGCTCATAAGCTTTTTGGCGATAAGCATCTTCCGTACGATCCCCTTGGCGGGTATTGGTGACCTCTAAAATATGCCAACCGAATTCTGTTTTAAACGGAACGCTAATAACGCCCGGTTTGGTAGTACGAATGGCTTGATTAAACGGGCCGACATACATTTCCGGGAAGGCATAACCTAAATTACCGCCATTGGCGCCGGACAAATAGTCTTTGGAATATTTCAATGCAGCATCGGCGAAGGTCGTTTTACCGTCGATAATATCTGCACGAATTTGCTGAAGTTGTGCTTTAGCTTGCGAATCATTCAATAATGGATTTAATTTCAATAAGATATGACGAACTTCATATTGTGTATCAGAGACTTTCGCCACAGAGCCTTTCGCTTTAGCCTCATCTAACATTTTCTTGGCGAGCGCTTCCACTTGCTCGCGGGAAACATCCACACTTTGGCTAATCGCATGATTACGTACTTCAGACATCATTACTTGCTGTGCAATTTGTTGGCGATAAGCACGATAACTAATGCCTTGATAATCGAGAGCATCTAATAACTGACCGAAGGTTAAGCCATTTTGCGCGGCAATACCTTCGATGATTTGATCCACTTGGGCGTTGTTAACTTTCACACCGGATTCTTTCACAGCCTGATCAACCAAAATATCATCAATGACTTTATTTAATGCCGCTTGGCGATCGTTGGTTTTCTTATTTAATGCCCCTCTCACTTGGCTTTCCAACACAGGAATGCCATTCACTGTCGCAACGACTTTTTCCTCGGCTTGCACATTCGCAACAAGCGCCAAAACACCGACTACGGCAAAGAAAACTGACTTCAGATTCATATTCGCTAATATTCCGTTATAAGATTGAAATTACTGGTTAGATTATCAATTTTGACGAAGGTTCACAAACTTTATTTAGACAACAAAGCCACTTCATAGCATTGGTCAAACTTCATTGTACGCACTTGAATGCTCTCGCTACGACTGGTTGGCACATTTTTACCCACATAATCGGCTCGAATGGGAAGCTCTCGATGCCCACGATCAACAAAAATCACCAACTCCACTTTTGCCGCCCGTCCGAAATCCACTAGCGCATCCAATGCTGCCCGAATTGTACGGCCGGTAAACAATACATCATCCACCAAAATAACATCTTTATGCTGAATGTTGATAAAATCGGAAGCACCGCGATAAACCGGTGTTTGTGCCGCCTGTGCAGGTTGCAAATCATCACGATAAAACGTAATGTCCAAATCAAAGGCCGGAATATCCGTTTGCGTTAGGGCTTTAATTTTATTTTTAATCAGCTCAGCAATTTCTGCGCCACGACGCTTAATACCAACGATGACTAAATTATCCAAAGTTTGGTGTTTTTCAATAATTTCATGAGAAATGCGGGAAATTGTTCTTAAAAACTGATTCTCGTCAATAATGATTTTTTCCATACGTTGTTGTTCTCGAGTTAAGGAAATGTAGGACTAAAATAGCACAAATGCCTTATTGTTGTTACTGTTCTCTGCTAAGGAATGCTATTTCCGTTTCTCTTGCAACGCCTTTAACACCACCGGCGGGACGAGTTGACTCATGTCGCCGTTGTGTAGATAAATTTCACGGATCATGGTTGAAGAAACGTAAGACCATTGTTCCACCGGCGGGAAAAACAAACTTTCTACACCGTAAGTGAGGAGCCGGTTAAGATGAGCTAACTGTACTTCATATTCAAAATCCGTCGTGCTACGCACACCACGAATAATCGCTTTGACCTCATATTCGGCAATGGTATGGGCAAGCAAATTATTAAACCCGATAACCTCAACATTCGGTAAATGTGTCACGGCTTGACGCGCCAACGCGACCCGTTCGTCTAAAGAAAATAAAGGCTTTTTACTTGGGCTTTCGGCCACCGCCACCAAAACGTTTGAAAAAAGCACCGCACTTCGTTCAATAATATTCAAATGCCCGTTCGTTAGCGGGTCAAATGTACCGGGATAGATTACCGTTGTCATTGTTTTATCCTAGTTCAAATAAGGTTTTAATAAATCCATCACGCGTTGCAACGCGCCACGATTTTCATTTAACACGACATAACCGGCCTGGCCATAACGTTCACCAAGTTCGGCTGACTGCAAAAAGGTTGTCACCGCTTTAGCCAAGGCCTGTGGAGTGTCTTCCGTTATTAACACGCCTTGCCGTTCAATTAATTTAGCGAAAATCTCAGGAAAGTTAAACGTATGCTTCCCACTGATAACCGGCAATTTGAACGCCAAAGGTTCTAATGGATTATGCCCGCCATGCGCCACTAAACTGCCGCCGACCAACGCTACATGGGCCATACCGTATAACAACATAAGTTCACCCATCGTATCACCAAGCAAGACTTGTGTTTCTTCTGCAGGTATCTCATGGCTGCTACGCCGGATAAAACAAAAGCCTTCTTGTTCAATCAGTTGAGCCACCGAATTGAAACGTTCCGGATGACGCGGCACCAAAATCAGCAATAAATCAGGATATTGCTGCAATAAAGTGCGGTGACTTTTTAAAATGATTTCATCTTCGCCTTCGTGTGTGCTGGCGGCAATCCAGATAGATCGTTGTGTATTCCATTGTGCTTTTAATGTTGCAATGTTATGAAGTAATCCATCACTCACATTTAAGTCATATTTAATATTACCGGTTAATATTAATCGTTCGGGCGCAATGCCTAATTGCGCATAACGTTGCCAACTGACCTCATCTTGTGGGGCAATTAACGTAATGTTATCCAATACCGGTTTTAACTGATCTTTAAACCAACCATAACGTGTAGCAGAACGTGCAGATAAGCGGGCATTTACAATAATAAAGGGGATGTTTCGCAGTGCAAATTGGTGAATCAGGTTAAACCAAATTTCAGTTTCGATGACAATGATTAAGCGTGGTCTTACAAATCCAATAAAACGGGAAACGGCATCAGGCAAATCATAAGGCAAATACACATGTGTCACACTGTCGCCGAAAACAGCTTTTACGCGATCGGAACCGGTAGGCGTCATCGTCGTTACGGTAATAGCCAGTTGCGGATAATCTTGCTGAATCCGCTTAATTAAAGGAACGGCGGCAATCACCTCACCAACAGAGGCGGCATGAATTAAGACACCATTGGGCTGCGGAGGTCGGATATTGCCATAAAAGCCATAGCGCTCAGCCAGACGCTTACGATAATTTGGTGCTTTAAAGCCACGCAAAAACACTGAAAGCCATAGCATTGGCTGAACAAAATACATCAAACAGGTATAGAAAAAACGTAACATAGAAAATGTGTCGGCTTATGTTAGAATTGCAAAAAATTAATAAAGACAAACAAGCGCCTAGTATAAGCGTTTGTCACTGATTCACAAAGGATAAAAATATGCCGACTCTCAGCGTTGCAATGATTGTTAAAAATGAGGCGCACCACCTTGCACAATGCTTGGATACTATAAAAGATTGGGTGGATGAAATTGTTATTTTAGATTCCGGTAGCACCGATGCAACCCAACAAATTGCCGAACAATACGGCGCAAAATTCTACCAAAATACCGATTGGCCTGGATTTGGCAAACAGCGGCAATTAGCACAGCAGTATGTGACCTCTGACTATGTTTTATGGCTAGATGCGGACGAACGGGTAACGCCTAAGCTACGTCAATCCATTCTGACAGCAATTTCTCAAGATACGCCCAATACCGTCTACAAAATTCCGCGATTAAGTGAAATTTTTGGAAGTAAAATTCGCTACTCCGGTTGGTACCCCGATTATGTTATTCGTTTATATCGTAAGGACTTTACTCAGTATGGCGAGCAACTGGTTCATGAGAAAGTAGAACTGCCTATAAACACCAATATTCAAAAACTGAATGGTGATTTATTACATTATACTTACCAAAATATTCATCATTACTTAGTTAAATCTGCCGGATATGCCAAAGCGTGGGCGGACCAACGAGAAAAAGCAGGTAAAAAAGCGACATTATGGCAAGGAATCAGCCATGCTATAGGCTGTTTTGTAAAAATGTATTTTATTCGTCTGGGATTCTTAGATGGTAAAGCAGGCTTATTACTGGCTATACTTTCAGCACATTCTACTTTTATAAAATATGCTGACTTATGGGTCAGAACAAGAAATAGATAATTTTATTTACTAAGAATTCTCCTTAGTATTGATAACAAAAAGGCTGAATATGAAAATATTCAGCCTTTTTAAGTTTAACTAAATTAACGATTATTCCGCTGTTGCTTCTTCAGAAGAAACTTCCGGACGATCAACTAATTCAATGTAAGCCATTGGTGCATTGTCGCCTGCACGGAAACCACATTTAAGGATGCGGGTGTAACCACCAGCACGCTGTGCAAAACGTGGACCTAATTCATTAAATAATTTAGCAACAGTTTCAGTGTTGCGTGTACGAGCAAAAGCTAAGCGGCGATTTGCCACACTATCAACTTTTGCTAAAGTAATTAACGGTTCAACTACTCGACGTAATTCTTTTGCTTTTGGCAAAGTTGTTTTAATGATCTCGTGACCAATCAAAGAACTTGCCATATTACGGAACATCGCTTGACGATGACTGCTATTACGGTTGAGTTGACGACCACTCTTACGATGGCGCATAACCTTATCCTTCTCAGAAAAATCTTAAACCTACGACCAAACTAGTCTTCAGCAATACTTGCTGGTGGCCAATTTTCAAGGCGCATACCTAGTGATAAGCCTCTTGAAGCGAGTACATCCTTAATTTCAGTAAGTGATTTCTTACCTAGATTAGGCGTTTTTAATAACTCAACTTCTGTACGTTGTACTAAATCACCGATATAGTGAATTGTTTCTGCTTTCAAACAGTTAGCAGAACGAACTGTCAACTCTAAATCATCAACAGGACGAAGCAGAATCGGATCGAATTCTGGTTTTTCTTCCTTAATTTCAGGTTGACGAACATCTCGCAAATCAACGAATGCATCTAGTTGTTCTGCTAAAATTGTTGCTGCACGACGAATCGCGTCTTCAGGATCAATAGTCCCGTTTGTCTCTAGTTCAATAACCAATTTATCTAAATCGGTGCGTTGTTCAACACGTGCCGCTTCAACATTGTAAGCAATACGGTCAACAGGACTATAACAAGCGTCTACTAATAAACGACCAATCGGACGATCTTCATCTTGATTTTGAGTACGAGCTGATGCAGGCACATATCCTCTACCACGCTGTACACGAATACGCATATTAATGGATGCATTTTCGTCAGTTAAGTGGCAAATTACATGCTCCGGATTTACAATTTCAACATCACCATCGTGGGTAATATCTGCAGCAACAACAGGGCCAATTCCAGATTTGTTAAGCGTTAGAAGAACATCATCTTTATTTTGCACTTTTACAGCTAAACCTTTTAGATTTAAAAGCACTTCAAGAATATCTTCTTGTACACCTTCTTTACTACTATATTCATGCAACACACCATCAATTTCCACTTCAGTTACAGCACAACCTGGCATTGAAGATAGAAGAATACGGCGCAATGCATTTCCTAGAGTATGACCGAAACCACGCTCTAATGGTTCTAAGACTACCTTAGCTTGTGTAGAACTAATTTGTTCAATATCAACTAAGCGTGGTTTTAAAAATTCTGTAACAGAACCCTGCATTTTATCCTCTCTTTGCTTCTAAGCTCTATTATTTAGAATAAAGCTCAACGATCAGATGTTCATTAATGTCTGCTGATAAATCAGAACGTTCAGGAACACGTTTGAATACACCTTCCATTTTAGCAGTATCAACTTCTAACCAAGTTGGTTTTTCTCTTTGTTCTGCTAATTCTAATGATGCTTTAATACGTGCTTGTTTTTTAGATTTTTCACGAACAGCAACTACATCATCAACTGAAACTTGGAAAGATGGGATATTTACCACACGACCATTTACAACAATTGCTTTATGGCTCACTAACTGACGAGCTTCAGCACGAGTTGCTGCAAATCCCATACGATAAACAACATTATCCAATCGACCTTCTAATAATACCAATAAGTTCTCACCGGTATTCCCTTTTAGGCGGTTCGCTTCTTTGTAATAGTTACGGAATTGACGCTCTAAAATACCGTACATACGGCGAACTTTTTGTTTCTCACGTAACTGACTACCATAGTCAGATAAACGTGGTTTACGAGCACCGTGTTGACCTGGTGCGGTATCAATTTTACATTTTGAATCAATCGCACGAACGCCTGATTTAAGGAATAAATCAGTACCTTCACGACGGCTGAGCTTGAGTTTAGGACCCAAATATCTTGCCATTTTCTTTCTCCAACTATCCTATGACGTCATCAAACACGACGTTTTTTCGGTGGACGACAACCGTTATGAGGAATCGGAGTCACATCGGTAATATTCGTGATACGGAAACCAGCCGCATTTAATGCGCGGATAGTTGACTCACGGCCCGGACCCGGTCCTTTTACCATAACTTCCAAGTTCTTTAAGCCGAATTCTTTTACAACTTCAGCACAACGTTCTGCAGCAACTTGTGCAGCAAACGGAGTAGATTTACGAGAACCACGGAAACCTGAACCACCGGCAGTTGCCCATGCTAAGGCATTACCTTGACGGTCAGTAATAGTAACGATTGTATTATTGAAAGATGCGTGAATGTGTGCAACGCCATCTACAACTTGTTTTTTTACACGTTTACGTGCACGAACTGGTGTTTTTGCCATCTTAATTTACCCCGACTATTTTTTGATCGGCTTACGAGGACCCTTACGGGTACGCGCATTAGTTTTAGTACGTTGACCACGTACCGGTAAACTACGACGATGACGCAAACCACGATAACAACCTAAGTCTAATAGACGTTTGATGTTAAGTGTTACTTCACGACGTAAGTCACCTTCAACAGTAAATTTACCAACTTCGTCACGCAGTTTATCAATCTGCTCTTCAGACAATTCGCTGATCTTAACATCTTCAGCAATACCCGCAGAAGCACAAATGCTTTTTGAACGAGTCTTACCAACACCATAAATTGCAGTTAAAGCAATTACAGCATGTTTATGATCAGGAATGTTAATGCCTGCAATACGGGCCACTATGCACTCCTATTGTTAACTAGTTTGACACTCTGATCTTGAAAAGCCCGTTTTCAGGATACTCAAACAGAGTGTCAAGGAAATAAATGAGCTGAGTAGTATAATTACCCAACCGGTTCTTTGCAAGAAAAATATCAATTAACCTTGACGTTGTTTATGCTTAGGATCGCTACAAAGTACACGAACAACACCTTCGCGTTTTACAATTTTACAGTTACGACATAATTTCTTAACGGACGCACGAACTTTCATTGCTTATCCTTTTATATAAATGGGCTATTGCCCAAACCCCTTAAGGTTTGCTTTTTTCAGCGCAGACTCATATTTTGTCGACATTAAATGACTCTGAATCTGAACGATGAAATCCATAATTACCACTACAACAATCAGTAAAGATGTGCCACCAAAATAAAACTGCACATTCCAAGCTGATGTCATAACATAAGGAACCAAACATACAAATGTGACATAAAGACCACCAATTAACGTAAGTCTAGTCATGATTTTATCAATATATCGAGATGTTTGCTCCCCTGGTCTAATTCCAGGTATAAATGCACCAGATTTTTTCAAATTATCCGCAGTATCTCGAGGATTATATTGCATGGCAGTATAAAAGAAACTAAAGAAGATAATTGCTGCAGCATATACAACCAAGTACAAAGGTTGCCCCGGATGTAATAGCATTGATAAATCAGTTAACCATTCCAAGCTAGAACCTTGCCCAACCCATTGAGTCAACGTTGCAGGGAAAAGAATTATACTAGACGCAAAAATTGCCGGTATAACGCCTGCCATATTGACTTTTAATGGTAGATGAGTTGAATGGCCACCTAAAATTTGTCTACCTTGCTGACGCTTTGCATATTCAACTTTAATTCTTCTTTGCCCTCTCTCAACGAAGATGACAAAGTAAGTTACCGCAAATACAATAACAGCGATTAAAAGAAGAACTAGAACATGCATTTGACCAAGACGCGCTTGCTCAATTGTTTGACCAATTGCGGCAGGTAACCCTGCTACAATACCTGCAAAAATAATTAAAGATATACCGTTACCTATACCTCGTTCAGTAATTTGCTCGCCTAACCACATTAAGAACATCGTTCCCGTCACTAAGCTAACCACTGCCGTAAAATAGAACCCGAATCCTAAATTTGGAACAAGATCAGGTAACATGTTAGGTAACCCAGTTGAAATCCCTACGGCCTGTAATGTAGCAAGTAAAACCGTTGAATAACGTGTATACTTACTTATCTTACGACGACCAGACTCACCTTCTTTTCTTAATTCTGCAAGCGCCGGATGAACCGTTGCTAATAATTGGATAATAATTGACGCCGAAATATAAGGCATAATCCCCAATGCAAAAATTGAGGCTCGGCTCAACGCACCACCAGAAAACATATTAAACATGTCAATGATGGTGCCTTTTTGCTGTTCAATTAATTGAGCTAATACAGCGGCATCTATACCAGGAACCGGAATGAATGACCCAATTCGGAAAACTATAAGTGCACCTAAAACAAATAACAATCTGCGCTTAAGTTCACCTGTACCGCTCTGAGTACTTCTAGCTTGATAACCTGGTTGTTTAGCCATTAACTATTCCTCGATTGAACCACCAGCGGCCTCAATTGCTGCGCGCGCACCTTTAGTTACACGTAAACCGCGAATAACTAATTTAGTTTTAACTTCACCTGCTAAAATAACTTTAACAAACTGAATATCCTTAGTTAGAAGATTCGCTTCTTTTAATGCTTCTAAAGTTACAATGCCATTCTCAATTTTATTCAAATCGTCTAAACGAACTTCCGCTGTAACTGCCGCTTTCATTGAGGTAAAACCAAATTTTGGCAAACGACGATATAAAGGCATTTGACCACCCTCAAAACCACGGCGAACACCGCCACCAGTACGAGATTTTTGCCCTTTATGACCACGTCCACCAGTTTTACCTAAACCTGAACCAATACCACGACCAAGACGTTTAGCACTATGCTTAGCACCTTCAGCCGGAGATAGAGTATTTAAACGCATCTATTACTCCTCCACTTTAACCATATATAAAATCTGGTTAATCATTCCACGTACTGCTGGAGTATCAATTAACTCCACAGTATGATGCATATGGCGAAGACCAAGACCACGTAGCGTAGCTTTATGCTTTGGTAAACGAGCAATAGAACTACGAACTTGTGTTACTTTAATAGTTTTAGCCATTATTAATTACCCCAAAATTTCATCAACAGATTTACCACGTTTAGCAGCAACCATTTCTGGTGACTTCATATTCGCTAAAGCATCAATCGTAGCACGAACAACGTTGATTGGATTAGTTGAACCATACGCTTTTGATAATACATTGCGGACGCCTGCTACTTCTAACACTGCACGCATTGCACCACCGGCGATGATACCGGTACCCTCACTAGCTGGCTGCATGAAAACACGTGAACCAGTATGAGCACCTTTAATAGGATGTTGTAATGTACCTTCGGTTAAAGCCACATTAATCATGTTACGACGTGCTTTTTCCATTGCTTTTTGAATAGCCGCTGGAACTTCACGTGCTTTACCATATCCAAAACCCACACGACCATTACCATCGCCTACTACAGTTAATGCAGTAAAACTCATGATACGACCACCTTTTACAGTTTTAGATACGCGGTTTACCGCAATTAGCTTTTCTTGCAGTTCACCAGTTTGTTTTTCGATGTTTGCCATCTCAAATTACCTCAATTAGAACTGTAGACCAGCTTCACGAGCAGCATCCGCTAAAGACTGGATACGGCCATGATATTTAAAACCGGAACGGTCAAAAGCGACATCTTTAACGCCTTTTGCCAATGCTCTTTCTGCTACAATTTTACCTACAACAGCCGCAGCATCTTTATTACCGGTATATTTCACTTGCTCACTAATTGCCTTTTCAACAGTTGAAGCAGCAGCAAGCACTTCTGAACCGTTTGGTGCGATTACTTGTGCATAAATATGACGTGGAGTACGGTGAACAACCAAACGAGTTACACCTTGCTCTCTCATCATGTGACGCGCACGAGCTGCACGACGGATACGAGCTGATTTCTTATCCATAGTGTTACCTTAATTATTTCTTCTTAGCTTCTTTCATACGTACCACTTCATCAGCGTAACGTACCCCTTTACCCTTATATGGTTCTGGGCGACGATAAGCGCGAATATCTGCAGCAACTTGACCGATTAACTGTTTATCTGAACCTTTCAAAACAATTTCAGTTTGAGAAGGGCACTCAGCAGTAATCCCTGCAGGTAAAACATGCTCAACGGGGTGAGAAAATCCAAGACTTAAAGCAACAGCATTTCCTTTAATTTGAGCTCTATAACCTACACCTACTAACTGTAGTTTTCTTGTAAATCCTTCAGTAACACCAATAACCATAGAATTAACTAGTGCTCTAGCAGTACCTGACTGTGCATTACCACCTTCAACACCTTCACGTGGTGAAAATGTTAATTCATTGTTTTCATGTTTAACTTCTACTGAATGATGAATAGAGCGAGATAACTCACCATTTTTTCCTTTAATTGTTAGTAACTGTCCGTTAAGTTTTACCTCAACGCCGGCAGGAATACTAACAGGTGCTTTTGCAACACGAGACATTTTCCTACCTCTCTATTAAGCTACATAACAAATGATCTCACCGCCTAAACCAGCCTGGCGAGCTGCGCGGTCAGTCATTACACCTTTGGATGTAGATACAATAGCAATACCCAAACCACCCATTACTTTTGGTAATTCGTCTTTACGTTTATAAATACGTAAACCAGGGCGGCTGATACGCTGAATGCTTTCTACAACCGGTTTTCCTTGGAAATATTTTAATGTAATTTCCAGTTCAGGTTTTACACCTTCAACTACTTTAACGCTCTCGATATAACCTTCGTCAGCTAATACATTGGCAATTGCCACTTTTAGCTTGGATGAAGGCATACTGATCGCAACTTTATTCGCAGCTTGACCGTTACGAATACGGGTCAACATATCTGCGATAGGATCTTGCATACTCATTGTGCTTTTACTCCGATTCCAAATTAAAGTGGTAAATTACCAACTTGCTTTCTTAAGACCCGGGATTTCACCGCGCATAGCAGCTTCACGAACCTTAATACGGCTTAAACCAAACTTACGAAGAACGCCATGAGGACGTCCAGTTTGACGACAACGGTTACGTTGACGACTAGGGCTAGAATCACGTGGTAAAGTTTGCAACTTTAACACTGCATTCCAACGTTCTTCGTCAGAGGCATTAACGTCAGAAATAATCTTTTTCAACTCCACACGTTTAGCATAGAATTTTTCAGCCAATTTCACGCGCTTCACATCGCGTGCTTTCATTGATTGTTTAGCCATTTGTAACCTGCCTTACTTACGGAATGGGAAATTAAAGGCAGCCAATAGTGCTCGACCTTCTTCATCATTCTTAGCTGTAGTGGTAATAGTAATATCTAAACCACGTACACGATCTACTTTATCATAGTCGATTTCAGGGAAGATGATTTGCTCACGTACACCCATACTGTAATTTCCACGACCATCAAATGATTTCGCACTTAAACCGCGGAAGTCACGAATACGTGGAACAGCAATTGTAATTAAACGTTCTAAAAACTCCCACATACGTTCGCCACGTAGTGTCACTTTACAACCGATTGGATATCCCTGACGGATTTTAAAGCCGGCAACAGATTTACGAGCTTTAGTAATTAAAGGTTTTTGACCACTAATCGCTGCCAGATCAGCAACCGCATTATCTAGCAATTTTTTGTCAGTCAATGCTTCACCCACACCCATATTTAGGGTTATCTTTTCGATTCGTGGGACTTGCATGACAGATGAGTAGTTGAATTTAGTTTTCAATTCATTTACTACTTGATCTCTGTAGTAATCATGCAGTTTCGCCATCGCATTACTCCAGTTTATTATTAAATAATTTCATTATTAGATTTGAAGAAACGTACTTTTTTACCATCTTCAAATCTAAAACCTACACGGTCAGCTTTATTTGTTGTCGGGTTAAAGATCGCAACGTTTGAAACATCAATCGCAGCTTCTTTTTTCACTAAACCACCTTCTTTACCTAAAGCAGGTACCGGTTTTTCATGTTTAGTGATGATATTCACACCTTCAACAATCACTTTACCATTAGATAACACTTTTGTTACCTTACCGCGCTTACCTTTGCTTTTGCCGGTAAGCACAATTACTTCATCATTTTGACGGATTTTTGCAGCCATTACATTCTCCTTACAGTACTTCTGGAGCTAAAGAAATGATCTTCATGAATTTCTCAGAACGAAGTTCACGAGTCACTGGTCCAAAAATACGAGTACCGATTGGTTGCTCGGTATTATTGTTTAAAATTACACAAGCGTTACCATCGAAACGAATAACTGATCCATCTGGGCGACGAACACCCTTCTTGGTGCGCACAACAACTGCCTTTAATACATCACCTTTTTTAACTTTACCGCGTGGAATTGCTTCTTTTACAGTAACTTTGATGATGTCGCCAATAGCAGCATAACGACGGTGCGATCCACCTAGAACCTTGATACACATTACGCTGCGAGCGCCTGAATTATCAGCAACATCCAGCATAGTCTGTTCTTGGATCATATTAGTGCTCCGTTAAATTAAAAAACCACCCTTACGGGACGAACCTATCCGTAACACATAAAGTGTATGACGGAGAGGTGGCGGAGTTTAGCAAAATTATAAATGAAAAGCAATGAAATTTTGCTTATAACAAGGGAGTTTATCTTAATAAGATTAAAATTCTTATGAATGATTTGATAACAACTTCCTTAGAGGGAAGTGCGGTCAAAATTTAAATTATGGGGCTGTACTAGATAACGACTAAATCTTTCATTTAGATTAGAATGCTTAAATGAGAAAAAGTCGCTTAAGTCAGCATAAACAAAATAAACTCATTGAATTGTTTGTCGCAGGTGTTACGGCTAGAACAGCAAGTGAGTTGGTAAATGTAAACAAAAATACAGCCGCTTATTACTTTCACCGATTACGTTTACTCATTTATCAAACAAGCCTGCATTTGGAAATGTTTGAAGGAGAAATTGAAGCCGATGAAAGCTATTTCGGCGGTATTCGCAAAGGTAAGCGTGGTCGTGGCGCAGCAGGCAAAGTCGCGGTATTCGGACTTCTCAAGAGAAATGGTAAAGTTTATACCGTAGTTGTACCAAATGCTCAATCAGCAATACTATTGCCAATTATTCGTGAGAAAGTTAAGCCTGACAGCATTGTTTACACTGACACTTACCGTAGTTATGATGTGCTTGATGTCAGCGAATTTAGTCATTTCCGCATCAATCACAGTACGCATTTTGCTGAAAATCATAACCATATAAACGGAATTGAGAATTTTTGGAACCAAGCAAAACGTCATTTGCGCAAGTTTAATGGCATTCCAAAAGCGCATTTTGAGCTGTATTTGAAGGAATGCGAATGGCGCTTTAACAATAGTGAAATAAAATCTCAAATTTCCATTCTAAAACAATTGGTTAAAGAGATTCTAGTCTAGTTATCTAGTACAGCCCCTAAATTATTTTAGAAAACAAAAAGCCAACAGTTTGCACTGTTGGCTTTTAATTTATTCTTTGTAATTAATTAAGCAATTACTGCTTTTTCAACTACACGAACTAAAGTCCATGACTTAGTTTTAGAAATTGGGCGACATTCGCGAACTTCTACTAAATCACCTAATTTAGCCTCGTTATTTTCATCGTGCACATGTAACTTGGTTGTACGACGGATAAACTTACCATAAAGTGGGTGTTTAACCTTACGTTCAATCGCAACAACGAAAGATTTTTCCATCTTGTCGCTTACTACACGACCTTGCACGCTACGAATTTTATCAGTCATTACTCACCCGCCTTTTCGGTTAGAACAGTTTTTACTAGTGCAATGCTACGACGCACTTGTTTTAACTGATGGGTTTGTTGAAGCTGACCGGTGGCTGCTTGCATACGCAACTTGAATTGTTCACCTAAAAGGTTTACTAATTCAGCATTCAGCTCTTCAACACTTTTTGTACGTAATTCTTGAGCTTTCATTACATCACCGTCTTAGTTACGAAAGTGGTCTTAACTGGCAATTTAGCAGCTGCTAATGCAAACGCTTCTCTCGCGATCTCTTCAGACACACCATCCATTTCATAGAGAACTTTACCCGGTTGGATTAAGGCTACCCAGTACTCAACGTTACCTTTACCTTTACCCATACGGACTTCTAATGGTTTTTCAGTAATTGGTTTATCTGGGAATACACGAATCCAGATTTTACCTTGACGTTTTACTGCACGAGTCATCGCACGACGAGCGGCTTCAATTTGACGCGCAGTTAAACGACCACGACCAACTGCTTTTAAACCGAAAGTACCGAAGCTAACTTCTGTACCGCCCGCGATACCACGGTTACGGCCTTTGTGAACTTTACGGAATTTTGTACGTTTTGGTTGCAACATTTAGCGATTCTCCTTACTTACGACCTTTACCGCGCGGAGCCTTTTTAGGCTTGTCGGCAGGTTGTTGTTCCGGTTGCGCTAGCGCAGCCATTCCACCAAGAATCTCACCTTTGAAGATCCATACTTTAACGCCAATTACGCCGTATGTAGTATGAGCTTCTGCAGTGTTATAGTCGATGTCCGCACGCAATGTATGTAGAGGCACACGACCTTCACGATACCATTCAGAACGAGCAATTTCAGCACCGCCTAAACGACCGCTAACTTCAACTTTGATACCTTTAGCGCCTAAACGCATTGCATTCTGTACCGCTTTCTTCATAGCACGACGGAACATTACACGACGTTCTAATTGTGAAGCGATGCTATCTGCAACTAATTTTGCATCTAATTCAGGTTTTTTCACTTCAGCGATGTTGATTTGAGCAGGAACACCGGCAATTTTTGCCACTGCATTACGCAATTTCTCAACATCTTCACCTTTCTTACCAATTACGATACCCGGGCGAGCTGTGTGAATAGTAACACGAATACTTTTTGCAGGACGCTCAATAGTGATACGTGAAACTGAAGCATTCGCTAATTCTTTATTTAAGAACTGACGTACTTTGAAATCGCCTTCAAGATTGTTGGCGAAATCTTGTGTATTCGCAAACCAAGTAGAGCTCCAAGGTTTTACAATACCTAGGCGAATACCATGTGGATGTACTTTTTGACCCATTGTTATTCCTCTACGATTAACGATCTGACACAACCACAGTAATGTGGCTTGTACGTTTTAAAATACGATCTGCACGACCTTTAGCACGTGGCATAACACGTTTCATGCTTGGACCTTCATCTACGAAAATCTTCGCAACTTTAAGATCATCGATATCTGCACCGTCATTGTGCTCAGCATTGGCAATAGCGGATTCAAGAACCTTCTTCACTAAAGCTGCTGCTTTTTTATTAGTATAAGTAAGAATTTCTAGTGCTTGAGCAACTTTCTTACCACGGATTAAGTCCGCAACTAAACGAGCTTTTTGCGCTGAAGTGCGAGCGTAACGATGTTTTGCTATAGTTTCCATCTTTTACCCCTTACTTCTTAGCTTTCTTATCCGCAGCGTGACCGCGGTAAGTACGAGTCGGTGCAAATTCACCTAATTTATGACCAATCATTTCATCAGATACATAAATAGGAACATGCTGACGACCATTATGGACTGCGATGGTCAATCCGATCATTGAAGGAATGATCATTGAACGACGGGACCAAGTTTTAATTGGTTTTTTATCCCCGCTTTCCACCGCCTTCTCTACCTTCTTCAACAAGTGTAGGTCAAGGAAAGGACCTTTCTTGAGAGAACGTGGCATGGCTTATCCTCTTATTTAATTAAAATTATTTACCACGACGACGTACGATAAATTTATCGGTACGTTTGTTATGGCGAGTTTTCTTACCTTTGGTTTGAACGCCCCAAGGTGTTACTGGGTGTTTACCAAAGTTACGACCTTCACCACCACCGTGTGGGTGATCTACCGGGTTCATTGCTGTACCACGAACTGTAGGGCGTACGCCTCTCCAACGACTAGCACCAGCTTTACCCAATACGCGAAGCATATGTTCAGAGTTGCCTACTTCACCGATGGTTGCAGAACACTCAGCTAATACTTTACGCATCTCACCAGAACGAAGACGTAAAGTCACATAGTTACCTTCACGGGCAATGATCTGTACATAAGCACCGGCAGAACGGGCAATTTGACCGCCTTTGCCAGGTTTTAATTCAACGTTATGTACGGTAGAACCAACCGGGATATTACGCATTGGTAATGAGTTACCAACTTTAATTGGCGCATGTGCACCCGCTTGGATTTGATCACCTGCAGACAAACCTTTAGGTGCTAAGATATAACGACGTTCACCATCTTTATAAAGCACTAAAGCAATATTTGCAGAACGATTCGGATCGTATTCTAAACGCTCAACAACACCAGGAACATCTAATTTATTACGTTTAAAATCAACTAAACGATAGTGTTGTTTATGACCGCCACCAATGTGGCGAGTAGTAATACGACCATAGTTGTTACGACCACCGGTTTTAGATTTAGTATCTAAAAGTGCAGCGAAAGGTTTACCTTTGTGCAATTCAGGGTTAACAACTTTAACAACATGACGACGACCAGCGGAGGTCGGCTTACATTTAACGATAGCCATTATCTTCTACTCCTCCGTAATTACTCTGCTGCGCCTTCAACAAAGTCCAAAGATTGGCCTTCTTGAAGTGTAACATAAGCTTTTTTCCAGTCACTGCGACGTCCAATCTTAGCACCACGGCGTTTAGTTTTACCTTTCACCACAACGGTACGAACAGAATCCACTTTCACTTCAAAAAGTTGCTCTATTGCATTAGCAATTTCTACTTTATTTGCATCTAAAGCCACTTTGAAAACGATAGTGTTTGACTTCTCAGCGTTATTTGTTGCTTTCTCAGAGACATGTGGTGCTTTAAGCACTTTTAGCAAACGTTCTTGACTCATGCTAACATCTCCTCAATTTGCTTCACAGCATCCACAGTTACAACTACTTTATTGAAAGCAATTAAACTTACCGGATCGATACCTTGAGCATCACGAACGTCTACTTTGTATAAGTTGCGTGCTGCCAAGAATAGGTTTTCATCTAAACTTGCTGTGATAATTAACACATCTTCAAGTGCTAATTCTTTTAATTTTTGTACTAAAACTTTAGTTTTTGGTGCATCAATTTCGAATTTCTCAACAACCACTAAACGATCTTGACGAACTAATTCGGAAAGAATGCTCTGAATTGCACCACGGTACATTTTCTTGTTCACTTTCTGACTGTGATCTTGTGGTTTCGCTGCAAAAGTGACACCACCTGAACGCCAGATTGGTGACTTAATATCACCTGAACGAGCGCGACCTGTACCTTTTTGACGCCAAGGTTTTTTACCTGAACCGGACACTTCAGCACGAGTTTTTTGTGCACGAGAACCTTGACGGGCACCTGCTGCATAAGCAACAACAACTTGGTGAATCAACGCTTCGTTAAACTCACGTCCGAAGGTAGTTTCAGAAACAGTGAGTGCATTAGCACCTACAACTTGTAATTCCATCTCTATCTCCCAGACTATGCTTTAACTGCCGGCTTAACGATAACATCACTACCGGTAGCGCCAGGAACAGCACCTTTAACAAGTAGTAATTTACGCTCAGCATCTACACGAACAACTTCAAGTGATTGAACGGTTACACGTTCATTACCTAAGTGTCCTGCCATTTTTTTACCTTTAAACACACGACCCGGAGTTTGGTTTTGACCAATAGAACCAAGGACACGATGTGATAAAGAGTTACCATGGGTAGCATCTTGAGTACGGAAGTTCCAACGTTTAACACCACCTTGGAAACCTTTACCTTTAGAAGTACCGGTAACATCGACTTTTTTAACATCTGCGAAGATGTCAACATTGATTTCTTGACCTAAAGTGAATTCTTCACCTTCGGTACGAAATTCCCATAAACCGCGACCGGCTTCAACACCGGCTTTCACGAAATGACCAGCTTCAGGCTTAGTTACACGGCTGGCTTTTTTAGAACCAGTAGTAACTTGAACTGCAGTATAGCCATCGTTTTCAAGAGTTTTAACTTGAGTTACGCGGTTGGCTTCGATTTCGATAACAGTAACCGGTACAGACACGCCATCTTCATTGAAGATACGGGTCATACCGACTTTACGACCGACTAAACCAATCATTGTAATAACCTCTTAATTAACCTAGGCTGATCTGCACGTCAACGCCGGCAGCCAAGTCTAAACGCATTAATGCATCAACAGTTTTTTCTGTTGGCTCAACAATATCAACTAAACGTTTGTGAGTACGGATTTCATATTGGTCACGCGCATCTTTATTTACGTGTGGAGAAATCAATACTGTGAAACGCTCTTTACGGGTTGGTAAAGGAATTGGGCCACGAACTTGTGCACCAGTACGTTTAGCTGTTTCAACGATCTCCGCTGTAGATTGATCGATCAAACGATGATCAAATGCTTTAAGACGGATTCGGATTCTTTGGTTCTGCATGAGACCAGAGCTCCAATAAATTTAGCTAATAAAAAAACTAACACCATCACAATTCTTACATCAGAACAACAAGAAAAGGAGGTGCAAGCTACCTGTTTATATAGTCCCCAAATCGGGAACATTGTTAGTGTTACCTATCGCAACACCCGTTTAATAAATGATTACACTAAACGGCTTCTATAAAAAGCCTGCAAATTCTACCGAAACCCATTAGGCTTTGCAAGTATTTTCTCTATATTTATCATCACCTAAAAGGTGCGGTCAGTTTGCTCAATAAAAACGCGCCCCAAAACAACCGCACTTTTAGCGTCTTATAAGGGTAACTCGGTGGTGTTTTTGATGGTTTTTAGGGAAACTTCGGATTTGAGGGTTTTGATGCCGATATTTTTGGTGAGGTAGGTGTTTTTGATGGTATTAAATTGGTCTAAATCGGCAACGCACATTTTTAACAGAAAATCATAGCTCCCTGCCATTAAATGGCATTCCAATACTTGCGGGATTAATTTTATCTCAAAAATGAACCGCTCTTTTAGTTCCGGATCCTCTTCAAAAAATGTTCCTTGAACATAAACGGTTAAATTGCAATTCACTTTCTTCGGATTTAATAAAGCAACATAGCCATCAATCACGCCATTTTCTTCTAAACTATTCACACGGCGCAAACAGGCGGAGTTAGAAAGGCCAACTTCTTTTGCTAATTCGTTATTTTGTAACTGCCCATTACGCTGCAGAGCTTTCAAGATGCGCGTATCAATGTTATCAAATAGTTTCTTTAGCATAAAAAATCCTTTTTTAGAAAGAACAAAAACGTGGCAATTATAACAAGACCACCTATAAAAGTCTGTGTTATAAGTGGTCTTTATGACAGAGGTATTTAAACGCTATATAAAGAAACTTGAATAACCAATAGGATTGATCCAATCACTAGCAAGCAACCAATCATCGGCATAACGAATTTCACCCACTTGTTAAACGGAATATGTAACATTTGCAAGGTAACCAATACCAAACCTGTCGGCGCCAAGAATAACATGGCGTATTGTCCCCAGTTATAGGCGGAAACCACAATGTCACGCGGAATGCCTACAGCATCGGCAAGCGGAGCCATAATCGGCATGGAAAGCACTGCCAAACCGGAGGAAGACGGCACGATAAGACCTAAGAATATAAAGACTACCAATTGACCGAGAATAAAGACGCTACCCGGCATGCCACTGACCAAGTTAGACATATAGTCCAAAATGGTGTCGGAAATCATGCCTTGTTCAAGTACTAAGTTAACACCACGTGCCAAACCGATAATTAAGGATACGCCAACTAATTCAGAAGCCCCTTCGGTAAAGGATTCCACAATGTCTTTTTCTTTCAACCCACTGATAAACATGATGATAATGGTGATGGACAAGAATGAAGCCGCCATTTGCGGGAACCACCAGCCACCTGCCATTACCCCCCAAATCATGATTGGGAAGGCAATACAGAAGAGAATTAAGATAAGTTTTCTTCTTAAGGTAAACTCAAGTACCGTATTTGGATCAAAGTTTTTCATATAACGATGATAAAACTCTTCTCTATCCTCATAAGTATAGGAAAAACTCGGATCCGCTTTCACTTTCTTAGCATACCAATATAAATAAGCAATAACGCAAGTTGCCCCTAATACTAACCCAATGGCACGGAACCCAATCCCTTCGGTAAATTGAATACCGGCAGCATTGGAAGCGATAACCACAGAGAATGGATTAATGGTGGAAAACGCCGTTCCCATGGAGGAAGCCAAGAAGATGGCCCCAACACAAATAATGGCATCATACCCCAAGGCTAAAAATACCGGGACCAGAATAGGGTAAAATGCAACCGCTTCTTCTTCGATACCACAAGTGGTACCCCCTAACACCATCAACACGGAAACACTGAATACAATCATAAATTCATTGCCTTTCGTGCGCCGCGCTAAAGCCATTAACCCCGCGTTAAACGAGCCCGTTCTATTAATGACCCCTATCATACCGCCCAGCACGAAAATGAACACCATCACATCCACGGCTTCTATGGTTCCTTCCACCATGCTGATAGGAATATCTTTGATACCTTTGTAATGTTGTTCAATACGTTGATAAGTACCCGGAATAGCGATAGGTTTTTTGATTACACCCTCGGTGAAATTCGTCAGTTTAATTTTGATATTGAGATTATTGAGGGTTTCTTCAGTGGCCGGATAAGTTTTGTCTTGCTCGCCGTAGGTTTTTACCACAAATACTTTATCGGTCATATTATAAGTCAATTTAGAATATGAACCTGATGGGATGACCCATGTTAATCCCACAGCAAGGATTAAAATAAGGAATAAAATGCTAAACGCTGATGGGAAATTAAAGGTCTTTTTTTGATTAGACGCTTCCATAACAGACTCCTTTCGATACAACAGTTTTTGTTTGGCAAGTCGGCATAACACATTATGCCGTTATACCGACCGCGCATTCTACTTTGAACTGCTGACATTCTCAAAGTATTTTACTTATTGTGTACATCGTTATGAATAGTAGGAAATTTCCGTCGCCTTCTGCGTAATACGGGTACCCGCCTTGCCTTTCACAATGTCCACAATATCGGAAAGCGAACCGATCACAGCATCTTTGCCCGTGTTGCGTGCAAAGTTAACCGCTGCTTGCACCTTCGGTCCCATAGAACCGGCCACAAAGCCCATCTTTTCAATCTCATCCGGTGGTGCTAATGCAATGGCTTTTTGTGTCGGTTTCCCCCAGTCCACGAAGGTGGCAGACACATCGGTGGCGATAATGAATAAATCCGCATCCAAGTTTTCGGCTAATAGCGCGGAACATAAATCCTTATCGATAACCGCCTCTACGCCTTGCAGATTATGTTGTTCATCATAATAAGTCGGAATACCGCCACCACCGGCGCAGATAACAATACTGCCTTTTTCCAACAACCATTTAACCGGACGAATCTCAAAAATCCGTTTTGGCAATGGACTTGGCACAACGCGACGATACTTGTCGCCGTCTTGTGCTATGCTCCAGTTTTTCTCTTTTGCCAACCGTTCTGCCTCTTCTTTGGAATATACCGGGCCTATCGGTTTGGTTGGATTTTTAAAGGCCGGATCATTAATATCTACTTCTACTTGTGAAAGCAAAGTCGCAAATGGCACTTCAAAAGGAACTAGATTTCCCAGTTCTTGTTGAATCATATAACCAATCATGCCCACAGACTCCGCCCCTAACACGTCTAACGGATAAGTCGGAACATCTTTATAAGCTGCCCCTTGTAGCGCTAACAGACCTACTTGCGGGCCGTTGCCGTGTGCAATGACCAATTCATTATTAGGATAAATTTTGGCGATTTGTTCACACGCAATACGCACATTTAATCGCTGGTTTTCAGCAGTCAGCGGCTCGCCGCGACGCAATAAGGCATTTCCGCCTAATGCAATAACAATTCTCATATGCCACCTCTTAAATTAAGCTGGAATAAAGCACGGCTTTAATGGTGTGCATGCGGTTTTCCGCTTGTTCAAACGCCACATTCATCGGAGATTCAAAGACATCTTCGATGACTTCAATACCGTTTGCCAACTCAGGGTATTTTTCCGCAATTTGACGACCCACTTTGGTTTCGCTGTTATGGAATGCCGGCAAACAGTGCATAAATTTTACTTTTGGATTACCCGTACGTTTCATCAATTCAGGGGTAACTTGATATGGCAATAATAATTTAATACGTTCGCCCCACGTTTCTAGCGGTTCACCCATGGAAACCCATACGTCGGTGTGCACGAAATCTACACCTTTCACTGCTTTATCAATATCATCGGTGACGGTAATACGTGCGCCACTTTGTTTTGCAAAGCCTTCACACATGTCTACAAGTTCCGCATCCGGCAATAAGGCTTTTGGTCCACAAATGCGGACATCCATGCCTAATTTAGCGCCGATTAATAATAAGGAATTCCCCATGTTATTACGCGCATCACCGATATACACATATTTGATTTCACTTAATGGTTTATCGCAGTTTTCAATCATGGTTAACACGTCTGCCAACATTTGGGTCGGGTGGAATTCGTCAGTTAAGCCATTAAATACCGGCACGCCGGCATATTCGGCCAATTCGTCCACAATTTCTTGTTTGAAACCGCGATATTCAATGGCGTCGTACATTCTGCCTAACACTCGGGCAGTGTCTTTCATACTTTCTTTATGGCCGATTTGAGAAGAGTTTGGATCGATGTAGGTCACTTGCGCGCCTTGGTCATAAGCAGCAACTTCAAAAGCGCAGCGGGTTCTCGTGGAAGTTTTTTCAAAAATTAACGCAATATTTTTACCTTTTAATTTTTGTTGTTCAGTGCCGGCATATTTCGCCCGTTTTAAATCACGGGATAAATCTAACAAATATTTGATTTCACGTTCTGAGTGATTGACAAGACTTAATAAGTGTCTATTTTTAAGATTGAAAGCCATAATAATCTCCTTGAATGTGATGAATTTATTGATGTTTATTCGACATACGACCTACAGCATTGCGAATGCCATTATTTTAAGAGAAGCCCCAAGAAATATAGTTGCTAATTTTCTACTCAAGTGTAAAGATTTTGAATTTATAGCTAACAACTCCCTTTTTATTGGTATAAAATTCTGCTTTAGCAATTTATAAGCAACAAAAATCCTCAATGAGGAAAGATCGAACGTAATGGACGCTTTCATCACCTTTTTACGCCATACAACCGCCAAAGTGCGGTATGTTTTACACAAGAAATTACGCCAAAGTTACCGAATCTCTCACAAAACCGTTGAATTTTCCTGCCTACTAATCGGCGCGGCGCTCGTCTCCTTATTTTCCTTAGGTTTTGCCAAATTGGCTGATTTAGGATTGGCATGGAACGCCTATTGGACACAGCGCTACCCGCTTGCTGTGTGGTTCGTTTTGCCAAGCGGCTTGGCATTGTTGACATGGTTTATAGCGAAGTACACACCCTATGTAGGAGGCAGCGGTATCCCGCAAGTCATCGCCTCTATCAGCTTGCCCAATCATGCCGATAAACATCGCTTAGTCGCCTTCGGACAAACCCTGTGGAAAATTCCCCTAACTTTTCTTGCCATGCTCATTGGTGCGTCTGTTGGGCGGGAAGGGCCGTCCGTACAAGTGGGTGCGGCAGTAATGTTATGGTGGGGTAATATTTGTCGTCGATACGGTATCGCATTTAACGGATTAACGGCCAACGAGCTCATGGCAACGGGAGCTGCCGGCGGTTTGGCTGCTGCATTTAACGCGCCCCTGGCCGGTGTCATTTTTGCAATTGAAGAACTGGGACGTGGTGTATTACTACGCTGGGAACGGCGCGTATTATTAGGCGTGCTGGCGGCGGGCTTTATTTTAGTAGCCATCGACGGCAACAACCCTTACTTTCCGAAATATCACGGTGCCACCGATATTCCTTACCTATATTTATGGGTCTTGCTGTGCGGCTTAGTCGGCGGTGTTTCCGGCGGTATCTTCGCCCGTTTATTGGCAAAAGGCATTGCCGGTACATTGCCTGCTATTTTCCGTCATGGCGTTCATCGCCACCCAATTATTACCGCTTTTATTTTAGGTCTGATTTTGACCGCACTTGGTGTTTACACTCAAGGACAAACCTACGGCACAGGCTATCATGTTGTTACCCAAGCTTTGGACGGAGAAGCGCTACAACCAGATATCGGTATCATGAAATTATTCGCCACGGTAGGCTCTTATTGGACGGGTATCGCAGGGGGGATTTTCACCCCTTCCTTAACCATCGGTGCAGGCTTAGGCGTACAAGTGGCCTCCTTCAGCGACGGCTTAATAGACCAACGGTTACTCGTGTTGCTTTGCATGGCAGCTTTTTTAGCCGGTGCTACCCAATCACCGGTCACCGCCAGCGTCATCGTGATGGAAATGACGGGCTGCCAACCGGTGCTTATTTGGCTATTGATTTGCTGTCTGATTTCCTCCATTATTTCACGCCAATTTAGTCCAAAGCCGTTCTACCATTTTGCGGCGGGGCGTTTTCGCCATCGGATTCAAGAAGAAATGCAAAAAGACAGGAAGGAAAGTTCATAAAAAATGCCCCAAAATCAACCGCACTTTTATCGCGGCCGCTTTGCCGTCGCCCCTATGTTGGATTGGACAACGCGCCATTGCCGTTATTTTCATCGCCAATTTTCCCGCCACGCCTTGCTTTACACGGAAATGGTGACTGCACAGGCCATCATTCACGCCAAATATGATCACCTTGACTTTGATGCGGCAGAACATCCCGTGGCATTACAGCTCGGCGGTAGCGACCCTGCACAACTGAAACATTGCGCCCAATTGGCGGAACAGCGCGGCTATCAAGAAATCAACCTCAACGTTGGTTGTCCTTCCGACCGTGTGCAAAACGGCATGTTCGGCGCTTGCTTAATGGCAAAACCGAATTTAGTTGCCGAATGCGTCCAACAAATGCAAAGTGCGGTGCAAATTCCCGTCACCGTGAAAACCCGTATCGGTATTGATGATTTTGACAGCTATGATTTTCTTTATAATTTTGTACAAACCGTCAAACAGGTCGGTTGCCGAGAATTCATCGTCCATGCGCGTAAAGCCTGGCTTTCCGGCCTAAGCCCAAAACAAAATCGCGAAATTCCACCGTTGGATTACGAACGGGTATATCAACTAAAACGGGATTTCCCCGATTTGCTTATCAGCATTAACGGGGGAATCAAAACGATTGAGGAAATACAACAGCACTTGCAGCACGTGGACGGTGTTATGGTGGGACGCGAGGTCTATCAAAATCCATCGCTACTCGGCCATATCGATCAGGCACTGTTTGATCCTAACGCGCCGATAATTACGCCGCGCCAAGCCGTAGCAAGGATGTTGCCTTACATTGAAAGCCAACTCAGCCAGGGCGTCTATCTCAACCACATCGTCCGTCACATGCTCGGGGCTTTCCAAAACTGCAAAGGCGCCCGTCAATGGCGTCGGTATTTAAGTGAAAATGCTTATAAGGAAGGTGCGGGAATTGAGGTGGTGGAAACCGCATTAGGCTTTGTGGAAGAGTAAAAGTGCGGTAGGTTTTAAAAACGTTTCTAAAACCCACCGCACTTGTTTATTTTAGATTAAAGAATGTTTTGGTATTGTTCCAACATTTCTTTCGGCCAGACACTGGATTGCACTTCGCCGATATGTTTTTTGCGTAATAACAACATCGCCATACGAGATTGACCGATACCGCCGCCGATACTTAACGGCAATTTGCCTTGCAACAATTCTTGGTGCCAGTCCATTTTTAAACGATCTTCATCGCCGGTTAAGCTAACTTGTAAACGTAATGCGGCTTCATCAACGCGAATACCCATAGAAGAAAGCTCAAAGGCTTTACCGAGTTGGTCGTTCCAAACCAAGATATCACCGTTCAAGCCTTTGTAGCCGTTTTCCGACTCGGTTGTCCAGTCATCGTAATCCGGCGCACGACCATCATGTGGTTTGCCGTCAGACAACTTGCCGCCGATACCGATTAAAAATACCGCGCCGTATTCTTTACAAATGGCGTTTTCACGCTCTTTGCTGCTTAAATCAGGATAGCGTTTTACCAAATCCTCACTGTGTACGAAGGTGATTTGTTTCGGCAGAACAGACGGAATATCAAAACGCGCTTCTACCGCCAATTCGGTTAAACGGATTGCACGATAAATCGCATTAACGGTTTCCTTTAAATAAGCAAAGTTGCGACGACCTTCCGGAATCACTTTTTCCCAGTCCCATTGATCCACATACACGGAGTGGGTTGGGTCAAGAGAATCTTCATCAGGGCGTAAGGCTTTCATGTGTACAAACAAGCCTTCGCCTTCTTTAAAATGAAAACGCGCCAAGGTGTGACGTTTCCATTTGGCTAAAGAATGCACCACTTCAAACACGGCATTTGGAATTTGTTTTACATGAACTTGTACCGCTTTTTCGATACCCGATAAGTTATCTTGCATACCATTGCCTACTTGACTTAAGATTGGACCTTGAACTTCAATGATGCCAAGTTGTTCGATGAGGTTTTGGGTAAATGTGTTTTTTACAAAGCTAATCTCTTGTTGTTGCAAAATAAATGACTTTTTCATTGTTTTAATCCTATATTATTTAATACGTTGGCTTGAATGCGGCAAATTCTGCATATTTTTTAAATTTAGCGCAACATTATTCGATACAATTCAAATAAAACTCGATATAATTTACAAAAAATACAAAAACCAATCGCATTTATTGGAAAATTTTCAAGCAAGGAGCATGTTATGCATAATATTGATAATTTAGACCAGCAGATATTGCGTGTACTCACCAAGGATGCCCGTACACCTTATGCTGAAATGGCGAAGAACTTCGGCGTTAGCCCCGGTACCATTCATGTTCGCGTGGAAAAAATGCGTCAATCGGGCGTTATTGAAGGGACAAAAGTTAAAATTAACGAACGTAAGCTGGGTTATGATGTATGTGGTTTTATCGGCATTATTTTGAAATCCGCCAAAGATTACGAGAAAGTCATTAAGAAACTGGAAGCCATTGATGAAGTTGTAGAAGCCTATTACACTACGGGTAATTATTCAATTTTCATTAAAGTCATGACGCATACCATTGCAGAATTGCATTTGGTGCTTTCAGCCAAGATTCAATTGATTGATGAGATTCAATCCACCGAAACCTTAATTTCCATGCAAAATCCGATTTTGCGTGATATTAAACCTTAAATAAAAGGAGAATAGTATGTCTGAAGTATTTCACCTTGGCCTAACCAAAGCTATGTTAGATGGAGCCAAACTGGCCATCGTTCCCGGTGCGCCTGAACGGGTTGAACGCATCGCACGCTTGTTGGATCGTCCGAAATTCCTTGCCTCTACCCGTGAATTTACCTCTTGGCTCGGTTATATTGATGAACAGGCCGTCGTTGTTTGTTCCACCGGTATCGGTGGTCCGTCCGTGTCTATTGCGGTAGAAGAATTGGCACAGCTCGGTGTGCACACGTTTTTACGCATCGGCACCACCGGCGCCATTCAACCGCACATTAATGTGGGCGATTTACTGATTACCACCGCTGCAGTGCGCTTAGATGGGGCAAGCCGCCATTTTGCACCGTTGGAATATCCGGCAGTGGCTAACTTCGAATGTACCAATGCGCTCTATAAGGTGGCCTCAGAAGACGCAAGCAATAAAGTCCATGTGGGCATCACCGCCTCATCCGACACCTTCTATCCGGGGCAAGAGCGCTACGACACATTCACCGGTAAAATCTATCGCCACTTCCAAGGCTCGCTCAAACAATGGCAAGAACTCCATGTAATGAACTATGAAATGGAATCCGCCACGTTATTTACCATGTGTTCCGCCCTTGGTTTGCGTGCGGGTATGATTGCGGGCGCGATCGTTAACCGCACCCAACAGGAAATTCCGAATGAAGAAACTATTAAGTCAACGGAAGAAAAAGCCATTCATGCGGTGGTGAAAGCGGCAGGATTGTTGGTTTAACAAAGAAAAAATGCCTAAAAAAATAACCGCACTTTGAGTTCATCATTCAAAGTGCGGTTATTTTCTATAATGTTTTTCATCCGTTGGTTTCATTCGAAGGCCATGCGTTAACAACCGCCTTAACTAACGTTGCCAACGGAATGGCGAAGAACACGCCCCAAAACCCCCACAAACCGCCAAAGATGAGTACGGCAATAATAATCACTAAAGGGTGTAAGTTTACCGCCTCAGAGAACAAAAACGGCACGAGTAAATTTCCGTCTAATAATTGACTCACCACAAAGGCAATGACGATATACCAAAATGTGGAGGTATCACCGAATTGGAAAATCGCCACCAACACCACAGGAATAGCGACCAACACGGCACCGATGTAAGGCACCAACACGGAAATCCCGACCGCAACGGCCAATAATAACGGATAATTCAAGCCAAAAATCAAGAAAATCACATAAGTCACTGCCGTCACAACAAAAATTTCCACCAACTTACCTCGAATATAGTTGGCAATTTGTTGTTGCATTTCCACCCAAACTGCCGATGCCAAGGTGCGATTACGCGGCAGGAAGCGACTTACCCCATCCATTAATTGACGTTTATCTTTCAACAGGAAAAACACCATCAAAGGCACCAAGAACGCGTAAATTCCTAGCGTTACCAAGTTCATGAGAGAGGCCAAAGACAGCTTCAAGGCAGACTCGCCGAGCCCTAGAATTTTCTCTTTCACCGTGCCGAAAATCGATTCTACGGTTTTTGTGTCAATGAGATCAGGATAGCGTTGTGGCAAGGATAACAGCCATTCGTTAAACTTATTAAACATGTGTGGCAAATCACTTAATAAATTGACCATCTGCGTCCATAAGTTTGGAATCAGCACCAACACCACCAAAAACACCAAACCGGTAAACGTGCCGATGACTAAGGTCGTTGCCAATAAACGCGGGCATTTCAGCTTTTCATTTAATAAACGCACCGGCCATTCCAATAAATATGCCAACACGATCGCCACCAATAAGGGAGCAATTAGGTTGCTAAAAAAGTAAATGGCAATAAACCCGAATAGCAAAATCGCCGCCAACCCCATGGCTTGCGGATCGCTAAAGCGTCGGTTATACCAATTTTTTAACATTTCAATCATAGTGAATACCTCTATAAAACTTGGCTGATTATAAGGTAAAATCAGGTTAAATCACACACCAAGAGGAATTTGTATGTCTGTTATTATCTATCACAACCCACGCTGTTCCAAAAGCCGTGAAACCTTGGCATTATTGGAAAGTCACCATATTCAACCGCAAGTTGAGCTTTATTTACAACAGCGTTATAGCGTAGAGAAATTACAAGAAATTGCCGATAAATTAGGCATTACCGATATTCGCCAAATGATGCGCACCAAAGACGAGTTATACCAATCGCTTGGCTTAGACAATCCGACACTTAGCACAAAAGATTTACTACTAGCCATTTCCCAGCATTCTGCGTTGTTGGAGCGTCCGATTGTCATTCATGGCAACAAGGCCAAAATCGGGCGCCCACCGGAATCCGTGTTGACGATTTTATAAAAATATCCGAAAAAACGACCGCACTTTTACCACCTCAAAGCAAAAAAGAAACCCGACATCATGTCGGGTTTCATCTTTATAGGTTGTTGTAAATTACCATTGATAGCCTACACCAATACCACCACCCACATCACCTTGGGTATTGGCGTTACCTTGTAGTTTCAAGATCAATTTACCATTATCACTTGAACGGGAATATCCCACCGCAAATGCATTTTGTCCTTTAAAGGTACCGCCGGCTGCCGCCACCATGGATTTACCCGGAATGTATACTTGCGGTAAGCTTGCCGCGGCGTTAGCACCGGCAACCCCGGCACGAGCTTCACGATTGACCTTACCAAGGCGATTATTCATATTATGAATATCATTTTTCAACCCGCCCAATTGGCTTACATTCACAGCATCTGTTGGATTCACACCGGCAGCGACGTTAGTAATGCGGGTTGCAGAACCATCCGCTTTCGCCACCTTCATACCATCTGCCGAAGAGGTGATTTGCGTTGCATTATTGCCCTCACCAACCGTTAACGTATTACCCACATTAGCATTGGTAAAGGTTGCATTTTCTGTGGTAGAAATCGTAAAGGTTGTACCTTCTTGTTTAATAGCAATATTTTTACCGGATGCATAAGTAACGACATCGCCCGGTTTCACTCTCGTTTTTTTGCTGTTTGCTGCAGTATTAGTCACAAACTGATCAACATGTTCACCGGTGGTCACCTCAAAATTGGTAAGGTTGTTCATGACATCATCGCTAACCGTTAATGCACCGTCATTATTGACCGTAACGGTTTTACCGTCAGTTTTAGCCTCAATCACATTACCCTTAACAGTAACACCATTTTGACCGACGTAATTACCGGCAATTTGTTTAATTTTCTTATTCGGGTTGTTTGGATCGGTAACTTCTTTCATCACTACCGTGCTACCATCAACATTGACATCATAAGAAACGTTGGTTTGTCCGTTTTCAACCGCTACATTTGCCGTAGTACCATTACCATTGACAAAATTCACCTGATTACCGGCACCGATCTTGCCTTGTACTACACCGGCATTATCACCAACTTTCCAATAAGTGGCATTAATCGCATTTGCTACATCAGAAGCTGTCACTAAACCACCTTCAGTCGGCACCGCCAATTTACCGTCCTCAGCCGGCTTATTAGCATCTGTCACCGTTGCAGGTAACGCTGTAGTATTTACATTTACGGTGTAAATTTCTTGCTTATTGTCTCCAATTGAAGACGTTACATTAACCTGATTTCCTGCAACAACTTTCGTTTTCGCTGCTTTAAGCTGAGAAACATTGACAGCATCGGTTGGATTCTCACCGGCAGCGATGTTAGTAATGCGGGCTGCAGAGCCATCCGCTTTAGCCACCTTCATGCCATCTGCCGAAGACGTAATTTGCGTTGCGTTATTGCCCTCACCAACAGTTAATGCGCTATTCACATTAGCATTAGTAAACGTTACATTCTCTGTAGTAGAAACAGTGAAATTTGCACCGTTTTGTTTTAATTTAATATTTTTACCGGCGATATAATTAACGGTCTCACCTGGTTTAACTAATTGCTCGGATGTACCTTCAACTTCACCACCATCTTTCGTTGCAGTAGCTTTCCAGCCTGCAGAATTAATCGCCTCCGCAACATTGTCTACTGTTGCCACTTTGCCTTTTTCGGCAGCATCTACGCTGACTTTACCCGCTTCGTTACCGGTTGTTGGCGCTGCCGTAATGTTACCGGTATTGACTGAAACGCCTTCATCCGTCACGTTAATGGTTGCATCTTTTGGTTTCACATTAAAGGTCACAGTGGAATCACCTGTTGCCGCATCGGTTTTAACTTCAGATGTAGTGCCCATTCCGTTAATAAAGTTCACTTTATTGGAAGGTTTCACCAAACTGCCTTCAGCAGTCTTATCGTTGCCACCTAATTTCCAACCGGAATTATTAATAGCATTGGTCACGGTTGTTGCATTGACTAATTTATCGCCATCTGTCGGAGTGTTAACCTTACCATCAGTATTGCTTAATTCCGTGGTATTCACTTTAACGCCAAAGCCATTGGCGGTTGGTGCCACAGTAATGGTGTTATCCGTATTTTCCACTTTCACGGAAGGCAATGCAGACTTGTTCACCGATAATTTACCGTTGGCATCTTTCACAATCGTATCGTTATCGTAAGCTACATCATAGGCAACCTTCGTCACACCGCCTTCAGATTTAACAGTTGCAGTGGTTGCATCACCATTTATGAAATTCACCTGATTGCCCGCACCAACATTGGCTTTTACCGTTCCCTCGTTATCGCCGACTTTCCAGAATACTGAATTAATCGCCTTCGCAACATTGTCTACTGTTGCCACTTTGCCTGTTTCAGCAGCAGCTACAGTCACTTTACCTGCTTCGTTACCGGTTGTTGGCGCGGCCGTAATGTTACCGGTATTCACAGAAATGCCATCATTCGTCACATTAATGCTTGTGCCATTTGGCTTCACATTAAAGGTTACGGTGGAATCACCTGTTGTCGCATCATGAACGACTGCAGATTCAGTGCCCTTTCCGTTAATAAAATTCACGTTATTGGAAGGTTTCACTAAATTTCCGGCTATAGCCTTATCGTTGCCACCCAATTTCCAACCGGAATTATTAACTGTGTTTGCAACTGTCGTAGCATTGACAAATTTACTGCCATTTGTGTTATCCGGAGTAACCACTTTGCCATCAGTTACCGTTAGGTCAGTGTGTTTTACTTTGAAATCAAGCGTACTGGCTGAACCATCTGTGGTTGGTGTAATTTCAACCGTGCCATCTGCGCTAGCAAAATTCACCTTATCATAAGGTTTTACAAAATCCACCGCACTTCCATTTGCTTGCAAATTCCAACCGGCATTTAAAACATCACCAAGGGTCGCAGCATGATTATATTGATTTGCGGTTAAGAGTGGCGCAGGTTGAGCCGTGGTGATCGTTGCTGCAGTACCATCTTTCGGATTGATTGTAGTATTGAATGTATCCGGCAACGTACTTTTAATATTCGCCAATGTCATAGGAGAAGTCACAGAATTGCTTCCATCATTCATGGACGCAATCACATCTCCATTTGGCACAACGGTTGAAGTAACATTACCCTTATCATCCAACTCATAGAATTTGCCATCCGGTTTTTTCACCGCTTTTTTGCCATTTACTGTGGTATACACCACCGGCATTTGATCACGCAAACCGCTTGCAACTAAGTGTAATTGGCTACCATTGATAGCATCAGTAGAGGTTGCGCTAATTTGACCGGCAGCAACATTTACTAACTGACGCTCTTTTCCTGCATCGCCTAAACTGACCACGCTAGCCGCATTATTCGCAGCAAAGCCGGAATAATAAACGCCGTTGACGGTGGCTTCATTGCTGGCAACCGCCTCTTTTGTCGAAGAGTTTGAGCCTAAAGCAACAGCATTAATATGACTTGCGGTAGCATTTGCCCCCAAAGCAACGGCATTAATCTGGCTTGCAGTGGTGTTTGCACCAAGGGAAATAGCCGCTTCGGCAGAAGCATTAGCAGTATGACCGCTTGCCATTGTATAATTTGCGCTCGCTTTAGCCGAAGATCCACTTGCTAAGGAATACCATGCATCACTGGCGGTACTTGCATTGACACCTAATGCGGTTGAATGAGGCCCCGCTGCATTGGCAAAAGCACCTAACGCGGTTGAATTGGTATTTGTTGAGGTAGAATTCATACCAATAGAAATTGCACCTGAGCCATTCGCATTGGCTCTTGCACCACCGGCAAAGGAACCACTTCCGGCGGATTGGCTTAAATAACCGACAGACGTGGATAACCAACCAGATGCTCCGGTTAATCCACCAATTGCGGTTGCACCATTACCACTCGCATTCGCTGACACACCAAACGCCGCATCTTGTCCATTTGATGCTTTTGCACCATCACCCACGGCTAAATCAGATTGTTTCTTTGCGGAAGCCCCGTTACCAATGGCAATCGCATTATTTGCTTCGGTTTTCGCCGAACTACCCATAGCAACCGCATTCTTGCCAGAAGACTTGGCTTCAACACCAATGGCAATAGAACTAAAATTTGTTGAGGCATTCATACCAATAGAAATAGCATGAGCTTCTGCATTTGCTCCAACACCTAATGCAGTAGCGCCTTTACCCGCAGCAACCGTATCACGACCAATGGCGATCGCGGCTTCAGAAGCAGGATCTTCCACCGGTGTGCAATCGGTACAAATCTTACCTTTTAATTTAACCGTTGCATTTTGACCGATGGCAATCGCTTCACGAGCACCATAACCCACACCATTCTCATCTTGGAAGGCCACTGAAGCGCCTGTTCCAATAGCAACGGAACCCGGCGCTTTGGCTGCATCATTATTATAATTTGCTTCTCCGCTAATATTGGTATCACTATGCGTTGCTGCAACACTAACGAAATGCTCATTACTTGGTTTAATATCGCTTGCTTTAGATGGTGCTGCCATCACAGTACCTGGCATAGCCGAACCTAACACCAACAAAGCGGTAGCCACTGTAGAGGCTAGAATACCTTTTGAAGAAATATCTGCTCGCTCATCCGCACTTGCAGCAGTTTTGCCTTTTTGACGGGATAATTCTGATACAGCGATCCAAGATTGTGTTGCATGATGCCAAACTACGCGAAAAACTTTATTCATATTGATTACCTTCTAAGGAATAAAAACAAGATTAGTACAGCCACGATAATCTAAACTTGATGTGACTTAATGAAAGGGATTTACAGCATTTCCCCATAGAAAAACAGATGGATTTTAATACAAAAGAAAATCGGAAGGGAAGGCTACAGGGATAAAATTTACATAACTTGAAGATTATTTATATATTCTTGAATCAAAGGAGCTAATTCGATTCAATCGATGAAACCCCAAATTCCCCTAAAAAGAGGAATTTTAAAAGATAAAAACAATAAAAAAACGTGGATATTTTTGACCGCACTTTCTACTCTTTGGCAAGGCCCAAATTGCCGATTTTAATGCCTAAATGTCCCAGTGCCAAAGGGGAAATCTGTTCGCTAAGATAAATGAATAATTCGTCTAACTCGATGAAGATTTTTTTGATTTTAATTTGATCTTCCACTTTGCGGGTAAATTCATATTGCACGTCATCGCCATCGATATGCGCTTCCAAGGTAATGTAAATGGTTTCAAAGAAATGACTTTTTGCCCCTTCTTCACCCGGATCGCTGATTCTGACGTTCCATGTATTGTTAAATAAGACTTCTGTTTTTACTGTCATAATAACCTCATTAATATCAATATATTCCACAAACTAAACGAATAGAAAAAAGCCCGATAATAAAATCTCTTATCACAGAAATCTTATTATCGGGCTTTTCGCACCAACGACTGATATGTTTTGCTTTACGTTGATAACTGCCTTTGCCTTTTTTGTTGCGCTCTACGCGCTGGCGGAATAGCTTATCGTGCAATAACGCATGAATGGCGTTATCTTTAATGACACCGCGTTGATGCTGATAGATCAGCGTCCCCTGCACATGTTGAGACGGTGTTTGCAAGGCGCTTTTGTGTTTTGCCATGTTTTTTCCTCTTGTGAATGAAAATATTGCTTTTTAAGGGCTAAAAAACGGCACACATTATAGCGGATTTCGCTAAAATGAAAAGTCGTTGTACCAAAACGCAGGATTCAACGCAGGATTTTATTGGCATTTCACTGTCGCCTTTTTATACAAAAAAAGGTAGAATTAGCCCCTTTTTTATTACCCGTAATAGACTTTTTGAGAAAATTTATGAGTTCTACCCCAAACATCGGCTTTGTCAGCCTTGGTTGCCCAAAAAATTTAGTAGATTCAGAGCGTATTCTGACCGAATTACGTTCCAATGGTTATAACATTATTCCAAGCTACGAAAACGCCGATTTGGTTATTGTTAATACATGCGGCTTTATTGATAGCGCCGTACAAGAATCCTTAGAGGCTATTGGTGAAGCCTTGGAAGAAAACGGCAAAGTCATTGTCACTGGTTGCCTTGGCGCCAAAGAAGATCAAATTCGCCAAGTACACCCTAAAGTGTTGGAAGTCTCCGGCCCGCATAGCTACGAAACCGTGATGACGCAAGTGCATAAATATGTGCCAAAACCGGCTTATAATCCGTATGAAAGTTTAATGCCGGCGCAAGGTGTGAAACTCACGCCAAAACATTATGCCTATTTAAAAATTTCCGAAGGGTGCGATCATCGTTGCACTTTCTGCATTATTCCGTCTATGCGCGGTGATTTGGATAGCCGTCCGATTACCCAAGTGTTAGACGAAGCCAAACGTCTTGTAGATGCCGGCGTGAAAGAGCTGTTAATCGTATCGCAAGACACTTCCGCTTACGCCTTAGATCAAACGAAAGAAAACCAAAATAAAACCGTGTTCTGGAACGGTATGCCGATTAAAAATAATTTAATCAGCCTGTGCCAACAATTAGGTAATCTGGGTGTTTGGGTACGTTTACATTATGTTTATCCGTATCCGCATGTGGATGAACTCATTCCACTTATGGCGGCAGGCAAATTGTTACCTTATTTAGACATTCCACTGCAACACGCCAGCCCGAAAATCCTTAAGGCCATGAAAAGACCCGGCAAAATCGACCGCACTTTAGAGCGTATTAAACAATGGCGTGAGATTTGCCCTGAATTGACATTGCGTTCCACCTTTATCGTTGGTTTCCCGGGCGAAACGGAAGAAGATTTCCAAATGTTGTTGGATTTCTTAGAAGAAGCGCAATTGGATCGCGTGGGTTGTTTCAAATTCAGCCCGGTGGAAGGCGCACCGGCGACAGATATGCCGGATCAAGTGCCGGAAGAGGTGAAAGAAGAACGGTACCACCGCTTCATGCAAGTGCAACAAGAAATCTCTGCCGCCCGTTTACAACAAAAAATCGGCAAAACCCTTAGAGTGATTGTGGATGAAGTCAATGAGCAAGGCATTATTGCCCGCTCCATGGCAGATGCGCCGGAAATCGACGGCCTAGTGTATGTGGACAATCAAAGCCAAAGTGCGGTCAATATTGGCGACATTATTTCCGTCACCATCACTGAAGCAGACGAATACGACTTGTGGGGAACCTGTTAAAGCAAGAGGAGAGGACTTATGTCCGAAAAGAAAAATCCAAGCGTAATACAATTTGAAAAAGCCGTTGCGGAAAAAGATTACGAAGCGGCCTGCACCGAATTATTAGATATTCTACATAAAATCGATATCAACTTCGGTGGCATCGAGGGCATTGACTTTGATTATCCGCAACAATTGGAAACGCTAACGCAAGACCTCATTGTGTATTTTTGCACCCGCATGGCCAATGCTGTTACGCAACTCTTTTGCGACCCGCAATTTTCTTTATCGGAATCCGGCGCCAATCGTTTCTTCGTCGCACAACGTTGGTTAAACTTAATTTTCGCCAGCTCGCCTTACATTAACGCCGACCATATTTTGCAAACCTATAATTGCAACCCGGAACGTGATTCCATTTATGATATTTACTTGGAACCGAATAAAAATGCGCTAATGAAATTCGCCGTGCTTTATCTCCCGGAGGCCAATGTAAACCTTAACTTAGATGCCATGTGGGAAGCCGATAAAGACATTTGTGGCTCCTTATGCTTTGCTTTGCAAGCACCTCGTTTTATCGGTACTCCGGCGGCATTTTCCAAGCGTAGTGCGATTCTGCAATGGTTCCCTGCAAAACTTGAGCAATTTGAAACGTTAGATAACCTACCGAGTAGTATTTCACACGATGTGTATATGCATTGCAGCTATGACACGGCAGAAAACAAACACAACGTGAAGAAAGCGCTCAATCAAGTTATTCGTGGCCACCTCTTAAAATGCGGTTGGCAGGACAGACAAATTTCTCACATCGGCACGCGCAACGGCAAACCGGTAATGGTGGTTGTTTTAGAGCATTTCCACTCCTCTCACTCCATCTATCGTACGCACTCCACATCCATGATCGCCGCACGTGAACAATTCTATTTAATTGGCTTCGGCAATAGTGTTGTAGATCAAGCCGGACGGGATGTATTTGATGAATTCCACGAATTTGACGGTACCAATATTTTAGAAAAATTAGAGTTATTAAAAACGATTTGTGAAAAAAATGGTGCGGCCATTTTATATATGCCAAGCATTGGTATGGATTTGCTGAATATTTTCGTAAGTAACGCCCGCTTTGCGCCAATTCAAGTCGTCGCTTTAGGTCATCCTGCCACCACCCATTCAGAATTTATTGAATATGTGATTGTGGAAGATGATTATGTGGGTTTGGAGTCTTGCTTTAGCGAAACCTTACTCCGTTTACCAAAAGATGCCTTGCCTTATGTGCCGTCTTCACTAGCGCCAACCGATGTGCAATATGTCTTACGGGAAAACCCTGAAGTTGTGAATATTGGTATTGCCGCCACCACCATGAAATTGAATCCGTATTTCTTGGAAGCACTCAAAGTTATTCGTGATCGCGCCAAGGTGAAAATCCATTTCCACTTCGCGCTTGGTCAATCCAGCGGCATCACGCATCCTTATATAGAGCGTTTTATCCGCACCTATTTGGGCGATGATGCAACGGCACATCCGCATTCACCTTACAACCGGTATTTAGACATTCTGCACAACTGCGACATGATGCTCAATCCGTTCCCATTCGGCAACACCAATGGCATTATCGACATGGTCACGCTCGGCTTGGTAGGCGTATGTAAAACCGGGCCGGAAGTACATGAGCACATTGATGAAGGTCTGTTCAAGCGCTTAGGATTGCCGGAATGGCTCATCGCCGGCAGCGTGGAGGATTATATCGAACGCGCCATTCGCTTGGCAGAAAATCACCAAGAACGCCTGGCATTACGTCGTCATATTATTGAAAATAACGGGTTAAAAACCTTATTCAGCGGCGATCCAAGCCCAATGGGCAAAACGCTCTTTGCCAAATTAACCGAATGGCGACAAGCTAACGGAATTTAAACGAAAATCCTCGTTATGAGGATTTTTCATTTCACGTGAGGAAAAATCATGCAATCTATTAACATCCTTTTTGTTTGTTTAGGCAATATCTGTCGCTCCCCGATGGCAGAATATTTAATGCGGGAAAAAATCAAACTGGCAGGCTTACAAAACCGCATACGCACCGACAGCGCAGGCACGTCAGGCTGGCATGATGGCGAAGGAATGCACTGTGGCACGGCCGATATGTTAGACCAACACCGTATCGCCTCTAACGATTTTGTTAGCCGAAAAGTGCGGTCAAAAGATTGGACGGATTTTGATTATATCATCGCCATGGACAACGAAAACTTACGGGATTTAGAACAGCTGTTTGGCCAACATCGGAAAAAGTTATTTCAAATCACCGCACTTTGTCCCGATTTAGGCGTCGATCATATTCCTGACCCGTGGTACACCAAAGACTTCAATCAAACTTACGCGTTATTGGATAAATGCTGTGATGCATTATTAAACAAAATCAAACAAGAACACAGCCTGTAACATCAATGTTAAATTTTATGCATAATGCATTTTGTGATCTCTCGCACATTTCTGCGGACGTAAATTCGATAAGATAACGGCAGTGTGACTTTCGTTATACTTTATTCACTTATTATGAGGTATTTCCATGTTTCCAGAATTTAGAGACCTAATTACTAAACTTAAAACCGAAGATGCTTATTTCGTCAATTTATTTGATAAACATAACGAGCTGGACCAACGTATCAAAAACATTGAAGCCAATATTGAATTGGGAACACCCAGTGAAGTGGAAGTGTTAAAAAAGGAAAAATTACGTTTAAAAGATGCGATGTATGATGTACTAAAAAAGGCAAGTGCAAAATAAATAAAGTGACATAAAAACAAAAGACCGCATTGAAGTGCGGTCTTTTTTATTGATGTTTTTAGTGTTTGCCGCCACAACCGCAACCACCTCCGTGGTGATGGTCGTGCTCGTGATCATGATCATGACCGCCACAGCAACCTTCATGGTGATGATCGTGGTCGTGATGATGGTGATGGTGGTGACCGCCACAGCAAGAGTGTCCTGCTTCATCGCTATCATGATCATGACCGCCACAACAGCCGCCTTCTTGGTGCAAATGACCGTGTGCAATTTCTTCCAGCGTTGCTTCGCGGGTATCGACCACTTCCACAATGAAGTGTAATTCTTGGCCGGCCAACATATGGTTACCGTCAACCACCACATCATTGTCACCCACTTCGGTAATCACCACAGGTAACGGTCCCATATCGGTGTCGGCGATAAAACGCATCCCCACCGTTAATTCATCTACGCCGACAAACACATCTTTTGGCACGCGTTGTACCATATTTTCGTTGTATTCGCCGTAACCCTCTTCCGGTTTTACACGGACTTCAAATTTGTCGCCCACAGATTTGCCTTCTAAGGCATTTTCTAAGCCGATCACAAGGTTATTATGACCTTGTAAATATTGTAACGGTTGATTTGCCGGTGCTTCATCTACCAACACGCCATCTTCGGTACGAACTTGATAAGCGATGCTTACCACCACATTTTTTGCAACTTTCATTGTTTACCTCATTTGTTCAAAAGAGAATTTCTGCGTCAATCTTAACCGCAGAAAAGCGTTGTCATTTTATAAAAAATCTCATTCGGGAAAAAGTGATTAGTTTAATAAGTGAATTTGTGCACTCACCGAGGCTTTTAATTCCACTTTACCGTTATTATCCAGATTCACTTCATCAGCCACCACTGAAGAAAAAGATTTCATTTTAGGAACCGATTTCATACCTTCATACAAATACGGTATCTCATTTTTGCTATCCAGATTCAAATTTACCACTTCATAACCTTTCGCATTCAGGGAAGTTTGGATCAACTGCGCTTTATGTTGGAATTGAGCCAAGACGTCTTTAATCATTTCATCTTCAAATTTTGCTGTGGCTTCTTTAGATAGCTTATGAACCACATCGGCAATCGCGAAAGTGTCATTTAAATCGGAAATCACTTGAGATAGCGCCACAAAATCCTTGCTCTCCAACACTAAATCGGCACGCTCAATCCATCCGGATTGCTTACCTTTGCTATCATAACGCACTTGTGTGCTACGTGTATTTTTCTTAATTTCCACCGCACTTTGTTTTTTAATCACCTCTAGCGCGGCATTCGCTTTCTGATTAATGATTTGGTTTAATTCTTTTAAATTTTTATTTTCATCTTTGATGAAAAGCGTCACTTCCATGACATCATAATCTACTTCTTTAGTCACTTCCGTACTAAAAGAGATCACCGTTTTTTCCGGATCAGCAGCGGGTTTTGTTTCCGCATTGGCAGTCAAGGCCATACTTAAAGGCAAAAGTAATAAAGCAAAATGTTTTAATTTCATAAGTATCTCCTACAAATAAAAGTGCGGTCGATTTTCAGATCGTTTTTTTAATGTTTAACGATATCCTCGTCATCATCTAAGCCATCGTCTAAGTCATCGTCTTCATCAAAAAATTCACCGTCATCACCATATTCATCGTCATCCGCATTCGGATCTTCAAAATAGGTTCCCCAACCGTCATAACTGCCTTGATATTTTTCCACTAACGGCAGTAATTCTTTTTGTTGGGCATCAATGATTTCCGGTTTAAGCTCCACTTCGCTGATAATATCGCAGCAGAACAATACATTGCCGTTTTCCTCTTCAAATTCTTCCGCCTCAGAAACCTCATAGCCGGCTTTAAATGCATCCATGGCAATTTTTTCTAACTTATCGAAATTACGATGAGAAATGTGATGTTCAATAATATACAACGCATTCGGATCGCTACCGTCATTTAACAAATCGGCAATAATTTCGCGGGTTTCGGCTTTTAACTCGTCTAAATGACTCATAATGTTTCCTTGCTAAAAGTGAGAGGGGACAGATGCGGATATGATACAGGAATAAAAAGAAAAATCTTCTCACAAGGAGAAGATTTTTGCTTAATCGATATTATTTTTTCAACAAATCACGAATTTCAGTTAATAATTTTTCTTCTACTGAAGGTTCTGCCGGCGCTTCTTCTACCGGTTTTTTCAATTTGTTTAACGCTTTAATCATCATGAAAATCGCAAAAGCAATAATGATGAAATCAAATACGTTTTGGATAAATACACCATAATTTAAGGTCACCGCTGGTGTTTCGCCTACGGCTTGAGCTAACGTGATTTTCAAATCTTTGAAATCAACACCGCCGGTTAAAATACCTAATACCGGCATGAAAACGTCTGCTACCAATGAGCTAACAATTTTACCGAATGCACCACCGATGATCACACCGACTGCCATGTCAACAACATTGCCACGCATCGCAAATTCGCGAAATTCTTTAATGAAACTCATAAAGCTCTCCTAATTAAAAGTTAAGATTGACTTGTTAGATAATGCATAAAAACTGCATTTCTGCTTAAAAAGACCGCATATTATAGACAGTTTATGCAAGCAGCACAATTTTTTCTTGCTTAAATAAAGAATGCACTTGGTTGAAATAGCTTCTCTAAATCAGAAATGTATTTCTTATCACTTAAATAAACCACAACATGATCGCCTTCTTGAATAGTCATTTGGTTATTGCCGATAAGCACATCGTTACCACGTAAAACAGCCCCGATTAACGCGCCGGTAGGTAATTTCAATTCGCCAATTTCGCGACCGATCACATTGGAGGTGTTTTCATCACCATGGACAATAATCTCTAAGGCTTCTGCTAAGCCATGACGTAAAGACACCACATTGGCCACATCACCTTTACGCACATGTCCAAGTAACGCAGAAATCGTTGCTTGCTGCGGCGAAATTGCAATATCAATAGTGCCACCTTGAATTAGGTTGATATACGCCATGCGTTGAATCAACACCATCGCTTTCTTCGCCCCTAAACGCTTGGCTAACAAGGCGGACATAATATTGGCTTCGTCATCACTGGACAGAGACAAAAACACATCAATATTTTCAATATGTTCTTCAAATAATAAACCTTGATCGGACGCATCACCGTGAAACACTAAGGTCTTTGACAATTTCTCTGCTAATGTCGCTGCACGCTCGGCATTGCGCTCGATTAATTTTACCGTGCAATGCTCTTCCAAATGCTTTGCCACGCCGGCGCCGATATTCCCGCCACTGACAATCATTACGCGTTTATATGGTTTTTCTAAACGCTGAAGCTCGCTCATCACCGCTTTAATATGCACCGTGGCACAAATAAAGGTAATTTCATCGCCGGCTTCAATAATCGTAGAGCCTTGCGGACGAATCACTTTATCTTGTCGCAAAATAGACACAATACGACAATCAACATGCGGAAGGTGTTCCTTCAAGGTTGAAATTGAATACCCCACTAATGGCCCACCATAGTAGGCTTTCACCACGACCAAACTGATTTTATCTTTAGCTAAATGGGCCACTTGTAACGCGCCGGGATACTCGACCAAACGCACAATATCTTGCGTAACCAAATTTTCCGGCGAAATAATATGATCAATAGGAATCACATCCTGATTAAATAACTTATCTTTCTCTTTCAAATATTCGCTATTGCGAATCCGCGCAATTTTTGTGGGGGTGTTAAACAACGTATAACTAATCTGGCAAGCCACCATGTTAATTTCATCAGAACTGGTAACTGCAATTAATAAATCTGCGTCCGATGCGCCCGCATCACGCAATACGTTCGGCGACGAAGCAGACCCCTTCATGACGCGCAAATCATGCTTATCCTGCAAATGTTCCAAACGGACGGACTCATTATCCACCAAAGTAATATCGTTATCTTCGCTTACCAAATTTGCCGCAAGCGTCGAACCCACTTGTCCTGCACCCAAAATAATTATTTTCATTCGATTCTCTCCATAGCGAAAAGTTAACTTTGACGCTTAACCAATTTCGCATAATAAAAACCGTCACCGCCGTCTGCTTGCGGAATAAACTGAAAACCCACCGCACTTTGATTTTGCGCTAACACCTCTGCAGGTAAGGCCAACTCGACCAATTCCGCATCCGCTGTTTGTTGCAAGAAACGGCTAATTTGCTGGCTATTTTCTTCCGCTAACACAGAACAAGTGGCATATAACAACACACCGTTAGGTTTTAAATATTGCCATAATCCGTGCAGAATCTGCTCTTGTAACGCCACTAACTGATCGATATCCGTTTCTTTTCGCAACCATTTAATGTCAGGATGACGGCGAATGACCCCGGTGGCAGAACAAGGCGCATCTAATAAAATACGGTCAAAACGCACCGCACTTTTGCCTAATTTCGCTAACCATTCCTGCGGTTGCGTAGCATCACCACAAATCACGGTCGCTTGTTGTTGCATACGGGCTAAATTCTCTTTCACTCGTTGTAAACGGCTTTCTTCCACATCTAAAGCGATCACCTCAGCCTGTGGTGCCAGTTCTAAAATATGCGTGGTTTTGCCCCCCGGTGCAGCGCAAGCATCTAAAATCAACTCACCATTTTGCGGTTGTAACAATAAAGCGGCCCATTGCGCATGCAAATCCTGTACCGTTACACCGCCATCAGCGAAACAAGGCAAATGTTGCACCGCTGTAGGTTGAGCCAATCCCAGTGCTTGCGGATGAGATGTGGCTTGCGAGTCAATTTGTTGCTCCGTCAATAAAGTACGGTAAGTTTCCAACGTGTTTTTTTGTAAATTCACGCGTAACCACATAGGTGGCTTTTGGTTATTGGCGTCGATAATGTCACGCCAGTTTGCATACACTTTCTTTAATTTATTCACCAACCAATCGGGGTGGAGCGTCTGCCAATGTTTGTCGACTTTGGCCAAAATGCCATCTTGTTCACGCAAGAAACGACGTAGCACAGCATTCACCAGGCCTTGAAAACTTTGTAATTGAAGAGATTTGGCAGTACTTACCACTTCATCCACGGCCGCATAAGCCGGAATGCGTGTATATAGAATCTGATACAAGCCGACCAATAACAAACAATGCACAATGCGTTTTTTACCACGCAACGGCTTGTCCACTAACTGCGCCACAATCTGTTTCAAACGCGGCAACACACGACACACACCGAAACAGATTTCCTGCAATAAAGGCAAGTCTTGCGCTTTCAAAGAAGATTGGGCTTCAGGCAATAAAACAGATAAGGATTTACCTTGCTCCAAGACCTGAAAAATAATCTGTACGGCAACGGTTCTCACAGAAAGTGCGGTATTTTTTTGCGATGTTTTTTTTACGCCCTTATTCATTACGCCAACACCTTACCCACTGCAAACCAATCGGCGCGACCGTTCAATAAATCTTGTGCCGACATAGGTTTCTTGCCTGCCGGTTGCAGCTGTAATAAATTCAATACGCCGTCTGCTGTGGCAATTTGAATACCGTTTTTATCGGCGCTGATAATCGTCCCCGGTGTTTGAGAGACCGATGGCAACACGGTAGCTTGATATACTTTTAATGTTTGCGGATTACCTTGCTCATCAGTTAACTGCAAATATGCCATCGGCCAAGGGTTAAAGGCGCGAATATTGCGTTCCAACTGTGCTGCCGATAATTGCCAATCCAGTTTTGCTTCCTCTTTTGATAATTTCTCGGCGTAATTACTTTGCATATCATCCTGAGGTTCGGCAATGAAAGTGCCATCGGTTAAATGATTCAGCACCTCAATCAACGCATTTGGCGCGATTTCAGCTAATTTATGGTACAAATCGGCCGATGTGTCTTGCAAGTCAATATCACAAAAGACTTTATGTAGCATATCGCCGGTATCCAATCCGGCATCCATTTGCATAATAGTGACGCCGGTTTGTTTATCTCCCGCCCAAATCGCCCGTTGAACCGGCGCCGCACCACGCCAACGTGGCAGTAGCGAACCATGCACATTCAAACAACCATAGGTCGGCGCATCTAACACGGCTTGTGGCAAGATTAAGCCATAAGCGACTACAACCATGACATCGGCATGAAGTGCGGTCAATTCTGCTTGTGTTTCAGGCTTGCGTAAGGATTTCGGTTGATAGACGGGAATCTGATATTGCTCAGCCAATTGTTTCACGGGACTGGCTTGTAATTTCTTACCACGACCGGCGGGTTTATCCGGTTGGGTGTACACGGCAATCACATTATGCGGAGAGTCAATTAAAGCCTGTAAATGCTGTGCAGCAAAGTCCGGCGTGCCGGCGAAGATGATATTTAATGGTTTCATAATGTTCTACGTTATGGATAAATAAACAAAGTGCGGTCAAAAATTACCGCACTTTTCATGGATTCACAATTATTTTTGCTTTTCTCGCTGCTTTTTCACTTTAATTAACTTTTCTTTAATACGTTGACGTTTCAATGGAGAAAGATAATCAACAAAAAGAATACCGTTTAAATGATCAATTTCATGTTGAATACAAATCGCCAATAAGCCGTCTGCTTTTAACGTAAATTCCTTGCCATCACGATCAAGCGCTCTTACCGTGACTTTTTCCTTACGCGGAACCAAGGCTCGAAAACCCGGAATTGATAAACAACCTTCTTCAATACCGGTTTCGCCCTCAGACTCTAAAATTTCCGGATTAATCAATACTAACTGGTTTTGTTTGTCGCCCTCAATATCAATTGTGATAATACGTTGTAAAATATCCACTTGTGGTGCAGCTAAACCAATGCCTTCTTCTTGATACATAGTATCGAACATATCATCAATAATTTTTCGCGTATCGTCATTAACTTCAGCAACCGGATCGCAAACAACTTTAAGATGATCTTCAGGATAAATTAATACATTAAGTGCAGTCATAGTTTCTCTTTTAATCTTAAATAAGTGCGCTATTGTAGCTTTTTTTCATAGAAATTCATACGAGCAAAATAAACAAAAACCCCCGATGCATGCACATCAGGGGTCTATATTCAGCTTGGCGGTGACCTACTCTCACATGGGAATATCCCACACTACCATCGGCATTACGGCGTTTCACTTCTGAGTTCGGTATGGATTCAGGTGGGCCCACCGCATTATCGCCGCCAAAATTCGGTCGATGACTTTACTTCCGTCTTCTCGTATTCTCTATCCTTCAAACCAAAACAAGCTGACTCTCAACTTTCTCTTAGTATCATCACCTCTATTCCCGGTGAATCACCTACAGTCTCTCTTTATTCTCTCTTAACTGCTACCCACCCAATTCCGCTCTCATGCCTCAGGTCTCCCCAAAAACACTTGAGCGTTGTATGGCTAAGCCTCTCGGGCAATTAGTACATGTTAGCTCAATGGCTCGCACCACTTACACACCATGCCTATCTACGTCTTAGTCTTAAACAACCCTTACAGATTTATAATCTGGGAGAACTCATCTCTTGGCAAGTTTCGTGCTTAGATGCTTTCAGCACTTATCTCTTCCGCACTTAGCTACCCGGCAATGCGTCTGGCGACACAACCGGAACACCAGCGGTGCGTCCACTCCGGTCCTCTCGTACTAGGAGCAGCCCCAACCAATTCTCCAACGCCCACGGCAGATAGGGACCGAACTGTCTCACGACGTTCTAAACCCAGCTCGCGTACCACTTTAAATGGCGAACAGCCATACCCTTGGGACCTACTTCAGCCCCAGGATGTGATGAGCCGACATCGAGGTGCCAAACACCGCCGTCGATATGAACTCTTGGGCGGTATCAGCCTGTTATCCCCGGAGTACCTTTTATCCGTTGAGCGATGGCCCTTCCATGCAGAACCACCGGATCACTATGACCTACTTTCGTACCTGCTCGACTTGTCTGTCTCGCAGTTAAGCTTGCTTATACCATTGCACTAACCTGACGATGTCCGACCGTCATTAGCAAACCTTCGTGCTCCTCCGTTACTCTTTGGGAGGAGACCGCCCCAGTCAAACTACCCACCAGACACTGTCCGAGACCACGTTTCGTAATCTTCGTTAGAACATCAAACGTTAAAGGGTGGTATTTCAAGGACGACTCCACAATCACTGGCGTGACTGCTTCAAAGTCTCCCACCTATCCTACACATCAAAATTCAATGTTCAGTGTCAAGCTATAGTAAAGGTTCACGGGGTCTTTCCGTCTAGCCGCGGGTACACCGCATCTTCACGGCGATTTCAATTTCACTGAGTCTCGGGTGGAGACAGCCTGGCCATCATTATGCCATTCGTGCAGGTCGGAACTTACCCGACAAGGAATTTCGCTACCTTAGGACCGTTATAGTTACGGCCGCCGTTTACTGGGGCTTCGATCAAGTGCTTCTCTTGCGATAACACCATCAATTAACCTTCCAGCACCGGGCAGGCATCACACCCTATACGTCCACTTTCGTGTTTGCAGAGTGCTGTGTTTTTAATAAACAGTTGCAGCCAGCTGGTATCTTCGACCGGTTCAACCTTCAGGGGCAAGCCCTTACAATCTACGCCGGCGCACCTTCTCCCGAAGTTACGGTGCTATTTTGCCTAGTTCCTTCACCCGAGTTCTCTCAAGCGCCTGAGTATTCTCTACCTGACCACCTGTGTCGGTTTTCAGTACGGTTTAGATAAACCTGAAGCTTAGTGGCTTTTCCTGGAAGTGTGGTATCGGTTACTTCAGCTCCGTAGAGCCTCGTCATCATCTCTCAGTGTTAAGGAAGTCCGGATTTGCCTAAACTCCCCACCTACCAACTTAAACGACCATATCCAACAGGTCGATAACCTAACCTTCTCCGTCCCCACATCGCAGTTTATCCAAGTACGGGAATATTAACCCGTTTCCCATCGACTACGCTTTTCAGCCTCGCCTTAGGGGCCGACTCACCCTGCCCCGATTAACGTTGGACAGGAACCCTTGGTCTTCCGGCGAACGGGTTTTTCACCCGTTTTATCGTTACTTATGTCAGCATTCGCACTTGTGATACGTCCAGCAAACCTCTCGATTCACCTTCTTCCGCTTACACAACGCTCCCCTACCCAACAGTATTGCTACTGATGCCGCAGCTTCGGTGCTATATTTGAGCCCCGTTACATCTTCCGCGCAGGCCGACTCGACTAGTGAGCTATTACGCTTTCTTTAAATGATGGCTGCTTCTAAGCCAACATCCTAGCTGTCTAAGCCTTCCCACTTCGTTTCCCACTTAATATAGACTTTGGGACCTTAGCTGGCGGTCTGGGTTGTTTCCCTCTCCACGACGGACGTTAGCACCCGCCGTGTGTCTCCTGAGTATCACTCTTCGGTATTCGCAGTTTGCATCGGGTTGGTAATCCGGGATGGACCCCTAGCCGAAACAGTGCTCTACCCCCGAAGGTGTCCGCTCAAGGCTCTACCTAAATAGATTTCGGGGAGAACCAGCTATCTCCCGGTTTGATTGGCCTTTCACCCCCAGCCACAAGTCATCCGCTAATTTTTCAACATTAGTCGGTTCGGTCCTCCAG
>NZ_NRCN01000001.1:862500-1965000 GCF_003130255.1 Aggregatibacter kilianii
GATTCTACGCGGTATTAGCGACAGTTTCCCGTCGTTATCCCCCTCCATAAGCCAGCTCCCCAAGCATTACTCACCCGTCCGCCACTCGTCAGCATAAGTACCAGTACTTACCTGCTACCGTTCGAGTTGCATGTGTTAAGCCTGCCGCCAGCGTTCAATCTGAGCCAGGATCAAACTCTTCAATTCAAAAAGTTTAATCGCTCAATACTGCTAGCTAATTAATCTATCTATAAATAAACGATTGTTTCGTAGCACTATTCAGTTCAATTTTAAAATTCTTTTAAAAACGAATCTTCAAGTGCCCACACAGTTTGTCTGATTGATTGTTAAAGAACAAAAAACGACGCGCTGTTTAGTGCTTTACAACGGCGCGTCGTTGTGGGGCGTATTATAGGTTTTTATCACAACCTTGCAACCCCTTTTTGCAATTTTTTGCAAAATATTTTTCAATTGATTATTTTTTAGATCTTTTGACTAAAAATTAAACTTGGCAGTTCCGCAATAGAATCTAAAACATGGTCTGCTTCATCTTCCTCCTTTGCGGTAACCTCTTTGCCCGTTCTCACTAAAATATTCGTTCTGATCTTTGCGCCTTGGCCTGCAAATATATCCTCGACTTTATCACCGATCATAATCGACCTTGCCGGATCAATATTCAATTCTTCAATCGCCTGCAACAACATCCCCGATTTAGGCTTGCGACAGTCACAATCCTGTTTAAATTCCGCAAGTTTTGCCTCCGGATGATGCGGGCAGTAATAGATGCCGTCCAAATCCACACCACGATCTGCCAATGACCAATCCATCCACTCCGTTAATTGCAAAAATTCCTGTTCGGTAAAATAACCTCGGGCAATACCTGATTGATTTGTCACTAATACTAATAAATATCCCATTTCCTTTAATTTTTTAAGTGCTTCAATACTTCCTTCAATAAAGTGAAAATCATCGATTTTATGTACATATCCATAATCAATATTTAATGTGCCATCACGATCTAAAAACACTGCTTTGTTCATTTTATTCTTCCTATAGTTGAGTTCCTTAACGATTATCTTCTTTATTTTCGCACCATGCAAACACCTGCTATTTTATTCTAGCTAAGAACAAACAATTATAATAATATGGCGGATAAAATGTTGACACGGCATTCTAGACGTCTAGAATACAAACTTAATTTTCATAAATAAGTAAAGAATCAAAGGGCTTATATGATTAAGCTAAAAAATGTAAGCAAAATTTTCAACGTTTCAGGCAAAAAACTGACCGCACTTGATAATGTTTCCTTAGAGATTCCGAAAGGCCATATCTGTGGTGTTATCGGCGCGTCCGGTGCAGGCAAAAGCACCCTAATTCGTTGTGTAAACCTATTGGAAAAACCCTCTGAGGGCTCGGTCATCATTGATGGCAATGATCTTACCCAATTAAGTGATGCCGAATTAGTATTAGAACGTCGTAATATCGGCATGATTTTTCAACATTTTAATTTGCTAAGCTCACGCACCGTTTTCGGTAATGTGGCACTCCCCTTAGAATTAGAAGGCGTACCCCAAAAGGACATCGAAGCCAAAGTAAATGAATTACTGTCATTAGTCGGTCTAAGTGATAAAAAAAATGTTTATCCTGCTAATTTATCCGGCGGACAAAAACAGCGCGTTGCCATTGCACGTGCACTAGCAAGCGATCCTAAAGTGTTATTATGTGACGAAGCCACCAGTGCCTTGGATCCGGCCACCACACATTCCATCTTAAAATTATTAAAAGAAATCAACCGCACTTTAGGCATCACCATTCTCTTAATTACCCACGAAATGGATGTTGTCAAACGCATTTGTGATTTAGTCGCCATTATCGATCACGGCAAACTGGTGGAGCAAGGTTCGGTGAGCGACATTTTCTCTAATCCGAAAACCGAACTGGCGCAACAATTTATTCGTTCTACCTTTAATGTCAATTTGCCGGATGAATATCTCGATAATCTGTTACAAACGCCGAAACACGCTAAGTCCTACCCAATTATCAAATTTGAATTTACCGGACGCTCCGTGGATGCACCATTGTTATCCCAAGCTTCCAAAAAATTCGGTGTGGAATTAAGCATCTTAACCTCGCAAATTGAATATGCCGGCGGTGTAAAATTTGGGTTCACGGTGGCTGAAGTAGAAGGTGATGAAGACGCCATCACACAAACTAAAATTTATTTAATGGAAAACAATGTACGCGTTGAGGTATTAGGCTATGTGGAATGATTTTTTAACGCAACTTACGCCTCAAATGTGGCAAGCGGTGTGGGTTTCCACCTATGAAACCGTGTATATCAGTTTCGCCTCAACCCTTCTAGCAGTGGTCGTCGGTTTACCTTTTGGCGTGCTGACCTTTTTAACCAGCAAAGGTGAAATTCTGCAGAATTCACGTCTCAATCTGATGCTAAATATCATCATTAACATCGGACGTTCAATCCCGTTTATTATTTTGTTAATTATCTTATTGCCGTTCACCCGTTTTGTGTTAAATACTACGTTGGGGACAACTGCAGCAATTATCCCGTTAAGCATTTGCGCCATGCCGTTTGTCGCAAGGCTCACCGCGAATGCATTAGTTGAAATTCCAAAAGGTTTAACGGAAGCGGCAAAAGCCATGGGAGCAACCAACTGGCAAATTATTCGAAAATTCTATTTACCGGAAGCGCTACCAACCTTAATTAACGGAATTACCTTAACGTTAGTCACCTTGGTGGGTTACTCCGCTATGGCGGGCATTGTCGGCGGCGGCGGTTTAGGCAGTCTTGCCATCAACTACGGTGAATATCGCAATATGGTTTACGTCAAGTGGATAACCACGATCATCATCGTGGTATTCGTTATGATTTCACAAAAACTGGGCGATGATTTAGCAAAACGCGTAGATCATCGTTAATCAACCAAGCAAACATAGCATCATAAATAAGAGGATTCTTTATGAACTTAAAAAAATTATTAGGCGTAGCAACATTAGCCTCTGTTTTCGCCCTAACAGCATGTAACGAAGAGAAAAAAGCAGAAGCCGCACCGGCAGGCAAACCGGCAGCAGAGGCGCCGGCAAAAATCAAAGTCGGCGTAATGGCGGGTCCTGAGCACGAAGTGGCCGAAATCGCTGCCAGAGTCGCAAAAGAAAAATATAACTTAGACGTAGAGTATGTTTTATTCAACGACTATGCCTTACCAAACACGGCCGTTTCCAAAGGCGATTTAGATGCTAACGCCATGCAACACAAACCGTATTTAGACAAAGATTCCCAAGCGAAAGGCTTAAACAACCTCGTTATCGTGGGCAATACTTTTGTTTATCCGTTAGCGGGCTATTCCAAAAAAATCAAAAGTGTAAATGATTTGCAAGATGGCGCAGTGATTGCCGTACCAAATGACCCAAGCAACCTTGCCCGTGCGTTGATTTTATTGGAAAAACAAGGACTCATTAAATTAAAAGATTCAACCAATCTGTTCTCTACTTCCATGGATATCGTTGAAAATCCAAAACATTTACAAGTGAAAGAAGTGGATACCTCCGTTGCGGCACGCGCCTTAGACGATGTTGATTTGGCTGTGGTGAATAACAACTATGCCGGTCAGGTTGGCTTGAATGCGCAAGATCACGGCGTGTTCGTGGAAGATAAAGATTCCCCGTATGTAAACATTATCGTATCGCGCACTGATAACAAAGATAGCAAAGCGGTACAAGATTTTGTGAAAGCCTACCAAACTCCGGAAGTGGAACAAGAAGCGAAAAAACACTTTAAAGACGGCGTGGTTAAAGGTTGGTAATTTGAAGCCACTGTAAAAACACCGTAAAATGAGACCGCACTTTCAGCCAATATGAGGTAAAAAAGTGCGGTCATTTTTTTACACGTTTTTTTACGGAGGAAATTAAAATGAAAGTCACCAGTTCAGCCATTGAAAATGGACATTTCGCCGACAAATACGGCAAACGGGGGGATCAATTTAGCCCAAACGGCATGCCAACGTACTCCATTCCTTTTGAGATCACCGACGCACCCGCCGGCACCAAATCCTTCGCGGTAGTGCTAGAGGATAAAGACGCCATCACCGCCTCAGGTTTTGTTTGGATCCACTGGCTGATTGCCGACTTGGAGCGCACCTCCATTAAGGAAAACGAAAGCCAAAGCGCCACGGATTTCGTGCAAGGTGCAAACAGTTGGGCAAGTGTATTAGGCAAGTTTGATATCAAAGAAGCCTCCGCTTACGGCGGCATGGCGCCACCGAATTCAAACCATCGCTATGAACTTTATGTTTATGCACTAGATACCAAACTCAACTTGCCACAAGGTTTCCGTTTTAATGACCTGCATTATGCCATGCAAGGCCATATTTTAGACCAAGCCTATTTAGTGGGTTGGTATAACGTTTAATGAATCGTTTAAGAAAAATCCTCGCGACATTGACGAGGATTTTTTTATGAGCGCTTTTAGATGCCATTTTTTGCGCCTATAATAAGCCGTTTATTTTTACCATCAGGAACATCATGTTAGATATTGTTTTATACGAACCGGAAATTCCCCAAAACACCGGAAATATCATTCGCTTATGCGCCAACACCGGCTTTCGGTTACATTTAATCGAACCATTGGGTTTTACGTGGGATGACAAGAAATTGCGTCGCTCCGGCTTGGATTACCACGAATTTGCCGACATCAAAAAGCACAAAACCTTTGAGGCATTTTTGCAAAGTGAACAACCGAAGCGCTTATTTGCCTTAACGACAAAAGGCACACCGGCACATAGCGAAGTAACATTTGAATTGGGCGACTATTTAATGTTCGGCCCGGAAACCCGCGGCATTCCGATGGACATTTTAAACAACATGCCGGCGGAACAAAAAATCCGCATTCCAATGACGGCTAATAGCCGCAGCATGAATCTCTCCAATTCCGTTGCCGTCACGATATATGAAGCCTGGCGCCAACTGGGGTATCAAGGCGCAGTAAATTTAAACCGATAACCAAAAGCCCATCGTTTGATGGGCTTATTTCGCTAAAGTGCGGTCGTTTTTCCTCGCGTTTTTTACGACAAATTCCTACCGCACTTTTAACGCTGTCGCCATATTTTCCCGTAGCTGTTCCAACATAGCATAACGTTTGCGATACATAGAACGTTTGTTACTTGGAATATCATCCATGTTCTTGGTTTCAAAATGTAGCGGTAACTCCCAATATTCACCAAGTTTCCCCGCGGATTCGGCAAAGATCGCATCATAGTCCACCACATACCGCTTGCTTTGCACGAAACGGGATTTGTTTTGATATTTATGTGGAATGCCCCAAAGCGCGGAATACCCCAAGGTGACAGTTAAAGCTTTCATTGCCTCCACCATTAAATAGGCCGGACGCAAACCGTGGCATTTTTTAGTGAGCAATTTTACCATCTCTTTTGAACCTTCAAAGTTCGGACCTTGAATCACGGCGATCAAGAGCGCATGCTGCACTTTCCCGAAGGTTAATAAATAAATCAATTCCCCTGTTGGCACATGGGTTAATTCCAATGTCCAAAATCCCTCCATTGGCTGATGCTCGCTCAGTTTCAAGGTCAACTCAAACTCCGGAATCACCTCGCCAAAGGAAATCGGCTGTTGCCAAAGTGGCGGCAAACCAAGTGCGGTCAATTTTTTCGGTAAAAACGTCAGGTTGTCGCACATTTCATCAAAGCGTTGTTTCGTGTTAAAACGCTTATCCAAAAAACGATGTACCAACGGATAACTAAAATTCGGGTGAGCATTGAGTAAAGTGGCTAATGACGGATCTTGATTCACAAAACGCTCGAATTTTTTGATGATTCGCCAATGTAAAAGCGAACGCAAATGATAGCGAAAACGCTTCATACGATAAGATTTTTTTCCCTGATCCGGATATAAAAACAGCGGATTAGGCCATTGATAAAGGCTCTGTTCGGTCATTGGTATTATTTAAGTTTAAAAATGAATAAAAAATTAGCGCGTATTTTCGCATAATCGATACTTTTTTGCATTTTTTTATCGTTTTTTTAGGCTTGATAAAGTATGCTAGCCGCCAATTTCATCGACCAATCACCTATGAGACGGAAAAATGTCGGATATCAAACTGAATTATCATAAAACCCATTTTCTTACCAGTGCGCCAAATCTAAAAAGCTTACCTGAAGACAGTGGCATTGAAATCGCCTTTGCCGGACGCTCCAACGCAGGAAAATCCACTGCACTAAATGCGCTCACTAACCAAAAAAACTTAGCCAGAACCTCCAAAACGCCGGGACGCACTCAATTAATTAATCTTTTTGAAGTGGAACCGCAATGTAAATTGGTGGATTTACCCGGCTATGGCTATGCTGCCGTGCCGGAACAAATGAAACAGCAATGGCAACACGCCTTGGGTGAATATTTGCAAAAACGCGAATGCCTTGCGGGTATCATCGTTTTAATGGATATCCGTCATCCGTTAAAAGATTTGGATCAGCAAATGATTGAATGGGCGGTATCTGCCGACCTGCCGATTTTATTGCTCCTCACCAAGGCCGATAAACTCAGCCAAAGCGAACGTAGCAAACAAGTCAAAATGGTACGCGAAGCTATTTTGCCGTTTCAAGGCGATATTCAAGTGGAAGCCTTCTCTGCCCTAAAACGCACGGGCATCGACCGCCTCGCCGCTAAATTAGATAGTTGGTTTGCTCCGAATTTTGCATAATTAAATCCCTGTTTTGCGATCCATCTCCCAAAAAAGTGTGTTTGAAGTAGCCTTCACAACACGCTTTTTTTATGTTGTCACTCCTATTATTTACGGAGGACAAAATGTCTTTAGCCATCGTTTACAGTCGTGCTTCAATGGGCGTGCAGGCGCCTTTAGTGACGATTGAAGTGCATTTAAGTAACGGCAAGCCTAACTTTACGTTGGTTGGATTGCCGGAAAAAACTGTTAAAGAAGCACAAGATCGGGTTCGTAGTGCATTGCTGAATGCCGAATTCAAATATCCCGCCAAACGCATTACCGTCAATCTCGCACCGGCTGATTTACCCAAAGAAGGCGGACGTTTTGACTTACCTATTGCTATCGGTATGCTTGCGGCTTCAGGCTATATTGATGCGGAAAAATTAAAACAATTTGAATTTATCGGTGAGTTGGCATTAACCGGTCAACTCCGCGCGGTACATGGCGTAATTCCTGCCATTTTGGCTGCCAAAAAAGCAAAACGAAAATGTATTATCGCTTATGGCAATGCCAATGAGGCCTCATTGGTCTCCGATCAAGAAACGTATTTTGCCCATTCATTGCTTGAAGTTGTGCAATTTCTCAATAATCAAGGGGAACTGCCTTTAGCAAAGGACATGACGGCTCAAAGTGCGGTGGATTTTAGCGGCGAAAATCAAAAAGATCTCACGGATATTATCGGTCAACAACACGCCAAGCGGGCGCTGATTATTGCCGCAGCCGGGCAACATAACTTGTTATTTCTGGGCCCACCCGGCACCGGTAAAACCATGCTTGCCAGTCGTTTAACGGGGCTGTTACCGGAAATGACCGACCAAGAGGCCATCGAAACCGCCTCCGTTGCCAGTCTCGTGCAAAATGAACTGAATTTTCATAATTGGAAACAACGCCCTTTCCGCGCCCCACATCACAGCGCGTCCACGCCGGCTTTAGTGGGAGGCGGCTGTTAAAATGACAAATAACTGTCAAAAGATACAAATAATTGTCACCTTATAATCCAAATCATTTATAATCTACTTGTCTATTTAACTGACTGAAAAGGAAGTGGATTATGTCATATTTCGGCAAGAATAATTTAGAGAGAGTTCGCTGGCGTTGTTCACTTAATTTAGAAAAGTATTTTGAAAAACCTCTTCGCGGTTTTTACAATAAAGAACATGAGTACGTTGCCACTTGGTATGAAAACCGTCTTTCACTAGATAAATCTAAAACACTCGTTGAAGTCACTTTTATCAATTTAACCAATCCTACCTATACAAACAAGAAAACAGGTGAAGAATGCCAAAGTTTCTTTAAGATTGCTTTACCTATCAACTACCTGCATAAAATTCCATTCGGCAGTATTTGGAAGAATGGTGAGTCGGAATATAAGTTTAAACTTAAAGAGTTTAAAGTTACCTTTTCAAAGAGTGAGGGATTAACCTATGAGCCACTTTGGGTAAATAAGGAATCTCATCCATTTGAAGCAGATAAATACGTTCATTCAGCTTATTTGAAAATATTTAAAAGCGATGGAAATCAGTTACTTGTTATTAAGCCTGAAGGTGATAGTAAGTCTTATATTGTTCATCCGTTACACTTCTTTATGGCTCACTATGGTTATTCGAGCGAGTTAAAACGCATCTTGATTACAGACAACTGGAGTAAGGTTGAGAAGAAATTACACCTGAATGAATTTTTCAAAGAAAAAGGCGTGTTCGTACCGAATAACCTTTCCACGAAAGACGCGGTGTTTCTTTATCACTTGAAATATGACGCTTACACAAAAACAGTCGTAAAAGATATAACGACTAAAATCATCTTTTCTAAAGGTCAAGAAAGACCGCACTATCGCATTCCTTGCTGGCACGACAAACCAATCATGCTTTCATTCTATGGTATTGAGTTAGGAAATTCAGTGCTTTGCTGCCAAATTACAGGGATTAGCCAACCACAAGGCGAGCCAATTAACCTTTATTACCATTCTGCAATAAAAACAAATAAAGGTGGTAAAGGACAAAAAGACGGAGAACCTCAATACAGAACTCGAAAACAAGAGCGAGAACATGAACTTGAAAAGCTCGATATTGCATTAGATAACGTGAATAACCTTGTAACGGCTGATGTTATTGAACATCTGAAATTACTTGGTGAAGAGCGAACAATTAACCGTATTCAGCTTGTTCAAGAAACTGAAAAAGGTGGCAAAGTTAAATTCTTAAATTACGATGAACCAGAAAATTACGGTGTAGGTGAGAAACAAGGAAAAACAGGTCTTACAGGCATTGCCAACTGTTTCTATGATATTCCAAATACGGATGAAATCAAAGGAAAATCACGCCTTGATACCGTTTGGGAACATGCTAAACGTCTACGCAATGAACAAGGTGCTAAGGTCTATTGGTACACACCTAAACTAGGATTTAACGAAAACGATAAGTTTACGTTAGTCTCATTAGAAGAAATCCTTGATTCTCTGGAACAATACTATCCCATCGCAACGTTAATATTGCGAGTAGATGTGCAACAAAGAACATTCTTTGTACTAAGTTTTCCTGCGAGAAACGAAAAAGAAAACTCAGGCTTTAGTAGCGTGCTCTACGAACCGCAGAATATACAACAGTTCTTATCAAGCGAAGTAGATATTGAGAGTCGAAGTGAGAACTTATTTAAATTGTTTATTGAAATTATATCAAGTGAAGGCGTAAGTAGCGATTATGTGGATTCTAAGGACGGAAAAATGTCGTTATTTAGACACAAGGAGGCTAAAAAGACAAATAATAATTGGGTTTGGAACGGGGTTAGAAAATTACTTTAGACATTATTGAGCATAACGCATGGGTACAACCAACACAGGGCTTTCGAAAAATTATCAGGAATTGAAATGGAAATGAGTGCAGTTTATGCTAGTGCAAAAAGTTCTTTATCTAAACCAAAATTTTTTGGCGCTAAAGCTGTTGTTGATCTAGGAGATTCACAGAAAAATGATGATTATCATAAGACTGGATGTATATTGTCTGCTAGATTTGTTGTAAGTTATTTAAAGGAATATTTGTAATGTAATATTTTTAAATATCCTTTTTTAACATAGAATTACGCTCTTTATCTGCCACTCCAAGAAATGCCTTTCACAATATTGTTTGGAAAGGCTTTGCAGACGGTGTCACTTAGTATTGGATGTTGAACCAAGTTCTGGCTATTACCCTAAATTACTTAGAGCTATTTTTTTCTAATTTAGAAAAGGTATTTGGGAATTTTTCATGATATTCATCAATTTGAACATGAGAAAGATTTTCTGAGCTTTTTACACCCAATTTATCTTTAACATTATCAATAATTCCAATTAATTGTGCTCGGTTATTTTCTGTTTCTCGATATCCATGCTTACTTAAAAAGTGATTTAATTCCCAATCTTCAGACGTATTTATGTATTTTCCTCTAGGCTTAGACATGATGATTTCCTCTATAAAAACTAGCACCTAAAAAATGTTTTAGTTTCATTAAAGCTAGCTAGTGTGTATATTGGGGCTAATAGATAAATATCAAGTTATACTTGACCTAAGTGGAGTTTTAGTTGTCATCTAGGGCAGCCTCTAATTTTATATCCGAAAAATTCTCTATCTATACGGAATGCTTCACGCCACTCACGCAGGTAACGTTTTTCAAGATGATTCCCTTTGATGATTGCGAGTCGGCGATCAAACCGTCTTAAAATATGTGGAATCGTTGCAAAGGCAATCATTTCATCCTCTTTTTGCTCTTGTTCAAGCCATAGTTTGAATTGTTGTTTAAGAGACAAAGTAGATTCGTTGTTTGTACTGTTCATATAAGCTCCAGTTAGTTTGGTTGACAACTGGGCACTACTTTAGCAGTCGAGCGATTTCTGCCGAGAAATCCATTTCAATTTTTTTCGAGCGAGATCGCAAAAATAACAAATTTTTACATAAAAACCGTATTTTTATGTACAGAGGAATGCCTTTTAGAGTAAAATCCCAGTACAATAAATTAACATTCAAGCCATTGACTATGTCGTTATACGCCAACTCTAGGATTACTTTATGACTTTACCAACCAAACTTAAAGCAGAGCCATTAATCGATGCTATTTTCGAATGTCGTTTAGCTACAAGAGAAAACATCCCTTTATCTGGGATTTTTCCAGGTATCTTGTTTTCAAGTATAAAGGATGAAGAAAAATTTTTAGAGAGATTACCACAGTATGATATACCAGAGTTTATTCGAAAAAATGAACCTAACATGAAGTATCTCCCACTAATTAGGGTTAAGTTATCAGATTACCATGTACTGATTGGTGATAATAGCATTTCCATCTCTTGTATTTTACCATATAAAGGCTGGGGAAGTTTTAAAGAAAAAATAAAATCAATATTATCAATACTTATTGATAATAATTTAATTGAAAGCATTGAAAGATTTTCAATTAAATATATTGATTTAATTGAAGCTGATAGTATTGAAGAGCAAGTCAACTTGGTTGATATATCCCTATCTATAGGAGATGAGAAGTTAGAAAATCAACCATACCAAATTAGAATGGATATTATAAAAAATGGTTTAATGAATATAATTCAAATTATATCTAATGCAACATATGAAGATTTAAACAAAACAAAGAATGGTGTAATAATTGATATTGATTCGATAAAGATAATTAACAGCACTATTGAACAATTAAAAGATAACTTGGAAAATGATTTAGAGGAAATACATCAAACAAGTAAATCTATATTTTTTAGCTGTCTTAAAGAAGAAACAATTAAAAAGACATTAGGAGCTGAATATGATTAATTACAACTCAAAAACGAGCAGCACAAACTCAATTCTTCTTAATATGATTTTGTCTATTTTGATATTAAATAGCACTATTGATTCTAGTTATGTAGAAAAAGCAAATTCACATTATCAAAGCAAACATAATATATCATCTAGCCCATATTCATCTAAAAGTATAGATGAAACATTTTCAATTAACTCTAAATATAAAAAAATAGACCATAATGAAAATGAAATCTTAAAAAATTTGAATGTATTTTTGGCAAGTTTACTTTCTGAGCAAGAATCTCTTGGAGAGGAGTTCTCCAAAGTGCTATTTGATGATATTTTTGATTTATACCAAAGTTAATTGATTTTATGGATGCAAATATTTTAGATAATATTGTTGAACATATACCGTTTTATTTGACGCAAGATAAAGATGCTAAAGAGGGATTTGTAAAGAACTTAGAAAATTTCCCAAACAATATTAATTATTACACGTCATATTACCCAAATGATGAATTACAAGGTGATGGATGGGAAGGGTTGGATATTGTTGATGTAGTAACTTCAAGAAAGCGCTCTATAAAAGGGATAATACTAAGCAATAGCTGTGATATTTCAACAGAAAATAAAAGAGAACTACCTCCAAATATTCTTTTTGCTCCTATTGTAGAGCTAGAAGTATATAGGAATAGATTAATAAAAGCAGGAATTGCAGAAAACCAAATAAACTCAAAAATTGAGGCAATTAAAAAGCAAAAAGTAACATCTTTGTTTTATCTTCCTACAATGGGAAACTTTCCTGAATCAATAGTTATTTTTGATGATGTACGTTCTCTTCCAATGCATTATTTTCAAGGTAAGAAATCATCGCAAATAATTAAAAAGGTGTTTACCCTAAGCCAGTTTGGGTTTTATTTGTTTCTATTTAAAATCTCTATTCATTTTTGTCGTTTCCATGAAAAAGTATTAAGGGACACCCCTCCAGTACAATCATAATAAAAGAAAATGTGATATTCGATAATGTCACATTTCTTTTTTATCATTTTAATTTACATATAATATCTTGCGGTAGGAAATAATCCTTATTTCCACTATGGTAGTAGGCTACACCATTAACCAGTAAGATACTGTCTCGTTTAGGTTTTTTGACCTCTATACTATGCAGACTATATAGCACCACATAAATCAGCTCCATTTGTTCGTTATCGGTAAGCTTGGACTTTTTGTAGAGTTCAACTAACCGTCGAGCACAATGTTTTTTAAGCTGTTTAGCCTTAATTTGCTGAATCAATTTACAGTCGATTTCAAGTTCTCGGTGATACTCCGATTTCAAGTGGTTGATAAAACCTGTTATTGCCGCCGTTTGACCTGACTTTTCCACAAGATACTGGTTTAATTGGTCTTGTGTCGGGTAATCCGTAATCTCGTTAGCGCTGATTAGGTCTATCGCAGGCTGCAAGGCTAATCGTACTGATTTAAGTGAAGTTTTACCCTCATCACATCGCCGTTGTAATTTCTGATAATAGCTTGCGATACAATGTACTGACTTTTTGAGTTTATTAAAGAGTGCTTGTATGCGTTCTAATTCCGCTAAATCGTCTTTCAAGGCTTCATCAATGACAACTTGATTCGTATCAAGTAACCAACGCAATATCGTTAAATTGGCACGTAACCCATTTGGTTTAAAGTGTGTTACCAATTCCGCATAATCAGGAATTTTCTGCCAAATATCATCACAATCAATGAAGAAGCGCATAAAATCTGAGCTTTTACGCAAAGCAACGCCGATACCACACTTTCGCATATACCAGAAAATGAATTTCTTATAGGCGGTTTTTATTGCTTTATTGCGAAAGATATGAACATTCAACCGAATCATGTTGAATAACAGGGTTCGTCTTGCACAATCAGGGCAAACATTACCGTAACCCGATGGCATTTCACCTTTGCATTTCGGGCAAATTGAAAGTAACTTTTCGTCACATTTCTTGCACAACTGTTTCTCTTGGTTATAAACCTTACGATAACGACGGCAATTCTTACAAGTTGCAAAGGTATATCGACGATAGCACTGCAAACAGATAGATTCGTTCGTTACTGGTGAACGGTATCTGTCGCGTGTCATTTTACAACATTCTGAACATTCTATTTCCTCTCGAAAATAACGAATACAAGAACTACATACTGCACCGTAGCGACTTACCATTCCAATTTCAAATGTACCCGCTTCTTTACCGCAGCGCACGCAATCCGTTAATTTTTCGCATTCAAGACAAAGTTCACCCTCGCGGTGAATACGCTTGAGTTGTCCGCACCGCTTACAAGTATTTTTCTTAAACCATTGAGCGTAGCAATTTGCGCAATAATATTCCTCTTGGAATTTGCGTGTGACTTGAGCTTTGCCACAAATAGAGCAACTATTTCTCTTTTGAGAGCGAATCTTGGTGATTTTCATGCTACGATTTTTAACTGTCGTTTTAAGCGTTCCCATTGACGGTTTAGACTTAAAACAGAATCGGTTTTAGGTTTATTGGTTACTGTTTTACGGTTTACGGTTTTGCCTTCTGGTGCATATTTAAAGAGTGTATCAAGCTCCGTAGGGTAGTTTTCAAAGGCAAACGCCTTTTGTGTTATACCGCTTTGTTGAATAGCCTGAATGAAATCCTTACTTGATAAATTTAGGATTTTAATCGCGTTTACCAGTAAATTTTTACGTTCTTCAACAGGAAGTTGTTCAAACGCAAGGGCGGTTTTGGTTTGGCATATTTCTGCTTGGAAAATGCCACATTCTTCCACAAATCTTGCAAAAGCGTGAGTAGATTTTGCGAGTGCTACACACCGAACAAAATTGATGAAGGAACGCAATATAGCAAAGTATATTTGTGCATCCACACGTTTTCCAAAACATTCACCTGAATTAGTCATAAACACGTTATCAAGCGTTTCCATTGTTGCGATTTCTATTTCATTAAGTGCTGTTGTAGCAACCTGTAATTTCTCACCACATTGATGACAGTAATTTAAGTGTCGTTTTTCTGCGGAAAGCAAATGAGGTTGATACAGTTCGCCACAACAAGGGCATTTAGATTCAAGTAAAACTTGATGTTTCGAACAACCAAAATGCCACGCAAAACGCCATTCATTACGCAAATAAGGTGTTTCCTCTAAGCAACAAGGACAATAAGATTGACCGACACGAAAAGTGCGATTACGCGAACCTCTTGAAATCACCCACTTCGCTTGACCTTTAATAAGGGTGCTTTCGCCATTAATCGGTCTCAATACGGAATAAAGCGAATGGTTGGCTAAGTTTACCTGCTGATTAAACGATAACGCCCTAATATCTTCATAAATCTTCGGTGCAATCGGTTCAAACCCTCTATCTAAATCATATATCCATAGTCGCCACTTATCCCAATAAAAGCCAGTAAAAATGATAGGCTCTGTGCCACAATCTAATGCAGCACGAATAAGCCATGAACTAATGCTTTCACTTGGGTAAAGCGATGTTCGGATAACACCTGATTTTACCTGATAATTTTTCGAAAGCCCTGTGTTGGTTGTACCCATGAGTTATGCTCAATAATGTCTAAAGTAATTTGCTCTGTACCTGTATTGATAGCTTCAACAGCACAGGCAGTTAATAAGCGATGTACGTTCCCTAAGTTACCACCTGAAATCGTATGGATTTTGGTTGCTAACTCTGGCGATTGAAGATTAGAACATTTCTTCAATGGCAAAATACCTTGAAATTGGAAGAGTAATTTTTGAAAATCCTTATCCAATTTCCACGTTGGCAACTCCGCTACATCAAAACGACTGGCGTGCTGCGGATCGGTGTGTAAAACACGGATTGCATCTTTTGTACCTACGCCTACAATCGGAATCTGCAACTCATTACATAGCATCTTAATCGCATTCATCACTTGGCGTTGTAAACGCGGTGTACCTACAAGCAATGAATGAAATTCGTCAATAATCAGCATTTTCACCTTGTACTCACGGAATAAGTGAATCGTCTGATAACGCAATTTAGCTACGCTATCCGTTGGTCGATATGGAACATAAAAACGCTCCAGTAACGAGATATAAAGCTCTTTTTCATTTGCACTCGGCGGTGCTTCTGCCAAAATAATGGGGCGTATCCCGTCCGACTGGCTGTCCACGAAAGGTATGCCGTACAAATCATAAAAGTGTCGAATAAGCGTAGTTTTCCCATTGTTAGAATCACCGACTACCAACAAATTGAACATACGAGGGCGTTTCGGCTTATTCATTAAGGAAACTAAATTCTCAATAATTCGATTCGCAACAGCATAACCTACCCAACGTGGTTTATCTAAAAACTCAATCCGTTCCTGATTGCTTGCAGTCACTAAATGACGGAATTTTTCGTGAACATACTCATATTGTTTTTCCATTATTCAATATCTCCAAACGTGAACTCATTATCTAAAAGCAAGTTAGAAGCAGGTGTTTTGACTGTTTCTGTTGGTTTGCTTTCGGGTAAACTTGTTGGGATCACTACCTTACTTTTCGCGTGGACTTTCTGCCGTTGAGCCAGTCTCCGAGCTTTCTTCGTCCGCAGTGCAGACTGTTCAACCAATTCACGCATTTCAGTTAATGCATCGTGGATCTGCTGCGAGTGAATGAGTTTTTCATCTTTATCTTTCAAGAACTGACGAACCTGTTTGTATTCCCAAATACTCATATCAGGTAAAGACTGGTCGGCAAACGGAATCGGGAAATAACATTTCAACTTCGGATCATAGAACCAAATCCTGCCGATATTACGAGGATCTCGACGGAATAAAAATTCCTTGCTCTTACCGCTTTCATCGGAATCGTTAATGTACATATTAAGTGCCACATCATAGTAACGTAAACCATCAATCGTTACGCCATTATGCTGAATAGTCCGTTTTTCACTTGGCAAGAAATCAAGTAACACTGTTTGTTCATCAACAGGCAGTTGCGGATAACCACAACCAACGTGATCTTTATCACCCAAAATCCCTAATTTCCATTTTTGAACAGGCGACATACCTAAAGCAGAGTGAGTCCGTTTGTGATACACGTTTACAATGTAGTTAACCAGCCATGTTTCAAATTCATCTAAGGTCATCACGGCTTCAGCTTCCGATTGATAAGTATCTTTCTCTTTCGTGTTCGAGAATGTTGTACCACTCAAACCGTGAACTTCTTTCATAAACGTACCGATCACACGCTCAATGTGTCCGCCAAATTCAGGACGGCCAACAGGACGGAACTCAAGGGCTATGCCGTGTGCCTCACAAGATTTTGATAAATCAAGCGAGCGGAAATCTGCACCGTTATCAACATGGATTTTATTTGGATAACCAAACACCCCCCATTCACCTTTCACATTATGATCTAGTAATAGGCGTTCTTTCGGCAAAATGCTGCGAGCAATACACATTGCAACCGATGTTACCGACGGTGCATCAAGTGATAGATAGTATCCAGTAATCATTCGGCTATATACATCCATTGCCAATGTTAGGTAAGGTCTGCCAATCGGCTTACGATACTGGTTATCTACAATAATTAAATCAACAGGCGTATGGTCGATTTGAATAACACTTAAAGGAAAATCTACGTTCGGGAAGCTATTTGGCTTCGGCGTAAATTTATTTTTCGCTTTCTCTTTCTGCCCGCGTTTACGCAATCTTTCTTCTTCTGAAATACGCAAAATACGTTGTCGGATTGTGCGGCGACTTGGGCTATCAAGCCCTTTTTGACTGGCGACACGCTGCACTTCACGGATCGTCTGTTCAATCGTTGGGCGTTGTTTATGTAGATAAAACTCATTGATAACCACTGTCACCAACTCATCTTGTTCTTTGCTTAAACGCGAATTACCTTCCGCCCAGCCACGCTTGCGACTTACTAAACCAGCGATAGAGCCGAGAGAGTTGTACGCTTGGATCCAACGATATAAACTTCGATCACTCACCCCCACTTCTTTTGCACGTTCTTTTACAGAAGCAGGACAATGTTGTTCATAATTAAGCAACGGCTTAATCATTTCGTATTTTTCTAACGCTTTTTCCCAGTATTCGTCGCTGATGGCACTTAAATCAACAGAAACATCTTCGCGTTCATTCACTTTCAAATTTTCAAGCTGATGAATACTGGCAATCTTACTTTGGCGAGTATGAAGGTTTCGGATCATCACTTGTGCATCTTCATCTAAATACTCAATCAACTCATATTGTTCGCCATCTTCGCAGTTTACATAAACGTTGCCTTTTTGCAGAATTAGGCGACCACGCTCTAATCGACCGTGATAGCGAGGATGAATAAATCCTTTAGTCATTTGAATACCCCCAAACTTCGGTAAATTCAGATAATGGTTCAAACCAGTTGCAAGTCAGTTGCTTGGTTACTAATAAGTGATAGATAATTTGCAATCCTTTGGTTCGATAAAGTGAACCTGTAAATAATCGAGAGAGTAGAAAATCTATCGTGGTACTGCCGTGTAACTTAACTTGAGTAAGTATTGCTTCAATATCTTCAGGATCACACTGTAATCGTTTGTAACGTTGAACCGCGTTAATGTTGAATAACGCAAGGTGACGAACTCTATCTTCATCATAAATATGGAAGATGCACTCGTTCTTTTTGCTGAATGCCATTGCCGCTTTCCATTTTTCTTTCCAATCACGCCAATGTTCCTGCCATTTTGATTTCGGTTTTACTTCAATCAAAAGCGATGGTCGTCCATCATTGAAACGAATAAAAAAATCAGGCGTGTAAGGATAAGTCATTCTATTTTTCACAAACAGAATGCGAACAGGTTGAGAAATGATTTCCTCTACCGCAGGCATATAAGTAAAATAAAGCAAGAGATCTCGCTCAAGCGTAGATTCGTAAGGAATGCTTACTCCATCTTTAAAAGGGAGTAAACCTGATACGCTAAGGCGTGTTGGTTTGATCTTACGAACCTGTTGGAAAGTGGATTCTGTTTTCATGAATAATTTGACCTTTATTGGTATCTTTTAATATATTTTGACAGCTATTTATAGCTTTTATGTCATTAAATAGTATCTTCTAAGGGTAAAAAAATAGGCTAAAGCCTTATTCTATCGTTCTAAGTTTTGCCGATTATGCCACTTATTTGTAACTTTGACAGCGGCACAATTCCAAAACCCGGCGAAATTTCTCTCGCACATAATGGTGTGCTTTTTTTAGACGAACTGCCTGAATTTGAACGTAAGGTGCTGGATGCTTTACGCCAACCGTTAGAAAGTGGCGAAATCATTATTTCGCGTGCCAATGCCAAAATTCAGTTTCCGGCAAGGTTTCAGCTTATTGCGGCGATGAACCCAAGCCCAACGGGGCATTATCAAGGGACACACAATCGTACGTCGCCGCAACAAATCATGCGGTATTTAAATCGTCTCTCCGGCCCATTTCTGGATCGTTTTGATTTATCCATTGAAGTGCCTTTGTTGCCACAAGGCAGTTTGCAAAATAATACGGAGCGTGGCGAACCTAGCGCAATCGTCCGTGAAAAAGTGTTAAAAACCCGCAACATCCAATTAGAACGTGCAGGCAAAATAAACGCCCATTTAACCGGTAAAGAAATTGAACGGGATTGTAAACTGGAAAGCAAAGACGCATTATTTCTCGAAAATGCCCTGACCAAACTAGGGCTTTCCGTACGCGCATATCACCGCATACTTAAAGTCTCCCGCACCATCGCGGATTTGGAGGAGGAGCCGCAAATCACCCAACGACATTTAGCGGAAGCATTGGGATATCGGGCAATGGATCGATTGTTGCAGAGGTTATCGAAAGAATCCGGTTAAATCAAAGCCAATTCACTATATAAAAATGCGGTATTATATAGCAACATTTAAGGCACGCCACGTAGCGATGGCACATTTTCATAAGGTGGCGCCGAGGTTGGGGCGGGTGTGGCGCTAAAGAGGAAAATAAACGGTTTCGGCGGTACCACTTTTTCATTCCGCCAAAGACTGCCCATAGAAACCAACTGCACATCTGACGGCAAATTGGCAATGCCGGCCTGCAACACTGCAATGGTATTTTTACGCGGATGACCAATAGCAATGGCAGTACCATGTTTTTGGGCATACTGCACAGCAGCCTGAAATTGGCGTTGAACATCGGCAAAAGCATCGCTATCGTCTAAAAATATGTGCCGATCTAACGCGCGTACGCCCTGCTCTTTTGCCATTTTCCCCGCTACGCTACGCCCAATGGTACGGCTATCGAGAAAAAATAAATGATGTTCACGAAGTGCGGTCATTAATTTCGTCATTAATGGCACATCAGCGGTGGCGGCACTCCCCATGTGATTGTTCATCCCAATGGCATTAGATACGATATGTTTGGCCGTTTGTACGCGTTGATTCACTTCATCTTGCGTCATGCCTAAATGTAGCCCGCCACCTTCAATCTTGGTTTTAGACAGGGTTTCCATAGGCATGTGGATCAGAATATCGCGTCCTTGTTGATGTGCCTGTTGGTTGCGCGCTTTAGCGTGTGGTGCGGCGGGAATAATCGCCACGGAAACCGCTTGAGGTAACGCGAGAATTTGTGCATCTTCCTTGGGGTGATAGCCTAAATCATCAATAACAATGGCAAGTTTGGCAGAATACACCGAAGGCGACAGCAAAAGTGCGGTCAAAAAAAATAACGTTTTTTCAACGTTGGCTTTGCCAACGACCCTTTTCAGGGTGAATAAGCGAACGAGTGAGCTTATGAATAAAAAAAACAACGTTTTTCTTGTCACGTTCATCGTAACCAACCTACCGGATTCACCGCCACGCCTTTACGACGAATTTCAAAATACAACCCGCTTTTGGATTGTCCTCCGCTGTTACCAACTTCACCGATTTTCTGCCCGGCTTTCACTAGTTGACCTTCTTTCACTGCAACGGATTGGTTATAACCATATAAACTTAAATCATTTTCGCCATGTTTGACGATCACCATCAAACCATAGCCTTGTAACCAGTTAGCGAGAATCACCCGCCCATCGGCAATGGCTTTGACCGACGTACCGCTTCCGGCAGCAATCACAATTCCCTTCCAGCGCAATTCGCCCATTTGTGTAGAACCAAAACTATTCACAATTTTTCCGCTCACCGGAAAGGCATATTGTTTAGCCGGTTTGCCTAAGCCGGACGAACTGCTTAACAACTGACGCTCCTGTGCAGTGGGCTGATAAGGTTTCTGCGTTTTGGTTTCTTCCGCCTGTTTTTTCTGCGCCAAGGCGTCCCGCTCACGTTGTTCCTGTTGACGTGCCGCTTGCTCTGCCCGTTGAATTTCCTGACGAAGGGCATTTTCATTGGCTTTCAGCGCTTCTAATTTACTTTCGTCACGGCTTAAACTTTGATTCAGCTGATTCAAGGTGGATTGACGCTCCTTCTGCACCTTTTGCAACTCTTGCTGCTGCTTCTTCTGATCGGCAAGTTGTGTCTGTTGTTCTTTATGTTGTTCGGCAATCACATCTTTTTGTTTTGCCAACTGCGTTTGTGTATTCTGCAAATCCTCAATGAGTTTCATGCGCGCTTGATTCAAATGGGCATAATACGCTTTCATGCGATCGGCGTTTTGCCCTTTCTCCGACAACATTCGCTGCGCAACCGAAGCATTCGCGCCGGAACGATACGCCGAATCTAACTGCTTCGCCAGTTTCGCTTTTTGTTCTTTTTCCTGTTTTTGTAACTGTTTGATTTGCTTATCGGTATCGCTAATGCTTTTGCGAATTTCTTTCAAATCAGATTCCGTTTGACGTAATTTGCCAATCACATTGTTAATCTGATTTTCTTGATTTTTAAGTGTGGATTGCAACTTTTGCTGCTCGGCTTTTTGACCCGCAATTTTTTGTTCTTGTTGTTTAATTTGCTGATGAATTTTCGATAAGTCATCGCCTTGAGCGGCAAAAGAAAAGGAGGTAAAAAGGAAAAGTGCGGTCAAAATTGAACATGTTTTTTTCAATTGAATAAAACTGCGACTTACGGCACGAATATTTTTCGCCCCGCCGATAAGAGATTGCTCATGCTTAATTTTACTCAATTGTTGCCACATAACCTACTTATTCCCTTTAATAAAACGCGCTAAATATACCATTAATTGCCGGCAGACCTAAGCAAATATTCACAACTCAAAAACTCAACGAAAACCCACCGCACTTTCCTGCCTAAAATTCCCGTTGACGGATGCTCAGCATCATCCCACAATACACGCTTATTTTGATTATTTTTAACACAAGGAAAGAAAATGGCTTTTAGCTCCTTATTTACTTTATTAGACGATATTGCCTCATTGTTGGATGATGTCTCGGTGATGACCAAAGTCGCCGCCAAAAAGACTGTCGGCGTCGTAGGCGATGATTTGGCATTGAACGCCAACCAAGTCACCGGCGCTACCGCAGAACGGGAATTGCCTATTGTGTGGGCGGTAACTAAAGGCTCATTAGTCAACAAAATCATTTTAATCCCGATAGCGCTTTTGTTATCCGCCTTTCTGCCCGCGTTAATTGTCCCACTATTAATGATCGGTGGGGCATATTTATGTTTCGAAGGTGTGGAAAAAATTCTGCACAAATTCTTTTTTGCTCACCACGACGACCCCCATGAAGACAACAAACCTTTTGATGAAAAAGCCAAAATTAAAGGTGCCATTCGTACCGATTTCATTCTTTCTGCCGAAATCATTATTATTGCTTTAGGCGAACTTTCCGACGCGGACATCCTCACACAAATTATCTCGCTTATCATTATCGGGCTAGGCATTACCCTTGTGGTTTATGGCATTGTGGCCTTAATCGTGAAAGCAGATGATTTCGGTGTATTTCTTATAAAAAAAGGCGGCGTAGCCGAAACGATAGGCAAAGGCATTTTATTTATCATGCCTAAATTTATGCGTTCCCTAAGTTTTATCGGCACCGTTGCCATGTTCCTTGTAGGTGGCGGGATTTTTGTACATAACGTTGAAACATTGCATCATTTGCTGGCAGATTACCAAATCGCTGAAGGTGGGTTGGGAATACTATCCACAATTGCCGTTGGTATAACCGTGGGGGCGCTATGCTGTTTGGTTGTATTACCAATGATTAAGTTATTTGAAAAGAAAACCGCTTAATTACGCGATAAAAACAATGATTTCTCTGCAAAATATTGAATTGTTTTATATGGTTTGATATTTCTAGGCTGTAGTACAAAAAAACGGTAGGCAATTCACCTACCGTTTTTTATTTCACGGAATTAATCTATTAACAATCCTGTTTCCCATAAGCCTCTTGACGAAGAAGGGAACGGACGGCGCTGTCAAAATTAGCCAAGACTTGTTCTGCATCTTTAGCATCAGTACCGCGGGAATCAAGGTAGAACTTGATTTTCGGTTCGGTACCGGATGGACGGGCAATAAGACGGCTACCGTTTTCTAAAATAAAGACGAGAATGTCATTTTGGCGTTCGGTTTTGGTGTGGTCAATAAATTGTGCCACGTTGAAACCGCCGATTTCGCTTGGTGGGTCGTTACGAAGTGCGGTCATTAATTTGCCGATTTCAGCAAGATCGCTAACGCGGATAGAAATTTGTCCGCTTACATAAGCGCCGAATTCTTTCGTGAATTCATCAGCGTAATCAGCCAATGTTTTGCCTTGTTTTTTCAAGTTACGGACCAAATCCAAGAACACGATGGCAGCGGAAATACCGTCTTTGTCGCGCACTTTGTCCGGGTCAACCAAATAACCCAAGGCTTCTTCAAAGCCGAATAACAAGCCTTGCACTTTACCAATATATTTGAAGCCGGTTAAGGTTTCTTCAGACTCAAATCCATAACGTTTGGCAATTTCCGCCAAGGCCGGAGAAGACACTAAAGAGCAGGCTAATACTCCTTTTTTACCTTGTGCTTGATATTGTTTGGCTAAATACCAACCCAAGAAACAACCAACTACGTTGCCGTGTAATGATTTCCAATTGCCTTGTGCATCAGGCACGGCAACCGCTAAACGGTCGGCATCCGGGTCATTGGCAATGATGAATTCGGCATTCTTTTCTTTTGCCACTTGAATTGCCAAATCTAATGCGCCTTTTTCCTCCGGATTCGGGAAGTTCACGGTTGGGAAGGTGCCGTCCGGCCAAACTTGCTCAGCTACGATATGCGGTTGTGGCAAACCTGCTTTGGTTAACGTTTTGCTTAATACTTCATAGCCCACGCCGTGCATGGCAGTATAAACGTAGTTAATGTCAGTTTGCGGCTCTTTGGCGAGTGAAGCTGTTTTTGCAATGTAAGCATCAACGATGGTGTCGTCCAATACGGTGTAATCTTGGCTACGCGGTAGGTTGTTAATGCTGCCGGCGGCCACCTTGTCGATTAATGCGGCAATGTCTTTATCCGCAGGGGAAACGATTTGTCCGCCACCGTTGGCTTTGCCTAAATAGACTTTATAACCGTTATCTTCCGGCGGGTTATGGCTGGCGGTAACCATGACACCTGCCGTGGTGTCAAAATATTGAATGGCATAAGCCAATACCGGAGTCGGCAGTTTGCGAGGCAATAAATAGGCTTTAATACCGGCACCTGCCATGATTTCAGCGGTGTCGCGAGCGAAAATATCGGAATTTTTACGACCGTCGTAACCAATCACAATAGAAGGTTGTTTGTCATAATCTTTTAAATAATCAGCCAAACCACCCGCCGCTTGTGCGACCAACACGCGATTCATGCCCATGGAGCCCGCTTGCAGAGGACCACGTAAACCGGCGGTACCGAATTGCAAACGTCCGTCAAAACGCGCAGCAAGTTCGGCTTCAGCTTTTGCATCTCCACCTTTCGCCGCCGTTAAAAGTGCGGTCAATTCTGCGTGTGTTTCGGCATCCGGATCTTGGTTTAACCAATTTTGTGCAATATCAAAAAGTGTTGTCATCATGTCCTCCTTCTAGAAAATAAAACACCAAAAACTCTGCCTAGCCTATCTAAAAAACACTAAAATTAAAATGTTTATTTCAGATTAATTTGCAACAATTTGATCTATTTCATAGTTCTCTCAAAGGCAATCGATTGCCCGTAAAAACCGTCCATTGCCAAACAATGACAAATATCAATCGAATTAGCCATTTTTAAGCCCAAGTGCGGTGGAAATTAAAAGAGTTTTCCCTTTCAAAAAAAACGTTTTTTTGCTATAAATGACGTAGTTTTTTAATCAATCTTAGGAGATCTATCATGGAATTAGTTTTTATTCGTCACGGCTTCAGTGAATGGAATGCAAAAAACTTATTTACCGGTTGGCGTGATGTAAATTTAACCGAACGCGGTGTGGAAGAAGCGAAAGCGGCAGGCAAAAAATTATTGGATGCCGGCTTTGAATTCGACATTGCTTTCACTTCCGTTTTAACCCGCGCGATCAAAACCTGTAACATCGTATTGGAAGAATCCCACCAACTATGGATTCCGCAAGTGAAAAACTGGCGTTTGAACGAACGTCACTACGGTGAATTACAAGGCTTAGACAAAAAAGCCACCGCCGAAAAATACGGTGATGAGCAAGTTCATATTTGGCGCCGTTCTTATGACACCTTACCACCATTATTAGATCCGAAAGACCCGAATTCCGCCCACAATGACCGCCGTTACGCACACTTGCCGGATGATGTGATTCCGGATGGCGAAAACTTAAAAGTGACCTTAGAACGTGTACTTCCGTTCTGGGAAGACCAAATCGCACCGGCATTATTAAGCGGAAAACATGTTTTAGTGGTCGCGCACGGTAACTCTCTACGTGCCTTGGCAAAACACATTGAAGGCATTTCCGATGCAGATATCATGGATTTAGAAATCCCAACCGGTCAGCCGTTGGTTTACAAATTAGACGACAACCTAAAAGTAGTTGAGAAATTCTATTTGTAATCGTTACCCATTCACTATAAAAAAACACCGCACTTTGAAACCGAAAGTGCGGTGATTTTTTTTAACGTTTTCTTAAGCGTTCAGGATATTTTGAATTTCTGCCATACTTAAATGATATTCATGTGGGCAGGCTTTCCAGGCTTCCAACATACGGGAATATTTATCCCACATTGGGGTTTGGGAATCACAACCGTGTTCGCACCGCATGAATTCTTGATATTGTCCCTCCACGCCGGTGATAAAGCGAAGATAGCTAAGGAATTTTTTCTCACGCACGGCGCAATAACCCACAAACTGTAAGCGATGCTCGCTTAAGTCGGATTTATCGGCCAAATTGTTGTAAGAAATTTGCAACGCTTTGTACATTTCCAATGTGTTTAAGACGGTGCGGCACTCTTCTTCCGAAATGGCGGAAAATTCTTTATCCAGTTCGCGCAATTCTAATGCAAAGCCACCTTTAACGATGGTTTCCAAACGTTGATATTTAGCCGCATTATCCGGGTCCAATAACCCCATTAATTTGTATTGGTTGGCTAAAATTAAACGTTGTGTGGATGACATTTCCATAATCTATCTCCTGTTAATCAATTTGATTGAGTATATCGTCTGATAACGCCGGATCCGCTTTTTTCTGTTTATTGCCGTTAATGCGTTGTTCCAAGTTTTGGAAATAGGCTTCGCGGAAGGTGACATACGGATCTTGTGCCTGATCAAGCAGTGCTTCTTTGTCCATTAATTTGGCGCGAGTGTCGATGCCTTGCAAGCCGGATTTTAAGAAACCCCAAGGGCCTAACAGGGAAAGCATCGGATAGGTGGTGTCGGCTAAATTGCCAATGTCCTGACGCGGCGTAGCGGCGCCGTATAACGGAAGCATCACATAAGGTCCGGTACCAACGCCATAGCTGCCCAATGTATCGCCGAAACGATTATCACCCTGTTTTTTCAACGGATCGCTATAACTTGCCACATCAATTAAACCACCCAAACCGAAGATGGTATTAATCCAAAAGCGGTTAAAGTGAACTAAGGCCAGTTTAAATTCGCCTTGCACCAAACGGTTGGCAAAACTGGCGGGTTCGTCCAAATTGTCCGCCACATTAATGACCCCGGTACGTACCGGGCTTGGCACGTATTCTTTCCAACCTTTGGCCAACGGTTTCAATATGTAAGGATCAGCAACCTTATAGTTGAAATCCCACATTTTACGGTTAAACCCTTCCAAGGCGTCTTTGCGCTCACCGGTTTCCGGATCGATGGTTGACGAACAACCGGTTAACACCACGGAACCCAACAATAATGCGGCTAATAGTTTCTGTGTCTGCATAATTACACTCAAGCTGATGAAAGATGAGGCCATTTTAAACAACTTAACCTCTAACTACAAAAATTTTCTAAAAACCGACCGCACTTAACCAAGGTTTAGCATAGTCGGCGTAAAGAACAGGACTTTTCTCATTATTTTGACGAGAAAGACATCCGCTCAAAAGGAATCTCATATTGTGATTGATTAAACCCGACCCCCTTTAATTCATTGGAAAACACCGCTTTGGTACGGGCATAAGTCAACGGAATATACACTGCCTGCTCCGCCAAGGTTTTCCACAAATTTACATAGAGTTTTTTACGTAAGGTTTCATCAGGCGTCACCAATAATTCACCGATAATCAAATTGATTTCCGGTTTATTTTTCAGACCTTTTTGAGCTTGATAATCTGCATGCGTCGGAACACGGAAAGACGAAACATAAGATGCAGGCTCATAAGGCTTGCCCCAAGAAAGTGCATACTGCAAGTCAAAATCCCCGCTCTTCTGGCGATCCGAATAGGCCTGTTTTTCTTCGCCTAAAATACGCAATTCTATGCCGATCTCTTTCAAATCCGCCTGCAACTGGTCGGCAATTTCTTTTTCTCCCGCATTGTGAATATTATAAGAAAGCAACAAAGACAACGGTTTACCTTGTTTTTCCCGAATGGCTTTGCCGGCAGTTAATTTCCAACCGGCAAGGTCTAACAATTGACGGGCTTTTGCCACATCATAATCATATACCTTCACTTCCACATCACTATAAGGCACATTTTTTGCCATCAGGGTTGGGGCGACGCTTTCCGAATTGGCAAATATGCCTTGCGCAATACTTTGTTTATTCACCGCCGATTGCAATGCCTCACGCACTGCCAATTCACCGGTAATTTCACGTCCGCTGTTCAATACAATGGAACGGGTAGCGGTAGGTTCGCTCAATAAAGTAGAAACGGTTTTGGACGATTTTAATTTATCAAAAGCATCCATATTTACCATATCGCCATCGGCGCCGAAAATCAGTTGAATATCGCCTTTTTGTAAAGCTAACAACATCGCCTGACGATCCGGAATCACATTCCATACCACAGCATTTAGCTGCGGCTTTTTGCCCCAATAATGTGGATTAACCTTGAAACGGGCATATTGATTAGGTTTATGCTCCGCCAATACCCACGGGCCGGTGCCCGCATAATTCCGTACGCCGTCTTTGGTTTTACCGGCAATGAAAGCGCGTGGAGAAATAAAACGGAACGGACGGGTGAAACTGAGTTCGGTTAGTGTCGGGTAATAGGCATTTTTCAATTTTAGTTCAATCGTGTAATCATCAATCACGCGTACACTGTCAATTTGTTGCACCAACTCAAGCCAACCATGGCGGGTATAATTGTCCAACACCGCATCAATATTCAGTTTTACCGCCTGCGCGTTAAAGGCTTCGCCATCGCTGAAAGTCACATCTTTGCGCAACTTAAAAATGTAGGTTTTACCATCGGGGGAAATACTCCAACTCTCCGCCAAATAAGGCTGCGGACCAAACTCGGTATTTAACACCAACGGCTCAAACACCATATTTTGTGCCGCCATTTCTCCGCCGTACAAGTGTGGGTTAATGTCACGAATATCTTTCGTGCTGGCATAGTCCAACTCGTTATTTTGCATATTCGCCCAAGCGGGACACGCGGTCAAAAGTGCGGTCAAAAAATAAAGTGTTTTTTTCATAAATTTCTCCTGTACGCGCAACGCTTATTTGTGTGCCACCAACATAAACATAGGGGTGGAGTAATAATTGATTTTTTCTTTATCGTTCCAGCATCGTTCGCCGAGCAGACAAACCGACTCACACAAGGTTTGCCCATCCTGTTGTCATGCTTGTTGCGATATATTCTATGTTGCCTCAATAGCCGTCACCTGATACAAGGCAAAGGCATAATAGCAAAAAACCCGGTCCCGTGCCGAATCTAAGACCTTGAGTTTCTCTAGATGGTTCGGCGCACGAGATAAAATTACCTCTTTGGATAAACAAAAGGGCACGACATTTGTCGTACCCTAAATAAAACCGGAAGATTAAAGAATAAAGCGACTCAAATCTTCATTTTCAACCACATCGCCTAACGCTTCGCTTACATAAGCGGCATCAATATTAACGGTTTGTCCGTCCATGTCGCTGGCGTTGAAGGAGATTTTATCCATTAAACGCTCCATCACCGTATGTAAACGACGGGCGCCGATGTTTTCGGTTTTTTCGTTTACACGAAATGCCGCTTCGGCGATTTTCTTAATAGCGTCTTGAGTGAAGTCAATATTCACACCTTCCGTTGCCATTAAGGCTTTGTATTGCTCAGTCAAAGAGGCGTTCGGCTCGGTTAGAATACGCTCGAAATCTTCAGCCGTCAGTGCAGACAATTCTACACGAATCGGCAAACGACCTTGTAATTCCGGGATTAAATCTGATGGGCGAGCCACTTGGAACGCACCGGAAGCGATAAACAAAATGTGATCGGTTTTGACCATACCGTGTTTGGTGTTAACGGTTGAACCTTCCACCAACGGTAATAAGTCGCGTTGCACGCCCTCACGGGAGACATCCGCGCCGCTGTATTCACCTTTTTTACAAATTTTGTCGATTTCGTCGATAAACACAATGCCGTTTTGTTCCACGGCATCAATGGCTTTTTGTTTCAACTCTTCCGGGTTAACCAATTTCGCCGCTTCATCGTCAATTAAGGTTTTCAACGCCTCTTTGATTTTCATTTTGCGTTTTTTGGTTTGTCCGCTAGACAGATTTTGGAACATGGATTGCAACTGACTGGTCATGTCCTCCATGCCCGGAGGTGCCATAATTTCCACCCCCATAGACACGCCGGCGACATCGATTTCCACTTCTTTATCATCTAGCTGGCCTTCACGCAATTTCTTACGGAAAATTTGGCGTGTGTTGCTTTGACTATCACGGTTTTCCACTTCGCCCCATTGGTTTTTCGCCGCAGGCAATAAGGCATCTAAAATTCGCTCTTCTGCCGCTTCTTCCGCTTTGGCGCGATTTTTCACGATTTCACGTTGACGCACCAATTTCATGGCACTGTCGGTTAAATCACGAATAATGGAATCCACTTCTTTGCCCACATAGCCCACCTCGGTAAATTTGGTAGCTTCCACTTTAATGAACGGCGCATTGGCTAATTTTGCCAAACGGCGGGCAATTTCGGTTTTCCCTACACCGGTCGGACCAATCATGAGAATATTTTTCGGGGTCACTTCATGGCGCATCGGCTCTTGCAATTGCATTCTGCGCCAACGGTTTCTCAGGGCAATCGCCACTGCACGTTTGGCCTCGCTTTGACCGATAATATATTGATCTAATTCAGAAACTATTTCACGAGGAGTCATTTCAGACATAATTTTTCCTTATTATAACTAGGCTGCCATTTTTAAGACGACAACGCCACTAACAATTAATAATGCACCCATGACCCGCCAAAAGGTAAGCGGATCTTGATAGAACAGCACTCCGACAATAAAGGCTCCCGCCGCACCAATCCCTGTCCATACACCATAAGCGGTCCCTATCGGGATAGTACGTTGCGCCAACCACAATAATACACCGCTACCGAACATAAATATCACGGCAATCACAATACCGGAAATTCGAGTCTCCGGGCTATCTGCCATTTTCAACCCAATCGGCCAACCAATTTCCAGCAAACCGGCAAGAATCAAGCAAAGCCAAGCCATTAGGGTAATTCTTCAATGGTGAAATTGGTATTCGTAAATACACAAATATCACCGGCAATTTTGAGAGATTTTTCCACAATTTCACGCGCCGACAACTCGGTGTTTTCCACTAACGCACGGGCAGCAGATAAAGCGTAGTTGCCGCCGGAACCGATAGCAAGAATTTGATCTTCTTCCGGTTGTACCACATCACCGATACCGGTAATGATCAGGCTTTCTTTTTCATCCGCCACAATTAACATCGCTTCCAATTTACGCAACGCACGGTCGGTGCGCCAATCTTTCGCCAATTCCACCGCACTTTTCAGCAAATGCCCTTGGTGCATTTCCAATTTACGTTCAAATAACTCAAATAACGTAAAGGCATCCGCCGTGCCGCCCGCAAAACCTGCCAACACTTTGCCGTTATACAAACGACGCACTTTGCGCGCGTTACCTTTCATCACCGTATTGCCAAGGGAAACCTGCCCGTCACCGCCGACAACCACCTTGCCGTTGCGACGTACACTTACAATCGTAGTCATAATGCTATCCTTTAAAAATGGAAAATGTGGAGGTTATATTGAGGTAATTTAGTGGGAATTCAAGGGGAAAAATAATATTGGTCATTTATTCACCAATCACATAATAAAAATGTGATCACGATCATAATTTTGTATAGCAAACGATTGCTTGAAATTGCGTAATAGAACAAAAAAGGTAGGATTGCCGCCGATATATTCACAATCTCATCAGGAGTCACAATGAAAAATCTTGTTAAACTTTCTCTTGTCGCCCTTTTAACCGCGGCAGCAATTCCCGCCATGGCGGCCAAAACCGAACCTTACACCAATCAAGGTACCAATGCCCGTGAAATGCTCGTGGAACAACCAATCCACTGGATTTCCGTTGAGCAACTGAAAAAAGAATTGGAAGGTAAAGCACCGATCAATGTAAGTTTTGATATTGACGATACCGTGCTATTCAGTAGTCCTTGTTTTTATCACGGACAACAAAAATATTCCCCAGGCAAACATGATTACTTAAAAAACCAAGATTTCTGGAATGAAGTGAATGCGGGTTGTGACCAATATTCCATTCCAAAACAAATTGCTGTGGATTTAATTAATATGCACCAAGCCCGTGGCGACCAAATTTATTTCATCACCGGACGCACTGCCGGCGATAAAGACGGCGTTACCCCGGTATTACAAAAAGCCTTTAATATTAAAGATATGCACCCGGTAGAATTCATGGGCGGGCGTGAGCTTAGCACCAAATACAACAAAACCCCGGGCATTATCAAACACAAAGTCAGCATTCACTACGGCGATAGCGATGATGATATTCTTGCCGCCAAAGAAGCAGGCATTCGCGGTATCCGCCTCATGCGCGCCGCCAACTCTACTTACCAACCGATGCCAACCCTCGGTGGTTATGACGAAGAAGTGTTAATTAACTCAAGCTATTAATTTTTAAAAACACACAAAAAATTGACCGCACTTTGAAATACTCAAAGTGCGGTCTGTTTTTATAATGAATTTCAGCTTGGGTTAGAAGCGAATTTCGATGGAGGCGGAGAAGTTTCTGCCCGGTTGATAGAAACGTTCGAGACCTGGGTAACCACCATAGGTTGAATTAGGACGAAGCCCAACAGAGTTTACCACACCACCGGTGTTATTTAGTCCACGTAAAGTATCCCAAGTGTGGTATTTACGATTAAAGATATTATAAACACCTGCGCGTAAAGTAACATTGTCTGCTACTTTATAGAAACCAAACATATCAAACACAAAAGCTTTTGCATTTAAATGTTTCCATGTATCTAATTCAGTTTCATGAGAATATTCTACACATGTAGTTTCTGTTGGGCCTGTTCCCCAATACGGCCAATAAGGATTTGGTCTAGATTCTTGTCTAAGACAGCGCTCTTCCGATGTTCTAATATATTTGGCATCTTTAGCTTTTTTAGCACCAAAGTAAGTCAAGCGGGAAAAAATTCCCCATTTACCATCAGGCTGTTCATAATCTAGCCCAATAATGGCTTTAATCGGTTGAAGCGACATTAAACTTGCGTTATTAGACATACTTCCTTTGCTGTATCCCAATGAACCAAATAATTTCCAACCATTCGGCATTGGGGTAACTTCATTTAGGTTAAGTTTACCTGTAAATTCAACGCCATAGATTTTCGCAGAATCAATATTTTGCATTTGTTGAACCGGACGCCAACGCCACATATTGCCCCAATAATTATAGTATTCCCATGTTTCTTGTTCATATAAGAAATCTTTATAACTGGAATGATGTAAATTCAAAGATAGTTCTCCCAAACGCCCTTTTCCTAATAAGTTAAGATTTTGGGTCAAACTTTTTTCCGCTTTGAGATGAGGATTGGACTTCCAAGCACCGGCAGCATTATCTCGATAATCAAAATACATCTCGGATGCATTTGGCATACGGTAACCAGTACCAATACTGTAACCTAATTTCCAATCATCATTGATTATTTTATCAATTCCCACTGTCCAGCTAATATTATGGAATTTAGCATCATCAGCTTTTTGGCAGGTTCTACACTCTAACCCACCTAAACTGCCTTGCGAATGTTTTGCCCAGTCATAACGAATACCTAAATGCGCTTTCCATTCAGGAGAAAACTCAATATTATCAAGCAATGAAAGATTGTGATGACGTGTTTTAACTGGATACATCATTGTTGAATCTTTTGAATTCACCCACTCTTTAACACCATCATTGTTATTATCTACATAAACAGAATCCTGATGCAAAATATCGAATTTTCGTTCAGAAATAGCTGTTCTAAATGAAAAAGTATGGGTACCTATACCTAAATCAATTGGTTGGCTATCTATACGAAAATTAATACGTTTAAATTTAGTGTTAAAGAAACGAAGATTATTATCGCTAGGCTCTCTTGTCTTCGCTGGACTATAACTGGTTGCAGGTTCTGCTCTATAGCCCTCATAGTTATAGGCAGCAGTTTGTGTTTTTTGATAATCTACATCAGTTTTCACTAATGCAATGATTTTTGAGTCCGGTAAATATTCATAAAAAACGTTGATGGTATCTCGTTTAGCACGGTCGTCCGCCTCTCGCCATCTGGAATATAATGTTACCGCTGAATCTTCAATAATATAATTTTTATTGCGTGAACCACTATAGGAAGCCCCAACTCGGTGGTTATCATTAAAACGATAAGCAAACTTAGCTAGGTAGCTATTATTGTGATGCGTTGAATCATCAGGAGTTTGTTTACTATAGCCGCGAGAACGAGTATAACGTGAATCTTCAGGAATAGTGTAACCACCGGCGCTTTTCATTTCATGTCCATGGCGGTTGGAATAAAGTAAAAGTGCTTCCGCTTGTTCTCCTGCATACGCCACGCCTAAAGTATTCACCCATTCGGAATTTCGAGAAGCGTAACCGGTACGATATAACGCACCAAATTTTCGACCGTTTCTTACAATATCAAAAGGTTCAAGGGTACGATAATTAACGCCACCGCCAATGTTGCCACTCCCTTGGTTGAAAGAATCACCACCTTTAGCAATATCAATAGTGCGTGCAAGCTCAGGATCGATACTTTGACGCGAAGTGTTCAAGTTACCATAACGTTTATAAAGTGAGTTTTCTTCCGAATCCGGTAATGCCACACCATCAATACTAATTCCGACACGGTTATCTTCTACACCGCGAATGGCAAAACCTTTCTGGTGACGACCTTGATCAACCACCCCAACATCTGGGCTATAACGCACAAGATCTTTATTATTTTGAATAAGTTCCTGTTGAATTACCGCAGCGGTTTTCTTTTCAGAATGATTGGCTTTGGTGGAATCATCTAATTCCGTAGAGACATTAATGGTTTCTAGGTTTTCATCGGCAAGTGCCACATTTACCGTTGATAAACCAATTGTTATCGGCAATAGACCATAGGCTGTCATTAGGAGTTTATTATTTTTCATACTTTACTTCCTTGAAGTTAAAAACTGCGCGGCAAATTATAGAAAAGAAGTAATCGAAAGAACAGATGCTTTTGAGAATAATTTGTATTTTGTGATCTAACGCAAAATATCGGGGGGAAATAAAGAGAAGTTAGTGAATAAATAAACCGCAAAGTATGGCGATAAACACCATCATGCCGAAATAATTGTTATTCAAGAAAGCCTTGAAACAATCTTCCCGTTTGCGGTCTTTGATTAAGCGACATTGATATACGAAAAATAGGGTGGCCACGCCAAGCATAAGGAAATAGCTCACGTGGAAATAATTCAGATTGCCAAGCCAACAAAGCAGCCCCAAGGTAATAAGCTGTAGCAAGGTAATGATTTTATTATCATATTGGGCGAATAAAATGGCGGTAGATTTCACCCCAATGCGTAAATCATCATCGCGATCCACCATGGCATATTGCGTATCGTAAGCCACCGTCCACGCCAAATTGGCAATAAACAAAATCCAACATTCTAAGGGTAACTGCCCGATAGTCGCGCCATACGCCATGGGAATCGACCAACCGAATGCCATGCCCAAAAACAGCTGTGGCAAGTGGGTGTAGCGTTTCATGAAAGGGTAAATCAGCGTTAATAAGGCGCCGATGAAAGACAAGGCAATGGCATAAACATTTAGGAATAACACCAAAACCAACGAACAGGCAAGCAATACCATAAACAAGATTTTTGCTTCTTTCGGCGTTGCCCGAGCGGTCGCCAGAGGGCGGTTGAGTGTTCGCTTCACCTGTCCGTCAATATTTCGATCGGCGTAATCATTAATCACGCAACCCGCAGCGCGCATAAAAATCACACCGAGGATGAAAATCGTCAGAATCGAAAATGGAGGAATCCCCTTCACCGATAAGAACAACGCCCACAATGTCGGCCACAATAACAATAATGTGCCAATAGGGCGGTCTAAACGCATGAGTTGGATATAAGCAATCAGCTTTTCTTTAGAAAACATAAAAATTAGATAACAAAATCAATGTACTCATTTTACGGTAATTTCGTATTCAGAGTAACATTTTTTTAACAAGCTATTTGGTGTTGTCTAAAATCCGACTGATTAATTTCAGCCATTGCACCGCTAACTCCCGCTGCATAACGCTCGCATTAAACACCGGATCTTCGCCCAATACGCCGCAAGGCAAATCATGTGGAATTTCGCCTTGTTCATAAGCGGCATAATCCTCACGCCAGTCACCGTCAAAATAATAGCATTCCAAAGCTTCCATTTTCGGTAGAAACGTCTGCCATTTTTCCAAAAATGCTTCGGCTTCCGCTAAAAAATCATTGGCTTCGTTCAGAATGCCTTCCATTTCTGTGATTTGATCTAAACGGGCTTTCGATAACATTTGACCTCCAAAACGTTGAAAAAAATGACCGCACTTTCACTCAAAGTGCGGTCGATTTACAGCGTATTTTTACGAATTACACATCATACGTGGTGGATGCGGTATTACCGCCGCGCCCTGTCCAGTTGGTGTGGAAGAATTCGCCGCGTGGTTTGTCGGTGCGTTCGTAAGTATGCGCGCCAAAGTAGTCACGTTGCGCTTGCAACAGATTTGCCGGCAAGCGGGCTGAGGTGTAACCGTCTAAGAAGGTAATCGCAGATGCCATACATGGCATTGGAATGCCTACTTCGATGGATTTTGCCACCACTTTGCGCCATTCGCCCATGGCGTTTTCTAAAATGCCTTTGAAGTAGCTGTCGGAACCTAAGAAGATTAAATCCGGGTTCGCTTCATACGCATCGCGAATGTTGCCTAAGAAACGGCTGCGAATAATACAGCCTTCGCGCCATAATAAGGCGGTGTTGCCGTAGTTGATGTTCCAGTTGAAGTTTTCAGACGCTTCACGAATCAACATAAAGCCTTGTGCGTAAGAAATGATTTTTGACGCCAATAACGCTTTGCGTACCGCTTCAATCCATACATTTTTATCGCCTTCCACTTTGCCAATGGTTTTACCGAATAATTGGCTTGCGGCAAGGCGTTGATCTTTAAAAGCAGACACGCAGCGGGCGAACACGGACTCGGTGATTAAGGTCAACGGAATACCGAAATCAAGAGCATTGATCCCCGTCCATTTACCAGTGCCTTTTTGCCCTGCGGTGTCTAAAATTTTATCCACTAAGCGGTTACCGTCTTCATCTTTATAGCCAAGAATATCGGCGGTAATGTCGATTAAGTAGCTGTCTAATTCGGTGTTGCGCCATGCGTTGAAAGTCGCTTCCAACTCATCATCAGACAAGCCCACGCCTTCTTTTAAGAATTGGTAGGCTTCGCAAATTAATTGCATGTCGCCGTATTCGATGCCGTTATGCACCATTTTTACGAAATGGCCTGCGCCATCTTTGCCCACCCAATCACAGCACGCTTCGCCTTTGTCGGTTTTAGCGGAAATCGCTTGCAATACCGGTTTTACGAATGGCCATGCTTCTTCGTTACCGCCCGGCATAATGGATGGCCCGTGGCGCGCGCCCTCTTCACCACCGGAAACGCCCGTGCCGATAAAGCGAATGCCTTTTTCACGCAACGCCGCCACACGACGGTTGGTGTCCGGATAGTTTGAGTTACCGCCATCAATAATGATGTCGCCTTCTTCTAAGTGCGGTAGCAATGCATCAATAAATTGATCCACCACCTCACCCGCGCGCACCATTAACATCACTTTGCGCGGTTTTTCTAATTTGCTCGCTAAATCTTCCAAAGAATAAGCACCGATAATGTTCGTGCCTTTTGCCGCACCTTGTAAAAATTCATCCACTTTGGATGTGGTACGGTTATACGCCACCACTTTAAACCCGTGGTCGTTCATATTTAAAATGAGGTTCTGCCCCATCACGGCTAAGCCGATAACACCGATGTCGCCTTTTACTGACATTGTTTTCTCCTGTTGTAGGGTACAAGTTGTTGTACCGATTTAAATACTTTGGTGCAATAAGTTGCACCACATGACCACACGCAAAAAGTGCGGTTGTTTTTTCAATTGTTTTTTATTGATGCTGGCGCGCGTCTCCCGACGCGTGCCTTACAAATTTAGCAAGTTATCAGCACGCGTCGGGAGACGCGCGCTATCTAAGGGAAACCAGATCTGAACCATTTTGATAACCTGCCATATTGCAAGTGCCGGTATTATCGCAAATCAAATCCCAGTCTTGATAAGTCTTTTCAAACCCTTTTAACGATGGCGCAGCCATTGCAGTAAGTGGTAGTAATGCGAGAAGAAGCGCTTTTTTCATGTTATCAATTCCTAAAAGAAGATTTGCAAAAAATAGAAGAAATCTGCCCGCTTACAAGTGGGCAGTAATTTTTATTTAACGTTAAGCTCGCTCACAAAAATCGGTAATCCGCCCCAAGCTCCACCCGTAAATCCTTTGCAAGAGCCAGATGTATGTTCTTCAGTACGGATAAAGATTTTGCCATTCCAAACAGCTTCTTGCCCAGACCAACAATCTCCAAGACCACGCGCTTTAAATGATCCTTTTACCTTTAAAATGTGGGTGTTTTTATCATAATCAGCATAGTTATACTTATTTGCCAGCACTTGTTCAACTTTGCTTAATTTTTCGTCTAATACGGCATAGTAATCAGTGTATTGATACGAGCCACCTATGCAAACGGTTTCAGCTAGCACTTTACCTTTCGTTAGTGGGTAAAGTGTAATTTGTTTATTCGATATATTATCTTCATGAAGGTCATAACAGTAATTTTCTGAGTTTTCATTCGTCTTATTACTTTTACGCAATAACGCTAATACAGAATCAAACTGTTTTTCCCCGTGCTTTAACTCTGTTATTTGGCGATTGTTTACACTGACAACATCAATTTTTGGTGCGGCCTGTGGCGCTAATACCGCATGTTTTTCTTTGCCTTGGCGAATGAGTGCGGAAGGCGTATTTAAACGTTGTTGAAATTCATCCATTTTGAGCATCGCGGCAGCTGCACCTTTATCAGATACTTTTTCCTTAAACCCACCAAACACCACTTCAATACTTGCGTTTCCTTTTAACGCCGTGAGTAATTCTGTTGTTTGTTTTTCACTTAATTTTGCGTTCCCATCTTCTGAGATATTTGGAACAATACCGAGTGATTGACCATTTAAGATAATTTCAGCCGTTTTATTACCAACATCTTCACGTAATAATGCCAACTGTGCGGTCACAGGTGCTTGCTCACCCGCACTTCGGGTAAATAAAATCGAAACAGGATGTTCAGAACCATCGCCCTCTTGATAACCCGCCATATTGCAAGTGCCGGTATTATCACAAATTAAATCCCAGTCTTGATAAGTCTTTTCAAACCCTTTTAACGATGGCGCAGCCATTGCAGTGAGTGGTAATAGTGAGAGAAGAATAATTTTTTTCATGTTATAAATGCCCAAAAGAAAATTTGTAAAAAATTCGTCAAATCTAACCGCCCTATGATAGCGCACGTTTCCCAACGTGTGCCTTTACCTACAAGCACACTCTATGACGCGTGCGCTATCAGTGAGCTGCTATCAAACCGATTACTTTTGGTTAATAAAATAATGTAATTTAATATTTTTTCTGTTTGCGGCTTTTTCTAAATCGGCTTTATCGCTTTCACTGCCGCCCTCATGATGGCGCGCGTCTCCTGACGCGTGCCTTACAAATTTAATAAGTTATCAGCACGCGTCAGGAGACGCGCGCTATCAAAGTGGTCATTTTTCTAAATGTTTTTTTATACCTAAAACAAAATCAGCAGCCATTTGAGAATGCAATTTAGCCGTGTCGAAAAATGGCAATGGCGAATCGCTTTGATTAACCAACAATCCGATTTCCGTACACCCTAAAATTACGCCTTCTGCCCCCTGATTTTTCAATTCATCAATGATTTTTAAATAAAATGCTTTTGATGTCGGTAAAAATTTACCCACACAAAGCTCATCAAAAATAATTCGATGGATTTCGTTTTGAGTTTCATCAATTGGCACAATTGGCATAATGCCTCTCTGCTGTAAACCATCACGATAAAAATTATCGCTCATAGTAAATTTTGTACCCAGCAAAGCCACTTTATTTAAACCTCGCGATTTAATAGCATCTGCTGTAGCATCTAAAATATGTAAAAACGGAATAGAAAGCACCCACTCAATTTGAGGTGCTACTTTGTGCATGGTATTAGTTGCAAGCACAATACCTTCTGCACCAATCATCTCTAATTTTTTTCCTGCTTCAGCGAGAATCTCTCCGGCTCGTTGCCATTCACTTTGTTTCTGGCATTGCACAATTTCTTCAAATTCTACACTCACCATGACAATAGGCGCAGAAATATTCCCGCCTTTTTTCTGATTCACTAAACGATTGATCTCAGTGTAATAAGTTGCCGTACTTTCCGGGCTCATTCCACCGATAATACCTAATATTTTCATATCACCTTCCTATGATGGCGCACGTTTCCCAACGTGTGCCTTTATCTACAAGCACAGGCTATGAAGCGCACACTATCAGAAATCTATCTTCTTGCTACGCAAAAGTGCGGTCATTTTTTCAATTATTTTTTATTTACGCTGGCGCGCGTCTCCCGACGCGTGCCTTACAAATTTAGTAAGTTATCAGCACGCGTCAGGAGACGCGCGCTATCTAAGGGTATAAGAAGCTTGTTTCAGATATCCTATAGCAAAACTTCTTTTAAATTTCTCTAATTAAAGAGCTACCTTGCTCTAACGTATCTAGCGACTGCCATTTTTCATGACCGATGAGTTTACTTTCTTCTAAAGAAAATGTTGTATAGCAACGCCCCAAACGATTTTCTAGAGATTGATTTAAATGTTGATACGTAAATTCAATTTGAGTATCGTCAACCCATTTCCCAATTAAAAAGCCTTTTAAAATTTCACCGCCACCATATTCGGCCCAAATCATTTTACCTTGTTGATGGTAATGAAATTCTGTTTGGCTACTCACCTCACCATTTACGGTGTTTTCAACAGCAACAAATTTTTTATTATCTAAATTCAACATTAAAGTCACTCTGCATCTAATTCATCTGTATCTTATTTTTGGATAATGTAATGCATTTCTACATTTTTCGCTTTTGCGGCTTTTTCTAGATCTGCTTTATCACTTTGACTATCTCCAACAAGGTATAAAGATACATCTTTGCCGACCTTTTCTGCATTATTTAGTCCATACATAGCAACTGCTTTATTCACAGATTGACTGTTCCCTGCAATTCCGATGTGTAAATTATCTGTAGCTAAAAGAGATACGAGTCGTTTTCCTGAAGTACCACCTGCGGTTCTAATCGTTGCTACAAGCATTCCATTTGAAACTGGGTTTCCTGCTTCTGGAACTTGAAGCATTACTGAGCGATTATCTTTTGGCATTTGTGCCGCTAACTGATCTAAAGATGGACCAGATGAACAAGCAAATAACAAAGTTGAAGTAAGTAGTACAAACAATTTTTTCATTTTTGTCTCCATACCATTCTAATAAATTAACTCTTCGTCCATGCACTCATGTGCTGTGTAAACCCAATATGCGGATAGTAATCCACCGCTTGCGGAGCGGATAAAAGTACAATTTTGGCTTGTGGATGTAACGCCTGTTTGGTGTGTTCAATTAACTGCACGCCGATACCTTGTTTTTGATATTGCTCGTCCACCGCCAAATCAGACAAATAACAACAATAAGCAAAATCCGTTACCGAACGAGCGACACCCACTAATCGCTCACCATCCCAAGCTGTCACCAATAAATCGGCATGATGTAACATCGCCGCCACACGTCTTTCATCTTCTAATGGACGACGCGTGCCTAACGAGGTTTTATTGAGTAGTTCAATAAATTGTTCTACTGAAATGGGAAAGTTGGTTTTGTATTCGATCATATTGTGAAACCCGCTATGTTTGATATACCATCCTTTATAGCAATTTTGCCGCCGCTTTATCCAAATACCATTCCGTCACGCCATTTTTTGCTTTAATTTTTGCAGCGGGATAAGGCAAGTTTTCTGCTGGCGTGGATTGAATTTCTTTCAAAATGTCCGCTTTGCCTTCGCCTGTCACCAAATAGGTAATGCGTTTGGCTTGTTCAATCAGTTTGGCTGTTTTAGAAATACGAATTTGACCACTTTCAGGGTGTTTTGCAATGACCGCAAGGTTTTCATCATCAAAATTAGTTTGATGTGGGAAGAGAGAGGCGGTATGACCATCTGTTCCCATGCCTAAAATGATCCAATCAAAAATACTGTTTGGAATGACCGCACTTAATTCTTCTTCGAAGCGTTTTAGTTCAAAGTGCGGTTCATTTTCGCCACGAATTCTGTGGATGTTTTCCGTTGGAATTTGAATGTGATCGAACAAGAGTTTTTGCACTTCGCCGTAATTACTTTCAGGGTCTGTCGGGCTCACCATGCGATCATCGCCCCACCAGAAATGGAGGTTTTTCCAGTTAATGGCGTCCGCGTAAGGGGCTTGCGCCAAGGTTTTAAACAATAATTTCGGCGTGGAACCGCCGGACAGGGAAATGTGTACGGGGTGGTTTACGTGGCTATAAATCACAAATTCTTGGGCGATTTTTTCCACCGCACTTTGCGCGGTGGGGAAGGTGATGTAGTTCATGTTTTCTCTTCCTAAAATGATGGTGAGCGTTTTCTCACGCGAGCCTTATTCACTAACGCACGCGATAACGCGTGCGCCATCAAATGATTACACTTTTTTCTTCATCGCACCCGACGGTTTGCGCCAGACACGGCCTGCTTTGGCAATCAGTTTATCCGCCTCTGTCGGCCCCCAAGTGCCTGCTTCATATTCATACACTCTGCCGCGTTCGGCCTTGTAATCCAAAATAGGTTGTACAAATTTCCAGCAGGCATGAACCGCATCGGTACGGGCGAACAAGGTCGCGTCGCCTTTCATTGCATCCAATAACAAACGCTCATAGGCGGTTAACAGGCTCGGGGAGGCTAAATCCGCATAACGGAAATCCATCGAAACTTCCTTGGATTCAAATCCGGCACCCGGTTTTTTCAAGCCGAAACGCATAGAAATGCCTTCATCCGGTTGAATACGGATGATCAGTTTATTCTCCGGCGCGCTTTTACTGAACACAGGGTGCGGCGTGGTTTTAAAATGAATCACCACTTCTGTAACCCGCACCGGCAAGCGTTTTCCGGTACGCACATAAAATGGCACGCCCGCCCAGCGCCAGTTGTCAATCTCACAGCGTAATGCCATATAAGTTTCCGTATTGGAATCTTCAGGCACACCTTTTTCCTGTAAATAACCCGCTACTGTTTCGCCGTTGATTTCAGCTTTAACATATTGACCCAATACGAGATTATTTTTTAAATCTTCCTGAGTTAACGGGTGCAAACAGTGCAATACTTTCGCCACTTCGTCACGCATGGAATTGGCATTGATAATTGCCGGCGGTTCCATGGCCACCATTGCCAATACTTGTAATAAGTGATTTTGGAACATATCACGCATCGCGCCGGAACCATCGTAATAACCGCCGCGATCTTCTACACCGATAGATTCCGCACCGGTAATTTCCACATATTCAATGTAGTTACGATTCCACAACGGCTCAAATAGTCCGTTAGAGAAGCGCAAGACCAACAAATTTTGCACGGTTTCTTTGCCGAGATAATGGTCTATACGGTAAATTTGATGTTCTTCAAAGAAACGGTGAATTTGAATATCCAAGGCATGCGCGGTTTTTAAATCATAACCGAAAGGTTTTTCTACGATAATCCGCTTCCAACCGTATTCTTCGGTGTTCAAACCGTGTGTGGCGAGGCATTCGGGAATCACACCATACAAACTCGGCGGCGTGGACATATAGTATAAGGTGTTGCCGCAGGTTTGATATTTGTCATGCAACTCATCAATACGCGGCACTAATTTGCCATAATCCTGCGCATCAGAAGTGTTAATCGGTTGATAATAAAGATGAGAACAAAATTTCTCCAGCATATCGCCGTTGGCTTTTTCATGTTTAATGAGTGCCTGACGCATCTTTTCACGAAATGTTTCATCATTTAACTCGCTACGAGCCACGCCTAATACAGAGAAATTCTCCGTTAAACGTCCGATTTTATACAGGTTATACAGCGCCGGAATCAGTTTGCGGTGAGTCAAATCACCGGAGGCCCCAAAAATTACAATACAATTATTTTCTGCTTTCATTTGTTAAACCACATTTGTTTTAATAATTCGTGTTTATGATAGATAAGATGATGTTTTATTTCCAATCGCTCTTATGAATCGGAGCGAAAGATTTTTTCCCACGCAAAATCCTGCGTCGCCGCCATAATAAAATTCGGATTCACAAAAGATTCGCGTTGGTTATAGGTTAAGGCTTGATAATTCAAATCGAAAACCACGCCGCCCATTTCCGACAATAAAATTTCTGCCGCCGCGGTGTCCCATTCGCCGGTTAAACCGAGACGAATGTAGCAATCACATTGCCCATCGGCCACCATGGTGCTTTTCAGTCCACTGGAGCCGAAAATATGAAATTCATAGTCAAAATTCTTGTTCAAAATCGACCGCACTTTTTCCGCTGCGGAGGAAGAGCCTACGGCAATGCGTAAGGCACGATTCGGTTCGATGTCGCGAAATGTCAGTTTAATGTGCTGTTTCGCCGTTTTTTTATACGCACCAAAACCTTGCATAGCGTAGTATGTGCACTCCAATATTGGCGCATAAATAACGCCTAGCACCGGTTGGCCGTTCTTTACTAAGCTAATTAAGACAGAGAATTGATCGGTATGATTAATAAATTGCTGCGTGCCATCAAGGGGATCAATAAGCCAATAATATTGCCACCGACTGCGTTCTTCTAGCGGAATTTGACAATTTTCTTCAGACAAAATAGGAATATCGGGCGTAAGTGCGGTCAGTTTTTCCGTTAAAAACTGACTAACAAACATATCCGCTTCTGTCACCGGGGTGTTATCTTCTTTCAGATGAACGGCAACGGAATCTTGATAAAAGCGACGTAAATGCTCCCCTGCCTGTTGTGCGATATCTACTACATCCTGCAATAAATGAGTTGTGAGTATAGGCATAGCATCCCCTCCTTGTATTTGCTGAATTATCTCTCCTTCGGTAACAACAAGGGTAATGTCAGTACGGAATATAACGCCATACCGCAACTGAATAGTAGCGCAACATCCAAAGCACCGCTACGCAACCAAATACCGAAAGTCATTGTTTTTTCAAACAACGTCATATAAACAAAACCTGCTACATTGCTATAACAAAACGCGATAATCGCCGAAATCAGAACAATGGCAAATACATTGTAACGAATATAACGATATGCTTTTGCCCACAATGCAATCAGAAATGCCGGAATGGTAGCGACAAAAAAAGTGACATACATATGGAATAGCACCAAATCCACAACACCAAACATCTCGTCAGTATTGTCGCTAATACAAACCGCAATGATGGTTCCCAGAATTTGCATGATTAAAGGAAATATAATTAATGCTTTTAGATAAGGGTAATTAGACTGCATAATTTTCCAAAGTAAAAAATAGGCTATCAAAAGATAGCCTATTTTAGATGAAATTACGAGATTAAGCAGATTTTTTTGCTCTCAACACGCGAGAGGTGAAAATCAGTACGCCAACAATGAAGACGACCAAACCAAGCACTTCACCAATCGTGCCCCAGTTTTCCAAATTCAAGGCTAACGGTGCTTCAGAACCGCCTGAGGTAACAGAGGCGGCGATAATAAAGGCTAAAATAACCCCCATTAAGCTCTCACCGACAATTAACCCCGCGGAGAATAGTGTTCCGAAGCGTTCTGCCCGTTTGCTAACGCCATGATCTCCGGTGCGGGCGGCGTATTTGGCAATATGGCGATTAACCAACCAAGCCAAGAATGCCCCGGTCACTACCGGCATATTAATGGACGGCGGTAAGTAGATACCAATCCCTACGGCAAGCACCGGTAAAGCGAAACTTTTGTTACTCACTTTTTTCAAGAAGCTGTCGATGATAATTAACACGGCCCCCAAACCTACGCCGGTTAAGATGTAAGTCCATTCCAATTTATTGGAGAAAATCCCTTGTGAAATAGTGGTCATCAACGTCGCTTGCGGTGCGGACAACGCTTGTGACGGATCCATATCCGGGCGCGGTAACGCACCGGTGAAGCCGTATGCGTGGTAAAGGATTTCCAATACCGGCGCAATCACTAACGCCCCCACGAAACAACCGATAATCAATGCAACCTGTTGACGCCAAGGAGTAGCTTCCACCAATAAACCGGTTTTTAAGTCTTGCAGGTTATCGTTAGAAATCGTTGCCGTAGTTAACACGATAGATGCGGTAAACAAGGTAAGTGCGGTCAAAAATTTCTGTCCATCGGCGGTTTCAAATAACCCGGAAGCATTCCCGATAGAAACCAACACCAAGGAAATTACGATGACGGAAATAATCCCGATTCCGGAAATCGGACTGGAGGAAGAACCTACAAGTCCCGCCATATAACCGGAAGCTGCCGCCACGAAGAAACCGATAAACACCGCTAAGAAAGTACAAACCACGACCAACAATAACGCCAATTCAGGAGAAACCGGAGCAGCGGCAATAAAGTGATGTAACGAAATGACGATTAACGCCACGGTGGCAATTAAAATGTAAATCATGGTTTTTGGTGAAAGGTCAATATCAATACGATGTTCCGAAGCCTCTTGTGTACCTTTCAACATACGGAAGGAATGCACCATGCCTTGTACCATTGGTTTCATCAAAATCAATAAGGTCCAAATTGCTGCAATCCCGATCGTTCCTACGCCGATAAAACGCACTTTCGTTTTCCACATACTCATGGCATAGCTGACGATAGTCGCATCGGTCGGTATATCACCGGACATGGTAAAGAACGGCACAGCTAAGCCCCAAGCGAAAAAGGTACCCAACAACATCGCAATACCGCCCACGATACCGATTAAGTAACCGGCACCTAATAATGCTAAAGAAAAGCCCATCGGAATTTGGAAGACCGCTTTGCCGCCGATGCCGGTAAACCACGCGCTAGCGCCATCTGCCATAACGCGTAAACCATTAGTTAAGAAAGCCACCGAACCGGCCAATACGCCACCATAAGCAATATCTTTGACGCCACTGTCGCCATCGGTATGATTACCGGCTTTTAAAATTTCCGCAGCTGCAACGCCCTCCGGATAAGGCAAATCGCTGTTTACCACCATTGCTCGACGCAACGGAATGGTAAATAACACGCCCAACGTACCGCCCGCGGCACAAATCAACATGGTTTGCCAGAATGGGAAATCTTGCCAATAGCCCATCATCAATAAACCCGGTAAGACAAAAATCACTGAAGATAGCGTCCCCGCAGAAGAAGCCTGCGTTTGCACCATGTTATTTTCAAGAATATTGGAACCATGGAAAAATTTGAGAATCGCCATTGAAATCACAGCGGCAGGAATGGAAGACGCAAAGGTCATACCGACTTTTAGACCTAAATAAACGTTAGATGCGGTAAACAACACCGTAATCAACGCCCCGAGCAACATCCCCCGAAAGGTCAATTCTTTTAAGTTTGTGGATTGCATAACATTACCTATATTTTCATTAAAACTGCGCTACCATGGCAAAAAATCGCTGAATAATCAAGATTCATTCGGTTTATTTTGCTTAAATTGGATTTTATTTAAATATCAATCGTATTTTTAAACCGTTTACAATGCTAATCCGCTTTATTACAGACTATTGAATAGCAAAGCTATCTTCCTAACGTCGTTATAATCTCAAATTTATCTGATTTAGTCTCAATCATAAAAAATAGCGAATCCTATCAAATTATTTATTTTTAATATCCGATATAGTTCGCCGACCTATCCATTTAGGTAAATAACCACTCAAGGTTTTGTATCATCTGCTTAATTATGAAGTTCTATGAGGCTAAGAAATGAACGCATTAGTTGAATTACTCGCAAAAATTGTTGCCCCAATGCAACGCCAATTTATTAACTTTATACGCATCGCCATTTGTATCGTTATGGTATGGATTGGCGGGTTAAAAGTCTGTCAATATGAAGCAGACGGTATTGCTCATTTTGTTTCGAATAATCCATTTTTAAGTTTCCTCTATAAAAACGGACCGAATTTAGTACAAAATGATAAAGGCGAATTAGTAAAAGAATATACCCTTTATAAAAATCCCGAAGGTAAAATGGTGGCGAAAAATATTGAGTGGCATAAAGCTAACGGCACCTATACTGCATCTTATATTATCGGCGCTATGATTGTGACCATCGGGTTATTAACATTGGCAGGGATCTGGTCTCCAACCTTAGGGCTATTCGGCGGTTTGCTAACGTTCGGTATGTCCATCGTGACCTTGTCGTTCCTCATTTTCACGCCGGAAACTTGGGTGCCTAATTTAGGCGGCGATTTGCCTACACCAAATTACGGCTTTCCATATTTATCCGCTGCGGGACGGCTGATTATTAAAGATATTATTATGATGGCGGGGGGATTAGTTGCCGCTGCCGAATGTGCGAATCGCTACTTAAAATATAAAACATCCGTCTAATTAAAAAGCCTATATGAAGCTTATCACTCTGTGATAGGCTTCTTAGCTTGTTATTTTAATCAGGAGAAAATAGAACATGGATTATTTAGATCAGCTTGTCCGACAGTCAGGTATTGAGGGAAAAATCAATATCCTCTGTCGTTTTCAAGGTGACTGGCTAATCCATCATAAACAGGAACCGAATTTAATCGGCAGATTTCATATTGTGTCACAAGGTACATGTCAAATTCGGCTGAAAGATCAAACCTACCATCTCAAACCGGGCGATGTCGTCTTCCTGCCCTACGGAGAAGAACATATTATTTATCATGGTGCCGACACAGAAACACAAATTACAGAAACCACACAAGGTGTTTTCACATTGCATCGCAATAGTTCAAACGAATCCGGTGATTTTGAAATGTTTTGCGGTTATTTCCGTTATTTAAACGTTGCGCAAAGTTTACTGTTTAATTTACCGCACTGGCATCTTGCCGGAAATAACGACTCCATCATGGCCTTACTGAAGTTATTGCGCAAAGAAACAGAAGATAACCTCGGCAATGAAGTTGTCGTCGATGCTTTATGCAACATTCTTTTCACTTATTTGATCAGAGATTACCTTCAACACCATCAGGTTAATCAAGGCATTCTCGGCGCATTACAGGACAAGCGCTTAAAAAATGCCGTGAACGCCATCATAGCCAATCCTGAAGAAAGCTGGAGCATGGAAGTCTTAGCAGAAAGTTGCGCCATGTCCCGCGCCAATTTTATTCGTGCGTTTAAACAAAAAACCGGGATTTTGCCCGGTAAATTTCTGACTATAATGCGAATGAACATGGCAGGAATGTTGCTAAAAAACACGAAAAAACCGATTAGCGTGATTGCCTCGGAGGTAGGCTACCAATCAGACACCCACTTTACCAAAGTCTTCAAATCGTATTACGGCATTTCCCCAGGGAAATACCGATTAATATAACCACCGATTTATTTGTTAACTCACGCTTTTCGTTGCAAATAATCTCTGAGGCAATAAAGTGCGGTCAGATTTCTCGCTTCATTAAACGTGGAGTCGGCAATTAATTCGTCTATTTTCGCTACAGGGAAACGCACTAATTGCAAGGGTTCCGGCTCATCACCCTCCAATTTGCTCGGATAAAAATCCGTGGCAAGTAAAATATGCATCGGGTTATTCATAAAACTGACAGACGTATTAATAGTACGTAAATGCACCCATTTTCTTGCGCCCAACCCAATTTCTTCCTGCAATTCCCGATTGGCGCTTTGCTCCGGCGTTTCGCCCGCATCCATTCTCCCTTTTACAAAACCCAGTTCATAATTTTCCGTCCCTACGGCATATTCACGTACCAGCAATAAATCGTCACCATCAATGGCAACCACCATCACTGCCGCGTACTTACCGGGACGAAATCGTTCATAAGTACGACACTCGCCATTGGCGAATTTTAAATCTACCGATTGAATCTCAAAAATAGTTGATTTTGCTATGGTTTTTATATTTAAAAGCTGCGGTTTTATTAAGTCGCTCATACTACATTCCTGATTTTACAAACGTCTAAAATGGCGATACCATACCCCACTATTTGCACAAAGAAAAGGAACGGCACGAATGAATCGAAAAAAATTAAATTGGCAGGCAATTGATACCGTAATTTTGGACTTAGACGGTACGCTAATTGATCTTTATTTCGACCATCGTTTTTGGAAAAACGTGGTGCCACAGGCCTATGCACAAAAATTTAATCTCTCGGTGGAACAAAGTCGCGAACTAATTCACCATCGTTATCAACAAGTGGAATTCAGCATGCAATGGTATTGCATTGATTTTTGGGAAGAAAGCCTGAATTTACCCTTGCGGGAATTGATGCAACAACAGCGTGAATACATCAAAGTGCGGTCGGATGTTTATCCGTTTTTACAAGCCGCCCGCGAGCGCCGCAAAAAATTAATTCTGCTGACCGACAGTCACCCGTTCAGTTTAGAAGAAAAATTAAAACACTGCGATTTAGCACCACACTTTGACTTGTTGCTTTCCAGCCATCAGTTTAACGCGCCGAAAGTGGAGCAATCCCTGTGGCACAGCTTGCAACAATTCTCGCCGTTTGATCCGCAACGCACCTTATTTATTGACGATACGGAACCCGTGTTGGACAGCGCCAAACAATTCGGCATCGCTTATACCATCGGCGTAGAAAACCCCGACAGCACATTATCAGATAAAACCTTCGCCCGTCATTTCTCGGTAAAAAACTACCGCACTTTGATTTAACGGAACGGCATACATGGCAAAACATCAACCCACTGAAGAAAAAGACCCGGTTCGTCTAGACAAATGGCTCTGGGCGGCGCGTTTTTACAAAACCCGTACGCTCGCTAAAGAGATGATTGACGGCGGCAAAGTGCATTACAACGGGCAACGTACCAAACCGAACAAAATAGTGGAAGTAGGTGCCACCCTCAAATTACGCCAAGGCAACGAGGAAAAAGAAGTGGTGATTTTAGCCTTATCCGCCCAACGTCGTGGCGCACCTGAAGCCCAGTTGCTTTATCGCGAAACGGAACAAAGCCTTACCAATCGTGAAAAACTTGCAATGGCGCGTAAAATGAACGCCCTTTCGATGCCGCATCCCGATCGTCGCCCCGACAAAAAAGAACGTCGCGATTTACTCAAATTTAAACATCAACAGCAAGATTAACCGCACGCCTTGTAATGGCCGCAAACGCCCTTATATTTGAGCGAACAATATTCATTAGGAACAACATGATGACAAATTACACACAAGACAATGACCAACTTTATCGTTATCTCTTTAAAGGTCGCGCCGTGCGCGGTGAATGGGTTCGCCTGAACCAGGCCTTCAACGACACGTTAAACACCCATCATTATCCACAAGCCGTACGCAATTTATTGGGCGAAATGATGGTCGCCACCAGCCTACTCACTGCCACCTTAAAATTTAACGGCAACATTACCGTGCAAATTCAAGGCGATGGCCCGTTAAAACTCGCTCTCGTCAACGGCGACGACCAACAACGCATACGCGCCCTTGCCCGTCTGCAAGGTGATATCCAAGACGGCATGAGCCTACATGAAATGATCGGCAAAGGTGTTTTAGTCATAACCATCGCCCCACAAGAAGGCGAGCGTTATCAAGGAGTTGTGCCTTTAGATAAACCGACCATTACCGAATGTTTGGAAGAGTATTTTATCCGCTCCGAACAACTACAAACCCAACTTATCATTCGCACCGGCGAATACCAAGGCCAACCGGTAGCGGCAGGCATGCTATTACAAATCGTACCGGATGGTTCCGGCTCACCGGAAGATTTTGAGCATTTGGCAACCTTAACTGCCACGATCAAAGACGAAGAAATTTTTGGCTTAACCGCCGAAGAACTGCTTTATCGCTTATACCACGAAGAAATCGTCGAACTCTTCCCGGCACAAGCAGTTCATTTCTATTGCGGTTGCTCCCAAGACCGTTCCGGCGCAGCGTTATTGCTCATTTCCGACGAAGAAATCGAACAAATCCTTGCAGAACACAATGGCAGCATCGATATGCAATGCGAATGCTGCGGCACCCATTATTTATTCAATAAAGAAGCGATTGCGAAGTTGAAAGAATCCGCTTCCGGAATTTAAAAAGAAAGCGACCTGATAAGGTCGCTTTTTGGTTTATGTCATAAACCAATTAATGGCTTAATAAGCGTTGCATCATGCCGACATAAATATTTACCCCGGTAAGTAATTGTTTCTCGTCAAAATCAAATTCTGCCTGATGATGTCCCGCAGTACGATCAGCACCAAGGATAAAATAAATAGCTTTGCCTCCATGCTCCTGTACTCGACGACCTAACACCGTTGCATCTTCACTTGCATTGAATGGGTAATCATCTTTCACTTCGTGTACCTGTGGCTGTTGTAACGCAATCTCCTCAACCAATTTCACTAATTCAAGATCATTTACCATATCCACGGCCTCACCCGTGATTTCCGTTTCATACGCTACATCAAAACCGATGGCTATCCCCTTAGCAATTTGTATAACCTGTTGGGTCATATACTCATTAATCGCTTTATTTTCACCGCGTACTTCCAATTGAAGTCGGGCAAAACTTGGAATCACATTCCGCCCTTCACCGGCTTGTAATACACCTACGTTAATACGGGACATCCCATCTCCATGGCGGGCGATACCATGTAATTGCGTCACCGCATGCGCTGCAGCCAAAAGTGCGTTACGACCAAGATGGGGCGCAGCACCGGCATGAGCCGGTTTACCTTGATAGCGAATGTCGATTTTTGACGTAGAAAGAAAATTGCGCGGATTAGAAACAACGGTTCCGCTATCAGCACAAAAACCAATATGTGAACTAAGGAAATAATCCGCATCATCTACTATGCCACTGGCAGCGATAGCCGCGGCACCCCGCACACCTTCTTCCGCAGGCTGAAAGACGATTTTAATTTTACCGTTCAGTTTATCTTTATTCTGTGCAGCCCATAAGGCGACACCTAAACCGATAGTAATATGACTGTCGTGTCCGCAGGCGTGCATGAGGCCTTCATTTAACGATGCGAATCCCTCTTTATTCGGAAGATGATCAGGCGATTTGCTTTCGTCTACATTAACGCAGTCAATATCAAAGCGTAATGCCACGGTTTTGCCCGGTCGTCCTGTATCAAGAAGGGCAACACAACCGGTGTACTGCTCCATTTTATCCAACCATTTTTGATTGGCACCATATTCTATGGCGCGCACCAGTGCCTTTTCTACCAAAATGTTATTGCGTCCGCGCACAAAGTCCCGATGAATAATTTGACTCCCCAATAAAATCTCAAATCCCATGCTTTCAAGATAATCTGCAATACGGGTGGTGGTCCAAAATTCAGTCCAACCTTCCTCCGGGAAACGATGGAACTCACGACGCCATTTCACTAACTGAGCATAATCCAATATCATGATGAACTCCTTCATTAAGAAAAAACAGTCTGAAAACCCACCGCACTTTTATACAAACAATCAGAAAAAGTGCGGTCCCTTTTGATAACGTTTTACAACATAAACAAGGCAAGAAATAAGAGAGCGAAAATCATACCCGGTGCGGTGCGTTTAACAATTTCTACCGGACTGACCATTGTCAAACCCGCACAGACAATAGCTACGCCGGCAATCGGAGAAGCTGTTCTGCCCAACGCACCGGCAATCGCGGCGCCCATGCCTAAATTCACTTGGGTATAACCGAGTTCTGCCGCATGCGGAGTCACTGCCGTATTAAAGGCTATTGCCGCCGCATCGCCCGAACCGGTAATAACCCCCATTAAGAACGGACCGATAGTGGCTCCCCAGCGTACATATTCATTAGAATGTTTAAGAAATTCAATGGCGGAATTGACTGCTCCCGTGGCATTTAAACCCGCCACAAAAACACTGGCGGCAATAATAATACCGAGCACATTGGCATACGAATTTCCCATTCCATTAAAAAACTCTTCCGTGATTTTCACGGGAGAGACTCTGGTGACAATAATGCTGTAAATTGCACCAATTAACATAGCTTGGGGAACACCCATTTTTGTCCATTCCAAGCCTGCCGTTTTTTGCAAAGATGTGCCTCCGATAATCAAGATAATCAGCGGAATTAACGGCGCTAATGCATACAATACATTTACATTCGTTTTTCCCTCAGCCGTACTTTGTTCGGCTAAATAAGCTTGTCGATGTTCTTCCCCATAATCTTTCAGAAAAAGCGCCAACAACGTCAAAATAACAACACCGATTGAGGCGGCGGTCATGGTGTAAGGCGCATGCATAAAGTTAATTTCGGTCACGGTTAAACCGGACATTTCACTGATCATCGCAGGATGGGATGAACCCGGGCTCATTAAGGAACCGAAAGTACCGGCTAAAATTGCTGCCCCCGCCATTGCCGGACGAACACCCGCACCGCGTAAAACAGGTATTAATGTTGCGCCCACGGCAGCGGCACAACCGGCCGCCGAAGGAATGGCAATATTAATAAAAAAAGTCAAAATGGTAGCGATAGGGATGAGCAGAAATTTTAAGCCACTCATAGGCTTGGTCAGTAAGTGAACTAAATGAGAATCGCATTTGGTGAATTTCATCACGTAGGCAAACCCCATACTGGAACAGATTGCCATAATCAAACCACCTGTAGTCATACTTTTAGCAAATGCATCCAATGCCCCCATTGGATTTAACGTCAGTATTGCCATCAGCAACCCCATCCCAATCAGCACGGTTCGGGTTTCATATTTTTTAATTAATAGATAAATTGTTGCTACCAACCCCACAATGGCAACAAGGTATTTCAGATCTTCCATAGTAACTCCTCTATTTTTTTACTTGATTCAACTAACAACTCGCGATGAAGAATGTTTGGAAAAATAAAAAGTCAGGCAACATCATATCTGCTTTTTATCGGCTAAAATGACTACACTGTTTAGAAAGTATACGGGTAACTATTTAAAAGTAAAAGGTAATAAGACCTCTTATCGAATCTTTAAGCGGCACGGCAAGTTTTAGTTAAGTATAAAAAGTGCGGTCACAAAATCTGAAGGATTTTGAAAGTCTGCTTTGCCAACAGCGCCGAAGACGCCAATAAATCCAATGAATTTTTAACATTCCCATTATTTACCCAAATTCCCCAAGAAAGCTTGCGCTTTTTTTGCTATGCTAGGTCTTATTTTTAACTTACCCGAGCCGACCATGACCGAACACATCTCCGATTCACAACCTTCAGAAAAACACGCTGAAAATCAACCGCACTTTAACCCAGCCGATCAGCAGGAAACGACCCACTTCGGGTTCAAAACCGTGGCGAAAGAAGACAAGCAAAAACTGGTGGCGAATGTGTTTCATTCGGTGGCCGGCAAATACGATTTAATGAATGACTTGCTTTCTTTCGGCATTCATCGCCTGTGGAAACGCTTTACTATTGATTGTAGCGGTGTGCGCAAAGGACAAAAAGTGTTGGATTTGGCAGGTGGTACAGGGGATTTTACGGCGAAATTTTCCCGTTTAGTGGGCCCAAGCGGTGAAGTGGTGTTGGCAGACATTAACGACTCCATGTTGCAGGTAGGGCGTGAGAAATTGCGCAATCTCGGTGTGGTAGGCAATGTGAATTATGTGCAAGCCAATGCGGAAGCTCTGCCGTTTCCCGACAATACTTTCGATTGTGTCATTATCAGCTTTGGCTTACGCAACGTGACGGATAAAGACAAAGCCCTGCGCTCCATGTATCGCGTGTTAAAACCGGGCGGTCGCTTGTTAGTTTTGGAATTTTCCAAGCCGATTTTAGACCCGCTCAGCAAAGCCTACAATTTTTACTCTTTCAATATTCTGCCGAAAATCGGCGAAATGGTAGTGAATGACGGCGAAAGTTATCGCTATTTGGCGGAATCTATTCGTATGCATCCCGCACAAGAACCGCTAAAAGAGATGATGCTTCAAGCAGGTTTTGAGGAAGTCAGCTATTACAACCTCACCGCCGGCATTGTGGCGTTACATCGCGGTTATAAATTCTAAGGAAAAGCTATGAATTTAGACATTGCGGGACTAAAACAACAATGGATGTTGCCCCAATTACTCAATAGCGGTTTGGAGTCGGTGTTAAATTATCTCATCGGTCGAACCGCCTATTGTGCACCATATTTACGTAAACTGTCAGGTAAAAGTTTACAAGTTAACGTAAAAAACATGGATATCACGCTGTTCTTTCTATTTTCTGAAAGCCGCGTCGATATATTACAGCAATACGAAGCCACGCCAGATTGCGCCGTTACCGTCAGTTTGAAGTTGTTATTTACGCCATTAAAAAAATCGCAAATCAGCCAATGGATTAATGATAAATCTATTGTTTTGGAAGGCGATTTGCAGGTATTGCAGGATTTTGCCGCGTTGGTGGAATTTTTGGAAAAAGATCCTGCCGAACTGTTATCTCCTTATGTGGGCGACATTGCGGCGCAAAGTGCGGTCAATTTTTTACGCAAAATTACCGCTATCGGTCGGCAGAAATTGAGCCAAAGCCAACGCTATTGGGGCGAACGCCTAACAGAAGAATGGCAGCTGATTTCTCCCGCCTTAGCCCTTGCGGACTTTGCCGATGAAGTAAAAACGTTGGAAAAACAGACCGCACTTTTAGAACAAAAAATAAATCAATTAACGGAATCCAAATGAATTTGGCAAATCTGAAACGATTGTACAAAATTATTCATACCTTTCTCGTCTATGGTCTTGACGAGGTGTTGCCACATAATGGTTACACCCGCCCGTTGCGCTGTTGGCGTAAAACGCTATTTTGGCTACGCAATCAACACAAGGGGCTTGCCTTTGGTGTACGTTTGCGTTTGGCTCTGCAGGAACTTGGGCCTGTGTGGATTAAGCTGGGGCAAATGCTCTCCACCCGACGGGATTTGTTCCCGCCGGAAATCGCAGATGAACTGGCATTATTGCAAGATCAGGTAGATCCCTTTGATGGCAAACTGGCACGCGCCGAAATTGAATGGGCGTTAGGCGGTCAATTAGAAACTTGGTTTGATGACTTTGACGAGAACGCCCTGGCATCCGCCTCTATTGCCCAAGTACACACGGCAAAATTCAATGCTTCACAGCCGTTGGCGGGGCAAGAAGTGGTGTTGAAGGTCATTCGCCCGAATATTCAACAGGTGATTGATGCGGATTTGGCGCTGATGTATCGCCTTGCCGGTTGGATTCCCCGTTTATCGGCGGAAGGCCACCGCCTGCGCCCGGTGGAAGTGGTGCGTGAATACGAAAAAACCTTACGGGACGAACTGGATTTGCGTCGTGAAATGGCTAACGCTATACAGTTACGCGCCAATTTTGAAAACAGCCCGATGTTATACGTTCCGCAAATGTATTCGGATTTTTGCCATAAAAATGTCATTGTGATGGAGCGCATTTACGGCATTCCGGTATCCGATGTTGCCACCTTAGAACAAAACGGCACGAATATGAAATTGTTGGCGGAGCGTGGCGTGCAGGTGTTTTTCACACAGGTGTTTCGTGACAGTTTTTTCCATGCCGACATGCATCCCGGCAATATTTTTGTCAATCCGCAACACCCTGAGGATCCGCAATACATCGGCATCGACTGCGGCATTGTGGGACGTATGAACGATCACGATAAACGCTATTTGGCGGAAAGTTTCGTGGCGTTTTTTAACCGCGATTATCGCCGCGTGGCGCAAATGCACGTGGAATCCGGTTGGACGCCCGCTGACACCAATATTGACGAATTTGAACAGGCATTCCGCGAAGTATGCGAACCGATTTTCGCCAAACCCCTGTCGGAAATTTCTTTCGGTCATGTGTTGTTAAATCTCTTTAATGTGGCACGCGAATTTAATATGCAGGTGCAGCCACAATTAGTGTTGTTGCAAAAAACGCTGCTCTACATTGAAGGGCTGGGGCGCCAACTTTATCCGCAGCTCGATTTATGGGACACCGCGAAGCCATTTTTACAAAATTGGTTGGATGAACAAATGGGTGTGAAAGCCGTATTGAAAACCGTCAAACAAAAACTGCCTTACTGGCGTGAGCATTTTGCCGAATTACCGGAAAATGTTATGGATGCGTTGCAACAACAACGGGTTATTGCACATCAGCTGATTGAATTAAATCGTAAAATACAGAAAAAACAACATACCGTAAGCAAATACTACGCTCTGTTGATCGGCACATTGGTTTTCATTTCCACCCTGTTGCAATTTCAGCAATTGCCGGGGTGGTTAAGTGCGGTGTTTTTTACGCTCAGTTTTATCATTTGGTTGTTGGGCCTATTGGTGCGTTAACGCGTGTCACCACGGGCTTCTACACAATACGAACTAAATCAATAAATCCAAAAATAATCAGGCTTAGCTATTGTTCAACGAGGGCAAAACGGGTATAGTCAGACACGTTTTTAACTTACAAATTTCATCTATTAACGAGGTTTTTATGGGCGGTATTAGCATTTGGCAATTAGCGATTTTAGTCTTAATCATTGTATTGCTATTCGGTACGAAAAAATTACGTACTTTAGGCACAGATTTAGGCGAATCGGTAAAAGGCTTCAAAAAAGCAATGAACGAAGAAAATAAAGCGGAAGATGCGGGTTTTAATCAAGTAGAACAAAAACAAAACGCGCAGCCGGAACAACAAAAAAACAAAGACAAAGAACAGGCTTAATTCGTGTTTGATATTGGTTTTTCCGAAATTCTATTAGTTTGCATTGTGGGCTTAGTGGTACTAGGCCCACAACGTTTACCGGTGGCAATTCGCAGCGTAATGTCTTGGGTGCGTACCATTCGTGGTTTGGCTGCGAATGTACAAAACGAGTTGAAACAAGAATTAAAATTGCAGGAATTACAAGAAAGCATTAAAAAAGCGGAAAGTTTAAATCTCAAAGCCCTATCGCCGGAATTAGGCAAAACGGTTGAAGAGTTGAAAGCTTCTGCCGATAAATTACGTGCTGATCTAGAACAAAAGGCAAGCGACAGCAACACCACCTTGCAAGATCAAATCAAGAAAATGAAAAGTGCGGTGGAAAATCCGGATGAAAACAACGACATCCATCCCGGCTCAAATGACCACAACCCGATGGCCAACTACGACATTCTCGATGTCGAAGATTTTTCCGAGCAAAACACGGAAGCTCTGGCTGTCGCAGAAATGTCGCGTAATTCAACCGCACTTTCCCCGGCAGAACAAGCGGAGCAAGAAGAAATCGAGCTGGATGAAAAACTGGCTTATTACATCAATCAATACGATCCGGATAATCCTTTGCCGGCCAATTCAGAAGATGCCCATTCGGAGAAAACCGAACAATCCTCAAATAAAAGCTAGGGCGTAACCCTCAATTAGGACAATTTATGACCAGCGTTGACGACACTCAACCCCTCATCACTCATCTGGTAGAACTGCGCAACCGTTTATTACGCAGCATTATTTTCGTTGCCGTGATATTTGTGGCACTCGTTTACTTTTCCAATGAAATTTATAACTTTGTGGCAGCACCTTTAACGGCTAACCTACCGAACGGTTCGAGCATGATTGCCACTAACATCGCCACGCCGTTTTTCACCCCAATCAAACTGACCGGCGTTGTCGCGATTTTTATTTCCGTACCTTATTTGCTCTACCAAATCTGGGCATTTGTAGCACCTGCGTTATATCAGCATGAAAAACGCCTGATTTATCCGTTGTTATTTTCCAGCACGTTGTTGTTTTATTTAGGCGTGGCCTTTGCTTACTATGTGGTATTCCCGCTAGTGTTTGGCTTTTTAACCAAAACTGCACCGGAAGGCGTGGCTATCGCCACCGACATCAGTAGCTACTTAGATTTTGTTCTCACCCTTTTCTTGGCTTTTGGTATCTGCTTTGAAGTGCCTGTCGCCATCATTCTGCTGTGCTGGACAGGTGTCACCACGCCGGAGGATTTAAGAGCTAAGCGTCCTTATATTATTGTCGGTGCATTCTTTATCGGCATGCTTTTAACCCCGCCGGATGTATTCTCACAAACCTTGCTCGCCATTCCGATGTGTTTGTTGTTTGAAGTGGGTGTATTCTGCGCACGCTTTTACCGCCCGCGTGAGGAAGACGAGAGCACTCAAGAAGAAAAAAACACATCTAATCACTAATTAAATTTTGGAAATAATATGACACAACAAATTTTTACCGGTTTTCCAACCCGCCGTTTACGCCGTATGCGTAAACAGGATTTTAGTCGCCGCTTAATGGCGGAACATAAACTGACTGTTGATGATCTGATTTATCCCGTATTTATTATTGAAGGCGAAAATCATCGTGAAGCCGTGCCTTCCATGCCAAACGTAGAACGTTTAACCATCGACCAACTGTTAATTGAAGCGGGTTTATTGGTGAAATACGGCGTACCGGTGATTGCACTGTTTCCTGTGGTAGAACAGGCGAAAAAATCCTTAATGGCGGAAGAAGCCTATAACCCGAACGGCTTGGTGCAACGCGCAGTGAAAGCGCTGAAATCCGCCTACCCGGAACTTGGTGTATTAACCGATGTGGCGCTTGACCCTTACACCGTGCACGGACAAGACGGCATTATCGATGAAGAAGGCTATGTGCTGAACGATATCACCACCGAGGTATTAATCAAACAAGCCCTGTCCCACGCAGAAGCCGGCGCAGACGTGGTGGCACCAAGCGATATGATGGACGGCCGCATCGGCAGAATCCGCAAGGCCTTGGAAGAAAAAGGCTTTATCAACACCCTCATTATGGCTTACTCCGCCAAATATGCCTCCCACTATTACGGCCCATTCCGTGACGCAGTGGGCTCTTCCGGCAACTTAAAAGGCGGCGATAAAAAGACCTATCAATTAGATCCGGCCAACAGCGACGAAGGCTTACAAGAAGTGGCATTAGACTTGGAGGAAGGTGCCGATATGGTGATGGTGAAACCGGGTATGCCGTATTTAGATTTGGTCTATCGCGTAAAACAACAATTCGGCGTACCAACCTTTGCCTACCAAGTTTCCGGTGAATACGCCATGCACATGGCCGCCATTCAAAACGGCTGGTTGAAAGAAAAAGAATGTATCATGGAATCTTTACTTTGCTTCAAACGTGCCGGCGCTGACGGTATTTTGACTTACTTCGCCAAACAAGTGGCAGAGTGGTTGTATTTGGAAGGAAAGAATAAATAATTTCTTGATAGAAGATCTAAAGAAAAAGCCGAATAATCCTATTCGACTTTTTTTATACGGAAATTGCGGTGGAAAAAACACATGATTTTGTGACCGCACTTTTATCTTTTATTGCAACAACGAAATATCCGCCACCTGTAAGAATAACCCTTGCAACGTGTTCAAAATGGCTAGGCGGTTTTGACGCAATTTTGCATCCTCCGCATTCACCATCACATTGTCAAAGAAGTTATCCACCGGTTGACGCAAGCCGGCGAGTTTATCCAACACTGCCGTGTATTCGCCTTGTGCGATTAACGGCTGAACCTCTTTTGCCAAACTTAACACGCTTTGGGCAAGCACTTGTTCTGCCGGCTCAACGCATAACGCCACATCAATTGCGCCAATGTCGCCTTCCGCTTTCGCCAAAATATTCGCCACACGTTTATTGGCTGCCGCTAACGCTTCTGCTGAATCTAAAGTACGGAAGTGTGAAACCGCACGCACGCGCGCATCAAAATCAGCCGGGCGAGTTGGACGACGAGCCAATACCGATTGAATCACATCCACCGCAATGCCTTCATCTTGATACCATGCACGGAAACGACCAAGCATAAAGTCCACTACATCGGCAACCACGTTTTGATTAGTGAGTTTATCACCGAAAAGTGCGGTGGATTTTTTCACTAAATCTTCTAAATCCAGTGGTAAGTTTTTCTCAACGATAATACGTAACGCACCTAATGCCGCACGACGCAATGCAAATGGGTCTGCACTGCCTTTTGGTGCTTGTCCAATGCCGAAGATCCCCGTTAAGGTGTCAAATTTATCCGCTAATGCGACCGCACTTGCAACCAATGATTTAGGTAATTCATCGCCGGCAAAGCGTGGCATATATTGTTCGTTTAACGCCACCGCCACTTCTTCGTCCTCACCGTCATGACGGGCATAGTGCATGCCCATTACACCTTGCGTATCGGTGAATTCAAATACCATGTTGGTCATCAAGTCACATTTTGACAGTAAACCTGCACGTTTTGCTTTTGCTTCGTCTGCGCCAATTTGTTTTGCAATTTCGCCTGCAAGTTGCTCAATGCGGTCAGTTTTATCTTTCAATGTACCAAGTTGTTGTTGGAACAACACGGTTTCTAAGCGTGGTAAACGCTCAACCAGTTTTTGTTTTAAGTCGGTTTTGAAGAAGAATTCCGCATCGGTTAAACGTGGGCGAACCACTTTTTCGTTCCCTTCGATAATTGCCGTTGGATCTTCCGGGTTGATGTTCGATACAAAAATAAAGTGCGGTAATAATTTGCCGTCTTTGTCATAAATTGGGAAATATTTTTGGTCGCCTTTCATGGTGTAAACCAAAGCTTCAGCAGGCACCGCTAAGAAGCGTTCTTCAAATTTTGCCGCTAAGACGTTTGGATATTCCACCAAGGAAGTGACTTCTTCAAGCAAGCTTTCTTCAATGTCCGCTACGCCGCCAAGTGCGGTCGCTTTTGCTTGAGATTTTGCAAGAATTTCTGCTTTACGCTCGTTGAAATCGGCTACTACAGAACCTTTTTCACGTAATAATTGTGGATATTGGTCTGCATGTTGAATTTCAAATTCTTTTTCACCTAAGAAACGGTGACCGCGAATAGTGCGCGCACTTGCCACACCTAAAATTTCGCCTTCAATTAACTCATCGCCCAATAACAAAGTTACCGTGTGAACCGGACGGATAAATTGCACGGTTTTGTCTGCCCAACGCATTGGTTTTGGAATTAGCAATTTCGCCAACGCATTTGCCACAATGCCGTTAAGCAAGTTTTTAGTCGGTTGACCTTCAATTTTCGCACGGTGAACGAGCCATTCGCCTTTATCGGTTGCAATGCGTTCTGCTTGCTCAACGGTAATACCACAACCACGCGCCCAGCCTTCAGCTGCTTTCGTCGGTTTTCCTTCAGCATCAAAGGCTGCAGACACTGCAGGCCCTCGTTTTTCGATTTCTTTACTCGGTTGTTGTGTCGCCAAGTTCAACACTTTCACCGCCAAACGACGCGGCGCCGCAAACCATTCGATTTTGTCGAAGGTTAAACCCGCTTGGTTTAATTCCGCTTCAACGTTATCCGCAAAAGAGGTTGCTAATGTTTTGAGAGCTTTTGGTGGCAGCTCTTCTGTGCCGATTTCTACTAGGAAGTTTTGAGTTGTCATTTTGTTTCTCTTATTTAAAAATTCTGTAGGTTTAAATCCTTATTTTCTTCGTTGTCACTTCTGCCAAATCTCCCCTCCCCCTCTTTGCTAAAGAGGGGATTGGATCTTTGCAGAGTTAAATATCTATGTTCTACTTTAATGTTTTTTGAAAGCAGATAATTTAATCTATATTGAAATTAAAATATAAATAGCCAGTTAATATTAATTTACTCAAGAACTTCCCCCTCTTTAGCAAAGAGGGGGAGGGGAGATTTACTCGCTTCGCTCGCACTTCGTGCCGTTGCTAAAGCAACGTTCAAACGCAAGCGTTTGTGGCAGACGTTAATCCAACCTAATACTCAACAATCCCTCATATTCTAAAATATAAATAGCCCACTACTATCAATTTACTCAAGAAATCCCCCTCTTTAGCAAAGAGGGGTAGGGGAGATTTACTCGCTTCGCTCGTACTTCGTGCCATTGCTAAAGCAACGTTCAAACTCAAGCGTTTGTGGCAGAAGTTAATTCAACCTCACACTCAATCCGCCCTTACATTCTCCAAAAACAAATAAATCTGCTCTACCACCGCTTCAACTTCACGCATTACTTCATCATTACTAAATCGCATCACCGTAAAACCAAGTGAATTTAATTCTGCATCTCGCAATGCGTCTTTTTCCTGATGATCGGGCTCATAGTGCTGACTACCGTCTAATTCGATAATCAGCTTTGCTTTCGCACAATAAAAATCAACGATATAACTTAAAAGTGGCTTTTGTCGATTAAACCGAAAGCCTAATAACTGATCCCGATTAATCCGCTGCCAAAGTTTATTTTCTGCATCGGTTTGATTATTGCGAAGTTTTTGTGAATTTTCTTTTAAGTATTTTTCATAGGGTTGCATGAAAGCTACTTCTTTCCATTCTCAATCCCTTCACTCAACACCTTTTGAAACTGCTCATAATCACAGAAACCACTTTCATCTTTTGTACAAGCATCGATCGTTAATGCCGTTTGTTTTGGTGGTGTAGCAAGGCTTAACGGCGTTAGTTTAACGAGTTGTTCAGTGCTTTGATACACATAATCTAACTTAAATTTCAATTTGCCACTTGGTTTGTGCTTCCACACTTCAAATAGCAACTTGCCGCCAATTGGGATATTTTCTAATGAATCATCTAACTCATAAGGCTCAACACCTAGTGCCGCAAGCAGAGCGACAATATTAGAATCATGTCCAACCAATAAGTTAATTTTATTTTTACTATTTAGCTGTTGCTGAATAAATACTAACAACGGATATGAGGCGTTTTGTGCCAACGCTTCGTTGTTTTTAAATAACGTGCGGTAATATTCGTTTTTAATTTCGTTAATTGCACGCCATTTTTCTTGGCTATCCACGCGGCCGTTGGCGATCTCTGCATCAGGTTTGCCTACATAATGGGCGAGCAACAATGCACTAACTATTTTCTTTCCTGTGCTGATAGCACCAGTAATTTTAACCGACTTGCCGTCTTTAATACTGTATTCACCAACTTTTCCACCTAAATCACATTCGCCTTTTTGTAAGCAGTTTGGTGAATTTTTGTAATCGATGATTTCACTTAATAGCGCATAATTTGGCGCTAATTTTTGCTGTAAAGCGGTTAAATCAACGTTATTTTTTGCCGATTCAATCAAGGCTTGACTTGGATTGTGCACTTGGGTGTTAAAAATCGGATCTTTTTCTGAACCAATTTTACCATGATGTTGCAGTTGAACATTACAGCCCGCAAATGCGCCAGAAACAATCGCCTGACCCGTTGCAATAGTCCGTTGCACACCATTCGCATAAGCGAAAATGCCTTCGCCCGATGCACAACGTTCTGTTGTTAATAACCTTTTATCCGCAAGCCATTGCCCTAAATACTGTCCGAAATAGGTTTCTAGCACGGTACCTTTTGCCGTGAGATAACCTGATGGTACATCCCATTTTGCCCACGCGTACGGGGAATATTTTGCCATTTCCTGTGGATCTTTTTCCACCGGTGAGCGCAATCCATGACGACTAAAAATTAATACTTTCTCGAGTTCATAATCTGCACTTGCTGCATTTTGATGATTTTCTGTTGCAAATACACTGCTTACAATGATTGAGCTGAGTAAAAGTGCGGTTAAAGTTTGGGATACTTTCTTCATTTAACATGTCTCCTTTTTCAACTGACTACCCCGTATATCTCATACCGGAATTGATGCTTTGTAGTTTCCTACACTATCACAAAACCCTGTTCAAAATATTCATGTTTAATGAAATGAATACGCATATTTACCTCATTTATGACGTTTTACCAACGATATCCCACTTTCAAACCAATCTGATGTTGTTTATCCAGTTGTTTACCACGGCTTTGCCCTGCATAAGTCGCAATCTGCCAATTGGCAAAATCGGTCGTGAACCCGATTTCTTGTTGCCAGTAACGATCAAAACGTTGTGTTAACTGTGATTGATTAACATGCACTGCCACCTGGGAATCGGATGCATCGACGTAATTCAACGTCAATGCCGGTCGTATAGTAACGCCTGCCCACGGCATAAAGGCATAATCCACAGTTACACCGGCATGATAAGCGTTAAAGCTCATTTTCGGAGAATGCACATTCACTCCGGCATAAGTGTAACTATCAGCAGAAATATAATAACGATGAATGCCAACATGTGGTCGGATGGACAGTTTATCTAAATTCAGTTGATAACCCAAGCCTATGCCAATTGTTGCGATGCGACGTTTTATTTTGGCATTTTGAGATTCACCACGAATTTCACCCGCACTTAAACCATATCCTGCATCGGCAGAGAGGTTTAAGCCATTTTCAAAATCATATTTAGCAAAAGCAGACAGCATATTTAAGCGGCCTTTGCTACTAATGTTGTCATCAAAAGCATTGCTTGCTCGAGAATGAGAGAACAACAAGCCTAAGCGGTGATTTGTATCAATATGTTGCACACCAACTTGTGTCAAACGTGCTTTTTGTTGATACGCACGGAACTCATCAGCATCATAATTGCGGGAAGAATATAACGTATTTGCCCAAACATTGGTGTTGTTCTCAGACACTAAATGTTTGTTTAATTCATCTTGCGCCAATAACACACTATTCACGCTCGCCGATAATTCGGATAACGCGCTGTTAGCATAACGGCTAATCAATTCTTTCTGTTTTTTAACCGCACTTTCTTGTTCCAACGCTTTACGCTGTGCATCTAAACGAGCCTGTTCTTCTGCCTTGCGTTTTTCTTCGGCTAAACGAGCTGCTTCATCCGCTTTACGTTTTTCTTCCGCCAAACGAGCCGCTTCTTCCGCCTTGCGTTTTTCTTCGGCTAAGCGAGCGGCTTCTTCCGCTTTACGTTTTTCTTCGGCTAAACGTGCCGCTTCTTCCGCTTTACGTTTTTCTTCCGCTAAACGAGCCGCTTCTTCCGCTTTGCGTTTTTCTTCGGCGAGACGTGCTAATTCTTCCGCTTTGCGTTTTTCTTCGGCGAGACGAGCCGCTTCATCTGCTTTACGTTTCTCTTCCGCTAAACGAGCCGCTTCATCCGCTTTACGTTTTTCTTCTGCCAAACGTACCGCTTCGTCCGCTTTACGTTTTTCTTCCGCTAAGCGAGCCGTTTCTTCCGCCTTGCGTTTTTCTTCGGCGAGATGAGCCGCTTCATCTGCTTTACGTTTTTCTTCCGCTAAGCGAGCCGCTTCTTCCGCCTTACGTTTTTCTTCCGCTAGACGAATCGCTTCTTCCGCTTTACGTTTCTCTTCGGCTAAACGTGCTGCTTCTTCCGCTTTACGTTTCTCTTCGGCGAGACGTGCTGCTTCTTCCGCTTTGCGTTTTTCTTCCGCTAAACGTGCCGCTTCATCTGCTTTACGTTTCTCTTCCGCTAGACGTACTGCTTCGTCTGCTTTGCGTTTTTCTTCCGCTAAACGAGCCGCTTCATCTGCTTTACGTTTTTCTTCCGCTAAGCGAGCCGCTTCTTCCGCCTTGCGTTTATCTTCCGCTAAACGAGCTGCTTCTTCCGCTTTACGTTTTTCTTCGGCGAGACGTGCCGCTTCATCTGCTTTACGTTTCTCTTCGGCGAGACGTGCTACTTCTTCCGCCTTGCGTTTTTCTTCCGCTAAACGAGCAGCTTCTTCCGCTTTACGTTTTTCTTCCGCTAAACGAGCCGCTTCTTCCGCTTTGCGTTTTTCTTCGGCGAGACGAGCCGCTTCATCTGCTTTACGTTTTTCTTCCGCTAAGCGAGCCGCTTCTTCCGCCTTGCGTTTTTCTTCCGCTAGACGAGCTAATTCTTCCGCCTTGCGTTTATCTTCCGCTAAACGAGCAGCTTCTTCGGCTTTACGTTTTTCCTCAGCTAAACGTGCTAATTCTTCTGCTTTACGTTTTTCTTCCGCTAAACGAGCCAATTCTTCCGCCTTACGTTTTTCTTCGGCGAGACGTGCGGCTTCGTCTGCTTTACGTTTTTCTTCCGCTAAACGAGCCAATTCTTCCGCCTTGCGTTTCTCTTCCGCTAAACGCGCAGCTTCTTCAGCTTTACGTTTTTCTTCCACTAAACGAGCCGCTTCGTCGGCTTTACGTTTTTCCTCTGCTAAGCGAGCGGCTTCGTCCGCTTTACGTTTTTCTTCTGCCAAACGTGCCTGATCCGCAAGTTCTTGCTCTTTTCTTGGGTTGTATAAGCGGTAATCGTGATTATCATTTTTCAACTCATAGCGGTAGGTCCCTACATCCACTGTGCCATTCGCCAAAGCAACATTGACGTTGTCAGTCTGAGCGGTGTTTTTAAGGGTCAACAGGCTGAGTTGTTGCAAGGTTTGTGGTTCGGCGCCGGTGTTGCGTACATTTAATACAAAATTCCCTGTTGCCAAACCATGTACTGCCACATGATCGCCTTTGTTTTCCTGCAAATAAGTGCGGTAATTAAAGGTACCGTTTCCGCTTAAATCGCCTAGCACGGTGAGTTGATTAAATGTTTGATTATTCGTTTGAGTCGCAAAATCCGGATTTAGCGTAATTTGACTGTTATTCAGGCTTAAATTGCCAATTGTTGTGCTATTCGGTAACGTCCAGTTTGCATTGTCTGATAATGAAACCTGAGTGTCTTTGGCACCCAGAATTTGGTGCTCAAAACGGGCGTTAACGAAATTTAATTTTGCCTGATCAGAAAGCGTCGCATCGCCCGCCAAAGTAGCATTTTCAACCGTTGCCATAGTTTGGTTATCCAGCACAAGTGTGCCAGTTTGAGTTGCGTTATGCGCTAAGCGATATTGGCTTTGTCCTTGTAATGCCACATTGCCCGCAACATCAGCAAGTCCCAGCACCGATAATTTGGCATTGTCATTCAGGGTAAAATTACCATTGATTTTGCTGCGTTCAATGCTCGCAAAGACTTTATCAGATAAGGTTTGGTTAGCGCATTTGGTCAGCCCCGTCCAGTCAGAACGGGCACAAATGAAATTCGCCTGTTTGTCGGTAACCCCCAATGTGGCATTGGCGTTTTTACTTAATTGCCAATCGCCGTTTATCACAGAAACATTTCGAGAAACGACCGCACTTCCACCGTTAATGATGTATTTTTCTGCTTTAAAGGTACGGCTTAGCCAGTCATCATCCATCACCACTTCGCCTTGTGGACGACCGATTAATGCCGGTCGGTTTTGGTGGTTATAGGCATGAGGCGTTGGGCGACCGCTAAAGACCAACGTACCGTTTGTCTGCGTAACATTGCCGTTTAAATTAGTGCCGCCCGACAATAAAAAGACACTGTCTGCGTGCGTAGGTTGATAGTCGATATTTAATCGACCGTTGTGAAGTGCGGCATTGGTTTCACCAAACCAGCCGTTAAACGCCGTGGCTTTGGATTGATTAATGCTGTTTTCATTATTGATTTGTGCATTGCCAAGAAGCGTAACGGTTGCTGCTGTGTCTTTGTTATGGTTGACAATTTGTGCACCTTCATCGGTATTTTGAATGCGATTAAAGGTAAGTGAATGTCCGTTAAGATCTAAACGACCGCCACGGAAGCCGAAATAAATATTGTTTGGATTGACTTGGTCGGCACTTTCCAATTTCACCGTTGGACGACCGCTCACAATACCTAATTGATTAAAGGCTTGTTTTTTGCCTTGCTCGTCTGCTTGTTGATTTAAAACGACAACACCGTCCCCCACGCTGATATCACCAAGGTTTTCGCCTTTACCGTTGACCAATAACGTGCCTTGCCCAATTTTAGACAAGCGATCACCTGCCGGGTTTTTAACTTTCCACGTCACCGTACTGCCTTCACTTACTGAAACACCTGCGCCTTTCCAAGTTTCATCGGTGCTAGGCTGTACCACAAAATCCCCTTCAAAGGTCAGCCCGCCGGCACCCTGATCAATATTATTCTTCAAGGTTATCGTGCCGTTTTCCATATTCCCAAAGTAAATATTCTTACCGTGATGAAGTGCCGGCATATAAGGGTTTGGGCCACCATATCCAAAAAATTCATCTCTGCCGGAAGAAGGCAGGCTGTAATTGGCAAGCGGAGTGTTTGTAACAACTCTGCCACCTTTGGTTAATTTACCGCTGCCATTGCCGTCTGCCGTCCAGTCATAAGAAGCTGCTGTAAAGTCAAATAAGCTCAGCAAATCACCGGCAATGATCTCATCCAAATAATTCTTACGTGCAATTTGATAGGTATTTTCTTTTCCTTGATAAGGGTGTCCGCTACGCAATACGCCGTTTATCAGCCATTTTCCTGCCGTTTTATCATAAATAAACATCGGTGAACCACTGTCACCGCTAGAACCTGAAATCGGTAACGGGCCATATTGATTCGGATGACGCACATCACCGCTTAAACTGACCTCACCATTGTTCGCCCAACCTTGCATAAAGGTATTGCCTGCGGTGAGGTAGTTATACGCCATGGCAATATGATTGCCATTGTCATTATCATCACGCAAAAATTGCCAACCGCTACCAATTCGCACCCGCATTGGATACTTTTCTAAATCACCATAGGTACTACCCTGCATATTTGACACCATTTCTATCGGTGCAGCTTCTGTGACGAATTTAGCTAATCGAGGGTTATGGTAGTCCGTCATGTAAGGGTGAGTGCGGTCGTTTTTATAATTATTTCGTTTAACGATGTTATAACCGAATCGGTGCTGATCGGGGTTATTGCCTTCCATGCCAAAATCAACATTTCGATAGCCCACGTTATGCGCCACGCTGACGATATATTGATCGCCCACCAGCGCTGCTACGCCATTGCGACTAACCACCGAAAAATCCATCATCGGCACATTTTGCATCATGGTGCCGATAGATTCGCCCTTTTTATTCACTACCGCAATATTTTGCGCACCGGGCGTAAACTTACCTTTATTCTCAGCAAAATCACGGAAATATTGATAATCCACGCCGGAATAGACATGTCCGGCAAAGGCCATTGGGCTTAGGTTCAACGCCACAAATGTAGCAATCAACTTAGGTTTGAAAATTGTTTTTTGCATAAAATTGGTTCAAATAAAATTAAATGGTATTAGTTAAAACTAACCGGCGATGGTGAGTACATCAAATCATCATCGCCGATTAGAAAAATGTTTAGCTTATACAACAAGCAATAAGTGACGAATCGTCCTAGCGATTCTAGTTTTTAATTCACCGCACTTAATTCAGCACACTTAGGTGTTGTTTTATATTAGGCAAAAATCGATTTTAATTGGTTTTCATCCAGAATCACCCGACCGTCTTCCAACAACAACGCCGGAAAACCCGCGTAGCCTTTGGCTTTCACCGCATCGAACTCCGCATGATTGTCACGTAGACGTAGAAATTGTTTTAAGTTCGGTATGGAAGACAGCACTTCCACTTCCTCATATTCCACGCCCAAACGTTTTAACTCCGCCACAAACGGTGCCGTATCAGGGCATTGCTCAGCATAATAAAGAATTGGTTTCATCACGGCTCCTTATTCTTTATTTACCACAGCAAGTGCGGTCGGATTTAATGTCGGTTCACCGATTTTCGTTAAACGGTTACGATCGCGATGCTCAAACGGTTTGTCGTAATTCGGGATAATCATTGTGGTGGTTTGATCGTAAGACCATGTGCCATCCTCATGAATTTTCACCGTAATTTCATAGCTTTCTGTGGTGAAAGATTGCTCTAAAAACGGATTAGAAATAATGCCATTTGTTAAAGAGCCTCGCACGGCTTTTAGCGTAAATTCTTTGGCATCTGCCGCCGCATTACCGGTGGCAATGAGGCTTTGTCCACGTGGAATACTTAACGACAAGGAAATATTGCCTGTTGCCGGCTCCCATAACCAATAGCCTACTTGATCGTGAAAGGTTTCCACTTCATCAGGCTGCACAATATGCGTGTGATAGCGCAAACCGTAAAACAATTGCGGCCCATTGGTTTGCGCATCAATCGGTTGTAATTCGTAATATTCGATATAAGGATCTTTCTCCGGCCCTTCTGCCTTTGGATTGATATCCAAACCGCGCTTACCCTCCCAAATGCCAGCCATCGGCGCTAAAGGCCCTAAATTCGCCAGCGTGTTTACATCCGGTTCCGCTTCGGTGTAAATATCGTCCGGGTATTGAAAATCTTTCATGATGTTCTCCTTATATCGTCGTGTTGAAACATAAAGTGCGGTGACTTTTCGCTTTATTTTTTACAGCCTGGGAAGCCTAAGGCTTCACGGCTGGCATAATAAGCTTCCGCCACGCCTTTGGTTAATGCACGAATACGTAAAATGTAGCGTTGACGTTCAGTAACGGAAATTGCTTTACGCGCGTCTAACAAGTTAAAGCTGTGTGCTGCTTTTAAAATACGCTCGTAAGCCGGCAATGGTAACGGACGTTCTAATTCCAATAAACTTTTGGCTTCTTTTTCATATTGATCGAAGCAATGGAATAAGAAATCGGTGTCGGCATATTCAAAGTTGTAGGTGGATTGTTCCACTTCGTTTTGATGGAACACATCGCCATAAGTGGTTTTACCCAGCGGGCCGTCAGACCAAACTAAGTCATACACGCTGTCCACGCCTTGAATGTACATTGCCAAACGCTCTAAACCGTAAGTCACCTCGCCGGTAACCGGTTTACATTCTAAGCCGCCCACTTGTTGGAAATAGGTAAATTGAGTCACTTCCATGCCGTTTAGCCACACTTCCCAGCCCAAGCCCCAAGCACCTAAGGTTGGGTTTTCCCAGTTATCTTCCACAAAACGAATGTCGTTTTTGGTCGGGTCAAAACCAAGCATTTCAAGGGAACCTAAATACAATTCTTGAATATTGTCCGGAGAGGGTTTAATCACCACTTGGAATTGGTAGTAATGCTGTAAACGGTTTGGGTTTTCACCATAGCGACCATCGGTCGGACGGCGGGAAGGTTGCACATAAGCAAACGCCATCGGCTCCGGGCCTAACGCGCGTAACGCGGTCATTGGGTGAGAGGTCCCCGCGCCCACTTCCATATCAAAGGGTTGCACAATGGTACAGCCTTGGTTCGCCCAGTATTCTTGTAAGGCAAGAATCATGCCTTGGAAAGTTTTTACATTAAATTTTGTCATAATATGTTCTGTCTATTTAGGTGGATAAAATGTGTGTCATTATACTGAAAACACAAGGCGGGATAAAGGAAAGGCAGAAAAAAGTGCGGTGGAAAAAACTCGAGGATTTTTAACCGCACTTTAGGAGTCATCGTGTAGTAAATCCTACGGATTAGCTGCCTGCTTCCTGTTCTTGTAGCGTTTTTGTCAGAAGACCAAACCCTTGAGAAATTGCTAGATCGCCCAACTGCGGGACTGGATGTAGCAGTGAACCAGGCGCTTTAATCGACTGCTTGATCCGTGGGTATAAATACCCACGGTTACGCATAATTCAACCCCGTTGGGGTATTTGTAACGCCCACCACAAACGGGATTGAATTATGCCTAACCTAGGGTAACTTGTTACCCTAGTTCTTTGGTTATAAAAAGAAAAAAGTGCGGTCAAAATTTACCGTGAATTTTGACCGCACTTGGCGTGATGCGATTAATGGGTTTTTAACTTGCTCCAATATTTTTCATAAATATCTATCGCTTCGCCCACATCACTTTGGATAATGCCTTTCTCCACTTCCGCCGCAGGAGGGAATATGGTTAGATTTTCGACCATTGTAGGATCCAACAAGGCTTTCACGCCATTATTCGGCATAGAATAACCCAATCGTTCCAACACCACTTTGGCGTTTTCCGGACGCAATAGGAAGTCAATGAATTTATAGGCATTTTCAACATTTTTTGCACCTTTTGGAATAGCGTAATTATCCATCCAGAAAATCGCACCTTCTTTCGGATAAACGAAGACAATTTTGTCGTTCTCTTTATGTGCCAAGTAGCCGGAACCATTCCAAATCATCCCCAACGCCACTTCGCCCTGCACATAAGGCACTTCCGGCGAATCGGAGTTAAACACCGCCACATTCGGCAAAAGTTTAACTAAGCGCTCATAAGCCGCTTTGATGTCATCTTCACTGGTGGTGTTTGGGGATTTGCCGTCTAACAACAACGCAATATGAAACACTTCGCGCGCGTCACTGGTCAACAACACTTTGCCTTTGTATTCCGGGTTCCACAAATCTGCCCAACTGGTGATTTTGCTCGGGTCAATATCTTCGGAATTCACCGCCAATCCCGTTAGGCCATAAACATAAGGCAAGGAATAATCATTGTTCGGGTCAAACTCTTTATGCAATAAATTGTCCGGAATTTGTTTGAAATTGCTTAACTTACTATGATCGAGCTTTTGCAACATGCCGTCTTTCGCCATTTTGTTCACATAATAGCTGGACGGAAACACCAAGTCATAACCGGCGTTATCGGAAATCAGTTTGAGTTTGGCATACATTTCTTCGTTGCTTTCAAACGTGGAATAAATCACTTCAATACCGGTTTCTTTGGTAAATTCAGCAACAAGACTGGAAGGGACGTAATCGGTCCAGTTATAAACGTACAGTTTTTCTTGCGCAAAGGCAGTGGTGGAAAGGAGAGTCAGCGTCAAGCCGAGGGATTTAAGCGTTTTTGCAAACAAATTTTTCAATTTATTGTCCTCCAAAGCTAACAATAGCGGGTAGTTAATTTTCATAAAAGAATTGAGTAAAAACTCGGCGGGCAGTATAGCAGATTTTAACCGCTTGTCCCCTAGTTTTGCGGAGAACATGCGTTTTCTTCCACAAAGTGCGGTGGAAGTTGAAACTGTTTTTTATCTAAAAACGCGTTCAACCCCACCGCACTTTTAGCGCAGGTTAACTGCCCCGCACTACAATTTGAATAAATTTATCACCAAAGAAATAAAACACCAAACCGAGTGCCACAACAGCCAACCCGATTAATTTGATGCCATTAAGCTCCCGCACAGGCATACCGATTAAACCAAAATGATCGATAGTTGCCGCGCTGAGCAGCTGGCCGATAATGATAAAAAACAACATGGCCGTAATGCCTAATTTCGGCGCAAGTAAAACGGTGGTGAACACGAAACCGGCACCTAATATTCCTCCCAACAATTTCCACCAAGGCTGCTCAGGCAGGGTGCTTAAATTGCCCCACAAATCCGTTTTTATTCCGGCAATAATCAACAGAAGAAGCGTCCCGACAGCAAAGGAAATCAATGCCGCCAAAATCGGTTCACCACTCATGGCTTTAGCCAGTTGGGTATTAATGGCAGACTGAATGGCCAGCGCAATGCCTGCCGTCAGTGCAATAATGATATAAATAAAAAACATAGACACTCCGAATAATGATTTTTCGTATTATAAAAAAGCTATTAATGGTCAGGAGCAAAAGACGTAGAAAGACAATCAAGTGCGGTCACAACATCCAACGGATTTTGAACATTGACTTTGAACGGCCCCATTGGCGCGAATAATCGAACTTGATTCGATTGTAAGTAATGTTCGCCATGTTTTTGGCTCCCGCACATTGAGATTAAATTTGCTTATAAATCTTATCGAACGGCAAACGGGTGCGCTCGTCCCAGATGCCGCGTCCGTCTTTGCGGATGCCACAGGCAACGATCATATTGATTTCTGCGCCCCGTGGCAGTTTCAGGATATTTTTCACCCGTAAACTGTCCAGTCCTTCCATTGGGCAGGTGTCATAACCGTTTTCCGCCATGGCTAACATAAATGTTTGCGCCGCCAAGCCGCAACTTTTATGGCTAACAATGCGCATATCGGCTTCCGATACATCCACTTGCATCGGACGGAAGTAGTGCACAAGCAACGCAATTGTTCTACGAAAGACACCCAACAAACCACAACAACGGGCATAAATAAACGGCATTAACCAACCGTAATAACGCTCTTTGGCTTTTAGCCGGGATGCCTGTTTCTCCGGTGGGCTGGTACGTTTCACATTTTCTTGTTCCATCGCCATCACCTCGGCTGCCCGCTGACGGTATAAATCCTGACGAACAACGAAAACCACCATTTGCTGTGCAGTTGTGGCAGGTTGCTGGTTGAAACAGGCGTGGGCGAGTTGTTGTAATGTAGATTTGTCAGTGATGTGATAGAACTCGTAGAGTTGCATATTGGAACTGCTTGGCGACAAAGCAGCCTGTTGTAAGCAATGACGGACTTTTTCGCTGTCGAGCGGTTTATCGGGATCGTAATAACGCACGGAACGTCGGTATTGTAATAAATCTAAAAGTGACATGATGTCTCCTCTTTTTCCGATTCAAATTCACTGTTACCGACGCCCGCTTCAAACAGGATTCAGTACTATTTCGCCGCTTGTTTCAGCGGTTTTTCCTTGCTATTTTCCCCGGCGGCAGCTTTGGTTTTTTCATCCATTTTTACGCTGATATTATGATCCACCACCACGTTCATATTAATGGTAATGCCTTCTTTTGGGGTGTCCAGTTGAATGGTGGGAGTGCAACCGGCAAGCATGAGGGAAGCGGCGGCCAAACAAAAAAAGTGCGGTGGTTTTTTCAGATGTTTTTTCATTGTTCTAACTGTCGGTAAAGTCGATATTGTAAATTCTGTTCAAATTGAGAGCCGTAGTCAATCATATTCCATAGCTCAAACATATTCTCTTGGTGTGTGTAATTCAAGGTAATCGGATTGTGGGTGCGCTTAGTCGGATTAAAGCCCGCAATCGTCGCTTTTAACGCCATTTTTCCATCCGGCGTCAAATTGACATTCGCGTGGAATTTTTCTAATTCCATTTCTTTCATCAAATCCACCAAAGTGCTTTCGGTCCAACCGCCTTTTTTCAAGCCGTCCACCACACTATCATTAAGTTTAATATTCAATTTGCCGACTTGTTCAAGACGTCCGTTACAAATTAAGCATTCTTTATGCCCTAACCAAAACGGCAATGTCGCGTTGACCCGTCCGTTCAGCACCAGTTGATTATATTGCGCCAACTCCATCACTTGCGCCAAATCGATATTATTAAAGCTCAACTCCGCCATTTTTCGTTGTGGAAAACTCAAACTCGGCACGCTCAGCGAGCCATCAAACACGCCGACTTTCACCTTTTGCAAGGTGAGCGGTTGCTTGGCCGAATTAGGATAAGTGCCGAACATATCAAAAGACGCATCGCTCACGGCAAGTGCCCCCATGCGAATATTTTTCGCCGATACCCGCACCGGTTTGGTTCGCGCAGTTTGTAGCGCAAGATTTTGATAATTCAACGGAAAACGAATATTCAGCGCTTGAATTTCGCCATCGGGGAAAGTGATTTCGGCACCGCGCAAATTAAACTCACCGTTCAATGCCACGCCCTCGCCGTCAATCTCAAAATCACTGGCGCCTTGAATGCTACCATGGCGAATAATCCATTCCCATTGTTGCGGAAATAAGGATTGGAACACTTTGGCGGATTGTTCTTTCCAACTAATTTTGCCCTTTAGCGCTTGATTTTCATAACGGGCGGTCACATCAATCGGGCCGAGCGAACCCGCTTTTAAATCGCCCGCCAAATTGAAATCACCGATGCTTTTGCCATCAATGCCCACACCAAACACCGGGCGTACAAAACGTCCGCCATAATCGAATTCAATCCACTCGGTTTGCGCTTGTAACAGCCCGCGAATATGCTCCGCTTCATAATCCCAACGCAAACGGTCTTTCAACTCCAGCGCCAAAGGCGCCATTTTCACACCGCCAGTATGTACATTACCGGAACGGGCGGAAAGTTGGTTCAGTTCAATATGATCCGCTTCCCAAAAACCGACTCCTGTCATGTTCACCGGTGTATTTAAGGATTTCCACAGCGCATCACCTTCAATCGTCCAATCCCAACGGTTTGCCGCACGCATTTCCGCCGCACGCAGATTTTTTCGTTCATCACGCAAATCAAACACGGTTTTAATTCCGGCAATAAATTCATGCGCTTGCCCGTTGAGTTTTAAATTTAACTTATCAAATTGTGGTGTGAAGCCTTGCAGGGTGGCTTGCAGGCGTCCTTCCAAGCCATAACGTCCAATCTGCACATTATCCAACGGCAGACGCACATGGATTTTGGAAGTGGGCTGCACGTTATCCATTTTAAAAATTGATCCGGTTCGGAAACGCAAAATCGGATCATCAAAGGCACCGCCGATATGATATTCCAAGTTGGTTTGCGCCACAGTGGTGTTATAACGCAAGTCACCACGGGTTTTCAGGTCAAAATACAGTTGTTTTTTGTCATCACCGCCACCAATTTCGCCATTTTTACCTGACACAACAATTTCGCCTTTGCCCAGCTCGCCGAAAGTTTGCACGATAACATCCACATCGGCACCCAACGGTAGCCAACCTTCTTGCGGCTTACGTAACGCCAAACCGAAGAAGCCTTTGATTGGTTGGTAGCCGTCAAAGGTCCAATAAAATGTTCCCCAGTTAATCGCCAAACCGTCCGAGGTGAACGTAAAAGGCACATCCAACAACGGCTTATCACGGCTTAAATCTTGTGCGTTGATTTGCCCTTTCTCACCATTCCAATTGAATTGAAGCGTCCCTTTGCTCACGCTGAAATCAGTATTCTGCCAATCAAAACGCAGTTCGCCTTGATGCGGCAATTGCGGCATCTCATCTTTCAATTGAGTGGAAAAATGCAGGTGATAGGTTTGTCCATCAAGCGGTTGGTAATCCGTCTTCCCCTGCCATCGAAACGTATCGTTTTCTCGGGCAAGAGTGGATTGATGGTGCAAAATTAAGTTATCATCCTCCGCCTTGGCATTGGCCGTCAATTGCAGACGGTTGCCGTCATAATGGGCTGTCGCCGCAACATTGGCATCTAACAGCTGGCGTACGCTGGGCGACACGTTTAATTCCTTGCTGTTCACCAGTTGTAAATGCTGAATACTCACTTCAGAGGATGGGATGGCAGAAAAAAGTGCGGTCAAATTTAGTGATGTTTTTACATCGTCATTGGAAGGCAAGCTATTTAGACATTCATAATCCAAGCTGGCGTTCGCTACCTCTAGCCGACGGGGTTCCCACCAGTTTACGTGGACATCGGCTAACGTAGCGATAGTACATTGAGCAGTCCAAACTTCTAACTCGGGCAGTTGCAGGCCGGTGGTTTGTAAATGCCAGCGCTCGGGCAGTTGCAACGCATAATCAGGCGCTAAAAACCGATTGGCAAGGTTTTCCACCTGTTTAGGCGTGATCCACCATGGCAGCAAGCAAACTATCGCCACCAACAATACAATCAACCCTAATAAGGCGTACAGCCACCGTTTCATATTATTCTACCGTTACGATTAAAGACGGTTTTAAGACCGTCAAAAGGACAAAAAATTTCTTTACGTAGACAACATTGTAGCGAAATAACGACAATTTAAAAATGATATAAAACAGACCGTTTGAATAGGTTCATTCGGTCTTTGTGGAAAAGGGGGGAAACAATTTATCCGCTCATGCAAATAAACTCGAAATTTATTTTGAATAACTCCATGATATTTAGGGGGGATTTTGTAGAAAAACAGGCTAAAAGTGCGGTCAGAAAAAATGATATTTTTTTGGCATATTGCGTAGAACGAAAAGGCATTCGTCGGATAATGCTATCCGACGAAGAGGCTAATAAACATCGCGTTGTAAACGGCCGGCGGCGACCAGTTCGGCGACAATATTGTCGAAGGCATCGACATAAGGGCGATGACCAACGGTGGAGGCAATGTTGATAAGAGCGTCGTCAATGGCTTTGCTCATAGACTTGCTACCACAAATGTAGAAATATGCCCCTTGTTGGATAAGCGACCAAATCAATTCTGCTTGTTCGGCTAAGGCGTCCTGCACGTAGTATTTTTCCGCTTGATCACGGGAAAAAGCGGTGAATAAACCGGTTAAGGTGCCGTTGGCAAGGTAGTTTTCCAGTTCGGTTTGATAAAGGAAATCTTTGGCCCGATAACGCTCGCCGAAGAATAAATAGCTTTCCACCGTCGGTTTTTGGCTTTCCAAATGTTGCAAGAAGCCAATATAAGGCGCAATACCGGTGCCGGAGCCAATCATGACCAATGGCGCGTCAAGGCTTTCCGGCAAATGGAAGGTGGAGTTGGATTTGACGAATACGGCGACTTTTTGTCCCACCTTGAGCTGCGCCAGTTGATTACTGGCAGTGCCTTGATAATGACGCTCTCCGAGACTATAGTAAACGTGGCGAATACATAAATCCGTGTAATCGGGGTGCGTTTTGCCGCAGGAACTGATGGAATAAGCCCGTGCGGTGAGGTTGGCAAGGATCGTCGTTAAATCTGCAAGACTCACTTTTTTCTCAGGGTCAAAATCGCGCAGAACATCAAGCAAATCATGACCGTATAAATAACTTTCCAAGGCTTTTTTATTGGAGATTTTAGTAAGATCTTTTAAGGCCGCGTTGCCGGTAATTTTACTTACGTCACGCAATACGTTTTTACTTAGCAGACGAAGCTCTTTTTTACGCAAAATTTCCACCGCACTTTGATCATCAAACCAGTTTACATAATGCGCCAACACCTCATCCGGCTGTTCAATTTGCACATACAGCAAATCGCCTGCTTGATAAAAAATACCGCTGTCTTTCAGGGATAAGCGCAAGTGATAAACCGCCGGATCCGACTGTGCGAGATGCTGAATATCCAACACCTCGGCGTGATAAACAGTGTTTTCGTTATATACCTGCACCGATAGTTGGTGGCTCAGCGGTTGTTGCGGGAGGTCGTTTAACGCTTGCTGTAAAAGAGGCAACCATTGTTTGAAAATTTCACGGTAATTGAGATCGGCATCCACACGTTCGATCAACGGCTGCGCCTGTTTGCTTTGCAAGGCTTCATCCACCTTTTGGCTAAAGCCGCAAAAATGTTCATACGTCACATCTCCCAAACCAAATACGCAATAACAGCAGGAAAGTGCGGTCAGATTTTCTAACGTTTCTAAGAAATCATCGGCGTTAGCCGGCGGCTCACCGTCACCAAACGAACTGGTGATGACCAATAACAACGTTTGGCTATCCAGCATGGACGGATGGGTTTCATTTAAACTGCTTACCGAAACGGTATAAGCCTGCAAGAACGGCTGATTGGCCAGTTCAGTAGCCAAAGCTTGGGCGTTGCCGGACTCCGAGCCGTACGCGATATGAACGCGTGAAAGAGGATTATTGCTCATAGCATTACCTTTGAAGATGTGAGAAAAGCTGCAGAAAAGAGAAAGCGTGCCGGTGACGACACGCTTGGAGACCTTATTTGTCGTAGTAGTCGTCGAATACTTCTTTGGAAAATTCAACGGCATCGAAGTTTTCCATTAAATCATTAATAACGCGACGTACGCTGATGTAGCCGGTAATTTTTCCTGCGTCATCAAAAATCGGTTGCACCGTGGTATCAACCACATAAATCACCCCGCCTTTACCCACGTTCGGAATAACGCCGGTCCAGATTTTACCTGCTTGGATAGTGTCCCACATGTCTTTGTACACTTCTTTTGGCACAGACGGGTGACGCACCAAATTATGCGGTTTGCCCACCAATTCTTCACGAGAATAGCCGGTTAATTTGCAGAAAAGGTCATTTGCGTAGGTGATCACGCCTTGTAAATCGGTGGTGGAAATCACGAGGGTGTCGTGGACGGCTTTAAGAATTACATCATCGGAAGGAATGATTTGCTCTGTCATGGTTAAGCTCCTAGCTATTAATTAATCTCATATTTTGTAAGGGTTTCTTACATACCTAAACTTTCTTTCCTGAAAGGACGTCTAAAATACAGCACCATTCGACATATGTAAATAATTATCATTTTATATTTAAGCTGATAGGATGTCTTTGTATCCACACATGCCGTTGCCGTCGATTCAACAGCGTGGCAAATTTGACATATAATGTGGTCTTCATCGTAATATCATAAAATTTTAATTCACCATGAGACACAAGAAGAAACTGTTTACTTTGGCAGGTATGGCGATGGTAGGTTATTGGTTGTCCCCCGACCGTTATCCTGTTTATCCGGAAAGCGATCACTATGATCCCAAAACGCAAACTTTTTTTAATGCCGAACCACAACAACCCGTATCCGACATTATACGCGCCATGTGGACGCTGGTATTTGATGAACAATCATTGCACCCGCCCAAACCATTGCCTATGCTAAAACCGGATTGGGCAAAATTTCTTGCCCCGGCGGAAAAAAGTCGTTTTATGTGGTTCGGGCATTCCACGTTGATGATGCGGGTGGGCGCGCAAACCATTATTACCGACCCGCTGTTCGGCAAAAGCGCCTCGCCTGTGCCGTTAATGATGACTCGCTTTCAAGACCCACCGGCCTGGTTGGAAGAGCTACCGCCCATTGATGTGGTGCTGATTTCCCATAATCATTACGATCATTTGGAACAGGCGAGCATTGAGAAACTCGCGAAAACGCAAAGTCATTTTGTGGTGTCGCTTGGCTTGGGTGTAATTTTGCAAAAATGGGGCGTACCGGCAGAACGCATTACCGAGCTGGATTGGTGGCAATCCACTGAACGCCATGGCGTCCGTTACACCGCGTTGCCGGCACGGCACGATTCGGGGCGTAGTTTGTTGGATCATAACAAAAGCCTGTGGTCGGGCTTTGTGATTCAACATCAGGACGAAAGTTTCTATTTTCATGGCGATTCGTCTTACGGCAAACATTTCGATGCCATCGCCGAGCGTTTTAACGGATTTGATATTGCGTTTATCGAGAATGGCCAATATAACGAACGCTGGCCTAATAACCACTTGTTCCCACACCAAACCGCCGAGTTGGCCGCTAAGCTAAAACCAAAACGTTTCATGCCAATTCACTGGGCAGCTTATCCGTTGGCGTTGCACAAATGGAACGAACCGGTATTACAAAGCCTGCCTATTGCCCGCAAGCTGGGCGTTAACCCACTGACGCCGTTAATGGGACAAGTATTTGATGCGGAAACCTTAACTGCAGATTGGTTTGCAGAGGATTAAGAAAGGATTAAAGCACGTGAAGAAAGCGTCGATTACAACGCAATCTGCGGAGAATATTGCTCGCTGATTGCCACAAAATCCGCTAAAGAAATCGACCGCACTTTTGCGTTTTCAGGTAAAAGTGCGGTTAAATTTCTGGCCAAAAGATCATTTTCCAACACAAAACAAGGCGCCTGACAACGCGCCAATACATCCGCCTGTTTTATCGCCAATAACACGCCATCTTGCCATAACACAATAGCATCTGTAGCGTTGGCGTTACGCACATAAATTTCCAGCGTTTGTTGATCGTAATCGGCTTGTGAGAAGGTATAAAGCATAATCAAAAAGTCAGAATTTTTTCACTTTGTTGCAACATCGCCAACAGTTGCGCGCGTGGCAACGGTCGGCAGTCTAATAAGAGATCTTGCGGGGTGAGGCTAAAACGTTGTAATGAATCGGCACACACATAACGCTGCTCGATGTCGTATAAATCTAATAGCTTGAAAGCACTGGCGGTGTCTTTTTGCAGAATTTGCTCAGGCTGTTGTTCATGAAGCAGATTTAACAGGCCGTCATCGAAGAAAAATACGGCGATTTCCTCTTCTTCACAAAATGCCGTGGCCGCCAATAACGCATCCAATCCCTCGCGGGCGGAAGCACTGCCATAAGGCGGATGGCGAAAAATAAATGCCAGTTTACTCATAGGGTAATTACTCGATCGGCACGGAGCAAGGCTTGGCTAAATTCGCCCAAACCGGCCAGCTGAAAAACGTTCGCTAAATTGACCGCACTTTTATCGGCAGCAGAGGCTTCGTCCACCACACCACGTCGTTGCGCGGCAGCAACGCATAAATGCAACGGCACATTGTGTCGGCAGGCAAAATCCTGCCATGCGTTTACCAAATTAAATTCATCGTTGGCAGGATACACCAAAGCGTTGCCGTTACTGATTCCTTCTTGATAAAAAAAGATTTGGCAAATTCGGTGTTTTTGCACCAGTTCTTGCGCCAATTGATACGCCAGAAACGCCCCTTGGCTGCCATACACCGGCTGTTTTACCACCAACACATAATCCATGAGCTACTCGTCTTGATCTTGTTTAATTTGGCGAATGTATAAATACACGGTATGGCGTGAAATATCCAAACGCTCCGCCACCAAATTAATCGCGTCTTTAATGTCAAAAATGCCTTTTTCATATAAAGACATCACGATTTGGCGATTTTTGTTATTGTTCGCCACCATGCGATCAGAGGTGATTTCCTCAATGGTTTTTTCTACCGTTTGCACCACCAGTTCTTCCACCGAACTGGCAAAATTCACCGCAGAGGTTTCGCTATAATCGGTGGCCGGCATAAAATTTTGCAAGAATTGCGATACCGGCACGTCTAAATTAATGTTAATACAAAGCAGGCCGATAATGCGTTGAGTGCTGTTACGAATGGCGATCGTCACCGACTTCATCAAGCCGCTGCTTTTTTTTGCACGGGTAAAATAAGGTTTGCTAACGCTTTCCGATTTCATATTGTGTAATGAACGTAAAGCGAAATCCGTCATAGGCGAGCCCACTTGACGATTGGTATTGTGTCCGTTGGCAATATAAATGGCGGAATGCTCTAAATCTTCAAAGGAATGCAGAACAATCTCGCAATGTTGACCGATAAGCGCACTGACGCCGTCAACCACGGCAATATACGAATTTAAAATCGTGCGATCTTCATCGGTAAAAGGTCGTTTATCCGTTAACATGAAAGAGCGTATTTATTTTTATTCATATAAATGACCGCACTTTTCCACAGAAGTCATAAAGTGCGGTCGTTTTTTCTATTATTTTTTCGCCGGAACCACGTCTAATACTTCAACATCGAAGTACAACGTAGAGTGAGGAGGGATTTTGTCGCCTGCGCCGTCTTCACCGTAAGCTAAATCTGCCGGCAGAACCAATTCAATTTTGCCGCCTTTTTTCACCAATTGCAGACCTTCGGTCCAACCTTTAATCACTTGATTCAATGGGAATTCGGCCGGTGTGCCGCGCTCACGTGAGCTATCAAACACCGTGCCATCCGGCAATTTACCGGTGTAATGCACTTTCACCGTATCGGTAGCTTTAATCGGGTCACCGGAACCAGCTTTCTCAACACGATACAATAAACCTGATGCGGTTTTCTTCACGCCATCTTTTTTAGCGAATTCAGCGGAAAATTTACTGCCTTCTTCTTCCGCTTTTTTCACTGCGGCGGCGGCTCTTTTCTCACTTTCCGCTCTTAATTTATTGTCGATGCCCTGTAGTGCAGCGGCGATTTCCTTATTATCCTCCAATTGCACTTTGCCGTTTAGCACATCGGAAATCCCAGCAATAACTTTGGCATTGTCATAATCAATCACGCCTTTTTGTGCTTTAATTAGGCCTTGTAAATCCGTACCGAATAACACGCCCACCGCGTAAGAAGAATCTTCATTGAATTTTGCATCGGTTTTCTCTTCTGCAAAAACGTTGGTAGAAACAACCGCACTTAACATCAGTGCGACAGTAGAAATTTTCTGAATTTTTAACATTGTGTTCGATCCTTTATAATGAGTAAAACAAGCGTTGGATAGGGTAAAACGGATTCAACAAATTCACAACAATTATTTAGGAATTATTATGTCAATTCAACAAAATTTAGAGCAACGAATTGCCGAATTGGAAATGAAATCCGCCTTTCAGGAAACAGCGATAGAAGAATTAAATCAATCACTTATAGAACAACAATTTTTGATCGATAAAATGCAGGTGCAGCTACGCTATTTGGTCAACAAGCTCAAAGATATGCAACCTTCCAACATCGCCAGCCAAGCCGAAGAAACCCCACCACCGCATTACTAATCAAAAAGTGCGGTCAAAATTAGGAATAAAATTAGGCTTTTCCTATGAATGGAGAGAAAAAAATCGGCTTTAGCCTCGATATCCGTTACGGCCCCCGTGTTTTTTGGCGACGAGCATTTTTTTATTCCCGCTCATCCGCAAAGATAAAGAAAAACAAATGACGTTTAAACTTTGGTCCCCCATGCTCCAATGGCAAGGCATTATGCCGAAATTAAGTTATCAACGACTTAACATCGACAGTAATATTCCGGCGTTTTATCAACGTAAAAATAACCAAGTTTCCTTGGAAATCGAAAAACGATTTTAAAAATAGACCGCACTTTTTTAATCAATCCTCTTAACATAAAGCAAAGTGCGATCATTTTTGATGACATTTTTCTACGTTTAAGCCACGGAAAATTCACCGTTCTCTTTTGTCATTCGTTCAAATATTGACTTCTCCCCCTTGCGTAGTAATATGCACCCACTTTTCATTACAGGCGTTTATTTATGCTAGCGTTTTCACATCAAGAACATATTGAATCCTATTATTCCGTCACCCGTAACCAACATTTTGAGTTACCGCCCTTAAATCAAAAAGAATCTGCTGACGTGTGCGTTGTCGGTGCAGGCTTTTTCGGTTTGTCCACGGCATTAGAACTTGCCGAACAGGGCAAAAACGTGATCGTACTGGAAGGCGCACGGGTAGGCTTTGGCGCATCAGGGCGTAGTGGCGGTCAAGCCATTAACGGTTTTGAAGACGGCATCGATGAATATATCGAACAAGTAGGCTTGGAAACTGCCCGTAAGTTATGGCAAATGTCCTTAGAAGCCATTGATATTATTGATGAACGCATTGCGAAATACGATATTCAGTGCGATTGGAAGAAAGGCTATGCCACGTTGGCGCTCAACGAGCGTCGCATGGAAGATTTAATCGCGGTTGAAAAAGCCAGCCACGAGATTTTTGGCTATCAAAATATGCAGCTTTGGGACAAAGCCAAACTGGAACAACATCTCGGCAGTAAAATTTATTGTGGTGCGTTGTATGACAGCAATTCTGGTCATTTGCATCCGCTTAATTATTGCTTAGGTTTGGCAAAAGCTTGTTTGGATTTGGGCGTGCGTATTTATGAACAATCGCCTGTGGTGGATTTACGTGAAAAAGCAACAGACATTGAAGTCATAACAGATAAAAGCCTCGTTGTCGCCAAAGATGTGGTGTTGGCGACTAACGCCTACATTGATGTGCTACCAAAAAGTATTCACCGTGGCATTGCCCGCAAAATTCTACCGGTAGAAAGTTTTATCATCGCTACCGAACCGCTTGATCAAGCCACGGCTGATTCCGTAATCAATAACGGCATGTCTGTGTGCGACAGCAATTATTTGCTGGATTATTACCGTTTAAGTGCCGATAACCGTTTATTATTCGGGAGTGATTCCAGTTCCGAGAAAAACATGGTTGAGGTCATGCGCCACAATATGTTGCGCGTTTTTCCGCAGTTGGAAAACGTTAAAATTGATTATGGCTGGGGCGGCCCTATCGACATGACCATCAATTCCAATCCACATTTTGGACGCATTTCGCCACATATTTATTTCGCCCATGGCTATTCCGGACACGGCGTGGCGCTCACCGGTTTGGCCGGGCGCATTGTGGCGGAAGCCATTTTGGGCAACGACGAACGCTTGACAATCTTTGGTAAATTAAAAGTGCCTTCGGTGTTTGGCGGTAAATTAGTGAAGAATTTAGCATTAAAAATCGGCGTGAATTATTACCGTTTTTTAGATAAATATCGTTGATCAAGAAATCATCAGGTTTTATTTCTTTTAGTTATAAACTAGAGGAAACAATTATTTTGTTTCCTAAAAATTTACTGCAATAATCCACCGCACTTTTAACCTTGTTAAACAAAAGGAAACTTTATGAAAAAATCTCTTTTGGCGAAAATCGTATTATTATCCGGCTTAGCGTTGGGTATTGCCACCCAAGCCATAGCAGGTGAAATTTCTGACCGCGTAGAAAAAACCAAAACCTTATTAGTGGGGACTGAAGGCACTTATGCACCGTTCACTTTCCATGATGACAGCGGCAAACTAACCGGCTTTGACGTGGAAGTGATCGAAGCGGTGGCACAACGTTTAGGCTTAACAATTCAATTTAACGAAACCCAGTGGGATTCCATGTACGCGGGTTTAAACGCCAAACGTTTCGACTTAATCGCTAACCAAACCAACCCAAGCCCGGAACGTTTGAAAAAATACCTTTATACCGCGCCATATAACTATTCCACTGCCGTTATCGTGACCAAAGAAGGCGACGACAGCATTAAAACCTTTGAAGATTTAAAAGGCAAAAAAGCGGCACAATCCTTAACCAGTAACTACGGCAAAATCGCCAAAGCCAATGGTGCAGAATTAATCGTGGTGGACGGTTTAGCACAAGCCTTAAAATTAATTACGCAAGATCGCGCCGAAACGACAGTAAACGACCAACTTGCGGTGTTAGATTATTTCAAAAAACAACCAAATTCCGGTTTGAAAATTGCCGTAAAACGTGAGGAAAAAGTGCCTTCCGGCTTTGCAGTATTAAAAGGTGAAGAACCTTTGGTAGAAAAAATTAACCAAGCGTTGGAAGAATTAAGAAAAGACGGTACCTTAAAACAAATTTCAATCAAATGGTTTGGCGATGACATTACTCAATAATTTCCTTGCCTCCCTTCCTTTTATGAATGCAGAAAGAGCTGATGAAATCATCAGCTCTTTTTGGCCTATGATGGAAGCCGCAATTGATAAAACTATTCCGCTGGCGGTGATTTCTTTCTTTGCCGGGGTGTTTATCGCGTTAATAGTAGCCTTGATTCGCATTGTGGAAAAGCCAAATATCGGTATTCGCTTATTGCAAATTCTTTGCCGCATTTATGTTTCCACCATTCGTGGCACGCCGATGTTGGTACAGATTTTCATTATTTTCTATGGGTTACCGGAAGTGGGCATTAAACTCGATCCCTTCCCAACGGCGATTATCGCCTTTTCCATTAACATCGGCGCTTATGCTTCGGAAACCATTCGTGCGGCGATTTTATCCATTCCAAAAGGACAGTGGGAAGCCTCCTATTCCATCGGCATGAATTATTATCAAACCTTCACCCGCACCATCATACCACAGGCCTTGCGCGTATCCGTGCCACCGTTGGCAAATACCTTTATCAGCAACGTAAAAGACACCTCTTTGGCGTCGTTGGTATTGGTGACGGAAATGTTTCGCGTAGCGCAAAACATCACAGCGGAAAACTATGAATTTATTATGATTTATAGTGAAGCAGCACTAATTTATTGGTGTATTTGTTTGGTTTTATCCTTCGCCCAAGACCGTTTGGAAAAACGGCTTTCCCGTCACTTATAAACAGGAGGTAGCATGTTAGAAGTGCGTAATCTTCACAAAACCTTCAATGGCAATCCTGTGTTGAAGGGCGTGGATTTCAATATTCAAAAAGGCGAAGTGGTCGCCATTCTCGGTCCCTCCGGCTCGGGCAAAACCACCTTTTTGCGTTGCTTAAACTTATTGGAGCGACCAGAGCTTGGTACGTTACGTTTTTGTGATGGCAGCTTAGCGTTAGATTTTTCTCACAAAATCAGCAAAGCCGACGAATTAGCATTGCGTCGCCGCTCTTCTATGGTGTTCCAGCAATACAATTTGTTCCCCCATCGCACCGCACTTGAAAATGTAATGGAAGGCATGGTTGTAGTGCAAAAGAAAAGCAAGGCGGAGGCGGAACAACGCGCCGTGGCATTACTAACCAAAGTGGGATTGAAAGACAAAATGCACTTGTATCCGTCGCAACTCTCCGGCGGCCAGCAACAACGGGTGGGTATCGCCCGCGCGTTGGCGGTGCAACCGGATATTATTTTGTTAGATGAACCTACTTCGGCATTAGATCCGGAGTTGGTGGGTGAAGTATTGCAAACCTTAAAATTACTGGCACAGGAAGGTTGGACGATGATTATCGTGACCCATGAAATGCAATTCGCCTGCGATGTGGCGGATCGTGTGATTTTGATGGCGGACGGCAACGTGGTCGAACAAAACAGCGCCCGTGAATTTTTTGAAAATCCACAACATGAACGCACTAAACAATTCTTGTTACAGGCTAAAATACCGGTGTGTGTGGAGTATCAGATTTAGTCTATTCACCTCTACAGAAAATGGGGAGAGTCTAACGTTTCGGATGTGGAGCGATGAAAATAAAGGCAACATTACCCTATAAAGTGCGGTCAATTTTTTGGATATTTTTACATAAAAAAACAGTTAAAAATGTTACCGCACTTTGCATAGCCATTCTTTCTTCTGTTATTTCTAAATTCCAACCAAACAAAAAGACGTATCATTCGATACGCCTTTTCAATTGGGTTTCTTATCAATTATTTGATAATTTTAGCTACCACACCGGCGCCTACTGTACGGCCACCTTCACGGATAGCGAAACGTAAACCTTGGTCCATCGCGATTGGGTGGATTAAGGATACGGTCATTTTGATGTTATCGCCAGGCATAACCATTTCCACACCTTCCGGTAACTCGATAGTACCGGTTACGTCAGTTGTACGGAAATAGAATTGTGGACGGTAACCTTTGAAGAATGGAGTATGACGACCACCTTCTTCTTTGGATAATACGTACACTTCAGATTCGAAATCAGTGTGTGGAGTAATTGAACCCGGTTTAGCCAATACTTGACCACGTTCGATTTCTTCACGTTTGGTACCACGCAATAATGCACCGATGTTTTCACCTGCACGACCTTCGTCAAGTAATTTACGGAACATTTCAACACCGGTTACGGTAGTTTTCGCAGTTGGTTTGATACCTACGATTTCAACTTCATCACCAGTACGGATGATACCACGCTCTACACGACCGGTTACTACTGTACCACGACCGGAAATAGAGAACACGTCTTCAATTGGAAGAAGGAACGGTTGGTCGATTGCACGCTCAGGTTCAGGAATGTAAGTATCTAATGCTTGAGCTAATTCAAGGATTTTTTCTTCCCATTCTGCTACGCCGTTTAACGCTTGTAATGCAGAACCACGAATGATTGGTGTATCGTCACCCGGGAAGTCATATTGAGAAAGAAGTTCACGAACTTCCATTTCAACTAATTCTAATAACTCTTCGTCATCTACCATGTCGCATTTGTTTAAGAATACGATGATGTAAGGTACACCTACTTGGCGACCTAATAAGATGTGCTCACGAGTTTGTGGCATAGGACCATCAGTTGCTGCTACAACTAAGATAGCACCATCCATTTGTGCCGCACCGGTAATCATGTTTTTAACATAGTCGGCGTGTCCCGGACAGTCAACGTGTGCGTAGTGACGTGTTGGCGTGTCATATTCAACGTGGGAAGTATTGATGGTGATACCACGCGCTTTTTCTTCCGGCGCATTATCGATTTGGTCGAATGCACGAGCCGCACCACCGTAATGTTTTGCTAATACGGTTGTGATAGCTGCTGTTAAAGTGGTTTTACCATGGTCAACGTGGCCGATTGTACCCACGTTAACGTGCGGTTTTGTACGTTCAAATTTTTCTTTAGACATTGAGAGTCCCTCTAAACAAACACGGTTATCGATGGTTCAACTTACCAGATTAACCAAAGTATTAAAATTTGTAATGGAGAGATTGATTAAGAAGTGGTGCTGATAGGCAGATTCGAACTGCCGACCTCACCCTTACCAAGGGTGCGCTCTACCAACTGAGCTATATCAGCGCTTGGAGCGGGCAGCGGGAATCGAACCCGCGTCATTAGCTTGGAAGGCTAAGGTAATAGCCATTATACGATGCCCGCCGTTCTTAATTCATCTGTCCCATCGGTCGCTCTTAGAAATGGTGGAGGGAGAAGGATTCGAACCTTCGAAGGCTGAGCCGGCAGATTTACAGTCTGCTCCCTTTGGCCGCTCGGGAATCCCTCCACTCTAAGTTTGAACTTGTACACGAGAAATGGTGCCGACTATCGGAATCGAACTGATGACCTACTGATTACAAGTCAGTTGCTCTACCTACTGAGCTAAGTCGGCGTCGTAAACAAGTGACGCGTATTATAGGGATTTTTTTATGCCTGACAAGTTTTTTTTTAGTAAAAAAACTTTTTTTCCACTATTCGTTTAATTATCAAGCAAAAATAAAACTAATTCGTTTAATTTATACGCTTATTTAAAATTTTTACTGCTCAATCGCCTATTTATAAGGTATATTTCGCAACTAATTTTAGTCAAATAAGTGTAATTTAATCGTGGAATTTCCTATTTCTGATGCAATTTCAGCCCAACTAACGCCATTTTTGTCTTTTAAACGGCAACATTGGGCGGAATTACGTAAATCCGTGCCGTTAAAATTAACCGAACAAGATCTCAAACCATTATTAGGATTTAATGAGGAATTGTCGCTTGATGAAGTGCGCACGATTTATCTGCCGCTCACCCGTTTAATTAACTACTATATAGATGAAAACATTCGTCGGCAGGATGTACTCCACCGTTTCCTTGGTGGCGAAAGCCCTAAAGTGCCATATATTATTAGCATCGCGGGCAGTGTCGCAGTGGGTAAAAGCACCTCAGCGCGTATTTTGCAATCACTGCTTAGCCATTGGCCGATCGAGCGAAAAGTGGATTTAATTACCACTGATGGTTTTTTACATCCGCTCTCTTATTTACAAAAGCATCAGTTATTACAAAAGAAAGGTTTCCCGATTTCCTATGATACGCCAAAATTAATTCGTTTTTTGGCCGATATAAAATCCGGTAAACATCATGTAAAAGCGCCGATTTATTCTCATTTGACTTACGACATTATTCCCGATCAATTTAATGTTATTGATCAGCCGGATATTTTGATATTAGAAGGGCTCAATGTCCTCCAACCGAATGACAATCACGCCAACCAAATTTTCGTGTCGGATTTTGTGGATTTTTCCATTTATGTGGATGCAGATGAAGCTTTACTGAAAGAATGGTATATCCGTCGGTTTTTGAAATTCCGCCAAAGTGCGTTTTCTAACCCGAATTCCTATTTTAAACATTATGCAAATCTTTCCGAACAAGAAGCGATTGCTACCGCTAGCCAGATTTGGGATGAAATTAATGGACGAAATTTAAAGGAAAATATTTTGCCGACCCGTGAACGCGCCAATTTGATCCTAAAGAAAGGCGCTAATCATGAAGTTGAATTAGTGAAACTGAGAAAATAAATAAAAAAAAGACCGCACTTTAAATAGAGAAACCAAAGTGCGGTCGTTTTTTATGATGAATTTTAAATATCCAAATTCGCTCTTAATGCGTTGCTTTCGATGAAGTCACGACGTGGCTCAACTTCATCACCCATCAGAGTGGTAAACAATTGATCGGCTGCCACGGCATCTTTAATCGAGACTTTCAACATACGGCGGGAATTCGGATCCATAGTGGTTTCCCAAAGTTGTTCCGGATTCATTTCACCCAACCCTTTATAACGTTGAATCATCAAGCCGCGACGAGATTCTTTCATCCACCAGTCAATAGCCTGCTCAAATGAGGTGACCGCTTGTTTGCGCTCACCGCGCATAACATAAGCATTGGTTTCCAATAAACCGACTAATTTCTCACCCAGGGCGGTTAAGCGTGCGTACTCGTTGCCGGTAATGAATGAGAAGTTTAAGAAATAATCGGTATCAACGCCGTGCGTTCTTACTGTCAACACCACTTCGTGAATATGGCGCTCTCCATTAAACTGCAGACGATAGCTATAATGTTTGCCGTCGATTTCTTTGGCAGTTAAAGAGGCAACTAAAGAATCGGCCCAAGAATTGACCGCACTTTCATCTTGCATGAATTGCACGTCTAATGCCGGTTGATAAATTAATTCCTTCAACAGGCTTTCCGGGTAATAACGGCTAAGGCGGGCAATTAATTTTTGAATGCCAAGATACTCGGAGGCCAGATTTTCTAATGGTAAACCCTGCATTGCCGGCGCGTGCTCACTGACGTATAACGCGGCATTTTCTAAGGCGATTGCCAATTCAAATTCCGCCATCGCTTCATCGTCTTTAATATATTGTTCTTGTTTGCCTTTTTTCACTTTATACAACGGCGGTTGGGCAATATACACATAGCCGCGTTCAATCAGTTCCGGCATTTGACGATAGAAGAAAGTCAACAATAAAGTACGAATGTGCGAGCCGTCCACGTCCGCATCGGTCATGATAATAATGCTGTGATAACGCAATTTATCCGGGTTATATTCGTCACGACCGATACCGCAACCTAGCGCAGTAATCAATGTGCCGACTTCCGCGGAAGACAACATTTTGTCAAAACGGGCTTTTTCTACATTCAGAATTTTCCCTTTTAACGGCAAAATCGCTTGGTTTTTACGATTACGCCCTTGTTTTGCCGAACCGCCCGCAGAGTCACCCTCCACGATATAAAGTTCGGATAACGCCGGGTCTCGCTCCTGACAATCCGCCAATTTACCCGGCAAGCCGCCCAAGTCTAATGCGCCTTTACGACGAGTCATTTCACGGGCTTTGCGTGCCGCTTCACGGGCGCGCGCCGCGTCAATAATTTTGCTCACGATGATTTTTACATCGTTTGGATTTTCCAATAAATAGGTTTGCAAATACTCGTTCATCAAAGATTCCACCGCACTTTTCACTTCGGAGGAAACCAGCTTGTCTTTAGTTTGAGAAGAGAATTTCGGATCCGGTACTTTCACGGAAATCACGGCGACTAAGCCTTCACGGGCATCATCACCGGAGGTCACCACTTTAGATTTTTTGGTGTAACCTTCATTTTCCATATAGTTGTTTAGTGTACGGGTCATCGCACCACGGAACCCCGCCAAGTGGGTACCACCATCCCGTTGCGGAATATTGTTGGTAAAACAGTAAATGTTTTCTGCGTAACCGTCGTTCCATTGCAACGCAATTTCCATACCAATGCCGTCTTTTTCGGCAGAAAAATAGAATGGTTTCGGATGAATCGGGGTTTTGCCACGGTTAATATATTCAACGAATGCCTGAATACCGCCTTCGTAATGGAAGTGATCTTCTTTGCCATTACGTTCATCCACTAAACGAATGGATACGCCAGAATTTAAGAAAGATAATTCTCTTAAACGTTTAGCTAAAATATCGTATTCAAATTCAATGTTCGTAAAAATTGTCGGGCTTGGCCAAAAGCGCACCGTAGTACCGGTTTGTGAAGTTTCTCCGATAACGGCTAAAGGCGCTTTAGGGTCACCAAGGCTATAAAATTGCTCATGCACTTTGCCCTGGCGGCGAATAGTGAGTTGTAATTTATCGGACAACGCATTTACCACGGACACACCCACGCCATGCAAACCGCCGGACACTTTATAGGAATTGTCGTCAAATTTACCGCCGGCATGCAAGACGGTCATGATCACTTCGGCGGCGGAAACGCCTTCTTCCGGGTGAATATCTACCGGAATACCACGCCCGTCATCTTGCACAGAAACGGAATTGTCGGAGTGAATAGTCACCACGATGTCATCACAATACCCGGCCAAGGCTTCATCAATGGCGTTATCCACGACCTCGAAAACCATATGGTGTAAACCGGTTCCATCGTCTGTATCACCGATATACATACCGGGACGTTTACGCACCGCATCAAGACCTTTAAGTACTTTAATACTGTTCGCACCATAATTTTCAGGGGTATTTGTTGACATAATCTTTCTCTGTTTTATTCATAAAAAATTGGGCGGGATTATAGCAAAATTTTGCGTCATTAGCTAAAAATAAGTGAGATAACGCGCATAAAAAGGGGCAAAATCAATCACAACAACGTGTTTTATCATTCTGCTTTACGGGCATTTTTGTGTTCACGAATTAATGCCATAAAGGGTTGACCAAAACGTTCCAGTTTAATGCTTCCCACACCGTTAATTTGCAACATTTCAATGTTACTGACGGGTTGATACTGCGCCATTTCCTGCAAGGTCGCATCGTTAAATACGATATACGGTGGAATGTTTTCTTTATCGGCAATTTGTTTGCGTAAAAAACGCAGACGGGCAAACAGATCTTTGTCGTAAAAACTGACCGCACTTTTCTGTGTCATTGCTGTGGTGACTATGGAAGACAAGCGTGGTGTTGCCAATTCCAACGGGGTTTCGCCACGCAAAATCGGCTTGGCATTTTCCGTCAGCTGTAAAGTGTTGCCATATTCACCGATAATTTGGCGTACCAAGCCTAAATGAATTAACTGGCGTAATACTGACTGCCAATATTCCGTGCTGTGTTCTTTGCCGATACCGTACACGCTAAGCTGATCGTGCTGCTGATCGCGAATCTTCTGGTTATTCATGCCGCGCAATACAGCAATGACATAATGGGCGCCATAACATTGGCCGGTGCGATAAATCGCCGACATGATTTTTTGTGCGTCCAGTAAACCGTCATATTTTTTCGGTGGATCGAGACAAATATCGCAATTTTGGCAGGGTATTTGACGATGTTCGCCGAAATAATTCAATAAGACCAAACGGCGACAGGTTTGACTCTCGGCAAATTCGCCAATGGCTTGCAATTTATGCTGTTCGATTTGGCGTTGTGGAGTTTCCGGCTTTTCCATAAGCATTTTGTTCAACCACACATAATCCGCCGGATCGTAAAACAACACCGCCTCAGCCGGCAAATCGTCACGCCCTGCACGGCCGGTTTCTTGATAGTAGGATTCAATGCTACGCGGCAAATCAAAATGCGCAACAAAGCGCACGTTGGATTTATTAATCCCCATGCCGAAGGCAATAGTCGCCACCACCACTTGAATGTTATCCCGCTGAAAATCCCGTTGTACCTTTTCCCGCAAGGTATTTTCCATGCCCGCATGATATGCCGCCGCCCGCACACCTTTGTTACACAGCGTTTCCGCAATGCGTTCCACCTTATTGCGGCTGTTGCAATAAACAATACCGCTTTTGCCTTTTTGGGCGAGTACGAAACGACAAAGCTGTTCCATCGGCTTAAATTTTTCCACTAAGGTGTAGCGAATGTTCGGGCGATCAAAACTGCCCACGTGAAAGTGCGGTCGATTTAGCCGGAGATTTTGCAGAATATCTTGTTGCGTCGTCTGATCTGCCGTGGCGGTAAGCGCCATAATTGGCACCTTCGGGAAACAACCTTTTAGCCCGCCCAGTTGGGTATATTCGGGACGAAAATCATGGCCCCATTGGGAAATGCAATGTGCCTCGTCGATAGCAATAAAGCTGACGTTGCAATGAGAAATAAATTGGAAAAAGCTGTTCGTCATGACTTTTTCCGGAGACAAATACAATAATTTTAGTTGCCCGCAAATCGCCCTATTTTGCACCTGTTGCTGTTCTTCAAAAGTTTGTGTGGAATTAAGATAATCCGCTTCAATGCCGTTGGTGCGAAGCTGATCCACCTGGTCTTTCATTAAAGAAATCAATGGCGAAACCACTAACGTCATGCCCTCAAAACACAACGCAGGGATTTGATAACACAGCGATTTGCCCGTGCCGGTGGCCATAATCACCAGACAATCCTGTCCGCTTAGGGCTGCATGAATAATCTCTTGTTGACCTTTGCGGAAAGATTGATAACCGAAAACGGAATGTAAAACATCCAATGCGGCGGAAGAAAGTGCGGTGAGATTTTCCGGCGATTTATCGGAAAAATCCACCGCACTTTGTTGAAGGGATGAAGATGGGGCTGAAACGGACATTAAGCGAAATGTACTTGTTCACCATGTCTGGCACAGGCTTCGGTTAAAGCTTGCCAGAAATCCAAGCCCTCATGATTCACCCAACGCCCATCTTTGTAAGCAAAATGGAAACCGCCATTCTGGCTTGCCAACCACAATTCCAATAACGGCTCCTGTTTATTAATTACCACCTGGCTGCGATTTTCAAAGGTAATGGTGAACACGGAACCTTGGCGATCACAATCCACATCACAATCTTGCGCTTCTAATTGTTCCTCGATTTGATTCCAAATTTGTTCAATATTTTGATGAAATTCCACAACATTCATAAAACCACTCCTCGTAAATCCTGTTAGAATGGCGATTATAAAGATTTTCTGTGCTTTGTGATAGCGAAAAGCCGGATTTAATGGTAAAAAGAGCAGTCGAATTTGAGCACAAGGAGCAACCAATGAAAAAACTTATTTCCTTATTTTTACTCGTTACATTGTGTGCGCTAAGTAGTGGCTGTGGCGTAAAAGGCCCATTGTATTTTCCTGAACAAGACACCGCTCAGCAAGCAACTAAATAATTTTTGTAGGCGACCTTATGGATTTTTTCCAATATCAACACCATCAACTTATGGCGGAAAATCTGCCGGTGAAACAACTTGCCGAACAATTCGGCACACCTTTATACATTTATTCCAAAGCAACACTTGAACGCCACTGGCATGCCTTTGATAAAGCCTTTGGTGAGCATCCTCACCTGGTTTGCTACGCCGTGAAATCTAACCCGAATATTGCTATTTTGAACGTGATGGCAAAGCTCGGTTCGGGATTTGATATTGTGTCGCAAGGGGAGTTGGAACGCGTATTGGCCGCCGGCGGCGATCCGGCGAAAGTGGTCTTTTCCGGTGTGGCGAAATCCGAGCCGGAAATCACCCGTGCGCTAGAGGTTGGTATTCGGTGTTTCAACGTGGAATCGGAGGCGGAGCTACTCCGCATTAACGAAGTCGCCGGTCGATTAGGCAAAACCGCACCGATTTCGCTACGCGTTAACCCCGACGTTGACGCCCACACCCACCCTTATATCTCCACCGGTTTGAAAGAAAATAAATTCGGCGTGAGCGTAGAACAGGCGCGGGAAGTCTATAAATTAGACGCCATCTTACCGAATATTGAAATCGTCGGTATGGATTGCCACATCGGCTCTCAACTCACGGAATTACAACCGTTTTTAGATGCGGTAGATCGGTTAATTGTGCTCATGGAACAATTAAAACAAGACGGCATTGCTTTAAAACATTTAGATTTAGGCGGAGGCTTGGGCGTGACTTACACCGATGAAACGCCGCCACACCCAACGGAATATGCCAAAGCGCTGTGGGAAAAATTAAATGCTTTTAGCGAGTTGGAAATCATCGTCGAACCGGGGCGTGCTATTACCGCCAATGCAGGGATTTTAGTTACCAAAGTGGAATACTTAAAATCCAACGAAAGCCGCAATTTTGCCATTGTAGATGCCGGTATGAACGACATGATTCGCCCGGCGCTGTATCAGGCTTACATGAATATTTTGGAAATCGACCGCACTTTAGCGCGCGAAGAAAAAATGTACGATGTGGTCGGCCCCATTTGCGAAACCTCCGACTTCCTCGGCAAACAACGTAAACTGGCTATTGCACAAGGCGATTACCTGGCACAACGCTCTGCCGGAGCTTATGGCGCAAGCATGTCCTCCAACTACAATTCCCGCCCGAGAACAGCCGAAGTCATGGTGGACGGCGATAAGGCATATCTGATTCGCCGCCGAGAAGCCTTAAATGAATTATGGCAACTGGAAAGTTTGTTGCCATGATGAAACGTTAAATATAAAAAATCCCGCAAGTCGATTTGCGGGATTTTTTTGATTAACGATACTGACCTAACGGCACTTCAGGGTCCGGCTCGTGCGTAATACGGTTACGTAAATCACGACGAATAAGCTCAATGGTCCAGAACCAGAAAATGTGGCCGACTAATTCGGAAATATGTTCATACCAAGGCCACTCAGCAACCGGCGGAGTTAAACCGAGTAATGGGAAAGTAATGTAATGCACGCCGATATTACAAATAATACCGAATAGCACACCTTGCCATAATTTAATTTTCGGGAAACGTTCTGCCACAACACAGTAGAACACGGCGAACACAATGGAGAAGGTAATATGGGTAACACCAATCCAGTTGAACCCATGATCGGCAAACGTAAACACTGCTTCAGTCGGGTCAATACCGATATAATCACGTAGAAAAACGTGTGGCGGATTTAAAAACGCACGGGAACACACCTCAAGAGCTTGGCTTGGATCTTTACAGGCTGCAGTGAATAAATCTAATGGGCTACGCGGTGGGAAAGGATGCTCAGCTCCCCATTTCACAAAAGCGGAAATAAGACCTGCGATAATACTAACGAAGGCCGCGACACCACAACGACGACGGGATGGATCAGTTAGTTCAAATAATCCTGACATAATACGCTCTCCAATTTAAAATAAATGAATAAAGTGCGGTCACAAAAAATAACGTTTTTGACTTTATCAACAACGCTATAAAGGTGAATAAATCGCCTTTTGTGAGCTGTGAACAATCTTTCAGCATTTTTTTATGTCAGTCAAGTTCCATTACTCCCAAAGAGGTATTACCATTTATTTTCATTAAGTTAGCCACATTTTGTGACAAATAGGCAATTATTCTGTCAAAAAATATTACCCAATAAAATGAAGCGAAAAGGAATAACAATGACAAGGCGCTGTGCGTGGGCGGAAAGCTCACAATTGTATCGGGATTATCATGATAACGAATGGGGTAAGCCACAATTCGATAGTCATAAATTATTTGAAAAACTCTGTTTGGAAGGACAACAGGCCGGGTTGTCGTGGATTACCGTATTACAAAAACGGGAAAATTATCGGCAGGCGTTTTGCCATTTTGATCCGCAAAAAATCGCGCAAATGACCGATGAGGACATTGACCAATGTATGCAAAATCCGGGGCTGATTCGCCATCGGGCAAAATTGGAAGCGATTGTAAAAAATGCCAAAGCATATTTAGCCATGGAAAAGTGCGGTGAAAATTTCAGTCGTTTTATTTGGTCATTTGTAAATCACCAACCACAGGTCAATGATGTGTCCGACTTAACTATGGTTCCGGCACAAACGGCAGTTTCCACGGCACTATCAAAGGCGTTAAAAAAGCGCGGTTTTGTGTTCGTCGGCCCAACCACCTGTTACGCCTTTATGCAATCCATGGGGTTGGTCAACGATCACTGGAATCAATGCCACAGTAAAACAGCAAATAACGCCGATTAACTCATGCGATTTAGCACGTTTTACAGTATAATCACGCCATCTTTGGCTAGAAAAATGGTTGTCTAATCTAATGAAGAATACTTACACATTAATTTCGTTGTCAATTTTGACCGCACTTTACAGCGCTGAGAGCGCCGCCGATTTGGCAAAACAGTGCTTATACGGCGTTCCGCATTTTACCGGTGAAGTCGTTACCGAAAATCCAAATGACCTTCCCGTTTATATTGAAGCGGATCGAGTCGAAGTGACACAACCCAACAGCGGTATTTACAAAGGCAATGTGGATGTAAAACAAGGCAATCGTCATTTGCAATCTGCCGAAGTGGAAGTGCAACAACAGGGTGACGGCAATAACGTGCAGCGTTATGCCTTTGCCCGTGGTGGATTTGATTATCGAGACAACCAAATCAATCTATTGGGTGATGATGCCAAAATTCATTTAAACACCAAAGACACCGATATTCACAACGCCAATTATCAATTGGTGAATCGCCAAGGGCGCGGCTCGGCAGAAAGCGTGGAATTACGCGATAATTATCGTTTAATGAAAAATGCCAGCTTCACCTCCTGCTTGCCGGATGATAATTCGTGGTCAATTTATGCCAGCGAAATGCGTCAACACATTAAAGAAGAATATGCGGAAATGTGGCACGCCCGTTTGAAAGTGCATGGTGTGCCGATATTCTACACACCGTATTTGCAACTACCGATTGGCGATCGTCGTCGTTCCGGTTTGCTCGTGCCGTCAGCTGGGCATTCCAGCCGTGACGGTTATTTCTACGCCCAACCGGTATATTGGAACATTGCACCGAATCTTGACGCCACTATTACGCCCAAATATATGTCCCATCGCGGTTGGCAACTCAATGGTGAGTTTCGTTATTTAACCCACTTAGGAGAAGGACAAATTGGCGGTGAATATTTAGGCAATGACCGTTTGGAAGATTACACCAGCGAGAACCGTAAACGCCATTTATTACATTGGAAACATAACGCCGCCTTTGCCCAAGATTGGCGCTTAGATGTGGATTACACCAAAGTCAGCGATAAACGTTATTTTACCGATTTTGATTCCGAATACGGTAGCAGTACCGATGGCTACGCCGACCAGAAAGCCCGCTTGGCCTACTATCAACCAAACTACAATTTGGCAATTTCCGTCAAACAATTCCAAATTTTTGATGAAGTAGCAATCGGTCCATACCGCGCTTTGCCGCAAATTGATTTTAATTATTACAAAAACAATTTATGGAATAACCTTGATTTCAAACTCTTTTCGCAAGCGGTGCGATTTGATAACGACAGCAGCCAAATGCCGAAAGCCTGGCGTTTCCATTTGGAACCGAGCTTGAACAAAACCTTGTCCAATCGTTACGGCAGTATCAACTTTGAAACCAAACTCTACGCAACCCATTATCAGCAAAAGAAAGGTCGTGCCGCCGATGCGGAGGATGTGGAACGTAGCGTCACCCGTGTGTTGCCGCAGTTTAAAGTGGAACTGCAAACGGTATTGGCATCCAATAAAACCCTGTTCGACGGTTATACCCAAACCCTCGAGCCGCGCGTGCAATATTTATACCGCCCGTACAAAAACCAAAGTAATATCGGTTCTAAACGGAATTCGGAATACCTCGGTTTCGGCTACGATTCTTCCCTGTTACAACAAGATTATTTCTCGTTATTCCGCGACCGTCGCTATAGCGGGCTAGACCGTATTGCTTCCGCCAACCAAGTTACTCTGGGCGGCACCATGCGTTTCTTTGATGGAACCAAAGAAGAGCGCTTTAACATCGCTGCCGGCCAAACCTATTATTTGGAACCGTCACGCATTGATAATGACCCGCGCAACAAAACGTCCGGTTTATCTTCTTCTTGGGCCCTCGAATCGAACTGGAAAATCAGCGAACAATGGCGTTGGCGCGCAAGTTTCCAATATGATCCGCAAATTAAACAAGCGTCTTTGGGGAATACCGGGTTGGAGTTTAACCCAACCAAAAATAATATTGTTCAATTGAATTACCGCTACGTCAGCAAGGAATATATTAATCAAAACTTAACCTCCAACGCCAACCGTTATAATCAGGACATCAATCAACTTGGTGTTCAATTAGGTTGGGAATTAACCGATAACTGGGCGGTAGTCAGTCGCTATTATCAAGACCTCGCCCTCAAAAAACCGGTGGAACAATATCTTGGTGTGCAATATAACACCTGCTGTTGGAGCGTTGGTGTCGGCGCAAGACGTTATGTCACCAACCGTCAAAATCAACGAAATGACGAGATTTTTTACGACAACAGCGTAGGTGTGACTCTTGAATTACGTGGTTTCGGTAACGATCATAAGAGCGGTATTGAAAAAATGATGAGACAAGGTAAATTGCCTTATTTACAAGCATTTAGTTTGTATTAAAGAAGTTAAAGTGCGGTGATTTTTTCCATTGTTTTTCAGCAAGCCGCACGCCGATGCAAATTTCTTCATAAGCAAAAAAACGTGAGCCAAATGACTCACGTTTTTTTATACCTGAACGTTACATTAGGCTTTGTTAGAACTCACTAATGCATCGGCAGTAATATCGGAAATATCCTTCGTGCTGGTTAAGGTTAACGCCACACGCATTTCTTTCTTAAAGATATCGAGCAAGTTTTCAACGCCACGTTGGCCGTCAGCGCCCAAGGCATACACAAACGGGCGACCAATCATCGTTGCATCGGCACCTAAAGCCATCATACGCACCACATCCAAACCGTTGCGAATGCCACCATCCACTAAAATTTTGATATCGCCTTTTACAGCGTCGGCAATCGGCGGTAAAGCACGGGCACTTGATAACACACCGTCCAACTGGCGACCACCATGGTTAGACACCACAATACCGTCAGCGCCGAAACGTACGGCATCTTTGGCATCTTCCGGATCCAAAATGCCTTTAATCACCATTGGGCCATCCCAGAAATCACGAATCCACTCCAAATCTTTCCAAGAAATAGACGGGTCAAAGTTTTCTGTAAGCCAGCCGATATAATCATCCAATCCTACCGGTTTACCCATGTATTTTGACACATTACCCAAGGTAAACGGACGGCCTTTTGTCATCATATCGTATGACCAGAACGGATGAGTTACTCCTTGAATCACACGACGTAACCATTTGTAATCGCCGCTCATACCGGAATGCATATCACGATAACGAGCCCCCGGAGTCGGCATATCAACGGTGAACACGAGGGTTGAACAACCGGCGGCTTTTGCGCGCTCAAGGGCGTTTTTCATAAAACCGCGATCTTTGAGCACATATAACTGGAACCACATTGGGCGATTAATTGCCGGAGCAACTTCTTCAATAGGACAAATGGACACGGTTGACAACGTAAACGGTAACCCTTTTGCCGCTGCCGCTTTTGCCGCCTGCACTTCACCACGGCTGGCATACATTCCGCATGCGCCCACCGGTGCCAAAATAACCGGCATTGATAATTTCTCACCGAATAATTCAATTTCGGTGTTTAGTTGTGACATATCGTTTAACACACGCTGTCTTAATGCAATTTCGGATAAATCACTCACATTGCGCGCTAAAGTATATTCAGTGTAGGAGCCACCGTCCGCATAATGAAACATAAACGGGGGAACGCGACGACGGGCCGCTGCGCGATAGTCATTAGCTGATGAAATGATCATTTGTACCTCTTTTAACTTGACTAATAATAACAACAATTATCATTTCTATAATTGTAATTAAAATTTTAAAAGAAATGTACAAAATGTTTCAAGTTTGTTCAAAAATGTGGAAGAGATCACAAAATCCTTTTAGCGAAAGGCAAAAAGAGAAGCTTATCCTAACGAGAAAGAGGTGGGATTTATTAAAAATTAAGCCCTATAAATAGGGCTTAATCTTCTCATAAAAGAACCGACGTTCATTTTATTATCAAAAGTGCGGTCGTTTTTTCTATTATTTTCTGGATAATGGCGGAACAAAACAAATTCCCATATCCCAAGGCTGTTCAATCCAAGTATTTTGCGGAATATCTACCACATAATCATCCACTAACTCAGCACCGGCAGGTTTGGCAAAAACCGTCACAAAACGTGCTTTCGGATACATTTTGCGAATAGCGCGGGCAGTATTGCCGGTATCCACCAAATCATCCACCACGATAAAACCTTCACCGCCATTCGGCACATCCGCAGCATGAAGGACTTGTAGCTCTCCTTGGGCATCGTGGTTATAGCTCGCGATACATACGGTTTCCACATGACGAAGGCCCAATTCACGGGCAATCACTGCTGATGGAAATAACCCGCCACGGCTTACAGCAATAACACCTTTCCATTGAGAAGCGGGAAGCAAACGCTCAGATAATTTACGTGCGTGCATATGAAACATATCCCACGTCACAACATATTTTTCACTCATAATGTCACCTTTCAGGAATTTTTGTGGCGCGTAGCCCAAGAAATAAAATTGCGTTAGGATAACCCGAAATGGCATTTTATGCTATTATTTTCCCCAATTTTTTAAGGAGGAACTATGTCAGAAATACAACAATTAAACCCGAATTTACTATGGAAATGGTTTGATCAAATATGTGCAATTCCACATCCGTCCTATCAAGAAAACGAACTTGCGGAATTCATAGTCAACTGGGCAAAAAGTAAAGGGTTCTACGCAGAACGCGACGAAGTAGGAAACGTATTAATTCGTAAACCGGCCACCAAAGGCATGGAAAACCGCAAAAAAGTTGCCTTACAGGCACATTTGGATATGGTGCCACAAGCCAACGAAGGCAGTAGCCATAACTTCGCTAACGACCCGATTTTGCCCTACATTGATGGCGAATGGGTTCGTGCCACCAACACCACATTAGGTGCCGATAACGGCATCGGCATGGCCTCTGCCTTAGCCATTTTAGACAGTGACGATATTGCTCATCCGGATTTGGAAATATTGCTCACCATGACCGAAGAGCGTGGCATGGAAGGCGCCATTGGTTTACGTCCAAATTGGTTACAAAGTGAAATCATGATTAACACCGATACGGAAGAAAATGGCGAAATTTATGTAGGCTGTGCCGGTGGTGAAAACGCTAATATCATTTTCCCGATTCAATATGAAAACAATGCCTTTGCACACAGTTATCAACTGGTATTAAAAGGCTTGCGTGGTGGTCATTCCGGTTGTGACATCCACACAGGACGCGCCAATGCGATTAAAGTATTAGCCCGTTTCTTAGCAGAATTTTCACAAAATCAACCGCACTTTGTCTTTGCCTTGAGCGATATTCGTGGCGGCTCCGTGCGCAATGCCATTCCCCGTGAAGCGTTTGCCACGTTGGCCTTTGACGGTGATGTGACCACGTTAAAAAGTGCGGCAGAAAATTTCAACGTTTTGTTAAAAACCGAATTGGCATTAATTGAGCCCAACTTCACGTTTACATTACAACCCGCCGAAAAAGCACCGCAAACCTTCTCCGTTGCCACCGGTCAACGTCTTATTCATTTGCTTAATGTGTTGCCGAACGGCGTGATTCGTAATAGCGACGTATTAGACAATGTGGTGGAAACCTCGCTAAGCGTGGGCGTGCTAAAAACCGAAGACTCGCAAGTGAAAGCGACGATTTTAATGCGTTCATTAATTGAAAGCAGTAAAGAATATGTGGCCGGAATGTTGAAATCATTAGCGGCATTAAGCGGCGCAAAAGCTGAATTTTCCGGTAATTACCCGGGCTGGGAGCCGCAAGCACATTCCGAAATCGTCGATTTAACTCATAAAATCTATGCGGACATCTTGGGTTATGAGCCGATAATCAAAGTGATTCACGCCGGCCTGGAATGTGGCTTGCTGAAAAAAATCTATCCTAATATGGATATGGTGTCCATCGGGCCAACAATTAAAAACGCGCACTCACCGGATGAAAAAGTTCATATCCCGGCAGTGCAAATTTATTGGTCGTTAATCACGAAATTGTTGGCGGAAATTCCGGCAAAATAAACTGTTTTTTAGGGAAACAAAAACCCGCTCTCAATGGAGCGGGTTTCTTTTTATAAACTTCAAAAACACATTAAAAACTGACCGCACTTTTTAATTTTTTCAGTGCGTTGGTTTCTAATTGACGTACGCGTTCGGCAGAAATGTTGTATTTTTCCGCCAAGTCTTGCAAGGTGGCTTTGGTTTCATCCAACCAACGGGCTTTGATAATGTCTTGGCTACGGGCATCCAAATTATCCAACGCAACAGCGAGTCGGTCGGTGGCTTGCGCTTCGTAGTTTTCATTTTCTAACTCGGCGGCAAAATTGGAACCTTTATCTTCCAAGTATAATGCCGGCGCATAGGTTTCTTCATCGTGATCATCTGTTGGTAAATCAAAGGCAACATCTGCCCCGGTCATGCGAGACTCCATTTCCACCACGTCTTGCGGAGAAACACCTAACTCATTGGCCACCATGTCCACTTCATTTTCGTTAAACCAACCCAAACGTTGTTTCGTTTTACGTAGGTTAAAGAATAACTTACGTTGTGCTTTGGTTGTGGCGACTTTCACAATACGCCAGTTACGCAAAACGTATTCGTGAATTTCCGCTTTAATCCAATGCACCGCAAAAGATACCAAGCGAACGCCTACTTCCGGATTAAAACGCTTAACCGCTTTCATTAAGCCAATATTGCCTTCTTGAATTAAATCCGCTTGTGGCAAACCATAACCGGAATAACCACGGGCAACATGGATCACAAAGCGCAAGTGAGATAACACGAGTTTTTTTGCCGCTTCAATATCTTCTTGGTAATACAAACGTTCCGCCAATTCCTTTTCTTCTTCCGCCGTTAACATCGGGTATTCATTTGCCGCGCGAATATAGGCTTCTAAACTTCCTTGGGGAACCAGCATCATTGTTTGAGTTTCTTTATCCATCATCTTCCTTCTTACTAAAGTCACCAGACTTGATTAAGTCTAGTTATAACACAATCTATGAGAAATTCAATCGGTTTTAGCAATTGAAATCCCTTTTTCCATAGTTTATATGACCAAGTTTTACCCTAAAAGTTCTTTTACTTCACAAAAAAACGTCCGCACATAATGAGGTAAAGCGTCCCTAAAATCAATAGTCCAATCATCATTGAAGCAAACCAAAACAGGGATAAACCGACAACACCTAGAATAATATCTACAGTACCTTGGTATAAATGCAATCCCACGTTTGCCATAGACGCCAGTCCAAAAGAGAACGCCCAAAATGAAACCGTGAAACCATTTTGGAAAATCCAAGGTAGCAAGCGAATTAAGAACAATAATTGCAATACGCCATAACCGATAAGTAGCTTCACCAGTAAATCCACTTCGCCACCATTTAACGCCAAGTAAGTGGAACAACCCACAAAGGCCGGAGCAAGTTGAATGCCAATCGCCGGACGAACGACAGGCGCAACAGGTTCTAAATTGCGTAAGCGATGCAAAATTGCCGGCTCAAGACTGAGCCATGAAAACACGCCGGCGCCCAAAAAGAGCATGCCGACCTCGCTGTAGCCTAAATAGCCTAATGCGGTGCCGCTGACAAAATTGGTTGCCACCGTCGGCAAGTACATAATCGGTGTTGTGGCTTCCGCTTTATGAATACCACGCCACAACCCGGCAGCACGGTAAGCCGCAAAAACCAACTGCCCGATGATACCTAATGTAATTAACCCAACAGACAATGAGAACCCATACGGCAATGCTGCCAAGCCAATTAAAATGGTGGTAATCGGAATCAAGCTGATAAAACAGCACTGAATTAAATTCTGCAATTCTTCTTTGGCCTGATGTCGGAAACGCAACCATTTCACGCCATAAGCGACAATAAATATCACCCAAATGACGGTTGCCAAACCAAGTAACGTTTCACCAACCATCGCCGGCAGGGCCACCGCATGTGCGCCATAACGCCAAGCCAAGCCTAATGCGGATAAACCTAAAACGATACTGAAATAACTGACCGGAATAGGAAAAGGTTTTTGCTGTTCCATTAATTTGCCTCAATTTGATAACACAAGTCTTGTTCAATAACGCGCAACAACAAATCAATATTTGGGTGTTTTCCTGTATTTTCGCAGGCATCTTGCGTGTGTTCGGCGAAGAGTTGCAATCCTTTCTGTGCCGAAGTGCGGTCTAATTTTCCGTTAAATTCTTGGGCTAAGGCATTGTACACCCGTAGCGAACCCAACTTACCCGCGACGGCAGGAATATGATGAACCATCGTTCCGTTGTCCAAAACGGTTAATCCGGAAAGATGATCAATAGAAGGTAATGTAGCTAATATTGTTTTAAAATCCATAAGGTTTCCTTCGGTAAGAGGTTGAAAAACTAACGAATAGTTTGTTGGCTATCAACTTCGCCCCGTTTTCCGATAAAGCGCACTTCCGGTTGCAGGCGAACATCAAAACGCAATGCCACAAGCTGATAAATATGATGGGCAAGCTCTACAACATCAGAAGCCGTGGCATTGCCTTTATTAATCAAAACTAACGCCTGTTGCTGATGCACTGCTGCGCCGCCGATTTGGAAGCCTTTCAAGCCACATTGATCGATAAGCCAACCTGCGGCTAATTTTATGCTGCCATCAGGTTGCGGAAAATGTGGGATCGTCGCATATTCTTGTTGTAATCGCTCAAATTGTTGTGCAGGAATCACCGGGTTCTTAAAGAAACTCCCTGCGTTGCCAAATTCTTTCGGATCCGGCAATTTACTTTGACGCACGGCACAAATTTCGGCAAAAACGTCCGCAGAAGTGACCGCACTTTTATCCAGATTGGCTAAATTGCCGTATTTCAACACCGGTTTCCATGCCTTCGCTAACTTCAACCCAACGGCAGTCACCACATAACCTTGAGCATATTTATGCTTAAATACGCTTTCCCGATAACCAAATTCACATTCGGCATTGGTTAGGCGAAACAGCTCGCCGGACTGAAGGTTAATCACTTCCACATAATCACATACATCTTTAAATTCCACGCCATAAGCGCCGATATTTTGAATCGGCGCAGACCCCGCACAGCCGGGAATGAGCGCTAGATTTTCCAAACCATAATAACCCTGCTCGATGCTCCATCTCACCAAGTCATGCCACACATCCCCACCATTAACGTGTAAATAATGAAAATCCGCATCTTCCCGATGTTCAATGCCAAGCATACGATTAAGTAAGACAGCGCCGTCAAAGTCCTCTACAAATAGCACATTGCTGCCTTGCCCTAAAAAAAGCACCGGCAACTGCTCCACTAAGCAGTCTTGCCAAGCCTGTTGCAATTCCGGAATAGAGTGAATCTCAATGATCTTTTTGGCTTTCGCGGGAAGAGAAAACGTATGAAAAGGTTGTAAATTTTGCATGTATCCGTCCTTTTAAGATAACACGTGAGCCAAAGTGACTTTCACTTCCGTGCCGCCACTTACTCGAGGAGAAATTGTTAATTTGGCATTAAGTTGCGCACTGCGCTCTTGCATGATGTTTAAGCCGTAATGTCCGTCAGGTTCTTCCAAACTTGGAATCCCCACACCGTTATCGCGCACAATGAGTTCGTATTCGCCATCTTCGTTTGTATGCGCAATCACCTCAATTAAGGTGCCCTGCGAGTGTTTAATGGCATTTAATACCGCTTCACGCACAATTTGCAACGCATTCACCAACTGTGGCGCATTAAAGCTTTGCGATGGCAACGTACAATCCACGCTCATTTGCATGTCGGTTTGATTGCGTAAGGAATCAATCACTTGCTCCAATGCCAGTTTTAAATTTGCTTCCTGAATGGTTAAACGGAAGGTCGCCAGCAGCTCGCGCAATTGGCTATAACCATCACTCAGGGCTTGTTCAAATTGCTGAATAATCGACAAGCTTTTCTTTTTGGAATCCGGTTCGTCTTTGTGCAAATTGTGTTTTAACAGAGTTAATTGAATTTGTAAAAAAGCCAACACCTGCGCCAAAGAATCATGTAGCTCACGTGCAATAATAGAACGTTCTTCCATTAACAACAATTGCTCTTGCTGACGTTGGGTTTTATGGAAATAGAGAGAACGACTAAGCATTTGCGCCAAGTTGTTCATGGTGCGCAAATCCGGGCAAGGCAACCCCGCCTGCCAGTGTAAAATAGCCAAGGTTTCGCCTTCCATGCTCACTTCGGTTTGCTGACATTCGATTAACGGTTGTTTCGTACCAAGGCAAATGTTCCAATGCTCCGCATCCAACACTTTTAATTCTAAATAACGCAAGTGTTCGCTGCTCATAATATTTTGCATCACCATTTGTAAAATCTTGCCGTTAATATTATTGGTGGTAACCAGTTGTGAGCAATGGTACAACGTGGTTAAAGAGCGATTGGTTTGTTGTAACTTTTGTGTTTTTTCATTCACTGTCGCTTCTAGGCTGGAATATAACTTACCCAATTCGGAAGACATTTTGGTAAACGTACGCGCCAAATTGCCAATTTCATCTTCTTTATTTACATCTAACGGGATATGTTTAAATTGCCCCATTTGCACTTGAATACTGGCCTTAGTCAGTTGTTCCAACGGACGCACCACTGCCTTGCGGGTGTACCAGTTCACATACGAAACCATCACAAAAATCAACAATAATGACAAGGCGATCACCCACACCGCCAAAATCCAACGCTGTTCGGCAGAATATTGCAACGCTGACACAAATTGATCTACTTGCGCCACATAGTTGGCAATATGATGTTTATATTCAACAAGATTTTTTTGCTTCGCTAATGATTCCATCTTCTCCCAACGCTTAATGAGATTGTTGTAAGAGGATTTCACGTCTTCAGAAACAAAAAATTGATGATGAATATCTAACAGTGATTGTGAATGCAGACTTTCACGATATTGTCGCAAACTTTTTTCTACTGATTCCGGTTCATGTTCCATTTCATACAGCAAGCGATAACTCTGCATACGCAACGAGCCGGACACATTAATGGCTTCCGCATACGATTTATTGCCCGCCATTAAAGCGAAACTTAAAGATGCAATCACACCAACAAAGATAATAATAACAATAAGATAGTTGGCAATACGGGTAGAAACGGAATGTTTAATTTTAACCATAGAAAACCTTTCTAATATAGATTGGGTTAGTGTAGCAAAAAAGTGCGGTGGATTTTAGCGGAATATTTTTGGTAGCCCCTGAAAATAAAAGATGGAAAGCAAATTTGATCTAAAGCAAAACGGATACATATTTAAACCAAAATACCCCTTTATAGTGATATTAATTACCCAGCAACCAATTAATATGCAAGGCCTAAAAATAGGTTACCAATAACATCATTTATTGAAACGCCTGTTGCAGTGATTACATTCAGTGTTGCCTAATTGGCACAGTGGAAACAACCAATTCAAATAAAAATGAATAAAACAGATATTTTAACCATGGAAGAAGCGAAAGATTGGCACGTAGTCGGTTTGGTGGTGCAAGGAAACCCCAAAAAAATAGCCGCAATTCGTACCGCACTTTTAGCTATTCCGCACACAGAAGTTCCGACCTTTGATGAAAAAATAGGAAAGATTGTTGCTGTTATGCAATCTCACGATCAGCATATCTTGCTTAAAAACATGGAATCTGTGAAAGATATTGACGGTGTTATTACCGTTTCGCTGATTTATCATCAACAAGATGAACAGCCTGAATAACTCAAAAATCATATAGTGGGGGGAAAACACTATGAATTTAAGTCGTAGAGACTTTATGAAAGCTAATGCCGCCATGGCTGCAGCAACGGCTGCCGGATTAGCGATTCCGGTGAAAAATGTAGAAGCTACCGAATCCGAAATTAAATGGGATAAGGCGGTTTGTCGTTTCTGCGGTACCGGTTGTGCCGTATTAGTGGGAACCAAAGATGGTCGTGTCGTGGCATCACAAGGCGACCCGGATGCAGAAGTAAACCGTGGTTTAAACTGTATCAAAGGTTACTTCTTACCGAAAATTATGTACGGTAAAGACCGCTTAACCCAGCCAATGTTACGTATGAAAGACGGTAAATACGATAAGAATGGCGATTTCACACCAGTTAGTTGGGATGTAGCGTTTAAAACCATGGCAGAAAAATTCAAAGCTGCCGTAAAAGAATTAGGTCCAAACGGTGTGGGAATGTTCAGTTCCGGTCAAACCACCATCTTTGAAGGTTATGCCAAAGCCAAACTTTGGAAAGCCGGTTTCCGTTCTAACAATATCGACCCAAATGCCCGTCACTGTATGGCATCTGCGGCGGTCGCATTCATGCGTACTTTCGGTATGGATGAACCGATGGGTTGTTATAACGACATCGAAAATGCCGAAGCTTTTGTGCTTTGGGGTTCCAACATGGCTGAAATGCACCCGATCTTATGGTCCCGTATTACTGACCGTCGATTATCCAATCCGGATGTTAAAGTGGCGGTACTTTCCACCTATGAACACCGTAGTTTCGAATTAGCCGATTATGGTTTAATCTTCAAACCGCAAACGGACTTGGTTATTTTAAACTACATTATCAATTACTTAATTCAAAACGATGCCATTAACTGGGATTTCGTTAATAAACATACCAAATTTAAACGTGGTGAAACCGATATCGGTTATGGTTTACGTGATAATCACCCATTACAAAAAGCCGCTAAAAATCCAAACAGCGGTAAGATGTATGACAGTAACTTCGAAGAATTAAAAGCTTTAGTTTCTGAATACACCTTAGATAAAGCTCACGAAATGTCAGGCGTGCCTAAAGATGTATTGGAAGAGCTTGCGAAATTGTATGCGGATCCAAAACGTAAAGTGGTGTCTTATTGGACCATGGGCTTTAACCAACATACACGTGGTGTGTGGGCAAACCAGTTAATCTATAACATCCATCTATTAACCGGAAAAATTTCTATTCCGGGTTGTGGACCATTCTCCTTAACCGGTCAACCATCTGCTTGTGGTACAGCGCGTGAAGTGGGTACATTTATCCATCGTTTACCGGCCGACTTAGTGGTGACCAATCCAAAACACCGTGAAATTGCAGAAAAAATTTGGAAATTGCCTGCAGGATTAATTACAGACGTGTTAGGTTTCCATGCCGTTGCGCAAAGCCGTGCATTAAAAGACGGCAAAATGCGTGTGTTATGGCAAATGTGTACCAATAATATGCAAGGCGGTCCAAATATCAACGAGGAAACCTTCCCGGGCTGGCGTAATCCGGATAACTTTATCGTGGTTTCCGACCCATACCCAACTGTTTCCTGCTTAGCGGCTGATTTAATGCTTCCAACAGCAATGTGGGTAGAAAAAGAAGGCGCTTATGGTAACGCAGAGCGTCGTACCCAATTCTGGCGTCAACAAGTGAAAGCGCCGGGTGAAGCAAAATCTGACGTATGGCAGTTAGTGGAATTCTCTAAATATTTCACTACCGATGAAATGTGGCCGGCAGAAATTTTAGAGAAAAATCCGGAATATAAAGGTAAAACCTTATATGAAGTATTGTATCGCAACGGTCAAGTAGATAAATTCCCACTAAGCGATCTTGCTGAAGGTCAATTAAACGATGAATCTCATTATTTTGGTTTCTATTTACATAAAGGATTGTTTGAAGAATACGCATCATTCGGTCGTGGTCATGGTCATGACTTAGCGCCGTTCGATATGTATCACAAGGCACGTGGTTTGCGTTGGCCGGTTGTGGACGGTAAAGAAACCTTATGGCGTTACCGTGAAGGTTATGACCCGTACGTTAAAGAAGGTGAAGGTGTGGCGTTCTACGGTTACCCGGATAAAAAAGCGATTATTCTTGCTGTGCCTTATGAACCACCAGCAGAATCACCGGATGCTGAATACGATTTATGGTTATGTACCGGCCGTGTATTAGAGCACTGGCACACAGGTACAATGACCCGTCGTGTACCGGAATTGCACCGTTCCTTCCCGAATAATGTTGTTTGGATGCACCCGAACGATGCGCAAAAACGCGGATTACGCCATGGCGATAAGATTAAAATCGCCTCACGTCGCGGTGAAATGATTTCTTACTTAGATACCCGTGGTCGTAATAAAGTACCGGAAGGCTTGGTTTACACCACCTTCTTTGACGCAGGACAGTTAGCCAATAAGTTAACATTGGATGCAACTGACCCAATTTCCAAAGAAACCGACTTTAAGAAATGTGCGGTAAAAGTGGAAAAAGCTTAAAAAAACGGTGAGAAAACAGACCGCACTTTATGGTGCGGTCATTAAGACAATGAAAAAATCAACTGTAACACCTGAGCGCCGAAAATTCCTCAAAGAAGCAACCCGTACTGCGGGTGGTTTAGTTGGGCTCGGCTTCTTATTAGGTTTACAACAAAAACAAAGTTTAGCCCGTGAAGGGGTGGCATTGCGTCCGCCGTTTGCCATTGAGGATGACGAGAAGTTTGCTGCCGCCTGCATTCGTTGCGGTCAATGTGTGCAAGCTTGCCCGTACGACATGTTGCATTTGGCGTCGTTGCTTTCACCTATGGAAGCCGGCACACCGTATTTTATTGCGCGGGATAAACCTTGCGAAATGTGTCCGGACATTCCTTGTGCGCATGCCTGCCCAAGCGGCGCGTTAGATCGTGATGCGCAGGATATTAATGAATCCCGTATGGGGCTTTCCGTATTACTGGATCATGAAACCTGTCTTAACTGGCAAGGCTTACGTTGTGATGTATGTTATCGGGTTTGTCCGTTAATTGACAAAGCCATCACGTTAGAACGCCACCGTAATGAACGTACCGGTAAGCACGCCGTGTTTATTCCGACAGTACATTCTGACGCTTGTACCGGTTGCGGTAAATGTGAACAGGCTTGTGTATTGGAAGAAGCGGCAATCAAAGTATTACCAATGTCTCTAGCTAAAGGTATGTTGGGTAAACATTATCGTTTGGGTTGGGAAGAAAAATCGAAAGCAGGACATTCTCTTGCTCCGGACGATTTGATTTCCATGCCGACCCGATTGCCGGATGGTATAGCGCCACCAGCCGGAGCCATTCCGGCAACAGGCGTGGAAGAAATCCCAGAGCCAATTTTGGCGCCGGTATTAGGAGGTAAGTAATGGCTAATGCACCGAAACTTGCCGGGCGGGAAGCCAGAGAAAAACTAGGTTGGTGGTACGCCAATCGCTTCTTATTTTGGCGACGTGTAAGCCAACTAAGCATTTTGTTGATGTTTTTAAGTGGGCCTTATTTTGGCGTTTGGATTTTAAAGGGCAATTATAGCGGAAGTATGCTTTTCGACATAATTCCGTTAAGCGATCCGTTGATTACCTTGGAAAGCCTGGCTAGCGGTCATTTACCGGGTATTCTAACCCTCAGTGGTGCATTGATTATCTTTGTAACCTATGCATTGTTGGGCAGTAAGGTTTTCTGCGGTTGGGTTTGTCCGTTAAATGTCGTGACCGATTGCGCCGCTTGGATCCGTCGCAAGCTAGGTATTCGCCAAACGGCAAAAGTCCCTCGCACTTTACGCTATGCCATCTTAGTGATGATTTTAGTCGGCAGTGCGGTAAGTGGCTTGTTATTGTGGGAATGGGTCAATCCCGTTGCCGCATTAGGAAGAGCCTTAATTTATAGCTTTGGCGCAACAACTTGGTTAATCTTAGTTGTTTTCTTGTTTGATTTATTCATTGTCGAACACGGATGGTGCGGACACCTTTGCCCAATTGGTGCGACGTATGGTGTTATCGGTGCAAAAAGTCTGCTTCGGATTAAAGTGATTGACCGGGCAAGATGCGATAATTGCATGGATTGCTACAACGTTTGTCCGGAACCTCACGTGTTACGTTCACCATTACACGGAAAAAATAATGAAAGCCTACTTGTGCTTTCGCAAGATTGTATCAGTTGCGGGCGTTGTATTGATGTCTGCGCTGAAAAAGTATTCACCTTTAGCCATAGGTTTAATAACGATATTCCTGTCGTCAATTTAAACCAATAAAAATAAAAAATTTCCATCATTCGGGGGAGTGATTAAAATGACTAGAAAAAACCTCTTTGCTTTTAGCAGTGCTGTATTCGTGGCATTGTTTGCGACGTCTGTTATGGCAGAACAATCAAACAAGGGTGCCGGAGACTTTTTCAATAATTCACCGGAAAGTGTAGCACCGGCATTCCACGATGCACCGAAACAAAGTGAATTACCTGCATTAAATTATGTTAACCAACCACCAATGGTGCCACATAGTGTCAAAAACTATCAGGTCACTAAAAATGTTAACCAATGCTTAAACTGCCACAGTGTTGAAGCATCTCGTATCACCGGTGCAACCCGTATCAGTCCGACCCACTTTGCGGATCGCGATGGTAATATCGGCTCCAGTTCATCACCACGTCGTTACTTCTGCTTACAGTGCCATGTTTCACAGTCAGAAGTCGAGCCAATCGTACCAAATGAATTTAAACCAATGAAAGGCTACGGTAAGTAATTAAGAGGTGACTATGTCAAAGAAAAAACCAAATATTCTAATGCGACTTTGGCGTTGGTTTAGATCGCCTAGCCGTATCGCGGTAGGAACCATTATTGTTCTATCTTTTATCGGCGGAATTTTATCTTGGGTGGGCTTCAACTACGGTTTAGAACAAACTAATACGGAACAATTCTGTTCCGGTTGCCATACAAATGACGCATACCCGGAATACTTACACAGCGTGCACTATCAAACTCGTACAGGCGTAGGCGCTAGCTGCCCGGATTGCCACGTTCCTCATGAGTTTGGTCCAAAAATGTGGCGAAAAATGGTCGCAGCTAAAGAGGTTTACGCTCATTATATGGGCTTAACCGATACGCTTGAGAAATTTAACGCACGTCGTCCACACATGGCGGAAAATGAATGGGCGCGTATGAAAGCTAACAATTCTCAAGAATGTCGTAACTGCCATAAAATGGATCGCATGGACTTCTCTCAACAAAAAACCGTGGCGCAAAAAATGCATAAATTTGCTCAAGAAAACGGCAAAACCTGTATTGACTGCCATAAAGGTATTGCACACAACTTACCGGATATGAGTAAAGTTGCTCCGGGTTGGTTGCAAGGTGCTGAGGTTGAGCCGGCTGAGTCAAAAGACAAAAAATAAATCGGTTGAAAAACGTTAAATTTTTTCACCGCACTTTAAAATAAAAATAGGCACCTTGAAGGTGCCTATTTTGATCTTCTCTAAATCTATTTTATCTTCTGTGTAAATGCCTTATCACTTAATATACGCAATGGTTGCATATCGCTATTACCGACAATCACACGGGTTGGATCGGAACGTAAACAGCTACCGGCATAATGCCCACCTACGGTGAAAGTGCACACTTGCACATACAGATCTTCAACTTTAGGCAAGCACCATAACTGTTGATAAATGTTCTCTTGTTTACCAAAACGCCCATTTGTACTGTCTAGCACGCTTTTACATTCGCCAATAAGTTTCACATTATCACCGCGTCGACCAGCAATCGGTTTTTGAGCATATCCGTTGGCTATTAGTTCCTGTGTGAGCTCAAATCCTGCTTCTAGCAGATAACGGTGATTCGGGAACAGTGACCACAACACCGGTAAAATGGCTTTGTTACTCGGAATCGCCGTCCACAAGGGCTCATAAACTAACACTTCTGGTCGAAGTAACACGTCAATTAACCGCACTTTATCTTCCGGATAACCAGTACGAATCGGTGGGGCAACCTCACGACCCGTGGTATCTTCGCGTAATTGTTCCAGCACAGTTTCCCACGCCCAGGTTTTCCATACGCTTTGAACTCGTTGGTTTTCATCGTCTAATAATTGTCCACGCGTATCCCAATGTAGTCCTTCTGTACCGTGAATAATCTTCGTTTTAAAACCAGCTTGAGTTAGCGCATCACGCATAAACAGAGCGTGATACTCTTCTTCTGCATCATGGTCCTGCATAATGTGTACTAGCGGCGTGGCACAGCTATGTTTCCAACTATCCGCTAATGCATTGCGTAAGCCTTCACTCGGATCATGCCCTGCGCTAAGACCTGCTTGTTTTGCCCAACGTGGCAAAATTGCTCCCGCTTCGGCATGACAAGACGCGGAATCGGCATTGTATTCATACACTTTCAAACCCCGCTCATCCAAACAGAAATCCAATCTTCCACTGATGGTCTGATAACGACGATTTTGCCAAGATAACCGCAGGCGAGGCCAAAGCAGTTTCGGAATATTGAAATATTGTAATAAACTATCGTCTTTGAGCACCTTATCGGTGGCATGCAAATACATTAAATGTAACTCATTGGTGGCACGAATTAGTTCATGTTGTGCGCTTTCAGAAAGCGCAAAATAACGATATTGATCACCATGATTCACAATATGTCCTTGCATTGCGTTAACATAAGCAGCCTCTAACGGTTTTGTTTCATCAAGCCAGTTTATTGAAAACTGTCCTTGATTTTCAATGTGTTCCGCATAAATTTTGAGTTTATCCGGTTCCGTCATGGGTTGCGGCAGGCTAAATTCCTCGTTATCCGTTTGAATCATCCAACCAAGGATTTGGGTATCATCAAAAGTATCCTGTAAGCGATAACCATCTTCTGTAACTGTCATCGGTAATTCACGGGTCCATTGTTGACCGCTTGGTAGACGGGAATGAATTACATTTTGCTCAGCAATGCGTACCCTGTCTGTCAGCACTTCAGTAATAATAGCTACATGACCAGTATGTTTGAACTCACCACCTTCCTGCCAAATTAGCAATGCACCACATTCTGGCACTCGCTTACCGCCATTGGCAAAGGCTTGTAGCGGCAACAAAGCATCATTGACCACTTGCCGCAGAAAACGAAGAGAAAAGATTTCATACGCCATGCCAACATCGGTGAACACCATGCCGTAATTTAGATAAAGATAGCGACGAGCGAATTCCACACATTGCCATTTGTAACCCATATATTCACCACCAAGGTAGCTACGAAAAGCCGCGTCGTCAGGGTATTCCTTCGCATCTACCGTGTTGTAGTCCGAAGAATAAATGGCAACGCCGCCGGGTGCATAACCCAACAGACTACCGAAAGGATCATGTGTTGTGATATTAGGTGAACGATCCGGCATAACAACTCCGAAAAAGTAAATCAGGACAATAGTATAGATCTTTTAAGACATTGCCCCCAAAGGATTTATAAAAAGATTTTGTTAAAATTAATATTTAAACAAAAAGAAAAAAGGGCGCTAGATTAGCGCCCAAAAAGAAGAGTTTTATAGTTATGATTATTGGATTATTTTGCGAAATACGCTTCTAAATCATCGCTACCACCGATGTGTTTACCACCGATGAACACTTGTGGTACAGTCGCACGACCGGAAACAGCACGTACGCTTACGATAGTTGCATCATGACCTAACACGATTTCTTCAAAACTTAAGCCTTTTTCATGTAACATTTGTTTTGCTTTCGCACAGAACGGACAACCAGGTTTAGTGAAGATCGCAATGGATTCTTGAACTTGGTGTTGTGGTGCGATGAATTTCAACATAGTATCTGCATCAGATACTTTGAATGGGTCGCCCGGTTCGTTTGGTTCAATGAACATTTTTTCTACTACACCGTTTTTCACCAGCATAGAATAACGCCATGAACGTTTGCCGAAACCTAAATCTTCTTTACCTACCAACATACCCATGCCTTCAGTGAATTCACCGTTACCATCCGGAACAAAAGTGATGTTCTCGGCTTTTTCATCTTCTTTCCATGCGTTCATTACGAAAGTATCGTTCACGGAAACAACAAGAATGTCATCAACGCCGTATTTTTTGAATACAGGTGCTAATTCATTATAACGTGGTAAGTGAGAAGAAGAACAAGTTGGTGTGAATGCACCCGGTAATGAGAATACGATGACGGTTTTGTTATCAAATAATTCAGATGTTGTTACGTCAACCCATTTGTCGCCTTGACGGGTGCGGAATGTAACCTGAGGAACTTTTTTTCCTTCCATAGTAGACATAGATTTTTCTCCTATCTATAAGTGTTGCTGTGAATTAGAAACTTCGCTTAAACTGCAGGCTGTCTCTAAAGATACTGTGAATTATAGGTAAAATTATGATATAGTCACAATCAATTAATTCTATCCTTTTAATTGTTACTTTCTATAATGAGGACCTATGAATATTCGCGATTTAGAATACCTTGTGGCACTTGCCGAACACAAGCATTTTCGTCGTGCGGCAGACTCTTGTCATGTGAGCCAACCCACATTAAGCGGACAAATTCGTAAGCTGGAAGACGAACTCGGCATTATTTTATTGGAACGCACCAGCCGTAAGGTGTTGTTCACCCAATCGGGTTTATTGTTGGTCAATCAAGCCAAAACCATATTGCGTGAAGTAAAATTATTAAAAGAAATGGCGAGTAATCAAGGCAAAGAAATGACCGGCCCACTACATATCGGCGTCATCCCAACGATAGGGCCTTATTTAATGCCCCATATTGTGCCTGCGCTACAACAAGCCTTTCCTGAATTGGAATTATTCCTGTACGAAGCACAAACCCACCAATTATTGGAACAGCTTGAAACCGGTCGCCTAGACTGCGCTATTGTTGCTTCCGTACGTGAAACAGAACCTTTCATCGAGGTGCCGTTATTTACTGAAAAAATGTTACTGGCCATTTCTGAACAACACCCTTGGGCAACAGAAAGCACTATGTCGATGTCTATGCTAAAAGATCGTGAAATGTTAATGCTGGATGATGGCCACTGCTTGCGTAACCAAGCCCTTGGTTATTGCTTTACTGCCGGTGCAAAAGAAAATTCCCACTTCCAGGCTACAAGCTTAGAAACCTTGCGTAACATGGTGGCCGCCAATGCAGGCATGACATTAATGCCGCAATTGGCAGTATTAAGTGAAGGGGCCCGTGGCGGCGTAAAATATTTACCATGCCATTCGCCGGAACCTTCTCGTGATGTCATTTTAGTCTATCGTCCCGGTTCTCCGCTCCGCGCCCGTTATGAGCGCATTGCAGATGCCGTCGCTAATTCGGTTAAATCTATTTTATCTTAACGGAGCACTCCATGGTCGGTATTCGCGCGCAACAAAAAGAAAAAACCCGTCGCGCATTAATTGATGCGGCTTTTAACCAACTCACGGCGGAAAAAAGTTTTTCCAATCTAAGTTTAAGGGAAGTCTCCCGTGAAGCCGGTATTGCGCCGACCTCGTTTTATCGGCATTTCCGAGATATGGACGAATTGGGCTTAACGATGGTGGACGAAGCGGGCTTAACTCTTCGGCAGCTCATGCGCCAGGCGCGCAAACGCATTGCCAACGGTGGTAGCGTGATTGTAATTTCAGTGGAAACTTTCTTTGAATTTATTAATAACAGCCCAAACGTATTCCGCCTGTTATTACGGGAAAGTTCCGGTACCTCGCAAGCCTTCCGTACCGCCGCCGCACGGGAAATTAAACATTTTACCGATGAACTTTCGGAATATATTGCACGTAAAAACAATTACTCCCAATACATCGCTTATGTGCAGGCAGAAGGCATGGTGACCATTGTATTTACCGCCGGTGCCAACGCACTAGACATGAGCAAAACAGAACGGGAACAACTAAAAGAGCGGTTAATTTTACAGTTAAGAATGTTAGCCAAAGGTACCAAACACGAAGCCAGAGATCGACGTGAAATCGATTAATTACAAAAAATTACTAAAAAACGCCGTTTCCTTATTGCTCACCTTTGTGATCATGAGCAGTATTTTGGATTTTATTCGCAAACCGACCGTGCCGGATAACATCAACACCACGGCATTATACGATTTGCAGGGCAATCCGTTTTTTCTGCCGCAACTGGCGCAAGACAAGCCGACCCTCCTTTATTTTTGGGGAACTTGGTGCGGTTATTGCCGCTACACTTCGCCGGCAATAAATGATCTGGCAAAAGAAGGCTATCCTGTCGTTTCCGTTGCATTGCGTTCAGGTTCCACGCAGGAGGTAGCAGATTATCTGGCGGAGCATCAATATGGTTTTACTACGGTCAACGACCCGCAGGGTGAGTTGGCGAATCAATGGGAAGTAGGCGTTACGCCAACCATCATCATCTTGCATAATGGCAAAATGGACTTGGCGACAACGGGGTGGACAAGCTATTGGGGCTTAAAAGTGCGGTTATTTTTGGCAACGTTTTTATAACCAAGAAAACGTCTTTAAAACGCACCGCACATTTTGATTGTCGGCTTTTCCGACAGCCCCAAAGAGGTAAGTAATCAAACCGGGCTTGATTGTGAATACTTTTACCTCGACAGGCAAATCTATTACAATGAATCACAATTTTTTATTTAGTAAAAGGACAGAACTATGATTATCGTAACAGGCGGCGCAGGCTTTATCGGCAGCAACATCGTCAAAGCATTAAATGACATGGGTCGCAAAGACATTTTAGTGGTAGATAATTTAAAAGACGGTACAAAATTCATTAACTTAGTGGATCTTGATATTGCCGATTATTGCGACAAAGAAGATTTCATCGCCTCTATTATCGCCGGTGATGATTTAGGTGACATCGATGCCGTTTTCCATGAAGGTGCATGTTCCGCCACCACCGAATGGGACGGTAAATACATCATGCATAACAACTACGAATATTCTAAAGAGTTGTTGCATTACTGCTTAGATCGCCAAATTCCGTTCCTCTACGCGTCCAGTGCCGCCACTTACGGCGACAAAACCGAATTCCGTGAAGAACGTGAATTTGAAGGTCCGTTGAACGTGTATGGCTACTCCAAATTCTTATTCGACCAATATGTGCGCGCGATTTTACCTGAAGCCCAATCACCGGTGTGCGGCTTCCGTTATTTCAACGTGTACGGCCCACGTGAAGGCCACAAAGGTTCCATGGCAAGCGTAGCCTTCCATTTAAACAACCAAATACTGAAAGGTGAAAATCCAAAATTATTTGCCGGCAGTGAGAACTTCCGCCGTGATTTCGTCTATGTGGGCGATGTTGCTGCCGTGAACATTTGGTGTTGGCAAAATGGCATTTCCGGTATTTTCAACTGTGGTACCGGAAACGCGGAATCTTTTGCTGAAGTAGCGAAAGCGGTGATTAAATTCCACGGCAAAGGCGAAGTAGAAACTATCCCATTCCCGGAACATTTAAAATCCCGCTATCAAGAATACACGCAAGCGGATTTAACCAAACTCCGCGCTACCGGCTACGACAAATCGTTTAAAACCGTGGCAGAAGGCGTAGCGGAATATATGGCGTGGTTGAATAAATAATTACACCTTGCTATTCAAAACAAAAATAAAGTGCGGTTAAAATTCATTACGTTTTTTAACCGCACTTTTAGCATAAGGCAAAACATGAATATCCTAATTATCGGCCCCTCTTGGGTCGGCGATATGATGATGTCGCACAGTTTATATCAACAACTTAAAATTCAATATCCAACTTGCCAAATTGATGTGATGGCACCGAATTGGTGTAAGCCGTTGCTGGCACGCATGCCGGAAGTGCGTAACGCTATTGAAATGCCGCTCGGGCACGGCAAATTTGCGCTGTGTGAACGTTATCGTTTAGGCAAAACGTTACGTCATCAGTATGACATGGCGATTGTTTTGCCTAACTCTTTAAAATCCACGTTTATCCCTTTATTTGCGAAAATTGCCGTGCGTCGTGGTTGGAAAGGGGAGAGTCGTTATTTTTTACTCAATGACTTACGTAACAACAAACGGGATTACCCGATGATGGTGCAGCGTTATGTGGCATTGGCGTTTGAGAAAGATGCGGTGCCGAAGGCGGCAGATATTCCCGTTTTAAAACCTTACTTAACCGTTGAGCCAACCCAACAGGCAGAAACCTTAAAAACATTTGAAAAACAGACCGCACTTTTAGGCAATCGCCCGATTATTGGATTTTGTCCGGGCGCAGAATTTGGCCCAGCAAAACGTTGGCCGCATTATCATTACGCCAAACTGGCGGAAATGCTGATTGAAAAAGGCTATGCGGTGGAATTATTTGGTTCGCCGAAAGACGTAGAAGCCGGCGAACAAATTCGTAACGCATTGCCTACCGAGCTACAACCGTTTTGTTTGAATTTAGCGGGACAAACAAATTTAAATCAGGCGGTGGATTTAATTGCTCACTGCACAGCGATCGTGAGTAACGACAGTGGTTTAATGCACATTGCCGCCGCCACCGATCGTCCATTGGTGGCGCTTTACGGCCCAACCAGCCCAACGTATACGCCGCCACTGTCAGATAAAGCCGAAATCATCCGTTTAATTGAAGGCGATTTGATTAAAGTGCGTAAAAGCACCGACAGTGCAGAAGGATATCATCAAAGTTTGATCGATATTACACCGGAAAAAGTATTGGAAAAATTGACCGCACTTTTAAGTGACAACAAAATGGGAATATAAAATGGAAATTACATATCAACCTGTATTAGATAAAAGTTATTCTAAAGTAGCTAGGAAAGTAAGTCGTGATATTTATAAACATAATAAATTTCGTAAGATAATGCATATTGGTGATTTCCTATTGTATTTATTATTTCTGATTCCAAGCTGTTTTATTGCCTTTGTAATGATGGATTGGGCTGAATATTTTTATGGTTATTATGAAAATATTTTGGCTTGTTATGTGGGATATATATTACTTGTCATTTCTCTATTAGCATTTATATATGCAGTTTTAATTCGACCTTATTTAAATAATCGAGCAATTCAAAGCCAAGTATTTAATAGAATAGAGCAAGAAAAGACAACCGTACGTATTCAAGACGATGGGCTGTATATTGGAATAAACACCTGCCAAACTTTGTATAATTATCAGTGTATTCATCACATTGAAAATAAATATGGCTACTTAATAATTCGAATTAGTACCGGTTTATTTTTAGCCATACCAGACCATGTTTTTAGCGATTCTACACAACGTGATGAATTTAAAGCATTATTGGAAAGCAAGATAGCTCATTAACAGAAATAAATTAGGCACCAACCGGTGCCTATTTTTATAGAAAGTGGAATATAAAAAACCTTCACCTTAATAACCAGAAAGTTTCTGAGATTAAGGTGCAGATTAAAAGTGCGGTCAAAAAAATTAGCGTTTTGATTTCACTAGTTTTTCTGTAAGTTCGTAAGCACGAAGTTTTGCCAATTCTTTAGAAAGTTTAGACATTAATAATTCATAATCAGCATCATGGTGATGTTGACGAATATTTTCTTCCGCTCGTTTCTTAGCAGCAAGAATTCTCTCGCTATCAAGCTCTTGACCACGAATTGCTACATCAGCAAGAACAGTAACAATCGTTGGTTGAACTTCTAAAAAACCACCAGAAACATAGATAACTTGTTCGCTATCATTTTCTAAAGTAAATTTAACAATACCTGGCTTGATTGCCGTCAATAAAGGGGTGTGCCCTGGTAAAACACCGAGTTCACCCTCAATACCTGTTGCTTGAACACTTTTCACATTACCGGAAAAGATTTTTTGTTCTGCACTTACGACTGTTAAATTAAATGTTGCCATGTTTTTCTCCTTCAAGTTTGATATGCATCAGCTTGAAGTGATTACATATTTTTGGCTTTTTCTAGCGCTTCGTCGATTGAACCAACCATGTAGAACGCTTGTTCCGGAACATGATCGTATTCGCCGTTTAAAATACCTTTAAAGCCACGAATGGTTTCTTTTAACGGAACGTATTTACCTGGTGTGCCGTTAAATACTTCAGCAACGAAGAACGGTTGTGATAAGAAACGCTCGATCTTACGCGCACGCGCTACAACCAATTTATCTTCTTCAGATAATTCATCCATACCAAGAATCGCAATAATATCTTTCAATTCTTTATAACGTTGCAAGATACCTTGTACGCCACGAGCAACATCATAATGCTCTTGACCAACAACTAACGGGTCTAATTGACGAGATGTAGAATCTAATGGGTCAACCGCAGGATAAATACCTAAAGACGCAATTTGACGGCTCAATACAACGGTTGAGTCTAAGTGAGCAAAGGTTGTTGCCGGAGATGGGTCAGTCAAGTCATCCGCAGGCACGTAAACCGCTTGTACGGACGTGATAGAACCTGTTTTAGTTGAAGTAATACGCTCTTGTAATACACCCATTTCCTCAGCAAGGGTCGGTTGGTAACCTACCGCTGATGGCATACGACCTAAAAGCGCAGATACCTCAGTACCAGCAAGAGTATAACGATAGATATTATCCACGAAGAATAATACATCACGACCTTCATCACGGAATTTTTCCGCCATGGTTAAACCGGTTAACGCAACACGTAAACGGTTACCCGGTGGCTCATTCATTTGACCGTAAACCAAAGATACTTTATCCAATACATTGGAATCTTTCATTTCGTGGTAGAAGTCGTTACCTTCACGGGTACGCTCACCTACACCGGCAAATACGGAGTAACCTGAGTGCTCAATCGCAATATTACGGATTAACTCCATCATATTGACGGTTTTACCTACACCTGCACCACCGAATAAACCAACTTTACCACCCTTCGCGAATGGACAAATTAAGTCGATAACTTTGATACCGGTTTCTAATAATTCGGTGCTGTTGGACTGTTCTTCATAACTTGGTGCAGAACGGTGAATAGACCAACGTTCTTCTTCACCAATCGGACCTTGTTCATCAATTGGGTCACCCAACACATTCATAATTCGACCAAGGGTTTTCGTTCCTACCGGTACTTGAATCGGGTCATTTGTGTTTTCTACTTTCAAACCACGTTTCAAACCGTCGGAAGCACCTAATGCGATACAACGTACCACACCGCCACCTAATTGTTGTTGAACTTCAAGGGTCAAACCTGTTTCAACATTTAATGCATCATAAACTTTTGGTACTGCATCTTGTGGAAATTCGACGTCAATCACCGCACCGATGATTTGTACAATTTTACCTGTCGCCATTACCGTTCCTCTTCTATTAAATCGCAGCCGCACCGGCAACGATTTCATTTAATTCATTTGTGATACTTGCTTGACGAGCTTTGTTATACACCAACCGCAGATCATTAATTAAATTGCCTGCGTTATCTGTTGCTGCTTTCATCGCTACCATTCGAGCCGCTTGTTCTGAAGCTAAATTATCTACAACCGCTTGATAAACTTGAGATTCTAAATAACGAACTAAAAGGCTGTCTAATAACACTTTTGGTTCAGGTTCGTAAATATAATCCCATGCCTGTTGTCTTTCGATTAAGTGATCGTTTTCCATTTCCGGTAAAGGAACTAATTGCTGTACAACCGATTTTTGCGACATCGTATTAATGAATTTATTGTATGCAATATAAATTGCATCAATTTCTCCATTACGATAAGCATCAAACATGGTATTTGCTACACCAATTAATTCTTCTAAAGAAGGGTTATCGCCCAAACCGGAAAGTTGGCTTTTTACTTTAAAACCAAGGGAACGGAAAAAACTAATCCCTTTAGAACCAATCAAGCCAAGCTCAGTCGTCGCATTTTGTGATTTCCAATCTTTAATTTGGTTAAGTGTGGTTTTAAACAAATTCACGTTTAAACCACCACACATTCCACGATCAGTAGAAATAACTAAAATACCAACTTTTTTTACTTCCCGTTCAACTAAGAACGGGTGTTTATAACCGATACTTGCTTTAGACACATGACTGATAACACTACGGATAGTTTCAGAATACGGACGAGATGCCGCCATACGGTCCTGCGTTTTACGCATTTTCGAGGTTGCAACCATTTCCATTGCCTTAGTAATTTTCTGCGTACTTTGTACGCTGGCAATTTTGGTTTTTATCTCTTTTGCACCTGCCATCTTATTTCTCCGTTACTACCAAGCACTATTAGCTTTGAAACTATCTAAAATACCTTTTAATGTATCTTTGATTTCATCATTATAGTTACCGGTTTTAGTAAGCTCTTGCATAAACTCGGCATAATTACGATTTGCATAATCTAGAATTGCGGTTTCAAAACTTGCAATTTTAGATAATTCAACATCGTCTAAATAACCAAATTCAACCGCAAATAACACTACTGCTTGTTCAGCAACAGAAAGCGGAGAAAATTGTTTTTGTTTCAACAACTCGGTTACTTTTTCACCGTGAGAAAGTTGTTTACGAGTTGCATCATCAAGATCTGAAGCAAACTGAGCAAATGCCGCTAATTCACGATATTGTGCAAGTGCAGTACGAATACCACCCGCAAGTTTCTTAATAACTTTAGTTTGCGCAGAACCACCCACACGAGAAACAGAAATACCTGGGTTCACCGCAGGACGAATACCTGAGTTAAACAAGTTAGATTCTAAGAAAATCTGACCATCGGTAATAGAAATTACGTTAGTAGGAACGAATGCAGAAACGTCACCCGCTTGAGTTTCAATAATTGGAAGAGCAGTTAAAGAACCTGTTTTTCCTTTTACTTCACCTTTGGTGAATTTTTCTACGTATTCTTCATTTACACGAGAAGCACGTTCAAGCAAACGTGAGTGTAAGTAGAACACGTCACCAGGATATGCTTCACGACCTGGCGGACGACGTAATAATAAGGAAATTTGACGATAAGCAACCGCTTGTTTAGAAAGATCATCATAAACGATTAATGCATCTTCTCCACGATCACGGAAATATTCACCCATTGCACAACCGGCATAAGGCGCTAAATATTGCAATGCTGCAGATTCAGACGCAGACGCAGCAACCACAATAGTATTAGCTAATGCACCATGTTCTTCTAATTTACGTACCACGTTAGCAATTGTTGATGCTTTTTGACCAATAGCAACATAGATACATTTAATAGCTGAGTTACGTTGGTTAATGATAGCATCAATCGCTAATGCTGTTTTACCGGTTTGACGGTCACCGATAATCAATTCACGTTGACCACGACCGATTGGTACCATGGAGTCAACCGCTTTATAACCGGTTTGTACAGGTTGATCAACGGATTTACGTTCAATTACACCTGGAGCGATAACTTCAACCGGAGAGAAACCGTCATTTTCAATTTCACCTTTACCATCAATTGGTTGACCAAGCGTGTTTACAACACGACCTAATAAACCTCGACCAACCGGTACTTCAAGAATACGGCCAGTACATTGAACTTCCATTCCTTCAGCAAGATCTGCATAAGGTCCCATTACCACAGCACCAACAGAATCTCTTTCTAAGTTTAATGCCATCGCGTAACGATTACCCGGAAGAGCAATCATCTCCCCTTGCATTACTTCGCTTAACCCATGAATACGAATAATACCATCGCTTACAGAAACGATTGTACCCGTATTACGCGCTTCACTTTCTACATTAAACTGGGCAATGCGTTTTTTTATTAATTCACTAATTTCAGTTGAATTTAGTTGCATTTTCTAATCCTCTTATAATTGCAACTCATTTGCTAAACGGGCAAGTTGTCCACGACTACTTCCGTCAATCACAAAATCTTCTGTACGAATGATAACGCCGGCAATCAGCGTCTTATCAACGTTGCAATTTAACTTAACTTTCTGAGCTAATCTTTTTTCCATTGCGGCAGCAATTTTTTCTTGTTGCGCGACACTTAATGGTTGAGCCGAAGTGACTTGAACTTCCGTAATAGCCTGATGTTCTTCAACATAGCGTTGAAACTCTTTTAAAACTGCCGGAAGCACAGTTAAACGCTTATTTTCAGCCATTAACCGAACTAAGTTTTGCCCATATTGATCTAATTGTTCGCCACAAATTGAAATCACCGTGTCTGCTAATTTTTGTGCGGAAAATGATCCTGTTAAGAAAGCCTGCATGGTTTCGTTTTTTACCACTTCAGCAAGAAAACCCAACATTTTATTCCATTTTTCCACCGCACTTTTATCAGATGAACTCTGTTCTACGGCAAAATCAAATGCTGCTTTAGCATAAGGGCGAGCTATGGTAGTTAATTCTGACATAAGCTCAACCTTCTTATAGTTCTGCAACTAGTTTATCTATGATGTCATTGTTGGCTGCTTCATCCACAGTACGCCCAACAATTTTTTCTGCGCCGGCAATCGCTAAAGAGGCGACTTTCACACGTAATTCTTCTTGAACGCGTTTACGCTCGGCTTCCACTTCGGCATAACCTTGCTCAATAATTTTCGCTTTTAGCTCTTCTGCTTCTATCTTCACTTCGTCTAGCACTTCATTACGACGTCTATTGGCAGCATCTAAAATTTCTTGTGCTTTAATTTTAGCGTTAGAAATTTCTTGCTCAGCAAGCGCTTTGTTATCCGCTTGCTCTTTTTTAGCTTCTTCTGCCGAAGCTAAAGCGTTCGCAATTTGGCTTTGACGTGTTTCAATCGCATTAATAATTGGTGGCCAAACAAATTTCATGCAGAACCACACGAAAATTGCAAATGCAATAAGTTGACCAATCAATGTTGCATTTAAATTCACAACGTCCTCCTTACTATGCTTGTTTTACGTTGATAAGCAAATAAGGCAATTATTGTAATAAGCCGATGAATGGGTTTGCGAAAATGAAAAGTAATGAAATACCAACAGCAATCATTGCAATCGCATCCAATAAACCCGCCACGATAAACATTTTAGTTAGCAAGCTGGATGCAAGTTCCGGTTGACGAGCTGACGATTCTAAGAATTTACCGCCTAAGATAGCAAAGCCGATAGCAGTACCTAATGCAGCAAATGCAAGAAGAATTGATGCACCAATGATAGTTGCTGTAATTACAGTTTCCATAATGTTCTCCAATAGAAGTTAAGTTTAGCCCTAGAGCCGGTTAATAAAAATTAGTGTTCTGCTTTGTTATAAGCAATACTTAAGTAAACCACCGTCAACATCATAAAGATGAATGCTTGTAACGTAATAACCAAAATATGGAAAATAGCCCAAGCGAGGTGTAACGGGATTCCCAATGCCGCAATCGCCATATTGGCAGAATACATCACAGCGATAAGAATAAAGATTAATTCCCCTGCATACATGTTACCGAACAAACGGAAAGCAAGAGAAATCGGTTTTGCCAACAAGGTCACGGTTTCAAGAATAAAGTTTACCGGAATAAACGCCCAATGATTGAAAGGATGGAGCGTATATTCTTTCACCAAACCACCAAAACCTTTTGATTTAACCGTATAGAAAATAATGAGGAAGAAGACGCAGATTGACATACCTAGGGTCGCACTAATATCTGCGGTTGGTACGGCTCTTAAATAATGAATACCAAAGAGACCGGCAAATTGAGGAAGAAAATCAACTGGGATTAAGTCGATGGCATTCATGATGAACACCCAACAGAAGATGGTTAACGCGATAGGTGCCACCACGTTACGCGGGCCATGAAAGTTTTCTTTTACAATACCATTTACCCAATCAACCACAATTTCAACAAAACATTGCAGTTTACCCGGTACACCCGGCGTTGCTTTTTTCGCAACACGAGAAAAAACAAAAAGGAAAATAATGGCTGAGAGAATTGAGAAAAAGAGCGTATCAACGTGAATATTCCAGAAACCATCACCTGTTTTAAGAAACGATAAATGGTGACTAATATATTCTGAAGTAGTGAGTTCAGACATAGTTAACCCTTTAAAAAAATAGAAAAAAAATTAAGACCTGTTTAGCAAAAATGGAACCAAATTATTCAACACTAATGCCATAAAAAAACCTGTAAAAAACAAAAAAAACTGACTCACGCCTAACCACTTGAAAGATACCACAATAAAAAGAATTGTTAGTATAAACTTTATCGCTTCACCACGATAAAGTGCGGTCAGTTTTGTTGATAAATTCTGTTTACGATAAAAAATAAGGTAAATAAATGCACAAAAAGGCAAAAAAGCACTAAAAAATCCAAGACAAAAATCAACCGCACTTTTCCATTGCCAAATGGACATTAACGCACCAAAAATGAGGATAAATCCCATTTCAAGCAATATAGCTTTTTGATAACGTTTTTTAGCTTGCGTTAGAACCTGAGACATTACTTTATTTTTAAAACACAAAAAACGTTTTAATTATACCTTTGCAGAAAACAGTTTCAACTTAAAAAAACATAAAAAATGTTAAATAAATTACACTTTTAAAAAAATGTTTAACAAAAATGTAAACTTTATTTCAAAATGACCAAATGCCGTTCCCCAACAAGCTCGGGAACATTAAGTTTTATAACCTCTTTTATGGCGAATTTACTGTCTAATTCTTGTACTTCTTCATCACGAAAAAGCCCTTTTAGCGCATAAAATAGTCCGTTTTCCGTAGGCAAATGACTGCACCAATCTGTCATATCTTTAAGAGAAGCAAAAGCTCGACTTAACACGCCATCAAATTGATGATCGGGTTGATATTCTTCCACCCGCTTAAGTACCGGTTCTACATTAGTTAGTCCTAGCTCACGCACCGCATGTCGAATAAAACTAATGCGCTTACCGAGACTATCTAGCAGTACAAAATGTTTATCCGGATTAATAATGGCTAATGGCAAGCCCGGTAAGCCCGGACCTGTACCCACATCAATAAAACGATCACCTTGTAAATAAGGGCTAACCACAATACTGTCTAAAATATGTTTAACCAACATTTCCTGTGGATCACGCACAGAAGTCAGGTTATATGCTTTATTCCATTTATTGAGCAATGAAACTAACTTAACTAATTGTTGTTGCTGTTGTTCTGTAACAGAAAGTGCGGTCTGTTTTAATAATGTTTTTAGTTTATCTGCCAGCTGCATATCAAGGTTAGCCATTATTCACCCCGCTTTAACATGCCTTGTTTTTTTAAGTTTACTAAAATAATGGAAATGGCTGCCGGCGTAATACCGGAAATACGACTGGCTTGTCCGATAGATACCGGACGATGTTGTTCCAGTTTGATACGAACTTCGTTAGATAATCCCGCAACTTTGGAATAATCAAAATGTGGCGGAATTGCCGTATTTTCATGGCGTTTTTGCTTTTCGATTTCTTCTTGCTGATGTTCGATGTAACCTTGATATTTAATGGCAATTTCCACTTGTTCAATAGCTTCTTTATCGGCCATCGGCGGTTGAAACGGCGTAAGTGCGGTCAAAATTTGATAATTTATTTCCGGACGACGCAATAAATCTTCACCACTGGCTTCACGCACTAACGGACTGCCCAATACTTGGTTGGCTTCTTCTAAATGTTCTGAACGCGGATGTAACCAAATACTGCGCAAACGCTGACGTTCTTGTTCAATATTTTCCATTTTCTGATTGAAACGTGCCCAGCGTGCTTCATCAATTAACCCTAATTCATGGGCAATCGGTGTCAAACGAATGTCGGCATTATCTTCACGCAATAACAAACGATATTCAGCTCGGGACGTGAATACGCGATAAGGTTCTTTGGTGCCAAGCGTGCAAAGATCATCCACCAATACGCCCATGTAAGCCTGATCACGACGTGGGAACCAAGCCTCTTTTTCTTGCACATAAAGACCGGCGTTAATTCCCGCTAACAAACCTTGAGAGGCGGCCTCTTCATAACCAGTAGTACCGTTAATTTGACCGGCAAAGAATAAACCTTGAATGGATTTGGTTTCTAACGTTGGTTTTAAATCGCGCGGATCAAAATAATCATATTCGATAGCGTAGCCCGGTTTGATAATACGGGCATTTTCCAAACCTTTCATGGAATTAACGATTCCCATTTGCACGTCAAATGGTAGGCTGGTAGAAATTCCATTCGGGTAAATTTCATTTGTGGTTAAGCCTTCCGGTTCCAAATAAATTTGATGAGAATTGCGATCGGCGAAACGCATCACTTTATCTTCAATGGACGGGCAATAACGTGGACCGATCCCTTCGATCACTCCCGTGTACATTGGGCTACGATCTAAATTATTACGGATCACTTCATGGGTTTTTTCATTGGTATGCGTAATAAAACAAGGAATTTGACGAGGATGCTGATCAACCGATCCCATGAAAGAAAATACCGGCAACTCTGCATCGCCATGCTGTTCGGCAAGCACGGAAAAATCAATAGTGCGTGCATCAATGCGTGGCGGCGTACCGGTTTTTAAGCGATCCACCCGTAAGTTCAAATCGCGTAAACGTTGCGCTAACGTAATGGAAGCAGGATCACCGGCGCGTCCACCGATGTAATTTTCTAAACCAATGTGGATCTTGCCGTCTAAAAATGTACCTGCAGTTAAAATCACCGATTTCGCATGAAATTTCAGCCCCATTTTCGTCACGACACCAGTAGCACGATCCTGCTCAATTAAAATATCGCTGACTTCTTGTTGGAAAATATCTAAATTCGGTTGATTTTCAAGGGCAATGCGAACTGCCTGACGATATAACACACGGTCTGCTTGCGCACGGGTAGCCCGTACGGCCGGGCCTTTGCTACTGTTTAAGGTACGAAATTGAATACCGGCCTGATCCGCAGCTGTCGCCATTAAACCGCCCATGGCATCAATTTCTCTAACCAAATGGCCTTTTCCTATCCCACCAATTGCAGGATTACAAGACATTTGTCCTAACGTATCCACATTATGTGTAAGTAACAGGGTTTTTAATCCCATACGGGCAGGCGCAAGCGCAGCTTCGGTTCCTGCATGGCCGCCACCAATGACAATGACGTCATAAGTATCCATATAAAACATAATAATATTTATCTCTGATGTACTGATCTAATGCAAAAGAGATCCCTTGATCCCTTAAAAAAAATTGCTTGCTATTTTACTGAAAAACGAAGGGGCTTGAAAGATAAGATTGTGAGAATTGATGGCAAGGATCAATGTGAAGGATCCCTGTTTAATAAGTTATAAGATCTTTATATATAAATAAGTTTATTATTACTATTATTAAGATCCTGTTTTATTCTGAATAAGATCCTTTTTTATAATGAAATGAAAGAGATAGATTATAGATCAAACTGTTAAGATCTTACCGATCCTATACCTTAATTCCTGTGTATAACTTCGTTAGTTATCCACATAATAGCAATATATCAAAGTTGTTATAGTGATAAAAACAGATTTTTAACAGTTTTTATCTAAAGTTATACACAGGAATAAATTGATAAGTTTGATTAAATTTTCATCGTAAAAAAGGTTTTTATTAAGAAGATGGGACTAAATTTTTTGTATGAAGGCGGGTAACCAATCTTCTGCACATTGATCATGGTCGGTGTCATTTAACACATCAATGCGTAAAGCATCGGCAATTTTGACCGCACTTTTGGCTTGTAATGTTTCTTCCACGGTATCCACGGCAAAACAGAATGTGTCGTAATCGGAATTTCCTAAACCTATCACGGCAAATCTTAAATCTGAAAGATCCATATTGTTGTCTTTCAGCATTTCAAATAACGGTTTTAAATTATCCGGTAATTCCCCTGCGCCATGGGTGGAGGTGACAACTAACCATAATTTTTCGTTGATAACATCGTCTAATGCCGGACCATGATGTAATTCGGTAGAAAAGCCTTGTTGTTGTAATACGCTTTCTAAGTGTTCGGCAACATATTCGGCACTGCCTAAGGTGCTACCTGTAATTAGGCAAATTTTAGGTTGCATTTTTTCTCCTAAAAAGAAGGCTTAGATTAACTAAGCCTTTGTTTAATAATATGTAATTAGATGCTATCGGTGATGCCTAAAAGTGAACGTAAACGCTCCTGGATATTTTGGTGTTCACCTCTTAATTGTTCGTTTTCACCGCGTAATGCATCATTTTCTTGTTGTGCTCTGCCGTTTTTATCTCTTAATTCATCCACTTCCAATTGAAGGAGTTGAATGGTCTCAACAGCTTGTTTAATCTTGTGTTCTAACTGATCTAAAACTTCTAATGACATAGTGATTTCCTCTAAAACAAATGGATAAAAGTGTGGGTTATTCTACATAGTTAATCCGCTTTGTTAAAGTAAAGAATCAAATTATCTGTGAATTCGTGATTGTTGGTTAAAAATTTCTTTGTGTTTTTTCTATAGCAAACGTTTGCTTAGTGATAGAATAAGCCGATTTTTTTACTTCTCATTTTTAAGGATTATGCCATGAACAGATCATTAGCCATTGAATTTTCAAGAGTAACCGAAGTTGCTGCCCTTGCCGGGTTTGCTTGGTTGGGACGTGGGGATAAAAATTCGGCTGATGATGCTGCCGTGAAAGCCATGCGTTATATGCTAAATTTGATTCATATGGATGCAGAAATCGTGATTGGCGAAGGCGAAATTGACCAAGCGCCGATGTTATATATTGGCGAAAAACTAGGTTCAGGTATGGGGGAATTAGTATCTATTGCCGTGGATCCCATTGATGGTACGCGTATGACGGCAATGGGACAAGCCAATGCCATTTCCGTATTGGCGGCGGGTGGTAAAAATACCTTTTTGAAAGCGCCGGACATGTATATGGAAAAATTGGTGGTTGGTCCGGAGGCAAAAGGTATTGTTGATTTGAATTTGCCACTTGAACAAAATTTGCGCCGCGTCGCCTCGAAGTTAGGCAAACTGTTATCCGATTTAACGGTGATGATTTTAGATAAACCCCGTCATGAAGCGGTGATTGAAAAAATGCACGAGTTAGGCGTGCGGGTGTTTACCATTTCTGATGGTGATATAGCGGCCTCTGTGTTATGTTGCTTGCCGGAAGCGGAAATTGACATGGTTTATGGCATTGGCGGTGCGCCGGAAGGGGTTGTGGCGGCAGCGGCTATTCGTGCCTTAGGTGGTGATATGCAATCCCGTCTATTACTGCGAGATCAGGTAAAAGGCGATACGCCGGAAAATAATGTGTTGGCCGCAGAAGAAATTCGCCGTTGTGCAGACATGGGTGTGGAAGTGAATACCGTATTACAATTAGAACAGTTGGTGCGGGATGACAATTTGGTGTTTGCCGCCACCGGGATTACTAACGGTGATTTATTAAAAGGTGTTCACCGTAAAGGCAATTTAGCTACCACGGAAACCTTATTAATTCGTGGAAAATCCAGAACCATTCGTCGCATTCAATCTACCCATTATTTAGACCGAAAAGACACCGCACTTTCCCGTTTAATTAAAGCTTAAGTCCAAAAATAAAGCCGGTTATGTAAACCGGCTTATTTATATATGATTATTCAACGACGTTAATAATAAATCTTTTCTTAAATAATTTTGGCGAATACGACATATTACCGTAAATTCCCCATTGAACATCCACAGAAATATCACCTTTAACCGTAGGTTTTCCGCTAATGATTACCTGATTTTTAGTTTCACCGCGATTTTCGGTTAGCTGATAATCTGCCTTGATTCCACTGTTTGTCGTGTTAATGTTAACCCGCACAGAGGTTTCGATGGCTTTGCCATTGGCTAATTTGTCTAAATCTATCACATAGCCATATTCTTGGTTCAATTTAATTTCACCGAGAGATTCATCAGCTAACTTATTTACGTTATTCCCGCAAGCTGCCAGAAATAATAGACCAATAAGAAAAATACCGAGTTTTTTGATGGTTAGAAATAAATAATTTAATGTGAGTATCATAGTTTATCCGTTTTAAAATTGGTGTTAGGCTGTAAAAATAACAAAAAAACTAACCGCACTTTAAAACAGCAATATAAAGTGCGGTCGGTTTTTATGATGTTTTTTTATTTAATGATAGAGGCTAGATATTTAATTCCATGCCAAGATCAATAAAGTTTTGGTTCATGTCGAATGCCGGTTTGGCATCTCTGTCTTTACCGATAATGCGTGCAGGCACCCCGGCGGCGGTGGCGTATTCAGGAACCGGTTGTAACACCACCGAATTGGCGCCTATTTTAGCATATTTACCCACCTCAATGTTACCTAAAATTTTCGCACCGGCACCAATCATGACGCCTTCACGTACTTTAGGGTGGCGATCGCCGCATTCTTTGCCTGTACCGCCGAGAGTAACGCCTTGTAAAATCGACACATTATTTTCAATCACCGAGGTTTCACCCACTACAATACCGGTGGCATGGTCAAACATGATGCCGTGCCCAATGTTGGCGGCGGGGTGAATATCGACATCAAAAGCGACGGAAATTTGGTTTTGTAGGTAAATAGCCAAAGCTTTGCGATTTTGTTGCCATAAATAATGGGTGATTCGGTAGCTTTGCAAAGCGTGAAAGCCTTTTAAATATAGCAATGGTGTGGAGAGTAATTCTACTGCCGGATCCCGTTGACGTACGGCCGAAATATCGTACGCGGCACATTCGATAATACTTGGTTTTGCCAAATAAGTTTCTTCGATAATTTCACGTAAGGCAATGGCCGGCATAATGGTGTTAGCTAATTTATTGGCTAAAATATAGCTTAGTGCACTGCCTAAATCATGATGTTTTAAAATGGTCGAATGGAAAAAACTGGCAAGCATAGGTTCGTTATCTACCAATTTTTTCGCTTCTTGACGAATATTTTGCCAAACTTCTAACAACATGGATTATTCCTCTTTACGTTCTCTGCCTAATAAATTCACTGCAGCCTCTTTTGCATTTTTACCACAGAACAAGACTTGATAAATTTGTTCCGTAATAGGCATTTCAACACCATAACGCTGAGCTAATAAATGAGCTTCTTTGGTGTTGTAAAAACCTTCCACCACTTGTCCGATATTATCCATGGCAGTTTGGGCGGAAAAACCTTGTCCAAGCATAATACCGAAACGACGGTTACGAGATTGGTTATCAGTACAGGTAAGCACTAAATCGCCTAAACCCGACATGCCCATAAAGGTGTTAGGATTGGCGCCTGCGGCGATACCCAAACGGGATATTTCTGTAATACCACGAGTAATTAATGCTGTTCTGGCATTTGCACCAAATCCCATACCATCGGAAATCCCGGCACCAATAGCAATAACGTTTTTAATCGCTCCTCCCAGCTGCACACCGAGCATATCATCATTAATATAAACCCGAAAATGCTTACTGCAATGAATTCGTGCTTGAAATTCACGTGCAAATTCTTCGTTATCGGAGGCTAACGTAATGGCAGTAGGTAAACCGGAAGCCAATTCTTTGGCAAAGGTTGGGCCGGAAAGAACGGCCAACGGGTAAGTGTTGCCTAATGTTTCCTTAATCACCTCTTCCAGCAAGCGCCCGGTATTCCGTTCTAGCCCTTTGGTGGCCCAAACAATTCGACTATCGGGGCGTAAGTGCGGTCGAATTTGCGAGAGAATTTCACCGAAACAGTGGCTTGGCACAGCCAATAACAAATCCCGTGAGGCTTGAATTGCATTGCCCAAATCCGCTTCTATGTGTAATGCATCCGGGAAAATAATATCAGGTAAAAATTCCGCATTTTGTCGTTCGGCATTCAGTTTTTGCATTTTTTGCGGATTATGCCCCCAAAGATAAGTGGGGTGCCCATTGCGCGAAAATGTGATAGCCAAGGCAGTACCAAAAGAACCTGCGCCTAATACGGTGATGGAAGAATGGGTTAAGGTCGTATTCATCATTTACTCCTTGAATGGCGAAAAAGACGGTAACGAAAGGATAAAACCCGCTTTACGGTTTAATGTAAAGCGGGTTTTTGTGATTAATTAACACTTGGTTGTTCGGCAGATTCTTGCTCTTGTTGTTGGCGTTGTAAATATTCAACAAACAAAGCGTCAAAGTTTACCGGAGAAAGATTTAATGCCGGGAATGTACCGCGATTCACTAAGTTGGACACTAATTCACGTGCATACGGGAACAGCATATTTGGGCATTGTGATGTTAAGCAGTGCGCCATTTGCATATCGTCCAAACCGCTAATGGTGAACACACCCGCTTGTTTTACTTCACAAATGAAGGCCACATCATCGGAATCCTCCAAGGTGGTTTCCACGGAAATATTTAGGCAAACTTCGTATAAATCATCGGCTAATTTAACGGTTTCGGTAGATAAATCGAAAGCCAGTTTTGGTTTCCATTCCTGATTGAAAATATGGGGTAAATTCGGTGCTTCAAAAGAAACATCTTTAACATAGATGCGTTGAATTTGCAGTATCGCTTGAGTTTCTTGCTCTTCGCTAACAACGTCTTTATTTTCTTCGGTCATGTTTGAGTCCTTATTTATTTTCTAACTAAAGGTAAATTTGCTGCGCGCCAACCGGCAAGGCCTTCTTTTAAAGTATAAACGTGGTTGAAGCCTTGTTTTGCCAAAATCTCTGCCGAAGTGCCGGAAGTTGCACCGGTTGCGCAAACCAAAATAACGGGCGTTTCTTTGTGTTGTTCAATTTTACCGATATTGTGATTTTTAATTTCGGTAGGAAGGAGGTTTAGGCTGTTGATAATATGCCCTTTACCGAATTCATCGATAGAACGTAAGTCAATTACCACAGCATTTTGGTTATTCATTAAGGCAACGGCTTCAGCGTTATCAATAACTTTGGTTTTACTGGTTGCCGCTTTGATAAAGTGATAAATGACCATGATAAACACGGCTACCCAAGCAACGACAATTAGAGTATGATTTTTGGCAAACGTGATTGCCATCGGCATAAATTCTTCCATTTTTTTCTCAATGATTAGGTTTAAAAACAAGGCCCCAGTATAACTTTACTTTAGTTATTTATCAAAAATAATTGTTCTTGTAAAAATTATCAATTTTGTTTAAATAATAATCAATTATTTCTTTAAAATATGATATAGATCATAAATCGAACAGAACTTTAAATCTCTTACATACTCACTGCGACAACATTCCTATATAATTAGGTCGAATTTTGAATTACTAAACCCTAATTGCCTTGAAAAGGCATTTTTATCAAAATATCATTTAGTATAATATCTTATACATTACACAGATTTTGTTTTCATTCTCTAAGGAGGCAGTATGTCTGCTATGTTTTTACTTCAATTCGCCATCGTGTTGCTCTGTATTTTGGTAGGTGCACGTGTTGGCGGTATCGGTTTGGGTGTTTTTGGCGGCTTGGGGCTTGCTATCTTGTCTTTCGGTTTTGGTTTAAAACCGGCAGGCCTGCCAATTGACGTTATGTTTATGATTATGGCTGTGGTTTCCGCTGCAGCAGCAATGCAAGCGGCAGGCGGTTTAGATTATATGATCAAAATTGCTACCAATATTTTACGTCGTAATCCAAAACACATTACGTTTATTGCACCTGCAGTCACTTGGACTTTTACACTATTAGCCGGTACAGGCCACGTTGCATATTCTGTATTACCAGTCATTGCCGAAGTGAGCCGCCAAAATGGTGTTCGCCCTGAACGACCAATGTCTATGGCAGTTATTGCCTCTCAATTTGCTATTGTTGCCAGCCCGATTGCTGCAGCTGTAGTTGCAGTTGTGGCGTACCTTGAACCGCAAGGTATTCATTTAGGTGATGTGTTAATCGTCACGATTCCTTCCACTGTTCTTGGTATTTTCTGCGCGTGTTTATTTGTCAATAAAATGGGTAAGGAATTAAAAGATGATCCGGAATACCAACGTCGTTTAAACGATCCTAAATATGCCGAAGCCTTTAATTCAACTATTAGTGGGAAAGAACTTGAGATCAGCAAAACAGCAAAAATTTCTGTTTCTCTTTTCTTGTTTGGTGCATTGCTTGTTGTATTAATGGGAGCAATGCCTTCTCTTCGTCCGGTATTTGATGGCAAACCAATGGGTATGGCACATACCATTGAAATCATCATGCTATCTATCGGTGCGCTAATTATCTTAACCTGTAAACCGGATGGCACTGAAATTACCAAAGGTTCCGTATTCCACGCTGGTATGCGTGCGGTAATCGCTATTTTCGGTATCGCATGGTTAGGAGATACCTTAATGCAAGCTCACATTGAGGAAGTAAAAGGTTTAGTAAAAGGTTTAGTTGAAACTGCACCTTGGACATTTGCCTTCGCCTTGTTCGTGCTTTCTGTACTCGTAAACAGCCAAGGCGCTACCGTAGCGACATTGTTCCCATTGGGTATTGCTCTTGGTATTCCACCGGCTATCTTGATTGGTGTGTTTGTGGCAGTAAACGGTTATTTCTTTATTCCAAACTACGGTCCAATCATTGCATCACTTGACTTTGATACCACCGGTACTACCCGAATCGGTAAATACATTTTCAACCACAGTTTCATGCTACCAGGTTTATTAAGTATGGCATTCTGCTTAGGTTTTGGTCTGTTATTTGCCAATATCTTGCTATAAACCGATTTGAATTTTATATAAATAGCACCTTGAGAAAGGTGCTATTTTTTTGTTTTAAATTTAAACAGTAAACATAAAACAGTCTCATTTATTGAATAAAATTAATTATCATTTGTTATATAAATGTTATGATATAGCACTTTTCATTAAAGTAATTCTTAAGGACAAATAAACGTTATGATGATTGATAAACGGCTGATAAACACAGTCGAGGATAGCAAAAAATGGATTGCTATTAATGTGTTATGGAACTGGGTTGCCTTAATTGGCGGGATTATAAGTGCGGTGGTATTTGCCATTTGTTTGCAATGGGCGTTTGAGCGCACACTTACGCTACAAAGTGCGGTCATTTTTACCGTCGTTTTGGTTGCTTGTCTGGCGTTGCGTGCTTGGGCGGGAAAAATGGCGGTAAAAGCCTCCTATAAAGCGAGTACGCAAGTGAAACATAAATTGCGTACGCTGATTTATCAAAAATTATCTTCCATGCCGCTGAATCAGGTTAACCAACAATCTACCTCTTCCGTGATCCAAGTGGCATCTGAAGGCGTGGAACAACTGGAAATTTATTTTGGCCGTTATCTTCCACAGTTGTTTTACAGCCTGCTTGCGCCACTCACGCTGTTTGTTTTCCTGGTCTTTTTTAACGCACCGACCTCATTAATTCTTTTAGTTTGCGTGCCGTTAATTCCAATGTCCATCATTGCGGTAAATAAAATTGCGAAACGTTTATTGGCGAAATATTGGTCTATTTATGTGGGTTTAGGTAGTAGCTTTTTGGATAACCTACAAGGCTTGATTACCTTAAAAATCTATCAAGATGACGACTACAAAGCCAAACAAATGGATATCGAAGCGGAGAATTTCCGTACCATCACTATGAAAGTGCTGACCATGCAGCTGAACTCTGTTTCTTTAATGGATTTATTGGCTTACGGCGGTGCGGCACTAGGGATTTTGACGGCGCTTTTACAATATCAAGACGGCAATTTAAGCATTTTTGGTGTTATTTTGTTCATTTTACTTTCTTCCGAATTTTTCATTCCGTTACGCTTACTCGGTTCTTTCTTCCATGTGGCGATGAACGGCAAGGCGGCTTCAGAAAAAATCTTTACGCTGTTAGATACGCCGGTAGAAGAAAACAAAAGTGCGGTGGATTTTCCGGCTAAAAATGAAGTCAGCGTGCAAATTAAGGATTTACATTTTGCCTATTCTGCGGAAAAACCGGCCATTAACGGCTTAAACCTTAGTATTCAACCGAAGCAATTAACGGTTTTTGTGGGTAAAAGCGGCTGCGGTAAATCCACATTGGTTTCCTTGCTTATGGGCTTTTACCAAGCACAGCAAGGAGAAATTTTGTTTAACGGCGTTGATATTAAACAAATTAACCGTCATTCCTTATATCGTCATGTTTCGTTGGTGAGCCACAGCAGTTACATTTTCAAAGGCAGCCTCAGAGAAAATATGTTGATGGCATTGTCCGATGCTTCTGATGACGCTATTTATCAATGCTTAGAACAAGTGAATTTAGCAAATTTCGTCCGTGAAAACGGCGGGTTGGACATGATGTTATTAAGTCGCGGAACTAACTTGTCCGGCGGTCAAATTCAGCGTTTAGCGTTGGCGCGTGCCTTGTTGCACAATGCCGACTTATACGTTTTCGATGAAGCCACCAGTAACATCGACGTAGAAAGTGAAGAAATCATTCTGCAATTTATTCAACAGCTTAAACACGAAAAAACTATTGTCATGATTTCTCACCGTCTGGCGAATGCGGTGAATGCCGATCAAATTTATGTGTTACAAAGCGGTCACTTGGCAGAATCGGGCGATCATGCTTCTTTAATGGCTGAAAACGGAATTTATGCAGAAATGTTTAATCAACAAAAGAACTTAGAAAATATCAGAACGGGGGCAAATCATGCGTAAGAATGGATTTGTCGTTATGTGGCAGCTCATGAAATTGGTGACGCCGTTGGCACATATCATGAGTTTCACCATTATTATGGGTACCCTCGGTTTCCTCAGTGCTATTTTCATTATGGTGCTGGGTGCTATGGGTTTGTCGGAGTTGCTTAATTTCCACACCCACTTAAATTTATCGCAAATTTTGACCGCACTTATTGTGCTGGCGGTAGCGCGTGGCATTTTGCGTTATTTGGAACAAATGTCCGGCCATTACATCGCCTTCAAATTATTGGCGTTGTTGCGTGATAAAGTGTTCAGTGCATTACGTCGTTTGGCGTTTGTAAAATTGCAGGACAAACAATCCGGTCAATTGCTTTCTTTGGTCACCAACGACATTGAATTGTTGGAGGTGTTTTATGCGCATACCATCGCGCCGATCGCCATTGCCTTTTTAACTTCCGGGATTTTATTGGCGGTATTCGCGCATATTTCTTGGTGGTTTGTGTTGGTGGCATTTTTAGCGTATGTGGCCATCGGCATTATTTTGCCTATCGTTACCACCCAAATGGCGCGTGAAGATGGCCGCAAATACCGTGATTTAGTCGGCGAAATGAACGATTTCTTCCTCGACAGCATTCGTGGCATGAAAGAAATTCAACTTTTCGGCAACGAGGAAAAACGCTTACAGGAAATCCATCAACGCAGTGAAAAAATCGACCAAGCCTTTTTAAAAATCAAACAACAAGAAGGCAATGTGCGTTCGTTCACGGAAATCGCGGTGTCTTTCTTCAATATCGTGATTTTATTGGTGGGTTTGACGCTATTTGCTTACGATTACATTGATTTTGCCGGTTTGCTCATTGCTGTGATTTTATTGATGTCCAGTTACGGCCCGGTGATTGCTTTAAGTAACCTGTCCAACAACTTATTGCAAACCCTCGCCAGCGGCGAACGTGTGTTAGCGTTATTGGCAGAACAACCGGAATTAAAAGACGTAGAAAATGGCGTGAATATCACTGACGTGCAGCAAATTAACGTAGAAAACGTCAGCTTTGCTTATGCGGACGAACAAATTTTATCTGACGTGTATTTGCAGCTTAATAAAGGTGAAATTCTTGGTATTCATGGTCGTAGTGGTAGCGGAAAAAGTACGCTTTTGAAATTAATCATGCGTTTTTACGATCCACAACAAGGCCGTATTTGCATTAACGATACGGACTTAAAAAATATTAATACGGTGAATTTGCGCGACAATATTGCTTACATCACCCAACAAACCTATATTTTCAATGAAACGGTGTATGAAAATATTGTGTTGGCAAACCGCAAGGCAACGAAAGAGCAAGTGATTGAAGCGGCGAAAAAAGCCTCCATTCATGAATTTATCATGAGCTTGCCGGAAGGCTACGACACGAAAATCACTGAAATGGGGAACAACCTTTCCGACGGTGAAAAACAACGTATCGGCATTGCCCGCGCCTTCTTGCACAATGCGCCGATTATTTTGTTAGACGAACCGACCAGCAATCTGGACAGCTTAAACGAAGCCATGATTTTGCAATCCCTGCTAAACGTGAAAGCAGAAAAATTGATCATCCTGGTGAGCCATCGCGCCTCTACCATGGCGATTTGTGATCAGGTTATTCCTATCGCCAACGGACGGATGTCATAGTTAAGTCCCGTTGAGTATGAAAGTGCGGTGAGTTTTCCAAGAGTTTTTCGAAATGATGTAGCAGTTGTACAAAGCTGAAATTACGGTCACTGAGCTTGTCGAAGTGTAAGTAATTTCAGCTTCTCCTATACACAAAACGAATGCTTCGACAAGCTCAGCAAGCGTTTTGTGCATTTGCTACATAATACCGCGTATTTTTTTAAAACGTTTATAAAATCCACCGCACTTTTCCCACAAAAAATCCCATCAAACATTTGATGGGATTTTTGTTTTTGAAAGCTAAATTATTCTTTTGGTAATCTGATCACGGAAACCAATAATCCGCCCCAGATAATGATGAGCGCGATAGCCATCATGATAATTGCATTGGTTGACATCTTATTTTTCTCCTTGTGTTTGTGTGAGATTTTTCCACGGTAAACGGGAAAGTAAGAAACTGATGATCACTAAGCCGATCGCCATGCCCCAGCCGAAGGTGTTAACGAACCATTCAGGATAGCCTTCGTAGCCGTTTGCCAATACTTTAGTGGCTTCTTTGTAAAGCATGAACGCTAATACGCCGGTAGTGACTACAATGCAGGATTTCCAGATTACGCCGACTTTGAAAGAGCCGGTTTCGTTTAAGTGTTCACCAAGTTCTTTTAATCTGCCGGTAACGATAATGGAGAGTAAAGAGAAGAACGCTACGGCAACGATACCGAACATGTTGACGAAGTTGTCCATGGTATCAAGCATCGGCAAGCCGGCTGCCGTACCAAACAATAAGGTGGATGCGACCATCATTGGTAAACCAACCAAGAATGTTGCGTGTGCACGGCGTAAGCGTAATTTATCTTGTACCGCCGCAATGATAACTTCTAATACGGAAATGAAAGAGGTTAACCCGGCGAAAACTAAAGAACCGAAGAATAACACGCCCAATAATTGACCTAACGGCGCTTGGTTAATGATGGTTGGGAACGCAAAGAACGCTAAGCCGATACCGCCTTTGGCAACCTCGCTGACATCTTGTCCGTTCGCGACAGCGATGAACCCTAAGGCAGAGAATACGCCGATACCCGCTAAAACTTCAAAGCTACTATTAGCAAAGCCAACCACTAAGCCCGCGCCGGTTAAATCCGATTCTTTTTTTAAGTAAGAGGCATAAGTCAACATGATGCCAAAGCAAATGGAAAGCGAGAAGAAGATTTGACCGTATGCGGCAATCCAAACGCTTGGGTCGGCTAATTTTTCCCAGTTTGGTGAGAATAAGGCATCAAGACCTTTTTCTGCACCCGGTAAGAATAGGGAATACACCACCAAGGTGACGAACATGATCACCAAAATCGGCATAAAAATTATGGAAGAACGTGCTACACCTTTTTGTACACCAAGAGAGAGAATCAACAAGGTGATAATCCATACGGCAAGTAACGGACCGACAACTGTGTCAACGAAATCCAAGCTTAATGCCACCTCGCTTGCCATCTTAATGTGTTCGTGCAAGAAGAAATCTACCGGGTTGCTACCCCAAGCAGAACTGAAGGAATAATAAGCATAGCTCGCTGCCCAGCCAAGGATAACGGCATAGTAAAGACCGATAATCACATTGATCATCACTTGCCACCAACCGAAGGTTTCAAAGGCAGTTTTGAGTTTGCGATAAGCTAACGGTGGAGAGGCGCGGAATTTGTGGCCTAAAGCATAATCTAAAAAGACCAAAGGAATACCGGCAGTTAATAATGCCACAATGTAAGGCAGAATAAAGGCGCCGCCGCCGTTTTCATAAGTAACATAAGGGAAACGCCAAATGTTTCCCAAACCGACAGCCGAACCGATTGCCGCAAAAATAAAGGCTCTACGTCCGGAGAATGTTTCACGTTTATGTGTTGTTTGTGTCATCTGAACACCTGTTAAAAGTTAAAAAAATGTTAGGGAGCCAATATAAATCAATAAAAATACTAGTCAATAGAGATAAATCACTATTTATATAAAATTTACGTTATTTTTCAATACATAAAACATGTTTTATAGATTTTTATTCTGTTTTAATTGTCTTTTTTAGAATAAAAAGATATATTTTAATAAAAAGCCACTTAAACAAGCGGCAAAGTCAGTAAAATACCGAATAAAACGCTATAAAATAATTTTTTCGCACAAAAAGTAAAAGCCATTCAAATATTTCTATCTGAATGGCTTTTTATTAAAGTATTAAATCAAATTATTTCCATTGATAGCCAATGCCGGCACCTACGTTGAAATCACCTTGAGTCGTTGCTGCGCCGCTTACTTTGAATAACACTTTATTGTTGTCACTGGATTTTGAATAACCCACAGCTACGGCACTTTGTCCATTAAAGTTACCCACGCCGATACCCAAAAGGTTGGCGCCCGGTTGGGTCACTTGTGGGATGTTGGCCGCTGCAGTTGCTCCGGCAATACCACCGCGTAAGCGTTTGTCGGTTTTATGCAAATCTTTACGAACGCTGTCAACGGATCCTTGCATTTCGTTTAACTGTTTAACGTTTACTGCATCATTTGGATTTTTACCATCAGCGACATTGGTTACACGACGTTTAACCTGCTCATTACCTACAGAAACGGTATTTTCTTCTGTTGCCACAGAACCTTGACCTAATGCTACTGAGTTTTCTGCTTTGGCTTCGGCTCCTTGACCGATAGCAGTTGCGCGTTCTGCACTGGCTTTGGCTTTGCCACCAAATGCTGTTGCATTATTGCCCTCAGCTTTTGCTCCGGAACCAATCGCACTTGCATTGCTACCGTTAACACTTGATGCCACTGCATTGACATTACCATTATCATCAGTTGATTGAATAACACGTTTAATGCTATCAGCTTCATCTTTAGCTGTTTTCGCAGCTACCTTAGCTACAACCTCTGATTTTTTAGCATCATTTTTCGCAATAATTGCTTCTTCTTTCGCATTTATTGCACCAAGTTGAGCGCTTTCTGCTTTTGTTTGCGCAGTTTCTGCAGCTTTTTGTGCGACTTCGGAGCCTTTTTGTGCAGTAATGGCATTGTTTTTGGCTTTATCAGCTTCTTTAGCATTTTCAGCAGAGGCTATTTCAGCTGATTTAGCATTAGTTTCTGATTGTGCAGCTTTATTTTCAGAAGTTTTTGCGGCTTCTTTGGCTTCAATTGCCGTATCACGGGCTACTTCTGCATTGGATTTAGCGGTGACAGCTTCGTCTTTTGCGTTTAAGGCGTCGGTTTTGGCACTTTCTGCGGTTTGTGCAGATTGGGCAGCCGCGGTTTGGGCCTCTTTTGCTGCATCACGGGCGTTTTCGGCTTGGGTTTGTGCCTCAACCGCCCCTTCTTTAGCGCTCTCAGCCCCTTGTTTAGCCAGTTCGGCTTTGTCTGCTGCTTGGTTGGCGTTTTTGGCAGAAGTCGCGGCGTTTTGTTCGGATTGCGCTGCTGCCGCGGCAGAAGTTGCAGCGGCGTTTTTCGAGGTTTCCGCATCGTTTTTGGCTTGTTGAGCCGCCGTGTTGGCATTAACTGCGTCATTTTTCGCGTTTACTGCGTCAGTTTTGGCACTTTCCGCCGTTTGTGCAGATTGGGCAGCATCACGTTTGGCTTCTGCTGCTCGATCTGCATCGGTATTGGCTGCGGCGGCAGAGGCTGCTGCGGCATTTTTCGCAGCTTCAGCATCGGTTTTAGCTTGTTGTGCTGCGGTTTTGGCATTGACTGACTCATTTTTCGCGTCTACGGCATCGGCTTTGGCATTTTGCGCGGTTTGTGCAGACTGCGCGGCATCAGCTTTGGCTGCTTCGGCATCACGTTTGGCTTGCTCAGCGCGATCTGCATTCGTATTAGCTGCCACGGCAGAGGCTGCTGCGGCATTTTTCGCAGCTTCAGCATCGGTTTTGGCATTTTCCGCCGTTTGTGCAGATTGCGTCGCCTCGGTATTGGCTGCTTCGGCATCACGTTTAGCTTGCTCAGCGCGATCTGCATTCGTATTAGCTGCCACGGCAGAGGCTGCTGCCGCATTTTTCGCATCTAGTGCTTCATTTTTTGCATTATTGGCTAACGTTTGAGCCGTTTCGGCACCTTGCTGTGCGGCTTTTGCGGCACCTTCGGCAGTCTTCGCATTCGCTTCAGATTGTGCAGCTTTATTTTCAGAGGCTTTAGCGGCGTCTTTGGCTTCAACAGCCGCTGCTTGTGCAGTCACAGCCCCTTGTTTAGCCAGTTCGGCCTTGTCTGCTGCTTGGTTGGCGTTTTGTGCAGATTGAGCTGCCGCGGTTTGGGCCTCTTTTGCTACATCACGGGCGTTTTCGGCTTGGGTTTGTGCTGCTTCAGCCTCGGTTTTGGCTCGTTGCGCCGCGGTATTGGCATTAACTGCCTCATTTTTTGCGTCTACGGCATCGGCTTTGGCATTTTGCGCGTTTTGTGCAGACTGCGCGGCCTCGGTTTTGGCCGTTTCGGCACCTTGTTGTGCCGTTTTTGCTGCATCACGGGCGGTTTCAGCTGCCGTGTGGGCAACAACAGCGGCTGCTTGTGCGGTTTCGGCACCTTGCTGTGCGGTTTTTGCAGCACCTTCGGCAGTCTTCGCATTGGTTTCGGATTGTGCAGCTTGATTGGCAGAGGTTGCAGCGGCGTTTTTCGCGGTTTCCGCATCATTTTTGGCTTGTTGTGCCGCGGTATTGGCATTAACTGCGGCATTTTTTGCCGTTTCAGCATTTTGTGCAGATTGAGCAGCTGCCGTTTGGGCCTCTTTTGCTGTATCACGGGCGTTTTCAGCTTGGGTTTGTGCTTCAACAGCCGCTGCTTGTGCAGTCACAGCCCCTTGTTTAGCCAGTTCGGCTTTGCCTGCTGCTTGGTTGGCGTTTGTGGCAGATGTGGCGGCTGCATTTTTCGCAGCTTCTGCATCGGTTTTGGCTTGTTGCGCCGCCGTGTTGGCATTGACTGCCTCATTTTTTGCGTTTACGGCATCGGCTTTTGCTCTTTCGGCTAGGTTGGCTGAACCGGCTGCCGCTGAAGCAGCACTTTGTGCATCAGCTACGGATTGATTAATTTGAGTTAAGGCATCGGTTACTGTGTTTGCTGCGCTCGCGGCGTCAGAGATAGCTTTTTTAGAACTTTCGGATAAACCATAAATAACATTGCCTTTACCATCGGTGCTAACGGATAAATCATCGGTTGCGCCAAAGGTTAAAGAGTCATTTTTGTTAAGTGACCATTGACCTGCTTGGCCATTCGTTGTTGAGCCGACGGTCTTTCCATTTTCCACGGAAAATGTATAAGTGAGACCTTTTATTTTGGCCACATCGATTTCAGTATTTAATGCTTTGCCGAGAGCATTATCTGCAACTTGTTTAGCGGAATCCGCATTATTCTGGGCTGTTTCCGCTTGTGAAATAGCAGTATTTGCTTTTTCTAATGCTGCTGTTGCATTTGCATCGGCCTTATTTGCTGTAGTAACCGCATTGCCGGCATCTGTTTTTGCCTGAGTTGCGGTATCTTTTGCTTGAGCTGCTACTGAAGTGGCATCATTTGCAAGTGTTCTGGCTTGATCTGCAACGGTATTGGCTGCATCAGCGACATTTTTAGCCTGAGTTGCTGCTGCATTAGCTGCATTAGCGGTATTTTTTGCTTGAGTTGCTGCTGCATTAGCTGTATTGGCCGTATCTTTTGCCTGAGTTGCGGTATCTTTTGCTTGAGCTGCTACTGAAGTGGCATCATTTGCAAGTGTTCTGGCTTGATCTGCAACAGTATTGGCTGCATCAGCGACATTTTTAGCCTGAGTTGCTACTGCATTAGCTGTATTGGCCGTATCTTTCGCTTGATTCGCTACAGTTGAGGCATTATTTGCCACTGTTCGGGCTTGATCTGCAGTTGATTTGGCGGTATTCGCTGTGCTTTGAGCTTGCGTAGCAGTTGTTTTTGCTGCTTCAGCAACATTTTTTGCTTCTGTAGCAGTTGTTAATGCTGTGCTGATGTTGTTTCTGGTTGTTTGATCTAGTCCATAAGTGATACCTGCAGCAGTTCCGGAGACTTCTAAACCATTAGCTGCTTTGAAATCTAAAGTATTATTCGAATTATTTGCTCTAGCATTATCATTGTTTCGCATGGTTTTGACAGTTGTATTACCAACGGTAAATTTATATTCCGTATTGGCAATCTCATTAGTCGCTGTTGCAATATGATAAAGTTGTGAACCGTTGATGGCATCGGTAGAGTCTGCAGAAATTTTACCTGCTCCAACATTTTGAATTTGACGAATAGCGCCTTCTGTTCCACCACCAAAGGAAACAACCCCTTTGTTATTCTGTTGAACGCCGCTTGTTCCCACTTCGGCTTTACCAATTTTTAATGCTGTTAATGCATGTGCGGTTCCAGTTACAGAATTAGAACCAATGGCTACATCGTGTTGGTTTGTGGCTTCAGCTTTTACGCCGATGGCAGTACCACTATTTCCCGCCTTTGTGTGCGCACCAAGCGCCGTTCCGTATTCAGCGGACGCTACGGCGTCTGAACCAATAGCGGTTGTTTTGTTTCCGGTCGCGTTAGCATTTGCACCAATAGATACGGCGTTATTGCCTGACGCTCTCGCTGTTCCTCTTCCGACTTTTGCTCCAATCATAATAGCGCCATTACCGTCTGCAATGGTTCCATCACCAATAGCAAGTGCAGATGCTCCAGTTGCTTGTGCTCCTTTAGAGATCGCTAATTCACCACCATTTATGGCCATTGGAACACTACTGGCGCCACCAGGCGTTGCGGTCACCGCATAAGCGTTTCCTCCAACTTGAAGTAAACCCAATAATAAAACAGCAACGTTGAATAGTTTTTTAACAGTTTTGCTTTCTGTAACAGAGGCGTCTGAAGATGATTTTACGTTCGCTTTTGACAGCTCTGAGGTAACAACTAAAGATTGTGTATTACGGTTCCAAATTACTTTAAAAATTTTGTTCATTAAGGTGTTCCTGTGGTAGTGCAAGATCTAAATTAAGCACGGGTTTTTCCTATGCTTATTGCAATATTAAAACGACCGCATTCTACTAGAAAAAAAGTTTCAATTATTGCAATAAGTGTAAATTTTACGCAAAGTTTCTAAGCTGACGCTGATTCAGTGTTACTATTTGGTGATGAAAACGAAGTCTTCTCTTTTTTTTAATCGAAAAACGCGTGCCGGAGTGCCTAAAAGTGCGGTCAATTTTTCTCGCGTTTCTAAGCCGTCCAAGCCGAAAATTCCCTTTTCCGAAACAAAAGTGGTTCTTTTTAATAAACCGTTTGATGTGTTATGCCAGTTCACCGATGAGGCAGGACGCAGCACGTTAAAAGATTTTATTAATGTGGCGGGGGTTTACCCCATAGGCAGGTTGGATCGCGATAGTGAAGGGTTGCTGTTATTAACCAATAACGGCGACATTCAACATCGCTTGGCGGAACCCAAGTTTAAAATGGAAAAAACGTATTGGGTGCAAGTGGAAGGTGTGCCGGATGAAATCACTTTGGAACGGTTACGGCGCGGAGTAGAATTAAACGATGGCATGACGTTGCCTGCTAAAGTGCGGTTGATTTCCGAGCCGAATTTTCTGTGGCCGCGGATTCCGCCTATTCGAGAACGTAAAAATATTCCCACCGCGTGGCTGGAAATTAAAATTTATGAAGGACGCAATCGACAAGTTCGCCGCATGACGGCACATATCGGGTTTCCCACATTGCGTTTGATTCGTTATCAACAGGCGGGGTTTAGCCTGCAACATTTGGCGCCGAAAACTTACCGCACTTTAACACAAGATGAACTAAAACGACTTTATCAATCACTTGGATTAACCATTTAATATTATGAGTAACCTATCTGTTTTATTTGAAACCTTGGCGCGTGACAGCCATTTCTTTATTTTCGTTAAAATGACGTTTGCTATGGTGCTGGGTGGTATCATCGGCTTGGAGCGCGAACTAAAAGCCAAACCCGTAGGTGTAAAAACCTGCATGATTATTGCGGTGACCACTTGCGTACTCACCATTGTTTCCATTCAATCGGCTGAACATTATGCTCAAGTGTCGGAAAACATCCGCACCGATCCAATGCGTTTGGCGGCGCAAGTCATCAGCGGTATCGGTTTTCTTGGTGCCGGCGTGATTTTACGTAAGCACAACGACGCCATTTCCGGCTTGACCACCGCTGCTATTATTTGGGCGGCCGCCGGTATTGGGATTGCTTCCGGAGCAGGGTTTTATTTTGATGCCATTATCGCTACCGTCATGATCCTCATCGCTATTCGTCTTAGTCCTTATGTGCATCGTTGGGTTCGTCGCCGTGATAAGAAGAAAAAGACCAAAATTAATGCCACATTGACCTCGGCGGAGGCTGTTGGGCAGTTTGTACAACTGCTACATAGCAACAATCATTTTATTGAAAATATCAATATGAAAGATCAAGCTAACGGCGAAACCAAGCTCAGCATTCGTTGCGCCATCAGTGACAAAGGCACTATTCAGGAATTGTATTTATTGTTAAAAAATGACCCGAATGTGGTGAGTTTGGAGTTAGAAAGTTAAAGCATTTAAACTAAGAAAACTTGGGGGTTTTTGTGTAGGGGCGAATCGATATATCGCCCCTTTTGTTTTGCTGAGAACGGGAGAGACGGTCGCATAATACGACCGTCACCTACGATTTTACTTCTTCACCGGTGGCAAAAATGTCATTTCTTTCATGTTTAGGTCCCATAAATAATCCGGGAAGCGGTAGAACGCTTTGCGCTCGGGGTCAAGTGCGGTGGAAATTTCTTGCGTTTTTCCCGATTGAATTAATTCCACAATATTTGGATTTAACAACACCGTTTTGCCCACGGCGATAAACTCCGCCCAACCGGTGGCAAAAGCCTCTTCCATTTGCTCGGCGGTAATTAAATTACCGACGCCGATAAGTGGAAGTTTGCCATTAATGCGCTGGTGGATGAGCTCCATACGTGTTTTTTGGGTGTCGGCGCCACGGCGGGCAAGTTTGTAAAAATCCCATAGAGAAACATGCAAATATTGCAATGGCTTTTGCACCAAGGCGTCAATTAAGGCGAAGGTGTCTGTCATGGTGAGTCCGTCCTCTTCCGGCTCTTCCGGAGAGAAACGATAGCCAAGAATGAAATCGTCACGTTGATATTTTTCTTTCACTGCATTTGCCGCATCGATGACGGCGAGTGAAAAACGCAGGCGATTTTCAATGGAACCACCCCATTGGTCGGTGCGATGGTTGCTGTGACCGGAGACAAATTGTTGAATTAAATAGCCGTTAGCACCGTGAATTTCTACGCCGTCAAAGCCAGCCTGAATGGCTAACTCCGTCGCATTGGCAAAGGCATGAATCAATTTTTCAATTTCCGCTTCGGTTAATGCGCGCGCACCGGTAGCCTCGTCAGCGGATGGCGCCACTTTATCCAAGCCCTCTAACAATTCGCTCATGGCTAATTTGCCACCATGATGAATTTGTAAAATGGCTTTAGCGCCTTGAGATTTAATGTTTTGTGCGACGGATTTTAGACTGTCCAAATAGCGTTCATCTAAGGCGTAAGGCTGTCCGTTAAAAGCCTTGCCTTCCCGCGAAACTAAAGTCGCTGCGCTGATAAACATCGCAAAGCCCTCTGCGCGCCCTTGTAAGAAGGCATTTTCTTGTGCGCTAAAGGTACCATCCGGATTGGATCCAAAATGGGTCATGGGCGCCACAACCAAGCGGTTTTTGAGTTCAACGCCGTTATTTAAACGATAAGATTGAAAAAGTGCGGTCATTTTTTCTCCCGTTTTTGTAGATAGTGATGGTCCGATGGGATCCTCGATTAATTAACATCCATCATATACTGCGTTAAATTTTGAAATTGTGGGCTAAGCAATTTGTTTTCTTTAAGCTCCCACCAATAAACTGTCAGTTCTTTTTCCCCTTCCGCAAAACTGCCAATGGCATAAGGCGGATAAACGAAGGTAATACCGTCGTGCGAGAAGTAAAAGTCTTTTTCTACATAAAACTCTGATTTTGGCGTAAATGTTTCATTGTTGGACGCGTTGCTGTAAGTTTCCCACAAAAGTTCTTTTAATTTATCGTGCTGATCCGGATTGATGACATCATCAATATCCAACAAGGTTTTTTTCGTTAAATCAATGTTGAGGAATTGGGTAGAATACATGCCGTGGGCGCCACCGGAATAGCCGTAATAACCAATGGTGAACGTTGCGATATTTTCCCGTTGCCCAAGGTATTTCACGTTGAAATTGGTGGTCATGCCAATCAGTTTGTTCTCTTTCACCTCTTTGACGCTATCGGCATAAAGGGTTTGTAAGTAGTCAACAAGTTGTTGTTTATTCTCAATTTTAATTTGACCTTCTGTCGTGAACTGGCGGATTAACTCATTTATCAGTAAATCTGTCAACCAATCCATATTGGTTTTTATGGTTTTTACGCTGACTTTCGCCTCAGCGCTTTCTGGTGCGTAATCATCGGAGGATTCGGAAGGGGTCTTATCAAACTTGATGGTTTCGGATTTTTCAAACAATACCTCCGGTTCCACCCGAATCGTTTGGTTCTCCGCCAAATCCACCACTTGTTTTTGTAGCGTATCCACTTGTGTATTGAGTTGCTCAATCATCTGCGCTTGCTTTTGGGTTTGCTCAATGAGCGCGTTTTTTTCTTTATCGTCACAGGCGGTGAGAGTTAAGCTGCCGGCGATTAACGCGGCGATGAGTAATTTTTTCATGGAAACTCCTATGTGTTAAAAAACGTTGTCAAAAACGACCGCACTTTATAGATCAAACACGTCTGCATCGCGCAATACGTGAATATTGCCTTTGCGACGCAGAAAACCACAGCGGTCAAAATATTCCACCAGTTGTACGGTCATTTTGCGTCCGAATTGTAAGACGTCTCGCAATTCATTGACCGAAAAACCTTCTTTTCCGGCGACAAGCTGCTTGATTAAGCGAGCGGTGGCATAAATGTTCTCGGTCAGGAAGAAACGGTCTTTTACCACAGCGGTGAGATAGCCTAATTTACCGGCTTTATAGAGGAAGTTGCGCATGGCGCTTTCTTCCTGTCCTAATAAGCCCGCAAGATCACGCACCCACAATGCCTGTCCGTTATGTTGCTCAAATTGCTCAAGAACTTGCTGCCATAATGCACGTTCTTGTGCATTAAATTGAATTTTATGATCAGCGGTGTGTAGCCAGCCACGGGTTTGCTGTAGCTGATTTTCGGCTAATAATTCATCAATAAAATGATAAATCAGTTTTTCCGGCTGATTCAGTGCTGCAATGCGATACAAACGGGCTTTGCCTAAGCCGAGTTGGTCGGGGTGTTGTTCGTGATATTGCGCAAGTGCGGTCAATAATTTCGACGTTTGTTGCGTGCGATACTCGGCATTAAAGCACCAGCTTTGGAAGCGAATGTCGCCGTTTTTTTCAAGAATGTTGTTAAGTTGCGTGTCTGTCAGTTGTTCAATCCACATTAACTGTTCAGCTTCCACCGCATGATTTTGAAGATAAAGTGCGGTGCGTTTTTCGGCTGTTTCTGCTTGAATCAGTTGGCGTAAATAATCGAAACGGGCTTCTGTACGCTTATGGCGTTTCGGCGAATGGATTTCAATTACTTTTGCGCCACCAAGTACGGAGGTCGAGTTGCTGTTACGTAAGATGATTTTGTCACCATGCGCCAAAAACAACGGTTGTTCGAAAATTAGTTCTGCCAGCGCGTGTTGCTGAGGCGCGAGTTTTGGCTGTTGCAATAATGTCAGCTTGCCCGTGGTGTGTGAGGCGGCGTGATAAATATGCACCGGTTGGCTTTCGTTTAGTGGAATTTGGTTTTCTAGCCAAACGGTGACGCGATCTGTCGCTTTGGCAGGCGGTTGGGAGAACAACCAATCGCCGCGCTCAATTAACGTGCGGTCGAAATCCAAGTTAATATTTAACGCGAGGCGTTGCCCTGCCAAGCCTTCTGTGCTTTGTTCGTTTTGTGCGTGGATATTTTTCACCCGCACTTTTTGCCCATTGCTTAAATACAATTCGTCGTCAATGGCAACTTTGCCCGCAAATGCGGTGCCTGTCACCACTGTGCCGGCACCTTTAATGGTAAAAATACGGTCGATGGCATAACGGAACGGTTTTTGGGTGTCGGATAATTCCGGCAACTGCGCCAAATAATCGCGTAACGTTTCAATACCCTGACCGGTGGTGGCAGAGGTCACGAAGAATTTACTGTTCGCCAAGATGGCATATTGTTGGCGTAGCTGTTGTTCTAATGCGTCAATTTGTTGCGCATCGGCGCGGTCAGCTTTGGTGATCACCACCATGATTTCCTGCAATTGCAACAAGCTCAAAATGTTTAAGTGCTCGATGGTTTGCGCTTGCACGCCTTCGTCTGCGGCAACGATAAGCATGGCGTAATGAATGCCGCCCAAGCCCGCCAACATATTGGCAAGAAAACGTTCGTGCCCCGGTACGTCGATAAAGCCGAGGATTTGATCTTTTAACGGCAAATAGGCGTAGCCTAAATCAATGGTCATGCCGCGTTTTTTTTCTTCAGGTAAATGCGCCGTGTGCGTACCGGTGAGGGCTTGCAATAGCGCGGTTTTGCCGTGGTCAACGTGTCCGGATGTGACAATAATCATAGCGCCTCCAAGGTGTTGAGCAAGCGTTCGAGATTGGCCAAACTGCGTAAATCCAACCAAATTTTATCCCGTTCAATACGCCCAATGACCGGTTGCGGCAGCGCCAATAAACGGGCGAAAAGTGCGGTGGTTTTTGTCGGTGTTTTTTCTGCTGCCGGCGTAATGGTTACCGCGACTGACGGAATTCGTGCCAACGGTTGGGAGCCACTACCAACCTGCGCTTCGCTTGGTTCGATAGCAACAAGGTAGTCTGCATTTAAACGATTTTCCAACCGTACTTTCAGTTGTTCTGCTTGTGCTTGTAATTGGGCTACAGGCTGAGTGAGCAGATGAAGTGCGGTCAGTTTTTCGGTAATTTTTTCCGGTTGCAAATATAAACGTAAAGTGGCTTCCAGTCCGGCAAGGGTGACTTTGTCGCAACGTAGCACGCGTTTGAGCGGATGGGCTTGTAGCTGTTGAATCAATGCTTTTTTACCCACGATAATGCCCGCTTGCGGCCCGCCAAGCAGTTTGTCGCCGGAGAAGGAAATCAAATCCAGTCCCTGTTGCAATTTTTCTTGCACCGTCGGTTCTTCCGGCAAGTCAAATTGTTTCAAATCAATTAACGCACCGCTGCCTAAGTCCGTGATGACCGGAATGCTAAACTCTTTGCCTAATTCCGCCAGTTCTTGTTCATCAACAGAATGCGTGAAACCGCAAATTTGGTAGTTACTGCTGTGAACTTTCATTAAAAATGCAGTATTTTCGTTAATTGCGTTGCGATAATCTTTTAAATGGGTACGGTTGGTGGTGCCCACTTCCACCAGTTTGCAACCGGCCTGCGCCATAATGTCTGGAATGCGGAAAGCACCGCCGATTTCAATCAATTCACCACGGGAGATGATCACCTCTTTACCCTGCGCAAAAGTCGCCAGTATCAGCAAGACCGCCGCCGCATTGTTATTCACCACGCAGGCGGCTTCCGCGCCCGTCAGTTGCTGCAGTAAGTCGCTGATGTAATTGTCTCGATGACTGCGCTCGCCTGCCGCTAAATCATATTCCAGCGCCACATTGCCCTGCATGGCATCCAACGCTGCCTGCTGTGCCGCGGGTGACCATAAAGCACGCCCGAGATTGGTGTGCAATACCGTACCGGTTAAATTATGTACGCTCTTAATGTTCACCTGTTGTTGTAGCAATAATTGTTGGCGGATATGTTGAAAGGTGGCATCGGTCGTTTGCAAAAAGTGCGGTAGGTTTTCATGGTGTTTTATGTGTTCGCGTGCTTGTTGCAACAAGTCACGGCAAACATTAACGGTGGCGGTGTGGCCAAATTCTGCGATAAATTGCTCGCCTTGCGGGGTTTTGAGCAATTTGTCAACGGCGGGAAGGGCTTGATAAAGGGCTGACATGATGATTCCTTTTCTTTAGCTTAAATTGTCCGTGTCAATGCGCTGTTATGGCGTGCAAAAACTGATTTCTTTCTTGCTTTTGCTTGCGCATTAGATACACTATCGCCAATTTTTTTCTCAAGTTTCAAATTCTAAGAATTATAGGTAATTCAATGCGTACAAGTAAATATTTATTCTCCACCTTAAAGGAAACCCCGGCGGAAGCGGCGGTTGTCAGCCACCAATTAATGTTGCGTGCCGGCATGATTCGCCCTCTTGCGTCAGGTCTTTATAACTGGCTACCGACCGGTTTGCGCGTGCTGAAAAAAGTGGAAAATATTATTCGCGATGAAATGAATAAAAGCGGTGCCATCGAAGTAGAAATGCCGGTAGTGCAACCGGCGGAATTGTGGCAGGAATCCGGCCGTTGGGAGCAATATGGTCCGGAATTATTGCGTTTTGAAGATCGCGGCAACCGTAATTTTGTTTTAGGCCCGACTCACGAAGAAGTGATTACCGATTTAGTACGTCGTGAAGTGAGTTCTTATCGCCAACTTCCCCTGAATTTATATCAAATTCAAACCAAATTCCGCGATGAAGTGCGTCCGCGTTTCGGCGTGATGCGCGGTCGTGAGTTTTTGATGAAAGATGCCTATTCTTTCCATACATCAAAAGAAAGTTTGCAAGAAACCTATGATGTGATGTATCAAACTTATAGCAATATTTTCAGTCGCTTAGGTTTAGACTTCCGTGCGGTGCAGGCGGATACCGGTTCTATCGGCGGTAGCGCGTCTCATGAGTTCCAAGTATTAGCCAACAGTGGCGAAGATGATGTGATTTTTTCCACCGAGTCCGATTATGCGGCGAATATCGAACTTGCCGAAGCTGTGGCTGTAGGCGAGCGTGCCGCACCGACCAAAGCGATGGAATTGGTGGATACGCCAAATGCGAAAACTATCGCAGAATTGGTTGCGCAATTTAATTTGCCGATTGAGAAAACCGTTAAAACGCTGATTGTAAAAGGTGTAAATGAGGAACAACCATTAGTGGCGTTAATTATTCGCGGCGATCATGAATTAAACGAAGTCAAAGCGGAAAAACTGGCAGAAGTGGCTTCCCCGCTTGAGTTTGCCGATGAAGCGGCAATTAAAGCCAAAATTGGCGCGGGCGTAGGTTCACTTGGGCCGGTAAATTTAAACATTCCAGTGATCATTGACCGCAGTGTGGCGATCATGTCTGATTTCAGCGCAGGTGCCAATATAGACGGTAAACACTATTTCAACATTAACTGGGAACGCGATGTGGCATTGCCAAAAGTGGCTGATATTCGTAACGTTGTTGAAGGTGACCTAAGTCCGGATGGTAAAGGCACGTTATTAATTAAACGTGGTATTGAAGTGGGACACATTTTCCAATTGGGCGACAAATATTCCAAAGCGATGAACGCTACCGTCCAAGGCGAAGACGGCCGTCCGATGGTGTTGACCATGGGCTGTTACGGCATTGGCGTTACCCGCGTGGTGGCTGCCGCTATTGAACAACATCATGACGAGCGCGGCATCATTTGGCCTTGCGACGAAATGGCGCCGTTCACCGTGGCTATTGTCCCGATGAACATGCACAAATCGGAAAGCGTGCAAGAATTCGCTGAGGATTTATACCGCACTTTATTGGCGCAAGGTGTGGAAGTGATTTTTGATGACCGTAAAGAACGCCCTGGCGTGATGTTTGCCGATATGGAACTTATCGGTGTGCCGCACATGGTGGTGATTGGTGAGAAAAATTTAGCCAACGGCGAAATCGAATATAAAAATCGCCGCACGGGTGAAAAACAAATGATCGCCAAAGATCAGTTATTGGATTTCTTGAAGAGTCAGGTTAAGGCGTAATTGTTATAAAGTGCGGTTGGAATTTTAGTTGGATTTTCGACCGCACTTTTTATGTGTGAACTCATGAACCCTTGGATTCTTCTGGCTTTTTCCATTGCGTTGGAAATTGTTGCCACTAATTTATTGAAAGTCAGTGACGGTTTTACTAAGGTAATACCGACCGTTGCGTCGTTAACGCTTTATGCAATTTCCTTTTATTGTGTGTCTATCGTATTTCGGACGCTTTCCGTCGGCTTAGTGTATGCTATTTGGTCCGGTGTAGGGATTGTGTTGACGGCGGTGGTGGCTTATTTTGCATTTGGTCAGAAAATCGACACTGCCGGCTTAATTGGTATGGGATTGATTATTTTCGGTGTTTTGGTGATTAATTTATTTTCGCAAACGGGACACTAACTTATATAATCTGACCGATTTTTATTGATTGGAGATCAGAATGAAACATTATGATCCATTGCGTGTTGAGTGGGATTGTCGGCGTGGAATGCTAGAGTTAGATAAGGTGATTATGCCCTTTTACAAACAGCATTTTGAGCAGTTAAACGAGCATAAAAAAGCGATTTTTGTTCGCTTGCTGGCTTGTACCGATTTGCAGTTGTTTTCTTGGTTTTTTAATAACGGCAAAATTGATGATCCGGAACTGGCTGAAATGGTGGCAGAAATTCAACAAAAGTTAAACTTAACTCTTTGATTTTTAATGTTTGTAAATTTTATTTCATTTTCCCTTAATTTTATGAACTTTTTTTCATTCACTTCGTCTAACGCAGTACGAGAGCTTGCTGGCTTCGCAATGAAAGCCTGTTAGACGTGATATATGAGGTTATATGGCTGAACAGCTAACAGATCAGGCTTTGGTAGAGAGAGTGCAGCAAGGGGATAAGAAGGCCTTTAATTTATTAGTAATACGTTATCAAAATAAAGTGGCTGGATTACTTACTCGGTATATTTCACCGAATGATATTCCTGATGTTGTACAAGAATCATTTATAAAAGCATATCGTTCAATAGATTCTTTTCGTGGTGATAGCGCTTTCTACACTTGGCTGTATAGAATCGCGGTTAATACCGCAAAAAATTATTTAACTGCACAGGGGCGTCGCCCTCCAAATGAAGATATTTTGGCTGAAGATGCAGAATCCTATGATGTGGGAACAAATTTACGGGATGTGGATACTCCCGAAAATGAAATGTTATCCAATGAGTTGAAGAAGATAGTGTTTGATACCATCAAAGGTTTACAAGAAGATTTACGTACAGCCATTACACTACGTGAACTTGAAGGATTAAGTTACGAAGAGATCGCAGAGATAATGGATTGTCCGGTAGGTACAGTAAGATCGCGGATTTTCCGGGCGCGTGAAATAATTGAAAGCAAAGTCAAGCCACTTTTGCAGCGTTAATTGAAAACAGGAATACAACTACGGTTAGTCGGAGTATAAAAATGCAAAAAGAATTACTTTCAGCATACATTGATGGTGAAGAAGTGAGTAGCGAACTCACCGAACAATTATGCCAGGATACGGATTTGCAAGAAAGTTGGGCGAATTTCCATACAATTCGCGTTGTAATGCGTCAAGAAACTGATGTTTTCTTGGGGACGGACTTTGCAGCTAAGATGGAAAGTCTGATTGCTGAAGAAGAAATTCATGTGGCACAGCCAGTGGTTTCTCAGCCGTTGCCACAAGAGGTTGAAAAATCTCCATTTATGCAGAAACTTAAAGCTTGGTTTGTGCCTATGACACAAATCGCTGTGGCAGCAAGTGTGTGTTTAGTTGCGGTTTTAGGTGTTCAATCCTTTAACGCCAAGTCAGCTTCTCCGGCCTCTACAGATACGCCGGTATTGCAAACATTACCTTTTAACAATGGTGTACAAGAAGTGAGTTATAACGCACCTAGCAAAGATGTAATGACAGCCGAACAGCTTGAACAAAAAAATAAACGAATTGGTGCTATGTTGCAAAGTTATGAATTACAGCGTCGAGTTTATGCGGATTCCATAAATTTAGGACAAAACCACAATAAATGATATATACTTCGGTATGACTGTTTTTCGTAAAATTCACCACCATCTTTTGGTGGTGAATTTGTTTATTGAGAGTTTGCCAATGTTAAAAACATTTCTAAAAAACACCGCACTTTTCTTATTGTTGATCTGTTCATTTTCCTCTTTGGCGGAAGAAACACTCTCGCCAAAACAGCTTTTACAGGAGATGAAAAAAGCCTCTGATCAATTAAATTATGAATTTTCTTTCATTCAAACTACGCCTTCTAATATGGATTCTTTGCGTTATCGTCACTTTAAAGCAGATGGAAAAACCTATGCTCAGCTGGTGACGCTTGATGGTGCACAACAAGAAATTGTTCAGCGGGGTAATTTAATCAGCTACTTCCAGGCGAACTATCAGCCTTTTACCATTAATGGCGAAGGTATTATTGATAATTTGCCGCCATTGTTACTGAGTAATTTCAACGCACTGGAAAAATATTACGACTTTGTGTATATCGGCCGTAATCGTGTGGCAGATCGTGTTGTACAAACTATTCGAATTTTGCCGAAAGATGACTTTCGTTATCAATATTTAGCTTTTATTGATGAAGAAAACCATTTGTTGCTTCGTAGCGATATGTTGGATAGTGATGGTAATGTGTTAGATCAGTTCCGTGTGGTGAACTTATATATTGGTGATGGTTTGTCCGGTTTAGTTGAATATTTGAACCATGTTAATGTACCGCCATTACTTTTGGATAAAAAAGCTAATAAAACGCCTTCATTTAGTTGGCAGCCCGGTTGGTTGCCGAAAGGATTTAAGTTAGTTAATCGCAGCATTGAAACCGATTCAGGAGAGAAAATTGAATCACAACTTTATAGTGATGGTTTGTTTTCTTTCACCCTGTATGTTTCTACAAAAATTGCTGACACTGATAAACAAGATAACACTTGGCGTCAGGGTGCTTACACGATTTATAGCGAAAGTGTGGATAGCAAAGAAGTAACAATTATCGGTCAGGTGCCAATTTCCACAGCAAAACGTATAGTGCAGGATATTAAGTTAAGAAAATAGTAAGCAGGTTGCCATGTTGACAGAAAGTGCGGTGGTTATTGAATATGAATCCGGTCGGGCAAAAGTAAAATGCCAAGCTCGGAGTGCTTGCGGAACCTGCTCGGCAAAATCTGCGTGTGGCACGTCTGCTTTGTCAGAACTTGCGGGCACAGGTGCCCGAGGTGAACATATTTTTACCGTTGAAACCATCACACCGCTGAAAGTGGGACAACGGGTAGAAATCGGATTATCGGAACACTCGTTGATTAAATCTGCGTTGTTAGCGTATTGCGTGCCGTTATTTACCTTGTTGTTTAGCACATGGTTATTTGACGGGATGTTTGAGCACGAGTTAATCAGCGTTATTTTTATCTTTTTGGCGACCGCACTTTCATTTTTTGCGGTGCGTTGGTATGCCAAAAAACTTAATCATAAATCCACTTATCAACCCGTATTATTACGGGTTTTATAACCTCGGTAGCGGATTCCTTTTCCTGCTCAGGTTGGTATATAATCAGATCCATTCAACCCTCTCTAAGGATCATTTATGCTCCCCATGCTCGGCATTACCGGCCACAGTGGTAGTGGCAAAACCACATTATTAGAAAAGCTCTTACCTGCATTACAACAGCGAAATTTACGCCCTGCGGTCATTAAACATAGCCATCATAACGCACAAATTGACAAAGAAGGCAAGGATAGTTGGCGTATGAAAGAGGCGGGTGCGGCGCAAGTGATTATGACGTGCGATCAACGTTGGGCGTTGATGACAGAAACACCGCAAAGTGCGTCTCTAGCTTATTTGGCACAACAATTTGATGACTCGTTAACTGATTTTGTGTTGGTGGAAGGTTTTAAGCAGGAACCGATTGAGAAAATTCTGCTTCACCGCCGAGACATGACGAAGCCATTGCCTGTGATTGATGAGCATGTATTGGCAGTGGCAACCGATTATCCGTTAGACTGCGACAAACCAGTTTTAGATATAAATCATATCGACCAAGTTGCTGAGTTTATCGTGACTTGGTATCAACAAAAGTGCGGTTAAAATTAAGAGTATTTTTATGAGTGAGCGTCAGAATTATCGTAACTTAGCTTGGATTGCCGCCATAGCGTTATTCATGCAATCCCTTGACGCTACTATTCTTAATACAGCCTTGCCTGCCATTTCCGCCAGTCTGAATGAATCGCCGTTAGAAATGCAAATGACGATTATCAGTTATTCTCTCACTGTTGCGTTATTCATTCCGCTCACCGGTTGGGTGGCGGACAAATATGGCTCACTAAATGTCTTTCGTGTTGCCGTTGGCGTTTTTGTATTGGGATCTGTTGCCTGTGCCATGGCTAATTCATTAAATGCCTTAATTTGGTCACGTATTTTGCAAGGGGTCGGCGGCGCATTAATGATGCCTGTGGCGCGTTTGGTGATTATTCGTCATGTACCGAAAACACAATTGGTTGCTGCATGGAACGCCATGGCAATGGCAGGGCTTATCGGCCCGGTGATGGGACCTATCGTTGGTGGCTGGTTAGTGACACATGCCACTTGGCATTGGATTTTTTTAATTAATATTCCCATTGGTTTACTAGGCATCTGGTTTGCGGGGCGTTATATGCCGAACAGCACAGGAAAAATTAATAAATTGGATTGGTTTGGTTTCGTATTATTTGCCGGCGGATTGGCAGGCGTTACTCTCGGTTTGGATTTACTTTCGGAAGATAGGGTTAGTCAATGGAGCACCGCTCTTATTTTGCTCATTGGGGTTCTCAGTTTTGTTGTTTATTGTTTCTATGCACAACGTGCGCAAACCCCCTTATTACCACTGAATTTATTTGCTGTGCGCTCCTTCCGCATAGGCATTATCGCCAATATTTTTATACGCTTAACCGGCTCCGGCATCCCCTTTCTTATGCCCCTAATGTTACAACTCGTATTCCATTACAGTGCCGAAATTACCGGTTGGTTACTGTTGCCTATTGCGCTTAGCTCCATTATGACCAAATCCTTTGCCGGCAAAATTCTGTCGCGTTTTGGCTATAAAATAACGCTAATTTCCACCGCACTTTCTATGGCAATCGCCATCGCAGCTATGGGCTTGCTTGATCAACAAACGCCATTGTGGATATTTATCTGTATTTTGGCGTGGTACGGCAGCAGTATGTCCATCATATTCACCGCCGTCAGCACTCTTACGGTGAGTGAGTTAAGTGAGAACAACGCTAGCGCAGGATCCACCTACCTCAGTGTGATCCAACAAGTCGGTATTAGCGTAGGTATTGCTGTCTCTGCCGTGATTCTCGATATTTACCGTCATGTTATCGGCGAACAAGGAGACCAATTACAACAAGCCTTCAACTACACTTTTCTCACTATCGCACTGTTTGGCATCCTATTGTTGTGGATTTTAAGTCATCTTAGAAAGGAAGATGGTGCAGGTAATTTTTATCGAGAATAGGCACAAAAGTGATCGTGGTAGTTAGCAGAAACATAAAGGGTTGGGTAATAGTTACACCTCTAATGCATTGATATTATTTTCAAACGTTTCTTAAACGAAGCAACGCGCCCCATTGGGGAATATGCTAAATAGTCATCGCTATTTCAAACATCTAAAAACAGAATATCCTGTATAAAATGAATCGATTATTTTGCCGTCTGACTTGAATCGCTCCAGTTTTTGCGCTAAAGTTCGCATCAATTTTCAAAAGGAAGATCGTCGTTTCCGGTGAAGCGGCAGGACTTCAAATCCTGTTGAGGCTGCCAGCAGTCTCGGGTAGGTTCAACTCCTACGATCTTCCGCCAATTCATGTCATCCCGCATAAATCCACATAAACAACCTACCAAACAAACCCTGTATCTAAAAGGCTTTATTGTAATTTATCGTAAATCTACATAAACTACTAGCAACGATTTTTAGTACTATTTTTAGTACTATATTTTGCCGATAGTACTATTTTTTTCTCATTTACTCCCTGAGAACTCTCTAAACCTCAAAAAATTATAGTACTAAACCGCAATTTAGTTCTTATAAATCAATCTACTAGAAATCGGCAATTAACAGGCACTCTTCTGTTTTTGATGGTACTAAAATTTATGGCGCGCATAATTAAACCCTTAACCGACAAAGAAATTCGCACTGCTAAAGCGGATAAATTCCCACTCAGAGACGGCAACGGATTATCTCTAGAACTTACCACCACCGGCGCGAAAATATGGCGTTTTAACTACTTTAAGCCCTTTACCCAAAAAAGAACCAATATCAGCCTAGGCAAACTATCTGATATGACATTGACACAAGCACGGGCAAAGCGTGAAGAATATCGGCAACTCTTAGCAAAGAATATCGATCCACTTACCTATGAAATGCAACTCAAACAAGAAAACACGGACAAACAGAACCGCACTTTTGAGCGCATGGCAGAAGAATGGTTTAAGGATAGGCAGCTTAAAGCTAATTTCACTGAGCGCACCGCAAAAGACACATGGGCTTTATTTGAACGACATATTCTCCCCGCTATCGGCAAATATCCAATCGACCAACTGACCGCACTTATCGGCATTAATGCTTTCAAGCCATTAGAGCGCGCAGGAAAATTAGAGACCGTTAGAAAAATATTAAACAACGTAAATCATGTAATGCGTTACGCCTTGCACCGTGGATTAATTGCCACCAACAACTTAGCCGAAATTCAACGGGAATTTGATAAACCGCGTGTAAAAGGTATGAACACCATAGAACCGGACGAGCTGGCGGAATTTTTAGCGAAATTCTATCAAGCAAGAGATGAAGGAAGATTTTCTCTATTGTCGTTCTGTGCCGTGATGTTGGCAGTGTTAACCGGAAGCAGACCAAGCGAAATAGCACGGGCGCAGTGGGAAGATATAGACACCTCAGCGCAAACATGGAGCTATCGAGTACAGAAAGGCAATAAGAATTTACCGGAGGGGCGATTGCATATCGTCACCCTCTCCCGTCAAGCCGTGGCTATCTTTGAGAAAATGCGGGAAATTCAGACCGCACTTAGTCTAACTGACAGCCCTTTTGTCTTTGCCAGCACCACCGCCAAGAGTGGACATATCACTATTGAAGCCTTGCGCATGGCAATTATTCGAAGCGTTGGCGAGGGGAGATTAACAACCCACGGTATTAGACATTTATTCAGCACCTCACTTAATGACAAAAACTATAATGCAGATTGGATTGAGAAAGCCCTATCACACAAGGATAAGAACGCCATTAGAGGAACATATAACAAGGCTTACTATATCAATCAGCGGGCGGAAATGTTGCAGGCGTGGGCGGATTATGTGGAATCATTAGCCCCCTCTCCAATAGTCGGGAAATAACAATCAACCCACATTCTTTTTACACTCGAACGGTAGTCTTTATAGGCTGCCGTTTTTTATTAATTAATTCTGTTGTGGGAGTTTTTTTTCAAATCTTAACCACTTTGCCACTTCAACCACTTATTTTCTTATAAGTCATTAAAAAATAAAGAATAGTTAGAAGTGGTTACACAAGTGGTTAAAGTGGTTACTGAAGGTAAAACAGGGAAAAAGAGGGTATTTTTCATGATTTATTGCATTTTATTTTTTGCGTTTTGCGGATTAAATGTGTATTTGGCGAGAGAAATGAGGTACGGTTATGGTAGCTATACCTTTGGTTAAAGTTGTGATGACTACAACCGGAAAGACGGAAATCCGTCTATTCCAATGTAAAAAGGTTTGATGTAGTGCATGGAGCTTTTTATTGAATTTTCGGAGCAGTACGCACGCGCGAAGCATTTATACCAATGGTGGAGGGGGCGTAACAATCTCTACACCAATCAACCGCGAAAACCGCTCATTCAATGCAATTTTCATAACCGCGAAATTAAGATTTAGCATGGTGGTAGATGATGACAGATAAAGCAGACTGATTCGCCACTAAGTAAAGGTACTCCTGAGGAGAATAGCACTCCCACGGGGTTTAGGGCGCGCGGAGATTGCCTATTTTTTGAATTTCTAGTCATCATCATCTTCCGGCTAAATTGCTTTTTTTATAGCGTTCGAAAACCTTTTTTATAGTGTTCCGAAACCTGTTTATTTATACAGATTTTTCTTGCGAACAGTATTGAAACGCTACTTACCTTATGAAAGAATAAACCAACGTAAAACGCCGTAAAGATACGGCAAGATTAATACTAAATATAGTGCGACTAGGTGCGGATTAATTACCCACGCCGAAAGAATGAAACCCTATTTTCATTTTGTCGCACTTCCTTTCATGAATAGGGCAACGCATAGGGGCGTTTTATGTTAGAAAGATTAAACGTTGATAAGTTTAAACATAATATTCCAGATAGATCGTTTTATTCGGTATTTGAAATATCCAGGGCATTAAATATTTCTCTTGATGGAATTTTAGACTATTTAGCGTCTGGGGATCTTAAGGCTCAAATAAATGTAGTTTACATAAATGATGGTATAGTCTCTATCGGCGGAAGATGTACTACACAACAAATTTTCTTAGAAAAAGATAAGTCATTTATATCATTTAATGGCGGTCTAGGATTAAATATTAATTTATCCAAGAAAAATTTATTTTTTGAAGTCAAAGGGGAACTTCCAAAAATATCTTATATAAAATCAACATATGCGATTTCTTTCGGGAAAATAAATAAAAAAAACTATTCACTTGAAAATAGAGATGTTTCATTTAATGCTTATTTTAACATACACAAACATTTCTTTTCTGAGAATCAGTTTTCATTATCACAGGATCTAAAAGAAGCCAATCTATTCGGAAAGTGTAAGCTTGCTATGAAAGAAGATGGCTTTTTTTCAAATTTAACACTCACCTTTAAAAAACCTTATACAATTGAACTAGGACAAATAAAAATAAGTCATGCTGATTTAATGTATTTTTTGACTAAAGAACAAAAACCTATTGATAGTTATAAAGTGCGAATTTCATACCTATTAAGCCTTATTGATAGTGAACTGGAAGCTATGCGCAATATTGCTTATAACAAATTCTTTAAACGCAAAGATATAAATAAGCCTTATCGACGAGCAAAAGCAGAAATTAGTAAATTACAAAATATCATTGATGAATCAAAAGATAGCTCAATCTTAGAAACAAATTTACTTAGTTATGACACCAGCACTTCTCAAGGTAAGGAAATTTCTAGGGATGTTTTAGAATATCAAGCTGATTTACCTGAAGGAATAAACTCAGACAAACTAGCAGACTTTATAAGTCTGATTATTGATCCTGAATTACTGGACGAAAACGGAGAAATACCGAGTTATAGCCGCTTACATTCAAAACTAGATACAAAACACAAAGGGAAACGATTAATTCCTTCCAAAAACACTATTAAAAAATATCTAAACCAATTATAGCCAGTTCAAAACTGGCTTTTTATTGTTCAATAATCCATAAAATTTAGTTCATTTGTTCATTGAACGAGTTCATTTGTTCAGTTTCATCACAAAACCTTTCCATATTGCTTTAATAACCCCGTAAACGTTTACGACACATTCCACAGATTGAAACTAACGAGGGGTAAACATGACACTTCAAACACATACAGATCCAAATAAACGTTGTTCACTAGCAGAAGTAAAGAATCTTGCCGGCGGCGTATCACATACATTCATTTATCAGCAAGTGAAAAAGGGTTTATTAGCACCACCTGAAAAACTAGGACGTATGAGCCGTTGGAAATATGCCGATGTTATGGCGTGGCTGAATGGCGAAACGGCACAGGCGCACTAATAGGGAGGGGAACGAATGAATCAAATGCCTTTTCTTTCCACCACCAGCACAAGCGAACAACGCCGATTCATCATTCAACGGTTAAGAGAGCGCCCACACAGCACAAACGAACTGCGACAAATGGGCGTTTATTACCCGCCGGCACGCATTAAAGAATTACGCAATCAAGGTTATTTGATTGATACGTTCTTCCGTGATGAAACCGACAACACCAGCTTAATTCACCGTGTAGGTGTTTATGTTTTACATGAAAACGCAGTAAGCCAAAAACACAATCAGACAAGCACAGAGGAAGTTTAATGATGAATAGCACAAACACACCAACTCAACTACAAAAGCACGGCACAGCAACACTATGGAGCATTGAAGCTCAAATTGCCGAGATTTACGAAATCGCAGACGCAGGATTGAACGGTGCGATTTATCAAGTGAATGAACACGGCGAAAGAATCAGCAAGAGCAAAGAGGAAGTGTTAGATCTAATTTTGGATAGGGTCACATTGGCTTTGATGGATATTGATGATCTAAAACGACAAATTGAAGCCCTAGCCATTCACCACGAAGCCAAAGCTGAGCGGGATTATTTAACGTTGCCGGTGGTGGACTTAGGAGGGGCGCAATGATTGAACAAGAAACAAACCAAGCCACCAACGAAGAACAAGAAAAGCCTACGCTGACAATGGCGCGGGCATATATTGCCAAACTGAGAGAAATTAGCGGCGCAATGGTGGCAGGAAGAAAACTTAAAGACAACCTGACACCAGCCGATATATGGAATCTTGTTCATGTGCAGTTAGGTAACACAGAACGACTGATTGAAATCGCACAAGAGCAACTAAAGAGGATTTAGACAATGAGCTACGGGCAGGAAATACGAAGCCAATTTGCCAAAGCCTACTCACGTTTAAAGGAGACTACACAATGACAACCAAAACAAACGGAAATTTAACCGCACTTTTACCGGTGGAAAAATCCTTTTACCAAGGCATAACCACATACCACGTTAACGCGCGGGCATTGCATGGATTTTTGGAAAATAAACGCGACTTTTCTAACTGGATCTCTCAAAGAATTAGCCAATATGGCTTTCTCGAGGGAGTGGATTACACCATTGTTTGCCCAACAAATTTGTTGAGCAAAGAGAGCAATAAAAAATCTTTAACTCACAAAATTGTGAAGCAAAAAGACAACTTATGTTACTCAAATTTGAGTAAAACCAAATCTACTTCTCGCCGTGGTGGTCACAACAAAATTGATTATTTACTTTCGTTAAACATGGCGAAGGAATTGGCAATGGTAGAAAACAATGTTCAAGGCAAAGCCGCCCGCCGGTATTTTATTTCTTGTGAAGAACAACTAAGCCAAATTGCCCCGGAAATTCACCAACAAGAATTAGCCCGCTGGCAACAAAGCCGAGAGTTAGCCAAGTCACCTTTCAAGTCGATGAATAATGCCCTTGAACGTATGAGAACACGACAAGGCAAAGGCACGGCTAAGAATCACTATATCAATGAATCAAACATGCTAACCGGCATTGTATTAGGGCAAAGCGTGTAGCTATACAAAGCCGATAACCACATTCAAGGCGAAGTACGGGAACACTTAAACGCCGTACAGCTTGAACGATTGGAATATTTAGAGAGGGCAAATGAAATGTTGCTTGATAGCGACATTCAAGACTTTGAGGAGCGCCGTTTTAAGTTAGTGGCGATGTTGGCTAATCGGTTTAAACAAGCGGCATAAACAAAACGCCCGAGATAACACTACGGGCGTACTATTTAGGAAGAATAAATCAAATGTACTTAAATTATATTCAAATCAAAGAAATTCACAATAACCACTTTACAAAGTGCGGTCAAATTTGCGAGTATATTCCTGCCTTAGCAAAATCTAAGGTCAGCCGTGGAAAGCTGAATATTAAGTTACAGGCGAACGATAGCACGCCTTTTAATCGTGCTTTTTTTGTTCGTAACATTCGCACACCTCAAGAATTTGCGGATTTTGTTTTATTTAATCTAAAAATTCATTCAATGGTAGAGCGTAATAGGCAGTCTTTGACTGGCTGCCTTCCTGTAACGGCAGTTTTCCACCCTGTTATGCTCTACCGCCCGACCGTGGAAAGTCTAGCGGTAGATTCTGAAAATCAGTTACAGGAATCTACGCAAATGTATCAATTCATTTTTGCGGCTATTCGCCGTACCGATCTAACCAATCACATTCAAAAAATCCGTATCACTGCCAATACAGAACAAGCCGCACGCGCCCAATTCGCCCGTGATTTTGTTCTTGTACTCACCGGCAAAATCAATCTTCAAAACACCGTGAAAAACAACCGCACTTTTACGGCAATCTCTCGTGATTCTATGGAGGTGGCTCATGCTTAGTTATGACGCAATTAAAATTGTTCTTCAAGACGTAGTGAATAGTAACGGAGTAAGCAAGGAAACTTTAGAGAAGATCCGAACTGAAAGTGAATGCCTTTGTGGAACTATCGAATATGGATTGATGGAGTTAGGCGACATGATAAGCCGCTTAGGCTTCTTTGCTGAGAGTGAGCAAAACTTTGATCATCAAGCGATGAGCAATGACAATGTAAAACATATTGGAGCATTAATTCAGGCTAACGCATATTTTCTAAACACATTGCGTAATGTATCAGCAGAAGCCACCTATCACCTTAACAGTGGAAATAAGGGGAAGAAATGATGAGTAACACTAAATTCCCTTATAGCCTTGTTTTTACCTATGACAACGGCGATCAATTCACAGCTGGTCAATATTGTTCACTTAGAGACGTACTACAAGCCAAAATCAGAGCAAAAGCTGAGATTGGCGAAACAGATATTAGCGGCAGACGTTTAGAAACTATCACTGTTTTAGCGGAGGGCGAAAATGAAACCAACTAACCCAATGGCACAGCTTCAACAATGGAAAGCGAACAATACTAAGAATTTAGTAAGCGATGGTGGGGTATCAGTCAACGGCGTACACCCTAACACGCTCAAAATTGAGCCGGTTAAAAGTGAGATAAAAAACTGCGAAAGAAATTGCGAAACTGCGAAACGAAACAAAACACAGTTAACCCTTGATAATACTGGCTTTATAAAAAGAAACTGCGAAACAGGTTGCGAATTTGCGAAAGCGCAGAATGCAAATTTACATTCTGTTCAAAAAACGCAACAGGAAGCGCAAGGCGGAGAGAAACGCAAATACCAAGGGAAACTGTTTATCAATCCATTGGTGGCGGAATATAGCCAGCTTACGCGCCAATTTAAGCTAATTCATGATAGTAACCGCAAATGCCTTGAAGTTTATCCGGATGACTTCCATCACAAACTAAAAATGCGTGGGGAATGTGTTGATTTAGTGGAGCGATTAAAAGGTGGTGGAAAGTTATTCAATGACTTAGCCAAAGGCATAAATTTAAACGCGGAACAGACCGCACTTTTGAAATCGTTTAATCAACTGAACGGGTATCTTATTTTCAAATTCGCTGAGGTGGCGAAACAGATTGATGAATTGAATCTTGAGCGTGTGGAAAGTATCAAGTTACAAGGGGGAAGTGATGAGTAAAACTGTTTTTGCGTTAACTGCCCTATTGTCATTTTATGACGATTCAAGCCTTTCTATCGTGGTTGCCGTGCGAGAGACGAAAGAGGAAGTAAAAGCCTTGCACCATGATTATTTGCAGCAGGGGAAGATGACAGGGATAAAAGCAATTAACCTTGAGTATTACACCTTGGCAATCGTGACTGGCAACGCTAATCCGCCAATGATTCTTGCCACCGGTAAGAAACAACGTGAAATCATGGAGGACGCTCGAGAGAATTTTAAAATGCTGCTCCCTTATGCACAAATCATTGTGGCGAAATTTGCTGATATGGCATTGATTCAACAGCGTGGCACGCTTGAGTTTATAGCGGGGTAACTTATGGCAAGATTAAAATATGCACCCAACTTAAAACTTCAAGATCAAACGGGCAATTCTGAAATTGTTATTTGCGTGGGCGTTCAAGCATGGGACTTTGCCAAATACATTAAAGAGCAAGAAAGCCCGCATATTAGCCCTGTGGTGGTGGATAACGAGATATTGGAAGAAATCGACAAGTACCGAATCGCACCGAAGAAAGCACGGTTTATTCGTCTGATTCGAGCTAATAACGCTAAGCCATTGGATGAGCTAGTTTTAGGGCAGTTATGCGCGAACATTGCCGGCACAACCAAAGCAATTATGGTGGAACTGTACGATGAAGCCGGACAATTAATTGATAACCTGAACAGTTATGTTGGCAAAATTCGCAAAGGAGAAAGCGTACTGCCACCAACGACAGAAAGCGAAGATTATGCCACCACCTTTAACACGAAGCCTGATAACAAGCGAGTTAGTGATTTTTTGGCATGGTATCGCAAGCCTTTACGCCTCGATGAAGTTAGCGACACCCTTTACACCTACACGGGCAAGAAGTGGGAGGCATTGACGGAAAAAGCCGTAGGACGCATTGTGAGGGACTTTTTCAAGGAAAAGGGCATATCTTACAGCGCACGCCGTATTGATGGCATGGTTAAGCTCATGATTGATTATGAACTGGAATTAATGGGCAAGCGTAACCCTGATTTATTAGCGTTTTCCAACGGTGTATTGAATAAGAAAACAGGAGAATTTTTACCGCATGATGAGCAGTATTTTTTAACCTCGTTCATTGATATTCAATACGCCGAACAGCCACAAAATACACCGCACTTTGATAGATGGTTGCAGTGGGTTAGCGACAACGACCAAAACAAAGCACGCCGCATTTTGGCAGGGTTATATATGATTCTTACGAATCGCTATGAATGGCAGTTATTCCTTGAAGTGACGGGCGTTGGTGGTAGTGGTAAATCCATTTTTAACGAACTGGCGAAGATGTTAGCCGGCGAGGGAAACACGGCAGCAATTAGCCTGAAAGAATTAGAAAGCGTTACAGCAAGAGCAAAACTCATTGATAAAACGTTTTTCTATTCCTCAGATCAAGAATCATATATTGGCGATGGCGCAGAACTGAGAGCAATTACCGGCGGGGATAGTATCAGCGTTAAACTGCTTTATAAAAACCCGTTCGATGTGGTGGTGCGTGCGGTTTACATGATGACAAATAACACCTCAATTATTTTTAAAGAGAATAACGGCGGAATTATGCGCCGTAGAGTGATTTTTCACTTCAATAGAAAAGTACCCGATGATATGCGGGATAATCACTTGAAAGAGAAACTGAACGCCGAAGCGTCTGGGATTGTACGCCGTTTACTTGATACTTTTTCAGATCCAAGTGACGCAGAGAAACTATTGCACGAACAACGGGAAAGCATGGAAGCATTAAAAGTACGGCGACAAACCGATCACATTCTAGACTTTTGCCGACACTTCACCAGTAAGCAGACAATTAACGGGTTATATGTGGGCAGTGCAAGAACGGCAGCAAACGCAGAGAAACGCTATTTATACTCAGCTTATCTTCACTACTGCGAATGCTTAAACATTACTAAACCACTAGGGCGAAGTCGTTTTATTCAAGCCTTTAAGCAGGCAATGAAAGAAAGCCAATTTGCTTATGAATTTGAGCAACGTTCAAAAGATGGTTATTTGATTACTAACGTTTATTTTATTGATTCAGACAGCTCATTGAATGAATGGCGCGGATAGTGAGCGTAATAGAGATGAAAGGCTTGATACTATTAAGTATTGAGCCTTTTTTATTGCAGATAATTCACCAAAAAACACACTAAAAACGCCCTAAAAAGTGGTTACTGAGGGTTAAAAGTGGCTAAATAAGTGGTTACCAAGTGGCAACTGAAACAAGTAACCACTTCTATTTTTAGGTTTAAATTCAAATGGTTAAGTCTAAAATTGCCCTAAGAAGTGGTTGAAGTGGTTACTTTTCACAAAAAAACTTTTTCTTTTTATTTTTTTAATTTTTTTATTTGTCGAAATCTCTTTTTTATAGTGTAAAAAACTATCATGCTGAGGTGGTGGAAATGCGAAAGGTCAAAGCGAATAGCAATACAGATAACTATCAGAACAGCCGCTTTAATGCCGTGAAACATGGTGGATATAGTACGGCTTTTCTCTCTTTGAGTAAGGAAGAACGGGAGCAAATTTTCGACCGGTTAAACCGTGGGAAAAAGCGCTTTCATGGGGTTGATTTTAAAAAGCCCTCATGAGCTTAAAAATTGTGTGAAAAATAGACAAAATAAACGGTTAAAAAAATTTTAGTACTATAAATAGTACCATAATTAGATATGGTAAAAATTAATTCATTTAAAAACAATTAATTAAGTATTAAATTCAACTCCTACGATCTCCGCCAAGTTTTCATTCTCAAAAAGCACTTCAAAAAAACGACCGCACTTTAACTAAAATCAATATCTTTAAGTCAGGTTTACCTTGTGGCAGTTAACCCAAGATGAGTTAAAGCGCTTAAGTCATGAATTTATTGTTGATTGATAGCTCATGTTTAAAAAAGTGCGGTCAGAAAAACACTTAAATTTCTGACCGCACTTTTTTCTTTTGTGGATTAACGACGCGGTAAATAGCGGGTTGGGTCGACGGATTTACCTTTGTAGCGAATTTCAAAGTGAAGTTTTACGCCGTTGGTGCCGGAGCTACCCATTTTGGCGATTTGCTGACCTGCGTTCACTTCTTGTTGGTCTTTCACGAGGATGCTGTCATTGTGGGCGTAAGCACTGAGGAAGTCATCGTTATGTTTGATGATGATCAGATTACCGTAGCCGCGTAACGCATTACCCGCGTAAACTACACGACCGCCCGCAGCCGCGTTAACCGCTTGTCCGCGTGAGCCGCTGATGTCTATACCTTTGTTGCCGCCATCAGAATTTGAGAAACCTTGGATAACATTGCCACTGGTTGGCCAACGCCAAGCGACGTTGGAGACGGCCGGTGCAGTTTCTGTTGTCATTGCTTGGCTTGTAGGTTGTTGCACTTGCGTAGTTAGCGGTGCATTGGACGGAGGCGTTCCGCCTACACTGGCTTTAATTGGACCGGTAATAGTGCCATCTGAGCCATATTGTGTGCCGTTAGCGCCCGGAGTATAGGTAATCGTTGGTTCGGTTGCACCCGGTTGAGTTGTTGCTTGCATTGGTTGTGCAACCGATGTGGTTTTCGCCACTGCTTGTGGGGCGGCAGAGCGTCCATTAGACACTTTTAAGGTTTGTCCCACACTTAGGCTATATGGCTCTTTCATGTTATTTAACGCAGCCAATTCTTTTATATCTAAGCCGGAAATATAGGCAATGAGAAACATGGTGTCGCCTTTGCGAACAGTATAAGTTTCCCCTTTATAGAAGCCTTTGTTAATTTGGCTGTAATCCGGCGCGTTAGTGGTTGGGTTACGCGGGATGGTAAAATCCTGTGGCACCTGTTGAGAATGTGTCTGCGCCACAGGCTGTGGTTGCGTCTGTTGAACAGGCTGTTGTGCCGGTTGTTGATAGGTCGGTTGGAAATTCGGTTGCGGTGTAGATTGTGCGTTGGCACCTTGTACATTACCACTTTGTTGCATTGGACCATTCATAGAATTCGGTACATTGCTTTGAGTAATCTGTGGTTCCCAAGTAGCACTGCCACCATCAGAGCTACCGTCAACCGGTTGCATCATGCCTGGAGAGAGTGTGCCGTCAGCATTTTCCACCGGTGCCGGTGAGTTTGAGCTACAAGCTGCAAGTACAGCGATAGTTATTGGTAAAAGTAAAAAAGATTTTTTCATTTTTTTGATTCCTTAATTATTTCATATTCGCTGGCATACCATGTTGTTGAATTTCAGGCATCCAGTTACCATCTGCAATTGCACCTGTTCCTTCTACCGGCTGCATAATCCCCGGAGGAAGGTCATTTTCATCTTTTGGCGCATCTTGCGAAGAACAGGCCGTGAGCATTAACATCATAGACAATAACAAAATCAGTTTATTCATTTTATCACCTTGTTTAACGTAGAATTAAATAAGCGATGACGGCTAAAGCAACCACCGCCCATCCAATAAATTCAATGGATTTGCGTAATTTCGCCGCAAATTTTTCACCGCCCCAAGCGGCTAATTTTGAGACTAGGATAAATCTCGCTACGCGAGAAATAAATGCAGTGAGAACAAACGGCAAAAATGCCATGTGCATAACGCCGGCGCAAATGGTAAACACCTTATAAGGAATAGGTGAAAACCCTGCTACAAACACCACCAAAATGCCCCATTTTTCAAACCAGTGAATCGCCGTTTGCCAATGCTCTTGATAACCCCATTGCGTAATGTATTGTTCTACCAAGTCGAAAGCGTAATAACCTAAGGCATAACCGATCATGCCACCTAAGACAGAGGCAATGGTTGTGAACAGAGCGAATTTCATTGCGCTTTGTGGCTTTGACATGGACATTGGGATTAACATCACGTCGGGGGGAATGGGAAAAAAAATAGCTTCGATAAAACTCACGAAAGATAACCAAAAAGGCGCGAAACGATGTTTCGACCAAATCATGGTTTTATCATACATTGCACCAAACAAATTCATTTCACTTCCCTCATTTCAAAAGTTTGAATTATTCACTTTCTAACCAACGTTGTAAAGCGGTCATTGACTGGTGTGCGGTCATATCTACTTGAATCGGCGTGATGGAAACATAGCCGTTTTTTACCGCATGAAAATCGGTTCCCTCGCTTTCATATTCAGGCAGTCCGCTTAGGCCTATCCAATAAATATCTTCATCACGTGGGCTTTTTTGTTTAATCACTTCAGCGGCAGAAGATCGATAGCCCAAGTGGCAGACTTTGATACCTTTGAGTTCTTCGTAAGGCGCATCCGGCACGTTAATGTTCAAAATTTGGTGTTTGCCCAATAATTGGGAATGCAATTTGGGTACCAAATCGCACACTACACGGGCTGCCGTTTCAAAGTGTTGGCGACCATCAAGCGATATAGCAATAGCCGGCAAGCCTAAATGGCGTCCTTCAAAGGCGGCAGCTACGGTGCCGGAGTATAAAACATCATCGCCTAAATTAGCTCCGGCGTTAATGCCGGAAACTACTAAATCCATGCGCCCGGAAAGAAAACCGTTGAGCGCAATATGCACGCAATCAGCTGGCGTGCCGTTGACGCAATAGTCACCGCTTTCCAACCGTAATGGTTGGAGTGGTTTAATTAAGGTCAGCGAACTGGAAGCAGCGCTGCGATTGCTGTCCGGTGCCACAATGGTGACATTGGCAATATTGCGTAGTGCCTGTGCCATTACACGGATACCCGGCGCGTGAATGCCATCATCGTTACTTAATAAAATATTCATGTTTTTCCTGTTTTTCTTTTTGTTATTCGTTGGTGATATTTACCAGCTCGCGCACCAAAGCGGTAGCGTAACTGCCCGCCGGTAAATAAAATTTCAAGCGCAAGCCGTTTGGCTCAAATTGCCATTGGAATTGCTGTGGCTGCATTAATATTGGGCGCCGTGCCGCTTTCATCCGTTCTTGTCGCATTAAAGCAAACAACGCTTGATGTTGGGCAAAAATTTCATTTTCAAAATCGACCGCACTTTTATCTTCTTCGCCGATAAGTGGCGCGGTAAGCAAAATATCCTGCTGTACTAAGCGTTGTTGCAGTTTTGCCAACTCTTCCGATTCGTTAGCAACGAACCAACTGTGCGAGCCGTTAAGTTGTAAAATATCACCATGTAAGACCTGCTGCGCCAAGCCAAGTTCAATACGCTTGGCCACAATAAGGTTGAAAACCTCACTGCGTGCAGCAGAAAGATAGAAGCTACGTTTATTGCGATCTTTTACTTTAATCTCGCCGTTTGCCCAGCGTAACGCCTGCGTTAAGTTATTGCCATCACGGCCAAAACGTTGTTCGGTGAAATAATTCGGGAAGCCGTTTTTTGCCAGAAAATCTAACCGCACTTTGAGTTCATCGGTTTCTTCGGCGTTGCGGAGCAAAATCTCAAAATGATTGCCTTGTAGGCTACCGATACGAATTTTCCGTTGGTGGCGGGTGACTTCCAGAATTTCTACCCCTTCGAGGGAAAATTGACTGAAATCCGGCGTTGGCTGTCCAGGCATTTGCAGACTAAACCATTGCTCGGTAACGGCTTTGCGATCTTTCAAACCGGCGTAGCTCATGTTGCGGGCAGAAATACCGGCGAATTTTGCCAGCTGTTCGCCTACAAACAAGGTGTTGCAATCGGTTTTGCGCACTTTCACGGCAACAAATTCGCCATCGCCACTCATGTCGTAGCCGAGCTGTTCTTTGACCACAAAATCTGCACATTCCGCTTTTAAAAGTGCGGTCTGTTTTGGCGGTGTTTTTTGCAGATAGGCTAAGTCCATCATGGTTTGCGTACCAACAATGCCACGGCTTCGCAGGCAATGCCTTCACCGCGACCGGTAAAGCCAAGTTTTTCCGAGGTGGTGGCTTTGACGTTGACTTGTTCGATGTCGACAGACAAATCCTGTGCGATCAGGGCGCGCATGGCGTCAATATGCGGGCGCATTTTCGGTGCTTGCGCAATGATGGTCACATCCACATTGCCTAAAACATAGCCTTTTTCCTGTACTTGGCGGTACGCTTCCCGTAATAACACGCGGCTGTCTGCGCCTTTGTATTGCATATCCGTGTCGGGGAACAGCTTGCCGATGTCACCCAGGGCCACTGCGCCGAGTAAGGCATCGGTCAGCGCATGGAGCGCCACATCGCCGTCGGAATGGGCGATAAAGCCTTTGTCAAAGGGAATGGTGACGCCGCCGATAATGAGCGGATTGTCGGTGCCGAAAGCGTGAACATCAAAACCATGGCCGATTCGTATCATTTTGTCTTCCTCATTAAATAAAATTCCGCCAACGCCAAATCTTCCGGGCGGGTGACTTTAATATTATCGCTACGTCCCGCCACCAAGTGCGGTTGAAATCCCGCGAGTTCCATGGCAGAGGCTTCGTCAGTCACGGCAAGTTGTTGCTGTTGGGCGTGGATTAACGCGTTTCGTAATAGCTCCGCACGGAAAAATTGTGGTGTTTGCGCTAACCAAAGCTGGCTACGAACTTCGGTGTGGGCAATTTGTTGTGAAGGTAGGGCACGCTTGATGGTATCCGTCGCCGGAATCGCCAAAATCGCGCCGTTGTCATCATTAATTTCAAGTAATTTGTCTAAATCGCCGTGGGTTAAACAAGGACGTGCCGCATCATGCACCATTACCCAAACATCCGTGCCGGTATTTTGTATCGCTTTTAATCCGTTTAACACCGAATCAGCACGGGTTTCTCCACCTTCAACCAACGTAATTTTCGGGTTTTGTGCCAGATTAAGTTGTGCAATGTAAGGATCATCGGCAGCCACTGCCAACACGATTTGGCTGATGTGCGGATAAGACAGGAGCACGTTTAAGGTGTGCTGCAAAATGGGTTGTCCGTGAATATGAAGGTATTGTTTCGGTTTGTCCGCCTGCATCCGACTGCCAACGCCGGCTGCCGGCACAACGGCGATAATCTTGCGATTTGAGGTCATTATTTGTGTTCTTTGACGATGTGATAGAAAGTTTCGTTTGGTTTCACCATTTCATGTTGCGAACGCGCCCGTTCTTCAATGGCATCCACCCCTTCTTTGAGATCTTTGATTTCTGCGGCAATAATTTGATTTCGTTGGGAAAGTTTTTCGTTTTCCTGTTGATGTACGGCAATTTCTTTGGTGGTGTTTTTGTAATCCCAATAACCGTTTTTGCCGAACCAAAAATCATATTGGAACAGCAATAACACCGCAATGAGTAAAGAAATAAATAAACGCATAAAAAAATAATAAATCGAAAAAAATTGCGCCTAGTTTACCTTGAATCGCGTCAAAATGCGATATTGCGCCGTTCTGCGCCGAATAATTTCTTAAAAATCGGGCTGTATCGTAGTAAGATAAGGCAATTTTTAATAGCCAGTGAGGTGCCTATGAAACCCTATTTAATTGCTCCTTCCATTCTTTCCTCTGACTTGGCGCGTTTGGGCGAAGATGTGGAAAATGTCTTAAAGTGCGGTGGTGATGTGATTCATTTTGATGTAATGGATAACCACTATGTGCCGAATCTGACCTTCGGCCCTGCCGTTTGTAGGGCGTTACGTAATTACGGTATCACTGCGCCGATTGACGTGCATTTAATGGTGAAGCCCGTAGATCGCATTATCCCCGACTTTGCCAAAGCCGGCGCCAACTACATTACTTTTCACCCCGAAGCTTCCGAGCATATTGACCGCACTTTGCAACTTATCCGTGATAACGGCTGTAAATCCGGTTTGGTGTTCAACCCTGCCACGCCGTTAAGTTATTTGGATTATGTGATGGACAAAGTGGATGTCATTTTGCTGATGTCGGTAAATCCGGGTTTTGGCGGGCAATCCTTTATTCCGGCGACCTTGGATAAACTCAAACAGGCAAGAAAACGCATTGATGAGAGCGGATTGGATATTCGCTTAGAAGTGGATGGCGGCGTGAAAGTCAGCAATATTGCAGAAATTGCCCGCGCGGGTGCGGATATGTTCGTTGCCGGATCGGCGATTTTCGATCAACCGGACTACAAAAAAGTCATTGATGAAATGCGTCAACAGTTAGCCGCAGTAGGAAAATAAGCATGACAGGACAGTTTAAATTAATTGGTTTTGATTTGGATGGCACCTTGGTGGACAGCTTGCCTGATTTGGCGCTATCCGTAAATTCAGCGTTAGCAGAATTCGATTTGCCACAAGCGCCTGAAGCGTTGGTGCTCACTTGGATTGGCAATGGCGCGCAGATTTTAATTGCCCGCGCGTTAGAATGGGCAACGGCACAATCGGGCAAAACCTTGACGGACGCACAAATTGCTACATTAAAAGAGCGTTTTAATGTCTTTTACGGCGAAAATATCTGCAACCGTAGCCGTTTATTCCCTAACGTAAAAGACACCTTGCAGAAACTTAAAGCCAAAGGCTACCGTCTGGCTGTCGTTACTAACAAACCGACCCAACACACCCGCCCGGTGTTGAAGGCTTTCGGCATTGAAGAGTTATTCGATGAAGTGTTAGGCGGACAATCGTTACCGGCCATCAAACCGCACCCGGGCCCATTGTTCTATTTATGCGGCAAATTTGGTTTATATCCGAAACAAGTGCTGTTTGTCGGCGATTCCCGCAATGATATTATTGCCGCTCATAATGCCGGTTGCCCGGTGGTGGGATTAACCTACGGTTACAACTACAACATTCCAATCTCTGAATCCCATCCGGATTGGGTGTTTGAGGATTTCGCGGAGTTATTGACGCTTGTTTGATTGATTCTTCTGAATGGATGGCGCAAACGTCCACGTTTGTGCCTTTATTTAATTTTGGCTACAGCACAAGCGTGGACGCTTGCGCTATCAATAATAAGATTTAAAAATTAAGGATGTAAAAATGACCAAACCTATCGTGTTCAGCGGCGTACAGCCATCAGGTGAATTGACTATCGGTAACTACCTCGGTGCGTTGCGTCAGTGGGTGAAAATGCAGGATGACTATGAATGCCTGTTCTGTATCGTGGATCAACACGCCATCACCGTGCGCCAAGATCCGGCGGCATTACGCAAAGCCACCTTGGACGTGTTGGCATTGTATTTAGCCTGTGGCATCGACCCGGCAAAATCCACGATTTTCATTCAATCTCATGTGCCGGAACACGCGCAGTTGGCTTGGGTATTAAATTGCTACACGTATTTTGGCGAAATGGGCCGTATGACCCAGTTTAAAGACAAATCCGCCCGTTATGCAGAAAATATCAACGTCGGTTTGTTCACTTATCCGGTGTTAATGGCGGCAGACATTTTGCTTTACCAAGCCAACCAAGTGCCGGTAGGCGAAGACCAAAAACAACATTTGGAAATCACTCGTGACATCGCGCAACGTTTTAATGCGTTATACGGACCGCACTTTGCAGTGCCGGAAGTGTTCATCCCGAAAGCAGGTGCACGCGTTATGTCCTTGCTAGAGCCGGAAAAGAAAATGTCTAAATCGGACGAAAACCGCAACAACGTTATCGGCTTATTAGAAGACCCGAAAGCGGTCGCGAAGAAAATCAAACGTGCGGTAACCGATTCCGACGAGCCGCCGGTGATTCGTTATGACGTGAAAAATAAAGCGGGCGTGTCCAATCTTCTCGACATTCTCTCCGGCGTGAGCGGCAAAACCATCGCAGAACTTGAGCAAGAATTTGAAGGCAAAATGTATGGTCACCTCAAAGGTGCTGTCGCCGACGAAGTTTCTGCCATGTTGACCACGTTGCAAGAACGCTACCATCATTTCCGCAATAACGAGGAATTACTCCTTCAAATCGCCAAAGAAGGTGCGGAAAAAGCCAAAGCCCGCGCACAAGAAACATTAGCGAAAGTGTATGACGCCATTGGGTTTATTGGCGCGAAGTAAGCTATTTCACATAAAAACAAAAGCGGCGTTAAAGCCGCTTTTTTGTTTAAAGGCAAAAGCCGGAGTCAAATAAAAAGTGCGGTGAAAATTCATTTTAAATTTCGACCGCACTTTATAGAAAACAAATCGATTAATTAACTCATCTGCGTAAAGAAATCACGAATTCCCACCAACATATTATTAATCGCAACGGCTGCCAAAATTAATCCCATGACTCGACTAATCACGGCTGCACCGGTGTTGCCGATCCAGCGTTGAATACGGTTTGCCGCGAGGAATAAGAAATAGGTGATTAACAGGACGGACAACATGATTAGCGTTGTCATGGTTTGGTCGAACAGGCTGAAACGGTGATTGTCGGTGAGCAACACAATCGCCATCATGGCGCCGGGTGAGGCAATGGATGGCACAGCCAACGGGTAAACCGCCAGTTCGTTTAGATTGGACGAGAGTCTCATTTCCTGTTCCGGTTTGCCTTCGCCGAAAATCATGGTTAAGGCAAACAGCAATAACACCAATCCGCCGGCGATTTGGAAGGCGGTGAGAGGGATTTGCATGGCTTCTAATAAGGCTTGCCCGGCAAGCAGGAAGAAAATCAAAATGCCGGCGGAAATCATAACGGCTTTACGTGCGATTTTGTGACGATCTTCCACTGATAACCCAACTGTCTTGGTTAAATAGACAGGGATGGAGCCGATTGGGTCAATAACCGCCCATAGCACTACAAATTGAACGACGAGAGAATCAAACATTGGCAACTCCGATAAAAAAGTGGAAAATAACGCGCATATTTTTATGAACTGATATCTTATATTAAATTCGTTATAAACCAATGCTTTTTTTCACAAATTTAACCTTAAAACGGGGCTTGACTACGCTCCTCGAAAACGCCAATGCCACCATCAATCCGGGTCAGAAAGTCGGCTTAGTCGGCAAAAACGGTTGCGGAAAATCTTCCTTATTCGCTTTATTGAAAAATGAAATGAGCGCCGAAGGCGGTGAGGTGTCTTTTCCGTCAAATTGGGCGCTGGCGTGGGTGAATCAAGAAACACCTGCGCTAGATTGTCGCGCCATTGATTATGTCATTCAGGGGGATCGCGAATATACCCGTTTACAACAGGCGTTACAGCAAGCAAATGCCGAGAATGACGGCAACGCCATTGCCACCTTGCACAGTCGGTTAGAGACCATTGATGCATGGACGATAGAAGCCCGTGCAGGCGAGTTATTACACGGTTTAGGCTTTACTCAAGCAGAATTGGAACAGCCGGTCAAGGCGTTTTCCGGCGGCTGGCGGATGCGCTTGAATTTGGCTCAAGCCTTGATTTGCCGTTCTGATTTGTTATTGCTTGACGAACCGACCAACCACTTGGATTTAGACGCCGTGATTTGGTTGGAGCGTTGGTTAAAACAATATCAGGGCACATTAATTCTGATCTCGCACGATCGCGACTTTTTAGACCCGATTGTCGGCAAGATTTTGCATATTGAACAACAAAAGCTCAATGAATACACGGGCGATTATTCTTCTTTTGAATTGCAACGGGCAACCAAATTGGCTCAACAGAATGGCATGTATCGCCAGCAACAACTGAAAATCGATCACTTACAGCGTTATATTGACCGTTTCAAAGCCAAAGCCACCAAGGCTAAACAGGCGCAAAGCCGTATTAAGGCATTGGAACGCATGGAAAAAATTGCACCAGCGTATGTGGATAATCCGTTTCATTTTGAATTTCGTGAGCCGCTCTCCCTGCCAAGCCCTTTGTTAATGATGGAAAATGCCTCTGTCGGGTATGGTTTGGGCGAAAGTTCGGTGGAAATTTTAAGTAAAATTAAACTGAATCTGGTGCCTGGTTCACGTATTGGTTTGCTCGGTAAAAATGGTGCAGGAAAATCTACCTTAATTAAATTATTGGCAGGCGAAATCCCCCCGACCGGCGGCACGATTCAATTGGCAAAAGGCGTGCAGTTAGGCTATTTCGCACAACATCAATTAGATACCTTACGCGCGGATGAAAGCGCCTTGTGGCATTTGCAAAAAATAGCGCCACAGCAAACAGAACAACAGTTACGTGATTATTTAGGTGGATTTGCCTTTCACGGCGACAAAGTCAATCAACCGGTGGCGTCTTTTTCCGGTGGTGAAAAAGCGCGTTTGGTATTGGCGCTCATTGTGTGGCAACGCCCGAACTTACTGTTGCTGGATGAACCGACCAACCACTTGGATTTGGATATGCGTCAGGCGCTAACCGAAGCGTTGGTGGATTATCAAGGTTCTTTGGTATTGGTATCGCACGATCGCCATTTGTTGCGCAATACCGTGGATGAATTCTATTTGGTGCACGATAAACAGGTGGAAGAGTTTAAAGGGGATTTGGCGGATTATCAGAAGTGGCTGAACGAGCAGAATGCACAGCCAGCAGTGATAAAAGCACAAAATGAGTTCAGCGAAAATGAAAATTCTGCCGCTAATCGTAAAGAGCAAAAACGCAAAGAGGCAGAATTGCGGCAACAACTGGCGCCACTGCGTAAACAGGCGACACAGCTGGAAAATCAAATGGAAAAACTGGGTACGCAATTACAGCAGATTGAAACGGATTTGGCGGATCCGAGTTTGTACGACGTAGAAATGAAAGCAAAATTGACCGCACTTTTAGCCGAACAGGTACAGGTGAAAAAGCAGTTGGAAGAGGTAGAAGTTGACTGGTTGGCATTACAAGAAAGTATAGAAGACATCATGTCTCAAGCAGAATAAAACGCAAAATAATTGTGTTTTGGAAGTGGTGTCACATTATTTTTAAAAAGATCAAAATTTCACTTGATACTGTATATTGATACAGTTATCATAAGCGAAAATTTTGATAATGATTTTCCCGAGGTAAAAAATGGCAACTCAAGAAGAAAAACAAAAAGCGCTCGACGCCGCGTTAGGTCAAATCGAAAAACAATTTGGTAAAGGCGCCATCATGAAATTAGGCGACAGCCAAAAATTGGATATTGAAGCGATTTCCACCGGTTCATTTGGTCTTGATTTGGCATTAGGCATCGGTGGTTTACCGATGGGACGTATTGTTGAGATCTTCGGGCCGGAATCTTCCGGTAAAACCACCTTAACCCTTTCTGTGATTGCCGAGGCACAAAAAAATGGTAAAACCTGTGCCTTTATTGATGCGGAGCACGCGTTAGATCCGATTTATGCGTCTAAATTAGGTGTAGATGTGAAAGAGTTATTGGTGTCTCAACCGGATAACGGCGAACAAGCCCTAGAAATTTGTGATGCATTAGTACGTTCCGGTGCTGTGGATGTGGTTATCGTTGACTCGGTTGCCGCATTAACCCCGAAAGCCGAAATTGAAGGTGATATGGGGGATTCGCACATGGGCTTGCAAGCGCGTTTAATGTCCCAAGCCTTGCGTAAATTAACCAGCCAAATTAAAAATGCGAATTGCTTGGTGATTTTCATTAACCAAATCCGTATGAAAATCGGCGTGATGTTCGGTAATCCGGAAACTACCACCGGCGGTAACGCACTTAAATTCTATGCGTCCGTACGTTTGGATATTCGCCGTGTGGGGGCTATTAAAGAAGGTGATGAAGTGGTGGGAAATGAAACCCGTGTGAAAGTGGTGAAAAACAAAGTCGCACCGCCGTTCCGTCAAGTGGACTTCCAAATTCTGTATGGCGAAGGTATTTCTAAAGAAAGCGAACTGATTGATTTAGGTGTGAAACACAAGCTGATCAGTAAAGCTGGCGCGTGGTATGCTTATCAGAATGAGAAAATCGGTCAGGGCAAAACCAATGCGATGAAATGGTTAAAAGATAACCCTGAACAAGCGAAAATCATTGAAAGTACGTTGCGTGATGAGTTATTGGCCCACCCGGAATCTGCCATTACGGCTGACTCGGACAACGAAGCGCAAGGCAATATCGAGAGTGATTTTGAATAAATGCGTTATCCTAAAAAGTGCGGTCAAAAATGACCGCACTTTTGTTATCTCCGGATGTAAAAATGCAAGGGGCGGGATATGTCTTCGTTAGCATTAGGTTATGTGATGAATTTACTGTCACGACGGGAATATAGCGAATTTGAATTACGTTGCAAAATGCAAGAAAAGGCATTTACCGAGGAGGAGATTGAACAAGCCATTGCCCACTGCCAACAAAAAAATTGGCAAAATGATCAGCGTTTTACCGAAAGTTATTTGCACAGTCGTTCACAGCGTGGCTATGGTTTGCAGCGAATCAAACAGGAATTGCGTCAACTAAAAGGCGTGGAAAGTGCAACCATTGACGTGGCTCTTAGTCAATGTGATATTGATTGGTCTGCGTTGGCGTTAAACCAGTTGCGCAAAAAATTTCCCAATTACATGGAAAAACAACCGCCGAAGATGAAACAGAAAATCTGGCAATATATGTTATCGCATGGGTTTCATTCTGATGAATTCGCCGATTATGTGGGGTCTGAACCTCAGGAATTTAACTAAAATAGCACCCGAGAAAACTGACATTCCCCTTATTTCGGCGTAGAATTACCGACAATCAGATAACGTTAAATTAAGGAGAAAAAATGACTAAAGTAATTCATACCGATAAAGCACCCGCAGCCATTGGTCCTTATGTACAAGCTGTTGATTTAGGCAATTTGGTTCTCACGTCCGGACAAATTCCCGTTAATCCGACAACCGGCGAAGTGCCGAAAGAGATCGTTGCACAAGCCCGTCAATCTTTAGAGAATATTAAAGCTATTGTTGAACAAGCGGGATTGAGTGTTGCCCACATTGTAAAAACCACGGTTTTTGTAAAAGATCTCAATGATTTTGCTGCAGTTAATGCAGAATATGAACGTTTTTTCAAAGAAAATAATCACCCGAGCTTCCCGGCACGTTCTTGCGTGGAAGTTGCTCGTTTGCCAAAAGACGTTGGTGTGGAAATTGAAGCGATCGCTGTAAGAGCCTAGTTTTCAGCCTGTTTGAACAGAAATAAATAAGCTCCCGAATACGGGAGCTTATTGTTAATGTACGTTGGTGTTTTAACCTGCAACACACTCACTTAATACCGGTTTATCATCCCCTTCAACTAAATCTGCAGTTTTGCCTTTGGTATAAAGTTTATAGGTATAATTTTTGCTGATTGCTTGATAATTTGTGCCAGAAGCCATTTTCATTAGTTCCATAGGAATCATTTCATCCATTTGGTTAATAACGGCATAAGAGCTGTTACCCGCATTGATAAAAACAACTTCTAAGTTTTTGCTGTCTTTACAGCTATAGGTGATTTTTGTGACTTCGTCTGCACCTTTGCTTTTTTTCGCTAAGACTTGAGGTGAGATTGTTGCTAACGCGCAAGCCAAGGTGGTAATTAAAGTGGTTTTTAATAATTTCATAGTATTCTCCTGTCCATGACAAATGAAATTCAGCTTTTAGACAGAGTTAATTTGCCAAGAGTTCACGGCTGAATAATTTTTATTTACGAAATACAAAGAGCCTTACAAATAATAATCTGTAATAAAAAAACCATCTCCTATGAGATGGTTTTTTTACGTTAAAGTGCGGTCAGAAATTAGAGAATTTCTTTCGCTTTGGCAACAACGTTATCTACAGTGAAGCCAAAGAGTTTGAACAATTGGTCTGCCGGTGCGGATTCACCGAAACTGTTCATACCAACGATACGACCATTGAAGCCAACGTATTTGTACCAGAAATCGGAAATACCTGCTTCAATCGCAACACGTTTTGTCACTGCCGCAGGTAAAACAGATTCGCGATAAGTTTCATCTTGTTTATCAAACACATTGGTGCTCGGCATAGAAACCACACGAATTTTTTTACCCTCTGCGGTTAATTGCTCTGCTGCTTTCACCGCCAATTCCACTTCAGAACCGGTCGCAATGAAAATCAGATCCGGTGTGCCGGCACAGTCTTTTAACACGTAAGCGCCGCGCGCCACATTAGCTAATTGCTCAGAAGTGCGGTCCATTTGAAGAAGATTTTGACGGGTGAAAATTAATGCGCTTGGGCCATCGGTTCTTTCAATCGCGGCTTTCCAAGCAATTGCAGATTCTACTTGGTCGCAAGGACGCCATGTTTCTAGGTTCGGAATGAGGCGTAGCGTTGCGGTTTGTTCAACCGGTTGGTGGGTTGGACCGTCTTCGCCTAAACCGATGGAATCATGGGTGAATACAAACAAGCTACGTTGTTTCATTAATGCCGCCATACGAATCGCGTTGTGGGCATATTCCATAAACATTAAGAAGGTTGCGCCATAAGGAATGAAACCACCGTGAAGCGCAATACCGTTCATGATTGCCGCCATACCGAACTCACGTACGCCGTAGTTGAGGTAGTTACCGCCAACGTTTTGAGTCGCGCGAATTGGTTTGGAGCCGGACCAAAGGGTGAGGTTGGAGCTTGCCAAGTCGGCGGAACCGCCGAGTAATTCCGGTAACACTTTAGCATAAGCCTCAATGGCATTTTGTGATGCTTTACGGCTTGCAATGCTTGCCGGGTTAGCTTGTAAATGGTCAATGAAGGCTTGAGATTCTTTTGCCCAATCAGCCGGCAGTTTTTTCTCTATGCGACGGGTAAATTCAGCGGCCAATTCCGGATAAGCTTTCGCATACGCGGCAAATTTCTCATGCCATGCTTTTTCTAACTCCGCACCTTTTGCTTTCGCATCCCATTGCGCATAGACGTCTGCCGGAATTTCAAACGGTGCGTAATCCCAGTTTAGTGCCTTGCGGGTTAATGCGATTTCTTCATCACCTAATGGTGCACCGTGGCAATCGTGAGAGTTAGATTTGTTTGGTGAACCGAAACCGATAATCGTTTTACAAATAATTAATGTCGGCTTGCCGGTTTCTGCTTGCGCTTGTTTGATGGCGTCAATAATTTGCGCCGGGTTGTGGCCGTCGATTGCCGGAATTACTTGCCAACCGTAGGCTTCAAAGCGTTTTTGTGTGTCATCGGTAAACCAACCGTCAACATGGCCGTCAATGGAAATGTTATTGTCATCATAGAAAGCGATTAATTTGCCTAAACCAAGGGTGCCCGCTAAAGAGCAAGCTTCATGAGAAATCCCTTCCATCAAGCAACCGTCACCTAAGAACGCATAAGTATAGTGATCCACAATGTTGTGACCGTCACGGTTAAATTGGCCTGCAAGGGTTTTCTCTGCAATTGCCATACCGACCGCATTAGTAATACCTTGACCTAGTGGGCCTGTGGTGGTTTCAACGCCCGGTGTGTAACCAAATTCAGGGTGTCCCGGTGTTTTGGAATGTAATTGACGGAATTGTTTTAAATCTTCAATGGATACATCGTAACCGCTTAAATGCAACAAGCTATAAATCAGCATGGAACCGTGGCCGTTAGACAATACAAAACGGTCACGGTTGGCCCATTGTGGGTTGGTTGGATTATGGCGTAGGAAGTCACGCCATAACACTTCAGCGATATCCGCCATTCCCATCGGTGCACCCGGGTGACCGGATTTAGCTTTTTGTACGGCATCCATGCTTAAAAAACGGATTGCATTAGCGAGTTGTTGACGATTAGACATTGTGCCTCCTGATTAGATGTCAATATTGCAATAATTTTGATGGGCTCATAAAAAAGTGCGGTCAGATTTTTCAGTGTTTTTAAATACCGAAAATTTCCACCGCACTTTTGCTCAATTCATAGGGTACAAACCTTTACCATTTAGAAAGTAACATATCTTCTAATTTGCCTTGGTCAATGGCAAATTTACGAATACCATCTGCCAGTTTTTCCACCGCCATGGCATCACTGTTATGCTGCCAATAGAACTCGGCTTCGGTTAACGGTTGTGGCTTGGCTTGTACCTCGCCTTGGAAATTGAGTTTTCTCTCCACGGCGTTTGGTGTTTCGTGTAAGATTTTCAACAATGGCGGCGCAATAGTTAAACGGTCGCAACCGGCTAATTCAATGATTTCACCGACATTGCGGAAACTTGCACCCATGACCACGGTTTTGTAACCGTATTGTTTGTAGTAGTTGTAAATTTTGGTGACGGAAATCACGCCCGGATCTTCTGCCGGTGCGTATTCTTTTTTATCGGAGTTGGCTTTATACCAGTCTAAAATACGCCCCACAAACGGCGAGATTAAGTAAACGCCGGCTTCCGCACAAGCACGAGCCTGTGCTTCGGAGAATAGTAAAGTCAGGTTACAGTTAATGCTTTCTTTTTCTAAAATTTCCGCAGCTCGGATACCTTGCCATGTGGATGCAATTTTAATTAGGATACGATTTTTATTGATGCCTGCCGCTTCATAAAGCGCAATAAGTTTTCTGGCTTTCACTACGGTGGCGTTGGTGTCGTAAGAAAGACGGGCATCCACTTCGGTAGAAACACGACCCGGCACTAATTTCAGGATTTCTAAGCCGATATTTACTGCCAATTTATCTTCCGCATCAATCAATTGTTGCGCTTTGTCTTGGCTTTGTTGTTTACCATAAGCGATGGCTTCATCAATTAATGACGCATATTGCGGAAGCGCGGCCGCACTTAAAATTAAAGATGGATTAGTAGTGGCGTCTTCCGGTTTATATTGTCTAATGGCATCAATGTCGCCGGTGTCGGCAACGACAACGGTAAGTTGGCGAAGAGAGTCTAACTGGTTAGTCATAATGTATTCCTTGTTTTGAGATGGAAAAATGAGTTGATTTGTTACGCTGAGCCATTCTGAGATAATGGCAAAAGATCAGTAAAAATATAACTGCACTTTATAGAGAAAGCAACCTTAAAATGCCCTATCGGGCAGTGTTTCACACAATGAGATTGATAGGTTTGTCCTATGGGATTTTAATTATTGATTTGCTTTAGTATAGACTAGGGAATTATCAATCAGTTCAATTTATTAGCAATCAAAAAGATTTTTAAATTTTTTGTAAAAAAATGCTTGCAAGGGTTGAATAAAAGCCTATAATACGCCCCCACAACGACGCGCCGTTGTAAAGCACTAAACAGCGCGTCGTTTTTTGTTCTTTAACAATCAATCAGACAAACTGTGTGGGCACTTGAAGATTCGTTTTTAAAAGAATTTTAAAATTGAACTGAATAGTGCTACGAAACAATCGTTTATTTATAGATAGATTAATTAGCTAGCAGTATTGAGCGATTAAACTTTTTGAATTGAAGAGTTTGATCATGGCTCAGATTGAACGCTGGCGGCAGGCTTAACACATGCAAGTCGAACGGTAGCAGGTAAGTACTTGTACTTATGCTGACGAGTGGCGGACGGGTGAGTAATGCTTGGGGATCTGGCTTATGGAGGGGGATAACGACGGGAAACTGTCGCTAATACCGCGTAGAATCGAGAGATGAAAGTGTGGGACCTTCGGGCCACATGCCATAGGATGAACCCAAGTGGGATTAGGTAGTTGGTAGGGTAATGGCCTACCAAGCCGACGATCCCTAGCTGGTCTGAGAGGATGACCAGCCACACCGGGACTGAGACACGGCCCGGACTCCTACGGGAGGCAGCAGTGGGGAATATTGCGCAATGGGGGCAACCCTGACGCAGCCATGCCGCGTGAATGAAGAAGGCCTTCGGGTTGTAAAGTTCTTTCGGTGACGAGGAAGGCGTGATGTTTAATAGGCATCACGATTGACGTTAATCACAGAAGAAGCACCGGCTAACTCCGTGCCAGCAGCCGCGGTAATACGGAGGGTGCGAGCGTTAATCGGAATAACTGGGCGTAAAGGGCACGCAGGCGGACTTTTAAGTGAGGTGTGAAATCCCCGGGCTTAACCTGGGAATTGCATTTCAGACTGGGGGTCTAGAGTACTTTAGGGAGGGGTAGAATTCCACGTGTAGCGGTGAAATGCGTAGAGATGTGGAGGAATACCGAAGGCGAAGGCAGCCCCTTGGGAATGTACTGACGCTCATGTGCGAAAGCGTGGGGAGCAAACAGGATTAGATACCCTGGTAGTCCACGCTGTAAACGCTGTCGATTTGGGGATTGGGCTTTGAGCTTGGTGCCCGTAGCTAACGTGATAAATCGACCGCCTGGGGAGTACGGCCGCAAGGTTAAAACTCAAATGAATTGACGGGGGCCCGCACAAGCGGTGGAGCATGTGGTTTAATTCGATGCAACGCGAAGAACCTTACCTACTCTTGACATCCATGGAATCTTGTAGAGATATGAGAGTGCCTTCGGGAACCATGAGACAGGTGCTGCATGGCTGTCGTCAGCTCGTGTTGTGAAATGTTGGGTTAAGTCCCGCAACGAGCGCAACCCTTATCCTTTGTTGCCAGCGATTAGGTCGGGAACTCAAAGGAGACTGCCGGTGATAAACCGGAGGAAGGTGGGGATGACGTCAAGTCATCATGGCCCTTACGAGTAGGGCTACACACGTGCTACAATGGCGTATACAGAGGGCGACGAAGCCGCGAGGTGGAGTGAATCTCACAAAGTACGTCTAAGTCCGGATTGGAGTCTGCAACTCGACTCCATGAAGTCGGAATCGCTAGTAATCGCGAATCAGAATGTCGCGGTGAATACGTTCCCGGGCCTTGTACACACCGCCCGTCACACCATGGGAGTGGGTTGTACCAGAAGTAGATAGCTTAACCTTCGGGAGGGCGTTTACCACGGTATGATTCATGACTGGGGTGAAGTCGTAACAAGGTAACCGTAGGGGAACCTGCGGTTGGAACACCTCCTTACCGAAAGACGAACTTAAGTGTCCACACAGTTTGGCTGATGATTGTAGACAGAGTCAGAACACTATAGAAGACAAAAAATCCTGTTGGGTCTGTAGCTCAGGTGGTTAGAGCGCACCCCTGATAAGGGTGAGGTCGGTGGTTCAAGTCCACTCAGACCCACCACTTAGACTGGTGAGTTTGGTAGATTAATTTCATTGTGAGTTAACTTTCAATATATCAAAAGCACTATGTATGAGTGAAAACCAAAGGATATGATTGGGGATATAGCTCAGCTGGGAGAGCGCCTGCCTTGCACGCAGGAGGTCAGCGGTTCGATCCCGCTTATCTCCACCAATATCGTCATAGTTAAGTTTATTGCATACACGTTATTAAGAAATGCCATTCTTATCTTCTTTTTTACTTAAAGTAGATAAGTTATTTGTGGTCCAAATAAGTAGATGTAAGGGTATCAAGTCAATAAATTTAACTATGATGATAAAGAAAGAAACTTCTTTATAAAACCTGTTCTTTAACAAACCGGAAACAAGCTGAAAACGAGACTTTCAAGAAAGTCTGAGTGAGAGTAATTGATAAAAGGCGATTGCTCTTAATAAATTAACTGTTACTGCTTAGCGACGTTAAGTGTTTTCGATTCAATGTTGTGATTTTAAGTGGATTTTAGATTTAAATTAACTTTTAAGTTTATGAAATTGAATTAATTATAAGAATACTTGAGGTTGTATGGTTAAGTGACAAAGCGTACAAGGTGGATGCCTTGGCAATCAGAGGCGACGAAGGACGTGCTAATCTGCGAAAAGCTTGGATGAGTCGATAAGAGGCGTTTAATCCAAGATGTCCGAATGGGGAAACCCAGTGGGTGAAGAACCCACTATCATTATCTGAATCCATAGGATAATGAGGCGAACCGGGAGAACTGAAACATCTAAGTACCCCGAGGAAAAGAAATCAACCGAGATTTCGTTAGTAGCGGCGAGCGAACGCGAAGGAGCCTGTTAGTGATAATGACAGAGACAGAGGAATGTGCTGGGAAGCACAGCGACACAGGGTGATAGCCCCGTACTCGAAGTCCAGGTTATGGTACTAAGCTAACGACAAGTAAGGCGGGACACGTGATATCCTGTTTGAAGATGGGGGGACCATCCTCCAAGGCTAAATACTCCTGATTGACCGATAGTGAACCAGTACTGTGAAGGAAAGGCGAAAAGAACCCCGGTGAGGGGAGTGAAATAGAACCTGAAACCTTGTACGTACAAGCAGTGGGAGCCCGCAAGGGTGACTGCGTACCTTTTGTATAATGGGTCAGCGACTTATATTTTGTAGCGAGGTTAACCGAATAGGGGAGCCGAAGGGAAACCGAGTCTTAACTGGGCGATTAGTTGCAAGGTATAGACCCGAAACCCGGTGATCTAGCCATGGGCAGGTTGAAGGTTGGGTAACACTAACTGGAGGACCGAACCGACTAATGTTGAAAAATTAGCGGATGACTTGTGGCTGGGGGTGAAAGGCCAATCAAACCGGGAGATAGCTGGTTCTCCCCGAAATCTATTTAGGTAGAGCCTTGAGCGGACACCTTCGGGGGTAGAGCACTGTTTCGGCTAGGGGTCCATCCCGGATTACCAACCCGATGCAAACTGCGAATACCGAAGAGTGATACTCAGGAGACACACGGCGGGTGCTAACGTCCGTCGTGGAGAGGGAAACAACCCAGACCGCCAGCTAAGGTCCCAAAGTCTATATTAAGTGGGAAACGAAGTGGGAAGGCTTAGACAGCTAGGATGTTGGCTTAGAAGCAGCCATCATTTAAAGAAAGCGTAATAGCTCACTAGTCGAGTCGGCCTGCGCGGAAGATGTAACGGGGCTCAAATATAGCACCGAAGCTGCGGCATCAGTAGCAATACTGTTGGGTAGGGGAGCGTTGTGTAAGCGGAAGAAGGTGAATCGAGAGGTTTGCTGGACGTATCACAAGTGCGAATGCTGACATAAGTAACGATAAAACGGGTGAAAAACCCGTTCGCCGGAAGACCAAGGGTTCCTGTCCAACGTTAATCGGGGCAGGGTGAGTCGGCCCCTAAGGCGAGGCTGAAAAGCGTAGTCGATGGGAAACGGGTTAATATTCCCGTACTTGGATAAACTGCGATGTGGGGACGGAGAAGGTTAGGTTATCGACCTGTTGGATATGGTCGTTTAAGTTGGTAGGTGGGGAGTTTAGGCAAATCCGGACTTCCTTAACACTGAGAGATGATGACGAGGCTCTACGGAGCTGAAGTAACCGATACCACACTTCCAGGAAAAGCCACTAAGCTTCAGGTTTATCTAAACCGTACTGAAAACCGACACAGGTGGTCAGGTAGAGAATACTCAGGCGCTTGAGAGAACTCGGGTGAAGGAACTAGGCAAAATAGCACCGTAACTTCGGGAGAAGGTGCGCCGGCGTAGATTGTAAGGGCTTGCCCCTGAAGGTTGAACCGGTCGAAGATACCAGCTGGCTGCAACTGTTTATTAAAAACACAGCACTCTGCAAACACGAAAGTGGACGTATAGGGTGTGATGCCTGCCCGGTGCTGGAAGGTTAATTGATGGTGTTATCGCAAGAGAAGCACTTGATCGAAGCCCCAGTAAACGGCGGCCGTAACTATAACGGTCCTAAGGTAGCGAAATTCCTTGTCGGGTAAGTTCCGACCTGCACGAATGGCATAATGATGGCCAGGCTGTCTCCACCCGAGACTCAGTGAAATTGAAATCGCCGTGAAGATGCGGTGTACCCGCGGCTAGACGGAAAGACCCCGTGAACCTTTACTATAGCTTGACACTGAACATTGAATTTTGATGTGTAGGATAGGTGGGAGACTTTGAAGCAGTCACGCCAGTGATTGTGGAGTCGTCCTTGAAATACCACCCTTTAACGTTTGATGTTCTAACGAAGATTACGAAACGTGGTCTCGGACAGTGTCTGGTGGGTAGTTTGACTGGGGCGGTCTCCTCCCAAAGAGTAACGGAGGAGCACGAAGGTTTGCTAATGACGGTCGGACATCGTCAGGTTAGTGCAATGGTATAAGCAAGCTTAACTGCGAGACAGACAAGTCGAGCAGGTACGAAAGTAGGTCATAGTGATCCGGTGGTTCTGCATGGAAGGGCCATCGCTCAACGGATAAAAGGTACTCCGGGGATAACAGGCTGATACCGCCCAAGAGTTCATATCGACGGCGGTGTTTGGCACCTCGATGTCGGCTCATCACATCCTGGGGCTGAAGTAGGTCCCAAGGGTATGGCTGTTCGCCATTTAAAGTGGTACGCGAGCTGGGTTTAGAACGTCGTGAGACAGTTCGGTCCCTATCTGCCGTGGGCGTTGGAGAATTGGTTGGGGCTGCTCCTAGTACGAGAGGACCGGAGTGGACGCACCGCTGGTGTTCCGGTTGTGTCGCCAGACGCATTGCCGGGTAGCTAAGTGCGGAAGAGATAAGTGCTGAAAGCATCTAAGCACGAAACTTGCCAAGAGATGAGTTCTCCCAGATTATAAATCTGTAAGGGTTGTTTAAGACTAAGACGTAGATAGGCATGGTGTGTAAGTGGTGCGAGCCATTGAGCTAACATGTACTAATTGCCCGAGAGGCTTAGCCATACAACGCTCAAGTGTTTTTGGGGAGACCTGAGGCATGAGAGCGGAATTGGGTGGGTAGCAGTTAAGAGAGAATAAAGAGAGACTGTAGGTGATTCACCGGGAATAGAGGTGATGATACTAAGAGAAAGTTGAGAGTCAGCTTGTTTTGGTTTGAAGGATAGAGAATACGAGAAGACGGAAGTAAAGTCATCGACCGAATTTTGGCGGCGATAATGCGGTGGGCCCACCTGAATCCATACCGAACTCAGAAGTGAAACGCCGTAATGCCGATGGTAGTGTGGGATATTCCCATGTGAGAGTAGGTCACCGCCAAGCTGAATATAGACCCCTGATGTGCATGCATCGGGGGTTTTTGTTTATTTTGCTCGTATGAATTTCTATGAAAAGTTGGTTATGACTAGGATAGTAGGGGGAATAAAGAAGAGGGCTAGGTTGACAGGCGCAAGTCAAAGAGAGCAAGTTAAGCTTAAAAAGGTCAGAGGATGTTTGATGAAAAAGAAAACCGCACAGTGAATGTATTTCAAAGTGCGGTTGATTTTAGGCATGTTTTAATAGAAGAGGATTATTTTCCGCTCCATGCTTTGATGACATTTAAACGTGCATCAACTTTGCTTTGAGAGTCACTTTGTAATATTCAGTATGGTGAAATATTGATTTTATAAACAAGTTTATATAATCGTACAATTCTGCTTTGCCTCAAACACTTCCCACCTTTTCAATCACCAAAATTCGTGCTTCGCCCTGTGGGTGAGCGATGTGTTCTGTGCCGATGCCGGCATAAAAAATATCGCCGGTTTCTAGCAACACACTTTTGTCTTCGCCGCGTTCTTTGTAGTGCATTTCCACCACGCCGTCCATCACAGCAAAGACTTCCTCACCATCATTGATATGCCATTTGTAAGGCTCATCCGTCCAATGTAACCGCACACTGATACCATTCATTTCAGTGATATCTAAACCACCCCACGCACGGGTGGCGGTAAAATCTGCGCTACGAATAATTTTGTGTGCCATGCTCTCTCCTTAACGTTAGTGAGCTTCGTCCCAGTTCTCGCCCACGCCAACATCCACAATCAGCGGCACCACGAGCTCAGCAGCGGCTTCCATATATTGTTTGATGAGCTCGCTGAAAAACGCGATTTTTTCTGACCGCACTTCAAACACCAATTCGTCATGCACCTGCATGATCATGTGAATATCCGGATCATCACGCGTGATTTCATCTAGTTTAATCATGGCGCGTTTGATGATATCGGCGGCGGTACCTTGCATCGGCGCGTTAATCGCGACCCGTTCCGCGCCTTTGCGGCGCATGGCGTTGGAGGAATTGATTTCCGGCAAATACAAGCGGCGTCCGAACAAGGTTTCCACATAGCCTTGCGCTTTCGCTTTTTCACGAATGTCGTGCATAAAGGTTTGCACGCCCGGGTAACGTTGGAAATACAAATCCATATAGCGTTGCGCATCCGAGCGGGAAATCCCAAGTTGACGGGAAAGTCCGAAAGATGACATGCCATAAATCAGGCCGAAGTTAATGGCCTTAGCGTTGCGACGTTGTTCACTTGTCACCTGTTCCAACGGCAAACCGAAAATTTCAGCGGCGGTGGAGCGGTGAATGTCTTTGCCTTGTGCGAATGCGTTAATCAAACCGGCATCATTGGACAAATGCGCCATAATGCGCAGCTCAATTTGGGAATAGTCGGCGGCGATAATTTTATAGCCATCACGGGCAATAAAGGCTTGCCGAATGCGGCGCCCTTCCTCGTTACGAATCGGAATATTCTGCAAATTCGGATCACTGGAAGAAAGCCGTCCTGTTGCCGTTACGGCTTGATGGTAAGAGGTGTGCACGCGCCCGGTTTGCGGGTTCACCATTTGCGGCAATTTGTCGGTGTAAGTGGATTTGAGTTTGCTCAAACCACGATGTTCCACCAACACTTTCGGCAATTCGTGGCTGTACGCCAGTTCCTCCAAAACTTCTTCATTGGTGGACGGCGCGCCTTTCGGGGTTTTTTGCAGCACCGGCAAGCCGAGTTTATCGAACAGAATTTCTTGCAACTGTTTCGTGGACGCCAAATTGAACGGTTGTCCTGCCAGTTCGTGCGCTTGCATTTCAAGTGCGGTCAATCTTTCGGTAATTTCGTTGGACTGCAAGAACAGCACATCAGAATCAATCAGCACGCCACAACGCTCCATGCGCGACAATACGCCGAGCAACGGCAATTCGATGGATTCATAGAGTTCCACTAAACTAGGTTGCGACTGAAGTTTTTCCCACAACACGTGCTTTAATTTCATGGTAACGTCGGCATCTTCCGCCGCGTATTCGCCTGCTTGTTCCAGTGGGATTTGATTGAACGTCAGCTGATTTTTTCCTTTGCCGGCAATGTCTTCAAAACCAATCGTTTGGTGGCCGAGATAACGCTTCGCTAAGTCGTCCATGTTGTGCCGACCGGTGCTGTCCAAGGTGTAAGAAAGCAACATGGTGTCGAATTCAATGCCCCGTAATTCAATGCCGTTGCGGGCAAAAATAGTCATATCAAACTTGAGATTCTGTCCGATTTTACCGATATTCGGGTTCTCTAAAATTGGTTTGAGGGCAGCAAGTGCGGTGCTTTTTTCGAGCGTTTTTGGCGCACCGAGATAATCCAAATACAACGGTAAATACGCCGCTTCGCCATTTTCTAACGCAAAAGACACGCCTACCAAATTAGCGGACATATAATCCAACCCGTCGGTTTCCGTATCCACCGCAATCAGTTTCTCGGCACTTAATTTTTCCACCCAACGAGCTAAATCTGTTTCAGTCAGAATGTTTTCATAGCGGCTGTGGTCAATCTTAAATTTAACGGCATTTTCAACCGCACTTTCATCGGTTTTGACTGCCGGCGTCGCTTGATAGTGATTAATTTTCACTGATTGCGCCGGTTGTGTCACGGAACTGGCGCCGTTCATCACTTCGCCCAGCCAGCGTTTAAATTCATACCGTCCGAAATATTCGATTAAGGCGTCATTGTTGCTGTCACCAAGCGCAAGTTCTTGCGGGGAAAATGCCAATGCCACGTCGGTTTTGATGGTTGCCAACGCGTAGGACAAATCCGCCATGTCTTTTTCGGCAAGCAATTTTTCACCGAGTTTCTTCGCACCACGAATCGGCAGTTCGGCGACTTTATCCAGATTGGCATAAATTTGTGCCATGCTGCCGATGCCCTTCAAAAGTCCTATCGCTGTTTTTTCACCTACGCCTGAGACACCGGGAATGTTGTCAGAGCTGTCACCCATCAACGCCAGATAATCAATAATCAGTTCCGGCGGAATGCCGTATTTTTCAATCACTCCCGCGCGATCCAGCAGGCTGTTGTTCATGGTATTAATCAACATAATGTTGTCATCCACCAGCTGCGCCATGTCTTTGTCACCGGTACTGATAAGTACCTTCTGCCCGTTTTTTGAGGCTTGGCACGCCAGCGTGCCGATCACATCATCCGCTTCTACGCCTTCCACCACCAACAGTGGAATGCCTAATGCACGAATCATGTCATGCAACGGCTGGATTTGTTTACGCAGATCATCCGGCATCGGCGGACGGTGAGATTTATATTGCTCAAACATTTCATCGCGGAAGGTTTTACCTTTGGCATCAAACACCACCGCAATGTGGCTTGGCTGCACTTGAGAAATCAAGCTTTTCAACATATTCAGCACACCATACATGGCGCCTGTTGGTTCACCGTTGGAATTGGTGAGTGGAGGGAAAGCGTGAAAGGCACGGTATAAATAAGAAGAACCGTCCACGAGGACAAGGGGATTTGCAGCAATTTGAGCCATAATCATCTCATGATGTTGATAAAATGTTGTCGCATTATAGCGAAAATTGGGGGGCAGCGCATGAAAAATGGTCAGTGGATAAACAGTTAAAATTGCAGGGAAAAACCACCGCACTTTAAGGGGAATGCGCCATAAAAGAAACGAAAGATCTTGATTCATATAAATAAAATGCCTATACTCGAGCCGATTTTAACTAAAATCTAATAGAGGACTTTTATGAAAAAATTAACTCTCTTAGCGCTTAGCGCTGCTGTTCTTGTGTCTACCTCTGCGGTAGCATCTGATTTTACCGGTTTTGGTGTGGGTGTTGACGTGGGTACAACAAAATATAAAGATGCGAAACGCATTTCTAATGTTGATTTAATCGGTGATTACGGTATCGACTATGGTCACAATTTAATGGGTATCGTCGAAGCTAAATTAAAATTAAATAGCTCAACTTTACATGATGATCATTATGGCTATTCTCATCTTAAGATTAAGGAAACTACCCGTTTAGGCGTAAGCTATTTACAGGGGTATCGTGTAACACCAAATGTTTTGCCTTATGCTAAAATTGGTGTACAAACTTCGAAATTCAAAGGTGAATATAGAGAGCCAGGTTATTCTGCCACTTCAAGTGAGACCAAAAACGGTATTGGTTTTGGTGCAGGTGTGAAAGCTAGCTTAACGCCAAACTTTGAATTAGGCTTGGAATACTTAAGATCTCACACTAAGTTTGATGGCTATAAATTAAAAGGTAATTCCTTCACTACAAATGCCACATATCGTTTCTAATTTGACTTCATTTTAAATATGTTGCGCCATGGGGTAACCTGTGGCGCAATATTTTTATGTATTGGGTTCTCCTCTTTCTGCTTATTTGGTGTAAAATCCGCCCACTTATGAAATTTCCAACATTCAAAATACTGTTTTTTTCGACCGCACTTTTCACTGCAAGCGCGTGTGGCACAGTAGTAAAACTGGTGGATCCGACGGAACCTTATAGTCCTTATGCGGGTACCAAATATGATTTTGAGATGGCGAAACGTTGGGGCTTGCCGATTTTGGATCTGCCGTTGTCCTTCCTGTTAGATACTGCGCTATTGCCTTATGCGTGGTCGCAAAGCGAATAACTGTCAATTATGAAACTCAATCCTCAACAACAACAGGCGGTGGAATACGTTTCCGGGCCTTGTTTGGTTTTGGCGGGTGCCGGTTCCGGCAAAACTCGCGTGATCATCAATAAAATCGCCCATTTAATTGGTAAGTGCGGTTATTTACCGAAGCAAATCGCCGCCGTTACCTTTACCAATAAAGCCGCACGCGAAATGAAAGAACGTGTGGCGCATTCTATCGGTAAAGAATCCTCCAAAGGGTTAATTGTATCCACTTTCCACACTCTCGGTTTTGAAATTATTAAACGCGAATACAAGCACTTAGGTTTTAAAGCTAATATGACGCTGTTTGATGAATATGATCAAATGGCGTTGTTAAAAGAGCTCACCGCCGATCTATTGCAAGAAGACAAAGAGTTACTACGCACGCTGATCAATCGCATTTCTAATTGGAAGAATGACTTATGTAGCCCGCAACAAGCAATGGCATTGGCGCGTGATAAGCAAGAACAAACCTTCGCTCATTGTTACGACCGCTATAATAAACAACTGCGTGCCTACAATGCTTTGGATTTTGATGATTTGATTATGTTGCCGACCCTACTGTTCAAACAGAACGCCGAAGTGCGGTCCAAATGGCAGGAGAAAATTCGCTATCTGTTGGTAGATGAATACCAAGACACCAACACCAGTCAATATGAGTTGATTAAGTTGTTAGTGGGGGAGCGTGCGCGTTTCACCGTAGTGGGTGACGACGATCAGTCTATTTATTCTTGGCGTGGCGCACGACCACAGAATATGGTGCGATTACGTGATGATTTTCCGGCGTTACGGGTGATTAAACTGGAACAAAATTACCGTTCTAGCCAACGCATTTTGCATTGCGCCAATATTCTCATCGATAACAATGATCATGTTTTCGACAAAAAACTCTTTTCCAATTTAGGCGAAGGGGAAAAGTTACAAATTATTGAAGCGAAAAACGAAGAACATGAGGCGGAACGAGTGGTAGGTGAGTTGATTGCTCATCGGTTTATCGCTAAAACCCATTATCGTGATTATGCCATTTTGTATCGTGGTAACCACCAATCGCGCTTGCTGGAAAAAATTTTGATGCAAAACCGCATTCCATACAAAATCTCCGGTGGCACATCATTTTTCTCCCGCGCGGAAATTAAGGACATGATGGCGTATTTGCGTTTGGTGGTGAATCAAGATGATGATGCGGCGTTTTTGCGCATTGTGAACACGCCAAAACGGGAAATCGGTACGGCAACACTGGAAAAATTGGGTTCACTGGCACAAGAAAAACATGTCAGCTTATTTGAAGCGATTTTTGATTTTGAGCTGATTCAGAGGGTCACCCCGAAAGCCTATGATGCGTTACAAAAATTCGCCCGTTGGATTGTCGAATTGAATGACGAAATACAACGTTCCGAACCTGAACGCGCGGTGCGCTCCATGCTTGCTTCGTTACATTATGAAGAATATTTATACGAATATGCCACCAGCCCGAAAGCGGCAGAAATGCAGAGTAAAAACGTGGCAACGTTGTTTGATTGGGTTGCTGATATGCTCAAAGGCGATGAATTTAATGAGCCGATGAATCTGAACCAAATCGTCACCCGCTTAACGTTGCGTGATATGTTAGAACGCGGCGAAGAGGAAGATGACAGCGATCAGGTACAATTAATGACGCTCCATGCCTCCAAAGGGCTAGAATTTCCGCATGTGTTTTTAATCGGCATGGAAGAAGGTATTTTGCCGCACCAAACCAGCATTGACGAAGATAACGTGGAAGAAGAACGCCGTTTGGCGTATGTGGGCATTACTCGCGCGCAACAGAATCTGTGGTTTTCTTTGTGCAAAGAACGACGCCAGTTCGGCGAATTGATTCGTCCTGAGCCAAGCCGATTCTTACTGGAGTTGCCGGAAAACGATTTGCAGTGGGAACGGGATAAACCGCCGTTAACTGCCGAACAGCAACAGGCGAAAACGCAAAGCCATATTGCTAATTTACGAGCGATTTTACGCGGGAAATAAGGACACAAACATTGTGTAGGAAGTTGTCCAGAAATCAGGCAACCAAGTTGATTTCAGGCACTTTTTGGAAAAAATAATTTGACTTATTGTCATAAACCCGTATCATACCGCCCACAAACACGATTGTGGTGAGATGGCCGAGCAGGCTGAAGGCGCTCCCCTGCTAAGGGAGTATGGGGTCAAAAACTCCATCGAGGGTTCGAATCCCTCTCTCACCGCCATTTGTTTAATTTGTCTCGCACCCGTAGCTCAGCTGGATAGAGTACTCGGCTACGAACCGAGCGGTCAGAGGTTCGAATCCTCTCGGGTGCGCCATTTTAAATCGACTCTATTGTTTTAAATGGTCTGAGCAAATTAAACACCAACTACGCACCCGTAGCTCAGCTGGATAGAGTACTCGGCTACGAACCGAGCGGTCAAAGGTTCGAATCCTTTCGGGTGCGCCATTTTACTTCTTTATAATTTCCAACTCATTTTCTAAAACAATCAAAAGTGCGGTCGTTTTTTCGTGTATTTTTTAACGAAGCCGTTCTAATACGTGTGGTTGATCCAATACTAATCCGTATACATTTGCCAGAAAATAAGTTTGTTCTTCTTCCGGAATGCTGAGCGGCATTAACTCAAGCACATATTGATGAATAATTAAAACTTGCGGAAAAATCACCGCACTTTGAATTTCAGCCAAAAAATCGGCATATAACGGCGAAGCTCGATGGCCACGTTTAATCCGCCCTAATGCGCTAGCAATATGCACCAACATCATTTTTACCTGCTCGGTTTCCACATCTACCTGCCAGTATTGTTGCAAATGTTGGCGGACGTTTAGCACGGTATCCACGATATGCTCGTCGATTAATTCGCGCATGTGAAATGCCCAAAGCCGTTGTTGAATATCCATTCGCTTTATCCGTCAAGAAAATCAGTTAAGTATAACCAAATTCACATTAATTAAACGGTGCATTGATCACAAATTTATAGCAAAATAACGTTCTCTTCATTTTTTAAGTCAGACAATTCGGAAGGCGATATGTTAGATAATGATGTTATCAACCAATATGACGGTTTAATTTTTGATATGGACGGTACGGTCATTGACACCATGCCAAGCCACGCGAAAGCATGGGAAATGGTGGGGCAACATTTCGGTTATCCGTTTAATGGCAATTTATTATATGAGATGGGCGGTGCGCCGGTGAAAACCATTGCTTTGGAAATGATGAAACGCCATGCCATGCCGTTAGACCAATTAAATAATGTGATTGAATTAAAACGCGAATATGGCAAAGAATTGATCATGAAACACGCGGCTTTATTACCTGCGGCGAATGTAGTACGTTCTTTTTATAGTAAAAAACCGCTTGCTCTCGGCACGGGCTCCCACCGTGCCATGACTGAAATCCTGTTGGATAAATTTGATTTTGAAAAATATTTTTCTGCCATCGTAACCGCCGAAGATATTCAGAATCATAAACCGGCACCGGATACCTTTTTGCGCTGCGCCGAATTGATTAAGGTAAAGCCGCAACGTTGTTTGGTGTTTGAGGATGGCGATTTAGGCATTCAAGCAGGATTGCGTGCCGGCATGGATGTGTTTGATGTGCGGGTAAATAAATTATTAAGAGATACGTCATGCTAAGCGAAAAAGACAAAATGCTACAGGGGTTGGCTCATCACGCTTATTCTGATGAGTTAGTAGCAATGCGTCTACGCGCTAAAGAGTTGCTTTATGATTTCAATATCACCACCCGCCCAAGTAATAAAGCGGAAAAAGTGCGGTTGATTTTAGAATTGTTTGGCCAAGCTGACGAAACCGTCCATATTAATTCGCCATTTTGTTGCGATTATGGGGCGAATATTCGTGTGGGGAAAAACTTTTTCGCAAATTATCACTGCACAATTTTAGACAATGCTCCAGTGACTATTGGTGATGATGTGATGTTTGCCCCTAATGTGAGCTTATACACCGTCAGTCATCCGCTCGATGCGGATTTACGCCTTGCCGGCTGGGAACAAGCCAAGCCGATTACGATTGGCAATAATGTCTGGGTGGGTGGCAATGTTGTCATTTTAGGTGGTGTAACCATTGGTGATAATGCTGTCATTGCCTCCGGCTCCTTAGTGACAAAAGACATTACTGCCAATAGCCTTGCCATGGGATCACCTTGTCGGGTAGTTCGTCAAATTACCTCAGCGGATCGTGAAAGCTATCTGCGCAACTATATGCCACAGCAAGAGCATGTTTGATATTTTTAGCTGGGATTGGTGGCAATCTTTATTTGGTGAACATCGTTTATGGATTATGTTTACCAGCGCTTTTCTAAGTTCCACCGTATTACCCGGCAATTCCGAAATTATTTTTCTTATCATTGCGACACCATTACTTTGGACGGGTTCTTCTTATTTTTCGACCGATATTCAAAGTTTATTGTGGGTTGCCGTGATCGGTAACAGTTTAGGAAGTCTGACCACTTATTTATTAGGTCGTTGGTTACCTCCTATGCAAAAAATACAAAACCATCGCAAAATTAATTGGGTGTTAGAGAAAACACAACGCTATGGCAGTCTGATGCTATTTTTTAGCTGGTTACCTGTAGTGGGTGATTTGTTTTGTGCAGTGGCAGGTTGGTTGCGTTTAAACTGGGTGGCGTGCCTGGTATTTATTACCCTTGGCAAAATAGTGCGGTATGTTTTTTTACTGTTTTTAGGGATTAACGTTTTTTTGTAACGCTGTAAAATAGGTAAAAAAATGCCTCTCACGAGGAGAGGCGAATAACCTAAGGAACCAATTTTATTAAAACAACTGCAAGTTGCTTGTTACATAGGACAATAGTATAAAGGAAAAAGTTCAAAAAAATTTACAAAAATTTGAAATTAATTTACGATCGCTTATATTTTGAGCAAATAATAACAAATTTGAGGAGAAATTATGCCATTACTTGATAGCTTTAAAGTAGATCATACCCGCATGAAAGCCCCGGCAGTGAGAGTTGCCAAAACTATGCGTACACCCAAGGGTGACACTATTACAGTTTTTGACTTACGTTTTACTGTTCCGAATAAGGAAAATTTACCACCCAAAGGCATTCACACTTTAGAACATCTTTTTGCCGGTTTTATGCGCGATCATTTAAATGATGATCATGTAGAGATCATCGACATTTCCCCAATGGGCTGTCGTACTGGTTTTTATATGTCCTTAATCGGTACGCCAAATGAACAACAAGTGGCAAAGGCGTGGCTCGCTTCCATGCAGGATATTTTAAATGTCAAAGAACAAAGCCAAATTCCTGAATTAAATGAGTACCAATGCGGCACTTATACCGAGCATTCTTTGGCTGAAGCCCATCAAATCGCCCAAAATGTGTTAGCGCGCGGCGTTGGTGTCAATAAAAACGAAGAGTTGACCCTAGATGAGACCTTATTAAATCACTAACTTGGAGAGGAACAAATATGACCACTATCGGCACGCCATTAACCGCCAAAGCGATAAAAGTCATGATGCTTGGCGCCGGTGAGTTAGGCAAAGAAGTTGTGATTGAATTACAACGCCTGGGCGTTGAAGTTATTGCAGTGGATCGTTACGAAAACGCACCCGCACAACAGGTGGCACATCGTGCTTACACCATTTCCATGTTGGATGGTGAAGCCCTACGCGCCTTAGTGGAGCAAGAGCGTCCTGATTATATCGTACCGGAAGTGGAAGCTATCTCCACCGACACGTTGGTTGCGTTGGAACAAGAAGGCTTCACGGTGATTCCTACCGCCAAAGCAACCAAGCTCACGATGAATCGTGAAGGCATTCGTCGCTTGGCGGCCGAGGAGTTAGGTTTACCAACATCGCCTTATCAATTCGTGGATAACTTCGCCGACTTCAAAAGTGCGGTGGAAAAAATCGGCGTTCCTTGTGTTGTCAAACCGATTATGTCCTCTTCCGGCCATGGACAAAGCGTTATTCGTTCGTTAGATCAAATCCAACATGCCTGGGATTATGCCCAACAAGGCGGACGTGCCGGCGCAGGACGGGTTATCGTAGAAGGGTTTGTTAAATTCGATTACGAAATTACTTTATTAACCGTCCGCCATATCAACGGCACCTCCTTTCTGGCACCGGTGGGACACATTCAAGAAGACGGTGACTATCGCGAATCTTGGCAGCCTCAAGCTATGTCAGAAGGCGCATTGCAAAAAGCGCAAAACATTGCGGAGAAAATCACCGGTGCCCTTGGCGGACGTGGCATTTTCGGCGTAGAAATGTTTATTCGTGGCGATGACGTCATTTTCAACGAAGTTTCCCCGCGTCCACACGACACCGGCATGGTCACGATGATTTCACAAGAGCTCTCTCAGTTTGCATTACACGCCCGTGCAATTCTTGGTTTGCCAATTCCAACAATTGATTTCATCAGCCCCTCTGCATCTAAGGCCATTGTCGTAGAAGGCAAATCCAACCAAGTACAATTTGCCAATTTAGACAATGTGTTGGCCGAACCGCAAACCAACTTGCGTATTTTCGGCAAAGGCGAAGTGAACGGACATCGTCGTTTAGGTGTGCTGTTAGCGCGTGACGTCAGTACGGAAAAAGCCTTGGAAAAAGTGCGTCGTGCTTATGAAAAATTAGAGGTTATTTTGTAGTTTCTCAAATTTAATTAGAAAGTGCGGTCAAATATAACGACATTATTTAGCAGTTGCACAAAGCTGAAATTACGGTCACTGAGCTTGTCGAAGTGTAAGTAATTTCAGCTTCTCTGATACACAAAACGAATGATTCGACAGGTTCAGTAAGCGTTTTGTGCATTTGCTACATAATACTGAAATATAATCATGTTTTTCACCACACTTTTTTCTGTTCCCTCTCTGATTTTGCAAGTCACTAACCAAATTCCTCATTGATAATTTTTGATGTAAGAACTGTCAGAAAAATGGCCACTTTGAACTAATTTCTTTTCTCCGTAGTCAAAGTGTCGGTAAAAGCGATGTGGTTAAATCAAATGAATTGATACCTCTCCTTTTACCATGACGGATATTTAATCCCGTTACCCACGTAACGTTAAATTATCCCTACAATAAACTAGGAGTAGATTTATGAAATCTAAATTTATCAAAGGGTTAACTATTGTTGCATTAGTCGTTTCGGTTTCCGCCTGTGAAATGGACAGAACACAACGCAATACTGCGGCAGGCGCGGCAATCGGCGGACTTGCAGGAAATTGGCTTGGTGGAGATATGGGCTCCACATTAGGCGGCGCAGCATTGGGCGGCGTCATCGGCAGCCAAGTGCAAAAAGGAAAACGTTATTACGATGATGATGACGATGATCGTTGGGAAAGACACCATCATCACCACCATCATCATTACCATCACAAAAAACATCATCGTTATCATGATGACGATGATTAGTGAAAAGTAAGGAAAGACACTAGCAATATAAGAAAACATAAAAGCAATGAATATTGATTCATTGCTTTTTTTGTTTCCGAAAAAAAACGCAAAGTGCGGTGGAAATTCACTGCGTTTTTTTATTTATTGGCTTACATGCCGTTTATTCTTCCTATTGGTGCCTTATGTAGAAGTATGCTTGAAAAAACATCACTTTTTTTCCGTATCTCCTTAAAATCCCACCGATGCCGTAAAGGTCATGATTTCCCCGCTGATGGGATGTTGGATTTGCAGGCTTTCGGCGTGTAGGCATAGACGGGGAGACATCGCCTTGGCTTGTGGATGGGCGTAGAATTTATCGCCTAAAATCGGGTGTCCTAGCGCCAGCATGTGTAAACGTAGTTGATGAGAGCGCCCCGTAATCGGCGTAAGTTTTACGCGCGTGGTGTTATTAGGGTAGCGTTGTAAAACGTCATAAAAAGTGACCGCTCTTTTGCCCTGCGCAAAGCAAATTTTCTGGCGCGGGCGATTTTCCCAGTCACAAATCAGTGGTAGTTCCACTACACCATGATCTTGTTCCACATGCCCCCAAACCAGTGCCTGATAATATTTTTTCGGTTCACGTTCACGGAATTGGCGTTTTAATTCGCGATCCGCCGCTTTGCTCAAAGCAAACAACAAAATCCCGCTGGTGGCCATGTCCAGCCGATGCACAGGCTCGCAAAAGCCGTATTTTTCTTTCACCCGTGACATAGCGCTGTCGTAATATTGCGGTTGGTTGCCCGGGACCGAAAGCAAGCCGCTCGGTTTATTTACCACGGCGATGTAGTCGTCGCGATACACCAAGTCCAGCCAAGGTTCCTGCGGCGGGTTATATTCAATGAGAGCCATATTTATTCCTTATTGGTCACAATCACGCGTAGGCAATCCAAGCGCCATGTGGCTTGCTGTAAGCATTGTAGCATTTGTTTTCGTTGCATCTGCAAGGTGTCAATTTCATCCTGACGGATATTTTTATTCACTTTTCGTAAGGCGATGAGACGAGTTAATTCTTCGTCAAGGTGTTGCAGTGCCTGTTGTTCGGCATTGGCGATAATCTCCTTGCTTTGCTGTGCCATCACCTTTTCGCCTTGCGTAATGAGTGTTTCGATATTCGGTCGCAACATTTTCGCCACTTTATTCGCCATGTTGCGGTCCATCGGTTTGAGCTTACGTTGTAAATGATCAAACGCCACCTGTTGTGCTAAGTCATTGCCTTTGCTATCTAATAATAAACGTATCGGCGTTGGTGGCAGGAAGCGGGTTAATTGTAACCCTTGCGGTGCTTGTGTTTCCACCACATATACCAGTTCTAATAGCAATGTACCGGCCGGCAGATGTTTATTCGGTAACAACGCGACGGCGCTTTTGCCGATATCGCCGGAGGTGATTAAATCAATGCCGTGGTAAATCATCGGGTGGTCCCACGTGAGAAATTCCAACTCTTCGCGCGCTAACGCCAATTGACGGTCGAACGTGACGGTGACGCCTTCTTCTTTTAAGCCCGGGAATTCCGGTACCAACATTGTGCCTGTTGGGGTAATCACAATGGATTTTTCCCCTAAATCTTCTTGCTCCACCCCAATGACATCAAACAGATTTAACGCAAAATCGACCAATTCCGGGCTACCGTCTTGTGCGGCAATCTCTTGTGCCAGCTGTTTCGCAGACTCGCCACCGTTCGAATTCAGTTCCAGCAACAGATCTCGGCCTTGTTCCAATAGCTGTTTTAAATGTAACCGTTCCTGTTGGGTATGTTCGATTAATGCCTTTTGAGCTTCAAGTGCGGTCGGATTTTCCAATGTTTTTTGTAATGCTTCACCGAACTGCTCGAATAACAACGCGCCCATCGGACAGGTTTCGTTGAAGGCATTTAACCCCAAATGATACCAATCGGCCAACACCGCTTGTGCGCCGTCGGTAAAATACGGCAAATAAATCTGAATATCTTTGGTTTGCCCAATACGATCCAAGCGGCCGATACATTGTTCCAACAGGTCAGGGTTTTCCGGCAAATTGAATAACACTAAACGGCTGGCAAATTGGAAGTTTCGCCCTTCGGAACCGATATTGGAACTGAGCAACACCTGAGCACCGTTTTCTTGTTGGGTGAAGTAAGCCGCCGCACGATCGCGTTCCACAATAGACATTTTTTCATGGAATACGGCGCTGCGAATGCCTTCTTTTTCACGCAGAATTTGCTCCAACTGAATTGCCGTTCCGGCATAACGACAAATCACAAACACTTTTTCTTGCCGATGTTGTTTTGAAAAATCAATCAGCCATTGCACACGCGGGTCAAATTCCCACCATGCCGTATTGGCATTGAGTTCGCGCATGACATGTTCGGGGTAAAGGGCGCATTGCACGGGATGTTCACCAAATGCCCTGAGGGTTTTAATGGCGTTTTCGTATTGTTTCGGCTGTAGTAGGGCGATCGGATGATAAATTCTTTTCGGAAAACCTTGTACGCTTTGGCGGGTATTGCGAAATAGCAAACGCCCCGTGCCGTGGCGGTCGATAAGTTGTTTAATGAGCGTTTCTTTATTCGTCGCATTGAAATTGGTGTCTTGACCCAACAAGGCAGAAATTTTATTTTTTTCCACCGCACTTAAGGGCTTATTCGCCAATAAGGATTGTGCTGCCTCGGCAATGGGGTGGTAATGCTGTTGTTCTTCCAAAAAAGCGTGGTAATCGTGGAAGCGGTGCGGGTCGAGTAAATTCAAACGGGCAAAATGGCTTTGTTGCCCAAGTTGTTCCGGCGTCGCGGTGAGCAATAACACGGCGGGAATTTGTTGCGTGAGTTGTTGCACGAGTTGATATTCCAAACTCGGATTGATTTCGTCATACACCAAATGATGCACTTCATCGGCAATCAACATATCAAATTCGGCAGCCAATAGTTGTTGCACCCGTTGCGGATGCTGCACTAGCCAGTCTAAGGCGCAAATAATCAGCGATTCGGTAGTAAAGGGATTCACTTCCTCGCGATCTTCCGCCGCGGCAAAATCGGCGCAACGTTCTTCGTCAAACAGCGAAAAATGCAAATTGAAACGACGCAACATTTCCACCAACCATTGGTGTTGTAGCGTTTCCGGTACGATAATCAGCACTCGGCGCACTTTCTCGGCGAAAAGCTGTTGTTGCAAAATCATGCCGGCTTCAATGGTTTTACCCAAGCCCACTTCATCCGCCAACAGTACGCGCGGTGCCACGCGTTGCCCCGCTTCTTTTGCAATATGTAGCTGATGAGGAATGAGTCCCGCGCGAATGCCGCGTAGGCCACGCAACGGCGATTGAAATTGGGCTTTTTGATATTGCAACGCGTGATAACGCAAGACAAAATGCTCGTTACGATCAATCTGTGCGGAAAATAACCGCTCTTGGGGGCGGCTGAAGGAAATCCGATGGGCTAACTCCATTTCGCTGACCACGCGATCTTGTCCATCTTGTAGTTGCACCAAATAGAATAGCAATCCGTTGTTTTCTGCAACGTTGGTCACTTCGCCATACCAACCTTCAATATGTTGAATCTGATCGCCAAGGCGAAATTGCACACGGCTTAACGGTGCGCTTTGCACCGCATAAATACGCTGTTCTTGCGCGGCGGGGAAGTCAATGGTCACCTGCCGAAAATCCAAGGCGCTAATCACGCCTAAGCCTAAATTATTTTCCGTTTCGCTGATCCAACGCTGACCGATTGCAAACGTCATATTCTATTTTCTCCGCCCATAAAAAAGCGGCTATTTTAGCCATCTTACTGTGAAAAAGAAACTGTCCGTCAGCCCGACCACTAAACGAATTTCATCAAAATTTGTGATCTTATCCACAAAAACGTAGCAAATACTTTACATGGAAAAAAATAACTCCTAAGATGACCGCACTTTATGTCATTAGTGAGGTTACGATCATGAATCCGCAAAAATTCTTAAATCAACTGGTGCAGGAAATCATTTCCGACTGGAAACCCTTTGAAATTTTCTGGCTATTTTTATTTGTCGCGGCGCAAATAATCGCCTTTGTGCTAGATCCGCAATCGCCGCTCGCCATGATCTCCGGTATTGCAGGGGTGATTTGCGTCGTGTTTGTGAGTAAAGGCAAAATCAGTAATTATCTGTTCGGGCTCATCTTTGCCTACACCTATTTTTATGTGGCGTGGGGCGCAAATTTCATCGGTGAAATGAATACCGTATTATACGTTTATATCCCGGCGCAATTTATCGGTTATTTCATGTGGAAGAGCAATATGCAGCAAGAAAAAAGCGGTGGGGAAAGCGTAATTGCCAAATCCCTTACGTTACAAGGCTGGCTTATTCTTGCCACTACAGTGATCGTCGGTACGTTATTATTCGTCCAAGCGCTTAATGCCGCAGGCGGTAGCTCCACGGGATTGGACGGTTTAACCACCATTATTACTGTCTCTGCCCAACTCTTGATGATTTTGCGCTACCGTGAACAATGGCTTTTGTGGATTTTATTAAACATTCTTTCCATTGCCCTATGGGCGGAAACGCCGGCCATGTATTTGATGTATAGCGCCTATTTACTGAACTCGTTATACGGCTATTACAACTGGACGAAATTAATGAAACAGGCTTAAGAAGCAAAGAAAAACACCGCATTTTAGAGAAAGTGCGGTGTTTTTTTATGGCGTTTTTAGAAGTTCAAATAAAAATCCTGCGTCAATGTGACAAAATCTTCGTGATATTGATTCTGCGCATCGTAAATGATCAGCTCGCTGTGTTTCAACGGTTGCGGTTGCATGGCGAAGGTCAGTAGCACTCGTTGTGGTGCTTTGCCTGCTTTTGTCCTCACATCGCAGCGTGCGATGCAATAAAGTGCGGTCGTTTTTAGCAACGTTTCGCCTGCCGCAAAAGGCAAGACAAAACTGATTTTGCCATTTGGCGCCAAGCAACGTTGCGCCGTTTGTAACCAGTGTAAATGGGATTGTGTGAAATAACGGGCGGTATTGCGTTCGTTATCGCGACAGGCTATGCCCGCTTCAAAATAGGGCGGATTGGCGACAATCAAATCGAAGCGCTGTGCTGTTTGAGTGCAAAAACTATCTATATCCTGCTGATACACCTGAATTTTCTCCTTCCACGGGGAAGCTAACGCGTTTTCACGGGCTTGTTGTGCCGCCGCAGGATCGATTTCCACGGCACAAATTCGGCTTTCGGTAGAACTGCGTTGAGCCAACATTAAGGCGATTAAGCCGCTGCCGCTACCTAAATCCAATATCTGTTTTGCCTGCGTCACATCCGCCCATGCGCCCAATAAAATACCGTCCGTGCCCACTTTCATGGCACAGCGATCGTGATTTACCTGAAATTGTTTAAAACGAAAACCCGTCTTGCTCATCGAAAAACACCGTCAAAAAGGACCGCACTTTAACGGCAAAGTGCGGTATAATTCGGCGCAATTTTAATGCTAATGAACGACAAATACCAATGACAAACCTCACTCAATTTGCAGATTTTGATCTCGCGCCCGAATTACTCAACGCCATTCAGAAAAAAGGTTATCAACGCCCAACCGCTATTCAGCAAGAAACTCTCCCGGCCGCCATGGACGGAGAGGATGTCCTAGGGTCGGCACCGACCGGCACCGGAAAAACCGCCGCGTTTTTGCTACCGGCGATTCAACATTTGCTAGATTATCCGCGCCGTAAACCGGGCGCGCCGCGCGTGTTGATTCTTACGCCAACCCGAGAACTTGCCATGCAGGTAGCGGAACAGGCGGAAGAACTTGCCTGCTTCACCAAACTCAGCATTGCAACCATCACCGGTGGTGTGGCGTATCAAAATCACGGCGAAATTTTCAATAAAAATCAGGACATCGTGGTGGCGACCCCGGGGCGTTTGTTGCAATACATTAAAGAAGAAAATTTTGATTGTCGCGCGGTAGAAATTCTGATTTTTGACGAAGCAGACAGAATGTTGCAAATGGGCTTTGGGCAAGATGCGGAGAAAATTTCGGCAGAAACCCGTTGGCGTAAGCAAACGTTGTTGTTCTCGGCGACCCTTGAAGGGGATTTATTGGAAGATTTTGCCGACCGCACGTTAAACGAGCCGGTGAAAATTGATGCGGAACCGAGCCGCCGTGAACGGAAGAAAATTCAGCAGTGGTATTATCACGCCGACAGTAATGAGCATAAATTCAAATTATTGGCACGTTTCATTGAGCAAGAACAAGTCAGCAAAGGCATTGTGTTCGTACGCCGTCGGGAAGATGTGCGAGAACTGGCGGAAAACCTGCGCAAACGGGGTATTCGCAGCACTTATTTAGAAGGCGAAATGGCGCAAACTCAACGCAACAACGCTATCGATAAACTGAAAAACGGCGTGGTAACGGTGTTGGTTTCCACGGATGTCTCCGCGCGTGGTATCGATATTGATGACGTCAGCCACATTATGAATTTTGATTTACCGTACAGCGCCGATACTTATTTGCACCGCATCGGGCGTACCGCGCGCGCCGGCAAAAAAGGTACTGCAGTGTCTTTTGTGGAAGCACACGATTATCGTCTACTGGGTAAAATTAAGCGTTATACCCAAGAAATTCTAAAAGCCCGCGTGATTGAAGGTTTGGAACCACGCACCAAAGCGCCGAAAGACGGTGAAATCAAAACCGTCAGCAAAAAACAAAAAGCAAAGAAATTAGAAAAACGCGAAGCACAAAAGAAAACAGATAAAAAAGCCAAACAACGTCATCAAGATCGTAAAAATATCGGTAAACGCCGTAAACCAAGTGCTTCAACAACAGAAACCGCCTAATAATCGCCGGAATAAGATAAACACATGATGTCAAAAGAGAATTTCGAACAGCATACACCAATGATGAAACAATATCTGCAACTCAAAGCGGAGAATCCGGATATTTTGTTGTTTTATCGCATGGGCGATTTTTACGAGCTGTTTTATGACGATGCGAAATGCGCCTCCGCACTGTTAGATATTTCGCTGACTAAACGCGGACAATCTGCGGGGCAACCGATTCCCATGGCAGGCGTGCCTTATCATGCGGTGGAAGGCTATTTAGCGAAGTTGGTGCAGTTAGGGGAGTCTGTCGCCATTTGCGAACAAATTGGTGATCCGAATACGGCGAAAGGCCCCGTTGAACGCCAAATTGTGCGCATTGTCACGCCGGGCACGGTGAGTGATGAAGCGCTGTTACCGGAACGGCAAGACAACCTCATTGCCGCGGTGTATCAGGAAAAAGATCATTTTGGTTTGGCGACCTTAGACATGACGTCCGGTCGTTTTCAGCTATGCGAACCGCAATCTAAAGCGGATTTGCAAACGGAATTACAACGCATCGCGCCGGTAGAATTGCTTTATTGTGAGGATTTCGCTGATTTTCAGCTAATCGAACACGCTAAAGGTTTGCGTCGTCGTCCTATTTGGGAATTCGAGCTAAAAACCGCAATTCAACAGCTTTGCCATCAATTTAATACCAAAGACTTGTGCGGATTTGGTGTGGAAAAAGCGATTCTGGGCTTATGTGCGGCCGGTTGTTTATTGCAATACGCACGCGAAACGCAACGTACCGCCTTGCCGCATATTCAAAGCATTCATCTCATTCAACACAGCGAAAATATTCAGTTGGACGCCGCAACCCGTCGCAATTTGGAGCTCACTCAAAATCTGGCAGGGGGGACGGAAAACACGTTGGCGGCTGTGTTGGATAAATGCGTCACCCCGATGGGCAGTCGCTTGCTAAAACGTTGGATTCATCAGCCGATTTGCGATGTAGAAAAACTCACGCAACGCCAACAAGCCATTGGTGCGATTTTAGAACAGGATTTAGTGGCGGATTTGCAACCTTATTTGCAACAAGTGGGTGACATGGAACGCATTTTGGCGCGCGTGGCGTTACGCACCGCCCGTCCGCGTGATTTAACCCGCTTGCGTACCGCTTTAGAGCAGATTCCTTATATAAAAAATCGGTTGGCTGAAAAAACATCAGAAAAAATGACCGCACTTTACCAACAACTGGGCGATTTTTCTGCACAATTTGACCTTTTACAACGGGCGATTATTGACAGCCCCCCGGTGTTAATTCGTGATGGTGGCGTCATTGCGGCGGGCTACAACGCCGAATTGGATGAATGGCGTGAATTAGCCGACGGTGCCACCCGTTATTTGGAAGATCTTGAACAGCGGGAACGGGAAAACACTGGCATTGATACCTTAAAAATCGGCTTCAATGCGGTGCACGGTTATTACATTCAAATTAGCCAAGGACAAGCCCATAAAGCGCCGATTCATTATGTGCGTCGTCAAACCTTAAAAAATGCCGAACGTTATATCATTCCTGAATTGAAAACCTATGAAGACAAGGTGTTGAAAGCAAAAGGTGCTTCCTTGGCGCTAGAAAAACAGTTATATGATGAAATTTTCGACCAATTATTACCGCACTTGGGCGACTTACAGCTCGCCGGTTTGGCATTAGCCGAATTGGATGTGCTCACCAATTTAGCGGAGCGGGCGGAAAGCCTGAATTATGTGGCACCAACCTTCTCGGCACAAACGGGCATTCATATTCAAAATGGCCGTCACCCCGTGGTGGAGCAAGTGTTGAAGGAACCGTTTATTGCCAATCCAACAGAACTTACGGAACAGCAACATTTCCTCATTATCACCGGCCCGAACATGGGCGGTAAAAGTACCTATATGCGCCAAACGGCGCTGATTACCTTAATGGCGTACATGGGCAGTTTTGTGCCGGCAGACAGTGCCGTCATTGGCCCTGTTGATCGCATTTTTACCCGCATTGGAGCCTCTGATGATCTCGCTTCAGGACGCTCAACCTTCATGGTAGAAATGACAGAAATGGCGAATATTCTGCATCAAGCGACAGACAAAAGTTTGGTGTTGATTGATGAAATCGGCCGTGGAACCTCCACTTACGACGGTTTGTCCCTCGCTTGGGCTTGTGCTGAGTGGTTAGCGAAGAAAATTCGTTCTTTAACCTTATTCGCCACCCACTATTTTGAGCTCACCGTGCTACCGGAACAGGTGCAAGGTATCGGTAATATTCATTTAGATGCCATTGAGCATAATGACACCATTGCTTTCATGCACGCCGTACAAAAAGGTGCAGCCAGTAAAAGCTACGGTCTTGCGGTCGCTGCCTTGGCAGGTGTGCCACAACAAGTCATCAAGCTCGCTAAACAAAAACTGGCGCAATTAGAAAAACTGTCACAGCAAAACGCCAACCAACAGGTACAAAATTTACGCCTGCTCAATCAGCGCCAAGGCGAACTGGAATTTGCCACGGCAGAAGACGAGAAGAAAGACATGTTGCTCCACATGTTACAAGAGCTAGACCCTGATGACCTCAGCCCAAAACAAGCGCTGGCATATTTATATCAATTGAAGAAAATGGTGAAGGAATAATTCATTGATTTGGTGCTGGCGGTGTGTGTTTCTTGGTGTAAATGTGACAGCTTATAATTAAATGCTAAAAGGCCGTCTGAAACTTAATGTTCAGATGGCCTTTTTATTCTTTGTTATTCAAAAACGGTTCAACCACTACCCATACAGCCGGGAAATTTACGATAAATACCGGATGAGACGCGTTAGGGATAATGGCTAAGTCGGCATGTGGGGTCATACGATAAGCGGTGATGACGGTATCCAATGGTGCATTGGCATCGTCTTCCCCAACTACAAACAACACGGGCGATTGGATCTTACCAAAAGTCTCTTTGCCAACCTGGGTGTTGTCATAATTTTTCTGTGCATTATCGAACCATGCTGCCGTTTGTTGTGGGGTTGGACGGATGGTTTGTTGCATTTGCCAATAGCTTGGATCTAACCGGCGGATTTGTTCATAGCTTGCACGTTTATTTCCACCACCTTGAATAAAACCACGTTTCCATTCGCCGGCACCTATGGCAATAATTTTGGCTGCCTGTTCGGGATAAGTAGCGGCAAAGGTGAGGGCGGTGTAAGCGCCGTCTGAAAAGCCGAGTAAATCCACTTTACCGTTAATTTGTGCGGCTTTTAAGACGGCAAGCACATCGGCTGCTTTTTGTGTGTAAGTTGGCGCAACACTACCGACTTCAGATTTGCCATGACCGCGTGTACTGATGGCGATGACTTCATGATTTTGGCTTAAACGGTCAATAAATTCGCCCATTTCAGCCGTTGAACCCACTATCCGCCATGCAAAACAATCACAGGTGAGCCTTTGCCATAGCGTTCAAAATAAATTTTTGCCCCATCACTTGCCGTCGCATAACGACCGACTTTTTCATTGTTCCCATAAGGCTCTTGGCTATGGTAGGCAGTTTCACTTTGTCCAAAATAGCGCAACGGTTCGCCGGCAAAACTGCTCGTTGCAAGGGTGGCGAAAAGTACGCTAAGTGCTAATTTTTAAATGCTTTCATGGTGTTCTCCTGAGTAAAGTGCGGTCATTTTTTTAAGGTTTTCGATGAGACGCGCAGGTTACATTTCATATTCGGGCTTACGTAACAGGCTCTCTACATTTGGCTCAATCTCTTTGTCCCAAACCTTTTCTTTCCACTCATCAGCAGGAATTTCAGTGTAAGCAATAGTGATGAATTCCGTAGGCGTGTTTAGGCGTTCGCGGGCAAAAAACGCGTGCGTGCTGTTGTGTAAACAACTCGACGATTTCTAACATATTAGTCATGTGGTTTGTTATTAAGAATATCTAACCATGCATCCTGTGTGAAGACTATTTCCTCGTAATTAATACCATCATCGATATCGCTGACACCAATGACATAAATTAGAGCATTGTCGTCTTCTAGTATACTTGATTCAAAATTTTCTAGACTTGGATTATTTTGAAATGAGCTTATGAAATTTGGGATTTTATTTTCATTGCTCATAATAACTATGGTTGTTAGAGAGGGGCCACAATCATATAAAATATTTTCAAAATAATCTTCGTCAATTGGTTTTAAAAATTCAATAATTCCTATACGGCTTGGAATGCATTTTAACAAAAAACCAAAAAAGCCTTTTTTAAGGTTACCATGCCATATAATCTTAACATTATGATTTTTAGATAGAGATTCAAAAAATTTTAAATCCAACCCGGTTGCACAGAGAAAGCAGCGGTAATGCGGGCTCTTATTTACTTTTTCTAAAATATTTTTCAAACTAATCTGAGTGTTTTTTTCACTGCTTTCTCTTTTAATTCTTTTATACATTTTCCAGTCCTTTATATTTATTTACCTTTGATATGAAAAGGTATTTGTTGGAGCATGGGCTTACTGTTAAATTGACTATCAATTTCACATAATGGCATTCCTATTATTTTCCATTTTATTAGCTCAAGCAGAGCGTTTTGCAGTTTGGTACATTTTTATATACTTAACAGATTACATTTTAAAATGAAGAAAATAGATTGTTTTCAATATAGCAGTTTTCAAAAGTGCAATTACGTATTACATTATCTTCTATATGCATCGTCCTAAATACACAATCAGTAAAGGTGCAATTGGTAAATCTTGTATTGCTAAACATTGTTGCGATAAAAGAACAATTAACAAAATTACAATTTGTAAATGAACTCTGAACTATGAAAGCACCACGAAATGAGCTTAAAGAAAATTTAACATTAATGACTTCCCTATGAGATATTTCATATCTATGAAAATCAATATTAGTTACCTGAGTAAACTCACCTGAAATAAAGGCGTCCAAGTCCTTTACATCAACCTTAGTTAAAGATTTTGTAATATTTGAAAGTAATTTTTGAATTTCATTTGATATCATTTTACTACCACTAATCTAGAGGTTTGTTGAAAAAAAAGTCGTATAGAAAAAATCCCCTAATGCTCTGCTTTAGGGGGATTTTGCTTTAAATAGTGGGATGTTTATTTCAATCCTTTTTTCACCAAATCTTCATAACCGCCGTGGTTAGTTACATTGGTGTAGCCGGCATTTTTCCGCTCAGTTAGTGTTGCTTCTGCACGGCGACCACTGCGGCAATAGAGATTAACAGGCGCATTTTTATCCGGCTAACTGCTTGAATACGTGCAAGGATTTGATCGTGCGGAATGTTCACCGCATCTTGTAAATGACCTGCGTTAAATTCATCTGCAGAACGCATATCAATCCAAACGCCTTTTGCTTTTTCAGGTTGTGCCATATTTTGTGCCGTTTATGATGTGGTATCTGCCGAAGCAACAAAAGGCGCGCTAATAGCCACGGCAGAAAGCACCGCTGTGAGCAATTTTTTTATCATTCAATCTCTAATTAGATAGAAAATAATCGCCTTACTGGTTTTTAAAAACCGTATTAAGTTAATGACCATGTTACTCTCAAGCATGAAGATAATAAACTGTAAATTAAGCAAAAAATAATTTTCTAAAAAACACCTGAAAATTTGACCGCACCTTTTTATATCTTTCTCTACTCAATACCCGTCATATCGCTCAATATTGCACCCGATTATTTTCTATCAGTAAAAGATGTTGTTCATAAACAGGTATTTTTTACATAAAAATCTACTCATACAATTTGCGGCATTAAATAACGAGGAGTAAATAATGAAAAAAATGCCTGTATTGTTTGTTGGGCATGGTAGTCTGATGAATGTGTTGGATAAAGAAAATCCTTTCAACCAAAATCTCAGCCTAATTACGCAAAAGTTTGCCAAACCGAAAGCGATTTTGATGATTTCGGCGCATTGGTACAGCAGCGCTTTGCAGGTTTCATCGGGCGAACGTCCTGAAATAATTTATGATTTTTACGGATTTCCTGAAGCGCTCAGCCAATTGCAATATCCGGCGCTCGGCTCGCCTGAGTTGGCGGAGCAAGTGCAGTCGTTATTGCAACCGGAAAATGTGGAGTTGAACCCGACGCGCGGTTTTGATCATGGCACTTGGGCGGTGTTGAAATTTCTGTATCCCGATGCCGATATTCCAGTGGTTCAGCTTAGTCTTACTCGTTCGCAACCTGCGGAATGGCATTTCAATTTGGCGAAAAAATTATCCGCTTTGCGCGAACAGGGTGTGTTGATTATCGGCAGTGGCAATATTATCCATAATCTGGGCGTGATGAGCAGGGCGCATATCAATCAAATCGGCGCGGGTTATGACTGGGCGTTTGCTTTCCGCGAAGCAATCAATCAGGCGATTGTTGAACGGGATGACGACACGTTGATTCATTACGAACGGCTGGGTGAAAAGGCGATGCTCTCCGTGCCGACGCCGGATCACTATCTGCCTTTTCTTTGCATTATGGCATTACGCGAACCGGATGATTCCATTACGTTTTTCAACGACAGCCTTGTCGCCGGTTCGCTCAGTATGACTTCGCTTTTGGTGGGCTAAAAAGAAGGGGGCAAAAGCTCCCTTTTTTCAGGTCGCAGCGATTAAAGTGCGGTCGTTTTTTCTTATGTTTTGTAAATAAAATTTTGATTTTGCTAATTTCATCAAACCCTCACCAACTCCATCATCCCCTCAAATGAATATAATGCCGACTTTCTTCCACTCGCTTCCTCTTTTAATGACAAAATCCCTTTTTCCAGTAATGCTTTGGTAAAACGGTTTGCTGTTGCCGGCGGAATGTTGGTTAGCTCCGATAGACGACTATTTCGGAAAACAGGATAAGTAAAAACAAAATCCAGTACAGCAAGAGAATGTTTAGAAGAAAGTGTTTCAGTAAAAATAGATTTCATTTCTTCATAAAGTGTATGAATGTTTTGTGCAATTTTAAGGTTATGTCCTGCCTGCCAATAGATTGCTTCAAAGAAGAATTGGCACCATTCGTTCCAATTACCTGTTTGAGAAACCTGACGCATCAACTCTGTGTAACGTTCTTTGTGTTCCTCAAAATATCCACTGATATAAAAATGCGGGGCGCTGATGGCCTTAGATTGCCAAAGCATTAAGGTAATCAGCATTCGACCAATCCGCCCATTGCCGTCTTGAAATGGGTGAAGTGCCTCAAATTCGAGATGAGAAACGGCCGTTTTGGCTAAAATTGGCGTAGAATCGTAATTGATATAATTGAATAACTTATCCAAACCTTCTTCCAATTTTTCCGGGCTAATCGGCACAAAGAGAATCGCCCGTTTGCCTTTGTCAGCTAGATAGTTCTGCTCGTGCTTGAATGCGCCGGGCGATTTATTCACGCCACGACCATAAGATAAAAGCTGTTGGTGCATGGTTTTCAATAAAAATTTGTTGAATAGATAGCCATCTTCTATCGCGCCTTGTGCATTTTTCAGTGCCCGCTGATACAACACGGTTTCTACAATGTCCGAGCGGACTTCAGTGGAATCATTACCTTCACCGTAATCTGCCTCATATTGCATAATTTCATCCATGGTACTAATTGTGCCTTCCATACGGGAAGAAATAACAGCCTCTTGGTTTCGTAAGGGCGCAAGCAAAATCTCGCTGTTATGCATATTTTTCAACATTTGATCGTAACGGGCTAGCGCATCAGTTGCTTTTAATAGGCTAGGCATAAGTAGGGCGTAATCTAATGATTGAGGAGGAAATTGATTATAGTGATACTGAACGGCATCGTCGAAGTTAAGCGGTTTATACATGTTATTCTCTCTTTGTGAATCAAAAAATATAATTTTTGATTGATAAAATGCATTGTCGCTCATTTATGATTAATAAACAAGTTTGTGAATCAAATTTATCAAAAAACGATTCACAAATAACTTTGTAACTCGTTTATGATCGACAAAAAAGTTTGTTAATCAACATTAATAAAAAATGATTGGTAAAATTTTTGAGAAAAGATATTTGTAAAAAATGTTCTAAAATCTGACCGCACTTTGGTGCCAACATGATTTATTATTCAATACTAAAGGCCGTCTAAAAGTGACATTTCAGATGGCTTTTTTTTATTCTCTCTAATCGCTTTCTTTAGCATCTACAAACAAAAAAGTGCGGTCAAAATTTACGGCATTTTTTGACCGCACTTTACCCTCGGGATGTGACCAATGCATTACTCGGATTAATCCTGTAATGCCCCGCTATTAAACATTGGCAAGCCCATCGTTTTCAGGCTGTCACGATAAATTCCCAGTAAATCTTTTTCACTCACTTTTTGCAATTCGTCCAATGGCTTATCTAATGCCGCCACGGTTTCAATTTTGATACCTTTCGGGCCCGATTCCAAAGTCGCGATTTCAAACAACGCGCGGCCACGACGCACATGACTGCCGGAGCTGATGAGAACGGCGTGTTTGATGTGGTGTTTGGCTAAGGAATAACGGGAGAATAAGGCATTTTCCACGGTTGAACGGGCATAGTTGTCGGCGTAAATGCGTTTGGCGTCAATGCCTTTGTCAATGAGCCATTGCCTCATTAACGCGCCTTCCGTTTGGTTATTTTGCGGTACGCCTCCGGTGACGATAATTAAGGCATGAGGGTTTTGATTGGCGATTTCTAAGGTTTTTTCCAAGCGTTGAATTAAGATGTCGTGCATGCTGCCATCAGGGTTTAGCGCATAACCCAAGGTGATAATGGCAGACTGTTCCGGCAATTTATGATCTAATTTGTCGCTAATCGGTTGAGTCGCTACGCTGTCGATAATGTTGAACAGGTTTTCAAGCTCTGCGGCTTTTGGCGGCGCAAGATTTTTTAACTGTTTGAAGTGATTGTCACTTTCTGCTTTGTTGCCTTTGAAACGATGCCATGCGGTTAAGTAAATATGTGCTTTGACATCGTCCGGTGCAACGTTCAAGACTTTTTGATATAGCTCGATAGCTTTGTCGGTGTTGCCGTTATAAATATTCGCGTTGGCGGCACCAAATAAAAAATCCACGCGATAAGGTTCTAACTCATAGGCTTCCAACAAAATCGCGGCAATGCGTTCCATGTTACTTGGCAATTTCGCCGTGAATCCTGCATTGGACACGCGCGCCGGTGAGTTTTGGATTTTCACCGCTTGTGCGATTAAATCATCCACGACTTGTCGCTGGGTTAGTAATTGTTGGTAGTTAATTTGCGGTTCCAGCACCTGCACCGCTTGTGTATTGGCGGTAGCATGGAAAGCAAGTGCGGAAATAATGGCTAATAATGAAACTTTGAAGGGGTTATTCATCCTTTTCTCCTTGGATTTCTTATTATTCAACCCCTAGTGTATGAAAATTAAATTTTAAAACTAGGAGCTAGATCACATTTTAGGACTTTTGTATAGAAAATTGTCATTGAAACAAGTGGGATTAGCCCAAACATGACGTTGGGAATGGTTTCTGACTGATGATCATACTTTCATTTGACGCTGAATTTTGCTATTCTTACGCCACTTTTGGGGCTGATTCTGGATTCGACGGGATTAGCGAAGCCCGAGGTGCACGTCGAGGTGCGGTAGGCCTCGTAAATAAACCGCAAAAAAATAGTCGCAAACGACGAACAATACGCTTTAGCAGCTTAATAACCTGCTCATAGCCTTCGCTCCCCAGCTTCCGCTCGTAAGACGGGGATAAAGCGGAGTCAAACCCAAACGAGATCGTGTGGACGCCGCCGTTTGAGGATCGAAGCATTAAATTAAATCAAACTAGCTTAATTATCGCGTGTCTGTCCGCAGGGTTAAGCGAATCTTAAAGACTGACTAAACGTGTAGTACTAACGGTAGAGGAATTTCGGACGGGGGTTCAACTCCCCCCAGCTCCACCAAATAACAATCCAAAGCAAACTTATCAAACCCTAAAAGCCCTTGAAAATATTAACCTCAAGGGCTTTTTCATATCCTAAGCGTTCCTATTAAATCCTATCAAATCCTTGAATTTTAGTAACACAGATAGTAACATGACTTTGTATAAGTCGAAACCCGTGTTACTAAAATCTATTTAAACCCTTTCCCAAAAGGGATTTATCACATAAAAAACACTGTGGAAGTAACACGATTTTCGACTTTTAGTAACACAGAACATTGATTTTGGTAACACAGACTATGGCACGAGTAACCACAGCTTTAACACCAACACAGATAGATAAGGCAAAACCACAAGAAAAAGAATATAACCTTGCGGACGGACAAGGATTATTTTTGCGCATTAAGTCTAATGGCGTGAAAACATGGTTATTTAATTACTACCGCCCTATCACTAAAAAACGGAATAATCTTGCGTTAGGCGACTATCCGGCAGTTACACTCAAGCAAGCCAGAGAAAAGCGAGCTGAATACAAATCCTTGTTAGCTCAACAGATAGATCCGGCAACCTATCGCCAACAGCAAGAACAAGCTAAGCAAAATGAGCTGAATAATACCTATGAAGCGGTGGCGTGGGCGTGGCTTGAGTATCGCAAAACCAAAAAGAACTTTTCAGATAATTATCAAAAAGACGTTATAAGCCTGATCAATCGTTGCTTATTGCCGCACTTTGGTCATTTGCCTATTTCTCAAGTTACCGCGCCAATGGCATTAAAGGCATTTAAGCAGTATCAAGACGAAGGGCATTTAGAAAAGCTCAAACGGACGATTCAGAAGCATAACGAGATCATGACTTATGCACTACACCGAGACTTAATCTCTTTTAATCCAACGGCAAATATCGCAAAGGAATTTGACAGCCCAACGGTTGAACATTTTAAAACCCTTAAGCCTGAGGATTTAAGCGAATTTATGTTCATGCTACAAAACGCCCAGATTCACTTACAGACGCGCTATTTGATTTTATGGCAACTGCTCACCATGACAAGACCGAACGAAGCGGCTACGGCGAAATGGGCGGATATTGACGAGAAAAACAGAATATGGACGATTCCGGCGGAGCAAATGAAACGTGGCATTGAGCATAGAATCACGTTATCACGGCAAGCCTTAGCCCTGTTAGGACAAATTAAAAAATTGAGTGGCGGAAAAACTTACCTATTCCCGAGTGTAAAGAACCCACAATCCCACGTGAATACGCAAACGGCAAATGCCGCGATTAAGCGAATGGGCTATGCCGGTAAATTGGTGGCACACGGTTTACGCAGTATCGCCAGCACCTATTTAAACGATCAGGGCTTTAATAGTGATTTGATTGAAGTGGCACTATCACACCTCAATTCAGACCGGGTAAAAACCGCCTATGACAGAGGGGAAAAATTAGAACAGCGATTCAAGCTATTGCAAGCATGGGCGGATTTTGTAGAACAATCTTCACAAGGCACTTTGCCGCAATTTCATTTGAAGATTGTGGCTTAGACTGATAAAACCTGAGGTAAAGTGCGGTCGATTTTGACGATATTTTACTGCTTAAGAATACCTTAGATTAAATATTAAGGTTGAACAGATGGAAAAACTTTATAAACTAAAAAAATGGCTCACTATTGATGAAGCCGCCCACCGATTAAGTATTGAGTTAGGCGAAGATGTAACTAAAGCTGATATTTTCCAGTTAGCATCGGATGAACAACTTAGAATTTCAGTTAATTTCCCTCATGATTGGGATGGAAAGATTTGTCATGTTACAACGGATCTTGAATTAGCTTCAAAATTTAAGGAAATAACCGGACTTGAGGGAGAAGTTGTCAAAATATATGAGTATGAGAAATGTAATTCAGACGAGTTTATAAAAGTGCATCCTGAATTATACCTTCTCAAAGCTGGAGTTTATGAAGTTAAATTAATTGGAAATTCTAAAATTGATATTGAAAATGCATTTAAATTCGAAAGAAACTTAAAACTTACCCCGGTTTATAATTTGGCAGGCTTTTATGTGTTTACAAATAACGGAATTGTAATAGAGCGTCAAACTGTTGTTGATGATATACCTTATATAGAGCTGGAAGGGCTTGAACGTGCCAATAAATACGAAAAATTTCATTATCCCTGTTCCGGAATAAAAGAAATTGATGGCGCATTTTTCGTTATTCAAACAGAGCATTTAAACCAATTTTTAGCTAGTTTAGATAGTGACGTAGGTTCCAATAGCAAATTAGATTTAGATAATGCTATGTATCTATTAGGCGAAGTTTTACAGATAGTCGGTACTAGAGCAAAGAAATGGACACAAAGTGAAATCATAGACAAGATTTTAGAGCGTCGCCAAAATGAAAACTTTTCCACAAAAGGCTTAAAACAACGAATGATTGAAGAATATTTCGCTAACGCCAACAAAAGACTAAAACCATAATTCACCAACGCCCATTTTAGGGCATTTTTCATACCCGCTAAAACTCCTTAAAAATTAATCCTATTTTTTCGTGGCGAAAATATCTTTTTCGTTGCGATGATTCAATATTTTCACTTTTCTACAATCTACTCCGACACAACGAAGCCCTAAGCGGTTTCAACCATTCCAACCAGTACGGAGTAAACACAATGAATCAATCAGATCGCATTATCCGCCGCCTTGAGACCATGAAAATGTTAGGCGTAAGCAAATCCACCTTTGCCGATTGGCAAAACCCTAAATCGAAGCGTTACCGCCCGGACTTTCCAAAGAAAATTCAATTAGGTGTTAATTCAGTTGGTTACTTGGAAAGCGAAATCAACTCTTACATTGCCAAATTGGCAGAAGCAAGAGCGTAGGAGGGCGTTAATGATTATTTCCACCACCAGCACACACGAACAGCGCCGATTCACCATTGAACGGTTAAGAGAACGCCCGCACAGCACCAACGAACTACGACAAATGGGCGTTTATTCTCCGCCGGCACGCATTAAGGAATTGCGTAATCAAGGTTATCTAATCGATACGTTCTTCCGTGATGAAACCGATAACACCGGCTTAACCCACCGTGTAGGCGTTTATGTTCTACATGAAAACATAGTAAGTCAAAAACGCAACGAGACGAGCATAGAGGGACTTTAACTATGAATAATACGGAATCATTAACCAAGAATCAAAAATGCAACACAGTGACGCTATGGAGCATTTACGCAATTATTGAGCGCATGTATGAAATAGCCGATTTATCATTTGATGGAAAAATAACACAAACCCGAATTGATGAGACCGGGCAAAAGGTACAAATTCCGTTCACGCATAAAGACGCTTTAGAGTTTATTTGCGATCAAGCCACTTATGCTCTGATGGAAATAGACCTACTGAAAGGACAGCTTGAAATGCTAATTAGCAATCAAGAAGACAAAAGCGAATCGGTTGATTTGCCGGTGGTAGATTTAGGAGGTGCGCAATGACAGAGCAAGCGACAGACCAAACCACCAACGAAGAACAGGAAAAGCCCACGTTAGAAATGGCGCGGGAATATATCGCCAAACTACGGGAAGTTACCGGCTCAATGGTAGAGGGAAGAAAACTTAAAGACCACCTGACGCCCGCCGACGTATGGAAACTTGTTCACGTGCACTTAGGCAAAGCAGATCGTCTGATTGAAATCGCACAAGAGCAACTAAAGAGAATTTAGGCAATGAGTTACAGGAAGGAAATGCGACAAGATGAAAACTGAAATTATTAATCTATTACAAACTACACAAGCCCTTGATGGTGGAAATCAAGGTATTAATGCGCGCGATGTTCACCGACTTTTGAAATCAAAACGGCACTATTCAATGTGGATTAAAGCACGAATCGAACAATCGGGCTTTATTGAAAATCAAGATTTCGCTATTGTTCAAAGTTTAGTCGTTGATTTGCCAAAATTGGCAAGCAAAAAAAGCGATTGTTTTTTGCGCAACAAAATGGGGGAGCAAAAAGAAACTCGAGGAGGACACAATAGGGTTGATTATATCGTTTCCCTTGATATGGCAAAGCACCTTTGTTTAATGGAGAAAAATGAAATCGGCAGAGCCGTTAGACAGCACTTTATCGACGCGGAAAGACAGTTAAAACAGGTCGCACCGACAGTTTATAAAAACACGCTTGCCAAAACACAGGCGCGGCTGGCGGCAATCGACCATAACCGCGAAATGACGGACGCAATCAAGGCAACATTACAGCGCACCAATAAAGCCCCTAAAGCGTTTTATTACTCAAGGGAACAGGAAATGCTGGATAGTCTTGTTCTAGGTGAAAACGTGCGCCGGTGGAAGAAACAACAAGGCATTATTGGCAATGTGCGCGACCAATTCACCACAGAACAACTGAACACACTGAAAACCTTGCAATCCACCAACACCGCGCTAATTAATTTAGGTATGAACTACTACGAGCGCAAAGGGCGATTGATAACACTGGCAGAACGGGAACGCCACCATTCATAAACAAAAATGCCTATGCTTTCTTCAAGAATGGGCATAGGCAAGATTAAGTATTAAATTGAACAGGTTTATTATATGACGGGTTACGCAGAAAAGAAAGCGCGAAGAGGTACAAGCCCTTTTATGGGGATTAGAAAGGATATTCTTAAAAGCCCTCATTTTCGCAGTTTAACCGGTACAGAAACGAAAGTATTTCTACACCTTTACGGCGAATATAACGGCTCAAATAACGGTTATTTAGCATTACCATACAATAAAGCCGATGAAGAACTGAATATTAGTCGCCAACGACTAAGTAGAGCCTTGAAAGGTCTTGAAGTGAAAGGCTGGATAGAAAAAAGCAGGCAGGGCGGGAAAGGGCGTTTATCGTATTATGCGGTAACGATTGAACCTATTGATGCAGTATTGAAGAATGGCTTAAGTGTTCATAATTTAGCACCAACAAAGACAGCTTCTCATAAATGGCGTAATTATCCGGTGAAATAATTTTTTTCTTCAATTAGCAACAATGATTTTTTTATACTATATGGCTAGATATATAAACACGTTACAAAATCATACCAAGTCCACCCCTAAAATAAGTATGATTTTGTAACACCAAAAGCAAAAAACAGTATTTTTAGTTCAAAATTCAAACAATGACGTTACAAAATCATACCAACTTAGTTCCAAAATCACACTTGAGAAAATCGAAATAACCCTCAAAAACTGCTTTACAAACTCCCCGTATTTTTGCCAATATATTCATGCAGTCGCAAAAAACGATTGCCAGCCGTGGAAAGCTGAATAAGTTATTGGCGAACGATAGCATGCCTTTGAACCATGCTTTTTTTGTTCGTAACATTCGCACGCTTCAAAATAAATTGCGGATTTTGTTTCAACATTTATCAACAATTTATTCTTCAATGGTAGCGCGTAATAGGCAACCCTTTGCGGTTGGCTGTTTTCCAATAACGACAGTTTTCCACCCTGTTACGTTCTACCGCCCGACCGTGGAAAGTATAGCGGTAGTTTCTAAAATCAGTTATTGGAATCTACGCAATGAAACAATTCATTTTTGTGGCTATTCGCCGTACCGATTTATCTAATCAGATTCAAAAAATCCGTATTATCGCCGCAACGGAGCAGGAAGCCCGCCGCCAATTAGCGCGCGTTTATATCCTGCTGCTTGCTGGTCGTATCAATCTTCAAAACTCCCTGAAATCCAATCGTACTTTGGAGGTGATCCATGACTAATCTTGATTCTTTGATTTCTCAAAAAACAAAAGACCACACTATTTTAGATCGCTTTAGTGAAGCACAAGCCCTTGTGTATCTACTTCAATCTTATATCAAAGATGATGAAGAAACAGCGATTAAATGGGGATTAAGCGCACTGGAAGGCGTTTTAGAAAACCTTTACAAAGAAATTATTCAAATCACAAAAGAACAAGCATTGGAGGAAATGAATCATGAGTAACGTAGAAATGAAACAATTAGATGCGATGGACGAAATCACAAAAAATCTTGCCCAAGCGGAAGCTATTTTACTTATGGTGGATAACAACATAAAGGAAACGGCAGTAAGTGATTCACTTTGGACGGTGCGTGATCTGATTGCGCGGACTAAAGACGCGGTAAATGTGCTTTGGGAGGGCGGAAATGAAACCAACTAACCCAATGGCACAGCTGCAACACTGGAAATTTATTCATTGCGCAAATTTCCTATATTCTTCTGTTACTCAAGAAAAATAAAATTCTAAATAAAACAATCGATTATTTGTTTGTTGTGGATCGCCGAAAAAATCAAAAAACTGCCGAAAACCGCGACGCCGAAACCTCGTGGCTTAGGCAACCCCATCGGGAGTACCTTTTGCCAAAAAATACTTAATGAGTTATAAACAGTCATTTTTATTTGTTGGAATTCTCTTTTTATAATGTCAAAAAACTCTCATGCAGTGGCGGAAATGCGAAAGGTTAAAGCAAATTGCGAAACGGATAGCTACCGTAACAGCCGATTTAATGCCGTGAAGCATGGCGGATATAGTACGGCTTTTCTCTCTTTGAGTAAGGCAGAACGGAATCAAATTATTGACCGGCTAAACCGTAGCAAAAGGCGCTTGCATGGGGTTGATTTTAAAATTTCGCCAATCGGATAAAGGGGCGGGGTAGAATCTCTACAGCGTTCTAAACTCAAAACCGCCTAATTAATGCCATTTCCACCACCGCGAAATTAAGATTTTATGATGATGGCAGATGACGGCGACTAAAAACGAACTTATTACCCTTTGAACAAAAGGTACTCCCGGACGGGCTAGGGCTTCCATGGGGTAATGGGCGCGCGGAGACTGCCAATTTTTCACATTTCTAACCATCATCATCTTCCGGTTAAATCGCTTTTTTATAATGCCTGAAAACCTCTTTTTTATAGCGTTCAGAAACCTCCCTATTGCTGCTACTTTATATAATGACTTTTGATTTTAGTAACACAAATAGTAACACGATGATTTTCTGAATTAATCAAAACACTATTCTATAAGGGTTTATAAACATTGATTCAGATGACCCCAGCCCACCAAATAACAATCCAAAGCAAACTTATTAAATCCTAAAAGCCCTTGAAAATATTAACCTCAAGGGCTTTTTTATATCCTAAGCGTTCCTATTAAATCCTATTAAATCCTATCAAATCCTTGAATTTTAGTTATACGCTTAGTTATGCTGATAGTTGTATAGCAAAACCGATATAACTAAAACCATACAAAATCGGTTAGCAAAAAGCGTTAACGATATTTTAGCTATACCCAATTTTTAAAAGTCTGATTGTCGTCGGAGTCGGAGTTCTTCAGGATAGTTTTCAACTCTCAGAACTAAGCGATATGGCACGCACAATCACACCGTTAAACAGCACGAAAATAGACAAAGTAAAGCCACAGGAAAAAGAATTCACCCTATCCGATGGCAAGGCGCTTTATCCTACTGATTAAGCCTAATGGGGCTAAGTTATAGCGGTTTAATTATTACAAGCCTTGATTTCTCCTATCATGGCGGCAGCTTCAGCGGTATTACAGACCAGGCCTTGCAAACGATGGGATTACAAAGAAATGTCAGCCTGTCGGTGCAAAATTTTATCGTTTTGCCCGAATTGCTGGCGCAAAGTGATTTACTGGCTATTGTGCCTGAGCGTTTGATTGCCAACTTGCCCAATCTCAAGCGCTTTGAGCCGCCCCTTGAAATTCAAGGCTTTACCAAAACCCTGATTTGGCACGAACGGGCACATAAAGATCCTGCGTATCGCTGGGTAAGGGAGTTGATTGAAAAGGCTTGTTTGGTTGAAGAGGAATAAAAGAGCGTCTGAAATCTAATTTTTAGGGGGGCTTAACCCGAAACACATCGATAAACAGTTTAAACACATTGGAATGCCCTCGGTGGTATCTAAGTGTGTCGGTAGTACCTGACTTTCCCCTATTCTTCCTGTTTGGACAAATCCGCTATAACTGTTTTCAGATGATGTTTTTAGACAGCAGACAGACAGCTTTATCCGTTTACCACCACCACTTTCCCAAATCCGTCCGCGCTTTGCAAAAAGCAGTGGGCTTTGGGAACTTGTTCCAATGTAAACACGCGTTCAATTAAGATTTTCACATTAAACTGCCGGATATAGTCAAACATTGCCTCCAGCTTAGCTTGCGACACATTGCCCGAATAAAAGGCGGTGAGATAGCTGTTGTTTTTGAGTTCGACAATCGGATCAAAATCGTTTACGTACCATATGTTACCAAGCTGCCCTGTATTGCAGACGATGCCGTGTTCGTTGATGTGGGAGAAAGAATCACGCAAAGTTGCCGGCCCGACCAATTCCAGAATTTTGTCATAGCGTTGGTCGGTTTGCAGTTTGCCATCGGCTTCAGTAATCACTTCGTCAAATCCAACCGCTTGCAAACGGGCAGCTTTGGCAGGATTGCGCGTTGAACCGTGCAGCATGATATGCGGAAACTGCGCTTTGAGCAGCTGTGCAAAGGCTACGCCTACGCCGCTGCCTGCACCACGCACCAGCACACGATCTTGCGGCGCGATACGAAGCTGCTGTAATGAGCCGAATGCGGTGTAGTAGGTTTCGGGAATTGCGGCAAGGGTTGTCCAATCCAAATCGGTATGAACGGGGTAAATTTGTTCGTTGGGCAGCAACACATATTCGGCGTAACTGCCGTCAAAGGCACGCCCCATTTCGCCCATAATAGAGACGACCTTTTGTCCGACCGCTAGCGCGGGCGTGGAACTTTGCGCCACTTCGCCTACACATTCAATTCCCAAGATGCGCGGAAATTGGACAGACGGCGATTTGCCTTCGCGTGTGAAAATCTCGGAATGGTTGATGCCGAAGCCTTTGATTTTCACCAGTGACCAACCCTCTTTGATATCAGGTGTTGGCACGTCTTGATAAATCAATTGTTCCGGGCCACCGGGTTGGTAGATTTTTACGGCTTTCATAATACCTCCCTAAGAATCTGATGCTTTCAGGTAGCCTGCTGCCAATTTTACTTTCCTAACAACCCATTTTTCTCCAAATAATCCCGCGCCACGTTTTCTGCGCTTTCACCTTGCACTTTTACGCGGTAGTTCATCTCGCTCATTTCCTCTTCGCTGATTTTTCCCGCCAGTCGGTTAAGTGCGGTCACAATTTGCGGATTTTTTTCGGCAAATTCCGCTTTCATCAGTGGCGCGCCCTGATAGGCTGGAAACAGAGAAATATCATCTTTCAGTAGGCGCAATTGATATTGTTTCAACTCAGCATCGGTAGAAAAGGCTTCTACTAGGTCGATTTTGTCATTCAGCAGAGCCGTATAGCGCAGGGCAGGTTCTAGGCTAACAATATGTTTTAGCGTGATACCGGCTGCCTGCATGCCTTTGTAGCCGTCCGCTCGGTCGGTAAACTCCAGTGAGAAACCTGCTCGGATATCGGGCGCAGCCTGCTTTAAGTCGCTAATTGTCTTCAGTTGGTGCGCCGCGCCGTAGCTTTCTTTGACCGCCAACGCGTAAGTGTTCTGATAAGACATCGGCGGCAGAAACTCCAGCCGATATTGTTCCGCCAATAATTGTTTGCCCCGTTGATAGGTTTCATCTGGTGACAGATGGCGGTTCTTCTGTTCAGTTGGCGCTTGTACTAAGGCTTCTAGCACCGTACCGGTAAATTCAGGGTAAATGTCGATTTCACCACTATTCAGTGCGTTAAACAGGAAGGTGGTTTTACCAAAATTAGGTTTGACTGTAACTCTGATATTCGGATTTTCACGCTCAATCAAGAATTTATACATGTTAATCAGAATATCAGGCTCGCTACCCATTTTGCCGGCAATCACCACGTTTTTTGTGGCAGGCGTAAATGAAATCTGCGACAGACCGAGTGCACCGAAGCCCACCGCCAATGCAAGAATAATCGGCAATTTGCGTCGCGATTTCTGCAACAGTCCGATAATGCCGCTTACGCCGACCGCCAGTAACGCGGAGAGCAATGCGCCGGTAAACGTCATCGTCATGTTGTTGCGGTCGATGCCGAGCAGAATCAGGTTGCCCAAACCGCCTGCACCGATTAACGCCGCCAGTGTTGCCGTGCCGACAATCAGCACTGCCGCCGTGCGAATGCCCGAAATCATGGCAGGCAAAGCCATCGGCAGCTCAATCCGCCACAGCGACTGCCAACGCGACAGGCCGAATGCGGTGTACGCATCTTGAATCGATTGGTCGATTTGGGTCAGCCCCAAATAGGTATTTTGAAAAATCGGCAACAGCGCGTATAGCGTGAGCGCAATCAATACGGGCGGCGAACCGATACCGACAAACGGAATCAGCAAACCCAGCAGCGCCAAAGATGGGATAGTTTGCAATATATTGGTGAACTGCAATACCGCTTCGGCCGCACGCTGTCTGCGCGCAAACAACACGGCGGCAGGCACGGCAATGGCCACTGCCGCGAGCAAAGCCAGTCCGGAAAGCCATAAATGCGTAAGCAGCATTTGCCAGAGTTCTTCCGGGGTAACGTTTAGGGATGAGAACATAGTTTTAAATTTTATGGTTAGTATGTTGAATAATAGATGTTTATGTTTGCTTTACAGCAAGGTGTTAGCGCCTTGAAAGAGGTTTCAGACGGCCTTCACCATCATAACACTGCCCTTCTCACAGCTTCCTGTTCCTGTTTATCCAACCGTAAGAATTGGTGGATGATGCGTTCGGCATCGGGTGTGTCGGCGGTGGAAAACAGCGATTGCACATAATCGTTTGCCGGCTGCTTTTTGATTTCTTCAGGTGTGCCGATTTGTACCAGTTTGCCGTTATGCATTACACCGATACGGCAAGCGAGTTTGGCGGCTTCCTGCATATCGTGGGTAACGAAAACGATAGTGGTGCCGAATTTTTGGTGAATCATAGCAATTTGGTCTTGCAGCACGGTGCGCACCAGCGGGTCGAGCGCGGAAAACGGTTCGTCCATCAGCAGTACTTGGGGCTTGGCGGCAATGGCGCGCAAAATGCCGATGCGCTGCTGTTCGCCGCCGGAAAGTTCATGCGGATAGCGGTCGCGGTAGTGTGCAGGGTCAAGTTCCACCAACTCCAATAATTCATTCACACGCGTTTTGCGTTCGGCTTTCGGCCAGCCCAGTACGTCTGGCATGAGTTCGATGTTTTCCGCGACGGTCATGGTGGGGAACAGGGCGATTTGCTGCAATACGTAACCAATTTGGTGGCGGAGCTGGCGGATGTCGTAGTCTTTAATTCGTTTGCCGTGCAGATAAACGTTGCCATCGGTCGGTTCAATTAGCGCGTTAATCATGCGTAAAGTGGTGGATTTTCCGCTACCCGAGCCGCCTACCAACACGAAAAATTCACCCTGATAAATGGTCAAATCCAAATCGCGCACGGCATATTTGCCGTCATATTGCTTGCCTACGCCACGAAATTCGATAAATGGGATAAGATTATTTTGCATATTGTGCCTTTACTACGTCTTCAAAATTAAGCGGCGCGCGTCCCAACAACTGTGGCAGGTCGTCTGAAACGGCAGCAAGTTCGCCTTTGGCAATGGCGGTGTAGGTGGAAACCCATGCCTCAATCTGCCAATCGGGCGTATCAGGGTACGCGGCTTTGCGGCTGGCGAAGGCTTCTTCTAGGGTTTCGTTGTAGTAGCGGTGCGGTTTGCCGGTGATTTCGGTTAAGACGGCGGCTATTTCAGCAAAACTTAATGATTGGGAGCCTGTCAGCGTGTAGGTCTGATTGTCGTGGCGGAGATTGCCGCATGCGATGTCGGCGATAACGTTTGCCGCCGCTTGGGCAACATCGTGCTGAGAAACGCAGGCAACGCGCCCGTTATCGGCTGGGCCTGCGATGATGCCGTCTGTATTGGCAATCGTTGCCATCATCTCGCTGTAAAAATTGTCGCGCAGAAAGGTGTAGCGCATATTTGTTTGCAGAATCGCATTTTCGGTAACCGCATGGGTACGCGCCAGCATGAAGGTGCTATCCAACGCCGCCTGTGCAAAAGAGAGATAGACAATATGCTTCACGCCCGCTTCCGAAGCAGCCTGCACCAAAGTCAAATGCTCCTGTTCGCGCGTCGGGCTTTCGGCGGCGGACACCATAAACAGCACGTCCACCCCGTTTAACGCCTGCTTGGCAAGCTCCAAATCGCCATAGGCAAACCGCCGCGCCTCACAGTTCGGCAGAACGGGCGCTTTGGCGGGGTTGCGCAGCGGCAGAATTAGCGGCAGGCCACGTGAGTTGAGGTGTCGGGCGACCATGCCGCCGATGTTGCCGCTGGAACCGGTGATGGCGATGTTCATGAGGAACTCCTTGGGGAACTGTGTAGATATAGGATAAGGGTAGCTGAAAAAGTGGCTTTAGGGTAGTAGGAAGTTTGTATTCAGGCAAAGCAACGCTCAATTGGCCACTTTCTATCAATGGCACAGCATCACCGGAACGTAACACCGCCAACCCCGTGTCGGCACAGGCCTATTCTCGCGCCTCCAAAGAGGAATCATGACCACATGGGGCATTTCCTGCCGTTGATTAAAATAAAAAAATATTCGGAATTTATCATGAATTTCATCCCTAGATAGATCGTGGTAGAACGGTTTTTAAATAACAAATACAAAAGTGCAGTCAGATTTCAAAGCATTTTTGCAAATTCCTTTCAAAATCTGCCCACTTGCCTATCTCTCAAATTCTTTTTTCAAAATCCCTTCAAGCATTTCAAATACTTTCAATACCCTTAGTGGCGTAACGGTTTCGTATGGACGGTATAAAAACAGTTGCCATTTTTGAATCTCCACTTCAGAAAATAAACGAACAAGCTGCCCGGGTTTTAGATGAGGCTCACACAAGAAATCACTCAACATCCCTGCTGATTTTCCTTGCAATACTGCCTGTAAATAGCTGAATAAATCTGTACTTAAAAAGTTGATACGGCAAGGGTTCAGCACTTGGTCAGTATTCAGCGGGAAATGCCATGCTCTCCCTGTGCTGAGGTTGATTTGTCCGGCAAAAGGATAGCGTTCTGCCAAATCATCTAATGAAGTAGGTTTTCCTAGTTGTGCTATGAGATCCTGATAGCGTAAGCGTCTCCTGATGGAGCAAGCGTCCACGCTTGTGCCATTACAATCTATTGTGGTTTGGGAGTTAGCAAAATCCCGAGGCAAGCTCACGAATAAATTTCACCGGAAAATATAGTGATATTTGGCGATAAAGTAATTACCTGTTCAAGTTCTTCATTTTCTTCTAATGACAAAAAAGTGCAGTGACAAAATCGAAAGGATTTTGAACGTTAGTTTTGCCAACGGCTCCCCAGATACCGCGCCCCTCCTGACGCGTACTTTTATCTATCTAAAAAATAAGCAAACTGAAGTTATTCATGAAAATAGTAAAAATCTGAATCAAATGAAATTGATGTTTTAGGCACGCGTTAGGAAACGCGTACCATCGTAGGGGTCGTGATCGGCGATGATGAGTTTGCTGACGCCCGAAGCGGCGAGATACGGGAGGGCTGCTGCACCCAGCCCGCCGCAGCCGACGACAAGGACGCGGGCGGCAAGGATTTTTTCCTGTCCTTCGATACCGATTTCGTCGGAAAGGATGTGGCGGCTGTAACGGAGCAGTTGGTGGTCGTTCATGATGAGGTCGTCTGAAAACTTTTTGAGCCTGAATTCAGGCGGTAAGTTATCATCTCTAGACTGTATTTTGATTTTGTATGCTCTTTAAATTTAATAGGGGCGTGAAACTAAATATCGAGTTTATACTCATAGTAAACATCACTTAGATTAGTATTAGGTATGAGTTATGAGTAAAGTGTTGAAATATCGTCCTGATTTGGACGGGATACGGGCATTGGCCGTTTTATCGGTCATTGTATTTCATATCGATCCCCAATGGCTACCGGGTGGTTTTTTGGGTGTGGATATGTTTTTCGTGTTGTCGGGATATTTGATAACGACCATTATCAGCCGCGAGATTCATGACGGCAGCTTTTCGTTTCTCGAGTTTTACAAACGCCGCGCCAAACGCATCTTGCCCGCCTTTGTTTGTGTGCTGCTTTGTACAACGGTCGTTGCCGCTGTCTGCTTTTTATCTTTTGATTTGCGCCAATACGTCAAATCCGCCGTCTTCGCCTTGCTGTTTGCCGCCAACCTGTTCTTTGCCCGTCGTGGCGGTTATTTTGATGCGGACGCGACGGAAAAGCCGTTGCAGCACATCTGGTCGCTGTCGTTGGAGGAGCAGTTTTACTTTATTTTCCCCGCGTTGCTGATTTTGTTTTTCCGTATCAGCAAACGGCGCAATGCGCGGACGTTCATCCTTTTGCTAATTGTCATCAGCCTGTTTTCCTCGCTGTTGCCGACATTGGGCATGGAGGCGTATTTCCTGCCGCATGTACGCGCTTATGAGCTGTTGGTCGGTTCGCTTTTTGCCTTTATTCCGCTCGCCGAACAAAACGATAAAGCCAGTACACCGCTATTCGGATGGCTGATGATGGCGGTCATCGCCGTCACGTTGGTGCTGCCTTACGGCGTCCTGCCAGGCGCAGGAAACATCGAACGGCTGCTTTGCTGTACGGCGGTCGGCGGTTTGATTTATTCGGGCAAATCATTGCAGATGCAGGAAGGTTTCAATACATCCAAATTGTTGAGTCTCAAGCCTGTGGTGTTTATCGGGTTGATTTCGTATTCGCTGTATTTGTGGCACTGGGTGGTGTTGGCGATGATGCGTTACATCTATATGGACGCGCAGCTTCCGCTTGCTACATCGGCACTGGCTGTCATCATCATGCTGCTGTTGTCGGTGTTGTCTTATTATTTTGTGGAAACACCGGCGCGGAAGGTAAAGAATTTTACGACGGCGGAATTCAAATGGAGCATGGCGGCTTATTTCGCACTACTGATTCCCGCGACAGCCTACCTGATGACCGGCAAACCCGCCGCGTTTGAAACCACTTTGTACAAGGCTGATGAAAGCAAAATTTGCGCAGACACGCTGACCAAAACCGACTGCGCCGTCGGTACGGCAAACAAAAAGCCTGAAGTTTTGGTCATCGGCGACTCACATGCCGCCCATTTAAGCCCGTTCCTCGACATTGTCGGCAAAAAAGAAGGCTGGTCGGCAGACGTCATTACGTCCAACAGCTGCGCCACCGCGTTCGGATTTACCCTGCCCGACAGCGACCGCCGTGCCGACCGCTGCAATCCGTATAACAGTTTTATCGAACAAAAAACCAAAGACTATCCTGTCATCATCATTTCTCAACGTTGGTTCCTCCATACCGCCAAACCGGAATTTTTAGAACGGTTCAACACAATGCTGGAGGATTTCGTGAAGGCGGGCAAGCAAGTGTACGTTTTGGCCGATACGCCTATGGACGGACAGCTACCGTTGCGGCGTTATTATCTGAAACAAAAGCTTGGCATCGACATCAATTATGTTTCAGAGGATAAAAAGGGAGAAATCCGCGATTCCGCCAAGTCGGAAGATGAAATCGAAAAAATCGTCAAGCAGCACCGCAGCGTACAATGGGTGGACTTTATGCAGTACATCCCCGCGGATAAATTCATAGATGGGCTGCCTGTATACTTCGATACCAACCACCTCAACTCGTTCGGTTCAAGTAAAATTGCCGAAATGTTTATCAACGATAAACGCACCCTGTTGAAATAAGCACAAAGGTCGTCTGAAAACATATTCAGACGACCTCTTTAAAGTAAAAGGATACCGTATGACTCAAGAACATTTCCCCGAATTTTTCGAGCAAGCCCCGACGCTGACCGTCCAAGACGCGCTCGCCGAATTTCTCGGCGCGGCAGAGGAGGGCATCATGCAGTATCGCTACGCCGATGCCGTCCGCCTGTGCGGACATTCCTGTCCTACCGTCGCAGGCGCGTACCTCATGACGCTCAAAGGCTTGAAAGCACTTTACGGCAGCGACCTGCCGCAGCGCGGTGGAATCGAAGCCACCATGCAGGGCGCGCGCGACGAAGGCACGGTCGGCGTTACCGCATCCGTTGTCCAACTCTTAACCGGCGCCGCTCCCGAAACCGGCTTCGGCGGTATCGGCCCGCAAGGACGCTTCGCCCGCCGCAACCTGTTGAGTTTCGATGCCGACATCGAAGGCACGCTAACCCTACGCCGCAAAGACAACGGCAAAATCGTCACCGTTAGCCTCAACACCGCCATGCAGCCCTTCGCCTCCGAAATGCGCGACATCATGCCCAAAGCCGTCAGCGGCACCGCCACCGCAGAAGAACTCAAACGCTTCGGCGAACTCTGGCAGGCGCGTGTTAAAGCCTTTTTGATTGATTTGGCAGACGATCCCCAATTCCTCATCGTTCGCGAAATCTGAAGCCGCACCGCATTTTGAACGGCGATACGCCGTTTGAGGTCTTGCAAGCTTATTTTTCTCAACCTGTGGTGTAAACAACGCAACGATTTCCTACAGTGCAACTGCTACATAATTTGGGATTTTTCTTTTTAGTAACACTGAAAGTAACATCAAAAGAATTTGAATTTAACTTTAACTTTCCTATTGCATATCAATAGATATTAAATGCAAATTCAACTGACCCCGGAAAATAACAAAGCCTTGAGAATCAAAACTCTCAAGGCTTTTTTGTTGTTATTTTATTTGTAGTTGTGGGACATCGCCGAAGGCGGAGGGGAGCGGTTGGTTGGAGATCAGTAAATCAAACTGCGTTAGTTCGCCAATGTAACCTTGTTGGGTTTTATGCACTTTGTGGTGATCAAAAACCAAAATCGTCTGTTGAGTTTTTGCCATGGCTTTTTGTTTCACTTTCACTTCTTCCAAACTAAAACAAGTGACGCCTTGTTTGATGTCCACGCCGGCGGCGGAAATAAAGGCTTTGGTGGTACAAATGGCGTCCAGCTCGTTGTCAAGCCGTATGGAGGCAAATAAGGAGTTGTGTCGTGAATAATGTCCGCCGCACAAAATGACATCGCAGTAGGGTTTGTCCTGCAATGCCATGAAGCTGTTGATGCTACAGCAAAGTGCGGTGAATTTTATGGACGGATCAATCTGCGAAATAATAAAAGGGATAGTGGAGCCGCAGTCGAAAAATACCACATCACCGTCTTTTACCAAGGAGGCTGCCAGCTTGCCCACCCGCATTTTTTCGGTGACATGGCGTGTTTGCTGATCGAAAATTTGATAATTATTGCCGACTTTTTGCGGGTTCATAACAATGTAACCGCCTAACAACACCACGTTGCTACCATCATTGCTTAAATCACGGCGTAATGTCATTTCCGACACATCTAACATTTCCGCTGCGTCACGCAAATGAATTTTATCCATCTGCTTTAATAAGAATTCTAGCTTTTGTACCCGTGAATGTTGTTTTTTAACCATGGTAGTGTTCCCAATTTAGGTAAATTAATAAGTGCTATTGCTGTCCTGCACGCCGTGAATAATCGCAATACCTGCACTGGCACCAATGCGAGTGGCACCGGCTTTAATCATAGCAAGGGCAGTTTGCGTATCTCGGATACCGCCGGAAGCCTTCACGCCAATGTCGCCCACAGTGTGTTTCATTAATGCTACATCTTCCACTGTTGCACCGCCTTTATTAAACCCAGTCGACGTTTTCACAAAAGCCACCTTCAAGGCTTTGCAGATTTCGCAGGCTTGTACGATTTCCTCTTTGGTGAGCAAACAGGTTTCTAAAATGACTTTTAATGGCGTGCCGTTGCAGGCATTTAAAACTGTTTGAATATCTTCTTTTACCGCCGACCATTTGTTCGATTTTATCCAACCAACATTGATGACCATGTCGATTTCATTGGCGCCGGCGGTAATGGCTTCTTGGGTTTCAAAGGCTTTGACCGAACTTAAATTAGCCCCTAACGGAAAGCCGACGACGGTGCAGATTTTTACATTGGAGCCGGCAAGTTTTTGTTTTGCCAAAGGAATATGACAAGAATTAATACAAACGGAAAAGAATTGATGTTCAATGGCTTCATCACAGAGTTTTAGAATATCCGCATCGGTTTTTTCGGCGGTAAGTGCGGTGTGATCAATATAATGGGCGATTTGTTTTGTGTTCATCAGCTGTTCTCCTTCAAGAAAATCATTTGGGAATTATAACGAAAAAATTTTTGTAGAACGTGATCGGGATAACATTTTTAAGGATTTTTCTCGGGCAGCATCGGTTTTGTGAGATTCTTAACATTGGTAGAAAGCGTTCTTGCCTAAAAACACAAGCAAAACTCACCGCACTTTGCCCCTTCGGGTCAAAAGCAGTAGAATGCATTCAGGCCCATTTTTACCATTCACACGCTTATGAAACATCGTTTTCCTTTTAATCTCACATGGCTTGTTAGTTGCATTATCGGGCTATCGGCCTGTAATCTGGTGACCTATCAACCTACTGAAACCATTACCCAAATCGAACCGCAAACAGGTTACCGTTTAAGTACCGCCATGGAGCAGGCGCTACAAAAAGAAAATTTGCTGATCGTAACTTTTTCCGGCGGTGGATCACGCGCGGCCTCATTAGGGTATGGTGTGTTGGAGCAGTTTAAAAACACGCCGGTTCGGCCGACGGAAAAGGGCGATACGTTGTTGGATAATATTGATGTGGTGTATGGCGTGTCCGGCGGGGCTGTGTTGGCCGGTTATTTTTCTTTGGAAGGGCGGGATGTAATCCCCAAATTTAATGAGCATTTTTTAAACAAAAACCTTCAGAAGGAATTGATTTCGCAAGTCTTTTCGCTTTCCAATATGCCCCGTTTAACCTCCTCGCAATTTGGCCGTAGCGATTTGTTGCAGGAACGGCTGAATTTGACGTTATATAAGAACAAAAAATTTGCCGATTTAGCTACTCAACGTAAAGGCCCTTTTGCGGTAATCAGCGCAACAGATATGACGGCAGCTCAGAAAGTGAATTTTACGCAAGATTTTTTCGATGTGCTGTGCCTGAATTTGAATGATTTGCAAATTGCCCGCGCCGTGGCCGCATCAAGTGCGGTGCCTTTGATTTTCTCGCCAATCACGCTAAATAATCATGGCGGAAATTGTCATTTTTATCACCCCTTGCGCATGACATCGCAATATCAGCTCAGCTCGTTAGCGCAACAAAATTTGATGGCGATGAAGGCATACGTGACCCGCTATCAAGACACGCAATCACACCCTTATTTACATTTGGTGGACGGTGGTTTGACGGACAATTTAGGTCTGGCCGGCTTGTTGGATATATCCAATGTAATGCAGTTAGAAGAACTTTATGCCATGTTAGAGCAAAGCCAATTACGCAACATTGTGGTGGTTAATGTGAATGCACAAAATGAAATCACCACGGAAATGGATAAATCGGCGGACATTCCCGGCATTACCGATGTGGTGAATACGGTCATTCGTGTGCCGATTAATAAAACCAGTGAATCGACCTTGCAATACTCGCAGAAATTTACCGAACAATGGAATGCATACGCTAAGCGACATAAGGGCAGGAAAATTCAGATTTATTTTGTGAATTTGAGTTTGAAGCAGTTGCCTGACGGCAAGCTGAAAAATGAGGTGCTAAATATCGGCACATCCTTCTATTTGCCGACCTCCGATGTTGAAAAATTGCGTGCCGCCGCCAAGATTTTGTTGGATCAATCAAAAGAATATCAGACGGCGCTGAAGGTGTTGCAGGAAAAATAGCGTAATTGCATTTTAGGACGTGATTATTTTATTAAACTTCTGCCCCTATTCATGATGGCAAGCCCGGCCACGGCGAGCGTGCCGCCAATGAATAATGATGAATCCACCTGTTCATTTAACCAGATGGCAGAAAAAATAATGCCAAAAATCGGGATAAGAATAATATAAGCAGAGGCATTTCCCGCACCTAGATGTTTGACGCCGTCAAAATACCAAGCATAAGCCAACACGGTCGATCCTAAAGACAAACCGATTAAACTCATCCAAGTGCTTTGTGAAAGGCTCAGGAGCGTATTCCAATCTTCTACATTTTCTACGCACAATGCAGCAATTAGCAGCAAAATAAAACCAAATACAGACGAAATGGTAGTGGCGGTGAGTGAGTCGATGCCAAATAATACTTTACGTGCCAATAGGGTATAACTTACCCAACAGAATAGGGCACAGATAAGCAAAAACTGTCCAAATCCTAAAGCGTCCAACATCTCGAACGGATGGCCTTTACTGATAGCAATTAATGGACCGCTTATCGCAATGACCATTCCTAACAACACCCAAATATTCCATTTTTCCTTAAATAAGAAAATAGCAAAAATCATCGTGAATACCGGATTGCTCGTGACAATTATCGCTGCCTGCCCCGCCGGCACATATTTTAGCCCCCAGATGAAAAAGGTGGAGTAGGCAAAAATTCCTAAGACAGCGGTAAAAAATAAGCCAATCCACTGACTTCGACGAAGCTGTTTCACATAGCGAAAACGTGTCGCTACATAAAGCCAAATCAGCAGGGGAATCACAGCGATAAAAAAGCGGCTTGCCGACGCTGTGAAAGTTGGCATGGTCTGTGCCACTACCCGCCCCCAAGGCCAAGATGCTCCCCACAAAACAGCCATACCGATAAGTTGAAGATGAATGCGGAGGTGGTTCATATGGAAATCCCTTTGAGGTTTATAGACATTGATCAGGATTTTACACATTGTCGTAAATAATGGGAATGATGCCTGATGATAATCTTTTGGTGTTCTTTGTTCCTATCACAGGATATGCCGGTAACGCGAACACTATGTTCTCTTGGTAAGTGCGGTGATTTTTTCATGTGTTTTTTTAGAACCAAAAAATATATCTCCTAGCAAAAAGTTATTGGCATGTTGCTTTGCCTTTTTTAGAAAATGTTTGCCAACATTATTGTGATAAAGGAAAGGTTATGCTTTTGACTGGGTTACTTTGCGGTATATTACTTGGGTTTGTTATGCAACGTGGACGTTTTTGTATTACCGGTGCGTTTCGCGATCTGTATGTCACTAAAAATAACAAAATGTTTATAGCGCTTTTATTAGCCATTACGGTGCAATCAATAGGTTTCTTTGGGTTAAAAGAGATTGGCGTATTGAACGTTGAACCGGCTGAAAATTTTGCCTTTTTGGCCGTGATTCTGGGGGCATTTGTATTTGGTATCGGTATTGTATTGGCCGGAGGTTGTGCCACCGGAACCTGGTATCGCGCAGCAGAAGGATTAATTGGCAGTTGGGTGGCTTTATTCACGTATATGTTACTGAGCGCGATAATGAGAACGGGGCCATTGGGTGAATTTAATAATGCGTTGCGTCGTATTAATATTGAACAACGAAATATTTATAGCACTTTGGGCATTTCACCTTGGTGGCTGGTTGCGTTGTTGACGTTTGTTACTCTCTATTATGTGTACAAGCATTTAAGCAAGCCCGCACCGAGAATGGCGACCTTAAAACCGAAGAAACATGGTCTTGCGCATTTATTATTTGAAAAGCGCTGGCATCCGTTTTTTTCTGCGGTATTAATTGGCTTAATCGCTTTATTAGCATGGCCTCTCAGTGTTGCAACAGGGCGGGAATTTGGCTTAGGCATTACCGGCCCCTCTGCTAACATCATGCAATATTTAGTGACCGGTGACGATAAATTTATTAACTGGGGCGTCTTTTTAGTGCTTGGTATTTTTGTCGGTTCTTTCATTGGTGCCAAAGGCAGTAATGAGTTTCGAATTCGTGTACCGGATGTGACCACGATTTTACGTAGTGCGTTGGGTGGTATTTTAATGGGGATTGGTGCGACTCTTGCCGGAGGATGTTCTATAGGTAATGGCTTGGTGGAAACTGCCTTTTTTTCTTGGCAAGGTTGGATTTCATTGCCATTAATGATACTGGGGACTTGGGTTGCCGCCTATTTTACGATTATTCGCCCACAGCGTTTAAAACAGTTAAAGCATAACGTCTAGGAGTATAAAATGATTGTTAAATTACCTACATTGGGGCTTGTTTGTCCCTTTCCTTTAGTTGAAGCGAAAGAAGCTATGGCAAAACTAAATAAGGGAGATTGCTTAGAAATTGAGTTTGATTGTACTCAAGCTACAGAAGCTATCCCTGCATGGGCTGCCGAGGAAGGCTATGAAGTGACAAATTATGAACAAATTGATGATGCTAAATGGACGATTACCGTAATGAAATAGGCCTCAAAGTGCGGTCAAAAAAAAACAAAATTTATGTAGCCGTAGCACAACGCTGAAATGACAACCTCTGAGCTTGTTGGCGTGTAAGTAATGTTAGTGCCACACAAATAAGCTGGACGGCATCCTGTATTTCTTCTAGTATTACGCCTCTTTATTGATTTTGTGATGATTTATGACCCGAATTAATCTTGTCCCGCCGAGTGAATTGTGCGATCAACATTTACTTGCCGAACACCGCGAACTTACCCGTATTCCTAACGCTGTTGCCAAAGGGAAATTTCACCTAAAAGGCCAACCGACGGAATATAAATTGGGTGAGGGCCATGTACGGTTCTTCTTTAATAAAATGGCCTTCTTGAAGAAACGTTATGATGCGCTTCATGCCGAATGCAGAGCGCGTGGTTTCAACGTGACATATATTTGGCCGCAAGAACTCAGCACCGATCCCGCATTATGGCTGGATTACATCCCTACCGAACAAGCCCTAGCTACCAATCGTCAACGGATTGAAGAAAGAATGCCAGCAAAGGCCAGATTTACAGACAGGAAGATTCTCTTGGAAAATGATTCATAAATCACTGACAGTGATTTATTCCTCTAATCAAACGTGGAAATAATGCGGAGTACGAATGGTATAAGCAGAGGTGCTTTCCACTCTCAGAGGTTTAACGTGGCCAACATGTCATAAAAAATATGATCTGCCCCCAAAAAATTGGAGGCAACCAAATAATTAGGGGGACAGATCAGAAAGCCGTTTTTTAGTTACGGATTATTTCTTCTTCGGTCTTTCCCAACCTTGTATGTGTCTTTGCGGAACACGGGTGGTAACCAGTTCATCGTGTTTGACATCCGTACGAATGGTGGATCCTGCACCGATGGTGGCGCCGCTTTCAATGGTGACCGGCGCAACGAGTTGGCTGTCGGAGCCGATAAATACGTTGTCGCCGATGATGGTTTTGAATTTATTGGCACCGTCGTAGTTGCAGGTAATCACGCCCGCGCCGATGTTACAATCTTTACCGATTTCCGCGTCGCCTACATAGGTTAAGTGGTTCACTTTGGAGCCTTTACCGATTTGTGCTTTTTTTATTTCCACAAAGTTGCCCACATGGGTGTTTTCAGCCAGTTCTGTGCCCGGGCGTAAGCGGGAGAATGGGCCGATAGCGGCATTTGCACCCACGGAAGTATCTTCAAGCACGGAATATGGTTTGATTTCTACGTCATCACCGATGTCGCAGTTAGTGAGTACACAACCTGCGCCGATTTTCACCCGATTTCCTAACCGCACTTTGCCTTTTAAGATCACGTTCATGTCGATTTCTACGTCTTTGCCGTGGGTGAGTTCACCACGCAATTTAAAGCTGTTCGGATCAAGCAACATTACGCCGGCAAGTAATAATTCACACGCTTGTTTTTGTTGGAAATATTGCTCAAGTGCAACCAGTTGTAGGCGATTGTTGGCGCCTTCCACTTCCATTAAGTCGGCGGCTTGTACGGCAGCCACTTGGCAACCGTCACGATTTGCCAAAGCGATAACATCGGTCATGTAATATTCGCCTTGGGTGTTGTTGTTATCCAACTGTGTCAGCCATTTTTTGAAAGAAGCACCATCAGACACCATCACGCCGGTGTTCACTTCTTGAATTTTGAGTTGTTCGGCATTTGCATCTTTTTGTTCTACGATGCCGACGACATTGCCGTTTTCGCGCAGAATGCGACCATAACCTGTCGGGTTGTCCAACACCACGGTGAGTAGCGCAATGCCTTTGTCAGGTTTAGCGGCAATGAGTTTTTCCAAGGTTGCCTTGGTAATGAGAGGGGCATCACCATAAAGCATTAAAATATTTTCATCATCGGCAAAAAATGGCGCTGCTTGTTGCATAGCATGGCCGGTGCCAAGTTGTTCCGTTTGCAGAACCCAGTTGACAGGCTCGTTTGCTAATCGTTGTTGCATTAAATCGCCGCCATGGCCATAGACCAAATGAATGTTGTGAGCACCCAATTGTTTGGCGGTGTCGATAACATGTTTTACCATCGGTTTGCCCGCAATCGGGTGTAACACTTTCGGTAAATCGGAATACATACGGGTGCCTTTTCCGGCGGCGAGGATAACTACGCTGAGAGCTTGAGTTGTCATAAATTTTCTCTTTTGTTCGCTAAAAATTGCGCGCTAGTATATCATTCTTGCAATTTTGAGTTAAGTTAAGGACAAGTGCAAAATGCAACAGGAATATTATCTTGGCATCATGTCCGGCACCAGTTTGGACGGTGTGGACATAGCTCTGATGGCATTTGCTGAACAACCGCAATTTATCGTCGGTCAATTTACGCCGATGCCAACGGATTTACGACAAGATTTATTGCAATTAGTTTCTGAGGGCAGCACCACATTGCAACAATTAGGTGAGTTGGATCAACGTTTGGCATTATTGTATGCCGACAGCGTGAATCGCTTCCTCGCCGAACACCACCTTCAACCGCATCGCATCCGCGCTATCGGCTGCCACGGACAAACCGTGTGGCACGCGCCGTCGGGCGATTTTCCGTTCACCATGCAGTTAGGTGATATGAACCTGCTTGCCGCACGCACGGGCATTGATGTCGTCGGGGATTTTCGGCGTAAAGATATGGCGTTTGGCGGACAAGGGGCGCCGTTGGTGCCCGCCTTCCACCAAGCGTTATTTTATGACGAACAGTGGGCGACGGTGGTGTTGAATATCGGTGGCATTAGTAATATTTCCGTGCTGTTGCCGAATCAACCAATCATCGGCTACGACACCGGCCCGGGCAATGCGCTAATGGATGGTTGGATAGCCCGCCATCTTGGTCATACTTTTGATGCTGACGGGCAATGGGCGCGCGGGGGCAAAGTGCGGTCGGATTTATTAACAAAAATGTTGGATGAACCTTATTTCCAACTGCCGCCGCCGAAAAGCACCGGGCGCGAGTTATTCAATTTAGCGTGGCTTGAAAAAACGCTCGCTAAAACCACCGCACTTGAAGGCGACATCCCGCCACAAGATGTGCAAGCCACCTTACTTGAATTCACCGCACAAAGCATTGCTCTTGCCTTGCGCCAAATAGCAATACCGTTGCCACCTCGTTTGTTGGTTTGTGGCGGTGGCGCGAAAAATGGGGCATTGATGACCCGCCTGCAAGCCTTGTTGCCAAACTGGCAGTTGCACAAAACCGATGATGTCGGATTGGATATTGATTATGTAGAAGCCGCCGCGTTTGCCTGGCTTGCTTATCAACGCATTCATAACCTACCTTCCAACCTACCAAGCGTGACCGGCGCCAAAAATGCGGTCAGTTTGGGCGCTATTTTTCCGGCGGAGAAACACGTATGAGCGAACACAATTTATTAAATAGCCTTGAAAAGATGCTAAGCGAACAACGCAACCCAAATACCCTGCACATTGATTCCTTGTCGTCGCTGGATATCGTGACCTTATTAAATAACGAAGACAAATTGGTGGCGTTGGCGGTGGAAAAAAATCTGCCGCAAATCGCGCAGGCGGTAGAACGCATTGTGGCGGCATTTCAGGCAGGCGGCCGTTTGGTGTATATGGGCGCCGGTACCAGCGGTCGCCTTGGCGTGCTGGATGCTTCTGAATGCCCGCCGACGTTTGGTATACCGTCAAGTATGGTAGTGGGATTAATTGCCGGTGGCGAAACTGCATTGCGCAACGCCGTGGAAGGTGCGGAAGACAATTTGGCGGCGGGCGAACAGGATTTATGCCATATTAATTTTAGTCGCAAGGATGTGCTGGTGGGTATCGCTGCCAGTGGTCGTACGCCTTATGTCATCGGTGGCTTAAACTATGCCAAACAACTTGGCGCCACCACGGTTTCCTTAGTCAGTAACCCGAATGCCGTTATGAGCGACATTGCCGACATCGCCATCACCACCGTTGTTGGCCCCGAGGCGTTGACGGGCTCCAGTCGCTTAAAATCAGGCACGGCACAAAAAATGGTGCTGAATATGCTTACTACTGCCGCCATGATCCGTCTCGGTAAATGCTACCAAAACCTCATGGTGGACGTGCAAGCTACCAACCAAAAACTTAAAGCCCGCGCCATTCGTATCGTCATGCAAGCCACCAACTGCGACCAAATCACCGCCGAACAAACCTTACACACCACCAACGGCAACGCCAAATTAGCCATCATGATGTTGTTGAGCGGATTAGATAAAGCGCAGGCGGAAACCGTTTTAGCGCAGAATCAGGGGAGATTGCAATCGGCACTAGCTAGCTAAGAAACGAGCATTAATAACGAAAGTGCGGTCAAAATTTACGATGAATTTTCACCGCACTTTTGCTTAGAAGGTTGCCGTCAAACCCAACTTCACGGTTCTGCCTGGGCCCGGCATGGAGGAGCGGGTCATTGGGTCGAGGTAATAACGATCCGTTAAGTTGGTGACGGAAAGGGTGGCGGCGAAAGTGTCATTGAATTTATAGTTCATATACGCATCAACCAAGAACACTGGCTGCCAACGTGGGTTGTTATTGCTATTGGCAAACCAGCCTGCATCACGTAAAGATTTGTTACGAGTTTCTTTCACATTAGTGTGATATACCATACGGGTGCCAACTTCTAATCGCTCATCTAAGAAACGTACACCAAGATTTGAGGTAATGCTGTATTTCGGCAAAATGGCATTTTTTAAGTAGCCGTTTTCATTACCACCATTAACACATTCGGGATAGGCTTCAAATGTATGTATATCACCTATACCACCAACATCTCGAATTGCTGAACTTTTATCGCAGAATTTATTTTTGATGTTGTAGCTAATACCGATATCACCGAAGATGCGACCTTGATCATAACGAGCGGATAATTCTATACCTTCTAAAATCCGTTTATCAAACTGCTTCATCTCATAATTAATATCACGGTCAAAAATATTTTTCGTAGTGTTTTTGTACCAATTTAGGCGAATATCCGCACGGCGTAAACTTGGGAAGAAACCACGTAAATCATGTACATAGCCCACTTCAATATTTTTGCTGTGTTCCGGTTTGCGTTTATAAAGTGGCGTGAGAATATCAATGGAATAGCCAATGGTATCTTCAAAAATACTCGGCATACGTTTGGTTTCATCATAGCGCACATAAATTCTGGCGTTATCACTTAAAAATGCGGTAGCACTAAAGGAAGGTGCCCAAGCGTGATCTTTACGCTCGGCCTTTTTCATTTTTTCCCACTGTTCTTTGGTTATTGGTGTTTTTTCTGGCGAACCGGAAAAATCAGCACTAATGTCATATAAATAATCTTCTTTCCCGGTTTGTGGATGGATTACTTTTTTTTCTAACATTTCTTTTGTAATACGTCCATCCGTAAGCGGAAAATGCTCAACAGAAAAATTACCATATTCATCCCGTTCCCAATAAATAGTCTGCGTTGCTGATTCATCCCATTGACTATTATTACCACTGAGCTGTGACCAACTATCATATTCCTCATCTGTGGTTGGAGTCCAGCCATGTGAAACAACATACTCATCACGATCATCAAGCCATTTTTGTAATTCTGGTGAATCATCAGCAGGTATTGGATATAATTTTTCAAATTCTTCCTCAAGTGAAGCTCTTAAATGATTTTTTCTTCCAAAATTTATATAGTCTTGTGTTATTTCAGGGGCGACTTGTTTCAATTTTCTTACTGTAAATGGAATACGTGATTCGGTTAATACTTCTTCTTGTTTTAAATTTGCAATTTTTTCCTGCAAACCGCGATCTTTAGATTTGTAATGGGTATATTTCATCCCGGCAGTCAGTAATAACCAATCGGTTGGTGAATATTCAAATTTGAAGCCTGCATTAAATTCATTTCGGTTGCCTTTTCGATTTCCTGAACGAGCAGAGTTTGATACTCGGCAAATACCATGTAAATCGCCTTCCACACAGGTAAGTTGTTCCCCTTCTGTTTTAGCATCAGTCTCGTATTGATTAAATGCAGTAAGTTGATATTTATCCCAAAGCTCATAAACATTGGTACTGTCTAAAGTTTCACGACGATAATTTGTCATGATGCTGAAGCGAAGTTTTGGACTTAGTTCCGTGACATTGCTAAAAGTTATTCCCATATGATTATCACGGGCAAATTGCACTTGCGCGGGTTGAGTATTAAAAATTCCATCAATATTTTTAAATTTAGGGTTTTTCATATATTCCTTTATTTTGCTATTAAAAATTTCGTAAAAACGATCTTTTATACGTTTATATTCAACGGGATCTTTCACTTGATCTAATTCATAGGCTTTATCACCAAACTCATTTGCGAGATCAATTTGAGATAAAGTACCAATCATTTGAGTATTATAATCACTAAAAAGTACATCGCCCGGTGAGCCGCCCGATGTATTAGTTGCCGTATCATTTTTTACTGCCCAGACACCTATTTTTAAATCAAGCCATTTGTTATCGGGAGGATTATAGGAAAACTCAACATTACCTGTTTTTTGTTTTACATCTGCTAGTGGCCATTGTGTGACGGTATTACGCGCAGCATAGTTATAGCCAAGTCGGGAAGGCATTATGTCACCATAATTTATTTGCGTGTCTCGGAAGTTCGCAGAAAGTGAAGCATATTTATTAAAGTGGAGTTTCCCCTTTAATAACCAAGATCGGCTTTCATAAGATGTATTTGGTACTTCTTCACCCGGTTTATAAATTCGAGCAATGAGTGGAATATAAGGGTCATCGGAGTTTTTATCTAAATCAAGCGGGCCGGTTGTTCCTTCACCGTATTTTTTCCCTCCCCGTTTACCGGCAAAATAATTTCCTTTGTTACGATAAGCATACGCCCCTAAGACTTCATAACCATCATCTTTTGCGGCTAACGCCAAACGTATGGCATTATCGTGTAAAGGTTTGTTTCTGCCTTTTTTTCTTGGGCTAATCCGATCATCATCTTTAAAATACAACGCCCATTCAGCTAATTCTGCACGCCCGTCTGGTGAAACAAGTCGATAATCCTGACCAATAGGTACACCTTCATAAGGACGAGCTTTAATGGAATTGTTGGCGGTCTCCGTTTTAAGTTCAATACCCCATTTTTTACCAGGCTTAATGATCTCATCAGGATTTAGCGTCGACATACGAATCGTGCCTGCCGCCCCGGAGCGCAAAGTGCGGTCTAAATTGGGGCCTTTTTCCACATTCACTTCACTCACTAAAAATGGATCAAGATAGTTACGATTGCTTACACCGGAATAACCGCGCCAAATGGTAATCGCCTGTTCAGTATCATCAACTAATACAGGAATCCGACCTTGTCCCCAAGAACTACGAATAATAGGATCAATCGCACCGCCATTACGTGCATCGCCACTGTACACACCGGTCACACCGCTCAACAAATCGGCGACTGACTGACCGTGATAAGTTTCAATTTCCTTTTTACTTTTGTATTCAGTGACATTGTTTTTGCTGTAAACCTCGTCTTTTCCAGCATCTGCTTTAGCCTCCGCCGATGCGTTAACGTTGATGGTATCTAATGTGGTTGAATCGGAATTTTGATCGGCGAGGGTTGAGAAAGGCAATCCTAACAAAGCGAACATTAAGATTGTGGCAACGGAACCCGTTTTAGTATCAATAAAACATATCATGCTTTCCTCCAAAAAATAAAAATGATAACAAGTTTCATTTTATTGTATTAAAAGAAAACGTTGTAAAGTTTTATGTAAAAAATGAAGGGTAGATCACAAAGTTTGTATGAAAATTAAACTACCCATGCTTCACATACACATCAAAGCGATGGTTTTTGGTGTCGCGGGAAAAGTGCGGTGCTTTTTGCGCGAGAAAGTCGGCGTAGTCGGGGCGCTTAACTACGACGCGCTGACGGGCGAGTTGGAGTGCGGGCGCAAGCAGTTCGTCCGCATCTAAATCGGCACCGACCAAATGTTGAAACACGCGCATTTCTTTCTTCACCAAGGCGCTTTTGGCTTTGTGTGGGTACATAGGGTCGAGATACACCACATCAGCGAAATCCGTGTCAGGATTCAGTTGATTGATGTGTTGATAAGGCAACAGTTGCATATTTTGTTGCATCCAAGGGCCGATTTCTTCATCGGCATAAGCACGTTGCAAACCGTCTTGTAATAACAAACGAACGACCGGGTGGCGTTCAACGAGTTTCACTTGGCAACCGAGCGCCGCCAATACAAAGGCATCACGCCCTAAGCCTGCCGTGGCGTCAATGACTGTCGGTAAATTATCTTGTTTAATGCCAACCGCTTTTGCCACCGCTTCTCCACGCCCGCCGCCAAATTTGCGGCGATGTGCCATAGTGCCGCCGACAAAATCCACAAACACCGCACCCAGTTTCGGTTCGTCTAATTTGCGTAATTCCAAGCGTTCTGTGCCTTCCGCTTCCGTCCATACTAACGCCAACGGGCTGTTCGGATCGTGCGTTAAGCCGGCTTCGGCAAAAAGTGCGGTTGGTTTTTGCGGTGTTTTTGTTTCGCAGAGGAGTTGGATGTTCATGTTTATTCTTTTCTCACCAACCAAACGCCAGCTTCCATGTGTTCCGTGTAAGGAAACTGGTCGAACAATGCGGCTTTTTCAATACGATGGGTTTGGCTGAGCGTTTGCAGATTGTCGCATAGCGTATGCGGATTGCAGGAAATATACAAAATGCGCTCATATTGTTGCACCAGTGTAACGGTATCCGCATCTAAGCCGGCCCGTGGCGGATCAACGAAAATGGTGTTGCATTCATAGGCTTTCAAATCAATGCCTTTTAAGCGATTAAATTCGCGCACGCCCTGCATCGCTTGCGTGAATTCTTCCGCTGACATTCGGATGATTTGTAAGTTGTTTATCTGATTCGCCGCGATGTTAAATTGCGCGGCGGCTACCGAAGGTTTGGCAATTTCTGTGGCCAGCACCTTGCGGAAATTTTGCGCTAATGCGATAGAAAAGTTGCCGTTGCCGCAATAAAGCTCCAATAAATCCCCGTGGCTATTGCGGGTGCAATCTACCGCCCATTCCAACATTTTGCTATTCACTGTCGCATTCGGTTGCGTGAAGCTGTTTTCCACTTGGCGATAAATGTAGTCTTTACCGTGAACGCGTAGGATTTCATCCACATAATCTTGTTCCAGACAAATTTTTTGTTTGCTGGCACGCCCGACAATTTGCACGTTAAAACCTTGCTGCTGTAACTGCGAACGCAAGGTTTGCGCAGCAGTTTGCCACTCTTCATCCAAGGCTTTGTGATACAACAAACTGACGATAATGTGTTGGCTTTGGGTGCTTAAATAATCGATTTGGAACAGTCTGTGGTGTAATACCGTTTGCTGTTTTAACAACGGCAACAACGCCGTCATCATGCGATTGATGAGTTCGCTTGCGATAGGAAAATTATCTACCCGATAACGTTGTTTGCTCTGTTGGTCAAACATAATGTGGTAGAAATCATCGCCTTCGTGCCAAATGCGAAATTCCGCGCGCATACGGAAATGTTGTGTAGGCGAGGCGAACACCTGCAAATCAGGCGCGTTAAATGGCGCCAAAAGTGCGGTCAGTTTTTCTTGTTTTTCTGCAAGCAGGGCGGAATAGTGGGTTACGGGTAAATTCTGCATGGTGATAAGTAAAACAAAAGGCTCGGAATTCCAAGCCTTCTGATTGTTATTTAAGTGATTTAGTCTGCCGAGTAGTCGTCCAGATTATCCACGCCAACCACGCCGGATAAGGTGTAAAGGCGTTTGTTGGTGGAAATACGGCTGCGATATTTATTCCAGGTTTTCTCGAAGAAAGTTTCCGCTGCACGTTCACCGCGACAGAAAGCCACGAAGTCTTTCTCTTCTTTGGTTGCCGGTTTACGTTCGCCCGCATCCAATGCACGGAAGGCTTGTCCGTGTTGTTCTAATACTTGTGCTTCTTTGATGGTGTAATCACCGTGACGGGCAAAGCCACGCGGATAATTTTTATCGTCGAAAAAACGACGGGTTACGCTAAAACTCTCAGCCATATAATCCTCTAAAATACGTGTAGAAAATAAAATCGGCAGGCATTAAACCAATTTTTTGTTATTTTTGCAATAAACCTTTTACGGTTTGTACATATTCGTCCACAAAACGATTTTCATCGTGCGCCAAGCCTTCCATGTTCACACGATATTTACCGTTAACATAAAAATCCGGCACGCCGCGTACTTGGTATTTTTCGACCAGGTTTTGTTGTTTGGTGACCAAACCGTTCACGGCGAAACTGTTGATGCCACCGTCAAATTGTTCGGCAGATACGCCGTTATCAATGACGATTTGGCGGATGTCATCCATGGATTTTAAGGTGTTGGCTTGTGCGGCTTTAAATAATGGCATTTTGACTTTTTCTTCGGCATTAATGGCAATGGCCAATGCCCAAGCGCGAGTGAGATTTTCAGATTGGCGGCCTAAGAAATCCACATGATATTGCTTGAATGATGTACCTTCCGGTAAGGATTCGGCAATTTTTTGTGGAATGTGGTATTGCGCTTCAAAGGAATAACAATGCGGGCAGTAAAAAGAGAAAAATTCAATCACTTCAGGTTGTGCACTGCGTTTTTGCCCTTCCACCACCACATATTCTTTGTTTTCCGTTAATTCTTGGGCTTGGGCAGAGAAGGAGAAAGCCGCCGCCAGCGCTAAAAATAACCATTTTTTCATTTTGTAATCCTGTCTTATTTAATAATGCCGCGTGCTTTTAATAGCGCGGTTTTGAAATCTTCTTCGTAATCTTTTTTAATACCGGGAATCGGCTCGAATTTATCTTTACCCGCCATTTTCAGGTGGTAAATAATGACTTCATCGGACAATTCCGCGAGGGGCTTATCAAACCCGGCTTCATCGGCGATTTTTTGTAAAATTTGCATTAATGATAAATCGGAGTCTTTAGACCAGTAAGGCTGCAAAAGTTCCAGTACCTCATTCAGGCGATGACATTTCATACGCTTTTCCTTATTATTGAGAAATAAACGGGCGAGATCATACTTTAATTAACCTCGGAAGAAAATATGACAATTTCAATTAGTGCCGTCATTTTAGCCGGTGGACAAGCCAAGCGTATGGGCGGTGCGGACAAAGGGCTACAATTGTTGCACGGCAAACCGCTGTTTCAACATATTTACGAGCGTTTACGTACTCAAGTAGAACAGATTTCCATTAACGCTAATCGTAATCACGCGGAATATTCTGCCGATGGATTAATGGTGTTTGCCGACCGCATAGCCGGATTTCAAGGGCCGTTAAGCGGGATTTTAACGGCGTTGGAACGATCCGAGACGGATTTTGTCTTATTCGTACCCTGTGATTGTCCTTTTTTCCCGAAAAATTTGCTAGAACAGCTCAAAAGTGCGGTCGTTTTTCACGGCGTTTCTATTGCTTATGCCCATGATGGCGAGCGTGAGCACCCGACGTTCTGTTTGATGGCGCGTAACCTAAAAGACAAGTTGGCGGATTATTTGGCTTCAGGCGAACGACGAATGTTGCAGTTTATGCGCCAAAACGGTGCGGTGAGTGTGGATTTTTCCGAAAATAAGCAGGCTTTTACCAATATCAATACATTGGATGATTTAACCCGTTTTGAGAAGCAATAATAACTATTCTTAGCTATTTATTGATAAACAAGGGATAAGCAGTATAATGACTGCCACTTCTTGCGTTGGCTTATTCATTTCGTAACTTTACGTTAAATTCAAGGATTTTTATGTTAAAAAAACTTTCTATTCTTTTTATTGCCGCCACGCTCAGTGCGTGTTCTCTTTCGTCTTATGTGCCGTTTATGGGCAGTAAAAAAACAGTGATTAACTTAGACGCAGACAGCATCGATCAAAAATCCTACGCCACCGCTTATGAAGCCACGGTGGAAACCTACCGCGATCGTGTACATGATAATTACAACGTAAATTCCTTCGCTAGCGGCGCCAATGATTGGTATTTGGGTCGAATTCTTATTCCGATTGAACAAATCAAAGAAAAACTTTATAGCCCGCAAGGTCAAGATTCCGATGTTTATGCCTATTACAGCGGCGTCATTCATGCCGAGGCGTTACAAACGAACTTCAGCAAACTAAATCCACAATGTTGGAACCACATTAACACACCAAGCCTGACCCAAGGCATTTATGACGCCATGTTGGATTTACAAAGCGGCAAAGTGCGGTCAGAAAATGATGAATATATCGTGCAAGGTTCCGAACAACTACTTAAACTTTGCGCGGGGAAATAATAAAAAACTGTCGGTTTTTGCCGGCAGTTTTTTTGTATTTTTAACTTTAGCTGAAAGGTTTTTGCTTTCTTCAGCACCCCATCTCAACTTCGTTGATAAGGAGAAAGAATGTTTAATTTACCTGAAAGTAACATTCATTTAGCGGCTCAAGCAGACAATAAGCAACAAGCGATTGAGCTGGCCGCCAATGCGCTTGAACAGGCCGGTTATGTTGAACATGGCTATTTGCAAGGTATGTTAGGACGTGAACAACAAACGTCGACTTTTTTAGGCAATGGCATCGCCATTCCGCACGGCACCTTGGAAACCCGTGGCATGGTGAAAGATACCGGCGTGCAGATTTTCCAGTTTCCACAAGGGATTGAGTGGGGCGAAGGCAATATCGCTTATGTGGTGATCGGCATTGCGGCCCGTTCTGACGAACATTTGGCATTATTGCGTCAACTTACTCACGTTCTCGGCGATGAAGACACGGCCGCAAAATTGGCCACACTAACTGACGTAAAAAAATTCCGCGCCATTTTAATGGGCGAAGCGGACGATTTTAGCGTGAATGCCGATAACCTAAGTTTAAACGTGGATACGCAAAGCCTGTTGACCTTAATCGCCATTAACGCCGGCAAATTGGAACAACAAAGTGCGGTCAATAATCAGTACGTTTCGGAAGTCATTGCCAATCCGGCATTGCCATTGGCGCAAGGCTTATGGGTGACTGATGCCGCCGTTGGCAATCAAAAGAATGCGCTGGCTTTCAGCCGTGCAGTTCAACCCTTCCAATTAAATAATAAGGTCGTACATGGCGTAGTGACCGTCGCCTATGTGAACGATCAAATAAATGACACTCTCGCCCGTTTATTGGATCCGCAGGTGCAACAAGTGTTACTCAACGGCGACAGCGCACAGATTGCTGCGGCATTAAACGGCAAGCCGATTCCGCAAGCTACGACACAGACGACTTCAACCGCTTCCGCCGCGCCGTCTGTGGCTGCCGGTAGCGTTGTCGGCACCTTTACCATTCGTAACGAACACGGCTTACACGCCCGTCCAAGCGCCATTTTGGTTAACGAAGTGAAAAAATTCACCTCTAAGATTACTGTGGAAAATCTCACTCGCGGTGGAGCATCGGTGAACGCCAAGAGCCTAATGAAAATCGTGGCCTTGGGTGTAACTCAAGGACATCGTTTGCGTTTTGTAGCAGAGGGCGATGATGCACAAGCCGCGATGGAAGCGATCGGCAAAGTGATTGCCGCAGGTCTCGGCGAAGGTGTTTCTGCCGTGCCGCCAAGTGAACCGGATACCATCGAAGTGGCGGGAGACGCTACTCCGACAACTTCCGCGCCAAGCAATGAAAGTGCGGAGGAAAATTCAAGTGAATCTGTGGAAGGCGTTTTTGAAGTAAAAAATGAACACGGATTACACGCTCGTCCGGCGGCAGTGTTAGTGAACGAAGTAAAAAAATATAACGCCAATATCGCCGTACAAAATCTTGATCGCGATACGCCGTTGGTCAGTGCGAAAAGTCTGATGAAAGTAGTGGCGTTAGGTGTAGTGAAAGGTCATCGTTTGCGTTTCGTCGCCAGCGGCGAGCAAGCGCAACAAGCCATTGATGGTATCGGTGCAGTCATTAACGCAGGATTGGGGGAATAATTATGGCAAAAGTCGCAACTATCACTTTAAACGCCGCTTATGACTTGGTTGGGCGTTTAAAACGGATCGAATTGGGCGAAGTCAACACCGTGGAAACCCTCGGGCTTTTCCCTGCGGGCAAAGGCATTAACGTGGCGAAAGTGTTAAAAGATTTGGGCATTGACGTCACTGTGGGCGGTTTTCTCGGCGAAGACAACCAAGGGGATTTTGTTGCCTTATTCGACAAACTGGGATTACAAGATAAATTCCAACGCGTGCCGGGCAAAACCCGTATCAACGTGAAAATTACCGAAACCGACGCGGATGTTACCGATTTAAACTTTTTAGGCTATGAAATCAGTGAAAGTGCGTGGCAACAATTTGTGGCGGATTCTCTTGCGTATTGCAAATCCTTCGACATCGTTGCCGTGTGCGGTAGTTTACCGCGTGGCGTGACGCCGGACTTGTTCGCCGATTGGTTAAAACAATTGCATCAGGCAGGCGTAAAAGTGGTGCTGGATAGCAGCCACGCCGCGTTAACCGCAGGTTTAAGCGCACGGCCTTGGTTGGTGAAACCCAACCACCGCGAATTAGAAGCCTGGGTGGGTTATACCTTAAATTCACTGGAAGAAATTGTGTCTGCCGCTAAGAAATTAAAAGCGCAAGGCATTGCCAATGTGATTATTTCCATGGGCGCTCAAGGTTCCGTTTGGTTAAGTGACGAGGCTGTGATCCAAGCTCAACCGCCAAAATGCGAAAACGTGGTGAGCACCGTCGGTGCCGGCGATTCTATGGTGGCGGGCTTGATTTACGGCTTAATCAACGGCTTTTCACAGCAAGAAACCTTGGCTTTTGCCAGTGCGGTTTCCGCTTTTGCCGTGTCGCAAAGTAATGTTGGGATTGCTGACCGCTCGTTGCTCGATCCTATTTTAAATCACGTCAAAACGACAGTTATTGAGGGATAATCTTATGCATATTTATTTAACCCCAACCGCCAATTTTGGTCATGCAAAGGCCTTTTTATTGCGTGAAATGCTAAGCAAAGCCGCGCAAGCGCAACATCAAATCGTGGACAGTGCCGAGGCGGCGGATCTGATCGTCGTTTTTGGGAATGCTTTGCCGAATAATGCCGGATTTAATGGCAAAAAAGTGTTTTTGGCAAAAATTGATGAACATTTCAATGCACCCGAAAACTTGTTAGACACGGCCATTCAACAGGCGCAGGATTATGTTCCGCCTGCTGAAAGTGCGGTCGTTTCTAACAGTAAAATGAAAAATATTGTGGCGGTGACTGCTTGTCCGACAGGCGTAGCGCATACGTTCATGTCTGCCGAAGCCATCGAAACCTGCGCCAAACAACAAGGCTGGCAGGTGAAAGTGGAAACCCGCGGACAAGTGGGTGCGGGCAATGAAATCACGGCAGAAGAAGTGGCGGCAGCCGATTTGGTGTTTGTGGCAGCGGATATTGACGTGCCGTTGGACAAATTCAAAGGCAAATTAATGTATCGCACCTCCACCGGACTTGCGCTGAAGAAAACTGCGCAAGAATTCGATAAAGCCTTTAAAGAAGCCAAAATTTACGAAGGCAGCGCAACGTCCGCGGCGAAAGCCGAAGAGCGCGGCGAGAAGAAAGGCGTCTATAAGCACCTAATGACCGGCGTATCGCACATGTTGCCGTTGGTGGTGGCTGGCGGTTTGCTTATCGCCATTTCCTTCATGTTCGGTATTGAAGCGTTCAAAGACGAAAACATCGCGGGTGGCTTGCCGAAAGCTTTAATGGATATCGGTGGTGGCGCGGCGTTCCACTTAATGATCGCGGTGTTTGCAGGTTATGTAGCGTTCTCCATCGCCGACCGTCCGGGACTTGCCGTGGGGTTAATCGGCGGGATGTTGGCGACGACCGCAGGCGCGGGGATTTTAGGCGGAATTATCGCCGGCTTCCTTGCAGGTTATGTGGTGAAAGGGCTTAATGATGTGATTAAATTACCACCAAGCCTGATGTCCCTTAAACCGATCTTAATTTTGCCGTTATTGGGGTCTTTCATTGTCGGCTTAGCCATGATTTATCTCATTAACCCGCCTGTTGCGAAAATCATGACGGCGTTGAGTGAATGGCTAAAATCCATGGGCGATGTGAATGCCATGGTGCTTGGCGTGATTATCGGCACCATGATGTGTATCGACATGGGGGGGCCGGTAAACAAAGCGGCTTATACCTTCTCCGTGGGCATGATCGCCTCTCAGGTTTACACCCCAATGGCAGCGGCAATGGCAGCAGGCATGGTGCCGCCAATCGGCATGGCTATCGCCACTTGGTTAGCGCGCAGTAAATTCACCTCCAATCAACGTGATGCGGGTAAAGCCTCTTTCGTGCTTGGCTTCTGTTTTATCTCCGAAGGGGCATTGCCATTTGTGGCGGCAGATCCACTACGTGTGATTATCAGTAGCATCCTTGGTGGCGCCACTGCGGGGGCGATTTCCATGAGTTTAGGCATTACCTTGCAAGCGCCACACGGCGGCTTATTCGTGATTCCGTTCGTCTCCGAACCGCTTATGTACCTTGGCGCCATCGCCATTGGTTCTGTGTTGACCGGCGTAGTTTATGCGGTGATTAAACCAAAGGTGGAAGCCTAATCATTCCCCGTCGGGGAATTTAAACAGGCCCCCAAGGGGCTGAAGGATGTGTAACCGTGGGTAATTTATTACCCACGGCAGAACCTAAAAAAAACATTTTCAAAATCCACCGCACTTTTACCTCACAAGGAAGATAATATGCCATTTAGTGAAGCTGAAAAACACGACCTTCTGTCGCAAAAAGGCATTGGTGCAACGATCTTAAAACGTTTGACGGAAATGGGATTGGATGACGTCAAAATACTGGCAGCTACCAGCCCGGATTTTATTCTTCAACGCGGTGCGGAAATCACCGGTTCAACCTGTTGGCGTAACAGTCCACAAGCCCGAAACGCTATTGAAACGGCAGTGAATTGGGCAAAAAGCAAGGTTTAGCCCTAAGGTAATAGCTTACTCTGATGGCGCGCGTTTCCTGACGCGTGCCAACTAGGTAATTTATTACTCATAGCAGAGTCTCAAAAACATTTTCAAAATCCACCGCACTTTTTATCCCTAATCCTGCCAATTCCTGCTATGATTTTCGCCGTTCATCAATACATTATTTCCTGAGGACTAATATGAAAAAATACGTTGCTTTAACCGCGCTCTGTTTCGCTTTTACCGCACAAGCCAACGACAGCACGGGGTTTGTCTCCACTGGTGGCGTGGAATACATCAAAAATGACAATATTGCCATGCAAAAAGAAAATCTGTTTATCAGTCTCGATAAAATTAAGGTGGACTACGAATATCAAAATCTTACCGACAAAGACATTACGGAAACTGTGCTATTCCCATTACCTGAGGTTTCTCTTTATGATTACGGAGACTTTGCGGATACAGCAGGGTTAATTAATACCTTTAAAATCTACGCTAATGGTAAGGAAATTAAACCGCAAGTGCATGTGCGGGCGTTTTTTTATAAAACAGAAAAAGAAGGGACAGAGGAACAAAAATTGGTGCCTCATGATGTGACGGCGATTTTCAGAGATTGTGGTTTAACTGAGGAAGAATTGATGGAACCTTGGTTGCGCAAATCTGCATCGGCAGATAATAAAATTTTGAAGTGTAAAGATCCTCGTTTAGCCAAATTTGAATTGGAAAAATATGAAGGTGAACTGTTTTGGGGCGGGCAAATGATTTATAGTTGGCAGCAAACCTTTAAAGCTTCCGACACGACTTACATCAGCCATGAATATGCCCCGTTGGTCGGTGGTGGCGTGTCTATCTCGTCTATATTAGAACTCGATGAGGAGACACCGTTTACCGAGCAATATTGTATTGGACCTGAATTTAAGCATGCCATTAAAAAATTAATTCCTGAGGGAGGTGGTTCCTATCGTCAGTTGGGCTATATTTTAAAAACCGGGGCCAACTGGGCAAAACCAATCGCCGATTTCACCTTAACCATCGAGCGACCAAAAGATCAGCTAGTGTCATTTTGTTGGAAAGGCAAAGGGGAAGTGAAGAAAGTCTTGCAAAACGACAAGGTGGTACAATTCCAAGTACAGGAAAAAGATTTCTTGCCACAACAGGATTTAGATGTGTTGTATGCACCGTAACACAGTGAATGCGGAGTAAAAAACTGGGCAAATTCATGTTCATGGGGAAAATTGTTCCGTTGTACTGTCTGCTTTTGGTAAATAAAAGGAGCAATCATGCCTCAACTCAATATAGAAAACGCGCAATTTCGACTGCATGAAAAACGTTTGCTAAAGCTACCGCACTTTTGTGTCAAGACTCGGGATTATTGGGTCGTGGTGGGCAGTAACGGCAGCGGAAAAACGGCGTTTTCATTAACGTTACAAGGGGCATTGCCGCTTGAGGCTGGTGAATATCACTGTGATTTTGAACGCATTGGGTTGTTTTCTTTTGAACGGCAACAGCAAATTCTGGAACAAACTTTTAAAGATCGTAACAACGACACGGTGAGTCCTGACGATTTCGGCAAAACTGCACGTCAGACCATTTTGAACGGCAGCGATAAAGAAACCTTGTGTGACTCTTATGCGGCGCTGTTGCATATTACGTCGCTGTTGGATCGTCCGTTTATGTTGCTTTCTACCGGCGAGAGCCGCAAAGTGTTGTTGGCGCAAGCATTGGTTGCCGAACCGCAATTATTAATTTTAGATGAGCCTTTTGAAGGGCTGGATCAACAGTCTGTGTCGAATTGGCAACAATTGCTGCAACAGCTCAATGAAAAAATGGCGTTGGTGTTGATCGTCAATCGCTTTTCCGACATTCCTTCTGCCGCTGATCATGTGGCGTTGTTAGATCACAACCAGTTAATTTTGCAGGGAGAACGGACGGAGGTTGAGCAACAAAGCCTATTTCAACAGGTACAATATGCGGAGCAAAACGTTGATGTGCCGTTGCCGGAAAGTGCTGTGTCGCCGATTAAATTACCGCCGAATCAATCCCCTTTTGAACTGAAAAACGTTACCGTTCAATATGGTGAGAATGTCATTTTAAATCGGCTTGATTGGACAGTGGCGCCTGAGCAAAATTGGTGGATTAAAGGGCCGAACGGTGCGGGAAAATCTACGCTATTGTCGCTTATTTGCGGCGATCATCCGCAATCTTATGCTAATCATGTGGTTTTATTCGGTAAACAGCGGGGAAGTGGCGAAACCATTTGGGAGATTAAACGCAACATCGGTTATGTCAGCAGTCAGTTACACATGGATTATCGGGTCAACTGTTCTGCATTAGAGGTGATTATTTCGGGCTTTTTTGACAGCATCGGCGTATATCAAAGCGTTCCCGGCGCATTGAGGATCAAGGCGATGCAATGGCTTACGCGCTTGAATATGGAGGCGTTGGCAAATCGTCCGTTTCGTTCCCTTTCTTGGGGACAACAGCGCCTGTTGTTGATTACCCGCGCGATGGTGAAACACCCGCCCATATTGATTTTAGATGAACCGTTGCAAGGCCTCGACGGCATGAATCGCAAACTGGTAAAGCACTTTATCGAACAACTGGTGAACAATAGTCAAACCCAACTGCTCTTCGTGTCCCACCAAGATCAGGACGCGCCGAATTGCATTACGCATGTGTTTGAATTTATCCCGCAAGGCGATGGATACGTTTATAAACAAAGTGCGGTGTGATTTTTAATTATTTTGACGAAGAACAACTATGGATATCGCATTCATTCTCGGCACGAAAATCGTTGAACTGACCCTTATTGTGTTGATGGGCTATGGGTTGGTGAAAAGCAAATTGCTTAAATCGGAAGACAGCAAGCCACTGTCTATTATCGGGTTATATATCATCAGCCCCGCCGTGATGATCGAAGCCTTTCAGATTCCTTACACGCCGGAAATTTTAGACGGATTGCTACTTTCTTTGGGCATGGCCGTCTTTTTACATATCATGCTGATTGCCATCGGGGCATTGCTGAAACGGTGGCTTCATCTTGATCCGATTGAACACGCCGCGTCCATTTATTCGAACTCGGGTAATTTGATTATTCCTTTGGTGATGTCCTTGTTTGGCAAGGAATGGGTGATTTATGCCAGCTGTTTTATTATCGTACAGACCTTTTTATTTTGGACGCATTGCCGCCTGATTATTGTTGGGAAAGGCAATTTAACGCTAAAAACCGTGCTGAAAAACATTAATATTTGGTCAATCATGATTGGGGTGACCATGTTTTCCTTACAGATTAAATTGCCTAACATGATTAATGGTACGCTGACATCTGTTGGTATGTTTATCGGTCCAAACGCCATGTTAATCGCCGGTATGTTGATTGCCGCCATTCCGTTGCGGGCGATTCTTTCTTCTAAACGCATTTATTTAGTGACTTTTTTGCGCTTGATTATGATTCCATTAATATTATTGGTCATCGTGAAAGTCTGTGGTTTTGCCGATTGGGTTGAAAACGGTGAAACCATTGCGCTCATCAGTTTCCTCGCCACCACCAGCCCTGCGGCCTCTACCGTGACACAAATGGCACTGATTTTTGGCAACAATGCTCAAAAAGCCAGTGCCATCTACGGTGTCACCACCATGCTTTGTATGTTCACCATGCCATTGATCATTGCGTTGTATCAGTTGTGGTAAAAGTGCGGTAGGTTTTGACCGCACTTTTAGATGTCGGGTTATTATTCAATTTTGTTATAACTAAAAATTAGTATATATAGTTAACAATTCTTTCGTTTTTGCTGTTCGGTTTGCTACATTTTCACCGTTTTATTTTCATTAGAGGTACAACTATGCAGCATCGCGATCTTTATCCCCACGAAATCTTACAGGATGTTATCGACAAAAGTTATGCCAAGTCGGAAGGGCACTTAAAAACATTGGCAATTTTAAGCTTTTTAGGTGGCGGCTATGTGAGTTTTGGTTATATGGCATATTTAAAAGTGGTGAGCGGCATTCCTCCCGAGTGGGGCGGGCTGGCGACATTACTTGGTGCGGCGGTGTTTCCTATTTGTTTGATTTGTATTTTAATCGGCGGTGGTGAATTAGCCACGGGAAACATGATGATGATGGCATTGGGCCGTTTAACCCGAAGAGTGAGCTTTAAAAAACTGTTTCGTAACTGGATTGTGGTGAGTTCGGGCAACCTGCTCGGCGCGCTATTTATGGCGTATTTCTTAGGGCATTATGTAGGCTTATCAGAAGGTGCTGCTGCCGCTAAAACCATTGCTATCGCCGAGGCTAAAGTGCAAATGGATTTCGGGCGGGCCTTTATTTCTGCCATTGCTTGTAACTGGATGGTCTGCATGGGTATTTGGTTCTATTTCGGTGCCAAACAAACCTCCGGTCGTATTCTTGCCATGTGGTTCCCGGTGATGATTTTTGTACTTATCGGGTTACAGCACTTTGTCGCCAATATGTTTATTATTCCGGCCGGGATTTTTGCCGGTGCTAACGTCACTTGGAGCCAATTTTTCTTCAATATGATTCCGGTCTTTTTAGGCAATGTCACGGGTGGTGCGGCATTTGTCGGCGCATCTTATCTTTACGCCTATCGCCATTTATTAAAAGAAGATTATTGTATTTAGCAAAAGAAAAGTGCGGTGGATTTTGACCGCACTTTATCAAGTTTATTAAATATTGCAATGGCTTACCATTATTGACGAAGTTGTCTTTTATTAAATTAATATTAAAATACTATCGGGTTAAACTTCTATTGCAGGACAATTTTATGGGTCGGTTTTTATTCTTATCTCTCCTTTGTGTCGTTTCTTCTTCCGCATTTGCCCTTTTCCCCGTCCAAACCGATTGGCAGGTAAATCATTTACAGGGAAAAGTGAAATCCGTGGTTTATCATGCGGAAGATAACCCGGAAACCGTAGATGGGAAAATGATGACGACCGACACCGCTCATTTTTATAACGAACAAGGCTTTTTAATTAAAACGGAAGTCAACGTCGGAGAATCCAAATCTGCCGATAAAATTACTGCCATATCGATATGATAAGCAGCATCGCTTGCAAGAAGTTGATTATGGTATGGATAAAGATACTTACCGACAACTTTATCACTATGAAGAAAATGCAGACGGTTCGGGAGCCATTTTGGAGATCTCTTACATCGGTAAAAAACCGAAAAAGCCGAATTTTCAAGAAGAATATGTCAAAAGAACCTATGACAAGGAAGGCAAACTCACCTCTGAAGCGTTCTATTCTGCAAAAGATATGATTGATGAGCATGTGAGAAAATTTCACTACGACAATGGCAAGCTGATCAATGCCTGTGATTTTGACGATGTAGGCAAGGAAAGGAATTGTGACACTTATCGTTATTTAGAAGATGGTACCTTTGAGCATAACACCAACTTTAATGTCGGACGGGCGAATTTTACTTACGACAAAAACCATAATGAATTAAAACGCCAAATTTTTGATGAATATGAGAGATTAAAAGAAACCCTGACGATCCGCCATAAATTCGATAAACATGGCAATGTTGTTGAAAGCATTATGTATGATGAAAAAGGCCAATGGTTAGGCAAAGAAACCTATACTTATGAATATTATGAATAAGGACTTGAAAGGCGTATTGTTAGCTATATTAGGTTAATGCAGTGAAGTTATCGGATAACTCCGAACGTACTTTTTCAGCACAAAAGTCAGCGAGCTTTCAGATTTCATCTACTTTAAGCGAACATCCCAAATATGGAAACAGGATAAAGAAAAACTCGGTGCCTGTGATTCGAATGTAACAAATTCTTTGGAAGATATTCCGCTTGCTTCCATTCTTTTTCTATCTGATTCATGATTTCCCCAAAAAACCGATTTGATAGCCCTTTTCTTTGCGCTATACTAGGCCCGCATTCTCAGGGCAGGGTGAAAGTCCCTACCGGTGGTGAGCGTGTTAACGTAAGCCCACGAGCGTTTGAGGCAAAAGTGCGGGTGATTTTTCCCGTGTTTTTTCTCAAAGTCAGCAGATTTGGTGTGAATCCAAAGCCGACAGTGATAGTCTGGATGAAAGAGAATAAAAAAGCAGCACAGGTTTTGTGAAAGACCTGTGTCATCCTTTTTATCCATTCGCCCTGATTCTGGTATTCATTCATTTTATAAAAAAGGTATTTACTATGAATCAGTCATTATTGGCCCCTTTCGGTACTGCTGAAGAGCGCGTTAAAAACGCACTTGAGGCGTTCAAACAAGGCAACGGCGTCCTCGTGTTAGACGATGAAAATCGTGAAAACGAAGGCGACTTAATTTTCCCCGCAGAAACCATCACCACCGAACAAATGGCAACGTTGATCCGCCATGGCAGCGGCATTGTGTGTTTGTGTATTAAAGATGAATTATGCAAACAGTTAGATTTGCCACCGATGGTTTCCAACAACACCAGCGTAAACAAAACTGCATTTACTGTTACCATTGAAGCGGCAACAGGCGTATCGACCGGTGTATCCGCTGCCGATCGCGTGACTACCATAAAAACTGCGATTGCTGATGGTGCCAAACCTTCTGATTTGCATCGCCCCGGCCACGTTTTCCCATTACGTGCTGCTGCCAACGGCGTATTGCAACGCAACGGCCACACTGAAGCCGCAGTGGATTTAGCGCGCTTGGCCGGCTATAAAGAAGCGGGTGTGATTTGCGAAATCACCAATGATAACGGCACCATGGCAAGAATACCGGAACTTATTGAATTCGTTAAAGAACATGGTTATCCCATTGTGACCATTGAAGATTTGATTGAGTATCGGAAAAAATTTAATTGTTAAGTTGCTTTGTGCGGAGTGAGGAAATTCATGTGGAAAACCCACCGCACTTTTCTTCGATATTCATTAAAAAAGTGCCATTTTCATGGCACTTTTGTTTTGAGCGAATTAAAAGGCGTATTTTAACTGCGAATTAACACCGTTAGATTTTGTGTCATTGTTGTAAGTGCCTTGATAGCCTAATTTCACGCTAAATGCCGGAGTGAAATTCGCTTGAATGGCAAGTCCTGCGGTGATGAGGCTGGTGAGCTTGTTGCCATAAAGCGTAGCTTGCGCCTGATCGTTGATGATCATCACTCCTTGTGGCGTTTTGTCATGATAGAAACGATGATAGGCCAGATCCCCTTGAAGGCTGAATGACACCGCACCTAAGCTAAACGGAATGCTTGGGCGTAGGCCGACGGAGGTGGCAAATAGGTCACGTTTGTTGTCGGCTACGCGGATTTCACCTTGGGTGAAACTCTTGGTGTTGATATGCAGATAACTTACGCCCGCATAAGGCTCAAGCGCGAAGTTGTCGCTTTGTATGCCGCGATAGGCTAATTCGGCGAATAGGTCTTCGGTTTGACTGTGCGTTTTGCCTTTTTTGGCGATAGCTAGGTGTTTTTCGTCTTTGCTTCGGGTATGAATAAAACCGGCTTTCAGATTGAGATCGGCGGTTAATGCGTAGTTGCCATATACGCCTAAATGCAATGCACGATCTTTGGAAGTGCGGTCATTTTTATGCGTGTTTTTTGTTGCACCGAAAAATGCCCCTACGTTGGATGTATCGTTCACATTGAAATCGGCACCGAGCAATTGATTGTAGCTATGGCTGCTTAAGCCGTGAGTGCTTAGGTGGTTGTAGCTACTGTTACTCCAAAGACGGGTATTTTGATTTAACTTAGCGTTTATGGCCGCCGGCCGGGTAAGCTGTTGGCGTAACGTCAAGTTATTGATCAAATTATGTTGTTGCGCCGCTAAATCGGCGTCATAGTTGAGGCCGTCAAATGCCTTATAAGCTTGCGCTTGAGTCGCGAAGAGTAGGCCTTGATACAGGCTACCGGTGCTATTATCAATCGCATTAGCTATAGCGGCCTCATTGGCACTTCTAGCCACGTTGGACATCGCTTGTTTTTGCATTGTGAGTCTAAGGGCGCCGGCATCGCTTTGATTAGTCGCGACAAAGAAGGCGTAAGGGCTGGTTGCCTGCGCTTTCTCGGCATTAACAAAAGTGCCGGAACCTTGTATGTTCACTGTTTGGTGTGGGTTTTGGCGTAGTTGTTGTTGGGTTGCTTCGTCAAATTGCGCTGATTGCAGTTTGGCACCGTCCTCGAAAGTTGCATGAATATTGGCGATTCCGTCATTTAGTACGAAAGTCCCGCCTTTGGCGATGGTTGCTGTGACAGCTTGTGCAGTACTAGCTATTGTGGTGGTTGTGTAACCGTTTGGTCCGGGTTTGGTAACGTTGGCTTTGGTGAGAATTTCTAGAGCAGCGCCATCTTTGACGAATACACCTTTTGATGAGCCAACAGACTGGTTAAGTGCAGATAAGCGTCCTTCTTGGACGTCCACTTGGCCGCTGAAACTGTTTGTGCCGGTTAGTGTTAATATGCCGTTGCCATTTTTTACCAAGGCGCCTTCATAACCTTGAGCTAGCCGTTGGTTACGCGCAATTTCGCGATCTAAGCCGACTTGATATTCCGCTTTTTCCTCCGCTGTTGCACTATTCCGATTTTGCATTAAGGCTTGTAATTCTGCCTTGCGTGTTGCCCAAGTTGCGGCTTCAGCTTGATCTTCTAACTGACGTGCTTTGATGGCTTTATCGCTTATGTCATTTGACCAAAGGTCGTCTTGATTTAAGGTGACGTTAAATTCTCCTAAGAATTGGCCCGGACCAAACATTGCTTTGCCAAGATCTAAAATACCCCAACCCCAAACGTTACTCGGTACGCCTTGTTCGGTTTCCCAACGTTCTAATGGCTTGCCTTCAAGTCCTTGACGAAGCGTGGTTTGTCTTGCCGTAGTGAGCATCACATCACGTGCTTGATCCGTTGTCATATATGGGTAACGGGCGAAAATCACGCCAAGTGCACCGCTGACATGTGGTGCGGCCATAGAGGTACCGCCAGCCGATTTATAGATAGCATTGCCGTAAGTTTGAGCATTTGCTAATTCTACATAGGCAGAATAGATATTGGCTGATGGCGCAGCAATCGTCCACCATTTTGAATGGCCGGCTAGGTTAAACTCTTGAATATCCGCACCAGCTTTCTCATCGCTCACATCTTCGCTTGAGTCGTTTGGATAACCCTCACCGCCCACTTGTCCGGTAACGTTTACCCAATATTTTTCTGCATCAGGTCTGAAGTATGGCAGCATTGCACGGGTGAAAGATTCTGCCATCATGCTTCGGTTACCGGCGGTAAAGACTTGGATTACCTCTTTGTTTTTAGCCACTTCATAGGCTGCATCTATAAAATTCTTTTCGCCGCCGATGACAAATTGATAGTAGGCTTTTTTCGCTTCGTCCAAGTCTTTTAAATAAATATGTGCGGACGGATCGCTAATCGGCTTGGGCGCAGTGACTACGTCGTAATATTCTACGCCATATTCAGGCACGGGACGCCAATTGTAGGAAGGCTTGTATCCCAATGCTCCCGCAAAAGACGAATTCACTCGGCGATTTGAACCCCAACTGTTATTGATCGCTTTGACGCCTGCATCGGCAAGGGCGGTGTAGCCCTTTAAGAAGAAACTATAATCTTGGTTCGGGCCATAGGTCATATTATCGTTACCACCAGTGTTGGCAGAATACAGATTTGCACCAAAAGCCACGCCATGCATTTCATTGCCATCTCTGCTCGCTGCCATTGTGCCGCCAACGTGTGTGCCATGGGCATCATTAGTGTATTTATGCCATGAACCGTCAACGTCAAAGGCTTCTCCTTTGGTAAATTTACCGCTATCGGTTTTATCAAAATTACGTTTGCCGTTTTTCACCGGTTCATCTTTGTTAATTGGCCCATTACCATAAGCTGCATCGGGATATCGCATACCATTTGTATGATAAGTACCTACGGTTTTTACCGTATGAATACGCCCGTCTTGAAATTCAGGGTGGTTCAACAGCACACCGGAATCCATTACGCCGATATTGACACCACGGCCGTTAAATCCCATGGCGTACGCGGTGGAAGCGTTCATTGAGGTTAACCCCCAGTCTTTTAAGTATTCCTGAGTTTCCCAACTTGCGGTATTTCCTAATTGACCGACTTCCGTATAAGCCAATACGCTACCGGTATAAATACCAATGAAGAGAGCTAATGCTGTTTTTCGAATAGGGAGAATATGTTTCATCTTATGTTTCCTTGTGAGAATTGGTTATTTAACTGCTTGATAAAGCAAGAATCGAGCCACCGCCGAAAACCAATGTGCTTAATTTTCATCAGTATTTTATTAACTCGATAGTAGTGGTTCAATAAGGGAGACTTGATGAAATATAAAATTTTTTGATTTATATCTATTAATGCTACGTTAGGGTTTTAAGAGTCGGGTTTAAAAAAGAGAAGTTGAGGGAAATGATCACACCTGATGTGCGAATCCCAAATTTAAATTTCTATGATTGTTTAGTGCTGAAAAAATGATCGAAAATCTTTGTGTAATTTTAATATGAAACTGGAAAATTAGCTGTTATAATTCTGCGTTCGAAAAAGATCCCCGTTTTTTAAAGTTACATAATGGATAAATTTTTATGGCATTAGAAGTTGAGAAAAAGAAAAATGCGCCCGAGGCTTTGGAAGAAAAGTCTAAAGGGGTAAACATTTTTTTATGGCTGTTGACAGTTGTGATTATTGCGGTAACTGCCTTCGGTAATATTTATTTCCAAGACCAATATTCTACCCCGATTCGTGTTGTTGCCGTTGTTGTGTTGCTACTGATTTCCTTAGGCGTGGCAGCAACGACTAATCAAGGTCGAAAAGCCCTTGGTTTCTTTAAAGATTCACGCACAGAACTGAGAAAAATCGTATGGCCAACCCGTCCGGAAGCAACGCAAACAACGTTTATTGTTGTTGGTGTCACGGTGTTTGTTTCATTGATTCTTTGGGGATTAGACTCAATCATTGTAAGAATTATTACTTTTTTAACCGACTGGAGATTCTAAAATGACAGACACCGCAAATAAAAAACGTTGGTACGTGTTGCAGGCTTTCTCCGGTTTTGAAGCCCGTGTAGCAACGACTTTACGCGAATACATTAAACTTCATCAAATGGAAGAACAATTTGGTGAAGTGCTTGTACCAACCGAAGAGGTGGTTGAAAATGTGGCAGGTAAGCGTCGTAAAAGTGAGCGTAAATATTTCCCGGGCTATGTGCTAGTTCAAATGGAAATGAATGATGACACTTGGCATTTGGTTCGTAGCGTACCACGTGTGATGGGCTTTATTGGGGGGACACCGGATAAACCGGCGCCAATTAGTAACCGTGAAGCAGATATTATTTTGAATCGTTTGGAACAAAACAGCGACAAGCCAAAACCAAGAACCACTTTCCAACCGGGCGAGGAAGTACGTGTGACCGAAGGACCATTTATGGATTTCAACGGTACGGTGGAAGAAATCGACTACGAAAAAGGGCGTTTGAAAGTGTCCGTTTCTATTTTTGGTCGTGCTACACCGGTTGAACTTGAGTTCAGCCAAGTGGAAAAAAACAGTTAGTTAAAAACGTTTAAATTTTTGACCGCACTTTAAATTAACTATGAAAGTGTGGTGACTTTCTCAAGTATTTTTACTTGAAAAACCGGTTGCGTTTGATTAGAATGCAACCCTTTTTATCAACAGGGGAGCTAGCAATAGCGTTATTACCCACTTAGAGGAAACTTAAAAATGGCAAAAAAAGTCCAAGCCTACGTTAAGTTGCAAGTTGCAGCTGGTATGGCAAACCCTTCACCACCGGTTGGTCCTGCATTAGGTCAACAAGGTGTTAACATCATGGAATTCTGTAAAGCATTCAACGCTCGTACCGAGAGCTTAGAAAAAGGTTTACCAATTCCTGTGGTTATCACTGTTTATGCAGACCGTTCATTCACTTTTATTACTAAAACTCCACCGGCTGCCGTGTTATTGAAAAAAGCGGCCGGCGTTAAATCCGGTTCTAATAAACCGAACAAAGATAAAGTAGGTAAAGTGACTTTAGAACAGGTTCGTCAAATCGCTGAAACTAAAGCGGCCGATATGACCGGTGCGACTATCGAAACCAAGATGAAATCAATTGTCGGTACTGCTCGTTCTATGGGCTTAACGGTGGAGGAATAATACAATGGCTAAATTGACTAAAAAAATGAAAGCAATCAAAGCCGGCGTAGATTCTACCAAGGCGTACGAAATCAATGAAGCAATCGCAGTATTGAAACAGTTCGCGACTGCTAAATTCGTGGAAAGCGTTGACGTTGCAGTAAACTTGGGTATCGATCCTCGTAAATCTGACCAAAACGTTCGTGGTGCAACTGTATTACCACACGGTACTGGTCGTGAAGTACGTGTAGCTGTGTTCACTCAAGGCGCAAACGCAGAAGCAGCTAAAGCAGCCGGCGCTGACTTAGTGGGTATGGAAGATTTGGCAGAGCAAATCAAAAAAGGCGAAATGAACTTCGACGTTGTTATTGCATCTCCTGATGCAATGCGTGTTGTTGGTCAATTAGGTCAAGTATTAGGCCCACGCGGTTTAATGCCAAACCCTAAAGTTGGTACTGTAACACCAAACGTTGCTGAAGCCGTGAAAAATGCGAAGTCCGGTCAGGTTCGTTACCGTAACGATAAGAACGGTATCATCCACACCACAATCGGTAAAGCGAACTTCTCTGAAGTTCAATTAAAAGAAAACCTTCAAGCGTTATTGGCCGCTTTAACTAAAGCGAAACCAACCACTTCAAAAGGTGTCTTTATTAAGAAAGTAAGTATTTCTACTACAATGGGTGCCGGTGTAGCAGTTGATCAAGCTTCACTATAATCCGTAGAAATACGATGAAATATGACCGCACTTTTAAAAGTGCGGTTATTTTTTGTGGTGTTTATTGTATTTGAATTGATGGTTTTTTATCATCAGCCTTTACAAACACCATTTTGATCGTTATAATTTTCGTCCTTTTTAGACCGTAATTTACATGCGGTTTAGTATTTCTGGTTGGTGCTTGACCTCATTCAAGCCCCGTCCAAGACCGTAGGGGAGCAATCTTAATTATCCTACGTAGATGGTGAACAGAATAAGAATTTTCTTGCTTCTGTGCACCGAATTCGTACTAATATGTTGTTTATATTAGGTATTTAAATTCCGAGCAATCGGAGTGTATTCAGGAGCTAACAGCCAATGGCATTAAATCTTCAAGACAAACAAGCAATTGTTGCCGAAGTAAATGAAGCAGCCAAAGGTGCCCTTTCTGCTGTGATCGCGGATTCCCGTGGTGTGACAGTAGACAAAATGACCGAATTGCGTAAATCTGCACGCGAAGCCGGTGTTTCTATGCGCGTTGTTCGTAATACTTTATTACGTCGTGCAGTAGAAGGCACTGAATTCGAATGTTTGAAAGACACATTTACCGGTCCAACACTTATCGCATTCTCTACCGAACATCCAGGTGCTGCAGCACGTTTGTTCAAAGAATTTGCAAAAGCAAACGATAAGTTTGAACTTAAAGGTGCAGCCTTTGAAGGTAAGATCCAAGATGTTGAATTCTTAGCAACATTACCGACTTACGACGAAGCAATTGCACGTTTAATGGGCACAATGAAAGAAGCTGCGGCAGGCAAACTTGTTCGCACTCTTGCGGCATTACGCGACAAATTACAAGAAGCGGCTTAATCAAGCGTTTCTTCATCCAATTAACTTTATTTACTTTAGGAATTGATTGTTATGTCATTAACTAACGAACAAATCATTGAAGCGATTGCTTCTAAATCTGTAACTGAAATCGTTGAATTAATCACAGCGATGGAAGAAAAATTTGGTGTTTCAGCAGCGGCAGCAGTAGCAGCAGCTCCGGCAGCAGGCGCAGCAGCAGTTGAAGAAAAAACTGAATTCGACGTAGTTCTTGCTGAAGCTGGTGCTAACAAAGTAGCAGTAATCAAAGCAGTACGTGGTGCAACCGGTTTAGGCTTGAAAGAAGCTAAAGACTTAGTTGAATCTGCACCGGCTGTATTGAAAGAAGGCATCGCTAAAGCAGAAGCAGAAGCACTTAAGAAAGAATTAGAAGAAGCCGGCGCTAAAGTAGAAATCAAATAATTTTGATACTATTTTGTCCTGTTTCTCAGGTTAAATGGCTGGTGGGTAACCATCAGCCATTTTGTGCTATCAAAAACAGAAGTAAATTTGCCGTTTAATTACTTTTGTTTCCTCGAATTAAACCAAGCATTTTAATTTGAGTCACCCACTCAAGAAGTAAGGTTCATAGTGCGGTCATCTAAAACGGTATCTAATACATTGTCACCAATATTTGCCCAAATTATTGTGTGTTGATTGTGGGTCACTGAACAGAAGCAGAGGAACCCTATGGTTTACTCCTATACCGAGAAAAAACGAATTCGTAAAGACTTCGGCAAACGTCCGCAAGTTTTAAATATTCCTTATTTATTAACAATTCAGATCGATTCTTTTGAAAAATTTATTCAAAGAGATCCTGATGGTCAACAAGGCTTAGAAGCCGCTTTCCGCTCTGTATTCCCGATTGTCAGTACAAACGGAAATACCGAATTACAATATGTCAGCTATCAATTAGGCGAGTCCGTGTTTGACGTGCGTGAATGCCAAATTCGCGGTACCACTTATGCAGCGCCGTTACGCGTAAAACTACGCTTAGTCAGTTATGACAAAGATGCCGCACCGGGCACCATCAAAGATATTAAAGAACAAGAAGTTTATATGGGTGAAATCCCATTGATGACCGATAACGGTACTTTTGTTATTAACGGTACCGAGCGTGTTATCGTGTCTCAATTACACCGCAGTCCGGGTGTGTTCTTTGATAGCGACAAAGGTAAAACTCATTCTTCAGGTAAAGTGCTGTATAACGCACGTATTATTCCTTACCGCGGTTCATGGTTGGATTTTGAGTTTGATCCGAAAGATAATTTATATGCACGTATCGACCGTCGTCGTAAATTACCGGCAACTATTATTTTACGTGCGTTAGGCTATACCACCGAACAAATCTTAGATCTTTTCTTTGATAAAATTGCCTTTGAAATCAAAGATAATAAATTATTAATGACCTTAGTGCCGGAGCGTTTACGTGGTGAAACCGCCGCGTTTGATATTGAGGCTAAAGGTAAGGTTTATATTGAACGTGGCCGTCGTATTACTGCACGTCATATTAAAGCCTTAGAAAAAGACAACATCACACAAGTTGAAGTACCGACCGAATATATCGTGGGCAAAGTTGCCGCGAAAGATTACGTGGATTTAGAAACCGGTGAACTGGTTTGCCCGGCAAATATGGAGCTTTCACTTGAGTTATTGGCAAAATTAGCACAAGCCGGTTATACACAAATTGAGACTTTATTTACCAATGATCTTGATTATGGTCCGTATATTTCCGAAACCTTACGTGTAGATCCTTCTAATGATCGTCTAAGTGCGTTAGTGGAAATCTATCGCATGATGCGTCCGGGTGAGCCACCGACAAAAGAAGCCGCAGAAGCATTATTTGACAACCTGTTCTTCTCTTCCGATCGTTATGATTTGTCTGCTGTAGGTAGAATGAAATTTAACCGCTCTTTAGGTATTGAAGAAGCTACCGGTAACGGCACGTTAAGTAATGAAGATATCGTCAGTGTGATGAAAAAACTGATTGATATTCGTAATGGTCGCGGAGAAGTGGATGATATTGACCACTTAGGTAACCGTCGTATCCGTTCTGTGGGTGAAATGGCAGAGAACCAATTCCGTATTGGCTTGGTGCGCGTTGAACGTGCGGTGAAAGAGCGTTTATCTTTAGGTGATTTAGATGCCATCACACCACAAGATTTAATTAACGCAAAACCAATTTCTGCTGCGGTGAAAGAATTCTTTGGTTCATCTCAGTTATCTCAATTTATGGACCAAAACAACCCGTTATCAGAAGTCACACACAAACGTCGTATTTCTGCATTAGGTCCGGGCGGTTTAACTCGTGAGCGTGCAGGTTTTGAGGTGCGTGACGTACATGCCACCCACTATGGTCGCGTGTGTCCGATTGAAACGCCTGAAGGTCCAAACATCGGTTTGATTAACTCCCTTTCTGTTTATGCGCGTACTAACGACTACGGCTTCTTAGAAACACCGTATCGTAAAGTGGTAAATGGCCAGGTGACCGAAGAAATTGAATATCTTTCTGCGATTGAAGAAGGTAAATACGTTATTGCACAGGCGAACTCAAGTCTTGATGAAGATTTCCGCTTTACCGATGCGTTTGTTACCTGTCGTGGTGAACATGGTGAATCAGGTCTTTATAAACCTGAAGAAATTCACTATATGGACGTTTCTACCCAACAAGTGGTTTCTGTGGCGGCAGCCTTGATTCCATTCTTAGAGCACGACGATGCGAACCGTGCTTTGATGGGGGCAAACATGCAACGCCAAGCGGTTCCAACCTTGCGTGCAGATAAACCGTTAGTCGGTACCGGTATTGAAAAAGCAGTAGCGCTTGACTCCGGTGTTGCGGTTGTCGCAAGACGCGGTGGTACGATTCAATACGTGGACGCTTCCCGTATTGTGGTGAAAGTCAATGAAGACGAAACCGTTGCGGGCGAAGCCGGTATTGATATTTATAACTTAATCAAATACACACGTTCTAACCAAAATACCTGTATCAACCAAATTCCTTGTGTGAATTTAGGTGACCCGATTGAACGTGGTGAAATCTTGGCAGACGGACCATCTACCGATTTAGGTGAGTTGGCGCTTGGTCAAAATATTCGCGTAGCGTTCATGCCATGGAACGGTTATAACTTCGAAGACTCCATGTTAGTTTCCGAACGTGTGGTACAACAAGATCGTTTCACAACTATTCACATTCAAGAGCTTTCTTGTGTGGCACGTGATACCAAATTAGGTGCGGAAGAAATTACCGCAGATATTCCTAACGTCGGTGAAGCCGCATTAAGCAAATTGGACGAATCCGGTATCGTGTATATCGGTGCGGAAGTGAAGGGTGGCGATATTCTGGTGGGTAAAGTGACACCAAAAGGTGAAACCCAATTAACCCCGGAAGAAAAATTATTACGCGCGATCTTCGGTGAAAAAGCCTCTGACGTGAAAGATTCTTCTTTACGTGTACCAAACAGCGTTTCCGGTACCGTTATCGACGTACAAGTGTTTACCCGTGATGGCGTAGAAAAAGACAAACGTGCGTTAGAAATTGAAGAAATGCAGTTAAAACAAGCGAAAAAAGACTTGAGCGAAGAGTTTGAGATCTTGGAAGCAGGCTTGTTTATGCGTATCCGCAACCTATTGTTGTCCGGTGGTTTCGATGCGAAATCCTTAGATAAATTAGACCGCACTAAATGGTTGGAACAAACCTTAGATAACGAGGAAAAACAACACCAGTTAGAGCAATTAGCGGAACAACATGAAGAATTACGCAAAGAATTTGAACGTAAATTGGAAGTGCAACGCAACAAGATTATCCAAGGCGACGATTTGGCACCGGGCGTGTTGAAAGTGGTTAAAGTATATCTTGCGGTGAAACGTCAAATTCAACCGGGTGATAAAATGGCGGGTCGTCACGGTAACAAAGGGGTTATCTCAAAAATTAACCCTGTGGAAGACATGCCATACGATGAAAACGGTCAACCTGTTGAAATCGTATTGAACCCGTTGGGCGTTCCGTCCCGTATGAATATCGGTCAAATCTTGGAAACTCACTTAGGTTTGGCGGCGAAAGGTATCGGCGATCAAATTAATGCGATGATTAAGCAACAACAATCTATCGCGAAATTGCGTGAATACATGCAAAAAGCCTATGACCTTGGCGGCGGTTCACAAAAAGTGGATCTCAGCACCTTTACTGATGAAGAAGTGATGCGTTTAGCACAAAACTTACGTAAAGGCTTGCCGATTGCGACACCGGTATTTGACGGTGCACATGAAAAAGAAATCAAAGGCTTATTAGAGCTTGGTGGTTTACCTACTTCCGGTCAAATTACCCTTTATGATGGTCGTACAGGTGAGAAATTCGAGCGTCCGGTAACTGTAGGTTACATGTATATGCTCAAATTGAACCACTTGGTTGATGACAAAATGCACGCGCGTTCAACCGGTTCTTATAGTCTTGTTACTCAACAACCATTGGGTGGTAAGGCACAATTCGGTGGTCAACGTTTCGGTGAGATGGAGGTGTGGGCACTTGAAGCTTATGGTGCGGCTTATACCTTACAAGAAATGTTAACCGTGAAATCCGATGACGTGAACGGTCGTACGAAGATGTATAAAAACATCGTCAGCGGCAACCAACAAATGGATCCGGGCACACCGGAATCTTTCAACGTAATTATGAAAGAAATCCGTTCACTTGGTATCAACATCGACTTAGACGAAGAATAAGTCAGGGTATTGACCCCCTATTGAGCCCAAGTGCGGTCGATTTTAAAAACGTTTTGAAAAACGACCGCACTTGAATAAGTTTAACTCCGACAGGAGCAAATCTGTGAAAGACTTAGTTAAGTTTTTAAAAGCACAATCAAAAACCGCTGAAGATTTTGATGTGATTAAAATCGGTTTAGCCTCACCTGACATGATCCGTTCTTGGTCATACGGTGAAGTTAAAAAGCCTGAAACAATCAACTATCGTACCTTTAAACCAGAACGTGACGGTCTTTTCTGTGCCCGTATCTTCGGACCGGTAAAAGATTACGAATGTTTGTGCGGTAAGTACAAACGCTTAAAACACCGTGGTGTGATTTGTGAAAAATGTGGCGTTGAAGTCACTCAAACTAAAGTTCGTCGTGAACGTATGGGGCATATTGAATTAGCTTCACCGGTGGCGCACATTTGGTTCTTAAAATCCCTGCCGTCCCGTATCGGTTTATTGTTAGATATGCCTTTGCGTGATATTGAACGCGTGCTGTATTTTGAATCTTACATTGTGATCGAACCGGGTATGACCGATCTTGAGCGCGGTCAGTTGTTAACCGAAGAACAATATCTTGACGCGGAAGACCGTTGGCAAGATGAGTTCGATGCCAAAATGGGGGCAGAAGCCATTCAAGCCTTATTGCGCGGTATCGATTTGGAAGCGGAATGCGAAAATTTACGTGAAGAATTACAAGAAACCAATTCCGAAACCAAACGTAAGAAAATCACTAAACGCTTAAAATTATTAGAAGCCTTCTTACAGTCCGGCAACAAACCGGAATGGATGGTGATGACCGTATTGCCGGTACTTCCACCGGATTTACGTCCGTTAGTGCCGTTAGACGGTGGTCGTTTTGCGACTTCTGACTTGAACGATTTATACCGTCGTGTAATCAACCGTAACAACCGCTTAAAACGTTTATTAGATTTAATCGCACCGGATATTATCGTGCGTAACGAAAAACGTATGTTACAAGAATCCGTTGATGCGTTGTTAGACAACGGTCGTCGAGGTCGTGCAATTACCGGTTCTAACCGTCGTCCGTTAAAATCATTGGCGGATATGATTAAAGGTAAACAAGGTCGTTTCCGTCAAAACTTGTTGGGTAAACGTGTTGACTACTCAGGTCGTTCCGTAATCACAGTAGGCCCATACTTACACTTACATCAATGCGGTTTGCCGAAGAAAATGGCGTTGGAATTATTCCGTCCGTTTATCTATGCAAAATTAGAAAGCCGTGGTTATGCAACGACGATTAAAGCTGCGAAGAAAATGGTGGAGCGTGAAGATGCGATCGTTTGGGATATCTTGGCTGAAGTCATTCGCGAACATCCGATTCTGTTGAACCGTGCGCCAACATTGCACCGTTTGGGTATTCAAGCGTTTGAACCGATCTTAATCGAAGGTAAAGCGATTCAATTACACCCACTTGTTTGTGCGGCGTTCAATGCGGACTTCGACGGTGACCAAATGGCGGTACACGTACCGTTAACCTTGGAAGCGCAATTAGAAGCGCGTGCGTTAATGATGTCTACGAACAACATTCTTTCTCCAGCAAACGGTGATCCGATTATCGTTCCGTCACAAGATGTGGTGTTAGGTCTTTACTACATGACCCGCGAAAAAGTGAACGGTAAAGGTGAAGGCATGTTATTGCAAGACCCGCGCGAAGCAGAAAAAGCCTATCGTACCGGTCAGGCGGAATTGCATTCTCGCGTGAAAGTGCGTATTACCGAATATGTGAAAAACGAAGCGGGTGAGTTTGAATCAAAAACCACATTAACAGATACCACTATTGGTCGTGCCATTTTATGGATGATCGCGCCGAAAGGTATGCCGTTTAGCTTGTTTAACCAAACACTTGGCAAAAAGGCGATTTCTAAGTTAATTAATGAAAGCTATCGTCGTTTAGGTTTAAAAGCCAGCGTCATGTTTGCTGACCACATTATGTATACCGGTTTTGCTTATGCTGCACGTTCCGGTTCTTCCGTTGGTATCGACGATATGGTCATTCCGGCGAAAAAATACGAAATTATTTCTGCAGCGGAAGAAGAAGTGGCTGAAATCCAGGAACAATTCCAATCCGGTCTTGTGACTGCAGGCGAGCGCTATAATAAAGTGATCGATATTTGGGCTGCAGCCAATGAACGTGTTGCTAAAGCCATGATGGAAAACCTTTCAACGGAAGAAGTGATGAATCGTGAAGGTAAACCGGAAAAACAAGCATCTTTCAACAGCATCTTTATGATGGCGGATTCTGGTGCGCGTGGTTCTGCAGCACAGATTCGTCAGTTAGCGGGTATGCGTGGTTTGATGGCACGTCCGGACGGTTCGATTATCGAAACCCCGATTACCGCAAACTTCCGTGAAGGCCTGAACGTTTTACAATACTTTATTTCTACCCACGGTGCGCGTAAAGGTTTGGCGGATACCGCGTTGAAAACAGCGAACTCTGGTTATTTAACCCGTCGTTTAGTTGACGTGGCGCAAGACTTAGTGATTGTAGAAGATGACTGTGGCACACACGAAGGTATCGTGATGACCCCGTTAATTGAGGGTGGCGATGAAAAAGTGCCTCTACGCGAACAAGTTTTAGGTCGTGTCGTCGCTGAAGATATCTTAAAACCGGGTACAGAAGAAGTATTAATTCCACGCAATACATTATTAGATGAAAAATTGTGTGACGTATTAGACGAAAACTCTGTAGACAGCGTGAAAGTACGTTCTGTTGTAACCTGTAACACCGATTTCGGAGTGTGTGCGAAATGTTACGGTCGTGACTTAGCACGTGGCCACTTGATCAACCAAGGTGAAGCCGTGGGTGTTATTGCGGCACAATCTATCGGTGAGCCGGGTACACAGTTAACCATGCGTACGTTCCACATTGGTGGTGCGGCATCCGCAGCAGCCAAAGAGTCTAGCGTACAAGTGAAAAACAACGGTACGTTACGTTTAGCTAATGCGAAATTCGTTACCAATAACGAAGGTAAATTAGTATTAACTTCTCGTAACACGGAATTAACCGTTGTGGATGCATTCGGTCGTACCAAAGAACACTATAAAGTACCTTACGGTGCGATTTTAAACAAAGGCGATCAGCAAGATGTGAATGCCGGCGAAACTATCGCTAACTGGGATCCGCATACCATGCCGGTTATTTCTGAAGTGGGCGGTTTCGTGAAATTCGTGGATATCGTGGACGGCCTAACCGTTACCCGTCAAACCGATGAATTAACCGGTCTTTCTTCTATCGTAGTACAAGACGTGGGTGAACGTGCGACAGCAGGTAAAGACTTACGTCCGGCGATTAAACTGGTTGATGACAAAGGTAACGATATTGTTGTTCCGGGCACTGATGTTGTAGCGCAATACTTCTTACCAAGTAAAGCTATCGTGACCCTAGATGACGGCGCAGAAGTGCATATCGGTGATCCGTTAGCACGTATTCCGCAAGAATCCGTGGGAACAAAAGATATTACCGGTGGTCTTCCACGCGTGGCAGACTTGTTTGAAGCGCGTAAACCGAAAGAGCCTGCGATTTTAGCGGAAATCTCCGGTATCGTGTCCTTCGGTAAAGAAACCAAAGGTAAACGCCGCTTGTTAATTACGCCGGCGGAAGGCGAAGTGTACGAAGAAATGATTCCGAAATGGCGTCAATTAAACGTATTCGAAGGTGAAATGGTAGAACGCGGTGATTTAATCTCCGACGGTGCGGAAACACCACATGACATCTTACGTTTACGCGGTGTACACGCGGTAACCGAATATATCGTTAATGAAGTCCAAGAAGTTTACCGCTTACAAGGGGTAAAAATTAACGATAAACACATCGAAGTTATCGTCCGTCAAATGTTGCGTAAAGCGATTGTCACCAAAGCCTATGACTCCGAATTCCTTGAAGGGGAACAAGTAGAAGTGGCTCGCGTGAAAATCGTTAACCGTAAACGTGAAGCGGAAGGCAAGCCACCGGTTGAATTTGAACGCGAATTGTTAGGTATCACTAAAGCGTCCTTAGCAACCGAGTCTTTCATCTCTGCGGCCTCCTTCCAAGAAACCACTCGTGTGTTAACGGAAGCTGCAGTAGCAGGAAAACGTGATGAATTACGCGGCTTGAAAGAAAACGTCATCGTGGGTCGTTTGATCCCGGCGGGTACCGGTTTTGCGTATCACCAAAATCGTCATAAAAATCCAACCGTGATTTCTGAAGACGATGTGCCGGTAAGATTATCGGCAGCAGATGAGGAAGAGATTGCTTCCGAATTCGTGGTGACTTCTGATGAAGCGTCAGCAAATTTGGCAGAAATGCTGAATATGGTAGAAGACGACGATCACGCAGAATAATTTATTCTCGTCACTTAAAACCCGGGCTCATGCTCGGGTTTTTGTTTATACGCAATAATCTGATTTTGCGTAGTGTTTTATTCGCTAAATTGAAAAATACCCTCTATAATGACCGCACTTTTCATGCAATGAGATAACATAGTCAAACACTGCTGAAATTACGATTATGGCGTTTGTCGAAATATAAGTAATTTCAGCGATTAACGACATAAGACTAGAGGTTTGATAAGTTTACTAAGTCTCTTATGTCGTCGCCTAAGAGCAAAAGTGCGGTCGTTTTTTGCAGCGTTTTTCAATTAACTAAGCAGGTGTTCATATGCAACCGATAAAACCTGAAGATACGGGGTTCTGGTTATTTACACAAGGCTCTGCCATTCATTTAAACCATGGTAAATTACCCTTCGGCAAAGCGGCTGGTTTAGGTTTAAACGGCCTAAATGCGCTAAAAATTGGTGAGTGGCAAGAACAGTCGTTTTATTTGGTTGAAACCCAAACAGAAGATACTCGCGATTACTTTTCCTTACGTGACCAGCTAGGCGAACCGCATGACTATTTCAATTTATTGTGCCGAGGCGTGGAACTCAACCATTTCTATCAAACCCATCAATTTTGTGGCAAGTGCGGTGGAAAAAACGAACAAATGTCAGATGAGTGGGCGGTGAAATGTCATGCTTGTGGCTTTCGTACTTATCCTGTGATTTGTCCATCGATCATTGTTGCCGTGCGCCGTGGAAGACAGATTTTATTGGCAAATCATATGCGGCATAAAGGCGGCATATACACCACCCTAGCAGGTTTTGTGGAAGCCGGTGAAACCTTTGAAGAGACGGTGCGGCGGGAGGTTTACGAAGAAACGCATATTCACGTGCAAAATTTGCGTTACCTTGGTAGCCAACCTTGGGCGTTTCCCAATTCACAAATGGTTGGTTTTTTAGCAGATTACGCAGGCGGTGAGATTCAAATTCAGCCTGAAGAAATTCATGACGCGCAATGGTTTGATTATGACAAGCCTCTGCCCGAGTTGCCACCACATGGCACTATTGCACGTAAACTAATTGAAGCGACACTGGAATTGTGTCAACAACATCATGATAACTAGAGGTTTTATGACCACATTAAAAAATGAACGCTATTTAAAAGCCCTTTTACGCCAACCTGTAGATATGACGCCTATTTGGATGATGCGTCAGGCGGGTCGATATTTGCCGGAATACAAAGCCACTCGTGCGCAAGCCGGTGATTTTATGTCTTTATGCCGAAATGCGGATTTGGCCTGTGAGGTGACATTACAACCGTTGCGTCGTTATGATTTGGATGCCGCTATTTTATTTTCCGATATTTTAACGATTCCCGATGCCATGGGCTTAGGCTTGAGTTTTGGTGCAGGTGAAGGACCGAAATTTGAACGGGTCATTGACAGTAAAAGTGCGGTGGAAAATTTGCCCGTTCCAGATCCGGAGCAGGAGCTACAATATGTGATGAACGCGGTCCGTACTATTCGTCGTGAACTAAATGGTGAAGTGCCACTTATCGGCTTTTCCGGTAGCCCGTGGACATTGGCCACTTATATGGTGGAAGGCGGTTCTTCTAAAGCCTTTACGAAAATTAAAAAAATGCTGTATAGCGAACCGCACTTATTACACGCCTTGTTAGATAAACTGGCAGACAGCGTTATTCTTTACTTGAATGCGCAAATTAAAGCTGGCGCCCAGGCGGTCATGGTGTTTGATACGTGGGGCGGCGTGTTGGCGCATCGTGAATATCCGGAGTTTTCCTTGCGTTATATGCACAAAATCGTGGACGGTTTGATTCGTGAGCATGATGGTTGTCGCGTGCCGGTAACTTTGTTTACCAAAGGCGGTGGGTTATGGTTAGAAGCCATTGCCGATACTGGTTGTGATGCAGTGGGCTTGGATTGGACGGTGGATGTCGCTGAGGCACGTCGCCGTATCGGGCATAAAGTGGCATTGCAAGGCAACATGGATCCGAGCGTGTTATATGCGTCGGCCGGCCGAATTGAAGACGAAGTGCGGTCGATTTTGGCGGCATTTGGTGAAGGTAGCGGGCATGTATTTAATCTTGGTCATGGTATTCATCAGGATGTACCGACGGAAAGTCCGAAAGTGTTGGTGGATGCGGTACACCAGCTATCCAAGCCTTATCATCTCTAAAGTGCGGTAAAAATATTATGCGAAATCTGATTCATAAACGTTTAGAAAATCTTGCTACTTGGCAGCATTTGACTTTTATGGCATGCCTATGTGAGCGGATGTATCCCAATTATCATTTGTTCTGTCAAATTAGCGAACAACCGCAACATGCTAAGGTATATCACAATATTTTGAATTTGGTGTGGGAATACTTAACTGTGAAAGACACCAAAATCAATTTTGAAAACCAACTGGAAAAACTCGAAGATATTATTCCCGATGTTAATGATTATCGGTGTTATGGTGTTATTCCTGCTTTAGATGCGTGTGAAGGGCTTTCAGAAGTGTTACACACCATCATTGCGGGGGCGTCACTGGAGCAAGCCATAAAAGTCAGCCAACTTTCTTTCAATACGATTGCGGGTTATCTGGAAATGGAACAGGAACGGGAATTATCCGAAGCCGAATTGAAAGAATCGGATTTGATTCAGCAGGAGTTAGATCTGCAATGGCAGTTGTATCGCGTGCTGAAAGACGCGGAAAAACATGATGTGGCGCTGATTCAGGACTTAAAAAACGAGTTACGTGAGGAGAAAATCTCAAATATTTGTATAAAAATTGACCAGTAACGCGGTATTTTCAGCAATTTTTGCAATTCCCGCTTTGCTTTAATCCAAACTTAGATTAATCTTGGCACTGCACTGATTACAGTGATTATGGTCATTGAATAGATAATTTCACAATTATTTATTCCTCTACTGTTAAATTTTATTAAAAAATAGAAGGTACTAATCTATGAACAAAACAGATTTAATTGATGCGATCGCAAGCTCAGCTGAATTAAATAAAAAACAAGCTAAAGCGGCTTTAGAAGCAACCTTAGACGCTATCACCGGTAGTTTGAAAAAAGGTGAAGCTGTGCAATTAATCGGCTTCGGTACATTTAAAGTGAACGAGCGTAAAGCACGTACCGGTCGTAACCCACAAACCGGCGCAGAAATCAAAATCGCTGCCTCTAAAGTTCCGGCATTCGTTTCCGGTAAAGCATTAAAAGACGCTGTTAAATAATTAGCCCTTATATTTAATGATATAAACCCTGTTTACAATAAACAGGGTTTTTTGTTGCCCTGCTTTCTGTTTACATCCCCTCTAAATCCCTATAAAATTTCGAACCGAAATTTAATATGAACTATTTATTGGAAAAAATGACTAAGCGTAATATTCGACCCCGCAATACGCAACAGCGCCGTCATGGCATTATGCAATTATTGTTGGAACGCGGAGAAATTAGCGTAGAACAACTTGTACAGTTGTTTGATACATCAGAAGTCACCATTCGTAAGGACTTATCCGTATTAGAACGGAACGGTTTTTTGTTGCGTCGTTATGGTGGAGCAATCTTAATGCCACAAGAACTGATTGAGGATGAACAAGAAGATTTTCTTTCGGAACGAAAGTTGGCGATTGCAAAACGAGCGGCGGAACGTATTTTGGATCACAACCGTATTATTATCGATAGTGGTACCACAACAGCTGCTTTGATTAAGCAGCTGAATCATAAACAAGGCCTAGTGGTGATGACTAATTCCATGTACGTGGCGAATGAACTTCGTTCCCTAGAAAACGAGCCGACCCTATTAATGACCGGCGGTACATGGGATAAGGCTTCAGAGTCTTTTCAAGGCAAAGTGGCGGAACAAGTATTGCGTTCTTATAACTTTGACCAGTTATTCATTGGTGCCGATGGTATTGATTTTGAACGTGGAACGACAACGTTTAACGAGTTAGTCGGGCTGAGCCAAGTGATGGCGGATGTGGCGCGTGAAGTGATTGTAATGGTGGAATCACAAAAAATCGGTCGCAAAATGCCGAATGTGGAATTAACGTGGCAGCAGATTGACGTGTTGATTACCGACAATCTGCTGTCGGAAGAGAATAAACGCCGTATTGAGGCGCATGGCGTGGATGTCATTTGTGCATAAAGTGCGGTGGTTTTTTTCAGTGTTTTTTTAGTCTTATAAAGGAAATATTATGTGTGGAATTGTCGGTGCGGTAGCGCAACGTGATGTAGCAGAAATCTTAATTAACGGATTACATCGTCTTGAATATCGGGGTTATGACTCGGCAGGTTTGGCGGTTGTGGATGCGCAACACGAGTTACAACGTGTGCGTTGTTTAGGGAAAGTGAAAGAATTAGATGATGCGGTGGAAAAATCCCCTATTAGTGGCGGTACCGGTATTGCACACACCCGCTGGGCAACCCACGGTGCGCCTTCAGAAGATAACGCGCATCCGCATGTTTCCGGCAATTTCGCGGTGGTGCATAACGGCATTATCGAAAATTACGAAGAATTACGTACCCTGTTAAAAGAACGCGGTTATGTGTTTACCTCTCAAACCGACACCGAGGTGATCGCACATTTGGTGGAATGGGAAATGCGTAGTACCGACAGCCTGTTGGACGCAGTACAAAAAGTAGTGAAACAGCTTATCGGCGCCTATGGTATGGTCGTGATGGATCGTATGCATCCCGAACATTTGGTTGCTGCTCGTTCCGGTAGTCCGCTGGTGATTGGTTTGGGTATCGGTGAGAATTTCCTTGCTTCTGACCAACTTGCGTTATTAAGCGTAACTCGTCGTTTTATTTATTTGGAAGAAGGCGATATTGCAGAAATTACTCGTCGATCCGTGGATATTTACGATCGTGACGGTAATAAAGTAGAGCGTAGCATGCATGATTCAAACGCTGAAAATGATGCTGCGGAGAAAGGAAAATTCCGCCATTACATGCAGAAAGAAATTTACGAACAACCGACTGCACTAGTGAATACCATGCAAGGCCGTTTGACTCACGATAATTTAGTCATTCAATCCATTGGCAACGGTGCAAAAGACATTTTAGAGAAAGTGGAACACATTCAAATTGTCGCTTGTGGAACCTCTTACAATTCCGGCATGGTGTCGCGCTACTGGTTTGAAAGTTTGGCCGGTATCAGTTGTGATGTGGAAATCGCTTCCGAATTCCGTTATCGCAAATTTGTAACCCGCCCGAACAGTTTGTTGATTACGATTTCCCAATCCGGTGAAACCGCCGATACCTTGGCGGCGTTACGCTTGGCAAAACAAAAAGGCTACATGGCGGCCATGACGATTTGTAACGTTGCCAGCTCCTCTTTGGTGCGTGAATCGGATTTAGCCTTCATGACCCGCGCAGGCGTGGAAATCGGCGTGGCATCCACCAAAGCCTTTACCACACAGTTGGCAGCGTTGTTAATGTTAGTGGTTGCCGTAGGCAAAGTGAAAGGCACACTTTCTGCCAAAAAAGAGCAGGAAATCGTGAAAGCCTTAGAAGCCTTGCCGGCAGAAATTGAAAAAGCCTTGGCATTCGATCAGCATATTGAAGATTTAGCGGAAGATTTTGCAGAGAAACATCATGCCTTATTCTTAGGGCGTGGTGAATTCTATCCGATTGCGATGGAAGCCTCATTGAAGTTAAAAGAAATTTCTTACATTCACGCAGAAGCCTATGCTGCCGGTGAATTGAAACACGGCCCGTTAGCATTAATCGATGCCGATATGCCGGTGATTGTGGTGGCGCCAAACAATGAATTGTTGGAAAAAATCAAATCCAACATTGAAGAAGTACGTGCCCGTGGCGGTCAGTTGTATGTTTTCGCCGATAAAGAAGCCGGATTTACCGAAGCCGATGGCATGAAAATTATCACCATGCCGACGGTGAGCGAGATCACCGCGCCGATTTATTATACCGTGCCGATGCAATTATTGGCCTACCACATTGCCTTAATCAAAGGCACCGATGTGGATCAGCCTCGTAACTTGGCGAAAGCGGTAACAGTGGAATAATCTCTAAAAACGTTTGAAATTCTGACCGTACTTTGAATGAGAAAAGCAAAGTGCGGTCTTTTTTTACCTCAAATTTTAAATAATACGATACCGTAAGAAACGATAAGATTTGCGGACTGTGGGGAATATCCACATGATGGCAGCTTTCAATAAGCCGATACCTTTCCAAGCCGGAAAATCGAACATATATTTTGCCGAAATCAGTTGCAGATTATTTGCCCAATGCTCCATTTCATGATCGTCATCGCAGCCGTAATCAAATTTTGCCCGCATGTGTTTTATTACGTCATGATGTTTTTGCGAATTACGGCTCATCCAAGTGCTACCGATATCAAAAGTGATTTCACCACCGCTAAAACGGGCGGCTAAGTCTTTAAACAGTTTTTTCACTTGCGCTTCATTGAAGTACATCAACACGCCTTCAATCACAAATAAAAACGAAGCGTGTGGGTATTGCGTTTGTAATGTGTCCATCCAATCCGTTTCAAAGGCTGACGCAGGCAATAAAATTTCGTTTTCCGCCGGCGGCATCATTTGCTTGCGTAATGCAATGACATCAGGCAAATCCAGTTCATAGAAAGGAATGTTTTTGCCGATATCACCAACACGCTCGTGTCGTGCGTCCAACCCGCAGCCGATCATCACGATAATCGGTTGTTGATGGCGTTGAATAAAGTCTTTAGTCACGTTATCCAAATATGCGGCGCGAATCGCCGAACCTACGGAACTGTGTACGGCGGTATCAAATTTACTGAAATCATAATCGATTTGCGGAATCAGGCGCAGCGCCGATTCATCATGAATAATCGGATTGGGTTTTAATGATTCTCGATAACGCATATATAGCGGAATAAGCAGGGTTTCGCTGACCGCATCTTGAATTTGAAACATAGTTACTCCTTATGTTTATCCAGCTTGTCTGCAGTGGAATAAAGCTATGGCGGGAAGTACGGCGTAAACTGCCGTCGTAGGAAAGTGATTTCTGTTATTAATAGATGTGATTATAGATGAGAATTATTCTTAATTAAAGGCTGGATAATGAAGAGTTAAAAACATTAAAAAAAATGACCGCACTTTTTAAGAGAATATTGTCAGTGAATATCAAAAAGTGCGGTGCATTTTTCGGAGGAATTTTACTTCTTAAATGCGCCTAAAATTCCCCGCATAATTTGTTTGGTGATTTGGTTGCGGATGTTGCGTCCCACGGATTTTGCTACGCCACTGACCAATTCTTCCGTCACAGTCAGTTGCTCGCCACGTTTTTTGGTGCCGAAAATCATGCGGCTGAGACTACCCATAATGCCGTTTTCTTTTTCCTGCTTGGCTTGTTCCGCTTGTTTTTGCGCTACAGCGGCTAAATCCGCTTGTTGGTTTAACACCTCAAAAGCAGATTCGTTATCCACATAATCTTTATAGAAAGCGTATAAATCGTCGTCTTTCACCCAAGCGGTGCGTTGTTCGGCAGTAATTGGCGCTAATTGGCTTTTCGGTGGGAAAATGTAAGCAATTTCCACCGGTGTCGGCATGCCTTTTTCATCTAAGAACGAGACTAATGCCTGACCTACGCCGAGTGTTGAAATCGTTTCAACCACGTTTATGTTCGGGTTGGAACGGAAGGTTTCCGCGGCTGATTTCACAGCCTTTTGATCGCGTGGCGTAAAGGCGCGCAAGGCGTGTTGCACGCGGTTGCCTAATTGACCGAGCACGGTATCCGGTAAATCCAACGGGTTTTGGGTCACGAAATAAATGCCCACGCCTTTGGAACGAATCAAACGCACGACCTGCTCCACTTTATCCACCAACACGCTTGGTGCGCCATCAAACAGCAAATGCGCTTCGTCAAAGAACATGACGAATTTCGGTTTGTCGGGGTCGCCCACTTCCGGTAGCTGTTCAAATAATTCCGCCATTAACCAAAGCAAGAATGCACTGTACATGCGTGGGGAGTTAATTAATTTTTCCGAATTGAGTACATTAATAACGCCACGACCATCACGGGTTTGTAGCCAATCATCTAAATTTAGTGCAGGCTCGCCGAATAAATTTATTGCACCTTCGTTTTCTAAGGTTAATAAGGCGCGTTGAATGGCTCCTACGCTGGCGGCAGACACGTTGCCATATTCTACTTGGAAGGTCTTGGCATTTTCCGCCACATATTTCAGCATAGCGCGCAGATCTTTTAGGTCGATAAGCAATAAGCCTTTGTCATCCGCCACACGGAACACGAGGTTGAGCAAGCCTTCTTGCGTCGCGTTGAGATTTAATAAACGGGAGAGCAACAACGGCCCCATTTCGGAAATGGTGGTACGAAGCGGAATGCCTGTTTCGCCGAACACGTCCCAAAAGGAAACAGGATAACCGCTCAAATAGCTTTCGCCGCCTAAATTGAATTGTTCGATACGCTCGGCGATTTTACCTTGCATCACGCCCGGCTGCACTAAGCCGGAAAGGTCACCTTTCACATCCACTAAAAATACCGGTACGCCGTCGTCACTAAAGGCTTCCGCCATTTTGCGTAATGTAACGGTTTTACCCGTGCCGGTGGCGCCGGCAATTAAACCGTGGCGGTTCGCCATTTTCGCGGTAATGCCGAGTTGTTGGTTTTGAGGGGTTTGGGCTAATAAATATTGCATTGTTATTGTTCCTAATGGATTGCGAATGAATTTTCCGCATGATATTTAAAAATAGAAGTGCGGTCAAAAAATAAGTTGTTTTTACGGTATAATTCTGCAGATTTCAGATAATAACGAGGAAAATGATGGCAAATGCGGAAATTTTGATCATTAAGGTCGGGCAAGTGCAACAGCTGACTTTTGCTGACGGCTCAATATATGAAAGTGCTATTCGCAAGCAACCGGTAGATACGGTGAACATCCATGCGCTAGGGGCGGAAGGCAATGATGTGGGATTAAAAGCCCATCATGGCGGCGTGGATAAGGCGCTCTTTTTTATGTCGGAAGATTCTTTCCCGGCGTTAAATGCGTTATTGAATGAAAATTTTTCTTATCAGGGCACGGCGGTTTATGGTGAGAATTTTGTGGTTTCCGAGTTGAACGAAGATTCCGTATGTGTGGGAGACCGTTTTCAAATTGGTACTAGCGTGGTGGAAGTGTCACAGCCACGTAAGCCTTGTGAACGTTTATCGAAAAATACCGAAAATCAAAACACTCAACAGACCGTATATCGTTCCGGTTGGTCCGGCTGGTATGTGCGGGTGGTACAAGCGGGCGTCATTCATAAAGGCGATCAGCTCGTATTGTTAAGCCGTCCGCATCCTGAATTTACTATTCGTCATTTGAACCGTTTATTGTCGGCACCCAATCATGCAGACGAGCTTGAACAGGCCCTGGCGCTTGAGGTGTTGGCAGCAGCATTCAAGCGTTCGTTAAATGCACAACTGATGAAATTACAAGAAAAACAGAGTTAAAAATGACTGCACTTTTAGATTCAAATTGCCCTTGTCAATCGAATAAATCTTATGAGGATTGTTGTGGGCGTTTTCATACACATGCGCAATTCCCTGAAACCGCTGAGCAACTCATGCGTTCCCGCTATGCCGCTTATGTGCTGAAAAATGTGCCTTATATTGTGGAAACTACCGTGCCGAGCCAACAGGCGTTACTAAATGTACAAGCCATCCAAGCTTGGGCAGAAAATACCCAATGGCTTGGTTTGCAGATTTTAAAGACAGAGACGTTGACTAAGCTCCAAAGTGCGGTGGAATTTCACGCCGTTTTTCAAGGTGAGGAGGGGGAACAATCTCATCATGAACGTTCGATTTTTGTAAAAATTGATGGGCGTTGGTATTTTGTGGATCCAACGGTACCGTTGCCGACGATGAAACAACCTTGTGTGTGCGGTTCCGGCAAAAAATTTAAGTATTGTTGCGGAGGCTTTTTATGATTGAGTGGAAAACGTTTTGTACGATCTTTTGGCAGCGTTTTAATCAGAATAAATTAACCCAAGCCGCCGGTTATTTAACTTACAGCACCATGCTTGCCATTGTGCCGTTAATTATGGTGGTATTTTCCATTTTCTCGGCATTTCCGGTGTTTAACGAAGTGACCGGTGCGTTGAAAGAGTTCATTTTCACCAATTTTGCCCCGTCGGCGAGTGATGTAGTGGGGCAATATATCGATGAGTTTGTGAATAATTCCAAGCAAATGAGCGCGGTGGGGATTATCAGTTTGATTGTGGTAGCATTAATGTTGATTAATTCTATTGACCGTACGCTAAACAGCATTTGGCATGACACTAGCACTCGTCCGATTTTTACTTCTTTCGCCATTTATTGGCTCATTCTTACCTTAGGCCCGCTGTTAGTTGGCGCCAGTATTGCCGCCAGTGCCTATGTAAAAACCATGTTTGAAAATGCATCGGGATTTTCTTTTGGCTTGAAATTATTGAGCTTTGTGCCGTTTCTTTCGACGTGGTTTATCTTCACTGTGATTTATATGGTGGTGCCGAATAAAAAAGTCAGTATCAAACATTCTGCTGCCGGTGCGCTTATTGCTGCCGTGTTTTTCACGTTGGGTAAGCAAGCCTTTGCTTGGTATATCGTGACGTTCCCGTCTTATCAGTTAATTTATGGTGCGATGGCGACTCTGCCGATTATGTTGCTGTGGATTCAGTTAAGCTGGACGTTCGTGCTACTCGGCGCACAATTAGCAGCAGTGTTGGCGGAAGTGCGGTCGGAAAAAATGATGAATTTAGAACAAATAGAGGAAACAAAATGATCGCATTAATTCAACGTGTCTCCGGTGCGAAAGTAGAAGTTGGTGGTGAGGTTGTCGGACAAATCGGTAAGGGTTTGTTGGTGCTATTAGGTGTGGAAAAGGATGATGATTGCCAGAAGGCAGATAAGCTTGCGGAAAAGGTACTCAATTATCGTATTTTCAGCGATGAAGATGACAAAATGAATTTGAATGTGCAACAAATCGGCGGCGAAGTGTTGGTGGTGTCGCAGTTTACCTTAGCTGCGGATACGCAAAAAGGGCTACGTCCGAGTTTTTCTAAAGGCGCACCTCCTGCATTGGCCAATGCGCTTTATGATTACTTTGTACAAAAGTGCGGTGAGAAAATTAAGGTGGAAACGGGAAGATTTGCTGCAGATATGCAAGTAAGCTTAACCAATGACGGACCTGTCACATTTTGGTTAAATAATTAAGGTTTGACCTGTATTTTTATGTGTTTTTTTGTAGAAGTGGCTTTTATTTTCTGCTAAATTGAAAACCTTTCCGTGAATAATAAAAATTTTTTATTCTTCGCATAAGTTTTTCCTGGTGCTTTATATTTCAAGTAGTCATGGAAAAATTACCATCAAAAAAGAGGATATTCTATGAATTTTAATACCTATGAAACCCTCGCCCTAGCAGGTTTTGTTTTATTTTTGGGCTATTTCTTGGTTAAACGTATTGCCTTCTTAAAAAACTATAATATCCCCGAGCCGGTTGTGGGCGGTTTCTTAGTAGCAATTTTATTGACCGTTTTATATCAAGGTTGGGGCGTTTCTTTTACATTCGATGACAATTTGCGTTCTTCTATGATGTTAGTGTTCTTTTCATCTATTGGTTTGAGTGCTAACTTTGCCCGTTTAGTAAAAGGTGGCAAACCTCTGATTATTTTTGTTATTGCGGCGGGTATTCTGATTGCCCTGCAAAATGGTGTGGGGATTGGTGGATCCTTGTTGTTAGGTATTGACCCTGCCTATGGTTTAATTGCCGGTTCTGTGACGTTGACCGGTGGTCATGGTACTGGCGCGGCATGGGCTAAAGATTTAACCGAGGTCTTTGGTATTGAAGGCGCAACCGAGCTTGCAATGGCTTGTGCAACTTTCGGTTTGGTGTCCGGTGGTATTATTGGTGGCCCGGTAGCCCGTCATTTATTAAAGAAAATGGGGCGTGGCGAAAACCCGGAAAATGACGATGTGGATGATATACAAGAGGCTTTTGAACATCCTACCTATCAACGTAAGATCACAACCCGCTCTTTACTTGAAACCATTACAATGATGGCGTGCTGTTTACTCATTGGACAATTCTTAGATGCGCAAACTAAAGGTACCGTGTTTACTTTACCTACATTTGTATGGTGTTTATTTACCGGTGTAGTGATTCGTAACTCCTTAACTCATCTTTTCAAATTTAATGTTGCCGATTCTGCGATTGACGTGTTGGGTAACGTGGCGTTGTCCCTGTTCTTAGCTATCGCATTAATGTCATTAAAATTATGGCAATTAGCAGGTTTAGCATTGCCGGTGATGGTGATCCTAGCCGTTCAAGTGGCATTAATGGCCGCCTTTGCGATTTATGTGACTTATCGCATGATGGGTAGCGATTATGATGCGGTGGTGTTAAGTGCCGGCCACTGCGGTTTCGGTTTGGGTGCGACACCGACAGCGGTTGCCAATATGCAGGCGATTACCAGCCGTTTCGGACCGTCCCATAAAGCCTTCTTGATTGTACCGATGGTCGGGGCGTTCTTTATCGACTTAGTCAATGCCGCCTTGCTTAAAGTGTTTATGGAAGTTGTAAAATTCTTACATTAACCTTATAGGATAAGAAGAAACCCTATTGATGATTCAATAGGGTTTTTTGTTTGTTAGCGTTATTGTAATAGATGGATTATTTGGCAATCCAAAGCGGTAGGCGTAAAGTTACGGCTAATCCGCCTAAACTACTTTTTCCGGCCCATACTGCACCATGATGATCTTTAGCCGTATTTGCAACGATAGATAAACCTAAACCGGTGCCACCGGTTTCTCGAGTACGGGCTTCATCAACACGATAGAATGGTTTGAAGATTTTTTCGTATTCTTCTTCCGGTAAGCCGGCACCGTTATCTTCAATGCGTACGAAAAGATCATTTTCATGAATATAAATATGCATAACAATGGCTGATTTTGTATATTTCAACGCATTTCTAATGATATTTTCCACCGCACTTGCCAACAAACCGTGATTGCCGTTTAAGTAATATGTTTCAGGATGAACAATGGACTGGTCAACGGTAAAGTGAATGCATCGTTGTGCAGCTTCAAATTCCGCGTCATGTAAGATTTCAGTCCATAACACCGGGATTGGGAAAATGTCCTTTTCAAAATGACTGTGTAATTGCTGACGGGAGAGTTGTAATAGGTCATGAATCATTTTATCTAAACGTTGTGCTTCCGTATCAATTCGTTGGATTTCACTACTGTCGCCTAATTTACGGCGTAGCAGTGCCGTGGCTAATTGCAAGCGGGTAAGCGGAGTTCTCAGTTCATGCGAAATAGAGGATAGCAATGATTGCTGATTTAACAACACCTCTTCGAGAGACTGCATCATTCGATTGAAACTTTGCCCTACTTGGCGGAGTTCCAGTAATCCTTTTGTTTCCAGATCTTTATTAATCTTCAAGTTCCCAATGGCAACGGCATTTGCCGCCAGCTGTAAATTGCGAATTGGTTGCCCGATACTGCGCGATAGCCACCAGAGCAATGGCGTAGAAATTAAAACTACCAATACAATCAGAAATAATGGACGATCAAAAATATAATTTAAGATTTCTTTTTGAGCATTAATTTGATTAACGAAATATAAACTATAGGATTGATTATGTTCCGGATTTAAATAAAGTGAAAACGGCCCAACAATTTGAATGTTAGAATAGATTTTCTTTAATGGTTGGTCTAAAACCGCATTGTTAAAAATAAACTGACGCAACGATTTTTCTTCTTCCGGCAAAGCCCCTAGAACTTGCCCATTTGGCGCGATTAAAACCGGATGTGCGCTAAATCGGTCATTTGGGAGTACGGGCACGCCGGCTAAAATGCGTGAGATTTGGTTATTGCGGATAGAGGTAGCGATTTCTTTTTGATATTTTGCAACTTCATACTCTTTTAGGTTGGAGTAAATATGTGCGTCAAAATAGGGCAATAGGAAAATAAATATCAATAAAATAGAGAATGTTAACCAGAAGAAGGTGAATATTCGGATGGTTAATGAGTTAAAAATAAATTCTTTTCTGAACATGATTCTTAGGGATAAAAAAGGCTATATGGAATAGCCTTTAAGTTGTTAGTTTATTATTTTTCAGCAATTAATAGATAGCCTCGACCACGGAGTGTTTTAAACCATGGTAAGTCATCAGGCCGATTGGGTAATTTTTTCCGTAGGTTTGACATATGCATATCAATCGCACGATCAAATGGTGTTAGTGGTTTGCCCAGTACCTCTTGGCTTAATTCTTCACGGGTAAGAATTAGGCCCGGGTTTGTAATGAGCTTGAGCAATAAGGTAAATTCTGTACCGGTTAATTCAAGATCTTTTGAGCCGAATAAGGCTTGTTGGCGTCCCGGATAAAGCAAAATGCCGGCAAACTCAATTTTGTCCAAATCGACAGGATCTTTAACGCTATTTGTTTGTGCGGTACGCCTCAGAATTGCTTTTATGCGGGCGACTAATTCACGATCATTAAATGGTTTTGGCAAGTAATCATCGGCCCCCAATTCCAATCCTAAAATACGGTCAATATCATCACCGCGGGCGGTAAGCATCATAACCGGTGTAGAAAAATTCTTTCTGATTTGTTTTAAGGTTTCGATACCATTCAATACCGGCATCATGATATCTAACAATATTAGGTCGTAACTATGGTCAAGTAGTGCTAATGCTTCCTTACCATTGTTTGCTACATTAATTTCAAAGCCTTCTAAATCTAATAATTGGGCGAGTAGCTCGGTGAGTTCTGCGTCATCATCAACAAGTAAAATTTTAGCCATAAATTAAACCTTATGTGGGTTACAATCAATGAGATTGAAAACGGAATAGCTATTTCCAGAATTGCCACCAGCTTTTTGTTGGTGCGTCCGGTGCATTAATAATTGTATTGTTTACTTCAACCTGTTCTTCATTTGGTAACGGTTTATCTAAATCAAAGTTACTCACTGTGCCTTTTTGATCAAAGTTTACAACTAAAGTATGTTGCTCAGGCGCTTCATAGGCTTTTTGTTGTAAGAAAACATAGTACCAAGTGTTGTTACTGTATGGATCAACCAGAACAGGTGTTCCTAGTAGGTATTGGACTTGTTGGGCGGTCATACCGGTTTTTAGTTGTGCCACGGTGGAGGCTTGTAAGTAATTTCCTTGTGGTACATCAATACGATATACCACTTTGTTGATGCTGGAACAAGCGCTCACGCTCAATGCAAAAATTAATGTAGTTACAACAGATTTGAATTGCATTTTTTGCCTTTTATCCTCTGTAAATAATTGGAAATGATAATACCGAAAGTTTAATTAATTGCCAAATTAATTCTTTTCTTTTAGTTGGCGTTGTAATTGGTCACGTAGATTTGGTGGCAAGCCTTTGATGGTTAAGGTATCGGCGGCTTCATCCCAAAGAATGCGTTGATTTAGTAATTCAGCGTCAAAACTGATTGTTACCCCTTTACCTGAGCCGGAAAATTTGGTTAACGATTTAAGTGCGGTGCGAATTGGTGGAATACTATCTTCCAACCCATAGTTTTGCTCTTGTGTAAACGCGACAAAAGGTTGTTGGTTTAGAGTTGGTAACTCTTCGGAAAGTTCAGCCAGTTCAATTTCCTCACCGCTGCTCATTTGGCCTTTACAGTATTCGAACACTTGTTTTTTCACTGCTTGAGTTTGTTCCGGATTAAGTTCCCCTTGTACGCAGTAATCACTCACTGCTTGTAATAAGCATTGGTTTTGTACTTGTGGATTGAGCCCTTCTTCTGCGCCTAAGAAATCCATAAAAAAATCGGCGATCTTGCGTCCCACGCGACCTTTAATAAACGTGAGATAACGGTTGGAATTGGCATTGAGTTGTAAATCGGTCAGATTAATGCGGGCGGCCACATCAAATTGGGTAATATCCAAATATTCCGTGCGTTGAATTTCCAACTGATCGTTGACTAACATACTGATACGACTGTCTAACAGCGCAATAAACAAATAATCGGTAGCCAAGAAATTATATTGGCATAACACTAACGTACCGTTGTCGGCGAAGTTATATTTACTCAATTCGGCAATTAATAAGTGAGTTGCTTCGTGGCTGAATGGCAAAAAATCCACTTCATTTTCCAATAAACGGTTGAGATTTTGGGCAAATACAGAAGATTCTTGAAACACGCCATAAGCTTTGGCTTTATTTTGATAGCCTTGATGTAATTGCAACATCATTTGTTCCACTTCAGGAGTGATGGTTAATAATTGTTCGCGTAGTATGCAGCTTAATTGTGGGGGATTTTCGCCTTCCGGCTCGGCTTTAATAATTTGATGGAGAATAATTTGTTTGACTGTAATGCTCATAAAACCACCTTAAAAAATTTCCGCTATTATAACCGCACTTTTTAACAGAACTAACAAAATATGTTAGGATTAGCCCAATTATCGGTTAATATAGGCGACGTTTTACATTAGTTGGCTAATCAAACATGGCAATTCAATCAAAATATCAAGATAAACAAATAGATGCAATTCTAAACGACATGATCGCAGTGCTTGAAAAACACCAAGCACCATTGGATTTATCCTTAATCGTTTTAGGTAATATGACCACCAACTTGCTCACCGGTAATCTAGGTAAACAACAGCAAAAGGTGCTTGCTCAAGCCTTTTCAGAGGCGTTACTCAATTCCATTAATACAGCGAAATAATTGGCAATGTGGAAATTAAACAGCAGACAATATCGTGAAGAAACCTCACAGAAGATTTCGTGGGGGCACTGGTTTGCTTTTTTTAATATTCTTTGGGCGATTTTTATCGGTGCCCGCTATGCGTTTATTATTGACTGGCCGGATACGCTATTTGGCAAAATTTACTTTTTTATCAGCTTATTAGGGCACTTTAGTTTTATTGTATTCGCCTTTTATTTGTTGGTGATATTCCCCCTCAGTTTTATCGTTAAAAACCACCGCACTTTTCGCGGGCTCACTGTCATTCTTGCTACGATTGGTAACACGTTATTATTAGTCGATACGGAAGTTTTTGTGCGCTTTAACCTGCATTTATCTTCTCTCGTTTGGAATTTGTTGGTGAACCCGGAAAACGGTGAATTGTCACGCAACTGGCAAGCATTCTTTACACCGATGCCGTTGATTTTATTAGTGCAAATGTTGTTTTCCCGTTGGTCTTGGCAAAAGTTACGTAGCTTGGAGCGGCAAAAATGGTTAAGAGGGGTTGGTGTCTTTTTTGTTTGCACCTTCATTGCAACGCATTTGATTTACGCATGGGCGGATGCTTATTTATATCGTCCGATTACAATGCAACGTTCTAATTTTCCTCTGTCTCATCCGATGACAGCTCGTTCTTTCTTGGAAAAACATGGTTTCTTAGATAAGGAAGAGTATGCTCAGCGCTTAGCGCAGGAAGGGCGTTTGGATGCGTTAGCCATTGAATACCCGAAAAACCCATTGCTCTTTGAGACGCCAAAAGAAAAGACCAATGTGCTACTTATTACAGTTTCCGGCTTACGTTACGATGCCATTGATATGGAAAAAATGCTGAATTTAGCGGAATTTGCACAACGTTCCACTCAATTTACCAACCATTACAGCAGTGGAAATAATAATAATGCCGGCTTAGTTGGGTTATTTTACGGATTGAATGCCAGCTACACAGATAGCCTGCTCAGCAATAAAACCCCTTCCGTTTTGGTTGAACGTTTTGCACAACAACAATATGTGCAAGGCTTGTTTTCCGCTAAGAAATTTGATAGCGCTATTTTCCGTCGCGCTATTTATCCGAAAGCGAAATTAAGCGGTGATAATAGCAACCAAGCTGCGGTGCAGTCCTTTAAACGCTGGTTGGATTCCGCTAAAAAACAGGAAAAACCGTTTTGGGGTTATTTGAGTTTAAATATTGAACCAAATTTGACGCAAGATAAATATCAGCAACAGCTTGCTAAACTAGACGAACTCTTCGGACAACTCTTGCCGGAATTAGATTTGCCGAACACGATTGTGGTGATTACCGCAGAGCATGGGTATAGTTTCAAAACATTGACGGAAAAAGAAGAAATCAATGATTTCTCCCGTGATGAAGTGCAGGTACCGATGATTGTTCGTTGGCAAGGTTTACCGGCCACAAAAATTACTAAATTAACTGCGCATGTGGATTTATTGCCGGCATTGATGAAATACGTTTTCAACGTAAAAAATCCGATTGGTGATTATGCGCAAGGGCGTGATTTATTCGATTTGAAACAGGCAACGGATTGGGTCTTAGTCTCCAATTATCGTTGGAATGTGATTATTCAGCCGGACGGCACGCAATATCATATTGATACGCGCGGAAACTATCAAAAATATGACCGCACTTATCAGAAGATTTCATCGGAGAGACCGCCGTTAGGCTTATTCTTGGAAGTGTTCAATCAAGAGCGATCATTTTTAGAAAAATGATTAGAAATGTGCCTGACCAATAGTCAAAATCAATTATATTTTTGCATCGGTGAGTTTTATACTAGCGCACAATTTCATTAGGACAAATACGATGTTATTAATTAAAAATCTGCGAATTTTTTATAACATTATCTGTTATTTCAATGCACAGCCATTGATCGCCCGTCTATTTTCAATTAATACGAAATCCTCTGTTATGAGGATTTTTTTCTATTTGCTCCCTGCCTATCCTTTAAATTTACTTATGGAGTCACTATGACGAAAACTCACGTTCGTAGTTTTAAAACCTTTATTCGAGATGAAATTATTAAAAAAGGAGGCTGGGTGAATGCGCATGCGCATGCGGATCGAGCCTTTACCATGACGCCGGAAAAAATCGGCATTTATCAAAACTGTAATTTGCAACAAAAATGGGATTTGGTGGATGAGGTGAAGCGTACTTCTTCGGTGGATGACTACTATGCCCGTTTTTGCCAATCTATTGAATTGATGATTTCCCAAGGGGTGACGGCTTTCGGTACGTTTGTGGACATTGACCCGGTGTGTGAAGACCGAGCGATTATCGCCGCCCATAAGGCTCGTGAAGTCTATAAGCATGACATCGTATTGAAATTTGCTAACCAAACCTTAAAAGGCGTGATTGAGCCAACAGCGCGTAAATGGTTTGACATTGGTTCCGAGATGGTGGATATGATTGGTGGCTTACCATACCGTGATGAGTTGGATTATGGACGTGGTTTGGAAGCCATGGATATTTTATTGGATACCGCCAAATCACGCGGCATTATGTGTCATGTTCACGTGGATCAATTTAATTCACCGACAGAAATCGAAACGGAGCAGTTGTGTGACAAAACCATTGAACACGGTATGCAAGGACGCGTGGTCGCTATTCACGGCATCTCCATTGGATCGCATTCCAAAGAATATCGTTATCGTCTCTATGAAAAAATGCGCCAAGCACAAATGATGATGATTGCTTGCCCGATGGCATGGATTGACAGTAATCGTAAGGAAGAACTCATGCCGTTCCATAATGCGTTAACACCGGCTGATGAAATGATTCCGGAAGGGATTACGGTGGCGATTGGTACGGATAATATTTGTGACTACATGGTGCCGTTGTGCGAAGGGGATATGTGGCAGGAGTTGAGCTTATTGGCCGCCGGTTGTCGTTTCCCGGACTTAGACGCCATGGTGAATATCGCCAGTATCAACGGCCGTAAAGTATTAGGCATTGATTAATCGAAATAAAATACCGAGCCATAATGCTCGGTATTTTGTTTTTAAAGTGCGGTTGTTTTTTTAAATGTTTTTTATCTAAAAGTGCGGTGGATTTTAACGACGTTTTTCTTCCTGTTTTACTTCATCCCACAATACATCCATTTCCATTAACGATGCTTCCGCAAGCGTACGGTTTTGTTCGTTAAGTTTGTCTTCAACTTTACGGAAACGTTGTTCAAATTTTTGATTGGCTTTGCGTAAACTCTCTTCGGCCTGACATTTTAAATGGCGACTTAAATTGACCATCGCAAACAATGCATCTCCTACTTCTTCTTCAATTTTCGTTTGATCTTGTGGGCAACGTTCCATTTCCTGTTTAACTTCACGCAGTTCTTCTTCCACTTTGGCAAAGACCGGCGAAATATCCTGCCAATCAAACCCGATTTTGGAACAACGTTTTTGTAGTTTTTCCGCGCGCATTAAGGCCGGGAAAGCACGCGGAATATTATGTAAAATAGAGATATGACCTTGATGTTGATGCTCCAATGCCTTCATCGCATTCCAATTTTGCAAGGCTTCCTGTTCATTATTCGCTTGCTTATCACCGAAAACATGAGGATGGCGGCGCACGATTTTTTCTGCAACGTCCTGTACAACCTCATCGAACGTAAATTTATTTTCTTCTGCCGCCAGCTGGCTGAGAAATACCACTTGTAATAATAGGTCACCCAGTTCTTCTTTCAGGTTGTTCACATCGTTTTGCTCAATGGCATCGATGACTTCATAGGTTTCTTCTTTTAAACAAGGGATCATCGATACATAAGTTTGCTTGATATCCCACGGGCAGCCGTTCACGGGATCTCGTAATTGTGCGATTAATTGTACAAAATCATGGATGGAATAAGTCATATTGCGCTCGATTTTTTTAGAAAAACAGTGAGAGAAAGGAGATAAAATCATAGCACAAAAAACGGCTGGGATCTTTTTCTAATTAGAAATCAATGTTTTTCTCAAAATGTGATCCAGTCCATATTTTTTCTTACACACTAGTGCTACTATACTCACGAGGAAAATTAACCCTGCTCATGGTAAGGAGTCGATTATGTACAAACACGTATTAGTTGCAGTAGATCTTTCAGAAGAAAGTCCATTCCTGTTGAAAAAAGCGGTCGGCGTTGCCAAACGTCATGATGCGAAGTTATCCATCATTCATGTTGACGTTAACTTTTCGGATCTTTATACAGGACTGATTGATGTAAATATGGTGTCTATGCAAGATCGTATTTCCAGCGAAACGCAACAGGCCTTGTTGCAGTTATCCGAACAAGCCGGCTACCCGATTAGCGAAAAACTCAGTGGTAGTGGGGATTTGGGGCAAGTGTTAATAGATGCTATCGAACAATACGATGTGGATTTGTTAGTTACCGGTCATCACCAAGATTTTTGGAGTAAATTGATGTCTTCTACCCGTCAAGTGATGAATTCAATTACGATTGATATGTTGGTTATTCCTCTTCGTGATGAATAAAAACGGTAGTCGGCCGTAAAATAAGACAAAAAACCAACCGCACTTTCACGAGTTCTGAATGTAAGTGCGGTTTTTTATTTTTTTCTATTGCTCGGGAAATAAAACATTATAGATAAAAAGGTTTTCTATAAATGAGAAAAATGTGCAACAATACGGAATTACTCAATTTATTTTGTCATTTTAGATAGTTAAAAGAAAGCAAGGCTTGTAAATGAAAACAACAGCACAAATTCGACAATCTTATCTTGATTTTTTCCATAGTAAGGGACATCAAGTTGTAGCAAGTAGTTCTTTGGTTCCGGAGAATGATCCGACATTATTATTCACCAATGCCGGAATGAACCAGTTTAAAGATGTATTTTTAGGGTTGGAAAAACGCCCTTATAGCCGTGCTACCACCGCACAACGTTGTGTGCGTGCAGGCGGAAAGCATAACGATTTGGAAAATGTGGGTTACACGGCCAGACACCACACCTTCTTTGAAATGTTGGGGAACTTCAGTTTCGGCGATTATTTTAAACATGATGCCATTCATTATGGTTGGGAGTTTTTGACATCTCCGCAATGGTTAGGGTTACCAAAAGAAAAATTATGGGTAACCGTATATGAAACTGATGATGAAGCCTACAAGATTTGGCACGAGGAAATCGGTATTCCGGCAGAACGTATTATTCGTATCGGTGATAACAAAGGCGCGCCTTATGCTTCCGATAACTTTTGGCAAATGGGTGACACTGGTCCATGTGGACCTTGTACCGAAATTTTCTACGATCATGGCGATCACATTTGGGGTGGCCCGCCGGGATCACCTGAAGAAGATGGCGATCGTTATATTGAGATCTGGAATATTGTATTCATGCAATTTAATCGCCATGCTGACGGCACAATGGAAAAATTACCAAAACCGTCCGTTGATACAGGCATGGGATTGGAGCGAATTAGCGCAGTGCTACAACACGTTAATTCCAACTATGACATTGATATTTTCAAAGCGTTAATTGTTAAAGCCGCAGAATTAACCGGTGAGAAAGATTTAAACAATAAATCTTTGCGTGTTATTGCCGACCACATTCGCTCTTGTGCTTATTTAATCGCCGATGGTGTGGTGCCGTCCAATGAAGGTCGTGGCTATGTGCTTCGTCGTATTATTCGTCGTGCAGTACGTCACGGACACTTGCTCGGCGCAACGGAAGCCTTCTTCTATAAATTAGTACCAACGTTAATTGAGGTGATGGCACAGGCCGGCGAAGAGGTGAAAAAACATCAAGCGACAGTGGAAAAATTCTTGCGCTTGGAAGAAGAGCAGTTTGCTCGCACGTTAGAGCGCGGTCTAACCTTATTAGACGAAGCTTTGGCTAACGTAAAAGACAATGTATTATCCGGTGAGGTTGCGTTCAAGTTGTACGACACTTATGGTTTCCCGCTAGATTTAACCGCCGATGTCTGTCGTGAACGTGACATTGCGATTGATGAGGTCGGGTTTGAACGCGAAATGGCTGCACAACGCGTGCGTGCCCAATCTGCCAGTCAGTTCGGTGTGGACTACAATAATGTGATTCGTGTTGACGGTACGACACGATTTGAAGGTTATACCGAATCCGAATCGTTGGCAAAAGTGACCGCACTTTTCCATGATGACAAAGCAGTAGAGTCTATTACGGCCGGTCAAAGTGCAGTGGTTATTTTAGAAAATACGCCATTCTATGCGGAATCCGGTGGTCAAATCGGCGATATTGGACGCTTAGAAGGTAATGGTTTTATTTTTGACGTAAAAGACACCCAAAAATATGGTCAGGTTTTCGGCCACATTGGTGAACTCACACAAGGGAGTTTATCTGTTGGGCAGTCGGTGAATGCAGTGGTTGACGATGTTCGCCGTCAACAAATTTCTTTAAATCACTCTGCAACCCATTTGTTGCACGCCGCTTTACGTCAGGTATTAGGTGAACATGTCGCACAAAAAGGCTCCCTTGTTTCCGATGCGTTGTTACGTTTTGACTTTGCCCACCATGAGGCAATTCGCGAAGAACAGTTGGCTGAAGTTGAGCGTATCGTAAACCAACAAGTGCGAGCAAATAATCCGATTCAAACCGAGGTTATGGCGCTAGATGCAGCAAAAGCAAAAGGCGCGATGGCATTATTCGGAGAGAAATATTCCGAGCAGGTGCGTGTTTTAACAATGGGTGATTTTTCCGTTGAGTTATGCGGCGGTATCCATGCGAAACGCACTGGGGATATCGGGTTATTTAAAATTGTTACGGAAACCGCTGTGGCAGCAGGTATTCGTCGAATTGAAGCAATTACCGGCGAAACTGCGATTGAATGGCTACAACACCAACAAACTTTATTAAATCAAAGCGCCGATTTACTGAAATCCGATGTGAATTCCATTACGGATAAGATTTCTCTGTTGCAAGATAAATTTAAGAAAGTTGAAAAAGAGTTACAAACATTAAAAGAAAAAGCCGCATTGCAAGCCGGTAACGACTTGGCGCAAAGTGCGGTGAAAATTCATGGTGTTTCTGTGATTATGCAACAACTTGACGGTATTGAAGCGAAGTCTTTGCGTTCAATGGTAGATAGCTTGAAAAATCAATTAGGTTCGGCCGTTGTGGTGTTTGCTTCCGTGTTAGATGAAAAAGTTAACTTAATTGTTGGCGTAACCGATGATCTAACCGCGAAAGTCAAAGCCGGTGAACTGGTGAATTTGATGGCACAACAAGTTGGCGGTAAAGGCGGTGGCCGTCCGGATATGGCGATGGCGGGCGGTACTCAACCGGAAAATATAGGCAAGGCATTGTCAGTTTGCTCTGATTGGTTGAAAGCAAACTTATAATCCTGTCTTTGGTTAAATGTAATGTTTTTGCGCTTGTGGTTCCGTAAGCGCAAAAGTAGAAGGTATTGTTTAATGTTTGATAGGGATGTTGGAAGCAAAATAGGGAAGTTTTATAAATAAACTACAAGGTGAGGAGTTTATATGCTGATCTTAACCCGTAAAGTTGGCGAAAGCTTGCTCATTGGCGATGATGTTTCTATCACGATTCTGAATATACGAGGCAACCAAGTTAAAATCGGTGTCCAAGCACCCAAGGATGTTTCTGTTCATAGAGAAGAAATTTACCAACGTATTCATCAAGCAAAGGATGAACAGAAGGCGTAGCAAATTTTATTTTATGATCATTAGATGGAGAAGTTATGAGTAAATTGACTTGCTTTAAAGCTTACGATATCCGTGGCCGTTTAGGCGAAGAGTTAAACGTGGATATTGTCTATCGTATAGGTCGTGCATTTGGGCAATTTTTGAAGCCCAAAACAATTGTCGTTGGTGGCGATGTTCGCTTAACGAGTAAAGAACTAAAAAGCGCGGTAACAAATGGACTATTGGATTCCGGTGTTAATGTAATTGATTTAGGAGAAACGGGGACAGAGGAAGTCTATTTTGCTACTTCATTTTTGAAGGCTGATGGTGGTATTGAAGTCACTGCAAGCCATAATCCGATGGACTATAACGGACTGAAGTTGGTTCGGGAAGATTCCCGCCCGATTAGCGCGGATACCGGATTAGCGGATATTCAACGGTTGGCGGAAGAAAATAATTTTCCGCCGGTCACTCAGCGTGGCGAATATAAACAGCTTTCAGTCTTGGGAGATTATGTAGAGCATTTATTGTCCTATATTAATCTTGAACAACTAAAACCGTTAAAATTGGTGATTAATTCCGGCAATGGCGCGGCAGGGCATGTCATTGATGCCATTGAAGCGCAGTTCAAAGCAAAACATGTGCCGATTGAATTTATTAAAGTACATAACAATCCGGATGGTACCTTCCCTCATGGTATTCCTAATCCGTTATTGCATGAGAATCGTCAAGATACTATTGATGCGGTGCTCGCGAATAAAGCGGATATGGGGATTGCCTTTGATGGTGATTTCGATCGCTGTTTCTTGTTTGATGAACACGCGAATTTCATTGAAGGGTATTATATCGTTGGATTACTAAGCCAAGCCTTCTTGCAAAAGAATAAAGGTGCCAAAATCATTTATGATCCGCGCTTGATCTGGAACACTATTAAATTAGTGGAAGAAAATGGCGGTGAGGCCGTGATGTCGAAATCCGGTCATTCCTTTATTAAAGAAAAAATGCGTGCAGTGGACGCCATCTATGGTGGCGAAATGAGTGCGCACCATTATTTCCGTGATTTCTTCTATTGTGATAGCGGCATGATTCCGTGGCTATTGATTGTAGAACTGGTTTCTACCACCGGTAAGTCCTTAGGTGAATTGGTTAACAATAGCGTTAATACTTTCCCATCACCGGGAGAAATTAATAGTAAGTTATCCGATGCTAAGGCTGCCATTGCCCGAGTAAGAGCCGCGTATGAAAAAGATGCCGTGAGCGTGGATGAGATTGATGGTATCAGTATTGAATATCCGAATTGGCGTTTTAACTTGCGTTCTTCTAATACCGAGCCGGTAGTGCGTTTAAATTTAGAAACGCGCGGCGATAAAAAACTCATGACCGAGAAAACCGAAGAAATTTTGGCTTTGCTTCGTCAATAAAAAACACATCGGAAACTAACCGCACTTTTCTTTGTCTGAAAAGTGCGGTCTTTTTATATAAGGAAAAAATAAATGAAAGCGATTATTCCTGTTGCGGGCTTAGGTACGCGTATGTTGCCTGCAACTAAAGCAATTCCAAAAGAGATGTTAACGTTAGTGGATAAACCGCTCATTCAATATGTGGTAAATGAATGTGTTGCAGCGGGCATTAAAGAAATTGTGTTGGTGACCCATTCTTCTAAAAATGCCATTGAAAACCATTTTGATACTTCTTTTGAGTTGGAAACCATGTTAGAAAAACGCGTTAAGCGTCAGCTCTTAGAAGAAGTTCGTTCTATTGTGCCGAAAAACGTAACGATTATGCATGTTCGCCAAGGCAATGCGAAAGGTTTGGGACACGCAGTATTGTGTGGTCGCCCGTTGGTAGGCAATGAACCTTTTGCCGTAGTATTGCCGGATGTGTTACTGGCCGAATTTTCTGCCAATCAGAAAAAAGAAAATTTATCAGCCATGTTAAAACGCTTTAAGCAGACTCAGGCTAGTCAAATCATGGTGAGTCCGGTTAAACCTGAAGAAGTTAGCAGTTATGGTATTGCCGATTGTGGTGGTGTTGAAATTCCTCCGGGTGAAAGTGCTAAAATTGATAGCATTGTCGAAAAACCAAGTATAGACGAAGCGCCGTCTAATTTGGCAGTGGTTGGTCGTTATGTGTTCTCTGCGGCGATTTGGGATTTATTGGAAAAAACCCCGGTTGGTGTGGGCGATGAAATTCAGTTGACTGATGCTATTGATATGCTTATTGACAAGGAAACCGTGGAGGCATTCCACATGACGGGTGTTTCTTACGATTGCGGCGATAAAATCGGTTATATGAAAGCTTTTGTTGAATACGGTTTGCACCATAATAAACTTTCCGGTGAATTCAAATCTTACTTAAAAGATTTAGTAAAAACGTTTTAATTCTATTAAATAAAAAGGCATCGATGAGATGCCTTTCTTTTTCCCTAATTTTAAGAATAGAAATCTAGCAGTCTTCACGGCTAGATTGTTATTTTTATTATTTTTTATTAGAATATTGAGACAATTAATAAGGTTATTTCAGGGATCAGTTATGGCGAATTGGAACGGACAATACATAAGTCCTTATGCGGAACATGGCAAAAAAAGCGAACAAGTGAAAAAAATTACGGTATCTATTCCGATTAAAGTGCTTGAGATTTTGACCAATGAACGCACCCGTCGTCAAATTCGTAATTTACGCCACGCGACTAACAGTGAATTGCTATGTGAGGCCTTTTTGCATGCATTTACCGGTCAACCTTTGCCGACAGATGAGGATTTGCTAAAAGAGCGCAGTGATGAAATCCCTGAAGAAGCGAAACTGATCATGCGTGAATTAGGTATCGATCCGGCTAAATGGGAATATTAATTGCTCATTTCTCTCTTTGCCCTCTTCTTTTCTGTTATGATAGGACTATGATTTTTAGTTAATGTTCTATTATGCGAGTACCTAGAATTTATCATCCCACTGCGTTGAATCACCTCACTTTTTGCACCTTGTCCGAAGACGGTGCCAACCATGTGGGACGTGTTTTACGTATGCAGCCTGGCGAACACCTTGAACTTTTTGACGGTAGTAACCATATATACCAAGCTGTTATTACTCAGGTAGGTAAAAAATCCGTTGATGTCGAGATTTTAAGCCAACAGTTTGACGATAGAGAAAGCCCGTTGTCAATTCATCTTGGCCAAGTTATTTCTCGCGGCGAGCGCATGGAATTTACCATTCAAAAATCCGTCGAATTAGGCGTGAATGTAATTACACCGCTGTGGTCGGAACGCTGTGGTGTGAAGTTAGATAGCGATCGCATGGAGAAAAAAATCCAACAATGGCAAAAAATCGCCATTGCCGCTTGTGAGCAATGTGGGCGAAATAAAATTCCGGAAATTCGCCCGTTAATGAAGTTACAACAATGGTGTGCTGAGCAGGATGACACACTAAAATTGAATTTACATCCGAGGGCAACTCATTCCATTCGTACGTTACCGGCTATTCCGGCCGCCGGCGTGCGCTTATTAATTGGTTCTGAAGGTGGTTTATCGCCACAAGAAATCGCACAAACCGAGCAACAAGGGTTTGTGGAAGTCTTATTAGGAAAACGTGTATTACGAACTGAAACGGCAGCAATGGCGGCAATAACCGCATTACAAGTCTGTTTTGGTGATTTGGGGTAAAATTATGATGGATTTACAAGATCATCTATTAATTGCCATGCCAAATTTAGATGACGGTTATTTTTATCGGACGGTCATTTATATTTGTGAGCATAACGAAAAAGGGTCTATGGGATTGGTCATCAACCAACCAACGGATTTGAGCATTGCGGAGCTAGGCGCCAAAATGAATTTTATGATGGTAACCGACCGCACTTATAACGACAAACTGGTGCTTGCCGGTGGGCCGGTGAATATCGATCGCGGTTTTATTTTGCACACCAACACCCCAAATACCTTTGATCATAGTTATAAAGTGAATGACAATCTCGTTTTGACAACTTCTGCTGACGTGGTAGATACCTTCGGTACCATGGGGGAACCGGAGAAATATTTGGTTACCTTAGGTTGTGCTAGTTGGGAGCCGAATCAGTTAGAGCAAGAGATTGTTCACGATTCTTGGCTAGTTGTGCCGGCGACGGAGCAAATTCTGTTTGATTTGCCATACGATCAGCGTTGGTTCGCAGCCAATCAGTTGCTTGGCATTGATGGGCATAACTTTGTTGGTCAAGTTGGGCATTGTTAATGGGCATTACCGTTTTGGCGTTTGATTTCGGTACAAAAAGCATTGGCTGTGCGGTTGGTCAAAGCATCACCGGCACGGCGCAGTCTTTGCCGGCATTTAAAGCGCAAGATGGCATTCCCAATTGGGACGCCATTGGCAAAACCATTAAAGAATGGCAACCGGCTCGAATTGTCGTTGGTTTGCCACTGAATATGGATGGCACCGAACAAGAGCTGACCTTACGCGCCAAAAAATTCGCCAATCGCCTACATGGGCGCTTTAACTTGCCGGTGGAGTTACAAGATGAGCGCCTCACGACCACAGAAGCACGCAGTGAAATTTTCAGTCGTGGCGGTTATCGTGCCTTAAATAAAAGCAAAGTGGACGGCATTTCTGCTTGTTTAATATTGGAAAGTTGGTTTGAGCAATACGGCGAGTAAATTGCTTTAAAAAACACATAAAAAATCACCGCACTTTTTATCTTTCAACAAAAAGTGCGGTATTTTTTTAGCTTGTTTTAATCACGCGGATGGTTATTAATTAAGCTTGACCTTTAACCGCTTTTAAACCAGGAAATGCAGCTGGGGTGCCGGCGCGTTCTAATGCTTCTTCGATACGGATTAATTGGTTGTATTTCGCAATACGGTCAGAACGGCTCATAGAACCGGTTTTGATTTGACCTGCTGCTGTACCAACCGCTAAATCTGCGATGGTTGCATCTTCGGTTTCACCGGAACGGTGAGAGATTACTGCGGTATAGCCTGCATCTTTCGCCATTTTAATCGCAGCCAAGGTTTCGGTTAAAGAACCGATTTGGTTGAATTTGATTAAGATAGAGTTTGCGATACCTTTTTCGATACCTTCTTTTAAAATTTTAGTGTTAGTTACGAATAAGTCGTCGCCCACTAATTGAACGCGGTCGCCTAACACTTTAGTTTGATATGCAAAACCTTCCCAGTCTGATTCATCTTGACCGTCTTCGATAGACACGATTGGGTATTGTTTGGTTAATTCTTCAAGATAGTGTGTGAATTCTTGAGAAGTGAATGAACGGCCTTCGCCTTTCATTTCGTATTTGCCGGTTTCTTTGTTGTAGAACTCGGAAGATGCGCAGTCCATGGCTAAAGTCACGTCTTTACCTAACACATAACCTGCTTTTTCTACTGCTTCTTTGATACATGCTAAAGCGTCAGCGTTAGAGGCTAAGTTTGGTGCGAAACCACCTTCGTCACCTACAGCTGTGCTCATACCTTTAGATTTTAATACTTTCGCAAGGTTGTGGAACACTTCCGCACCGATACGAAGTGCTTCACGTAATGTTTTCGCACCAACCGGTTGGATCATGAACTCTTGGATATCAACGTTGTTATCGGCGTGCTCACCACCGTTGATGATGTTCATCATTGGTAATGGCATAGAGTAAACGCCTGGCGTGCCGTTAAGTTCAGCGATGTAAGCGTAAAGTGGTAAACTTTTAGATGCTGCTGCAGCTTTTGCGTTTGCTAAAGATACCGCTAAGATTGCGTTTGCACCGAAGTTAGATTTGTTGTCTGTGCCGTCTAAATCGATCATGATTTGGTCGATTTCAGCTTGGTTAGAGGCATCTTTGCCAAGAATTGCTTCAGCAATTGGGCCATTTACTGCGGCAACAGCTTTTAATACGCCTTTACCTAAGAAACGAGATTTGTCGCCGTCACGTAATTCTAATGCTTCGCGAGAACCGGTAGATGCGCCTGAAGGTGCGGCTGCAAGGCCAACGAAACCGCCTTCTAAATGAACTTCGGCTTCAACTGTTGGGTTACCACGAGAGTCGATAATTTCGCGACCAATGACTTTAACGATTTTTGCCATTTTATTTTCCTCATTAAGTTAATCAAAACGGGTTAGACTGTAAAATGCTCGATATGATAAAGCTATTTTGCGATTTTGTCTTGTAAAATTGCATCTCCTTTGATTTTTCTCACTATTTTACCGGGTGAAGTGCGGTGAGATTTTTTAATGGATTTAAATGGTTCCCGATAGAATCGATGCCTTTAGGCGGCATTAAAGTAGTTAAGTAAATTTTTGACCGCACTTTGCCAATCCTCGGCTTGAGTGACCGCACTAATCACCGCAATACTGCCTACGCCCGTCGCCAGAACATCGGCAAAATGCGAGGCTGTAATGCCACCAATGGCGACAGTCGGTATATCGCCTAAATCTTTTACTTGCGCGGCTAAATTAGCAATGCCCTGTGGCGCGGAAGGCATGATTTTAGATTGCGTGGGGAAAATATGCCCGAGAGCAACATAAGAAGGACGTAACGGTAACACCAGATCGACTTCTTCTTGATTGTGGGTGGAAACACCGAGACGCAGTCCGGCTTGTTGAATTGCATTTAAATCCGCCGTGAGCAAATCCTCCTGCCCCAAATGTACGCCGTAAGCCTGATATTTAATTGCCAACTGCCAAAAATCATCCACAAATAACCGCACTTGATGTTGTTTGGCCAAGGCGATGCAGCGGGCGATTTCCTCTTCTGCTTGTTCCGGCGAGCGATCTTTAATGCGAATTTGTAAGGTTTTCACGCCGGCATGAATGAGCCGTTCAATCCATTCGTAACTGTCCACAATAACATACAATCCCAATTTAAATTCGGTGGGCGCAAAAGGGGCGTTGGGTGGAACAATTTCGGCTAAGTGAGACACTGATGTTGGCATAGCAAGCTCCAATGAATGAAATTAATGGAATGTAAAATGAATGAAAAATTGCTTGCTCACAGCGCAATAAGAAAAGGAAAACTTGTTTCCTACGCAGGGATTACCCCAACAGGTTCACGGATCCCGCAATGTTGCGATCTCAGCCTTCCGGCACTCCGACAAGCGGACTTTACTATAATCAACGGGGGAAGAAAGGACAAGGAGAAAACAGATTTTTTGTGAGACAGGTCACAGTGAAAAAACAAAAAGTGCGGTCAAAAATCCAAGTGTTTTTTTGACCGCACTTTCATTTCAATTTTTCAGAAATTCGTTAGTCGGATTTTTTCTGATTGTCTTTTGCCGCTTTCACAAACCCTTCAAATAGCGGGTGACCGTCACGTGGCGTAGACGTAAATTCCGGATGGAATTGGCAAGCGATAAACCAAGGATGGTTTGGTACTTCGATGATTTCCACCAATTTTTTATCGGCGGATAAACCGGTCACTTTCAGGCCTGCTTTTTCAATTTGCGGAAGCAATACGTTGTTTACTTCATAACGGTGACGGTGACGTTCTTCGATAGTTTCGGCGCCGTATAATTGGCGTGCCAGGCTACCTTCTGCCAAATGACATTTTTGTGCGCCAAGACGCATGGTGCCGCCCAAGTCGGATTTGTCACTGCGAACTTCGGTGTTGCCGTCGGCATCTTGCCATTCGGTAATTAAGCCCACCACCGGTTGTTCACAAGTGCGGTCGAATTCGGAAGAGTTTGCGTGGCTCATGCCGGCAACATTGCGGGCAAATTCGATTAACGCCACTTGCATACCTAAGCAAATGCCTAAATACGGAATATTGTTTTCACGCGCATATTTGGCGGTGAGGATTTTGCCTTCTACGCCACGATAGCCAAAGCCGCCCGGCACTAAAATACCGTCTAAGCCTTTTAAGATCTCTACGCCTTTGGTTTCTACATCTTGTGAGTCGATGTATTTAATATTCACGGTTAAACGATTTTTGAAGCCTGCGTGTTTTAAGGCTTCGTTTACGGATTTATACGCATCCGGCAATTCGGTGTATTTGCCCACCATGCCGATGGTGACTTCGCCTGTCGGGTTGGCTTGTTGGTATAACACTTGTTCCCATTCGGATAAATCCGCTTCCGGGCAGGTTAAGTGGAAACGATCACAAATAAAATCATCCAAGCCTTGAGATTTCAATAGCGCCGGGATTTGGTAAATGGAAGACACGTCTTTCAGAGAAATGACCGCGCGTTCCGGTACATTACAGAATAAAGCGATTTTGGCACGTTCGTTTGGTGGCACCATACGATCGGAACGGCAAATGAGCACATCCGGCTGAATCCCGATGGAGAGTAATTCTTTTACGGAATGTTGCGTCGGTTTAGTTTTGACTTCGCCTGCGGTCGGGATGTATGGAACGAGCGTTAAATGCATGAAAATAGTACGTTCACGTCCCACTTGCACGGCAAGCTGACGCAAAGCTTCCAAGAACGGGAGCGATTCGATATCACCCACGGTACCGCCCACTTCCACGATGGCGATATCATGTCCCGCAGCACCATCAATCACGCGCGCTTTAATTTCGTTGGTAATGTGCGGAATCACTTGAATAGTGGCGCCCAAGTAGTCGCCGCGACGCTCTTTGCGTAGTACTTCAGAATAGATTTTGCCTGTAGTGAAATTATTGCGTTTGGTCATTTTGGTACGAATGAAACGTTCGTAGTGACCTAAGTCCAAGTCCGTTTCTGCGCCGTCTTGGGTGACGAATACTTCGCCGTGCTGGGTCGGGCTCATCGTGCCCGGATCGACGTTGATATAAGGGTCGAGTTTCATGATTGTGACGTTCAAGCCGCGCGCTTCCAGGATTGCCGCAAGTGATGCCGCAGCAATGCCTTTACCAAGCGAAGAAACCACACCGCCTGTGACGAAAATATAATTGGTAGCCATAAGAAACCTATATTGTTGCTATTGTGATGGATGGAAAATTTAGGATAAAGATAATTTATCAAGACGGGAGCGTAGTTTACAACAAAGGCGGAATGAACTCAATCGCCGCACGGGTGAATTACGGGAAAGTGCGGTCAAATAAAGCAACATTTTTGTATGTTTTGTACTGTTTCATTACGAATTGCAGGGTTTTTGTAGTAGAATGCCGCGGCTTTTTATTACAAGAGAAATTCATTATGTTTTCACGCAAAGATATTATTGTTTTAGGTATGATGATTTTCGCCCTATTTTTAGGGGCGGGAAACATTATTTTTCCGCCAATGGAAGGCTATACTGCAGGGCAGCACTGGGCGACCGCCTCATTAGGTTTTATCTTAACGGGCGTATTGATGCCGTTTATCACTTTGGTTGTGGTGTCGATTTTAGGACGCGGCGAAGAACTTACCCGCGATTTACCAAAATGGGCAGAAGTGACTTTTTTGGTTACATTGTATTTGGTGATTGGTTCCACTTTCGCTATGCCACGAATCACCAACGTGGCATACGAAATGGCATTAGTGCCGTTAGATCTTGTAGCAGATACACCAGCAACTCACCTGATTTTTGCTGTGGTCTTTAACATTATCGCTATGCTATTTATGCTTAAACCAAATACCATTATTTCCAGCGTTGGTAAATTTATGACCCCAGCGTTGTTGGTGTTATTGGTCGTAGTAACCGTCACAGTATTTATTTCCCCTTTGTCAGAAATTGCCGCGCCAACGAAAAGCTATGCGGATAGTTCTGCGTTGACCACCGGCTTAATCAGCGGTTATCAAACGATGGACGTTTTAGCGGCGATTGCTTTCGGTGGCATTGTTGCCCGAGCGTTAAGTGCGAAAAACGTCACCGAACCGCAGAAAATCATGCGTTACACCGTTTCTGCCGGTTGCATTTCAGTGGTTTTATTAGCCGCACTTTACTTCTCCCTCTTCTATCTTGGGGCAACTAGCAACCAAGTGGCACAAGGCGCTAGCAACGGCGGTCAAATTTTCTCCCGTTATGTGAACGTGTTATTCGGTAAAGAAGGTTCTTGGATCATGTCCGGCATCATCTTCTTGGCAAGCTTAACCACCTTAGTGGGCGTGACCAGTGCTTGCGCATACTACTTCGCTAAATTTTCCCACCGCTTGCCTTATGCCTTTTGGGTGGTGCTGTTTACCATCATGACCACCATTATTTCCGAAAATGGCTTAACCAAATTATTGCAAGTGACCATTCCGGCATTGTTATTGATCTATCCGGTGGCGATTATGTTGGTGGTATTGCAATTCGTCCGCGCCAAACTGCCATGCGTAAAATTAACTTATAACGCCACGATTGCTGTCACCGTGTGTTTTAGTCTGTGCGACAGCTTAAATAACGTAGGATTATTGTCTGATGGCATGAAACAATTCCTTGGTAATTTCCCTTTATATGATAATGGCTTAGCGTGGTTAATCCCTGCATTAGGCGTGATGTTCTTAACGATGTTGGTAGGTAAAAGCGCGAAGAAATAATGGATGAATTTTTATACTGAAGAAAATTTCTGCAAAAAAGCCCTTGCATCGCAAAATTTTCTTGGTTATATTCTATCCATCTTTTGATTAAAAAGGATTCATTATGTACTTAACTAACGCATTACACCATCATCACCGTTTACCTGAATAATCTTTCGGGCATTCGGCGTGTTCGGGAGATAACTTCCGAGTACGAGTGAAATGCAGACATAATTAATCACCGTTTAAACAACCCCTCGGAAGGCAACTTTCGAGGGGTTTTGCGTTTTTAGGTTTTAACAAAATGAGGGCAACAACATGACTGACAAAAAACGTTTACGCATCGCTATGCAAAAGAAAGGGCGCTTAAGCAAAGACTGTGCGGAATTGCTGAGTCAATGCGGCGTAAAAATTAATTGGAACGAGCAACGCCTTATCGCTTATTCAGAAAATATGCCTATTGAGATTCTGCGTGTGCGTGATGATGACATTCCCGGCTTGATCTTTGACGGCGTGGCGGATCTCGGCATTATCGGTGAAAACGTGCTGGAGGAAGAAGAATTAGGGCGCTTGGCTGCCGGAGAAACGGTCGCTTATAAAAAGCTGCGCCAGTTAGATTTCGGTGGTTGCCGTTTATCTTTGGCAATTGATCGCGATCAGCAATACAACGGCGTGCAGGATTTCGCTAATGCCCGCATCGCCACCTCCTACCCGAATCTACTCAAACGTTACATGAAAGCGCAAAACGTGCCGTTCAAAAGCACGTTGTTGAACGGCTCTGTGGAAGTTGCCCCTAGCGCCGGACTTGCCGATGCCATTTGCGATTTAGTGTCCTCCGGCGCCACCTTGGAAGCGAATGGATTGAAAGAAGTGGAAGTGATTTACCGCTCCAAAGCCTGTTTAATTCAATGTGCCGAACCTTTCAGCAGTGAGAAACAAATCCTGGTAGATAGACTGCTCACCCGCATTCAAGGCGTGCAACAAGCCGCGGAATCCAAATACATCATGTTACACGCGCCGAAAAATAAACTTGAAGAAATCACCGCACTTTTACCCGGTGTGGAAAACCCAACAATTCTGCCGCTGGCGCATGACGATTCTAAAGTAGCCATGCATGTGGTCAGCCAGGAAAATCTGTTTTGGGAAACCATGGAGCAGTTGAAAGACATCGGCGCCAGTTCGATTTTGGTGTTACCGATTGAAAAGATGATGGAGTGATTTGTTATTTTCTTTGCGTTGCCAAAGAAAGCAACCAAAGAAAAACAACGTTAAATAAAAGGAAGGTTTTGTATTATGGAAACACTAAATTGGAATAATCTTTCTGCAACAGAGCAACAACAAGCCCTTACCCGCCCTGCGATTTCCGCTTCAAATGAGATTAAAAGTGCGGTGGAAAATATCGTTAAATTTGTGCAACAAGAAGGTGATAAGGCGTTGTTTGAACTCACGGAGAAATTCGATAAAACCAAACTCGACAGCTTGATTGTCACTCCACAACAAATTGCGGAGGCGACAGCGCGTATTCCTGAGCCGTTGAAGAAGGCGATTCAGAATGCTAAGCGCAATATCACTGCCTTTCACGAAGCACAGAAACCACAGGCGGTGGATATCGAAACCCAGCCCGGCGTGCGTTGTCAGGTGGTGACGCGCCCGATTAATAGTGTCGGCTTATACATTCCGGGCGGTTCCGCGCCGTTATTTTCTACGGTGCTCATGCTTGCCATTCCGGCGAAAATCGCAGGTTGTAAGAAAATCGTACTTTGCTCGCCACCACCGATTGCGGATGAAATCCTTTACGCCGCCAATCTGTGTGGCGTGCAAACCATTTATGCGGTGGGCGGTGCTCAAGCAGTGGTGGCGATGGCGTTAGGTACGCAAAGCGTGGCGAAAGTGGATAAAATTTTCGGGCCAGGCAATGCCTTTGTGACGGAAGCCAAACGTCAAGTCAGCCAAATGATTAACGGTGCCAACATCGACATGCCGGCGGGGCCATCGGAAGTATTGGTGATTGCTGATGAACAGGCAGATTCTGAATTTGTTGCCTCCGATTTGCTTTCCCAAGCAGAACACGGTGCAGATTCGCAAGTGATTTTGGTGACGCCGAGCGAAACGCTGGCAAAACAGACCGCACTTTGTGTGGAACAACAGCTTGCCCAACTGCCTCGTGCAGAAATCGCCCGCAAAGCGTTGTCCCACAGTCGTATTCTCATCGCCAAGGATTTGGCGCAATGTGTCGCCATCAGCAATGAATATGCGCCGGAACACTTAATCGTGCAAACGCAAAACGCCCGTGAATTATTGCCTCAACTGGATAACGCCGGTTCTATTTTCCTCGGTGCTTATTCGCCGGAAAGCATGGGCGATTACGCCAGCGGCACCAATCACGTTCTGCCAACCTACGGCTACACGCGCACCTATTCCAGCCTTGGTTTGGCGGATTTCAGCAAACGCATGACCGTGCAGGAACTCACCCCGCAAGGCTTCAAAGATTTAGCCGAAACCGTGGAATTGATGGCGCAGGCGGAACAGCTGGATGCGCACAAAATGGCAGTGAGTTTGAGATTAGCGAAGTTGCAATAAGAGGAAAACCACATGACAATCACAACCCTATCCCGACAAAACGTGCAGGCGCTTACGCCCTATCAATCCGCCCGCAAACTGGGTGGCAACGGCACGATTTGGCTAAATGCGAACGAATATCCCACTTCGCCAACGTTCCAACTTTCGGGCAAAGATTTAAACCGCTACCCCGAACCGCAACCGCAAGCGGTGGTTCAAGGTTATGCCAATTATGCGGGTGTGCCGCCTGAAAATGTGTTGGTGACCCGTGGCGGTGATGAAGGCATTGAGTTGGTTATTCGAGCTTTTTGCGAACCAAATCAAGACGCTATTTTGTTCTGCCCACCTACGTATGGCATGTATGCTGTGAGTGCCGAAACGGCAGGCGTGGCGTGCAAAACCGTGCCATTAACGGCAGATTTTCAACTAAATCTTGCCGAAATTAAACCGCAACTGGAGGGCGTGAAAGTCGTCTTTGTGTGTAGCCCAAACAACCCGACAGGCAATTTGCTCAAACGGTCGGATTTGCTTGAGCTTTTGCAACTCACTGCCGGCAAAGCCATTGTGGTGGTGGATGAAGCTTACATCGAATTTTGCCCTGAAGCGACACTCACAAAAGAGCTGAAAAATTACCCGCACTTAGCCATTATTCGTACCCTCTCCAAAGCCTTTGCCTTGGCAGGATTGCGCTGCGGTTTTGTGTTAGCCAATACGGCGTTAATTCAAATTCTCAGCAAAGTGATCGCCCCTTATCCCATCCCCGTGCCAAGCGCCGACATCGCGGAACAAGCCTTGCAGGCGGAGAATATCGCCCTTGTGCAAGCCCGCGCACAGGAGATTTTAGCCAATCGTCAATGGCTGGCTGAAGCCTTAGCAGACTTGCCACAAGTGGAAAACGTGTACCACAGCGAAGCCAATTATTTGCTCATAAAATGCCAAGATGGCGAGCGCGTTTTCAAGGCGTTGTGGGAGCAAGGGATTATCCTGCGCGATCAAAACAAAGCATTAAATTTACAAAATTGCATTCGGATTACCGTGGGGACGAAGGAAGAATGCGAGAGCGTAGTAGGGTCGATTGGGCAAATCTAACGCTCTACGCCTAGGGTAACAAGTTACCCTAGGTTAGTTATAGCCGTACTCCTTTGGAGTACAAACCAGCTTGCCCCAAAGGGGCAGAATGATACGTAACCTTAGGGTAGCTCGGCTGCCCTAGGCAGACAGAGGAAGAATATATGCAACCCACCCTTTTCATCGACCGCGACGGCACATTGATTGACGAACCGAAAACCGATTTTCAGATCGACAGTTTGGAAAAACTGAAATTTGAACCGAACGTGATTCCCGCCTTGCTTAAGCTCAAAGGCAAGTACCGTTTTGTGATGGTATCCAACCAAGACGGGCTAGGCACGGATTCTTTCCCTCAAGAAGATTTCGACAAGCCGCACAACGCCATGATGGCGCTGTTTAAATCGCAGGGCATTGAATTTGACGATGTGCTGATTTGCCCACACAAACCGGAAGATAACTGCGCTTGCCGCAAGCCGAAAACCAAGTTGCTGAAAAAATACATCCAAAAAAACTTGTTCGATCCTGACCGCTCTTTTGTGATCGGTGACCGAGCTACTGACGTACAGTTGGCGGAAAATCTCGGCATTCGCGCACTGCAATATCACCCTGAAAAATTAAACTGGGATCTGATCGCAGAAAAATTGCTCGGCGAACCCGTTAGCAACATCGGCAACCGCCCGCCACGCTATGCAGAAGTCGCCCGCAAAACCAAAGAAACGGACATCAAAGTGCAAGTGTGGCTGGATGAAACGGGCGTGAACCAAATCAGCACAGGCGTGGGCTTCTTCGACCACATGCTCGATCAAATCGCCACCCACGGCGGTTTCCGCATGAATGTCAGCTGTAAAGGCGACTTACACATTGACGAACACCACACCGTGGAAGACACCGCCCTCGCCCTTGGTGCCGCCTTAAAACAAGCCATCGGCGACAAACGTGGCATCGCCCGCTTCGGCTTCGTGCTGCCGATGGACGAATGCAAAGCGGAATGCGCGCTGGATTTATCCGGTCGCCCGTGGATCAAATTCAATGCAAAATTCAAACGGGACAACGTAGGTGATTTCAGCACCGAACTCACCGAACATTTCTTCCAATCTCTTGCCTTCTCGCTACTCGCCACGCTGCACTTAAAAGCCATCGGCGACAACGACCACCACAAAATTGAGAGTTTATTTAAGGTGTTTGGGCGGACCTTGAGACAGGCGGTGAGAATTGAGGGGGAGGAGTTGCCGAGTAGTAAGGGTGTTTTATAATGCACTTAAATAGTTACTTTTTAATCTGAAATGTTTTAAGGATAGGGTATGTTTGATGAGGAAGATAGTAAATTTATTGAAGAATTTTTAAAAGAAATGAATATTATTGAAGGTAAAGAAAATGTAAGAAATGAAATCATAAAATTACATAAAGAAAGAAGTCTAGATTTAGATAATGAATTTATAAGTAATAATCTTCTGAGTATGGATGATAGCTCTTGTCTTTCTTTGGGATATGAAAATTATTATATTATATTTGAAAAATTTAATGGCAAGCATTTTAGGATTGCCACTCCGATAGGGTTGCTCTTTCATATCAAAGAACTATTAAAAGATAATTATATTTCTAATATTGCTTTTAAAATAGAATCAATTTCTGATCGAGCAATTAGTATGGAAGGGACTGAAGTTGGAGAGAGATTATCTTTTAATTTAACTGAAGTACCAACAGTAACTAGATTATATTCAGAACGTTGCTATTCAGATCAATTCTGGATTACTCATGATAAAAGAAAATCTAGCATAGTGTTTGAAGAGGTAAGCATAAAAGATATTGATAATAATTCTGTAATTACAGATTTAGTTCATATGATTTATTTTGAAGAAAATGGTCAGTTTTATATAAGTCATCTTGATCATGAAAAGATATATTATTCTATTGAGGAATTTGAGAAGAAAGAAACTACTAAAAATCCAAGAATAAAAGGAAAAAAAGAAAAAACTTTTAAAATAGATAATTCTAAAATTCCAATAAATTTCATGTGCAATGGAGAATTTTTTATTTGTAGAGTTTTAGACAGTTTTATATCAAATAAAGAGCTATTAAATGAATACTTTGAAAACATAACTCAACAGGATTAGAAAATGCTTAAGTTAACCATCATCGACACCGCCTGCGCCAACCTCTCCTCCGTCAAATTTGCCTTTGAACGCTTGGGTTATCGCGCTGAAATTACGCGGGATATTCATAAAATCGAGTCTGCCGATAAATTGCTGTTGCCCGGTGTGGGCACGGCGATGGCTGCGATGCGGAATTTGCAGGAGCGCAAGCTGATTGACTGCATCCGCAACGCCACCCAACCGATGCTCGGTATTTGCTTGGGTATGCAGCTGATGACCGAATTTTCCACCGAAGGCAACGTGGCGACGCTAGGCTTAATGAACGGGCAGACAGATCTCATCCCTGACAGCGGCTTGCCGTTGCCGCACATGGGCTGGAATAAGGTGCGTTACACGCCAGACCATCCGCTATTTGCCGGCATTGAACAGGACAGCCATTTTTATTTCGTACACAGCTACGCGGTACAACCCAACGAAAACACCATTGCGACAAGCTGTTACGGCGTGGACTTCTCTGCTGCCATTGCCAATAAAAATTTCTACGGCGTACAGTTCCACCCTGAACGCTCGGGCAAAAACGGTGCATTATTGTTGAGAAATTTTGTGGAGAAGGTGAAATAACCCGTTCCCCAAAGGGGAACGATAATGCTTAACCGTGGGTAATTTATTACCCACGGATTAAAAATGCGATCTAGCTCGAAAAATAAAATAGTGTTGTTGCGATTTCTTTCCACCTAGGGTAACAAGTTACCCTAGGTTAAGCATAAACCTACCCCGTTGGGGTAGAAATTAGGAAAGAAAATGAGCTATACGCGTTTGTTATATCATATTATTTTTCGGACAAAGTATGGTGTGCCGAGTATTAATGAGCAATACGAGAAGGAACTATATCGTTGTATTTGGAAATTTACGCAAGCTCATCATTGCATTTTATATCGTGTAAACGGAATGCCTGATCATATTCATTTATTTGTGGATATTCATCAAACATTGCCGATTTCTGAATTTGTTCGTAAATTAAAAATCACTACGCACCAATTTTTAGAAAGTCATTCCGATTTATTTCCGGATTTTACGGAATGGTCAGTTGGTTATTGTGCACTAAGTTATAGTGAGCGAGATAAAGCAAAAATCATTAATTACATTAAAAATCAGAAGCAACATCATCAATCGCAAAATTTTATAGATGAAATTAAAACACTCTTTCTTGAAGAAGAAATAAAGTTTGATGAAACTTATTTTGAAAAACATTTATAACTACCCCTGTGGGGGTAGGTTTATGCTTAACCTAGGGTGGCTTTGCTACCCTAGGCATACCCGGAGAGGATAGTCATCATGAAAAATGCCATCATCATCCCCGCCCTCGATCTTATCGATGGGCGCGTTGTCCGCCTGCATCAGGGCGATTATGCGCAGCAAACCACTTACAGCGACAATCCTATTGAGCAGTTCGCAAGCTATATTCAGCAAGGTGCGCAGCAGTTGCATTTGGTGGATTTAACCGGCGCAAAAGATCCGTCGAAAAGACAGACAGCACTTATCGGCAAAATTATCGCCGCCACGCAAAGCAATATTCAGGTGGGCGGTGGAATTCGTACCGAACAGGATGTTGCCGATTTGCTTGCGGTGGGCGCGAACCGCGTGGTGATTGGTTCTACGGCAGTGACACAACCCGATATGGTGCAAGGCTGGTTTAACAAATATGGTGCGGAGAAATTCGTGTTGGCGTTAGACGTGCGCATTGAAAACGGGCAGAAATTGGTGGCGATTAAAGGTTGGCAGGAAACCAGTGCGCTGACCCTTGAAAACATCGTGGAAAACTACCGCACTTTTGGTTTGCAGCATGTGCTTTGCACCGACATTTCCCGTGACGGCACGCTAGCAGGTTCTAACGTGCAGCTTTATCGTGAAGTGTGTGCCAAGTTTCCGGATGTACAGTTCCAGTCTTCCGGCGGCATCGGTTCGTTGGCGGATATCGAAGCTCTCAAAGGCACAGGCGTGGCGGGCGTGATTGTGGGTCGCGCGTTGTTAGAAGGCAAATTTAATGTAGCGGAGGCAATCGAATGTTGGCAAAACGGATAATTCCTTGTTTAGACGTACGCGACGGGCAGGTAGTGAAAGGCGTGCAGTTTCGTAATCATGAAATCATCGGCGACATCGTGCCGTTGGCGCAGCGTTATGCGCAGGAAGGCGCGGATGAGCTGGTGTTCTATGACATTACCGCCTCTTCGGACGGCCGCACCGTGGATAAAAGCTGGGTGGAACGCGTGGCGCAAGTCATCGACATTCCATTCTGTGTAGCGGGTGGCATTAAAACCATCGCGGATGCGGAGCAGATTTTTGCTTTCGGCGCGGATAAAATCTCCATCAATTCTCCCGCTCTTGCTGACCCTGATTTGATTTCACGCTTGGCGGAACGTTTTGGCGTACAGGCTATCGTGGTGGGCATTGACAGCTGGTTCGAGCAGGAAACGGGTAAATATTGGGTGAACCAATACACCGGCGATGAAAAACGCACCCGACAAACCAATTGGCAGCTGTTAGATTGGGTGGCAGAAGTACAACAACGCGGCGCAGGCGAAATCGTGTTGAATATGATGAACCAAGACGGCGTACGCAACGGCTATGATTTAGCGCAACTTAAACTGGTGCGCCAAGCTTGCCACGTCCCGCTAATCGCCTCCGGCGGCGCGGGCGAAATGGTGCATTTCCGTGATGCTTTTATTGATGCCAACGTGGACGGCGCTTTAGCCGCGAGCGTGTTCCATAAGCAGATTATTAATATCGGCGAATTGAAGGATTATTTGGCACGGGAAGGCGTGGAAGTACGGCAGTAACACAAAAAAGTGCGGTCGTTTTTGGACGTGTTTTCATATTGATTTTTATTTTCTTGTCTTTAATATACTTCTTGCTAGTTGGTTTTTTGTTAGAAACTAAGGAGACAATTTCCATGAATGAAAAAGAAAAATATCATTTTAAAATTCTAAAACGAATTGCATTAGAGAATAGTACTGTATTCGATAAAATAGCACTAGAATTTGATTTAAATGAGAACCAAATTAAGGACCTTATTGAGTTCCTTGATGGACTTGAACAAAAAGAATTTCATTACAGTGAATTGGAAGAGGGATTGAAACGTATTTCAGAGTCACTAAATTGTAAGAGTATTATTAAATATTTACATGAGAATAAGCAATATCGTTCTGTAGTCCATTCATATTTAAAAAGTATGAAGAATGTTATTCAAGATCTTTCTATGGACTATGCTCCTATTGCAAAAGAGCTAGGTATTTAGAGTAGGAATATAAATGAAAAAACAAGAAATCAATTGGCAAAAAATCAACAACCTCCTCCCCGTTATCGTACAACACGCGACGACGTGCGAAGTGCTGATGCTTGGGTATATGAATCCGGAGGCGTTGGAGAAAACCTTGGCGGAGAAGAAAGTGACGTTCTTTTCCCGTACGAAGAATCGCCTGTGGAGGAAAGGAGAAACCTCGGGTAATTTCTTACATATGGTGGATATGAGTTTGGATTGCGATCAGGACGCGTTGTTGATTTTGGCGGATCCTGTTGGGCCGACTTGCCACACGGGAACGGAAAGCTGTTTTAGTCAGTTGCAAAATGAACCGAATTGGATCTTTTTCAGTAAATTGGAAAAACTGCTGAAGGCACGTAAAGGGGCAGATCCGGAAACCTCTTACACGGCGCAATTATATGCGCGTGGCACGAAACGCATTGCGCAGAAAGTGGGTGAGGAAGGCGTGGAGACGGCGTTGGCGGCAACCGTGAAAGATCGTAATGAAACCATTTGTGAAGCAGCGGATTTGGCATATCACTTGACGGTGTTATTGCAAGATGCGGACTTAAGCTGGGCGGATGTGATTGGTAAATTGAAAGAGCGTCACGCAAAATAGTGCTCGTAGGTAATAAAAAACCACCTTTTCGGTGGTTTTTTTATTTGGGTTTAATAATAAGAATGTTCGCCGCGTTGGTGTTCCGTCACATCTTTTGCGCCTTTTAATTCATCCGGGAAGAGGCTGATTAATTGTTTTTCTACGCCGTCTTTTAAGGTGACGTCCACCATGGAGCAACCGTTGCAACCGCCGCCGAATTGTAGAATCGCATAGCCGTCATCGGTGATTTCCAATAACGTGATTTTGCCGCCGTGACTTGCTAATTGCGGGTTGATTTGGGTTTGAATGACGTATTCCACGCGTTCGATTAACGGCGCGTCATCTGCTACTTTGCGCATTTTAGCGTTTGGCGCTTTTAAGGTGAGTTGTGCGCCTAATTCTTCCGTAACATAGTCGATTTCTGCCTCTTCCAAGAACGGTAAACTGATTTCATCCACAAAGGCGGAAAATCCAGTAAATTTGATTTCCGTGTCGCTGGCTTCTACAGAATTCGGCGGGCAGTAAGATACGCCACATTCGGCACTTGGGGTGCCCGGGTTGACGACGAAAATACGAATATTGGTTCCTTCTTCTTGTTGCTCAAGGAGACGACGAAAATGGGCTTGTGCAGCCTCTGAAATAGATATTTGTTGCATGAAAAAAAAGCTCCCCACAAACTTGATTGATTTTGTCGGGCATGATACGCCTTGTGCGTTTTTTTTTCTACCTTTTGCTGCAATAAATTCGGTTTTTCTTGCCTGTATTTTTAGGTTCGTGCCAAGCCCCATACTTGAATGTGTTCCACGTGCATTTTGCGTAATTGCTTGGCGATTTCGTTGAGGGTGGAACCGGTGGTAATGACATCATCCACCAACGCTACACGACGATAGCGCCGCTGTTTTCCTGTTGGGGTAAGTTGAAAGGCATTTTTCAGGTTTTGACGCCGATCTTTTGCGCTTAAACCACGTTGGGTCGGCGTACGTTTAGTGCGGAGCAACACATCGTTGGCATAGGGAATGCGCAACCATTTTGCTAGTTGGCGAGCCAATAAATCCGCCTGATTATAACCCCGTTGCCATTGACGAAAATGATGTAACGGCACCGGAATAATCACGTCCGGAATCATCAACCAGTGGGTGCGGCGGGCGTTACGAACGGCTAAATACAATAAACGAGCCAGCGTGCGGTCAAGCCAAAATTGTTTTTGAAATTTAAAGCGATGAATCAGCGTGGAAAGCGGTTCGTTGTAACGCCCGATAATCACCATGCGATCCCACGCCGGTTCCTGCTGTAAACAGTTGCCGCAGTGTAAGGCATTTTCCGTCAGTTCCGCACCGCAACAACCGCAATAAGGAAAGCGCCGAATGCTTCGGTTGCAACGGCTACATAAGCCATGTTTGGCAAGTTTAAGGGGGGCGTGGCAATGCACGCAGTTGGATTGAAAAACGTTCACGAAAACGACCGCACTTTATGAAGAGAAAACAGGTTCATCATAAAGTGCGGTGCTTTTTTTCGTTGTTTTTTTAGCCCGATTTTGGGATCCGCCTCGCAAAAATGTTAAAATTAGGCAACATTTCTGCCGGACGTTGAATTTAAAGAGAAGAGAAAAAGTATGACAATCCCGAATTATCGCGACCAAATCAAAGTGGTCTTTTTTGATATTGATGACACGTTGTTTATGAAACAACGTGATTTCCTGCCGGCGACGGTGCCTGTGTTTATGCGTAAGTTGAAAGAGAACGGTATTATTCCTGCCATTGCCACGGGGCGCACCCGCTGTGCTTTCCCGCATAAATTGAATCAGGTGATTGAGCAGGAAGGCATTGATTTGTTTGTGACCATGAACGGGCAGATGGCAAGTTATCGTGGTCAAGTCATTGAGAAACACGTGATTCCAACGGAAAAAATTCGCCATTTAGTGCATTTTTTTGAGCAACATAATATGCCTTATGCGTTTGTGTCGGATCATACGGTAGCGGTTTCGGAGCGGAATTCAGTGGTGCAGTTCGCCATGGATCCGATATTGAAAGATTACATCGTCGATAAAGCCTTTTTTGAAGGAAACGATATTGGGCAAGTGTTGCCGTTTTATCGCGCAGAGCGTGATGAATTTGTGCAAAATTCAGGCATATTGGATGGTTTGCGCGTGGTGCGTTGGCATGAAGACTCCGTGGATTTATTTGATGCGGAAGGCTCAAAAGCCCGAGGTATTCAAGCCGTGGTGAAACATTTAGGACTGCAAATGGACAATGTGATGGCGTTCGGTGATCAATTAAACGATTTGGAAATGTTAAGCACTGTCGGGGTGGGTGTCGCCATGGGCAACGGCCATGAAAAACTCAAAGCGATTGCCGATCATGTGGCGGAACCGCTTGACCAAGACGGCATTTATCGGTTTTTACTCAAAGCCGGATTAATTCACGAATAACATGAATAACGCGCTGAAAAGCGCGTTATTTTTTATGTTGCTAATCAATGGCATAGCCTTGCGGCGGTAAACGGTTTCCGTCTAAATAGGCGTGATTGTCAATTAACCTCAGCCTTCCTTCAACAAACCACTTAATGACCAACGGGTAAAACCGAATTTCTTGCTCTTTCACCCGATCTTCAATGTCTGTGATGTTATCTTCGGGGAAAATCGGTACTTTGGCTTGTAGCACAATGGCGCCGCCATCCACTTTTTCATTCACAAAATGAATGGTCATACCGTGTTCCGTCTCGCTAGCTTCCATGGCGCGTTGATAAGTATGCAACCCTGAGTATTTCGGCAATAAGGAAGGGTGAATGTTGAGAATTTTTCCCGCAAAGCGTTGGGTAAATTCTGCGCTAAGGATTTTCATGTAGCCCGCAAGCACAATTAAATCTGCGCCGAGATTGTCGATTTCATCACCAATATGGCGATCCATGTCAAGGTTGTTGGCGTAGTCGCTACGCAAAAAAGTGCGGTGAAAAATACCCGCACTTTTTGCCCGCTGTAGCCCAAAGGCATCAGATTGATTGCTGAATACGCCTACGATTTCGGCGTTGATATAACTCGATTTACAGGCATCAATAAGAGCCTGTAAATTCATGCCATGGCCGGAAATAAGAACAACGATCTTCTTCATTAACGAATAACAACTTGTTCTTTATCGTCTTGGGTAAGATGTTGGATTTCACCAATAACCCAGGCTTTCTCACCCGCTTGTTGTAGTAAGCCAAGGGCGGTTTCCACATCTGCTTTCGGTAATGCCACAATCATGCCTACGCCGCAGTTAAACGTGCGGTACATTTCGTGGTCGGTGATGTTGCCATGTTGTTGTAACCAATCGAAGGCTGCCGGCCATTGCCAACTGTTTTCATCAATGACTGCTTTTACGCTGTTTGGCAATACGCGCGGGATATTTTCCCAGAAACCGCCGCCGGTTAAGTGGGCGATAGCGTGAACATCAACGTGTTTGATCAGTTGTAAAATCGATTTCACATAAATCTTCGTTGGCGCCAGCAAGTGATCCGCTAAAGAACGACCGTCTAGTTGTGCCTCGGCAGGGTTTACGCCGGCAACATCAATGACTTTACGAATTAACGAATAACCGTTGGAATGCGGCCCGCTGGACCCTAGGGCGATTAACGCATCGCCGACTTTGACTTGGCTGCCATCAATGATTTCGGATTTTTCCACCACGCCTACACAGAAACCGGCAAGGTCGTAATCGCCTTGGTGATACATACCCGGCATTTCAGCCGTTTCACCGCCAACCAAGGCACAGCCTGATTGTTCACAGCCGTTGGCAATGCCTTTAATTACGCTGGCGGCGACATCCACGTCTAATTTACCTGTGGCGTAATAATCCAGGAAGAACAACGGTTCGGCACCTTGCACCACCAAGTCGTTTACGCACATGGCGACAAGATCAACACCAATGCTGTCGTGACGATTTAAATCAATGGCTAAACGCAATTTTGTGCCGACGCCGTCGGTGCCGGACACCAAAATCGGCTCTTTATATTTAGCCGGAATCGCACATAAGGCACCAAATCCGCCTAAGCCGCCGATGACTTCAGGGCGGGTAGTCCGTTTGACTTCAGGTTTGATACGTTCGACTAACTCGTTACCGGCATTGATATCCACACCGGCGTCTTTGTAACTTAAGGATGGTGTACTCACGATGGTTTCCCGTTGATTTATGAAAATAAAATGAATTAGGGCGCCATTGTACACGCTTACGCAATCGTTTGCGAGGTGCTAAGAGGATTTTTCTCCAAAGGCGTGCTTTCAATTAGCTATTAGATGGAAATTGTGACAAAATGAAACACATAGGAACAGTTCGGAATAAAAAGGAGTCTGCTATGAAAAAAACGATCGCTATTTTAACCGCACTTTTACTGGCTGCCTGCACCTCCTCCCCTTCAACTAAACCTGCGTCTGCGCAAACTCATGCAAAAGCGCCGGAAGAAGTCTCCATCACGCCGCCGAAGAAAACCAAAGCGGGTTTCTTACAACTTATGCCCGGTATTTTTTATTATGTTGACGTGGATTCCATTTGGGTTGATGACAAAGATAAACGCCTTGTGCATTTTGATGTGGTGATTAATTTAGATAAAGGGCTGTATGTGTTTAAAGAACACCCGGAACTTTACGCGAAATCTATCCGCCAATATAAAACTTTAAATTGCGAGAATTTTGCGTTTACTCACGCACGGAGCGATTTCTATGCGGATTTCTGGGGCGATGGCATTCGCACCACCTCCAAACGCCAAGCTCAGCACACCATTACGCTACAACCGCAATCTTCGTTGTATATCCTTGGTCAAGTGATATGCGCTAACGTTTATCATCGGAAGTAGGAAAAGAAAAAGTGCGGTGAATTTTGACCGCACTTTCTGTCATTGAGATAACAAAAAAGCCATTTAGCATTCACTAAATGGCTTTTGTTTTTATGTTTTATTGTTTAGCCACAATTTTGCCGTCAACGTAATCCACGCTAATCGGTTTTTCCGGTAACAAACTGCCGGAAAGGATTTGTTGCGCTAACGGGTTTTCAATTTCTTGCTGAATTGCACGTTTTAATGGGCGCGCGCCGTAAATCGGGTCATAGCCGATTTCGCTGATGAAATCGAGAGTCGCATCCGTAAAGGTCAACACATAGCCACGGCTTTCCATGCGGTTGATTAAGCGTTTTAACTGAATTTCCGCAATGGCGCGAATGTTGTCTTTATTCAACGGATGGAACACCACGGTTTCGTCAATTCGGTTAATAAATTCCGGACGGAAATGTTGACTCACCACAGACATCACTAACGCTTTCATGTCATCGTAGCTTTCTTCTTGGTTGCCTTGAATCAAATCAGAGCCCAAGTTAGACGTCATGATCACCACCGTATTGCGGAAATCCACGGTTCTGCCTTGTCCGTCGGTTAAGCGGCCGTCATCCAACACTTGCAACAAGATGTTGAATACATCGTGGTGCGCTTTTTCCACTTCGTCGAGCAAAATCACGGAATACGGGCGACGACGCACGGCTTCGGTTAAATAGCCGCCTTCTTCATAGCCCACATAACCCGGAGGTGCGCCGACCAAACGGGACACGCTGTGTTTTTCCATGAATTCGGACATGTCGATACGCACCATGGCATCTTCGCTGTCGAATAGGAATTTTGCCAAGGTTTTACACAATTCGGTTTTACCCACACCGGTTGGCCCTAAGAACAAGAAGGAGCCAATCGGACGATTCGGATCGGAAAGACCGGCACGGCTACGACGAATGGCGTTTGCCACGGCATCCACGGCTTCGTTTTGCCCGATAACGCGTTTATGCAATTCTTCTTCCATACGCAAGAGTTTTTCTTTTTCGCCTTCCATCATTTTGGAGACCGGAATGCCGGTGGCTCGGGAAAGCACTTCGGCAATTTCCTCGTCGGTCACGCGGTAGCGTAGTAAGGTCATTTCCTTGCCTTCGCTCGTTTCTGCTTGCGCCAATTGTTTTTCCAGCGATGGAATTACACCGTATTGCAATTCGGACATTTTATTTAAATCGCCTGCACGACGGGCTTGTTCCATTTGGGTGCGCGCATTTTCCAGTTCTTCTTTAATGTGCTGCGTACCGGAAAGGGCGGCTTTTTCGGATTTCCACACTTCTTCCAGTTCGGCATATTCACGTTCTTTTTCCGCCAATTCTTTTTCTAACATCTCCAAGCGTTTGCGGCTGGCATCGTCATCTTCTTTCTTCAATGCCTGCTGTTCCAGCTTCAACTGGATAATACGGCGCTCCAAGCGATCCAATGGCAACGGTTTGGAATCGATTTCCATCCGAATGCTGGATGCTGCTTCATCGATCAAGTCGATGGCTTTATCCGGCAACTGGCGATCGGAAATATAACGATTCGACAGGGTTGCCGCTGCGACAATCGCAGGGTCGGTAATTTCAACGTGGTGGTGCAATTCATAACGTTCTTGTAAGCCACGCAAAATAGCAATGGTATCTTCCACGCTTGGTTCGCCCACAAACACTTTTTGGAAACGACGTTCAAGAGCCGCGTCTTTTTCAATGTATTGGCGGTATTCGTCTAACGTGGTTGCACCCACACAATGCAATTCACCACGTGCCAAACTTGGTTTTAACAAGTTGCCGGCATCCATTGCACCGTCGGTTTTACCCGCACCCACCATGGTGTGAATTTCATCAATAAATAAAATGACACGGCCTTCTTCTTGCGCTAATTCTTTCAATACGGCTTTCAGGCGTTCTTCAAATTCACCGCGATATTTTGCCCCGGCGATTAACGCGCCCATATCAAGTGAAAGTACGCGTTTATTTTTCAAGCCTTCCGGCACTTCGCCGTTCACAATACGCTGTGCCAATCCTTCCACAATAGCGGTTTTACCCACGCCCGGTTCACCGATAAGCACCGGGTTGTTTTTGGTGCGGCGTTGCAACACTTGAATGGTGCGGCGGATTTCTTCATCACGCCCAATCACCGGATCCAATTTGCCACTTTCCGCGCGGGCGGTTAAGTCGATAGTATATTTTTCTAAGGCTTGGCGGCTTTCTTCCGCGTTTTGATCATTCACGTTTTGTCCTCCACGAATATGATCGATGGCTTGTAAAATTTGTTCTTTTTTCGCACCGCACTTTTTCAGTATTTCGCTGACGGCGCCTTTTTCTTCTAAGGCGGCAAGTAAAAAGAGTTCGGAGGAAATAAATTTATCCTGCCGTTGTTGCGCCAATTTGTCGCATAAATTCAAGATGTTAAGCAACTGACGGGAAAGTTGTACATCACCGCCATTGCCGGACACTTGCGGAAGTTTGGCAAGTTCGTTGTTGAGTTCGTTACGCAACACGGCAACGTTCACGCCGCTTGCGGTTAAAATCGGCGCCACTGAGCCGTCTTGTTGATTTAACAACGCGCTCAATAAATGCACCGGTTCAATAAATTGATTATCTTTGCCAATTGCCAAAGATTGCGCTTCAGCAATGGCCTGTTGGAATTTGGTCGTAAATTTTTCAATATTCATAGTATTTCCTTTTTTGCTCCATTGATGTTCTGTTGAACATTTGTTCACCAGATTTAAATAAGATCGTTTTGAGTGATTTCAAGGGAAGAAAAGATAAATTTTTAATTTTTTCTATTAATGTTTTCTTTTTGATAGGTTTTGCTTTTACTGAACTTTTGACGCATAATTTTTTCTAATCACAAAATTTGCCGTTAAAGTGCGGTCGTTTTTAAATTTATCAAAGGAAAAACAAATGAAACTATTAAAATCTCTGCTTGCATTGGTCACTGCTATGACTGTATCCACTACCGTATTGGCTGAAGAAAGTGTGTTATCGGATGTGAAAAATAATGCCAAAACTGCGTGGCAAACGGTAAAGACCGAAGCTAAGGAAGTTGGCGGTCAAGTGAAAAAGGGCGCCATTAAAGTGAAAGATGGGGCAGTGGAAGTTAAAGACAAAGTGGCCGATAAAATGAAATCGGCAAAAGAGGCAACAAAAGAGACCTTTACGGAGGCCAAAGATGCCACGAAAGAAAAATTCACCGAAGCTAAAGATGCCACCAAAGAGAAATTTTCTGAAGGCAAGAAAGCGGTAAAACGTCAATTTAAAAATGAACAGCCCGCGCAAGTCGAAGACAAATCGACCGTAAAAGAGGGTGCCAAATCAAGTGCAACCCGTAGCAAAAAAGTAGATATTAACAGTGCCGATGCGGAAACGTTGCAAAGCCTGTCCGGCATTGGTGAGGTAAAAGCCAAAGCGATTATTGAATATCGTGAGAAAAACGGCAAAATCAAAAACTTGGAAGAGTTATCCAAGGTACCGGGTGTAGGCGATTCCACTTTAGAAAAAATTAAACCGCATGTTCGATTTAATTAAGATTACCAAGAAAAACAAAGGGCTGTGTGAACAGCCCTTTGTTTTTATATGCTCTGTAAGAACAAAAAGTGCGGTGGGAATTTTCGTTAAATTTACCCCACCACTTTTGGTAGAACGCCGGATTCCATCAGGAAAAGAATGGCGATAATTAAGAGGCCAACGATCAAGGCAAGCACCAACATGAGATTACCGCCGGCTACGCGATAGGGCAGATCTTTGTATTGTTGTCTGGTTCGCCATGCCAAGCCGATAGGTAAAATGAGACAGTAGAAGGCACACAATAAACCGGCGTAGCCTAGGGCAGCGATAAACCCATTCGGGTAAAACAATGCGAAGATTAGCGGCGGAATAAAGGTGGTAGCGGTGAGGCTAAGACGATTCGCCGGGATTTTTGTCCGTTTGAATAAGTCATTTAAGCCTTCAAACAAGCCAAGCGCTACGCCTAAAAAGGATGTGATTAAGGCTAGCGAATAAAACACCGGAAGAATGCTGCTTAACATATCACTGCCGGTTAACGTTTTAGTGGCGTTAATTAAACCGGTGATGCTTGGGTTTTCTTTTAAAATGGCAATAAATTCATTTTGACTGAAGATGCCGTGAGTGGCTAATTGCCATAATAGGTAAGCGCAAAGCGGAATGGCGGTACCGATAATAATCGCCATTCTGAAGCGTTTAACATCGCCATCCAAGTAATTATTAATGCTGCCCATGACCACGTGGAAACCGTAAGAGGTGAAAAACACCGGACCGGCAGACAAAATTAAGGCGTAGTCTAAAGGCATTTCCATGAGATTTGCCGGTGCAATTTTCGGCAACATCATGGCGAGCACTAAAATGAACACCAAAATTTTGCCTGAAAACAGTAAGCGGGTAATACCGTCCACGCCTTTGGTTCCGATAACCACAAAGGCGCCTAAAAGAATGGTAAAAATCAAAATAGAGGCTTTTAAATTGGCATCGCCTTCGCCGAAGAAGTTTTCCGGTAAAGCACTGGCTAAGACTTCACCACCGCCGGTCATGTAGGCCGCAGATAAGGCATAAAGTAAGATAAATAAAGACACCGTTGAAATGATGCGTCCCGGAATGCCGAAGTATTTTTCTGTTAAGGTGGCTACGCCGTCATCTTTGCGTTTGGCGGTTTGGTACACTTCAACAAAAAGCAGTCCGCTGTAGGCAAGAAGTAACCAAAGTCCGATTAATAATGCGGCGGTGAAACCGAAACCGATCCCGGCCGAAGTAAGCGGCATCGCTAACATCCCGGCACCAATGGCGGTTCCGGCAATGATTAAGGCGCTACCTAGTGTTTTATTTTTTAATAACATAAGCTAATTCCAAAAAAAGTGAAGGCGCATTATCGCATAAAATCACCTGAGATTAAGGATTTTATACGAAAGTGCGGTTGAATTTTTAGGTGTTTTTGAGCGTTTATAACGCTCTGTCATCCACGCCGACATAAAGATAACGACCGGCTTCGTCGCATAGACTGCGAAAACCGACGTTGATAATTTGATAATGATGTTTGGAGCCTACGTAATCAAAATTCTCATGGTGGTGGCCATGGTAAATTTGTTGTACGCCCATTTTTTCCGCCAGTTGATTAATCACCGCGAAGCCGGAAGGGTGTGGTTTTGGCGCTTCGTGGCAAATTAAAATATCCGCTTGTTGAGTTTCCAACGCTTCAATATCTGATGGGAAAATCGAGGTGCGATGCCGCAACGGCACGCCACCCCTCCAAATTCTTTCCTGAGAACAATATTGGCAATAATGAATGGGATCAAAAAACATCGGTTTGTTCGGTGGCATCCAAATTTGTCCGCGAAAGACGCCACCTAAACCGGCAATCCGTTTACCTTGAATGTTCTGCACCCGTCCATGCAAGTTGCGATGCTTCCATTCTGTCCCCCATAAGGATTCAAACGCCGCCGTTGTTTTGCTGTCGTGATTGCCGTGAATAAACCACAAATCAGCGAGCTGAGCGAGCTTTTCCAACGGTTCGGGCGTAGTGAGTTGCAAATCACCAAGGATTACCAAGGCAATATCCTTGTGGGCTTGCAAAAATGGGTAAAGGTGGTCAAAACTGCCGTGGGGATCGCCCGCAAATAAAATCATAGTTCCTCTATTTTATTTAGAAAATAGAATGCGGATGGTCGCTGTTTAATTCCGGTAAATCTTCTTCGTTTAGAATTTTTTCAACGATCGCTTTTACTTGGTTATAACGCTCCAAATAACTCGGTGATTCAATTTCAATGTAAGGCACATTGTATTTATCGAGCAATTTTTTCAATAGTTGTTGGAAACGTTGGCGTTGTTTTTGGCTACCCAAGCTACGCAAACCGTCATCTACCCATTGCGTATTGTTGTTGAGCAAAATGGTGACATCGAAAGGATATTCTTTAATCATGGAATCCAAAAACGGATGAGCTTTGCCTTCATATTGAATACAGAAGGCTTGCGTGGTGATGAAATCCGTATCGATAATGGCGACTTTGTGAGCGTGACGCACAGCATAGTCAATGTAACGTTGATGCCCCAATGCCATTTGCGGATAATCGGAATATTGCATTGCCTGCTCGTTGCCACCCAGTTGTTCAAACACGAATTCACGGCCATATTCCCATGCGGATGTGGTATTGAATACGGTGGCTAATTTGTTGACCAGAACGCTTTTCCCGCTGCTTTCGCCACCTAAAATCGCAATGGTTTTGGCGAAGAACGGACGCACTTCTTTCGGGATAAATTTCCAATAATGGAAAGGGTGATTACGAATTTTAGTCGCGGAGACATTAAAGAATTCTCGTTTAGGATCCACTAAAGAGACTTCCAGATTTAAATATTTTTCGTAAGGCGCTTTATCTTGCACTTCACTGCTGAAGACCACGCTTGGTGTAAAGCCTTTTTCTTTGAATAATTCTTTTACCCGACTTGCCCATTCCGGCCAACCGTTAGGGTAGCTGGCGATACCATCTTCTACCAAATGATGAATAAAAATATGATTTTTTTGATATTTGAAAATTTGTTGCATCCAGCGTAAGCGATCTTGCACCGTTGGCATCCGTTTCATTTTGCTATCATAAAACAGTTTCAAATCCCGCTCCGTATCGCTACATACAATAACATGCACTTCATCCACTTTACTGAAGGCTTCATAAATCATATTAATGTGACCGGTGTGGACAGGGTAAAATTTGCCGAAAATAACACCAATTTTTTTGTTATTCGGTTCGTGAATTTGTAGCACACGATGTAGCGCGGTTAATTTTGTGGCGCTGGGATTCTTAATTTTTCCGCTCACCAACTGATTGAAATAAGCACGGGTAATATTGGCCTGTTGGCAAATATCATTCACTTTAAGATTAAGCTTCTTACGTTTTTCTTGTAAGTATTGGAAAGTTGACATACTTATTCCTCATTTTAGGTGGGATTGAAACTAAAGTGCGGTCAAAAAATACGGTGTTTTTCTTCTTTGCCGAGACGGAATTTTTTATTGTGTTTTTTCGCCAAGCAGTTCCTCAACGCGCTTTTCCAGTGCCGTCAATTTCTCGCGTGTACGCATTAACACTTGGGTTTGCACGTCAAATTCTTCTCGGGTCACAATATCTAATTTTGACAATTGCGCCTGTAAAACTTGTTTTACTTTCGCTTCGGCATCTTGGCCTAAGTCTTTAATCCCTTTAGGTAAATTGTCTTGAATTTGTTGTATGATATGCTCTATTTTTTTCGGATTTAGCATAAATGCCTCACTTTGATTTCAATTAATCCTATTTCCCTTTTTTCACCCAATAACGAAAGGGCGGTTGTGTGGTTTCGCTATGTAGCAAGGTATGATCCATAAACCGACAGAAACTTGGAATATCACGGGTTGTGGCTGGATCGTCCGCCAACATCAAAAGTACATCACCCTCTTGCAGATGTCGAATGTGCTTACGAATCAACATCACCGGTTCAGGACAACGTAAACCGATGGTATCAAGTGTTTGTGTGATTTTTATATTATCCATTTTTGTTATTTGTTACGAAAAATTACGGTTTATAATACAATAAAGTGTGATACAAAATCAGCAAAATTCGGAAAATGGCTACACAATATGATTTTCAAACCATAAAAAGTGCGGTCATAAAAAACAGCGTTTTTGAATATTGTTTTGTTGTTTTCTCCAATGAGGATAACATTAACAAAGAATGAATAGAGAGATTATTTAGTGCATATTTTATCCATTTTACGCATTGTCGGCATTTTAGTGATGTGCTTTTCATGCACCATGTTATTGCCGGCATTTGTGGCGTTGCTTTACGGTGATGGCGGCGGTAAAGCCTTTATCCAGTCCTTTGTTATGAGCATCATCGCCGGTGCGATTTTATGGTGGGCATGTCATCATCACAAAGAAGAGTTGCGCTCACGCGAGGGATTCTTGATTGTTGTTGCCTTCTGGGTTGTGATGGGCAGTCTAGGGGCGATCCCATTCCTTTTATTTGAGGAGCCTGATTTAACCATTTCTTCCGCATTTTTTGAGTCTTTTTCCGGTTTAACGACGACCGGTGCTACTACAATTATCGGATTGGATCAGTTGCCTAAAGCGATTTTATTCTATCGCCAGTTATTGCAGTGGCTAGGCGGCATGGGGATCATTGTACTCGCGGTGGCGATTATTCCATTGTTGGGTATCGGCGGGATGTCGCTGTATCGCGCAGAAATTTCCGGGCCGGTAAAAGAAAATAAAATGCGTCCACGGATTACCGAGACCGCGAAAACATTGTGGTTTATTTATGCGTCATTAACCACGCTATGTGCCCTAGCCTATTGGTTTGCAGGAATGTCACCGTTTGATGCGATTAGTCACAGCTTCTCTACGGTTTCTATCGGCGGATTTTCCACCCATGACACGAGCATGGCTTATTTTAATAGTTCCGCCGTCAATCTAATCACGATTGTCTTTTTGCTTATCTCAGGCTGTAACTTCGCCTTACATTTCAATGCATTTTCCCAACTTGGTAAGCGCAGTATCCTATCAAGCTATTTTCGCGATCCGGAATTTCGTTTCTTTATTTTTATCCAAATGGTGTTAGTGGTTGTGTGCTTCGCCATGTTGCTTGCCAATCATCATTTTAATGATGCTTTGCAAAATTTAGAGCAAGCCGCCTTCCAATCGGTCTCCATTTCCACAACGGCAGGCTACACCACGTCAAGTTTTGATCAATGGCCGCTATTTTTACCGATCCTGTTATTATTTGCCTCTTTTATCGGCGGTTGCGCAGGGTCTACCGGCGGGGGATTAAAAGTTGTTCGCGTACTCGTTCTTTATTTACAAGGCAAGCGGGAGTTGAATCGCTTAATTCACCCTAATTTGGTTTATCCAATCAAGTTAGGCAAACGGGTGTTAGACGAACGGGTGATTCAGAGTATTTGGGCATTTTTCTCTGCCTATTTACTCGTCTTTGTCATTTGTTTATTAGGTGTGATTAGCTGTGGGGTTGATACCTTCGATGCATTTAACGCAGTTATTGCCTGTTTAAATAATGTAGGTCCCGCATTGGGCAGTGTGAGTAGCAACTTCGTGAGCATTCCCGATGACGCTAAATGGATTCTCACACTTGCCATGGTATGCGGGCGGTTAGAAATTTTTTCATTATTAGTGCTATTTACGCCGGCTTTTTGGAAATCATAATGAAAACGCTTATTTTATATTCAAGTCATGATGGGCAAACCAAGAAAATTGCAGCCTATATTGCGGAAATTATCAAAGAAAATGTTGATGTAAAGTCAATTAGTGATAAGGTCAATCTTCAAGATTATGATCGTATTATTATTGGTGCATCAATTCGTTACGGACATTTTAATAAGAAGCTTTATAAAATTTTGGAAAAACACACCGCACTTTTAAATCAAAAAATCACGGCTTTTTTTGGTGTTAATTTAACTGCCCGTAAACCGGAAAAATCCACACCGGAAACTAACGTCTATGTGCGTAAATTTTTACAACGTATCACTTGGCAACCAACGATTTCCGCGGTTTTTGCAGGTGCGTTGCTTTACCCGCGCTATACATTTTTTGATCGTGTAATGATCCAATTTATTATGCGAATCACGGGCGGGGAAACGGATCCGACAAAAGAGATCGAATATACCGACTGGCAAAAAGTGCGGTCGTTTTCAGAAGCGTTTTTGACTTTGAAATAAGCAAATTGTATTTTTTCTAAGCTATCAGACATTTTTTTGAAAAATTCACTTGATCCTTTGGATCTAATCCCTATAATACGCCTCCGCACCGCAAGGGGGAGTAATTGAAAGAAAATTAACAAATTTTCTTGACTGTAAATATATTTTGTTTATATAATTTACCACCTTGCTTAATGCAAATGTTCTTTAACAATCAATCAGACAAACTGTGTGGGCACTTGAAGATTCGTTTTTAAAAGAATTTTAAAATTGAACTGAATAGTGCTACGAAACAATCGTTTATTTATAGATAGATTAATTAGCTAGCAGTATTGAGCGATTAAACTTTTTGAATTGAAGAGTTTGATCATGGCTCAGATTGAACGCTGGCGGCAGGCTTAACACATGCAAGTCGAACGGTAGCAGGTAAGTACTTGTACTTATGCTGACGAGTGGCGGACGGGTGAGTAATGCTTGGGGATCTGGCTTATGGAGGGGGATAACGACGGGAAACTGTCGCTAATACCGCGTAGAATCGAGAGATGAAAGTGTGGGACCTTCGGGCCACATGCCATAGGATGAACCCAAGTGGGATTAGGTAGTTGGTAGGGTAATGGCCTACCAAGCCGACGATCCCTAGCTGGTCTGAGAGGATGACCAGCCACACCGGGACTGAGACACGGCCCGGACTCCTACGGGAGGCAGCAGTGGGGAATATTGCGCAATGGGGGCAACCCTGACGCAGCCATGCCGCGTGAATGAAGAAGGCCTTCGGGTTGTAAAGTTCTTTCGGTGACGAGGAAGGCGTGATGTTTAATAGGCATCACGATTGACGTTAATCACAGAAGAAGCACCGGCTAACTCCGTGCCAGCAGCCGCGGTAATACGGAGGGTGCGAGCGTTAATCGGAATAACTGGGCGTAAAGGGCACGCAGGCGGACTTTTAAGTGAGGTGTGAAATCCCCGGGCTTAACCTGGGAATTGCATTTCAGACTGGGGGTCTAGAGTACTTTAGGGAGGGGTAGAATTCCACGTGTAGCGGTGAAATGCGTAGAGATGTGGAGGAATACCGAAGGCGAAGGCAGCCCCTTGGGAATGTACTGACGCTCATGTGCGAAAGCGTGGGGAGCAAACAGGATTAGATACCCTGGTAGTCCACGCTGTAAACGCTGTCGATTTGGGGATTGGGCTTTGAGCTTGGTGCCCGTAGCTAACGTGATAAATCGACCGCCTGGGGAGTACGGCCGCAAGGTTAAAACTCAAATGAATTGACGGGGGCCCGCACAAGCGGTGGAGCATGTGGTTTAATTCGATGCAACGCGAAGAACCTTACCTACTCTTGACATCCATGGAATCTTGTAGAGATATGAGAGTGCCTTCGGGAACCATGAGACAGGTGCTGCATGGCTGTCGTCAGCTCGTGTTGTGAAATGTTGGGTTAAGTCCCGCAACGAGCGCAACCCTTATCCTTTGTTGCCAGCGATTAGGTCGGGAACTCAAAGGAGACTGCCGGTGATAAACCGGAGGAAGGTGGGGATGACGTCAAGTCATCATGGCCCTTACGAGTAGGGCTACACACGTGCTACAATGGCGTATACAGAGGGCGACGAAGCCGCGAGGTGGAGTGAATCTCACAAAGTACGTCTAAGTCCGGATTGGAGTCTGCAACTCGACTCCATGAAGTCGGAATCGCTAGTAATCGCGAATCAGAATGTCGCGGTGAATACGTTCCCGGGCCTTGTACACACCGCCCGTCACACCATGGGAGTGGGTTGTACCAGAAGTAGATAGCTTAACCTTCGGGAGGGCGTTTACCACGGTATGATTCATGACTGGGGTGAAGTCGTAACAAGGTAACCGTAGGGGAACCTGCGGTTGGAACACCTCCTTACCGAAAGACGAACTTAAGTGTCCACACAGTTTGGCTGATGATTGTAGACAAGAGAAGAGCAAAGCAAAGGAAGAAAAGAGAGCATCTTTATATGTTGTCCCCATCGTCTAGAGGCCTAGGACATCGCCCTTTCACGGCGGTAACCGGGGTTCGAATCCCCGTGGGGACGCCATATAAAGATGATTATTCATCTTCTTTATAAAACCTGTTCTTTAACAAACCGGAAACAAGCTGAAAACGAGACTTTCAAGAAAGTCTGAGTGAGAGTAATTGATAAAAGGCGATTGCTCTTAATAAATTAACTGTTACTGCTTAGCGACGTTAAGTGTTTTCGATTCAATGTTGTGATTTTAAGTGGATTTTAGATTTAAATTAACTTTTAAGTTTATGAAATTGAATTAATTATAAGAATACTTGAGGTTGTATGGTTAAGTGACAAAGCGTACAAGGTGGATGCCTTGGCAATCAGAGGCGACGAAGGACGTGCTAATCTGCGAAAAGCTTGGATGAGTCGATAAGAGGCGTTTAATCCAAGATGTCCGAATGGGGAAACCCAGTGGGTGAAGAACCCACTATCATTATCTGAATCCATAGGATAATGAGGCGAACCGGGAGAACTGAAACATCTAAGTACCCCGAGGAAAAGAAATCAACCGAGATTTCGTTAGTAGCGGCGAGCGAACGCGAAGGAGCCTGTTAGTGATAATGACAGAGACAGAGGAATGTGCTGGGAAGCACAGCGACACAGGGTGATAGCCCCGTACTCGAAGTCCAGGTTATGGTACTAAGCTAACGACAAGTAAGGCGGGACACGTGATATCCTGTTTGAAGATGGGGGGACCATCCTCCAAGGCTAAATACTCCTGATTGACCGATAGTGAACCAGTACTGTGAAGGAAAGGCGAAAAGAACCCCGGTGAGGGGAGTGAAATAGAACCTGAAACCTTGTACGTACAAGCAGTGGGAGCCCGCAAGGGTGACTGCGTACCTTTTGTATAATGGGTCAGCGACTTATATTTTGTAGCGAGGTTAACCGAATAGGGGAGCCGAAGGGAAACCGAGTCTTAACTGGGCGATTAGTTGCAAGGTATAGACCCGAAACCCGGTGATCTAGCCATGGGCAGGTTGAAGGTTGGGTAACACTAACTGGAGGACCGAACCGACTAATGTTGAAAAATTAGCGGATGACTTGTGGCTGGGGGTGAAAGGCCAATCAAACCGGGAGATAGCTGGTTCTCCCCGAAATCTATTTAGGTAGAGCCTTGAGCGGACACCTTCGGGGGTAGAGCACTGTTTCGGCTAGGGGTCCATCCCGGATTACCAACCCGATGCAAACTGCGAATACCGAAGAGTGATACTCAGGAGACACACGGCGGGTGCTAACGTCCGTCGTGGAGAGGGAAACAACCCAGACCGCCAGCTAAGGTCCCAAAGTCTATATTAAGTGGGAAACGAAGTGGGAAGGCTTAGACAGCTAGGATGTTGGCTTAGAAGCAGCCATCATTTAAAGAAAGCGTAATAGCTCACTAGTCGAGTCGGCCTGCGCGGAAGATGTAACGGGGCTCAAATATAGCACCGAAGCTGCGGCATCAGTAGCAATACTGTTGGGTAGGGGAGCGTTGTGTAAGCGGAAGAAGGTGAATCGAGAGGTTTGCTGGACGTATCACAAGTGCGAATGCTGACATAAGTAACGATAAAACGGGTGAAAAACCCGTTCGCCGGAAGACCAAGGGTTCCTGTCCAACGTTAATCGGGGCAGGGTGAGTCGGCCCCTAAGGCGAGGCTGAAAAGCGTAGTCGATGGGAAACGGGTTAATATTCCCGTACTTGGATAAACTGCGATGTGGGGACGGAGAAGGTTAGGTTATCGACCTGTTGGATATGGTCGTTTAAGTTGGTAGGTGGGGAGTTTAGGCAAATCCGGACTTCCTTAACACTGAGAGATGATGACGAGGCTCTACGGAGCTGAAGTAACCGATACCACACTTCCAGGAAAAGCCACTAAGCTTCAGGTTTATCTAAACCGTACTGAAAACCGACACAGGTGGTCAGGTAGAGAATACTCAGGCGCTTGAGAGAACTCGGGTGAAGGAACTAGGCAAAATAGCACCGTAACTTCGGGAGAAGGTGCGCCGGCGTAGATTGTAAGGGCTTGCCCCTGAAGGTTGAACCGGTCGAAGATACCAGCTGGCTGCAACTGTTTATTAAAAACACAGCACTCTGCAAACACGAAAGTGGACGTATAGGGTGTGATGCCTGCCCGGTGCTGGAAGGTTAATTGATGGTGTTATCGCAAGAGAAGCACTTGATCGAAGCCCCAGTAAACGGCGGCCGTAACTATAACGGTCCTAAGGTAGCGAAATTCCTTGTCGGGTAAGTTCCGACCTGCACGAATGGCATAATGATGGCCAGGCTGTCTCCACCCGAGACTCAGTGAAATTGAAATCGCCGTGAAGATGCGGTGTACCCGCGGCTAGACGGAAAGACCCCGTGAACCTTTACTATAGCTTGACACTGAACATTGAATTTTGATGTGTAGGATAGGTGGGAGACTTTGAAGCAGTCACGCCAGTGATTGTGGAGTCGTCCTTGAAATACCACCCTTTAACGTTTGATGTTCTAACGAAGATTACGAAACGTGGTCTCGGACAGTGTCTGGTGGGTAGTTTGACTGGGGCGGTCTCCTCCCAAAGAGTAACGGAGGAGCACGAAGGTTTGCTAATGACGGTCGGACATCGTCAGGTTAGTGCAATGGTATAAGCAAGCTTAACTGCGAGACAGACAAGTCGAGCAGGTACGAAAGTAGGTCATAGTGATCCGGTGGTTCTGCATGGAAGGGCCATCGCTCAACGGATAAAAGGTACTCCGGGGATAACAGGCTGATACCGCCCAAGAGTTCATATCGACGGCGGTGTTTGGCACCTCGATGTCGGCTCATCACATCCTGGGGCTGAAGTAGGTCCCAAGGGTATGGCTGTTCGCCATTTAAAGTGGTACGCGAGCTGGGTTTAGAACGTCGTGAGACAGTTCGGTCCCTATCTGCCGTGGGCGTTGGAGAATTGGTTGGGGCTGCTCCTAGTACGAGAGGACCGGAGTGGACGCACCGCTGGTGTTCCGGTTGTGTCGCCAGACGCATTGCCGGGTAGCTAAGTGCGGAAGAGATAAGTGCTGAAAGCATCTAAGCACGAAACTTGCCAAGAGATGAGTTCTCCCAGATTATAAATCTGTAAGGGTTGTTTAAGACTAAGACGTAGATAGGCATGGTGTGTAAGTGGTGCGAGCCATTGAGCTAACATGTACTAATTGCCCGAGAGGCTTAGCCATACAACGCTCAAGTGTTTTTGGGGAGACCTGAGGCATGAGAGCGGAATTGGGTGGGTAGCAGTTAAGAGAGAATAAAGAGAGACTGTAGGTGATTCACCGGGAATAGAGGTGATGATACTAAGAGAAAGTTGAGAGTCAGCTTGTTTTGGTTTGAAGGATAGAGAATACGAGAAGACGGAAGTAAAGTCATCGACCGAATTTTGGCGGCGATAATGCGGTGGGCCCACCTGAATCCATACCGAACTCAGAAGTGAAACGCCGTAATGCCGATGGTAGTGTGGGATATTCCCATGTGAGAGTAGGTCACCGCCAAGCTTATTACTTTAGTTAATTAAATCTTAGTTAGCTAAAGTAATAAAAATTTTTTAGCAGTCATAGTGCAGTAGGCCCACCTGAATCCATACCGAACTCAGAAGTGAAATGCTGTTACGCCGATGGTAGTGTGGGATTTTCCCATGTGAGAGTAGGTCACTGCTAATCCTCATTAGGAGTGGTAGTTCAGCTGGTTAGAATACCTGCCTGTCACGCAGGGGGTCGCGGGTTCGAGTCCCGTCCATTCCGCCAAATTTTTAATCTTCTAAGATTACATACCATTAGGGGCGTAGTTCAATTGGTAGAGCACCGGTCTCCAAAACCGGGTGTTGGGAGTTCGAGCCTCTCCGCCCCTGCCATTAAATCCTTACTTTAGTTTTTATACAAGAATCCTATTAATCGGATGTTGCTAATTTATTTAAACTCCATTCTGCAATTTGTAAAAAATCTATCTCTTTTGGGATCTCATTTTTATTTAAAAATTCCTCTAATTTTCTAACCTTACCCTTTCCTGCTTTAGCGATTAACCAAAAATATGCGCCTTCAGCTTGTTTATTATCTGACTCTAATATCCAACCGACTAATGCTTGCTGTGTATCACAATTTTCTAAATCCAATAATGCGAGTTGTAACGGTTGCCAGAAATTATATTGATTGATTGCTAGGAATACTGAATTTCCACTAAGTTGCAATGTTTGCGCCAGTTGAAATGTCGCCGCATTATTGATATTCGCCATAAAGTCTAAGGGGCTAGGCAAGTTTTGTTCCATAAGTTGATTAAACATTTTGTCGAATTTACTTGGCGAATTAAACGGTGAACCTAAATAAATACCCGTATTTTCATTAAGAGAGGGTTTTAACGGTAAAGCTCCAAGTAAAGCAAGTTGAGTGAAACGGCTTAAACGACGAGCGTCGATTCCGTGTTTTTTGAGTTGCTGACGTAGTGTTTTGTCATCAATTTTATTACTGATGAACCGGTTAACTTCTTGTATATAAAATGTCATTCACCCACCTTTAGCATCCATGCAATATTACTACCGCCAAACCCCAAAAAATAATTTAAAAAATGACCGCACTTTATCCCTTCGTTTTGTAATCGTTCAATTAAAAAGGCTGTTTCTAATGCACCACTTGCACCAAGCGTGTGCCCCATATATGGTTTAATCAAAAGACGTTCTACATGTGGGAATAGTTCATCTAAAACTTGTTGTTCCATCATATCACTATTGCTTCCTACGCCATGCACTTTAATGGCTTGAATGTCTCTTGTGTTCAGATGTGTTTTGGCTAAGCAGTCAGCCAGTAATTGACGCAGCGCGATTTCACTACTATTTGTGAGATTTTCGTTATCTGTGATAGTTGTTACACCAAATATTTCACATGAAAATGTTAAATTTGATTGTGTCGATAATGCGATGCAACCAACTCCCTCGCCTAAAACAATGCCTGTAGGATTGGCAAAAGGCTGATATTTATCCGCTTGTGATAATAAATTCATCGATTGAAAATGTTCAAAAGTAAGTCGATTGAACATCTCAAAACCAACCACTAAGATCTTTTCGTACATGTTAGCTTTCAGCATTTTGTAGGCATAACCAATGGCTTGTGCGGAAGAGGTGCAAGAAGTAGCAATACTGAAAACCTCGGTTTGATAACGTATACGCAAATCATCAGAAATTACAGCAAGGCTATGTTCGTCAGGTAAAGGTTGATGATTCGCTACACGCATTTCACAATCACTAATCACATAAGCTGTGGATCCGACCAGGATGGGAATATTTTTGAGTTCGGATTTATCCCAACCGGCACGTTGTAAAGTGCGGTCAATTTCCTGGTCAATATAATGATAGAGCTGTTCTAGTGATAACAGCGGTTCCTTAAATGCATTGAAATAAGGAAAGCAAAGCGGTTGTCCTAACATGTTGGAGGTGCGTTGTCCGAGCTTTTCAGCAAACCGAGCGGAAACGGCGTTGAGATAAACGTTCATTAGATTTTGCTATGTTGTTCACGAATAAAGGCAGCAAGATCGCGTATGTTCATCATGTGTTTGCGCACCATACGATCTCCCTGTAATCGCACGCCAAAATGTGCTTGTAATGCCACAACGACCTGCAAAGCATCTAAAGAATCCAACTGAATGCGGCTTTGTTCACCAAATAGCCATTCATCATCACGAATTTCGGCAGGAGCAAATTCATCTTTTTCTGTTTCTTGCACGATGAGTTTTTTGAGTTCCAGCTCAAGCGCCGGTGCTTCCAGTGTAAAGGTATAAGCCATTAGAATCTCGCTTGTTTAGTTAATTGTTGTTGATAAATGAAAGTCGCTAAAAGCAATGTGATTACCCCAAATCCACTTAATAAATAGAGTGGTTGTTGTATTTGGTTAAGGTTATATTGGTTTAACAATAAATTTTGGAAACCGCTTAATGCCCATCCCATGGGTGAAAATTGTGAAATAGTTTGCATGATTTCCGGCATCACATACACCGGCACCATAATACCGCCAATGGCCGCCATGATAATAATGCCGCCCCCACCCAACACGACGGCGTGTTCGGTCGTTCTTGCCAGCACACTGATTAATAAACCATAGCCTAGTGCGGCAAGGCTTACCGCAGCGGATAAGACAAAATAAGGCAACCAACTTCCGGAAAGCGTAAACGCAGGCATATCTAGCGCAGGCAACACAAAGTAACCTAGTGCCACCATGCCGACAAATTGTAGTTGATTGATGAGAAAATAAGGAATTAGCTTGGCAATAATCAAACTCAATGCAGAAGCTCGCGCCATACGTAACCGAGTCAGCGTATTGGTTTGGCGTTCCATCGCCATCACATTGGAAAGCGGAATCATAATAAAGAACATGCCAAAAATCAGCCATGCCGGAACACTGTGTTGCACAGAATTAGGTTTAGAAACCTCTTTTCCTTGTCGATTTACATAAATTTCTTGCCACAAATCTTTTGCGAGGTAATCGTTAATTTGCGCGAATTTGCTGTCCAGTTCTTGATTGACTTTATTTTGAATCTCTTTGATTGGCTTACGTTTATTATTTTCTAACGTAATGTGATTGTCTGCCAAATAATAGTTTAAACGCAGTTGCGAATAATGCTTTTGCAACACACCTTTCACACCCAGTAGCCAACTGCGATCTACGCTCGGATTTAACCAAAGCTGTAAGGCGTGTTCTTCTGAAAGTGCGGTCTGTTTTTCATTCGGATTTAAAATTAATAAATCAAACTTACCCGCTTGTAGCTCGACTTGATATTGTGTTAATTCTGACAGTGGCGCTTGTTTAACGGCGAGATTTTCCTGTTTGAGTTTGGCTAAGAAATCATCATTAAGTTGATTTTTTTTACTTAACAACACAATTTCCGAGCGATTGCTTAACGCATTATCGTTACTCAAGGCCGCCGACATAATTAACATAAACAAAATCGGCATAATAAATAATACGGCAACGCCATGTAGATCACGGCTTAATAGACGCATTTCTTTGATAATCGAGGCAATTAACATGTTTTTCCCGCCTGATTTAAAAAATCTAAATAAAAACGTTCCAAACTTTGCCCTTCTTCTAAAATGCCTTGCACCGTGCCTTGATAAATGAGATTGCCTTCATTTAACAACACTAATTTGTCACATAATTGCTCAATTTCTTGCAAGTAATGAGAGGTATAAATCACCGTCACGCCTTGCTGTTTCAACCCCGCTACGCTATCCAAAATAAACTGACGGGATTGCGGGTCAATCCCCACCGTGATTTCATCTAGAAAAATCACTTTTGGGCGATTAATTAAGCCAATAGCAAAATTTAAACGGCGTTTTAACCCGCCGGATAAATGTTTCGCCAGCTTGTTTTTGTGCACCATTAAATCTACTTTGGTTAATAATTCCAACAAATAGCTTTTATCTCGAACATCATACAATGACGCAAAAAATGTCAGATTTTCCCAAACCGTCAGTAACGGATAAAAAGCAAAATCCTGTGGCACCAAGGAAATCTGATGGCGTTGCTTTTTGCTCAATTTCGCCAAAGGTACGCCATCAAAATAAATCTCCCCTTGTTGTACGGATTGTAACCCAGCAAGAAGAGACATTAATGTCGTTTTTCCCGCACCATTAGGGCCAAGTAGGCCTACGGTAGAAGCAGATTCAATGCGAAAACTGACCGCACTTAATGCGTTCTTTTCCGCGTTAGGGTAGTGATGGCTAAGATTGTTTATTTGAATCATAAATTACGTAAGGTTTGCCAAATTTTGTGTTCTTTATCCGCAATTTCCCGTAAATAGTCCGCTATCATTTTATAGCCTTCCATTGATGGCTTTTTACATTGCTTCACACACAGGCCCGCGAATTGGCGCCACATATCGCCGATTTCCGTCATGTGTTCGGAGGCTTGTTTGTATTTAGGCTCTTGGCAGATATTGGCAGCTTGTTCAAGGAAATAGGCATATAAATAACGGAAGCCTGCGCCGCCGGTGCCGATTTCTTCCTGCATACGCACGATATGTCCTAAATATAAGCGTTTGTATTTTTCCGAAGGATGCGTTGCCAGTTTTTCAATTTGTTTGGTAACGGTACGAATGCCTTTTACACCGACGAAAAAGAGCGGAGCCAACATTTGTTTGGCATTTTTGCGAATGGCTTTACGGATGAGATTTGGTAAGTCAATTTGTGTTAAATCAGGTTGATTTTCAAAATAATACATTAACCCTTTCGGCGCTAATACGCCCTTCGCAAAACGTGCTCGTTGCAAATCTTCTGCGGCACAACGTTGTACGCATTTAAACACGGGATCGCTAATCAAATAGTCATTTTGTTCTTTGCCGTACACAATTAAATTGTGCGCATTAAAATGAAAACGCATTTCAGGCGGGAAATAAGGCAACCAGAAAACAGAGGTTTGTAAACCCACCAATTTTTCTTCGGCAAGTGCTTGATCTAACGATTGCTGTCCGGCTTGTGGCGAACGAAACTTTTGCATTTTCAACCGCACTTTCAAGTGCTTTGATAGCCTTTTGATAATGGAACGCGGCGGCATTCGATAAGAAATCAGCGGCAATCCGTTAATTTTAACCAACGGAACATAAACAAAGGTCAACGCCGACGCCAAACCGAAAACCATGGCTTCGTTAAAATCCACGCCTTGCGCTTTTAGCATAGTGGACATGACACCGCTTTCACAGTGAGCGGTGTGTTGGTGGTGGAAGTTGTTCATTATTATTCATATACAAGAGCTAAAATTACGGTTGCTGAGCTTGTCGAAGCATGAGTGATTTTAGCGGTTAATTTCTGGTTTTCGCCAATTTAGGGAGAAGATCATATTGCCCTTGGATTAGCGCTTCTTTTTTTGCTCTGCTCCAAACTTGAACTTGTTTTTCACGATAAAAAGCGTCATCAATTCGTTCAAACTCTTCGCAATAAACGAGTTTTATCGGCAATCTTTTCTTTGTAAACACTGCACCCAATCCATTTTGGTGTTCATAAAGCCTACCTTCTAAGTCTCTAGTGCTACCGGTATAGGAACTGCCATCTGAGCATCTTAAAATATACATCCAACCTTTCATTTTTTATCTTGAGGAGAATTACTTATGCTTCGACAAGCTCAGCAACCGTAATTCTCTTTATTGGATTTAGACCTGTTGTAATTCTAAAATCGATACCCCAAACACCTCCGCATACCGTTCCAACACCTTATCTGACAGTTTCGCAAACACGCTTGGTTTAAAATGTCGTTTGATTTGCCATTGCCAGAAGCCTGTGGCTTGGGCGAGGCTGGGGAGGTCGAAACGATAACGGTACATATAATAAAAGAGCGGTGACTTTTCGCTGCGTTTTACGGCGTCTAACGCTTCGGCAGTCAGCTGGTTGAGTTCTTCCACCGCTTGTTCTGTCGCGAATTCTTCCGTTTCCCAGCCGTTAGTGGTAGCGGTTTGGTAGTTACCGTTTTGGGTGGCATAGACCACTTTGCGTTGTCCGCGAAAGATTTTGCTGTTGTCTTGCGGGATGTCGTTAATTTCCATTGACCACCTCGAGTAGCATAAAACAAGAAGAAAAACGACCGCTTTCCGGGATATAACACAATACTTTTTGTCCATTTTTAAGCGGGTATTTCTCTAAAAATTCTTGCAAAATAATGTAGATAGATGCTGAACCAGTATTCCCTTTGGTTTCCAAGTTAGTAAACCATTTTTCTTGTGGAATGACGAAATTGATATTTTTCAGCCCGTCCAACAATTTGTCACGGAAAAAACCGGAAGAATAATGCGGCAGGAAATAATCAATATCTTCGGCTTTCAAGCGATGTTTTTCGATTAAACGCAACAGGGCATTTTCCACCGTGCAACGCACAATATTTTCGTTGAGCAATTTGACATCTTGTTTGACCGACATGAGACTGCGCGCATCGCGCTCGTCCTTAGTGACATTTTTCCAACTGATAAATCGCGTGTCTTGAATTTCTGCGCCGGCATACATGCACACCGGCATTTCGTTGGCATAGGAAATCAGGTCAATCCAGTGAATTTTCAGGCTCACGCCTTGCGCGTTTGGTTGATGGCTTAATTGCACTGCTCCCGCGCCATCAGACAACATCCAACGTAAGAAATCTTTTTCAAAACCGATTTCGGGTTTGGCGTCTTCCAATTGTTTTTGGTTGATTTCTGCTTGGAAATGTTCACCCCGCATAATTGCAGAGGCTGTTTCCGATGCCACCGCAATAGCGCCCTGATGTTCGCCTGTGCGGACGGCGTTATAAGCATGTTTCATTGCAGTCATACCGGCAATGCAAATGCCTGCGGTAGTGAGCACTTCATAAGGAGGCGCGTTGGGAATTAAGCCGTGAATCATCACGCCTTGCCCCGGCATGATTTGATCGGGGTAAGAGGTGGCGCAGGCTAAACAGCTGACGTCATGGACGTTCATGCCTTGTGCAATCAGATGTTTAATCGCTTCCACCGCCAGTTCGGTACTTGTGTGGGTAGTGGCTCGGGTGTGCGGATCGATGGCGTAATAACGGGTTTTTATGGCATTGGAGCGCAAAATCATTTTTCGTACGCGGGAAGGCGTTTCGCCCACCATGCCCAACACTTGCTCCATGTGATCGTTATCAATAGGCTGATTCGGCAGAAAAACACCGACACGATTGATATAAACATCAGTTAATGCAGTCAACTTTATTCCCCTGAAGGTTCGGCAAAATAGCGTCTTTGACGCGCTAATTTTTCTTTTAATAATGGTTTGAGTAAGCGTTTGATAACCGCCGAAAGCGGCACCACAGTAAGAATCAGTATAATTAAAAAGAGAATGTAAAAATAGAGCACGGCACGACGAAAACGCGGTGAAATTTGACCGCACTTTAACAACAATTTTCCCCAAAGATAAAAGCTGCGATGACCGACTTTTTCGCTCATCATCAGTTTCTCGTCAATTTTTACCGCGCCCATGTGACGAAATAACCTGTCATTTAACGGTTGGTCAGCATTCAAGGTTTCTGCCAATTTGGTGCCAAAGCGTTGCATATCACGAAGTTCATCATCGCTAATGCCGGCACTTGGGAGCCATGAAAAATAACGTTTATTTCCACTTAACATCCAAGCGGGCGTGGTGATAAAACTCGCCCAAGAATTGGATTGATCGGTTTTCACCACATTGCCAATCAAGTTTGCGCCAAGTGCGGTCAGCATTTTTTTCATTTTTTCCTGTGCCATTAACCACATATTGCGACAGCCGATAAGCGTGATCACCGGTGTATTTTTTAGCACGTTTGCCTGTTCCGATTGTAAAAATGCCGTTATTGGCTGCGAAGGTGATAAAAACCAAACGCTGTAAGCAATGATAACTAAATCATAGGTTTTTCGTTTCAGTGTCGGCGGCTCAATCGGTGCCGGCATTAAATGTACCGATTCCGGAAATTGGTTAAAAAACGGCATAAATTTCCATGGGAACGTATAGGGTTGCAACGGGCGAAGTTGACATTCTTCAATGAGGACATTTTGTTGTTTTAACGGTTGAAGAAAGTGTTGTGTCAATTCCTTCAGCTGGCCGGTTTGGGAATAGGAAATTACGAGAATGTGTTTTTGTGGTTCGGACATAGATTAAAAATATCAAGATAAAAATTAGCGGCATTTTATCTTATTTTTGACGCAGTTTTAATCGTTTTAGCGTCGGAAAGAAACGCCAATAAAAACGACCGCACTTTCGACTGAAAAGTGCGGTCATTTACTACGGTATTTTTAACGTAAGAAATAACGGTAGGACTTGCTGTCGGTCACATCCTGATAGACATATCCCAAGGCTTCCAAGGCGTGTTCAAACTCGCAGGCATCGCCTTGCTCCAATTGGAATCCGGCGAGAATGTTGCCGTAGTCGGCACCGTGGGCGCGGTAGTGGAAAAGGGAAATGTTCCAGCGTCCGCCTAAGGTTTCAAGGAATTTTAACAAGGCGCCTTTTTGTTCGGGGAATTCAAAGGTATAAAGGCGTTCGCCGTGATTCGCAACCCGTCCACCCATTAAATAACGAACGTGGGTTTTGGCGATATCATCGTCGGACATATCTTCCACATCAAAGCCATTTTCTGTGAGATCGGCGATGATGTCGGCTTTTTCCTGTTCATCTGCCGTACGAACCCCCACGAAGACACAGGCGCGTTTGTCATCAGCATAACGGTAGCTGAATTCCGTCACAGCACGACTGCCTAGCACGTGGACGAATTTTAAGAAGCTACCCGGCTGTTCCGGCATCGTCACGGCAAGTAAAGCTTCGCGATTTTCACCGATTTCGCAACGCTCAGACACATAGCGAAGGGTGTGGAAATTCAAGTTGGCGCCGGACAAAATCGCTGCCATGTTTTTGCCCTGAATATTGTGCTGTTTGACGTATTTCTTTAAGCCTGCCAAACCTAATGCACCTGAGGGCTCTGACACCGCGCGGACATTTTCAAACAGATCCTTCATGGCGGCGCACACTTCATCGCTGTCCACTAACACCATGTCGTCTAAATAGCGTTGGCACAGGCGGAAAGTTTCATCTCCGATACGTTTTACCGCTACGCCGTCGGCGAATAAGCCAACGTGTGCTAAATCCGTCGGTTCGCCTTTTTCTAATGCGACAGTTAGGCAGGCAGAATCTTTGGATTCCACGCCGATGACTTTAATTTCCGGCATAAATTGTTTGAGTAAAATTGCCACACCGGCCGCCAAACCGCCACCGCCGACTTGCACGAAGACATAATCCAAATCCGCCACTTGTTGTAACATTTCCATAGCCAGCGTGCCTTGGCCCGCAATTACTAACGGATGGTCGAAGGGCGGAATAAACGTCATATTTTTTTCTTTTGCAAGCTGAATGGCTTTAGCCTTTGCTTCATCGAAATTGGCACCGTGCAATAACACTTCGCCGCCGAAACCACGCACCGCATCCACTTTAATACTTGGGGTATTTTGTGGCATTACGATAAGGGCTTTTAAACCGAGTTGGTTCGCCGATAACGCTACGCCTTGCGCGTGGTTGCCTGCCGAAGCGGCAATCACGCCCGCCTGTTTTTGTTCATCGGAAAGGGTGGAAATCATGGCATAGGCGCCACGTAGCTTAAAGCTGTTAACCGGTTGACGGTCTTCACGCTTAATCCAAATATTGTTATGCAGACGATCGGATAATTTGCTCATTTTTTGTAACGGCGTGACCGTTGCCGCTTCATAAACACGGGAGCCCAGTTTGACGATAGCGTTAATATAATCACTTTGGCTCGGTTGTTGGGTTGTAAGTAGGTTTTTCATAGTATCGTAAGGTGGGATTTGGCCCACCAGGTTATTCATTTATATTAAACGGTGGGATAAATCCCATCTTATAAGCGCGGTTATTTTTCTAACCATTTAAAAAAACACTCAGAAAAATGACCGCACTTTATTGAATTTTGTTGTAGGGACAGGTTTTATACCCATCCCTGTTCGATATTGATAAGGACAGGCATAAAGCCTGCCCAACAATTTTTATTTTAACAAAGAGCGATCCCGCACAGCGCCTTTATCTGCGGATGTGGCGAAGTGGCCAAACACTTTTAAGGCGAAAGACACTTCACGTTCACGGTGAGCAGGTTGCCAACCGTTGGCATCTTGCTCGGTGCGGCGTTTAGCTAATTCTTCATCGCTGATGTTGAGGTTAATCGCGCGATTTGGAATGTCGATTTCGATAATATCGTCATCCTGTACTAAACCGATAGCGCCACCGGAAGCCGCTTCAGGCGAGGCATGGCCGATAGATAAGCCGGATGTGCCGCCGGAGAAACGTCCGTCCGTTAACAAGGCGCATTTTTTGCCTAAGCCCATGGATTTTAAATAGCTGGTCGGATAGAGCATTTCTTGCATGCCCGGGCCGCCTTTTGGACCTTCGTATCGGATTACTACTACATGACCTTCTTTCACTTTACCGCCTAAAATGCCAGCCACAGCATCTTCTTGGCTTTCAAACACGATGGCTCGACCGGTGAATTTCCAGATAGATTCATCCACTCCAGCTGTTTTTACGATACAGCCGTCTTTTGCGATGTTACCGAACAATACTGCTAGACCGCCTTCTTGAGAAATGGCATTTTCTTTGTTACGGATACAACCGCTTACACGGTCATCATCTACGCTGTCCCAACGACAATCTTGTGAGAAGGCTTGGGTGGTACGAATGCCTGCCGGACCGGCGCGGAAGAATTTATGTAATTCTTCGTCTTTATTGCGGATGATATCGTATTGATTTAGTTGTTCTTCTAGTGTTGTTCCTAACACGGTTTTGGTATTACGGTGGATTAATCCTGCACGATCTAATTCGCCCAATAAGCCCATAATTCCGCCTGCGCGGTGTACATCTTCCATGTGGTATTTGTTGGTATTCGGCGCAATTTTGCTCAAACAAGGCACAACACGGGATAAGCGGTCGATGTCTGACATTTTAAAATCTACGCCCGCTTCTTGAGCCGCTGCGAGTAAGTGTAAAACGGTGTTACTGGAACCGCCCATGGCGATATCTAAGCTCATAGCGTTTTCAAAGGCGTCAAAGGTGCCGATGGAACGAGGCAATACGCTTTCATCGTCCTGTTCGTAATAACGTTTGCACAGTTCCACAATTTGGCGACCGGCTTTTAAGAACAAGTCTTTACGGTCGGCGTGGGTGGCAAGCATGGAACCGTTGCCCGGTAAAGATAACCCTAAGGCTTCCGTTAAACAGTTCATGGAGTTGGCAGTAAACATCCCTGAGCAGGAGCCACAAGTCGGGCAGGCGCTACGTTCAATAGCATCAATACGTTCATCACTGACATTAGGATCCGCCGCTTCAATCATTGCATCAACTAAGTCTAAACGAATCAGTTGATCCGATAACTTGGTTTTGCCGGCTTCCATAGGGCCACCGGAAACAAAAATCGCTGGGATATTTAAGCGCATTGCCGCCATCAACATTCCCGGGGTAATTTTGTCACAGTTGGAAATGCACACCATGGCATCGGCGCAGTGGGCATTGACCATGTATTCCACGCTGTCTGCGATTAAGTCACGGCTTGGTAGGGAATACAGCATCCCGCCATGTCCCATGGCAATACCGTCATCCACCGCAATGGTGTTAAATTCTTTTGCCACGCCGCCGGCTTTTTCAATTTCCGCCGCGACCAGTTGTCCCATGTCTTTTAAATGCACATGCCCCGGGACGAATTGGGTGAAGGAGTTCACTACCGCAATAATGGGTTTGCCGAAGTCATTTTCTTTCATTCCTGTGGCACGCCATAAGGCACGTGCACCCGCCATATTACGACCTTGTGTACTGGTCGCTGAGCGTAGTTTTGGCATAAATAATCTCTCCAAGTAGTAAATTTATTGCTAAATATAGCCTTTGTATTCAATAGTGTAGGAGCAAATTACATTTGCCTCTACAGATATCACATTGTTTTGTTTATATTAAAAATCCATGCATCTTACGGAGACGTAACAGTCGTAAGAGCTTTCTCAACGATTGCAAATGGTAGCCCTATGATGGCAAAAGGAATCATAATAGCTGAAAGTGCAGCCTCTTCTTTGTTCAATTTATTAATACTAATTTCTTTTTCATTGCTAAACTCTACATATTTTGTTTCTAATGGCTGAATAAGTTTAGCCTTTTGCAAAATCTCATTTTTATTTTTTATATCAACAAGATTTCCATTATTCATTGAAAAAAACATTCTACGTCCATCTCTATAAGGAGAATTTATATTATAAAGTTCATCAAGTTGAGCTTTTGTTAAATTTTTATGGTTAAAATGTATTGATAAGAATGCCTCTACTTCATTGCTTTTAACATTTTTTCTTATCTCATCAATCTTCACAAAAGAAATATTTTTAGTATAAGGTGACTCAAGTAATTTAATTAATTGAGCCGTATCCCCATTATCTTTACTATTAAATTGATAACTATTAAGTTGCCCAATCGCATAAATACGATAATCAGCAATAAAGAAAGATTTGATCACTTCTTTTTTGGATGATAATTCTTTATATTGTTGATCTGCTGTTACACAGCCCAATAAAAGCGTAGCTATCAACATCCCAATAAATAAACGCATTTTTTTCATTTTTTACCTTCATAATCTTAAGTTATTTTCCCAACTGCTTCACTAATAAATCCAAAGTGCGGTTGTTTTTCACTATGAATTTTAACCGCACTTTATTGCTATTTAACGGAATGGGCAAGGATCAAACAATGCACCGAATCCAGTGCTTGAATCTTTATTATCCAAACAAGTTAACATCGCTACCGGAAACCATAATGGTGCGGTTAAAATGACAAGCGGGTTAATCGCTTCAGAGTCGTCTGAATACGAGGAGGTGTCAACCTTGCTGCCATAATAACGGTTCACTGTGGCCATAATCGGTTTTGCAAGTTTATATTTCGCCAATAGCTCATTTCGATTTTCATATTGTCGACTGACGCCTTCCGCCTCATAAATCACATCATAAATATCAAACTGAGACGAAATGCCATAACGTTGTTGCAATTTATTTTTGAGTACTGCATTCGTTTGCTGGAACATAAATTTCTTTAATAATTCACTGCGTTGTTTTTCCGTTAAGTTATCCACCCGCACATACAATCGTAACGTTGCAGAAACCTTTTTATCTTCTTGAACAATCAGGAAGACCGGTTCCACTTTTTCAATTGCTTTGGTGTAAGAGCTATTCAGAAATTTTGATAAATCAGAGATTGCAGCGCCGCGGAGTTCAAAATTTTCCTTATCGGTAAAGACAAAAAGCCGGCCGTCTTGACTAAAGATAAACATCTCGATTGGCTCCCTTGATGTCGATGATGAATGTGAAGTACAAGCCGACAAGCCAAACACTGAAAATAGCATTATTAATATGAGTTTTTTCATTTTAATCTCCTTATGAAGGGGCTGAGACGGTTAAAATTTGCGGTTAAGGTTTGTTTGTGCTGTTTTTTATTTACTTTACTCATACTTCATGCTGTTACTAACGCAACACCGACACGGAAGTATTGGCGGCAGAAGATAAAATGAAAAAATTATCCTATAGTAGGCTCGTTTTATTTAATCTCCACCACATCATAAATTTTCTCCAACTGACTGACCAACAAATCCAAAGTGCGGTCGGATTTTACGGTGAATTTCAACCGCACTTTGTCGTCAATCAGTTGCATATCCATTTGGGTTACGGTGAAACCACGGTGGCGGATGACGCGGAGAATGCGTTCCAGCACTTCGGGGCGGTGTTGGGCTGTGAGTTCGATTTGGTGTTCCATGTGATTACTCCATACTTTCCAACATATCTGAGTTGCACGCGCCAGGTGGTACTAACGGCCACACGTTTTCGTCGGAATGGATGCAAATATGCAATAAATAAGCCTCTTGGCTGTTGAATAAACGTTCTAGTGCGGCATCCACTTGATGGGCGGAATCAATGCGTTCCCCTTTAATGCCGAAAGCCGAGGCGAGCACCACGAAATCCGGGTTGTCGTCTAGAATCGTGCTACTGTGACGCGCATTGAAGAAGAGGGATTGCCATTGGCGCACCATGCCGAGGCGTTGGTTATCCAATAACACAATTTTAATTGGGGCTTTGCCGCGACCAATGGAGCCGAGCTCTTGAATATTCATCATGATGGAGCCATCACCGCTGACTAAAATCACTTCATCTTCCGGACGGGCTTTTTTCGCACCGATGGCGGCAGGCAAGCCGAAGCCCATGGTACCGAAACCAGCGGAGGTGATGAAGTTTTCCGGTGCGTGATGTTGCACGTGTAACGCCGACCACATTTGATGTTGTCCCACATCGGTCACGACGATGGTTTCCGGTGTTTTTTTACGTGAAATGCTGTTGAGTAACCATAACGGGTTGATAAGTTGTTCGCCACAATGTTCGCCGTAGCTGAAAGCAAATTGTTGTTTATATTGAGCGACGGTTTGTTGCCAAGGGGCAATATCAAGCGGTATGCTCAGGCGTTCCAACGTGGTGATTAAATGGCCACGTAGTGCCACATCAGGGCGGCGTAATTTGCCTAATTCGGCGCCGTCGATGTCCACATGAACCACTTTGGCGTGTGGCGCGAAGGTGTCGAGTTTGCCGGTTACGCGGTCATCAAAACGCGCGCCGAATACGAGCAATAAATCGGCTTCTTGGGTGGCGTAGTTAGCGGCTTTGGTGCCGTGCATACCGATCATACCGAGATAATAAGGATCGTCGGGTGAGACGGTGCCAAGCCCTTTTAAGGTCACGATACTTGGCATTTGGGTCGTGTGTAAGAAATAACGCAATGCCGGAACGGCACCTGCCATGCCCACACCTCCGCCGATGTAAGCCATCGGGCGTTTGGCTTGTTTTAATAATTCGATGGCTTGGGCTAAATGCGCATCACAAAGTGCGGTCATTTTTTGCGGTGAATTAACGATAGGTTTTGCCGTGGTCGGTGCAAGTTGAACGTCTTTCGGCACATCGACTAATACCGGACCCGGTCTGCCACTTTTGGCGATTTCAAAGGCTTTGGCGATAATTTCCGGTAATTCTTCAATATTTTGTACAATGAAGCTGTGTTTGGTGCAGGCGAGGGATAAGCCGAGTACATCCGCTTCCTGAAAGGCGTCGGTGCCGATAAGCGGGGCGGCGACTTGGCCTGTAATGGCAACGATAGGAATGGAATCCATTAAGGCATCGCCTAAACCGGTCACTAAATTGGTGGCACCGGGGCCGGAGGTAGCAATACATACACCGACCTTGCCGGAAGCCCGTGCATAGCCGATAGCCGCCATGGCTGCGCCTTGTTCGTTGCGACAAAGTAGGTGATCTAAGCCGGAATCGTAAATTGCATCGTAGGTTGGCATGATGGCGCCGCCGGGGTAGCCGAAGATTGTGTTCACATGGTGTGCTTTTAAGCACTCGATTATTAAATTTGCACCATTCATTTTCGTCGTTATTTTCAATTGTTATCGTTAATTTGGGAGGGAGATTTTTCTACAGTGTGAAAGTTTAATCTTTTATTACATTTCTTAAAAAAATTCAAGAAAACATCAAATATTTTTGTGCAAAATTTGCTACCATTAGTCATTATTTTATTTAAGGTGAAAAATTATGCAAAAACTTCCTTATCGCGCCATCGTTTCGGATATGGACGGTACATTACTCAACGGGCATCATGTGGTCGGTGATTTTACCGCGCAAACTTTGGAACGCCTGTATGAAAGTAAGGTGGATATTGTTCTTGCTACGGGGCGTAATTACTTTGATGTGTCCAGTATTTTGAAGAAGACTAAGGTGAAGGAGGCGGTGCTGATCACTTCAAACGGTGCTCAAGCGCATAATTTGCAAGGGGAGCTGTTGCTAAATAATTCCTTGCCGGAAGAGATTGCTTATCAAGTGATGAATTTGCCGTTTGATGATACACGGGTATGTGTGAACAGCTATCAGGCTGATGGCTGGTTTATCAACAAAGATATTCCTGAACTTTATAAATATCACAAAGACTCGGGCTTTGTGTACGACGTGGTAGATTTTAAACAGCACCACGGTCGTGATACGGAAAAAGTGTTTTTCATTGCCCGCACACCGGCAGATTTGGTGGAATTGGAACATCAATTGCGCGATCGCTTTGGTGCGCAAACCAGTATTACTTATTCCACGCCAATTTGCTTGGAAGTGATGAATAAAAATGTGTCAAAAGCCACCGCACTTGCCCAAGTCGTACAGGCGAGGGATTATGGCTTGCAGGACTGTATCGCCTTTGGTGACGGCATGAACGATGTAGAAATGTTATCGGAGGTGGGCAAAGGGTACATCATGGGCAACGCTGATCCGCGTTTGATAAAAAACTGTCCGCAGTTGGAAACTATTGGGCGTAATACCCACGAAGCTGTTGCCGCTTACTTACGGGCAATTTTCGGGATTTATTAATGCCAATTCTTTCCACCTTACTTTTCATTAGCGGTGGCGCCGTACTTGGCGCCTGTTTGCGTTGGGGGTTGGGTGTGATACTTAATCCGCTGTTTGCCGCCTTTTCTTTCGGTACGCTGATTGCCAATTATGTGGGCTGTTTCATTATCGGTGCGTTATTCGCATTATTTTGGTTCTTTCCGCAAATTTCGGAAGAATGGAAGTTGTTCTTGGTGACAGGCTTTCTTGGCAGTTTAACCACCTTTTCCTCATTTTCCATTGAAGTGGTGAACAATTTGTTTAATGGCAAATTTGGTGTCGGCATAGGCCTGATTGCCGCGCATGTGATGGGCAGTTTGTTGTTTACGCTATTCGGTTTATTACTTGTTCGTTACGTGCTGAAGTAAAAAACGCATAAATATACTGCAATGTCGGTGTGCGAATATCATCCGTTTCAAACAGGATTTCATGTTTGGCGCGCGCGATTTTTCTGAAGTCCCCATGAGCAAAAAGTGCGGTTAGTTTTTCCAACGTTTTATTGTCCACGATTTTTTCCTCTTCCGCCTCCAACACTAATACCGGCGTTTCCACCCGACGAATGATTTTCGGCAGATGTTTGATGGCATTTAAACATAAATGCACCCAACGGAATGTCGGTCCGCCCAAACGAATGTTTGGATTGGCTAAATTCACTTCATTCATCCACTGCATTCGCGCGGCATCATGGCTGAGGTTATTTTCCTGTAGGTTAGCGGGTTTATATGGTCCTTTGCCGAACACATAGCGTTCCCCTTGCCCCCACAACATCATCATGTTTAACAGAATTTCATCACGTACGGGCTGTTTTAACGGCACGCCAAAAAACGGTGCAGAAAACACCGCACGTTGAATCCTGTGGTCGAAATTTGCCAAATAATAGGTTGTGACTAAAGCACCCAAGGAATGCGCCAAAATATATTGGTTGTGATACGGATAAAGTGCGGTCAGATTGTCGATAATTTCTGCCATATCTTCGGCATAAAAACGAAACTCATCTAAATGACCTTTTTCGCCGTCTTTCAATAAATGTTGGGAATAACCTTGTCCGCGATGGTCAAAAATCAGTACGTCATAGCCTTGTTGATAAAAATCATAAGCCAATTCCGTCCATTTCAAAATATTTTCCGCCCGACCATTCACCATGATCACCAACTTACGCGCTGTCGGATGATGGGTAAAATGACGGTATGCCAGTCGACAGCCGTTTTTCCCGTTGAGATATTGCAACGGGTATTGGGCGGCGAATTGGTGTAATTGAGTGCTATTGAACGGTTGCATGCTTGGCTAAAAGTCGCTGTTGTTTGGTGAACGCATAAAATACGATAACCAAGAAAAAATAGAAAATATTGCCGGAATTATGGCTGAAAAAGCCTTGGCTTAAGCCATAAAACATGACGGAAAGAATATGCACGACACCAAGTAAGCCTGCTAATTTCAGTTCTGCATTAGCGCTCTTTAGATCGCGCCAAAAGACACAAAACGGCACTAAAAAAACGCCGATTAACGCCAATAAACCCACTATGCCGCGTTTGGATAAATCGTCGAAATATTGGTTATGGGCGTGATTAAATATCGACGCATATTCGCTGATTAGGCCTTGCTCAAATTGTTGTTTACGCTTTTCCGATACGCCTTGTACACCCCAGCCAAGCAACGGTTTTTCTTGCGCCATTAACAAGGCGCTTTTCCACATATCAAATCGCGCACCAACGGAAGTGGAGCCGTCATTTTTTTGTAGATAAGCACTGATGTCATGTTCGGCGGCGGCAATACGTTCCGCAATGCGATTATTTGGCAACTGACTCACACCAAAACCGGCAATCACTAAAATGCTGAATAAGCCGAGAAAAAATCGTTTTGAAAGATATTGGCGATAAGTCCACAGCATAAAGATGAGAATAAACGGCACACCAACCCAACCGCCGCGCGCTGTGGAGAGAATGCTGCCAAGAACGCCGCATAATGCTGCAAAGATGCAAAGTGCGGTCAGTTTTAATTGTGTTTTTTGAAAGAAATAAAACCCGATAGCAAAACTAAACATCCCCAGTGACATCGAAATGTCGCCACCTTGAATATGCATAATTCGAGAACTAAATGCCATTTCGCTGTGCAATACGAGTTTGTCATAGATGGCTGTGATGCCTGCAACAATAGCCCCCAAAGGAATTGCGTAAAGTACAGTGTTTAGGCGTGGTGGAATATGCAATAGCAATAGGAACATCGGAATGAATAGCAATACACGACTTGGATTATCCAATTCTCGGATTTTTCCTTGGTGGACGACAAATGAGATAATGAAGGTTGCGAAGTAAAAAAGATAGCTGTAGATCAGCATCTTATCTTCTTTTGATAACGACCATTGCCACTTTTTTATGACGCCATAGATGCTATAACCAAGGCCTAACACAGCGAGTAACGTAGGCGCAATATTGTATCCGCCATTCATGTTTAACAGCGATAAAAAGAAAAAGCCGATAGCAAAATTTACTATTATGGATAACGTTTTTTGGTTGGGTAGTTGCATAATAATCATCGTTAATAAAATAAAACCGCACTAAAAGTGAAGTGCGGTCGTATTTTAATGTGTTTTGGTTAATTATAAAACATCAACACAGTTTAAGTCTTCGAAAGATTGTTCTAAGCGTTTAGACATAGATTCTTCCATTTTGCGTAACCAAACGCGTGGATCGTAGTATTTTTTGTTTGGTGCGTCAGGACCTTCAGGGTTGCCTAATTGACCTTGCAAATACGCTTCGTTCGCTTTGTAGAAGCTTAAAATACCGTTCCAAGACGCCCATTGCGTGTCGGTATCGATGTTCATTTTGATCGCACCGTAACCAATGGCTTCACGAATTTCTTCACGGGAAGAACCGGAACCACCGTGGAAGACGAAATTAATTGGTTTCGCCGGCAGATTGCGCTCTTTGGCCACGAATTCTTGACTTGCGCCTAAAATAGACGGTTTTAATTTCACATTACCCGGTTTGTACACGCCGTGTACGTTACCGAATGCTGCGGCAACGGTAAAGTTTGGACTAACCGGATGTAATTGGTCGTAAACATAAAGCACGTCGGACGGTTGGGTATAAAGACGGGATTCATCCACCTCGGAGTTATCCACGCCATCTTCTTCACCACCGGTGATACCGATTTCGATTTCAAGAGTCATCCCAATTTTGTCCATACGGGCAAGGTATTCACGGCAGATTGCCATGTTTTCTTCCATTGGCTCTTCGGAAAGATCGAGCATGTGGGAAGAGAATAATGGACGACCGGTTTCTGCGAAGTGTTTTTCACCGGCTTCAAGTAAGCCATCGATCCATGGAAGTAATTTTTTCGCTGCGTGGTCGGTGTGTAAAATCACCGGTACGCCGTATTCTTTGGCTAAAGCATGAACGTGTTTTGCACCTGCAATGGCACCTAATACGTCAGGACGGGCTCCGCTGGTCGGTTTAATGCCTTTACCTGCGTAGAATGCTGCACCACCGTTAGAAAATTGAATAATTACAGGCGCTTTTACACGTGCGGCCGTTTCTAAAACGGCATTAACGGAGTTGGAGCCAACGCAGTTCACGGCAGGAAGTGCAAAGCCGTGTTCTTTTGCGTATGCAAATACTTTTTGAACATCTTCGCCGGTAAGCACGCCCGGTTTGACGAGATCTAATAATTTAGCCATTTTCGTTTTTTCCTTTTGTGTAGGGTGGGGGTTATCCCACCGTTTGAAGAATTTATCCAGAACTCTTTATTGCTAGTGCGCGTCTTTTTAACGCGTTCTAGTTGTTAACTTTTTTGGCGCGCATCGGGAGACACGCGCCATCGTTTATTATCTTATGTAGGGAAAGTGCGGTTAGTTTTTCGCACGTTTCTCAAGAATTTCCACAGCTGGTAAGACTTTGCCTTCGACGAACTCTAAGAATGCACCGCCGCCGGTAGAAATATAAGAAATTTTATCTGCAATGCTGAACAAATCAATTGCTGCAAGGGTGTCACCGCCGCCTGCGATAGAGAAAGCATCGCTATCGGCAATGGCGTGGGAAATGATTTCCGTACCTTTGCGGAAGTTCGGGAATTCAAACACACCCACCGGGCCGTTCCATAATACGGTTTTTGCATTTTTGATAATTTCTGCAAGTTGTTCTGCAGATTTATCGCCGATGTCGAAGATAGATTCATCATCTTTCACTTCAGTCACGGATTTTTCTGTTGCCGGTGCGGTTTCGGAGAACTCGGTACCCACACGAACATCAACCGGTACAGGAATGTCGGTGCTTGCCGCTAATTCTTTGGCTACAGGGATTAAATCTGCTTCGTATAAGGATTTACCGACGTTATGACCGGCTGCCGCAATGAAGGTGTTGGCGATACCGCCGCCCACGATAATTTGGTCGGCAATTTTGGAAAGAGAGTTTAATACTTCTAATTTGGTTGAAACTTTAGAACCACCCACGATAGCCACCATTGGGCGGGCAGGTTCTTTTAATGCTTTACCCAGCGCATCAAGTTCTGCTGCAAGTAATGGACCTGCACAAGCAACCGGTGCAAATTCTGCTACGCCGTAAGTAGAGGCTTGCGCGCGGTGTGCGGTACCGAATGCGTCCATAATGAATACATCACAAAGTGCGGCGTATTTTTTTGATAATTCAGGATCGTTTTTCTTCTCACCTTTGTTCACACGAACGTTTTCTAATACAACGATTTCACCGGCTTTCACATCAACGCCATTGAGGTAATCACGCTCTAAACGTACCGGTACATCAAGGTGTTCGTTTAAGTAATCAACGACAGGTTGTAAGGAATCTTCAGGTTTAAATTCACCTTCGGTCGGACGACCTAAGTGGGAGGTTACCATCACTTTTGCACCTTTTTCCAAGGCTAATTTTAAGGTTGGGATGGTGGCACGAATACGTGCATCAGAAGTGACTTTGCCGTCTTTTACCGGCACATTAAGATCGGCACGGATGAAAACACGTTTTCCGCTTAAATCTAGATCGGTCATTTTGATTACTGACATAATTTACCTCTTTTGTATGATTAAAATGAAAAATTAAATACTGAAGTGATTATACCTGAAACTGAGTAGTCTGTAACCTGAATAATATTCATTAGGCAAACGATTTCCCCCTTGAGTTCCAAAGAACTAATATCCTGTTCGACTGCTCGGACAATCCATCACCTGCCAATCCAAATCGTAACAAATAAACAATTCATTACGCGCCGCGCCAAGATACGCATTTTTGAGCTGTGGGTTATTGCTTTTCACCCATTTAAACAGCTCGTTACGACTTAATTCATAGTTCGGTAGCTTCAAAGTGCGGTATAAATTTTTGATTTTTTCAAAGTAATCTTTGGCATTATCAAAGATACAGGCGCCGTGTTTTTCCCATTCGCCTTGTAACAAACTGGCGCTTGGCATTTCCGGCAAATAACGTTCGATGAGTTCTTGCGGTAATTTTGGTAAATCGCCTTGGCAAAAACGCGGATGCTCGTTGACACGTCTGGCTTGTTTGTTTTGTGACCATAAACCGTGTACGATCCAACCGAATTGTTGTGTTAAACCACATTGGTATTGCAGTGAATTCGGCAACTCGTTGCCATATTGTTTACGTTGACGATCGCAAAACGCCGGCGACCAAGAAAGAACCAGTGTGTAATAGTCGGTTTGCGCGTTTTTATTTTGGCCGATGGGGTCATTTTTCATAATGTAGTCGTAATCCCGATCGACAACGACACCAACCGCTTGTTTCTGCTGGGAAAAATAATACCAGCCGGCGAGTAAAAACATTAAAAAAGCCACCACAAAAAAAGACAGTAGCAACATACGTTTTTCGTTCATAAAATTCCTTTAATTTTGTTAGCGTATTGATTATAATCCGACCCCTTTCATTTTCCCCGAGAACATCATGGCTCTACTCATTACTGACAAATGCACAAACTGCGATATGTGCTTGCCGGAATGCCCGAATGAAGCAATTTCAATCGGGGAGGCGATCTATGTCATCGATCCAGCGCTCTGCACCGAATGTGTCGGCCATTATGACACTCCAACCTGTCAAAAGGTTTGTCCTATCAGCAAATGTATCATCACTGATCCGGCGCATGTCGAAACCGAAGAGGAACTTTGGGAGCGCTTTGTGTTGATTCATCACGCGGATAAGTTGTAATTCACCAAAAGTGCGGTGAAAAAACAGGGCGTTTTTACTACGCCCGATAAGTTATGTTTTTTATTTAAAATGCCACTTCGCCAGCAAAACTCCCGCATTTACCGCCACATTTAAGTTGCTTTTCAATGGGTTGGCAAAGGATAGGCGCACTTGCTCATCTTCTTTATTTACCAAGTCTTCCGTTGAACCTTCACTTAGCACAAAAACCGTTTTATTTTTTAACCGCACTTTATCCAATGATGTGCCGTTTTTACCGGTAGCAATATGCACGATTTGATAATCGGCCGCGCGTAATGCGGCTAAGGCATGACGCGTATCTGCAGTTTCCAACACGCGGATATATTCCGCACCGCCTTCCGCGACGCGTAATGTAATTGGCGAGTTAAGACTTTCAGGGGTTTCCGTGATGATATGCTTCACGCCGAAAAATGCGCAAGTGCGTAAAATGCCGCCGATATTTTGTGCATTGTTGACACCGTCCAGCAGCACCAAACAGTCCTCCGAATGTGGCACATCCAAATAGCCTTGCAACGTAAACGGATGGGATTTTTTCACCAACATACAAATGCCGCCGTGATGTTCGGTGCCGCTGACCTTGGTAAGCTCTTCACTATCAACGATGTGATACACCTTTTTATTCGCAGCTAAATAGCTACAAATGTCGCCGATTTTATGCGCCATTTGCACTGTCGCCCATAGGCGCACAATACTGCCGGGGCGTTGTTCAAATAAGGCTAAACAAGCATTCTCGCCATATACTTTCATTTCTTCGGCCCGATTTTTCTTGATTTTTTCAGGCGCTCTTGGCGATAGTGGACCGGTTTTTTTCTCTTTGATTTTTTCGTCAAATTGGCTACTTTTCACCATCACTTTTACGCGGCCCTCGGTGTCACCGGCTTTTTTCAGCGTACTTTCATAAACACGCGGTGTTTTTTCAGCGTATTCACGTTTATCTTTAGTTTTGTCGGCACGACGTTTGTCTTGCTTGAATGGTTGGCGCGCAGCTTGTTCTTCACGATTAAAGTGCGGTCGATTTTTGTCGCGTTTTTGGCGGTCGTCACCGACGCTACGTTCAGAAAAAGACTTTTGGGCTGATTTGAAAGTGGGTTTTGTTGAATTTTGATTCATAATTGGGTTGCCGATAGCAGGGTGAATGGGAATGAAATGAACGAAGTTTGCTCATTTTTGCAATAAAATTGTGAGCATTATAACGAAAATCAGCCTTTTTTCTACCAAGTTGGGGGATAAATATTGTAAACTATCGCACTAATTAAGCTGATTAAGCGTTCTTACTCATTGAGTATTTTATAGAGAACAGATTTATGTTTACAGATAAAACAAAACGCGCGAAAAAGCGTCTTGAAAGCCTGCCGTGTTTGCCGTTGGCCGCCGAACAAGTAGAATTTATTTATGGCCCGGCAGCGTTTAAACGTGAGATTATTCAACTTATCCGAGAAGCGAAAACCCGAATTATTGTTACCGCACTTTACTGGCAAAATGATGAGGCAGGACAGGAAATTCTGGATGAAATTTATCGCGCTAAACAAGATAAACCTGAACTTGAGGTTAAAATTTTAATTGATTGGCACCGCGCTCAGCGGAATTTATTGGGTGCCGAGAAGAGTGCCACCAATGCCGATTGGTATTGCGAAGAACGCCAAAAATATCAACTTGCCGATGACCCGAATATGTTTTTCGGCGTGCCGATTAACACCCGCGAAGTATTCGGTGTGTTACACATCAAAGGTTTTGTGTTTGATAACACCGTGCTTTATAGTGGCGCTAGTATTAATAACGTGTATTTACAACAAAATGAAAAATACCGTTACGATCGTTACCAAAAAATCACTAACGCCGTATTAGCCGACACTATGGTGAATTTTATTCGCCGTTATTTGTTGGATTCCGATGTCGTGCTGCCATTAGATAATGTAAACCGTCCGAAAACTAAAGAAATTCGCCAAAGTATTCGTCATTTCCGTAAAAATCTCTCTGTTTACGGCCAGTACAAACTGCCAAGTGCGGTCGATTTTTGCAGTGAATTAACGGTAACGCCGTTATTCGGTTTGGGGGGTGCGGGCAATATTTTGAATTGTACGATTGAAGATTTATTCCAATTGGTGGAAGATAAACTCACCATTTGCACGCCGTATTTCAATTTCCCGCATACGTTGCAACAAAAAATCCGTTATTTATTACGCAAAGGCAAAAAAATAGAAATCATTGTGGGCGATAAAGTGGCCAATGATTTCTATATTCCGCCGGAGCAACCGTTCAAAATGGCGGGGGCTTTGCCATATCTATATGAAAGCAATTTACGCCGTTTTAGTAAAAAATTTGAACGTGAAGTTGCTGAAGGGCAATTGATTATTCGTTTATGGAAAGACGGGGATAATACTTATCACCTGAAAGGCATTTGGGTGGATGATAACTATATTTTACTCACCGGTAATAACCTTAACCCACGTGCATGGCGGTTAGATGCAGAAAATGGCTTGTTCATTCATGACCCACAACATCAATTGCGCCCGCAAGTGTTAAAAGAACTGGAACACATCCGTCAACACACTACAGCGTTAAAACACTACAGTGAACTGGAAGAAATGGATCAATATCCGGCACCGGTACAAAAGCTACTGAAAAAATTTGCCCGTGTTAAAGCGGATAAATTAGTGAAGATGATTTTGTAGAAAGTGCGGTGGTTTTTTCAAACGTTTTTACGCATAAAAAATGCAGCCTGATCGCTGCATTTTTTTATGTATTAATCTTCCCAACGTTTAAAAATCAATGAGGTATTGACGCCGCCGAAGGCAAAATTATTATTCATGACATACTGGGTTTGAATGTGACGACCATCACCACAGATATAATCCAACTTTCCACAACGTTTATCAATATTATCTAAATTTAAGGTTGGTGCGAACCAGCCGTCACGCATCATTTCAATAGCAAACCAAGATTCTAACGCACCGCACGCGCCTAGTGTATGACCTAAATAGCTTTTTTGCGAGCTTAACGGTACATGGCCGAAGACGGCTTCGGTTGCCTGGGTTTCGGCAATATCACCTTGTTCGGTCGCGGTGCCGTGACCATCCACATAACCGATTTGGTTTGGTGATAACCCGGCGTCTTTTAACGCTAATTCCATACAGCGTTGCATCGTGTCTTTTTGCGGGCGGGTGACGTGAGCCCCATCGCTGTTGGCGCCGTAGCCCACGATTTCTGCAATGATCTTCACGCCGCGGGCAAGGGCATGTTCTAATTCTTCTAATACAAAAATACCCGCACCTTCACCGATCACCAAACCGTCACGATCTTTGTCGTATGGCCGAGGAGTTTGGCTTGGGTTGGCATTATTACGGCTGGCGGCATAGAGAGAATCGAATACATACACTTCCGACGGGCAAAATTCTTCGGCACCGCCGGCCAGCATCATCGGAATTAAACCGTGTTTGATGGATTCATAAGCATAACCAATGCCTTGGCTACCGGATGAACAAGCACTTGACGTGGGGATAATACGCCCGGTTAAACCAAAGAAAATACCAATATTGGCGGCAGTTGTGTGGGGCATCATGCGCACATAGGTGTTGGCATTGAAACCGTCGGATTTTCCGGTCATTAATAACTCGGCGGCATCTCTGACGTCATTGGTAGACCCGGTAGAGGATCCACAAGCAACGCCCATTCTGCCGTCTTTTAAATAAGCCTGAATTTCACCCTTTTCATCCAACAAATTGGCATCTGCTAAGGCGCGCTCGGCGGCTTCGACTGCGAATTGAGAGACGCGCCCTAGGCTACGTAATTGTTTGCGATTCCAGTGTTTAGGCGGATGATAGCCATGAATTTCCGCGCCCAAATTGGCCCCCAACTCAGGGTAACGTTCTGCCCATTCGGTTTTTGCCTGTACCGCATTTTGCTTGCGTTGGAAGGCGGCTTTCACTTCCGACCATTCTTTACCGAAGGCGGTAATCGCGCCAATACCTGTGATCACGACTCGTTTCATATTTGATTCTCTTGGTTTGCTTAGTGATAGCGTAATTGCTTGCGCTTACACGATAAAAATATCCTTAACACAGCCCGCCATTGACCGCAATCACTTGGCGGGTAATGTAGCCGGCTTTTTCGTCCATTAGGAAATTAACGGCGTGTGCGACTTCTTCCGGATCGCCCATACGGCCTGCCGGGATCATTTTTAAGATTTCTTCAATCGGTACATTTTCATCCAAAATATCCGTATCAATTAAACCCGGCGCTACGCAGTTTACGGTGATTTTACGTTTGGCTAATTCCACCGCTAAGGCTTTTGCCGCGCCGATTAATCCTGCTTTGGAAGCACTATAATTCACTTGCCCACGATTACCGATTAAGCCGGATACAGAAGTCATGCACACAATGCGCCCCGCTTTGCGACGGCGGATCATCGGCATCATAATCGGGTGAAGCACATTATAAAATCCGTCTAAATTGGTGCGTAATACCTGATCCCAATCCTCGTCGGTCAGTGCCGGAAAGGCGTTGTCGCGGGTTAATCCGGCATTTAATACAACCCCATAATAAGCACCGTTTGTTTCGACATCTGCGGTTAAGATGTCAGCCACCTCGGCGCGGTTGCTGATGTCAAATTGTAATACGCGGGCTTGTTGTCCCAGTTCGCGCACGGTTTGTGCCACCAATTCGGCTTCGTCAACGCGACTACGGCAATGTACCACAATGTCAAAGCCTGATTGTGCCAAACGCAGGGCAATGGCTTTGCCGATGCCTCTGTTGGATCCTGTAATTAAAACGGTTTCACTCATTTTTTGTTCCTGAATTTCAAAGTGCGGTGGTTTTTTTCAATGAATTTAAACTTGTGGTCTAAAGACATTGAGTGCGCCTTCCACAATCACTTGTTGATTGGCTTGGTCAATCAGTTGGCAATCAAATACCCCGAACCCGGTGGAATCTTCAATGGAGAGCTTTATTTGAATGCATAACTTGCTGCCCACGGCAATATCGGTTTGATGAATGCTAAGTTTGCGGGAGCCAATCCAATATCCCAAACTAATCGGTTTGTCGGCACGAACGCATTTACAACCGGCCCAAGCGGCAACCCCTTGCGCCATGATTTCAGCGCCTAAAAATGCGGGTAATTTGTTTTCTTTTAACAAGATATTGTCGTCACGAATTTCGGCTTCCGCCACCAGAAAGTCATCGCCGAAATCAACGACGCGATCCAATAAAATCATTTTTCCGGTATGGGGAACCAACGGGGTGATGTCGGTGATTGGGCACGTTAAATCAATCATCTCGTTCTCCTAAAATCAACACGGTGTTGTTGCCGCCGAAAGCAAAGGAACTGCTAGCGCCAATGCGTGGTGTGGTTTGCCAACGGCTTTGGGCATCGGTGATGTTGATCAAAGGTAGGGCGTCATCCCGTTGTTGATCCCACAATTGCGCCGGCAACTTGCCGTTAGGGTTTAACTTGCGATCGATGGTGCCCCATAAAATGGCGGCTTCGACTGCTCCTGCCGCACCAAGTGTGTGGCCGGTATAAGGTTTGGTGGTCGTACAAGGCGTATTATCACCAAATACTTGATGTACCGCGAGACTTTCCATTTGGTCATTATGTACCGTGCCGGTCCCGTGTAAATTAATCCAACCGATTTGTGCAGCACTTAATCGGGCGGAGTTTAATGCGTCTTGGAAAGCCGCAATGGCGCCTTTACCTTCAGGATGTGGCGAGGACATATGATAAGCGTCACTGCTGGCACCGTAGCCCAAGAGGGCGATATTGTCATCCGTTAATTTGTCACGGCTCATGATAAAGACCGCGGCGCCTTCGCCTAAATTAATGCCGTCGCGATTGGCAGAAAGCGGATTCGAGCGTTTGTCGGACAATACGGATAATGCCCCGAAGCCACTGATGGTGAGTGGTGAAAGTGCATCAACACCACCACAAATCACGGCATCGCATAACTCAGCGTTTAATAGGCGTGCCGCGCTGATTAAGGCTTTGGCGCCAGAGGTGCAAGCAGTGGAAATGCCGTATGTTAAACCTTGTAAGCCATATTGATAGGCGACAAAATCGGCCGGAGCGGAAAAATATTGCTGTTGCTGTTTGAATGGCGCGCCTTTCCAGTCTTGATGTCCAACGGCGTACTGAAACACCGGGATATTTTCATCTACGCCGGTGGTGGATGTGCCGATAACCACGGCAATGCGTTGACGACCAAAGCGTGCGATTGCCTGTTCAATTTGCGGTTCAATTTGTGCCAAACAATGCCAAAGCAGTTGATTATTACGGCTGGCGTGCAGGCTTGGCAAATCTTGTGGGAACGGGCGTAATGTTGTGTTTACCTCGCCGAATACGCGTTGTTTGCCCGCCATGTGATAATGGGTGAAAGCCTGATCGGAAGGCGCGAGCGGTGAAGCCTCAGCTGCCAATAAATGCTGAATATGCCGTTCAATGCCTTCTCCTAAACTGCTGAGAATGGCCGGTTTGGTTAAATAAAGTGTGGTCATTTTTCCCTTTAATTTAATTCTTCGATTCGCCAATGGCTTTGATCGGCTAAGTCAATTTCAATCGTGTTAGATAATTGTCTGATCTGCCAGACTTTCTTATTTTGAATAAAATAATCGGCGCCATTTGCCACGGGATTAATTGCGCTAAATGTAAATAGTGCATGGTTTGGGTTTAACGCCGTGGATAGCGCAGAAAAAAGCAGTTTGGCTTGTTGGTTGGGCATGACAAAACCGTCATTTTGCCATCCTTGCGTAGTTAAAATCACCCGCGCCAAAGGCGCACCAAGAGGATCCGTTTGTACCCAACGCCACTGTTGCGGTTCTGTTTGTAAGGTTAATAGGCTGGCTTGTTGGAGTTGATGTTGGGCATTTAATTGTTCCACTTTAAACACCCGAATGTTTTGTTGCTGTGGCGGCAAGTGTTTGACCGTCGGCAACGATGTGCAGGCAGTAAGCACTAAACAACACAACAGCAAGACATATTTCATCATCAGAGCCTAACCTTTAATCTTGGGTAGCGATGCCACAAATTTCTGCCAGCGCGTTTAAGCGGGGTGTGGATTTCGCCACAAATGGATTTTCCGTATCCCACGCATAGCCCGCCAAAATAGACGACAGCATTTGACGAATTTTAGGTTCCGGATTACGTGCATAAATCACATCTTGGAAAGAATTGTCATACCAACCGTTTACATAAGTGCGGAAGGCGTTCACGCCAACCATTAACGGTTCGCTAAATTCTGTTTGCCAATCCACCGTTTCGCCTTTGAGTTGGCGTGGAATAATACGCGACGCCAAACGGGCCGAATGTAAGGCGATGGTCACGCCGGAGGAAAATACCGGGTCAAGGAATTCGGCGGCGTTGCCCAACAAGGCAAAATGTTTGCCATATAACGCTTTTACGTTTGCGGAATAACCTTGAATCTGACGATATGGGAAATCATTTTCCCAATTGGCGTTAGCCAAAATGCGTTTTAACATCGGGCATTCCAACGCGAATTTTTTCAATATGGTTTCATTGTCGCCATCTAGGGTTTCCGGCAAACCCACCACACCGATAGAGCAACGGTTGTCGGCAAATGGAATCAACCATAACCACACATCACGGTGTGTCAGGTGTGTCGTGATCAGAATCTTATTTCGGTCAAAGTCAGGAGCATTGATATTGTCATCAATATGTGTGAAACGGGCGACACGGGTAGGCAGACTGGACGGTGTTTCTAAGTCCAATAAACGCGGCAATACGCGGCCATAACCACTGGCGTCCAATACAAAGCGGGCGGATAAATGATACTCTTCACCGTCTTCGCCACGGGTTTTTAATACGGCGGTTTCCCCCGAATTATCTAAACTGAGCACTTCATGGCCGAAACGGACTTCTACGCCTTTTTTGGCTGTTTCATCAATTAAAATTTTATCAAAAATACCGCGACGAACTTGGTAAGTCGTGCCCGGACCGGCAGTGAATTTATCGGTGAAATCAAAATAAGTGTAACGATTGCCCCAAGTGAAGGCGGCACCGTTTTTAAATTGGAAGGTTTTCTCGGCATTGACGGCGTCAACCAAGTCCGCTTCCGCTAAAATATCCATGCAATAAGGCAACAGGCTTTCGCCGATGACAAAACGCGGGAAATGTTGTTTTTCTAATACACAAACCTTGACGCCTTGTTTATGCAATAAGGAGGCGGCGACGGAACCTGCTGGCCCTGCCCCAATAATCACAACATCAAATTGATTCATTTTGATTCTCCATGACGTAGCATTTTAAAAGTTATAATTACGCTGAATAACACGCCAATACTCACACTTAACCCGAATGAGGCCACCGCAGGTGTTGAACTTAAGCCTAATAAGACAAAAGAAATGAGCGTGGTGGTTGCCGCCAATAATACCGCAATGTACTTACCGTATAAAGGCTCATTTGCGGTTTGCATATAGGCGGTGTAATCAATGCCGATGGCGGAAACCAACAACAGACCGAACATGGTAAATAAGCTGATTGGCCAACCAAACCAACCGAACATCGCCACCGTTGTTACAATGGCGCATAAAGGGGGTAACAACATTTTTAAGGTATTTTTGGTGCCGAAGAAACGCCATAACAAGAGCCCGGCAAACATGAACGACAGCACTTTTAACCAAGCCGCCTGATCTCGGGTGGCTTGGAAGGCCTGATTCAAATGCGCCCGTTTATCCTGCCAGAAAATATCCTGTTGATTGGCAAAATGCGCTAAGGATTGGATTGCTGAGCCACTTACCTGCACCACACCGGCCACTTTGCCGTTCATATTACCTAAATACAGCGTTTGCCATGCTTGACCGACTTGTGTTTGTAATACTGTGGAGAGTTGTAACGGTGAGGCATGGGTTAGGTCGGTGAGTGCCGTTTGAATACGCTCCGGTGGCACGCCGATGTCCTCTAAAATCGCATAATCTTGCGGCTTTAAATTTGTGTTAAGTGCTTGCAGGAATTGCGTTTGTTGCATTGGTGACATAATCCATTGGGACAAGGCTCGATAGGGGATTTTTTGTTCTACTAATTTTTGCGTGAGCGCGTCTTCTTTGGCTAATAATTCATCATCATTATCGGCGATTACCAAGAAGTAACGATTACCCAAATCAATCCCGGTTAAGTCTCCGATTTGTTTGGCTTCGTTAAGCATGCTTTGCTGCATGGAAACCCATTCTCGAATATCGTCCTGCCACTTAGATTGATACAAACCGCCGACAATGAATAATAGTAATAACGCCAGTGGCAACGGTCCGATTTCCTGCTGTAAAAACGCGTCGAAAAATGACCGCACTTTAGGGCGTGACGTTAGCGGTTTGGCTTGGTAACGACGAAAGCGCGACGGTAGAAATAATAGGGTCGCCAACATGGCCGCGATCAGGGCAATAGCGGAGAAAAGTGCGGTCTGTTTTAACACCGGAAGTGCGGTAAAGCCGAGCAGACCATAGCCCAAGAGCGTCACAAATAGGCTAATCAGAAAAGTAAAACGTAATTTCTTCATCGCCTGAACGCCATTCCACTGCAGGTTTGAAAGGGAAGAGGAGAGCCAGTGTAGCGGAAAATCAATGAGTACACCGATTAAACTGGTGCCGATGACGATGGTTAAAATATGAATTTGCCCAAAGGTCAGCACCGTTGCGGTGACACCGCTTAGCATCCCTGCCACAATCGGCAGAAAGAGCCATAATACGCGTAGCGTTCGGAAGGTTGTCAGCAGCAATAATAAGGTTAGGCTGACGCCGAGCAGGCTCATTAAGGTGCTTTCCTGTTCGGCTTTCATTTTGGCTTGAGCGGCAAACAGGGCGGCCCCGGTGGCTAGCATTTGCCCGCCGTTCGCGTCAACTTGCTTACGATTTTCCGTTAAAAGTGCGGTCAGTTTTAACGATGGATTGATCAAACTGCCCTGTGCCAATACGCCACGTAGCAAAACCCATGTTTTCTCTTTTTCGACAATATACAGCATGCCGTTTTCCGCATTCCATTGAACCCGGCTTTGGGATTGCGCCTGCGCTAACACAAATCGGCCGAAGCCCAACCAGTCTTGTTCTAAAGACAGTAAATTGGTTTGAGCAAACGGGTTGGTAATTTGTTCGGCATAGTGCTGAAAATAGGCTTGTGGATTATTCAGTAATTGCTGACGAATTGCTTGCGGTAAGGTGGCAAAGCGTAATTGTTTGATTTCTTCACGCAACGTTGTCAGATTCGGTTGCATTTTGTCGTTCACTTGCGTGAACAAGCCGCTTTGCTGCCATTGTTGTGCGATGTTCTCATTAAGTTGAAACGCAGTTTGCGGATCTTGATGGCCAATAAGTACGATAACTTGTTGATTAAGCAATGCTTCTTGATGTTGATCCGCTTGGATTTGTAAGTCTGTCCAACCTTGTTCTTGCGGTAACAGCGCGCGCAGGTCAGTTTGTAACCAATCGCCTTTCTTGACCAAATAGCCCAGCGTCACCAAGGTGGCGATTAAAAATAGGGCGTATAAACAGGAAAGTGCGGTGGTTTTTTTCATCGTTTTTTATTCAAGGGCAGATTGTGCCATGGCGGACAAGGGTTGATTTTGTTGAATGTGGTCAAACTGAATGTGGGTTTTATCCCCCTGTTTTTCGTTTAACACAATGGTTTTCACGACATTATCGCCTTGAATTTGAATGTTAGTAAAAATCTGTTTCATTAATAGCGAACTTGGCGTTAAGGTTAAATGCCAATGTTGTGCGTTACCGCCGAGTGTCACATCAAATTGTGATTTTAGCCCCGAAATGTCACCTGACAACAAGCCTAAAAACAGCGAAATTTGTTCCGCTTGTCCCATTTTTCCATTGGCGACCCATTGTTTTCCGTCCCATTGCATAATGCCGTCTTTTTTCACCCGTAATTGATTGGCAAAAGGTTTTTCCATTTGCCATAACAAGCCTTTTTGTGCCAAAAGCGTGAACTTGCCTTGGGTAGTAATAGGCTTGGTTAAGGATTTCAGAAAGCGTTGTTGGGTAAAATCGCCTTGCACGTTTTTAGGCGTTTGCAACAACGTGATCAATTCACCTTCGGAAAAGGCAAAGGTGAGTGGGCTAAGCAAGAACAAAACAAGAAGTAAGGCTTTACGCATGGCTTTTCTCCGCTTGAAAACTCGGGTGATTTTCCACCGCACTTCGCCAGCAAGGCGGAGTTTGCAGTTGCATTTCGCCGCTTTTAATTTCCACAGCCACTTGAGTGGTACTACCGCTGGTGAGTTTTTGTTTGGTTGCCAGATCACGAATAACATAATCAATACGAATACAACTTTCGTATTCTACCAAGAACAATTCTACGCGGATTTTCTGACGGAAAATGGTTGGTTTGACATACTTCAAATTTAACTGCACAACCGGCCAACCGTAGCCTTTTTCTTTCATCACATCATAGGTGTAATGAATTTCGTCTAAAAATGCACAGCGTGCCATTTCCAAGTATTTCACGTAATGTCCATGCCACATGATATTCATAGAATCCACGTCAAAAAACTGGATTTCATAGTCGGAAGCGTGGTGGCAATAAATGTGTTTTTTCATTTTGAATCGTCTTCCCAAAAATCGTAAAAGTTAAACCAATAAAGCGGATTTTCTTCACATTCTTTCGCCAGTAAATCCGCATAGCGTTGCATGGCCGCTTCAATATTTTCTGCGCGTTGCTTGCCACAGCCTTCAATCGGGGCAGAAAAATGCCGCAATTTTAAGTGGTAATCGCCCCGTTTTTTTAAGCAAAACACCGTATTAATCGGGGTTTTTAGTATGCTTGCCATTAGCCATGCCCCTTGCGGAAATTCTGCTTTTTCTCCTAAAAAATGAATCTTTTGGGTTTTGTCGCCGCGCACCGGAATGCGATCCGCCGCGATGGCAATCCATTCTCCCCGTTCGATACGGTCATGTAATTCCAGCATTTTTTGCGCATCTAAATCTTCCACCTGAATTAATGGTAATGAGGTAGCACCGGCTTTTTCCAAGGTTTCATTAAAGGCTTGTGCGTGGCGGTTATGTACCAAAATGTTTAATCGAAAATTACCGTGATGTCCACTGTCCACCAGGGCACGACAAATTTCAATATTACCAAAATGAGAACACACTAAAATCTGACCGCGGCCTTGGGAACGAATGGCTTGATAGACATTGTCCGTATCATCCAATACGAGATCAGGGTAACGAATTTTTTTCTGCCACACGGCAAAACGGTCGGTAATTGCCTCACCAAACGCCAAAAAATGCCGAAACAAGGCATAACGCGGCAATTTTATGTGTGGAAAAGTTCGTTGTAAGCGTTGTTGGTAGCGGGCAATATTTCGGCGCGCTTTCCTTGAGGTGAGAAAAAAATAACTCACCACAATAAACGTGATAAGACGAATTAACCACAGAGGACAATACTGCACGATTAAACGGGTTAAATTGAGGAAAAATTTACTGCCCCGTTCATGTTGTTGAGCCCAATGTTGTGAAGTCATACTTTACGTCCCGTCAATACCCTTGCCAACATACCGAAAAAGAGGCGGGTATGCATTTTGCTGATCGCCCAATTGTCGGCGAAACCGCGAAAATGCGACACACCGTCCAGTGTATAACGTACCGGTGTTGGCACCCAAACCAAAGGAATTTGGTGCCAGTGGGATTTCACTAAAATATCAATATCAAATTCCATGCGATTGCCTAATGTTTCCTGTTGCATTAATAGCAACATTGCTGCTAACGGATATAAGCGGAATCCACACATTCCATCTTTGATGTCGGTGGAAAGGGTGTGAATAGCGTTCCAAAAATCGGTGATTTTGCGTCCGTATAAGCGGGCTTTCGGGGCGTCTTCGCCATAAATAGGGTTGCCACAAATAAGTGCGGTCGGATTTTTTTGCATTTCCAGTAACATTTGTTGAATATCGGGCAGATGATGTTGCCCGTCAGCATCTACTTGAATAGCGTGCGTGAACCCCATGTTGAAGGCCTGGGTAAAGCCCACTTTCATAGCTGCGCCCTTGCCGCTATTTTGCGGGCAATAATGTACGATAACTTTCGGTGGATTTTCTAATTTTTTTAACACGGCCACATGTTCGGCAGAAGAGCCGTCATCTACAATCAGCACCGGTAACTCTAGTGCAAGCAATTGTTCTACCACATTGCCGATAGTATCCGAATGGTTGTAATGAGGAATAATGGCGATGACCTGATTCATGCGAAATGTTCCTCTTTTTGCATTAAAAAGACCTGCTCAAAATCCCGTTTGCCGATTTTCGATTGGCTGTTGCGTGGCAGTTCGTCGGTAAAGCGCCAGAAGCGCGGCAAAGCGGAATGTTCTTGGCTTTGCATAAGAAAATGACGCAAGCGGTTGACCAATTCATTGCGTCCTAATGTCTTATAGGCCTGAATACCTTCGGTATTTAATGCCGCCCAAGCCGCAGGCCGGGCGTGTTTGGGATGTTGTGCCACATAGCAATCCGCCAACCAAGGATGTCGCAGTAAATCTTGTTCGATTTTAACCAGTGAAATGCGTTTGTCGCCAAATTTTACAATGCGATCAATACGTCCCAGTAAATTGAATTTGCCGTTTACCAATTCGGCGGCATCAGCAGTTTGTTCTCGTTGGTTTAACCATGCGGATTCCACCCATAATGCGCCTTCTTCGTTCAATCCCACCTGTGTGAGCGGCGTTGGTTGCCATAAACCATCATCTGCACGAAAGGCAATCGCGCCGGTTTCCGTGCTGCCATAACATTCGATGACGTGGGTTTGTAATTGTTTACGCATGGCATTGCCAACATCAACAGGCAAGACGCCACCGGAAGAAATAATTCCGGCAAAAGGACATTGGGCTAATTTGGGCGCGTTTAAATTTAATCGGGTTAATAAGGCCGGGCTGCTGATCCACACCACTGAGGGCGCAGAGAGACTTTCTTCAATTAAATGTTCCGGGTAGGGTAATTGTCTGCGGGCAATGGTCCAGCCCATGGTCAACGGCAGCATAATGCGATAAGACAACCCATAATGATGTTGCGCAGAAACACTGGACACTAAGTGAATGTGATTGCCGGCGGAAAAAGGGAGTGATTGGCGGATAGCGTCCGCTTCAAGCCACATTTGCGCCGCGGTTTTTACCAAGATTTTGGGCTGTCCACTGCTGCCTGAGGTTTTTAACCATATTTCCGTTTGCGCATGGCAAGCAAAGTGCGGTGGATTTTCAGGATGTTTTTGCGTGACGCCATAGTGCGCAAATTGGGGATCATCAAACAGAAAATCGGCATTTTCTGCGATCCATTGCTGATTTTCTTCCAGTAAATTCGGCGGTAACAAAATGCGCACGCCGGCATGAAAACAGGCCAACATGGTGCAGGCGAACAGTGCGGCATCTTCAAACCAAAATGCCACCGTGCGGACATTATCTTGTCTTAACTGTGCCGCAATTTGCCATGCGCGGGCAATGAAATCCTGCCATTGCCAATCGGGATGACGCGCGATGAGCGTTGTTGTTTCTCTTAGCTTGTGCATAGAATCATTCATGGGTTTATCCATCATGTTTATTCATAATGTTGCTTAACTTTTTGACGAACCAACCACTCGCCTGCCATGACGACACCGATAACGCAATAAGAAATCACACCGGTGTAGAGTGCCCAAAAATCGTAGAATTTCAGCCAAATAGCGGCACCGGTAATGAGAATGTTGACAATAAATACGCCACACCAAAGTTGGGTTACTTTGCGCGTGTAACGCACGCCGGCTTCATTTAAATCCGGTGTCTGTAAGCGGGCGAGGCGTTCCACCACGGTTTGTTCGCTCCATAAACTGCTACCGAACAAAGAAAGCATTAAACCGTTAATAATGATTGGATACCAAAACATGGTTTCAATGGAGCGGGTGAATGCTACCACCGCTAAAATCAATGCTATTGACCACGCAAAATAACGTTGCCCTTGTTGTTGAAAACAGCCTTTGACCGCCCAAAGCACGGCCATGATCCAAGGCAAATGAAACAACATTTGTTGATTGTTCGCAAACAGCCAAATAATGGGATAGGCAATGCCGGTTAAGGTTAATAAGAGATTGATGAACACTTTAATCATGGTCTTTCACCGGCAGTATTGAAGATTATTTGAACGATTGAACAGCGTTTAAAATAGCCACGCCGCTACAACAAATTTCACCTTCCACTTTGAGTTGGAACGTCACTTTATCCCCTTGTCCGTTAAGCGTTAAGCTTAGTTCAAACTCATCATTCGGACGTAAAAATTTCTGGAATTTGAGTTTATCAATACGACAAAATCCCACATCTTGCGCTAAAAATTCACTGATTTTTTCGTTAATCCATTGCAATTCAATGACCCCCGGGACTAACGGGAAATTTGCAAAATGATCTTTAAGGTAAATCAAATCTAATGGCACTTTGCCTGTGGCGTGATAATGATGTTCATTTTGTTGTTGTGTAAACCAAATAGGATCGCGTTGCGGCTCAAGGCAAGTGCGGTTAAATTCTAACTTATTTATTTTAGATTGGCTGTTGCGCGGTAATTTGTCGGTAAAACGCCAAAAACGTGGAATGGCCGTCTTGTCTTGGGTTGCCGATAAGTGCGTTTTCAGCTGTTCCACCAAATAACGTCGTCCATGTCCTCGCAAAGCGTCGATACCTTGAGCTGTTAATCCCACCCACGCGGCCAAACGGGCTTGTTCGGGGTGTTGGGCGATATAGCAATCATCCACCCACGGATGTTGCATTAATTTACCTTCAATGCCGGCCAACGATGTACGTTTGTCGCCGATTTTTACGATGCGGTCACTGCGTCCGAGCAGGCGAAAACCGCCATCGGTGAATTCCACCACGTCTGCTGTTTGTTCACGATGGGAAAGCCATGCCCCTTCAATCCATAAGGCACCATGTTCGTTACTGCCTAATTGGCTGTTTGGTAGGGTTTGCCATAAATGGATATTGTCACGAATGGCGATTGGGCCGGTCTCCGTACTGCCGTAAATTTCAATAATCGGTTGTTGTAACAGCTTACGCATTTGTTCGGAGATCTCTTCCGGCAAAGCACCGCCGGAGGAAATTACGCCCGCAAGGCTTTTGGGCATTGTTGTGTTAAACCAATCAATCCGGGTCAACATGGCGGGGCTACTGACCACCACAACCTGTTTGGCCTTTTGCGCTTCGGCGATGATACATTCCGGATAAAACTGTTGCTTGCGACCGATTTGCCAACCGTTGACCAAAGACATCATGATGTGCACGGTTAAGCCGTAAATATGCTGAATGCTAACGGTGCTAAGGGCGGTAATATCATTACTGGCGCGTAAAGGAAGGGCAATAGCAAGCGCTTCGGCGCCAAGCCACATTTGTTCGGCAGTTTTGATAATGGTCTTAGCTTCGCCGGTGCTACCGGAGGTTTTTAACCAAATTTCCGTTTGATTGGTATAATCAAAGAGCGGTCGATTTTGCGGATGTTTTTGCACCTCTTGTTGTGCACCGAAATGCTCGAAATCTTCGGCGGAAGGTTGGTTTATTTCACTGTCCGTGAGCCAAAGATCGGCATTACTATTCACCCATTCTACACTTTCTGAGGTGAAATTCGGCGGGAAGAGCACTCGAACGTTGGCATTCCAAGCCCCTAACAGGGTACAGGCCAATTTGGCTCCGTCTTCCAGCCAAACGGCAATGGCACGAACTTGGCGTTGTTGTAGTTCGGCAGAAATTTGGCGGGCTTTTTGTTCAAAATCCACATAACGCCATTGCGGATCATGGGCAATTAAACTATTGGCGGTATATTTAGACATTATTGTGTGTTTTGACTCATTTTCAGCACGGCTTTCACCACATCATCCACCGTTCGAACATTGCGGAAATCTTCCGCCTGTAACTTGTGACCTGTTTTGCGTTTGATGTGATCGATAAGATCGATAGCATCAATACTATCAATTTCCAATTCTTCGTACAGATTAGTTTCCGGCTTAATTCTTTCCGGTTCGATTTCAAATAAAGACGCCAACGCGTCGCTGAGGAGATCGCGGATTTCTTGTTCGGTCATATTATGCCTCGCCTTTTTGCGCTCGAATAAATTTGGCTAAGGAGGTGACGCTTTCAAAATGATCGCGCAATTGGGTTTGTTCACTATCTAATTGCAAACCAAAGGTTTTTTGTACGGCCAGACCAAGCTCGAGAGCATCAACGGAGTCCAAACCTAAGCCATCGTCACCAAAAAGTGCGGTGTCATTTTCAATATCTTCAACACTGATGTCTTCTAACGCAAGGCTGTCAATGATTAATTGTTTAAGTTGTTGTTCCAGTTCCATTTTAGTTGTCCTTTGTATGTGTATTAAAATAATCTTCCAAGTATTTGGTTAATCTGCGTGAAGCCATTGGGATAGATTGTTCTTGTAGCCAATCTTGCGGATGAATGTCTTCACCGACGATGAGTTCATATTGAATGCGCGTTTTCGGGATTTTATACCATGGGTGCCCTTTCTTTAAACTGAGCGGATTCATGCGAATAATGACCGGAGTAATTACACGGGCACTACGTAACCCAATGGATACCGCGCCACGGTTTAATTTCACCACACCGTCCCAACCGGTACGGGTACCTTCGGCAAATAATAATAAAGCTTGTTCTTTCAGCACCTCGTCACTTTGCTCCAGTAATTCTACCGATTCCGTATTCGGTAAAAAACCGCATGCCAAAATTTGATTGCGCATGGTAGGGTTGTTGAGCAAATCTTTTTTCACAATGCAATTCAGGCTTGGACTTTGACCTAAAATTAATACTACATCCAACAAAGACGGGTGGTTCGGTAAAATTAATTGGCCCGGTCTGCCGAGTTTCTCAAAACCTTTATAACTGACTTCCAACACGCCGCCAAAAGACAGATAACGAATAAAATAATACCAAATTCGACCGACAAAACGGCGTACTTTCAATTGGGTTTGTAGGCTATTGGTTTGGTGATGGCGTGCATAAGGATATAACACCAACTGCAATAATGTACCGGCAACGCCCCAAAATAAAAAACCAATGGCTGTGCTCAAAAAACGGCGCAACCAATTTAGTTTTTCTGCCATGACCAAGATCCTCCGGTACTATTTGGCGTGCACCATTTAGTCTGGTTGAGATACTGATTTTTTACCCATTCTAATGCCGTATCAACAACAGCTTCACCTTCCGGCGGTTGGGCACAAAAACTGAGTTGATATTGCTTGCCGGCTTCAATAACCAGTGCTAAGGCATAACTGAACGGCTGACGTACTACGGGTTGCACATCATAACCCTGTTCTAAGGGCGATTCGGCAACGACGACCAACACGCGTTCGGCACCTTCTTTGAGTAATAAATAGGCTTCCAGTAATGCGATTTCCAAATTATCTTTATTGGCCATTAATGCGGTGGTTTCCGCCGTGACCTTACGCAATTCCGACCATTGCCCGATTAACGCATTATGCACCGATAAGCTGAAGGATGTCGGAGAAACATCGCCTTCCGTCAAAAGCGAATACCATAAGCTAAAATTACGATTAATCTCACTATTTGCCGAGGCATAAACCACCGGTAAATTGGATTGTTCATCAACCAGTGTCCAAGCGGCTTCAAAAATCAAACGGGCAGAATCACTTAAACGACGACGTTTAAGTGGCGGTAAAAATTCAAGTTTGGGCGCAAAATCAGCGAAATTTGTACAGTTTTGTTGCCAATGTGAATAGCCTAATTTCCAATCATGCTCACTTAATGTTTTATTACAAACGATATTCCAACAGCTGATATTAAATGAAAATTGACAAATAGTTTGAGTCATTATGAATTATTGAAATAATTGATTAATCATTAAATCCGTTTGGCCTTGTAAACCAACCTGATCAACGCGATCTTTTTCATCACCACGACGTTTGTAAGATAAGAAACCTAAAGATTGCTTACTTGCGGCATCACGCAAATCCAATTTTGCTCTGGCGATAATTTGACTATTCCCTTTGACCGTAAAAAATAAAATACGCTCACAAGTTCCTTTATCTTTTACTAATTGTGCGGAAATATTTTTATTTTTGAGACTTTGGGTTAAAGCTTCAATGAAATTATCCGGCGCGCTGTATGTGTTGCCTTTCAAGCAAAGGTGTTTGATATTGTAGCCGTTTCCTACCGGTCTAAGATCTGAAACGCCGGAAGAGCAACCGACTAAGCTAAATGCAGCAATGCAGAGGGGTAAATATAATTTTTCATTGGATTCCTGAAATTAGGCTAAAAAATAAAATGATAAATATACGAAATTTGCCCAATTTTACCTATGCTCCTATATGAAAGCAATTACCGAGCCATAAGAAAAGCTATATGTTAATTGTAGATAAAAGAAAAGTGTTATACTTAGCCGGATTTTATTATCTTTTCACTATTAAAGGAGATGTTTATGAAATTGATGACCAAATTCAGCGTTGCCGTAGCCTGTATCTTTATTGCCGCTTGTGCGCCGCGTGATACCGTTCACCACTTAGATATTCAAAGCGCATTAAATTCCCCTGAAGCGAGTGGCGTGGTGAACCCAAAAGTGAAACTTTATTTCGGGACACCGGCACCGGGTAAAGTGATCATTGCTAACGCTGTGACCAATAAGAAAACCAACGCAGCCAACAAATCTGACGAAAAAGCTTGCCAACGCGCCTTCTTGTCTGCAGTGAAACAATTACAGGAAAAAGCTGAAGCCTCCGGTGCTACCAAAGTGGGGAATATCGTGAGTTATTACAAGAAAAATACCTTCAAAAGCACTAGCCAATATGAATGCCATGCCGGGCATCTTATCGGTGGCGTAGCATTAAAAGGCGACATTGTTAAATAAACCGATTTTTAATAACAAAGGCATAGTTTCAACTATGCCTTCTCTGCTAAAAAACATTTTTAAAATCGACCGCACTTTTAAGCGTATAACGCTAATAACCCTACCAAATCCGTCATTTCTATTGTGGGTAAAATACGCGCCTCATTAAATTGATAAATGGATTTTCCGCTTGAATTTAACCATACCGATTGACAACCGGCCTGCATGGCGCCTTGAACATCGGTGATAAGGTTATCGCCAACATGCAAAATCTGATGCGTCGGAATATTAAAATAACGGGCAGTTTGGCTGAATAAATCAGCGTGGGGCTTGGCTCGTCCATGTTCGCCGCCACGGAGAATGACATCGAAATGATCGAGCCCGATACGCGTCGGATCCACATTGCCGTTGGTAATGGCAACTAATTGATAACGTTGTTTAAGCCGTTTCAGAATCTCAAGACTTTGTGTCGGTACGGTTATTTGATGACGCCAATGTAAAAAATATTTCATTGCCAGCGAAGAAATATCGGAAATTTCCACCGCACTTTTTTGCCGCGTAGCCAATAGCGCCTGTAAACTTTGCGTTCGCCACAAAGTCACATCTTCCTGTAACAACGGATCTTGCTTTGCGGTATGTTGTTTCCAAACGCACCATGATTCTTGATCAAAATCCGTTATGCCGCCATGAGTCTGCACAAACCGTATAAATTCGGCTTCTGCGTTGGCAATCACTTGTGTGTTGTCATATAGCGTGTCGTCGAGATCAAAACTCATCACCTGAAAGGGCATTAAAGTGCGGTAGAAAATCATGGCGTTTTTCCTTATTTTTTACGTTTTGCTCGTGGGTGGGCAGAGTCATAAACTTCCGCCAAATGTTGGAAATTCAGGTGGGTATAAATTTGCGTGGTGGACAGATTGCTATGACCTAATAATTCTTGCACTGCACGCAAATCGGAGCTGGCTTCCAACATATGAGTGGCAAAAGAATGGCGCAGTTTATGCGGGTTCAAATGGCTATTTAATCCTTGCCGAATGCCCCAGGTTTCCAAGCGCATTTGAATAGCACGATGTGACATACGATTACCTAACTGGCTGACAAATAGCGCCTCATCTTTCGGATTAAATAATAACCGCACTTTGAGCCATTGTTGAATGGCGTGGGAGGCGTAACGTCCCAGCGGTACCACCCGTTCTTTGTTGCCTTTACCAATCACCCGTACTTCACGCACACGGATGTTAATGCTGTTGAGGTTCAGCCCTTGTAATTCCGATAAACGCAAGCCTGAGCTATACAGTAATTCAATGATGGCACGATCGCGAATATCGATGGGCTCTTTGCTGTCGTTGGCAAGTAGCTGTTGCACTTGCTCGGTGTCAATATTTTTCGGTAAATGCTTGGCTTGTTTCGGCGCGGAAATACCGGTGGCCGGGTTGACTTTCAGTTCTCCAAGTTGCACCAAATAACTTAAAAACCGTCGTAATGCAGACAGGCGTAGCGCCAAACTTTTTTCATGTAAGCCGTCTTTGTGGCTTTGCGCTATGACAAAACGTACTACACTTGGTGTGACTTGTTGCCATTGTTGAATGCCGGCATGCTGTAAAATTTCGACAACACGTACCAACTGACGCTGATAGTTGCTCAACGTATGCGGGCTGACTTGGCGTTCAATTTTCAGATAAGTCCAATATTTTTGTAGTGCGTTTTGCATGGCGAAGTCTTACAAATAAATCACACCGTCGTAAACGTGAGTGGCGCTGCCCGTCATGTAAAGCGGATGACCTTCGCCTTGCCATTCAATGGTTAAACTACCGCCGGGCAAATCGACCTGTACTTCGTTGTCCAATACGCCTTGCATAATGCCTACCGCGACAGCCGCACAAGCACCGCTACCGCAAGCTTGGGTTTCACCTGCGCCGCGCTCATACACACGTAACTTAATATGTTTGCGGTTTACTACTTGCATAAATCCTGCATTGACCCGTTCCGGGAAGCGTTTGTGGTTTTCCAATAAGGGGCCGAGCTGTTCCACATTGGCGATCTGAATGTCTTCCACCTGTACCACGCAATGCGGATTGCCCATAGACACTGCGCCACACAACACAGTTTGCACCGTCGTGCGCAAAATATAATTTTTCTCGAATTTATTGGCGATAAATGGAATTTTGTTCGGCTCCCAAACGGGTTCGCCCATATTCACCCGCACATTGCCATCCTCTTTTACGCTAAGTACCATCTTGCCTTTTTGCGTGCTCACGGCGATGTCTTTTTTATTGGTTAAGCCTTTTAATGTGACAAAACGGGCAAAGCAACGCGCGCCGTTACCGCATTGCGCCACTTCGCTACCGTCCGCATTAAAAATACGATAATGAAAATCCAGTTCGGGATCATAAGGCGGTTCCACCACCAACAGCTGATCAAAACCAATACCACGATGACGATCTGCCAAGCGTTTGATGGTTTCTGTGGGAAAATAAACATTCTGCGTGACCGCATCCACCACCATAAAATCATTGCCCAGCCCGTGCATTTTGGAAAATTGCATAGTTGTCCTTAGTTAATGAATTTGGTTGAATTATAACACATAAGGTGTCATTTTCGTGTGGTCCATTCATGTGGTCGGCAGACGGTATTTAAAAAAAGTGCGGTCGATTTTTCAATTATTTTTAAAAATGAAAAAAATATCGGAAAAACACTTGCTTTTGGGCGCGATCTCTTGCTATTAATTAAATCCTCACATTTCTCAAATCATATCTAGTTAAAGGACACACTTATGAAAAACGTTGGTTTTATCGGTTGGCGCGGAATGGTGGGTTCCGTTTTAATGGAACGTATGCAGCAAGAAAATGATTTTGCGAACATCAATCCGGTTTTCTTTACCACTTCTCAAGCAGGTCAGGCGGCGCCGACATTTGCCGGCAAAGACGCAGGCACGTTGAAAGACGCGTTTGATATTAACGAGTTGAAGAAGTTAGACATTATTGTCACTTGCCAAGGCGGTGATTACACCAACGAAGTGTATCCAAAATTAAAAGCGGCCGGTTGGGATGGCTATTGGGTGGATGCAGCGTCTGCATTACGTATGGAAAAAGACGCCATCATCGTATTAGACCCGGTAAACCAACACGTGATTAGCGAAGGCTTGAAAAACGGCGTGAAAACCTATGTGGGCGGTAACTGTACGGTGAGTTTGATGTTAATGGCGTTAGGCGGCCTATTTAAACAGGATTTAGTGGAATGGATTTCCGTGGCGACTTACCAAGCTGCGAGTGGTGCAGGCGCTAAAAATATGCGTGAGTTGTTGGTACAAATGGGCGAGCTGAATGGGGAAGTCAAAGAGTTATTGGCACAACCGCATTCTTCCATTTTAGACATTGAACGCGCCGTTACGGCAAAAATGCGTGACAGCGATTTCCCAATTGATAACTTCGGTGCACCATTGGCCGGCAGCTTGATTCCGTGGATTGATAAACTTTGGGAAAACGGACAAACCAAAGAAGAGTGGAAAGGTTACGCAGAAACCAACAAAATTCTTGGCTTAAGCGACAACCCGATTCCGGTAGACGGCTTATGTGTACGTATCGGTGCTTTACGTTGCCACAGCCAAGCCTTCACTATTAAATTAAAACGTGATATTCCGTTAGCGGAAATCGAGCAAATTTTAGCGTCTCACAACGAATGGGTGAAAGTGATTCCGAACGACAAAGAAACCACATTGCGTGAGTTAACGCCAACCAAAGTTACCGGCACATTAAGCGTTCCGGTCGGCCGTTTACGTAAGCTCAATATGGGACCTGAGTATGTAGCGGCGTTTACCGTGGGTGACCAACTGTTATGGGGCGCTGCAGAACCGATTCGCCGTATTTTGGTGCAGTTGGTTTAGGCATATTGATGACATAAAAATACCAAGGGCTGTTTCAAACAGCCCTTATTTTTTCTCATAGCGTTAAAAAAGAAAACTCTTGAAAAGAATTACTCATAAATCACTCACATGATGTAATTACCCTGTTAGGAAGAGCAAGTTAACGTTCAAAAAACGTTGTTTTTTCTGACCGCACTTTAATGAAAAATCTGCTAAGAATGATGTTTAATGGCACGCCCTAAAGGATTCGAACCTTTGACCCACGCCTTAGAAGGGCGTTGCTCTATCCAGCTGAGCTAAGGGCGCGTTGTAAAAGGAATATTAAAGAAGTAAATAGAGTGGTCGGCGAGATAGGATTTGAACCTACGACCCACTGGTCCCAAACCAGTTGCGCTACCAAGCTGCGCTACTCGCCGAAAAAGATGTGTAGCATTATAGTTTTCTTTCATGTTCAGTCAATAGTTTTTTTTATTTTACCATTAATCGTCTAAATTTATCGCAATTCGGCTTACATAAAATATGGTTTTCTGACAAAATAGCAAACGTTTGTATTTTTTCTCATCGGAGACGCTAATGACCGCGCAAATTATTTCAGGAACTCAGTTATCCAATCAAATAAAGTCCAATGTCGCTCAACAAATTTCACATTATGTCGAACGAGGGAAACGAGCGCCGGGATTGGCGGTGATTCTGGTGGGCGCCGATCCTGCCTCGCAAGTGTATGTTGCTAGTAAACGTAAAAGTTGTACTGAAATCGGCATCACGTCAAAATCTTACGACTTGCCGGAAACTACCACAGAGCAGGCATTGTTGGAACTTATTGAGGAATTGAATCAAGATAATACGGTCGATGGTATCTTGGTGCAATTACCGTTACCAAAGCATATCGATAGCACCAAAGTGATTGAAAAAATTTCACCGGAAAAAGATGTGGACGGTTTTCATCCTTATAATGTAGGGCGTTTGTGTCAACGCATTCCGACGTTGCGTGCCTGTACCCCTTACGGTGTGATGAAATTATTGGAAACCACCGGTATTTCTTTCTATGGCAAGCATGCCGTCATTGTTGGTGCATCCAATATCGTCGGTCGTCCAATGGCGCTCGAATTACTGTTGGCCGGTTGTACCGTCACGGTGACACACCGTTTCACCGAGGATTTAGCAAGTCATATTCGTCAGGCAGATATTTTAGTCGTTGCTGTGGGCAAGCCAAAATTTATTAAGGGTGAATGGATTAAAGAAGGTGCAGTTGTTGTCGATGTGGGCATTAACCGCATTGATGGCAAATTGGTTGGTGATGTGGAATTTGAGATTGCAGCCGAGCGTGCAGCTTATATTACGCCGGTTCCAGGTGGCGTTGGCCCGATGACGGTGGCAATGTTGATGCAAAATACCCTTTCCGCTTATGAAAAGCATGAAAATTTAGTGTAAAAGTGCGGTTATAAAAAATAACGTTTTTTAGACTTACAAAAAAAGCCCTTGATTTGACTCAAGGGCTTTTTTTCGACAAGGGAAGAATTACATCATTCCGCCCATGCCTCCCATGCCACCCATACCGGCAGCGCCTAAATCGGCTTTGTCGTCTTTCGGCAATTCGGTGATCATGCACTCGGTAGTGATCATTAAACCGGCGACAGAAGCCGCGAATTGCAATGCGGAACGAGTCACTTTAGTCGGATCCAAAATACCCATTGCGATCATATCGCCGTATTGCTCGGTACCTGCGTTATAACCAAAGTTTCCTTCGCCGTTTTTCACCGCACTTGCGACCACAGAGGCTTCTTCACCCGCGTTTGCGACGATTTGACGTAATGGGGCTTCCATGGCGCGAAGGGCAAGTTTAATACCAACGTTTTGTTCTTCGTTGTCACCACGTAAGTCTGCTACTTTGCTGGCTGCGCGAATTAACGCCACACCACCACCGGCAACCACGCCTTCTTCCACTGCTGCACGAGTTGCGTGTAGCGCATCTTCCACGCGGGCTTTTTTCTCTTTCATTTCTACTTCCGTTGCTGCGCCGACTTTAATTACCGCAACACCGCCGGCGAGTTTCGCCACGCGTTCTTGTAATTTTTCTTTGTCGTAGTCGGAAGTGGATTCTTCGATTTGTTGACGAATTTGTGCCACACGACCTTGGATTTGCGCTTCATCGCCGATACCATCGATAATTGTGGTGTTGTCTTTGTTAATGACAACGCGTTTCGCTTGACCAAGATCTTCAAGAGTGGCTTTTTCTAACTCCATACCGATTTCTTCAGAAATCACCGTGCCGGCAGTTAAAATCGCAATGTCTTGTAACATTGCTTTACGACGGTCACCAAAGCCCGGTGCTTTCACCGCAGCCACTTTTACGATACCGCGCATGGTGTTCACTACCAATGTTGCTAACGCTTCGCCTTCTACGTCTTCAGCAATGATTAATAATGGTTTACCTGCTTTTGCGACGCCTTCTAGTACCGGTAATAATTCACGAATATTCGAGATTTTTTTATCTACTAATAAAATGAATGGGTTATCTAATTCTACGGTCGCAGTTTCAGGTTTGTTGATGAAGTATGGGGAAAGGTAACCGCGATCAAATTGCATCCCTTCAACCACATCCAACTCGTCTTCTAAGCCGGTACCGTCTTCTACGGTGATGACGCCTTCTTTACCCACCTTTTCCATGGCTTGTGCGATTAATTGACCCACAATGCTGTCGGAGTTTGCGGAAATGGTACCCACCTGTTCGATTTCTTTAGAGGTTTCGCAAGGTTTGGAAAGGGATTTAAGCTCGGCAACCACGGCAGTAACTGCTTTGTCGATACCGCGTTTTAAATCCATTGGGTTCATGCCCGCCACTACGGCTTTTAAGCCTTCGTTCACGATGGCTTGCGCTAATACCGTTGCAGTGGTTGTACCGTCACCGGCGGCATCATTGGCTTTAGAAGCAACTTCTTTCACCATTTGTGCGCCCATGTTCTCAAATTTATCTTCTAATTCGATTTCGCGTGCCACAGACACCCCGTCTTTGGTGATGGTTGGTGCGCCGAACGATTTGTCTAACACTACGTTACGGCCTTTTGGACCAAGAGTGACTTTTACTGCGTCGGCTAAAATATTTACGCCTTTTAACATTTTTACTCGAGCATCATTGCCGAATTTTACGTCTTTTGCTGCCATGTTTAATTTCCTTTTATTTCGTAGAGTGGGATTTATCCCACCATGATATATAACGACATTAAGTGGCGGGATAAATCCCGTCCTATATTAGTTCAAAGTGCGGTCAGATTTTCGTGCGTTTTTTATTCTTCAACAATCGCCAAAATATCGCCTTCGGAAATGATGAGCACTTCCTCACCATCGATTTTTTCTGTTTTTACGCCATAGCCATCGTTGAAAATTACGGTGTCGCCGACTTTAACGTGCATTGGATGAACGGAGCCGTTTTCTAAAATGCGTCCTTGGCCTACCGCTAATACTTTCGCGCGGGTGGATTTGGTTGCGGCGGAGCCTGTCAATACGATACCGCCGGCAGAGCGGGTTTCTACATCTTCACGTTTTAAAATGACTTTGTCGTGTAATGGACGAATCTTCATCTGAAATTTCCTCTATTTTTAGTTAATTAAAAAAGTTTTTCTTATATGGGAATCATTTTTCGGCTTTCAAGGGAGTGTCGAAATTATTTTAACCGTTTATGCTCATCGACTTCTTTTTCAAATTCCGCGTCAATAATGTCATCATCTTTGCCGTGATAGCTGTGCTGGTTATAAAAAGTGCGGTCAGTTTTGAACATGTTTTGGCGAAACAACATGATTTTGTTGCTAAAGAATCTTTTGAGAAGTTGACTGCCTAATGGACTTAACAGAATGCAGGCTAGAATGTCAGTGACAAATCCCGGGATAACAAACAACACGCCGGCAATGAACCATATGGCGGATTTAAAAAGTGTTTCAGTGGGAATTTCGCCTTGGGCCAATTGTTTTCGGGTGTTAGTTAACATGAACCAACCGCGTGCACGAATTAACACAATACCTAGCATGGAGGAACCAATTAATAATAAAATCAGCATGATAATCCCAAGTTGACTACCAACCCAAACCAATAGACTGAGTTCTACGTAAATAAACAAAAAGGCGGCGAAGATAAAAATAATAAACGGCATAATGGCTCCTTGCCTAATGAGTTAAAGGTGGATCTTACCTACTTTATTTTGTGGCGCAATCATTATTCATAAATACATCTTTCAGGTTAAAAAAACTAATCTGAAAAATAAAAATAAGTCGTAAATAGGCATAAAAATCTGTGACTTAGATCAATTAAATTTTGGTCTAATTTTCTATAATCTAAATGTTTCAAAGCAACGTGTTATGTATAAAAGGAGAGCCCAAATGACACAATATAGAAAAGAAGTGGATTTATTAGGTGAACGTGAAGTTCCTGCAGATGCTTACTGGGGTATTCATACATTAAGAGCGGTAGAAAATTTTAACATTTCGAATGTCACCATTTCTGATGTACCGGAATTTATTCGTGGTATGGTGATGGTGAAAAAAGCAGCAGCATTGGCGAATGGTGAACTAGGCGCCATTCCACAAAATATTGCAGAAGCAATTGTAAAAGCTTGTGATGAAGTGTTGGTGAACGGCAAATGTTTGGATCAATTCCCATCTGATATTTACCAAGGCGGTGCAGGCACTTCCGTCAATATGAACACCAATGAAGTGATTGCCAACTTAGCGTTAGAGATTTTAGGTCACAAAAAAGGCGAATATAAGTACCTTGACCCGATGGATCATGTGAACGCCAGCCAATCGACCAATGATGCCTATCCTACCGGTTTCCATATCGCTGTGTACAACAGCGTGCTCAAACTTCTCGAAAAAGTCGCTTATTTACAACAAGGTTTTGAAAATAAAGCGAAAGAATTCGAGAAAGTCTTGAAAATGGGTCGTACCCAATTACAAGATGCGGTGCCGATGACCGTTGGTCAAGAATTCAAAGCATTTGCGGTGTTAATGGCTGAAGAAGTGAAACACTTAAAAGCGGCAGCGGCACACTTGCTTGAAGTGAACATGGGCGCGACCGCAATCGGTACCGGTTTAAATACTCCGCAAGGTTATGTGCCTTCTATTGTGAAACATTTATCCGATGTTACCGGATTACATTGCACCGGCTCAGAGAACTTAATTGAAGCAACCTCAGACTGCGGTGATTATGTTTCCGTGCATGGCGCGTTAAAACGTACTGCGGTGAAATTGTCAAAAATCTGTAACGACTTACGTTTACTGTCTTCCGGTCCTCGTGCAGGCATTAAAGAAATCAACTTGCCTGAATTACAAGCCGGTTCCTCCATCATGCCGGCAAAAGTGAACCCGGTTGTGCCGGAAGTGGTTAACCAAGTGTGCTTCAAAGTGATTGGTAACGACACCACCGTCACCTTCGCTTCGGAAGCAGGTCAATTACAATTAAACGTAATGGAGCCGGTGATTGTACAAGCTATGTTTGAATCCATTGAGATTTTAGGCAACGCATGTGTGAACTTACGCGATAAATGTGTTGATGGCATCACTGTCAACAAAGAAACCTGTGAAAACTACGTTTACAACTCTATCGGTATCGTGACTTACTTGAACCCATTCATCGGCCACCACAACGGTGACTTAGTGGGTAAAATCTGTGCGCAAACCGGTAAAGGTGTGCGTGAAGTGGTCTTGGAAAAAGGCTTGTTAACCAAAGAACAGTTGGATGACATCCTTTCCGTAGAAAACTTGATGAATCCGACTTACAAAGCTAAGTTAAATAAGTGAATTTAGTGAACAAATCGCCAAATAAATAGTCGAAGAGGTAACTTGTTTATTTAGGTTAAAATCAGCGTCTTAAGGGATTAGGGCGCTGATTTTTTATTTGTTGCTTTTTAATAGGCGTGGGTCGGGCTAGAATAAGCGCTAAATTTTTCCAAGGAACATTTTACTAAGGAATTTGGAATAGGAAGAAGAGATGATGAAAAATGTATTGGTTATTCGTAATGATAAATTGGGTGATTTTATGTTGGCGTGGCCATCGTTCGCCATGCTCAAAGCCTCCGATCCATCGCTAAAACTGACCGCACTTGTGCCTGCCTACACGGCAGATATCGCCCGTGCCTGTCCTTATTTGGATAATGTCATTATTGACGCGCCAAAAGATGATAAGGCCGCATTTCAGCGTGTCGTAAACGAGATCAAAGCACAGCAGTTTGACGCTATGATCAGCTTTTTTTCCAATACACATAACGCTAAATTAGCGTGGAAATGCCGTATTCCTTATCGCTTGGCGCCGGCCACCAAATGGGTGCAATTTTTTTATAATCATCGTTTAACGCAACGCCGCTCCCAATCCGCCAAGCCGGAATTTGAATATAACTTGGATTTGGCCCGTGCGTTTTTACGCGATCACAAGATCCCTGTGGTTGAACCGCACACACCGTATTTTTCCTTTGAGCAAAGTGCGGTGGATTTTCAGCGTGAATTTTTGTGCGACCAACTCAAGATCGATACCTCGAAAAAATGGATTTTTCTACACAGCGGTTCTGGCGGCTCCGCCAATAATTTATCGCTTACGCAATACGCTCAATTAATCCAAGGTCTCTTGCGCCATTTGGATGTCTATGTGATTTTAACCGCCGGTCCAAATGAAAGTGAAAAAGCCCGTGAATTGGCAGGACTGGTGCAGGATCCTCGGGTGGTGATTTATGACAAAAATAATGGGTTGGTGGATTTTGCGCTTTCTTTAGCCTGTGCCGATTTATTTATCGCCGGTTCAACCGGACCGTTGCACTTAAGTGGCGCGTTAAACGTGCCGACCATCGGATTTTACCCAAGTCGTCGTTCTGCCACCCCTTTGCGTTGGCAGCCGATTAATGATGCCGATAAGCATTTAGCGTTCTGTCCGCCTAATGATAAAGCCAGTCAAACGGATTTGAGTCAAATTAGGATTGATGAAAAGTTAGATGAAGTTATTCGCTTTATCGCGAAAGTGTGGAATGCGGTTGATAAAAAATAGCGTATATTGCACTACCCAGCCAATGCCGAAGGCAAACATGAGCGTGCCGATGCCTAATACGCCGCCAAGTAGGAAACCGAATACACAGACCAACACTTCAATAGACGTGCGAACGATGCCGATTTTCCAATGAAAATGTTGGCATAAGCCGACCATTAAGCCGTCACGCGGGCCGGGGCCTTGATGGCAGGTTAAATAAAAGGCGGTGCCGATGCCGAACAATAAAATGCCGACAATAGCATAAGCAAAACGGGCATAAAGTGCGGTCGGTTTTTGCAGTAAATAGGTGGTTAACCCCAAGAAGAAGGCGATCACGAAAATATTCATTACCGTTGCCAACCCAGGTTTGAGCCTTAATGGAAACCACGCCAACATGACAATCATGCTGATGATCCAAGAGGCCCAACCTACGCTGAATTGGCCTTGTGTTGCCACCCCTTGGGACAACACCGTCCAAGGTGCAGAGCCTAAATCCGACAACAATAACAACCCCTCGCCGAATCCAATGACCGTCAAGGAGCATAGCAAAACGCTGAGCGATTTGAATTCAATCGACCATAGCGATTTGGCGGCCCAAGTGGTGTGTGGAAAAACGTGAGGTTTTTTCATGTAATGCGTAACCTGTGAGAATGGAATTTGTGTCAAATGGAGGGCATTATCCCAATCTTTCACCATTCTGTCTAAATAATTCTCTATTATTGAGGCCTAATTTTGTGACGGAGATCACGTTATCTTCCCCGTAGAATTGAGTTTCACTCCATAAGTTTTTACAATGACCGCTCAATAGATAATTTTCTTTTATATATTCAGGAGCTGCCGTATGCAATCAACGATTCAAGATATTCTAGCTACTGTGAAATCTGATGCGTTGACTTGCCAACAGAAACTGATGATTTTAGGCAACATTGCCGAGCGTTTGATTGACCCACGCGAATTACTAGATTACACCGATGAAGAATGGCAATACATCGAAAATCAAATGATTTGCGACTTGAACGAGGGTTATGCCATTTATCGTCCACGTTATATTTTGCCGGATTACGATGTTTATATTAAAAACGGTTGCCAGTTTCTTGATTTGCCGGCACCGAAAGACTTGGATGAGGCATTGGACGGTTTATTGATTTTATATTCCCATGTCCCTTCCATTACGACTTATCCGGTGTATATCGGTCGCCTTGATGTGTTGTTGGATCCTTTTATTACCGATGAACAACAAGATTATGTCAAAATCAAACGCTTTTTGAATCACATTGATAAAACCATTCCTGATTCCTTCTGCCATGCCAATATTGGGCCTTATGACACCAAGGCCGGTCGTCTGATTTTACAAGCGGTAATCGAGTTAGAAAACCCGACACCGAATATGACCATTCGTTACGACAAAAAGAAAACGTCAAGCGCATTTGCCGAATTGGCGGCGAAAGCCTGCTTATTGGTTTCCAAACCCTCTTTCGCCAATGATGCGTATTATATTTCCGACTTGGGCGAACAATATGGTATTGCCAGTTGCTATAACGCATTGCCTGAATGTGGTGGTGCTTACACCTTAACCCGCTTGCGTTTAGGCACGATTGCCCGCGCCTGCCAAAGCACTGACGAAATGGTGAATCATTTATTACCGAAAGTGGCGAAATTGGCGCTTTCCACCATGGACAAACGACATAAATTTTTAGTGGAAGAAAGCAACTTCTTTAATACGGATTTTTTGGTGAAAGAAGGTTTTATTAAAGCTGATAATTTCACTAGCATGATTGCCATTGTTGGGTTGGCGGATGCAACCAATCATTTGTTACAACAAGAAGGCATTCAAGAAACTTTCGGGCAAAGTGCGCGCGGAGAGGAAATTGCCACGGCGATTATGGATAAGTTGCAGGAAATTAATGACGCGCATCAAGGATTATATGTGGCGCGTACCAATAATCGTTATTTACTACATGCACAAGTCGGTGCCAGCAATCACGCGGAAGATCGCCAAAATACACCGGCACATCGCATTCGGGTTGGCGAAGAGCCGACCTTGTTAGCGCATTTGAAACAATCGGCGCCATATCATAAATATTTCCCGTCCGGCACCGGCGATTTGTTCGCTTTTGACCAAACTTATACTGAACACTTAGATGCTGTGGTGGACATTATTGATGGTGCTTTTGCATTAGGCTATCGCTATATCACTACTTATTTGAAAAATACCGATTTAATCCGCGTCACCGGTTATTTGGTGAAGAAAAGCGAAGTGGAGCGTTTCCGCAAAGGCGAAGCGGTGTTGCGAGATACTACATGGTACGGTTCCGGTACGGATGATTGTGCCAAGGTGTTTGATCGCCAATTGCGCGATGAGCAGGATGTGAAGGCGGCTTAGCACTTAAAAAACGTTGTAAAAAATGACCGCACTTTCGCAGATTTTTGTTCCTCTACATCGCATTATTCCTTTTTCCAACGTGGAAGGGCAGGGAAATCGAACAAGCATTTTTCTGCAAGGTTGTAAGTTGAATTGCTTGTATTGCCATAATCCGGAAACCATTGCGCGTTATACGCAAGAAAGCAAAGATGTGAGCTTGCAGTATTTATATGAACAGGTGATGAGTGCCGTGCCGTTTATTCGCGGTGTGACCTTTTCTGGCGGTGAACCCACCATTCATCATCGCAAGTTGGTGCCATTATTTGTTGCATTGCGTGAGCAAGGGTTAACCTGTTATTTGGATAGTAGCGGTTTTTTTGAATTCGATAAAATCAAACCGTTGATTGAGGTGACGGATAAGTTTTTGTTCGATTTAAAAGGCGAAGGAATAGGTTTGCAATCCTTGTGTTTTGATCGGCAAAATCGTACAGGAAAAGTGCCTACGCAATTGATTCCTTTACGACAACAAATTAAGACGGAAAACTTACAGCGCAATTTAAACAATTTGCAACGCTTGTTGGATTTGGATAAAGTGGAGGAAGTGCGGTTAGTTTTTGTGAAGGATTTTTTCAACGCAGAACTACTGGTTCGATGCGTAGCCGAACTTCTCAAGTCTCATCCGCGGGTGTTGTTTAAGATCATTCGCATGCATAACAAAGGCGCGCGTGATAAGGAGGGACTAGCCCCTTTTATTCCGACGATTGAAGAAACGGATAAATTAGCAGATTATGGCAGACGTTGCGGTATTCAAAACATGGTAACGATTTATTAGCTAATTGTGACATCACTAACGAAATTCATTCACGTTTTTTTGATGGAAAACAAGTAGAATAGACAGACTTTTAATTCACTTACTTTTGAGGTTCTTATGGACATTTTAATTAGCATTATCGGGATTTTCGTGCTGTTAGGGATTGCCCTTTTATTCTCTAACAACCGCAGAGCGATAAACTTTCGTACCGTGTTCGGTGCATTGACCATTCAAATTGCGATCGGCGCTTTCGTGCTTTATGTACCGGCAGGCCGCACAGCTTTACAGGCAGCTTCCGATTTTGTCGGTAAGATTATCAGTTTTGGTAACGAAGGGATTAGTTTCGTGTTCGGCGGTTTAACGGATCCAAGCCAAAGTTTCGGTTTTATCTTCGCTATCAAAGTATTACCTGTCATCATCTTCTTCTCTGCGTTAATTTCCTTGCTTTACTACATCGGTGTGATGCAAGTGATAATCAAGCTGATCGGCGGTGGATTACAAAAATTATTAGGTACGTCAAAAGCGGAGTCCATGTCTGCTGCTGCGAATATTTTCGTTGGGCAAACTGAAGCACCGTTAATCGTAAAACCGTTTATCGGTCGTATGACACAATCCGAATTATTTGCCGTAATGGTCGGTGGCGTAGCCTCTATCGCAGGTTCCGTAATGGCCGGTTATGCAGGTATGGGGGTTCCATTGCCTTATTTAATCGCGGCATCTTTCATGGCAGCTCCGGGTGGTTTGTTATTCGCTAAAATCATGTTCCCACAAACGGAAAAACCGGATGACTCTTTAAAAGAAAGTACAGATGTTGAAAAACCGTCTAACGCCATTGAAGCATTGGCAAATGGTGCGCGTGACGGTATGCACTTGGCAATGAACGTGGGTGCGATGTTAATTGCCTTCGTTTCTGTGATTGCGTTAATCAACTGGATTTTAAGTAGCTTTGGTACACCTTTCGGGCAGCCGGATCTCACTTTACAAGTAATTTTAGGTTGGATTTTTAAACCGTTGGCATACTTAATCGGGATTCCTTGGGAAGAGTCTGCCATTGCCGGTCAAATGATTGGTTTGAAATTGGCGGTGAATGAATTCGTTGGTTATTTGGAATTCGCCAAATATTTGCAACCTGATACTACTATGGTATTAAGTGAGAAAAGCAAAGCAATTATCACTTTCGCCCTTTGTGGTTTTGCTAACTTCAGTTCCATTGCTATCTTAATCGGTGGATTGGGCGGTATGGCACCGAATCGCCGTAGTGATGTTGCCCGCTTAGGGTTAAAAGCGGTAGTTGCCGGTTCATTATCCAACTTAATGAGTGCAACGATTGCCGGTTTATTTATCGGTTTAAGTGGTGCCGTGTTATAAAGTGCGGTATGATTTCGCCATGTTTTTTTATGATGACACCACGACCTGTTCGTGGTGTTGTCGTTTCTAAGCAACGGAAACGTTTGCTTCACCATGTCAATAAGAGGAAAAGACTATGACTCCACATATTAATGCGCCAGCCGGTGCATTTGCCGATGCCGTATTAATGCCGGGCGATCCGCTTCGTGCTAAATATATTGCGGAAACTTTTTTGGAAAACGTGCAGGAAGTGACTAACGTACGCAATATGTTAGGTTTCACCGGCACTTATAAAGGTCGTCGTATTTCCGTGATGGCACACGGTATGGGGATTCCGTCCTGCTCTATCTATGCTAAAGAGTTAATCACCGAATACGGCGTCAAAAAAATGATTCGCATCGGTTCTTGCGGTGCTGTGCGAATGGATGTGAAATTGCGTGATGTGGTTATCGGTGCGGGTGCTTGTACCGATTCCAAAGTCAACCGTATTCGTTTTAAAGATAACGACTTTGCGGCTATAGCCGATTTTGGTTTAACCTATGCGGCAGTGCAAGCAGCAAAAGAGTTGGGTGTAAAAGTACGCGTTGGTAATTTATTCTCCGCCGATTTATTCTATACCCCGGACGTAACAATGTTCGATGTCATGGAAAAATACGGCATTCTTGGCGTGGAAATGGAAGCTGCCGGGATTTATGGTGTTGCAGCGGAATATGGCGTACGTGCATTAACCATTTGCACCGTATCCGATCACATTCGCACCCATGAACTAACTACCGCAGAAGAACGTCAGTTAACCTTTAACGAAATGATCAAAGTGGCTTTAGAAGCTGTTTTAATTGATGATAAGGCTGAGTAATGTTAGCGCATAGTTATTTTTAACGTAAAAAGTACAGTTAAAAATATTAGCAAATACAAAGGATATTTTTTTACTTTGTATTTGCTTTTTTTATAAGAAAAGTAAAAAATATAACATTCAAAATCTTTTTAAGAACTATTTTAAAAAGTAGATAAATAATTGTTGAACTAAGTTTTTGGTTATTTGTCTGACAGTCAATTTTTAGAATAATTTAATATTTATAATAACCAATGGAACACAAAATGAAGAACTCACCTTATCTGTTCAAGATAGCATTTATGAGTGGTATTTCGCTTTCCACAATACCACTAACATACGCCAACCAAACTCCAATTGATGTCGAACGTGAAAAAATTATTATTTTTTCCAGACAGAGCGAAGCTGAATTAAAACAAGCCATTCCGAAATTAGAGACCTTATTTCAACGCACCAAAGATTTAAAAGTTCGCGATGATTTAATCGCCCTTTATCTCCGTAGCAATCAATCAGCACAGGCGCTAAGCGTATGTAAGGATTGTGTTCCAAGCCAATTTTCCGAAAGTGAATTGGAGAATCTTGGTAAAGCTGCCCGGAATGAAAAACAATTCCAACGCTCTTTTGAATTGTACTCTCAATTAAACCGCAAATATCCGAAAAACCCGAATGGTTTATTAGGTTCTGCTTTGGTGGCTACTGAATTAAAAAATTATGCCATCGCAAAAGATGCGCTTATTCGTTATAAAAAACGTTTTGGGACAGATGCGGGATATCTTGATGCACAAAGCTATTTATTGGATTTTACTGAATCCGATATGGTGAAATTAGGACGTTGGCAAAAAGAATTGGAAAAAAATCCGAAAAATACCACTCTTGCTACGAATTTATATCGTTTAGCATCCAGATATAACATGCATCCGTTGCAAGAAAAATTACAACGTGATTATCCGGATTTATTCGGCCAAAAAGATCAACTTTGGTTTGAGCATGATAAAGCGGTTTCTTCTGCCAAGAATGCGGCAGGCGAGCGGGAATATTTAAAAAAATCATTTGCAGAATTGACCGCACTTTTACAAAAAATTGAGCCGGCACATCCGCTTTATCAACAAACACAGCTTGACCGATTTGTGTTGGGTGTACGACTTCATAAATTTGATGAAATTGAACGTGATTATAATACGTTAAAAGATTTACCAAACTCGCCGATTTATTTGCAGGAAGCCTTGGGGGATTATCGTTTGGCTCAAGGTTCGCCGCATCAAGCCTTAGCAACATACGAAGCGATTGTTCAACAATATACGGAAAAGAAGCAGCCGATTAGCGACGGATTGTTCTTGAAAATGTCTTTAGCTGCCAGTGACGCAGGAAAGTTTGCTTTAGCCCAACAATATTTGGAAAAAGTGAAAGATACGCCTTACGTGAATGACTATACACGTACTTCTCGCGTGGTAAATCCATCTTACGATGAGCGTTATTTTGGCTTGGCACGTTTAGCGTTATGGCGTGGCAATACTCGGTTGGCACAAGCATTAGTGGATGCGCGGGCATTGGATAAAACGCCCGGCGATCCTTGGGTATTATTGCAAAAAGCCGATTTAGAACGTGGCCGTCATAATTTTGATGATGCCAAAATCTGGGCGCACAAAGCCGAGGTTTTCTTCCCTGGGGACGAGGATAAGAAATTTGTGCGTTATTCGTTAATTGAAACGGCACTAAGACAAAATGACTTACCAACGGCCACACGCTTAATTAATGAGATGAGTAACAAAGAAAAGGAAGAGGCTCAATCATTGATTGAACGCTATGATTTGGCACATAGCGGTCGCATTGTCGGCAATATTAACTTGCAACACCGTACGTCTGCACCAATCAAACAACACAATGAATTTTTGCAAAATTATGCGATTTACACACCAAAAACTAACAATGGACATGATGTGTATGTACGTTATTTAGAAACCCATTCACCGGTGGGGCGTAGTGACTTGAATGCACAATTTGTTGGCGTTGGTTCCGAGCTGAATTTCTATCCTTTTAATATGAATCTTGAGGTAGGGCAAGGCATTAAGCTAAACAAACGAACTTATGTCACATCTGATTTAAGTTATGAATTAAACCAACGTTGGAAATTTAACTTAAGTGGCCACCTAAATGGTAGCCAAGTGCCTGTGAGAGCAGCGGCGCAGAATGTGTATACCAAAGGCGGCGGACTGTCCTCCACATATACCTATTCCGATTGGTTCATTTTAGGCGCCGGCGCTTATTTCTCTGATTTTAGCGATGGTAACTTAAGACGCGATGCGAATTTATGGTTGAATACCCAAACCTTTAAACACGATCGTTGGACGCTGACCAATAATTTCCGTGTGGATTACATGAAAAACAAAACCATTGCATCGGCTGATTATTATAATCCGTCTAAAGCAGTGGGGTATGAGGCCGGCGCAGATCTTGCGTATTATCAACCATGGGATCACAAAATCATCCTAACACATCATTTAAAAGGCTCTTTGGGGGCTTATAAACAACAAACCCAAGATCGTGCCAAAACATGGTCAATTGCTTATGGACATGAGTGGCGAATTGCGAAGAAATACAGCCTTTCTTATGAGATCGGGCGTAAAAAGAATATTTATGACGGTAACCCCGAATTTAATAACTTCGGCAATTTAGCCTTTTCACTGTATTACTAATTTTCGGTGGGATTCATGAAAATTTTACAAAAATTAACACAATTTATTATTTTTACATTAGTTTTTTTAACCGGAACGGTGTTTGCGCAAGATCGTTACGCTGTGTTGGCCTATCATTCAGTAGTAGATGATACGGCGTCAAAAGAAGAAAAATATTATTTCCCGCAAACTATTTCCACAAATTTGTTAATTAGTCATTTTAATTGGTTGAAAGATAACGGTTATAACGTGGTAAGTTGGCAGCAAATTATTGACGCGGAAAATGGCAAAGGTACTTTGCCGGATCATGCCGTATTGCTCTCTTTTGATGATGGTTATGCCACCATGTATAACGTGATTTACCCGATCTTAAAAGCCTATAACTATCCTGCCGTATTTGCACCGGTTTCCAGCTGGTTAAATACACCGGTAACGAAGAAAATTCCTTATGCAAATACGTATCTTCCTCGTAGCGTTTTTGTGACTTGGGAACAAGTGAGTGAAATGGAAAAAAGCGGTTTAGTGGAAATTGCTTCACATACTCATGACTCCCATCATGGGGTGCGCGCTAATCCTGCAGGTAGTCAACTTCCGGCAGTTATTTCTCCGGAATATAAAAATAATAAATATGAGACTAAGGCTGAATACCGAAATCGTTTAGTACGTGATTTCACGCTTTCTTCTCAAAGCATTCAACGTGAAGTCGGCAAGAAACCACGCATTATGGTTTGGCCCTATGGTCAGTTTAACAATACTGCAGTCGACGTTGCTCGCGAAGTCGGCATGAGCCATCACTTTTCGTTAGGTGAAAAACTGATTAACAAAGTGGGCGATAAATATATCGGGCGTTTGTTAATTGACACGGAAACTGGCTTTTCGACTATTAAACATTATCTTGACGGTGTGAGTGATGAAGTAAAAATGCCACGTGTTGTGCATATTAAGTTAGATGACATTTACAACGTCGATAAAAAACAGCAAGCCAAAAATTTAGACGTCTTAATTGAACGGATTTACCGCTACGGCATTACGACCGTTTATTTGCAAGCCTATTCCGATGCTGATGGCGATGGCGTAGCAGATGCGTTGTATTTCCCAAATAGCTATTTGCCGATTAGAGACGATATTTTCAGTCAAATTTCATGGCAATTAAGAACTCGCGCTGAAGTTAAGGTATATGCTTGGATGCCGATATTGGCGTTTGATTTGCGAAATAGCGTAAAAGATGCCGAGTATATGGTGAATAGCCGCACTAATCAACCACGACTTTCTCCTTATAGCCGTAAGAATATTGAAATGATTAAGTCTATTTATAACGACTTATCGTTCCACGCCAAATTTGATGGCATTTTATTCAGTGATGATGCCTTCCTTAGTGATTTTGAAGGCATGTCGAGTCACGGTAATCAAAGTGCGGTTAATTTTGCAACTAAACAGAAAACCGATGATTTAATTAAGGTAACTGATCAGTTGGTGGAAGGGGTAAAACCGTATTTCTTGTTTGGTACAAATGCCTTAAGAACTGCGCGTAATATATATGCCTCGGTGATTACTGAGCCGAAAGCAGAGGCGTTGTTCGCACAAAATCTTAGCGTCTTATCCAAACACTATGACACGACGGTCATTATGGCGATGCCTTACACGGAACATGAACAAGATATTTCCGAGAGAGAAGCAAAAGCATGGTTTGAAACCTTGATTAATAATGTGAAAGCACAAGTACCATTGGATAAAGTACTCTTTGAGTTCCAAACTGTGAATGGGCACACACAAAAAGCAATTCCGGAAAGTGAGTTAATTAGTTGGATTCAGTTATTACAGAAACACAACATTTATAGTTATGGCTATTATCCGGATAACTTCTTGAAAGATCAGCCAAGCATTCAACAAATGCGTCCTTATATGTCGGTTAATACCAAAGCAGGTAAACCCTAAGGATAGATAATGAGCGTATTTGACACATTAAGTATATTTGTTTTCATGTACCCGGCCGGTATGGCAGTTTATTGGTTTATGGCCGGTGCTTGTTATTACCTATTAAAGGAAGGCAAGCTAAATGAACCGATTTCCCGCTATATGCCTGAACATGATGTGCCGATGATCAGTCTTATGGTGCCTTGTTATAACGAAGGTGACAACTTAGATGAATCGATCCCACACTTGTTACAACTGAGATATCCGAACTACGAGCTAATTTTTATTAATGACGGTAGTAAAGATAACACCGGTGAAATCATTGACCGATGGGCGGCGAAAGAAAAGAAAATCACTGCATTACACCAAGAAAATCAGGGCAAAGCGAGTGCGTTAAACCATGGTTTAACCATTGCCAAGGGGAAATACGTTGCCTGTATTGACGGGGATGCTGTGTTGGATTACTACGCATTGGATTACATGGTGCAAGCCTTAGAGAAAGATCCAAAATATGCTGCGACTACGGGCAATCCGCGTGTGCGTAATCGTAGTACGATCCTTGGACGCTTACAGGTGTCCGAATTTAGTTCCATCATTGGTTTAATTAAACGCGCGCAAGGTTTAATGGGAACCATCTTCACCGTTTCCGGCGTCTGTTGCTTATTCCGTAAAGATGTTATGGAAGAAATCGGCGGGTGGAGTACCAACATGATCACTGAGGACATTGATATCAGTTGGAAAATCCAGATTGCGGGTTACAACATCATGTACGAACCGCGTGCACTTTGTTGGGTGTTAATGCCGGAAAGCATGAAAGGGTTATACAAACAACGCTTACGTTGGGCGCAAGGTGGGGCTGAAACTATCATTAAATATTTCCCGAAAATTTGGCATTGGAAAAATCGCCGCTTATGGCCCATGTATATTGAATACTTTGTCACGGCTATCTGGGCAGTGCTTTGGGTATTATTTGCGATCTTTACTTTGGGACAAAAATTTATTTTCGGCATTGACATTCAAAACATGAGACTGTTTGAAACTAACATTTCAATTATGTTTTTTGCTTTCTTTTTACAATGTATTTTAAGTTTATATATCGACTCAAGATATGAAAGGGACCTGTTGCGTTATGGGCTATCCTGTATTTGGTATCCTTACGTTTATTGGCTATTAAATACGGTGACATTGTTGGTAGGTATTCCGAAGGCAATTTTTAGAAATAAATCTAAATTTGCCGTATGGACAAGCCCGGACAGAGGAGTATAGATATGTCTTCGTCAGATGAATTACAAAAATCCATGGTGATTGATAAAAGTAATCACCTCTCCTTTAAAATGCTTGCCAAAAACTTTATTTTGGATCTGCTGACTTGGGGATTATGGATATACAGTATTGCGTTTATTATCAAGTATGCAAAAGGTATTTTTACCCGTCCGATCTTAGAGGAATTTTTTTTCCACGACGTGGTTGGCCTTATGTTCCTCGCCGCCATTGTACTTGTGGTGGCCACATTTTTCTGGTCGATAATTTCTAAGGGAAGACGTCAGAAAGAGAGAAAATAAAAACAAAAAAGTGCGGTTAAAAAAATAATTAAATTTTTAACCGCACTTTTGTTATTAATTTCTAAAATCAGAAGCTATATTTCAAGTTAGAGAAATATACACGCCCTTCTTCCGGATAACCCGCCTGATAGTAATAGTTTTTATCAAACAGATTAGACACTCCTGCCTCCACACTGAATTGTTTCGTTACATCATAGATCACTTTTGCATTGGTGACACCAAAGGCGGAAAGTTTGACTAATTCGGCTTTTTTGCCGATGCCATCGGTGCTATAACGACCATGTTCCGCTTCTTGGCTGACATAGAGGGATAGGTTTGGCATGACTTTCCAATCCACATAAGCAAAGAATTTATGTTTTGGAATATTGCGAATGCTGTAGTTTGTGTTCATTTTGTTTTTCGCACGAGTGTAGGTGTAATTCGCACCGAACGTTAAGTTATCTGTCGCAAAAATAGTCGCCGCAAGTTCTACGCCTTTAAAGACTTCTTTGCCATAGTTGACATTTTTTTCCATACCGTTTTTTTGTTTCACCGGTTCAATGGCATCTTTGACTTCAGAATAGAATAAAGCACCATCTAATCGTAGCCAATCACCAAAAGTTCGCATATAACTGGTTTCATAGTGATATGCCGCTTCAGGGCCTAGGTATGGATTCGGTTCGGTAGAGCCAAATCGACGTGAATAACGATCTTTCATGGTTGGGAAACGCGTTTTTTTAGCGAAACCAAGGGTGAATTCGTCATTTTGATCGAAACTATGTACTAATTTGAGTTGGTAGTTGAACGCATTTTTATTACCAACATTAAATGGGCAAAGCGCATTGGTGGTGCCTAGGCTCTCACATCGATTTTCACTTTCATAACTTTCCGCACGTTTTGCTTCACGGTGATCAAAACTGACACCTGTAATCAGTTTGGTTTGCTCCGAGAAGGTATGCGTGTTTTCTAATCCGAAGCTGTATGTTCTGTCTTTGCTTGTTTCAACCGGATCAAAGCGATTGTATTTAGGATATTCGGTGTGACCACGATGCACATCGAATTTTGCAATAGAGGAGAATTTAATCAGATCTTTTTCGGTTAAATTACCGCCTAATTCAATGCCTACACCATAAGAATAATCTCTGTAATAGCTGTCTCCATTTTTAATGGATTTTCTGGGTCTAATGTTTAATGTTTGTGTGCTAAATGTCGCATCGTCAAAGCTAGAAAGTTTATTTTTAAATGTGTCGTAGAACACTTTTGTATTCAGATACAAGTTGTGGGAATCAAATTGCGTATGGGATAAGAAATAAATGCTGTCTTTATTCCATTCCGGCCAACGCCAGTAACGATCTTGGGAATTTTTATTTGCACCGGAATATAAGGGTTGCTGTTTATTGCCTTTTTGGGTGGAAAGTACCAATGCATATTCATCGGTCGTATTTGGGGTAAATGCCATTTTTAAGCTGAGTTTTTTATCCCGTTGTACCGAGTTTTCCGCACGGCCGCCATCATCGCCTTTGGGATTGATTTGATGATAATGTTTAGAAAGCTGTAAACCTTGTTTTTCTACAAAAGAGCCACTTAATTGTGCGTAGAAATATTCTTGTTTTGTGCCTAAGTTAAAATAAGTTTGGTTTGTACCGGTATCACCGCTGCGACCATGAGCGAAACCGTAACCGATTGTGCCTTCAAAGAGTTGAGTTGGTTTCTGGGTAATCAGGTTTACCGCACCGCCCAACGTATTGGCACCATATAAGACGGAACTTGCGCCTTTGGAAATATCCATGCGGGACAAATCAAAGGTAGTAAAACGACCGATGTCCATATTGCCGTCATAAGGCACATACACCGGAACACCGTCGATAAAGATTGGTACACGGCGGGCATCAAAACCACGTACTAACAAATTATGTTCACTGCGCGCCCCGCTACGTTCTAAAAATACGCCCGGTGTGGTTTTCGCCACATCAGAAACGCGAATTTGGTTGTTTTTTTGTAAGTCCGTCTGATTAATACGGGTGGTGCTTAAATCCGTCGATTTATCGGCAATCACCTCAATTTGCCCAAGCGTAAAAACCTCTTCGGCATACGCGGTTGTGCAAGCCATGGCAATGGCAATGGCAGTGCAAAGTAATGTTTTTTTCATCTTAATGTCCTTTTAAGTTTAGATTCGATAGGGGTGGCGTAAAGCGAAGTTTCAGCGCAATCGTAGCGGCAGCAAAAATCTTCTCGTCGTTATGCGGAAAATTTTGCCGCAAAGTGCGGTGAATATTTTTTACGTTTATTTTCCCTGCCACCAATTCTTGTTGTAGCGTGGCTAAATTCAGGTTTAATTGCTCGGCAATTTGCACAATGGAAAAATGCTCAAAGGTCATGATCAGACGATCTAAATTGCAATAACTCGGATAGCGATTGCGTAGCACCAAATCGGCAAATTGTGTATTGATTTTCACCAGTTTATTTTTACGGTTTAGCATGTGTAATAACAAACCGGCAACCAGCAATAGGGCAAAGCTAATATGAACGTTAAGTAATGAGTCTATCGGCCAACCCCAAAGTAGCCCCACGCCACTTATCACCACACACAGCAAACTGATAATTAGCACGCACAACAGCAAAAATTTGTAAATAACCTCAAACTTCATGATCTTTATCCAATAGAGTTAAGGGAAAATATAACGATATATATTGATAGCTATAGCGTAATTATTCTAGCAAATTTCAGGTTATATATTCAAAAATATATCGGGTTTTAGTAGAATTCAAAACGTTATTTTTTATGACCGCACTTTTAAGGATTGATGATGAAAAAATGGTTTGGGTTATTTCTTGCTCTCTTTTTTGCTCATTCTGTGTTGGCAGAAAATACGCCTACGATATTTTGGGCGGGAGAGCTTCCGCCTGTGCAAAAGATTGACAAAGTCTTAAGCGCGGGTAATCCGAGTGACGTGTTATTGCTATCGGTCGCGCCACAGAAAATGGTGGGACTGGCAGGCTTTAACATGGCATCGCAAGGTGGCAAGTTATTTCCTGCTGAACAACAAGCGTTGCCGACAATAGGCAAAATTGCCGGCAAGGGTAGCACGCTTTCTGCGGAAAAAATCGTGGCGTTGCAGCCGAATTTGATTATTGATGTGGGGAATGTCACGCCGAATTATATTGACCAAGCTAAGCGTATTTTTGCCCAGACCGGCGTACCTTATCTATTATTAGACGGCAGACTTTCTACCACGCCAAATACCTTGCGTGAATTGGGAAAATGGTTGGGCGTGGAACAATTAACGGAACAGCAAGCACAATATGCGGAAGAAACCTTAAAAAGTGCGGTCGATTTTTCCGCTGTTTTACAACAAACTGCTTACTTGGCGCGCAGCGCCGATGGCTTACAAACCGGGCAAAAAGGGTCTATTCATACTGAAGCCATGGAGTTGGTGGGGTTGCGGAATGTAGTGGAAGGGGAATACAAAGGCTTAACGCAAGTGTCTATGGAGCAGTTGTTGCTTTGGAATCCCGACATCATTCTGACGCAATACGCCGAATTTTTCCAAACCATCAAAAATAATCCGCAATGGAGCCAATTAAGTGCGGTGAAAAATCAGCGCGTTTTTTTCATTCCTAACCAGCCGTTCGGTTGGCTCGATTCACCGCCAAGTTTGAATCGCTTGCTTGGCGTGCGTTGGTTACAACATTTGCTAAGCAACAAGCCGATGGCAGACTTCGCGCCGGAAGTGCAGCGTTTTTATAAATTGTTCTACCACATTGATTTGACAACAGCACAGGCAGAACAACTGCTGAAACAAGGACAATAATGCAACAATTTATCCAACGTTCCCCACGAATTTTCTTTTTGCTACTGATTGCACTGTTAATCGGCAGTATTTTGTTTGCCTTGAATGTGGGTAAATTTCCCATTTCACCAAGCCAATTATGGCAAACAGTAGTCTGTTCATGGGATTCGCAATGTAACGCCGATTCACCGATTCACACCGTGTTATGGCAAATTCGTTCTCCGCGCATTGTGGTGGCATGTTTAGTGGGGGCGGCGTTGGCTTGTGCGGGGGCAACCTATCAAGGCATGTTTAAAAATCCATTAGTTTCACCGGATATTTTGGGTGTATCTGCGGGAGCAGGATTGGGCGCATCCTTAGCGATTTTTTACAGTTTGCCGATGTTTTACATTCAGCTTTTTGCTTTTCTTGGTGGTATTTCTGCGGTCTTTTGTGTCTCGCTCATTGCTTCTCGCAGTAAAGATCAAGACCCGATTTTGGTTTTAGTCCTTGCCGGCATTGCCATTGGCTCTTTGCTTGGTGCGGGCATTTCATTATTAAAAATCCTCGCCGATCCGTTTACTCAACTGCCTTCCATCACGTTTTGGTTGCTCGGCAGTTTAACCGCCATCACACCGAAAGATGTGCTGCAACTGGCACCGATTTTAATGCTTGGCATGGCACCGTTATTTTTATTGCGTTGGCGTTTAAATTTGCTTTCGTTGGAAGAGGAAGAGGCGCGCAGTTTAGGTGTGCCGATTAAAGCTACCCGTTACATTTTGATTATTTTCACCACCATTTGCACCGCAAGTGCGGTGTCGATTACAGGCATTATCGGTTGGGTCGGATTGCTCGTGCCACACATTGCCCGCTTGTTGGTGGGGGCGAATTTTATTTTGCTGTTGCCAACCTCTTTGTTGCTTGGTGCAAGTTTTCTGTTATTAACGGACACCTTGGCTCGTACCATTGCCGGCATTGAACTGCCTCTTGGTATTCTCACTTCTGCGTGTGGCGCGCCGTTCTTTCTTTATTTGTTATTGCGGGGCAGACGATGAATTTGATCGAAACCCATGATTTAGCCATTGGTTACGGCAACAACGTTTTAATAAATAACATCAATTTCTGTCTAAAGGAAAAACAAATTTGTTGTTTATTGGGGGCTAATGGGGCAGGAAAGAGTACCTTTTTGAAAACCTTGCTTGGTTTGCAACCGGCATTACAAGGCGAAGTTTATTGGCAACAAGAGCCGCTTTCTGCTTATACACCGGCGGAATTGGCGCGCAATATTGCCTATGTGCCACAAGCGCACCAACATTTGTTCCCGTTTTTAGTGCAGGACATGGTGTTGATGGGGCGCTCAGCCTTTTTGAAGTGGTATCAAACGCCAAAAGCGGAAGATAAAGAATTGGCACTGTCAGCGCTTGCCGATTTACAAATCGAACATCTTGCCAATCGTTATTATCCTGAATTGAGCGGGGGAGAGAAACAACTTGTGCTCATTGCTCGTGCTATTGCACAGCAAGCCAAATTGTTGGTGATGGATGAGCCTACCGCAAGCCTCGATTTTGGCAACCAAATTCGTGTGTTGGAAAAAATCAAACAGCTGCAAGTGCAAAATATCGCCTTGCTCATTACTACCCATAATCCACAACAGGCCATGTATTTGGCAGAAAATATTTTATTGCTTGATCAAGAATATGGTTTCCAACAGGACTCGCAGGAACGGCTATTGACCCTAGAAAACTTAGCCAAAATCTACCGCACTTCTGTGCCACAATTGGCTCAGCATTTGAATTTTTAAGGGCGGTTCTTTTGACCGCCCTTTATCCTAATTTATCCTTTCAATTTATTCTTACGACGTTGTAAGAAATAGACTAAGACCAATAATAACGCACAGCCTAAAGAGACGATAAATAAGCTACCGAAGAAACCGTTCCAGTGGAAGGATTGAATAATCCATGCCAACGGCGCACCGGCCGCGGCTGCACCGATATAGGCAAATAAGCTCACAAACCCGGTGGAGGAACCGGAAGCATATTTGTGGGAGTTTTCAGCGGCTGCCATCGCAATTAGGAATTGCGGTCCGAAAATAAAGAAACCCATTAAGAAGAACAGACCATTGATAATAATAGGATTATCGCTTGGGACAAACCACAAGGCGAGAGACACGGAGATAATACCTAACACATAAATAATGTTCATTTGAGTACGGTTGCCTTGGAAAAACTTATCGGAGCCCCAACCGGCAAATAATGCACCCAAGAAACCGCCCACTTCAAAGAAGCTAACTGCCACATTGGCTTTTAATAAATCATAGCCGTGGGTTTCGGTTAAATATAAATTACCCCAGTCGTTAATGCCCGTACGGATAATGTAAATAAAGCACCAAGAGAACGCAAGCGCCCAAATTATGCCGTTTTTGAACACATAGGTTTTCAAAATTTCCCAGCTTGATAAGCCAACGCCTTCGCTTTCGTGCTCTTTTTCGGCAATGTCGTTACGCCATTCGCCAACAGTCGGTAAGCCCATGGAAGCAGGACGGTCGCGCAACAGGAAGCACAGGGCGAAACCGACCACACAGGCGATGATTCCCGGCACGATCATACCGTAGCGCCAACCCCAATAGAGCGTTATTGCACCGGCGAGCAACGGAATCAACGCACCGCCGAGGTTGTGTGAGGTGTTCCAAATCGCCCACCATAGGCCCCGCTCATTGCGTGAATACCATGTGTTTAGAATCTTAGAACAAGGTGGCCACCCCCAGCCTTGGAAGAAGGCATTAATCATCCAAAGGGTAATGAACACAAACACCGAGGAACTCAAACCGAATAGGATATTCACCACACCGGTCATCATCAAACCGATCCCCATAAAGTAGCGCGGGTTTGAGCGGTCGCCTAATACGCCCGATAAGAATTTAGAAACACCGTAAGTCAAATAAAACGCCGTGCCCATGATCCCGATGTCGGATTTTTGCAACCCCAAATCCGTCAACATCGCCGGCATCACGAAGTTAAAACTCTTTCGCGTAAAATAAAATATCGCATAACCGATGTAACTGGTAATCATCAGGTGCATACGCCAATAACGATATGTTTTGTCAATTTCCTCTTTGCTTTTCGTTACCGGTAAATCCGGTGGGATACTAAAAATGCCCATTGTTTTCTCCTCTCTTCTATGATTTAAGTAACAAAATCGATTTTGCGAGTATAGTGCAAAATAAATACAAAAAAGGTGACATAGCTCAACAAACACCTAGAAAGCGGTATTATTTGCAGATGAATAAGTTGTTTATATGCATTTATTGAGATTTTGCTATAGTTAACCTATTCATGCTGGCAGATAATGAGTTAAGGAGACACAATGGACTTACATAACATTCGTGAAGAATATCGCAAGAAAGTGCTTTCCCAACAGGAATGCAACGTTAATCCTATCATACAATTTGAACATTGGCTGGATGACGCCATCAAAGCGCAGGTTAACGAACCTACCGGCATGAACCTTGCCACCATCAACGAAAACGGGCGACCGAGCAGTCGCATGGTGTTATTAAAAGAAGTAAACGCGCAAGGTTTTGTATTTTTTACCAACTATCACAGCCGCAAGGGACTGGCTATTGAACAACATCCTTTTGTCGCCTTAACCTTCTTCTGGCCGGAATTGGAACGCTCCGTGCGCATTGAAGGCAAGGCGGAAAAAATCCCTGCCGAACAATCCGATGCCTACTTCGCCAGTCGGCCATACACCAGTCGCATCGGCGCTTGGGCAAGTGAACAAAGTGCGGTCATTTCCGGCTACAAATCGTTAATCGCCAAAGCCGCACTTATCGCCGCCCAACATCCGCTCAACGTCCCCCGCCCACCTCACTGGGGCGGCTACCTCGTCACCCCCGACCGCATCGAATTCTGGCAAGGCAGACCCAGCCGCCTACATGACAGAATTTGTTATTTGTTAGAAAACGGGGAATGGAAGAAAGTGAGACTGTCACCGTAGAAACGCTAGAAAAAATGACCGCACTTTTGAGGGAAAGTGCGGTGAGATTTTTGGGTGAAGTATTAATGTCGTTGATCGCGCCACTGCCTAGGCTAGTATTTATACCAAGAGCTAATCATATTTTTCTAAAGATATAGTCCAATGAGGGTTAAATTCATTGGTTTTATCAATATCAATTTCGTAACCATAAATATCATTTTCAAAGCTGTATAAGCTACCGTAGTTTTGTTCAAAATATATTTTATAGCGTATATTATTAGTTGTTTTTGTTGCAATTAAGGAAACAATCCAGTTATTTTTGAGAAACTCTTGATTTGCACCTAATGTTACTTCTATATGTTCGCTTTGAACGATAAATGCACAAAAACAACATCCACTCCATAGATTATCTGGATACTCTACAGTTCCTAGTTTTCCATAAATCATTTGAGAAAAATCCGTATCAACTAAATTTGCACATGTTACATCTGCTTCAACTAAGCTATCCATTGACATTATGCATTCTTGGAAATTCGCCTCTCTTAACGATGCTCCCCAGAAATTTACATTATCCAATTCTAGTTTATTAAATATAAAGTGATCTAAGTTTGCTGCTTGCAGTTTTAAGCCTGATAGATTTAATTTTTCACCATTATTTTTTCTTAAGAATAAACATTTTAACTTATTTTTATCTAGACCGATGAGATTAAAATCCATGCCGGCTAAACATAATTCATTTGTACTATTGATATGTTTAATTAAATTATCTCCACCATCTGATAGTAATACATAGGTTATAGCAATACCTAGGTTACTATGTCCATTTTCTTTTAACTTATTCAATATTTCTTTAAAACGGATTTTATCTCTATTAGTATCTTGGTTAAGTTGAAAGTAGTGGCTTTCAATTCCTATACTATAAAGTTCTTTTATAAGTTTTTGTTGTAGTGCTAACCAAGATGAAATTAATAGATTAAAAGCAGGTAGCCTAAAATCAACGCCTCTTTCTCCTCTATAAAATGGCAGTAAGTTATAAATTGCTGCTATTTGCAATCCTACCGCTCCCTCTTGTTTACTATGTGTTGTTAATAATAAATTTTGAGGCTCGGTATATTCTAGAGTTTTTTCAGTTTCTTTTTCTGAACTAGATAAAGATGATTTTTCTTTTATAATAACTTTACTTTCAATCAGATGACTTCCACTGATCCATTCTGCAAGTTTTTGGAACTCTTTAAGATTTGTGTCTTTTCTAGCATTTTCTATCTGATGGGACGAATTTTTATCCCTAAAGTACCAAATTATAAAAGCGATAGGAGATGAGATAACTAATGTAAACAGCGTCCAGAAACCACTTGAGCTTATGAGTTTATCTTCATCTAATTGAAGTAGTGATATAAATCCTTTTACATTTAGCAGGATAATTAATGAGATACAGGATGTTAGCAAAACTTTTACTGCATTATTAGTTTTTTTACAGAAGTATTTTATATCTGAGGACAGAGTTAATAACCATTGCTTTAATTTAGTGAGTTCAAGTTTGTATTTATCTAAGAGTCTTTTTATATAACTTTTACTATTCATAGTTTTTCCTTAAGTTTATTTATGTAAATCATTATAGTTAGTAAGTCACTTACTCATATTAGGATTATCATGAATAATATTTACTCCATACAACGGTACATTCACCACCCAATCCTGTTCCTTATAATCCGCCATGGAAAACCGTAAGGCGCGTTTCGGTTGAAATTGATCCACATAGACTTTTAAACTCTTCGCTTTCAAATTTTCTTCGGCTTTGACTTCGATTGGGGTGACGTCTTGTCCTTGTTGTAGCACAAAATCCACTTCTGCAGTGCCTTTTTCCGTGGCCCAGTAGAATACGGGATTATTTTGTAGCACTAAGAGTTGTTGCAGAATATATTGCTCTGTGAGGGCACCTTTGAATTCGGTGAATAGGCGGTTGCCTTCCAATAACACGGTTGGATCTAAGTAGCTTTGCGCTGCGAGTAAGCCCACATCCAAGCTGAATAATTTGAAGGCGTTGTCTTGGTAGGCAGTGAGCGGTAAATGTGGTTTTTTAATGCGTGGCACGGCGTGTACCAAACCGCTGTCTTTCAGCCATTGCAGAGCAATTTCATAATCCTTGCTACGCGCGCCTTTTTGCAGTTGGGAATAGACGAATTTTTTATTTTCTTTCGCCAGTTGTTCCGGAATGTTGTTCCACAGTGCACGTACCCGTTGCACAGTTTGGCCATCACGAATATGTTTGGAAATGTCCTGTTCGTATGCCATTAATAAATTACGCTGTACTTGGCGTACATCATTTAGATTTTGCGTTTCCACAAAGGTTTTCACTGCCTCCGGCATACCGCCCACGAAATAATACTGGCGCAGTAAATCTATGTAAGTGGATTTCATTGCGTTGATTAACGCCCAATCCCGCATTTCCAGTAATTGCACGAGATCCTGTTTTCCCATAGCAAGTAAAAACTCGCGGAAATCCATAGGATAAATGGGCATAAAATCCACTTTCCCCACAGGGAAGGAAGCTTGATGATGGAGAGAGACTCCAAGCAATGAGCCGGCAGCAACAATATAAAAGTGTGGTGCGTTTTCATAAAAATATTTGAGGGAGGAAAGCGCTTGTGGAACTTCTTGGACTTCATCAAAAATGATCAGCGTGTTTTCTGCCTGAATATCTACTCCACTTTCGATTTTTAAGCCGAGGATGAGACGGTCGATATTGTAGTCGCCTTCGAATAGCGTTTTCATGCGTGGATTATTATCGAAGTTGATATAAGCAACTTGGTCAAAGGCGTGCTCACCGAAATGCTTCATTACCCAAGTTTTACCTACTTGCCGTGCGCCTTGAATAATTAATGGTTTGCGATTTGGCTTAGTTTTCCATTGCTGCAATAAATCTAAAATATAGCGTTTCATCATTGATCCTCCCATTCAATTTCTCGTTATTCTAACGTAGCCTTTACATTTTTTCTAAGGAAAAAATGTGCAACTAACACACTTTTTCCAACGAAAAAATGTCATTTCGCCACACTTTTTATAAGGAAAGTAAAAATACACAAAAAAATAACCGCACTTGGAGTGGAAGTGCGGTCACTAAAAAGTGTGTTTTTAATGTCAGCCATGTTGACAACCCTAGCAGGGTAAGAAAATCACAAGGTGATTTAAACGTATTTTTGTTGTTCTAAAATTAGTTCAGAATTTCGGATAAGGCCACCTTTCTGTTTTCATAACGGGAGCGGGTGCAGGCATCTGCTGTAGCGATGGCGGCACGGGCGGCTTCACCGGTGAGTAATTTTTCAAATTCTTTGGTTGGTTTCATACCGTGCATAATGTCGTTGAGGTATTTCATTTCTTTTTTCATGATGGAGCTCAACCACATTGGCGTGCGTTTGCCCGGTTTGCCGTATTGAATGGCGCCGTCCATTTCCGTGCTGTTATAAATGCGGGTACGGTCGTCGTCTTCTTCTTGGCTTTCGTGAATGAGGAAATAGGTGTCTTTGCCATCGACACGCAGTGTGCCTTTAGTGTTGTACATATCAAGTTTGATGGCGCCTTTTTCTCCTTGAATAAGCACATAATGCTCGCCCCAACGGAAGGCAGAACCCCATTCTAAAACGGCGAAACGATTGTCATCAAATTCCATATTGACGAAGATCATGTCATCTTCATCGCCAAATTTTTCCCCTTTATGGGCGACGTTAGCCGCTGTCATGGTAACGGTTTTTGGCATGCCCCCCATAATGAACTGCACGCAATCCAATTCATGAATGTGATGGTATAAATGACCGCCGGATTTTTCACGAATTTTTTTCCATGAAATGGTTGGTTGTTCTTCTTCCCAACCGTTACGTGCAGTGTGGCAATAAAGCACTTTACCGATAACGCCTTGGTTGATCAGTTCTTTGGCATGATGAACACCATTAAAGAAATTCATCACATGGCCTGCCATAAACGTCACGCCGTTTTCTTCACAGGCGCGCACCATTTCGTCGCAATCTTGGTAGCTTAAAGCAATCGGTTTTTCGCAGAAAACATGTTTTTTGTTTTTTGCGGCGAGTAAAACGGGTTCTTTATGTAAATAATTCGGGGTGGCGACGATAACACAATCAACATCAGGTGAACTGACCAATTCTTCTAATGATGTTGCCGCAACACAATTTAATTCTTTTGCAATGGTTGCGCCATTTTCAGGGTCAAACACCATAGTGATTCGCGCATCTTCCTGTTCATTCATGAAACGGGCCAATTCTGCGCCAAAATATCCTACACCAACAACGCCATACTTAATCATGATAGACTCCTTGTTTAGTTTGTAAGTGAAACTTGTTTTTCTACGATCATGGAATGTTTAGCGGCTTCCGCCACTTGGATGGCTTCCGCTAAACAGGTGCTTAACGGGCTGATTTGTCCTTTTGTTAAGTGTGCCACGATGCTTACTGCTTCAATTTCGGCGGCGCGACTAAGCCATAACGGGCAGAGGGTATGTGTCGCGTTATACTGCTGAATGCCTTTCGCACTTTCCCTTAAGGATAAATCAGGCTCGAATTCTTCATATAAATCAAAATGTTCAATGGTTTCATTGAGGTAATTAAAAATAACGGTGGAGGTAAAGAAGTTTACTTCAATGACGCCTTTTTCCCCATGAATTTGAATGCCCCATTGATGTAAGCGATAGGCCGTGCCCATTTCCAGTGAGCCGAGAATACCGTTTTTAAAACGAAGCAATAATTGAATGACATCTCGGCTATCCGGCGTGTCTTGGTGCGCCCGATTAGCCGATTGAGCATAAACCGCTTCGATGTCGCCCAATAACCAACACAATAAATCCAATTCGTGAATTTGGTGGACGAGCTCACCTCCGGTTAAATTGGCATCCAGTTTCCACCATTCTTTATTCGGGACATTGTCAATCCAACGCTGTCTCATGGCGCGAACAACGGTAATCTTGCCGAGTTTTTGTTGTGCTAATGCGTCTTTTACTTTTAATAATCCGGGTAATGTGCGTAATAAATGGCCAACAAAAATGTGCTTATTTTTTTCTTGGGCCAAATGTAATAGTTGTTGGCAGTGCGAGGCGCTTAAGGCAAATGGTGTTTCGATAAAAATATGGCAATTTGCATTAAGGCAAAGTACAGCAGGAGCATAATGCGCATAATTCGGGGTGGCGATAATCACCAGATCAGGCTGACAAGCGGCAAGCATTTCTTCTACGCTCAGGAATGTTGTGCCGCCATATTGTTCGGCTATGGATTGCGCTAAAGTCGGGTTAATGTCTGTTGTCGCAATTAATTTTGCATTGGCTTTATGAAATGCTGCGGCTAATTGCGTACCAAAAAAACCACAACCGATAAGGGCGATATTTAAACCGTTACTCATGTTTTCCTCCTTGTGCCAAACGCTGTCTAATTCCTTGAAAATATTGCAATATTGCCTGTTGCATACGCACCAAATCATGGGCTTCAATGGCATCAACTAATTCTCGGTGTTGCATTGCCAGTTTTTCCGGGGTTAAAACCAGCGGCGGAAGTCCTTTTTCAACTTGTTGATAAATCTCACAAAAGGCATCCAAATATTGAATTAATAACGGATTATTTAGCGGTTCATAAATTTGCAAATGGATGCGATATTCTTCTTTCGGGGAAAATTTTTGTTCCCGAGCGTTTTTCTCCATGTTGGCTACATGCTTTTGCAAAAGTGCGGTCTGTTCCGGCGTTATTTTTGCCAACACCATCGGCGCAAAGCCATATTCCAGAATTTCCCGAATATCTAAAATATTGAACAGTTGATTTAAGTCATTATGCAAATTTAATTGTGTGTGAAAGCCCAATCCTCTGATCATCGGAATTAAAGAGGGTTCGCTAACGAAAGTGCCGATGCCATGACGAATATCTAAAATGTGTAAGGCTTCAAGTGATTTAATCGCCTCGCGCAAACTTGAACGACTGACACCAAGTTGATCAATCAATTCGTTTTCTGTCGGCATTAAGTCACCGGATTTTAGATTCTGCTTAATTATCAGCGTCTTAATCTTATCTTGTAAGACAAGACTGGCTTCTTTCTTATTATTTCCTTTCATTTCTCACCTATTTTGTAAAACTGTGATCAAGCTCTCATTCTCTTTTGTTGACATAAGACATCATACATCCTATCTTTTCTTATGCAAGCAGAAATTTGTTGTTATTTAAAATTCTGTGATCTGACACACAAAATTTATAAATGCAAAAGGAGGTTGCTATGGCAACGACATTACCCTGGTATAAAGAAGTCAATCCAACCCAAAAGAAAGCATTGTTTGCCGCGTGGTTAGGTTATGTTTTTGATGGCTTCGATTACATGTTGATTACCTATGTTCTGTTGGATATCCAAAGAGAATTTAGTATGACCACAACGGAAACCTCGACGTTACTTCTGGCGGCGTTTGTCGCCCGACCGCTTGGCGGTGCGTTATTCGGCAGTTTTGCCGATAAATATGGTCGTCGTTTAGCCATGATGGTCTCAATTATTGTGTATTCCGTTGGGACATTTCTCTGCGGGTTATCTTCCGGCTACATTTGGCTCTTTATTTTCCGAATGATTGTGGGCATGGGTATGGCGGGGGAGTACGCCTGTTCATCCTCTTACGCTATTGAAAGCTGGCCACAACACTTACGCACCAAAGCTAGCGCGTTTTTGGTCAGCGGATTTTCTATCGGTAATATTTTGGCCTCACAAGTGATTCCTTGGGTGGCGCAAAGTTATGGTTGGCGGGTGGCGTTCTTTATCGGTTTATTGCCGGTTGGGTTAGTGCTTTATGTACGTCGTCATGCTCCTGAAAGTGAAGAATGGGCACAAGCGAAAGCCGCCGGAAAAGTAAATAAAGTGCCACTCACAGATCTCTTCACTAAAAAGCAACTTCCTATTACGCTCATTATTTTCTTTGTCTGTTATTCCATTTTTTCCGTGAACTGGCCGGTGGTGGGATTGTTGCCGCTTTATTTGAAAGAAAACGGCTATGCCGAAAATGTTCCATCACTCATGTTTTGGGCAGGCTTTGGTATTTTAATTGGCACGCTGATTGCCGGATTTATTGGTGATAAATTAGGTGAGAAGAAAACCTTTATTTACAGTTTGTTACTCTCCCTGTTCTTCTTATTCCCGGTCTTTTATTTGCCGGAAAATAACGTATTGGCCCTTGGTGCGTTGCTTTTCTTCTTATTGGCGACCAATTTAGGTATTGCAGGGTTAGTGCCAAAATATATGTCAAAATTCTTCCCGACAGAAATGCGCAGTACGGGCATCGGATTTATTTATAACTTTGCCGCTATCGGCGGTGGTGTTGCGCCGGTGATTGCCGCTAAATTAAGTGAACGCTTCGGATTAGGTTCATCCTTGGTCTATGTCACCTTATTTTGGACTCTCGTATTAGTCGCTCTCGTTGGTTTAAGAATCCCGGAACGAATCCAAGCAAGAGTGCAAAAATAATCAAAAAAAAGACCGCACTTTGGGTTTAAAAGTGCGGTCGTTTTTCATGTTAAATTTTACTTCCCAAACACCCGATTTAACACCAATGCAATGCCGTCTTCGTTATTCGTGGCGGTGACTTCTTTTGCCACTTGTTTTATGGCATCGGGGGCGTTGCCCATAGCAACGCTAAGGCCTGCGTATTGCAACATATCCAAGTCATTAAAATTGTCGCCGAAAGCGATGACTTGCTCGGCGCTAATGCCCAAATGCTGTTCCATAAATTGAATGGCTTTCGCTTTGGTGGCGGCAGGGTTCGTGATTTCCAAATATTCGTCTTTGGAACGGTGAATGCTTAAATGCGGCAGGGCTTGTTTCAGCATGGGTTCCACCGTTTGGATTTCTTCGGCGTTGCCCATGACTAATATTTTGTGTACTTCCGTGAGGTTGCCTTGTAGCAGTTCGGCGCTTAAGCCCGTGATCTCACTTTCTTGCTTGATCCAATCATTGTTTACATCATTGCAAAACCAATCCAAACCGGCGTAGTAGCTGATGGAAAGGTGCGCAAAATCGGCTAAAAGTTCGTTGAGTTTTTGTAAGTCCTGCGGTGCCAAAATCACGCTATAAAGTGCGGTCAGATTTTTATCTAAAATTAACGCGCCGCTGTAACAAATCATGCCATGTTGCGAGCCAAGCTGTTCCGTGTAAGGCGTGATGGCATAAGGCGGGCGGGCGGAAACGGGGATAAACGGAATGCCTCGTTTTAATATGTTTTTAATCGCCTCTTCCGTTTTGGGTGTAATTTGATGTTGGCTGTTGAGCAGTGTGCCGTCGATGTCGCTGAATACGGCTTTGTATGGTGATGATGGCGAGGTGTTTTCTGCCAAAGTGGTTTCGGCAAACTTAAGCAAACGGGTGAGTTCTTTTTTGCCCTTTTCCGATAACACTTTATTGTCGTTTAAAATTTGTGTGGCGCGGGCTTGGATGAAACGTGCGTAATCGGCATTTTGGGTTTGCGTGAATTGTTTTTCGGCAAATTGCATGTCGGCGAAATCTTTGTTGGTTTGCCCGATGAGCATTTTTTGTCCGACTAACACGATAAGCGCAGCCGCTAAGGCAATGACTGAACCGTAGCCGTTGGTGGGGTAATAAAGAATACCTGCCAAAATGAAAAGTGCGGTCACTAAATTCGATGAATTTTTGATGTAGCCTTCGGTAGGCGGGGCTTTTATGAGATCTTTAAGTTTCATTGAAAATGCACTGATTGAAGATTTGGATGAATGGCGCGTCTCCCGACGTATGCCCTTGATAACATTAAATAACAAGGCACGCATCGGAAGACGCGTGCCATGATTATGTGACGTTGAATTATGCCAATATACCAAAATGGTAGCCAACGATACCTACGCCGAATAGCGCGAAGATGATATACATGGCGTTGATTTTTTTGCGCAGTAAATACATACACAAGAAGGTGAGCAGCAGTGCCGCCAAGCCTGGGAGCAAGTCGTTTAATACGCTTTGCACGGTCGTGACCACTTCTTCGCCCATTTGGTTTTTATAGCGTGACAATTCTAGCGGAATGTTGATGGTGGTCCATTTCGACACCAACGAGCCCATCACAAAGAGACCGAGGATAGACGCTCCCTGCGTCAATTTTTGTAAGCGACCGCCGCCCATGTCGTTAACAATTTCTGTCCCTTTTTCATAGCCGTATTTGAAACCATACCAACGGGTTAGGGCACGGCAAAGGTTAATACCGATAAAGAACAATAGAGGTCCTAGTAGGCTACCGGTAATGGCTAAACCGGCACCGAGCGCTGCAAGCACCAGACGTAGTGTTCCCCAGAAAATCGGGTCGCCCACACCGGCAAGCGGCCCCATGAGACCCACTTTCATGCTGCTGATGGCCGAGTCATCAATGTCTTTTGCTCCGTTGGCACGTTCTTGTTCCATCGCGGCAGTTACGCCGATAATGGAAGAAGCTACCCAAGGCTGGGTGTTGAAGAATTCTAAGTGGCGTTTTAAAGCGGCTGCTTGATCTTCTTTTTTGCTGTAGAGGCGTTTAATGGTTGGCATCATGGACACACAGAAACCCATGGCTTGCATCCGTTCAAAGTTAAATGAACCTAAAAGGAAGGTGGAACGCCAATAAGTGCTGCGAATATCTTTTTTCGTTAATGCTAATTTAGTTTGTTCAGTCATGATCGTATTCCTTATAGTCCTTCAAGTTCATCATCAGCTAATTCACGTTTGCTGCTAGTTTGTGGCAAAGTCGCTTGGTTAAAGCGAGGGTTTAATTGAATGTAAATGATGGCTAAGCAGGTGCCTAAGATACCTAAGCCCACCAAGTTATAGCCGGAGAAGGAGGCAATCACGAAACCAAGGAAGAAGAACGGCATTAACGCGCCGGCACGCATCATGTTGATCACCATGGCGTAACCGACCACCACGATAAAGCCCCCGGCGATTTGTAACCCGCGGGTCACCACTTCCGGAATGGAGTTCAAGGCGTGAGTTACGGTGTCTGTGCCGGCTACGAGTGCCACGAAGAATGTCGGAATGGCAACCCGTAAAGCCTGTAAGGAAAGACCGGCAAAGTGACAGAATTCAATGCCGCGGAAGTTGGCTTGTTCTGCGTAATCATCAGCTTTGTGTTGCAGGAAGATGGTGAGGGTGCGCACGAAAATGGTTAACACCTGCCCGGCGGCTGCAACAGGAATTGCAATGGCCAATGCGCTTCCTTTGTCTTGACCGCCTTTGATTACTAAAATCGCTGCGATTACACTGGCGAGCGCCGCATCGGGGGCCATCGCCGCACCTACGTTCATCCAGCCGAGAGCAACTAATTCCAAGGTACCGCCGACGATAATCCCGGTTTGTAAATCACCTAAGACCAAACCGATTAAGGTACAGGCGACCAACGGGCGGTGAGTTTGACGTTCGTCAAGTACACTGCCCATACCGCAAATCGCCGCGACTAATGTCACGAGAATTATTTCCATTGTAGTCATAATGTTGTGTCCTTATTAAAAATTAATTGCATCAAGTTTTTGTCTGGTAAGTTCCACACGCGGGTTGCTTGCTACTTTTTGCATAGATAAATCAATGCCTAAATCAAGCAGTTTTTTGAATGCTTCGACATCTGCCTTACCAACGGTTACCGCATCGGAAAGTTGTTTGTTGCCGTCTTTATAGGTCATTCCGCCGACATTCACTTTATCTATCTTGACACCGCCTTCAACTAAACGTACTACATCGGCCGGTTTTGTCACTAGCCAGAGAATGTTTTTACCTGCGTATTTCGGATTGTGATAGACTTTAATGGCTTTCTCCACCGGAATGACATAGGCTTTTAAATGTGCGGGCGCAATTTGTAACAACAATTCGCGACGTAATGCATCCTCCGCTACTTCATCGCTGATCGCAAAAATGGCTTCGCATTTCACCGCCTTCGCCCAGGATGTCGCCACTTGACCATGAATCAATCGATCGTCAATACGTAATAAAGAAATATTCATATTGCCGGAAAGTGCGGTGGAATTTTGAGATGTTTTAACGGGTTCAGCAGGCTTGGCGGGTTCCGGCGCCGGTGCGACAGGCTTCGCTTCTTCGGACGGTTGGCGGAAAGATTTCACGGCTGCGACGCCGACTTCTTTGGCTGTTTCCACCAATTCAGGCAAGCTTGAACCGTCTTTGGCATCCAACACTTCCAACAACATCGGCAAGCTAATACCGGTGACGATGTCCGTGTTGTCGCCACGCTCTGAAGCAACACGCGCTGCCGCGTTATAAGGGCTACCGCCAAATAAGTCCACTAAGAACAACACCGGTTCGTTTTCCGGCAAAGTGGCGATAATCGCATTGTATTTTTCAACCAAATGCTCTCCACCTTCGCCCGGTAGGAAAGTGACCACATGGCAATTTTCGTCTTCGCCATACACCATAGCGGCAGAATTGACGATTTCTTCCGAAAATTTACCGTGCGTTGCAACGATAATGTGGGTCATTCAAATCTCCTTAAAGTTGTTAATAAAACCGTTCTTTGAAACGTTTCAGCCGAAGATCTAAAGATAAGCAAACGTTTGCGTAATGTTGTAAGTGCATTCCTTTGCAATTTGCCGTCAAATGGAGAGTGTGAAATTTGTGATCGAGATCAAGAGGTAGGAGGAGTTATTTGTATGAAAAAGAATATGTTGCGGGTGAAATGTTATTTTATATGGAGAAAGTTTAGAAAATTGTGACTAAATAAAAGCCTGAATAATGCATTATTCTAGGCCTCCACCTGATACAACCGATAACTCACTTGTCCGCTGTTTTTTTCTTTCAACAATGCCCAGCTTTGCGGCACATTTAATCCTTTATCTTTTTCTGTTTCCACATAAACCAACGCTTGTGGGCGTAGCCAGTGATTTTTGTCCAACAAGGCAATGGCTTGTTCCGCTAAATCAAAATTGAACGGCGGATCGAGAAAAACCAAGTCAAAGTGCGGTTGATTTTGCGGCTGATTTAAAAATTGCAGGCTATTTTGATTTACCACTTGCGCGCGATCGGCACATTTCAACGTTTGAATATTCTTGCTTAACTGCTGCGCCACGGCTTTTTCTAATTCCAGAAACGTCACCTTTGCCGCTTGGCGTGAAAGGGCTTCAAAGCCGAGAGAACCGCTGCCGGCGAAACAGTCTAAACATTCACTGTCAACGATGTAGGGCATTAGCCAGTTAAATAGCGTTTCTTTTACACGGTCGCCCGTAGGCCGTAGCCCTTGGGAAGTTAATACCGGCAGTTTTCGCCCGCGCCATAAACCGGCGATGATGCGCACTTCGCCTTTTGTGCTTTGTTGCATTGTTGCTTTTTTCATATAAATCGGAAAATTATGCGTTTTTTTGCTAGAATGGGCGGCATTTTATCAAGTTTAAATAAGAGTGGGCAATTTATGTCGGATGAAAAGAAAAAAGGCGGATTTTGGTCTTGGTTCGGATTAGGCAAAAATAAACAGGAAGAATCAACGGAACCGAAAGAACCGGAATCAACAGAACAGCTCCCTAATGAATCTGAAGTGCAAGAAACGGCAGAAAAAACGACCGCACTTTCAGATGAAGCAGAGACCGAAAATACATTAACGGAAGATACATTAATGGCGCAAGCGTCCACGCTTGTGCCTGAAAGCCATGACGTTCAAGTAGAGACCTCTCAAGAGGAAAACCCGGCGGCACAAGCGTGGACGCTTGCGCCATCTTCTGAGCTTGCGCCATCTTCTGAGCTTGCGCCATCTTCTGAGCTTGCGCCATCAGATGAGCCAACTCAATCTATTGAAGAAACGCTAGAAAATTCAACCGCACTTTCTGAGAGCGAAGCAGAAGTACAAGTCGAAAGTGCGGTGGACATTGAAGATGAATCTGTCGCAGAAGCGGAAGAGCATGAAGAAAGCGCCGTTGCCGACATGGTAGAAACTCAGGAAAAACCAAGCGAAGGCGGCTTTTTCAGTCGATTGCTCAAAGGCTTGGTGAAAACCAAGCAAAATATCGGTGCGGGCTTCCGCAGCTTTTTCCTCGGTAAAAAAATCGACGATGAATTATTCGAAGAATTGGAAGAACAATTACTGATTGCCGACATTGGCATGCCGACGACCACCAAAATTATCAATAACTTAACCCAACATGCCACCCGTCAACAATTACAAAATGCGGATGCTTTATATCAACAATTAAAATTGGAAATGGGTGAGATCCTAAAACCGGTGGCGCAACCGTTGAGCATCGATAGCAGCAAAAAGCCTTATGTGATTTTAATGGTAGGCGTGAACGGCGTGGGTAAAACCACCACCATTGGCAAGCTGGCGCGTAAATTCCAAATGGAGGGCAAATCTGTCATGTTGGCGGCAGGCGATACCTTCCGTGCGGCGGCAGTGGAGCAGTTGCAGGTCTGGGGCGAGCGCAATCATATTCCGGTGGTGGCTCAAAGTAGCGGCTCCGATTCCGCGTCGGTGATTTTTGATGCCATGCAATCGGCAGCGGCTCGCAATATCGACATCCTCATCGCCGACACCGCAGGTCGTCTGCAAAATAAAAATAACTTGATGGATGAACTGAAAAAAATCGTACGCGTGATGAAAAAATATGATGAAAGCGCACCGCATGAAATTATGCTCACTTTAGACGCGGGCACCGGTCAAAATGCCATTAGTCAAGCCAAGCTATTTAATGAAGCCGTTGGACTCACCGGCATTAGCCTAACCAAATTGGATGGCACCGCCAAAGGTGGTGTGATTTTCGCCATTGCCGACCAATTCAACTTGCCGATTCGCTATATCGGCGTAGGCGAAAAAATTGAAGATTTACGCGAATTCAACGCAGAAGAGTTTATCGAAGCTTTGTTTGCTCATGAAGAAGAATAAAGTGCGGTTAAAAATTAAAATGTTTTTAGAGATTAAATATGATTCGATTTGCAAATGTCAGTAAGGCATATTTAGGTGGGAAGCCTGCCTTACAAGGATTGAGCTTTCATTTACCGGTAGGCAGTATGACCTACCTTGTGGGGCATTCCGGCGCAGGGAAGAGTACCTTGCTGAAATTAATTATGGGTATGGAGCGTGCCAACGGCGGGCATATTTGGTTTAACGGGCATGAAATCACCCGCTTATCACGCCATGAAGTGCCGTTTTTGCGTCGCCAAATCGGCATGGTACATCAAGATTATCGCCTGTTGTCCGATCGCTCCGTGGTGGATAACGTGGCGTTGCCGTTAATTATTGCCGGACAGGCACCAAAAGATGCGCAAAGCCGTGCATTAGCGGCATTGGATCGAGTTGGTCTGCGTGACCGCGCAAATCACGCACCGGCGCATTTGTCGGGCGGTGAGCAACAACGGGTAGATATTGCCCGCGCTATCGTACATAAGCCGCAATTATTATTGGCCGATGAGCCGACAGGCAATTTGGACAGCGCGCTTTCCTTGGAAATTTTTAATCTATTTGAAGAATTTAACCGCTTAGGTATGACGGTGCTGATTGCCACCCATGACATCGGCATTATTCAACAAAAACCTAAGCCTTGCCTTGTGCTTGAGCAAGGTTATTTGCGTTAGGAGGTAACATGAGTTTTCGTCGTTTTAGTTTGCCTTTTGGCGCCCAAACCCTGTATTCCTTACGCGCGGTGTTTGCCGATTTATATCAACGCAAATTTGCCACGCTCATCACAGTGTTGGTAATCGCGGTATCGCTAACGATTCCTACCGTGAGCTATCTCTTGTGGAAAAATATTCATCATGCTACCACGCAATTTTATCCGGAAAGCGAACTGACTGTGTATTTGCATAAAAACCTTTCCGAAGAAGATGCTAACTTGGTGGTGGAAAAAATTCGTCAGCAAGAAGGCGTGGAATCGTTAAATTACATTTCCCGTCAAGAAAGTTTAAATGAATTCCGTCAATGGTCGGGTTTTAATGAAGAACTGAATGTGTTGGATGATAATCCGCTTCCGGCTGTGGTGATGATTAAACCGACTAAAGTCTTTAACGAATCGCAAAAACGCAATGAGTTGCGTGCTACGTTGGATAAAATCAAAGGCGTGCAGGAAGTGCGTTTGGATAATGATTGGTTAGAAAAATTGACCGCACTAACTTGGTTGGTCGCGCACGTTGCGATTTTCTGTACTATTCTTATGGCGTTGGCGGTGTTTTTGGTTATCGGTAACAGCATTCGCTCTGATGTTTACAGCAACCGAGCCAATATTGAAGTGATGAAACTGCTCGGCGCCACCGATCAATTTATCCTCCGTCCGTTTCTTTATACCGGCATGATTTACGCCGTGCTAGGTGGGGTCTTGGCAACGATTTTCAGCGGTCTCGTTATCGGTTATTTCACCGGTGCCGTAAAATACGTCACCGATATCTTCGCCGTGAGTTTTAACCTAAACGGTCTCGGTTTCGTAGAATTCCTTTTCTTGTTGGTTGTCTGCACCATCATGGGCTACATCGGTGCATGGTTATCGGCAACACGATATATTCGGTTGTTGGACAAGAAAGGTTAGACGCTAAAAATACAAGCGAAAAAGACCGCACTTTATTGGCGTAAAGTGCGGTCTTTTTTATTGATGTTTTTAATGCCGGTGTGGTGTCACATCAAACTTAGCCTCATTATTTTGTAATGCCTTTACTGCCTGACGAACAACGTTAATACCACTGCGTAATATTAGTAGGCTTAAAATACCACTGGCAACAAGGTCAACCCATTGCCAGTTCAGCAACCATGCGCTTAGCCCAGCAATAATTGCTATCAGAGAACCAAACAGGTCAGCTAATACATGCAAATAGGCGGCTTTAATATTTAAATTTTCATGATCGCCCTTCATCATCAGCCAAGCCACGAAAATGTTTACCAAGAGCCCAGTGATGGCAATGCCTAGCATAGGCAACGCCAACATTGTCGTTGGGTATTGCCAACGTTCTGTCGCTTCCACCAAAATCCATACTGCCACCACAATCAGTGAAGCACCGTTTAACAGCGCAGCCCATTTTTGTTGTTGTGTATTTAAAAACAGGGCGATGAGAGCAAGTAGTAGTGACAAACTGTCGTTTGCCATATGCCCGGCATCTGCCATCAGGGCGAGACTATTAAAATAATATCCGCCTAAAAACTCGATGATCATATAGCTACCGATAATTGCCAAACTGGTGCTTAAAATCTTTTTATTTGTTGGCGCATGGGAGTGTGAATGCGTTCCATGTTTGTGCTGATGTGACATCGTTTTCCTCGCTTATTTAATTTGTTTATCTGATATACACAGCTTAAAGTCCGTAGGGACTACGGGGTCAAGTATTTTTTGTTAGAATAGCAAAAATTGTTTTCGGAGGAAGAAATGAAAGTCAATGAGCTTAGTAAACGTACCGGGATTAACTTAGAAACCATTCGTTACTATGAAAAACAGGGTATTTTACCGGAGCCGAAACGGCAGGCGAACGGTTATCGATCATATAACGAAGAAAGCGTGACACAACTTATTTTTATTAAAAATTGTCGTAGGCTCGGTTTTTCTCTAGAAGACATTAAACAACTCAATGCACTTAAATTTCACACCGCTAATCATTATTACGCTGACAAGTTGGTGCTTAAGCAACTGGCGTTAGTAGAAGAAAAAATTTCTCAATTACAAGATATTAAAGTGTTTTTACAATCCATAGCTATTAAGGGTAAACATAGTGAGGCTGAATGCAAGGTCATAGCAGGGCTTCAGGTAAAAATAAAGGAGACGGTTTAACTCGCCTCCTAATAAAATGTTACTCGTTGTTTTAGCTCATTTTTTGTTTTATAAACTCTACCTACTTTCTATCCATGGCTAAAGCAAAGTGCGGTCGTTTTTTAACGTGTTTTTAGTCGAATTTTACGCCCAACGCTATTAAATCCTGTTTCAGCTTTTGCGCGTCGGTGAATTGTAAGGCGTGTAAGCCGACGTTACGGGCACCTTCTACATTGTGCAGGCTGTCGTCAATGAATATGGTGCGCTGAGGTGTGAGGTGATAGCGTTCGATAAGCAGGTTGAAAATACGCGGATCAGGTTTGGCTAGGCGTTCATAACCTGACACTAAAATACCTTCAAATTGGGTCAAGAAAGGAAATTGTTCTTCGGCGAAATGGAAGGTTTCGTTAGACCAGTTAGTCAGTGCCAGTAGGCGAATGCCGCTACGCTTGAGTGCTTCCAACAGGGAGACGGTGTCGTCGATAGCGCCATTTAGGGTTTCCGGCCAGCGTTCATGATAGGCACGAATTTCCGCTTCATAGTGTGGATGTTGTTTGATAGCCTCGGCAACGCCTTCCGTCCAAGGTCGCCCTGCATCTTGTTGTTCGTTCCATTCGCTATTGCATACCTCCGTTAAAAATCGTTCCATTTCCACTTCGTCGTTGAAAATTTTGCGGTATAAATGGCGTGGGTTCCAATCTATCAGTACGCCGCCTAAGTCAAAGACGATAGTGTCGATATGTTGTGTGTCGTTCATGTTTGTCTCCTTTTGAGCGCTTAGGCTGTATAGCCCAATATAGAACAAGGCACGCGTTGGGAAACGCGCGCCATCAATATTGTAAAAATGTGGTTATTTTTTACAACGTTTCTAATTAAACAACATAAATCCCCATGTCACCACCACGATAACCAAGGCAACAAATACTGCGGCAGAACCTTGATCTTTGGCACGACCGGAGAGTTCGTGGCGTTCGGTACCAATGCGATCAACGACAGCTTCGATGGCGCTGTTGAGCAATTCCACAACCAACACTAATAAGACAGAACCAATCATTAGTGCTTTTTCAATCGCACCCTCACCAAGCCATAGGGCAAGTGGAATCATGAAAATGCAACAGAAAAGCTCATGACGAAAAGCGGTTTCATATTTGACCGCACTTTTTAAGCCTTTCATGGAATATTGGGTCGATTTGATTAAGTGGGTCAAGCCCGTGGTTTTGTCCATTAGGTTTTCCTTATGATAGTTTTATTGGTTAAAGTCGTTTGGCTTCAATCACGTCATCCAGTTTTTCCAAACGAGAGAGGATTTTACTTAAAATTTCTACATTGTTAAGCTCAATTTGCATATCAATATTGGCTAATTGACGTTTAGTGTCGGTACGTGTGGAAACGCCGAGTACGCTGATTTTATCGTTTGCCAACACCGTGGTGATGTCGCGTAATAAGCCGTTGCGATCGGAGGCGACAATGCGAATGTTAAGATGGAAACCGCTGGAATAATTATCACCCCAACGGGATTCCACCACGCGTTCCGGATGGACGGTTTGCAACTCGAGGAATTGCTCGCAATCGCAACGGTGAATAGAAATACCGCGTCCCATCGTGATGTAGCCTACAATGCAGTCACCCGGAATGGGTTGGCAACAACGCGCAATATGGTGCATAAGGTTGCCTACGCCCTCCACGATAACACAATCTTTGTGTTTGGTTTTTTGTTGCGCGTGGGCGGCACTTTTGGTGCTGACGTGGCGTAAGATTTCTTCATCCACTTCTTGTGCGGAGGTTTTGATGAATTTACTTTGCAGGAAGCTAAGTAACGGGCCGATACGTATATCGCCGCCGCCGATGCCCGCATATAAATCATCCAGATTTTTCAGGTTGTAACGCGGTAATGCCTGTTGTTCTACCTGTTTTAAGCTGATCCCCAAGCGGTTGATTTCACTTTCCAGTAACTCTTTACCGGCCGGAATGTTTTTGTCCCGATCCTGTTTTTTGAACCACGCGTGAATTTTCGCGCGGGATTTTGCCGTGTGGGTAAAGCCGAGGTTCGGGTTCAGCCAGTCTCGGCTTGGGTTTGGATTTTTTTGAGTGATGATATCCACCTGATCGCCCATTTGAAGCTGATAGGTGAACGGCACAATGCGCCCACCCACTTTGGCACCAATACAACGATGGCCGATCTCGCTGTGAATGGCGTAGGCGAAATCCAACGGCGTGGAGCCTGTCGGCAAATCTACCACTTCGCCTTTTGGCGTAAAGACATACACGCGATCGTCGAATACTTGGCTACGTAATTCCGCCATGACTTCGCCGGAGTCGGTAATATCGTCTTGCCACGCCAATAGTTTACGTAACCATGCGATTTTCTCTTCATAACCGGAGCGGCCGGCGGTGGCCCCTTCTTTGTATTTCCAATGTGCCGCTACGCCAAGTTCGGCGTCATCGTGCATTTGTTGGGTGCGGATTTGTACTTCAATGGGTTTGCCGCCTTTGCCAAGCACCACGGTGTGAATGGATTGGTAGCCGTTCGGTTTCGGGTTGGCGACGTAATCGTCGAATTCTTTTGGCAGATGTTTGAAATGGGTGTGCACAATGCCCAGTGCGGTGTAACAGTCTTGTAATTTTTGTACGATAATACGTACTGCACGAACATCATATAAGTCACTGAATTCCAAATTCTTTTTCTGCATTTTTCGCCAAATGCTATAAATATGTTTCGGGCGACCGTACACTTCCACCTGTTGGATATTTTCTTGTAAATAACCTGAAAGTTCGGAGACAAAATCGGCGATATATTGTTCGCGGTCAAGACGACGTTCTTTTAATAACTTGGCGATAGCGCGATATTGTTCAGGGTGTAGATAACGGAAACAGTAATCTTCCAGTTCCCATTTGAGCTGTCCGATGCCTAAACGGTTGGCAAGCGGGGCATAAATATTGGCACATTCTTTGGCGGCGAGAACGCGTTCTTCTTCCGTGTAATTTTTTTCTGCATCACGCAAGAAGGCAATACGTTCCGCTAATTTGATAATCACACAACGGAAATCATCTACCATAGCGAGCAACATTCGACGCACGTTATCCACTTGCAAGTTACTGGCAGAGTGCGTGATATTAAGCTGACGGATGTTATCCATTTCAATGACACCACGCACCAGCTTACTGATGTTGGAACCAAAATCTTCTTCGATTTGGGCTAAATCGACCAGTTGATCGCGTACGATAGGGAAGAGCATGGCGGTGAACAAGCTATCTGCATCCATGTTCAAGCTGTTGAGAATTTCCACCATTTCTACGCCGAAAGTCAGCAAGTGGGCTTCTTCCTGCTGATGTTCGACACGCGATGTGATTTTCTGCTGCGAATAACGCCAAGCCGCAATCAAGTTGGCTTTGACATTCTCCGCCACATTCAAGTTAGCGCACCATTTTTCAATCTCAAAATCCTTAGGATTTAATAAATGAGATCCTCTCACAGCGACCATAACGAATCCTTATTTTTTCTGATATAAACTTATCGACTCTAAATGCCCGGTATGTGGAAACATATCGATCATGGCAACTTTGTCCAGCTGATAACCTGCGTTGAGCAAAATTTCCGTATCTCGCACTAAGGTGGCAGGATTGCATGAAACATAAAGTATTTTTTCTGCTGCTAATTGACAGAGCGCTTGCAACGCAAATGCGGCGCCCGTACGTGGTGGGTCGAGCAAAATTTTATTGAACGGTTGCTGTGCCCACGGTTGACTGATAAACGGTTGATCCAAATCCGCCTGATAAAATTGGACATTGGCACAGCGGTTTCGTTCGGCGTTAGCGCGTGCTTTTTCCACCATGGCGGAAACGCCCTCGATTCCCACCGCACTTTTCACTTTGCGACTCAGCGGCAGAGTGAAATTGCCCATACCACAGAATAAATCCAACACATGATCTTGTTCATTCAGTGACAACCAATCCAATGCCGTGGTGATCATTTGCCGGTTCAGATCGGTGTTGATTTGAATGAAATCCCGAATATCAAATTGCAGTTGCGAACCATCGTCTAAGCCGTAATAAGGTTGCGCGCCCCGCCAATGCTCGATGACATCATGTTCCTGCACAAAAAGCATGAGTTCATGTTGTTCGGCGAAATTCAGCAATAAAGTGCGGTCGTTTTCGGCAATGTTTTTTATATGGCGTAACAACATGGCAACGCCGTTGTCCGCCGAGACCAGTTCAATATGCCCTAGCTGCTGTGGCATCGACCACTGAGCAAAAAGTGCGGTCAATTTGGGCAGTAAATTATTTAACGGTTGTGCCAACACCAAACAGCGCTCAATCGGAATGATTTGCTGAGAATTTTTACGGCGCAAACCGATTTGTAACTTGCGGGTCTTGCCGTCAAATCCGATGCTTAAACGCACACGACGCCGATAACCCCATTCATCACCTTGTAGTAACGGCATAAATTGAATAGGTGTACTTTGTAAACGACTCAGCCGTTGCATTAAGGCCTTTTGTTTGGCAGAACGTTGTAGCTCAATAGGAACATGTTGATTTTGACAGCCGCCGCATTGGCTAAAATAATGACATTGTGGTTGTTGGCGTAATGGGCTTGGATGCAGAATTCGTGTCGCTGTGCCTAAGCCGTATTGGCGTTTTTCCTCAAGCACACGGACATCCACCTTTTCTTGCGGTAAAGCATTTTCAATAAACCAGGTTTTGCCATTAATTTTTGCTACGCCAAGGCCTTGATAGTCTAGTTCTAGAATATCAGCGGTAAATGGTTGCGTGATTTTTTTAGGTTTGCCTTGGGTGTAAAGTAATGCCATGTTATTTTGAATATAAACTGTATTGTGTGAATAATTCTCGGCTTTTTAGTGGCTTATCGCCTAAATAAGGTTTTAATGCAATGCGTGTAAAACGCTTGGCCGCCAACAAGATTGTTGGCTCCTCAAAGCGGGTTTGCTCAAAGGCGAGTAGCTCGCGGCCATAAAAAGTTAAGTTATCTTTAATTAATGAGGCGATAAAGCCTTTCTCTTCGCGGTAACGATAGGTCATGTCCGCTTCCACCGCTTTACCGGAACCCGCGCAGTGGGTGAAATCAATGCCGTAGCCTAGCGTACGCAATAGTTGAAATTCAAAGGTGCGTAATGCGGGTTCCACATCTTGATTGGCGGCTAAGCGGGTTAAGCAATGCAAATATTGTTGAAATAATTGTGGATAGGCGGTTTCCGGCTCCAGTACACGACAGATAAGCTCGTTTAAATAAAAGCCGCTGTATAACGCCACATGTTGCAAAGGTAATGCGATGGCCGCCGGTTCTGCTTTGGTCAGGACTTTTAAATCGCCGCGTCCGCTCCAGCGTAGCAATAAGGGGGTAAAGGGCTGTAACACGCCTTTCAGCATGGAACGCTTTGCCCGTGCGCCTTTTGCCAAAACGCTGAGGCGACCAAAGTCCTCCGTGAATAAATCCACTAATAAGCTGGTTTCGCTGTAAGATTTGCGATGTAGAACGAAACCCCTTTGCCAATTTTCGATGAGCCGATCCTCTATTCCGCGTTAACCAAAAATTACGTTTATTTTAGCAGATTTCCCACCGTACTTTGTGGGATTTTATGGGAGATTTTAGAATAAAAGGGAATGGGGTATAACGGAATTGTCATTTAGGACGGCAGACAATAAAAAAGCAGGTTTTTACACCTGCTTTTTTGGCTTAACTTATTGATTAAGCTTTAGACATTGCCGCTACTTCTGCAGCGAAGTCGGTTTCCACTTTCTCGATACCTTCGCCCACTTCTAAGCGGATGAAGTTAGAGATTTCAGCACCTTTTTCTTTTAATAGATCGCCAACAGATTTAGACGGATCCATAACGAACGGTTGACCGGTTAAAGAGACTTCACCAGTGAATTTCTTCATGCGGCCTTCAACCATTTTTTCTGCGATTTCGCGTGGTTTGCCGGATTGCATTGCGATATCCACTTGGATGTTGCGCTCATGTTCAACCACTGCGGCAGGAACGTCGCTTGGGTTAACGTAGTCCGGACGGCTTGCTGCAACGTGCATTGCGATGTGTTTTAACAATTCATCGTCAGCACCTTTACCAGCAACCAATACACCGATTTTCGCGCCGTGTAAGTAAGAACCTACAACATCGCCTTCGATGTAAGCAACACGACGAATGGTCATGTTTTCACCGATTTTTGCCACTAATGCAGCACGTTTTTCTTCAAATTGTGCTTGAAGTTGTTCGATGGTTGCGCCTTTGTTTGCTGCTGCAAAATCAGCTACTTCGTTGGCTAAGCCTAAGAAACCGGCATCTTTTGCTACGAAGTCAGTTTCACAGTTCATTTCAACTAATACACCGAAACAATTTTGTACGCGAGCAAGGATAACACCTTCAGCTGCAACACGACCTGCTTTTTTCGCCGCTTTTGCTTGACCAGATTTACGCATGTTGTCGATGGCTAATTCGATGTCGCCGTTTGCTTCAACTAATGCTTTTTTACATTCCATCATGCCTGCGCCGGTACGTTCACGCAGTTCTTTTACTAATGATGCTGTGATTTCAGCCATTTTAAAATCCTCTGTCGGTTAAAGTGCGGTGGAAAAAGACCGCACTTTTAGCTCTAAAAAATACAGGGAGCTATTTAGCCCCCTGCTCATTAATTAATCGTCTGATTAATAAGGGCTTACGCCTTATCGCAATCGCCAGAATTATTCTGCGGCTTGCGCTAATTCTTCAGCAACCGCTGCTTCGTTACCACGACCTTCTTTGATCGCTGCAACAGCAGAAGAAAGATAAAGTTGAATTGCACGTGCTGCGTCATCGTTACCTGGGATAACGAAATCTACGCCGTCCGGGCTAGAGTTAGTATCAACGATAGCAAATACTGGAATACCCAAGTTGTTTGCTTCTTTCACTGCGATATGTTCGTGGTCTGCACCGATCACGAATAATGCATCCGGAAGACCGCCCATCTCTTTGATACCGCCAAGGCTTAATTCAAGTTTTTCCATCTCACGGGTACGCATTAACGCTTCTTTTTTGGTTAATTTGTCGAAAGTGCCGTCTTGAGATTGCGTTTCTAAATCTTTTAAACGTTTGATGGATTGACGAACTGTTTTCCAGTTGGTCAACATACCGCCTAACCAACGGTGGTTTACATAGTATTGTTGACAGTCTAATGCTGCTGCTTGCACTGCATCGGTCGCTGCGCGTTTGGTACCTACGAATAATACTTTACCGTTGTTGCTCGCAATGCGGGTTAACTCAGCTAATGCTGCGTTGAACATTGGAACGGTTTTTTCAAGGTTGATGATATGAACGCCGTTGCGTGGTCCGAAAATGAATGGTTTCATTTTTGGGTTCCAGTAACGAGTTTGGTGACCGAAGTGAACGCCTGCTTGAAGCATATCGCGCATAGAAACTTGTGCCATAATAATTTTCCTGTTGTTTGGGGTTTAGCCTCCACATATCCAGCCAATCGACCGTTTGGCACCCCGATTTAGCCTTTCTGATATGTGTGTGTTTTAGTAAATTGATTAAAAATTAAACGTTATTTTTAAACAGCAAAATAACGGCGTGCTTTATACCATAAAGTGCGGTTGGTTTCCAGCGGATTTTATATGAATGAGCTATATAATACGAATTATAGATAAAATTTGTTATGTAGTTTTCGGGTATTTGATACGTTGTTCATTAGAAAGGGTGAGATTATTTTTTAAGAGGTCAGTCCTGTACATATAAACATATGTATATTGATTCAGATCAATTTTTTATTTTTTTGTCCCTATATGATGCGTCTTGCATCATATATAGATGCAATAACTTAACATTTAAGAGGAAAATGGCATGAAAAAATGGATTAGTGCGGTGGCAATGACCACATTACTTACAGCATGTACTCAGTCCAAATCGCCTGATGCAGCATCAACAATGCAATGTAAGGCAGTTACTGAACAAGAAATTGCACAGTTGTTTGATCGTTGGAATGATTCGCTTAAAACAGGCGATGCTAAGAAGGTCGTAGCTAATTATGCGGCGGATTCGGTTTTATTACCGACTGTCTCCAATAAAATTCGTCTGACAGCAGCTGAAAAAGAAGATTATTTTAATCACTTTTTAGCAAATGCTCCTGTAGGAACCATCGATCAAAGCCATATCCAAATTGGCTGTAACACAGCTTCTGACGTTGGTTTATATTCCTTTGTTTACAAGAAGACCGGTAAAAAAGCCAGCGGACGTTATAGTTTTAACTATCAATGGGATGGCAAAGAGTGGTTAATTGCTCACCATCACTCTTCTTTAATGCCGGAAGGTAAGAAAAAGTAGGTTAAATATCCAATAATAACAATTGGATAACCTTATAACTTAAGTTATAAATGACAGTAAGGATTGGGTAATATGCAGTAAAGCTCAATCCTTTTAGTTTTTCGATTTAAAATAATTTTCCTCATGCCATTCAATTTTTTCTATTAGTTTAGTTCACTCAGATTCTCCGCAAAAAACAACCGCACTTTATATCCTAAAGTGCGGTTGTTTTCTAAAGTGTTTTATTCCTCGGCTTTTTCCTTTGCTTGTAGAATGATATCTTGAATTTCCGCTGCCATTTTTTGGTCACATTCGCGTGCAATGTCGCGCATTAGCGGATTTTGGAATAAGCCCACGTTCGGGTCATAGACTTGTGACATGAGGGCGACTTCGTGCCGATCTGCGTCAAAATAATAATCTCCGATGTTTTTTACCAATTCAGGTTCCATCCCTAAGGCCTCAAGCGCGCGTTTGCCGGCTCGTACGGCGGAATCGAAGGTTTCACGAACGATTTCATTAGCACCCGCTTCGTGTAGTGCAAAGGTACTGAAGCGGTCATAGGCGCGAGCAATAATTTTTATGTTCGGATTCACTTCGCGGGCGAAATGCACAATATTCTCCGCCTGCTCTTTGTTATCAATGGCAATTACTAATACTTCCGCTTGTTCAAGACCTGCGGCAATTAAAAACTCACGACGGGAGGCATCGCCGAAGTAGGATTTAATACCGTATTCATTGAAGCCTTTGATCATGTTCGGATTTAAATCGACGACAGTGGTGGCATAGCCGCTTAAACGCAAAAGATCATTGACAATTTGACCAAAACGCCCCATACCGACGATAAGGGTTGGGTGTTGTTCATCAATTTCATCAGCTTCCAATTCCTCTGCAGTGGCTTTGGGCGCGAATTTTTCATAAAGCACCAACATTATCGGCGTTACCACCATCGAAAGTACCACAACGGCAGTCATATTGGCGTTAACCGTTTCATCAATTACACCTTGATTAAAGGCCGTGGAGAAGAGCACGAAAGCAAACTCACCGCCTTGTGCCATTAATAATGCGCGTTCAATGGCGGTTTTGTGTGTACTTTTAGCAGCACGGGCAACCAAGTAAATACAGAGACCTTTGGTAAACATTAAGGTGATAACACCTGCACCAATTAATAACCAATTTTCAGCTACTACCGTTAGATTTAACGCCATGCCCACGCCAAGGAAGAATAGGCCGAGCAAAAGCCCGCGGAACGGTTCAATGTCGGCTTCCAGTTGATGGCGGAAGGCGGATTCCGACAACATAACACCGGCTACAAATGCCCCCATCGCCATGGATAAGCCGGCTTCCTCCATTAATAATGCGGAACCTAATACCACAAATAACGCGGCGGCAGTCATCACTTCGCGTGCTTTGGAATTCGCCAAAATACGGAATACCGGATTAAGAATAAAGCGGCCGATAAACACCAGTACGGCAAGTGCAAGCATGGCAATAATCGCCGACTCCCACCAAGGCATGGCATCAGCAGTTTTTTCTAACGGAGAGAGATAGGAAACAATGGCCAACAACGGTACGATGAGCAAATCTTCAAATAACAAGATGGAAACGATTTTTTGTCCCGGGCGGGTGGAAAGCTGTTTACGTTCGCCCAACACCTGCATCACAATGGCGGTGGAGGTGAGTACGAAACCGGAAGAAGACACAAACGCCACTTCCCAAGAAATGCCGAATTGTACGGAAACCAAGGTCATTAACACAGCAGAAAGAATGACTTGCAGGCTGCCCAGCCCAAATATTTGACGACGTAAGCTCCATAAATGAGACGGTTTCATTTCTAATCCGATGACAAATAAGAACATCACCACGCCAAATTCTGCAATGTGCAAAATTGCGTGGGAATCGGTTACCAGTTTTAAGCCGAAGGGGCCGATAATTAGCCCTGCCGCCAAATACCCTAACACCGAACCTAAACCAATCCGTTTAAACAACGGCACTGCTACCACGGCAGCACCAAGTAACACCACAATACGGACTAAATCTCCCGCACCTTCCGCTTCCATAGATTCCCCCTGATAAATTATTGTATAAGCGTCAAAAAAGCCGCTTATTCTAGCGTTTTTTTAGAAAAATTGTTGCGGAAATAGACGAGATTTTTGAGAATTTTTTGATGTGAGAAAATCTTAAGAAGAATACCACTTGGTTGAGGGCGATAAATAATAAAGGCGGATGTGATTCCGCCTTGAAAAGATGAGCTTAACGCTGAATCAAATAGCGTAATCTCGTGCCGTCTTGTTCTACGCTTAATAAGGTGTAGCCGTGGTTTTTGGTATCTACAGGAATGTTGTTGATAGATTGCGCGCAGTCGCTGATCAATTCCAAAATCTCACCCTTTTGTAATTGTGGCATGGTTTCCAACATCACGATTGCCGGGTACGGGCAAGGTTCACCCACGGTGTCGATAGTATAATCCGGAGTGATGTCTTTCGGATCTTTATCTAGTTTTTGTACAACAGTAAATGCCATAATGTGTTTTCCTTCTGTGAAATAAAAAATAACGTTAAATCAAACCGCACTTTTACACCTGTGCGAAAGCGGCGATTTTGGCTTTTGCTTTGGCAAGGAAACGTTTTTCCCACCATACGACAGCGATTAAGCAGAGAATCAACAAACCGTAGTTCACTAATAATCCGCCTACCGGGCCGAATTCTTTCAGTAAGTTGAGTTTTTCGTAGTCAAGCGCCAATACCGGAGCGAGATCGTCCCAGGCATAGGCTAAATAAGTGGAGCCGATAACATTGCCGACGCCCACCCACATGAAATGCACTTGGCCTTCCATGGAACGATACATCCAGCCGGTTTCACAGCCACCTGCCAATACGATGCCGAAGCCGAATAATAAGCCGCCGATAATGGCATTCGGACCTGCCCACATGATTTTTGCCGGTACGCCTAACTGGATGTAGCTGAACACGCCGATGGTGCCTGCAAGAATGCCGAAAATAATCGCTTTTGCCATGTAAGCGCGACCGGTGACCCAAAGATCACGGAAGGCAGAAGTGAAGCAGATTTGCGCACGCTCAATAAGCAAACCGAAAGCCAAGCCACAAAGCATAGCAAAGCCGAGTTTTATGGAACTGGTCATCACATAAAGGGAAGCAATAAGATAGGCAAAGAAGATGATCATGCCAATCCAAAAACGGCGTTGAGCCTTTTTCGGGTCGCTTTCCTGCAATTTTGCCGCGCCTTTTTTCAATTCCAATTTCACACGGAAGATAGGCAATAAGGTGACTTTTACGCCCACATAAGTGCCGATGGCGGTAGCGATGGTGAAAAACCAAGCGTGAACGGAAAATTGCGGAATACCGGTGAATAAAGAGGCGAGATTACAACCCATGGCCAAGCGCGCGCCGAAACCGGCTAACGCACCGCCGATCAAGGCTTGCACGATACGGCGTTTGTGCGGTTGATTACGCCATTTCACGTTGTTCGCCCACAAGGCCGCGGAAATACAACCTGCGAACATGCCTAAGATCATCACGCCATCGACACGGGTGAAAATCGTGCCTTGCATACCGATGATTTTGTAATAGCTCCAATTGGATACATCCACGCCCAGCGTTTGTAACGCATGGCCGCCCCAGCGGGTAAACTCGCCTGTGACTGCCCAATACGTGCCGGTAACACCGAAATAATAAGCAGAAATTAATCCTGCCGCGATAACGGCGATAACCGGATTCCAATATTTCACCAAATATTGTTGTTTGAACTGTTGTAAAACTTCGTTCATTTTCTAATCCTTTGAATTTGAATGCAAGATTTACAAGGAAGGTATAACAATGAGAAAAGGTTCAAAAGAAGGGCTTTGTCATTTCCTATACACAAACTTGCGATATAACTGAAATTACAAATTGAATTTGCCTGGCTAGTTTAAATAATATGCGATTTCTCTGCAATAAGACTTTGTAGTTAATATGATTTAACGTAAAAAGTGCGGTTATTTTTGGAGACGTTTTTTAGCCCGCCAAATACGCTTTTAAATCTTTCATGACATATTGCGCATCGCTTACGCCCAAATCATACATGGCTTGAATTTTGTGTACATCTTTTTCGATGCGTCGAATTGGTAACGTGATGGATGGTCGGATGACGAAAATCTTGCCCTGTTCGTTGAGACGAATAATGTCTTCCACTGTGCGGTTATAGTCGGCATAGCGGTTGGTTAGGCGTTCGACCAGTTTTGGGTAACGGCGATAAAAAGCGTTGAACAGTAGCGGATTGGTCGGCGTTTTGCGGTAATCCAATGGGCGGGTGAGCACGACGATGATTTTGTCGTAGCCCAACTGTTGACAGAAACGCAACGGAATACTGTCCGCAATGCCGCCGTCTAAATATTTTTTGTCGTTGATTTCCACCATTTTTGACACGAAAGGCATGGCGGAGGTGGCACGCAGGGTTTCCATTTGCTCAAAGGCATCGTGGATTTTCACATATTCCGCTTCGCCGCTTTCCACGTTGGTTAACACCGTGTAAAAGTCGATGCCCGAACGGGCGAATGCTGCTTGATCGAAGACGTCCAATTCAACAGGTAGCTGATAAAAGGCGAAATCTTTGTTGACGATATTGCCTGTGGTGAACAGGCTGTGCCATCCCATGTAGCGCTTGTCGTTGAGGTATTTTTTGTTGTAACGCAACACGCGGCCACGTTGTTTGGAAGGCAAATTTACGCCGAACAGCGCTCCGGCAGACACACTAACGATGCCGTCAATGTGAATCTGTTCATCCAAGAAGACATCCAACACACCGGCGGTGAACATCCCGCGCATGGCGCCGCCTTCCAATACCAATCCGACTTTCATCAGCTTAACTCATAAGGCAAGGGTTGCATATCGAGCAAGGTTTGGCAGTTCGGCAAGCGGAATGCCTGACCTTCTTCCAACGGCGTATTTAACACGGCCTGCAACCACAAAACGCCGTGAAAATTGACCGCACTTGTGATGGTTCCTGTGGCTCGCCAGTTGTCGCCGAGTGCCATTTCTAGGGCGGAACCGATTTCCGGCAGACTTTCCGTTTGCGCTGCGAAAATAAAGAGGGCGCGTTTATTGGCGCCTCGATATTTGGCGCGCGCCACGGTTTCTTGCCCGATGTAACACCCTTTGTGGAAGGAAATTGCCTGTTCGACACTTTGCAGGTTTAACGCTTGCGGAATAAATTCTAATTGGGTTGCTGCCGCTAAACCAGGCACGCCATCTTGAATATCCAACAAATCCCAAGCCAGTGCTTCAACGGTAGGTTCGAGGACTAAGCGGGTCGGGTTGAGTAAAATCACGCGCGGTTGTTGCACATTCACATCAATGCGAATTTGCGCAGAAAATTGACCGCACTTTTCGATGCCTTTTGTGCCGGCTGCGCCGAGAATTTGCCAATCTAACGAAGTAAAAGTGACTTTGGAAAACACTGAATATTTTTTCAGTTGATCCAACTCCGATGGCAATAACGCACTTTTTAACAGCATATAAAAGGTCTGTTCATCTTGACGAATTAAACGGAACAGTGCGCTCATTTTGCCTTTCGGATCGCAATGGGCGGTAAGAGTGGATTCACCGGCTGCCAATTTAGTGACATCGCAAGTGAGTTGCCCCTGTAAATATTTCTCCGCATCCGTGCCCGCAATTTCAATCAGCGAGTAGTGTGTTAACGGGCAAATAATGTCGTCCTGTTGTGCCGTTAAAAGGGAATATGCCATCGTACTTTCCTTAAAAAATATCAATCAATTACTCAAGGTTTTGAATTTGTTCGCGCATTTGCTCAATTAACACTTTCAGCTCAATGGCGGAATTAGTTACATCGACATTGATGGATTTGGATGCCAAGGTGTTGGATTCGCGGTTGAGCTCTTGCATCATGAAATCCAACTTGCGTCCCACTGCACCGCCTTTGCGCAGAATGTTTTGCGTTTCTTTGACGTGTAATTGCAAACGATCTAATTCTTCCGCCACATCAATGCGTTGCGCCAACATAATCAGCTCTTGCTCTAAACGTTGCGGATCCGGCTGTAGTTGCACTTCTTCAAACCGTTGCAAAATGCGATCGCGTTGCCATTGTAAAATCTCCGGCATTTTTGACCGCACTTTTTGCTGTTCTGCATTGATGGCGTCAAGGCGTTGTGTCAGTAACGTGTGGATTTTTTCTCCTTCGCGTTGACGCATGGCGATAAATTCGCTTACGACCTGCTCAAAGGCGACCAATAAATCCTGACTGATTAAATCCACATCCTGCTCAGGCACTTCTACTACACCCGGGTAGCGTAATACGTCGGTTAAATTGAATTCGCCTTCGCCTGCCTGTTGTTTCAACCATTGCAAAGATTGCAACACTTGAGTGGCGAGTTCTTGATTAATGTGTAATTCGGCGGCAGTTTGTTTTTTATTATCAATACGCAGGGTACATTCGATTTTGCCGCGGGTGAGTTTTTGGCGTAGCGATTCACGCAAGGTGTTTTCAAGACTGCGAAATTGTTCCGGCAGACGGAAAAAGGTTTCCAGATAACGTTGATTAACCGAACGAATTTCCCAAACCGCATTTCCCCAATCTTTTTTGATTTCCAAACTGGCGAATGCCGTCATGCTATAAATCATAATAATTCCTTCATTTCTGTGCCGTAAAATTTGCATTCTATTGTACTGCCAAATTTCGTTTCTGTCAGTTTGCGTGCTAAAATAGCGCGATTTTTTATTGCTTAACGAGGAATTTTTCATGCGTCCGAATCAACGTGCCAATAACCAAACCCGCCCGATTAAAATCACCCGTCATTACACCAAACATGCGGAAGGTTCCGTGCTGGTGGAGTTCGGCGACACCAAAGTGTTGTGTACCGCCACGGTGGAAGAGGGCGTACCGCGCTTTTTGAAAGGGTTGGGACAAGGTTGGGTGACCGCGGAATACGGTATGTTGCCACGTTCCACCCACAGCCGTATGCAACGTGAAGCGGCAAAAGGCAAGCAAGGCGGCCGTACTTTGGAAATTCAGCGCTTAATCGCCCGTTCTCTACGTGCCATGGTAGATTTGGAAGCCCTCGGTGAGCGCTGCATCACATTGGACTGCGATGTGATTCAAGCGGACGGCGGTACTCGCACAGCCTCTATTACCGGTGCTTGCGTGGCGTTATGTGATGCATTGAATGGTTTGGTGGCAAATGGCACATTAAGCAAAAATCCGTTGAAAGGATTGGTGGCGGCAATTTCTGTCGGCATTGTGGATGGTGAAGCAGTATGTGATTTGGAATATGTGGAAGATTCTGCTGCGGAAACGGACATGAACGTGGTGATGATGGAAGATGGTCGCATGATTGAAGTGCAAGGTACCGCAGAAGGCGAACCGTTCAGTCACGAGGAATTATTAACCTTATTAGATCTTGCTAAACAAGGTTGCGACATCATTTTCCAAACCCAACGTGCGGCACTGGCTGATTAGGGACACGAAAGATGGAAGCCTACAAACAACAGTTTATTGAATTCGCCCTTGCCCGTCAGGTATTAAAATTCGGCGAATTCACCTTGAAATCCGGCCGTGTCAGTCCTTATTTTTTTAACGCGGGATTATTCAACACCGGTGCGGACTTGGCCCGTTTAGGCGGATTTTATGCCGCTGCCTTGCAAGCTGCCGGATTGCAATACGATGTGATTTTTGGCCCGGCGTACAAAGGCATTCCTATCGCCACTGCTGTTTCAGTTGCGTTGTTTAATCAATTTAATGTGGATAAACCGGTATGTTTTAACCGCAAAGAAGCCAAAGATCACGGCGAAGGCGGCAATTTAATCGGCAGCCCGTTACGCGGCAAGGTGTTATTGGTGGACGATGTGATCACTGCCGGCACGGCAATTCGTGAATCCATGCAGTTGATTCAGGCAAATAACGCGCAATTAAGTGCGGTGTTAATTGCTTTAAACCGCCAAGAGCGTGGTAACGGTGAGCTTTCTGCCATTCAGGAAGTAGAACGTGATTACCAATGCAACGTACTGTCCATTATTGATTTTGCCGATTTAATGGCGTTTATTGAAACAAGGGCGGAATACCAACAATATTTGCCGACCATGCGCGCTTATCGTGAGCAGTACGGTATCTAACTAATCTAAAGTGCGGTTGTTTTTAGCGATGTTTTTGAAATTTACTTGGAAAATCTACCGCACTTTTTTAACCTTAACGGAGTGACAATGAATTTTATTGGAAAATTTTTAGGTGCCATTATCGGCTTTCGGTTGGGCGGTTTTTTCGGCATGTTGGCAGGGATTTTTCTTGGCCACCTCGCCGATAAAAAATTGTATGAACTGGGCACGGTAAGCTCCACTTTTTTCAAAAATAAAACTACCCGCCAGTTACTCTTTATGCAAACCACCTTTGCGGTGCTTGGGCATTTAAGCAAAGCCAAAGGACGTGTGACGGAAGAAGACATTCAACTGGCGAACCATTTAATGAGTCATATGCAATTGGACGATGCCGGTCGCCGTTTAGCGCAAGAAGCATTTAATCGTGGCAAACAGACAGATTTCCCGCTTCGTCAGGTGATTCGTGAATTTCGTCTCGGTTGTGGTCAACGTGGCGATTTATTGCGCGCGTTTTTATCGGTTCAACTCCAAGCAGCCTTTTCTGACGGACAATTGCATGATAATGAAAAAAGTGTGCTGTTTGTGGTGGCGGAAGAACTCGGTTTATCCCGCGTCCAATTTGAGCAAATGTTGGCAATGGAAATGGCGGCGCGTCAATTTACCCGTGGCGGTTTTTATCAACAGCAACATTCAGGCTATCAAGGCGGTTATCAACACCAATCCCAACAATCGTCTTCCGGTCCGACATTAGACGATGCTTATAAAGTTCTTGGCGTCACGGCAGCGGACGATCAACCTACGGTAAAACGTGCTTATCGTCGTTTAATGAATGAAAATCATCCGGACAAATTGGTGGCGAAAGGTTTGCCGCCGGAAATGATGGAAATGGCGAAAGAAAAAGCGCAGCAAATTCAAGCGGCGTACGATTTAATTTGCAAAGCCAAAGGCTGGAAATAACCTTTGCGCGTCATTTTAGCCCCAATGCAGGGCGTACTTGATCCGCTGGTGCGGCAATTATTAACGGAAGTGAACGACTATGATTTGTGCATTTCCGAATTTGTCCGCGTGGTGGATCAACGCCTGCCGGCGAAAGTGTTTTATCGCCTTTGCCCTGAATTACACCAACAGGGCTTTACCCCAAGCGGCACCCCGGTGCGCGTGCAACTGCTCGGACAACATCCTCAATGGTTGGCGGAAAACGCCGAACTTGCCATTCAATTAGGTTCCCACGGCGTTGATTTAAACTGTGGCTGTCCGTCGAAAACCGTCAACGGTAGCAACGGTGGCGCTTCTTTGTTAAAACAACCGGAACTTATCTACCAAGCCACTAAAGCCATCCGTCAAGCCGTACCGCAAGAACAGGCAGTCAGCGTTAAAGTGCGCTTAGGTTGGGATTCTACGGAATTCGCTTATGACATTGCCGATGCGGTGCAACAAGGCGGGGCGACCGAAATTGCCATTCATGGACGCACCAAAACGGATGGCTATCGCGCTGATCGCATCAACTGGCAAAAGGTCGGTGAAATCCGCCAAAAACTCAATATTCCTGTCATCGCCAACGGTGAAATTTGGCGCTGGGGAGACGGACAACGATGCCTCACAATGACCGGCTGCGATGATCTGATGGTCGGTCGCGGTGCGCTAAATATACCTAATTTAAGTCGTGTACTAAAACATAACGATGCCCCGTTAAACTGGTCTGAGATCATGCCAATTCTGTGCAAATATGCCGCACTGGAAAATTGCCATGATAGCGGTTTTTACCATGTAGCGCGCATTAAGCAATGGTTGCAGTATTTGAAGTGTGAATATGCAGAGGCCTCGAGCTTGTTTGAAGTGGTGAAGCGTTGTCATGACGCAGTAGAGTTAAAAAGGCTTTTAGATTATTATGGCTTAAATTGATTTGACTGATATAAATCGAGTTTTTCTCGATGAGAAATCTACGTTTTACTTGTTCTTCTTAATTATATTTATAAAAAAACTCCGCAGAACCTATAACATTTTTTTGCTTAATAATGTGAATTAGTCAATCTTCACGTTAAGTTTATATTAATTATTTATGTTTAAAATATCGAAAATAAAACGATTTTCGGAGAAACATATCTAATGGATTGTAAGCAAGAGGACATTTTACCGTACTAAATTTCGTGAGATTTTGTATAAAAAATATAACAATAGCCCGCCTTGAAAGGCGCTAATACCAAACATTAATTCGGAGAAATTATGACGATTAAGCAACAATGCAGTATAGTGATTATTACCTTGAATGAAGAACGGAACATCGCCAATTTACTTGATGATTTATGCCGGCAGAGCCACAAAGATTTTGAAGTTATCGTGGTTGATAGCGCCAGTACTGATGCAACGGTTGAAACCGCACAAAAATTTGCTGATCGTCTTGATTTAAAAACCATCGTTATGGATGCGCGTGGCACGAGTCTAGGGCGTAACACCGGCGCAGAAAATGCCAGTTATGAACGTTTGTTGTTTTTAGATGCGGATGTTCGGTTACAACCTGATTTTCTCGAAAAATCTCTTACTTTGTTGGAAAAAACGGGGGTATGGGTCGCGGGTGGACGTATCGGTAGCAGTGACAATGCGTTTTTAACACGCCTTGGTATCGGTATTTTTGATTGGACTATGTGGTTAACTCAGTTTTTCTTTCCTACCTGTACTGGCGCCTGTATTTTCAGTACAAAAACTGTTCATCGTACTATCGGTGGATTTGATCTCTCTATTCGGCTTTGCGAAGACTGTGATTATGTTAACCGTGCCAGTAAAACTTTTCGCTTTAGAATGTTGCCGATTCATTTTGAGTTCAATCCGCGTCGTTTAAAACAAGATGGCGTTTTCCATCTTGGCGGAGTGTATTTGCGCGCCAATATCCGACGTTTTTTTAAAGGTGAATTGCGGAATAATGAAATTGACTATCCGTTTGGCCATTATAAGGACAAACAATAATGCCAGCATGGTTGGCGGCATGCTTCTATTCCCCCTATTTGCCGATTATTCTTCTCATTGGCTCATTTGGCGATGCCTTTTTGCCTACCGCACTTTTTATTTGGGGAGAAATATTTTTTGTCGCGGGCGGTTATGCCGTTGCGCTACATGAGCAATATTGGATTATTCTGCTTATTTGGCTTGGTGCAATAGGTGGCGACTGCATTAGTTATATGATCGGTTGCCATTATGGTATGGCCTTATTGAATCAACTTACCCGCAAACGTCCTAAGTTACGTTTGAACGCTCAACGTGCAAGACGTTTAATTCAACGCAAAGGCGCTCTTACGTTGGTGCTTGCCAGAATTTCAGGGCCGGTGTCAAAGTTCACGCCTTTTATGGCAGGAAGCCTGAAGATGCCTTTTTTCCCGTTTCTTATCGCCAGTATCATCGGTGTGTTGATTGGCACCGCGCAATTTATTTTTGCCGGTTGGGCATTAGCCAAAGGGATTGATTTATGGGGAAGATAATCAAGGTGAGGGTAAAATTTTAAGTCAGCCTGTTTTATAGATATTGTCATTGTCCGTTATCAGAATCACAAAATAAAAAAACGATTTTAAAAACGACCGCACTTTTTTACCTATTTCATCATTTCTTCTGTAAACAGCAACAAAGCCGGAATAAAAATGGGAGACCTGTATAAGGTCTCATGAGACAAAACCGTTCTTATTCCCCATAAAACAATCCCGTTCCATACAAATAAACGTCAACCCTATCTCCTACACACAACTCAATTCCATGATGTTCTTCTAACTCAATTTCGAAGCCATTTATTTCAATTCGAATCGCCGTTATTTTGCCTTTGAATTCCACGTGGCGGACGATGGCGTTAAAAAGTGCGGTGGAATTTTGCGGTGTTTTTGACAAGTAGAATTGTTCCGGGCGGAGGAGTAGCGTGCCTGTTTGTTGTCCTTGGCTTTTGTCTATCACGGCAATGTCACCCAATTGACAGTGTGCTGTTGAAGGTGAATTTAAGGTTGCCGGCAACACAATGCTTTCGCCGATAAAGGTCGCCGTGCTGAGGTGTTGTGGCGACCAATAAAGGGTGCGTGGATCGGCGATTTGTAGGATTTCTCCATTTTGCAGCACCGCGATTTTATCCGCATAACGCAAGGCTTCGTCGCGATCGTGGGTGACGAAAACGGCAGAGGTGCCACTTTGGCGGAGTGCTTGCAACATATCATGGCGAATTTGTTGGCGCAGGTGCTCGTCTAAGGCACTGAACGGTTCATCCAGTAAGATCAGTTCTGGATTCGGGGCGATAGCGCGCGCCAAGGCAACACGTTGTTGTTGTCCGCCGGAAAGTTGGTGCGGGAAACGGTTGGCAAGTGCGGTAATACCGGTGAGCGCCATCACTTCTTCGATGCGTTCTCGCTCTTCCGCGGAGCGACCTTTGCCATCGCCCAAGCCATAAGCAATGTTGCGATATACATTCATGTGTGGAAATAACACACCTTCCTGCACCACATAACCCAAATGGCGCTGTTGCGTCGGCACGTTGCAATTTGCGCCGAAAATCAACCGCTCTTTTAACCAAATTTCGCCATGGTCAGCCTGCTCAAAGCCTGCGATGGTGCGCAATAAGGTGGTTTTGCCACAGCCCGATGCGCCTAATAAAAACAAGATTTCACCGCTGTTTAGCTGCAAGGAAATATCACGCAGAACATGAAGTTGGTTGAAATATTTATTGATGTGATGAAGTCGTAATAAAGGTTGATTTATTTGCATAGGGCTTAACTTTATTATTTAAACGCATATTTTTTCAATAAAAACACCGGAATGCCGGAAAATAGCACTAACATCACGGCATAAGGTGTGGCGGCGGCATATTGGGCATCACTGGTGTATTCCCAAACGGCGATGGATAAGGTTTTGATGTCGTTCGGGGTGAGTAATAAAGTGGCGGTGAGTTCTTTCATCAGGTTTAGAAATACCAATGCAAACGCAGCGGCAATGCCCGGCAACATAGCGGGAATGGTGAGCGTGCGGAAAATATAAAAATGACTACGCCCAAGGCTTTGCCCCACTTTTTCGACGTTATCGGAGATTTGTTCCAAGGAGCTACGCAACGTGGTTTGCGCCATTGGCAAATACAACATGAAATAGGCGACCACCACCATGAGGAACGTTTGGTAGAAAGAATAAGCGTAGTTAATGGTGAAATACACCAACGACAAGGCGATAACCAAACCCGGCACGGCGTGCAATAAATAAGGCAGGCGGTCAATCCACACGGTGAGGCGGTTGCGATAACGCACGGCGCTCCAAACGAGCGGCAGGGCGCAAAGCACGGTGAGCCCTGCGCCTAAACCGGAAACCATCAAAGAATTGCTGAAGGCTTCGAAAAAGGCGGAAAAATCCACCGCACTTTCAATGGACGTGCCTACGATCATCCAGTGAATCAACATGGTGAGCGGTACGCCGATGCTGAGGATAAAAATCGTTAGGAAAAAAATGACAGCCAAGAGTTGCTTGCCGGCCGTTAAATTTTTTACCGGATAAGGACGGGTAACGCCTTTGCCACTGTTGTACAGGGTTTGTTGTCCACGAAAGAAAATTTCGCCAAACACGATCAAAGCGCAAATCACCATTAACACCGCCGACAACAATGCCGCCGTATTGTTGTTAAAGGCCATTTCATACTCTTGGAAAATAGCGGTGGTGAAGGTTTGATAATTTAAAATCGACACGGCACCGAATTCCACCAACATATGCAACGCGATTAATAAAACACTGCTGCCGATGGCGGGTTTTAACTGTGGAAATATGGCGTGCCAAAAGGTGTAACGGCGGTTTTTGCCAAGGGAAAGACTGACTTCCTCCAATGAGCGATCCAGTCGTTTTAAGGTGGCGGCAACAGGCAAATAGGCAAGCGGAAAGGAGCTTAAGGTCATAATGCCAATCGTGCCCCAAAAGCCCTCGACGCTAAAGGTGAGGCTAATCCAGGTAAAACAACTGACGAAGGCTGGAATGCACAACGGCAATGTCATCGCCACCTGAAAAAAGGGCTTACCCCAAAAGCGATAGCGTTCTAACAAAAAGGCGCAAACCGTGCCGAGAATGATAGAAAATGTCGTCACACACACCATTAACAACAACGTATTGCTCAACAGGTCCCACATACGTGGTCGCCAAAGCAGTTCAATACTGCGCACCCAACCCACATCAACAGCTCTAACTACCACATAGAGAAAGGGCAAAATCAACGGCAAACTGATAAGAATAATCAAGGCGGTTAGCCAAAACGGAGGATTACGGTTCAAGGGCTTGTCCTTTTGATTTTTTAACGACAAAGGCACGCGTTTGGGCGCGTGCCTTTAATAGTATTTATTGAGACGGCATAACAAGCCCGCCTGACAAGATTATTTCAATCCTGCTTGCTCAATTAATTTATTGGCTTTTTCTTTGTCTTGCGCCGTTGTTGCGGTGACTTCAGGGGCTTCTAATTTTGCGTAAGGTTCCATGTTGAATGGAGAAACCACGTCAGCGCGCAATGGGTATTCTGCTCTAACAGCAACGAGGGCTTCTTGGCCTTTTTTGCTAGCTAAGAATTCGACGAATTTTTTCGCTTCTTCTTTATTTTTAGAGCCTTTTAACACAGCAGCACCGGAGTAGGTGACTAATGCACCCGGGTCTTGGTGACGAATGAAGTATAAGCGGGTGTTTAAGTTATCCGCGCCTTTTTCTTTTGCTAAGGCATACCAATAATAGTTGTTAATCAACGCGGCCGGTACTTCGCCATTTTCAACGGCTTGTAATGCCACACTGTTTTTCGCATAGAGTTTGCCATTTTCTTTCAAGCCTTTTAACCAGTCTAACGCCGCTTGTTCGCCTTTTAGTTTGGTGATAGCGACAACTTGTTCTAAGAATGCACCGGAAGTTGGCACATAACCGATTTTATCTTTCCATTTCGGCGTGGCGTAATCTAACACGGATTTTTCCATGTCTTTTTCGGAGAGTTTATTTTTGTCATAAACCACCACTCGGGAACGACCGCTTAAGGCAATCCAGTCTTTTTTCGGTGCTACCGGTACGCCTTTGTATTGGGTTTGTTTGATGATGTCGGCAGAGAGTGGTTCGAGTAGGTCTGAGCCAGATAATCCGGCAAAGGAGGCGACTTGTTCACTATAGAATACATCAGCCGGGGTTTTGTCGCCTTCTTCTTTTAATTGACCGGCAAGCTGTTCGCTTTTAGCACTGTTTAAAGTGACTTTAATACCGGTTTCTTTGGTAAATGCTTCGGTGACGGCTTTGGCCGCTTCTTTGTGTTGACCATTATACACAGTGATGTCTGCGAAGGCGGCACTAGAGAATGCCAATGCGGCGGTAAGTGTTGCTAGTTTTAATGCGTTAAGTTTCATAAATACTCCTTTTTAAATGATGTGATTTAAATAGATTGTTTCCTAAATGTTTAATTTTAACGGCGTTTATTCTAAGAGAATATTCTCATAAACGCAAATTATTCTCAATATTAAAATTGGGTTTTTAAGGTAGAAAGTGCGGTAGATTTTTTCAGTGAATTTGGGGGAGAGAAAGAATAAAAAAGAAAACGGTCGTATTTGATACGACCGTTTTTTATACGTTATAGTTTTTCTACTAACTGTACTGCGGCACCGATATAGCTTTCCGGGGTGAGTTGTTGCAAGCGTGCTTTTTCTTCTGCCGGAATGTCTAATTTCTCAATAAAATCAAACATCGCTTTAGCATCGACGCGTTTGCCGCGGGTGAGTTCTTTTAGTTTTTCGTACGGTTTTTCAATGCCGTAACGACGCATCACGGTTTGAATTGGTTCGGCGAGCACTTCCCAGTTTTGATCCAATTCTTCGCGCAAATGAGCTTCGTTCACTTCTAATTTGCTGATGCCTTTTTGGGTCGCTGCATAGGCGATTAAGCAATAGCCTAGACCCACGCCAAGGTTGCGCAACACGGTGGAATCGGTTAAATCGCGCTGCCAGCGGGAAATCGGTAATTTGCTGCCTAAGTGTGCCATCACGGCGTTTGCTAAACCGAGGTTGCCTTCGGAGTTTTCGAAGTCGATCGGGTTGACTTTGTGCGGCATGGTGGAGGAGCCGATCTCTCCGGCGATGGTACGTTGTTTGAAGTGATTTAACGCGATGTAACCCCACAAGTCGCGGTCGAAGTCGATCACGATAGTGTTAAAACGCGCTACGCAATCGAACAATTCGGCGATGTAATCATGCGGTTCGATTTGGGTGGTGTACGGGTTCCATGTAATGCCCAAAGACGTCACGAATTCTTCGCTGAAGGTATGCCAATCAATATTCGGGTAAGCGGATAAATGGGCGTTATAGTTGCCGACTGCGCCATTGATTTTGCCAAGAATATCAATGTGTTGTAATTGTTTATATTGGCGTCTTAAACGATACACCACGTTGGCCATTTCTTTGCCCACGGTGGTTGGCGATGCCGGTTGACCGTGCGTGCGGGAAAGCAATGGAATGGTTTTATATTGCTCGGCAAGTGCGGTGATTTTTTCGATTAAATTTTGCCATTCCGGTAATAACACTTCTTCACGCGCGGTGTTTAACATTAAGGCGTGGGAAAGGTTGTTGATGTCTTCAGAGGTACAGGCAAAGTGAATAAATTCGCTGATTGCCGCCAATTCAGGCAATGCTGCGCTTTTTTCTTTAAGGAAATATTCCACTGCTTTCACATCGTGGTTGGTCGTTCTTTCAATTTCTTTAATGCGCTCGGCATCTTCAATAGCAAAATTAGCGACAATTTGGTTAAGGTAATCGTTTGCTTCTTTTGACAAAGAAGGAACTTCAGTGATTTGTGCGGTCGCTGCCAATTTTTGTAACCAACGAACTTCCACCGTGACGCGGAATTTTAATAATCCGAATTCGCTGAAAATATGACGTAAACGGGCGGTTTTGTCTTGATAACGACCATCAATCGGGGAAAGTGCGGTTAATGCGCTCAGTTGCATAAATTAAAGCTCCATATTAAAGAGAAGAAAGAATTTGTTGTGCCATGGCGGCGATTTTGCTACGGAAAAACAACACTTGCCATTTGGTGCCGCCCACTTGTTGCCACAAAACGGCGGAACGAATGCCGGCCAGTAAGGCCGCACGAATGCGGTTTTGTGTGCTTAACTGTTGTAAATATTGAGTGGCTCCGGTGACTTGGATGCGGCGGCCTAACGGACTGATGACATCCACATAAATACCGGCAAAATTAGACAGCATTTGTTCGTCCAGCAGCTGGTAATGTTCCAACTGCGTTGGCAAATATTGAATGCGACGGGCCAGTTCCTGCTTGGCTTGTGGCGTTTTATTCAATTTCCCCGCTAATGCTAAAAGGCTTAACCAATAACGGCTTAGTTCCGGTTCGCTGCCGTTGAGTTGTTCGCAAAGTGTGGTTAAGCCCAATTTCAGATGACGCACATCACCGCCAAAAACATCCAATGTGGTGTTCGGTGCGGTTTGGAGTAAGCTCTTCAGACTGGTTTCCAACGCCGCTTGATCAGCATCGCCGTTTAATGCAAGTTGTTGCACGAGTTTTGCTGCTTGGCATACACCGGCGAGCGCAAGGGTAATATCGTAGTAATTTGCCATTGAGGTTTTACGAGAATTGAATAAAAAGAATACGAAAAAGTAGGCGGTAATATAGCATTTTTCTGTTATATTTTAAAGGCAATCGGCAATGCCGACGAAATCAATAAAGCGAAAAAGGAGAAAACGATGCAACGCATTTGCAAAACGTTATTTTTTATGACCGCACTTTTGCCTTTTGGTGTGATGGCAAAAGTCAGTGTGACGAATCCAACCATTATTGCGACCCAGCAGGCGGGTGAACCGAGCGCGATTTTTATGGAGCTTCATAACAGCGACAACCAAGCGGTTAATCTTGCGATGGTGCATAGTAGCCAGCCGGCGAATTTGGTATTGCACGGCACGCAAAACGGCAAAATGATCACAACCACCGGCATTGAAATTCCCGCCAAAGGTAAGGTGCAATTAAAACCGGGCGGTTTGCATATTATGGTGTTTGACTCCGCCAAGGCGTTGCGCGCAGGGGAACGTTTTCCGTTGACATTGATGTTTGATAACGGCGAAAAAGTAGCGGTTGACGCGGCGATTGTTGGTCATTAGTTATAAAAGTGCGGTGTTTTTTTTAGGTGTTTTTTATCGCAGAAATCCACCGCACTTTCATTTATCAGCTTGCATAACCTTCCATCAAGTGCTGCCAATGCTGCCCGTCAAATTGAATGTGCATACGTTCCACTTCTTTGTTAAAGGAACGCTGTAATCGTTGCAAATTGCTTTCCTTCCAAAAACTTCCCGATTTTTCACCGCACTTATCAAAATCAATGAGCCAAAATTTTGTCCCGCCTTCCAGTTGTTGGCACAAAATGTTGTGTGCGTTGAGATCGGTGTGGCAAATTTGTAAATCGTGTAATTGACGGATTAATCCGCCGATTTGTCGCCATTGGTCGGCGGTAAGACGTTGTGTCTGCAAAAGTGCGGTCAGATCTTGGGCATTTTCGATTTTTTCGCTCAGCAAATCTGCTTGATAACAGAATCCCAAGTTGCCTTTGCGAACCCGAGCCCCAATGGGTTTTGGTACCGGTAGGCCGGCCTGATGTAATTGATTTAACAGATTAAATTCGGAAATGCTACGGGTGCTTTTTAGCTGCTGAAAACGGTAACGATCTTTGTTGAACTTGCCCCATAAGCCACCACGGTAATAATGACGCAGAGCGGTGTTTACACCGAAGAGATCCGCCGTTTGTAAAAACCATGTGGTGCCGCGCCCTTGCGCCGATCCTAAAATGCGGTTTTGTCGGCGCCAAAAATCGGCGTTAAAAAAGTCTTCCTGATGGGGTTCCGGGTGTTCAAAATTAAAGAGAAAAAAGTCGTTTTTAAGTTGATATTCAAGCATTTTGCGACCTTGAAAATGAGATAGCGGATGGGCGCATTCTACTTTAAAATAACGCAATTCCCAAATTCAACATCAACGAGAGATCTATGCCGCTTTTCACCCAACCTCCGCAATCCCTTTGTATTTTACGTTTGTCCGCCATTGGCGATGTTTGCCACGCGTTGGCGGCGGTGCAACAGATTCAGCGTTATTGGCCAAGCACCCAAATAACATGGGTTATCGGAAAGACGGAGGCGCAGTTGTTTCGTCATGTGTCGGGGGTGGAGTTTGTGGTGTATGACAAAAAAAGCGGCTGGCGTGGGTTGTGTCAGTTGTGGCGACAGTTGAAAGATCGTCGATTTGATGCGTTATTAAATATGCAAACGGCATTTCGTGCGTCAATTTTATCCCTGGGTATTAAGGCGAAATATCGTATCGGTTTCGGTAAACAGCGGGCGCGCGAAGGGCAGTGGTTGTTTACACATCGCAAGATTCAAGACCCGAGCAATCCTCATGTGTTAGACGGCTTTATGGCGTTTGTGGACTATTTGGGTGTGCCTTGCACGGAACCGCAATGGGATTTACCGGTAGCGGAGGATGATTTGATCACGGCGCGCCAATATATTGATCCAACCCGTAAGAATTTGCTGATTTCCCCTTGTTCCAGTAAGCCCGAAAAAGACTGGTTAGTGGAACGTTATGCGGAAGTAGCCAATATTGCCCACCAACATAATGTCAACGTGATTTTGTGCAGCTCACCCGCGCCGCGTGAACTGGCGATGATTGAGCAAATTCAGGGGTTGTGTGACTTTGCTCCAACCAATGCCGCAGGCAAGTTAACGCTTCCACAGCTTACGGCATTAATCCGGCAGGTGGATTTGGTGCTTTCACCGGATTCCGGCCCTGCACATATTGCAACGACGCAAGGCACGCCGGTTATCGGTTTATATGCTTACCACAACCCGTTGCGTACCGGTCCTTATCGGAATCTTGCCAATGTGGTGTCGGTGTATGAAAAAAATGTGCAAAAAGAATTTGGCAAACCGTCTGCGCAGTTGCCTTGGGCAACGAAGTTAAAGGGAAAACATTTGATGGCGCAAATTGAGGTGGCGCAGGTGGTGGAACAGATGAAGGCGTTGAATCTGTTTTCTTAAATCTTCCGGAAAAGTGCGGTGGGTTTTGGCGGTATTTTTTCCAAAAAAAATCGGCATCAGGAAGATGCCGATTATGTTTTCTAGTCCTAACTAAAGTTAGGCGTATTATTTTTGCTCGTTATAAGCTTCTAACGCGCGAAGGGAATAAGTATAAGCTGCGCCTGCGTTTAACGCGATAGACATAGCTAATGCGGCAGCCACTTCTTCTTCAGTTGCACCGGCTTTTACCGCATCTGCAGCGTGCACGCCGATACAGCTTTCACAACGGGTAGTAACAGCCACAGCAAGCGCGATTAATTCACGGGTTTTGGCATCTAACACATTGCCTTCTGCAGCGGCCGCGCCTAGTGCGCCGTAAGCTTGTAACATTTTCGGATATTTTTTACCCAATTCGCCGAAAGATTTTTTTACGTGGGCAACATCATTTTTCCAATCTGCAAACATGATTTTTCTCCTTAATAAGTTGGGGGATAGGTTTAAATTTCGAGACAAATTATAAACAAATTCTTGTATCATACTTGCCAATTCGTCTTAACTTTTATGCATAAAATCTCATTATGGACTGTTTAGATAAACTCATTCAGCTGGCGCAGGTAAGCGGTGAAGTGAACATTCGCTGCCTGTTTCAAGGGCAGTGGCAAATTCAACCGAATATCACCGAAAACCAATATGTGGGCGCATTTCACTTGATTGAACAAGGAGAATGCTGGCTCACGTTAGGTGAACGACAAATTCATTTGCAGGCGGGCGATATATTTTTTCTTCCGCAAAATCGACCGCACTTAATCGCCGGGCAGGCCCAAAACTTGTCGGAAAATAATGTACCGCAACAACAAGACAACGCTTCTACGTTGTTTAAAGTGTATAGCATCGGACAGAATTCGGCAGATTTGAAAATGTTCTGCGGTTTGTTTTATTACAGCAAACCTTCCTTGCTAATTGATGCCTTGCCGGAATATTTGCATTTGTCGCTTAACGGCACGCCTGTGCAATCGGTCGTTCAATTAATGCAACAGGAAGCCGATAACCATCAACAGGGAGCAAAATCGCTGATTGATGCTTTGGTTACTGTGTTGTTTATTTATATTTTACGCCATGGATTGCAGGAAAATTTACTTCATTGCGGATTATTGGCGGCTTTTCAAGATAAGCGCTTGGGCAAGGTGCTACAACAGTTATTTAATGCGCCGCAGCAAGCGTGGAATATGGACGCATTGGCAGAACTGGCAGCGATGTCGCGGGCGAATTTTATGCGGGTATTTCAACAAAAAATCGGCATGGCGCCGGGCAAATTTTTAACCCAGTTACGCTTGCAAGAAGCCGCGTTATTATTAAATAAAACACAAAAAAGCGTGTTGTCGGTGGCGTTGGATGTCGGCTATCAATCAGAGGCGCATTTCAGCAAAGCCTTTAAAGCACTATACGGCGTTAGTCCAAGCCAATATCGAAAAGCCGAACAGGTTTAGGCGATGTTGAGGTTTTACGCTATAATGCGTCCATTTAGGGCAACAGCTAAGTTGCCTTTTGTTTTTAAGGAAAGACGTGATGTTAAATAAAATTTTTAGTTGGTTTGAGAATCGCTTGAACCCCTATCCCGATCAATCGCCGAAAACGCCGGAAAACGGTTTGTTCCGCTTTATTTGGTCGAGCATCGAGGGCATGAAAGGTTGGATTTTGCTGTTAGCGGTACTGACGATTGGCAACGGCGTGATGGAAGCTATGTTGTTCCAATTTATGGGCTTGTTGGTGGATTGGTTGGGAGCTTATACACCGACAACCTTATGGCAGGAAAAAGGACATTTACTCATGGGAATGGGGGGCTTGTTAGTCTTCAGCATTATTTGGTTGTTTTTAGCCTCCTCCGTGCGTCTGCAAACCTTACAAGGTGTGTTCCCAATGCGCCTGCGTTGGAATTTCCATCGTCTGATGTTGGGGCAAAGTTTAAGTTTTTACCAAGACGAATTTGCCGGACGGGTGTCTGCCAAAGTCATGCAGACAGCTTTAGCGGTGCGCGATACGGTACTGACGATCGCCGATATGTTGGTTTATGTGGTGGTGTATTTTGTGACGTCAGGCTTAGTGTTGGCATCATTGGATAGTTGGTTCCTCGTGCCTTTCTTCGTTTGGATTGTGCTGTTTATCACCATTTTGCGTTTGTTAATTCCCCGTCTTTCCAAAACGGCTCAGCGTCAGGCAGATGCCCGTTCATTAATGACGGGGCGAATCACCGATGCCTATTCCAATATTGCCACCGTAAAATTGTTTTCTCATGGTGCTCGTGAAGCAGGTTACGCCAAACGTTCCATGGAAGAATTTATGGTCACGGTACACGCCCAAATGCGTTTGGCAACCTCGCTAGACAGCTTAACCTACATCAATAATGTCGTGCTGATTTTAAGTACGGCGATCATCGGTGTTCTGCTATGGCAACAAGGGCTGGTCGGTGTCGGTGCTATTGCCACGTCCACCGCAATGGCGTTGCGTGTTCATGGCTTATCGCGCTGGATTATGTGGGAATCGGCACGCTTGTTTGAAAATATCGGTACGGTAAATGACGGTATGAATACGCTGACCAAGCCACAGACCATTTTGGATAAACCCAATTGCCCACCGTTAAATGTCACGCGTGGAGAGATTAAATTTAACGACCTAAGTTTTGCCTATGATCCGGCAAAACCTTTGTTGAGCCATTTCAATTTAACCATTAAACCGGGTGAAAAAGTGGGGTTGATTGGGCGTTCCGGTGCGGGTAAATCCACGATTGTGAATTTGCTTTTACGCTTTTATGAAGCGCAGCAAGGCACTATCACCATTGACGGGCAAAATATCATGGACGTGCAACAGGAAAGCCTGCGCAGTCAAATCGGCTTGGTGACGCAAGATACGTCGTTATTGCACCGTTCCGTGCGTGATAACATCGTGTACGGCAGACCAAGTGCCACCGAGCAGGAAATGTTTGATGCTGCTGAACGTGCCGAAGCGGCGGATTTTATTCCGTTTTTAAGCGATGCGCAGGGACGCAAAGGGTATGATGCACACGTTGGTGAACGTGGCGTGAAACTCTCCGGCGGACAACGCCAACGTATCGCCATCGCCCGCGTGATGTTAAAAGATGCGCCGATTTTGTTATTGGACGAAGCCACCAGTGCGTTGGATTCCGAAGTGGAAGCGGCGATTCAAGAAAGTTTGGATAAAATGATGGAAAACAAAACCGTTATCGCCATCGCTCATCGTTTATCCACGATTGCCGCGATGGATCGTCTGATTGTGTTGGATCACGGACAAATCGTGGAGCAAGGCACGCATGCCGAATTACTCGCACAAAATGGTCTCTATGCCAAATTATGGCAACACCAAAGCGGTGGTTTCTTAAGCGGGAATGTGGATTAAAAAAAAGACCGCACTTTGATTTGAAAACCATAAAGTGCGGTCGTTTTTAGCAATGTTTTTTAAGGGCGTATAATCACATACGCCCTTTTTTTACAACATATTGAAAAGCATCTTTGAATTATGCGCCGGCCGGGTATTCCCACCAAATATCAAATAATTCGCTGATTTCAATTTGTTGCAAGCCATTTTGGCTTAACCAATTTTTCACCAATTCTTGATGGTTGGCATCACATTTGCCGATTTTTTCTAAGCAAACCAAGCCTTCCCAGTGTAAATAGCCGCTGCCTTCGTAGGCCAATCCGTTAGGTTTAATAACTTCGGCGATGAAGCGGTCAACGGTATTGTCGATTTGTTCAACGGACGTGCCTTCGGCGAATTGCCATTTCACTAAAAAGCCTAATTCTTGGAATTCGGCAAGGTGCATTTTTTTGCGTTGTCTTTGGTTACGTTTGATAGCCATGATGAGTTTCCTTTTGTTAAGGTTTGATGAAATATAAATCCCACACGCCGTGTCCTAGGCGATGACCGCGTTGTTCAAACTTGGTTAACGGACGAAAATCAGGACGTGGAATATAGTCGTTGTTGGCAGACGTGTTACGCAACTGCGGATATTGCTGTAACACTTCCAACATATGTTCGGCGTAATCTTGCCAATCGGTCGCCATGTGAATGAAGGCTCCCGCGTGTAATTTGTTCAATAGACTGTCAATAAAGTGCGGCTGCACAATACGACGTTTGTGATGTCTGGCTTTGTGCCACGGATCCGGAAAGAATAGTTGCAAACCGCCAAGGCTTTGGTCGGCAATGCTGTCACGTAGAATTTCGGTGGCATCGTGACAAATCACGCGCAGGTTCGTCACGCCTTTTTCCACCGCGTAAGCAATACAGGCACCGACGCCCGGCGTATGTACTTCAATACCTAGGTAATTTTTGTCGGGATTTTGTGCCGCCATCTCCACAAGGGAACTGCCCATACCGAAGCCGATTTCCAAAATAACGGGATTATCGTTTCCATAAATACTTTTGAAATCAAACGGGTGTGGTTGATAATCCAAACCTAATGTTGCCCAGTTTTGGTTCATAGCGTTTTTTTGATAATCGCTTAAACGACCTGTGCGTAGCACAAAACTGCGTACTTTTCTTTTATAACGACCATCGGCGGTAAATTCGGCAGATTCGACGGTTTTACGTTTTTGATCGGCAAAGGTCGTTGGAATCTGTTCTTGAGATTGTTTTTCTAACATGAAATTTTGTGATTTATGGGATAACGGAAAATAGAATGTACTTAAAAGTAGCGGCTGATTATAGGCTGTTTCCGTACCCTTGGCAATTTTGCCGGCAAGGAATCAACAAGCTGATGGCTTTGTGTTAAACTTTGGCGATTTTGATTTGGCGGGATTTTGGAAAAAACGTAACAAAAATCGACCGCACTTTTATTGAATTATTAGGAAGTTATGCTGGCACAATCAACTCTAAATGCGCCTTTTGCGCAGGCTGTACTGACTTGGTATGACAAGTTTGGGCGTAAGCATTTACCTTGGCAACAAAATAAAACTTTATATGGCGTTTGGTTGTCGGAAGTTATGTTGCAGCAAACGCAAGTAGCGACGGTAATTCCTTATTTTGAGCGATTTGTGAAAACGTTCCCGAATTTGACCGCACTTGCCGATGCGCCGTTAGACGAAGTGCTGCATTTATGGACGGGCTTAGGTTATTACGCACGGGCGCGCAATTTACATAAAGCGGCACAAGTGATGCGTGATCAATACTGTGGCAAATTTCCGACAGAATTTGAACAGGTGTTGGCTTTGCCCGGCGTGGGGCGAAGCACGGCAGGTGCAATTTTGTCTTCTTGTTTAAATGCACCTTATGCCATTTTGGACGGCAACGTGAAGCGGGTGCTGTCCCGTTATTTTGCGGTGAACGGTTGGCCGGGGGAGAAGAAAACGGAAGATCGCCTATGGCAGCTGACGGGCGAGGTAACGCCGAATGCTCAGGTGGCGGATTTTAATCAGGCAATGATGGATCTTGGCGCGATGGTGTGCACCCGTTCCAAACCGAAGTGTGGTCTTTGTCCATTGCAGTCAAATTGCCGAGCGAATGCCGAACAAAATTGGCAGGTGTATCCGGGGAAAAAACCGAAGAAAGCGTTGCCGGAGCGGGAAAGTTATTTTTTGCTATTGGAAAAAGACGGTAAAGTCGCGTTGGAACAGAGGGAAAATGCCGGTTTGTGGGGCGGGTTATATTGTTTTCCGCAATTTGCCGATAAAGAGGAATTATTGGCGTATCTGGTATCAAACGGAATTCAGCAATATCAAGAGTGGACGGCATTTCGCCATACATTCAGTCATTTTCATTTGGATATTTATCCGATTTATGCCCGATTTGACGATCAAACAAATCCCGAGGATGTGGATCGTTCCGATTGGAAAAAAGTGGCTGAAAAGCAAAATCAATATCAATCCGCGCTATTAAGTGCGGTCAAATATTGGTATGATCCGCAAAATCCCGATCCCATCGGCCTCGCCACGCCGGTGAAGAATTTGTTAACTCAGTATGTAAGGAATCGTTATGGCAAGAATGGTATTTTGTGAACGTTTAAAACAAGAAGCGGAAGGCTTGGATTTTCAATTATATCCGGGCGAATTGGGTAAACGTATTTTCGATTCCATTAGTAAACAAGCGTGGGGCGAATGGATGAAAAAACAAACCATGTTGGTTAACGAGAAAAAATTAAACATGATGAACGTAGAGCATCGTAAATTGTTAGAGCAAGAAATGGTAAGTTTCCTGTTTGAAGGCAAAGATGTTCATATTGAAGGCTATACCCCACCTGAAGCGAAGTAAGATGAAGAAGTATTTAATTCTGGCGTTAATTCCGTTTTTGTATGCTTGTGGTGGCGGAAGTTCTCATCACAAGGGATTAGATTATGACGAGGCCTTTTCGAAAGATACGCGCGGCTTGGATATTTTAACCGGGCAATTTGCGAATAATATTGACCGCATTTGGGGGGTAAACGAATTATTGGTAGCAAGTCGTAAAGACTATGTGAAATATACCGATCAATATTACACCCGTAGCCATGTGAGTTTTGACGAAGGTTTGATTACCATTGAAACGCAAGCGGATTTGAATCGATTGCATAATTCTATCGTGCACACATTGTTAATGGGCTCTGATGCTAATGGAATCGATTTATTTGCTTCCGGTGATGTGCCGATTAGTAATCGTCCATTCTTGGTTGGGCAGGTCATTGATAATTTAGGCGGTTCAATTGCCAATCAATTTACGGCCAGCAATTTTGCCACTTATTTAATTCAGAATAAATTACAAACCCGCCGTTTAGCGAACGGTAATCAAGTGCAATTTGTGGTTATTCCAATGATTGCCAACCATGTGGAAGTGCGTGCACAAAAATATATTCCGATTGTACGTAAAGTGGCTCGACGTTATGGCTTGGATGAGAGTTTGATCCTCGGGATTATGCAAACCGAATCCAGCTTTAACCCGTATGCAATTAGTTACGCTAACGCCATGGGCTTAATGCAAGTGGTACCGCATACCGCAGGACGTGATATTTTCCAAATGAAAGGGTTAAGTGGTCAGCCGAGCAAGAGTTATTTATTTGATCCGGAGAAAAATATTGATGCCGGGGCAGCTTATTTATGGTTGTTACAAAATAAATATTTAGATGGTATCAGCAATCCGACATCAAAACGCTTTGCGATGATTTCAGCCTATAACAGTGGTGCAGGTGCCGTGTTACGGGTATTCAATGACGATAAAGATGTAGCGATTATGCAAATTAATCAACTGTATCCTGAGCAGGTTTATCGCATATTGACTACTAGCCATCCGTCTGCGCAGGCTCGTAATTATCTGGTGAAAGTGGATAAGGCACAAAAGAGCTATCGCGTAAGACGTTAATCCAGATCTTTCGTGAGATTAATTGCCCGCTTGACGGATGTTGAGCGGGCTTTGTTTTTTTATATAGGAAATAAAAAATTCTCGATAAATGTAGCATTTATATACGTTTCGCTTGTTAAATGTGCAAACAAGTCAATTATTTCGGATTTTTTAAAAATAGATGTTGACTTGAAATCGAAAAAAACGTTTAATACGCACCACTGACGAGTTGCCTCGATAGCTCAGTCGGTAGAGCAGGGGATTGAAAATCCCCGTGTCGGTGGTTCGATTCCGCCTCGAGGCACCACTATTCCTCCTTAGTTCAGTCGGTAGAACGGTGGACTGTTAATCCATATGTCGCTGGTTCAAGTCCAGCAGGAGGAGCCAAATTCTAGAGAGCCGCTAAGTAATTAGCGGCTTTCGTCTTTTTAACGTCCGGTATAATTAGTGATAAAATAAATAAAAAAATTACGCATAAATCTTGGTGGGGATTTGTGCGTAATTTTTATCTGTTAAGCCAATTGATTAAAAATACAGGGTACTTTTACCGCACTTTAAATCGGTAAAGTGCGGTCATTTTTAACGGCATTTTTTAATTTGCAAATTGGTTAATTGCATTAGTGATTTCTTGGTCTTTGTAAATAGATTGGACCACTTCGTTAAAGGTTTCACCTAACACTTTTTGAATCTCGGCATTTCTTGCAGAGAAGGCGCCGGAGTGGTTGTGGGTGGCCTTGATATTTTTGGTAAATTGGCCACGGCGACCTTGAACATGAATCGCCAATTGAATTTTGCTATCGATGTCGTAACGTAAATTGCCTTGATTTACTTTGGCAAAGAATTCTTGTACATCCACAGTTACTGCCGCGTTGGAGTTGTTTGGCATGCCGATACGGAAGCCTTTACTGATGAGGTTTTGTTGTTCAACCTGTTGGAATAATTCGGTTACGCTTGGTGTAGCAGATAATTTAACTACTTTACCGTCAGCCACGTAGCTGGAAATTTCAGGTGCTTGACGCATATCGCGCGTGCTAACGAAAACGACGGCAGATTGATTAACATTCATGGTGGCTTGCGGTGTTGCCGGTGTAAAACTAAGTGTATTCGGTTCGCTTTGACAGCCGGTTAATAATACGCCGGAAAGCAAAATAGAGCTGATAGCTAGAGTCTTAACATTAAATTTCATAGTATCCTCGATGAGTTTGAACAGAATGAGACTATTCTTACAAACTTATAGTGGATTGTATAGTATTTGCTGCTTAATAATTGATTTTAGGAGTGATTAATATGTCAAAACAGCAAGAGTTGGAAACGCGCTTATCGTTGGAATTTCGACCGCACTTTATGGCTGTTGAGAACGAAAGCCATATGCATAGTTCAGGGCGTGGCGACAGTTCACACTTTAAAGTGGTGATTGTCAGTGATGTGTTTGAGGGGATGAGTAAAGTTGCACGTCATCGCAAAATCTATCAATTTTTAGCGCAAGATTTGCAAAACGGTATTCACGCGTTGGCATTGCACCTATATACCAAAGAAGAATGGTTGGCGTTAGGGCAGAGTTTTCCTAAATCACCAAATTGTCTTGGTGTTGGTCAGTGATTACCTCTTTGTGATTAGTTGTGAAAAAATCAAAAATTGATCTTTTGCAAAGAATCTGTGGTTTTTCAAGAAAAATAAGCAAACAAGCCGTTTTCAAAGTGGCGTGAAGGTTATTATTTGGTTAAAATAGGGCGTTTATTTTAGCAATATTTTAACCTTTTTTTATGGGCGTTAGATTTTCTTTGATTTCGCTCTAAAAAAGTAAAAAAACAGAATTTGAGTTTTATTTTAATTGGTTGGAGAGTGATTATTTGGGGCGTTTGTGGTTTCTGCCTTAGTTCCTCTTAGTCATTTCAACAACCATCACTCAAGACGAGGTAATAGCCATTGGGTTATTGCTGTATTTTTAATCTAACAAAAGTAGTGCAAACAGTATGATTACGATTAAAAAAGGCTTGGATCTTCCTATTGCAGGAAAACCGGAGCAGGTAATCCGTGACGGAAACACCGTTACCGAAGTTGCTTTGCTTGGTGAAGAGTATGTGGGAATGCGCCCTTCTATGAAGGTTCGCGAAGGTGATGTGGTGAAAAAAGGTCAGGTGCTTTTTGAAGATAAAAAGAACCCTGGCGTTGTCTTTACCGCACCTGCGAGTGGCACTATCACGGCAATTCACCGCGGTGAGAAGCGTGTGTTGCAATCGGTGGTAATTCGTATTGAAGGAGATGAATCCATTTCTTTCACTAAGTATGCTGCCAACGAGTTAAGTTCTTTAACATCAGAGCAGGTTCGTAAAAATTTACAAGAGTCCGGTTTATGGACGGCATTTCGTACCCGTCCGTTCAGCAAGGTTCCCGCTGTAGACGGCGTACCTTCTTCCATTTTTGTAAATGCCATGGATACCAATCCATTGGCGGCGGATCCTGCGGTGATTATTTCCGAATATGAGAAAGATTTCGTCAATGGTTTAACCGTATTAAGTCGTTTACATGAAGGAAATATTCATTTGTGTAAGGCGCCTGAAAATAAGATCCCGGCATCTCATGCGAGTAATGTGGTGATTAATGAATTTTCAGGTCCTCATCCGGCAGGATTAAGCGGGACCCATATTCACTTTATCGATCCTGTAGGGATTGGCAAAACCGTTTGGTATGTTAATTATCAGGATGTAATTGCTATCGGTCGATTATTTACTACCGGAGAATTGAGTGTTGAACGCGTTGTCGCAATTGGCGGTCCACAAGTTAAAAATCCTCGTTTGGTGTGTACCCGTTTGGGGGCAAATCTTTCCCAATTAACAGCGAATGAACTAAAAGATGGTGAAAACCGTGTGATTTCCGGTTCCGTATTAAGTGGTATGAAAGCTGTAGGTCCGGTAGATTATTTAGGTCGTTATGCATTGCAAGTGTCCGTTCTAGAAGAAGGTCGCGAAAAAGAATTTTTAGGTTGGATTACATTAGGTTCCAATAAATTCTCTATTTCTCGTACGACCTTAGGTCATTTTGCGAAAAAATTATTCAATATGACTACCGCAGTTAACGGTGGCGAACGTGCTATGGTACCGATTGGTGCGTATGAGCGTGTTGTGCCGTTAGATATTATTCCAACCTTATTATTACGTGATTTAAGTGCGGGCGATACAGACAGCGCTCAGGCGTTGGGCTGCTTGGAATTAGATGAAGAAGATTTAGCACTCTGCACCTTCGTTTGTCCGGGTAAAAATGAATATGGTTCGTTATTGCGCGCAGCCTTAGATAAAATCGAGAAGGAAGGTTAAAAATGGGGTTAAAACATCTTTTTGAGAAAATGGAACCCGCGTTTTTACCCGGCGGAAAACTGGAGAAATGGTATGCGTTGTTTGAAGCAACCTATACGTTCTTATATACACCGGGTACAGTTACGCATAAAGCGTCCCACGTTCGTGATGCTTTAGATTCAAAACGTATGATGGTGCTAGTGTGGTTAGCGTTATTTCCTGCCATGTTCTATGGTATGTACAACGTTGGTGCACAATCACTTACTGCGTTAGGTCAATTAGGCGCGGCTGATGTCTTTAGCCAAAATGTTGCAAAAAATGTGGTAAATGATTGGCACTTTGCATTAGCCAATACGTTAGGTTGGCTTTCCCAAGATGCAGGCGTGTTATCTAAAATAGGACTTGGCTCACTTTTCTTCCTACCAATTTACCTTGTGGTATTTTTAGTGGGTGGTTTCTGGGAAGTGTTGTTTGCGATGATTCGTAAACATGAAATTAACGAAGGTTTCTTTGTTACTTCTATCTTATTAGCCTTAATCGTTCCGCCTACTTTACCATTATGGCAAGCTGCGTTAGCAACCACTTTCGGGGTTGTAGTGGCAAAAGAAATTTTTGGCGGTGTCGGTAAGAACTTTATGAACCCTGCATTGGCAGGCCGTGCATTCTTATTCTTTGCTTATCCGGCGCAAATTTCCGGTGATTTGGTGTGGACGGCTGCAGACGGTTTTTCCGGTGCGACTGCATTGGCTCAGTGGTCTGCCGGTGGTCAACACGCGTTACAGCACACCGTAACCGGTCAACCAATCACTTGGATGGATGCGTTCTTAGGAAATATTCCGGGATCAATCGGTGAGGTTTCCACCATTGCGTTAATTATCGGTGCAGCAATTATTGTGTTTGCACGTATTGCTTCTTGGCGCATTATTGCAGGTGTGATGATTGGGATGATCGCCACTTCTACCTTATTTAACCTTATCGGCTCAACCACCAACCACATGTTTTCCATGCCTTGGCATTGGCACTTGGTATTAGGCGGTTTTGCGTTAGGTATGTTCTTTATGGCAACCGATCCTGTCTCTGCGGCATTCACCAATAAAGGTAAATGGTGGTATGGTGCGTTAATCGGCTTTATGTGCGTATTAATTCGAGTGGTAAACCCTGCTTATCCTGAAGGGATGATGTTGGCTATTTTATTCGCTAACTTATTCGCACCGATTTTCGACTATATCGTTGTTCAGGCAAATATCAAACGTCGGAGAGCAAGAACAAATGGCTAAATTTAATAAAGATAGCGTTGGCGGAACCGTAACCGTCGTTGTGTTATTGAGTCTTGTGTGTTCCATCGTGGTTTCTGGTGCTGCAGTTGCCCTCAAAACCAAGCAAGATGAGCAAAAAGCGCTTGACGTTCAACGTAATATTTTAACCGTTTCAGGTTTAATGAAAGAAGATAGTGCTTCCGTCATTAGAGATACCTATAACAAATTTATCGAACCACGCTTAGTTGATTTGCAAAGTGGTGATTTCATTCAGGCTTCAAAAGAAGATGTTGAGAAATTTGACCCGAAAACAGCGGTAAAATCGACCGCACTTAGCCAAGCAATTCCTGCTGAGCAAGATAAAGCGGGTATTAAAGTGCGTGCGAATCAAGCACGTGTTTACCTTGTAAAAGATGAACAAGGTCAGGTCAATCAAGTCATATTGCCGATGTACGGTCGCGGTTTATGGTCAACAATGTACGGTTTCGTTGCGGTTGCCCCAGATGCCAATACCATCAAAGGCATTACTTACTATGATCAAGGTGAAACCGCCGGTCTTGGTGGTGAAATCGCCAATCCGCGTTGGCAAGCACTTTTCGTAGATAAGAAACTGTTTGATGATAATCAACGTGTGGCTATTCGTGTTGCTAAAAATGCGTCTTCTAACAAAGAACACGGCGTTGATGCCTTATCAGGTGCAACCTTAACCTCAAATGGTGTGCAAGGTTCTTTTGATTATTGGTTTAGTCAAAATGGTTTTGGTCCATTCTTAGCAAAATTTAAAGCGGGGGCAAGATAATGGCTGATGCAAAAAGCAATTTAAAAGCACTTTTGCTTGATCCGATCGTAAAAAATAATCCGATTGCGCTGCAAATTTTGGGTATTTGTTCTGCATTAGCGGTAACAACTCAATTACAAACCGCTATCGTTATGGCAATTGCGGTAAGTTTAGTAACCGGTTTTTCCAGTATGTTTATTTCAATGATTCGCCATTACATTCCAAATAGTATTCGTATCATTGTACAACTGGCAATTATCGCTTCTTTGGTAATTTTGGTTGACCAAGTATTGAAAGCTTTTGCTTATGGTTTATCTAAACAGCTCTCGGTATTCGTGGGCTTGATTATTACCAACTGTATCGTGATGGGTCGTGCAGAAGCTTTTGCGATGAAATCCCGTCCGCTTGAGAGCTTTGTTGACGGTATCGGTAACGGTTTAGGTTACGGTGCAATTTTATTAATTGTTGCAACGTTACGCGAGTTAATTGGTTCTGGTCGTTTACTTGGTTTCCCAGTATTCCAAACCATTCAAGACGGTGGTTGGTATCAACCAAACGGCTTGTTCCTTCTTGCACCAAGTGCGTTCTTTATTATCGGCTTTATCATTTGGGGCTTAAGAACGTGGAAACCTGAGCAACAGGAGAAATAATCAATGGAACATTATATTAGCCTATTTGTGAAGGCGATCTTCATTGAAAATATGGCGCTTTCTTTCTTCTTAGGGATGTGTACTTTCCTTGCCGTATCGAAAAAAGTGTCAACAGCATTCGGCTTAGGGGTTGCAGTAACAGTTGTGCTTGGCATTTCTGTGCCGGCGAACCAATTTGTATTTGAACATGTGTTAAAAGATGGTGCCTTAGTTGAAGGCGTAGATTTATCCTTCTTAAGTTTTATTACGTTTATCGGGATTATCGCGGGTATCGTTCAAATTCTTGAAATGACGCTCGATAAATTCTTCCCGGCTCTGTATAACGCATTGGGGATTTTCCTTCCGCTTATTGCTGTAAACTGTGCGATCTTCGGTGGTGTATCCTTTGCCATCCAACGTGAATATACTTTTGCTGAATCTGCCGTTTATGGTATCGGCGCAGGTGTAGGTTGGATGCTGGCAATTGTTGCATTAGCGGGTTTAACTGAGAAAATGAAATATTCTGATGTGCCGGCCGGTTTAAGAGGTTTGGGAATTACCTTTATCTCTGCAGGCTTAATGGCGCTCGGCTTTATGTCATTCTCCGGTATTCAGTTATAAGGAGTGCATAAATGAACGAAACAACAATTCTTGTACTCGGTGTTGCAGCTTTTACTGCTATCGTTTTAGTGCTTGTGGCCATTATTTTATTTGCTAAATCTAAATTAGTGGATTCCGGCGACATTACCATTAAAATTAATGATGACCCGAGCAAAGCCATTACTTTACCTGCCGGTGGTAAGTTACTCGGTGCGCTTGCCAGCAAAGGCATTTTCGTCTCTTCCGCGTGTGGCGGTGGTGGCTCTTGTGGTCAATGTATCGTCAAAGTGAAAAGCGGCGGCGGTGAAATCTTACCGACTGAGTTGTCTCATATCACCAAACGTGAAGCTAAAGAAGGTTATCGTCTATCCTGCCAAGTTAATGTAAAAAACAGCATGGATATCGAATTGCCGGAAGAAATTTTTGGTGTGAAAAAATGGGAATGTACCGTTATTTCTAACGATAACAAAGCCACTTTCATCAAAGAGCTCAAATTGGCTATTCCGGAAGGCGAAGAAGTACCATTCCGTGCTGGTGGTTATATCCAAATCGAAGCAGAACCGCATACGGTTCACTATAAAGATTTTGATATTCCGGAAGAGTACCATGAAGACTGGGATAAATACGACTTATGGCGCTATGTATCCAAAGTGGATGATCATATTATCCGTGCTTACTCAATGGCATCATATCCGGAAGAGAAAGGCATCATCATGCTTAACGTGCGTATTGCAACGCCTCCGCCACGTCAACCTGATGCACCTCCGGGACAAATGTCTTCCTACATTTGGTCATTAAAAGCCGGTGATAAGGTAATCATTTCCGGTCCATTCGGTGAATTCTTCGCGAAAGAAACCGACAATGAAATGGTCTTTATCGGTGGTGGTGCGGGTATGGCGCCAATGCGTTCCCATATCTTCGACCAATTAAAACGTTTACACTCTAAACGTAAAATGTCATTCTGGTATGGTGCGCGTTCTAAACGTGAAATCTTCTATCAAGAAGACTTTGACCAATTGCAAGCCGAAAATCCAAACTTCGTATGGCATGTGGCGCTTTCAGATGCATTGCCGGAAGACAATTGGACAGGTTACACAGGCTTTATTCACAACGTGCTTTATGAAAACTATTTGAAAAATCACGAAGCGCCGGAAGATTGTGAATACTATATGTGCGGACCTCCGGTCATGAATGCTGCGGTAATCAAAATGTTGAAAGACCTCGGTGTTGAAGATGAAAATATCTTATTAGATGACTTCGGTGGTTAACCTTTCTTCGGTTAAAAACATACTAAAAATTGACCGCACTTTTTCGAAGTGCGGTTAATATTTACCAGATTTTTGTATTTTAATTTATCATACGCAAACTAATTGATCAGTTGGTTTGCGTGTGATCCGTTTAATATTAGGAAAGTATCGTGCAAATCTTTAACTCTCTCGCCCGCGGGTTAGCCCTCGCGTCCATGGCATTGGCATTAAGTGCCTGCGATCAACCAACTACATCACAACAAGCGGAGTCGCCGAAAAATGAAATCGAAATTATTTCCCTCAACGGTAAAACCATGGGAACCACCTATCATATTAAATATTTGAGTAACGGTAATGTTTCCGCCCCATCACAGCAAGCGCATGAACAGATTGAAGCCATTCTAAAAGATGTGAATGCGAAAATGTCCACTTATATTCAGGATTCGGAGCTCAGCCTCTTTAACCAAAATACACAAACCAATACGCCGATAGAAGTGTCCGCCGATTTGGCTAAAGTTGTGAAAGAAGCCATTCGGTTAAACAAAGTTACGCAAGGCTCACTGGATGTAACGGTCGGGCCAGTAGTGAATCTTTGGGGGTTTGGGCCGGAAAAACGCATTGATAAACAGCCAACGCCCGAGCAAATTGCCGAGCGTCAGGCGTGGGTGGGCATTGATAAGTTGTCACTCACCGAAGAGGGTGGTAAATCCTTCTTAACAAAAGCCGTGCCACAACTTTACGTGGATCTTTCTTCTATCGCCAAAGGCTTTGGTGTTGATCAGGTGGCTGATTATTTAGAAAGTATTAATGTGCAAAACTACATGGTGGAAATCGGTGGTGAGATTCGTACTAAAGGAAAAAATGCCGAAAATAAACTGTGGCAAATCGCTATTGAACGCCCGACGTTTGATGGCCAGCAAGCTGCTCAGCAGATCATCGGTTTAAATAATGTGGCGATGGCAACCTCAGGCGATTATCGTAATTATTTTGAACAAGACGGCGTGCGTTTTTCCCATGAAATTGATCCGAAAACGGGCTCTCCGATTCAGCACGCATTGGCATCGATTACCGTATTAGCGCCAAGCTCTATGACTGCTGACGGGCTTTCCACCGGTTTATTCGTATTAGGTGAGCAGAAAGCTTTAGCAGTGGCAGAGCAGGAAAAATTGCCGATTTTTATGATTATTAAGGACGGCAAGGGCTATCGTACAGAAATGTCTACTGAGTTTAAAAAATTATTGGAACAATAAACACCGCAAAAAACGACCGCACTTTAATAGCGTTTTTAGCCATAAAGTGCGGTGAAATTTTTGACTATTTATGGAGTGATTATGAAATTATTTTTAGTAACTTTCGGAATTTTTATTCTGATTATCTTAGCCATGGCATTGGGGTACATTGTTAAGCGTCAAGCCCTCAAAGGCAGTTGTGGCGGTTTATCGTCTTTAGGGATTGCGAAAGCCTGTGATTGCGATAAGCCTTGCGATACGTTGCAATCTAAATTGGATGCCGGCGATGAAAACGCCAAGGCAGAATATGAACAAAAATTCGCACTAAAAGAGAAAGCTCAGTTTTACGAAGTGAAGTAGTTCTATTTAACATTGTGATGAGAGAACAGTATGCCGTATGTCAATATTAAAGTGACCGGTGGCGCAGAAGCTCCGACAGCTAAACAAAAAGCAGAGTTAATTGAAGGTGTCACCCATTTATTACAGAAAGTGTTAAACAAAAATCCTGAAACGACAGTGGTGGTTATTGAGGAAGTCGATATGGATAACTGGGGGATTGGAGGGAAAACGGTAACTTCTCGACGTTCAATGAAGTGATCATGTCGTAACCTGTATGAAAGTGCCCGAAATTGTCGGGCATTTTTACTCTTACTTGATTTGCGGTAGAATGCCCAATTATTTATTTAGTGGAACGTTTATTACTAAACTATGAAATCACAAACTTACGAAAAACATTTCCCGAAACTCTCTGCTGAGCAACTTGCCCAAAATGCCACGAAAAAAGTGATTTGTGGCATGTCCGGCGGAGTGGATTCCTCGGTTTCTGCATTTATTCTTCAACAACAAGGCTACCAAGTGGAAGGCTTGTTTATGAAGAATTGGGAAGAGGATGACGATACCGATTATTGTACAGCCGCCGCGGATTTAGCGGACGCGCAGGCCGTGTGTGACAAGCTCGGGATTAAGTTGCATAAAATCAATTTTGCGGCAGAGTATTGGGATAATGTATTTGAGCATTTCCTTAACGAATATAAGGCCGGGCGTACTCCGAATCCGGATATTCTGTGTAACAAAGAAATTAAATTTAAAGCCTTTTTAGAATACGCAGCGGAAGATTTAGGCGCGAACTATATCGCTACCGGGCATTATGTTCGTCGTCGCGGCGCAGATGACAACGCACAATTATTGCGCGGTTTGGATGCCAACAAAGATCAGAGCTATTTTTTATACACATTGAGCAGTAAGCAAGTGGGACAAAGTCTGTTTCCGGTGGGCGATATTGAAAAACCGATTGTACGTGCTATTGCTGAAGATTTAGGCTTGGTAACGGCGAAGAAGAAGGATTCTACCGGTATTTGTTTTATCGGCGAACGCAAGTTTAAGGATTTTTTAGCGCGTTATTTGCCGGCACAACCGGGCAACATTCGTACAGTAGATGGTGACATTATTGGTCGCCATGATGGTTTGATGTATCACACGTTGGGGCAACGCAAAGGCTTGGGCATCGGCGGTGTGAAAGGTGCAAGCGAAGATGCATGGTATGTGGTGGAAAAAGATCTGGTGAATAATGAATTGATTGTAGCGCAAGGGCATGATCATTCGGCTTTACTTTCTACCGGCTTAATCGCGCAACAATTGCATTGGGTCGATCGTCAACCGATTCGTGAACCGTTGCGTTGTACGGTGAAAACCCGTTATCGTCAAACGGATGTGCCTTGTATCATTGAACCTATTGATGACGAAAGCATTAAAGTCATTTTTGATGAACCGCAAATTGCGGTCACGCCGGGACAATCTGCCGTGTTCTATTTGAATGAAGTTTGTCTTGGCGGCGGCATTATTGAACAGCAATTAAAATAATAAGATTAGAATTAAAGTGCGGTCAGAAAAACATTTGTTTTTTCCACCGCACTTTTTTAGTTACTTTACCTAACGGATCTTCTATGCGACACATTTTATTAGGATGCCTTTTAACCCTGTTTTCCACCGTACTTTTTGCTAGCCAAAAAACTGATTTAGCCTTATTAAATCTCAAGGGCCCGATTAAAAAATGGGAAAGGAAATTGATTGAACGTGATAGGTCTAGGGTTTATGAACATGAGATTACCTATTTTAATCCGCAGGGATTTAAAACCAAACAAGAGATTTTGGGGCGTTTTACACAGGTATTACACTTTATTTATGATGAACAAGGGCGCTTGGTTAAATCTTTTGAGGAAGGAGACAATGTTTTTACCGAATATCATTACCGTAATAATCCGGATGGCACGTTAACAGTTATTCAGACATTGAAAATGGAAGGCTCCCCAACACGGATCGTATCTGAAAATACCTATGACAAAAATGGGTTGTTACTCATTGAAAAAACAGAAGATGAGTCTTGTGAAGAAGGTTGCGAAAAACTTGAAAATGGGATGAACAAATATAGCCATCATTATGATGAGCATGGAAATATTCTGGAAACCCGAAATGAGATTTTTGGTGGTGAACCTTTTAAATATATCAACAAATATATTGATGGCAAATTAGTTGAACAAACGCAATTCGTACATGGAGGGCGAGAGGTGACGACTTTTGATACCAATGGAAATAAAATCCAATTTGAAGATTTTCCACCTTATGGATTTGGTGATGGTAGCGTATCTTCCGTAAAAATCTGGAAAAATACGTTGGATAACCATGGTAATGTGGTGAGAATTGAAGAGTTTGATAATCGTAATAATCCTAGCAGTACTATTGTTGAAAATTCATACGAATATTATTAGGTTAAAGTGCGGTCAGAAAAACATTTGTTTTTTCCACCGCACTTTTTGCAACAAAAAGCCACCTGCAAAGGTGGCTTGATTTTTTGTGGGAATCTTATTTTTTGACAAACTCACTAAATGTCAGCTCGTATTCATCGCCGTCACGATTATAGGAAATAAAACGTGGGAATTTTTCTCCTTCATGTTTTTTCACCACAATGTCTTTATTGCCGGTTTTAAACTGATAGGTAATTTCGGTAACGTCCTGTTTGTTATATTTAATCTGCTTTTTGGTTGTGTTTAGCGTAACATTCTCCATTGGATAGAGTTTTTTGCCATTGGTGATTTGGAAGTTGTTCGGCAGTTTGTCGTAATAACTGAGTTGGAACGCGACAGTAAATAAATCGTAGGTTGGCAAGGTGAGAGGTTCGGTTTTTAAGCCGTCTTTCACTTTGCCGTATTCAATTTGGCGATTGGCAATTTTCGCTTCTGCATAAGGTTTGTCATTGCGCATGTCTTTATAACTTAACATATTGAAAAAATTGCTACTTTGAGCGCCTCTGGAGGTGAACTGAATATTGTATAACGGCACGTTAATGTTGGCTTTAATCGAATATTCAAAACCGTCTGACCGAAAATGTACATAGGCAGGCATTAAATAATTAGAACTGTATTTGATGTTTAAGTCTGCCGGGTCGGCAGCCCAAACACCGGGAATGTAAAATAAAACGGCCAACAAAATGGCTTTTATTGATTTCATGTTGTTCCTTTTGGGGTGGTATAGTGAATTGTGTTACTTAGAACAGGACCAAAATGATAAGTTCCCGTGGTAAGTGCGGTCATAATTTACCTTAAAATGCGAAAAAAAATAAAGTAATGTTCAAATATTTGATCAAGCTAACAGTTTTTAGGTAGAAAATTTTATAGAATAGAGCCAGTTTTTATTTTTAACACTTTTAACACTAAAGAGGTAATCTTATGACTGACTTAAGTAAAGTTATTAAAGAGCTTGAAGCACTGGGTATTCACGATGTCAAAGAAGTTGTTTATAACCCAAGTTATGAACAATTATTTGAAGAAGAAACCAAACCGGGCTTAGAAGGTTTTGAAAAAGGTACTGTGACCACAACCGGCGCCGTGGCTGTTGATACCGGTATCTTTACAGGTCGTTCACCTAAAGATAAATATATTGTGTTGGATGACACCACAAAAGACACCGTTTGGTGGAATTCCGATGCGGCGAAAAACGATAATAAACCAATGACCCAAGAAACTTGGGCAAGCTTGAAGGGTCTTGTGACTAAACAACTTTCCGGCAAACGTCTATTCGTAATTGATGGTTTCTGTGGTGCTAGTGAGCAAGACCGCATTGCAGTACGTATCGTGACTGAAGTCGCATGGCAAGCACATTTCGTGAAAAACATGTTTATCCGTCCGACAGAGGCTGAATTAAAAGATTTTAAACCTGGCTTCGTGGTAATGAATGGTTCTAAATGCACCAACCCGAACTGGAAAGAACAAGGTTTGAACTCTGAGAACTTCGTTGCATTCAACTTAACTGAACGTGTTCAATTAATCGGCGGTACTTGGTACGGCGGTGAAATGAAGAAAGGTATGTTCTCCATGATGAACTACTTCCTACCGCTTAAAGGTGTTGGTGCAATGCACTGTTCCGCTAACGTAGGTAAAGATGGCGATGTTGCAGTGTTCTTCGGCTTGTCCGGTACCGGTAAAACCACCCTTTCTACCGATCCGAAACGTGAATTAATCGGTGATGATGAGCACGGTTGGGATGATGTGGGTATCTTCAACTTTGAGGGTGGTTGCTACGCGAAAACCATTCACCTTTCTGAAGAAAACGAACCGGATATTTATCGCGCAATCCGTCGTGATGCGTTATTAGAAAACGTAGTTGTTCGTGCAGACGGTTCTGTTGACTTTGATGACGGTTCCAAAACAGAAAATACCCGTGTGTCCTATCCGATTTATCACATTGATAATATCGTTAAACCGGTTTCCCGCGCAGGTCATGCTACCAAAGTAATTTTCTTAACCGCGGACGCATTCGGTGTGTTACCACCGGTTTCTAAATTGACTCCGGAACAAACCAAATACTACTTCTTATCAGGCTTTACCGCAAAATTAGCGGGTACAGAACGTGGTATTACCGAACCAACACCAACTTTCTCAGCTTGTTTCGGTGCAGCATTCTTAACCTTACACCCAACTCAATATGCAGAAGTGTTAGTTAAACGTATGCAAGCGGCAGGTGCAGAAGCTTACTTGGTGAACACCGGTTGGAACGGTACAGGTAAACGTATCTCTATTAAAGATACCCGTGGTATTATCGATGCGATCTTAGACGGTTCTATCGAAAAAGCTGAAATGGGCGAGTTACCAATCTTTGATTTAGCGATTCCAAAAGCTTTACCGGGCGTAGATCCTGCGATTTTAGATCCGCGTGACACCTACGCAGACAAAGCGCAATGGGAAGCTAAAGCGAAAGATCTTGCCGGTCGTTTCGTGAAAAACTTCGAAAAATATGCAACAAATGCAGAAGGTAAAGCATTAATTGCGGCTGGTCCTAAAGCGTAATTAGCAACGTTAAAAACACATAATAAATAGACCGCACTTTAATAAAGTGCGGTCATTTTTTTTAATGTTTTACAGTGCGGATAAACTCAGATCCAACGTTTGTAAAAAGCGGTTTTCAAACGTCAGTTCATTTTTGATGAGCGGATTATGTTGCAAATAATTTTCCGTAAATTGCAACGTCCAATGGTGTAAAGTGCGGTCGATTTTTAAGGTGATTTTTTCCGTCTTTTCTGTAGCCTGGCGGGAGCGGTTGAGGATAATAGCCAAGCGTAAAATCCGAATTAACGCCAACACATCTTGTTCCTGATAACGGGAGAATTTGAACATCTCCGGCAATTTAAAATTCCCCATGTGATAACGTACTAACGTGGAGAGCAGGCGATGTTGCTCGTTGTCGTAACCCGGTAATTCCGTATTATATAAAATATAAGCGGAGTGTTTTTGCAGATTTTTGTGGTTGATGACAATGCCCACTTCATGCAAACGTGCTGCCCAAAAGAGAACGTCTTGCATTTCATCAATAAGTTCTTGGTTTTGCCAGTGAGGATATTGACCGAATAATAAAGAGGCTGTTTGGTACACTCGTTCTGCCTGCGCTTGGTCAATATTAAATTGTTCTGCTAATCCTAATGCGGTGCGCTCGCGAATGTTATTCACCTGAAAATTTTTTTCCAGGCTATACATGACGCCTTCACGCAGCGCGCCATCGGAATAACGCATTTTTTCGATTTGGAAATTTTCAAATATGGCTCTTAAAATCGCTAAGCCTGGGACAAACACATCGGCGCGATCGTGATTTAAACCATTAAATTTCAGTTGATCAAAATGAGAAAACTGCAAGGTTTGTTTAATCAGCTGATCAAGTCGCGCTGCAGTAATGATGCCGTTAGGATCGATATTTTCACAGATGACTTGATGCACGGTTTTGATGGTGCCCGATGAACCAAGCACCGACTGCCAGCCTAAATTGCGATATTCCCATGCCAGATCTTCAATTTTATTAAGCGCACTTTGCTTGGCTAAATGGAAATTTTCTTCGGAAATCTCTCCGTTAGGGAAGAATTTCTTAGCAAAACTCACACAGCCCATGTGGCGACTTTCATAAATTAAAGGGGTGAAATTATCACCGATAATCATCTCTGTGGAGCCACCGCCAATATCAATGACAAATTTTCGCCCCATTTCCGGCTGAGTGTGGCAAACGCCGGCGTAAATGGTTTTGGCTTCGGTTTTGCCGCTAATGATATTAATGGGATAGGGAAAAACCTTGGCGGCTTGGCGCAAAAACTCATCGTTATTAATGGCACGACGTAGCGTGTAAGTTCCGACTACACTTACATTAGCAACAGGGAAGCCTTGCAAACGTTCGGCAAACAATGCCAAGCAATTTACCCCGCGTTCAATGGCTGCTTGGCTTAACACTTGATTTTCATCCAAACCTTCTGCCAGTTGTACTTTTTGCTTAAGACGTGATAACACTTGCAACGTGCCGTTGACGATGCGGGCAACAATCATATGAAAGCTGTTAGAACCGAGATCGATGGCGGCAATTTCGCGCACCTCACCACGTCGGGCGTGCAGTTCATTGGCTTTGCTAAGTAAGTTTTCATTATTCATAATTCGGGAGATTGTTATTTGCTAAAATTCAAACTGATAGAGTAAATCAAAGGCTTGATTGACGCCTGAAACAGATTGTACATAAAGTTGCGGTAACAAGCGATAACGCAATGTCACTTCGGCTAAGCCATCAAATAGGCCGACACCGTATTTTATTTGCAAGCGTGGGGTAATATTACCGCTCACCACTACTTTTGAGCTATCGCCAACCCCTTGTGTATCAAGGTTGAGATCGTTGATACCGAATGCCTTACCAATGCCACCGACAACATTACCGGTTTTTGCCAAGCCCATGCCTAACAGAGCCGCGCCTACGGAACCGCTAGAAGTAGAATCACTACTACTTTCCAATGAACGACCCGTTAAAATATAGGAGAGCGCCTGATCTTGTGGCATACCGGGTTCTGAAAAAATGGTCACGCTTGGTGCAGTGGCAATGCCGGTGACTTTGATACCGGCGGTAACACTGTTATCTTCCATAGCTTCCGGATTACGAATAGCTTCAATGTTTAAGGAAGGTTGTGATGGTTGGCCGACAAAACCGATTACTCCTTTGCGAATCAATAAATCTTGACCGAAAGAGGCATAGCGACCATTTTTCAAATTAACTTCACCATATAATCCTAAATGGCCTTTTTCTTGCTTAACGGATAATAAACCGTGCAGATGGGTTTTTAAGCCATAAGCGTTCAGGCTCACATCATCGCCAATCTTGATTTTCAAATCCGATTTAATTTCCATGCCGCTTCGCGTTTCCGAAGGGATGGTTTGTGGCAATTTTCTTGGCTCGTTACCATTTAAAATAACCTCGTCGGAACTTACCTCCACCGCACTTTCAGGTAAAGCTTCAATCGCAATTCGAGCCCATGGGATATCCACGTTGCCGGATAATTCTAATAATTTCGGTGAGGCCTTAATTTCTACATCCGGACTGATTTTTAATCTCGCCATGGACGGAATATTCACTTTAAATTGATCCGCTTGGGCGTGTAGGCGGGTGCGCCAATCGTTGATATTTTTCCAGTTGGCATCGCCACTAAGATTGAGTCGGCTATCTTCCGTTTGTAAGTAACCTTTTAAGGTAGAGCTGGTGCCGGCAAAGTGTAATGCCAGTTCGCTGTCTTTAATGTCGAACGGCAGTGAATGAATTTTTGTCGTGAGCTTATTTAAATTTACGCTACCGTTTAAGGTTGGCGCGTTAAGGTTACCGCCTAATGCCAGGTTGGCTTTGAGTTCGCCGTTGACTCTTTCATCATTGGCTAACAATTGATTGGCGAGACTTAAATCCAAGTTGTGAATATGAAAAGTACCGCCTAATTTACGCCCATTGGCAATATCATGTAATGTTAAATCGGTGCTGATTTTGCCTTGGTTTTGGATATTCACTTCCGATTTCAGGGTCAGATTATTATTCGCTAAATTTCCGTTAAGGCTTATTTGCGGAAAATCTAATTTGACTGTGCGGCGAGCCAGTTTTTTGGCAAAGGAGATATGCTTGCCGTTCAGCTGTAATTCCGCCGACAGTGGCTTATTGCTAAACCAAGCCACACGTCCTTTGCCGGTCAAATTTCCTGTGAGTAGCTCCTGTGCCAAGATTTTATTCACTAACGCGAAGTCAAAACGTTTGATTTCAAATGGTACATCACCGTTGGCGCCCATTTTGAAGGCGTGTGGGAAACAGACATCCGTGTTGCTGTGAATCCAGCAGTGGGCGGAGATTGCCGTTTCTGTTGTTTTATTATCAAAGGTTACCGCAACATTATGATTTGTTTGGAAATTGCCAAATTCCGATTTAATCATGAATTGGCTTAAGGTGCCTTGCCAACGCTGTAAAGTGCGGTCAAAATTTCCGGTTAAATTGAGGTTTGCGGCTAGCGGATTTCCATCGGAAATCAATTGTAGCGAGTGTTTTTGTTCATCCCCCGTGGCGGAAAGTGTAAGTTGATTGACCTTAATATCGTTATAATGGAAAGCGTTTAAGTGAATATCCAACTCGCCTTTAATACGCTCTTCACTGTTGATTTGCCCTTTTACCACGGCCTGATTCAAATGCATATGCTGAAAAGCAATCTGATTGCCGGTAAGATCCACATCAATCAACGGATGAGTGACATCGCCGTTTAATTTTATTTTACCGCTGAGTCCTGCGGATAAATCCGACCATAATCCGCGTAAATTCGGCGCGTTAATGTTCAAAGTGAAATCCGATAGTTTGCCGATAGTCCCTTGCGCATTAATCTTATTTTCACCATAAGTTAATGATAAATGCGGGATATTTAAACCTTGTTGGTCATCGGCGGTTAAGTCTCCTTGCAAGGTGAGTGGACGTTGTGCAAGCGAGCCTTGAATGTCTAATTGGGGTACAGCCACTTGCCAACCGTTTTGGTTGGCTTTGCCTTGTGAGCTTAATTGGCCTGATAGCACTGCCGGGAAGGCCGATAAATAAGTGCCTAGATTCATTTTGGCTAACTGCAAGTGGCTGTCCCATCCCAAGCCGTCGCGCCAATTGACATCGCCTTTTAGTTCGGCGGAACCATCTAAGGCGTTAAGTTTCAAATGGTTTATTTCAATGTTGGATAAATGGCCGACTGCCTGTAAATCAAGACTGTTGGCAGGAATGCCCATGCCGCTGACAGCACCGTTTAACTGAATTTGAGAGGCTAATAGATCGCCGTTTATGGCTAAGTTAACGTCTTTTATTTTTAACGGATCCTTCCCTTCAAACGGATATTGCCCACGAGCAATGGCTAATTTCAAGTTTAACGGCGTTTTCGGGGTGGCAAGTTGGGCTTCTGCATGGAGTTCAGCATCTAACGCACCTTGGGTTTGTAACAAAAGTGCGGTCTGTTTTTTTAACATTCCTGACAGTTCCAAATTCATTTTGGTTGCCGGCAACAACACCGTATTCTTCTGTTTTAAGGTTTGCAAATCGGCGTTGAGCTTCAGTTGTAGTGGAAAGTCTTCTTGAAGCTGTAGTTGCCCGTTTGCCTGTACATCGCCGAGCGAACTTTTCACATCAAATGACTGCAGTTGCACTCTATCATCGGTAGCATCCGCCAAGAGTTCTGCGGAGGTGACTTGAATCGCTAATTCATTTTCGCCTTTTGTGTTAAGGGCTTGGTATTGCCAATTTTTGCCGTGAATACCTTGAATATGCATAGCAAAAGGCAACTCGATTTGTCCTAAATCGGTAAGAAGCGGTTGGCTAAGGGTTTGTTCTAAGCTTGCCCAGTCAATGGGTTTGTTTGATGTTTGGGGTTGCAGCTTGGTTTCGTTTTCTGTGTTATCACCGGTTGCGCTGATAAAAGCAAAATCATGAATGTTTGTCGGTGCCAACGTTAAACCGGTTTCATTATTCAGAGATGCAGCTGTTTGAAAGGTGCCCAAGGTCATTTTATGTTTATCAATGATTAGGCTCAGATCGTGAATAGCAAGCTGATGAATGGCTATGCCGATAGGCAGTTGAATCCGCTTCATCGGTGCATTTTCAGTGTTAGGCTTGTCTTCCGAGGGGGGCAATGAAGCTGTGTCAATTTGAATGGTAGGTTGTTGTAAGGTGACATCGTCAATACAAAGATCCAAATGCCATAAACAGCTTAGTTGCATTTGTAGGCGCGCTTCCGTCACCTGTGTGTCCACACCGGCCGTTTGGAAATGGAGATTCTTTAGCACTAGCCCTTCGCTCAAATTTCCCTCTACCTGTTCAATAGAAAGTTCATCAAGCAGGGCATCAGTCCATTGGATGAGTTTATGTTGTCCGCTTTGCGTAGCGAGCAGACCAAGCAACGTAAAAACGGGCAAAAAAATGACCGCACTTATGATGCATATAACACGACGCCAAAGGGATTTTTTCTTTGTTTTTGGTTTTTCGGTTTGAGGTGCTTGTTCCGTATGTTCTGTCATTGAGGTTATCCGTTTGCCTGTTTATATTTCGGCGCCAAGCCCGATATAAAATTGAATATTTTTACTGTTGTCTTTGTCGTGCACCGGTGTGGCAATATCAAATTTAATTGCTCCGACAGGTGATGCCCAACGCACGCCAACACCGGTACCATAACGTAATTCGTTCGGAGTAAAAGAATTAGCCGCCAACCCGCTATCCACAAATGTGGCCAACCACCAATCCTGATAAACCTGATATTGATACTCGACGGATCCGGTAAGCAAGCGTGAACCGCCTATGAGTTTGCCGTTACGATCTTTCGGTGAGATTTTTTTGTATCCGTAACCACGTACACTACGGTCGCCGCCGGCAAAGAAACGTAAGGCGGGTGGAATGCGGTGGATATTGGCGGTGTTCAGTACGCCGACTTCTAAACGGGTCAGAAAACGGTGGTTTTGCGCATAGGTTCGGATCCAGGCGGTAGAACCTTGAATTTTGAAGAAATCCACGTCCGATAACCACAGTTTACGTCCTAAATCCACGGTAATCCGTTGTGAGTCGCCCCAATCAGGAAACGCGCCGCGTAAACGGGTGCGGGTTAAGGACGCTGTTGGATAGAGTAGTAAGGTTTTGTCGGAAATACCGGCTTGCGTAAAGGAATCATGACGCACCCGTAAACCGAGAGAATATTGCCAACCGGTAGGGTGATTCCAATAACGCAAGGCAGCTAAAGTAGATGCGGTAGTTTTGGTGTCGTTTTTGTTTTCGCGTTCAAAACCTGTCGAATATTCATAATAATAGTTCAACGGATTTTTTAACAACGGTTGTTTGTAAGTTAATTCAATGGTTTGCTTCGGTGAAGAAAGATAGATATTGCTTCTGACGCTATGTCCGCGATCGTTAATCCAAGGCTTTGTCCAACTCCATTGTAAGCGGGGGCCAACATCGGTAGAGTAGCCAATCCCGACACTCATGATATTTTTTTTGCGCGGATACAATAGCACGTCTAAATCAACTGTTTTAGTTTCCTCTTTAAGGTGCGGTTGCAATAACACAGAGCTAAACCAGTTGGTGGAGGAATAGTTGTTGTTGAGCGTGGAAAGATCACTTAATAAATAATCTTCACCGGGTTTAATATTCAACATATTGCGTAAATATTCTTCACGAATTTGCGCATATAGGAAGTTGATTTGGCCATAGTGATAACGCTTGTGGCTATCAAAATTGAGTTTCCACCATGCTTGATAAGTGGAAGGCATGACTTGTAATTGTGAATTGATAAATTCCGCATCGAAATAACCTCGGGTTAAGGCTAGTTGCTGCAGCTTATTTTTGTAATTGTCGTAGGTTTCGTGATTAAGGATGGTGTTGGCTTTCGGTACTTGTGTTTCTAATTTGACGAATTCGGGATCGCTCTTGGCATCGCCCTCAATAACGATGTCGGTGGCGGCAATTCGCACGGGTTTACCAACATTGACATGGGCAATCAGTTGCGGTTTATTAGGCTTGGTGCGATTTTTTAATGTAAAGTTGATACTGCTTTCATAATAACCAAAGGCACGTAAGCCTTTGTCCACCGCCTGACGAACCAACTCCTGATAGCGTTCGGAGCCGTCCCTTTCTTCTTTTTCAATGGCATTCGCATAAATGCGCACGTTTTCATCGAGTTTTTTGTCTTTAATCCCGTTAATTTGCAAATCTACGCTATGCTCACTCCACGCCAACGGTTGCCAAAAAAGACAAAAGAATACTGCTGTACGGGCTAACCAACCCGTTATTTTATCGCCTGATTGCTTCATACTTACCCCAAAACTAAACGTCAGTAGTGTACCTTTTAGGCTAAAGTCCTGCAATGTAAAGTGCGGTGGATTTTCAAAAAATTTCGAAATTATGTGGCCGTTGCACAAAGCTGAAATGACGGTCACCGAGTTTATCGACGTGTAAGTTATTTCAACTTCCCAGTACACAAAACTAATGCTTCGACAAGCTCAGCAAGCGTTTTGTGCATTTGCTACATAATACCGAAAAATTTCTTGAAGTCGGTGTCAAGGTATCTGTTAAAAAATAGCCGGCAATAAAAGCCGGCTATTTTCGATGGAGAAAGGCGTTACCCGTTTTTATGTTCAAAATACAACACGGTGGCTGCCACACGGGAATGCACATTAAGTTTGCGTAATAGATTGCGGATATGTACTTTTACGGTTTCTTCCGAAATGAATAATTGACCGGCAATTTGCTTGTTGGAAAGACCGGTGGCAATTAAGCGCAACACATCCATTTCACGATCCGTTAAGGAGTAAATCGGCTCTTGCGAAGATTGTCGTTCAAGCAGTAAGTTTTTAATGGAGTCGCTTAAAATTACCTCACCTTGCGCAATGCGTTTAAGCTGGGACAGCAAGGTATCGGGCTCGGTGTCTTTTAATAAATAACCGTCGGCACCGGCATCAATTAAGGTGAATATGTCATTTTTGGCATCGGATACGGTTAAAATTACAATGCGTGCATCTACCCCTTCCGCTCTTAACGCTTTCAGCGTATCCAGGCCGGATAGCCCTTTCATATTCAGATCCAAAATAATCAGATCAGGGGCGGTTTGTAATGCTAAATCAACGCCTTCGCTACCGTTTCCCGCACCGCCGACAACTTCAAAACCTTCTTCCAACTCAACAAGTTGTTTGATTCCTCGACGCATTAACGGATGGTCATCAATAATTAATACTTTTAATTTATCACTCATGTGGACCCCTTAAGATAAGGCTAGGCGACTATGGAACGGCACGATGGTGAACCCTTCTTTTGTCGTTAACAGTTGGTAAAATTGCGGATAATTGAAATCACGTTGCACGATTTTATACGGATTCTCATTTTCATCCAAGCCTGAAGATTGATAAATTCGGTTAATTTCGTGAATTTTTTTCTCTTTTGTGCCATCACAGTTGCGATAAATCTCGATACGATTCAACTCATCTAAAATATACACGTTGAAGCTACCGTTCGGGTTATCTTCAAAAAAGAATTGTAAAAATCCTTCGCTGGCAAACATATCGATTTCATGGGGGTATTTATGGTGTTTCACCATGGCCGGGTAAGTGGCGTTGACTTTATGGTTAAGCGCGGTGTCAAGTTGGCTCGTTTTAGTGAGCTGGGCATTATGAATTTCTTGCAGACTAATACCGCGTTCTTCAAAGAAGAATTGCCAGTTTTTTCCCGCCACACGCAATAAATTATTTTTTGGCGGTTGGGTGGCGCCGATTTGAATACTGATGCATTTATTGATTAAGGTGGTCACAATGCGACGTAAGGCACGGCGATAATAACGGCTATAGCAAAACACCTGCACCTGTTTCGGTAGCGGTGCTCCGCGATAAATTTTGTTGGAAAGTACTTTTAACGTCAACAAAATGGCATTTGGCCCTTCAAAATGTAATGTCCGCACTTCATTCCAGACATTGCGATAAGTGAGATCAATGCTACCGACCAAACTTTCTTCATTTGGCCCGAAGCTGAATAAGTCACTGGATTGAATGCTCGGCTTAATTTCCGTTAAATGTTGGGTTGGATCTTGGGTCAAATTAATGATGACCGCAAGACTGCGAATTTCGCAAGGATGGCTGAGATCGGAATTGCTGGCGAATTGTGTTTCGATGGGAAAAGTTAAACGTAGGTCAGTGACAAACTGACGTAGGGTTTTGAGTTCAACGTTTTCACTGGCAATAAACAGCTCGGTATTGGCGGTAAGCAGACGATTGAAATAAGCCCAAGCTATTAATTTATTGAGACTTTCGTTATATTCCGTATAGCGTGAACGGCTAAAGCCACGAATGTCCGGTGTTTGGTTAATCACATACCAACCGTCTTTAAATTGACGGTTATTTCGCACTTCAATAAAGGTAAGATATCGTTCCGATAAATCTACGGCAAGCTGCGGATTGAGCAACGTGACTTTGCCCGGCAATTCTTCAAAAGCGGTATAAAGTTTACGGGTTAATATGCTCATATCTTGTGGCATAATGCTGACATTTACCTGGTATTTGCGGGCAAAATTTACCAAATTGCGATAACTTAACATCAGGAATTTAATTAAGTCATTATGCATTTTTTTGGTTTGTTTAATTTTCCAGTTTTGACGGAGATTTAATAATTCTAATTGTCCGCAATTCCAGCCCCATTGTTGAGTGAGCTTGAGTAAAGCATCCAAACGCCAATTGGTTTTGCCCGGTTCCACTTCATTTTCATGGACTTTGATATAAAAACAACAGCGTACGAAATCCAATCGCTTATATTCTTTTTGTTCGGTTAAATATGCCGTTACCCGTTGCAACATAGCCAAATACGGGTCAAATTGATGTTCCTCTTTTAATTCACCGTTCAGCAGAGCTTGCTTGAATTCACGGGAAATCAAATAGGTGTTCGGATAATGCCAAGAGTAGGTTTCCAATAACAAAATTTTGAGCAGGGATTTATAAGGATAATCAATGCCTTTATATAACTGCCATAAGCTCGCACCGAAATATTCATTGGCGGATAATGAGCCTAAACCGCCGAAATCAACCCAATCGTTTAAATCCAATTGTTGTGTTTGCGTTAAGCGTTCGATTTCCGCTTCGTAGTTCGCTTCATTTTCAATGAGTAAGTGTAGCCATAATAACGGTTTACCGGCAAGACGAATCACAGAACGGTAAAATTCATCGAGCAATAGCATGTATTGTGCCGAACCGCAATTTTCACTATTAATAGGCGCAGCATAACGGAAGCAACGGAAACGTTTTTGATCCATTAAATAGAAATTAATTTCCACGTTAAATCGCTTTGCCCATTGTTGAATACATTCGGTTTTTTGTTGTAAGAGTTCGCGTGCCGACAGGCTCAAGTTTTCTTGATGACAAAGCCAAATATCCAAATCGGATTGTGGTGTTTGTGCAATGGAGGCAATGCTACCCATGACATAGACGCCAAGGATGGCTTCCGACTCAAAAGTGCGGTGTTTTTTTAGAAAGTTTTTAATATTTTCGGTAGCGAGAATATTCGAAAGGTATTCCTGTTGGAATTTATTCGGATGAAAATTAGCAATACCGATTGGCGCACCAGGGACATAGCCCGGTAAATCAGGATGATTAAAATGGAGCAACAACGGGATGAGCTTGAAAACCTGTTGAAAGGATTCAGGTGTGTCGGATAAAGCTCGCTGAATGCGCAACTTATCTAAATAGTCCACGCGTTTTTTGGCTTTATTGAGATCAAGTTTCAAGTAACATCCTGTTTTTTACGACGGTAATACTTAGTTGGCGGCTACTCTATCACCAGTGTTAATGGAAAGCAAAAAAATTAAATGGAAACTGACTTTTGGAGCTAACAATGATAGGATAAGGCCCTATTAGATAAGATTAATATGTTGTTATCATGCTTGAAAAAACCTTGAAAATTGCCACCCGTCAAAGTCCGTTGGCGTTGTGGCAGGCAAATTATGTGAAAGACTCTCTGCAACAGTTGTATCCCGATTTAACCGTTGAATTGGTACCAATGGTGACGAAAGGCGATGTCATTTTGGATTCGCCGTTAGCAAAAATTGGCGGTAAAGGGTTATTTGTCAAAGAGTTAGAGAATGCCTTGTTAAATAAAGAGGCGGATATTGCCGTGCACTCTATGAAAGATGTGCCGATGCAATTTCCCGAAGGGTTGGGCTTAGCGGTAATTTGCAAACGTGAAGATCCGCGTGATGCATTTGTTTCTAATTCTTACCGCACTTTTTCTGAGTTGCCACGAGGTGCAGTGGTGGGAACATCGAGTTTGCGTCGCCAATGTCAATTGAAAGCCTTACGCCCCGATTTGGATATTCGTTCTTTGCGCGGTAATGTGGGGACGCGTTTAAGTAAGTTAGATAACGGCGATTATGACGCGATTATTTTAGCTTCTGCCGGCCTCATTCGTTTAGGTTTGGCAGATCGCATCGCTTCTTTTATTGAAGTCGAACAATCCTTACCGGCTGCCGGGCAAGGCGCTGTGGGGATTGAATGTCGCACAGATGATGTGCAGGTAAAACAATTATTAGCACCGTTAGCTGATGCGGAAACCACTTGTTGTGTGTTGGCGGAACGCGCCATGAACAATCATTTACAGGGTGGTTGCCAAGTGCCGATTGGCGGTTATGCGGTGTTGCAACAGGGGCAATTGTATTTAAGAGCCTTAGTGGGTGATGTTGACGGCTCAAAAATTATTCGGGCGGAAGGCAAAAGTGCGGTGGAAAATGCGGACGTTTTAGGTGTGCAAATTGCCGAACAGCTTTTGGCACAAGGTGCCGACAAAATTTTGCAGTCGATTTACTCATAGGTATTGGACGTCGGTATGGCCGTTTTGGTGACTCGCCCTGATGAACGCGGGCAACAGTTGGTGGATATGTTGGCAAAGGTCGGAGTGGTTGCTATCCATTTGCCGTTGTTTAATATTGAGGTCGGTGCGGAACTCAATGAATTTCCGAACAGATTTGCACAATTGAAAGCGGGTGATTATGTGTTCGCCGTCTCAAAAAGTGCGGTGGATTTTGCCGATAAGGCGTTAAAAAACACCGGCTTTGCGTGGCGTGATGATTTGCAATATTTCACCGTTGGGCAAAGCACGGCACAGCATTTTGCGGCGACGACAACCTTGGCGGTGCATTATCCTACAACCCAAGAAAACAGCGAGGGGCTGTTACAGCTTGCCGCAATGCAAAATTTACAAGGTAAAACAGTATTAATTTTACGCGGTAACGGTGGACGGGAGTTGTTCTCGGAGCAGGCGCAGAAACGTGGTGCCAACGTTGATATTGTCGAATGTTATCGACGGGAACCTATCGTTTATAATAGTGCGGAGCAAACCAGTCTTTGTAAGCGAGCGGGGATTCAAACCATTGTGGTCACCAGCGCGGAAATCCTTACACAATTAGTGGATTTTGTGCCGCAAAATGAACATAATTGGTTAAAAAGTTGTCAACTTATTACAGTGAGTGAACGAATTTCCCATTTGGCCCAAGCGTTAGGTTGGCAGAATGTGATGGTTTCACCTCGTGCGGATAATCAAACGTTACTACAAACTTTATTACAATGTCATTAAACCAACATTTCTCTTTTATAGGTAATCAATATGGCTAATAAGAAATCGCATCATCCGAAAAATAACGCGGAAATTGAACACAAAATTGATGTCAATGAGGATCTTGATTTAGAGAAACAAGACGCGACAGAAAGTGAACGAGTTGAAATCAATGCAGAGGATAAAGTAGCAACCATGCAACATGAAGAGAAAGCGAATATAAGGTCCTCAGAATCCGATGTTACACCGAAAGAAACCGTTATTGTGAAGAAAACCGGTTCGGCTTTGGGTTTGTTAGCCATTTTGATTGCCCTTGGATTAGGTGGTGCCGGTTATTATTTCGGACAACAACAAGTTGACGAAATGCAGCAAAAACTGACCGCACTTCAAACTCAACTTCAGCAAAAAAATGTGGTTGAGCCTATCGATATACCGAACTTTGATGCGGAAAAAAGCCAGCTGGCGAAGTTAGTCGAATCTTCTCAAGTGGCAAGCAACCAAATCAGTGCTCTGAATCAAGAATTAGCCGCTAAACAACAGCATTTATCTGCACTGCAACAACAAGTTCAGCGTTTAGCCAACCAAAGCAAAGCTGAGCAACCGAATGATTGGTTGCTCACCGAAGCAGATTTCTTATTGAACAATGCATTGCGTAAATTGGTGTTGGATCACGATGTGGATACCAGCGTGTCATTATTAAAAGTTGCCGATGAAACCCTGTCTAAAGTGGCGTTGCCTGCGGTCGCGGCGGTGCGCAGTGCCATTCATACTGACTTAAAAAACTTGTTGTCGCTAAGTAATGTGGATCAAAATGCCATTATGCAACAGTTGTCTCAATTGGCTAATGATGTTGATGAATTGAATGTCCTCAATGTGAATTTTGATGAAGATCCAAATCGCGGCAAGCTCACGGATTCTTTAGATGATTGGAAAGAAAATGCGGAAAAAAGTGCGGTTTCTTTTTTAAATCATTTTATTCGTATTACGCCGAAAAAAGCCGATAGCAAAGCGTTATTGGCGCCGAATCAAGATATTTACTTACGGGAAAACATTCGTTTGCGTTTACAAATCGCCATTTTAGCCGTGCCTCGTCAGCAAGATGATTTGTATAAGCAATCCTTGGAAACAGTGGCGTCTTGGATTCGTACCTATTTTGATACCAGCACGGAAGTGGCGCAAAACTTCCTGAAAAAACTGGATGAATTGGCGGAGCAATCTATTTATGTGGATGTGCCGACACAATTAAGCAGTTTAAATGCCTTAGATAAGTTGTTAGATAAACAGCCACAAGAAATACAAAGAATAACCCTTTCCACCGATAAAGATTTAGATCCGGAAAATGCTAAAGCGGTAGAAAATAAGGCTACAGAAGAGAAAGCCGAAGGTCATGCCGAGGCGAAGGGAAATGATCCCGGTGCAGAACCTGCCACCCCTAACCAAACCGAGCAACAATAGGAGAAATAGACCATGATTAGAGTGCTATTTTTAATGTTGTTATTGTTGGCGGGGTTAATTGCCGGGCCGTATTTATCAGGCAAACAAGGTTATGTTCGCATTGAAACTGCCAATAACATTGTCGAGATGTCTCTCACAACCTTAGTGATTTTCTTCGTCGTTTCAATGGCGGTAGTGTATAGCATTGAGGCAGCCATCAGTCGTTTTTGCCGCCTAAGTAATAATACTTACAGTTGGTTCTCCCGCCGCAAGCGGGTGAAAGCGCAGAAACAAACCTTGGAAGGTTTAATGCGCATGGATGAAGGCGATTATTCCAAAGCGGAAAAACTCATTGGCAAGAATGCCAAACATTCCGATGAGCCGGTGTTGAACTTCATTAAAGCCGCTGAGGCGGCGCAACAGCGCGGTGATGAGTTCAGTGCCAACCGTTATTTGATTCAAGCCACGGAAATCGCCGGCACAGACAGTCTGATTTTAGAAATTGCCCGCACCCGTATTTTGTTGCAACAAAATAAATTACCAGCCGCCCGTAGCTCAGTAGATAGTCTGTTGATTATGGCCGGTCGTAACAAAGAAGTGTTGAAGCTTGCAGTGGATATTTATTTGAAATCAAAAGCCTATCAGGCCTTGGATAATATTCTTGAACAAGTGGAAAAATCCGGTTTGTATTCCGCCGAAGAGTTTGAAACGTTGCAACGTCAGGTGGAAGATGGTTTGTTAGATGAAAAAATGAATGAGGACGGTGTGGACGGTTTATTGGATTGGTGGGATGAACAACCACGCAAACGTCGCAACGATTCTTATGTCAAACTCGGGTTAATTCGTCGTCTAATTGATGCCAATGATCATGAATCGGCCTATGAATTAACGTTGGAATTAGTGAAAAAATTGGATGATGACGACAACAGTCCGTTAGCTCAAGAGTTATTCAAGCAAATTGGCCGTTTGCAACCGGAAGACAATAGCAAATTGGTGAAAGTGGTTAACAAATGGGCAAAAAATGCCAACCTGACGGCACAATGCCTCGCCAATCGTGCATTGGGGTATTTGTATGTGCGTAACAATGATTTTGCCAAAGCGGATGAAGTATTTAAAAACCTGATTGCTAATAAAGACCAATTAGAGCCGAATGACATCACTATGGCTTCTTATGTATTTGAGCAAATGGGTGATAAAGCGGCGGCGCAACAATTACGTGAAGAAGGTTTAAAGTCTGCCATGTCGATGCCTAATTTGACAACGGAAGAAACACCTGAAAAACCGACCACACTTTTAGCACAAAAATAACCTTTCCTTAAAAAGCAAAATGCCCTGATTGTTCAGGGCATTTGTTTATCCGTTAGATTTGTTGATTTTGTGGCAACTCTAGCTCTGTTTGCATGGACGCCGTCAGCGCTTTAATTTTACGGAGTATTATGTTTAGTACTACACCGTAAGCCGGCACGAATAATAATAAGCCGATAAAGAGTTTGAACAGGTAATCCACAAAACCGATTTCCATCCAATGTTCCGCCATAAATGGGTCGCTGCTGGCATAGAATGCAATGGCGAAGAACAAGTAGGTATCCGCCATTGAACCGAATACCATGGAGCTGGTTGGTGCAATCCACCAAGTTTTCAATTGGCGTAAGCGGTTAAACACCAACACATCCAATAACTGACCAAATACATAAGCGCAGAAGCTTGCTAGGGCAATACGGAAAACAAACAAGTTAAACTCACTTAATACGGATAGTCCCTGATATTGGCTATCGGAAAAAAGAGTGGAAACCAAGTAGCTGATAATTAACGCGGGAATCATGACAATAAAAATAATCCAACGCGCTTCTTTCGCACCGAACACCCGCACGGTTAAATCTGTGGCTAAGAAGATAAACGGGAAAGTAAGTGTTCCCCAGGTGCTGTGAAACATGAAGTCTTCCTGCGCACCGAATAGTGTCAGTGGTACATGAACTTCAAAAGGAATTTGCACGAAATAGTTGCTGGCAGCAATGATAAAAATGTGAAAGAAACTGAGCAGAACTAACGCTCGACGTTTTTGTTGATCATTAAAGATCGAAAATGAGTGTGTCATTTGTTTTACCTTTTTAGTTTAAATTGGGGTTAGGGAACCCAGTGAATATGTGATTCTGCAAAAATGCAGGGCGCAAATGATACTGCATCAAGAAAATAATTCAACTGAAAATAATATGACTGTCGGATTGGTGATATGAAAAAATGTTCTAAAATCGAAAATATGCCTCTCTTCAAAGATCGTATCTTTTTTTATATTATAAAAGAGAATTATTACTAATACCAAAATGGGTCTTTTTATGAAATCGTATATGAAATTTTCTCCAATTAGTCTTGCTATCTTTTCTGCTTTCTCGACTCAAGTCTTAGCTGAAGAAACGAATAGTGAAACGTTAGCACCAATCGTTGTCACGGCAGCCGGTACATCCCAAGATTTAAAAGATGCTCCTGCCAGTATCAGTATAGTCAATCAGGAACAGCTTAAACAGCACCCGGCTAATCGTTTGGAAGAGGCGCTACAAGATATTCCGGGTGTAAATGTTAGCGGTAGTAATGTGAATAAATCGGATATTTCTATTCGTGGTTTACCGGCTGATTACACATTGATTATGGTGGATGGTCGCCGCCAGAATACCCGTGAGTCCCGTCCAAATGGTAATGGTGGTTTTGAAGGCGCGTTCATTCCGCCGCTGAATGCGATTGAGCGTATTGAGGTGGTGCGCGGACCGATGTCTTCTCTGTATGGTTCTGATGCGATGGGCGGCGTCGTCAACATTATTACTAAAAATGTCACCAAAGCGTGGACAGGCTCTGCTTCTGTCGGTTTTACCGCACATGGTAAGAGCACTTTTGGTAATGGACATCATGGTAATTTCTTTGTCTCAGGTCCATTAGTTCAAGATAAGTTAGGTCTTCAAGTTTATGGCGGTGCAGACTATCGCCCTGAAGATGATATTATCGGTGGTTCTAACCGTAATAAAAATCGTAATATCAATGCCAAACTTTCCTTTACTCCAACAGATAAACAAACTTTTATTTTAGAGGGTGGTCGCCATCTATTAGAAAAATATGAAACTCCGGGAAAATCCTTAGCCCTTACCACAACTCGTGGTACCAGTGTGGCTCAAAATAAACCGAGCTCAACTCGTGCCAGCAGAAATCATTGGTCTTTGACTCATCAGGCCGATTGGGATGTGATGAGTTCGGAATTGAGCTTATATCAAGAAAAAGCAAAACGTGAAGTGACCACGAATGGGGTGATGGATTCTCGTAAACCTGAAATTACTAATACCGTATTTGATGCGAAGTTCATGTTACCTGTGGCAAATCACTTTTTTGTGTTTGGCGGGCAATATCAAAATGCAAAATTGGAAGATGATTCCGTTATCAAAGTAAACCGAGTGACAAGAACGGTGAATGGAAGAACGCAAACCCGTTCGGTACCGGTTTATCAAAATACAGAAAATAAAGTTCATCAGTATGCGTTTTTCGTTGAAGATGAAATTAATTTCTCGGATAAATTCCTATTAACATTGGGTACTCGTTTAGATCATCATCAGAAATTTGGTGCGCATTGGAACCCAAGAGCCTACGCTGTTTATCATATTAATGATAACTTTAGTGTAAAAGGGGGAATTGCTAAGGCTTTCCGCGCGCCAAGTATTCGTGAATTAAGCGAAAGTTATGTCACTGCCACAGAAGCGGGTGCCGGTGTGATTTACGGTAATCCAAACTTAAAACCGGAAACCAGCGTAAACGAAGAGATTAGTGTTGTTTATCATCACGATAGCGGCGCCAATGCGACGGTAACCTTGTTTAATACGGATTTTAAGAATAAACTCACCAGCCATTACACCGGAAATCCGGAGGATCCGCTTACCGGCGCAAAACTTTATGAATACAGCAATGTCGGTCGAGCCAATATTAAAGGTGTCGAGGTAAGTTCCCACATTCCGTTTAATGAGCATTGGAACGTCGATTTATCTTATACATATCAGCACTCAAAACGTAAATCTGATGAAGACATTTCGGCTTCAGGCGTGAGTTTAAGAGGATTGCCATTAGATAATACGCCTAAGCATGCAGCCAGCGGAAAACTTAATTGGATGGTGAATGATAGCTTAAGCGCCTATACCCGAGTTGCTTATAAAGGCAAACAAATTTGGGCAAATCCGCGTAATGGAGACAGTCGAAACGCTTATCGTACCCGTGGTGGATATACAACGGTAGATTTTGGTACAACTTACAAATTTAATCCAAATGTCTCCCTTAACTTTGCGGTATTAAATATTGGTAATGAAATTGGCGAGCGTGTGGATACCAACGGCGGAAGTTGGACGGTAGAAGATGGTCGTCGTTTCTGGACAAATCTTAATATTACATTCTAATCCTGCAAAAATAAGACACATTTAATTTTTTGGATGTGTTTTTATTCCAACTTCAACAGTGCGGTCAAAATTGATCGCACTTTTTTTATTCCTTTCTTTTATAAAATTCCTTTCAAATCATAGGGATATTTTTTGGGGTTTTATGTCTCTTCTAAAAAATTAAAATTTTTTGTAAGAAATTTAGGCATTGTTCCGTCTAATGGGCATATCCAAAGTTTTGGGTTTGTGATAATTCTTATAAACTTTAACTCAAATCATAGAGTTATTTTGATTTCGTGCTATTGCATCATTTATTTGCCTAATACTTAACGCTATGATAGCCGCATTATTTGTGTCGCATAAAATGGACTTATACCATGCAATTCTCTTTTAAAAATATTTCATCGCAGCAAATACAAACTATCCGACAACAAATGTTAAAGTTTGCCGTATTACAACTGCGCGATGAAGATTTAGCCGAAGATGTGGTTCAGGAAGCCTTAACCAAGGCTTATCAACACGCCGATTCGTTCAAAGGTGCCGCGGCATTAAAAACCTGGTTTTTTGCTATTTTAAAGAATCAAATTATTGATTTGATTAATTATCGACGTCGTACGCTAACTGTGTCGGAAGTATATGATGGTGATGAAGATGAGGATCCAAATGTGTTTTTTGATCAGACCGGTCATTGGGATCGTAATAATTTTCTGCCAACAACGTGGCAAGAGCCGTCTGAGCAGCTGTACAAAAAAGAATTTTGGATAATTTTTGAAGCCTGTTTGGAACATTTGCCTGCTCAGCAAGCCCGTGTATTTATGATGCGTGAATATTTTGAAATGAAAAGTGAACAAATTTGCCAAGAGTGCGATTTATCTACGTCAAATTTACATGTGTTATTATATCGCGCCCGTTTACAGTTGCAAGCCTGTTTAACCCGTAATTGGTTTGATAATAAGAAATAAGGTGGGAATCATGAAATGTCAAAATGTCACCAAATTAATCTCGGAAAACCAAGAAAAGCCGCTTTCATTGCTCAAAAACAGTCAGGTTTATATGCACTTGGCGATTTGTCCGTATTGTCGAGCCTTTGCCCGAAACTGTAAAAAAATGCATAAAATGATGCAGGATTTTTCAGCACAGGAAGAGGGGAAGGAGAGCTAGTCAAGAAAAAGTGCGGTGGATTTTGACCGCACTTTTTATTTCAGACCTTTTCATACCAAATGCGATTCACATACAGCTGAATTTTGCCGGAAGGTGTTTCTACGGTAATTTCGTCGTCTTCCTCTTTGCCAATTAAAGCTCGTGCTACCGGAGAATCAATTGAAATCCAATTCTTTGCCGGGTCAAACTCATCGCAACCGACCAGCCGATATTGTTTGACTTCGCCGTCTTCGTTTTCCAGCTCTACCCAAGCGCCGAAAAAGATTTTACCTTCTTGCTTTGGTGAATAATCCACGATTTGCAAGACTTCCAAACGCTTGGTGAGAAAACGCACACGACGATCGATTTCGCGTAAGCGACGTTTGCCGTAAATATATTCTGCATTTTCACTGCGGTCGCCTAATGCCGCCGCGTCAGATACCGCTTGCGTTACCTTAGGGCGTTCTTCTTTCCACAAAAATTTTAATTCTTGGTCAAGTACGTTCCAGCCTTGACGGGTGATGTAATTTGATTTTGCCATGTTAAATTCCTCAAGTGCCACAAAATTATACCGAAAAAGGAACAAACATTTGAGCCTCTCGTCCAAAAACAGTATTCTATGTCCGTTTTTTTCACCACTAAGAAGTACACAGAATGTTAAATCAACAAATCAGTCAACTTATCGCGCAGGAATTGAATGTGCGTGATAGCCAAATTCTTGCCGCCATTCAATTATTAGACGATGGCAACACGATTCCTTTTATTGCCCGCTATCGCAAAGAAGCCACCGGAGGCTTGGACGATACGCAATTGCGTCATTTTGAAACCCGCTTAATTTATTTACGCGAGTTGGAAGACCGTCGCCAAACCATTCTGAAATCCATTGAAGAACAAGGCAAATTAACGGATGAATTACGTGACAAAATTCAAACTACACAAAGCAAAACCGAGTTGGAAGATTTGTATTTGCCGTTTAAACCGAAACGCCGTACTAAAGGCCAAATTGCCATTGAAGCTGGGCTTGAGCCATTGGCGGATTTACTTTGGAACGAGCCAAAAACAGTTCCGGAAACCACCGCACTTGATTATGTGAATGCGGAGAAAGGCGTGGCAGATGTTAAGGCTGCATTAGACGGTGCCCGTTATATTTTGATGGAACGTTTTGCCGAAGACGCAGGATTGTTGGCAAAAGTGCGTGATTATTTAAGCAAAAATGCACTTATCGTTTCTAAGGTGATTGAGGGCAAAGAGACAGAAGGCGCAAAATTCCAAGATTATTTTGATCACCAAGAGCTGCTTAAAAATGTGCCGTCTCACCGTGCTTTGGCGATGTTCCGTGGTCGCAATGAAGGCATTTTACAATTAAGTTTGAATGCGGACCCGGAAGCGGAAGAGGGCAGTCGCCAAAGCTATTGTGAAGAGATTATTCGTGATTATTTAGGGGTTCGTTTTAATGGTCAACCTGCCGATAAATGGCGTGAGCAAGTGATTGCTTGGACATGGAAAATTAAAGTGGCCTTGCACTTAGAAACGGAACTCATGGCGACCTTACGTGAGAAAGCGGAAGATGAAGCCATTGATGTATTTGCCCGAAATCTGACCGCACTTTTAATGGCTGCGCCGGCAGGCGCCAAGAACACGATGGGGTTAGACCCGGGGCTACGTACCGGCGTGAAAGTGGCTGTGGTGGATAACACCGGTAAGTTATTGGCAACCGATACCATTTATCCGCATACCGGGCAGATGGAGCGTGCGATGTTGTCTATTTTCCAATTAATTAAACAACACAACGTGGAATTGATTGCAATCGGGAATGGGACTGCCTCTCGCGAGACAGAGCGTTTCGCCAAAGATGTGATCAAGGAAATTAAAGAAAATAAACCACAAACAGTGGTGGTGAGCGAAGCGGGTGCTTCCGTCTATTCCGCTTCCGAATTGGCAGCGCAGGAATTTCCAGATTTGGATGTGTCCTTGCGTGGTGCCGTGTCCATTGCTCGTCGCTTGCAGGATCCATTGGCGGAATTGGTGAAAATCGAGCCAAAAGCCATTGGCGTGGGGCAGTATCAACATGACGTAAATCAAAGCCAATTAGCGCGTAAATTGGATGCGGTGGTGGAAGACTGTGTAAACGCCGTAGGCGTGGACCTAAACACCGCCTCTGTGCCATTATTGGCTCGTGTGGCGGGTATGACCAAAACGATAGCGCAGAATATTGTGACATACCGTGATGAAAACGGGCGTTTTGACAGCCGTGAACAACTGAAAAGAGTACCACGTTTAGGCCCTAAAGCCTTCGAGCAATGCGCTGGGTTTATGCGTATCGCTGCAGGCGATAATCCGTTAGATGCCTCCGGTGTACACCCGGAAGCCTATCCGGTGGTAGAAAAAATTCTACAAGCGACGGAACAATCGATTCAGGATTTAATGGGCAATGCAGGCTTAGTGCTCCAGCTTGATGCAAAACAGTTTACCGATGAGCAATTTGGTTTGCCGACCGTTCAGGATATTTTTAAAGAATTGGAAAAACCGGGACGTGACCCGCGCGGTGAATTTAAAACCGCCACCTTCGCTGAGGGCGTGGAAGAAATCACAGATTTGAAAGCAGGTATGATCTTAGAAGGTACGGTAACCAACGTGACTAATTTTGGTGCCTTTGTGGATATTGGCGTACATCAAGACGGCTTGGTTCATATTTCTTCCCTCAGCGATAAATTTGTGGAAGATCCGCATCAAGTGGTGAAAACAGGTGATGTCGTAAAAGTGAAAGTATTGGAAGTGGATGTGGCGCGTCGTCGTATTGCATTAACCATGCGTTTAGATGAAAGTGCGGTGAAAAATGACGGAAAATCTGACCGCACTTTATCCGCAAAACCGCGTTCTGATAATGCCCGCCAAGACCGTAGCAATCCGCGAGCAAATAATGCGATGGGCAATGCCTTTGCAGATGCGCTGAAGAATTGGAAGAAATAGCAGATTCTAGTTCAGTAAAAATATTTAAAATCATGACTGCACTTTAAATACAATAAAGTGCGGTCATTTTTTATTGTGTTTTCATCAGATTCGTTTTATCAACATGATGAAAAAAAAGCGTATCATTCGATACGCCTTTCTTATCAGGTTGATTATCAATTATTTGATAATTTTAGCTACCACACCGGCGCCTACTGTACGGCCACCTTCACGGATAGCGAAACGTAAACCTTGGTCCATCGCGATTGGGTGGATTAAGGATACGGTCATTTTGATGTTATCGCCAGGCATAACCATTTCCACACCTTCCGGTAACTCGATAGTACCGGTTACGTCAGTTGTACGGAAATAGAATTGTGGACGGTAACCTTTGAAGAATGGAGTATGACGACCACCTTCTTCTTTGGATAATACGTACACTTCAGATTCGAAATCAGTGTGTGGAGTAATTGAACCCGGTTTAGCCAATACTTGACCACGTTCGATTTCTTCACGTTTGGTACCACGCAATAATGCACCGATGTTTTCACCTGCACGACCTTCGTCAAGTAATTTACGGAACATTTCAACACCGGTTACGGTAGTTTTCGCAGTCGGTTTGATACCTACGATTTCAACTTCATCACCAGTACGGATGATACCACGCTCAACACGACCTGTTACTACTGTACCACGACCGGAGATAGAGAACACGTCTTCGATTGGAAGAAGGAACGGTTGGTCGATAGCACGCTCAGGCTCAGGAATGTAAGAATCTAAGTGGCTTGCTAATTCAAGGATTTTTTCTTCCCATTCTGCTACGCCGTTTAATGCTTGTAATGCAGAACCACGTACGATTGGTGTATCGTCACCCGGGAAGTCATATTGAGAAAGAAGTTCACGAACTTCCATTTCAACTAATTCTAATAACTCTTCGTCATCTACCATGTCGCATTTGTTTAAGAACACGATGATGTAAGGAACACCTACTTGGCGACCTAATAAGATGTGCTCACGAGTTTGTGGCATAGGACCATCAGTTGCTGCTACTACTAAGATAGCACCATCCATTTGCGCCGCACCGGTAATCATGTTTTTAACATAGTCGGCGTGCCCCGGACAGTCAACGTGTGCGTAGTGACGTGTTGGAGTATCGTATTCAACGTGGGATGTGTTGATGGTGATACCACGCGCTTTTTCTTCAGGCGCGTTATCGATTTGGTCGAATGCACGAGCCGCACCACCGTAATGTTTTGCTAATACGGTTGTGATAGCTGCTGTTAAAGTGGTTTTACCATGGTCAACGTGGCCGATTGTACCCACGTTAACGTGCGGTTTTGTACGTTCAAATTTTTCTTTAGACACGATTAAGTTTCCTCAATGTATAAGTCCACAAGCCAGGATGGCTTGTGGATTAGTTAAACAAAATTATTTTTTACGAGCTTCAATAACTGCTTCAGCCACGTTTTTCGGTGCTTCAGCATATTTCAATGGTTCCATTGAGTAGGAAGCACGACCTTGAGTTTGGGAGCGTAGGTCGGTTGCATAACCAAACATTTCAGAAAGCGGAACTTCGGCGTCGATTTTAACAACGAATTCATTCGCTTCTTGACCGTTCACCATAGCGCGACGACGGCTTAAGTCACCAATTACGTCACCTACGTACTCAGGCGGAGTTTCTACTTCAACTTTCATGATTGGCTCAAGTAGAACAGGGTTTGCTTTTGCGAACGCAGCTTTGAATGCTAAAGATGCGGCAAGTTTAAACGCCAATTCGGAGGAGTCTACATCATGGTATGAACCGAAGTGTAAACGAACACCGAGATCAACTACCGGATAGCCCGCTAACGGACCGGATTTAAGTTGTTCTTGAATACCTTTGTCAACAGCAGGGATGTACTCACCAGGGATTACACCACCTTTAATTTCGTTAACAAATTCGTACCCCGGGCCTTCCGGCTCTAATGGGTACAAGTCGATAACAACATGACCGTATTGACCGCGACCACCGGATTGTTTTGCGTGTTTACCTTCCACATCGTTAACACGAGAGCGGATTGTTTCACGGTAAGATACTTGTGGTTTACCAATGTTAGCTTCCACTTTGAATTCACGTTTCATACGGTCAACGATGATATCCAAATGTAACTCACCCATACCAGAAATAATGGTTTCACCAGATTCTTCATCAGTGTGAACACGGAATGAAGGGTCTTCTTGTGCAAGACGACCTAATGCAAGACCCATTTTTTCTTGGTCTGCTTTCGTTTTTGGTTCTACTGCAACAGAGATTACCGGCTCTGGGAATTCCATACGCTCAAGGATAATTGGTGCTTCAATAGCACATAATGTATCACCTGTTGTCACATCTTTTAAGCCGATAGCAGCAGCGATATCGCCCGCACGAACTTCTTTGATTTCTTCACGTTTATTTGCGTGCATTTGAACGATACGACCGAAACGCTCACGTTTTTGACGTACGGAGTTCAACACGGTATCACCAGAATTAATTACACCGGAATATACACGGAAGAAGGTTAAGTTACCTACGAATGGGTCAGTTGCAATTTTGAATGCTAATGAAGAGAATGGTTCTTCATCACTTGCATGACGTTCACCTTCTGTTTCATCTGGATTGATACCCTTGATCGCAGGAATATCTGTTGGTGCCGGTAAGTATTCAACAACCGCATCAAGCATTGCTTGTACGCCTTTGTTTTTAAATGCAGAACCACAAGTTACCAAGATGATTTCATTTGCTAATACGCGTTGACGAAGACCGGCTTTGATTTCTTCTTCTGTTAATTCTTCACCGCCAAGGTATTTTTCCATTAACTCTTCGGAAGCTTCCGCAGCACCTTCAACAAGGTTTTGACGCCATTCTTCACAAGCGGCTTGCATATCTGCAGGAATGTCTTCATAAGTGAAGGTCATACCTTGGTCAGCTTCATTCCAGTTAATTGCTTTCATTTTGATCAAATCAACAACACCGGTAAAGTTTTCTTCTGAACCAACAGGTAGTTGAAGTGGAACTGCATTGGCACCTAAACGGGTTTTTAATTGATCAACCACGCGTAGGAAATTTGCACCGGTACGGTCCATTTTATTAACGAACGCAATGCGCGGAACTTCGTATTTGTTTGCCTGACGCCATACGGTTTCAGATTGTGGTTGAACACCACCAACCGCACAGTAAACCATCACCGCGCCATCAAGAACACGCATAGAACGTTCTACTTCAACAGTAAAGTCAACGTGTCCTGGGGTGTCGATAACGTTAATACGGTGTTGTGGGAATTGTTGTGACATACCGGACCAGAATGCGGTGGTTGCCGCAGAGGTGATGGTAATACCACGTTCTTGTTCCTGTTCCATCCAGTCCATGGTTGCGGCACCATCGTGCACTTCACCGATTTTGTGACTTACGCCGGTATAGAACAAGATACGCTCAGTAGTAGTAGTTTTACCCGCATCAATATGCGCACTGATACCAATGTTACGATATCTTTCAATAGGGGTTGTACGAGCCATTATTATTTCCTTGACGATTTCTTATTTAAAATTAAATACGAAATTTTATAAATGAATGAGGCTTCATCGCATAAAAATATGAGATGAAGCCTAAAAACGTAACTGCTAACCGAATATTACCAACGGTAGTGAGCAAACGCTTTGTTAGCTTCAGCCATACGGTGAACGTCTTCACGTTTCTTAACTGCGGCACCTTTGTTTTCGGATGCGTCAGATAATTCGTTGGCTAAACGTAAAGCCATTGATTTATCACCGCGTTTACGGGCCGCTTCAACGATCCAACGCATACCTAATGCGTTACGACGAACCGGACGAACTTCAACCGGTACTTGGTAAGTAGAACCACCAACACGACGGGATTTAACTTCCACGGTTGGGCGTACGTTGTCTAATGCCGCTTCAAAAGCTTCTAAAGCTTCTTTACCGGTACGTTGAGATAATGTGTCTAACGCGTTATAAACGATAGATTCTGCGATAGATTTTTTACCATCTACCATGATGACATTGATAAATTTAGCAAGTAATTCTGAACCGAACTTCGGATCCGGTAAAATCTTGCGCTGTTCAATACTACGACGACGTGGCATTGCGAATTTCTCCGTTTTTATAATCTTCAGGGTATCCCAAAACTCGATAAAAATTAACCGCACTTTTGATATAAGGGGTTAATTAGATACTGGAGTTTGCGATTTAAATAAGTTTTACTAATTTAGCGTTTGGCCTTACTTAACGGAGAACCATTAAGCTTTAGGACGTTTAACGCCGTATTTAGAACGACCTTGTTTACGATCTTTCACGCCTGCGCAGTCTAATGCGCCGCGTACGGTGTGATAACGCACACCCGGTAAGTCTTTAACACGACCGCCACGGATAAGCACAACACTGTGCTCTTGAAGGTTGTGACCTTCACCGCCGATGTATGAGGTTACTTCGAAACCATTGGTTAAACGAATACGGCATACTTTACGTAATGCTGAGTTCGGTTTTTTAGGTGTAGTTGTGTATACACGTGTGCACACACCACGTTTCTGCGGGCAAGCCTCTAATGCAGGAACGTTACTTTTTACAACCTTTTTCACACGCGGTTTGCGTACTAGCTGGTTGATTGTTGCCATTAAAAAACTCCAGTTTAATAAAAATTCATTAAAGAATGTGTTTTACAAAATCTGTCCATACAAGAACAGACCGCAGATTTTAATCTCCAAACCGCTTTCTGTCAACTTATTCTACAGTTGCAACCTTGCTGATGCTGACAATAAAAAGAAGAAAAAACATGACGAAAATCGACCGCACTTTTGATCATAGTTTATGTGATAAAAACGATGTTTAAATTTCTTTAGGTTATAAGATATACAAATTCGTTCTTTCCATCTGAAATTATCTTATTTTTATAATGCCAGAAGGTTTAGGTCTTTTGGAATACTCATGAACTGGCAGTATATTTGGAATGTCATCCCCAGATTTGTTGATGCAACATTTATTACTTTACAACTTTCTTTCTGGGCAATTGTGCTATCGCTTTTAGTCGGTTTTTTCTGTGCGGTAGTCACAACTTATAAAATTAAGATTCTCAATCTTGTGGTGAAGTTTTATATCGAACTTTCCCGTAATACGCCTTTATTAATTCAGGTTTTCTTTTTGTATTTTGGCTTATCTAAAGTGGGGATCAAACTGGATGGTTTTACTTGCGCGATCATCGGTTTGGCCTTTTTAGGCGGCAGTTATATGGCGGAAGCCATTCGAGGCGGCTTGGAAGCCATTTCTCGTGGACAGTTGGAATCCGCTTTAAGTTTAGGATTGACGCCGGTACAGGCCTTTCGTTACGTATTATTCCCTCAAGCCTTTGCTATCGCCACACCTGCCATTGGTGCGAATTGCTTATTTTTAATGAAAGAAACTTCCGTGGTGAGTGCGATTGCCATTGCCGAGTTGATGTTTATGGCAAAAGAAATTATTGGAATGGATTACAAAACGAATGAAGCTCTATTTTTATTGGTCGTGTTTTATTTAATGATTTTATTGCCGGTGTCTTTATTTGTTGCATATTTGGAACGCCGTACACGGAGAGCAAAATATGGCGCTTAATGTATTATTTGAAGGGAGTAACTTTGAGCGATTACTGGGCGGATTATGGGTGACGGCTAAAATTGCCTTTGTTTCCGTTTTTTTTGCTTGTGTTCTTGGTGTAATTCTCGGTTTATTGATGACAAACAAGAACCGGGTCATTCGCGCCCTTTGCCGCTTTTATTTGGAATTTGTCCGCATTATTCCTTTGTTGGTCTTACTTTTTATTACCTATTTCGGCGTGGCGAAATGGTTCAACACGCATATTGATGGCGTTACCGTATGTATTTGGGTCTTCATTTTTTGGGGAGCGGCGGAAATGGGAGATTTAGTGCGGGGCGCGTTAACTTCTATTGAAAAACATCAAGTAGAATCCGCTCACGCATTAGGTTTAACGTCGCTACAGACTTTTCGTTATATTTTATTGCCACAAAGTTTAAAACGTGTCACACCAAGTGCGATCAACTTATTTACCCGCATGGTGAAAACCAGTTCTCTTGCCATGTTAATCGGTGTATTAGAGGTCATCAAAGTGGGACAACAGATTATTGAGACTTCCTTATTCACCGAGCCCTCTGCCGCTTTGTGGATTTATGGCGTGATTTTCTTGTTATATTTTGCAATTTGCTATCCGTTATCCTTACTTTCGCGTTATTTGGAAACTTATTGGGAAAAATAGAAGGTGTGTATGCCCTTGTTAGAAATTAAAAATTTAGTGAAATATTACGGTGACACCCTCGCATTAAACGATATTAATTTATCCGTTAAAAAAGGCGAAGTGGTGGTGATTTTAGGCCCGTCAGGCTGTGGCAAAAGTACCCTTCTACGTTGCATTAACGGCTTAGAAGAGATAAAGAGCGGTCAATTAATTTTGCAAAATGAAGGTGAGTTGGGTAAAGACTTACCTTGGGTGAAGGCTCGTCAACATATCGGCATGGTGTTCCAAAGCTATGAATTATTTCCGCATATGTCGGTCATCGACAATATTTTGCTTGGTCCGCTCAAAGTGCAGAAACGGCAACGTGCTGAAGTGGAAGCGCAAGCCGATATGTTGTTGAAACGGGTCGGGCTGTTTGAGCGTAAAAATGCCTATCCGCGCGAATTATCGGGTGGTCAGAAACAACGTATTGCCATCGTCCGTTCTTTGTGTATGAATCCCGACATTATGCTGTTTGACGAAGTCACTGCCGCACTTGACCCGGAAATGGTGCGTGAAGTGCTGGATGTGATTTTGGGCTTAGCGAAAGACGGCATGACGATGCTGATTGTGACACATGAAATGTCCTTTGCCCGCCAAGTGGCGAACTGCATTGTGTTTATGGATAAAGGGCAAATCGTAGAGCAGGCGGCACCATCGGATTTCTTCACCAATCCGCAAACCGACCGTGCAAAAAGCTTTCTTAATATCTTAAATTACGAACCGAGAGGAGTTAATTATGAACAAAACATTTAAAAAAGTGACCGCACTTTTCGCCACCGCATTATTGGCGATAGGCTTAACCGCGTGTAACGATAAAGAGGGTAAAACTGAATCGGCGACCTCGTCAACGATTGAGCAACTCAAACAAGCCGGCAAATTGCGTATCGGCGTATTCAGCGACAAACCGCCATTCGGCTATGTGGACAGTCAAGGCAAAAGCCAAGGATTTGACGTAGAAATCGCCAAAGCTATCACCAAAGATTTATTGGGTGATGAAAATAAAGCGGAATATGTGTTAGTTGAAGCGGCCAACCGTGTGGAATACCTCACTTCCAATAAAGTGGATATTATCCTTGCTAATTTCACTGTCACCCCGGCGCGTGCGGAAGTGGTGGATTTTGCTAAACCTTACATGAAAGTGGCGTTGGGCGTAGTGTCGAAAGACGGCGCGGTGATTAGCGATGTGAATCAATTAAAAGGCAAAACCTTGTTAATCAATAAAGGCACCACCGCAGACGCTTATTTCACTAAAAATTATCCTGACATCAAACTGTTGAAATTTGAGCAAAATACCGAAACTTTTGAAGCTTTACGTGATGGTCGTGGTGATGCGCTTGCTCATGACAATACCCTATTATTCGCTTGGGCGAAAGAAAATCCGGGGTTCACTGTGGGCGTTAAAAATTTAGGTGATCAAGATTTCATTGCGCCGGCAGTAAAAAAAGGTGATGTTGAATTGTTAAATTGGTTAAATGCCGAAATTGAAAAATTGGGAAAACAAGGTGTGTTAAAACAAGCCTACGAAAAAACCTTGCAGCCAATTTACGGTGATGCAATTACCGAAGGCGATGTGGTAGTGGAATATAAATAGCCTATTGAAACCCCAAAATGCGCTTAGAATTAAGCGCATTTTTTATTTAAAGGAAACAAAGGAACATTATTTCTTAGAGGAATATATTAGATCTCATTATCGAATGGTATTTGTTTATCAATGGGGTGGATTTGATAACTGAAATTAAGATCGTCGATACAATCCATTTTCACTGATAATTAAATCCTGCAATTCCAATTCTAATAATTGGGTGAGAAGCTGATCTACCGATAACCCTAGTTTCGCTACTAAATCATCAATGCTAATGGGACTATAGCCAATTGTGTCGTAAATTTTCGGATGAGATGGCGTAACCGGTTCCGGCAACTGCGCGTGGGTTGTTGTGCGGGAGGTAAAGTGCGGTAAGTTTTGCGGACGTTTTTTCCATATCGGAGATGGTGATAAATTTTCCAAAATATCCTCAATATTTTCGACCAACATTGCCCCTTGTTTTATTAACTTATGGCAACCTTGACTAAATTGACTTTGAATATTCCCCGGCAAGGCAAAAATTTCCCGATTCTGTTCTAAAGCATAACGGGCAGTAATTAAAGAGCCGCTTCGTTCTGTTGCTTCAATAATTAACGTTGCTAAAGATAAACCGCTAATAATGCGGTTGCGACGTGGAAAGTTTTCTGCCACCGGGGGGTGCAATGGGAAGAATTCGGAAACTAATGCGCCATTGTTGGTGATAATTTCTTGTGCCAGCTTGCGGTGTTTGGTGGGGTAAATTTCTTCTAATCCGCTACCTAAAACCGCAATAGTCGGTTGGTTTAAATCTACGGCTGCTTGATGACAAAATCCGTCAATGCCTAATGCTAAGCCACTGGTGATAATAAAGCCATTGGTAGTCAGTTCGGTGGCAAAATATTTTGCCCAGTATTCTCCATAGTTAGAACATTGGCGACTGCCGACAATGGCAATTTGTTGTTGTGATAGTGCCGAACAGTTTCCTTTTACAAATAACACAGGCGGCGCACTTTCGATTTGTTTGAGTAGTTCAGGATAGTTCGGGTGGAAATAATCCAGAATTATGTTGCCTTCTTTTTCACCCCATAACAATGCCGGCTCGATATAACGCATTTCAGGGTGAAACCAGGCCTGTATTTGTTGAGCATTCCATCCCATTTGACGAAAAGCAACGGCGTCGTAATTTTGCAATTCCGTTAAATTTACTTGAGCTAGGATTTTATGAATTGTGGTTGGTCCCAGTTTGGGAATTTGCAATAGACGTAATAAAAGTTCCGGATGATTATTCATGGTTTTCTCGCTCTTGTTCAAAACGCGGGATTATAGGCAAATAGCGAGTGATAAATATTGATGAAAGCAAATTTTGCGATCGGGATCGTAATTTACGAAGAAAATAGAATGAAAGTGATATAGGAGAGTAATAACAGAATTGGGGTAATAATTTTTTATAGCTTAAAAACGTTATTTTTTATGACCGCACTTTACGTGCTATAAAAGAACAATAAAAAAACCCGGTAATGAAACCGGGTTTTTTGTATGCGTTAATTATTCAGCAACGATAACAACGTTTAAGTGAGAGAAGACTTCACCGTGGAATTGGAAAGTCACTTCATGTTCACCAAGAGTACGGACTAAACCGTTTGGTAAACGCACTTCACTTTTCGCTACTTCAACACCTTTAGCAGTGATTGCTTCAGCGATGTCACGAGTACCGATAGAACCGAATAGACGACCTTCATCACCTGCTTTAGCCGCGATGGTAACAGAACCTAATGCTTCTAAACGTGCTGCGCGGTCAGCAGCGGCGGCTAATGCTTGAGCTGCTTTCTCTTCTAATTCTGCACGACGTGCTTCAAAATGTTCAATGTTAGCTTTGGTTGCCATAACTGCTTTACCTTGTGGGATTAAGTAGTTACGCGCGAAACCGGATTTAACATTTACTTGATCGCCCACTTTACCTAAGTGTGCAATTTTATCTAAAAGAATTACTTGCATTTGACCTTCCCCTTCTTAGTGATGATGTGTATCAGAGTAAGGTAATAACGCTAAATAACGTGCGCGTTTGATTGCGCGGGCTAATTGGCGTTGGTACTTCGCACGAGTACCGGTAATGCGGCTTGGTACAATTTTGCCGCTTTCAGAAATGTAGTTCTTTAATGTAGCGATATCTTTGTAATCGATTTCAACAACATTTTCCGCTGTGAAACGGCAGAACTTACGACGACGGAAATAACGTGCCATTTGGCTAGTCTCCTAATCTATAAATTCGATTTGCTCGGCATGTAACACTAATTGTGTCAACCCATTATTGAGTTGGTGTGTGGTTAAAAAACCTTGAATTAATATTTTACTGCCGACCGTAATGCCTTGAGTTTTTTCTACTAATTGATTGCCACTGATTTGAACGGGAATTTTACACCACGCTTGTCGCGTTAAATTTGCTTCTTGCTTGGTTGAACGATGTTCCAATAAAAATTGGCAATGTTCGATTCCATTCGGGCTTTTGCGTCGTTTAGGATTATTGGCGACAACACCAATAATGGATAAACGATTATCAATATTCAAATTACTCTTCAGCATCCTCAAAATCGTTGGATTCAACTTCAGTTAAAGCTTTACGATCGTCTTTTGCTTTAACCATTGGGGACGCTTCGGTTACGGCGTGCTTAGTGTGAATAACAAGGCTGCGCAATACAGCGTCGTTATAACGGAAAGTTGTTTCTAGCTCGTCGATTACTTGTTGAGGCGCTTCTACATTCATAAGCACATAGTGTGCTTTATGTAATTTGTTAATTGGGTATGCTAATTGACGGCGACCCCAATCTTCTAGGCGATGAATTTGACCGCCGGCTTCTTTTACAGAACCGGTATAACGTTCAATCATCCCTGGTACTTGCTCGCTTTGATCCGGGTGGACCATAAACACGATTTCGTAGTGACGCATTACTGCTCCTTACGGGTTAATCAGCCTCCAACGTTAAGACCAGTCACCAATCTTGTGGAAGCAAGGAACTAATTCGGACGTGACTGAGGGCGCAAATTATACACTGAATCAGGGCTTTTGCAATAAAAGTGCGGTCATTTTTTTCAGTGTTTTTACATCCAAGCATTATTACGAATAATGCCTACTGCGATGCCCTCAATTTCAAAATGCGGACGTTGGGTCAAATCCACTACAATTGGTGCAAATTCTTCGTTTTCGGCGTGTAAGTAAATTATTGACCCCTTGCGTTCCAAGCGTTTTACCGTGACTTCATCTTCAATGCGGGCGACCACAACCTGACCGTTACGCACGTCTTTGGTGCTATGCACTGCCAATAAGTCGCCATCTAAAATACCGATGTCTTTCATGGATTGACCATAAACTTTTAGCAGGAAGTCGGCTTGTGGCTTAAACATCGTAGGATCAACATGATAAGTGCCTTCAATATGTTGTTCCGCCAAAATCGGCTCACCGGCGGCAACACGACCAATTAACGGTAAGCCGGATTCTTCTTCTACATTATTATCTTCCAATAAAAGACGAATGCCGCGCGATGCACCGGAAACAATTTCAATGACGCCTTTTTTCGCCAAGGCCTTTAAATGTTCTTCTGCCGCATTAGGAGAGCGAAAACCCAACTCTTTAGAAATCTCTGCCCGCGTTGGTGGCATACCGGTGGTTTCAAGATGATGTTTAAGAAAATCATAGACTTCTTGTTGGCGAGCTGTTAGTGGTTTCATAATATCATTCCTGTTAATATATACATGAATAACTGGTATTATATACAGAAAATCTATGGGTGCAATCTTTTCTTGGGTGAAAGATAAAGCGAATGATTGTGTTATCTTAGAATTGTGCCGCAGGTCACTAATTCGGTGAAATTTTTATGCTAAACTAGTGTGAAATTGACAATCTGTCAGTGACATTACGTTATAACAAGGAAATTTATTATGTCTAGTTTTCTTAATGCTTATCGAAAATTGCTTGAATTACCATTATCGATTTTAGTAAAGAATAATCCGATTCCGCATAATCCTATTGAAGAGTTAGAGCTTAATATTACGCAACCTGTGGTTTATATGTTGCCGTACACCTCCGAAACCGACTTCGTTATTTTCCGTAAAAACTGTTTAAGCGTAGGTTTACCTGATCCTTTAGAAGACAATGAAATTAATGGTAGCATCTTGCCGCGTTTCGTATTTTTAGATGAAGGTCGGCGTTTTTTTAAATCGAAAGGCGCCAAGAAGGAAACCATAGCCGTTTTTAATAAATATTTAGAATTACACCGCACTTTGCCTGAATTAGACGTGCAACTGATTCCTGTTTCCGTCTTATGGGGGCGTGCACCGGGGCATGAAGATAAATCCAAGTTGCCGAATTTACGGTTATTAAATGGCTTGCAAAAAACCGCTGCAGCGCTTTGGTTTGGGCGGGATACTTTTGTGCGCTTTTCCCAGGCGGTATCTTTACGTTATATGACGCGCGAACATGGTTTTGATCAGAAAATCGCACAGAAATTGGCTCGTGTTGCTAAAATTCACTTTGCCAAACAACGGATTTCTGCGACCGGACCACGCTTACCGAACCGTCAGGCTATGTTTAATAAATTGTTGCAATTGCCGGTCATTTTAGCAGCGATTGAAGACGAGTCAAAAAGTAAGAATATAAGTAAAGAAAAAGCCTACAAAGAAGCCGAAAAAATTTTGGACGAAATTGCCGCAAACGTGAGTTATGAAGGCTTACGCGTGGCAGATCGTTTCTTGCGCTGGTTATGGAATAAACTCTACCAAGGCATTGATGTGGAAAATGCCGATCGCGTACGGAAATTGGCACTAGAGGGCCACGAAATCGTGTATGTGCCTTGCCATCGTAGCCATATCGATTACTTGTTACTTTCCTATGTTTTGTATCACCAAGGCTTAGTGCCACCGCATATTGCCGCAGGAATTAACCTTAATTTCTGGCCGGTAGGAGGGATGTTCCGCCGTGGTGGTGCGTTCTTTATTCGTCGTACCTTTAAAGGAAATCGTCTGTATTCCACGATTTTCCGTGAATATTTGGCGGAATTGTTCCATCGTGGTTATTCCGTGGAATATTTTATTGAAGGCGGACGTTCCCGCACCGGTCGTTTATTGGCGCCGAAAACCGGCATGATGTCAATGACATTACAGGCGTTGCAGCAACAGCAAACCCGTCCGATTTCCATTGTGCCGGTATATGTAGGCTATGAGCACGTTTTGGAAGTGGACACTTATGCGAAGGAATTGCGAGGCGCAGCAAAAGAAAAAGAAAACGCCGGTTTAGTGTTGCGTGTAATCAAAAAATTACGCAATTTGGGCAAAGGTTATGTGAACTTTGGTGAACCGATCACTTTAAGCAACTACCTGAATCAACATTTCCCGGAATGGAAAGAGCCGTTGGAAGATCGTCCACAATGGTTTAATAAGGCTGTAGATGCCGTGTCTCATCAAGTGATGGTGAATATCAACAAAGCGGCGGCAGTGAATGCGATGAATCTCACCGGAACGGCGCTGTTGTCCTCCCGTCAACGTGCGTTATCTCGTGAACAGTTGCTAGAGCAACTTTCCAGTTATCAGCAATTCTTACAAAATGTGCCGTATTCCGATGATGTGGTGGTGCCGACGGAAAAACCGGAAATTATGCTCGATCATGTATTAAGTCTGGATCGTGTTGGCATCTTGTTGGAAAAAGACAATTTTGGCGAAATCGTGCGTTTAGAACGTTCCTCTGCCGTGTTGATGACCTATTACCGCAATAATATTCAGCATTTATTCGTATTACCCTCCTTGGTGGCGAGCGTTGTTCTGCATTATGAAGCCATTCAAAAAGAGCTGGCGTTAGATGCCGTGTTGAAAATTTATCCGTTTTTGCGTAGCGAATTGTTCTTGCATTTTAATGAAGAGGGTCAAATCGCTGAGCGAGTAGAGCATATTATTCAAGAATTTCAACGCCAAAACATCATTAAGCACAGTGAAAATATGTTGGCCATCAACAAACCGAATATTCGGATGTTGCAACTTTGGTCGGCCGGGGTGCGTGAAATTCTGCAACGCTATTACATTACCGTCAATTTATTGCAAAATAATCCGTTGATTTCCCGTGCGGATTTGGAAAAAGAAAGTCAGTCTGTGGCACAACGTTTGTCTGTTTTACATGGCATCAACGCACCGGAATTCTTTGATAAAGCGGTTTTCTCCGCATTTACCAATAGCTTAAAAGCGCAAGGTTATTTCAATGAAAGCGGCACCGCCAATACGGAAAAATTATACGAATTGGCCAGTATTTTAACCCACTTAATTTCCACCGAAATTTGCCTAACCATTAATGGCGCGGTGGCAAAAGTGGAAGAGCATGAACACCACGAGAATTAGTTAAATAAAAAGTGCGGTCATTTTGAAAAACGTTTTTTAAAATGACCGCACTTTGTTTTTTAGCGACAAATAATGTTAGTAAAGAGCGTTGCTTTTTCTTTTAAGTTAGCTAATCCTAATTGTTGTCCATGCTTTGCTTCATGCTTGTTGCTTTCGGCAATAAAGGACTGGCTACCCGTCACTAGAGGTTTATAATTCACATCCTTAATATCATGCTTGGAAATAATGGCGCTTAATAAACTCGTGTAATAGTTATTATAGTCTTGGTAATAGTTACTTGCCATTTTAACTTTTACCCCATTTTTGCCATTAAAATCAGTACACATGGATTTATTTGCCGTAAATTCGGCGTGAGCAAGTCGTCCCTTTCCAAACTCATAGAAATCGATTTTTTTCGCTTTTGCAAGTTTCTTTATATCTTCTTTTTGGTGTGGGTTTAAACTTTTAGCGTTTTCTGTTCCAAAATATATTGCCATATTATTGGCGTGAGCATCGTAAATATAATACAGATTCCCAATTAAATCTTCCTGGTCTTTAGCGCTTTTTCGATAAGCTCTACCAACGCTATCTACACGAGTTTCATTTGGATGAGATTGCTCATATGCAGTCTCTGTACTAATAAAAGAGATATATTGAGTAGATTGATCAATATCTTTATAAGGACGCCAATCTGGAGAACCATTACCCAAACCTAGTTCACTCACTGAACAAGCGGTTAGTGATAATGTCGCACCTAATAATAAGAGATTTTTCGTTTTCATTTGCTTTTCCTCATTATGTTGAAGGGCTTCGATAGTAAAAGTGCGGTTAAAAATTCCTTCGTTTTTAACCGCACTTTATTATTTTTCTAACGTCTAAACATTCCGCCCAAGCCACCAAGCCCGCCGCCCATTAGGCCTTGCATGCCGCGCATCATTTTCGCCATGCCGCCTTTGCGCATTTTCTTCATCATGCGTTGCATTTCATCAAATTGTTTGAGCAACTTGTTCACATCTTGCACCTGCGTGCCGGAACCAAGGGCGATGCGGCGACGGCGGGAGCCTTTGATGATGTCCGGATTGGCGCGTTCTTTTAAGGTCATGGAATTGATGATGGCTTCCAGTTTGTTGAACATTTTGTCGTCCACCTGATTTTTCACATGATCCGGCAGATTTTTCGCACCCGGCAATTTTTCTAGCATGGACATCATGCCGCCCATTTTTTTCATTTCGCGTAATTGTTCACGGAAATCTTCTAAAGTGAAATCGTCCCCTTTCTTGAATTTTTGCGCCATTTTTTCCGCTTTTTCGCGGTCAACGGAACGTTCTAAATCTTCAATTAAGGAAAGCACATCGCCCATGCCGAGAATACGCGATGCCACGCGATCCGGGTGGAACGGCTCTAACGCGTCGGTTTTTTCACCGACCCCGAGGAATTTAATCGGCTTGCCGGTGATTTGACGAATAGACAACGCTGCACCGCCACGGGCATCACCGTCCACTTTGGTAAGAATAACACCACTAAGTGGCAATGCTTCATTGAAGGCTTTTGCGGTATTCGCCGCATCCTGACCGGTCATGGCATCCACGGTGAATAGCGTTTCAATTGGGTTTAATGCGGCATGAATCTGTTTGATTTCATTCATCATTTCACTGTCAACGTGTAAACGACCGGCGGTATCCACAATAAGCACGTCGTAGAATTTTAATTTGGCTTCCGCCAATGCCGTTTTGGCAATATCCACCGGGTTTTGTTTCACATCGGATGGGAAGAAGTCCACGTTAACCGCTTGAGCAAGGGTTTCTAATTGTTTGATCGCCGCAGGGCGATAAACGTCGGCAGATACCACAAGCACTTTTTTCTTATGACGTTCACGCAGGAATTTGGCTAGTTTACCCACGCTGGTGGTTTTCCCCGCCCCTTGCAGACCGGCCAGTAAAATCACAGCAGGTGGTTGGGTCGCAAGATTTAGGCTTTCGTTCGCCTCACCCATTGCCGCTTCTAATTCCGCTTGTACGATTTTGACGAACTCTTGTCCCGGCGTGAGGCTTTTATTTACTTCCACGCCAATGGCGCGTTCTTTTACTTTATTGATGAAATCACGCACGACCGGTAGCGCCACATCGGCTTCCAGTAATGCCATGCGCACTTCGCGTAGGGTGTCTTTGATGTTATCTTCGGTTAAACGCCCACGTCCGCTGATGTTACGTAACGTTTTGGCTAGGCGATCGGATAAGTTTTCAAACATGTGGATTCCTGTATTGTCTCGGAAGGGAAAATGCGGTTAAAAATTGCTGTCATTATACTGAAATTCCGCGTATTTTCACGCGCGAAATAAATTTATAGCGATTTTAACGGGATATGGCTAGAATAAACGTCTCAATGTAAACAGGGAAATAATTATGTGGTTTGCCATTTTATCTATTGCGTTTTATTTATTCAGTGTGTTGTTAATTGCGCCGATCTTGTTAAATGCACAAGTCGGTGATGGGCAAACGAAACCGAAAAAAACACTTTTTTTTCTGACCGCACTTTGCGCCATTATTTTCCATGTCATGAGTACGTTTCCTTTATTGCAGGATTTGGCTGCTAGGCAAACATTCAGCATTATGGAAGTGGCGTCTTTAATGAGCGTGATTATCGCCGCCCTTGCCACTGTTGCCATGTTACAGGTGAATACCATGTGGTTTGTATTGCCTATTGTGTATTGCTTTTCCATTATTAATTTAATTTATGCTACTTTCCTGCCAAGTCATATTATTCAGTTATTGAGTCAAAACGATTTTCTGCTATTTCACATCGGCTTATCCATTTTTGCTTATGCGGTGTGTGCTATTGCAACCTTATATGCTATTCAGTTGGTATGGATTGATCGTCATTTAAAAGCCAAGAAACCTCATTTTTCACCGATGATGCCGCCGTTAATGACAGTAGAACGCCATTTTTTCCGTTTATTAGTGAGTGGTGAAGTTTTACTTACCATGACTTTAATTTCAGGTACTTACCACCTTATGCAGGCGATAACACCGGATAATATTCACAAAGGTGCGTTTTCTTTGCTTGGTTGGCTTGTTTTTGGTCTGGCGATTTGGGGCTATAAGCAATACCGTTGGCGTGGAAAAAAGATGATTATTTATGCTATTTCGGGTATGATTTTGCTGACTATCGCTTACTTCGGTAGTCGTTTGATTGTGTAAAATCAACGGATGAGAGAAAAGTGCGGTAAAAATTGGCCGCATTTTTTTATTTTTAATACATATAAGGATTTCACTTTGGACAGTATTCCCCTTAGTACGTTATTTATTATTCTAATCATTTGCTTAGTGCTTTCAGCCTACTTCTCCGGTTCGGAAACCGGTTTGCTTTCCTTAAATAAATACCGTTTGCGCTTTCTTGCCACGCAAGGCAACAAAGGGGCGCAAAAAGCCGAAAAACTGCTACACAAACCGGATACCTTACTTAGTTTTATTCTTATTTTTAATAATCTCGTGAATATCAGTGCTTCCGCCATTGCAACGGTAATCGGTATGCGTTTATATGGCGATGCGGGAGTTGCCATTGCGACCGGCGCATTGACTTTCGTGATGTTGATCTTTTCCGAAATTTTCCCGAAAACCGTGGCGGCAATGCATCCTGAGAAGGTTGGGTTGACCAGCAGTCACTTATTAATGCCGTTACTTAAAGTTTTTTCTCCTTTGGTTTGGTTAATGAATATTTTTACCAAATCTTTAATGCGTTTGGTGGGTTTAAAACCGGATCTGAAAAAACAGGTAATCAGCCGTGAAGAGTTGCGCAGTATTGTTTCCGAAGCGGGGGAGGCCACGCCGGATGAGCAACATCCGCAGATGTTATTATCGATTTTGGATATGGAAACCGTCACGGTGGATGACATCATGGTGCCACGCAATGAAATCGGCGGTATTGATATTGATGACGATTGGAAAGCGATTATGCGTCAACTAAATCATGCTGCCCATAATCGAATCGTGTTGTATAAAGGTAGCATGGACGAAAACGTGTTGGGTATTTTGCGAGTGCGCGAAGCCTACCGTTTGTTATTGGAAAAAAATGAATTTACCAAAGAGACCCTAATTCGTGCGGCAGACGAAGTGTATTTTATTCCGGAAGGTACCGCACTTAAGACTCAGTTGACTAATTTCCGCAATAAAAAAGAGCGTATCGGTTTGGTCGTGGACGAATATGGTGATATTAAAGGGCTGGTGACCCTAGAAGATATTTTGGAAGAAATTGTCGGTGAATTTACCACCTCTAATGCACCTACGCTAGAAGAAGAAGTCGTACCACAATCAGACGGATCCATCATTATTGAGGGGTCCACCAACTTGCGTGATTTAAACAAAATGTTTGATTGGAATTTGGATACGGAAGAGGTCCGTACGTTTAACGGCCTTATTTTGGAGCATTTGGAAGAAATCCCACAAGAGGGCACGGTGTGTGAAGTCAGTGGCTTGCAAGTCACGATTTTGGAAGTAAGCGATAATATGATTAAACAGGCAAAAGTCATCAAACTTTAGCCTATAACCCGGTTTATTTCTGCTGAAGCGATGAAGCAATTTCATCGCTTTTTTTGTGTTGAAATTTTAATTTACAAACGGCGTTAGAACTTTATAATAAATGCGATTTATTATCAGTTAAAGAAAGGATATGATTCATATTCTTCTTTATAATTATTTTTTAGAGCATCTTTCAAAGGAAAAACAAATGCCGCAAATTTTTGACTTTTTACAAAAGTATAGCGATTACATTATTATTGGTTTATTGATTTTTATGAGCGTGTTAATGCTCGCAATGGTGATTGAACGTTTTATGTTTTTAGCCCGAGTTAAAGTCAATCAGTATTCCACCATTCATGCACTTGAAATTGATTTAAACCGCAATCTGACCGTGATTTCAACCGTGGGTGCCAACGCGCCTTATGTCGGTTTGTTGGGGACTGTTATCGGTATTCTTTTAACCTTTTATCAAATCGGTCAATCCGGCGGCGAAGTCAATGCCGGCGAGATCATGATGCATTTATCTTTAGCCCTAAAAGCGACCGCACTTGGTATTTTAGTGGCAATCCCATCGATGATTTTCTATAACGCGTTAGGACGTAAGGTTGAAGTCAACCGTTTGAAGTGGAAAGTATTAAATTCTCAAAAAAATAAAGATGATAGCGAACATAAGGAATAGTCCGTGAAAAAGTTTGATGAAATCAACATTATCCCTTTCATTGATATTATGTTGGTGTTGTTGGCTATCGTGTTGATTACCGCCTCTTTTATTTCACAAGGGAAAATCCAAGTGAATGTGCCGAAAGCAAGTGCTTCTGTGGCGTTTAAATCTAGCGAGTTGGCAAAATTATTAACAGTGACGGCCAATGGTGAACTGTTTTTTAATGACAAACCGACTAATCTTGAAAGTTTGGAGACCGAAATTGCCGGTTGGGATAAAGCCCAAAAAGTGACCTTAAAAATTGATGCCGATGCCACTTTCCAAGATTTTGTTTCTGTAACGGATTTATTGGCGAAAAACGACATTAAAGATGTGGCCATTGTAGCAACGAAAGATAAAGGCGGTGAAAAACCGAAAAACAATGAGCCGCAGGCTCAAAAATCGGTTGAACCTCAGGTGGCAAAACCTACAGAACAATCCGCCGATGTTGGCAAGTAGGAGAATGTGAATGCAGAATGCAAAACGTTCACTCTTGAGTTTTCTGTTATCTGTTGTTATTCATGCCACCATTATATTTTTGCTTTTTTGGAGCCACTTGAGTAAAACGGATACGAGCGCCAACAGTGCGACCGGCGAAATTTCCACCAGCATTTCCATGGAGATGATTATGGCTATGGTGGAGGCTGAACCGCCGCCGGTGGAAGAAAAAGCACCGGAACCGGAAAAGCAGGAAACCGTTGAAGATCCAACCGTAAAACCGGAACCGCCGAAGGTTGAAAAACCAAAAGAACCGGAAAAGCCGAAAGAAAAACCGAAAGAAAAACCTAAACAAAAGCCGAAAGAAAAACCGAAGGTCAAACCAAACCCGGACGTGCCGATCGGTGACAGAACCGTTGAATCCAATTCTTCGGTAAATTCCAAGGCAACGACAACAGGTCCGGCAACCACAACGAATCCAAACTTAGCAGGAAACGGTGTCGGTGGTAGTGAGCTTGATGCCTATCGTTCAGCCTTGCGTCGTGAAATTGAGAAACACAAACGTTATCCTGCTCGCGCAAAAATGATGCGTAAACAAGGTATTGTGACGGTTTCATTCTCCATCGGTGCGGATGGTTCTATTAGTGGAGCCTCTATTGCGAAGAGTTCAGGCGCAGAGGATTTGGACAATGCAGCATTAAGTGCGGTTAATAGTGCCAGATCAATTGGTCCTCGTCCGGCGGGCATGGGGCCTTCTATTACCGTGCCGATCAGTTTTAAAATTAATTAGTTGCTGTTTAGCAATAAATAAAAAAGTGCGGTGATTTTTCGATGTGTTTTAATATTCTCTCGAAAAAGTCACCGCACTTTTGTTGTTTAATTAGCCCACTTATTTGCTTTTGCTTTGTTTATACAATGCGATAGCTTCCGGCATTAAACGCAATAAGTTTTCCTGACGATCTTTATCGCTCGGGTGAGTTGAGCTTAATTTGTCCAGGATGCCTTGTGAGCCGGTAGAGGCTTTTTGCATTTTGTCCCATAATCCCGGTGCGGCTTCAGGGTTATAACCAGATTTCGCCATTAAAAATAACCCCACTTCGTCGGCTTCGGTTTCCGCGCTACGGGAATAAGGTTTGTCCAAGCCCCAGTCTTTGGCTAAACCCACCACCATGGAACTGCCGTCAGCACCGATTTTAGTCGCCAATACTTCTTTTGCAACGCCGGCAACAACATCGGTAAATTGGCCAACGTTTGCTTTTTTCTTACCATGTTCTTTTAAAGCATGCGCCATTTCATGACCCATGACGGTGGCAATTTCGTTATCGGTTAAACGTAAGTTATCAACCAAACCGGTGTAAAATGCCATTTTACCGCCAGGCATTGCCCAAGCATTCAGTTCTTTTGATTTAATCACTTCGATTTGCCAATTGAACGGCTGACCCGTGTGATTTTCCGCATTTGCATAAGGCACCATTTTGTTGAAAATTTTATGTACCCGTTGGGCTGTTTGAGATTGGGTATCCAGTTGGCCTTTCGCTTGTGCTTCGCTGATCATTTGGCGATAGCCCATGGCCGCTTGCTGGTTAATTGAAGCGGAATCGGCGCAGGCAGTTAAAATACCGATGATGGAAATGCATGCTAAGGTTTTACTAAATTTGAACATAGAGTTTTCCTTCGTGAATTTGTGTGTAAAAAAGACCGCACTTTTTAACGGTGCGGTCTGTGTCTTTATCGTTTTAATTATTTTTTCGCACGTTCAAATGAATCAAGGATTTCTTTGCGCGCTGCGTCAACGCCTTCCCATCCTTCGACTTTCACCCATTTGCCGGCTTCTAAGGCTTTGTAGCTTTCAAAGAAGTGTTGGATTTGTGCTTTGAGTAATTCCGGTAAATCGCCCACGTCTTTGATGTGGTCGTATTCTTTGCTTAATTTGGTGTGTGGAACGGCAACCACTTTTGCATCACCACCGGCTTCATCGGTCATTTTCAACACGCCCACAGGACGGCAACGAATGACGGAGCCCGGTTGTAACGGATATGGTGTTGGGACTAACACGTCAACAGGGTCACCATCGGAAGATAAGGTGTTGTTCACATAACCGTAGTTTGCCGGATAGAACATGGCAGTTGCCATGAAACGATCCACAAATAATGTGCCGGTTTCTTTGTCTACTTCATATTTGATTGGATCTGAGTTTGCAGGGATTTCAATGACAACATAGATGTCATCCGGTAATTCTTTACCTGCCGGTACGCTTTCTAAGCCCATTTGCTATTCCTTCTTGTGAGTTAAATAAACGTAGCAATTATAGCCGTAATCGGCTTCATTTGTCGAGTTGAGGGGCTGTTGTACGATAAAATCCGGTTGTCTTTTATAGTTGTACTATTATAATAGTCCAAATTTTTTACTAAAGGACATTACAATGACAATGCAAAAACGCCCTTCATTACTCGGTGGCGCCATGATTATCGCCGGCACGGCTATCGGTGCCGGTATGCTTGCCAACCCAACTTCTACTGCCGGTATTTGGTTTTTCGGTTCTATTGCGATTTTGATTTATACCTGGTTTTGTATGACTACCTCGGGCTTAATGATTTTAGAAGCCAATTTACATTATCCGACCGGCGCCAGTTTCGATACGATTGTGACCGATTTATTAGGCAAAGGCTGGAACGTCATTAATGGTTTATCTGTCGCCTTTGTGCTTTACATTCTCACTTATGCTTATATTACCTCCGGTGGTAGTATTACGGAAAATTTCCTGAATCAATTAGGCGAAAACGTGGAAGTGGGGCGTAGTGCAGGCTCTTTGATTTTCTGTTTTGTGTTGGCGGCGTTTGTGTGGTTCTCTACCAAAGCGGTTGACCGTTTTAGTACGGTGTTAATCGCCGGGATGATCATTTCTTTCTTCCTTTCCACCTCCGGTTTGTTGAGTTCGGTGAAAGCCGATGTGTTACTTAACACTGTGGCACAGGGCGAACAACAATATTTACCTTATATTTTGACCGCACTTCCTGTGTGTTTGGTGTCGTTCGGTTTCCACGGCAACGTACCGAGTTTGGTGAAATACTATGATCGTGACGGCAACCGCGTGATGAAATCCATTTTCCTTGGCACCGGTTTGGCGTTGATTATTTATATTTTGTGGCAGCTTGCCGTTCAAGGTAACTTACCGCGCGCTGAATTTGCACCGGTCATCGCCAAAGGCGGTGATGTGGCGGCCTTATTAGAAGCCTTGAATAAATACATCCAAACCGATTATATCGGCATTGTTTTGAATTTCTTTGCCTATATGGCCATCGCCAGTTCTTTCCTTGGTGTCACCTTAGGCTTATTTGATTACATCGCTGACTTATGTAAATTCGATGACAGCCGCTTAGGACGCACTAAAACAACGTTAGTCACTTTCCTACCGCCGTTATTACTGAGCTTGCAATTCCCGTTCGGTTTCGTTATCGCTATCGGTTACGCGGGTTTAGCCGCCACGATTTGGGCAGCCATCGTGCCGGCGTTGTTGGCAAAAGCCAGCCGTAAAAAATTCCCGAATGCCACCTATCGTGTACACGGCGGCAACTTCATGGTGTATTTTGTGATTTTGTTCGGATTATTGAATATCTTCGCACAAGTGGCATTGCAGTTCGGTTGGATTGCCGACTTCAAAGGATAATATGCAAGACAAGCAAAGCGTGTATGACAAAGACGGTTTTTTCGACCTGTATCAAAAACTGCGCAGCAACCCGAACAGCTTAAATGAAATCGTTGAAAAGCCCACGATGTTGGGCTTAGTCGGCGGCGTGTCAGGCAAGCGTATTTTAGATTTAGGCTGTGGTTGCGGAGAACATCTCAAGCTCTATTTAGAACGGGGCGCCGCATTTGTTGCCGGTATAGATTTGTCCCAAGCTATGTTGCAGCAGGCGGCAAAAAATCTCGCAGAATTTCGACCGCACTTTTTACTGGAGCAAGCCCCAATGGAACATCTGGAACGGTTAAACGAAAGCAATTTTGATGTCATCACCAGTTCCTTTGCTTTTCATTATGTGCAGGATTTTCCTGCCTTATTAGCAAAAATTCATGCCAAACTGAAACCAAACGGACAATTGATTTTCTCTCAAGAACATCCCATTGTGACTTGTTATCAAGGCGGTGAACGTTGGGAAAAAGACGCGCAAAAACAACAAATCGCCTATCGGCTGAATTTCTATCGGGATGAAGGCGAACGCCAACGCAACTGGTTTAAACAGCCTTTCACTACCTATCATCGCACCACGGCGACTATCATCAACAATTTGATTTCCGCAGGTTTTCACATTGAGCAAATGGCGGAGCCTATGCTCGCGGAACAACCGCAATGGCAGGATGAATTTAAAGATTTACAACATCGCCCGGTGTTATTGTTTGTTAAGGCGAGAAAAAACACATAAAGTGCGGTCAAAAAATCCAACAGATTTGAACGTTGGCTTTGCCAACGACCCCATAAGGGCGAACAATCGAACTTGATTCGATGGCGAGTCATTTTTGATGTGTTTTTTATGAAAGAAGGCGGACAAATTGTCCGCCTTTTTACTTACGCAGAGAATATCTGCTTTCCGAGTAAGAAAAAGTTAACGCAAGAATGCCGGAATTTTACTTTCGTATTCTGCGATTTTGTCTTCGTGTTGAAGGGTTAAACCGATATTATCCAAGCCGTTTAACAAACAATGGCGGCGGAATTCATCCAGTTCAAAGGTATAAACTTTGTCGCCTACGGTCACGGTCATGGCTTCCAAGTCCACATGAATTGGCTTGCCTTCATTCGCCCACACCCATTGGAAGATTTCTTCCACTTCCTCTTCGCTTAAACGAATCGGTAACATGTGATTGTTCAAGCTGTTGTTATAGAAAATATCCGCAAAACTTGGTGCGATCATCACTTTGAAACCATAATCGGCAAGCGCCCAAGGGGCGTGTTCACGAGAAGAACCACAGCCGAGGTTTTTACGTGCTAATAAAATGGTAGCGCCTTGATATTGTGGATAGTTTAACACAAATTCCGGATTCGGTTTGGTGCCTTCTACATCCAAATAACGCCATTCGTGGAATAAGTGTTTGCCGAAACCTACGCGGGTAATGGCTTGTAAAAATTGTTTTGGAATAATCGCATCTGTGTCCACATTCGCGGCATCCAATGGCACTACTAAGCCTGAAAGTTGTTTGAATCCTGCCATCTTTCTTTTTCCTCTTCTTTGGGCCTTAATTTAATGCCACTTCACGAATATCAACGAATTTACCGAACATTCCCGCTGCTGCTGCCATGGCAGGGCTAACCAAGTGTGTGCGGCCATTACGGCCTTGGCGACCTTCAAAATTACGGTTCGAAGTGGAAGCACAACGTTCCCATTCACCTAAACGGTCATCATTCATCCCTAAACACATAGAGCAGCCCGGATTACGCCATTCAGCGCCAGCTTCGATAAAGATTTTATCCAAGCCTTCTTTTTCCGCTTGTTCTTTTACTAAACCGGAACCCGGCACCACTAAAATCCGTTTTACGTTATCGGCTTTTTTGCGGCCTTTCATCACCGCCGCAGCCGCGCGTAAATCTTCGATACGGGCATTCGTGCAAGAACCGATAAATACTTGATCCACAGGGATTTCTTTTAAATCAGCGTTAGCTTCTAAGCCAATATAAGTCAAGGCTTTTTCAGCAGAGGCGCGAGTGACCGGATCGGCCATTTCTGTTGGATTTGGCACTCGTTGATCGATACCGATTACTTGCCCAGGGTTCGTACCCCAAGTGACTTGCGGTGCGATATCTTTGGCATCTAAAGTCACTACCGCGTCAAATTGCGCATCATCATCGGATTTTAAGGTTTTCCAATAAGCGATTGCATCCTCCCAATCTTTACCTTTCGGTGCATGTGGACGGCCTTTTAAGTATTCGAAAGTGGTTTCATCCGGTGCGATTAAGCCGGCTTTTGCGCCCATTTCGATTGCCATGTTGCACACCGTCATTCTGCCTTCCATGGAAAGGTCGCGAATAGCCTCACCACAGAACTCCACTACATGGCCTGTGCCGCCCGCCATAGTGGTTTTACCGATAATGGCAAGAATAATATCTTTTGCGGTAATACCAGGCGCCACTTTGCCGAGCACTTCAATTTTCATGCTTTTTGCACGGGCTTGTTTTAAGGTTTGTGTCGCTAATACGTGTTCTACTTCGGAGGTGCCGATACCAAATGCCAAAGCACCAAAGGCGCCGTGGGTAGCGGTATGAGAGTCACCGCAGACGATCGTCATACCTGGCAAAGTTAAGCCTTGTTCCGGTCCCATCACATGCACGATACCTTGTTCTTTCGTGGTCATGTCGAATAATTGAATACCGGTCGCTTTCGTGTTTTTTTCCAGTTCCAATACTTGAATTTTTGCTTGGCCTTCAAGTTTGTTCACATCGCGTACTTGCGTGGAAATACTGTGATCCATGGTGCCGAAAGTTTTGCTTACTTGGCGCACTTGACGGCCCGCGACACGTAGCCCATCAAAGGCTTGTGGACTGGTCACTTCATGGATTAAATGACGGTTGATATACAAAATCGGCGTTTCGCCTTCCGCTTCGTACACCACGTGGGCATCGAATAATTTTTCGTAAAGAGTTTTTGCCATAATTTTTCTCAATTCGTTAGGGGCTTTTGTTAGAGTAAGTGCGGTCAAATTTGACTGTGTTTTTAAACCGCACTTTAATTTTTTTGGGGCGGTGCCAGATAACTAGACTCCCACATTGATGGCGCGCGTCTCCTGACGCGTGCCCTAATTTTATTTATATAAGCACGCGTAGGGAGACGCGCGCTATCGATTGCGACTTAAATTGCGTCAGCAATCAATGTACCCATTTCCGCAGTTGAAACAGGGGCAGAGTCATCGGCTAGATCACCGGTACGGTGACCATTTGCTAAGACTTTTTGTACCGCATTTTCAATGGCATCTGCTGCTTCGTTTAAGTTGAAGCTGTAACGCAACATCATCGCCGCAGAAAGAATTTGTGCGATTGGGTTGGCAATGCCTTTGCCTGCGATATCCGGCGCAGAACCGCCAGCCGGTTCATATAAACCAAAACCTTCTTCATTCAAGCTGGCAGATGGCAACATCCCCATAGAACCTGTGATCATCGCTGCTTCATCAGAAATAATATCGCCGAAAATGTTAGAGCAGAGGAGCACATCGAAAGACTCCGGCGCTTTGATTAACTGCATGGTCGCGTTGTCGATATAAATATGCTCTAAGGTCACTTCAGGGTAGTCTTTAGCCACTTCGGTCACGGTTTCACGCCATAAGATTGACGCTTGTAATACGTTGGCTTTATCCACAGAAGTCAGGTGTTTACGACGTTTCGTTGCTGCATCAAAAGCCGCATGAGCAATGCGTTCAATTTCATATTTGTAATAAACTTCCGTATCAAATGCTTTGGTTTGTGCGCCTTCGCCTTCACGACCTTTTGGTTGACCAAAATAAATCCCGCCCGTTAATTCGCGCACAACCACCATATCAAACCCTTTCGCTGCGATGTCTGCTCGTAGCGGACAGAATTTTTCCAATCCTTTATAAAGAGTTGCCGGGCGAAGGTTACAGAATAATTTGAAGTGTTTACGCAATGGCAATAACGCACCACGTTCCGGTTGTTGATCCGGCGGTAAATTTGTCCATTTAGGGCCGCCCACAGAACCAAACAAAATCGCATCGGCCTCTTCACAACCTTTTAAGGTTTCTGCAGGTAACGGACAACCGCAGTGATCAATTGCGGCACCGCCGACAAAAAATTCGTTGAAGTTAAGTTTAAAACCGAATTTTTCTTGGATTTTGTTTAATACTTTAATGGCTTCTGCCATTACTTCCGGGCCGATGCCGTCGCCAGGGAGAACAGCGATGTTGTATGATTGCATATTGAATTATCCTTTATTTGTTATTTAGTAGGGAGAGGCTTTATGCCTGTCCGATTACTCGTTAATATTGGACAGGCATAAAGCCTGTCCCTACGAAGGGATTAATGATGTTTATGATTCTTAATATTTGCTACCTTATGTGCCCGATAAATTGCATTGATGGCGTGCACTAAGGCAAGGGCGGAAGATTCAACGATATCTGTCGCTAAACCTACACCATGGAATTTACGGCCTTCGTGTTCCACCACAATATCCACCTGACCTAAGGCTTCTGCGCCTTCGCCTTTGGCGGTTAAGTTATAGTGAGACATTTTGATCTCTAAACCGGTTAAATTTAAGATAGCGTTGTAAACCGCATCGACCGGGCCGTTACCGCCGATTGACGAAGTACTTAATTTCTCACCGTCTAATTGTAATTGAACAAAGGCAGTTGCCGGATATTCTTTGGTGGAGTGAGCGGAAAGTTTATCTAACACCAAACGATCTTCATCGCCTTGTTGCATATCAATGAACGCCAAGGCTTCCAAGTCATAATCGAACACTTGGCCTTTTTTGTCCGCCAATTTTAAGAAGGAATCGTACAATTTATCCAAATCGTAATCTTGTTCGGTGTAGCCCATATCTGTCATGTGGCCTTTCACCGCCGCACGGCCGGAACGCGCGGTTAAGTTCAATTTCTCTTTCTTCAAACCGATAGTTTCTGGTGACATGATTTCGTAGGTGTTTTTGTTTTTCAACATCCCGTCTTGGTGAATACCGGAAGAGTGCGCGAAAGCATTGGAGCCCACAATGGCTTTGTTCGGTTGAATCGGCATATTGCAAAGCTGGCTCACCATTTGACTGACACGATGAATTTCTTGGGTATTAATTCGTGTGTCCACACCGAAGAGTGCCTGGCGGGTTTTAATCGCCATGACGACTTCTTCTAATGCGGTGTTGCCAGCACGTTCGCCGATGCCGTTGATGGTACATTCAATTTGGCGCGCGCCGTTTTGTACGGCGGTTAAAGAGTTGGCGGTCGCCATGCCTAAGTCGTTGTGGCAGTGCACGGAAATAATGGCTTTATCGATGTTTGGTACGCGGTTGCGTACTTGGGCGATGATGTTGCCGTACTCCATCGGTAAGCAGTAGCCTACAGTGTCTGGAATGTTGACGGTAGTGGCGCCGGCGTTGATTGCCGCTTCCACAATGCGACAAATATTGTCTATACCGGTGCGTCCCGCATCTTCGCAGGAAAATTCCACGTCATCGGTGTAGTTACGCGCGCGTTTCACTGCCGCCACCGCCATTTCAACCACATCGTCAAAGGTGCGTTTTAATTTGGCTTCAACGTGTAATGCGGAACTGGCAATAAAGGTGTGAATACGGAAAGCTTCCGCCACTTTTAAGGCTTCGTAGGCTGCATCAATGTCTTTATCCACCGCACGGGAAAGTGCCGCGACACGACTATTTTTGATATAGCGTGCGATAGTTTGTACGGATTCAAAATCCCCTTGTGAGGAAACAGGAAAACCCACTTCCATGACATCCACACCTAAACGCTCTAAAGCAAGGGCAATTTGTAATTTTTCTTTTACGGTAAGGCTTGCTTTTAACGCTTGTTCCCCATCACGCAAGGTCGTATCAAAAATAATAACGCGATCTGTCATAACATTTTCCTTCTTTCAATCACTCAAAGTGCGGTCGTTTTTTACGGTATTTTTAAACAAAAAAACCCGCAAATTAGAGTGCGGGTTTAAATCTTGAGGGTTTTACATTTGACTGTTTTTTATCCACAACTTAGCCGCACAAAGAATGTGATAGCAGCAGGTTGAGGGATAAAGAAACAGAGTGAAACATGAAAAATCCTAGTTAAAAATCTATAGAACGCTCCACATATTACGGATTTAATTAAGCCTGTCAAATAATAAATCAGCATTTTCTCTCTGTTTTTGCTGATTTTTTGAAATTAAATCGGTATTAATGTTTGAATTTTTTCTTATTTAAAGAGAGATGTTCTAACTTTGTCACTTTATGTCGATTTTTATTCTGACAGAAATTTATTTACTAAAAAGATCTACTTTTTTGGTTTAAGCCATAAAAAGTGCGGTGAGTTTTTCAAATGTTTTAAAGGCATCTGAAAACCCACCGCACTTTACAGTTGAGAGCCACAAAAGCTAATTAGCGTTTAACACCCAATCTCCATCTACGCGCAATTCCAGTTGCTGTTGATGTAATGGAATAAGGGTAGAGCGGTGCCCCACGCTGATAATCGTGGTGTTTGGTAATTTATCACGAATTAAGCGATACATAGCGTGCTCCATGCCTTCGTCCAAGCTGGCACTGGCTTCATCAAGGAATACTACTTTCGGTTTGTGTAATAACAAACGGGCAAAAGCCAAACGTTGTTGTTCGCCGAGGGAAAGAATACGTGTCCACTCTTGTTCCTGTTCTAAACGATCTTGTAAATGTGCCAATTGAACCTGTTCTAACACTTGCTTGATTTCAGCAAAATCGGCATTTTCGGTAGAGCCGGGATAATAGAGCGCTGTGAGCAGGTTGCCTTGTGGTAAATAAGGACGTTGTGACAAGAACAGGGTGTTGTGTTGCGGGCAGAAGATTTCCCCTTGCGCGTAAGACCATAAACCGGCCACGGTACGTAATAAGGTGGTTTTACCCACACCGGATTGTCCTTGAATCAGCAACGAATCTCCTTGCGGCAGAGTGAGGTTGAGATCGTTAATCAGTGTTTTACCAAGCGGTGATTTCACGCTGAGATGTTGGAAAATAACGTCTGTTGGGTGATCGGTAATATTGGTTTTGCTTTGTTTTTGTGCGGATTCCACACTGTAATGGAAGCCGGTTAAACGGTCTAAGGTCGCTTTGTATTCGGCAAAACTGTCGTAAGTGTTACGGAAGAAAGAAAGGTTGGAATGCAATTTGCCGAATACCTGCAACGTTTGCATCAGATCGCCCAGTTTAATTTGTTTTTCAAAATAGCGTCCCACTTGAATTAATAATGGGAACACCACCGAAATTTGGCTCACCACCAAGTTGAAGCCGGAGAACTTTAATGCCCGGAACACAATATCCCACATATTCTGGATTACCGCGTGGAACTGTTTGTATAGCAGGTTTTTTTCTACTTTTTCACCGGCGTAGAAAGCGATGCTTTCGGCATATTCTTTTACGCGAATTAAGGAGTAACGATAATTCGCGTTTAATTTTTCGTTAGCGAAATTAAGGCGAATTAACGGCTTACCGAGCCAGAAAGCGATGAGCGTGGTGAATATCACATAAGCAAACACTAAAAAGACCATCATGTGCGGGATTTCTAAGCCGAATAAACTCATTGGTCCGGCCAATCCCCACAATAAAATGGTGTAAGAAATCATGGAGGTGACCGCATCAATCACACCGGTGCTGAGGGAAAGCGTGGTTTTGACGTAAGATTGCACGTCTTGTTGAATACGTTGATCCGGGTTGTCAAGATTGCTACTCATGTATTGGCTTTTGTAATAGGCGCGGTTGTTCATCCATTTCTCCAGCATTTCTCTGTTCAGCCATTCAATCCAGTTAATCGAAAAACGTTGGCTGACATAATAGCTGATAAGTGCCGAGAGCACGGAGAAACCGGCAATAAAACAAAAGAGGATCATTTGTTCCCAAAATACCGGACGATTGAACTCCTGTAGCGCCGTGTACATGTTGTTATACCAAGTGGAATGTACAAGCCCCAGACGAACGCTAAATAAGGTTAAGGTTACGATCAAAGCGAAAAATAACAGCGGCTTGATGCTTCGTTTTGGCGAAAGGTAGCCGCCTGCAAACATCCAAAATTGTTTGCCCCAGTTGGTGAAACGCACCAATAAAAAGATACTGAAGCTGAAAACAACGGTGGTGATCGCCAGAGTTTTTGCAATCCAAAGTAAAGAAGTAATAACTTCCTGAGTATAGTCCATCATGTCATCCGATAACGAAAAAAAGTGCGGTTCATTTTAAAAAAATTTTCTTATTAGGCAAGGAAAAATGTGATAGAGGCAACATTTTTTAGGTTTTCCTAAGCAAGTTAAAAATCAACTTGTTATAATCCTTTTTAGTTAATTTTATTTGAGGTAAATATGAGTGACATTGCAATTACGATTAGTTTGTTAGCACTCGTTGCAGTGATAGGTTTATGGATTGGTCATTGGAAGATCAAAGGCGTTGGATTCGGCGTCGGCGGCGTGTTGTTCGGTGGAATTATTGTGGCGCATTTCACCAATCAATACGGGCTGAAATTGGATACTCATACGTTGCATTTTGTGCAAGAATTCGGTTTGATCCTGTTTGTTTACACCATCGGGATTCAAGTGGGGCCCGGGTTTTTCTCTTCTTTGCGCCGTTCAGGGTTAAAGCTGAACGGTTTTGCATTTCTTATCGTATTGCTCGGTGGGATAACGGTAGTATTCATCCACAAATTCGCCGATGTGCCATTAGATATTATTTTGGGGATTTATTCCGGTGCAGTTACCAATACGCCTTCCCTTGGTGCGGGACAACAAATTCTGTCCGAATTAGGTATGAACAGCACCACAGAAACCATGGGGATGGCCTACGCCATGGCTTATCCTTTCGGTATTTGCGGTATTTTACTCACCATGTGGTTGATACGTTTGTTCTTTAAGGTCAACGTTGATGAAGAAGAACGTAACTTTAAACAAGAAAGCGGGCATGACAAAGAATCTTTGACTGCCATGGATATTAAAGTCACCAATAAAAATCTGGATGGCTTGTGTTTAATTGATGTGCCGGGGTTTGGTAAGGGAGATGTGGTATGTTCCCGTTTAAAACGGGGAGACAGCATTAGCGTACCGAAAGCCAACACGGAAATTTATTTAGATGACATTTTGCATTTGGTCGGCGAAATCAATGCTTTGAAAAAAATGCGTTTAATCGTCGGTGATGAAATGGATGTGCCAACGTCCACGGTCAGTGGTGAAATTCGTGCTGAACGGGTGGTGGTGACCAGCGAAAAAGTCTTGGGTAAAAAAATTAAATCCCTGGGCATTCACCAAAAATACGGCGTGGTCATTTCCCGTTTAAACCGAGCGGGGGTGGAGTTGGTGCCAACTGCCAATACCACACTTCAATTTGGTGATGTGTTGCACATGGTTGGACCTACCGATGTCATGAACAACGCTATTTCCGTCATTGGTAATGCCGCGCAGAAATTGCAACAAGTACAAATGTTACCGGTATTTATCGGTATTGGTTTAGGTGTGTTGTTCGGTTCTATTCCGTTTTACATTCCCGGCTTCCCTGTGGCATTAAAATTAGGTTTAGCCGGTGGGCCGTTAGTCATTGCGTTAGTTTTGGCGCGTATCGGTACCTTGGGCAAACTGTATTGGTTCATGCCGCCAAGTGCCAACCTTGCATTGCGTGAATTGGGGATTGTGCTGTTCTTGGCTGTAGTGGGGTTAAAATCCGGCGGCAGTTTCCTTGATACATTATTAAACGGTGACGGCTTAGAATGGATGGGCTACGGTGTGATTATTACCTTGGTGCCATTGTTGGTTACCGGTCTTATTGCCTGCTTATACAGCAAACTGAATTACCTGTCTCTGTGTGGTGTACTGGCCGGTTCCATGACTGATCCGCCGGCGTTAGCTTTTGCCAATGCAATAAAAGAAGAAAGCGGTGCGGCGGCGTTGTCCTATGCCACGGTGTATCCGCTTGCTATGTTCCTGAGGATCATTTCACCGCAATTATTAGCGTTGCTGTTGTGGAGTTTTGGTAGTTAAAAAATGTGCCTAAAATCGACCGCACTTTACTTCGTCAATAATTTTGTCCTGTAAAGTGCGGTCGTTTTTTTAGATGATTTTCTGCCATTCGCTTCACAGTATAGGTAAGATCCAGTAGAATGAACCGATTTTTGTTAACACAAAAGGGAAAAATATGAGCAAACCGATTTATAAAAGAATTCTGTTAAAACTGAGTGGTGAAGCCTTGCAGGGCGAAGAAGGATTCGGTATTGATCCTTCCATTTTGGATAGAATGGCGTTAGAAATTAAGGAGCTCATTGAAATGGGCGTGGAAGTTGGTGTTGTGTTAGGTGGCGGTAATTTATTCCGTGGCGCTAAACTTGCTAAAGCTGGTATGAACCGCGTGGTAGGTGACCATATGGGGATGTTGGCTACCGTGATGAACGGTTTGGCGATGCGGGACGCTCTTCACCGTGCAGATGTAAATGCAAAATTAATGTCTGCCTTCCAGTTAAATGGCATTTGTGATACCTACAACTGGTCTGAAGCTATCAAAATGTTGCGTGAAAAACGTGTCGTAATTTTCTCCGCAGGCACCGGTAGCCCATTCTTTACGACCGACTCCGCCGCTTGTTTACGCGGGATTGAAATTGAAGCGGATGTGGTGTTAAAAGCCACTAAAGTGGATGGGGTGTATGACTGCGATCCGGCTAAAAATGCCGATGCCAAACTGTATAAAAATCTAACTTACGCAGAAGTGATTGAGAAAGAATTGCAAGTGATGGATTTAGCGGCTTTCACCCTGGCCCGCGACCACGGCTTGCCGATTCGGGTCTTCAATATGGGTAAACCCGGTGCATTACGTCAAGTGATTCTTGGTACTGATGAAGGCACCACGATTTGTTAAGCTCAATGCAGCGAAAAAGAGAAACGGTAGAAATGATTTCTACCGTTTTTTATTTTAAGAAAAATTTATTGATTAGGGGAAAGTATTTGTGGAGGTTGCAACAAACAACTTTTATCAGTTTGCATATCACAAGACGTTGCGCATAATCCTTCAGCTACTGTTCGGCAGTCGCTGCCTCCTTTCGCCTCACACTGCTCAATTAAATCTCGATTTGCATCCTGTTTATTCATTCCAAAACCGAATACATCAAAGTAAGATCCGTTACGTATCCCAATGCCACTTGATAAACAAGTATTGCTATAAGATATGACAACATTACAACCTGTATTACCTTCATTACGACATTGATTTAAAGCATCTTCTTCAGCATCTTTTTGAGAAGTATGCGCTTTATTGGATGCCCATAGCATTTTGTTATTATCTAGTGAACCGATAATACTCATCCATAAGCTCTGTCTTGAGAACTGTGAAATAAGTTTATTTTCATCATTAAGCACTTCATTCATATCTTGGCAACTAAATTCTTTGTCAATATTGCCAAAACCAGTGTCAGAACGATGGGAAGTTATTTTGCCGTTGATATCGGTAAAGATATAAGTCCACTTGTAATCACCTGTAAATTGATGTTCTTTTTGAACATAGATTGTGGTGTCACCATAACTGTTATAAGCACGTCCGACTTCACGATCAAATACCTCGTAAATTGGTTTAGCAAAACCATAAACGAGAAATGGCTTGTCCTTATCTTTGCAAATCTTTTTAGTATCCGGTGTAAGACCTTTGTCGAGCATAAACTCGCTGACATCTTTACCAGACCAATACAATGTTGTGCCCGGATGAACATAAGTCGCACAACTAAATAAAAATGTGATTGAACCGAATACCGTGCTTAGGTGCAACGCGTGTTTTTTCCTAAAAGACATATTAAATCCCTAAGTTATTGAATCGGCTAATTGTATTTTAAAATGATAGTTATCACAATCGAGAAAGCATATTTCAAAAATAAAAGATTCAAAATTTTACAAAAATCCAGTAAAATCACGCTGTTTTATCTTTATTTACTGAAAAGGAAAGTCGAATGATTAATCAAATTAGACAAGATGCCGAAGAACGTATGGAAAAAAGCCTTGAAGCTTTAAAAGGCCATATTGCCAAAATCCGTACCGGCCGTGCGCAACCAAGTTTGTTGGATGCCATTCAAGTGGATTATTACGGTTCTGCAACGCCGTTACGTCAATTAGCCAACGTGGTGGCGGAAGATGCGCGTACTTTAGCGGTAACCGTGTTCGATCGTTCATTGATTCAAGCGGTAGAAAAAGCCATTTTAACGTCTGATTTAGGTTTGAATCCGTCTTCTGCGGGAACAACCATTCGAGTACCGCTTCCGCCATTAACGGAAGAACGTCGCCGTGATTTAATCAAAATTGTGAAAGCCGAAGGTGAACAAGGTAAAGTGGCCATTCGTAACGTGCGTCGCGATGCCAACGATAAAATCAAAGCCTTGTTGAAAGACAAAGAAATCAGCGAAAACGATCAGCATAAAGCAGAAGAAGTCATTCAAAAATTAACCGACGGTTTCATCAAAAAAGTGGATGAGGTATTGGCGGATAAAGAAAAAGAATTGCTTGATTTCTAATCATCAATAGCGAATTAATGCGGACGCAGTGTTTTACTGCGTCTTTTCTTATGTAAACGAGCCCATGTTTGAGATGAATTGTATTTCCTACAGGGAAAAGTGCGGTCAAAATTTTATGCAAAATAAGCAAAATGTCGTCATTCTCGGTGCCACAGGATCCATTGGCAACAGCACACTTTCGGTGATTGAGCACAATCCGCAACAATATGCGGCATTCGCCTTAGTGGGCGGTTCAAATGTTGACGCTATGTTTGAAAAATGCGTGAAATTTCGACCGCACTTTGCTGCATTAGCAGATGAAAACGCCGCGAAAATATTGCGCGAAAAATTAATAGCTCATCAAATTCCAACCCACGTGTTAGCCGGTCAACAAGCCATTTGCGAATTAAGCGCACACCCCGATGCAGATATGGTCATGGCGGCAATTGTTGGTGCGGCAGGTTTATTACCAACGTTATCGGCCGTGCAAGCGGGAAAAAAAGTGTTGCTGGCGAATAAAGAAGCCTTGGTGACTTGCGGTCAGATTTTTATTGATGCGGTGAAGCAACATGGCGCGCAATTATTGCCGGTGGACAGTGAACATAACGCGATTTTCCAATCCTTGCCGCCACAGGCACAGCAACAAATTGGTTTTTGTCCGTTGGCGGAACTGGGCATTAGTAAAATCGTGCTGACAGGCTCCGGCGGACCTTTCCGTTATATGGATTTAAGTGAATTTGACGGCATTACGCCGGAACAAGCGGTGGCGCATCCGAACTGGTCTATGGGTAAGAAAATCTCCGTGGATTCCGCAACGATGATGAACAAGGGGTTAGAATATATTGAAGCCCGTTGGTTATTTAATGCGACAGCGGATGAAATAGAAGTGATTATTCACCCACAATCTATTATTCACTCCATGGTGCGTTATATTGATGGTTCTGTGATTGCTCAAATGGGCAATCCCGATATGCGTACGCCAATTGCCGAAGCCATGGCGTATCCGAAGCGTATTATTTCCGGTGTGGCGCCATTAGATTTTTACCAACTCAATGGCTTAACATTTCTTGCTCCTGATTATCAACGTTATCCTTGTTTAAAACTCGCTATTGATGCCTTTGCAGCGGGGCAATACGCCACCACGGCAATGAATGCCGCGAATGAAATAGCGGTGCAGGCGTTTTTAGATCGACAAATTAAATTTACCGATATTGCCAAACTTAATCAGGCAGTGGTGGAACAAATTCAGCCACAGCTAATCAAACAGATTGATGATGTATTAGACGTGGATCGTGTGGCTCGTGAATGTGCCAAAAAGCAACTTGCGCATTGGTCTAAGTGATTGCGTAACCTGAGAATTGAACATGACAGAATTGGACCCGAACAATATTCCGCAACATATTGCCATTATTATGGATGGCAACGGTCGTTGGGCGAAACAACAAGGCAAAATGCGGATTTTTGGTCATAAACACGGCGTGGCGGCAGTGCGTGAGGCCGTATCTTATGCACGCAAAATCGGGGTGAAATATTTAACTCTTTATGCCTTTAGCAGTGAAAATTGGAGTCGCCCTGAGCAGGAAGTTAGCGCACTGATGAATTTATTTATGCAAGCGCTCGATTTCGAAGTGAAAAAACTGCATAAAAATAACATTCGTTTGAAAATTCTTGGTAATGTTTCCCGTTTTAGTGCGGGCTTACAGGAAAAAATTAAAAAAGCGGAAAAATTAACGGAAAATAATACCGCACTTACTTTAAATATTGCCGCTAATTATGGTGGACGTTGGGACATTGTCCAAGCGGTGCAACACTTAGTGCAGCAGGTGCAAGCGCAACAGCTCACTGCGGTGGAAATTAACGAAACATTATTACAACAACATTTGGTCACCAAAGATCAACCGGAAGTGGATTTATTGATTCGTACCAGCGGTGAGCAACGCATTAGTAATTTTTTATTGTGGCAAGTGGCCTATGCGGAACTGTATTTTTCCGATGTGCTATGGCCGGATTTTAATGAAGCCGAATTTCATCAGGCGATTTTATCTTATCAGCAACGTCATCGCCGTTTTGGTGGGACTGAATAACAGAGGAATATATTGTGCTTAAACAACGAGTTATTTCGGCGATTGTGTTAATTGCCATTGTCTTTGCCGCTTTATTTTTATTTTCACCTTATTATTTTGCTCTTGCATTGGGCGTGGTTGTGGTGTTGGGCATTTGGGAATGGACACAGTTCTTTAATTTCAAACAACCGACTTTTTGGCGCTACGCCATTACAGGCTTAAGTGCTGCCTTTTTATTCCTCTGGATTTATGGTGAAGGTAATTACTTGGATGCGGGACGAGTGTTTGAACATTATGCCCAACCAATTCTATTCGGTGCCGTTCTTTGGTGGTTGGTTGCGCTATTTTTTGTGGTGACCTACCCGAAAAGTAGTGCCATCTGGGGCAAGCATTCCGTCTTACAATTCTTTTTCTGTTTCTTCACGCTTATTCCGTTTTTAATCGGCGTATTATTGCTACGTTTAGATCGTTATGTGACAGACCCTTACCACGGCATTATGTTGTTGTTATATTTATTTATTTTGGTTTGGGTGGCGGATTCCGGCGCTTATTTTGTGGGGCGTAAATTTGGTAAACACAAATTGGCACCGAAAGTATCACCGGGAAAATCTTGGCAAGGTGCTATTGGCGGTTTGGTGATGGCAGGCATGGTTGCTGCGATTTTTGTTAATGTGGCGCAACAACGTTTGACTTCAACTGTTTCACCGGAAGCCTTTATTGGTTTGTCTGTGGCGACAGTAGCAATTTCTATTTTGGGCGATTTAACCGAAAGTATGTTTAAGCGCCAAAGTGGCATCAAAGACAGTAGCAATTTAATTCCGGGACATGGTGGTATTTTAGATCGTATTGACAGTTTAACCGCTGCCGTACCGTTCTTCGCATGTTTCTACTTCTTTGTATTATAGGAATTAGTCATGTCATTTTTATGGTCAACCGTTTCATTTCTGATTGTTATTGCCGTTTTAGTGGCTGTGCATGAATATGGCCATTTTTGGGCGGCCCGAAAGTGCGGTGTAAAAGTCCATCGTTTTTCTATCGGATTTGGCAAAGTCATTTGGTTACGTACCGATAAAACAGGTACGGAATTTGCGGTGTCGGCAATTCCTCTCGGGGGCTATGTCAAAATGTTGGACGGGCGCAATGAAGAGGTGCCTGAAGCATTAAAATCACAAGCCTTTGATCATAAAACCGTAGCTCAACGTGCGTTTATTATTGCCGCTGGTCCGTTAGCCAATTTCTTATTTGCTATTTTTGCTTATTTTCTCGTTTATTCGATTGGGATTCCGAGTATTAAGCCGGTGATCGATGAAGTTCGGCCTCAATCTATCGCCGCAGTGGCACAAGTGCAACCCAATTATCAAATTACCGAAGTCGATGGTGTTTCCGCTCCTGATTGGGAAACCATCAATATGTTGTTAGCGACAAAATTAGGTGATAGTAAGGTAGAGTTGACGTTGGTTGAGTTTGGTTCCAACATTGAACAGCGTAAGACTTTGGATTTATCCAATTGGACGTTTGATCCTCAGAAAGAAAGCGCTTTTGGTTCATTGGGTATTGTGCCGATTCGAAGTAAAGCGGATATGACGCTATCCAAGGTTAGCGAAAATTCACCAGCGGAAAAAGAGGGCTTATTGAAAGGTGATAAACTTTACTGGTCGGATAACAGCAAGATTGAATGGCAGACCTTTGTTGAAAAGGTTCAGGAAGGTAAGCCGTTAAGTCTTAAAGTGGAGCGTAACGGCGTATGGCTAGATAAAACAATTACGCCTGAGCTTAATGATAAAAAACGTTGGTTTGTGGGAATTTCCCTCACTTTTTATCCCCTGGCTAATGAATATCGTACCGAATTAAAGTATGATATGCTCGAATCCTTACAGAAAGGGGTAGATAAGACCTTCCAACTCTCTTGGTTAACGATTAAAGTCATCGGAAAATTAATTACCGGTGATTTATCTTTGACTAACTTAGGTGGTCCGATTTCTATTGCAAAAGGTGCTGGCGCATCTTCTGAGATTGGTCTGATTTACTACCTAAGTTTTATGGCGTTAATTAGTGTTAATTTGGGAATTATGAATTTATTTCCATTGCCGGTGCTAGATGGCGGACATCTTGTTTTTTTGGTGATGGAAGCGCTTAAAGGAAAACCGATTTCCGAGCATGTGCAGAATGTGAGTTATCGAATTGGTGCTGTCTTGTTATTGATGTTAATGGGATTTGGACTGATTAATGATTTTTTACGTTTATAACTAATTGAGTATTTTATACAGGATAAAATTTACGATGAAAAAACTCTTAATTGCAAGCCTCTTATTTGGTTCAACTGCAGCCTTTGCCGATTCTTTTGTGGTCCAAGATATTCGTGTTGATGGTGTTCAAGCGGGGAGTGAAGGTAATGTTATTGCCGCCCTACCGGTGAAAATTGGGCAAAAAGTTAATGATTCCAATATTGCCAATATCGTGCGCACCCTATTTTTAAGTGGTCAATATGAAGATGTCAAAGCCTCACACCAAGGCAATACATTAATCATTTCTGTTATTCCAAAAGCCATTATTTCCGATGTGGTGCTTGACGGGAATAAAACTATTCCGGATGACGCATTAAAACAAAATTTAAATGCAAATGGTTTCCAAAAAGGCGATGTTCTCAATCGTGAGAAACTGGAAGCTTTCCGTAAAAGTTTAGAAGAACATTATCACAGCGTCGGGCGTTATAACGCCAAAGTGGAAACCATCGTTAACCCACTTCCAAATAACCGTGCCGAAGTCAAACTTCAAATTAAAGAAAATGATGTTGCGTTATTAAAAGGGGTTACTTTTACCGGCAATAACGTATTTGATAGTGATACGTTACAAGAACAAATGGAACTTCAACCGGATGCATGGTGGAAATTTTTCGGTAATAAATTTGATTCAACCCAATTTTCTAAAGATTTGGAAACAATTCAAAATTACTATTTGGATCGCGGTTATGCCAAAGCCAAAATCGTCAATAGTGATGTGCAGTTAAATGATGAAAAAACCGAAGCACGCGTTACCGTGGATGTTTCCGAAGGTGAAAAATATACGGTAAAAAGCGCCCGTATCGTAGGTGATGTGGGTGGCATGCGGGATGAGTTAGCACCACTGCTAAAACAAATTCGCCTTGGCGAAGAGTTCCGTCGTAGTGACATTCAAGCCGTTGAAGACCGAATTAAATCAACCTTGGGTGAACGTGGTTATGGTAGTGCGCAAGTTAGTGTACAGCCGGACTTCAATGATGAAGAAAAAACCGTTGGTTTAAGTTTCGTTGTCGATGCGGGTAAACGTCTTTCTGTGCGTCAAATTCGCTTTGAAGGTAACACCGTAAGCGCCGACAGTACCTTGCGCCAGGAAATGCGCCAACAAGAGGGGAGCTGGTTATCTACCGATTTAGTTGAGTTAGGTAAAGTGCGGTTAGATCGTACAGGATTTTTTGATTCTGTTGAAAGCCGTACAGAGCAGGTAGAAGGCAGTAACGATGAAGTAGATGTCATTTATAAAGTAAAAGAACGCAATACCGGTAGCATCAACTTTGGTGTGGGTTATGGTACGGAAAGCGGTTTAAGTTACCAAGCCAGCATTAAACAGGACAACTTCTTAGGAATGGGCTCCTCGCTTAGCTTGGCCGGTTCCCGTAATGATTACGGAACCAGTGTTAACTTAGGTTATAACGAGCCGTACTTCACAAAAGACGGTGTGAGTTTAGGCGGCAACGTATTCTTTGAAAAATACGATAACTCCAAAAACTCAACATCAGCCTCTTATGCACGTACGACTTATGGCGGTAATTTAACGTTAGGTTTCCCGGTTAATGAAAACAACGCGTATTACATCGGTGTAGGTTATACCTATAACAAGTTAAAAAATATTACGCCTGAATATAATCGTGCATTGTATTTAGCATCGATGAACTATAACGAATGGACTTTCAAATCTAACGATTATGATGTTTCTTTCGGTTGGAACTATAACAGTTTAAATCGTGGTTTCTTACCGACTAAAGGTGTTAAAGCCTCTATTGGCGGTAAAGTGACCATTCCGGGTTCTAACAACAAATTCTATAAATTGAATGCCGACGTGCAAGGTTTCTATCCGCTTAATCGTGATCAAACTTGGGTCTTATCCGGTCGTTTAGGCGCAGCGTATGCTAATGGTTTCGGCGGTAAACGTTTACCGTTCTACCAAACTTATACTGCCGGCGGTATCGGTAGCTTACGCGGTTTCTCCTATGGTGCGGTTGGGCCACAAGCGATTTATATCAACCCGAATATTTGTAGTAATACTACCGGTGTCAGCACCCAATCCTCCTGTTATAACTTAGTAAATGGTGATATCGTCGGCGGAAATGCTATGGCTACAGCTAGTGTCGAATTAATTGTACCGACCCCATTTGTGGCGGAGAAAAACCAAAACTCCGTACGTACCTCATTCTTTGTTGATGCGGCGAGTGTTTGGGATACACACTGGAAAACCGAAAAATCTAAATTTGCTAATTTGAATTTGCCTGATTATGGCGATCCTTCACGTGTTCGTGCTTCTGCTGGTATCGCTTTCCAATGGCAATCACCAATCGGTCCGTTAGTCTTCTCTTACGCGAAACCGGTTAAGAAATACGAAAACGACGATATCGAGCAATTCCAGTTTAGCATTGGCGGTTCTTTCTAATTGGATGAACTTATATAGTCACCTATACTCTAAAAAATATCTGTGCCAAGAAATTGGCACAGAAAAATTTAATATTTAACTTACCAAAAGGAAAAATAGACACATGAAAAAAGTAGTAAAATTAACCGCACTTTCTTTAGCTTTAGCATTCACTTCTTCTTTAGCCATGGCAGAAGAAAATATTGCGTTTGTAAACGCTGAGTATCTTTTCCAAAATCATCCGGATCGTAAAGCGGTCGCTGATAAATTAGAATCTGAGTTCAAACCGACCGCAGATAAACTGGCGGAAAATAAAAAACAAATTGATGCGAAAATTGCCGATGTTCAGAAAAAAGTAGAAGCGAAAGTTGCCGCTTTACAAAAAGAAGCGCCAAAATTGCGTTCTGCCGATATTAAAAAACGTGAAGATGACATCAATAAATTTGCTAATGACGAACAAACTGCGATTAATACATTAATTGCAGAACATGATAAAAAAGCAAAAGAATTCCAAGAAAGCTACGCAAAACGTGAAAATGAAGAGACATCAAAAATGGTTGCCAGCATTCAAACCGCAACTAACAACGTAGCAAAACAAAAAAATTACACTTTAGTGCTTGATGATCGTTCTGTAGTGTATGCTGCTGACGGCAAAAACATCACTGAAGAAGTCTTAAAAGCCATTCCGGCACAGGCGAAATAATGAGAACTTATTCTCTTTTGGAATTAGCTCAACAAATCGGCGCTACCATTCGTGGTAACGCCGATGTTGTTGTAAGTAATATCGCTTCTCTCGATAAAGCCGACGAACATCAACTTACTTTCATTTCGAATGCCAAATTCCGTGAAAAATTAGCCCATTCCCGTGCGGGAATTCTTGTGGTTTCTGAGGCGGATGTGGAGTTCTGTTCGCCGGAAAGCAATTTGCTTATCGTCAAAGATCCTTATGTGGCTTATGCCAAATTAGCTCAATATATGGATACTACCCCGAAAGCGGCAGTCGGCATTGCCAAAAGTGCGGTCATTTCTGACGATGTTTTTTTAGGTGAAAATGTTTCCATCGGTGCAAATGCTGTTATTGAAAGCGGTGTGGAATTGGGTGATAACGTGGTTATCGGGGCAAATTGCTTTGTAGGTAAAAACACCAAAATCGGCGCCCATACTCAACTTTGGGCAAATGTGTCCGTCTATCACGATGTGCAAATTGGGCAACACTGTTTAATTCAATCAGGCGCAGTAATTGGAAGCGATGGTTTTGGCTATGCTAATGAGCGTGGCAAATGGATTAAGATTCCGCAAGTCGGTCAAGTGATTATAGGTAATCATGTGGAAATTGGCGCTTGTACCTGTATCGATCGTGGTGCATTAGATGCCACAGTGATTGAAGATAATGTGATTATCGACAACCTCTGTCAAATCGCCCACAACGTGCATATTGGCACGGGAACAGCGGTTGCCGGTGGTGTAATTATGGCGGGCAGTTTAACTGTTGGTCGTTATTGTTTAATCGGTGGCGCCAGTGTAATTAACGGGCATATGGAAATTTGCGATCAAGTAACCATTACCGGCATGGGTATGGTGATGCGTCCAATTACCGAACCGGGTGTATATTCTTCGGGCATTCCGTTACAAACTAATAAAGAATGGCGTAAAACCGCCGCCTTGACCCTTGACATCGATGGATTAAACAAACGCGTCAAAGCCCTTGAGAAAAAATTAAAATAAGATGAGCTACGTTATGTAGTTCATTTAATGCGTGAAATAACGTATAATTTCACGCATATTTTTTATTCATTATTTAGTATAAAAAGGTAACCCTGTGACTACACAAACCTCAAGAATTATCGAAGCCCACGAAATCATGCAATTGTTGCCACACCGCTATCCGTTTTTATTGGTGGATCGAGTCATCAATTTTGAAGAAGGTAAGTGGCTAACAGCAATTAAAAACATTAGTGTGAATGAACCTTGTTTTACCGGACATTTTCCGGAGAACCCGATTTTACCGGGCGTATTAATTCTTGAGGCGTTGGCGCAAGCCATGGGCATTTTGGCGTTTAAAACTCATGAGTTGGCAGGCGGTGAGATTTTTTATTTTGCCGGTGTTGATGAAGCCCGCTTCAAACGCCCAATCGTGCCTGGTGATCAAATGGTGTTACACGTTGAAGTGATTAAAGAACGTCGCGGCATTACTGCATTTACAGCCACAGCTACTGTTGATGGTGAAATTGCGTGCGAAGCCAAATTAATGTGCGCCCGTCGTGTCGCATAATCACGCATCGTATAAATACTAAAATAAGGGGGCTAATATGATTCACCCAACCGCAAAAATTCACCCGCAAGCCATTGTTGAAGAAGGTGCCAAAATCGGTGAAAACGTTGTCATCGGACCATTTACTATTGTTGGTAAAGGGGTTGAGATTGGCAAAGGCACTGTAGTTCATTCTCATGTGGTGATTAACGGTAATACCAAAATCGGTGAAGATAACGAAATTTATCAATTTGCCAGCATTGGTGAAGTGAACCAAGATTTGAAATATCAAGGCGAACCAACCCGCGTCGTTATTGGTAATCGTAACCGTATTCGTGAAAGTGTGACCATTCATCGCGGTACTGTACAAGGCGGAGGCGTAACCAAAATCGGTGATGACAACCTGTTTATGATTAACGTCCATGTGGCGCACGATTGTGTCATCAAAAACCGTTGTATTTTAGCCAACAATGCGACCCTTGCAGGTCATGTGGAATTAGATGATTTCGTTATTGTCGGCGGTATGTCGGCAATTCATCAGTTTGTCGTGGTAGGTGCGCACGTGATGCTTGGTGGCGGTTCTATGGTGAGCCAAGATGTTCCGCCTTATGTGATGGCGCAAGGCAACCACGCGCAACCATTCGGTGTGAATATTGAAGGCTTAAAACGCCGTGGTTTTGATAAGCCAACCATGCACACTATCCGTAATGTTTACAAAATGATTTATCGTAGCGGTAAAACCTTAGAAGAAGTGATGCCGGAAATTGAACAGATTGCAGAAAGCGAATCGGCAATCAGTTTCTTCGTCGAATTCTTCAAACGTTCCAAACGCGGCATTATTCGTTAATTGTCCGTTGGTAAAATACTAAAATTTCCGACCGCTCTTTTTCGCAACCAAAAGAGCGGTCGTTTTTTTCAGAGTTTTTATATGTCAAATGTAATCCCGTCTAATGAATCTCCGCTTATTGCCTTGATCGCTGGCGAGGTGTCCGGTGATATTCTCGGCGCAGGTCTAATTAAAGCCCTTAAAATTCGTTATCCTCACGCCCGTTTTATTGGTATCGGCGGCGAACGTATGATTGCCGAAGGCTTTGAAAGCTTGTTTGATATGGAAGAATTGTCCGTGATGGGCTTGGTGGAAGTATTAAAACATTTGCCACGCTTGCTTAAAATCCGTCGTAGTATTATTCAGCAGTTATTCGCATTAAAACCGGATGTTTTCATTGGAATTGACGCGCCGGATTTTAATTTAGATGTAGAACTGAAACTCAAACAACAAGGCATTAAAACCATCCATTATGTTAGCCCATCGGTATGGGCTTGGCGTCAGAAACGGGTATATAAAATTGCGGCGGCAACGAATTTAGTGCTTGCCTTTTTGCCTTTTGAAAAAGCCTTTTATGATCGTTTCAATGTGCCTTGTCGTTTTATTGGCCACACTATGGCGGACGCAATTCCGTTAAAACCGAATCGCGCCGAAGCCTGTCAGCTGTTGAATCTTGACGAAACGCAACGTTACCTTGCCATTCTTGTAGGCAGTCGTGGTTCTGAGGTGGAATTCTTAACGGAGCCCTTCTTACAATCAGCGCAGTTATTGCGTCAGCGTTATCCGGACGTAAAATTTTTAGTGCCGTTAATTAACTCAAAACGTCGACAGCAGTTTGAGCAAATTCAACAACGTGTTGCGCCGGAGCTTGATTTGATTCTGTTAGACGGCAATGCCCGTGCTGCTATGATTGTTGCCGATGCTACCTTATTAGCCTCAGGTACGGCGGCCTTAGAAGCGATGTTGTGTAAATCACCGATGGTGGTAGGGTACCGCATGAAGCCTTTCACTTATTTCTTGGCAAAACGGTTAGTGAAAACCAAGTATGTTTCTCTGCCGAATTTGTTAGCAGATGAAATGTTGGTGCCCGAATTAATTCAAGAAGAATGCAATCCTACGAATTTGGCAGAAAAATTGGCTGCCTATCTAAGCGAAGAGGAAAGTGCGGTCAAAAATCGCAACGTTTTAATTCAACGCTTCACTGAATTACATCAGTTAATTCAATGTGATGCAGATAAACAGGCAGCGCAGGCGGTGATTGATTTATTGGAGCAACAACATGGATAAGTTTGAGTACCCACAAGGTTATGAACTCATTGCCGGCGTGGATGAAGTGGGGCGTGGACCTTTGGTCGGTGCAGTGGTGACGGCGGCGGTGATTCTCGATCCGAACAATCCTATTGAAGGGCTGGCTGATTCCAAAAAACTGTCAGAAAAGAAACGGTTATTGTTGGCGGAAGAAATTAAGCAAAAAGCCTTGGCGTGGGCGCTTGGGCGGGCTGAGCCTCACGAGATCGACGAGTTGAATATTTTGCATGCCTCCATGCTTGCAATGGAACGGGCGGTAAAACATTTGAAAATTCGACCGCACTTTGTGTTGGTGGATGGCAATCGGATCCCACCGAATTTAGGGATGCCTGCACAGGCAGTGGTGAAGGGCGATGCGTTGGTGGCTGAAATTAGTGCCGCTTCCATTTTGGCGAAAGTCGCGCGTGATCAAGAAATGATGGAATTGGATAAAAAATATCCCCAATATGCCTTTGCTAAACACAAAGGCTACCCTACTAAATTGCATTTGGAAAAATTAGCGGAATTTGGTGTATTGCCGGAATATCGTCGTAGTTTTGCACCTATCAAAAATTATTAAAATCGTTATAATTTAACCACTAATAACACGCCTTATTTGTAGAGGTGGCTATGAGCCAATTCACTCATTTATTTGATGCTTTACATCCGGAGCCTTGGTTGTGGGTTATTTTGTTGCTCGCTGCAGCCGTTATTCTCTTCATTCGTAATACCATCCGCATGGATATTGTTGCCGTGCTGGTGATGTTAGTCTTTAGTCTCAGCGGTATCCTGACGGTGGAAGAAGTCTTCGCCGGCTTTAGTGATCCGAATATTATCTTAATCGCACTGTTGTTTATTGTCGGTGAAGGCTTGGTGCGCACCGGCGTAGCCTATCAGGTGAGTGAGTGGTTGTTGAAGGCTTCTCGTAATAGCGAGTCGCGCGTACTCATTTTCATGATGTTGGCTGTGGCGGGGTTAGGTGCGTTCATGAGTTCTACCGGTGTTGTGGCAATTTTTATTCCTGTGGTACTGATGATTTGCCAACAAATGAATATTTCTCCGAAACGCCTGATGATGCCGTTAAGTGTGGCGGGCTTGATTAGCGGTATGTTGACATTAATTGCTACGGCGCCGAACTTGGTGGTTAATGCCGAGTTAGTCCGCGAAACCGATATGCGCTTAAAATTATTTGATTTTACTCCTATCGGATTAGCCATTTTATTGCTTGGTATCGGTTATATGTTGGTGGCGCGACGTTGGTTGAAGTCTGATAAAGAAAGCGAGATGCACAGCACGGATAAACGTTCTATGAACGATTTAATTTATGAATACGGCTTGCAATTGCGTGCGCAGCGTTTTGTTGTGAAAAAAGGCTCTTCGCTTATCGGTAAACATTTAGACGAATTACATTTACGTTCCAAATTCGGTTTGAATGTTTTGGCGATTGAGCGTTGGAAACGTTTTCGCCCGATATTTATTTCAGCGCTTGGCTCCTCAGAAGTGCGTGAAAAAGATATTTTATTGATGGACAGCAGCGATCCCGAACTCAATTTGGCTGAGTTCTGTCAGGAATATAATTTAGAACGGGCGGAAATTCGTGCACAGTCTTTTTCAGAACAAGCCAGTTCTATCGGCATGGCGGAATTGATTTTGGTGCCGGATTCCGATTGCATCGGAAAATCTACCGAAGAACTGCACTTCCGTTCCAAATACGGTTTGAACGTTGTCGGTATTAAGCGTGACGGCGAAGTGCTTGACGGACATTTTGTGGAAATGCCTTATAAAGCGGGGGATTTACTATTAGTCGTAGGTGATTGGAAACTCATCCAGCAAATGCGTACTCACAGTAAAGACTTCTTTGTGTTGAACTATCCGAGCGAAATTACCCGTGCCGTGCCTGCACAAAGCCAAGCACCTTATGCTTTATTAAGTATTTTAGTCATGGTGTTGTTGATGGTGACACGCCTCGTGCCAAACGTTGTTGCCGCCTTAATTGCCTGTTTAATGCTCGGTTATTTCCGTTGTGTAGACAGTAAAAGCGCCTATGAATCCATTCATTGGTCGAGTCTTGTACTGATTGTGGGCATGATGCCGTTCTCCCTCGCGTTGCAAAAAACCGGCGGGGTGGCGATGATTGTCGATTTAATGCTGGATTTGGTGGGTGGCATGGGTAAACACTGGATCTTGATTAGCCTGTTTATTCTCACGGCAGTGGTCGGTTTGTTTATTTCCAACACCGCCACGGCAATTCTTATCGCGCCGATTGCGATTACGATGGCGAATCAGCTGAATTTATCTCCGGTGCCGTTCGCGATGGTTGTGGCTATTGCGGCTTCAGCGGCCTTTATGACACCGGTGTCTTCGCCGGTAAACACCATGGTTTTCGGTCCCGGCGGTTATAAATTTGCTGATTTTGTCAAAGTTGGCGTGCCGTTCACTATTTTAGTGATGTTAGTGAGTATATTTCTTATTCCTTTACTTTTTCCCTTTTAACTTTTAAGGATAATGTTATGAGTATTTATGAACTGAAACCCAAATTCCAAAATTTGTTGCGTCCGTTCGCGATAAAATTGGAAGCGCGCGGTGTGACCGCCAACCAGGTGACCTTAGCCGCTTGTGCGATTTCTGTCATTTTAGGACTAATTTTGACCGCACTTTCCGACTATGAGTGGCTTTTTATTCTGATTCCTATCTGGTTGTTCGTGCGTATGGCACTTAATGCTATTGATGGTATGTTGGCGCGTGAATTTAACCAACAATCCCGTTTGGGCGGATATTTAAATGAAATTACCGATGTAGTATCCGATGCCGCATTATACCTACCTTTTGCTTTTGTCTATCCTTTTGATGGTTTGCAAATCGGCTTGATCATTTGGTTATCGGCGTTAACGGAATTTTGTGGCGTACTTGGGCAAGTTCAAGGCAAAACCCGCCGTTATGACGGCCCATTGGGCAAAAGCGATCGGGCGTTTTTGTTCGGCGTGTTGGGCTTAGTTTATGTTTTTGCCCCAACGTTACTTGATTTTCTCTATTGGGTGGCTTGGGCTATGGTGATTTTGTTAATTATCACGTGTATAAAACGCGTGAGGTCCGGTTTGGCAGAAGTCGGCAACGAATAGGAACGCAACCATGTTAGCCAAATTGATTGATTTTCTTTTGTGCCGTTTTACCTCCTTCATCACCGGCGTCCGTCCGCAAAAAAATGTGGAACAGCAATCGGCGGATAAACATCGTTTGTATTTTGCCAACCATAACAGCCACGGCGATTTTATTTTGTTGTGGGTATCTTTGCCTTACCTGGTACGCAAAAGCACCCGTCCGGTTGCCGGTGCGGATTATTGGGCGAAGGGGCCGATTCGTCGTTTCTTAGCATACAAAGTGTTCAATATGTTGTTGATTGAGCGGGGCGGTGATAACCCGCAAGCCATTACCAAACAAATTAGTGATGCCTTGCAACATCATTCTCTGATTATTTTCCCTGAAGGCACCCGTAAAATGGACGATGATGTGCCACTACAACCTTTCAAAAGCGGTTTGTATTACGTAGCAAAGCAAAACCCGCAATTAGAACTTGTGCCGGTATGGATTAGCAACATGCATAATGTTTTGCCGAAGGGCTTTGTGGTGCCGATTCCGCTGTTGTGCGATTTATATATGGGAGAGCCGTTATTCTATCGTGAAGAGGAAGATAAGGCCGATTTCTTAATCCGTGCCGAACAGGCATTATTAAGTTTAAATTTAACCGAGAAAGGAAAAGCATAATGGAAATATGGCAGCTGTTTGGTGGTTTAATTATCACCTTAATTATCGCGTCATCAATCGGTTATGGATTGAAATTCAAAGTCGGCTTTTCCACACCTCATGCGGTAATTGATAATCTTAACGCGCGAATTAACGCGTGGTGGGTGATGATTTTAATTATCTTCGCCGCCGCCGCGTTGGGGTTTTACGGCGTGATCGGGTTATTTTTTGTGATTTCCTTCATGGCATTGCGTGAATTTTTATCATTGCTTTATATTCGCCGTGGCGATCATTTAGCTCTTGCCGCGTGTTTTTACGTCATCCTGCCTATTCAATACATTTTAGTAGCGATCGACTGGTTCAGTATGTTCACCATCTTCATTCCGGTGTATGGCTTCCTGTTTTTGCCAATCCTCTCCGCCTTGTTGGGCGATACGGCGCATTTCTTAGATCGTTCCACCAAAGTGCAATGGGCATTGATGATCAGCGTCTTCTGTATTTCCCACATCCCGGCAATCCTGACATTGGATATTGAAGGTTTTGAAGATAAAAAACTGCTATTGATGATTTTCTTGATTTTAGTGGTGCAATCCAGTGATGTGTTGCAATACGTATGGGGCAAGTTGTTCGGCAAACACAAAATTGCGCCAAAACTCTCGCCATCCAAAACCGTAGAAGGTTTTGTGGGCGGTGTCGTCAGCGCCAGTGTGCTGGGTGGCTTGCTCTATTGGCTTACCCCGTTTAACCCGGTTCAAGCGGTGTTAATGAGCTTATTAATCTGCCTCATGGGCTTTTTAGGCGGGTTGGTGATGTCTGCTATGAAACGGAGTATGGGCGTAAAAGACTGGGGGAATATGATTAGTGGCCACGGTGGTATGTTAGATCGTATGGATTCTCTTTGCTTCGCCGCGCCGATTTTCTTCCATGTTGTCAGATATTATTGGACCTAGGGCTACTGTTACGATAACGACTCCGGGTCAAATTGAATTGTTTATTCGCAAACCTTAAAAAAACGAGAGAAAAAATGACCGCACTTTTAAAGATTGGTTTGGTGTCCGTTTCTGATCGGGCATCGCAAGGGGTTTATCCGGATCAAGGCATTCCGGAATTAAAAAATTGGTTGGAACAGGCGTTAGTGGATCTATTTGAGGTGGTAGAGCGCCTGATTCCGGACGAGCAAGCGGAAATCAAGCGGACGCTATGCGAGTTGGTGGATGAGGAACATTGCCATTTAGTGCTCACTACCGGCGGTACCGGGCCGGCAAAGCGGGATGTTACGCCAGATGCAACACTTGCTGTCGCTGATCGTGAAATGCCGGGATTCGGCGAGCAAATGCGTCAAGTTAGTTTGCATTTTGTACCGACCGCTATTCTTTCCCGTCAAGTAGGCGTGATTCGCAAAGAAAGTTTGATTTTAAATTTACCGGGGCAACCGAAAGCCATCAAGGAGACGTTGGAAGGAGTGAAAGATGAAAACGGCAACGTGTTGGTGAAGGGGATTTTCAGTGCCGTGCCGTATTGTTTGCAACTCATTAACGGGTTATATATCGACACCAAACCGGAAATCATTGCCAGTTTTCGTCCGAAATCTGCGCGCCGCAGTTAAATGCAGAGAAAAGTGCGGTCATTTTTGACGGTATTTTTTACAAAGCATCAAAACGAAAACGGTATTCATTCACCATGACTGAATACCGTTTTTTGATCTTAGCCAAGCATCTCTTCAATTAATCGGGCGATGCTATCGCTGTCGTTTGAGCCGATAACCCGTTTGGCCTGGTCTTTCACCGCCTCTTCCGCATTGCCCATGGCAACGCCGAGACCAACCGCGGTGAGCATACTGATGTCGTTGTGGTTATCGCCAAAAGCAATGACATTTTGTGGTTCAACATTCCATAGCTTCAGCAAATCAAGCAGACGCGCGCCTTTGCTGTTGCCGATATTGGCGACGTCTAAGCGATCAACCCAAGACCATTCGCAACTGAATTCTGAGTCAGGTAAGGCTCTGACTGCATTTTCCATGGCTTGTCGATCGGGTGAGCTGATGACAAATTTCCAAATGTTCTCTTTGGGATTATCAATGATTTCTCTGAAATCAGTAACTAAACGCACGTTTGGGCGCACCTCAGGCCGGCAGTTCATCACCCATTGGGTGAATTTTTCCATGTGTGGATTTAAGCGGGTATAGTTCATCGCGTCACGGCTATACATGAGCAAATGAGTGTCGAATGTGTCTGCAATATCAATGACTTTATGGCATTGTTCGGAGGAAAGCGGATTGGCAAATTTCACTTCATCTGTTTGCGGATAATAGAGGTAAGTGCCGTTGCAACAAATAATCGGCGTATCCAAATCCACTTCATGATAATAAGGTTTTACGGCAGTGTGGTGGCGTCCGGTGACGAAAACCACGTTGATACCCTGTTCCCGAGCCCGTTGAATAGCGCGTTTGCTGGCAGGGAGAATATTTCCTTGGCTGTTTAATAATGTGCCGTCGAGATCGAAAGCGATCACTTGATATGCCATAAGATTTCCTTTGGGTTGAGCGTGATGGGAGAAAGTTGATGTTTTGTAGTATAGAGCGAAGCACAGAAAAAATCGACCGCACTTTAGAGCATCTTTGCCAAAGTGCGGTCGATTTTATACGTGTTTTTGCGTGCCGAAAGGCGGTTATTTGTTTACAATGTGCCACATGAAACCGAGTGGGTTTTATTCCATTATTTCTAAGGATGTCAACATGAAAAAAATCGAAGCGATTATTAAACCGTTTAAATTAGATGATGTGCGTGAGGCGTTGTCCGATATCGGGATTACCGGTATGACGGTGACGGAAGTGCGTGGCTTTGGGCGCCAGAAAGGGCATACGGAACTTTATCGCGGCGCAGAATATATGGTGGATTTTCTGCCAAAAGTGAAAATGGAAATTGTGGTGCCGGATGAGTTGTTGGAGCAATGTTTAGACGCGATTATTGATACGGCGCAAACAGGCAAAATCGGCGATGGTAAGATTTTTGTATACGAGGTAGAACGTGTGATTCGTATCCGCACCGGCGAAGAAAATGAGGATGCGATTTAACTTATGACAAAATCCTCTTCATTATTCAAAGGCTTGGTGGCTTTAGCTGCTATCGTCATTATTTTGGCAGGCATTAAAGCCGCATCGGAAATTGCGGTGCCGTTTCTGTTGTCCTTATTTATCGCTATTATTTGTTCGCCGTTACTGAATTATTTAACGTCGAAAAAAGTGCCCTATTGGTTAGCCATTACATCATTGTTATTGTTAATTTTGGTGATCTTTTCTTTCCTTTTCGGGTTAATTAACAGCACAATTCAAGAATTTAGCCAATCTATTCCGCAATATCGTCAATTATTGGCTGAACGGGTAAATAGCTTGGTAGGATTGGCGCAAGAGATGAAAACTCCATTAGATATTTCAGAAAAAAGCATTATGGATAATTTTGATCCAAGTGTGATCATGAATTTTGTTCGACGTGTATTTTTGAGTTTCTCCGGCGTGGTCACTAACACTTTCGTGTTATTGTTAGTGGTGATTTTTATGTTGTTAGAAGCACCTTATGCCAAACATAAATTTGTTGTGGCGTTTAGTGATGATCCGAATAATGTGGAGCAACAAGAACGTTATTTAGATCGTATTTTAAACGGCATTATGAGTTATCTTGGCGTCAAAACCATGATGAGCTTGCTGACAGCCATTTGTGTTTGGGTGCTGTTAGAAGTGGCGGGCGTGCAATATGCGATCTTGTGGGCAACGCTCAGTTTCTTGTTAAACTACATTCCAAATATCGGTTCCATTATTGCTGCTGTGCCGATCATTGTGCAGGCATTATTACTGAACGGTTTTATTGTCGGCTTAGGCGTGTTGGTCGGTGTGGTGGTGATTAACGTTGGTATCGGTAGCGCCCTTGAACCTCGGGTAATGGGCAAAAAACTCGGTCTTTCCACTTTGGTGGTATTTTTGTCTTTATTGTTCTGGGGGTGGTTATTGGGCACTGTAGGGATGTTGCTTTCCGTGCCGTTAACCATGGCGTTGAAAATCGCTTTAGAAGCAAGCCCTACAACGGCAAAATATGCTGTGCTGTTGAGCGATTCATCAAGCCTTCCCTCTAATAAATAATGTGTTGTAAGAGCCTTCAATTGTAAGGCTCTTTTTCTTTATATCTCAATCTTATGCTATAATTCTGCAACTTTTTATCACCTTAATAGCAAATAACTTAAGGTTTTTATTTATGAAAAAATTTTGTGTATTTATTTTATTTTTGATTGTCGTTTTAGCCGGCGCAGGATTTTGGGGATTTCAGCATTTACAACAATTCGTACAACAATCGGTGAATGTGCAAAACGATCAATTATTAACCATAGAACGTGGCACAACAGGCAATAAATTGGCTAGTTTGTTGGAAAAAGAACGTATTTTGGATAATGCCGCGCTGTTGCCTTGGTTGTTAAAATTACATCCCGAACTCAACAAAGTGAAGGCAGGAACCTATTCTCTTAACGGTGTAAAAACCGTGGAAGATTTACTGAAATTGCTGAATTCGGGCAAAGAAGCGCAATTTTCACTGACCTTCGTTGAAGGCGAAACCTTCAAAACTATAAGAAAACGTCTCGAAAATGCACCGCACTTAAAACAAACTTTGCAGGGTAAGTCCAATGACGAGGTTTTTGGTCTGCTTGCTATGGGTACCAACCTTAATAAAAATTTAACTGAAAGCCATATTATTGACGGCTGGATTTACCCCGATACTTACAATTACACGCCGAACTCCACCGATTTAGATTTGTTGCAACGTTCGGTAGAACGTATGAAAAAAGCTTTGGATAAAGCATGGAGTGGACGGGATAAAAATCTACCGTTAGCCGATCCTTACGAAATGCTTATTTTGGCCTCGATTGTGGAAAAAGAATCGGGCGTGGCGGCAGAGCGACCACAAATTGCATCGGTGTTTATCAATCGCTTAAACGCCAAAATGAAATTGCAAACCGATCCTACGGTGATCTACGGCATGGGGGATAATTACAACGGCAATATTCGCAAAAAAGATTTAGAAACGCCGACACCTTACAATACTTATATCATTGACGGTTTGCCGCGAACGCCTATTGCAATGCCAAGTGAAGAGGCCTTGCAGGCAGTAGCTCATCCGGCGCAAACGGAATTTTATTATTTTGTGGCGGACGGTTCGGGCGGCCATAAATTTAGTCGTAATCTCAACGAACACAATAAAGCGGTACAAGATTATTTGCGCTGGTATCGTGAACAAAACAGGAAATAATATGGTCGGCAAATTTATTGTTATCGAAGGCTTGGAAGGCGCGGGCAAATCCACTGCCCATCAATGTGTAGTGGATGTTTTGAAAGAATTGGGCATTGATGATGTGGTGCTTACCCGCGAGCCCGGCGGTACGCCTTTAGCAGAAAAATTGCGCCACCTCATTAAACATGAAATGGAAGAGCCGGTAACGGACAAAGCCGAATTATTAATGTTATATGCCGCCCGTATTCAGTTAGTCGAAAATGTCATTAAACCCGCCTTGGCTCAAGGCAAATGGGTGGTAGGTGATCGTCATGATATGTCTTCCCAAGCCTATCAAGGTGGTGGTCGCCAACTCGAACAACGTTTGCTTCAAAGCCTTAAGGAAACCATTTTGGGCGGTTTTGAACCGGATTTAACGCTGTATTTGGATATTGATCCGGCTGTGGGGTTGGCTCGCGCCCGTGGTCGTGGTGAATTGGATCGTATCGAACAGCAAAACTTAGATTTTTTCCACCGCACTCGAGCACGTTATTTGGCGTTAGTGAAAGACAACCCCAAGGCAGTGATTATCAATGCAGAACAATCTGTTGAACAGGTTCAACAGGATATTAGGCAAGCATTGCGTCGGTTTGTTGAAAATGAATCATGGATGCAATCTTAGTTTTTTTCATCATAGCGTCTCTTACTGTATTTGTTTCATTGATTTGGAGTGGACTACACATTTTTAAAGGTGAAATCCTCTTACAACTTCCTATACAGTCGCAACAAGTTACACTAACCATTCCCCAAAATGGCTTTTATGGTATTTGGATTAAAGGAAAGTTATTTAAAGCTAACCCGTTGCGTGGATATAGTATAAAACTTATAGATGAACAAGGTAAAAGCCCAATAAATTTACATATCCTTGGCTATGCACGTAAAAATTCTTTTACTGAAAGCACAGTTCTTGAAAAGTCTTACTACCTTAAACAAGGTCAATATAAACTTGTGATGGCCAATCAAGATAAGTCGGTATTGGATCAACAAGTCGTAGATCAAGGAAATTTTATTATCAAAAAGACATTACCGCTTATGGTATTGTTGGGGGCCAATATGTTGTTAGCTGTTATTCTTTCTAAAATTTTAAGATTATTTATGAACTAGAAATGATTTCCTTATACCCTTGGCTTGCGCCTACCTATCATAAAATCACAGGGGCTTTTGATGAAGCCTTGGGGCATCATGCGTTGTTGCTCCGTGCTGATGTTGGCCTTGGCGTGGAGCAATTATGTGAGTCCTTAGCGCAGCGTTTAATGTGTCTTACGCCAAACGGTGACGAGGCTTGTGGTCAATGCCATTCTTGTCATTTAATGCAGGCCAATAGCCATCCGGATTTCCAACATATTGCGCCCATAGAGAATAAAGATATTGGCATCGATCAAATTCGTGCCATGAATGAACAGGCCACTCAGCATGCACAACAAAATGGTAATAAGGTGATTTATATTGAGCAGGCTCATCGCCTGACAGAAGCGGCTGCCAATGCTATTTTAAAAACACTGGAAGAGCCTCGCCCAAACACCTATTTCATTTTACATTGCGACATACAAACCGCTTTGTTACCAACCATTTATAGCCGTTGCCAAGTGTGGAATCTGTTGCCGCCGGAGACGGAAGTTGCGTTGCAGTGGTTGCAATCGCAGGTTTCTGCAGAAACACTTGAAATGTTAACTGCACTTCGCGTGAACTATGGGCGCCCGCTGTTGGCGCTTGCGATGTTGCAACAAAACCAATTAGAACAGCGACGCGAATTTTTGCGTCAATTTTGGGTATTTTATCGTCGCCGTTCACCGCTCGAATTATTCCCCTTTTTTGCCAAAGAAAAAGACATAGCATTGCAGCAACTGGATTGGTTGTTGGCTTTTTTAAGCGATGCACTAAAAGCAAAATTGCAGGTGAAAAGAGGTTGGATTTGTCAGGATATTGAACGCGGCGTGATTCAATTTGCGCAAGGGCTTTCTGCCCCCGCATTATTGCAGGCCGGCAATATCGTGCAAAAAGTGCGGTCGGATTTGCAGACGATTAATGCGGTGAATCAGGAATTAATTTTATTGGACGGTTTGACCCGTCTCATTACCGACGTATTTGAAGGATAACAAATGTTTATTGTGGATTCCCATTGCCATTTAGATGCATTGGATTATGAAAAATTACATGAAAATATTACCGATGTCGTGGCAAAAGCCCATGCCCGTGAAGTGAAACATTTACTGGCTATCGGCGTAACACTCAGCCGCTTTGAAAAGGCTTATGACGAGTTAAGCAAATTTGATAACATTTCTTTGGCCTGTGGCGTACACCCGTTGGATTTTGAGGAAGAGCCTTTCGATGAAGAACGCCTGCTACGATTGGCGCAAGACAAAAAAGTGGTTGCCATTGGTGAAATCGGGCTGGATTATTATTACAGCTCAGAGAATAAGGTCGCGCAGCAAGCGGTGTTTGCGAGACAAATTCAAGTGGCGAATCAACTAAATAAACCTGTGATTATTCACACCCGTGAAGCGCGAGAAGATACCATTCGTTTATTGCGCGATAACCATGCAGAAAAGTGCGGTGGCGTTTTCCATTGTTTTACCGAAAATGAAGATATGGCAAAAAAAGCCTTGGATCTTGGTTTTTATATTTCTATTTCTGGTATTGTCACTTTTAAAAATGCCGAAGAAATTCGCAATGTAGTGCGTAAGTTACCGTTAGATCGTTTATTGGTGGAAACCGACTCGCCGTATTTGGCGCCTGTGCCTTATCGTGGCAAACAAAATCAACCGGCTTACACCCGCGAAGTGTGCGAGTATGTGGCTGCTTTGAAAGGCCTTACGATAGAAGAAATGGCGCGAATCACCACAGAAAATTTCGAGCGTTTGTTCAAAATTCATGTACAATGATTAAACAATCTCATTTCAATAGGACAACATGATGAGAAAATTTCTAAAGTATTTTTTTATAAGTGTGCTTTTTGTTTTTCACCTTTTTTTGGCAGCCGTAGTGAATTATTCTATGCCAAGCTATGACGTTACGAAAGTTACCGGCGTGGAAGTTAAACGGGTGGATAAAGACGGCCCGATAACCAAATCCAATCCGGCAGACGGCCCGACCCGTGACGTGTATTTTATCAACACTCAGCATCCGGACGGCAAAGTCATGGTCTATCGTAACGAAGATACCCGTTGGGGTTTCCCGTTCTATTTCAAATTCGGCTCTGCCAATTTACAGGCGCAAGCGCAAGCCTTTGGTAATGAAGATAAAACCGTCCAGATTAAATATTACGGTTGGCGCATTACGATGTTTGATGAATTCCGTAATGCTTTATCGGTAAAAGAAATTACCGAAGCGGATTCGCCAAGCCATCCGATTTTCTCTTATATTCTCTATCTTGTTTTATTCTTTACGCTCTTTTTCTCCGTCCAATTTATTCGCGGTTGGTTTGATAGCGAAAATTAGCCTTTCTTTTTCTTTCCTTTCGTGCGGTCAAAAAACACGTTAAAAATCGACCGCACTTTTCCCCCGTTTAAGCCAAGAAATCGAGAACATTATGAGTTTATTATCAGCTACTTTACTTTTGATCCTACTGATTATTATCAGTGCTATTGTGTCCTCCGCCGAAATTGCTTTGGCGGGTGCGCGTCGCATTAAATTGCAAAACATGGTGAACGAAGGTAATGCCAAGGCTGCGTTGGTATTAAAATTACAAGAACAACCGGGGCGTTTCATCACCGTGGTGCAAATCGGTTTGAACATGGTCGCCGTGCTCGGTGGGGTCATTGGAGAAGCGACGATTCGCGTGCATGTGCAAGCTTTCATTAATCAATACACAGATGCCGCTTGGGTGGAAAGTGCCTCTTCTTGGTTGGCGTTTGCGATCGTAACGGCCTCTTTTATTTTATTGGCGGATTTAATGCCAAAACGCTTGGCGCTAATAAATCCCGAAGTGGTGGCTTTGCGTACTGTGCGCATTATGCAACTGTGCATTATTCTGTTAAAACCGATAGTGTGGATTTTCGACTCTTTGGCGAACGTGATTTTCCGTATGTTCAAGATCTCTACTGTGCGGGTAGAAAGCATGACGCCGGAAGATATTGTGGCTGTGGTGGATGCCGGTGCCGAAGCCGGTGTGCTGAAAGCGCAAGAGCATTATTTAATTGAAAATATTTTCGATATGCAACAGCGCACGGTGACATCTACGATGACCACTCGCGAAAACATTGTCTTTTTAGACCGCACTTTTAATCGTCAACAGGTACTGGATACCTTGACGAAAAATTCTCACTCTAAATTAATTATTTGCGATCAAGGTTTAGATCATATTCTAGGCTATGTGGAGTCACACAGCTTGCTCACGTTGTTCTTGAAAGAAGAACAAGTGCAGGTAACTGATCATCGCTTATTGCGCAAACCGCTGTTTGTGCCTGACACACTATCTTTATATGAAGTGTTGGAATTGTTCAAATCTACCGGCGAAGATTTTGCCATTATTGTGAATGAATATGCCCTGGTTGTCGGCATTGTGACGTTAAATGATGTGATGAGCATTGTGATGGGAGAATTGGTTTCTAATGAAGAAGAGCAAATTATCCGCCGTGATGAAGACTCTTGGCTGATTGATGGCGCCACTCCGTTAAACGACGTGAAACGTGCCTTGGATATTGAAGCCTTTCCGCATGACGAAAACTACGAAACTATCGCCGGTTTTATGATGTATATGCTACGCAAAATCCCAAAAAAAACGGATTTCGTGTTGTTTGACCGCTATAAATTTGAAATCATCGACACTGAGAATTTTAAAATTGACCAACTGATGGTGTCTTTTCGGAAGGATGTTGCGGAGAGTAATAAGGATTAAGGTGGTAGGGCGTTTAATCCGCCCTATATCTCTTCTTAACATCGTCCAATACATTTTTACCTTGAAAACCGACTTTTTAAGCCAATAGAGGGCTTTTTCATCATCTTTTTCCAAGTCGGTATAGCTTTGCACAAAAAGTGTTTTTGTTTTTTCTGCGTTTTGTTCAGCCTCTTGTTCTATTGCCGTTTGGGCTTGAAGGATTGGCACTTCAACAATTCTAAAATAGAGTGATGCTTTTTCGACTATTTATATAGATATTGTTATGCTAGTATTGAATTACTTATCACTCAATATTACGGAAATTTATGCGTAAACTTTTTCTCTATATTTTATTTTTTATGTTCTCAACTTCTGCCCTTGCCTTATTCCCAATGGAAAACGATTGGGCAAAAAATCATTTGCAGGGCAAAGTGAAATCGGTAAAGACCAAAAGCGAAGGCAACCCGGCATTGCCGGACAATGATAGTGTGAGTTATTTAGACACTTTTTATAATGAACAAGGTTTCTTAACTCAGGAAAAGGAACAAGGAGAATTCTTTGATAAAGAAAATATAGTCATTCGACACTATAAATATGATTCACAAAATCGTTTATTTGAAATTCAAAATGAAAATGTCACGGCATCCAACCCCGAAATGAAATTCTTTAGCGCATTCTATCGTTATTTAGAAACGAAAGAGGGAAATGGCGTGATGCAATTTGTTGAATATGTGGATAAACCTGATTTTACAAAACCATATCAAGAAAAAATTTACGATAAAGAAAGACGTCTTTTACTCAGTCAAGAATATGATCCGCAAAGTAAAACGGCATCTCGTATTAAAAAATATGAGTATAAAGATGGAAAGCTAAGTAAAGTTTGCGATGTTAAAGAAAGCGGTTCAGAAAACGAATGCGAAACCTATCATTATGCCGATGACGATAGTTTTATCGCATCTTCTTCAGGTTTTGGGGGTTATCTGGTAAAAAATACGTTTGACAAAAATCATCGTCTATTAAAAGGCGAAATATTTAATGGGAATAAACTTATTGAGTGGGTAACGATGGAATATAAATTTGACCCGCACGGTAATGTGATTGAAGAAGTGGTTTATAACAAAAATGGTGTGTGGAAAACGAAAATCACCCATCAATATAAATACTATGAGTAAATCGTGATGAGGTAGAAGAATTGAAAAAGTGCGGTCGTTTTTCCAAGCATTTTTTCTTGCTTTTCAAAAAATGTTGAATTTTCTTTCCCTCTCCGTAAACGGGCGAGGGGAAGAATATGAAAACAATCTCCAAATCTACCGCACTTTTATACACAGATTATTTCTTTTTCAGCAAAATCAAAAATCGACAATCATAAGGATTTTGCTCGTCTGCAGGGCGATATTGTTCAAATTCAATGTGCCATTCGTCCCAATTAATTGATGGGAAGAAAGTGTCGCCATCCAGCTCCGTTTGGATTTCCGTGAGGTAGAGGCGATCGGCTTGTGATAAATATTCGTTGAATAATTGACCGCCACCGATAAGCATGATCTCTTCAGAATCACGGACAAAATCCACCGCACTTTCCAGGCTGTCTTTCCAAATCACGCCGTCATACTCAAAAGGTTGGCGGGACAGAACGATGTTGGTGCGTTTCGGGAGAGGGCGACCGATGCTTTCAAAGGTTTTGCGCCCCATGATGACGGGTTTACCGGTGGTGTTTTGGCGAAACCAAGCAAGATCCGCAGGCAAGTGCCATGGCATTTGGTTATCTTTACCGATAACGCGGTTTTGGGTCATGGCGACAATCAGGCTTAAGCTCATTTATTTTCCTAATTTATTTAACAAGTTAAAGTTCGGTTACTATACCACAGGTTTTTCCCGATAGAACAGTAAGCCGGGTAATGCCAAGCCGAAAACTAACGCGCCGAGAATAAAGGTGGTGTTGATAAAGGAGGCGATCATTTGTTCAAATAAAGCATCGGAGAAGCCGTAATGGTGAATTTGTACGATGGCGATCATCGCTTTGTATGCCTGTACGCCCGGAATCATAGGGATAATGGCGGCAACAGTAAACACTTTTGGGTGTGCCAGATAACGATGAGATAAATGCACGCCGATAAAACCGATTAATGCGGCACCCACCAAGGTGGCGAAGACAATAGGAATATCGCAATGAATGAGAATGGTGCGGGTAACGTGTCCTAGGGCGCCGAGTAGGGCGCAATATTTTAACGCTTTCGGCGGCACATTAAACACCAAGGCGAAACCCACTGCCGGAATCGCGGCAAAAAACATATCGTCCAATAATAGAAGTAACCAATTCATCTTAGTTCCCCCAAGTGGTGATGTTGAGTACGCTTAAGGCGAAGACAATGCCGAGGCAAGCGCCGAAAGTGAGAATGGTGGCGATTGCCCAACGACCGATTCCCATGTTCACATAACCTTTTAAAATATCCGCCAGAGAATTGATTAACGGAAAGCCGGGCACCAGCAATAACACGCTGGAAGCTAAGGCAATTTGCGGATCATTACCGAGCTGATATTTCAAGCTGACACCGGCAAGAAGGGAGGCAACGAAAGAGGTCACGGCAAAGACGATGACCGGATTATAGTGCCGTTTAGACAATTCCTGACGCACGAACATGGCAATGGATGCTGCTATGAAGGTGATGAGCGAAATCAGTGCATCGCCGCCCGATAAATGGGCAAAAGAGGCGCAGGATAAGCCAATCATCAAGAGCACAAAATAACGGTTATATTTTAATGGTTTGAGTTGTGCAAGTTTCTTTCTGACCATGTGCAGGTTGTATATTTTATGTTCAGCAGAAATCACGATGCGTTGAACGTCCGTCACCATTTGCATATTAATGCCTTTGTCGGTGTTTTTGCGGGCGGTGGTAATACAATGATCGTTTGCCAATGTGGTAATAATGACGGCGTTGGCAGTGAGGGCGCATTCTACGCTTTCTACACCTAATGCCAAGCCTAGTCGTTGTGTCATTTGCGCCACGATAGTGCTTTCCGCGCCATGTTGCAGTAATAACAGTGCCGTTTGCACGCATAACCGCGTGACTTCCCGTTGATCTTCGGGCGTGATGTTTTCCTTTTTCATAATGAATCTACCTAAAATTAATTAGTGTCATTATAGACCTTTCTCATGGAACAAAAAAACGCTTAATCAAATACCTCCGAAATAGGCTTAAAAGTGCGGTCTGATTTTTGGATAAATTTTGGGATTTATGCTAATTTAAACGCATTTTTCGATGAGGAGTCAGTATGCAACATCATAATAAAACTATTGTAGTGAAATTTGGCACCAGCACATTAACCCAAGGTTCCCCAAAATTGAATTTGGCTTATATGATGGAAATTGTGCGTCAACTTGCGCAATTACATCAAGCCGGTTTTCGCTTGGTGATCGTCACCTCGGGCGCTATTGCGGCAGGGCGTCATTATTTGAATCATCCGCAATTGCCACCAACAGTGGCCTCTAAGCAATTATTGGCGGCAGTAGGGCAGAGCCAGCTAATCCAAACCTGGGAAAAATTATTTGCGATTTATGACATTCACATCGGACAGATGTTGCTAACCCGCGCCGATATTGAAGATCGCGAACGTTTTTTGAATGCCCGCGATACATTACAGGCGCTGTTAGACAATCAGATTATTCCGGTCATCAATGAAAATGACGCGGTGGCAACGGCGGAAATTAAAGTCGGGGATAACGATAATTTATCGGCGTTGGTGGCGATTTTAGTGCAAGCAGAACAGCTTTATTTGCTCACGGATCAACAAGGGTTATTTGACAGCGACCCGCGTAAAAACCCGCAAGCGAAATTAATTCCCGTGGTGGATAAAATCACCGATCATATTCGTTCTATTGCCGGTGGTAGCGGGACGAATTTAGGCACAGGCGGAATGTCCACCAAAATTACGGCTGCGGATGTCGCGACCCGCTCCGGTATTGAAACCATTATTGCACCGGGCAACCAAGCCAATGTGATTGTGGATTTAGCGTATGAGCAGGCGATTGGTACGAAATTCACCGTGCAGGCGGATCGTCTGGAAAGTCGTAAACAGTGGTTATTTGCGGCACCATCGGCCGGGGTGTTGGTGGTGGATGACGGCGCCGAAAGTGCGGTGTTAATTCAGCATAAATCCTTATTGCCGGCAGGTATCGTCGAAGTCAGCGGACGTTTCTCCCGTGGTGAAGTGGTGCGTATTCGCACGCGATCAGGCAAGGATATTGCGCTGGGTATGCCACGTTATAATAGCGATGCGTTAGAGCTTATCAAAGGTAAACATTCGCAAGATATCGAACACATTTTAGGCTATGAGTATGGTGCGGTGGCGGTGCATCGTGATGATATGATTGTGTTGTAATAACCTCAAAAGAAACAAAAAACGGCGTTTGATGACGCCGTTTTTTTTTATGGGTAAATGTCAATTAAAGAATATCCAATAATTCCACTTCGAATACTAATGGGCTGAATGGCGGAATTGCTGCACCGGCGCCACGTTCGCCATAGGCCAATTCATGTGGAATAGCCAAGCGCCATTTGGAACCGACAGGCATCATGGAAAGGGCTTCAATCCAACCTTTGATCACGCCGTTAACCGGAAATTCAGCCGGTTGACCACGAGCGACAGAACTATCAAATACGGTGCCGTCAGGTAATGTGCCGGTGTAATGAACGCGTACGGTGTCGGTAGCGGATGGTACGTTGCCGTTGCCTTCAACCAACACTTCATATTGCAAGCCGGAATCCGTCACTTTCACGCCGTCTTTTTGTTTGTTCGCCTCTAAGAAGGCTTTGCCGGCGGCGTCGATTTCTTTAAATTGTGCTTTTTGCGCTTCATCCGCTTGTTGTTGTAACTGTTGTAACGCATGGCTGATTTCATTGAAATCTAAGGCTGGCGCTTGTTGGTTTAAGACATCATAAATGCCTTTTGCTACGGCTTCTGCTTTCACTGCCAAGTGGCTGTCCAATAATTGTTGGCCGATTTGCAAACCGATACCGTAACTGCCTTTGGCTTCGGTATCGTCTAATTTCACTTGACTGAAGAATTCTGCTGTCATGTTGTTTTCCTTTTTGTTGATAAAACTATTTAATGGTGGCGAGGATTTCACCCATTCTTACCGGTACTTCTACCTGCAAATGTTCCGCTAATTTCACACTATCGGCAGGAAATAGATTAATAACCGTTGAACCTAGTTGAAAGGCGCCCATTTCTTGACCTTTGCGTAATTCGATTGCGCTGTCGCCTTGATATGTCCACACTTTGACTTCTCTAGAGCGCGGCGGATTAATGATACCCGCCCAGACAGTGCTCATGCTGGCTGTAATGGTGGCACCGACTAAAATTTGCACCATCGGGCCGAAGTCCGTATCAAATACACAAATCACCCGTTCATTACGGGCAAATAAATTCGGCACATGTTCTGCTAAAAACGGATTGACCGAGAATAAATCCCCCGGCACATAAAGCATTTTACGCAGGGTGGCATCGCACGGCATGTGGACACGGTGATAATCGCGCGGGGATAAATAAATCGTGGCGAATTCCCCGTTTCTAAAGGTATTGACTAATTCTTCATCACCCGCCAATAAATCGGATAGGCTGAAAAAATGCCCTTTGGCTTGTAATAATAGATCGTCGTCAATATGGCCGATTTGGCTCACACGACCATCGGCCGGTAAGCAAAGTGCGGTCGGATTTTCATTTATTTTTCGCGCGTCTTCTTTTAGCTCTCGAATAAAAAATTGATTGAAACTTTTGTAGTCGCTGAAGTGTTCTTTTTGGGCTTCGCTCATGTCCACGTTGTATTTCTTCGCAAAAAGTTGGATCGCAAAATGTGTTATCGAGCCCCATTCTTGCTTAGCAAACCAGCCCGCCAGTTGGGTTAAATATAGTTGCGGCATAACATATTGAAAAGCAACTTTTAGACGTTGCCAATAGGTGAATTTATTCATAATGGTTATTTTTTCTACAAGATTAAATGAATGAGGGGTGATTATAACAACTTATTTAGCTTGTGCAATGACGAGCACTTTTGTGTATTTGGTGTCGCTGGAGAGAAAATTTTCCGATTTTGTGACACATCCGACAGAAATGAATTGCATTTGCAATGTTTGATCATGGTGATGTTGAGTATAATCGAGGGAAAAAATATGCCAAATTTCTACCGCACTTTTAACCTAAAGAAGGAAGCCAATATGGAACAAGAAAAATATTTTCGTAGTGCCGATGACACCGAACTTTTTTATCGTTATCGCCCGGCAAAAGATGCTAGTTGTAATAAGGCGATTGTGTTGTTTCATCGCGGGCATGAACATTCAGGACGCATGATGTTTGTAGCTGAGGAACTGGGTTTTGACGATTTTGCTTATTTTGCTTGGGATGCACGCGGGCATGGTTTAAGCCCGGGCGAACGCGGTGATAGCCCGAGTTTGGGCACCTCCGTTGCCGATATTCAGGCATTTATGCAGCATATTGAACGGGAGTATGGCATCAAGGCGGAAAATATCTGCGTGATCGCGCAAAGTGTCGGTGCAGTGTTGGTTTCTGCTTGGCTACATGATTATGCGCCCAAAATCCGTTGCGCGGTATTAGCGTCACCTGCTTTTAAAGTGAAACTTTATGTCCCTTTTGCCCGCGCAGGGTTAAAGCTGATGTATCGTCTGCGTGGCAATTTCTTTGTGAACAGCTATGTGAAAGCCCATTACCTTACCCACAATAAAGCCCGTCAAGAAAGTTACAATAACGATAAACTCATTGCTCGTGCTATTTCTGTGCGTATTTTGCTTGGTTTATATGAGGCAGCGGATCGTGTGGTGGCGGACGCTCAGGCGATTACAGTACCAATTCAGCTGTTCATTTCGGGCAGTGACTGGGTCGTACATCATAAGCCACAGCATGATTTTTATAATCATCTAGGCAGTCATATTAAAGAACGTCATATTTTTAACGGTTTTTATCACGATACATTAGGCGAGGAAAATCGAGAAGTGGCGTTTAAAGAAATGCGCCGTTTTATTCGTCAGCGTTTTGCCGAACCGTTACAACGGGTAGATATTACCCAGGCGCATATTCATAGTGCCAGCCGTATTGAGGCCGATGAGCTGGCAACGCCGCTTTCTCCTTTTAGCCCTCGCGGTGCATTTTGGGCCGCTTATCGTCGATTGATGAAACTTGGTGCAAACTGGAGCGAAGGCCTGAAAATCGGCAAAGAAACCGGTTACGATTCCGGCAGCACGCTGGATTATGTATATCGTAACCAACCACAAGGAACCAATAAATTTGGTGTGTTAGTGGATAAAAATTATTTGAATGCTATTGGTTGGCGCGGTATTCGTCAGCGTAAGGTGAACATTGGCAAGGCGATTCAACTGGCGATGGAAAAATTACGCACAGCAGACAAACCCGTACATGTGCTGGATATTGCCTCTGGCCATGGGCGCTATGTGCTCGATGCGTTAACAACCGACAGGCTGCCTGATTCCGTGCGGTTACGGGATTACAGCCCGATTAACGTGGAAGCAGGGCGTAAGCTAATTGAAGAGCGTCAGTTGCAGGATGTGGTGACCTTTGAACAAGTCAACGCCTATGATCGCAATAATTACCAAAACCTTGATCCCCGCCCGACACTGGGGATTGTATCCGGTTTACATGAACTATTTGCCGACAACGATTTGATTATGAATTCCTTATATGGCTTTGGCGATGCTATTGAAGAGGGCGGTTATCTAATTTATACCGGACAACCGTGGCATCCGCAGCTGGAGCTCATTGCCCGTTGTTTAACCAGTCATAAAGAGGGTAATCCGGAGTGGGTAATGCGTCGTCGCAGTCAGCAGGAAATGGATCAGTTAGTGGAAAAAGCGGGTTTTGAGAAAATCCATCAATGGATTGATGAAGACGGCATTTTTACCGTGAGTTTGGCATTAAAAAAATAGTATGCCTATGAAAAAAGCGGTGTCGCATCGTCTCGGTTATTTAATCTCTGTAGGTGTGCTGTTCTACGCAACTTACGGCTTCAGTAATTGGTTTAGTGCACAACAGGAGAATGTGGCGGAGATTGTCTTTGCTTGGGAAGAACATATTCCTTTTCTTGCATGGACAATCGTACCTTATTGGTCGCTCAATGCCATGTATGCGTTGGCGTTCTTTTTGGCTCGTGACAAGCGGGAATTACGACGTTATGTGGCACAATTATTATTGGCTCAGTTGATTGCCATCTGTTGTTTTCTTCTATTTCCGCTGCAATTTAGTTGGCAAAAACCACTTGCAGACGGGGTTTCAGCGCTGTTATTCGATTCCCTGGCGGCTTTTGATCAACCTTATAACCAAGCGCCGTCGTTACATATTATTCTGACGATCATTGTTGGTTCATTTTATTGGCGTTATTTACCGAAAATCTGGCGTTTGCCTTTAATTATTTGGCTTGGATTAATTGCGTTATCCGTATTGACGACTTACCAACATCATTTTATTGATATCCCTACCGGTGTTCTGGTGGGCTGTTTGATTCTATGGGCGTTGCCTTATGAAGGAGCAAGTCCGTTACATGGTACAAGAGCCGATAGATTTCGTCTTAAGCTCATGCGATATTACTTAGCGGGCGCACTCATTTTCTTCCTGCCGATTTTTCTTGGCGGGGCGTATCTTTGGTTTATTTGGATTAGCATTGCATTGTTGCTGGTGGCATATGCTTATCTATGGTCAGGGGCAAAGTTATTTCAAAAACAACAGAACGGCAGACATAGCATGGCGGCCACCCTATTGCTTTTGCCCTATCTGTTAGGTGTGAGACTGAATATTTTTTATTGGTTACGACATCAAGCGAAAGTGTCGGAAGTGTTACCTGGAGTGTTTATCGGTAGTGTCACGCAGGCGGCAAACTTTGAGGCCGTGTTAGACCTGTGTGCCGAATATCCTTGTATAAATCCGCCCAAGGATTATGTTTTCATACCAATGTTGGATATGGTTCCCCCCGAATCTACCGAGCTTGTGCGGACGGCGCAGGAAATGCAACGTTTGTACAATAACCACCAATCAGTATTTATCTGTTGTGCTTTGGGTTATGGGCGCAGTGCCGCTGCGATGCTGGTTTGGTTGGCAGTTTATGGAGGTTGTGATAATTTAACCGAAGCCCAACGACAGCTACGTGTTGCGCGTCCCAATATGATATTGCCCGCAGCTACGGAACAAAAAGTGTTGGAGGCGATCTATCTCTTGCAAAAAACGCGATAAAAACTGACCGCACTTTTAGGAGGAAATTATGTCTGCACAAGCCCGTTTAACCTCTCATTTGCTTGCTACGGCACGTTACATCGGTGTATTGAATCTCGTGGTGTTTGCGTTGTCTTTCCGCCCTGATTCAGGCTTCTTCTGTTTACAGATTTTACTTTGCGCGGCCTTACTCTATTTACATATTCGGATTTATTTTGATCAAATGCTATTTAGCGATTTGGCACATCAGCACATTACTACGGAAGAATTAGATAAGGCACTTGGTGTGTTAAAACTGAAAATGCCACAAGGCGACCGTAATATTGCCGAACGCGTGCAAGGTGCTTTAAGGTTGTGGAAGTATGTTTTATACGGTACAGGAATACAGTTATTGTTACTTTTTTTAGCGAGTTGATTTTATTTTTTATAGCAGAGTGCAATACAGTATAACCTCGAGTAACCCTATGTAATTTAGTGTAAATTCTTGTAAACGCATGAAATAGCAAGGGATTTTACGTTACAATAATGCCCGATTTTTCTATCACTTATTTAGGTATGCGATACCTAAGGAACCTCTTATTTTGTGATGGTGTTTCTTTTAAATTCTTCCTACATTATTAGTTAAAATAATCATGATGATTAATAAACGACGTGTTGCACAATTCTTTCATGCGGCATTAGAAAGTTATGAGCAAAATTCTGTGGCTCAGCAGAAAATTGGGCAGCATTTACTTCAAATATTATTAAATAATCAGTTAAGCGGTTTTCAGAATGTGCTGGAAATCGGTTGTGGGACCGGGATTTTTACCCGTCTGTTAATGCAAAATATTCACCCGAAAAGTTGGGATTTAAATGACTTGTGTGATGTTTCCACTCAGTTAAAAAATAATCTGCCTCATCAAAATTATTTTTTTATCAAGCAGATGGCGAATATTTAGACTTCACCAATAAACAATATGATTTGATTGTTTCTTGCTCAACGGTGCAGTGGTTTGAGAACCAACAAGCATTTATTCAACGTTGTTGGGAACATTTGGCGCCAAATGGTGTGTTGCTATTTAGTACATTTACACCAAATAATTTGACGGAAGTCAGAACCTTAAGCGGTATTGGCTTGAATTACCCCCATTTATGTCAATGGTATGATTGGTTGCTTGATAATTTTCATTTAGCTCATTTGGAACAAACGGAGATTGAATTGACATTTGATTCTCCCTTGTTGGTATTGAGACATTTGAAGGAAACCGGTGTCACTTCAACGAATAATCAAATTTGGAACCGGAATAAAATTGTGCAATTTTGTGACCAATATCGTCGCCACTATGCCGATTATTCGGGCAAAGTGTCTCTAACGTATTCACCGATTTTTGTCTTGGCGAAGAAAAAGCAATAGTTTTCTTTGACTATTTAATTTTCTGAGAGTAATACTCACTCTCTATGCAAAAGGCAAAGCTACTTCCCCTCTCACTGCCGATCCGGTTAAAGATGTACAACGAAGATTAGATTATCAGGGTTATTACTCGGTTAATCAGTTCGGTCGTCTTCCCGAATGGGTCGGTAAAGTGCTCATCGTGCCAATACATTCATCTGAATACGGTGAAGTGTCCGTAGCTGAATAGGTTTTTTGGTAAATGTCTCAAAATACATAAAAAGTTGGGTGGAGGCGTGCAAAGTTTTAGGATTGCCTTATTTTCTAAGGTAAAATTGCGACCTCTCAATTTTTGAATCTAACTCTATGAACCAACAACAGTTATTACAATTTGATCGTGAGCATATTTGGCATCCTTATGCCGCCCTTCCACCAACCACCCCGATTTATGCCGTTGAACGCGCCGAAGGTGTGATGATCACGCTGAAAGATGGTCGCCAACTGATTGACGGAATGTCCTCTTGGTGGGCGGCGTTGCACGGCTACAATCATCCACGCTTGAATGCTGCAGCGACAAAACAGTTGGAACAAATGAGCCACATTATGTTTGGCGGTTTAACACACGAACCCGCCGTCAAATTGGCGAAAAAATTATTGCCTTTATTGCCGCAGGGGTTGGAACAAATCTTCTTTGCCGACAGCGGCTCCATTGCCGTAGAAGTAGCGATGAAAATGGCGATTCAATATCAACACGCCAAAGGCGAAACACAACGGCATAAATTCGCCACTATTCGTTCCGGTTATCATGGCGACACTTGGCATGCGATGTCGGTGTGCGATCCGGTGACAGGCATGCATGGGCTGTTTGCGAAAAGTTTGCCGGTGCAATATTTTCTCCCGCAGCCGCAAACGCCTTTTGGGCAGCCTTGGAACGAGGACGATATTAAACCCTTAGCAGATTTATTAGAAAAAAAAGGCACAGAACTGACCGCACTTATTTTGGAACCGGTGGTACAAGGGGCGGGGGGAATGTATTTCTATTCGCCGATGTATTTGATGCGCGCCAAGCAGCTGTGCGAACAATACGGCGTATTGCTGATTTTTGATGAAATTGCCACCGGTTTTGGACGCACGGGCAAATTGTTTGCCGCCGAATATGCCGGCATTTCGCCGGATATTATGTGTATCGGCAAAGCACTTACAGGCGGTTATTTAACCCTGTCCGCCACCATCACCACGCGCACCATTGCACAAACTATTTGCCAGGGCGAAGCGCATTGTTTTATGCACGGCCCGACCTTTATGGCGAATCCGTTGGCTTGTGCTATTGCCACCGAATCCATTGATGTGTTGTTGGAAAGTGATTGGCAGGGCAATGTCCAACGGATCGAAGCCCAACTGAAAGCCGAGTTACGAATCGCGGCAAGTTTTAAATCCGTCAAAGAAGTGCGCGTACTCGGTGCTATCGGCGTGTTGGAAATGCACGAACCGGTAGATTTGGCGAGTTTGCAGGCGCGTCTGGTGGCGCACGGTGTTTGGGTACGTCCTTTCGGCAAGCTCGTTTATATCATGCCGCCCTTCATTATCACTCCAACCCAATTATCTGCGTTAACGGCAGGTATGCTGGCGGCAATTAAAGAGGAATACCATGAGTAAGTCAGATTATTTTGCAGTGCAATTGGAAAAACTCCGTCAAAAAGAACAATATCGTCGCTTTCCGCAAATTGTGCATAAGGGCAAGTTTGTGGAGCAAAACGGGCGGTCAATGCTGAATTTGGCGTCCAATGATTATTTAGGTTTAGCGAACGACGACGCATTGCAGCAAGCCTTTCTCGAAAAACTCGCTGAAAAACGACCGCACTTTACGTCTTCTTCCTCCCGTTTATTAACCGGTAATTTTCCTGAATACGAAAGTCTTGAGCAGCAGATGGCGGAGGCATTTCAGCGTGAAGCCTGTTTGTTGTTTAACAGCGGCTATCACGCCAACATCGGCATTTTACCGGCGGTAGCCAATAAACAAACGTTGATCGTGGCGGATAAACTGGTGCATGCCAGTATTATTGACGGCATCCGTTTAAGCGATGCGCCGTTTGTGCGTTATCGCCACAATGATTACGCCCATTTGCACGAGATTTTGCAAAAACAGCATCTCAACTACGAACGCATTATTGTGGTGACGGAAAGTCTGTTTAGCATGGACGGCGATTTTGCTGATTTGCCTCAATTAGTTGAATTTAAAAGGCAATTTTGGAATGTTATGTTGTATGTGGATGAAGCGCACGGCATTGGGGTTTACGGCGAACAGGGGTTAGGCGTTGCCGAGCAGATGAATTGCCTTCCGTACATTGATTTCTTGGTCGGCACATTCGGCAAAGCGTTGGCATCGATGGGGGCTTATGTGGTTTGCGATCAAGTGATCAAAGATTATTTAATTAACACCATGCGCCCGTTGATTTTTAGTACCGCGTTACCCCCGTTTAATGTGGCGTGGACAGAATTTCTCTTTGAAAAACGACCGCACTTTCAGGCGAAACGGCAACATCTTATGCAATTAAGTGCGCGCTTACGGCACATCGTGGCAGAAAAGTTAAATATGCCAATGCCAAGTGAAAGCCATATCGTGCCGTTTATTCTTGGTGACAACCAACGCACCGTGCAAACGGCGCAACGTCTGCAACAGCAAGGATATTACTGCTTGCCGATTCGCCCGCCGACAGTGCCTGTCGGCACCTCGCGTATTCGTTTGTCTCTCACCGCCGACATCACGCATGATGAACTTGAGCAATTTATAGAACAGTTATTTTTATGCAATATCAATTAATTAGCCAAAATCCACCAAGCCGGAATTTAATCGTTTATTTTGCCGGTTGGGGCACACCGCCTTCTGCCGTACAATATTTAGCTATTCCACCGGCGTATGATCTGTTGTTGTGTTATGACTATCGGGATTTTTCGTTGGAGTTTGATTTTTCCCGTTATGAAAATGTGCGTTTGGTGGCGTGGTCAATGGGCGTTTGGGTAGCCGAACGTGTGATGAGACAAATCCCTTTGCTTTCTGCAACCGCGATAAATGGCACAGGCTTGCCCATGCATGATGACTACGGTATTCCATGCGCCGTTTTTCAAGGCACGTTGGATACGCTAGATGAAATTAATCTAGGCAAATTTGAGCGTCGCATATGTGGTGACAAGCAGTTGTTGCAGCAATATCAATCTTTGGAAGGACGGCGCTCAATTGAAGAAATACACGCAGAATTGACCGCACTTTATGATGCGTTATCGGCAGAACATCAACATACGGCGTTATCTTGGACGAAAGCGATTATTGGTACACAAGATCGTATTTTCCCTGCGCAAAATCAGCGAAATTATTGGCATGAACGCTGTGAGGTGAGTGAAATGGTTGGAGGGCATTACCTGTTCCCATTGCTACAAACTTGGGAACAGCTATGGTAATAACGCAACAACGGGTGATGCAATGTTTCAGCGCCGCCTTACCAACCTATGAACAAAATGCCATTGCTCAAAAGCAAATCACTGAGGATTTGTTGCAGTTGCTTTTAGAAAAGGGCGGCAATCAATTTCAGCGTGTGTTAGAGATTGGTTGTGGCACAGGCAATTTTACCCGCTTGCTCATGCAAAATATCAACGCAACACATTGGGATTGCAACGATTTATGTGATGTTGCCAACCACTTGGCACGTAATTTGCCGCAGAAAAATTATCGTTTTTACCAAGGTTGTGGCGAGCGTCTTGATTTTGCTCATCAATATGATTTGATTGCTTCCGCCTCGACCATTCAGTGGTTTACTGAACCGTTGGCGTTTCTTCAACGTTGCGTCGGTCATTTAACGTCTTATGGCATGATTTTATTCGGTACGTTTGCCCCAACCAATTTACACGAAGTTAGGGCTTTAACGGGTGTCGGTTTGGATTACCCCGATCTAGCGCAATGGCTGGAGACATTAACGTCAGATTTTTCCGTGTTGCATTTGGAGCAAAAAGAAATTCAGTTGAAATTTGATTCGCCGTTATCGGTGCTTAAACATTTGAAAGAGACCGGTGTGACGGCCACCAATAATCAAATTTGGCACTACAAGAAAGTTGCCCAATTTTGTGAGCAATATCGACAACAGTATGCCGACGAGCAGGGTAATGTCTCGTTAACTTATGTGCCGATTTTAATGTTGGCGCAGAAAAAAGAGGAAATATGATGGGAAAGGTATTATTCGTTTCCGGAATTGATACGGACATTGGTAAATCTATCGCGACAGGGTATTATGCTAAGCATTTAATGCAGCAGGGATATTCGGTGATTACACAGAAAATGGTGCAAACTGGCTGTCAGGATATATCGACGGACATTATCGTTCACCGAAAAATTCAAGGCATTGCATTAACCGAGGAAGATCGTCAGGGTGTCACATGTCCTTATTTGTTTGATTATCCTTGCTCGCCTCACATGGCTGCACGTTTGCAACAGACGTGCATTGATGAAAAAACAATTGAAAAATCCACCGCACTTTTGGCGCAAAACTACGATTATGTTTTGCTAGAAGGCGCGGGGGGCTTGATGGTGCCTTATTCCGAGGAGAAAACCACGTTGGATTATCTGGCGGCGCATGGGTATCCGTTAATTCTGGTGACTTCCGGCAGATTGGGGAGTATTAATCACACGTTACTCAGCCTTGAGGCGTGCGCTCAGCGAAAAATTAGCGTAGAGGCATTGATTTACAATCTTTATCCGCCGGCGGATGAATTGATTACGCAAGATACACAACAATATCTGCGCGGTTACTTAGCCAAACGGTTTCCAGAGACAAAATTTATGTTGATGGATAAAATCGATTTTTAGCATTGATTTTCATGTTCTGCGCAATAATTTCCTTTGACTATTTAATTTTCTGAGGGTAATATTCACGCCCTATGCAAAAGGTAAAACTACCCCTCACTGTCGATCCGGTTAAAGATGCCCAACGAAGATTGGATTATCAGGGTTATTACTCGGTTAATCAATTAAGTCGTCTTACCGAATCGGTTGGTAAAGTGCTCAGCGATGCACAGGTTACATTATCGTTCTTTATTGATCCGCAAAAATTGGTTGTCATGAAAGGCCATGCTAATGTTGATGTTGAGTTAAATTGTCAGCGTTGTGGCGAACCCTTTATTCAAACCGTTGATTGTGAATTTTGTTACAGTCCGGTGGCTAATTTGGATCAAATTGATGTATTGCCGGAAATCTATGAGCCAATTGAATTCAATGAATTCGGTGAAATAGATTTACTTGGTACGATTGAAGACGAATTAATTTTAAGTCTGCCGATTGTGCCAATGCATTCATCTGAACACTGTGAAGTGTCCGTGGCTGAACAGGTTTTTGGCGAATTGCCTGAAGAATTGGCAAAAAAACCGAACCCGTTCGCTGTATTAGCTAATTTAAAGCAAAAATAATTTAGGAGTATAGCCAATGGCTGTTCAACAAAATAAAAAATCCCGTTCACGTCGTGATATGCGTCGTTCTCACGATGCGTTAACAACTGCTGCAGTATCCGTTGATAAAGCAAGTGGTGAAACTCATTTACGTCACCATGTAACCGCAGACGGTTACTACCGTGGTCGTAAAGTGATTAACAAGTAATTATCCAATTACATAAAGGTAATCACTTGAGTCGTCTAACCCTTGCGTTAGATGCGATGGGCGGGGACATTGGTCCCCGTATTACTATCCCAGCATCCATTTTAGCCTTGGAACGTGATCCAACGCTTTCTCTCTTGTTGTTTGGCGATCGCCAACAGATTCTTCCGCTTTTATCCTCAGTCCCCAATGCTCTTCGTCAGCGTTGTGAAATTATTCATTGTGCCCGTGTGATTGATAATCGACAGGGAATTTCCTACGCGTTGCGCCATAGCAAAGATACCTCTATGCGTTTGGCAATTGAGGCCGTACAAAAAGGAGATGCACAGGCTTGCGTCAGTGCCGGGGATACGGCATCTTTAATGGGCTTATCCAAAATTTTATTGCAACCCTTAGAGGGAATTCATCGCCCTGCGTTGATTTCCACCATTCCGACAGTGACAGGCGAGCGCACGATCATGTTGGATCTTGGGGCAAATATTGAATGTGATGCGGAGAATTTATACCAATTTGCTTTGATGGGGGCGATTTTTGCAGAAAATACCCTCAACTTGGTTTATCCACGCATTGCACTACTAAATATCGGCATTGAAGCGGTGAAGGGGTATAAATCTTTACGGGACGCAGCAGATTTACTGAAAAAAGACACCGCACTTAATTACATTGGGTTCCTTGAAGGTAATTTTTTACTTAACGGCAAAGCGGATGTGATTGTGAGTGACGGTTTTGCCGGCAATGTTGCACTGAAAACCTTGGAAGGCGCAGCGAAGAATGTGATTTCTTTACTGAAAAGTGATAAGAAAAATAGTATATTAAGTAGCGTTTTTGGTTGTTTAATTAAATACCTTTTCAAGGATAAATACCAACAATTAAAGAAAATCAATCCGGATCAATATAATGGCGCATCGCTTATCGGTTTAACTTCAGTTGTGGTTAAAAGCCACGGTAGTGCAAATATAGAGGCATTTGCGAATGCTATTGCTGATGCGGCGTTACAAGCCCGCCGTCAAATTCCGCAAAAAATTTTGGCCGGTTTATAAATAAGAATGAAATATCAATGAATTAGTGAGCTTCCTCGCTATTGTTTTTAACGAGATGACTATGTTTAGCAAAATTTTATCGACAGGTAGCTATTTACCCCAACATATTCGCACCAATGCCGACTTAGAAAAAATGGTAGATACTTCGGATGAATGGATTGTTACCCGTTCTGGTATTCGTGAACGTCGTATCGCTTCCCCTGATGAAACGGTGTCTACAATGGGTTTCGAGGCTGCCAAAAAAGCCATTGAAGCAGCAAACATTAATCCGCAGGAAATTGATCTTATTTTAGTGGCGACAACCAGCAACTCTCACGCTTATCCAAGTGCCGCCTGCCAAATTCAAGGTATGTTGGAGATTGATGATGCCATTGCTTTTGATTTAGCGGCCGCCTGTACCGGCTTTGTATATGCCTTAGGTGTTGCCGATCAATTTATCCGTACCGGTAAAGTGAAAAAAGCGCTCGTCATCGGTTCTGATTTAAACTCACGCAAGTTAGACGAAACAGATCGTAGCACTGTCGTGTTGTTTGGTGATGGCGCAGGTGCTGTTGTTTTAGAAGCATCCGAACAAGAAGGAATTATTTCTACACATTTGCATGCGTCGGCAGATAAACATAGTGCGTTGCTACTTCCGCAACCTGATCGCGGTGTGGCAAAATCCGGCTATATTGAAATGCAGGGTAATGAAACTTTTAAACTGGCTGTGCGTGAGCTTTCTAATGTTGTGGAAGAAACCCTTGCGGCTAACAATTTAGATAAAAAAGATATTGATTGGTTGGTGCCTCATCAAGCCAATTTACGCATTATTGCGGCTACAGCGAAAAAATTAGATATGGATATGTCGCAAGTGGTGGTAACGTTGGATCGTTATGCCAATAATAGCGCGGCAACCGTGCCGGTTGCATTGGATGAAGCAGTGCGTGACGGACGTATTCAACGCGGTCAATTGCTTCTTTTGGAAGCGTTTGGTGGTGGTTGGACTTGGGGTTCGGCCTTAGTGAGATTTTAGATAATCTGTTGTTATTCATAAAAAAAGTGCGGTTATTTTTGACCGCACTTTTCGACTGTAAAACATATCGGAAGGAATTGATTTATTTTTTAATATAGGTGCAACACATGAAAAAATTTGCAATGGTTTTTCCGGGACAAGGTTCACAAACCGTGGGAATGTTGGCGGAATTAGCCGGCGACTACCCGATTGTACAAGAAACCTTTAAACAAGCGTCTGAAACGTTGGGTTATGATTTGTGGCAATTAGTGCAGGAAGGTCCGGCTGAAGAGTTAAACAAAACATGGCAAACGCAGCCTGCGTTGTTAACGGCGTCTGTTGCTGTTTATCGCGTATGGCAACAAAAATACCCGGAATTAAAACCGGAGGTGATGGCCGGTCATAGTTTGGGCGAATATTCTGCGTTGGTGTGTGCCGGTGTGTTAGATTTCCAAGATGCGGTTAAATTGGTGGAATTGCGCGGTAAACTTATGCAACAAGCCGTACCGGAAGGAACGGGTGCTATGTATGCGATTATCGGTTTGGATAATGAAGCCATTATTAACGCTTGTAAACAAGCAGAACAGGGCGAAGTGGTTTCTGCGGTGAACTTTAATTCGCCGGGCCAAGTCGTGATTGCCGGTGCGAAAGCTGCGGTAGAACGTGCAGCGGCATTATGTAAAGAAGCCGGTGCCAAACGTGCATTACCGTTAGTGGTAAGTGTACCTTCCCATTGTGCATTAATGAAACCGGCGGCAGATCAATTATCTGTTTCCTTAGAAAGCATTACATTGAAAGCCCCGACCGTTTCTGTGTTAAATAATGTGGATGTAAAAGCAGAAACCGATGCAGATGCGATTCGTAACGCACTTGTTCGTCAACTTTACAGTCCGGTACGTTGGACAGAAACTGTAGAAAAAATGTCGCATAGTGGCGTAGAAGTGTTGGTGGAAATCGGTCCGGGCAAAGTGTTAAACGGTTTAACCAAACGTATCGTTGATTCTTTACAGGCTACATCGGTCAATGATGTGAAATCATTAGACGCGGTGAATGAATTATTAGCATAACAATTGATAAAGGAGTAAACCTATGCAAGGCAAAATTGCATTAGTTACAGGTGCAACCCGTGGTATCGGGCGCGCGGTAGCAGAAGAATTGGCATCAAAAGGAGCCTTTGTAATCGGCACGGCGACCTCTGAAAAAGGCGCCGAAAGCATTTCTGCCTATTTAGGTGAGAAAGGCAGAGGTTTGGTCTTAAACGTTGCTGATCAAGCTTCCATTGATGCGGTATTGGAATACATCAAACAAGAATTCGGCGACATTGATATTTTAGTTAATAACGCCGGGATTACCCGCGATAACCTGTTAATGCGTATGAAAGATGAAGAGTGGTTTGATATTTTACAAACCAACTTAAGTTCTGTTTACCACCTTTCTAAAGCGATGTTACGCACCATGATGAAAAAACGTTTCGGGCGTATTATTAACATCGGCTCTGTGGTTGGTTCCATGGGGAACGCGGGGCAAACGAATTATTGTGCCGCAAAAGCCGGTTTAATTGGTTTTAGTAAAGCCTTGGCGAAAGAAGTCGCTTCTCGCGGTATTACCGTAAACGTAGTTGCTCCCGGTTTTATTGCCACCGACATGACGGAAGTGTTAAGCGAAGAGTTAAAAAATAACCTATTAACCCAAATTCCGGCCGGGCGCTTAGGTGAGCCGAAAGACATCGCCAAAGCGGTGGCATTCTTGGCATCTGACGATGCAGCTTATATTAACGGTACGACGTTACACGTTAATGGCGGAATGTACATGAGCTAATGTTCGGCAATTGAGGGTTGCGGATAAATTGGATTAATGCGTGCAAATTAATTTGCTTAATGTTAAAATTCCCTCCGCGACTGTCACTTGGTTACGTCATTCGGTGTCTGTGAAAGACATAACTATTTTAAACTGTATGTAGTTGCAAAAAATTTGGAACTCTTTTTTGAGGTTTGACCTCTAACAAGAAATCTTGCGAAATGTTTTGTAAATACATACACTACTTAACTTATCGCAATAGGCGAAAACTTAAACATAGGAAGAAACAAATGAGCATTGAAGAACGCGTAAAAAAAATCATCGTTGAACAATTAGGCGTAAAAGAAGAAGATGTAAAACCTGAAGCGTCTTTCGTTGAAGATTTAGGTGCGGATTCTTTAGATACTGTTGAATTGGTTATGGCTTTAGAAGAAGAATTCGATATCGAAATTCCTGATGAAGAAGCTGAAAAAATCACAACTGTTCAATCAGCAATTGATTACGTGCAAAACAATCAATAATCTCTGATTCTCAATTTAGGCGGTTCTTATAACCGCCTAAATTTTTTCCTGATTTCATATTCTTACCATAAAAATATCTTAAAAATTCACCGCACTTATCTTTCTGACTTATTGAATTTTTTCCGAAAAGCAGTAAACTAGCGCACAATTTTTTAGCCTTGTTTTACGCAATCTAAAAAATCTTCTCTACTAACTTTAAATGTTACCCGTGAGTAACAGAAGGACAATTCAAAATGACTACAAAAGTAAATAGCTATGGCTGGAAAGCCTTGCTAGGCTCTGCCGTCGGCTATGCGATGGACGGTTTCGATCTTCTCATTCTTGGTTTCATGTTAACGGCCATTTCTGCCGACTTAGGCTTAACCCCGGCACAAGGTGGCTCTTTAGTCACTTGGACATTGGTCGGCGCAGTTTTCGGCGGTATCGTATTTGGCGCGTTAAGTGATAAATACGGTCGTGTGCGTGTGTTGACTTGGACGATCATTCTTTTTGCCGTATTCACCGGTTTATGTGCATTGGCGCAAGGTTATTGGGATTTGCTGATTTATCGCACTATCGCCGGTATCGGTTTAGGCGGAGAATTTGGGATCGGCATGGCGTTGGCCGCGGAAGCCTGGCCTGCGCGCCATCGTGCCAAGGCCGCTTCCTATGTGGCGCTTGGTTGGCAGGTCGGCGTGTTGGGGGCAGCATTGTTAACTCCGTTACTATTGCCGCAAATCGGTTGGCGTGGCATGTTTGTGGTGGGCATCTTCCCAGCATTTGTCGCTTGGTATTTACGCGCCCATTTGCATGAACCTGAAATTTTTGTGCAAAAACAGACCGCACTTCCAAAAACAACAAGCCGTTGGTCGTCTAAATTGGAATCATTCAAGTTATTAGTGAAAGACAAAGCCACAGCCAAAGTCAGTTTGGGCGTTGTGATCCTTACCTCCGTGCAAAACTTCGGTTATTACGGCATTATGATTTGGATGCCGAATTTTCTCTCCAAACAACTTGGCTTCAGTTTGACGAAGTCCGGCGTATGGACGGCAGTGACCGTTTGCGGCATGATGGGCGGCATTTGGATTTTTGGGCGCTTGGCCGATTGGATTGGGCGCAAGCCTAGTTTCTTATTGTTCCAAGCAGGTGCGGTGGTCAGTATCATCGCCTATTCTCAATTAACGGAGCCGAATACCATGTTAATTGCCGGGGTATTCTTAGGGATGTTTGTTAACGGTATGATGGGCGGCTACGGTGCTTTAATGGCAGAAGCCTACCCGACTCAAGCACGCGCTACCGCGCAAAACGTATTGTTTAACTTAGGGCGTGCTGTAGGAGGCTTTGGCCCGGTAGCCGTGGGCGCTGTGGTTTCCGCGTATTCCTTCCAAACCGCTATTGCCTTTTTAGCGGTGATTTATGTCATTGATATGCTGGCAACGGTGTGTTTGGTGCCGGAATTAAAAGGCAAAGAGCTACATTAATGCGATGAAAGTGCGGTTTAAAAATAAAGTGTTTTTTCACCGCACTTTTTCATCTTGATAAAACGGTGAAAAACAAAAAGCCGCTTTTGGTATTATCAAAAGCGGCTTTTTCGTTGAAAGTGCGGTGGAAATTATGAGCGTTTCATAATCTCAAAAAACTCTTCGTTGGTTTTCGCCACGGCGAGTTTGTCGATAAGGAATTCCATCGCTTCCACTTCGCCCATTGGGTTAAGGATTTTGCGTAGGATCCACATTTTTTGCAGCTCGTCAGGGGTGGTAAGCAAGTCTTCTTTACGGGTGCCTGAACGATTGAAATCGATAGCAGGGAATACGCGTTTTTCCGCAATTTTACGGGAAAGATGCAATTCCATGTTACCGGTGCCTTTAAATTCTTCGAAGATTACCTCGTCCATTTTTGAACCGGTATCCACTAATGCAGTGGCGATAATGGTTAAGCTACCACCTTCTTCCACATTACGTGCTGCACCGAAGAAGCGTTTCGGACGATGCAATGCGTTGGCATCCACACCGCCGGATAAGACCTTGCCGGAAGCCGGGGTGACGGTATTGTATGCGCGGGCTAAACGGGTGATGGAGTCAAGCAAAATCACCACATCTTTTTTGTGCTCTACAGAACGTTTGGCTTTTTCGATTACCATTTCTGCCACTTGGACGTGACGGGTTGCCGGTTCGTCAAAGGTAGAAGCAATCACTTCGCCTTTTACGGAGCGCTGCATTTCCGTTACTTCTTCCGGACGTTCATCGATCAGTAATACGATAAGTTCGACATCAGGATAGTTATGGGTAATGCTTTGCGCGATATTTTGCAACAACATGGTTTTACCCGCTTTCGGTGGCGCCACGATCAAGCCACGCTGACCTTTCCCGATTGGGGAGGCTAAATCTAAAATACGGGCGGTTAAATCTTCGGTAGAGCCGTTGCCGCGTTCCATTCTTAAACGGGAGTTGGCGTGTAATGGGGTTAGGTTTTCGAAAAGGATTTTGCTGCGGGAAACTTCCGGTTTGTCGTCATTGACTTGGTCAACTTTGAGGAGGGCAAAGTAGCGTTCGCCTTCTTTCGGCGGTCGAATTTTACCTTCGATTTTGTCCCCGGTTTGCAAATTGAAACGACGAATTTGGCTTGGGGAAACATAGATATCATCAGGACCGGCTAAATAGGAACTGTCCGCCGAACGTAGAAATCCAAAACCGTCCGGTAAAATTTCCAATACGCCGCCACCGAAAATATCTTCCCCACCTTTGGCGTGCTGCTTCAAAATCGCAAAAACAATATCTTGTTTGCGTAAACGGGCTAAATTTTCTAAACCCATTTGGTCTTCGCCGAGTTTCACGAGATCGGAAACAGGCATATTTTTAAGTTCTGTAAGATGCATAATTTAATTTGAAGTTTGTTTAGATTTGATGTTTTAGATATAAATGAATGGGAGTGATTTTGAAATTGGTGCGTAAATTAGCATTAAATTTTCATACTGTCTAGTTTTTAGCTGATTTTTTTATTTTATCGTGCTAAATCCTTGTACTTAGGGGAAAGTGCGGTCTGATTTCGGCGTGTTTTTAGCGTTGTTTCTTTAAGTTTTGTTTACAAAATTCTCATAATTAATCGTGTGGAGTTTTTGGGGATTTGCCCTGTTCATGCTATGCTTAGCGCTGATTTTTTATGATGAATTTATGACTATGCAAGAGAATTATTTAAGTTCGGCACGTTTTGCCGATTTACCTTTACATCCTTTGGTGCTACAAGCACTAACAACGAAAGGATTTGATTTTTGTACCCCAATTCAGGCGTTATCCTTGCCGGTGACATTACAAGGCAAAGATGTGGCGGGACAGGCACAAACCGGCACCGGAAAAACAATCGCGTTTTTAACCGCACTTTTTCACCATTTATTAACCCATCCAACTGAAACTGATAAAAATCAACCGCGCGCTTTGGTGCTTGCGCCAACCCGTGAGCTGGCCGTGCAAATTGAGCATGATGCGCAGATTTTCTTAAAAACAACTCAATTTAAGACCGCACTTGCTTACGGTGGTGATGGTTATGATAAGCAGCTTAAAGCTATTGAGAACGGGGTTGATGTGCTTATTGGTACCACAGGGCGGGTGATTGATTATGTAAAACAAGGCATTATCCGTTTGGATCGTATTCAAGTGGTGGTGTTGGATGAAGCGGATCGAATGTTCGATTTAGGCTTTATTCGCGATATCCGTTATTTATTGCGCAAATGCCCGTCGCCACAACAGCGCTTGACCATGTTGTTCTCCGCGACCTTATCTTACAAAGTGCGTGAATTGGCATTTGAGGATATGAACGATCCCGAGTATGTGGAAATTGCGCCGGAGCAGAAAACCGGCCGACAAATTAAAGAAGAACTGTTTTATCCGTCTAACCAAGACAAAATCCGCTTATTATTGACGTTATTGGAAGAGGAATGGCCGGAGCGTTGCATTATCTTCGCCAACACCAAACATCAATGTGAGGAAATTTGGGGCTATTTGGCGGCGGATGGACATCGTGTAGGTTTGTTGACCGGTGATGTGGCACAGAAAAAACGCCTTTCTTTGTTAAAACAATTTACCGACGGGGAATTGGATATTTTAGTGGCCACAGACGTGGCGGCGCGTGGTTTGCACATTGCGGAAGTGACGCATGTCTTTAACTACGACTTGCCTGATGATCGGGAAGATTATGTGCATCGTATCGGACGTACCGGCCGTGCGGGGGAAAGCGGGATTTCCATCAGCTTTGCTTGTGAGCAATATGCCATGAATTTACCGGCTATCGAAGAATATATCGGACATAGTATTCCGGTGAGTCAATATGATCCGAATGCGTTGTTGCAGGACATTCCGAAGCCTTATCGAATAAAACGCGCCACAAGTACTCACCGTACAAGCAACAATAATCGTCGTAAGCCGTTTCAAGGTAAGCGATAAGCGGGTGATAAAGATTGGCGTTGATTTTATTCAATGCTAAAATTCGCCGTTTTTTGAATTGAGGAGGAAGTATGTCGTTAGTCGATTTTGTAGTGAATAAATTAGACGATTTAAAAGCCACCGACATTTTACCGTTAAATGTGAAAGGAAAATCTTTCATCACCGACACCATGATTTTATGTACCGGAACGTCTTCCCGTCATGTGTCTTCATTGGCGCAAAAGCTCATTAGCGAATGCAAACTTGCCGGTATTGATGTATTTGGCGATGAAGGCAAAGAGACTGCCGATTGGGTGGTGGTAGATTTAGGCGAAGCCATTGTGCATATCATGCAGGCGGACACCCGTGAGATGTATCAATTAGAAAAACTTTGGGCGTAGAGGCCTATAAAGTGCGGTCATTTTTCATGACGTTTTTTGAGGAGCTAAGGTGAAAATTCAGTTAATTGCCGTTGGAACCAAAATGCCTTCGTGGGTAACCACAGGCTTTGAGGAATATCAACGTCGTTTTCCGAAGGAATTGCCTTTTGAGCTGATCGAAATTCCTGCCGGTAAACGAGGGAAAAACGCCGACATTAAGCGTATTTTGGAACAGGAAGGCAAAGCCATGTTGACGGCTGCCGGAAAGGGCAAAATCGTGACGTTGGACATTCCCGGCAAACCTTGGACTACCGAACAACTGGCCCAACAATTAGAAAGTTGGAAAAATGACGGGCGCGATCTGTGTTTGCTGATTGGTGGACCGGAAGGCCTGTCTCCCGAATGCAAAGCCGCCGCCGAGCAAAGCTGGTCGCTTTCACCGCTTACTCTGCCACATCCTTTGGTGCGAGTGGTGGTAGCCGAAAGCCTCTATCGCGCGTGGTCATTGACGACTAATCATCCATATCATCGAGAATAATGAATCTAAAAAAACTTCTGTCGCAACCGCAATACGATCCGATTCGTGATAAAAAAGCCGAGCGCAATTTGTTTGCCCGTCGTGCTTTGGTGTCATTTATCGGCGTTTTGGTGTTGTCTGCAGTGTTGATTCTGAATCTATATGATTTGCAGGTGGTGAATTACGACAGCTATCAAACCCGTTCTAACGGCAATCGCATTAAATTGTTGCCATTACCACCGACCCGAGGCTTGATTTACGATCGCAACGGGCAATTATTGGCAGAAAATTTAACCTTTTTCGGATTATATGTGGTGCCGGAAAAAGTGGAAAATTTAGACCGCACTTTTGAGGAATTAAAAGTGTTGGTAGGGCTGACCGATACGGATATTGGAAATTTTAAGAAAGAACGCCGTCGTTCAACCCGTTACACACCGATTATGTTAAAACCGAATTTAACGGAAGAACAAATCGCCCGTTTTGCGGTAAATCAATACAATTTCCCAAGTTTAGATATTCGTCCTTATTTTAAACGCCATTATCTTTATGGTGAACCGCTGACCCACATCTTAGGTTATGTGTCAAAAATTAATGATCGTGATGTGGAACGCCTGAAAAAAGAGGAAAAATTCGCGAATTATTCCGGTACTCACGATTTAGGTAAGCTCGGGATTGAGCGTTATTATGAAGATTCTCTACACGGCACCACAGGCTTTGAAGAGGTGGAAGTTAATAGCCGTGGCAAAGTAATTCGTAAGCTACGCGAACAGCCTGCCATTGCAGGAAAAAGCATTCATTTGACGATTGATTTGAATTTACAACTTTATGTCACGGAACTATTGGCGGGACATAAAGGCGCCGTGGTTGTGCTGGATCCGAAAGATAACAGCATTTTAGCCATGGTTTCCGTACCGAGTTATGACAATAATTTATTTGTGGATGGCATTTCCGGCGAGGCCTATAGCCGTTTGTTAAATGACCCTAATCGCCCGCTTTATAGTCGTGTGACACAAGGCGCTTATCCGCCGGCATCTACGGTGAAACCGTTCATTGCGGTGTCTGCTTTGCAGGAAAATGTGATTACCCCGAGTATGACGATTTATGATCCGGGTTATTGGAGTTTGCCAAATAGCACCAAGCGTTTCCGTGACTGGCGAAAAGGTGGGCATGGCATGACAAATTTAAATAAAGCCATTACCGAATCTTCCGATACTTATTTTTATCAAACTGCCTATAACATGGGGATTGACCGTTTGTCCGCTTGGATGAAACGGTTTGGGTTTGGTGTGCCGACCGGTATTGATATTCAAGAAGAAACCGGTGCCAATATGCCGACCCGTGAATGGAAACAAAAACGCTATAAAAAAGCTTGGGTGCAGGGCGATACTATTTCTGTGGGTATCGGGCAAGGCTATTGGACGGCGACGCCGTTGCAGTTGGCGAAAGCCACCAGTATTCTGGTGAATAACGGCAAGGTAAACACACCGCACTTGATGAAGAGCGTGGAAGGTTCCGTGGTAGAACCTTATAAAGATCCGTTGCCATATGAAGATATTACCGAACCGAAGCAGTATTTTTGGGATGAGGCGAAACGTGGCATGTATAACGTGGTGAATAGCGCCGGCGGAACAGGTCGCAAGGCCTTTATCGGTACGCCTTATCGTGTCGCGGGAAAATCCGGAACGGCGCAGGTGTTTAGTTTGAAAGAGAATCAAAGTTATAATGCCGGCGCCTTGAAAAAAGAATTACACGACCATGCTTGGTTTATCGCATTTGCGCCTTATGAGACCCCGCAAATTGTTGTCTCTATGATTTTGGAGAACGCGGGTGGCGGTTCCAGTAATGCGGCGCCGATTGTTAGAAAAATTATGGATTATTATTTTAAACAAAACACGCCGTTGCCAATAGAACAAAGCTCGGAACAACCGTTAAGCGAACCGACCACAGGAGAGCCAAATGAAAATGAATGATCGCAATATTTGGCTGGAGTTGTGGCGCCGTTTGCACATTGACTTGTGGCTGTTTATCGGATTGGTGGTGGTTACCGGCTATGGTATGTTTGTACTATATAGCGCATCCGGTGCAAACGAAGCTATGTTTCAGAGCCGTATTATACAGGTTGCTTTAGGATTTTTTGTTCTCTTGGTGATGGCACAGTTCCCTCCAAAATTTTATCAGCGTATTGCCCCTTATTTATTTGGTATCGGGATTATTATGTTGGTCTTGGTGGATATGATTGGAACCACCAGTAAAGGTGCGCAACGATGGCTAGATTTGGGCATTGTGCGTTTTCAGCCATCGGAAATCGTTAAATTGGCAGTACCTTTGATGGTGGCGGTATATTTGGGTAATTGTCCGCAACCGATTAAAATAAAAGAAACATTTATTGCGTTAATCATTATCATTGTGCCAACCTTGCTTGTGGCGATTCAGCCGGATTTGGGCACTGCAATTTTGGTTAGCGGTTCGGGCTTATTTGTGGTATTTTTAGCCGGCATGAGCTGGTGGTTGATTTTAGCGGCAATCGTCGGGCTTGCCGGGTTTATCCCCATTATGTGGTTTTATTTAATGCACGATTATCAACGCACCCGTGTATTAACCCTATTTGATCCGGAAAAAGATTTATTGGGCGCGGGATACCACATTTGGCAGTCAAAAATTGCTATCGGCTCGGGCGGTTTGTGGGGCAAGGGCTGGATGCAAGGTACGCAATCCCAATTGGAGTTTTTACCGGAACCGCATACGGATTTTATCTTTGCCGTATTAAGTGAAGAATATGGCATGATCGGTTTCTTGATTTTATTAGCCATTTATTTGTTTATTGTTGCCCGTTGTTTGATAATCGGCGTCAGCGCACAAACTGCGTTTGGGCGTATTTTAGTCGGGGCATTAACGCTAATTTTTTTCGTTTATGTCTTTGTTAATATCGGTATGGTAAGCGGTATTTTACCTGTTGTAGGCGTGCCGTTACCGTTGGTGAGTTATGGCGGAACCTCTTATGTTGCTATCATGGCAGGTTTTGGTTTAGTGATGTCAATTCATACTCACAGAGAACACTTTCTGAAGGGAACTAATTAAGTTTTCAGTTTTCTTAATTGGTAATTCGACAGAGGGGGAGAAAAACTTAATGAATTTAAAGCAAACTGTAAACTATATGATAATTTTGTTTTCATTTTGCACCGCACTTTCTGTGCAAGCCGAAACAAAAAAATTATATGGAATTGAAGGACCTTCATTAACTTATCGTCCAATGTCGGTCACCTCGCAAACCTATAACGTAAAAGGCGAAACCTATACTACAAGATCGCATCAAACAGCCAAAAACTATTCCAAACAAGGTATTGCTAGTTACTACCATCATAAGTTTAATGGACGCAAAACCTCCAACGGCGATATTTATGATTCCACGTTATACACTGCAGCGCACAAAACCTTACCGTTGAATTCTTATGCCGTTGTCACCAATATGTATAATCAGCGCAAAGTCATTGTTCGTATTAATGACCGAGGTCCGTTTACGAAAGATCGCATTATTGATTTATCTCATGCTGCGGCAAAAGAAATCGGTATTGTAAATTACGGTATGGGATTGGTGAAAGTCGAAGCCTTGCATGTGGATGCTAAAGGTGAATTATCCGGTGCCGGTGCTTCAACGTTAGCGCAAATCAGCAAAACGGAAGAAGGCTTACGACGTCTAAAAGATAATTCGGAAGCCTCTACTTTTACATCGGATTCTTCAAAAAACAATACGAAATTTATTCGCGGCTCAAACGCGGCGAATGCCGAACGTTATGAAATTAAAATGGTGAATGTCGCCAGTCGTCAAAATGCCGAACAAATTATTAAAGAATTGGCATTGGAAAACGTGAAAGCGGAAATTGCCGCACATGGTAAAAAATATAATATCCATTTGGGACCGTTTAATTCAAAAGCCGAAATTACAGAATTGAAAACACAATTAAGACGTTTAAATCATCCCGAACCGCTAATTGTGTATTCTTATAATAAATAACAATACATCATTTTAGGATATTCACTGTTATGTTTAACAAAGTCGTAAAAAACAGCAAAATTGCATTAGTTGCCGCTCTTTTCGCCATGCCTTTGGGTTCGATGGCTGAGGATGCTCAGTTTAATATTGCCGCGCCGCAAATTAACGCACAAACCTACGTTTTAATGGATTACAATTCCGGTGCCGTGTTGGCTTCGTTGAATCCCGATCAGCGTCAATATCCTGCGTCCCTAACAAAAATGATGACCAGTTATGTGGTGGGGCAGGCGCTAAAACAAGGCAAAATCCATAACACCGATATGGTTACAATCGGGGAAAGTGCATGGGGACAAAATTTCCCGGGCTCATCTAAAATGTTCCTAAACTTAAATCAACAGGTTTCCGTGGCGGATTTAAATCGCGGGATTATTGTTGTTTCCGGTAATGATGCCTGTGTTGCTATGGCAGAACATGTTTCCGGCACAGTAATGAACTTTGTGGATGCCATGAATAAATACGTAGAACAGTTTGGTTTAAAAAACACCCGTTTTACCACCGTGCATGGTTTAGATGAAGAAGGGCAATATTCTTCTGCCCGAGACATGGCAATTATCGGTGCGCATATTATTCGTGATTTGCCGGAAGAATATAAAATTTACGCAGAAAAAGATTTTACCTTTAATAAAATTAAACAACCGAATCGCAATGGCTTGTTATGGGATAAAACCATTAATGTTGATGGCATGAAAACCGGTCATACGGACAAAGCCGGTTATAATCTTGTAGCGTCTGCCACCAATCCGAATAATATGCGTTTGATTTCCGTGGTTATGGGCGTGCCGACTTACAAAGGCCGTGAAGTGGAAAGCAAAAAATTATTACAATGGGGCTTTGCTAATTTTGAAACCTTTAAAACCTTTGAGGCGGGCAAGACGGGCCAATCCATTTCCGAGCAACGGGTTTATTACGGTGATAAAAGCAACATTCAGTTAGGTGTATTACAGGATGCGTTTATTACCATTCCGAAAGGCAAAAGTAGCGAGCTGAAAGCCCGTTATGAATTAGAGAAAAAATATCTGGAAGCCCCGCTTGCCAAGGGCCAAGTCGTAGGTAAAGTCATTTATCAATTAGAGGGCAAAGATGTTGCCAGCGTAAACTTACAAGTTATGCAAGAAGTGAAAGAAGGCGGCATTTTCGGCAAAATTTGGGACTGGTTGGTGCTTACCATCAAAAGTTTGTTTGACTAGTCTCTAAAAAACACATTTAAAACCGACCGCACTTTTCTAGGAAAGTGCGGTTAAATTTTTAGGAAAAAACAATGACTGATAAAAAAACGGTAAATTTAACCGACCTTGCACATGATAAAAAATTAAAAGATCTACTTGAATTCCCGTGTAATTTCACTTTTAAAGTAGTAGGCGCCGCACGTTCTGATTTAGTGGACGATGTGGTTCAGACCGTTCATAAAACCATCAAAGGCGATTATACGCCGACAACCAAGGAAAGTGGTAAAGGCACCTATCATTCCGTGTCTATCAATGTCCGTGCAGAAAATATCGAACAAATCGAAACTCTGTATAAGGAACTGGCGGAAATTAAAGGTGTGCGCATGGTGTTGTAATCACCAAAGTGCGGTCAAAAAACACAACGTTTTTAGGAAATTATCATGCAACCCGAATTAATTGTACGCCAACTTGGTATTCGTGATTACGAGAGCGTTTGGCACGAAATGCAGGCGTTTACCGATAATCGTACGGAAGATACCACCGATGAAATTTGGTTGGTGCAACATCCGTCGGTATTTACCCAAGGCCAAGCAGGCAAGCCGGAGCATTTGTTACAGCATACGGATATTCCGGTGGTGCAATCGGATCGTGGCGGACAAATAACCTATCATGGTTTGGGGCAGCAAATTATGTATGTGCTGATTGATGTTAAGCGGCATGAGAATTTAAATGTGCGTCAATTAGTAACCGCACTTGAACAATCAGTGGTGAAAACGCTGGCGGATTATGGCATTGAAGGCTACCCGAAACCGGATGCGCCCGGTGTGTATATTGATGGCAGAAAAATTTGTTCTCTCGGTTTGCGTATTCGTCATGGTCGTTCTTTTCACGGTTTGGCGTTTAATATCAATATGGATTTGGCGCCTTTCCATCAAATTAATCCTTGCGGCTATGCGGGGCTAGAAATGTGCCAACTGGCGGATTTTGTTGGCAACGAACAGGCGGATTGCCACAAAGTTTCCCTACAATTAGTTAAGCATTTTTCCACACTGTTAGGGTATAATGTAACAAATCATTAACACTCTCAGTTAATCACAGTTTAATCTCGTTACCCTTGCCATTTACTCGCTACATAAGGAATTTCAATGGGAACACCTTTTAAGATGGAGCGTGGCGTTAAATATCGTGACGCCGCGAAAACGTCTATTATTCCGGTAAAAAATATCGATCCTGAACAGGAATTACTTAAAAAACCGGAATGGATGAAAATCAAAATTCCCGCTAACGGAGCGCGAATTCAAAGTATTAAATCCGGTATGCGTCGCCACGGATTGCATTCCGTATGTGAAGAAGCCTCTTGTCCGAACCTGCACGAATGTTTTAATCACGGTACGGCAACCTTTATGATTCTTGGGGCGATTTGTACCCGCCGCTGTCCGTTCTGTGATGTCGCACACGGCAAACCGCTTGCACCGAATCCGGATGAGCCACGTCAATTGGCGGAAACTATTCAGGATATGAAGTTACGTTATGTGGTTATTACTTCCGTTGACCGTGACGACTTACCTGATCGTGGTGCCGGGCATTTTGCGGATTGCGTACGTGAAATTCGTGCGTTAAATCCGAATATTAAAATTGAGATTTTGGTGCCTGATTTCCGTGGACGCATTGAATTGGCGTTGGAAAAATTAAAAGACAATCCGCCGGATGTGTTTAACCACAACTTGGAAAATGTACCACGTTTATATCGTGAAATTCGTCCGGGCGCGGATTATCAATGGTCGTTGCGCTTGCTGAAAGAATTTAAAGCGATGTTCCCGAATATTCCGACCAAATCGGGATTAATGGTAGGCTTAGGCGAAACCAACGAAGAAATCTTGGAAGTTATGCAGGATTTGCGTGATCACGGTGTGACAATGCTCACTGTCGGTCAATATTTACAACCAAGTCGACACCATTTACCGGTTGCCCGCTATGTGCCGCCGACTGAATTTGATATGTTCCGCGAAAAAGCACAAGCCATGGGCTTTGAACATGCGGCTTGCGGCCCGTTCGTACGTTCTTCCTACCACGCCGATTTACAAGCGAGCGGTGGATTAGTGAAATAATCTGAAAAGTGCGGTTGTTTTAACAGCTATTTTTCAAGGTGAAAAACGTTGCTGGAAACAACCGCACTTTATGACACTCAATAAGAAAAAAAGGAAAGTTGTGAGTAACTTTCCTTTTTTTTAACTTATCGGCTTATTGTTTCCGCCAAGTGGTGCCGTTCGGGCCGTCTTCTAACACAATGCCCATTTGGGTTAAGGCGTTGCGTGCCGCATCAGCAGCCGGCCAGTCTTTGGCGGCGCGGGCTTCGTTGCGTTGTTTGATAAGTCCTTCGATTTTGGCGACTTCGTCGTCATCGGAACCGGCTTGTAGGAATTGTTCCGGATCGAGTTGAAGCAAACCGAGAATGCCGGCAAGTTCGCGTAAACGCGCGGCAAGTCCATTGGCTTTTTCCATGTCTTCGGTTTTCAGTTTGTTCAATTCACGCGCCATTTCAAATAGCACAGAAAGGGCATTTGGCGTATTGAAATCGTCGTCCATGGCTTCACGGAAGGCGTCCACAAAATTTTCACCGCCAAAAGCCACCGCACTTTTATCAGTGCCGCGCAATGCGGTGTAAAGGCGTTCCAATGCGCCATGAGCCAGATTGAGATTTTCTTCGCTGTAATTTAATTGGCTGCGGTAATGGGCGGTGAGCAGGAAGTAGCGCACGCTTTCCGCATCGTAGTGATTTAATACATCGCGAATAGTGAAGAAGTTGCCGAGGGATTTCGACATTTTCTCTTTATCTACCATGATCATGCCGGAATGTAGCCAGTAGTTCACATACTGATTACCGTGGGCACAGCAGGATTGGGCGATTTCGTTTTCATGGTGCGGAAACATCAGGTCGGAGCCGCCACCGTGAATGTCAAAATGTTCGCCAAGTTGTTTGCTGTTCATGGCGGAGCATTCAATGTGCCAACCCGGACGGCCTTTGCCCCAAGGTGAATCCCAACTTGGTTCATTTGGTTTGGACATTTTCCACAACACGAAATCCATTGGGTTTTTCTTGATTTCATTGATTTCAATACGAGTCCCCGCTTGTAATTGCTCTAAATCTTGGCGGGATAATTTGCCGTACTCTTTGAAGCTTTCCACATCAAACATCACATCGCCATTGTCCGCCACATAAGCATGTCCGCGTTGAATCAGTTTTTCTACAATAGCAATAATTTCAGGAATGTGATGGGTCGCACGCGGTTCAAAATCCGGACGCAAAATGTTCAGGGCGTCAAAATCCTTGTACATTTCCACGACCATGCGATCCACCAATTGCTCACAGGTTTCTTTGTTTTCCAACGCGCGTTTAATGATTTTGTCATCTACGTCAGTGATGTTGCGCACATAGGTTAAATCGTAACCTAAATAGCGTAAGTAGCGGGCAATGACATCGAAACACACAAAGGTTCGTCCGTGCCCGATATGGCAGAGATCGTAAACGGTGACACCGCACACATACATGCCGATTTTGCCTGCGTGAATCGGTTTGAATATTTCTTTTTCGCGGGTGAGGGTATTGAAAAGTTTTAACATATTAGGATCCAAATCTTTTTGAAAACGCACCGCACTTTATGGCGATTTGGGGCGGATTGTGAAATAATGACGCTCTTTAATTCGTATAGGAAAAGTACAATGATTACACTACACACCAATTTTGGCGACATTAAAATTGCCTTAAATCACGAAAAAGCACCGGTAACGGCGGAAAACTTCTTAACTTATTGTAAAAACGGCTTTTATGATAACACAATTTTCCACCGTGTGATTGACGGTTTTATGATTCAGGGTGGCGGCATGGAAAGCGGTATGCGCGAAAAAGCCACTAACGCGCCGATTAAAAATGAAGCCAACAACCGTTTAAGCAACAAACGTGGCACTATCGCCATGGCACGTACTTCCGATCCGCATTCTGCTACCGCACAATTCTTTATTAACGTTGCCGATAATACTTTCTTAGATTATCGCGCGAAAGAATTGCATGGTCGTGAAGTGGTACAAGAATGGGGCTATGCGGTATTCGGCGAAGTTGTTGAAGGCATGGACGTTGTGGATAAAATCAAAGGTGTGAAAACCGGCAACAAAGGCTTCCACCAAGACGTGCCGAATGACGATGTGGTGATTACATCCGTTACGATTGACGAATAATAATATAGGCAACTCATTGAGTTGCCTGATTTTTTAGATTGATATGTATTCCTTTTTCGACACGCATACCCACCTCGATTATTTGCAGCAAGCCACCGGTGAGCCGTTAGCACAGCTTATGCAAAATGCACAGACGCGAGGGGTACAAAAAATGCTGATTGTGGCGGTATTACAACGTGATTTTAAAACGATTGAAAAAATGACCGCACTTTATCCTGAACACTTGTATTACGGCTTGGGGCTACATCCGTTGTATATTAAAGAACACCAAGCGCAGGATTTGGCGTTATTGGAGCAGGCATTGGCAACGCGTTCGGCAAATTGCACAGCAGTAGCGGAAATCGGCTTAGAGCGTGCCGTACCGGAATTGTTAAGCGAGGCATTATGGCGCAAGCAATGTGACTTTTTCGAAGCGCAACTGTATTTGGCGAAAAAGCACGATTTGCCGGTGAATATGCATTCCCGTAAGTCGCACGATCAACTGTTTTCTTTTCTTAAACGCATTGATGTGCCGAAACGTGGTGTCGTACATGGTTTTGCAGGCAGTTATGATCAGGCGAAACGTTTTGTGGATTTAGGGTATCACATTGGTGTGGGTGGCACGATTACCTATGAACGCGCCAATAAAACCCGTCAAACCATCGCTAAATTGCCGCTTGATGCCTTGCTGTTGGAAACGGATTCGCCCGACATGCCGGTATTTGGGTTTCAGGGGCAACCTAATCGACCTGAGCGCGTGGCGCAGGTGTTTCGCGTTTTATGTGAGTTAAGACATGAGCCTGCGGATGTGATTGCCGATACTCTTTGGCAAAACAGCATAGCAAAATTTGCTTAAAAGCCATTTTTCCCGCATTTTAACAGCGCATGACCCGTGATAATTTTTCCGAACCTTAAAATCGTGTTAAAATCGTCCACGTTTTTGTTTGCTGTGATGGCAATTTTTATTTTTTTAAATTTAGATAACCTATCATGAAACCAATACATCATGCCTTATTTTGGGTAGCCTTGACTTTGGCGGGGACAGCTACGGCCGAAAAGGTGGCACAGCCTAAAAATAACTTGACCGAAGAACGCATTCAAATCGCCGAACCGCAATTACCGCAACCACCACAGGTGGACGAGGCGGCAGATAACAAACACACCCTATCTATCACCAAAGAAGAACTGGCAAAACGACCGGATTTAATTATTCGCGGGTTGATTCCGGCATTATTGCAAAACAATTCGGAGGCCGTGGCATTATTACTTCCGTTGTATAAACAGCAGGCACAACAAGATCCTTTCTTATTGGCTTGGGGAGAGGCGGTGTTGGCAACCCGTCATGGCGATTATGCACCCGCAGTGCAACAATACCGTGAATTATTTGCCCAACGTCCTGATATTTTGCAATTGCGTTATCAATTAGCCCATGCGTTGTTTTTAAATAATGATAATGAGGCGGCGAAAGATCAGTTCCAAAAACTCCGTGCGGAAGTCAATGATGTGCCATCACAACAAATGATCGATCAATATTTGATGGCAATTAACCAACGGGATCAGTGGAAAATTAATGGAGGTATCAGTTTTTTAAATGAATCCAATATTAATAATGCGCCGAAAGCCGGCACCCGTGTCGGCGGTTGGAAAGCCTGGGAACGGGAACAGGCGCATGGTGTGTCTTACTATTTTGGCGCGGAGAAAAAATGGTCGCTGCCAAATCAGTTATTTGCGAAATTCGTTTTGGATGGACAAGGCAAATATTATTGGGATAACAAAAAATATAACGAATTTAACGCCAGAATTGGCGCCGGTCTTGGCTATCAAACGGCAAATAGCGAATTTTCCCTTCTCCCTTTCACTGAACGACGTTGGTATTCCGGCGGGTCTTCCGGCAGTGATGCCATGAAACAATTTTCTAAAAATTCCGGTGTGCGCATTGATGTAAGTCATTGGCTTAATAAATCATGGCAAATTTCCACCGCACTTGAATATGGCGAACAGCGTTATGTCACCCGTAAGCATTTAAATGGCAATAATTATTTATGGTCGAACACCTTATTATTTTTACCTTACAGCGGGCAATATTGGTTCGCCGGCGCAGATTATAATCGCGAAAATACGCGCGATCTTGATAATGCTTATCAGCGTAAAAATGTACGTTTAGGTTGGGTGCAAGAATGGCCGTTAGGCATTTCCAGTCGTCTTTCCGTAGCTTATGCAAGGCGAACTTATCAAGGGGTGGATTTGTTTGGTATTCGTCAAAAAAATAAGGAATACCAAACCAATGTCACTTTATGGCATCGTAATGTTTATTTTGGGGGTATTACGCCGAAACTTACCTGGTCGTACCAAAAAAATGACAGCAATCATCCGTTTTATCGCTATGATAAAAATCGGATTTATTTAGAAATGAGCAAAACCTTTTAATCATGGATTAAGGCAAACATATCATGAAGTTACAACAACGCTATCGACAAGCGGCTAAGGAAGCCCGTTGGACATTGGGTTTAACCATCCTTTATGTTATTGGTTGGTGCTTATGCGCCTATTTACCAAAAGGCACACAAGGGCCAATCGGTTTTCCGCTGTGGTTTGAACTGGCCTGTATTTATCTACCTATTCTCTTTATTGTGGTGGCATATTGGCTGATTAAAATTATGTTTCAGGATATTCCACTGGATGTGGAACAGAAAAATCAAGATATGACAATGGAGCGTCATCAATGAACCTAGGGATTATTTTTCCGCTCGTCATTTATTTGGCATTTGTATTCGGGGCGGCGATTTATGCTTATGTAAAACGTCAAAGAGACGGCGATTTTCTTTCCGAATATTATGTGGGCAACCGTTCCATGACGGGCTTTGTGCTCGCCATGACGACCGCCTCTACTTATGCCAGCGCCAGTTCCTTTATCGGTGGCCCCGGTGCGGCGTATAAATACGGCTTAGGTTGGGTCTTGCTTGCTATGATCCAAGTGCCTGCGGTGTGGTTGGCACTCGGTGCGTTGGGGAAAAAATTTGCTTTGCTTTCCCGAGAAACTAACGCCTTGACCATCAATGATTTATTGCTTTATCGCTATAAAAACAAATATTTAGTGTGGATTGCCTGCGTCGCGTTGTTGATTGCCTTCTTTGCGGCGATGACCGTGCAATTTATCGGAGGTGCGCGTTTGTTGGAAACGACTATTGGTATTCCTTACACCCAAGCCTTATTAATTTTCGCTTTAACCGTGGGGATTTATACCTTTATCGGTGGTTTCCGTGCTGTGGTGTTAACGGACACGATCCAAGGTACCGTGATGATTCTAGGCACGATAGTGTTATTGGTCGGCGTGATTTATCAGGTAGGCGGTGTGGAAAGTGCGGTCAAAAAATTAACTGAAATTGACCCTAGCCTCGTCAGTCCGTACGGACCGAATGAGATGCTGGATTTCCAATTTATGGCGTCTTTCTGGATTTTGGTTTGCTTCGGTGTGGTCGGCTTGCCACACACGGCAGTGCGTTGCATGGCGTTTAAAGACAGCAAAGCCCTGCACAACGGTATGCTAATCGGCACGATTGTGTTGACCGTTATCATGTTCGGTATGCACTTGGCAGGCGCATTGGGGCGCGCTATCGTGCCGGATTTAACGGTGTCGGATAAAGTGATCCCGAGCCTGATGTTGCAAGTGTTGCCACCGATTGTGGCGGGGATTTTCCTCGCGGCGCCAATGTCGGCGATTATGTCCACGGTGGATGCCCAGCTCATTCAATCGTCTTCTATTTTTGTGAAGGACTTGTATTTGGCGGCAAAACCGCAGGCGGTGCAAAACCAAAAACGTATCGGTCGAATCTCTTCAGTAATTACATTAATTTTGACCGCACTTTTAATTTTCGCTTCTCTCAATCCGCCGGATATGATCATTTGGCTGAATCTGTTTGCCTTTGGTGGTTTGGAAGCCGCATTTTTATGGGTTATCGTATTAGGACTGTATTGGGATAAAGCCAATGCTTACGGCGCGATAAGCTCCATGTTGGTCGGTTTAATCTCCTTTATTTTACTCACCCAATTTGGCATTAAACTCTTGGGCTTCAATCCAATTGCACCGGCCTTAGTATTTGGCTTGATCGCATTTTTAGTGGGAAATAAAATCGGTGAAAAGCGCCATTCAAAGTGCGGTGAAAATGACAGGTAAAATACATGAAAAAAATAGATCAAAAAAGCTTGGAAAATGCTTACCGCTTGTTTGAAACGAATGATATTCGTCAAATTGAAGTAGGAACGACACGGGGATTACAACAAATTCACCAATATTTATTTCAACATTTATATGATTTTGCCGGCGTGATTCGTGAACAAAATATTTCTAAAGGCAATTTTCGTTTTGTTAATTCGTTGTATTTAAAAGAAGCGTTGGGCAAAATTGAGCAAATGCCTGAAACGACATTTGAGGAGATTATTAATAAATATGTTGAAATGAATATTGCCCATCCGTTTTTGGAAGGCAATGGACGTTCAACAAGAATTTGGTTGGATTTAATCTTAAAGAAAAATTTAAGCAAAGTTGTTAATTGGCAAAATGTAGATAAAACCTTATACCTTCAAGCGATGGAGCGTAGTCCAATTAATGATTTGGAAATTCGCTTTTTACTACAAAATAATTTAACGGATGATGTTGATAATCGTGAAATCATTTTTAAAGGCATTGAGCAATCCTACTACTACGAAGGTTATGAAAAAGAATAAAAGGATAAACAAATGGCTTGGATTCAAATTCGCCTAAACAGTACTAACGAAAAGGCAGAGCAAATCAGTGATTTTTTAGAAGAGATCGGCTCGGTGTCGGTTACCTTCATGGACAGCCAAGACACGCCGATTTTTGAACCGCTACCGGGAGAAACACGGCTTTGGGGCAACACTGACGTGATCGCCTTGTTTGATGCGGAAACCGATATGAATGTAATCGTGGATGCACTTAAACAAGCGAAGCATTTAGACGAAAATTCCGCCTATAAAATCGAACAAATCGAAGACAAAGATTGGGAACGCGAGTGGATGGATAATTTCCATCCAATGCAATTCGGCAAGCGTTTGTGGATTTGTCCGAGTTGGCGTGACGTGCCGGAGCCGCATGCGGTCAATGTGATGTTGGATCCGGGCTTGGCATTTGGTACCGGAACACATCCGACCACCGCCCTTTGCTTGGAATGGCTTGATGGTTTGGATTTGAAAGATAAGACGGTGATCGATTTCGGTTGTGGTTCAGGTATCCTTGCCATTGCGTCGTTAAAGCTTGGCGCGAAAAGTGCGGTGGGCATTGATATTGATCCGCAAGCGATTTTAGCCAGCCGTAATAATGCGGAGCAAAACGGTGTTGCCGATCGTTTGCAGCTGTTTTTGTCGGATGAAAAACCGTCTGACTTAAAGGCTGATGTGGTGGTGGCGAATATTTTGGCCGGCCCATTAAAAGAACTTTATCCTGTGATTAGCCAATTGGTTAAACCAAATGGCGTGTTGGGGCTGTCCGGTATTTTAGCGACTCAAGCGCAGTCCGTGTGTGATGCTTACGCTGAAAGTTTTGATTTAGAGCCGGTGGCGGAACGGGAAGAGTGGTGTCGGATTACAGGTAATCTCAAATCTTAATCGTTTTATCAATAGGTTAGTAAAAAAGTGCGGTGGAAAAATATTTTGTTTTTTCACCGCACTTTTTTGCTTTTTTATGCAAGAAAGTAACTAAAATCCATAAAAATTTTATGGATAATGTCAAGGGGTAATTTCTATTTTTTCACATAAATTTGACAAAATTAAATGAATCAAAAAAATTTACAAATTTGTATAAAAAACACGCTTTCCAAACGCATTAAAAGTGCGTATGATAGCACGCCTTGTCAGTAGGCAAGGGAGTTTGATTAAGTAATTGAAATGTAGTGGAGTCGCGGGTGCATATTGGTTTTTATCAATTAAAAAATCGCATTTTGCTGGCGCCCATGGCAGGGATTACCGATCAACCTTTTCGTCGAATTTGTGCAACTTATGGCGCAGGTTTGACTTTCTCAGAAATGATGTCAACCAACCCGCAGGTATGGCATACCGAGAAATCGAAATTGCGCTTGGCTCATCACCAAGAAGCAGGCATAAATGCCGTACAAATTGCGGGTTCAGATCCTGATGAAATGGCGCAAGCCGCTCAAGTGAATGTCGAATATGGCGCTCAGATTATTGATATTAATATGGGCTGCCCGGCAAAGAAGGTGAATCGTAAAATGGCGGGTTCCGCACTTTTACAATATCCCCAACTTGTCCGACAAATTCTTGAGACTGTAGTGAAATCTGTTGAGGTTCCGGTAACCTTAAAAATTCGCACAGGTTGGGATTTGGAAAATCGAAATTGTGTAGAAATTGCCAAAATCGCGGAACAAAGCGGTATTCAAGCGTTAACCATTCATGGTCGTACCCGAGCCTGTAAATTTGAAGGCGATGCGGAATATGAACATATTCGTTTGGTGAAACAGCAGGTTGCCATTCCGGTGATTGCTAATGGCGATATTACTTCTGCCCAAAAAGCCAAAGCGGTGCTCGATTACACGGGTGCTGATGGCATTATGATCGGACGTGGAGCCTTAGGCCGACCATGGTTATTTCAATCTGTGGTTGGGCTGGTGGAGCATGATTCGATTATTCAGGAACCAAGTCCAGAAGAAAAATATTGTGTAATTTTGCAGCATATCCGTGAATTGCATCGCTTTTACGGAGAAGAAAAAGGCTACCGAATTGCGCGTAAGCATATTGCTTGGTATTTACAGGACATTCAACCCGATTCTGTTTTTAAACAAGATTTTAATGCGATAACCTCTGCTTCGGCACAATTATCCGCATTAGAACAATATTTTAGTTTAATTTGATTTAATTAATGGATAGAAAAATGTTAGAACAACGTAATCCGGCGGAAGCATTAACTGTTTCAGTGCTGAATTCTCAATCTCAAGTGACCAACAAACCATTGCGCGACTCTGTAAAACAAGCGTTAAGAAATTATTTATCCCAATTAGACGGTCAAGATGTGAATGATCTGTATGAATTGGTATTGGCAGAAGTCGAACACCCAATGTTGGATATGGTTATGCAATATACTCGCGGTAATCAAACCCGCGCCGCAACAATGCTTGGCATCAACCGTGGCACTTTGCGTAAAAAATTAAAAAAATACGGTATGGGTTAGTTTTTAACTCATTTTTGACCATCGCCCTTGTCGTTTTTGGCAAGGGTTTTTTTATGCTTTTTTCCCGCTTGTTTTTTCTTGCGCAAACGTTTTCGTTTATCCTGATTTCCTTTATAATAGCCCGCAATTTTTGTTTCAATTCAACCTCAAAGGTAATCCTCATGTTCCAAACTTTCCGTGGCTCTCCGGCGCTTTCCGAATTCCGTATCAATGGCTTAATGCAAAAATTCCAACAGCAACAATTACCGGTAAAATCCGTGTATGCGGAGTATGTGCATTTTGTGGCATTAAACGCCGCCCTTTCTGCTGAACAGGAAGCGAAACTGAAAGCCTTGTTGCATTACGGACCGACCCTTGCCGAACACGAAGCCAAAGGGGAAAGTTTTATTGTGATCCCGCGTGTCGGTACCATTTCCTCTTGGTCGTCTAAAGCCACCGACATTGCCCACAACTGTTGCTTGAACGAAGTAGAACGCATTGAGCGCGGTTTGGCGTATTACTTTGAATTGACACAGCCGTTAGATGAAAAAACAACGGAAAAACTGACCGCACTTTTACATGACCGCATGATGGAAACCGTGGTTCGCAAGGCAGACGAGGCGGAAGTGTTGTTCCGTCAACAAGAACCGAAGCCGTTCAAAACCGTGGATATTTTAAATGGCGGACGCAGTGCCTTAGAAAGTGCCAACGTAGAACTCGGCTTGGCATTGGCGGAAGATGAAATCGATTATTTGATGGAAAATTTCACCGCACTTGGACGCAACCCGCACGACATTGAGCTTTATATGTTCGCGCAAGCCAACTCGGAACATTGCCGCCACAAAATTTTCAATGCCGACTGGATTATCGACGGCAAAAAACAGGATAAATCCCTGTTCAAAATGATCAAAAATACCTTTGAGAAAACCCCTGATTTCGTGCTTTCTGCTTATAAAGATAATGCGGCAGTCATGGAAGGTTCCAAAGCGGGACGTTTCTTCCCGGATCAAGACGGCATTTACCGTTATCACAATGAAGACACTCACATTTTGATGAAAGTGGAAACCCACAACCACCCGACTGCCATTTCTCCGTTCCCGGGCGCGGCAACCGGCTCCGGTGGGGAAATCCGTGACGAAGGCGCGACCGGTCGTGGCGCCAAACCAAAAGCGGGTTTGGTGGGCTTCTCTGTGTCCAACTTATGCATTCCAAACTTTGAGCAACCTTGGGAAGCGCCGCTTTCTAAACCGAATCGTATTGCTTCCGCCTTAGATATTATGTTGGAAGGCCCGTTAGGTGGCGCGGCGTTTAACAACGAATTCGGTCGCCCTGCATTGCTCGGCTATTTCCGCACTTACGAACAAAAAGTGAATAGCTTCAACGGAGAAGAAGTACGTGGGTACCACAAACCAATCATGTTGGCGGGCGGTATCGGCAACATTCGTGCCGAACACGTGCAAAAAGGCGACATTCCGGTGGGCGCAAAACTGGTTGTGCTTGGCGGCCCTGCCATGAACATCGGCTTGGGCGGTGGTGCTGCGTCTTCTATGGCGTCCGGCAAATCCAAAGAAAACTTGGATTTCGCCTCCGTACAACGGGATAACCCGGAAATGGAACGTCGTTGCCAAGAAGTGATCGACCGTTGCTGGCAGCTGGGCGATGACAACCCGATTGCCTTTATTCACGACGTGGGCGCGGGCGGTTTATCCAACGCTATGCCGGAATTGGTGCATGACGGCGGCCGTGGCGGTAAATTTGAGCTCCGCAAAATCTTAAGCGACGAGCGCGAAATGAGCCCGTTGGAAATTTGGTGTAACGAATCACAAGAACGTTATGTGCTTGCCATTCATCCGGAAAAACTACCGCACTTTGAGGAACTTTGCCGTCGTGAACGCGCGCCTTATGCGGTCATCGGCGAAGCCACGGAAGAAGAACACTTAACCTTACATGACGAGCATTTCAACAACAATCCGATTGATTTGCCGATGGGCGTGTTGCTTGGCAAAACCCCGAAAATGACCCGCGACGTGCAAACGGCAAGCGTGAACGGCGAACCGCTCGAACAAAGCCAAATTCAATTAAAAGAGGCGTTACATCGTGTGCTTCGTTTACCTGCGGTGGCAGAAAAAACCTTCTTAATCACCATCGGTGACCGCACGGTGACCGGTATGGTGGCGCGTGACCAAATGGTCGGCCCGTGGCAAGTACCGGTGGCAGACTGTGCGGTGACCACGGCGACATTAGACAGCTACTACGGCGAAGCCATGTCCATGGGCGAACGTACGCCGGTAGCATTGCTAGACTTTGCGGCTTCAGCCCGTTTAGCTGTGGCTGAATCCTTAACCAACATTGCCGCCACGAACATCGGCGACATTAAACGCATTAAATTGTCTGCCAACTGGATGTCCGCCGCAGGCCACAAAGGCGAAGACGCGGGCTTATACTCAGCGGTGAAAGCCGTGGGCGAAGAGCTTTGCCCGCAATTAGGCTTAACCATTCCGGTGGGCAAAGACTCTATGTCCATGAAAACCACTTGGCAGGAAAATGGCGAGCAAAAAAGCGTGACTTCACCACTTTCTTTGATCATCAGCGCCTTTGCCCGCGTGGAAGATGTGCGCAAAACCGTTACCCCACAATTACGCACCGATAAAGGACAATCCCGCTTGTTGTTGGTGGATTTGGGCGAAGGTAACAATCGCTTGGGCGCTACGGCGTTAGCGCAGGTTTATGCGCAACTTGGCGATGAACCGGCGGATGTGGTCAACGCAGACACGTTGAAAAACTTCTTTAACGCCATGCAGGAATTGGTGGCACAAGAAAAATTATTGGCATACCACGACCGTTCCGACGGCGGTTTAATCATCACCTTGGCGGAAATGGCATTTGCCGGCCATTGTGGTGTGGCCGTCGATATCAGCGCCTTGGGCGACAACGATTTAGCCGTGTTATTTAACGAAGAATTGGGGGCGGTGATTCAAGTGCGCGACAGCGATTTGAGTCTCGTGCGCGATGTCTTTGCCAAACACAATGTGTTGCATTTGGTGAAAGAATTGGGCGCCGTGACCGAAGACGACGAAATCGAAATCACCCGCGGCAACAAAGTGTTACTCAATGAAAAACGCTCCGACTTGCGCGGTATTTGGGCGGAATTAACCCATCAAATGCAACGTTTACGGGACAACCCGGAATGTGCCGACCAAGAATTTGCGGCGAAGAAAAATCCGCAGGACAAAGGCTTCTCCGCCCATTTAACCTACGACCTAAGCGAAGACATTGCCGCGCCTTATATCGCCACCGGCAAACGCCCGAAAGTGGCGGTATTGCGTGAGCAAGGCGTCAACAGCCATGTTGAAATGGCGGCGGCATTTGACCGCGCTGGCTTTGAGGCTATCGACGTTCACATGAGCGATTTGCATAATCGTCGTTATGATTTGCAACACTTCAATGCCTTGGTGGCGTGCGGCGGCTTCTCTTACGGCGACGTGCTCGGCGCCGGTGGCGGTTGGGCGAAATCTATTTTATTTAACCCGCACTTACGGGATCAATTCAGCCAATTCTTTGAACGCGAAGACACGCTCGCACTTGGCATTTGTAACGGCTGCCAAATGCTTTCCACCTTGGCGGAAATCATCCCGGGTACGGAAAACTGGCCACGTTTCGTGCGTAATAAATCCGAACGTTTCGAAGCCCGTGCCGCCTTGGTTCGTATTAACGAAAGCAACTCCCTGTGGTTCCAAGGCATGGCAGGCTCCCACATGCCAATTGCCGTTTCCCACGGCGAGGGCAGAGTGGAATTCAAAACACCCGCAGATCTGACCGCACTTCAAGCACAAAACTTGATCGTGGCGCAATACATCGACAACAACCTCACCCCGACAGAAGTGTATCCGGCGAACCCGAATGGCTCCGTCCTCGGCATCACCGCCCTTTCCAACACCAACGGCCGCGTCGCCATCATGATGCCACACCCAGAACGTGTTTTCCGCACCGTGAGCAACTCATGGCATCCGGAAGAGTGGGGAGAAGATGGCGCTTGGATGCGGGTGTTTAGGAATGCGAGGGTGGTTTTGGGGTAATATAATTTACGGTTACTTTTAGATTAATTATATGCATAGGTGTAATATGATAGATTCTACAACGGTTGTAACTATTGGGAAAACCGTGATTAATTCAATTCCAGAGTCTCTCAAAGAAGATATTCTGAATAATGTAGGCCTCAAATGGAACCAGTATACAGCAAAAGAGTTGTTATCAAATTATTTAGATAATAGATACGAATCATTATCTAAAATGAAAACTTTGCTTTATAAAAATCCTGTATTAATATCTGATTTTTATATACCTATACCAGTTAAATTAGGTGAATATAACATTAAAGAAACTAGTATAGTTAAGGTTATTTTAGAAAATAAAAAAGTCATTATTTCAGGTGGGGCTGGGTTAGGTAAGTCAGTTTTTTGTAAAAGTATATTCTTAAATATAGCGACTAATAACTATGGTGTTTATCCTATATTTATTGAGTTAAGAGATTTGAATATTTCAGATCAAAGTTTAATAGAATATATTTGTAATAATATTTCTTATAATTCAAAAAAATTAAAGGAGTCTGTATTAGAAAGGATGATTAATGCAGGAAACTTAATATTAATATTAGATGGTTTTGATGAGTTAAACTTTAATTTGAGAGGGAAATATACTAAAGAAATATTGTTTCTATCTGATAAATACAAGAATCTTAAAATATTAGTTTCTAGCAGGCCAGACATTTCTTTTAAGTCATGGAATAATTTTATAGAGATTTCTATGGGAGGATTAAATAGAAATTTAGCTATAAAATTAATAAGTAAATTAGAATATGATGAGGATATAAAGAAAAAGTTTATTTCCAAATTAAGATCAGATTTTTATGATCTTCATGAAAGTTTTGTTATAAATCCTTTATTATTAACAATGATGTTTTTAACTTTTGAGGAATATGCTGAAATTCCAAATAGAATACATCTTTTTTATGAGCACGCATTTAGAACTTTATATCATAGACATGATGCATTAAAAAGCTTATTCAAAAGAGATTCAAAAACAAAATTAGATATTAGTGAGTTTTCTAAGATATTTTCTTATTTTTGTTTACATACGCATGTAAAGCAAGAATCAGTCTTAAATGAAAGGAATATCATTGATATTATTGAGAAAAGCATACACCATTATGGTATTAATATAAAGCCTGAGGATTTTTTATCAGACTTAATGCATAACTTATGTTTAATTCAGCGAGATGGATTAGATTTTGTATTCACTCATAGGTCATTTCAAGAGTATTTTTGTGCCTTATACCTTCTGAACTATAATAATAGTGATTATAGATATGCTATTTTTAATCAGGTTGCTATGGCAAACGAAAATAAGATAATTAATATATTATATGATATGAATCCTTATTTGGTTGAAAATTACTGGATAAAGGAAAAGATTAGAGATTTATTATCTGTAAATATTAATGAGTATGAAGATAAGAAGAATAAAATTGAAAGGATTATTAATATCGTTTTTATAAAAGAAAGTAGTTCTGAGCCTGGTAAATATTATCTTATGTATAACTGCAAATCTACAGAGGATGGATATGATAATAGTGGTTTTAATAAAAAAATATGGGATTTCTATTATGAGGAAATATCCTTTTCTAAAAGGGAGGTTCATTATTTGATAAATTCTATGTTAATACTAACTAGTAATGAGGTTAATGATATTTTTGACGGTTGTGATATATTAGATGATAAAATTGAATTCTTAGGAACATTAAAAGAGTTATGCAATAAATTATCAGATATTGCGTATAAGAATCTCATTAATTATTTATATGAAGAACTTATTGTTAATTCAAGATCTATTTTAGAAAAAATATCATCCTTTATAGATGAAAAAAATACTAATTCTAATCGTGATATTAGTGAGTTATTAGCTCAAAGATAGCCCCCATGATAGCGCAAGCGTCCACGCTTGTGCTTTTTTCATTTTAGTTACAGGCACAAGCGTGGACGCTTGCGCCATCGTAGTTCCATCTGTAATGCCATCGTAGTTCCATCTGTGATGCCATCGTAATCTAATTGTAATTCCATCATAATGTCATCATAACTCAATAGCTTTTTGATTTTTTGCTTCAGTAATTTATTTTTTGCGATCTTCTTCAAAAATCTGAGTTAAATTTAGAGTGAATTTAGTCATGTATACTATTTTGCTTATCGGAGAGTTTTAGAAGGTCGGAAGATGAGCAGAAAGTATAAATTTAATGATAAGAATGGCGTTTATTTTATTAGCTTTGCAACCGTATATTGGATTGATGTCTTTGTTCGTGATTGTTACTTTGAAGCGATGATTAGTGCATTGAATTATTGTCGTGAAAATAAGGGGATGAAGATCTATGGTTACTGTATTATGCCAAGTCATGTACATTTATTATTTCAGATAGAAGAGAAAAATCCTTCTGATGTCATTCGAGATTTAAAAACATTTACCTCTAAAGCACTGCTGAAACAAATTGCAGAAAATCCTCAAGAAAGCCGCAAAGAATGGCTACTATGGATGTTCCGGCGAGCGGCGAAAAAGTATAGTTATGTAAAGCAATACCAATTCTGGCAACACCACAACCAACCTATCGAAATTCATTCCGATAAATTTTTTGACGAAAAGCTAGACTATATTCATCAAAATCCGGTGGTGAGCGGGTTTGTGTCTGAGCCGCAGGATTGGAAATATAGCAGTGCGAAAAACTATTGGCAGGTGGTTGATCCTGTTTTAGACATTGATGTTCTTAGCTAAAAGTGCGGTCAAAAATCCAAACGTTTTTCCAGGCTGTGCCTATTTACCCATCCCAAAACTTGCATTAGAATACGCTCCTTTTTTGCATTAATTTCATTATATTAGGAACGAAGAATGGAAGAATCTCAAGAGTTGGAAAAGTTGCCACGAGTGGTAACGGGAGTATTGAAAATCGTGCTAAGCACAGCGTTGATTGCCTTGGCAGCGGTGTTGATTATTGCGTTAGTAAAGGTGACATATTCGTTGGCGATGATGGTGCTGAACACGTCATCTGTGGTGCCTTATGATGTTGCCGAGCAGGCGGTAATGTTTTTCCTGTATTTCGGGTTTATCGGTTTAATCGTGCAATATTTTAAAAGTGGTTATCACTTCCCGTTACGCTATTTTATTTATGCGGGGATTACCGCGATGTTGCGTTTGATTATCGTGAACCATGAGAGCTCGGTAGATACGATTTTGTTCGCCGGGGCAATTTTGATTATGGTGATTGCGCTGTGCTTGGTGTTGTATTCCAATAAATTACGGAATATTTAGCAAAAAGTGCGGTCGTTTTTAGCGACGTTTTTCACATATAAAAATACCGATGGTTTTTGCCATCGGTATTTTTCTTTCGGTTTAGGCTATCTTATTCTAAGCCGATAATTTCCCAGTTATTGTGGGAAAGGCCTTGGATTTTGCCTTTTTTCACGTTGGTGATGTAGTCTATCATCATGTTTTGGATGGTGCCTTTTTCGCGTCCCATCGCCACTTTAGATTCCCACACCACAGGAATGTCTTGCCCTTCAAAGATGCCGCCTTTGCCGTGAAGTTGGTTGAAGCGGTAGGAGTTCATACCTACTTTCAATTTCATGTCATCGGTGATCGGTTTACCATTGGCTAAGGTTAAATCCACGATTTTTTGTCCGCTTGGTTTGCGTAAATCAATTTTGTATTTCACGCCGCCGAATAGATCGTAGGTGACATATTTGGATTTTTTGCGCTCTGCGTTATAGCGATAATCGGTGTCGCCCGCTTGAACGGTATCGAAATAATCCGCTGACCATTCCATGTATTGTTTGAGTTGTTTGCCCGTCATTTCATAAACGGTCACATCACCGCCGGCATAGCGATAGTTAAAGATGATGTCTTTTTTCTTGATGTCGCCTTTATCCATGCGGGCGTTCTGGTGGTCAAAAGAGAAAGACACAACGTCGGCATTGCTGTAATGACGTTCCACATCGTGGATGAAAGAAGACAGACCGGTGTCTTTAGCAAAGGCAATGGCTACGCCATGTTTTTTGCCTTGTGGCACCATTTCATTTTCCGCTTGGCCGATCACTACGTTATTTAATTCACGTAATTTTTCGTGATATGGTTTGTAGATTTCCACGATTTTTTCGTCGGAAGCCAAATCTTTAACCGGTACGGTTTCGGCTTCTTTTTTCAGCAATTTCACTTCTTTTTTATCGTTGATATCAAACGTTAAATCCACCTCGGAAACTACAGTGCCGTAACGGTGTGGCTCAGTGATTAAGGTATCTTTGATGGTTTCGCTCGGTACGTTTTTATGCATATGACCGGCGATGACCACATCAATGCCGTCCACGGCGTTAATCACATCACGCATACCGGTGTCCGGAATGTTGTTTTCATTGTCGATACCCATATGGCTCACGGCGATAATGACATCTACCCCTTTGGCTTTTAACGCGGCGACTTGGGCTTTAGCTTCTTCACTTGGTGAAGTGAATTTCATGTCTTTTAAGTTGCCGGTGTCTTCCTCAAATTTGGCGGACATTGGCGTAGTGAGGCCGATAATGCCAAGTTTCACACCGTCTTTTTCAATAATGGTGGTTGGCTCGATGTAGCGTTTACCATCTTTGGCGTAGTAGAAGTTAGCCGTTAATTTTTGCGCTTTGATATCTTTTAAGATTTCATCTAACGCGGTCATACCGAAGTTAAATTCGTGATTACCTAACACGAAAATATCGTAGTTCATAGCGTTTAAGACTTTTGCTACCGGGTGGTCTTTGTAATATTTTTCATCTTTCGCGAAGACATCTACTTGGTTGTCTTGAATGGCGTCACCCACATCAACTAATACCACGTTTTTATTGTTTTTGCGTACGTCGTTAACATAGGTAGCGATTTGGGCGTAAGAACCGGAACGATCTTCCACGTCCGCGCCGTAACTCCAAGGCACAATGCGACCATGTACATCGGAAGTGCCTAAGATTTTAATATTCACTTCTTGCGCGACAGCCGTGCTAAGCGCAGAAAGAGCAAATAATGAACAAATGATTTTTTTCATGAGGTTTCCTTTTTGTGATAAATGTTCGGCGAATGATATCGGTTTGTGTGACACAAGCAATATGGATTCAGCAGGATATTTGTGCAGAAAGAAAAAACGCACTTAATAAATGAATTAAGTGCGTTTGATTTGAGATTTGGCTTGGCATTAGAGTAGTAATGCGGAACCCCATTTGATGATGTCGAAGAAGAATTTATTTTGATTGGTGGCCACGCCGTCAGTGCTTTTTATCGTGCCATCCGGGTTTTTCTGCACCTCAATCATGCCATTTCTATATTGACCTTTTACCACTTCAAGGTCGTCCAAGGCATTTTTTCTTAAAATATCACATTGGGCTTTATCCATGTCTTCCACTTTGTCCTGTTTGAATTTTTTATACTGATAAGTGGCGTAACTCATGGATTTTTCATCCTCTTGGATAATTTTCACATATTTCTCACCGATGATGTTTTCCAACGGATAGAAGAAAATGTATTGAGAATGAATATAAGCATCTTCTTTCGGGAAGTGTTGCTGCAAAATACGGGTTAAGTTCGGGTAGATACATTGCTCCGCCTGTTTACTGGCGAAAACCCAACGCTGTGCATCTGCATCAGATAATAAGTAATCCGCTTGAGCGTATTCTGCCGGAATCGGCGATTGTTTCGTGCCGAAAAGAGAGCAACCCGCCATCAACAACACGGCACCGGATAAAATAATTTTTTTCAACATTGTTAAACCTTTGGTCATTCATAACGAAAAAATTGGCGCTTATTCTAGCAATAAGCCGACGATTTATAAATAATTTGTTTGAGAGAGCAAAAAGTGCGGTGATTTTTTTGTGCGTTTTTTTCAACATAAAAAGCTGCCGATTAAAATCGGCAGCTTTGTTGTTTTGCTCAATTTAGCTTAATTTAGCTTAATTGGCAGCGTGTTTTGGTTTGAAGAAAACCATGGTGAAAATTTGCAAGAAGAATGCAAGTGCACCAAAGATGAATACGACGTCACCGACTAAACGCACCCAACGTAAGGTGTCGAATAACGGTTGTTGCATGAATTCTTCACTACGGGCATACCATAAGCCTTCAGAGATACTTGCGTAACCTTGAATGATACCGATTGGTAATAGGCTGGAGACGATCATTAAGATCAAACCGCCGTTAAGCAACCAGAAGCCCCATTTCATCAATTTGTCGTTGAATGGTGTGTTTGGACGCAAGTAACGTGCGATTAAGAATACGAAACCTAATGCCAAGAAACCATATACCCCGAACAATGCCGCGTGGGCGTGTACTGCGGTGGTGTTTAAACCTTGGATGTAGTAGAGGGAGATTGGTGGGTTGATTAAGAAACCAAACACACCCGCACCCAACATATTCCAGAAGGCAACGGCAACGAAGCAGTAGATAGGCCATTTTAAGCGATCCATCCATGGGGCTTTTTGTTTCATTTCCCAGTGTTCCCAGGCTTCGTGACCAAGTAAAACTAATGGCACAACTTCAAGCGCGGAGAAGGAGGCGCCCACAGCAATAATTGGGGTTGTCGCGCCGGCGAAGTATAAGTGGTGGAAGGTTCCCGGAATACCGCCGATTAAGAACAATGCCGCTTCGGTGATGGTTGCCACAGTCGCTGTGCGACGGGAAACTAAACCTAAACTTACAAAGATGAAGGACAGTGCCGCTACGGAGAATACTTCAAAGAAGCCTTCTACCCAAAGGTGAACTACCCACCAACGCCAGTATTCCATCACGGATAAGTGTGTGTGTTCGCCGTAGAATAACGCCGGACCATAGAATAAGCCGATGGCGATAACGGAGGCAAAGAACAAGGCAAGTAAGTTTTTGTCGCCCGGTTGTTTGAATGCATTCACGGTGCCGCGTAGCATTAATACCAACCAGAACAAGATACCGGCGAATTTCACAGCTTGCCAGAAACGACCTAAGTCGATGAATTCATAACCTTGGTGACCGAACAAGAAGCTCCATTCTTCAGGGATGATATGCGCGATGGCCAAGTAGCTACCGGTGAAGGAGCCAACCACCAAGACGACTAACGCCCAGAAGAGAACATCTACGCCAAGTTTTTGGTATTTCGGATCTTTACCGCCGTTAATAATCGGTGCAAGGAATAAACCGCCGGCCAAGAATGCCATGGCGATCCAGAATAACGCAGCTTGAATGTGCCAGGTACGTACTAAAGAATATGGAAGATATTGGGAAATATCCAAACCATAGAATTCCTGACCTTCAACCGTGTAGTGTGCCACAACGGCACCTAAGTTCACTTGTACGAAGAAAAGCGCAAGTACGGTAAACAAATATTTACCCAAGGCTTTTTGTGATGGCGTTAATTGCAATTTAGTTAGCGGGTCAACTTCCGGGGAAATCGGGTCTTTTTCATCTTCACGACGTTTAAATGACCAAATCCACACCACGAAACCGATACCGGCAATAAGGAAGACGATACTGGCGATAGACCACATGACGTTTTCCGGTGTCGGCACGTTATTGATTAATGGCTCATGCGGCCAGTTGTTAGTGTAAGTAGCGTGGGTATTCGGACGCTCTGCGGAGGCAGTCCATGCTGTCCAGAAGAAGAATTTTGCTAAATCTTGACGGGCTTCTAAGCTCGGCAAAGTATTGTCTTTCATGGCGAAGTGTTCACGCGTTGCTTTGCTCGCCGGATCATCACCATATAAAGAAATATAATATTGTGCTGTTTTATCGATTGCCGCTAAACGGTTGGCGGAAAGCACTACGGTGCCGTTTTCATCAACTTTACTGCCGCGGTATTCTTTGGTTAAACGGTTTTTTAGGATGGTTTGTTGGTCATCATTTAAATCGGCGAAGTTTTTGCCGTATTCTTGATTTGCAACAATGTCTAACCAGTTGATTAATTCGCGGTGTAACCAGTCGGCGGTCCAGTCCGGTGCTTGATATGCACCATGGCCCCAAACGGAACCTAACTGCATACCACCGGTAGTTTGCCAAGCGGTTTGACCGTGTAAAATATTGTCATGTGTGATAACCGGTTCGCCTTTTTCCGTCACATATTGTTTCGGAATCGGCGGAGCTTCACGATAGATTTCAAAGCCATAGTAGCCGAGAATAGAGAACGCCCCTATTAATACGGCGACTAATAGGTACCAGAACTTTTTGTACTGTCCCATTTGAGCACTCCTAGATTATTGAATAGATTAGGGTATTACGGAATTTATGCGCGCATTGCATAACTAGAATAGGAACAATGAGATATGTTAGCTAACATGAAGAGATTATTCCCACAGAAGTAATAAAAGTAAAATATGCAAAGTGGCATAAAGTAGGTTTTACATATTGCAGTAAAAATACCTGAGTAATTATATCGGATTTGTAATCTAAGCGTATTACCGAATAGTGGTTAATTCAAAATAACTGACGGCTTTTTGATCTAAAACAAATGACCGCACTTAGAAAAGTGCGGTCATTTGTTTTAGTATTTTGGCGGTTGCCGAAATTTTGCTAGGTTTTTTTAGTCTTTAAATGAGTCTTTTAAGCGTTCATTTGCACGGCGGGATTCGCTTTTATGTTGTAGTTTGTTGAGTTGTCTTTCCAGTTTTTCTTCCACATCGTTAATGGCTTTATACATATCTTCCGATTCTGCACTGGCAAGCAAATTGCCGTTTGGCGTGCCGATAGAGACTTCCACGGAAAAACCTTTCGGCGTTTTATTTAAAATAAAGTGGGGATTAATTAATTGGGTTTGCCATTTCTCTAATTTGGCAAGGCGATCTTCAACGTGAGCACGAATTGCAGGGGTGATATCCATTTGTTTGCTGGTGATATTTAATGTCATAGCATTTACCTCTTATTGTGAATGGGTCGAGCGACCCGGTTGAAATCCTTAGCTACAACATAGTTATGTTGATATGATTTTTCAAGAGGTTTTTCAGTGGTTTGATGAGAAAAGTTAAAAAACATGATCCAGGTCTGAAAATTGAAAAAAGAAACTTTTTTTACAGAGGAAAATTGTTATGATAAAGCGGATATTGCATTGAATATCCACTTTATCTTTCATGCAATTAAGCCATTTCATCACGATCCGACTTGTCGATGCTCAAGCGGGTAAAATAGTCCTTGGTTTCTTCAATAATGACTTTTCTCAGGCCGATTAATGCGATTAAGTTAGGAATCGCCATTAGGCCGTTCACAATGTCCGCCAAAACCCAAATTAAGTTTAAGTGAATGAATGAACCAAAGCCGACTAAAATGATAAATGCTATACGATAGAACTTAATGCCTTTGATGCCGACCAAATACACGAAACAGCGTTCACCGTAATAACACCATCCTAGAATCGTGGTAAAGGCGAAGAATAATAGGCCGACGGTGACAATGGTCGCACCGATAGATGAACCCAAACCTTGCGAGAAAGCATAGTTCGTCACCGCGGCGCCTTCCATGCCCGGTGCCTGCCATGCGCCGGTAAGCACTAATACGATTCCCGTCATGGTGCAGACGATGATGGTATCAAGGAACGTCCCTGTCATAGAAATTAGCCCTTGACGTACCGGCTCTTTAGTTTGCGCGGCAGCAGCGGCGATCGGCGCGCTTCCCAAGCCGGATTCATTGGAGAAAATCCCCCGCGCCACGCCTGACTGAATGGCTTTCATTACCGTGAAACCTAGTGCACCGCCCAACGCGGCCTGAGGGTTAAAGGCGCTGTGTAAAATCAGGCCAAGTGCGGTCGGAATTTTATCTAAATTTAATAAAATGATGATGAGGGATGTCGCCACATAAAATACCGCCATAAAGGGTACGATATAAGATGACACTAACGCAATGCGCTTCACACCGCCAAGAATGATTAACCCGACAAGCAAGGTAATGATGGCAGCTGTCATTTCTATCGGTACGTTGAATGTGTCGTTCATAGCGTGAGTAATCGCATTCACTTGCGGGAAGGTACCGATGCCGAAAAAAGCCACCAATACGCCGAAGATGGCAAATAATTTGGCTAACCAGCCTAAGCCGAGACCGCGTTCGATGTAATACATCGGACCGCCCGCCATAAAGCCGTTTTTGTCACGCACGCGATATTTCACCGCCAGTAAACATTCCGCATATTTGGTTGCCATGCCGAGTAATGCGACCAACCACATCCAGAAAATGGCGCCCGGACCACCGGCCTGCACGGCTGTGGCAACCCCCACGATATTCCCCGTACCAATAGTGGCGGCGAGGGCCGTACACAAGGCGGCGAAAGAGGACACATCCCCTTTTTGCTGAAGACCGGAATCTCGCTTGAATAAATAACGCAATGAGCGCGGTAACTGTGTGATTTGAATGAAACCCAGCCGTAGCGTTAAATATAATCCCGTGCCGGATAATAAAATAAGTAGGGGCGGGCCCCACACGAATGTGTTTATTGCAGATAAAACGTCTTCTAATGACATTTGAGGTTCCTCGTAAATAACCTGATTACAAGGAGGCGAAAAGAATTTTGCGGATAGATAATAAAGAAAATAACCCAATAAAATTGAGTTATGCCAACCAAAATCTCCTGCCCCTGTCCTTTTGCCTGAGCGTTTGAAAAGCCTTTTTTTATGGCTTCTTTGCGCCTTCGGCGTCCGTGAGTGCTAAATGTTGCACACGGATCTCTCCAAGGGTTCGTCCAGTAACAGTCCCTGCCATCGCGCCTGAAAGATTTTACCTCGTCGGCGTGGGGTCAATTCCCCGCTCTCCAGCTACCTTCATCCGAACAATTTATGTTTGCACATAAAGTGCGGTGGATTTTAGCAAGATAATGTCAAAATCTCAATCTCACGGGTTATCCCGCTGCCATTTTTTTGCAATATAACTGCAGCTTGGCACTAATTTCAGTTGATTTTCTTGAATAAAAGCGACCAACGCTTGATATAACTTATCCGCCACACCTTGTCCGCGCAAGGTTTCGGACACATAAGTATGATTGGCATTAATCGTTTTTTCATCGATAAAATAATAGGTTAACTCCGCAACGCGTTGTTGTTGATCATCTAAAATAAAAAAAGCGCCTTGCGCGTGATTTTCTTCATGTTGAATTTGCATTAGTGTTTCACCCAATCGCTGTCTTCATTTAATAAACCGTTTTCGGCAAAATCGGCGGTATCACAAGGAATCGCTTTTTCTTCCGCCGCCCATTCGCCCAAATCAATTAACTGGCAGCGTTTGCTGCAAAATGGCCGGTAGAGGCTTTGTTCCGACCATTCAACCTGTTTATGACAAATCGGGCAAGGCACGCTAAAGGTTTCGTCAGTCATTAAATTTCTCCGCAAGTTGTAAATAATGATGGTGCAAGTCTAACACTTTTTGCTTTAACTGCGGCAGGCTTTCGCTTAAATCTGCATCGTTATTGATGACATCATCGGCATGTTGTAGGCGTTCCGAGCGGCTGACTTGCGATTGCATGATATTTTTGATTAACGCCAATTGATTGTTATCGCGTTGACTTGCCCGCGTCAGTTGGGTTTGTTCGCTCACATCCACTACCAACACCCGTTGGCAAAGTGCGGTCAGTTTATTTTCTATTAATAGAGGTACCATAAAAATGCAATAAGGCGCACGTTGTTGTGCCAGTTGGTTAAGCATTTCGGTGCGAATGGCGGGGTGTAATAATTGATTCAGCCATTGCTTTTCGGTTTCGTGATTAAACACCTTTTCCCGCAAGGCGGCACGATTGAGTTCGCCGTTTTCTAACAGCATTTCCGTGCCAAAGTGTGCAACGATTTGTTGTAACAAAGGCGAGCCTTTTTCTACCACTTGACGCGCCACGATATCGGCGTCAATAACCGGTACACCAAGTTCGGCGAATAATTTGGCGATGGTACTTTTGCCGCTACCGATTCCCCCTGTGAGACCTACCACATAAGTCATGTTGATTTCCTGAAAAGCCTATTGAGAATGTGTAGATCATAAGGCCATGGCTTCAATTAAGCAACCGACACAGTACGCCGGACAATGAAAGAAACGGGCCGAAAGGAATGGCCGTTAAGTGGCGTTTGTTTAGCTTGCCGTAAAGCGCATAAACCAAGCCCGAAAGGCAGGCAAGTAATAAAAAGGCGGGTAATTGCTCATAAGAGAAAAACGCGCCTAATCCCAAGGCGAGCCAGCAATCGCCACGCCCGAAGGCTTCTTGTTTGTAATACCATTTGGTGCCGTAGTAGATAAGAGAAAAAACGGCGAAAAAAATGACCGCACTTTGTAGGCTTTGTTCCAGTGTGGGGGGCGTAATTTGCCAATAGGCTGCCCCCAATCCGAGGGCAAACAGGTTTTGGCATAGGGCGGGCGAAATTAAGCGGTAATACCCATCCACCACCGAGATGGCGAATAATAAACTACAAAAACACGCCCAACATATCGCCGTTAGAATGTTCTCATTTAGCCAATAACAAAGGGCAAATAACAAGGCGAAAAAGAGGCAGTAATAAGGTTGGGAAATCTTGGTTTTCATGGGCGTCAATATGGATTTCTTCGGCGCAAAGTGCGGTGGGTTTTCTGGGTAAATTTCAATGTAGGCGGCATGAATTTCTTGGCTTAAACGGAAAGCGAAGCGATGCACATAGCCATAAATCACGCGCCCTATAAGCCAGCCTGCGAATACAAATGCTATGCCTATCATTGCACTAACGCGCCCATATTGAAAATCGGCAAATACATTCCGAGCATAATTAAGCCGATAAGCCCACCGATAATGACCATCAATAGCGGCTCCAGCATTTGTGACAACAGATCGATCTGATAGTCCAATTGTTGTTGATGGTCGTTGGCAATAAATTGCAACATTTTAGGGAGCTGACCACTTTGTTCGCCCACCTGTAGCATTTGTTGTGCCGCCAACGGAAAAATATGACCGCTCACACTGGCGGAGAAGGCATAACCTTGTTGTAGCCAGTGTAAAATGGATTGCACTTCTTCGATTAACAGCCAATCGCCTTGCACGTTTGGCGATCTTTGCCAACTTGGATTTTGCAGTAAAAACGACTGCAAAGCCTGATTCAGCGGCACGCCTGCCTGTAACATTAAAAATAAACTGCGGCTAAATCCCACCAAACGGGAAAGTTGCACGATGCGATTCAGTACCGGCATGGCATTGATTAATCGAATTTTTTGCCGATTAAACCAAGGGGAGTGCTTTAGGCGGACGCGAATAAATAGGGTAGTCAATGCCATACAAATCAACAGATGCAGCCAATAATCCTGTAATCCTTGCGACAGTGTGAGTAGCACCTGTGTGAAAGTCGGGAGTTGCGCGCTGCTATTGTCATACATCGCGGCGAATTGCGGCACGATAAACAGCAGTAAAAGTGCGGTTAAAATCAGCGATATGCCAAGTACCAACACTGGGTAAAGCAGAATTTTTCGAATCTTGCGTTGCAACGCCAATGCCTGCTGTTTGTGTTGCGCGATTTCATGGCACACGGTGGGTAACTTGCCCGTCATTTCACCGACTTTAATTAATTGGCGATCTTGATAGGTCAAATATTGATTTTGTTTTTCTACGTTTTGTTTTTCTAAGGCTTGGGAAAAGGCTAAACCGCTTTCAATATCCTTTAAAAGTTGGCGCAACCAACTGTTTAGCGCAATATTGGTGCAATGTTGTAACAAAATTTGCAGACTATTTTTTAACGGAACCGCCGCTTGTAATAAGGTCGCCAACTGAGAAAGCAACGCACAGACTTCCGCGTTTTTAGGTTTGCTGTTTAATTGCCAATTTTGTTGCAGTTTAATGTGTTGTAAACCGCGTGACATCAGCTGTTGTTGTGCTATCACGGCGCTTTCCGCCACGATAGTGCCTTTCTGCTTTTGCTGTAAACGGTTAACACCGTGCCAGTTAAATAATTTCAGTTTACGCATTCGGTTGCCCCAATACCCGTTGCACTTCTGCTAAATCCGTCACTTGCGACTTCACTTTTTCTAAGGCGCTGGCATATAAATTCTGAAAATCCAATTGATAACCTTGGTTTTGTGACACATCAGGCTGAAGGAATTGATAAACACCGATTCGACCTTTGTAGCCTTGATGACAATCGCAAAAACGCGTGGAATTTTCACCGCACTTTTGGCATCGTTTACGCACCAAACGTTGGGCGATAACCAATAATAAACTGCTGTCGATTTCGTGTTGTTGAATGCCAAGTTGTTGCAGGCGTGAGATGGCTGAGGCAGCGTCATTGGTGTGTAACGTCGATAATACCAGATGCCCGGTTTGTGCCGCCCGTAAGGCCATAGCGGCACTTTCTTCGTCACGAATTTCACCCAGCATAATAATGTCGGGGTCTTGACGCAAAAAAGTGCGTAACAAACGACTGAAATCCAAGCCGATTTGAGGATTCGCTTGGCTTTGTATAATGCCCGGCAATTGAATTTCAATGGGATCTTCTGCCGTCATAATATGCTTGTCGGGGGTATTGAGCCATTGTAATGCCGTATATAAAGAAATACTTTTACCGCTTCCCGTGGGGCCGGTGACTAAAATTAACCCTTGCGGTTGGCTGAGCGCATGACGAAATGTTTGTTGCTGTTGTTCCGTCATGCCCAGTTCGCTAAAAGCCAGTTGCACGGGGCGGTTCTGTTGTAAACGCAATACGGCTTTTTCACCAAAATGCGTAGCGAGTGTGGATAAGCGAAAATCCAAAATATCGGAAAACGTCGTTTTAAACTGAAATCGTCCGTCTTGCGGCAGGCGGGTTTCGCTGATGTCTAATTTAGCCAGTAATTTCAGACGGGAAATCAGTCGATTGGCGAGTGTCTGCGCAATGGTGTTTTGCACTTGTAATACGCCGTCAATACGAAAACGGACTTGTAAAAAATCCGCTTGCGGTTCTAAATGAATATCGGAGGCTTTTTTTGTTGTGGCGTTTTCAAAAATTTGGTTAAGCAATTGAATCGTCGGCTCATCCGAGGATTGTTCTTGTTGCTCCTGAGGCGTGACGGAATAAAAGAGCGGTTGATTTTCATCGAGTTTTTCTCGATGTGGCGCCAAATCTTGCAGTGCCGTTTTTAACACGGCACTTTCAATAAGTACCGGCTCGATATTTTTCCCCGTTAAAAAGGAAAACGCTTCACAAGCGGCAAGGTTGGTTAAGGAATCCAATCCCAGCCATAATTTTTGTGGTTCTTCTTTTAATGGCAGCGCCAAATAACGCAAAAGGACGGTTTGTTGCTGTTGGTTTTGTTGCCATAACTCGGGCGTAATCATAAATATGTCGCCCTGTTTGCTACAGATAGAATAAGGTTGTTCCATCGAATGTTGCATCAAATCACCGTCCTTTATCGGCAGTTATGAACAGAAGCCGGCCGGAAAGATGTCGGCGTTAGTGCCGCAAGAGGCTGTCCATGTGACGCCGGCAGTTGCAGAACCTGCCGCGGTTAGTGTGTAAGACACTTTATCCAAGCTACCTTTTCCGACCACGGTAATGATGCCGCCTTTCACTGCGGTTGATTTCACATATTTTGCGGTAGCGTCGGCGACATCGGCTTGAATGCCATTTTTTCCGCCGGTGCAGTTCTCAACACTACCCGTATTGTAAATGCACAGTTCGACTTCGGAACGAAGTGGAGCAGAGGCTTGTAACAATTCGGAAACTGCCGCTTTTTTGGTGTAATTTTGGTAAGATGGAATCGCGACAGTAGCCAAAATGGCGACAATCGCAATCACGATCATTAATTCAATTAATGTAAATCCTTTTTTAACGGATTTCACAGAAAGAAATGCTGACTGAATTTTCATAAAAAATACCTTTGTTAAAAAATAAAATGCACAAAATTTGGCAGGGGTATTTTGGTGCGCAAAGAAAACGCAGTGAAATTTCACCGCACTTTTGTGGGATCCTGATCGCAAAAATAAAATTCTCATGATGAAAAAAACATTAAAAATTGATAAGGGTTGGTTGACCAATACGCGTAAAGTGGTTTCCCCCCATTTTGATGCACGTCCCAATCCGCAAGATATTTCTTTATTGATTATTCATTACATCAGCCTTCCGCCGGAGCAGTTTGGCGGCAGTTACATTGATGATTTTTTTCAAGGCAAATTGGATCCCAATCGTCATCCTTATTTTGCCGAGATCAGTACACTTCGGGTGTCTGCGCATTGTTTGATTAATCGGGCAGGCGAGGTAACCCAGTATGTGAATTTTAATGATCGTGCTTGGCACGCGGGCGTTTCCTGTTTTGAGGGACGGGAGAAATGTAATGATTTTGCCATCGGTATTGAATTGGAAGGGAGCAATGAACAGCCGTTTACGACACAACAATACGCGTCTTTACAGCGTTTAACACAAGAGATTATGCGGGCTTATCCGTTAATTACCAAAGAACGTATTGTCGGACATTGTGATGTCTCGCCGGGACGGAAAATCGATCCCGGTCAGTATTTTGATTGGGCAACATATTTAGGTCAGTTATAAATTGAATAATAAATAGACAGTATAAAACGGCATTTGTAGGTTACCTAAAAATGCCGTTTGTTTTTTAGCATCTCAATGACCAATAAAGAAAATTTTTTATCAATTTTTTTCAAGGGATAAATGCCTCAAATTTATTTTGAGTTATCCCTTAACAAGAACACAATTTTATCCACAGAAATACTGAATAACTCACAAACCGGTTAAAAATAATCCCTTATGAAATCATGGAAAATGACGATGTTTATTTGCTAAACATGATTTGTTCAAAAAATATGAAGAAAATGGATAAAGTGTATCAGGTGATTTTTTGTGTTTGAAATTTAAACAACATGCCATTCATCGTGTTGCTATGAGATTTCATAAAAAATAAATGACAGATTATTGTGAATTTTTGCAGAGATATTCACAAGGTTATGCACACCATGTGAATAAGTAAAAAAATACCTCAAGGGTTACCTTGAGGTATTGGCGCTTATTTGACAAGTTCAACGGGCACTTTGACCACCAATTTTTTGATTTTGGCGGATTTACCATCGACATTACAGCAAGGCTTGTGCGGTTCGTACGGATAGAAGACCACAAACATATTCGGCACTAACGTGAGGGTGCTTTTGTTTTCAATTTGTGGGGTAAGTTGATAATCGTCATCTTCACGGTAAGCATCATATTTGGCTAAATCAGGATAGGTCACACCGAATTCAATGTTTTCTACCCCTTGAATCAACACTTGAATATCCAAATACTTATGATGCAATTCCGCTTGTTTGCTATCAGCCTCGGCCAATTCGGGTTCCATCACATTCATATAAATTTGATCGGTAATGTCATGACGACCAACGTCTAATTTTTCTAAATCCAAACCTTTTAAATACTCACAGGTTTCGGCAATGACTTGTGGTAAACCGAGTTTGAAGTCGACGCGGGTTAAATCTCCAATTAACATAGTTTCTCCTTTTTTTTTTGAAAACTGGAGTGATTTTATCATTATCCTTATTTTTCAGGTAGTAATAAATCGGAAATACGCAAAAAAGTTACCCATCAAGACAAAAGCCCTGTATAATGCACGCGTTTTATTTTCTGGATTAGCGTGCGGCTAACAAAAATGATTTTGTGTCGTAGCCGATAAAAGTGCGGTCATTTTTGAGATTATTTTTGCTAGTCGCAAATTGGAAAATAAAACATTGTTATTATTCATTTAAAAAGGAAAACATTGTGAATCCAATTGTTAAACAATTTAAATACGGTCAACATACCGTAACCTTAGAAACCGGCGCCATTGCCCGTCAAGCAACTGCTGCTGTGATGGCCAGCATGGATGATACCACCGTATTCGTTACCGTGGTGGCAAAAAAAGATGTGAAAGAAGGTCAAGATTTCTTCCCATTAACTGTTAACTATCAAGAGCGTACTTACGCTGCCGGTCGTATCCCGGGCGGTTTCTTCAAGCGTGAAGGTCGTCCGTCCGAAGGCGAAACCTTAATTGCCCGTTTAATCGACCGTCCGATTCGTCCATTATTCCCGGAAGGTTTTTTCAATGAAATTCAAGTGGTTGCTACGGTTGTTTCCGTGAACCCGCAAATCAGCCCGGATTTAGTGGCTATGATTGGTGCTTCTGCTGCATTAACCTTATCCGGCGTGCCTTTTAATGGCCCGATTGGTGCGGCGCGTGTCGGTTTCATCAACGATCAATTCGTATTAAACCCAACCATCAACGAACAAAAACAAAGCCGTTTGGATTTAGTCGTTGCAGGTACTGACAAAGCCGTATTAATGGTGGAATCCGAAGCGGATATTCTCACTGAAGAACAAATGTTAGCGGCAGTGGTATTCGGTCATCAGCAACAACAAGTGGTGGTGGAAGCAATTAAAGAATTTGCAAAAGAAGCCGGCAAGCCACGTTGGGATTGGGTTGCACCTGAACCAAATACTGATTTAATCAATAAAGTGAAAGCCATTGCGGAAGCTCGTTTAGGCGACGCATATCGTATTACCGAAAAACAAGCCCGTTATGAGCAAATCGATGCTATTAAAGCGGATATTATTGCACAGATTACTGCTGAAGACGAAGAGGTTGCAGAAGGAAAAATTATTGATATTTTCACCGCACTTGAAAGCCAAATCGTGCGTGGACGTATTATCGCAGGCGAGCCGCGTATTGATGGTCGTACCGTGGATACCGTGCGTGCATTAGATATTTGCACCGGCGTATTACCACGTACTCACGGTTCTGCGATTTTCACCCGTGGTGAAACCCAAGCGTTGGCTGTTGCCACTTTAGGAACTGAACGCGATGCGCAAATCATTGATGAATTAACCGGGGAACGTTCAGATCACTTCTTATTCCATTATAACTTCCCTCCGTATTCCGTGGGTGAAACCGGTATGATCGGTTCACCAAAACGTCGTGAAATCGGTCACGGTCGTTTAGCAAAACGTGGTGTGGCGGCAGTGATGCCAACTTTAGCGGAATTCCCGTATGTGGTACGTGTGGTATCTGAAATTACCGAATCCAACGGTTCTTCTTCTATGGCTTCCGTGTGTGGTGCCTCTTTAGCTCTAATGGATGCTGGTGTGCCGATTAAAGCGGCAGTAGCAGGTATCGCTATGGGCTTGGTGAAAGAAGATGACAAATTTGTCGTGCTTTCCGATATTCTTGGTGATGAAGACCACTTAGGCGATATGGACTTTAAAGTGGCCGGTACCCGTCAAGGTGTGACTGCACTGCAAATGGACATCAAAATTGAAGGTATCACTGCTGAAATCATGCAAATTGCATTAAACCAAGCGAAAAGTGCACGTATGCATATTCTTGGTGTCATGGAACAAGCGATTCCAGCGCCACGTGCAGATATTTCCGATTTTGCTCCGCGTATTTACACCATGAAAATTGATCCGAAGAAAATCAAAGATGTTATCGGTAAAGGGGGGGCGGTGATTCGTGCATTGACCGAAGAAACCGGTACTTCCATTGATATTGATGACGATGGTACAGTAAAAATCGCTGCGGTTGATAAGAATGCCGTACAAGATGTGATGGCACGTATCGAAGACATTACTGCTGAAGTAGAGGCCGGTGCCATTTACAAAGGTAAAGTGACTCGTTTAGCAGATTTCGGTGCTTTTGTTTCTATCGTAGGTAATAAAGAAGGCTTGGTTCATATTTCTCAAATCGCAGAAGAGCGAGTAGAAAAAGTCAGTGATTATCTACAAGTAGGGCAAGAAGTCACGGTTAAAGTGGTTGAAATCGATCGTCAAGGGCGTATTCGCTTAACCATGAAAGAGCTTGCACCGAAAGCAGAAACTGTTCAACAATCTTTTGATGACGCGGTAGAACAGGCATAATTTAAATTTTTTCAAAATGTTACGGTATCTTATGTACCGTAACATTTATTCTCAACAAGCAATTCCATGCTTTAAGGCTTATAAAGAAATGGCACAACGTAATGGGTTGTCTAATTTCGCGGTTTTCTTCACAATTTTATTTTCGGTCTTTGTGTTATCAGGCTGTGTTGGCTTGAGTGACGCTTTTGTGTCTAAAAATAAAGTGGTATTAGCCGAGCAACATCCAAGCCAGCATTTTGAACAGGAAGTGATGATTGTTCGAATTAGCCAAGTATTGCTTGTGGGAAAAATGAGTAATGAAGAACGTGCATCTCTCCATTTCGAACGAGGAGTGCTTTACGATAGTTTGGGGCTTTGGGCTTTAGCGCGTTATGATTTTACTCAAGCACTTGCATTGCAACCCAAAATGGCGGCAGTGTATAACTATCTAGGGCTTTATTTATTACTTGATGAAGACTATGAAGGCGCCTTAGAGGCCTTTAATACGGTTTTCAGCCTTGATCCGGACTATGAATATACCTTCCTTAATCGAGCATTAAATTTCTATTATGTGGAGCGATATAACCTGGCCGAACAGGATTTCTTAGAATTTTATCAACGCAATAAATCTGATCCTTATCGTGTCTTATGGCTTTATTTGAATGACTTGAAATTCAAACCTGCCGAAGCGCAAAAAAATCTGGCTCAACGTGCAATTGGGCTTTCTAATGATTATTGGGGTACCTATATTGTCCAGTATTATTTGGGCAAGTTATCAGTACAAGAATTGCAAAATAAAGCACAACATTTTGCAGCGCAGACTTCTACGCAATATGCGGAAATTCTTACTGAAACCTACTTCTATCTAGCAAAACAAAAACTCAATATGGGGCGGGTTGATGAGGCGGAGACCTTATTCAAACTGGCTGTTGCAAATCAGGTGTATAACTTTGTGGAGTATCGTTTTGCGGTGTTTGAGCTGGCAAAATTAGGACAACAGGCTCAAGCGGAATAACGGTTAGTTGATTTAACCGGACGCGTTGTATAGCGTAAAACGACACATTGTAATTAACCTGAAAGCCTTGATTGAGCTTTCCTTTTTATACATTCGAGTATTTTAAATGACTGAAACTAAAATGACTTTCGCGGATTTAGGCTTGCCTGAATTCATCCTTAATGCTGTTTCCGATCTTGGCTTTGAAACACCTTCTCCAATTCAACAAATTTGCATACCGCACTTATTAGAAGGCCGTGATGTACTGGGCATGGCGCAAACCGGTAGTGGAAAAACCGCTGCATTTTCTTTACCGATTTTGGCAAAGATTGACCCGGCTGAAAAACACCCGCAATTATTGGTGATGGCGCCGACCCGCGAATTGGCAATTCAAGTCGCCGACGCATGCGAACAATTCATGAAATATGCCAAAGGCATTAATATCGTCACTTTGTATGGTGGTCAACGTTATGACATCCAGTTGCGTGCATTAAAACAGGGTGCACAAGTGGTGGTGGGAACGCCGGGACGTATTTTGGATCACCTACGCCGCGGTACGTTAAGCCTTGCCGAACTGAAGGCGATCGTATTAGACGAAGCAGATGAAATGTTGCGCATGGGCTTTATTGAAGATGTGGAAACTGTGATGGCGGAATTGCCGGAACATCACCAAACCGCACTGTTTTCTGCCACGATGCCGGAACCGATTCGTCGAATCACCAAACGCTTTATGAAAGATCCGCAGGAGGTCAAAATTAAAGCAACCCAACAAAGTGCGCCGGATATTGCGCAAAGTTGTTGGTATGTCCACGGTTTCCGTAAAAATGACGCCTTATTACGTTTCTTGGAAGTGGAAGATTTTGATGCGGCAATTATTTTTACCCGCACCAAAACCGGCACGTTAGATGTGACCGAATTATTAGAAAAACATGGTTTTCGTGCGGCAGCATTGAATGGTGACATGACTCAGCAGTTACGCGAACAAACCTTGGATCGTTTGCGTAGCGGTAGTTTAGATATTGTCGTAGCGACAGACGTGGCGGCGCGTGGTATTGATATCGAACGTATTAGCCTTGTGGTGAACTACGACATTCCGCTTGATGCAGAATCCTATGTGCATCGTATCGGTCGTACCGGCCGTGCAGGGCGTTCCGGTCGAGCCTTATTGTTCGTTGAACCGCGTGAGCGTCGTTTGTTGCGTAATGTTGAACACCTGATCAAGAAAAATATTGAAGAGGTGGAATTGCCGAATCATGAAGTCTTACAAGCCTGTCGTCGTAAAAAATTCAAAGATAAAATTACTACGCAGTTGGAACACCATGATTTAGAGCTTTATCGTGAATTGTTGGAAGATATGTTTACTGCCGATCAATCACAAGAAGACATTGCCGCTGCAATGATGATGTTGTTACAAGGCAAACAAAAATTGATTCTTCCACCGGATCCAATTGTAGATAAAAAAGTTCGTCGTGATCGTGGTGAACGCGGTGATCGCCGTGAAAATCCACGTTCGGCAGAACGTCGCGGCGAACGTAAAGGCTATGGTAATCCGCAACCGATGGATTTATATCGCATCGAAGTTGGGCGTGCAGACGGTGTCGAAGTACGCCACATTGTCGGTGCTATTGCCAATGAAGGCGATATTAATAGTCGCTATATTGGTCATATTAAATTGTATGACGATTATTCCACTATCGAGCTACCACAAGGTATGCCGAAAGAATTGTTACAACAATTTGGTAAAACCCGTGTGTTGAATAAACAAATGCGTATGTCCTTTATCGCCGAAGTGAAAGGCGAGCGTGGTGGTGACTATTTCGGTGCCAAACGTCACGGAGGTCGTTTTGAAGAAAAAGGCTTCAAGGGTGATCGTAAATTTAAAGAAAAATCTCACCGCACTTTTAAAGAAAAACGTGAGTTTCGAAAATAAAAATGAAGACCGCACATAAAGTGCGGTCGTTTTTTTAGATGAATTTACGGCTTATCGTTAGATAAGCCGTTTTTTATGGAAATTATAAATCGTTGCCCTTGAGATCGCGGGTATACACTTTGTCGATTACATCTTCAATATCAGGTGTTAGGCGGTTAGCTAAAATCACATCGGATTTTTGTTTAAAATGATTTAAATCGCTAACAACTTTGCAATCCAGAAATTCTTGTCCACCGTATTCCGGTTCATACACAATCACTTCTATACCTTGTTCTTTGATTCGTTGCATGACGCCTTGAATACTAGAGCAACGGAAATTATCGGAACCGGATTTCATGGTTAAGCGATAAATGCCGACGGTAGATGGACTTCTTTTTAACACTTCACCGGCAATGAAATCTTTTCGGGTATCGTTAGATTGTACGATAGCACTGATTAAGTTTTGCGGTATGTCTTCGTAATTGGCCAACAATTGTTTGGTATCTTTTGGCAAGCAGTAACCACCATAACCAAAAGAAGGGTTGTTGTAATGCCCACCGATGCGCGGATCCAATGAAATGCCATCGATGATATATGAGGCATCTAAATTATTAGACGCTGCAAAAGAATCAAGTTCATTGAAGAATGCAACCCGCAATGCCAAATAAGTGTTGGCAAATAATTTAATAGATTCCGCTTCTGTCGGGTCGGTCAGTACAATTTGAACGTCAGGTTTTAGGCTACAATCGCGTAATATTTCGGCAAATTTTTGCGCCGCATCGCTACGATCGCCAACTACAATTCGAGACGGATGGAGATTGTCATACAACGCCTTGCTTTCGCGTAAGAATTCCGGTGAGAACATAATTTTTTCTGTATTAAACTCTTTACGCATTTTTTGGGTGAAACCGACCGGAATGGTGGATTTAATCACCAAGTAGGCCATCGGATTTTGAGCTCGAGCCTTTTTTAATACGGCTTCTACGGAACGCGTATCAAAAGAGTCGGTTTCAGGATCGTAGTCCGTCGGGGTTGCAATAACGATGTAATCGGCATCGGCATAAGCTGCGGCAGTGTCAATGGTTGCGTGTAAATTTAGTGGCTTATTAGCTAAATATTCACTGATTTCCACGTCTTGAATCGGTGATACTTTGCTATTAACCAGTTGAACCTTTTCAGGGGAAATGTCCACCAAGGTCACATCATGTTGTTGTGCTAATAATATTGCATTGGAAAGTCCAACATAACCGGCACCGACAACGGTAATTTTCATATATTACTCCTTGAGTTTACCTAAAATAAATTTTGTTTAGTCATTACCTAAGCGCTGTTCACAGAGTGCAAGCAGGGTTTCTGTGGTGTGCTTGCGATCGGCAAATTGCGTGCTTAGGTATATATGACGGGCAAGAGAAAGTGTTGTATAAATATCAACACTTTGTTTGTTGGCGGTTGCGCTGTAGGTTAAAAATGTAGAAAGAAATGCGTCTTGATGTTGTTGTAATGCGTGAATATCGCCATAGTGACGAAGGGCGAATTCGATAATATGTGCCAAGTAATTACCTGCGTCTAAGGCCGCATGACCTTGACAAAGCAGATCGAGATCTAATAAAACCATATCACCCGGGCGACCGTTGCGTTCTAAAATTTGGTCTTGATAGAAATCCCGATGTACTGACACCGTTTCAAGTGCGGTCAAAAAATTCACTGAATTTTGCGCCGCATCTAAATTTTTAGTGAGTTTTTCACAGCCTGATAGCACTCGGCCAATGCGTTCGGCTAAGGCAGGTAATAAGATTTGTGCCTGGGTTAAACGATCGCGCAAAATAGCCAGTTCATCGTCTATTGTCCAAACAGGCAACGACAACTGTTGTGCCACTTTGCTTTGATGTAATTGGTTTAATGCCCGTGCAACAGACTCACCTAAAAAGGCAAGACGTCCATTACTTTGGACAAGCAAATCGCCAAGACATTGCCCATTTACTTTTTGTTGTAACCAAGTATGTTGTTCCGCTAATGTGCCTAGCGGTTCGGCAACACTGATGTGGGCACTGTCGTTAAAGCCTTCCTGCCACAACGATTGTTGAATATTAAATGCGCGGGAATCCAATCCTTTGCGACGGTATTTCCCAATAATACATTGTCGGCCCAATTTTTTAGTGTCGATAATATAGTCCACTATGGCACGTCGTTGCGGTTTGTAACGTTGTACCTCAGCAGTGATTAATCGGCCTTGATATGTCGGTGGTAAAACCTTCATCAGGCGGGATTGCATGTGATCCCGATGAGTGAGAACGGTCAGTAGCGGATCGCTCTCAAAAGAGAGTATTTTTCCTTCTGCGGACAAATACAAATCGTCTTTTTTATTGAGCAAACAGCTTACCCGTTGTAATAGTTGCAAGGTATATTCCGGCCACTGCAGTGTACGTTTACGAAAGGGTTCCGTTGCCAAGCGTAAGAGTGCAGAGGCGACAAAATAAGTGAGACCGCTTAAATCATCATGAGCCTTTTCTTGATAGTGGTGAAGAAAAGTTTTCACCAATTTATTTGCTTGCCAGCCCGGTAAAACGCCTTCAATAATTTGAAATTCCAGCCTTGCGATAAAGGTGGCCAAATCCATTAACGGGTTTCCTGCTGCGCAACGATCCCAATCGAGAAGATGCAATTTACCCTGTTCTTCTACGACTTGATCTAAAGAAAAATCGCCATGAATTAATCGGAAAACGTCTTTTTGTCGTTCCAAGCCCTGTGTGATTTTTTCCATTAGCTCGGAAAAACATGTGGCTTGTTGAGGCAAAATGGCATTAAATGTGGATAATACGCCTTGCATTGCCTGAATTTCATCGCTGATACCATACTTTATAGTTGGTTGATATCGGCTCTGGTGCAGTTTATGTAGTTTATTTGCCAAGTGTGCAAGCATTTCATCGGAGGCAATCACCTGCTCTTCCGGGCAGAGGCTATGCCCCTCCAACCAACGGGTTACTAATGTACAATTTGTACCGTCCACTCCCAATAGCTGTAATTCGTTTTGCGCTACGCCAAACGCAGAGGCAGTTAACACTTTGCCGAAATCTTCCGGATAAATACAACGTACTACCGCCACGTAACGGTCGTTATAACGAACACCTGCTACTAATCGGCGCTCCGGTTTGTAACGTAAAATATCAATATCCACAGCGTCATTCAGGTTTTCTTCTAAACCGCATAACTGCATAATTTCACGGCGAGCCTGTGGATCTATCAACCAACGCAAATAACGAATGCTATGATCGTAGGCAGGGTGTAACAATATAATGTTGAGATCAAATAAGGCCATTGGCGGATGCGGAACATTCTCTTGGATTAGCTTTTGACGCTTGGGGTTGTTCCAAGATTGGGCAAAACGCTTAGGCGTTAGCGCCTTGGCAAAATAATATTGTACAGAACCATCGGCTAATTGTACTTTCAATGTACAAGCACAACTGTTGGTAGGTTTGTAGCGTAAATATTTAACTTGAATTTTGACCGCACTTTGCAGACCCGGCAACTCTTGCAGTTTACCTAACATCAAGTCGGAATCGAGTAATGCTGCCAAGCCGGGCAACGCAGTATCGCCTGCAATAATCTGTTTGTCTGCATGAGTAAGCATATTGTCTATCCTTCTTTTTATTTAAATCTGGTTTGGGTCATTAGCTCAGTTGTAATTTCCACCAGTTGGCGTAGTTACCGCCTTTCGCCAACAATTGCTGATGGTTGCCTTGCTCTTCAATCATCCCGTTATTGACGAATAAAATACGATCGGTTTTGGCGGCTAACGCTAGATCGTGGGTAATCATTAATGTCGTGCGATTTTGCATTAGGTTTTCCAAGGCACTAATGACATGAGCCTCATTTTCTTGGTCTAAACCAACGGTTGGTTCATCCAAAATTAATACCGCACTTTTATTCATGGCTGCACGAGCAATAGCAATACGTTGGCGCTGCCCACCGGAAAGCGAGCCGCCCCGTTCGCTAAGAATTGTGTCATAGCCTTGTGGTAAGGCGATGATGAAATCATGTGCGTTGGCTAATTTTGCGGCTTGAATGATTTCTTCATCGGTAATTTTCTCAGTCTGGTTAATGGCACCTAAGGCGATGTTTTCTCGCACACTTAAACCGAATAACAAATTGTCTTGTGGCACGATAGCAATTTGAGAGCGCAGGCTGGCGATGGTGTAATCCTGAATATTTTTACCATCCAGACAAATGCGGCCTTCTTCAGGTTCATATAGTCTTAACAGTAGACTGGTAAGCGTTGATTTTCCTGCACCGGAAGGGCCGACAATGGCAACCTTTTCCCCCGGTTTAATGAGAAAATCCATGTCATTTAATACTGCCAAAGGTTGTTCATCTTGCATGTCATAGCTGAATTTAACGTGTTCAAAACGAATTTCACCGCGCGCAGAGGTTAATACTTTTGCATTTGGCTTGTCGGTAATGTCCGGTTGTTCGTCCAATAAATTCACCACGCGTTCTCCGGCTGCCAAGGCTTTGGATAATCTGCCGGTGTATTTGGCATACTCACGCACAGGGCGGAAAGAGTTAGTTAAGTAAGACATAAAAATGATCAGATCACCGGTGGACATCTTGCCGTTTAAGACGGAATAAGAGCCATATAATAAGACCAGTGCAGAAATGATGGCGACGATCACATCAACACGACGTTCCAAACCGGCGGAAAGACGTTTTGACTGTACGTTTTGTTTGCGGCTTTCCGCATCATCACCGGCAAAGCTACGCATCGTTTCCTGTTCAAGGGAAAGGGATTGTACAGTACGAATAGAAGCGATATATTCTGCCGCTTTCGAAGCCATGCTGCCTTCCCGTTTGCGTTGTGCTCGGCTAACTTCATGGATTTTGCGACTAGCACGGGTGGTGCTCCACCACAATATCGGAATAGATAATAAAGCCAGAGAAGTTAAGCGCCAGTTGAGATACAACATCGTGCCGAACATTCCCACCAGAATCAAAATATTCGCCAACATCGGCATAAGTGCGGTAATCACAGCTTCCCTTAACATAGCGATGTCATTGATTAAGCGCATGGTTAAATCACCGGTGCGGGCTTGGGAGTGGAATCGCAAAGAAAGACGTTGTAAATGTGCAAATAAATCTTTACGCACGTTACTTAAAATACGGCTACCGGCTAAGGCTAATCCGACCGTACTGAAATAACTGGTGGCCGCCATCAGCAAGGCAATTAAAATGACGGCGGCAGCACAGCCCCATAATAAATATGTGGTATTTACCGAGGCTAATAGTGTATCAAGTAAGCCTTGATGCGCCGGTGCTTGTTGTGTTGCTGCATTAGACGCGCCATCGGTAGATACTTTGACGCCGTCTAGTAACACATGGTCCACCACAAAGGCCAACGGTAGCGGTTTGAGTAAGCGCATTGCCGTAGAAAGCAACAACGCTATTAATGCTCCGATGACAATCATTCGTTCCGGTCGAATATAGTCTCTCAGTCGGTAAGCTACCGACCACCACGAATTTTTATTCATTGATTCTGCTCCGTTAAGTTATGCGGGGATTTTACATTGTTCTGCAATTTGTAAAACGCGATCCACCACAGCTAACCAACTGTGTTTCTGCTCTGCCGTTAAACGGGCGGCTTGTCCCAGTTCCAGTAATTTTCTTGGAGAATTTAGCAATCCTGCTAAACTTTCGGCCATTTTTTGCGGATTTTCCGCTTCCACTAAAATACCGTTATAGCCTTCGTCAATGACCTGTGCTAAGTGACCTACTTGGGTAGCAATAATCGGTAAACCGGCAGCCATGTATTCGTAAATCTTTAACGGAGAGAAATAAAAATCAGCCAAGTTAGGGTAAGGTGCGGTAGCAATGTGCATTTGCGCCAACCATTGTGGGACGGTTTCCGGGGCAACAGCTCCGCTAAATTGGACATATTCCGATAAGCCAAATTGTGCAATTTCTGCCTGTAAAGACTCATATTGTGGACCATCCCCAACAATTAATAAGCGGGTTTTGTGTCCTTGTTGATGTAATAATGCCCAAGCCTGAACAAGTGTTTCTACGCCATGCCAAGGCTTTAATGTGCCTAAAAAACCAATGGTCGGAATTTCGCTTGTCTTGCTTTCCAAGAGGTTGTGAAATTTCTCCGCGTTATGTTGGGCTGCGGCGGCAAAACGGGCTAAATCTACCCCATTAGCAATGACATGAACCCGACCTCGGGCTCGCGGGAATGTTTCCAAATAATGTTGTACCCCCGGGGATACGGCGATCATCGCATCAGCTTGGCTAAAAACCGATTCTGCAATGGCTTGCGCTTCATTTTCTAACGGCAGTTCACGATGTTTTTTCTGCTCTTCAATCAGTGGTGCATTCACTTCTAGGATGCCAACGCAATCATGCGTTTTGGCAAAATGCATACCGGCGTTACTCCATAGTGAATAGCGTTCATAAACCAAATCGAACGGGACTTCTTCGGCAAGCATTTGCTCCACCGTCTTATTGAGTGCCAACGCTGCAGATGCTCTTTCCGTAGCAGATTGGTTAGGCAATTCGGGTAAAGTACGAATTTTGATGTTTTTTAATTCAGCCGGTGGTTCACCGCCTAAACGTTGGGCAAACAAGGTGACATCTAAACCGCGTTGTAACATGCCTTTAATGACTTCTTGCACATGCACTGAAGCACCTTTAGTTCCAAATACCGGAATGCCCGGATCTGCACAAATATAAGCTACTCGCATGATTTCTCCTTAATTTGCATCGTTAACATTTGAATGTTGAGCAATTGCTTGACGGAAAACATCTCTCAGCAACGCAGCGTTCTTATCTTCATCATATTCCCGTTCAATGAGCGCACGGGCATTTTGTGATAAGGTTTGACATAACACATAGTCAGTTAACAATTTTTCTATGGCGTAGGCGAGCCGTTGCGGATTTTGTGGCGGAATACATAAACCGGTATTTTCATTTTGTACTAATTCAGGAATTCCGGCGACTTGTGTGGAAATTACCGGGGTGCCTATTGCCATTGATTCAAGCAATACTGTCGGTAAGCCGTCGCGATCTCCATCTTCGCTGATCACACAAGGAGCTACTAACATTTTGGCATTTCGAAGCAATTCAATAATTTCAGATTGTGGCATTGGCCCGAACATATGGACGCGATCGGCAATATCTAATGCCTTAATCTTGTCTTCTAATTCTTGTCTTAACACGCCGTCACCCACTATGGTGCAATCGACAAATACATTGCGTCGTTTTAGTATTGCCAAGGCCTCCAACAATACGCTAAAGCCTTTTTTGGGTACTAATCGACCTATTGCTAAAATATGTGAGGGTTGTCGGGCGCCTGTATAGTAAGGGTATTTGTGTAAATCCATACCGTTATAAATTCGTACGGTTTTTTCTGCATCATTGCCGTATTGTTCACGCAAATAGGCTAAGTTGTAATCGGAAACGGTAACCGTCATTGCCGCATCACGCATTTTGTGATCAAGTGCGGTGGATTTTTCATATGAAAAATAGATGTCTTTAGCATGGGCGGTAAAGGTGTAGCTGATGTCGGCAAAAATTGCTGCCTGTCTTGCCACAGTAGTAGCCTGTGTGCCGAAATGGGCATGTAAATGTTGGATGCCTTTATCTAATACTTTTAACGCTAAAATAATACTTTGCCCGATTTCATGTACATCACCCTGAGCTTGCGCTAATTTTGCAGCGAAATTCGGCAGACGCTGGAAGCCTTGTTCAAGCAATGCCCAGAAAGTTTCCGGATTGCGTTGTTTATCCATTAATCGATTAACCGGGGCGCGGACCTGTGAAATACTGTCTTGGAAATGGGTTTCCATCACCGGTCCAAGAGCAAAAATATCAATTTGAGTGCCGGCGCGTTCATGGGCTAAGATTTCATTTACCACGAAGGTTTCAGAAAAACGCGGATAGCGTTTTAATACGTAGCCGATATACATTGGGGTTTGTTCGTTTTGATTAAATGGTGTATTCATAATGTTATCCGTTAAAGTACGAGTTTATATTATTCGGTTTAATGTTATGCAGATAAAATGTGGCGAATTTGGGTGACCACATTATCTAACCCATTGAAATTTAGGACATCGCGTGCATTGATAGTAGAATTATTTTTCTGCAACCAATGCGTTAATGCTTGTGGAGTGAGATCAGTCGGGTGAATACAATCTATCACACCCATTTCAGCTAAGCGGGAGGCGCGAATCCATTGTTCTTTACGCGGCGTGATACGTGGCACAATCAGCGCGCGCTTATTAAAGGATAGAATCTCGGTTGTCGTGTTGTAACCGCCCATTGCAATCACGCGATCGGCATTTTGTAGCAATTTGAGTGGTTCGGTAACAAAATCCAATAAATGAATGTCGGGACGTTGTTTATTCATAAGGTGCAGTTCCCGACATTGCTCTTCAGGCATTAACGCACCGGTAATCAACAAGCCTTGATGATTTTTCGGTAATTCTGCCTGCATAAAGGCTTTGGCTAATTGAAAGCCATCTTGTCCGCCACCTACAACACAAAGTATATAAGGTTGCTTTATTTCAATGTCATTGCTATTCGGACCTTGATGTTCCACACGGCGTTTTTGATCCAAGTAGCCAACATAATTGAGTTTATTGGCAATATCGCTATCTAAATTATATTCTTTAACAAAATCAAAGAGGTTCGGATCACCATAGATCCAAAGAGATGAAAAATACAAACGGATAATTTCTAAATTTTGTAGTTTCTTCCATTGCTGGAGAACCACGGGAGGTTCATCGATAATGTCGCGTAGGCCTAATACAATATGGGTTCCGCGATTAGTTAGGACGGGTAATACGCTATCTAATTCATTCATTGCGCCGCGCGGTACGTTGTCAACGATAAAAATATGCGGCTCAAAGGCGTCTAATGCAGCATGAATCGTCTGTCGCCTGATTTTTACTAATCGCTTAACTTCAGTGCCTAATGAACGAGGAATATACTCGCCCTGCGCCGTTTTAAAATAGGTCGGAAGGGTAACGCTATCTGCCCCTTTAGGCAATTTGTATGCTCCGGATTCACGCACGCCGGATAATAATAACACTTCCGCATTTGGATAGGCTTGTAGTACCGATTGGGCCAGTAGCATATTCCGACGAATATGACCTAATCCCATGGTGTCGTGAGAATAAAACGCTATTCTTACTACGTCCGAGGTCGAATGAGACGCTAATATCTTTTGCATAGCGGGGTTGCTCCTAATCAATAAATGATAACTTTGACTAGTTTAGTCCATTAATTAAAATAACTCCGCCAGTCAGACAGGTGAAAATTTGTTTAGTTCATAAAATAAATTTGTTGGATTATTTTTAGATCCCAAAAGTGCGGTTATTTTTTTAACGAATTTAATAAATAAAAATTAATGGTGAAAATTATGCAGTTAGATAAAGTTATTGCGCAAAATATTGTAAAAAGAACAATGAGTATCATCAACTGTTCGGTGAATGTCATGGATCATCATGCGTGATTATTGCGTCAGGTAACCCTGCCCGTTTAAATCAATTACATATCGGAGCAGTGTTAGCGTTGAGACAGGACCGAATGGTGGAAGTGGATGAAAAATTGGCAGGAAAATGGAATTTTGAAGCTCAACCGGGGATTAATGTACCGATTCAATATCTTGGGCATAATATTGGCGTTATTGGTGTTTCAGGTGTTCCCGAGCAAGTGAAATCTTATGCGGAATTAGTAAAAATGACGGCTGAATTAATTGTTGAACAGCATATTTTATTAGAAAAAGAAAGTTGGAATCGGCGTTACAAAGAAGAATTTATTTTACAGTTGGTAAAAGGCAATTTATCTCTAACAGAGGTAGAAGAGCAAGCTAAATTTTTTTCTTTTTCTTTAACTATTCCGCGCATAGTAATTATTATTAAATTATTAAAACCGAGCATAGATTCTTTGCAACACTTAGTGAGTTATTTAGAACAACTGCAATTTGAACAAGAAGTGGCCATTTATCATTTTTTCTCAATTTGATAAACAACTTAAAAAATTATTACCGGAGCATTATTCGCAACAGGATTATAAAATTGCCATTGGTGCTCATCTTGAATGCCCTGTTCACGAACAATTATATGTATCTTACCGCACGGCGATGAGCACCTTGCACTATGGCTTGAAGCACTATCCGCGTAAAACATTGTATGCTTTTGAAGAATATCGATTGCCGGTGTTGTTGGCGGGAATTGCCGATAGTTGGCAGGCTGAGGAGTTATTAAAACCATTAAAAGGGTTATTTCAGCAAGAAAATGCTCAGCTACTTAAAACCTTGCAGTATTATTTTTTGTCAAATTGTGATCTGGCTCTCACTGCGCAGAAATTATTCATTCATCCCAACACGTTGCGTTATCGCCTGGCTAAAATTGAGCAAGTAACTAATTTATCTTTCAATAAGATAGAAGACAAACTGAGTCTCTATTTAAGCACCGTATTAGCCTAATAAATTGTATTAATTTACAAAAAATAAGTTTTCTAAAAGTATATTTTTGTTTTTTTGTCTAAAGTAATTTTCTCATCAAAGCATAATAATCTGTTCTGTTTATTTAATAATAGAGGAGAACATCATGACGACAGTATCTGCCTTAGGCGCGATTATTGCATTAGCGGTCGCGATCTTCTTAATTTTGAAAAAAGTGTCACCGGTTTATGGTATGTTAGCCGGCGCATTAATTGGCGGGTTAATTGGTGGCGCGGATTTAACGCAAACCGTCACTCTGATGATTAGTGGTGCGCAAGGGATTACTACTGCAGTAATGCGTATTCTGGCTGCAGGTGTGTTGGCTGGGGTGTTGATTGACTCCGGCGCGGCGAATACCATTGCCGAAAGCATCACCAATAAGTTAGGAGAAACTCGAGCCTTATTGGCATTGGCGTTAGCTACACTCATTTTAACGTCGGTTGGCGTGTTTATTGATGTGGCGGTCATCACGGTTTCACCGATTGCGTTGGCACTTGCCCGTCGTACCGATTTATCAAAACCGGCGATTTTGTTGGCAATGATTGGTGGTGGAAAAGCCGGAAATATTATCTCTCCCAACCCAAATGCCATTGCCGCCGCGGATACCTTCCATTTGCCGTTAACCTCGGTCATGATGGCGGGAATTATTCCTGCTGTTTTTGGTTTGATTTTAACTTATTTCCTTGCCAAGCGTTTGGTGAAAAAAGGCAGTAGAGTGTCAGAACAAGAGGTCGTCGTGGTAGATAAGCAGGATTTACCGAACTTTGGCACAGCAATGATTGCCCCTCTTTGTGCCATTTTGTTACTTGCCTTGCGCCCGTTATTTGATATTAAAGTCGATCCATTGATTGCCTTGCCGGTTGGTGGTTTGGTCGGTGCACTATGCATGGGCAAAATAGGCCATGCCAATCGCTATGCCGTAAGTGGGTTAGGGAAAATGGCGCCGGTCGCTATTATGTTGCTTGGTACCGGAGCATTAGCAGGCATTATTGCCAATTCGGGTTTAAAAGACGTATTAATTCAAGGCTTGGAACATTCCGGTTTACCTTCTTATATCTTAGCGCCGATTTCCGGTGCCTTAATGTCCTTAGCTACCTCCTCTACTACCGCCGGGACGGCGGTAGCATCCAATGTGTTTAGCGGCACCTTATTAGAATTAGGCGTTAGCGGATTGGCTGCGGCGGCGATGATTCATGCTGGTGCCACGATCTTTGATCATATGCCGCATGGTTCTTTCTTCCATGCTACCGGTGGTAGCGTGAACATGGATATTAAAGAGCGCTTAAAACTTATTCCTTATGAAAGTGCGGTCGGTTTAATCATGACTATTGTTTCAACCCTTATCTTCGGCGTTTTTGCCTAACATCATTACCATCAGGAGGTTAGTATGAAAATTGTAATTGCTCCCGATTCTTTTAAGGAAAGTTTAACGGCGTTGGAAGTTGCCGAAGCCATTGAAACCGGATTCAAAAAAGTTTTTCCGCAGGCGGAATATGTCAAATTACCTATGGCTGACGGCGGAGAAGGCACTGTACAATCCTTGGTGGATGCTACCGGCGGTAAATTAGTGGCATGTGATGTTATCGCGCCGCTAGGTAACCGCGTAAAAAGTTTCTTTGGGCTTTCAGGGGATGGAAAAACCGCCATTATTGAAATGGCGGCAGCCTCCGGTTTGCATTTAGTGCCGAAGGATGAACGTAATCCGTTAAATACCACCAGTTACGGCACCGGTGAATTAATTAAACGCGCATTGGCTCTTGGTGTACAACACATTATTCTTGGCATTGGCGGAAGTGCGACAAATGATGGCGGCGTGGGAATGTTACAGGCCTTAGGCATCCGATTCCTCAATAAGCAACACCAAGACATTGGCTATGGTGGAGCTCAGTTAGCGGAAATTGAGCGAATTGATACCGATGCGCTAGATAACCGCTTGGCTCAAGTGCATATTGAGGTAGCGTGTGATGTGAATAATCCTCTTTGTGGTGAACGGGGCGCTTCGGCGATTTTCGGACCGCAAAAAGGTGCAACGCCGCAAATGGTGGCGCAGCTTGATGCCGCATTAGCGCATTTTGCCGAGATAGCCCAACGGGATTGTGGCAAAAATATTAAGGAGCAGGCCAGCGCCGGTGCGGCGGGCGGTATGGGCGGCGGCTTGTTATTATTGCCAAATGTAGTACTAAAAGCCGGTGTGCAAATTGTGTTGGATAATTTGCAATTGGCGGAAAGCGTGCGGGAGGCTGATTTGGTGATTACCGGCGAAGGACGAATGGATGCGCAAAGCATTTTAGGCAAAACCCCTATTGGTGTGGCGCGTACGGCAAAACAGTTTAATAAACCGGTGATTGCCATAGTGGGTTGCTTGCGTGAGGATTATGAGGTGGTGTACGAACATGGCATTGATGCGGTGTTCCCGATTATTTGCCAGTTGGGCGACTTGTCAGAAATTCTACAACAAGGACGTGAGAATCTTACGTCAAGCGCGCAAAATATTGCCCGATTATTGGCGTTAAAAGACACATTTTAGTGCAAAAGTGCGGTTGATTTTTGGGATGAATTTACGGCTTATCATTTGATAAGCCGTTTTCGTTATGCTGATAGCTATTCTTCTAAAATGACTTTACCGATGTAACCAAGATTACGATGATGTTGGGCGTAGTCAATGCCATAGCCCACAACGAATTCATCAGGAATAGTGAAACCCACCCAATCTACCGGTACATCTACTTCGCGACGTGAAGGTTTATCCAATAACGTACAAATCGTCAGTGAGAGCGGTTCGCGTAAATTTAAAATTTCACGCACTTTTTGTAAGGTGTAACCGGTATCAATAATGTCTTCCACGATCAAAACGTGTTTGCCTTTGATGTCGCCATCAAGATCTTTACGGATGCGCACATCATGACTGGTACTCATGGAGTCCCCATAACTTGACGTCGTCATGAAGTCGATTTCCACCGGCAGGTTAATTTCACGTACTAAATCCGCCATGAACATGAAGGAACCACGCAGTAAACCTACAACAACCAGTGGCGTATCAGTATTTTTATGTTGATAGAAACAGGTAATTTCTTGCCCTAATTCGGTAATGCGGGAACGCACATCCTGTTCGGAAATGAGAGTGTCAACATGGTGTTTTTTCATAAAATGGTTGCCTTTAAAGGATATAACGTGCGGATATTTTAGCAAAAAAAAGACTGAAGTTTAAACTTCAGTCTTTTAAATACCCTAACGAATTTACTTTCTACTCTACCTGTTATGGAGTACTATGCAAACTTCAAAATGACTACCCATCATCTCAACTGCAATACTTAACAGATGGGGCTAATCATATCAGAGTTTTTATTATTGTCAATAAGAATTATTATCATTTGATTGAAGATTTCTTAATTTCCGGAAATTTTCATATTTTCCAGTAGGATAGAACCGGTCTGGATATTTGAGCGATGTTCAATATCATCACCTACCGCCACAATATTACGCAGCATGTCCTGCAATCTTCCTGCAATAGTGATTTCTGCCACCGGATATTGAATTTCACCGTTTTCCACCCAAAATCCGGCGGCACCACGTGAGTAGTCGCCTGTGACCAAATTCACACCTTGCCCCATCACTTCGGTAACCAATAATCCTCTCTCCATTTGGTGTAAAAGTGCGGTCAATTTTCCTGATGAATTGGGTTGTACCAACCAATTATGAATGCCACCTGCGTGCCCTGTGCTTTGCATAGCTAGCTTGCGACCGCTATAACTGGTGAGTAAATAGGTTTGCAAAATTCCTTGGCGAATAACCTCCAGATCTTGCGTTCTGACGCCTTCGCTATCAAATGGTGTAGAGGCCAATCGACCGATTAAATGAGGTTTTTCGCTAATATGAAACCAATCGGGCAATACTTGTTTGCCGAGGTGATCCAATAAGAAACTGGCTTTACGATACAAACTGCCACCACTAATGGCTGACGCCAAATGACTGATTAATCCTGTCGCCACGTCATTTAAGAAAATAACCGGCGCCTGCTGCGTGGCAATTTTTTGTGGTTGTAAACGGGCAATAGTTTTCTGTGCTGCATTTTCCCCCACCCATTGCGCACTTTCTAACGAATTGATATTACGGGAAACTGTGTATTCATAATCCCGTTCCAGTTGATTTTCATGTTCGGCAATGACCGAGCAAGACAACGAATAGCGGCTGGATAAATAGCTTTGCAACATTCCATGGCTATTGCCATACACACGCACGCCGGTATGAGCATTGAAAGAAGCCCCTTCACTGTTGACAATGCGTTTGTCGAATTCCAATGCCGCCTTTTCTGTTTCTAATGCCAATTGCGCAGCGCGATCAACATCAATATCGGCGGCGTGGTATAAATCTAAATTCGGGGCATCAAACGCCATTAATTCTTTATCGGCTAAGCCTGCGCAATCATCAGGGGATGTGTATTTTGCGATCGCCAAGGCTGCTTCTACGGTATTTTTAATGGCCTCCGGGCTTAAATCGGAGGTGGACGCGTTGCCTTTTTGTTGACCTAAATAAACCGAAATGCCTAATGCCCCATCATTATTAAATTCAACGTTTTCAATTTCTTTTAAACGGGTAGAAACCGATAATCCACCGGATTTCGTGACCCCCACTTCGGCGGCTGCGCCGGCTTTTTGTGCAATTTCAATGGCGAGACTGACCGCACCGCGTAATTGTTGTTCTTGTTGCTGTAAAAGTGCGGTCTGATTTTCAAGTGTTTTTGCTGACATAAATGGATTTCTCGTGGTTAAAAATGCCCTAATTTTAGCCTATTTTTCTTTTTAAGGCTAACCTCGACTTTTGTGCTAAAATGCCCGCATTTTTACGCAGATACAAGATGGGAAAGATTATGGCAAAACGTAAACAAGATGATTTTGATTGGCAGGATGAAGAACAGGAAGAGATTATTTGGGTGAGCAAAAGCGAAATTAAACGCGATGCGGAAGCCTTAAAAAAAGTGGGTGAAAAATTGGTGGATTTAACTAAAATCCAGTTAGACAAAATTCCTTTGGAAGACACATTGCTAGAGGCGATTAATTTAGCGCAACGTTTGCAAAAAGAAGCCCGTCGCCGTCAGTTGCAATATATCGGTAAGTTGTTGCGCAGCATTGACGTAGAGCCGATTCAAGAGGCTTTAGATAAGCTCGAAAATAAACATCAGCAACAACAAGCTATGTTACATAAATTAGAATTATTGCGTGATGAATTGATCGAGCAGGGCGACAATGCATTAACCAAGTTCTTAACCGATTACCCGCAAGGGGATCGTCAACAGCTACGCAATCTCATTCGTGCTGCTAAGAAAGAAAAAGAGCAAAGTAAGCCCGCGAAAGCCTATCGAGAAATTTTTCAATATTTAAAGGGAATCGTGTTGGAAGATTAACGAGATTCTAAATAATTTAGCCCCTTAATAAACGCATTATTAAGGGGCTATTTTTTATGGCAGGATTAATGTAACCAGAAGAAGTAGCCAATGGTTGCAATAACGAAAATGCAGACGATATTCAACACAAATCCGGCGCGCACCATCTCGCTTTGTTTCACTTCGCCCGTACCGAAAACAATAGCGTTCGGCGGGGTGGCAACCGGTAGCATGAAGGCGCAAGATGCCCCTAAGCCGATGATCAAGGCGAGACCGATTTCCGGCATGCCTAACGATTGTGCGATGGAAATAAAGATCGGCACTAATAAGGCTGCACTGGCGGTATTGGATGTAAATTCTGTTAAGAAAATGATGAAGGTAGCAACCAATAAGCCAATAAGATAGAAGTGACCTCCTTCAATTAAGAATACGATGCCGTCGGCTAAGATTTTGCTGGCACCGGAATTTTTTAATACGGCACTTAAGGTTAAACCACCACCGAATAGCATTAATACACCCCAGTCGGTGTTGTCCTGAATTTGTTTCCAGTTGGCCACACCGGTGATACAAATAATCACAGCCGCTGCTAAAGCAATAACGCTATCAAAACTACCGATTTTGCCGCTAAGACCGAGTAGACCGGAAAGTATCGGATTGATTTGGCTGCTAAATACCCAGCTTAAGGCGATGAATACGAAGATACCTAATGTGATCCAACGGGATTTGTTCATTTCCACTTTTTCAAATTCTTGTTCAAAACGCACGTTTAGCTTCGGTTTGAACACAATGTAAAGTGTGCCGATCATTAATGGCATAAGGATTAACATAATCGGCAAGCCATACCATAACCAGTCGGCGAAGGTGAGGTGTAATTGTGTTGCGACAATGTTATTTGGCGGGCTACCGACCAAGGTTCCCATACCGCCGATGCTGGCGCTGTAGGCAATCCCCAAGAGCACAAAAACATAGGTGTTATGTTCTGTATTGCGATCTAAACGGCCTAATACGCCCATGGCAAGAGGTAACATCATGGCGGCGGTGGCGGTGTTACTCACCCACATGGATAAAAACGCCGTGACGGAGAATAAATACATGATGGCAACAGATAATTTTCCTTTTGCTAATGCCATAATTTTATTCGCAATCATTTTATCTAATTGCTGAATATGTAAGGCTGTGGCAAGTGCGAAACCGCCGAAGAAAAGGAAAATGTTCGGATCGGCAAAGGTGGCGAGCGCTGTGCTGGTGTTTACCAAACCTAGGAAAATCGCCAATAACGGCACGATTAAGGCGGTGATGGTAACGTGTAACGCTTCAGTTAACCATAACACGGCAACCAGCGCTAATAATGCCAATCCGCTATTGGCATTTCGATCGAAAGGCAATGTATAAAGTAAAACAAAAAATAGAATAACCGCAGAAATTAAGATAATCACGCTTTTATTGATCCTATTTTTATTTAGTGTTGTGTTGCTCATGGTTTTGTCCTTTTAAATAAAATAGAAGATCGACATATTGTCTAATTATGTAAACAATATGTTAGAAAATTATCATTACATTGATAAAAAGCAATGCTTTTTTTACGGATTTGTGAAGTCGCGCAAAAAAAAGTGCGGTTGAAATGGTAAAAATTTCGACCGCACTTTGTCGGAATCCCTTTTTACAGGCGTTTATTCTTGTTCCGGTTCGTCTAAATCTAACGGCTCTTGCGAGAGAATAATGCCGGTTAAATCTGCATAAATATAATCTTCCGGGAAGAAAGTCACACCACCAAAATTCACCGGGACATCCGTTTCTCCGTGGCTACTTTCGTCTGCACCTACCGGAATCGGTGCGAGGGCTTGAATGCCGATATCAATATTTTCCAATTGCTGAATTTGACGCACTGCACCATAAACGATAATCCCTTTCCAGTTATTATCGGCGGCCAATTGTGCCAATTCCGCATCAATCAATGCACGGCGCACTGCACCGCCGCCATCGACCAATAATACTCGACCTTCACCGTTTTCTTCCAACAGCTCGGCGATTAATCCGTTATTCTCAAAACATTTCACCGTGGTGATTTTGCCGTGGAACGAACTTAGTCCGCCAAAACTGGAGAAAATGGGCTCAACAACATCCACTTGATCAAGGTAAATATCGCAAAGTTCTGAAGTATCAATGTACATAAAAGACCCTATTTTTTAAGATGAATACTGCGGGCTAGTATAGTCCGATCGTTAACCGATAAGCAAGCCTAAACTAAATAACGCATTGGTAAATAACGCAATCAACGACATTTGCGCCAACATTGGGCGTAGCGCAGTCGGCTCTTTGTGAGAATACACAAACAGGGCATGTTTAAGCAGAAGCGGATAAGTTAACAGAAAAATAAAGCCAAGCAGATGGTGTAAGTTGAACAAGGCAAAGAGCAAATAAAACAATGCTGCAACAGCAAGTAAAATACAGTGATAAACCCGCCCGTTATGCGGGCCTAGGCGCACGGCAAGGGTGTTTTTGCCTGCTTTGCGGTCTTGTTCAATATCACGCAAGTTATTGATATTTAATACAGCTGTGGCGAGTAAACCGCTCGCAATGGCAGGAAGTAAAATGACGGCGGAGAAGTCATGCACTTGCAGATAATAGGTTCCGCCGATGCCCAATAACCCGAAGAAAATCAACACGGAAATATCGCCTAAACCTAAATAACCATAGGGTTTGTTGCCCACGGTATAGGTGATGGCGGCAACAATAGCCAACACGCCGAGAAGCGAGAAGGCGATTAAGTCACTCACATTTTGGTAGGCAATGCCGATCAATAATGCGCCGCAAAGGAAACTCAAGGCGATCATCACATAAAGCCCTTTTTTCAACTGTGCCGCAGAAATAGCACCTTGTTGAATGCCGCGTAGCGGTCCGATACGTTCTGCCGTGTCGGAGCCTTTTTGATGATCACCGTAATCATTGGCGAAGTTGGAGAGAACTTGCAGAAATAACGTGGTTAATAAACACAATATTGTGATGCCCCAATGGAAATGTCCCGCCCGGTAAGCCAACGCCGATCCTGTTAGAATCGTCGCCAACGCCAAAGGCAAGGTTTTCGGCCGTGCCGTCTCAATCCACATTTTTATTGTATTTTTGGTCATAATTTCCACGCGAATAACGAAAAAAAAAAAGCGATTTTTCACCGCACTTTTAGCTAAAATAGGCGCTATTCTACAAGGTTATTCTGCAGATTTTAACTGTTTTAAGGAAAATATGTCCGATTCTCTCACATTGCAGCCCGTTGCTGTGATTCACACGCCTTACAAAGAAAAATTTTCGATACCGCGTCAACCTAATTTGGTGCAGGATGGCACTGGCATTGTCGAATTGTTGCCCCCCTACAACCAAGCGGAAGCCGTCCGCGGTTTAGCGCAATTCAGCCACCTTTGGCTGATTTTTCAATTTGATCAAATCCCGCAAGGCAAATGGCATCCTACCGTGCGCCCGCCACGTTTAGGTGGCAATCAGCGGGTTGGGGTGTTTGCCTCGCGCTCTACACATCGCCCGAATCCTATTGGTTTATCCAAAGTGGAATTGCGCCACGTAGAATGTAAAAACGGCAAGGTGTTGTTACATCTCGGTGCCGTAGATTTAGTGGACGGCACACCGATTCTCGACATCAAACCTTATCTTGCCTACGCGGACAGTGAACCTAACGCAATTTCAGGTTTCGCACAAAGCGAGCCGAAACCGTTGCTATGCGTAGAATTTACTTTGGAGGCGGAAAGTGCGGTCAAAAAACACAGTAAAAATCGACCGCACTTACAACGTTTTATTATTGAAGTTATCCAACAAGATCCCCGCCCGGCGTATCAACAAGGCAAAGCCACCGATCGCCTTTACGGCATTTCGTTGTATGACTTGAATGTGAAATGGCGGATTAAAGCGGAGAGTGTGGATGTGGCGGAAATTGTGCAAATTGAAACCTTAGTAAATCATCAGAAAGATTAATCTGCGGACTTTTTGAAGTGTATTTCTGATGAGAAAATATTTTAAATTTTCACCGCACTTTTCATGCTTTCTTATTCACTCAACCCCGCTAAAATCGAACATTCCGCGCAGTCGTTGCCTTGGCAGTTGTCGTGCCAGCGTTGGAGTTCAGCCACCATTTTTTGTAGTGCATGAATTTGTGCATTGAGGGTTTCGATATGTCGTGCCGTAAGTTGTTTCACTTCACGGCTGTTGCGATGTGGGTTATCTTGGAGTTGTAATAGTTGGGCGATTTGTTGCAGGGAGAAACCCACGTCTCGCGAGTGGCGGATAAAACGCAAACGGGCGAGATCGTTTTCTTCATATTGGCGATAGCCTGCAAGAGTACGGTTATTGGCTTTGAGTAAGCCAAGTTTTTCGTAATCACGGATTTGTTTGGCAGATAAGCTGGTGAGTTTGGCTGCTTGACTGATATTCATAAAAAGTGTTTGACCTTAACCTAATGTTAAGGTTTATAGTAATCTCACCGACAAAAATCGGCAAGGTTTAACTTAATGATTAAAGGAGCAAATGATGCAAAACGTAACCTTAAAAATTGATGGCATGACCTGTGGTGGTTGTGTGAAAAGCGTGACTCGCGTATTGAGTGAATTAGATGGCGTGGTGCAAGCAGACGTAAGTTTGGAAAAAGCGCAAGCAGTCGTTAGTTTTGATGAAAATAAAGTACAACCGACAGTGTTAGTGGACGCCGTGGAAGATGCCGGGTTTGATGCCGAAGTGGCATGAGTTTTGTTTATTGCTTATTCATTGATGGCGCGCATCTCCTGATGCAGCCTTTTGATTGTTGCTTTGTTGTAAGCACGCGTTGGGAGGCGCGCGCTATCCGGGGTAAGTTTGGAAAAAGCGAAAGCGGTCGTTAGTTTTGATGAAAATAAAGTGCAACCGGCAGCGTTGGTGGAAGCCGTGGAAGATGCCGGGTTTGATGCGGCAGTGGTGTAATTTTTCTGCTTGTTAATGCGGCATGAAAATACTGTCTTATTTGACAGCGTAAAAACGAGTTGAAAACCCACCGCACTTTTCTGTGAAAGGAAATAAAAAGAGGATGTTATGCAAAAAGTCTCCCTTCAAATTGGCGGCATGACGTGTCAGTCATGTGCCAGTCGGATTGAAAAGGTGTTGAATAAAAAGGATTTTGTGCAGCAGGCGGGCGTGAATTTTGCCAGTGAAGAAGCGCAGATCACTTTTGATGAAAAGCAAACTTCCGTTGAACAGCTGATCCAAATTATTCAAAAGACCGGTTTCACGGCACAGCTCAAGCAAGAGCAGGCAGAGTTGCCGCAAGAGCAAAACATCTCGTGGCGGTTGATTTTATTGTGGCTGATTAACGTGCCGTTTTTAATCGGTATGTTCGGCATGATGCTGGGGCGGCATGATTGGATGTTGCCGCCGATGTGGCAAATGGTGTTAGCCACGATTGTGCAATTCGGCCTGGCGATTCCCTTCTATAAAAGTGCTTGGGGTAGTATTAAAGGTGGCTTGGCCAATATGGATGTGTTGGTCAGTCTTGGCACGCTCACCATTTATTTTTATTCCGTCTTTATGCTGTTTTATCTGCCACATATGAGCCACGATCATGCCTCGGAAAATATTTATTTTGAAGCCTCCGTCATGGTGTTGGGCTTTGTGAGTTTAGGAAAATTCTTAGAAGATCGTACCAAAAAGCACAGCCTAAATAGCCTTGGTTTATTGTTACAGCTGACGCCGAAACAGGTGCGCGTGCAACGTAACGGCGAATGGCAAACCGTGCCGTTAAATCAAATCCAAGTAGGCGAGTTGTTACGCGCTAACCAAGGTGAACGCATTGCAGCGGATGGCGTGGTGGAAGAGGGCACAGGCTGGTGTGATGAAAGCCATTTAACCGGCGAATCTGTGCCGGAAATGAAGACAACGACCAGTCGTGTGTTGGCGGGCGCGATGGTGACGGACGGCAGTTTGGTTTATCGCTCGCAACAGCTCGGAAGCCAAACGTTGCTCGGCGATATGATGAACGCTCTTTCTGAGGCGCAAGGCAGCAAAGCGCCTATTGCCCGTTTTGCCGACAAAGTGGCGGCAGTGTTTGTGCCAACGGTAATAGGCATTTCCTTGGTGACGTTTTTACTTACTTGGTGGCTTCAACAAGATTTGGTGACGGCTTTAATTCATGGGGTTGCGGTGTTGGTGATTGCCTGCCCTTGTGCTTTGGGCTTAGCCACGCCTGCGGCGATCATGGTTGGCATGGGCAAAGCAGTGAAGCAGGGCATTTGGTTTAAAGATGCTGCCGCTATGGAAGAATCCGCCCATGTGAATGCGGTGGTATTGGACAAAACCGGCACGCTCACAGAAGGCAAACCGCAAGTAGTTGCTTTTTGGCAGGCGCAAAGTGCGGTCTATTCTGAAGATGAAATTTATGCGTTGGCGGCCGCCATTGAACAAAGCGCGACACATCCGCTGGCAAAAGCCCTTGTGCAAGCCGCGATGGCAAAAAATGTGGCGTTGCCTGCGGTGCAACATATCCAGGTCGAGGTGGGGCAGGGGATTCAAGGGGAGATTGAACATCTCGGCACGGTGAAAGTGGGGAAACCTGCCTATTGCGGTTTGACGTTACCGACCGATCTTGAACCGGTGTGGCAGATCGCTAGCATTGTGGCAGTCGCTGTAAATGACCAACCTATCGCCGCATTTGCCTTTGCGGACGCCTTAAAGGCGGATAGTCAAAAGGCAATTCAGCGTTTGCAGGTACATAATATCGATGTATATATCATGAGCGGCGATAATCCGAACGTAGTGCAATACATTGCTAATCAGCTTGGGATTCAACATGCGCAGGGCAATATGTCGCCGCGAGATAAAGCAAGTGCGGTCAAAATTCTACAAGAAAATGGCAACGTGGTCGCCATGGTAGGGGATGGGGTGAATGACGCGCCGGCATTGGCTGCAGCGAATGTGAGTTTCGCCATGCATGATGGTGCGGATGTGGCGCAACACAGTGCGTCGGCAACCCTGATGCAGCATTCTGTCAATCAGTTGGTGGATGCCTTACTGATCTCCCGCGCGACCTTGAAAAACATTAAACAAAATTTATTTTTTGCATTTATTTATAACGTGTTAGGCATTCCGTTAGCCGCATTGGGTTTGCTCAGTCCGGTGGTTGCAGGCGCGGCGATGGCGATGAGTTCTATTTCCGTATTAAGCAATGCGTTACGCTTGAAAAAGACGAAAATCACATAGGCAAGTCATATTCAACTTGAGGAACTTCGGGCATAATAAGCGACATTTTGTTATGCAATAAGAAGAATAACATGTTGAATAAAATTGATTTATGGCTGATGAATCATCAGCCTAATCCTCAGTTGAAAGGAATCAAACGTTTTTGGGTCGAGTTCTGGTTTTTCGGTTTGAAAGAAGCCCGAGCCTGTCTATTTGCCGGTGTGTTTTTTATCGCCATGTTCCTCATGCCGAAAAACGGTATTGCCGGCATTCCCCGTTACGATTTATTGTTAATTTTTGCTTTAGCGGTGCAATATCTGATGTTTCATTTCAAGCTGGAAACATTAGATGAAATCAAATCCATCACCCTGTTTCACCTCGTGGGTTTTGCTTTGGAATTGTTCAAAACCTCCTCTTCGATTCAATCTTGGGCGTATCCTGATTTTGCTTACACTAAAATCTTCGGCGTGCCTTTATTCACAGGATTTATGTATGCCGCGGTAGGCAGTTATATTATTCAGGCGTGGCGTTTGTTTGGTTTGCAAATTCGCAGTCATCCGCCCTATGTTTTATCGACACTGACCGCAGTTCTCATTTATCTAAATTTTTTCACCCATCATTACATTGGTGATTATCGGTGGTATTTGGCGGCGTTCGCATTGGGGCTCTACGCCCGCACAGCGGTATATTTCACGCCTTATGATAAACCTCGCCGCATGCCGTTGTTACTGTCTTTTATGTTGATTGGTTTCTTTATTTGGTTAGCGGAGAATCTCGGCACGCTGATTGGCATTTGGCGCTATCCAAATCAAATCGGTGCCTGGTCTTTGGTGCACGTGAGTAAGTGGAGCGCTTGGGCGTTATTGGTCGTCATGACATTTACCATCGTGGCAAATCTCAAACATATTAAGCAGACGATTCAGGTGTCGAGGGATTAGGAAAGAAAAAAGTGCGGTCAAAAAACACAATGAATTTTGACCGCACTTTCTTATTCGTTGGAATAAATCAATTCCGGAGATTGATTGTCGTTGATGACGCTTTCGTTGACCACCACTTTTTCTAATCCTTCTAAAGAAGGCAAGTCGTACATGGTGTCGAGCAAGACGCCTTCGATGATGGAGCGTAAGCCACGAGCGCCGGTTTTACGGGCAAGGGCTTTTTTCGCCATGGCGATTAAGGCTTCTTTGGTGAATTCCAGTTTCACGTCTTCCAAACCAAATAGCGCTTGATATTGTTTGCACAAAGCGTTTTTCGGTTCGGTCAGAATGCGTACAAGGGCTTCTTCATCTAATTCGCTTAACGGCGCAACCACCGGTAAACGTCCGATAAATTCCGGGATTAAGCCGTATTTCATTAAATCGTCCGGTTCTACCTGTTTGAATAAATCCGTCAACGTGGCTTTGTCTTTTTCGCTCTTGATTTCTGCGCCGAAACCAATGGCAGTGGCGACGCTGGTGCGTTTTTCAATGACTTTATCCAAGCCGGCAAAAGCACCGCCGCAAATAAACAGAATTTTTGACGTATCAATGCGCAACATTTCCTGTTGCGGGTGTTTGCGTCCACCTTGTGGCGGAATAGAGGCGATAGTGCCCTCAATCAGTTTTAACAAGGCTTGTTGTACGCCTTCACCGGAAACATCACGGGTAATGGATGGATTTTCTGATTTGCGGGTGATTTTGTCGATTTCGTCGATATAGATAATGCCTTGTTCCGCGCGCTCAATGTCGTAATCACAGTTTTGTAGTAATTTTTGTAACACGTTTTCCACGTCTTCGCCCACGTAACCGGCTTCCGTCAAGGTGGTGGCATCCGCCATAGCGAAAGGCACGTTTAACATACGCGCCATGGTTTCCGCTAAGAGGGTTTTACCGCTACCGGTCGGTCCGATAAGTAAAATATTACTTTTACCCAATTCTACATCATCGGTTTGATGTTTGGTGCGCAGACGTTTGTAGTGGTTATACACCGCCACCGCCAAGACTTTTTTCGCGTAATCTTGACCAATAACATAATCGTCTAAATGGGCGCGGATTTTGTGAGGCGTCGGTAACTCCTGCTCTTTTGGCGTTTCCGCTTCAGCTTCTGTTTCTTCGCTATGTTCTTCATTAAGCAACATATCGTGACATAATTCGATACATTCATTACAAATGTAACCGGACGTGCCGGCGATTAATTTATTGACTTCCTCTTGTTCTTTGCCACAGAAAGAACAATGCAATTCTTTATCTTTTGCCATTTTTATCTCTTAACGTTTAGTGAACACTTCATCGACCAAGCCGTAATTTTGGGCTTCTTCGGCAGACATGAAGTTGTCGCGGTCGGTGTCTTTTTCAATGGTTTCAATGGGTTGTCCGGTGTGGAAAGCCAAGCGTTCATTTAAGGTGCTTTTAATTTTCAAAATTTCTTTGGCATGAATTTGAATATCCGATGCTTGTCCGCGGAAACCGCCGAGAGGTTGATGAATCATCACTCTAGCGTGAGGCAATGCGCCACGTTTGCCCGCAGCACCGCCGGCTAATAAAAAAGCCCCCATGGAACAGGCTTGCCCGATGCAAATGGTTCGTACATCAGGTTTGATGTATTGCATGGTATCGTAAATTGCCATGCCGGCGGTAACGGATCCGCCCGGTGAGTTGATATATAAATAGATGTCTTTATCGGGATCTTCCGATTCAAGGAAAAGTAGCTGTGCCACAATCAAGTTGGCCATATTGTCTTCCACTTCACCGCTTAGGAAAATGACGCGATCTTTTAATAGACGGGAATAAATATCATAAGCGCGTTCGCCGCGGGAAGTTTGGTCAACGACCATAGGAATTACACTCATATGTTCCTCAATGTTAGCTGATAGGTGAAAAAAGTGCGGTTAAAAAAAAGCAACGTTTTTTGCGCGTTGATTTTATGAATAGTGCCGCGGAAACCACGAGGTTTCGTCGAGAATGGGGGGTATTCTACCTGAAAATTTACCTTTGCTGAATTGCATTCGGACAAAAATAACAGTGCGGGTATCCTTTGCAAAAAATTCGTTTGAAAAAATGACCGCACTTTGAAAGTGACCATGCCTAAGTTTATCGTACTATTTTTTTGCAGGGTCATCTTTTAATGTGTTGTAGTCAACCAGCCCGCGCCAGTTAAATACTTTAATCGATTGTTTTTTCGGATTAAAAAAATCTTCTTGGCTTAAATGGCTTTCTTTAATGCCTAACCATTGTGCAAAACCATGAATAAAGTTAAAAGCGCTTTGCGGATTTTTAATCATCGTTCTTTTCTTATCATCGCTGGAAAAACGAACAAACGGCACTTCGTAACTTTGTTTGTATTCTTTATTATTTAACATGGAAAGATTTTTTCCTTCGCCTAAATGGGCTAAACCATGATCCGAAAAATAAATGACGGAATAGCTTTGGTTCTGTTCTTTCAGAATTGTATTAATCTCCGATAATAATGTGTCCGTTTGTTTTAAGGTGTCCAAATAACATGACATTTCTTGGCTGACTAAATGGAATTTCGGCGCTTCGCCATTTAAATGCGCACAAAATGTCGGATGGGAACCGATTAAATGTAAAACAATCAATTTGGTTTGATCTTTATCTTTCGCCAATAGCTGTTTTAACGGTTCCAATAATACGGTGTCCGGAGTGTTGCCGGAATCATAGCCGCCTTTTTTGGTAAAGAAATATTCATCAGCCTGAATACCGATACGCGATGCCATGGTGTCCCATTCGCCGACTTTACCTTGGTTGGATAGCCAATAGGTTTTGTAATGGGCAAGTTTGGCGAGAGAAATAATATTATCCGTGTAAACCGTCTCTTCATTATCATTGATAGAACGGTAGAGCGTGCGTTGTAAAGACGGTTGCGTGTTCGGGCCGGCGGCGACGTAAAGATTAAAAATCAAGCCATTCACTTGTTCCAAAAACGGCGTGGTTTTTTGTGGATAACCATATAATGACGTGTAATCACGACGCATACTTTCGCCGATAATTAACACATAATTTTGATATTTGGGCTCAACGGAAAGGATATTCCATTCCGGTGTTTTGGTTAATGCGTCGTTTAATAAATCCCGTTGGGTCAAATAGGTGTGATTGACTTTAAGGGTATTCGAAATAAAACTGACAGGATAAAAATGAGAGGCTTTAAAAAAGTCCGCTATGCTAAATTCTTTTTCTTTATCGGTATTGGTGATTTCTTTTGAAACAGGTTGATATAAGGCAAATACGAGAAGAATAAGATAAATAAGATAATATGCCGATTTATTGTTTTTACTTGGTGTAATATGGCGGCTGATAAATAATAAAACAATAAATAAAAGAAGATAAACGAAAGTGAAAATATAAATAGATAATGGCATTGCGCGAAAGAAACCTAAGGTTTCGCTAAAGTTGGTTTCATACACGGAGGCAATGACGCCAATAGATGCCGGGCCATATAATATGCCTGAAGGGATGTAACCAAAGGCGATAACAAAAACAAAAATCAACGCAATCAGAAAGAATTTATTGCTGTGTTTTTTTAAAGTAAAAAGCAATAATCCCAATGCCAAAATGCTTAACGCGTTGGTGAGATAATTATCTAAAATTCCCAATGCAATGTGAGAAAGGAAAGCAAAGCTCAATAACAGTAAAACAAAAGTGAAATTGTGATAGAGAATGTGAGATTTTTTTAGCTGAGACATCTAGTTTACCGGTTATGTTTTTTTATAAGGCAAAATTTTAGTCTCTTTGTTCCCTAAAATAAAGTATTTTCCTTGCAGTACATTAAGTTATAACTATCGTTTATGAGAAATTCGATTTTTTTATTTGCATTTAAGCCCATTAATTTTAATAATGTGGCTATTTTTTAGAAATTTATGCAAGTAAAACTGATTGAAATTGCTAGATTTCTGGTTTAGCTAAAAGGAAATATTATGAAAATTCAGCAAGTTATTAGAGATAATCGTTTGGAGTTATTGTTTCAACAAGGCTCGTTCGGCATTGAAAAAGAAAGCCAACGTGTTCACGCAGACGGATCTATTGTGGTTACCGAGCACCCGAAATGTTTTGGCAGCCGTTCTTATCACCCTTATATTCAAACAGATTTTGCCGAAAGCCAACTTGAATTAATCACTCCGCCCAATAAAAAAATTGAAGATAGCCTGCGTTGGTTATCTGCTATCCATGAAGTGGTGTTACGCTCTTTACCGGAGGACGAATTTGTTTTTCCCTTGAGTATGCCAGCCGGATTGCCACCGGAAGACCAAATCAAAGTGGCGCAATTGGAAAATCCGGCAGATGTGGCCTACCGTGAGCATTTAGTAGCGTCTTATGGCAAAAACAAACAAATGGTCAGCGGCATTCACTATAATTTCCAACTCGATCCAACCTTTATTCAACAGCTTTTCGCAGGGCAAAACACATATCAAAGTGCGGTGGATTTTCAGAACGATTTATATTTGAAAGTTGCCCGCAATTTCTTACGTTACCAATGGATTCTCGTCTATTTATTAGCTGCCACTCCAACCGTTGACGCCAATTATTTCCGCAACGGCACGCCGTTAAAAGTAGGGCAGTATGTACGTAGTTTGCGTTCCAGCCGGTATGGTTATGTGAATGATCCAAGCGTGAAAGTGTCTTATGACAGCCTAAACGATTATGTGAATACCTTAGAACACGCGGTCAACAGCGGACAGCTTATTGCCGAAAAAGAATTTTATTCCAACGTGCGTTTGCGTGGCGCGAAACAGGCGCGTGAATTGCTACAAAATGGCATTCAATATTTGGAATTCCGTTTGTTCGATTTGAACCCTTTTGAAGCCTATGGTATTGCATTAAATGACGCCAAATTTGTGCATTATTTTATTTTATTAATGGCGTGGCTGGACGAAGAATCCTTGGAAAGTGCGGTGGAATTAGGCAAAGAAAAATTAGCCCAAGTGGCATGGGAAAATCCATTGTCGGCAACGGCCTTCCAAGCGGAAGGGGAGCGCATTTTACAGCAATTGCTAGCGATGTTGACGGAAATTCATGCTGACGAGGAAATGGAATCTATCGTCAAAGAGAAATTGGCTCAGTTTGCTGATCCTAGTCAAACCCTTGGTGCCCGTTTGGTCAATGCCATCGAAGCGCATGGCGGCTATCAAAAACTGGGCGCGGAACTGGCGATTCGTTACAAAAAACAAGCCTTTGAACGTTTTTATGCGTTGTCGGCTTTCGACAACATGGAACTTTCCACCCAAGCGCTGATGTTTGATGCCATTCAAAAAGGCCTAAAAATGGAGATTTTAGACGAGCGCGATCAGTTCTTAAGTCTGCAATTCGGCGACCACTTGGAATATGTGAAAAACGGCAACATGACCTCTCACGACAGCTACATTTCGCCACTCATTATGGAAAATAAAGTGGTGACCAAAAAAGTCTTGGCGAAAGCCGGCTTTAACGTGCCGCAAAGCGTGGAATTTACTAGCGTTGAACAAGCCGTGGCCAATTACGCTTTATTTGCAGGACGTGCCGTAGTGATTAAACCGAAATCCACCAATTACGGTTTGGGCATCAGTATTTTCCAACAGGGTGTGTATGATCGTGAGGATTTTGCCAAAGCTATTGAAATTGCTTTCCGTGAAGATAAAGAAGTAATGGTGGAAGATTACCTCACTGGCACGGAATATCGTTTCTTCGTGCTAGGTGATGAAACGCTTGCTGTGTTGTTACGCGTGCCGGCGAATGTGATTGGCGACGGCGTGCATACGGTGGCGGAATTAGTGGCACAGAAAAACGATCATCTGTTGCGTGGCGATGGAAGCCGTACGCCATTGAAGAAAATTGCGTTGGGCGACATCGAACAGTTACAGTTAAAAGAGCAGGGCTTAACCGTTGATAGTGTGCCAGCAAAAGATCAGTTGGTGCAGCTACGTGCCAATTCCAACATCAGCACCGGTGGCGATTCTATTGACATGACCGACCAAATGCATCCAAGCTACAAAGCCTTGGCGGTCGGTATTACCAAAGCCATGGGCGCCGCTGTGTGTGGCGTGGATTTAATCATTCCCGATTTAACCAAACCCGCCGAGCCAAGTTTGCAATCTTGGGGCGTGATTGAAGCCAATTTCAACCCGATGATGATGATGCACATCTTCCCGTACGCAGGACAATCCCGTCGGGTGACGCAAAATGTGCTGAAGATGCTTTTTCCGGAGTTGAAATAATATTCCAAGAACGCAAAGGCGAATCTGAGGATTCGCCTTTTTGTTTGGCCTAAAAGTGCGGTCGTTTTTTGTCGCGTTTTTTCGTATGTAAAAACACGTGGAAAATCCACCGCACTTTGGGTAAAAGAAAACCGTCTTTGGAGGCAAAGACGGTTTTTGTTTATGAGCAATGTATTACTTGAATAAGTCAGGTGCATAGGAAGATGAGCGACCGACTTCTTCTTCTAAACCGATAATTTGTTTAAAGACTTTTAACAGGGTATGTGGGTCATCTGCTTGATAATAATTATCATCGCCAACACAGCTTTTCCATGATTTTTTAACACTATCGGTCTGTTTATAACCAAACGCAACGAATGCCATTTTGGCCGGCAGATTGCGATATCCTGTGTCTTGTAATGTATCCAAACGATTTTTAATTCTGGTACACATTCCTTTCTCAATCAATTCTTCTGTTAGGTGATGTAAACCTCTGTCTTCACCATCAGATAATACAATGAGAATTCGTTGAGTGTTTGTTCTTAATTTTGCCGGGGCTGCTCCGGCATCTGTATTTTTATCCATTAACAGATTTGCGCCGATTAAGACTCCCGAACTTGCCAATGTCCACCCTTCCGGATTAAGTGCGTTCATTTCCACTTTAAATTTTTCACTCTCTCCTTTGCTATACCAAATATTTGTTGTGTTTTGAATACTGCCTGTCTGTCTATCTTTCAAGCAAGGCGAACCTTTGGTAAAAACAATATCGTATTTTTTAGGAGAACCATCAAAGGCATCAATTCTGTTTAATGTTTTTTCTATATCAAAATATTTATAAAAAACCGTTTTAATTGGATTTTCGGGCTCTGTATCTGAGTAAGCAATAGTATTATCCACCCATTCTCCTAAGAATGCTGAAGCAAGTTTGACGGCATTATCTTCAATATACATATAACCATCGTTATATTGAGGTTTTGGATTAAACGGAGTGCTATAATCACTATTTTTAAGCTGAAACTGTCTGCTTAGAACTCCGTATGCGTTACCTATATAGGGAGAGCGACCACCGTTAGGATATACCCAGTGGCCTACCCTAACTCTTACTTTATCACCGGCATTACCATCAAACGGCAATACACATTGACCACGATCAGCAGTTAATTGACTTAATTGTTGTGCACCGAACCCGAAAGAGACAAACCCGATACGATTATATTGGCTAATATTTTCCGGGAGATCTTTTTTAATCAACTCATCCGCAATATTTCCAACCACATTCTTAAGAATATTAATTTTAGGTTTGTTTTGACCTGGAGGAGGGTCTTCCATAGACCCCGAGAAGTCATTAACCAACATTAAATCAATTGGCACAACAACATCTTTTTCTTTAACGGCATAAGACGTACCGGAACCAATAGCGGTTTTATCTTGGTTATTACTGGTTAGTGTACGGCTCCAAGGTAAAAAGAATTTACGTTCAACGTCTCCGTCAACTTTACAAGCCACAGTGTTTGCTTCCCCGTTAGTTCGGGTTTTACTTGAAATTCTACAATCAGCAATGAAATCTTTTGGAATGGTAATTGGCGAGCTATTGCTTTGGCCATTGCTGTCATCGGAACGTAAGTAGAGTTTAACTATGCCTTGAACTAATTCCTGATTACGTTTTTGGGTTTGTAGGCTACGTTTAGGCTTTTCATCAGATGGGAATTCACGTTTATAAGCATCAAGTTCATTTTGTGGCACGGATTGACGTTTGAGGTCATTGTGATCGTTGCCTTTTCTATATGCATTATTCTCTGCGACTAATAACAATGCTGCTTGATCAGTTGCTTGAGCGAAGCGCGCTTTATCTAATAACATTCCTGTACCATCAATCGTGAATGCAATTAAGAAGAGCAAAGGGAAAGCCAATAACGCTGTCATTACGGCATAAGCGCCTTTTTGGTTTATGTAAAAAAGCTTAAATTGACGATAAATATATCGGGTCGCATTTAATTTTCTGTTCATAAAATTACCTACAAGTTATCGTGAAACCGCTAATGAAGAAGAGCGGATTAAACCAAGAGATTGATTTTCTTTGCTGAGATATAGGCTTTTAAAAAAACTATTTGTTTCTGCACAGAGGGTCACTTGGTAAAGTGGAATTTTTCTTCCGTCATTGATTTCAGAATTAGGTGATAAATTGACTAAACTTTCAATATTTCGATAAGGCTCACAGCCATTTGATGATTTTGGAAATCTCTCAAATTGATTCTTTTTAGATACCGGATCTTTCCAAAAGTGTTCCAATACAATAAAGACTTTTTGGTTGTCATCATCTTTATCGCCATATAATAATCCACGAGCGACTTTTTCAAAATCATGTAGATCATCATCCGTTAAATTAGCGGTGCCATTATCTCCAAATAGTTGTACTCGTTCACGTAAAACATTCACTAATGAATAAGAGGCATTATCTAATTTACCTTGTGTTGACCGCACAATAACAAAATCTGCCAAAAAAGCAAAAATAAAGGTTAATAGCATTAACATAAAAATGAATTCGATTGTTACCGAACCACGTTTATTGGGTAAAAAATCTTTAATTTTTGATAAGAAATTCTCTTTCATTTTTATTACCATAAATGACTCTCAAAACCAATAAATTATTAGTTATTATTTTGAGTGTTGAATTGGAATTGTGATCTATTATGTTCTTGTACAGTAATAAATTCACGCTTGATTAATCGGTCAACCGGCGCTGTTGATAAAAACGGTAGTGAGAACATAAAGTTGTATTTAAAGTCTATCGTATAAACTGCCAAAGTCGCTAATGTTCCATCATTAGATAAGATTTGTTTTTTAGGATCTGACGGGTCCGGTTTCATCTTATATTTATCGGCAAGTAATGCCTTTATACAGTTTCTACCTTGAAGACAATCGACATATTTGACTTGCACATCATAAGTATTTTTAGAGGATAAGGCTAAATAACCAATTGGAGAATTATCTTGCGTTATTTTTTGGTTTTGCAATGCTTTTTCAAAAGCTGTTTTATAATCATTTCCTGCAGCAGCCTGATTCTTAGCTTCTCTGACACTTTCCGTAATGGCTAAGTCCCAGTATGCAGTAGTTATAGAAATACGACAAAATTCTAAAATTAAGCATACGACAAAGAAATAAAATGCAACCGTCAAGGCAAACTCGACGGTTGATACTCCTTTCTTATTTGATAGGAATTTTTTCATTATAAAACCTTATTTATCTGGCGATATTGTTAGAGACTCGTTCGGTTTTTTTCAATGCATTAATTAAGTCATCAGGAGATGAGTTAATATTTTCTTTAACAATAATATCTTTTGCATAATCAATATCATTGTTTTTCACTAGAGCAAAAATGAGGTTATGAACTAAACGTTGTTCTCTTACACCATTTAAATACTGAGGCAATAATAATGAAACGGCATTACGATAATCTCCATTAACGATACTTAACATAGCAAGATTATTTACTGCTACGGCATCATTTAAGAAATATTCACGCGCTTTATTAATATCTTCGCTCGCTTTATTCGGGTTATTCATTAATGCATAGGTAACACCACGAATATTATAGACTTCACCATTTTTTGGTGATGTAGCTAACAGACTATTTTCAACTTCCAAAGCTTCTTGATAACGTTTTAATTGATTCAAGTTTTTCGCTTGTAGAATTTTAGCTTTTTCAGTTAAGTTGCCGCCATTTGTTAACAATGGTTGTAAATACAATAGAGAAGAGTTGCTATCGCCTTTTTTATAGTAGGTTTCAGCCAATTTATAACGAATAATTGGATCTTCTTTATTTTTCAATATGTCACGATACATATTAACCAATGCATCATTATTTTGAGTGCTTTGGTAAAGCGTTTCTTTTGCAGTAACTTTATCTGCGCTTAATGGTTTTTTATTTAGTACTGCGGAACAAGCTGTGATAGACAGAACCATGCCGCAAAATAAAACTGTTTTGATAGATTTAGAATACATGTGGAAATACCCTCATTACACCTGGTGCTAGGATTAAGATGATAATTGGAAACATAATAAATAGAATCAAAGGAATACTCATTTTGGCCGAGAGAGTACCAAGTTTTTCTTCTATTGCCAGTAATTGTAGTTCTCTAATATCAGACGATAATTGAATTAACTGATGATAAATAGAGGAACCGAAATTTAAACTTTGTTGCATTACCGTACAGAACATTCTAATTTCTGTTGTTGGCAATGAAATTGAAAGATCCTGTAATGCTTGAGACATGCCGGTAATTTCTGATTTACGAATGATACGTAGCATGACATAAGTTAAATCAGGATTTAGTTTTTTAAAATCAGTGGCAACTTGCTTTAATGCCGCCTCAATACTAATACCGGTTTGAACATTAACCGCTACCAAGTCAATAAAACCGGCTAAATCATTCATGATTCTTTTGATTTTACTTTTCAAAATAGAGCCAATTAATATTCCCGGGATGATAATCGTAAATATTAAAATTAATAGAAAGCCAATAAATAAGGATGAAGAATCCGGTTCGCCATCTTTTAATAGGTATAAATAATACAGAGCACAGGCCGCAAACATAATAAACAACTTAAGTTTTATGTTTTTATCAATAAGACCCAATGTTTTTAATACCGGATTGTTATTAATTAATAAAAGCTCAAGTTCTATTTGCTGTTTTGTTTTACCTTTATGATCTTCATCATTATTAGTATCTTTTGGTCTTTCTCCCAAAATAATTTCTTTACTATATTGGAATTTTTTTCTTGCAGAAAGCGCTACAAATAAGACGGCTAGACCAAAGATAGTTAGTAATGCATAAATTAGGAATATCTTAAGTGTCATGTTGACTTCCTCATCAGCCACCAAATGATTCCCATCCCAAATAATTCACTACCAAAAACGTAGTAAAGTATGTATCGCCCGCTAGGATCATTAATTAAGAAATCAAAGTTGTCAGGCATAGTAAATTGCATGAATAAAAAGAAAGCAATAGGGAAGCAGGCGACAATCATGGCCGACATACGCGCCTCTGATGTCATGGCTTTTTTCTTTTTCTCCATTTTATTACTATCGGCGATAACCCGGCCTAAACGGGAGATAACCTCTCTGATTTGGCCACCCTTAGTTAAGTTAGTACGAACAATCGTAATAAAGAAATAGAACTCTTTATATGGATAACGTCTATAACTGTCCTCAAATACGGCCATTGGTTCTTCACCAATTGCTAGGCGTTTATGAATACTTTTAAATTCTTCACCTAATTGTCCGGCCAGGTCTTTGCCACAACGTTCTAATGCTTGTAATAAACCTGCCCCGGAGGTTGCTGCTGCGTTTAAAATTTGGATGACTTCAGGGAACATCGCATTAAAAATTTTTTGGTTGCGTCGTTGTCCCAGTTTCCAAACTAATACGATAAATACCACAAGAAACAAGATACTGAAGAGAAGCCTATCAATTTTAATATACGCAATATTTACAACGAATAGAGTGAAAAAAGCAAAACAGCTTATGATAATACTACGAGGTAAATTCTTTTTATTTCCTGCTGTAAAATAATATGCCCATAAGCCAATTTTAGCTTTTGTCGTTCTGAGAAAAATAGAAAATTTACTCTCAGATACATCATGTTCATTAATTTTTCTTTTAGCAGAAAACCAACCTCTGGCTGTATATAAAAGTAATACGACACCAAAAGTTAAAATGGCATAATAGAGTATATTCATTGTTGAACGTCTCCAAAAATGCTTTGTAATTCTGCACTAAGATTAAATACTTGCGCATTTTGGTACACTACGGAACGGGTTAATAAACCATGGTTAACAAATTCCCCTACGATTTTGCCGTTCTTATCACGATATTTACTCGCTTTGTAAGAGAAAATATCTTGTAGTACGATTTGTCCATTTTCCATTCCCATAATTTCAGTGATGTTCATAATTTTTCTTGAACCATCATTTAAACGGGAGGCTTGTACAATGATGTTTACTGCGGAGGCAATGTTGCGACGAATGGCTTCCAATGGAAGAGATGCATTAGACATCATGACCATACTTTCCAAACGGGACGTGGCATCACGCGGACTATTCGCATGCAGAGTTGACATAGAACCGTCATGACCGGTATTCATAGCCTGCAACATTTGGAATGCTTCTGCACCACGACACTCACCAACGATGATTCGCTCCGGACGCATACGCAAAGCATTAATTACCAAGTCTTGCATACTCACTTCTCCGGTACGTTCTACTCCGGCTAAACGGGTTTCTAAACGGACTACATGGGGCTGTTCCAAGCGTAACTCCGCCGTATCCTCCAATGTAATAACCCGCTCGGTGTGAGAAATATAGTTAGATAAAGCGTTAAGTAAGGTTGTTTTACCTGAACCTGTCCCCCCCGAAACAATGATATTTACTCGCGATCTTGAGGCAATAATTAAGAAATTAGCCATTTCACGAGTCATTGAACCGAAGTTTACAAGCTCTTGTAAGGTTTTTTTATTCTTACTGAATTTACGAATTGAAATCGATGTTCCATCTAGTGCAATTGGTGCGATAACGACGTTTAAACGGCTGCCATCGGGCAAACGGGAGTCCACTAAAGGACTCCCATCATCAATACGACGACCAACACGCGAAACCAAGCGTTTTGCAATATCTGTTAATTGTTCATTGCTTACAAATTCTTTATTGGTTTTTTCCAAGATACCGGCGCGCTCAACCCAGATATCGTTTGGTCCATTGACCAAAATATCATTGACTGTATCATCAGCCATTAAATCACGTAATGGACCATAACCTTCAATTTCATCAGCAACGATTTCTGCCATCACTAATGTGTCCGCAGACGTCAAATAAGTACCGCTTTTACTTGCAACACGATTAACAATCTGAACCAGTTCGTTTACCAGTAAGTTTCTTTCGCTTTGAAGTTCATCAATCTTTTCAATATCAAGATTGCTTAATACTTCACTTCTAAAGAAGATTTGTTGTTCTTTGGTTAGCATTTTTAGTCACTAGTTATTTAATGAGTTTGGCAAATAATGAAGAAATTGAACTTTGTTTTTCTTTGGGCTTGCTATTACGAGATACTGCACCAATCACTTTCATCATCAGAGAGTTAATTTCTTTTTGCCCATTACGACCTAGATTCATTCCCAAAACAGTTTTGGTATTGGTATTTTTGATAAATGGAATTACAGCATCCACCTGAGAGCCAATTAACGTTTCAATATCATTTTTAGCCATTAATTTGGATGTTTCCAATCTGCTATCAGAAATACAAATAAAGGTACGGATAGGTTTGCCTGTTGTACTACGGATACGCTCACATTCATCTAAGAATTGTTTTGCTAAGCGTAGTGAGCCAATTTTTCTTTCGACAACCAAGACAAAGCTACTATAACTTTCTAAAAGTTGAACGAAGTTATCTTTTTTAACGTTATAAATAGGTTGATCATAAATAATAAAATTATATTTTTCGGTTGTCGCAGGTGCTAATGAGCCTAAATCACCATTAAATAAATCTAGGTTAGAGGTGTATTCCACTATGCTACCGGACAATTTTTTATCAAATAATAGATCCAAATCTTGTGAACCATTAGTGCCTTGCGCTAATAACACGGGGATCTTTTTATTGACAACAATTTCATTGGCAATATGTGAGCTGATTAAACTCGCACCAATACCACCTTTACAACTTAGTACGGCAATTTTTACCGAATCTCTCACCCGAGGAACATTTACACCTGAGATGATTTTGCCTACCATCTGGCTTAATTGTGTGTGTGAGTTAAAGTAAAGAATGCCTTCATCTAATAATTTTTGAGATAGTGAGATTGAGTCGCTATCCCCAATTAAGCAACACCATACATTTTGTGGTACAGAACTAAATACACGTTCAACAATAGTCTTTACATTGGCTTCATTGATAATATCAATGATGACACCAATAGAATCCTCTGCTGAAAATGAAATTTCATCAGATGAGGTAAAAAAATCTTTTTTAACTACTTCAACATTCTCTAGTCCACGAGTACGCAATATTTGCGCTACTTCAGCTTGAATTTCTTCACGGTTTGAAACAACAACGATGGTACGTGCACTGTCAACCGTAATGGTCTCTTGATCCAGTAATAACATACAAATACCTTCTATTAATATTTCAGTTGAACACGTTGATTGCTTTTAATTGCGCAAGAAGTTTCATTTGAATTCCAAAATACAACTTCCCCTCTTCTTGGAGTACAAACCGCTTTTCTAGCAGCAATTTGTGCGACTTCCACATAAATCGGATAAGTTGTTGCTTTATGTGCTTTTTTCTCGATATAAATAGATTTGCTGTTTACTCCGTCTTTCACTAATCTCGCACGAATTTTTGCGGCGGCTTTTTTGGCGGTAGCATCACGCCAAACAATATTCACTTGCTTTTGGTTATTGCTACCAATATCACGAATTACAGAATGATATAAATTGCTGTAACTCACATTAGAATAATCCGGTAGTGCATAGCGATTAACTAATTGAGTACGATTAAACTCACTATTTTTTGTTGGTTGGGCTACGCTCGAATCTTTAACTAGTTCATTTATTGCGAATGTGGTTGCCGGAGCCGTAATTGAGGCCAAAGCAATGGTGGCCGAAATAACTAATTTTCTCATTGAATAAACCCACTATTTTTTAAGAAGTTAGACGTTAATGTTTTGTGATAAACATTCTTTAATGGAGTCGTATGGAAAAATCTCTCCATTGTTCCGGTTTGTTCAAAGTCAGGATAGACGATATCTTTTTCATCTACCGGTTTAACTACGTTTACAGTAGCCACAATAACCAATTCTTTCTTTTCACGATCGGTTGTTGCATTCCGGAAAAATGAACCTAGGATAGGAATATCGCCTAACAATGGCACCTTATTGATTCCTTCAATATCATTTGAGCTAAATAAACCACCAATGATAAAGCTTTCACCATTAGCAACTTCAAATAAGGATTTTGCTCTACGTGTATTAAAGTAAGGGATAGTACCGAGACCTTCAAAATTATAGTTACCGGCAATGGTACTTACTGTTTGATCTAACACTAAACGAATACGATTATTCTTTTGTAATTTCGCGCCGACCAATAGTTTTACACCGAATTCTTTATAGATAATGGTTGGAGAACCTTCTTTGTCTCGTTGTGCAAAAGGGATCTCGCCACCGACTAAAATATCGGCAGTTTCACCGGATAACATAGAAATATTTGGTTCCGCTAGGACTTTACCGTTAGATTGATTATCCAACGCATTAATAAAGGCAGAAATACCTTGTGCGTCCAAACGTAATATACCTTGAGTGCCGTTAAATCCGCCTCCGGCACTAAAGTTTCCACCTAATAGCGGACCATTTCCCGCAATGTGGCTCCAGTTAATGCCCATAGCTTCAGAGAGTTTCTTATTTACTTCAACAACAGTCAGTTTCACATTAATCTGGGTTGTGTCTCTGACATTTGTTGAATCAATTACGCCGTCATATTGATATTTATCAAGAAATGGTAAATGTTCGTCCCCACCATCTCGTTTAAATTTTGTTTCGGTTACTTTTCGGCCGTTTCCTAATGCCTCACCTACGATACGGCGGACTTCATCGCTTTCTTCCTGAGTGCGCGCCTTACCTTCAATGACATAGGCTTTGCCGACTTTCTTCACGGAAAGGTCGGTATTTGGGAAACGGGCTTTAAGTTGTTTATTTGTGTCTGTGATGCCTGCAACAGCATTATCTACATTGACGGTATCTGAAGTCAGAGGGCGTCCATCAGCACCAAACGCGGTGACTTCTGCTTTGCCTTCGTCTTTGGCATAAATGATAAAAGTGTTGTCGTCTAAAATTTCATAGTCGGCAACATTTGGGGAAGATACGAAAATAGTATCGATTTTTTCTTTAGTTTGAACTAATTGTGTAGCACCTTTCTCTAGTGAGAAGTTTTGTGCGTAAGCGTTCAATGAGAACATGGCTCCGAGAGCGGCGTAGCACACCAATTGTTTTTTGCTAAGTGCGTGTTTCCAAGTTAGCATCTTATTGACCTCTTAATTTTCTAATGAATACACCGCGTGAATCGATATTTTGATCATTATCTTCGGCAGGTAATATAACGAGTTTTGAACCCTGATCGAGTGAATAGAATTTTTTGGCTTGTTCACCGGTAACTTTTAGTGCAACGTAACCTGCGTATTCTTGGTTTTTAGGAATTCCATCAGCGGATTTTTCATCACCGGGATTTTTTGCAGTTTCTTCAGCAAAAGACTTTGTCTGCAAAACTAAAGTCTTACCGGAGACTTTGACTAATTCTTTACGGTCGTAAGTGTTACGGGAGTCCTTTGCAACTTGTTGATTATAAATAACAACATAATCGCCACCATGAATAGTGTTAAGAATATAGTCGTCACCTGTTTTTAAATAGACTCTATAAGCAACTTCTTGGTTAGGATCTAAACTTGCAGTAAAGAATCTTGGATCTGTGGGGCTGATAATGGTTTTATCGGAAAGTAAGGAACCGGATTTCATGTTTTCAGCCATGAGGTAACCTTGTAAACCTTGAATACCATTAGCAGCAACAACATTTTTCAAATTATTGTTTAGCAATGGACTATCTTCAGTGACGGAAATTTCGCTTAGTGCATAATCATCAGCCTGTAATAATTGACCTTTGCCAATGTCACGTTTTAATTCCGCAATAAGAATGACTTGTTCCGGTTTTTTCTCCGGTTGAGCTACCGGCTGAGGTTGAGTAGTCGTTTGTTGATTTTCTGAACCATCACCCTCTGTGGGCATAAACATAATACCGCCGATACCGACGGCAAGTGTAAGCACGGAAATGATCAAGAGCGTTCTATAATTCATTTTTTACCCTTATTGTTTTAATAAAGTAAAGTTAGTCGCTATCAAATTAGCTTGATAGAGCTAGGTTAGTCATAAAGCCAAGGCTAATTGCCACACCATAAGGTAAACCGTTTTCTTTAATGGATTTACGAAAAAACAGCCAACCTACAATGATTAACAGCAATCCGAAAAATGCAGTAAAGAAGAAAAAGTAAATAATTTCATTATGCGGAATCGCCAGCATTAAAACAGAAATCAATTTAATATCACCGGCGCCCATTATTCCTAAAGTGAAGATCATAAAACCAATAGCGAAAGTAGATAATGCGGGAATCAAGAAAATGGTCTGATATTTTAATAGGCTGAGTGGAATAATTGTGATTAGTAACAGAAGAACGATCCGATTACTGATGATTCTGGAACGAATATCCGTAATAGATAATGTGATCAATAATAGAGCGATGGTGATTACTAATAAATTAATAAGCCAGTTCATTGTTTATTATTGTGTTAGCTTTTGTTAAGTATGACTGAGATTACCAGATCAGCAAGCGCGTTAAACTTATCGGTTAATACGTTAATGAAGTTATTTTCACCATAGAGCACGGCAACTACAAGTGTAGCAACAGCAAGCCCGACTAAGCCGTATTCAATTGACGTTATTCCTTTTTGATTTTTGTAGAATCTTTGAACAAAGGAGTATACGACTATGTAATAAAAAAACATTTTATACTTAAAAACTAAAGGTTAACCTCCTCTATCAGAGGTTAACCAATATATTTAATTTAACTTAAGTGCTAATTAGTTACCTGTTTTTTTCAGGCTTTCACCACCAACAGTCTTCGCTAATTCAGCAAATTGAGCTTTTAGTTTATCAATGAAACCACCCTCTTTATAGAATACAGCAATAATTAATACCGCTACTGCTACAGCGATTAAACCGTATTCAATTGCAGTTACACCTTGTTGATTATTTTTAAATTCACGGATTGCTTCAGTTGTTTTGATATATGCTTTAGTGGTTAAAGAGTTTAATGCGTTTAACATTTTTTATGCTCCTAATTTTTGGTTTTTTTGTGGAAAATAGAATTTAAGAATTCTTTTATGAGAATTAATGTCATTTATTTAATAAGTGTACGATTAAATAAACGAGGTGCATTATAGTCCTAAGAAATTAAAAATCAAATTTTAAAAAGTGATAAATTCGGTATATAGTCATGTTTATTTTGTGTGGTAAATGTTGTTTTTTATCAATGGGATGAGACACTATGTAAGTGGTCTAATCTCTATTTTTTGAATTTATTTTACAGTAAATTTACAAATTTTAATATTTATTACAAAAAACAGATTTAAATATATGTGGATTTGATCATGCCTGTTTTTACTATTTGATATTGGAAGAGTCTTGGCAGGTTTTAGGAGATAATAACCTTGTTGAGGTTGAGCTTATTATTGGAAATAACCTCATTTGGATTGAGCTTATTATTTAAGATGATAACCTTATTTAGACTGAGCTTATTACTAGGAATAATAACCTTATTTGAATTAAGTTCATTATTGGAGATAAAAGAGAGTTATTTGCAATAAATCAATTTTACTTCTTTTAATGTTTTTACCTGTTTTGATATAGCCACGCATATAACCTTCCTATAAGTTGTGCTATATTGTGTTTACTTTATTCCTCCTATTTATTGAGGTCATATTTTGCAACCTTTTAGTCAAACCTTTACGCTTGAGCCGCAAGATAATGAACGCTTGCGTTCCTTATGTGGTGCAGCAGATGCTCACTTGGCGCTTATTGAAAAAACATTCAACCTGTCGATTTCCCGTCGTGGCTTTGATTTCACCATTCAACCGCAAGATAACAATCCTGCGTCACATTATGTCGGTGTGGTGCAAAGTGCGGTGGATTTATTACATGATTTATATGCGCAAACCGCGCCGGTGCGGGGGCAGATCAAAGAGTTGGATTTAGAAGACATTCATATCGCATTAATGGAAAGTCGGGCGTTGGCGCAAGGCGATGCGGAATCTGTCGCAGATCATCGCGATGAAAATAAAGTGTATAGCACCACCATTAAAACCAAGCGGGGCTTAATTAAACCGCGCGGGCCAAATCAAATTCAGTATTTGCACAATATTTTGCGTTATGACATCAGTTTCGGCATTGGGCCTGCTGGGACGGGAAAAACCTTTTTAGCGGTTGCCGCTGCGGTAGAAGCCTTAGAACGGCAGGAAATTCGTCGTATCTTGTTGACCCGCCCTGCGGTGGAAGCCGGTGAAAAACTGGGTTTTCTGCCGGGTGATTTAGGACAAAAAATCGAGCCGTATTTGCGCCCATTATATGATGCGTTATTTGAAATGTTAGGTTTTGAGCGCATGCAAAAACTCATGGAGCGCAATGTGATTGAAATTGCGCCGTTGGCGTATATGCGCGGTCGAACTTTAAATGACAGTTTTATTATTTTAGACGAAAGTCAAAATACCACCGTGGAACAAATGAAAATGTTTTTGACCCGTATCGGCTTTAATTCTAAGGCGGTGATTACCGGTGATATTACGCAAATCGACCTGCCTCGCTCGCAAAAATCCGGCTTACGTCATGCCATTGAAGTGTTGTCCGGCGTGGAAGAATTAAGTTTTAATTACTTCGACAGCAAAGACATTGTGCGCCATCCGGTGGTGGCGAAAGTGGTGCAAGCGTATGACGCTTGGGATGCGCAGGAAGAAATTCGTCGTTGCGACTTGGCGGATCAACGTAAAGCAGAACGTGAAGAATAAACTGAGAGAGAAGAATAAACTGAGAGAAGAAAAAGTGCGGTCAGAAATTACAATGAATTTAGGAGAGCAACATGGGTAAGATGATCATTGATTTACAAATTGCTTGCGAACAAGAAAGCGGCTTGCCAACCACAGAACAAATCGAACAATGGGCGACAGCCGCAGTACAACCTCAGAGCGATGAAGTGGAAATGACGGTGCGTATTGTGGATGAAGCGGAAAGCCATGCCTTAAATTTGAATTATCGCGGCAAAGATCGCCCGACCAATGTGTTGTCTTTCCCTTTTGAATGCCCCGATGAAGTGGAGCTGCCGTTACTCGGCGATTTGGTGATTTGCCGCCAAGTGGTAGAGCGTGAAGCGCAGGAACAAGACAAACCCGTCATGGCGCATTGGGCGCACATGGTAGTGCACGGCAGTTTACATTTGCTTGGTTACGATCACATTGAAGATGATGAGGCGGAGGAAATGGAAAGCTTGGAAACCCAAATCATGACGGGGCTGGGCTTTGCAGATCCGTATTTGAGCGAGAAATGAGCCGAGAACTCCTCATTTTAGTGGGCGAGGATGATTTTCTTGCCTACCAATTAAATCACAACCTTTTACTTAAAAGTGCGGTCTGGATTGGCGATGTTTCGCCGCACTTTGCCACCCAATCCTCTTTTCCTTTTAGCAAAACGAAAAATCTGCTCGGCAGTGAATTTCCTGCCATCATTTACGACGCACGACAAGGCATTAACTTGGATGCCCTCGCCATGGCGGCAGGCACGTTGCAGGACGGTGGTCAGCTATTATTATTGTTGAATCATTGGGCAGATTTAGCCAATCAACCCGACGGCGACAGCCTGCGTTGGTCGGGCGAAAAACACGCCATAAACACACCGCACTTTATCGCCTTTTTACAAGAAAAAATCGTAAAATACGGTTTTCCTGTTTATCAAAGTACGCCGTTAACGCTTGCCTTGCCAACGCCTCCAAAAGATCGTTCAACACATTGTCAGCCAACCTTAGAACAAGCCCGTTTATTGCAACAAATGGCAGAAGCCGAGGACGCGATTCTGATTGTCACGGCAAAACGTGGGCGCGGAAAATCGGCGTTGGCGGGGCTCTTTGCCAAACAGCAAGTGGCACAAAACCAGCCGGTGATTCTCACAGCCCCGAATAAAAGTGCGGTCAATATTTTCAATGAATTTGCGGGGGCGGAAATTACCTTTATGCCGCCTGATGAACTTAGCCAAAACCTCAGCGACGCGCCACAACAATTTGCCAACCATTGGTTGTTTGTGGACGAAGCGGCGATGATTCCGCTAGACATCTTATTTCGTTTAACCAATGCCTTTAAACGCGTTGTGTTGACGACCACCATTCACAGCTACGAAGGCACGGGCAGAGGCTTCTTATTAAAATTCATGGCGAAAATCGACCGCACTTTGCGTCATTTTGAACTGTTTACGCCGTTACGTTGGCAGGCGGATGACAAACTGGAAGCGTTTATTGACGACCTGTTGCTGTGCGATTGCGAAGATCGTCTGCCACAGCCGCCTTATGATTCTGTGCTTGCGGAGCAGATCCAAATTTCTCATTGTGAACGGATTCCTCATGATGAAATTGAATCTGTTTACGGCTTGCTGACCTTGGCGCATTATCGAACCTCGCCTTTGGATTTACGCCGTTTATTGGATGCACCACAGCAGCAATTTTATCTTGCTCAAGCACAGGATTCCTTGCTTGGTTGCGTATGGGCGGTGCCGGAAGGTGGAATGGAGGACAATACGTTAATTTGCCAAATTCGACGTGGCGAACGTCGCCCGCGTGGCAATTTAGTGGCGCAAATGCTGTGTTTCCAAGCAGGATTGGAAGAGGCATGTGAATTATGCTCTCTGCGCATTTCCCGTATCGCCGTACAACCCAACTGGCAACAACAGGGGCTTGGGCAACGTTTAATTGCCCAGATGACACAACAACAGATAAAACAACAGGGCGCGGTGGATTTTCTTTCCGTCAGTTTTGGTTACACCCCGGAACTATTGGCATTCTGGCAAAAGTGCGGTTTCATTTTGGTGCATTTTAGCGAAAGCAAAGAAGCCAGCAGCGGTTGTTATTCCGTGGTGGCGTTGAGTCCCTTGAGTAAGGAAGGGCGAGTATTCGTGCAACAGGCGGAAAAACAGTTTCAACGCAATTTGCCCCTTTCTTTACATCCGCTCGCGACACAGTTTGCTCGAACAGAAATAGCTTGGACGCTGGATAGTTCGGATTGGCAATCGTTAAAGAATTTTGCCGATTTTTTCCTGCCGTTATCTTCTGCCTTGCCGTCGATTCGGCGTTTAATCAAATCGGCAGGCGAATTGCCTTTCCCCTTGTTGGCAGATTATTGTAAACAGCCGGAAAAAAGACAGAATAAAAAAACGTGGTTAGAAAATTGTCGCTTGGAAGTGAAGAAGTGGTTGCAAAAAAATGCCGTCCTTTTATGATAACAATCTCTTAACAATTTAAAATAAAGCTAAAAAAATAAGGAAACAAAAATGAGCGAAGAAGGCAAAAAAAGTTGGGTGAAACGCGCGTGGGAAGCCTATTCTGATTTCTGTAAAGAAGCGGGTATCGATCAAGGCACTTGCCGTGGTTGTGTGCCGGTGGTGAAGTTTGACGAAGACGCCGAACCAAAAGACAAAAAAGAACAGAAAGAGGAAAGCGCTCACTAAGATTAGCATGCCTGGGGGATGAATTCCCCTAAGTATGACACTGTTTTTTTATACAGACTTTTATTGGAAATCCACCCTGTTTGAGCTAAACTAGCGACAATTTTTTTTAATACATTGTCGTTTTATGCAAACTCCATTTTTTCACATCGAAATTCCAACTCAAGCACAAGATCATAAAATTTTAGCCAATATTCTGCCCGGCGCGGATAGCCTTGCCGTGAGTGAAATTGCGGCGCAGTTTAACGGGCTAACCGTCGTGGTGACGAACGACACCCGAAGTGCGGTGCGTTTAGAAAAAGAGTTGGCGCAACTGAGCTCACTTAATGTCACCTTTTTTCCCGATTGGGAAACCTTGCCCTACGACAGTTTTTCGCCTCATCAAGATATTATTTCTGCCCGCTTGAGTGCTTTATTTCATTTACAGCAACGCAAGCAAGGCATTTTCATTTTACCGATTGCCACCTTAATGCAACGCGTTTGCCCGCCGTCTTATTTACAACATCGGGTGTTACTGATTAACAAAGGCGACCGTTTTGTCATTGAAACACTTCGTTTGCAATTGGAAAAATCGGGTTATCGCGCGGTGGAGCAAGTGTTGGAACATGGCGAATATGCTGTGCGCGGTGCTTTGTTGGATCTTTTCCCGATGGGAAGTGCGGTGCCTTTTCGCTTAGATTTTTTTGATGATGAAATTGATTCCATTCGTACTTTTGATGTGGATACACAACGCACGTTGCAGGAAATCGATCACATCAATTTATTACCGGCGCACGAATTTCTAACGGATAATCAAGGCATTGAATTTTTCCGCAGCCAATTCCGCGCGGCGTTTGGTGAAATTCGACGGGATCCGGAACATATTTATCAACAAATCAGCAAAGGCACGTTGGCGGCAGGGATTGAATATTGGCAGCCCTTGTTCTTTGAAGAAATGGCGACCTTATTTGATTATTTCCCGGCGAATACACTGTTTATTACCGGCGAGCAAAATCAAACGCAGGGTGAGCGTTTTTATGCGGATGCGGAACAACGTTTTGAGAGTCGCCGTGTCGATCCGATGCGTCCGTTATTGTCGCCCGATAAACTTTGGCTGCGCATTGATGACGTAAATCGTCACTTAAAACACTATCCTGCAATTGCGTTAAAAACGGAAAAAGTGCGGTCGTCCGCACGGCAGAAAAATTTGGCCATTACGCCCTTACCGCCACTGACCATTCAATCGCAACAAAAAGAACCGTTACATCAGTTACGCCAATTTATTGAGCATTTTAAAGGCAATATTTTATTTATCGTGGAAACGGAAGGGCGCCGTGAAACCTTGTTAAGCCTGCTTGCTCCGCTAAAACTGAAACCAAAACAGATTCATACCTTGGCGCAAGCGACGGAAGAAAAATTGGCTTTAATGGTGAGCCCGTTGGAGCATGGTTTTATTATTGAGCAGGATGTGCCGCTTGCCATTATTTGTGAATCGGAATTGCTTGGCGAACGTGTGCAACAACGGCAGCGGGATAAATCCCGCACGGTGAATCCTGATACCTTGATTCGTAACCTTGCCGAATTGCAAATCGGTCAGCCGGTCGTGCATTTGGATCATGGTGTGGGGCGCTATGGCGGTTTAGTGAGTTTAGAAAACGGCGGCATTAAAGCGGAATATTTGTTGCTCAATTATGCCAACGACTCAAAATTGTATGTGCCGGTGGCATCGTTACATTTAATCAGCCGTTATGTGGGTGGTTCCGATGAAACCGCGCCGTTGCACAAGTTAGGCTCCGAAGCCTGGGGCAAAGCACGCAGCAAAGCGGCGGAGAAAATTCGTGATGTGGCAGCAGAGTTATTGGATGTGTATGCGCAACGTGAAGCGCAAAAAGGCTTTGCCTTTCAATATGATTGTGAGGAATTTCAACAATTCACCGCCACGTTCCCATTTGAAGAAACGCATGATCAACTCATGGCAATTAATGCCGTGATTTCTGATATGACATTGCCGAAAGCTATGGATCGCCTTGTGTGTGGCGATGTGGGTTTTGGTAAAACGGAAGTGGCGATGCGCGCTGCCTTTTTAGCGGTGATGAACCACAAACAGGTTGCCGTATTGGTGCCAACCACCTTGTTAGCGCAACAACATTTCGATAATTTCAAAGACCGTTTCGCCAATTTGCCGGTAAACGTGGAAATGTTGTCCCGCTTTAAAACGGCGAAAGAGCAGAAACAGGTGATTCAGGATTTAGCCGACGGCAAAGTGGATATTTTGATTGGCACCCATAAAATCATTCAAGGCGATGTGCAATTCCATGATCTGGGTTTGTTGATTATTGACGAAGAACACCGCTTTGGCGTGCGCCAAAAAGAAAAAATGAAACAATTGCGCGCTAACATAGATATTCTTACTCTGACGGCAACGCCGATTCCGCGTACGTTAAACATGGCGATGAATGGCATTCGCGATCTTTCCATTATTTCTACGCCACCGGCACGCCGTTTAACCATTAAAACGTTTGTGCGTCAAACGGATGAGTTAGTGATTCGTGAAGCGATTTTGCGTGAAATTTTGCGTGGCGGGCAGGTGTATTATTTGCATAACGATGTGGCGAGTATTGAAAATACGGCAGAAAAACTGACCGCACTCGTACCGGAAGCGCGCGTGATTGTGGGACACGGACAAATGCGCGAACGTGAGTTGGAACGCGTGATGTCGGATTTTTATCATCAACGTTATAACGTGCTGGTGTGTTCTACGATTATTGAAACCGGTATCGATGTGCCGACGGCCAATACCATTATTATTGAGCGTGCCGACAATTTCGGTTTGGCACAGTTGCACCAGTTACGCGGACGGGTTGGGCGTTCTCACCATCAAGCCTATGCTTATTTGCTCACACCGCCACCGAAACTGATGACGAAGGATGCGCAAAAACGCTTGGAAGCCTTGGAAAGCCTAGACAACCTCGGTGCCGGCTTTATTTTAGCCACCCACGATTTGGAAATTCGCGGCGCAGGGGAATTGTTGGGCAACGAGCAAAGCGGACAAATTGAAAGCATCGGTTTTTCTCTTTACATGGAATTGTTGGAGCGTGCGGTGAAAGCCTTAAAAGAAGGTCGTGAGCCGTCATTGGATGAACTGACGCAACAACAAACTGAGATTGATTTACGGATGCCGTCGCTATTGCCGGAAGATTATTTGGGCGATGTGAATATGCGCTTGTCTTTCTATAAACGCATTGCCGGTGCGGAAAATACCGAAGCATTGGATGAATTAAAAGTGGAGCTTATCGACCGTTTCGGAACCTTGCCACAAGCCACGCGGAATCTGTTGCAAATTGCGCAATTACGACTGGATTTAAAACCGCTCAATGTCATTCGCTTGGATGCCAATGCGCAAGGCGGATTCATCGAATTTGCCCCGAACGCTGATTTAGACCCGATGATCTTTTTACAGTTAATCCAAAGCAATCCGGCGGTTTATCGTTTTGACGGCCCACATAAATTCCGCTTCACCAAAGATTTAACAGACTATAAAGTGCGGTTAGAATTTGTGACGGATTTGGTGAAAGAGTTAACCAACCCGCGGTAATTTCCGTGGGTAATTGAATTACCCATGGTTATGCATAAATCAGCCCCTTTGGGGACTTTTCTAGCACTCAGATTTTGCTTTTTCTCTTTCTATGCTTCCTAAAGCGGAACGATTATGCATTACTTAAGATGACTTGTTGCCCTAGGTATTGAGCCTAATTCTGTTTTTGCATACAATCTAGCGACTTTTATTAAAAGGAGACACCCATGTATTTTAATCAAATCAAAGCCGAGCTCACTGAAGCGGCAGATGTATTAAACAAATTCTTATCTGATGACAACAATATTAAATTGATTCAACAAGCGGCATTATTGATTTCCGACAGTTTCAAACAAGGCGGAAAGGTGCTGTCTTGCGGAAACGGAGGTTCCCACTGCGATGCCATGCATTTTGCGGAAGAATTAACCGGTCGTTATCGTGAAAATCGCCCGGGTTATCCGGCAATCGCCATTTCCGATGTGAGCCACTTAAGCTGTGTAAGTAACGATTTCGGTTACGAGTATGTCTTTTCCCGTTATGTGGAAGCCGTGGGGCAAAAGGGCGATGTGTTGTTCGGGTTATCCACTTCCGGTAATTCTAAAAACGTGTTGAATGCTATCGAAGCGGCAAAAGCGAAAGGCATGAAAATCATTGCTATGACCGGTAAAGATGGCGGCAAAATGGCGGGACTTGCCGATGTGGAAATTCGCGTGCCACATTTCGGTTATGCCGATCGCATTCAGGAAATTCACATTAAAGTTATTCATATTTTGATGATGTTAATTGAATTTGAAATGACAAAAGTGGAATAAGGTATTTACATATAAAGTGCGGTCAAAAAACAAGAAGGTTTTTTGACCGCACTTTTTTCTTAAAGGAGTGTTATGCGTAGATTATTGTTAGTTGTCTTGTTATCTTCTTTTGCCGGTTCGACATTAGCATTGTTTCCGGTGCGGACAGATTGGGAGCAAAATCATTTACAGGGTAAGGTAAAATCGGTTGAGTCTTATTCAAAAGATAATCCCGAAGCCATAGAAGAAGGTGATCCGATCACGAATTATAAAAAGTCTTTTTATAATGCGCAGGGCTTTTTAGTCAAAGAGGAAGAGCGGGATACTGAAGAGAGTTATAATCAAAGTACGCGGTTTCATACGTATCAATATGACGATAAAAATCGTTTGATAGAGCGGAATAGCGAAGAGGTGGTGCTCTCTACCGAGAACAAAGATGATACTGCTCCATCTTATTTTGGAGCGCTCTATCAATATCAGGAAAATGACGATGGGACGGGGATACAGAAAGAGTTGGTTTATGTTTATAAAAAACCAACGTCACCGGATTGGGAAGATGGGCATCATCAAATGATTTATGATGCGAAAGGCAATTTGTTGAAAGATCAAATGTATTATCCTAAAATCCATAGTGCCAATCAGATTTTGACCTATTTTTATGATGATGCGCGATTAAGCAAAGTTTGCGACATAAGTGAGAAAGAGAAAATTGAAGATTGCGAGACGTATCGTTATTTTGATGATGGTTCTTTTGTTAAAAATGGTTCATTTAATGATCTTAGGGTAGAAATCACCTATGATAAAAATCATCATGAAATCAAGCGTCAGTTTATTGATAAGGATGGTCGTGTGTCTAATGAGAGCTACAAGACTAAACACCGATTCGATGAACAGGGTAATGTGATTGAAAGTGTCATGTATAATGAGAAAGGTGAGTGGGTAACCAAGACGACCTATAAATATGAGTATTATTAACTTAACGCGCGGTCATTTTTTTATATGTTTTTTAAAATCCCAATGTTATTTGGGATTTTTTAATACTTTGAGTTGCATAATTATTCATAAAAGCATAATATGTTTTCAACTTAACTGTAATTTGATGTAAGAGTATAAGTAACAATGACAATTAGTGTTAAAAATCTGAATTTTTTTTATGGCGCCAATCAAGCCTTATTTAATATTAACTTAACCGCGAATGATGGCGATGTCGTGGTGTTATTGGGGCCAAGTGGTGCTGGTAAAAGTACCTTAATTCGTACTTTGAATTTGCTGGAAGTACCACAATCGGGCGAATTGATTATTGCCAATAATCAATTTGATTTGTCTGCCAATACTGATCCGAAACAAATTCGCCAATTGCGTCGTGATGTGGGTATGGTGTTTCAACAGTATCATTTATGGCCGCACATGACGGTGTTGGAAAACCTCATTGAAGCGCCGATGAAAATTCTCGGTGTGGGCGAGATGGAAGCCAAACAACAGGCGATGGAATTATTGCAACGTTTGCGTTTGGAAGGCCACGCGGAGCGTTTCCCGTTACATTTATCCGGTGGTCAACAACAGCGGGTGGCGATTGCTCGCGCGTTAATGATGAAACCACAAGTGTTGTTATTTGATGAACCGACGGCAGCGCTGGATCCGGAAATTACCGCGCAGATCGTTTCCATTATTGAGGAATTACGAGAAACGGGCATTACCCAAGTGATTGTGACTCATGAAGTTAATATGGCGAAAAAGGTGGCCACTAAAGTGGTGTATATGGAACAGGGGCATATTATCGAAACCGGTGACAGCACCTGCTTTGAGCAACCACAAACAGAACGCTTTAAACAATATCTCTCACACAACATTTAATCTGAAAGGAGAAAATAGAATGAAAAAATTACTTTTAAGTGCAATTTTATTAGGCTCCGCTATGGCAGCTAATGCACAAGATCTAACTTTTGCTATGGAGCCAAGTTATCCGCCTTTTGAATCCACCAATGAAAAAGGTGAAATCATCGGTTTTGATGTGGACATTGCCAATGCTATCTGTAAAGAAATTCAAGCCACTTGCCATTTTAAAGGCGAAGCGTTTGACGCACTGATTACCAATTTAAGATCAAAACGTTTTGATGCGGCGATTTCTGCCATCGATATTACTGACGCACGTGCCAAACAAGTGTTGTTCTCCGAACCTTATTATGACAGCACGGCAAGCTATGTGGCGTTAAAAGGTAAAGCAAACCTAGAAAGTGCAAAAAACGTTGGCGTGCAAAACGGTACGACTTATCAACAATACACGGTGGCGGAAACCAAACAATACAGTCCGAAATCTTATGCGAGCTTGCAAGATGCGGTGTTGGACTTAAAAAATGGTCGTATTGACATTATCTTTGGTGACACTGCCGTGCTTGCAGATATGATTTCCAAAGAACCGAACATTGAGTTTGTGGGTGATAAAGTCAATAACAAAAAATATTTCGGTAACGGTTTTGGTATTGCGATGAACAAATCCAACAAAGAATTGGCAGAAAGCTTAAATAAAGGTTTAGCCGCCATTAAAGCCAATGGTGAATATCAAAAAATCTATGATAAATGGATGACGAAGTAATTTTATGTTTTTTGATTTTCTCTCTCTAATGTTTACCGCAGCCCTCATGACGTTAGGGCTTGCGGTTTGTTCGTTAGTGGCAGGCTTGTTGTTAAGCATGTTCTTTGCCGTGTTGGAAGCCAACCGGGTAGTGGGTAAACCCATGGCGGTATTGGTGGCCTTATTGCGTGGTTTGCCGGAAATTTTAGTGGTGCTTTTGGTGTATTTCGGCTCCAGCGAAGTGGTGGAAATGATCACTGGGGAATACATTGAATTTGGTGCTTTCGGTTGTGGCGTGTTTGCGTTATCGCTTATTTTTGCCGCCTATGCTTCACAAACCTTGCGTGGCGCGATTCAGGCCATCCCTAAAGGGCAATGGGAATCCGGCGCGGCACTGGGACTAAGCAAAGGTTACACTTTTCTTCACATTATCATGCCGCAGGTATGGCGTCATGCGTTGCCGGGATTGAGCAACCAATGGTTGGTTTTATTAAAAGATACCGCACTGATTTCTTTGATTGGCGTGGATGATTTAATGCGTCAAGCGCAGTTGATCAATACCAATACGCACCAACCTTTTACTTGGTATGGCATTGCGGCATTGATTTATCTAGTGGTGACCTTGGTGAGCCAAGTGGGCATTCGTAAATTAGAACTGCGTTTCACCCGTTTTGAAAGAGAGGTGAAATAATGTTTTGGGAATATTTACAGGTGATCGCGCAAGGCATTCCAACCAGTTTGTTGCTGACCGTTGTTTCTTTAAGCATTGCGTTTTTATTGGCTCTACTATTCACTTTCCTGCTTTCCATGGAAAATAAAGCGGCGAAAAGTGCGGTCAATTTATATCTTACTTTATTCACCGGTACGCCGTTGTTAGTGCAGTTTTTCTTAATTTATGCGGGTCCGGGGCAATTCCAATGGGTGGTGGATAGCCCATTGTGGTCGCTGTTTTCTAATGCGTGGTTTTGTGCGGCATTGGCTTTAGCTTTAAATAGTGCGGCTTATTCCACTCAGTTATTTCATGGCGCAGTAAAAGCCATTCCAAAAGGGCAGTGGGAAAGTTGTGCAGCATTAGGTTTAAGTCGTTTGCAAACATTGAAAATTCTGATTCCTTATGCTTTAAAACGTGCATTACCGTCTTATTCCAATGAAATTATTTTGGTGTTCAAAGGTACGGCCTTGGCGTCCACGATCACGATTATGGATATCATGGGCTACGCCCGCCAACTTTATGGCACGGAATACGATGCACTGACCATTTACGGCATTGCCGGCGGAATTTATTTAATTATTACCGGTATTGCCACATTATTGCTACGTAAACTGGAAAATCGGGTGCTTGCCTTTGAACGTTTGGATACAAGAGGCGCATAAAGTGCGGTCGTTTTTTGCAATATTTTTAAAATCCCCAAATTTGGGGATTTTTTATGAATAATCATTGCATAAATATTCATAAAATAATAATATATTTTCATTATGGGTAAAGTGTAAGCAAAGTTGTAGTCTCAATACCAATCACAACATCATATTCACAGCAAAGGAGGGAGTATTATGAAAACAGTACTTATTAGCAGTTTTTTAATGGGTGTGGCAGTCACTGCTAGTGCTCAAACCCTAACTTTCGGCACGGAGCCAAGCTACCCGCCTTTTGAGTCAACCACCGAAAAAGGGGAATTAGTGGGATTTGATATTGATATCGTCAATGCTATTTGCAACGAAATTCAAGCGGTCTGCACATTTCAAACGCAGCCCTTTGACGCGTTGATTCCCAGTGTTAAAGCCAAACGTTTTGACGCTGCCATATCGGCGATTGATATTACCGAAGCGCGTGCCAAACAAGTGTTGTTCAGCGATTCTTATTACGATAGTTCGGCAAGTTATGTGGCGTTAAAAGGCAGTATGGATTTAGTAAAAGCGAAAAATATCGGCGTACAAAACGGTTCGACATTTCAACAATATACTTTGGCGGAAACCAAACAATACACGCCAAAGGCTTATGTGAATTTGCAAGACGCTATTTTAGATTTAAAAAACGGGCGAATTGACATTGTGTTAAGTGACACAGCTCTATTGGCTGATATGATGAAAAAAGAGCCTGAACTGCAATTTGTCGGCGGAAAAGTAGTCAACCCTAAATATTTTGGTAATGGCGTGGGCATCGTGGTGAATAAATCCAACAAGGCCTTGCAAGAAAGCCTCAACAAAGGCTTGGCGGCGATTAAAGCCAGTGGCGAATATCAGAAGATTTATGCCAAGTGGATGACGGAGTAAAGGAAGTCAATATTGAAAAATGGGCAGGAAACTGCCCATTTTTTATGGATTATTGGTAAGCCAACCTGCCACAATCAGCACTAAGGCGAAAATTGCGCCCCAAATTAAATGAATTTTAACGCTCTTACGGTTAATTTCTTCATTGTACAATCGACGCTCTTCCAGTTTCTGTTTATAAATTTCAAGATTTTCCGGCTTAAATGAAAAACCGCAATTGGGGCAAAACTCCGCACTTTCACTGATTTTTTTCCGGCATTCGGGGCAACGATGTAACATGATTTTCTCTGATGACATTAATATTGATAAAGCTCCCACAATGTAGCGATTTTGGCTAAAAACACAAGACATTTTCACCGCACTTTTAGTTCAATTTGAAAGTGTGATTAATGTCACATTTTATGAAGATATTTTAGACCGATGGATCATCGCTTGTTTACTTCATTGTAACAGAAGCCTAAAATACCGCACTCTTACTCAAATGTGAGTAAAAGAATTTAAACATTAACTTGAACCTCTTGCTTTTAGAATAAGTAGGTTCTTTACATAGGATTCTCATATGTTGTGGTTTTTCTTCTGTGTTTTGGTGTTGCTTTTAGGCTACTTTGTTTATAGCAAAATCATTGAAAAGATTTTTGTCATTAATCCTAATCGTCAAACGCCGGCTTACCAAGTCAATGATGGCGTGGATTACATGCCAATGTCCAAAACCAAAATTTGGTTAATTCAGTTATTAAATATTGCGGGTACCGGTCCGATTTTCGGTCCGATTCTTGGTGCGTTATACGGACCTGTGGCGATGTTATGGATCGTTGTCGGTTGTATTTTTGCCGGTGCAGTGCATGACTATTTTTGCGGTATGTTAAGTATTCGCCATGGCGGTGCAACCATGCCTTATTTGGCCGGTAAGTTTTTAGGCCGTCCGGTAAAAGTATTTATTAATATTTTAGCTCTTGTTCTTCTTTTATTAGTTGGTGTGGTCTTTGTTTCGAGCCCTGCACAATTAATGGGCACTATCACTATGGATGTCATGGGGGCTTCCCAAGGTGCATTACAATTAGGTGATGCTGAAGCGGTTCACAAGGCGGTTGAAGCTGGTGGTTTAACCGTATGGGGAATGGATAAAGCTACCGTGGTTTCTGTCTGGACCGTGATTATTTTTGCTTATTATATTCTTGCAACCTTATTGCCAATTGACAAAATTATCGGTCGTATTTATCCGCTGTTTGGCGCGTTATTGCTCTTTATGTCTGTGGGTATGGTGTACGGTTTGGTGTCTGCGCACTTCAGTGCGGTAGATCCTATCGAATTCTTCCGTACCATTAATGCAGACGGACAAGGTTTAACCTTGGATAAATTCGCACAAAACTTCCAAGTGAAAGGCGACGTACCAATTTGGCCATTATTATTCTTAACCATTTCTTGTGGTGCGCTATCCGGTTTCCACGCGACACAAACGCCATTAATGGCACGTTGTGCAGAAAATGAAAAAGAAGGTCGCTTCATTTTCTACGGCGCGATGATTGCTGAAGGTATTATTGCTTTAGTATGGTGTATGGTGGGGCTTGCATTCTATGAGAATCCACAAGCTTTACAAGATGCTATTGCTGCAGGTTCACCATCTAAAGTCGTGTATGACAGCTCATTACATTTCTTAGGTTTCGTGGGCGGTATTTTTGCGGTGTTAGGTGTTGTGGTACTTCCAATCACTTCAGGTGATACGGCATTCCGTGCGGCACGTTTACAATTAGCTGAAATCTTCAATATCGATCAACGTTCGCTTTCTAAACGTTTATTAATTGCTGTGCCATTGTTCGTATTGGGTTATTTTGTTTCTACCATTGACTTTAGCGTGTTATGGCGTTACTTCACTTGGGCGAACCAAATGACTGCAATGGTGATGTTATGGACTGCCGCGGCTTATTTATATCGCTACCGTAAATTCCACTGGGTGGCATCTATCCCGGCTTGGTTTATTACCACTGTCTGTGCGACTTACTTGTATTACAACAAAATCGGGTTTGGATTAGACTATCAGTTATCCGTATATTTAGGCTTTGCGACAACCGTTGTATGCGTTGTGTTATTCTTTGCTTTGGTTAAACGTTCCGGCGAATCTGATCCGGAAGCGTTAGTGAATAGTTTAGCAAAACAATAAAAACAGCGACCGCACTTTTTGCGGAGTCTCCTGTATTTACTAAACATCCTGCTAATGAATATTGGCAGGATGTTTTTTTATGTGGAGAAAATTATCGGTAACATATTGTGGCTATTAATAAATATACAAAACTTTACATGCTCCTTTTATGAAAGCGCTTGCAACTTGAGCAAACAAATAATAAACTTAGCTCAAAGTGGTAAAAAGTGGTTTTTTGTGGTGAATTTTGGATCTAAATCCCAAATTCAGAGCAAGTAAACAGACAAAAAGGTGAATTTCATGTTTCGTGGAGCTTCGGCAGTCAATTTAGATGCGAAGGGTAGGCTTGCCATCCCAACCCGCTATCGCGCCGAGCTTTTGGAACAAAACCAAGGGCAAATGGTTTGTACCGTGGATATTCGTCAACCTTGTTTATTGCTTTATCCCCTCAAAGAGTGGGAGGTCATTGAACAAAAACTGCTTGAGCTCTCCAACTTCGATCCCGTACAACGTAGCCTACAACGGGTGATGTTGGGATACGCAACCGAGTGTGAATTAGATAGTGCCGGTCGAATTTTAATTAGTAGTCCGTTACGCCAACATGCCAAATTAGAAAAATCCATTATGTTGGTCGGGCAACTTAATAAATTTGAAATTTGGAGTGATGCCGAATGGCAAGCCCAAGTGGAACAAGATATGGCACTGGGTGCAACAGATACATTTGCTCTATCGGAAAAATTAAAAACGCTGTCATTATAAGAGTAAAACTCATCAAACAGCGGCACTAGCAAAAGATAAGCGGCGGTTGCGCCGCTCTATCTTCTCTTTGTCTTATATTGCAATTTTTATGTACCATTGGTAATGACTTATGACTCATTTAAATGCTTTTTCGTCAGCTGAGCACTCAACGGTTTTGTTACATGAAACCGTTGATGGTTTGGCATTGAAAGAAAACGGTATTTATATTGACGGTACATTCGGTCGTGGCGGTCATTCCCGCTTGATCCTCTCCAAATTATCCGCTAATGGCAAATTAATCGCTATCGATCGCGACCCGAAGGCTGTAGCGGAAGCCCAAAAAATCCAAGACCCACGTTTTCAGATTGAACACAACACGTTTTCGGAAATTTTACCTATTTGTGAAAAATTAGGTTTAGTCGGCAAAATTGACGGTATTTTGCTTGATCTTGGCGTATCTTCTCCGCAATTAGATGATGCCGCACGCGGTTTCAGTTTCATGAAGGACGGTCCATTGGATATGCGAATGGATGACAGTAAAGGCATTTCTGCTGCTGAATGGTTGCAACAGATTTCCGAACAAGATTTAGCGTGGGTGTTAAAAACCTTTGGTGAAGAGCGCTTTGCCAAAAAAATAGCCAAAGCTATCGTCGATTACAATAAAAGTGCGGTGCAAAATGGCAGTGAATTTTTAACCCGTACTTTACAGCTTGCCGAATTAATTGCACATACCGTGCCGTTCAAAGATAAACACAAACATCCGGCGACCCGCAGTTTTCAAGCTATTCGTATTTTTATTAATGCCGAATTGGATGAATTGGAAAAAGTGTTGCAATCCGCATTAACCGTGTTGGCTCCGGCAGGGCGTTTGTCTGTGATTAGCTTTCATTCGTTGGAAGATCGCATGGTAAAACATTTCATGCGCAAGCAAAGTCAAGGTGCGGAGATTCCAAAAGGATTGCCTTTGCGTGAAGACCAAATTCAACGTAATCAAACTTTAAAAGTTATTGGCAAAGCAATTATGCCTACGGAAGCGGAGATTGCTCAAAATCCGCGTGCCAGAAGTGCCGTATTACGTGTTGCGGAGAGATTGAGCTGATGTTGGAAAATAACGATCGATTCCCGTTACAAGAGATCATTATGGAAGATTTATTTACTTCCAATAAGTTAGTGTTGATCTTGTTATTAGCCATTACCGTCAGTGCTCTCGGCACAGTTTGGATTACACACCAAACTCGTGGTTTGGTGGCGGAAAAAGGGGATTTGGTCTTGCAGCACCAGGCACTTGAAAATGAGTTTTTAAATTTAAAATTAGAAGAAGCGACACTAAGCGATAATACGAGAATTGAAGCAATTGCCAAACAATTAGGCATGCAACGTGCAACACCAGAACAAGAAGTTGTTATTCTTGAGTAGCATGGAAGGTGATGAAAATGGTCAAGTTTAATAAATCAGTCAAACCGATTAAACCGAAAAAAGCAACAAAAGTCTCATCTCAAGGCGGTTCTGCGGTAAAACCCAATAAACCGAAGATTGTCTATGAAAAGAGTTTTTTGCAAACCCGTTATATTTCAGCTTTGAGCTTGATTTTTATGGGATTAATCGCCCTTGTTACCCAAGCCGCATATGTGCAGATCGTGAATGCCGATTCATTAATGGATGAAGCGGACAAACGTTCTTTGCGCACACAAGAAATTCAGTTCGTGCGCGGTTCTATTTTGGATCGTAATGGTCAACTTTTATCCGTCAGCGTACCAATGTACTCTGTGGTGGCGGATCCGAAATTTATTTTTGATGAAAATTCTTTAAAAGACAAAGAACGTTGGCAAAAACTAGCGGAAGCCTTAGGGATTTCTTATGGCAATTTAGTTAAACGGGTGGAGAAAGACCCGAAATCACGTTTTGTGTATTTATCCCGTCAAATTTCGCCGACACTTGCCCAATATGTTAAAGATTTAAAAATTACCGGTATTGTTTTGAAATCGGAGGCCCGTCGTTTTTATCCGCGAGTGGAGGAGACCGCACATTTAATCGGTTATACCAACATTGACGGTTCAGGTATTGAAGGCATTGAAAAGAGCTTTGATTCCATGTTGGTCGGCAAATCCGGATCATTAACTTATCGTAAAGATAAATTCGGCAACATCGTGGAGAATATTTCCGATGTGAAAAAATACGATGCACAAGATGTGACCTTGAGTATCGATGAAAAATTACAGTCCATGGTGTATCGTGAAATTAAGAAAGCTGTGGCGGAAAACAAAGCGGAATCCGGCACAGCCGTATTGGTGGATGTGCGTACCGGTGAAGTGTTGGCTATGGCCAATGCGCCTTCGTATAACCCGAATAATCGTGCCGGCGTGAAATCTGAATTGACGCGTAACCGCGCCATTACCGATACTTTTGAACCGGGTTCTACGGTAAAACCATTTGTCGTTTTGACCGCACTTCAACGCGGTGCCGTGCGTCGTGATGAAATTATTAATACCGGACCGTTAATTTTAAATGGTCATGAAGTCAAAGACGTAGCACCACGTGATAGATTAAGCTTGGACGGTATTTTAGAAAATTCCAGTAACCGTGGTGTAAGCCGTTTGGCTTTACGTATGCCGCCAAATGCTTTAATGGAAACTTACCAAAGTGCAGGGTTAGGCAAACCAACGGATTTAGGATTAATCGGCGAACAATCCGGTTTGTTAAACGCGCATCGCGCTCGTTGGTCAGATATCGAGCGTGCTAACGTAGCTTATGGTTATGGTTTGAATGCGACCCCGTTACAAATTGCCCGTGCTTATGTGACATTAGGTAGCTTTGGGATTTATCGTCCGCTTTCCATTACTAAAGTGGATCCACCGGTAGTCGGTAATCGCGTTTTCTCCGAAAAAATCACGCGTGAAGTTGTGAATATGATGGAAAAAGTGGCGATTAAAAATGGCCGTGCGATGGTGGAAGGGTATCGTGTCGGTATTAAAACCGGTACGGCGAAAAAATTAGAAAACGGGCGTTATGTTGATAAATATGTCGCCTACACTGCCGGTATTGCGCCAATTACCGATCCGCGTTATGCCTTGGTTGTTTTAATTAACGATCCGAAAGCCGGTCAATATTATGGTGGTGCGGTTTCTGCACCGATCTTCTCTAACATTATGAGCTATGCTTTGCGTACCAATAATGTTGCACCGGATGGTGTCGAGCAAGACAAGACCGCGAGACGTACGGTTCGTCTCAGTGATAAGAAACCTAGCGGCGTAAACTAATTTGATGAGATTAAATCATGTACCGATTAACCCACCTTTTAGGGATTGATATTGAAGGAGACGTCAATCTTACCCACATGACACTAGACAGCCGAACTGCAAAGGCCGGCTGTCTTTTTATTGCGATTAAAGGTCATCAAACCGATGGTCGCCAATATATCCCGCAAGCCTTACAGAGCGGTGCAAGTGCGGTCATTTTTGAGGCCGATTCTGCCCAACAGCATTTGCAAATTCATTACGAACAAAATGTTCCTTTGATTGCTTTTTATCAATTAAGCGAAAATCTCTCACGTTTGGCGGATGTATTTTACCAATCTCCCTCCAAGCGCCTTACCTTAGTCGGTGTGACGGGCACCAACGGTAAAACCACGACGACGCAATTATTAGCCCAATGGACACAATTGTTAGGGCACACCTCTGCCGTAATGGGGACGATTGGGAATGGCTTATTCGGTCAAGTAAAAGAGGCGGCCAATACCACAGGTTCGGCAGTAGAAATTCAAGCCTCGCTTGCCGACTTTGTCACTCAGGGAGCCGATTTTGCCGCGATTGAAGTATCGTCACATGGTTTGGTGCAACACCGTGTAGAAGGTGTGCATTTCAGTGCGGCAGTATTTACTAATTTAAGTCGAGATCATCTTGATTATCATCATTCCATGGAAAATTATGCGGCAGCCAAAAAACGGTTATTCACCGAATTAGATAGCCGCTACCAAATTATTGATGCGGATGACCCGATAGGTGCCGCGTGGTTGAGGGAATTACCGAATGCTGTTGCCGTGAGTACCAACCCTGACTTTTCACCTCAGCAAACACAGTGGTTAAAAGCGGTTGAGGTGCGTTTTCATCATAAAGGTGCGGTGATCAAGTTTGCATCTTCATGGGGGGATGGCGAATTACACAGTGCTTTAATCGGCGCGTTTAATGTCAGCAATCTATTATTGGTGACCGCTACGTTGTTAACCTTGGGTTATTCTTTAAGTGAATTGGTGAACAGCGTAAATAAACTCAACGGTGTATGCGGTCGTATGGAAATGTTGACGGTAACTCATAAACCCACTGTCATCGTAGATTATGCTCACACACCGGATGCTTTAGAAAAAGCCTTACAGGCAGCGCGGTTGCATTGCCATGGCAAACTTTGGTGTATTTTTGGTTGCGGAGGTGATCGTGATCGCGGTAAACGTCCGTTAATGGCGGGTATTGCGGAGAAATTATCTGATCACGTGATTGCGACGGATGACAATCCGCGTACGGAAGATCATACCCAAATCATGGCGGATATTTTGAAAGGTTTCATTAATCCGCAAGCGGTGCAAGTGATACATCAACGTGAAGAAGCCATTGCTACGGCAATTAAAAGTGCGGTGGAAAATGACGTTATTTTAATTGCTGGTAAAGGTCATGAAGATTATCAAATTATCGGCAAAACCAAGCACCATTTTTCCGACCAAGAAGTAGCCCGACACTATTTATCTCACTAAAAATAACATGATTACATTATCTCTTTCTCAACTTGCTTCTATTTTAGATGCTCAATTACTTGGCGACGGCGCACTGACGGTAGAAAACGTCAGCACTGACAGCCGCCAATCTATCTCGAAAGGTTTATTCTTTGCCTTAAAAGGCGAACATTTTGATGCCCATCATTATTTAGATAAAGCTGCTGAACAAGGTTGTATTGCCGCCGTAGTGGAAGGCCAAACAAACGCTTCGATCGCGCAGTTAGTGGTAAAAGACACCTGTTTGGCGCTCGGACAACTTGCCAAATGGTTACGCGAAAAGATTAATCCGAAAACCGTTGCTATGACAGGCTCTTCCGGCAAGACCACCGTAAAAGAAATGACGGCCGCCATTTTGCAGCAAAGTGCGGTGGATTTTGACGATGTTTTATTTACCCACGGCAACTTCAACAATGACATCGGCGTGCCACTCACATTATTACGCTTAACGGAACAACATAAATTTGCTGTCATTGAACTTGGCGCGAATCATATCGGTGAAATTGCTTATACCACCGCCTTGGCGCAACCTGATGTCGCGTTGGTGAATAACGTGGCGGCTGCACATTTGGAAGGATTTGGTTCTCTTGATGGCGTAGCAACCGCCAAAGGCGAAATTTACCGTGGACTAACCTCAAACGGCACTGCAATTATTAATCTCGCCCATAATTATCAACAAAAATGGCAGGCGGAAATCGGTGACCATTCGGTGCAATATTTTGCTTACGATAATCCGCAAGCCGATTATTATGCCGAAAACATTGTATTTTCCGAGCAGGGTGCTTCTTTTCTTTTACATACGCCAAAAGGCAGTATTCAAATTCATTCTTCTTATTTGGGTGAACATAATGTCAGCAATGCCTTGGCGGCAACTGCATTGGCAATGAATGTCGGTGCCAGTTTGCAGGATGTACAAAACGGCTTGGCGATGAAATCCCAAGTGAAAGGGCGCTTGTTCCCAATTGAGCCTTGTGAAAATCTCTTACTCTTAGATGATACCTACAACGCTAACGTAGGCTCCATGAAATCCGCTATTTCCGTGTTGCAAAAATATCCGGCATTTCGCGTCTTTGTTGTTGGTGATATGGCGGAATTGGGCGATAATACACAGCTTTGTCACCAAGAGGTGGCCGATTTTGCGCACGCCGCCAAATTAGATTTGGTGCTTTCTTGTGGCCATGCGTCAGAAGTGATAAGTGCGGTCAATTCGGGCAAACATTTTACGGATAAAACCGAGTTGGCAGATTATTTAATCTCGGTAATTAAACAACAATTAACAGAACAAAAAGTCGTTGTTTTAGTGAAAGGATCACGCAGTATGAAAATGGAGAATGTGATCGATTTATTGAAGGATAGTTTTCTATGTTAGTTTGGATTGCAGAATTTTTAACCAAATATTATTCTAATTTTCACGTTATTTCTTACATCACCGTGCGCGCTATTTTGGCGTTATTAACGGCACTTTTGCTTTCTTTGTGGATTGGTCCCAAGGTGATTCGTCGCCTGCAAATGTTGAAATTTGGCCAGGTTGTACGTAATGACGGGCCGGAAAGCCATTTCGCGAAAACAGGTACGCCAACTATGGGCGGCGTGATGATTTTATTCGCCATCGGCGTCAGCACGTTGTTATGGGCGGATTTGGCAAATCCATACATTTGGTTTAGTTTATTCGTATTATTCGGTTACGGCACCGTGGGTTTTGTGGATGATTACCGCAAAATTACCCGTAAAAACACGGATGGCTTAGTGGCTCGTTGGAAATATTTTTGGTTGTCCGTGGTGGCATTAGTGGCGATTTTCGGGATGTACGCCATGGGCAAAGATACGGACGCAACCCGTTTGGTGGTGCCATTCTTTAAAGAATTTATGCCGCAACTTGGTGTCTTTTATATTGTGTTATCGTATTTCGTGATCGTGGGATCCAGTAATGCGGTGAATTTCACCGATGGTTTAGATGGTCTGGCTATTATGCCGACAGTGTTAGTTGCCGGCGCATTTGCTTTGGTGGCATGGGCAACCGGTAACGTCAACTTCGCCGAATATTTACACATTCCGTATATTAAATTTAGTGCCGAATTAGTCGTATTCTGTACCGCCATTGTGGGGGCCGGCTTAGGGTTCTTATGGTTTAACACTTATCCTGCGCAAGTCTTTATGGGCGATGTGGGCTCGTTGGCTTTAGGTGGCGCTTTAGGCGTGATTGCCGTGTTGGTGCGCCAGGAATTTTTATTGCTCATCATGGGTGGGGTGTTTGTGATGGAAACCCTATCGGTCATTCTTCAAGTGGGCTCCTATAAATTACGCAACAAACAACGCATTTTTTTAATGGCGCCGATTCATCATCATTTTGAGAAAAAAGGCTGGCCGGAACCGCGTGTTATTGTGCGCTTTTGGATCATTTCATTAATGCTCGTATTAATCGGTTTGGTCACCTTAAAACTGCGTTAAGCCGAATCAAAGAGCGGTCGTTTTTGAGAGAGAATTTCAATGCAATATCAAAATAAAAAAGTCACCGTGATCGGTTTAGGCAAGACGGGATTGTCTTGTGTGGATTTTTTACGTGCCAAACAGGCGGATGTACGAGTGATTGATACCCGCCAACAGCCGGCAGGTGCCGATCAATTAAGCAAAGAAATTTCGTTGCATACGGGTAGCTTAAATCAACAATGGCTGTTGGAAAGTGATTTGATTGTTATCAGCCCGGGGCTTGCGGTAAAAACACCTGAAATTCAGACCGCACTTCAAGCGGGCGTTGAAGTGGTGGGTGACATTGAATTATTCTGCCGTGAAGCGGATAAACCGATCGTGGCGATTACCGGTTCGAACGGCAAAAGTACTGTGACCACATTAGTCGCGGAGATGGCGAAAGCCGGCGGGTTAAGTGTGGGGATGGGGGGGAACATCGGCATTCCGGCGCTTTCTTTGTTAAATCAACAACATGATTTGTATGTGTTGGAGCTTTCCAGTTTTCAATTAGAAACCACTTATTCTCTCAAAGCTGTGGCAGCAACAGTGTTAAATGTCACCGAAGATCACATGAACCGCTATGTCGATTTACAGGATTATCGCCACGCCAAACTCAAAATTTATGATAATTGTCAAACTGCCGTCATTAACGGGGAAGACGCTTTAACGTTGCCGACAACACAATGCCCGCAACAACAAGTCTCTTTTGCGCAAAATAACGCGGATTATTGGTTAAAAACCGATGGACACCACACTTATTTAATGGCGCGTAATGAGTCCATTTTGACCATTGATGAAATGAAACTAAGCGGACGTCATAATTATATGAATGCCTTGGCCGCTATAGCTTTGGCACAGGCCGCGGGCATAAATTTATCGGGAATTCAGACCGCACTTCGTGAGTTTGGCGGATTGGAGCATCGTTTTCAATTGGCGCACATGGCAGATGGTGTACGTTGGATTAACGATTCTAAAGCGACCAATGTGGGAAGCACTGTTGCGGCCTTAACCGGTTTACAGGTGAAGGGAAAATTGCATTTATTGCTCGGTGGTGACGGCAAAGGCGCAGATTTTTCCGAATTGGCTGTATTAATTAATCAACCGCATATTTTTTGTTATTGCTTTGGGCAGGATGGCAAACAGTTAGCTGCACTTTCGCCACAAAGCCAATTATTTGACACCATGGAACAGGCCATTGCGGCAATTCGTCCGCAATTACAAGCAGGAGACATGGTGTTGTTATCTCCGGCGTGCGCCAGCTTGGATCAATTCCCTTGTTTTGAAGCGCGTGGCGATGAATTTACGCGTTTAGCGCAATTAAGCTCGTCGTTAGATTAGGGCAAATTAGGAAAATACATGGGATTTTGGGATAAGTTTAAAGAGAGTAGCTTACAAGCAACCACGGTCACACCAAGTAGTTTGTTGTATGATCGTACGTTGCTTTGGCTGTATTTAGTATTACTATTAATCGGTTTATTGGCAGTGTCGTCCGCATCCATTCCGGTGGGAACCCGTTTGTATAGTGATGCTTTTTATTTTGCCAAGCGAGATGTGGTTTACATTGTCCTTTCCTGTATCACCTGTTATTTCACCTTACAAATTTCCATGGAAAAATGGGAGAAATGGCACGTGAGATTATTTTGCATTGCGTTGATTTTGCTTGTCCTTGTGATGATCCCCGGTATTGGTCGTGAAGTTAATGGTGCGCGCCGTTGGATTCCCATGGGATTGTTTAATTTCCAACCTGCAGAATTTGCCAAATTAGCGTTAACCTGTTTTCTTGCCAGTTATTTCACCCGTCGCTACGACGAAGTACGCAGTCGTAAATTAAGTGCATTTAAGCCTTTTATGGTAATGGGATTAATGGGGTGTTTCCTTTTAGTACAACCTGACTTGGGTAGTACTGTCGTATTATTTATCATCACTTTTGGTTTATTATTTATCGTTGGCGCCAACTTCTGGCAGTTCATCGGTTTAATTGGTGTCGGCGTGTTGATGTTTGTCTGGTTGGTTCTGTCTTCCGCTTATCGTCTGAAACGTATCACCGGTTTTATGGATCCGTTTAAGGACCCTTACGGTACAGGCTTTCAATTATCCAACTCCCTTATGGCATTCGGACGTGGCGGCTTTTTTGGCGAAGGGTTAGGCAATTCCGTGTTGAAACTGGAATATTTGCCGGAAGCGCATACTGACTTCGTGATGGCAATTGTAGGCGAAGAGTTTGGTTTTTTTGGCATTTTTATCATCATTATTTTACTCGGCTTATTAGTCTTCCGCGCCATGAAAATCGGGCGTGAATCTTTAATTTTGGAACAGCGCTTCAAAGGCTTTTTAGCCTTCGGTATCAGTTTTTGGATTTTCTTTCAAGGTTTCGTCAATCTAGGTATGGCACTGGGGATGTTACCAACCAAAGGTTTGACTTTTCCGCTCATCAGTTACGGTGGTTCCAGTATTATCATTATGTCCATCACTGTCGGAATGTTGCTACGCATTGATCATGAAAACCGCTTAATGCGTGGTGGTCAAGCACGATTGCGGGATGATTAAAAAGTGCGGTCGTTTTTTTAGTGTTTTTAGAGAAAAGATATGGGTAAAAAATTATTAGTGATGGCAGGCGGAACAGGTGGACATGTTTTTCCTGCCATTGCCGTTGCACAAGAACTACAACAACACGGCTGGGAAATCCGTTGGTTAGGCACCAAAGATCGCATGGAAGCCCAACTCGTGCCAAAACACGGTATTCCCATTGAATTTATCCAAATTTCAGGTTTGCGTGGCAAAGGCATCAAGAGTTTATTATTCGCGCCTTTTGTGATTTTACGTGCGGTGTGTCAGGCGCGCCGAATCATCAAACAATATCAACCTAACGCCGTATTAGGCATGGGAGGGTATGTATCCGGACCGGGAGGCATTGCGGCAAAACTTTGTGGCGTGCCGGTAGTCTTACATGAACAAAATGCTATTGCGGGACTAACCAACCACTGGTTGTCAAAAATTGCAACTCGTGTATTACAGGCATTTCCAAATGCTTTTCCTGATGCTGAAGTCGTGGGCAATCCGGTGCGTCGTGATTTATTCCAAACAGCAACACCGGAAGTGCGTTTTGCAGAGCGTGATAAAACCTTGCGCATTTTAGTGGTAGGCGGTAGTCAAGGCGCGCGTGTGTTAAATCAAACCGTACCGCAAGTTGCCGCGAAATTAACGGCACAGGGTTATGATATTCATGTGCGTCATCAAGTGGGCAAAGGCAATTTAGCGGGGATTGAAGAGATTTATCGGGCAAACGGCAATGGTGCCGCAACGGAATTTATTGATGATATGGCTGAGGCCTATGCGTGGGCGGATTTAGTGATTTGCCGCTCAGGTGCGTTAACGGTATGTGAACTGGCAGCAGTAGGTACACCGGCAATTTTTGTGCCGTTTCAGCATAAAGATCGTCAGCAATTTCTGAATGCCAAATATTTGGCCGATGCAGGTGCTGCGCTGATTATTGAGCAGCCGGAATTTACCGAAGAACGTCTATTACAAGCATTAACGCCTTTGTTGGCAGAGCGTGAAAAATTACTCACCATGGCATTAAATGCCCAAAAAATGGCAACACCACTATCAGCCAAACGGGTTGCCGATGTGATCGAAGACGTAGCGAATTAAACGAAAAGTGCGGTCGTTTTTTCAAATGTTTTTTAACGGCCGAGTAAAAGGGAAAATATCAATGGACAATTATCATCAACAGATTAGAAACATCATTCCGGAAATGCGCCGTGTGAAACAAATTCATTTTATCGGTATTGGTGGCGCGGGAATGTGCGGTATCGCGGAAATTTTATTGAACGAAGGGTATTGCATTTCCGGCTCGGATATTGCTGAAAGCGCCGTGACTCAGCGTTTGACTAAAGCCGGTGCGAAGGTGTTTATTGGACATAGCGCAGAAAATATTATTGGCGCCAGCGTGGTGGTGATTTCTTCCGCGATTCATGGGGATAACCCGGAAGTGATGGCTGCCAAAAAAGCCCGCATTCCGGTAATCCAACGTGCCCAAATGTTGGCCGAATTAATGCGTTTTCGTCACGGGATCGCTGTTGCCGGTACCCATGGTAAAACGACCACTACGGCGATGGTGTCTATGATTTATGCTCAAGCCGGGTTGGATCCAACCTTTGTTAATGGCGGCTTGGTAAAGTCGGCGGGAACTAACGCTCATTTGGGCTGTAGTCGTTATTTAATCGCTGAAGCGGATGAAAGCGATGCTTCTTTCTTGCACTTGCAACCGATGATTTCTATTGTGACCAATATTGAGCCGGATCATATGGATACCTATCACGGTGATTTTGATGAAATGAAGCAAACCTATGTGAATTTCTTACATAATTTGCCATTTTATGGTTTGGCTGTGTTGTGTGCCGATGATGCCGATTTAATGGGTTTGGTGCCGCAAGTCGGGCGTCAGGTGATTACTTATGGTTTCAGCGAGAACGCTGATTATCGTATTGAAGATTATCAACAAACCGGTTTCCAAGGGCATTACACAGTGATTTGTCCGAATGGCGAACGCATTGATGTACTATTAAATGTGCCTGGACGCCATAATGCCTTAAATGCCACAGCAGCGTTAGTGGTGGCGAAAGAAGAAGGCATTAAAAACGAAGCGATTTTAGCCGCATTGGCGAATTTCCAAGGAGCAGGGCGTCGTTTCGATCAGTTAGGTCAATTTATCCGTCCGAACGGTAAAGTAATGTTGGTGGACGATTATGGTCACCATCCGACCGAGGTTGGTGTGACTATTCAGGCAGCACGCCAAGGTTGGGAAAATAAGCGCGTTGTGATGATTTTCCAACCACATCGTTATTCTCGTACTAGGGATTTATTTGATGATTTTGTGCAAGTGTTGTCACAAGTCGATGCCTTAATTATGTTGGATGTGTACCCGGCAGGTGAGTCGCCAATTGTAGGTGCGGACAGTAAGGCGTTGTGTCGTTCGATTCGTAATTTGGGCAAAGTGGATCCGATTTTGGTATCGGATACGGCACAATTAGGTGACGTGCTCGATCAAATTATTCAAGATGGCGATTTAATTTTGGCGCAAGGCGCCGGTAGCGTGAGTAAACTTTCACGCCAGTTAGTAGAACGTTGGATGAAAGAATAAGTAAGTGGATAACAAAATGAGTAAAACATTAAAGCAAGAAAAGATTGCCGTATTACTTGGCGGTACATCGGCAGAACGTGAGGTTTCGCTAAATTCCGGCAACGCAGTATTAGTGGCATTACGCAAACAAGGTTATGATGCCCATCCGATTGATCCAAAAATATTTCCGGTAGCGACATTAAAAGAACAAGGGTTTGATCGCGTATTTAATATTTTGCACGGTCGCGGCGGTGAAGATGGCACCATGCAAGGATTATTGGAGCAAATTGGGCTTCCATACACCGGTTGTGGTGTAATGGCGTCAGCGTTAACCATGGATAAAATGCGCACGAAAATGTTATGGAAAGCCTTTGGATTGCCGGTGGCTGAGATGGAAATTGTCACTACGGAAAATAGAATAAACTTAAACCCGGTGGCTGTGGTCAAAAAGCTAGGTTTGCCGTTGATGGTTAAACCTTCTTTGGAAGGTTCTAGTGTCGGTTTAACGAAAGTGAAAGCCGTTGAAGAGTTAGAAAGTGCGGTGGATTTTGCGCTTAAATTTGATCGCACCGTACTTATCGAAGAATGGCTTGCCGGTGATGAATTCACCGTCCCGGTGTTGGATGGCGAAGTGTTGCCTTCCATTAAAATCGTGCCGGAAGGCGAGTTCTATGATTATGATGCAAAATATATTTCCGATAATACACAATATTTTTGCCCGGCCGGCTTAACTGAAGCGCGTGAGCAGGAATTACGTCGTTTGGTGAAACAGGCCTATGATGTGGTCGGGTGTCGTGGTTGGAGCCGTATTGACGTGATGGCCGATGCCGAAGGGAAGTTCCGTTTAGTGGAAGTCAACACTAACCCGGGCATGACCAGTCACAGCTTATTCCCAAAATCTGCAGCAACCGTCGGCTATTCTTTTGAGCAACTGGTTGAGAAAATTTTAGAGTTGAGTGCGGAATGAATTTATTAAAACGCAAAGCAACACAAAATATAAGATATGGTGAGCCAAAATCAAAAGTTTTTGTGCAAATTAAATTATTACTTGTGCTATTATGCGTTGGCATATTGTTCTATTCTTATTCAAATTGGCAAAGTTTTCTAGAAAAATTAGATAGTAAGCCTATCAGTGCATTTGCTTTAGTTGGAACACCAAGTTTTACGACTGACGCGGATGTACGCGATGCTTTGTTGAAAATGGGCGATTTAAAAGGCTTTTTCGGACAGGATGCAGATATTATTCGTGAGCAAATTGAGACAATGCCTTGGGTAAAAGGCGCTGTTGTACGAAAAATGTGGCCGAATAAATTAAGCATTTGGGTAACGGAATATAAACCCGTTGCAATTTGGAATGAAAGTGATTTTCTCTCTGATGATGGCGTGGTTTTTCAACTGCCTATGAGTAAATTAAAAGAAACTCATCTACCCCGCTTAGCCGGCCCTGATTTCCAAAGTGAGAAAGTACTTGATGCGTGGAATAGAATTTATGCCGATTTAAAACAAAAAGGCTTGAATTTGAAAGCTGTTGCTATTGATGCGCGTGGTGCATGGCAAGTGGTATTGGATAATGATGTGGTATTGAAACTTGGGCGTGGTGACTGGAAAACTAAACTTGATCGTTTCGTCACTATTTATCCGCAGATTGAAATTCCTGAAAATAAGAAATTATCTTACGTCGATTTGCGTTATGCTTCCGGTGCTGCGGTAGGTATGGTGGATGTTAATTAAATATTAATAGTGAAGTTAAAAAATGTCTAAAATTGTGGAATCAAAGACTATTGTTGGATTAGAAGTTGGTACATCGAAAGTTGTTGCCGTGGTGGGGGAAGTCTTGCCTGATGGTGTGGTAAATGTGCTTGGTGTTGGCAGTTGCCCCTCGAAAGGTATTGATAAAGGGAGTATTACCGATTTAAATGCGGTGGTAACTTCTATGCAACGTGCGATTGAAGCTGCCGAATCGGTAGCTGATTGCCGTATTATGAGCGTAACCTTAGCCATTACGGGTGAGCATATTCAAAGTCTAAATGAAAATGGCTTTGTGCCGATTGCTGAAGGTGAGGTGACACAAGACGAAATTGATTCCGCTATTCATACAGCCAGCTCGGTGAAAATGCCGGAAGGCCTGTCTTTATTACATATCATTCCACAAGAATTTGCCGTTGATAAACAAATGAATATTAAAAACCCGCTTGGTTTGCAAGGGGTGCGTTTAAAAGCGCAAACCCATTTAATTGCCTGCCACCAAGATTGGCTAAACAATTTGAAAAAAGCGGTAGAACGTTGCAAATTAAAAGTAGATAAAATTGTATTTTCCGGTTTGGCTTCAAGTTATTCCGTATTGACCGAAGATGAAAAAGATTTAGGCGTATGCCTAATCGATTTTGGTGCCGGCACCATGGATATTATGGTGTATATTAACGGTGCATTGCGTTTTAGTAAGGTTATTCCTTATGCCGGCAATCGTGTTACCGATGATATTGCCTATGCTTGTGCTACCTCAAGAATGGAGGCGGAAAGCATTAAGGTTAATCATGGCAGTGCATTTAGCCCACCAAAACACCATGCCGATAAAAAAATTGAAGTGTCCAGTATCGGTGGGCGCGGTCCGCGTATATTAACCCGAGATCAGCTTTCAAAAGTGACCTCTGCACGCTATAAAGAATTATTAGGTTTGGTAAAAAATGAACTACTTTACTTAAAAGCGGACTTAGATTCTAAAAACATGAGATGTGAGCTTATTGCCGGCATTGTGATTACCGGTGGTGGTGCACAAATTGACGATTTAAGAGAATGTGCTGTCGAAGTATTTGGTGATTATGCTCAAGTGCGTATTGGGAGCCCATTAAATATTACCGGTCTAACGGATTATGTTAATAAACCGCAGTATGCAACAGTCATTGGATTATTACAATATGAACATAGTAATGAAGATGAAGGTCCAATAAATGAGGAACATTCCGGTAGCGGATTTTTAAGTGCTTGCGGTAACGTGATGAAAAAAATTTTTAATAAAGTGCGGTCGGAATTTTGAGAATTTTGATTTTTCATCTACAATATGAACAATTTGGGTTTTAATATATGCTGATAAAGTATCGGCATTGACGGAGAATAAGTATGTTTGAACCGGTAGATTATGATCTTGGTGAAATGAATGGAGCGTTGATTAAAGTCGTCGGCATCGGCGGTGGTGGCGGTAATGCGGTGAACCATATGGTTGCGACGATGGTTAAAGACAATATTGACGGCACCTTAGTAGATGAAACAATGATGAGTACCGATGAACACGGTAAAATCATTTTCTACGCCATTAATACCGATGCTCAAGCATTGCGTAAAAGCCAAGTTCAACAAACTGTTCAAATTGGTGCAAACACCACCAAAGGATTGGGTGCCGGTGCAAATCCAAATGTTGGTCGTAAAGCTGCTGAAGATGACCAAGATGCTATTCGTCAGATGTTGGAAGGCGCCGATATGGTATTCATTGCTGCCGGTATGGGTGGCGGTACAGGTACCGGGGCTGCGCCAATCGTTGCCCAAATCGCCAAAGAATTAGGCATTCTTACCGTTGCTGTAGTGACGAAGCCATTTGCATTTGAAGGTAAGAAGCGAATGATGTTTGCTGAAATGGGGATTAAAGAATTATCCAAACATGTGGATTCCCTCATTATTATTCCAAACGAGCAATTAGCGAAAGTAATGCCCAAAAATGCCACATTAATGCAGGCATTTTCTGCTGCAAATGATGTGTTGCGTAATTCTGTCACCGGTATTTCCGATATGATTACTTCTCCGGGACTGATTAATGTGGACTTTGCCGATGTGCGTACCGTTATGTCCGAAATGGGGCAAGCAATGATCGGTTTCGGTTCTGCTATAGGTTCTCCCGGCGAAGGCCGTGCAGAAGATGCTGCTAAAATTGCAGTGAAAAGTGATTTATTGGAGCGTGTAGATTTATCCGGTGCGAAAGGTGTATTAGTCAATATTACAGCCGGTATGGATTTAGGGCTAGCTGAATTCTATGCAGTAGGTGATACGATTAAAGCCTTTGCGTCTGAAGAGGCTACAGTGGTAATTGGTACAACCTTAATACCTGATATGGTAGATGAAATTCGTGTAACGATTGTTGCAACAGGTATCGGTGAGCCGGAAGCACCGGAAATTCAAATTTCACCACGTCCTCAAACAACACAAACAGCACAGCCGGGTCTTCAACCTATTAATACTTCTTTCGGTGGGTTGGGAACAAGAACAACAAGTTATGGTCATACTCCACAAGATGCAAGTAATTTATCTAACCATAACCAAGGCGCACAACCTGCGGAGAAACCGGTTCCTGCAAATGTCGATTCGCTGTTTAATGTGCGTGATTTTATGCGTAATAATGATAAATAGAGAGAATTATCTTGTTGTATAGCAATGAGTTAAGAGAACAATTATGATTAAGCAAAGAACCTTAAAACAAAGTATTAAAGTAACCGGTGTCGGTTTGCATAGTGGTAACAAAGTTACCTTGACTTTGCGTCCGGCAATGCCGAATACGGGTGTGGTTTATTGTCGTACTGATTTAAACCCGCCGGTAACATTCCCGGCTAATGCAAACTCGGTGCGTGATACCATGCTTTGTACTTGTTTAGTGAACGAAGAAGGTGTACGCATTTCAACTGTTGAGCATCTAAACGCGGCGTTAGCGGGTTTAGGTATTGACAATATTATTGTTGAAGTTGATGCGCCGGAAATTCCAATTATGGATGGTAGTGCAAGTCCGTTTATTTATTTATTACTTGATGCGGGCATTGAAGAGCAAAATGCATCGAAGAAATTTATTCGTATTAAACAAAAAGTACGCGTAGAAGATGGCGATAAATGGGCTGAGTTCTCTCCTTATAATGGTTTCCGTTTGAACTTTACCATTGATTTTAATCATCCGGCCATTAGTAAAGACGTGCGTAATTATGTGATGGATTTTTCTGCACAAGCCTTTGTACAGCAAATTAGTCGCGCCAGAACCTTTGGTTTTATGAAAGATATTGAATATCTTCAATCTCAAGGTTTGGCTTTAGGCGGTAGTTTGGATAATGCCATTGTGCTTGATGATTATCGTATTTTAAATGAAGACGGCTTGCGTTTTAAAGACGAATTAGTTCGTCACAAAATGTTAGACGCTATCGGTGATTTATATATGTGTGGTTATAACATCATCGGTGATTTCAAAGCCTACAAATCAGGGCATGGTTTAAACAACAAGCTGTTAAGAGCTGTGTTGGAAAATCAGGAGGCTTGGGAGTTCGTTACCTTTGATGACAAGCAACAAGTGCCACAAGGTTATGTTGCACCGGCCCAAGTTTTGATTTAAAAAATATTTTCCTAAAAGCTATATTTCAATGAAATATAGCTTTTTTTTATCCTTTAAAAGGTATTTTATTAGTGTGGCTTATAAAAAAGTGCGGTCAGAAATTAAAATGTTTTTGTTTGTCTTTTGATTTAATGAATACCGATAATCCATAACCTAACAGAGAAAACCAAATGAAAAAATTCTTCTTTCTATTTCTATTAAGCTTATCCAATGTGACTTTTGCAGCAAGTGATGTTATTGTTGATGCCGTTACTTGCAAGACATTTGAGGGGAAGGATTTAAAACTCATTTTTGTTCCGGAAAGTCAGTTGTTTAGTTTATCTCTTGATAATGCCGTAGTGGTTGAAACAACAATAGATAAGATTTACCTTCAACCCTATGCAACACAACGTACAATATATTTTCCTCCTAAGTCCGGTGATAATCGTTGGTTTCTGGTGAGGGAGGATGCTTCGGATAAAACAGGCTATATCAACGTTTCTTTGGATATTCGTCAAGATCAGAGTGGAAAATTGATTAAACGTTATCAATGTAAAAAAGAAACGATTTCGTCCATGTTGATGGAGTTTTCCGCAGAAGGTAGGGAAGTGCCTGAAAATATTGAGAGCTTAATGAATCAATAATGGGTTTAAAGTGCGGTTAAAAATAGCAACGTTTTTTTGTGTTCATTTAAGAATGAATGCGTAAATTTATGAGTCAATAGGAGTTTTAATTATGCAAAAAATATTCAAAGTATTGCCTTTGGTTCTTGCTACCTCAACAGCAATGGCCTACGAGCAAGATAAAACCTATCAATTTACAGTGCTGCATTCTAATGATACACATGGGCATTTCTGGCCAAATGATAAAGGCGAATATGGCTTTGCCGCACAAAAAACGTTAGTGGACAAAGTTAAAAAAGAGGTAGAAGCAAAAGGTGGTTCGGTAGTGCTTTTACATGCGGGCGATATTAATACCGGTGTGCCGGAATCTGATATGCAAAATGCCGAGCCGGATATTATGGCGATGAATGCGATTGGTTATGAGGCAATGGCGCTTGGTAATCACGAATTTGATGGCCCGTTGCAGATATTGGATATGCAGGAAAAATGGGCAAAATTCCCGTTCTTGTCTGCCAATGTTTTCTATAAGTCAACCGGCAAGCCATTGGTTAAACCTTACACCGTATTAGATAAGCAAGGATTGAAAATTGCTGTAGTCGGCTTAACCACGGAAGATACAGCCAAATTAGGTAACCCGGAATATCAAGGCAATATTCAATTTACCGATCCTACAACAACCGCAAGATCCACCTTAAAAGAAATTAATGAAACCGTTAAGCCGGATGTGCGTATCGCGTTAACTCACATGGGCTATTATTACGATGGTAAACATGGCTCCAATGCCCCAGGTGATGTCAGTCTTGCGCGTAATTTAGACAAAGGTGCATTTGATATGATTATCGGTGGCCATAGCCATGATCCTGTTTGTGTGGATGAAAAAGGCGTGTGGATTAAGGATCATAAACCTACAGATGCCTGCAAGCCTGATTTCCAGAATGGTATATGGATTATGCAAGCCTATGAGTGGGGTAAATATTTAGGCCGTGCTGATTTTGAGTTCAAGAACGGTGAATTAAAATTAGTGAATTACCAATTAATTCCGGTGAATTTAAAGCAAAAAGTGAAAAAAGCTGATGGTTCTACGGAATATGTGCTTTATGGTGAAGAAGTGGCTCAAGATCCGGAAATGGTGAAATTATTAAAACCTTACCAAGATAAAGGTGACAAGCTACTTAACGTCAAAGTGGGTGAATTGAAAGGTAAATTAGAGGGTGATCGTACAATCATTCGTTTTGAACAAACCAATTTAGGCCATTTCATTGCTGAAGCACAGCGCCAGCGGGCAAAAGCCGATGTCGGCATCATGAACTCCGGTGGGGTGCGTGATTCTATTCAACCGGGCGATGTGACCTATAAAGATATTTTGAAGGTTCATCCATTCGGTAATATCGTCAGTTATGCAGAATTAAGCGGCCAAGAATTACTGGATTACTTAAATGTGGTGGCGCTAAAAGAAGTCGATTCCGGCGCTTATGCACAATATGCCGGTATCAGCATGGTCGTAGATCGCCAAAATAAACGGGTAGAAAATGTGAAAATTCAAGGTAAACCGTTAGACTTGAAGAAAACCTACCGTTTATCCGTGCCAAGTTATAATGCTGCAGGTGGTGATGGCTATCCGTTGTTGACCAAAAATCCGACTTACGTCAACACCGGTTTTATTGACGCAGATGTGTTGAAGAAATTCTTTAGTGATAATTCACCGATTGACGCTACTAAATTTGAACCGAAAGACGCTGTAGTATTCAAATAAAGGAAAAGTTATGTCATTGGATTTAAGTGAAATTCGACAGCAAATTACCCAAATTGATCGCAGTTTGTTGAAGCTGCTTTCTGAACGTCATCGCCTAGCGTTTGATGTGGTGCGTAGTAAAGAAATTACACAGAAGCCGTTGCGTGATGCTGTGCGTGAAGAACAGCTGTTACAAGAGTTGGTGCAATTTGCCCAAAATGAGAATTATCAACTTGAACCGCAATACATTACGTCAATTTTCCAAAAAATCATTGAAGATTCTGTGTTGACGCAACAAGTTTATTTGCAGAAAAAACTGAATGAACAGCGTGAACAGAATATTCACATTGCATTTTTAGGCAAGCGCGGCTCTTATTCTCATTTGGCCGCGCGTAATTATGCGACCCGCTACCAAGAAGAATTGGTGGAAATGAGTTGCGCCAGTTTTGAACAAGTTTTTGCAAAAGTGCAAAGTGGCGAAGCCGATTATGGTGTTCTCCCGTTGGAAAACACCACATCCGGCGCCATTAACGAAGTTTATGACTTGTTGCAGCATACCGATTTGTTTCTAGTAGGGGAATTGGCTTACCCTATTCAACACTGCGTTTTGGTGAATGATCAGGATGATTTAAGTAAAATTGATACGCTATATAGTCATCCACAAGTGATACAGCAATGTAGTCAATTTATTCATGGTTTAGAACGCGTGCATATTGAATATTGTGAAAGTAGCTCTCACGCCATGCAATTGGTTGCCGGGTTGAATAAACCGAATATTGCCGCATTGGGCAATGAAGATGGCGGCAAGTTATATGGTTTGAAAGTGCTGAAGCGTAATATTGCTAATCAAGAAAACAATATCACCCGTTTTATTGTAATTGCGAAAGAACCGCATAATGTTTCTCCGCAAATTCATGCAAAAACGCTGTTGTTAATGAGTACGGGGCAACAGGCCGGATCCTTGGTGGATGCGTTGTTGGTGTTTAAAAAACACAATATCAACATGACAAAATTAGAGTCCCGTCCGATTTATGGCAAGCCTTGGGAAGAAATGTTTTATTTGGAAATCGAAGCCAATATTCATCATCCTGATACACAGGCAGCGTTGGACGAGTTACAACAATTCAGCAACTACCTGAAAATTTTAGGTTGTTATCCTAGTGAAATTGTGAAACCAACTAAAATTTCAGCATAATTTAAGCCAAAACAAACGAGGCATTACCCTATGGATAATGCCTCGTTTTTTCTTTTTATAGAAATTAGAAACCGGCTTGTTGTTCCAACTGTTCCACTAACTGATCATCCAAGCCAAGGGCTTTGGCGAGCTCCGATAAGAAAATGATTTCTTTGCGGGATAACTGTTGGCAAACTAAGCGGGCTGCCAAATACACGTTTGCCGCAAGTGCGGTGTCATTTCCAACTGTTTTTGCAATTTCGGCAACACTAATCGGATGTTCTATTTCTTGAGAAAGCCATTGGGTTAATTCAGAATCGCCACTTTCTTTTAAAATTAATGCTTTTTCATCCTCGCTAATTTCACCATCAGAAGCGGCTGCCGCAATCATTGTGCGTAAAATAATCGCACTTGCGTCACCATTATCGGCGGCATTTAACACATCAAATTCATTTTTGGTAATTTCCGGTTGGGCGGTTTGTTGGCTTTTTTGATAGTTTTGGTAGGCCTGGTAAGCCATATTACCTAAAATTGCCAAGGAACCTAATTTAGTTAAACTGGCACCGCCGGAACGGCCTAGGATCATAGATAAAATCCCGGTGAGCGCTGCGCCGCCACCGACTTTAGTAATCGTATCCACAGTAGAATTTCCGGTTTCTAAACGACCGGCGGATTTTTTCGCAAGATCGACCACTTGATTAAATAGATTGTTGAAGTCCATAAAGTTTCCTTATGTTAGTGAGTAAATATTCTGTTTATAGACAAATGAAGAACAAAAAAATTCCCGAAATTATTTATAGGCACATTTATATATTCCTTGGGGGCATTGGTATAGCCACCACAAAAAAACGTTGTCAAAAACCACCGCACTTTTCTTCTTTCCTGCTCTTGAAATTTCACCTTCCGCACTTATATCCATAACGTTTTCAATTTATTCAACATAAGTAGGAAGAATATGAGTACAAATCAAGAAACCCGTGGCTTCCAATCGGAAGTCAAACAACTTCTCCAATTAATGATTCATTCTTTATATTCCAATAAAGAAATTTTCTTGCGTGAGCTGATTTCAAATGCCTCCGATGCGGCGGATAAATTGCGTTTCAAAGCCCTTTCCAACCCTGCCTTATATGAAGGTGACGGCGAATTACGCGTGCGTGTCAGTTTGGATACGGATAAAGGCACGCTTACCATCAGCGATAACGGAATTGGAATGACCCGTGAACAAGTTATTGAACATTTGGGCACAATTGCCAAATCCGGAACAAAAGAATTTTTGACCGCACTTGGGCAAGATCAAGCGAAAGACAGTCAGCTTATCGGTCAATTTGGTGTGGGTTTCTATTCGGCGTTTATCGTTGCTGATAAAGTGACGGTGAAAACCCGTGCGGCAGGTGAGGCAACGGATAAAGGCGTGCTTTGGGAATCTGCCGGGGAAGGCGAGTATTCAGTAGCGGATATTGAGAAAAAATCCCGTGGCACTGACGTGATTTTACATTTACGTGAGGACGAAAAAGAATTCTTAAACGAATGGCGTTTGCGTGAAATTATCGGTAAATATTCCGATCATATTGGTTTGCCGGTGGAAATGCTTACCAAAGAATATGATGACGAAGGTAAAGAAATCGGTCAAAAATGGGAAAAAATCAATAAATCGGATGCCCTTTGGACACGGTCTAAAAACGACATTTCCGATGAGGAATACAAAGAGTTTTATAAACATTTAAGCCATGATTTTGCGGATCCGTTATTGTGGGCGCACAACAAAGTGGAAGGCAATCAGGAATATACCAGCCTGCTTTATGTTCCGTCCAAAGCGCCTTGGGATTTGTTTAATCGTGAGCATAAGCACGGTTTGAAGCTCTATGTGCAACGCGTGTTTATCATGGATGACGCAGAACAATTCATGCCGAATTATCTGCGTTTTATGCGCGGCTTAATTGATAGCAATGACTTGCCGTTAAATGTATCCCGTGAAATTTTGCAGGACAACAAAACCACGGCAGCGTTACGTAAAGCTTTAACCAAACGTTCATTGCAAATGTTAGAGAAATTGGCGAAAGAGGATGCCGATAAATATCAGCAGTTCTGGAAAGAATTCGGCTTAGTGCTTAAAGAAGGCCCAGCAGAAGATTTTGGCAATAAAGAAACCATTGCGAAATTATTGCGTTTTGCCTCTACACACAACGACAGCAGTGAACAAACCGTGTCATTAGAAGACTATGTTGCTCGCATGAAAGAAGGGCAAAAAGCCATTTATTACATTACGGCAGACAGCTATGTGGCGGCCAAAAACAGCCCGCACTTGGAATTATTCAATAAAAAAGGCATTGAAGTCTTATTGCTTTCCGATCGTATTGACGAATGGATGTTAAGCTACTTAACGGAATTTGATGGCAAATCACTTCAAACTATCACGAAAGCCGATTTGGATTTAGGCGATTTGGCGGATAAAGAAGAAAACGAAGCGCAAAAAGAACAAGACAAAGCCTTTGATAGTTTTATTGAGCGCGTAAAAACCTTGCTGGGCGAACGCGTGAAAGAAGTGCGTTTAACTCACCGCTTAACAGACACGCCAGCAGTGGTTTCCACCGGTAATGACCAAATGACCACGCAAATGGCAAAACTTTTTGCCGCCGCAGGTCAACCCGTACCGGAAGTGAAATACACGTTTGAATTAAATCCGGAACATCACTTGGTGAAAAAGGTGGCTGACATTGCCGATGAAGCGGAATTTGCCGATTGGGTAGAATTGTTGCTAGAGCAAGCCATGCTTGCAGAGCGCGGTTCGTTAGAAAATCCGGCGGCGTTTATTAAGCGCATCAATAAGTTATTGGGTTAATCTATTTGTGATTGATTAATGTAATGGTTAAAATCCTCAGTCTGAATAAGATTGAGGATTTTTTATTTTTTTGAGGTGAAAATATGATTACCGTTTACGGCATTAAAAACTGTGACACCGTGAAGAAAGCGTTGAAATGGCTTGCTGATCACAACATCGAACATAAACTCCATGATTATCGAGTGGACGGTCTAGATACCGCTTTTTTACAGCAAGCCGAAGCACAATTCGGTTGGGAAAACTTGGTCAATAAACGTAGCACAACGTGGCGTAATCTTGATGAAAATGTGAAAAATACACTCTCAAAATCCACCGCACTTTTGGTATTAGCTGAAAATCCAACGTTAATCAAACGCCCGATTATTTTGCAAGATGGTAAGGCATTGATTGGCTTCAACGAAAAAGAATATATTGCAGCATTTAAGTAGTATTAAAGTAGGAAAATTTATTTTTACTTGTTTATCTACTAATTAGAACTAGTAATTTTGATTAAAAAATGAAATATAAAAATGAATAATGAACAACAAAGTGAACAGCAAAAAGCTATACGACGTTTTTTTATTGGGAGTTTTTTTATTGCATTATTATGTGCAGTCATTATTTCTGAATTTGTTGGAGACGCATTTTTTCTTTCTTTTCTTATTTCATTTATACCTGGGGTGATGACAACACTTATCTTTTTTGTTACTCGGGAAAAAGCAAGTCGCTATTATGGGCGGTATTTATTGGTGGCATTTTTTATGCCTTTTTTAATCCCTATTATCGTCGGATTATCTTTGCATTTTGTTGATTTAAACTGGGATAGCACTATTGATACAATTATAGGTACTTATTTTTTATTAGGTCTTCCTTGTACTATTTTGGGGATAGTTCAATTGGTGCTGGCAGTAGTATGTTTACCAGAAATGCATAAGTAAATAGTCATCTTTTAACCTTGCCTTTCGCACTTAATAAGAATAAGATTCATTACAGTATTGTTACAATCTCAATCATTGATGTGATAAATGTTTCATGTAGCTTGGTTGTTTGGAATATTGAATATGCTTGGATTTTGTAATCCATTCCCGTTAATTAAAGAAACAAAGGATTGCTTATGAATAACAAATCTTATTTTGCCCTCCTTCCTCTTCCGTTCTTTTTATCCAATGCGTTTGCGGAAGAACCTCAATCTACCACCTCACTTGCCCCAATTGTTGTGACCGGTGTGTCGCAAAAGAGTGCGAATACGGTAAAACTTAACCCTAAAACGACGCTTCAACCTTTGCCGGCAGGTGATGGGGCAGATTTATTGCAATCAGTCGCGAATATGAGTGTGATTCGTAAAGGCGGGAGTTCCGGTGACCCCTTATTTCGGGGATTGGGCGGCTCCCGTTTGAGTATTCAGGCAGATGACCAATTTATTCACGGCGGTTGTAGCAACCGAATGGATCCTCCAACAGCGTATATTTTCCCATCGGCTTATGATGAAGTGGTGGTGACCAAAGGGCCGCAAACGGTGACACAAGGGACAGGGTTGGTGGCCGGTGCGGTGCGTTTTGTGCGGAAAGAACCTGAATTTGATACGCAAAACACGTATTTAAACGGCAGCCTAACCCTTGGTGGGAATAAACGTCGTGATGCTTATTTTGATGCGATGGCCGGTGGCAAATATGGTTATTTACGTACCAGTGTGTCACATAATGAAGCAGGCAATTACAAAGATGGCGACGGTAATCGCATTCATTCTTCTTTTGAACGCCGTAACCAAATGTTACAACTTGGCCTCACTCCGACAGAAAATACATTGCTGACAGGAACCTATGAGCGTAGCCGTGGTGAGGCGGCTTATGCGGATCGTATGATGGACGGTAGCAAATTTGACCGCGATGCATGGAATGTTCGTTTTGTGCAACGTAATATTGCGCCATGGTTTACTGAGCTTGAGTTGCGCTACGGTCAAAGCAAGATCGATCATGTGATGGATACTTATAGCCTGCGCTATTTACGTATGATGGGAAATCAAGTCAAAAAAGCAATGAATCCAAAACGTGAAACAGACACAGGACACCTAAAAGCGACCTTTGATTGGTCGGATATTAACTTGCAAACCGGCATTGATTATATGCGCGACAAACACCTTGCTCGTATGGAAATGCGCGGTGAAGGCTATACGCATAAACCTTATCAGCCGCAACAAAACTTCACCCAATGGGGCGGATTTGCAGAAGGGGCGTGGACGGTAAATGATAGCCGTAAGTTCATAGCAGGTTATCGTTATGATGAAGTGAAGGCGGAATACGATACCTTAATGGCAAATCATCCGAATAAAAAACGCACCTATGATTTACACGCGGGTTTCTTCCGTTGGGAAGAAGAAATCAATGGCATTAAATATTATGCCGGTCTAGGCGTTGCCGAGCGTGCGCCGGATTATTGGGAGCGCCGAGTAAGCCAAGTGTTGAATAAAGAACAGAACCGTCAAATTGATACGGGACTGATTTGGAAAAATGATGCTTTTGATCTTTCCCTCTCGCTTTTTGGCAGTGATGTACATAATTTTATTATGTTAGAAAGCATAAATAACAATGCGACAGCCCGCAATGTGAAAGCTACTCGTTTAGGCGGTGAGGTTGAAGGTAAATGGAAATTTGCCGAACACTGGGAAATCGGCAGTAGCCTAGCTTACACTTACGGTAAAAACCGTACCGATGATCGCCCGCTGGCTCAAACGCCTCCGTTAGAATGGAAAAACTCATTAACTTGGGATAACGACACCTTGAGCGCAGGTTTGTTATGGCGCGTGGTTTCTGCCCAAAAACGTTATGCCGAAGGGCAAGGTAATATTGTCGGGCAAGATATTGGTCCATCAGCGGGATTTGGCACATTGTCCTTAAACGCAGGATGGAAGATTAACAAATATGTGACCTTACAGGGCGGTATTGATAATCTCTTTGATAAATCCTATGCCGAATTCGTCAGCAAAGGCGCCGATCCTTCTGCCGGAGTGCAAACCACACGGGTGAATGAACCGGGCCGCCAATATTGGATGCGGCTACAAGTGCAATTTTGATGTTGCAAAAATAACAAAATGGATAGCCAAGCTATCCATTTTTTGTTCAATAAGATTTAAATAAAAAAGAAATTTTGTTAAATTACACCGCACTTTTACTTATTTTGCCAATTTCCTCAATGCTATGAAACACCATATTATTCAATTATCTCAATCGCTTATCTGCCGTCCTTCCATCAGTCCGAATGACGAAGGCTGTCAGCAACTCATTGCCGAACGTTTAGAAAAATTAGGCTTTCAAATTGAATGGATGCCTTTTAACGACACCTTAAATTTATGGGCAAAGCATGGTTCTGGTGAGCCAGTGATTGCCTTTGCAGGGCATACGGATGTGGTGCCAACAGGGGATGAAAGCCAATGGACTTATCCGCCGTTTTCTGCCGAGATTGTCGATGGCATGCTTTACGGACGTGGTGCCGCCGATATGAAGGGCTCATTAGCTGCGATGATCGTGGCGGCGGAAGCGTATGTGAAAGCCAATCCAAACCACGACGGTACGATTGCCTTATTAATTACCTCCGATGAGGAGGCTGAAGCGAAAGACGGCACGGTACGTGTGGTAGAAACCTTAATGGCGCGCGGTGAGAAAATCACGTATTGCATGGTGGGCGAGCCGTCTAGTTCAAAAACATTAGGTGATGTGGTCAAAAATGGTCGTCGTGGTTCCATTACTGGTAACTTGTATATTCAAGGTATTCAAGGTCATGTGGCATATCCGCATTTGGCGGAAAATCCGATTCACAAAGCGGCTCCCTTCCTACAAGAACTGACAACCTATCAATGGGACAGCGGCAATGAATTTTTCCCGCCGACCAGTTTGCAAATTGCCAATATTCATGCCGGTACGGGCAGCAATAACGTGATTCCGGGCGAGCTTTACGTGCAATTTAATTTGCGTTATTGCACGGAAGTTACCGATGAAATCATCAAGCAAAAAGTCGCTGAAATGCTGGAAAAGCATGGATTGAAATACCGCATTGAGTGGAATCTTTCCGGCAAACCGTTTTTAACCAAACCGGGTAAATTATTAGATGCATTAACCGCAGCTATCGAGCAAACTACAGGCATTACACCACAAGCGGAAACCGGTGGCGGCACCTCTGATGGGCGCTTTATTGCGTTGATGGGCGCTGAAGTGGTGGAGTTTGGGCCGCTTAATGCGACCATTCATAAAGTCAACGAGTGTGTGAGCGTAGATGATCTCGCCAAGTGCGGTCAGATTTATCATCAAATGTTAGTCAATTTATTGGATAAATAAGATGAAATTAACCCCTGACATGTTGACCGGCAAATCTCGGGAACATTTAGTGAATTTGCCGACACCTCATTCTCCTCATCATTTTTTGCAGGTGCAGGCAATGAACGCCTTTCAAGGACTGCAACAAAGTGCGGTCAAAAATGGCTTTAATTTACAACCGGCCAGCAGCTTTCGGGATTTTGCGCGCCAACAACTTATTTGGAACGGCAAATTTAACGGTGAACGCAAAGTGCACGATGATGCAGGCAATGCGTTAGATTTGACCCAATTGGACGATTGGCAAAAAGCGCAAGCTATTTTACGTTGGTCGGCGCTACCGGGAGGTAGCCGCCATCATTGGGGCACGGAAATTGACATTTTCGATCCTGATCTTTTGCCGGAAGGTCAATCCTTACAGCTTGAGCCTTGGGAATATGAACAAGGCGGTTATTTCTTCGAACTGAGTGAATTTCTCATTGAAAACCTACCGCACTTTGATTTCGCATTGCCGTTTATGCACCAACCCGAAGGTAAAAAAATTGGGCGGGAGCCTTGGCATATCAGCTATATGCCGTTGGCTGAACAAGCGGCAAAAGCATTTACGCCGGAGGTGTTGTTGAAGGCGTGGGAAAAGGAAGAAATTGCGGGGAAAAGCGTGTTAACGGCGAATTTGCCGGTTATTTTTGAGCAATTTTTTATTTAATATTAGTTTTCTTTTAGCAAAAGTGCGGTCAAAAAATAAATAAATTTTTGACCGCACTTTACTTTCTTTCTGATCTATTCTTGGCTTTCTGTCGCCACCATTTTTTTCTTCGGTGGTATTGGCGCAAAATAGCCAACTACTAGTAATAGCAAGCCTACGACAATAAACGAGACAATTCTTGCCACGCCACCACTATTGCCCAATTCAACCAAGAACAATTTAATGACAACCAGTGAAATCAATGCGGCACCGCTAATCCAAATAGGTTGTCGCCCTGATTTATTGCCTTTTATCATCAATACGATAGCACATAATGTCCAAATCACCGACAAGGTCGCCTGCAAACCGAAGGAAGCTAATAAGGTAACAAGTTTCCATTCGATGCCGGCGTAATGATGCCATACGCGCATAACGATAACACTGACCATAAATAACCCGATGACAGCCATTGCCGATAGGACGTAGTTTTTATATTGCGCAGGCGTATATAACTTTTGCCAATTCCACAACAAATAAATTGTCGCCAATGAGGCAAGTTCCAGTGGGTTGAGTATCGGTAAGTATGGCAATGATGTGCTTGTGCCATCGGAGATGATATTGCCGAAGATCAACCAACCGAAAAGGAATAATAATGTCGGCAAAATGCCTTGTTGCAAATAAATGGATTCTAAGTTTCGTTGTATCAAGAAATTTCGACTGCGCATCAAAATGCCGAGTACGATTAATGGTACCAGTGCAAGAGACAGCATGAACCAAGCATCGGTGAGTTCTTTAAACTCTGCCCATGTTATGCAGAATAGGGTGAAAGCAATAATGAAAACGTTTAATCCGATCATGTGCCAGTAGGTTTTCATTTTCTCCTGTAACACTTGGAACGTATTGCGTAACTGCCACAAAATCAGATAGTGCAAACCGCAGGCGGTCACTAAAATCAGCAACCAGTCATAAATATTTTTCTGGGTTACTGAGCTTTCTAAAACATAATCAAAACCAATGGAAACCAATGTAAAAAGAGGCAAATAGGCGAGTTGTATTTTATTGACCTGTTGCCATTGGGTGATTTGGACAAAAAGAGGTAAAAGGGCAAACAGGATGACAATATTGCGCGTGATGATGAGTGCTTCATCAAGGAATGTCACATTCATTAATGCACCGAATAAAAGGTAACACCCGGCGAGTACATCGATTAATCCGAAGAACGATGCTGTATTTGCAAAATCAGTGTGACGATATTTGGGGTTTGCAATACTCCAGCCTACGAGCCATGAAATGAGCCCTAATAAAGCGAGTAATAAGGTTTCTATATGTGACTCTAAAACAAGGAATCTGAGAGGAATAAACGAAATAAACAGAATAACCGAGGTTAAAACCGTCAATAAACGATTGAACCAACGCCATTGGATTAAGGCACAAATAACCGCTAAAGCAGCCGTTAATATCACGGCAGTAAGTTGACTTAGGTAATCCAAATCATGCAGCACGGACGGCTTAAATGCCAATGCAAGCAAGCTGATGGCAAAGATCGTGCCAACCATTATTTTTTCCCAAAATGCAGATACTTGACTTCGATAACGTTGCCAAGCTGTAGAAATCGCAAAACCTAATACAATCACTGAAAAACTATTGGTTAGATTTTCACTGAAGAATACATGGGTTAAGAGACTAATCGGAATAAAAAATGAGAGCGCAGTTAAACGCGCAACAGGTGATTTTTGGTAAATACTGAAAGCATAAATCAATGCTGCTTCAAGACCCCATAAGGTGAATGTTTTCGATTGCTCGGTAAAGATATCACTGAGACCAATGGTAAAGAACACTAAACTTAAGGCAAACATGGCGTGAGCAACAATGTGCAATTTTACGTTACGATGAATAACAACGCCGAAGATTCCATAGAACAAGGCAAAACCTAAAGCGGAGTAGAGAATGCCGTCAGCGAAGTTATATGTAATCGCATATTGCATTGCAAAGGCACTGACAGCACTACCGACGAGTAGCCCGCTATCTAGTACGCCTATGAGTTTTACACCGCTTAACCAGTTCTGAACCAATTGCGCTAAGGTCGCGTTATTATATTGTTCCGATAATTCGTTGGATGTAGCAGATTGTAAGGTCGCAAAATGCCATACGATAAAAGTATAAAGGGTTAGGTAATATGCAAGGAATAACTGGCAAACAAGATAAAGTTCTGGTTTGTAGTGTTGGACACCCCAACCTGTTATCAGAATGGTAGAACCTACGAATCCAATTAAATTCAAGGAACGCCAAGATTTAAACCAAGCTACCACGGCAATGCTGGTATTCAATAGTGCCAAATAACTAAACAGAACCAAATAGTTACCGCTACCGTCAGAAAGCAGCACCGGTGATGCCAAGCCGCCGATTAATGCGACTTGCGCCAGAATACGGGCGTTTTGCAATAGCGCCAGTGCGACCATGACGGCGACTAAGATGACTTGAAATAGGAAAACTAACCAAACAGGGAAGAGTTGGTGTAATTTAAAGGTAGCTAGTGAGGTGAGATAAAGCACCCCAATGCCAAGCCCTTGCAATGTCAAACCGTATTCACGACGGGTATTGCGTAACCGCCAGCCGATGAGACTACAAATCACGCCGGTGATTGCAACACTGGCATAGCGGGCTTCAATAGAAAATGAGATATGTTCTGAGGCAAAACGCAATAAGAAACTTAAGCCTAGGAATAGAATTACCGCGCCGACTTTAAGGATCGGATTGCCTTTGAGGAACCATTGTAGAATTGGATTTGGTTGGCGAACATCCTGTACTTTATCGGTAAACGGATCATAAGATTGAGCTGCAGGAGTTTCTTGAAGTTCAATCGTTGTAGCAACGTCGGTAGTTTCCGTTGTGTCTGTTGCCAACAATGTTTCAACAGCCTCAACAGATGATGCTTCTAGGCTAGTGAGCAGTTCAGTGGTTTCACTTGTAGTCGGTTGTGCTACCGGAACATCTTCTACTTGAGGTGTCGCTACTACAGATGTAGGACGATTGGCTAATTCGTTTATTTGTGATTTAAGGAGTTGAATTTCACTTTCTTGCGCCTTAGCTTTTGATTCTAACCGGTAGAGTCGTAAATCGATCTTATTTTTTGAATGTGTCAGTATGATAAAAATAATCACCGCTAGAACAACGAGCAGTAATATTAACTCTTCCATAGGTTCCTCTTTGCTTCTTTAGGAATTGTAGGCTGTGTTATAGCGTAAATTACTTTGAAAAACAATGGGATTTTTATTAAAAACAAGCAAAAAGTGCGGTGGCTTTTCAAGATGTTTTTCACTCGAAAAGTTAAGCTGAAAAGCCACCGCACTTTTTTCATTTCAGTCTTTTTTATTGGAATATTTGCATAAGGCATGACCGTTATTTCGTACACTTTTGTGACCTACTTCAAAAATCCGGAAATTTTACAAAGAATTACATTTTTTTTTGGTGCGAATGAAAGTATCCTAATCGCCAGCTATTATTTATGGAGATAAAGATGTATCAGTTTCAACAGTTTACTCAACAAGATATTGAGATTGTAAAGGATGAAACGGTCTATCGCGGTTTTTTTAAGCTAAATAAGGTGCAATTCAAACATAAACTTTTTGCCGGCGGCTGGAGTGGTGTGGTCATCCGTGAGCTGTTGATCAAAGGTGCAGCATCTGCCGTGGTTGCTTATGATCCGGTATTGGATAATGTGGTCTTGGTGGAGCAGGTACGTATCGGCGCTTATGATCCGACATTGAAGCAATCACCATGGTTACTGGAATTGATCGCGGGCATGGTAGAAGAAGGTGAAACGCCGGAATCTGTCGCGTTAAGAGAAAGTGAAGAAGAAGCCGGTGCGAAAATCACCAATATGCAACATTGCTTAAGCGTTTGGGATAGTCCGGGAGGCGTACTTGAGCGCATTCACTTGTTTGTCGGTAAAGTGGACAGTTCCCAAGTGGGTGGTTTGCATGGTTTAGCTGAAGAAAATGAAGATATTCGAGTTCATGTCGTAAGTCGGGAAACCGCGTATCAATGGCTTTGCGAAGGTAGGATTGATAATGGCGTTGCAGTAATGGGATTACAATGGCTGGAGTTAAATTACCTAAAATTAAAAGCTCAGTGGTTGTAAACAGGCGACATAGGTAATTTAGACTAAGTTTAATATTAGGAAGTAGGAGTTTACTTTGTTAAATACCTATCAATATAACACCCAACAAGAGGTGTTCCGTATCGTTCAAATTACGGATCCTCATCTATTTAAAGACACCAACGGTGAATTGTTGGGCATCAATACTCAAGCGAGTTTTTCTCAAGTTCTGACTGAAATTCAACAACAGCAATATGCTTATGATCTTGTGCTGGCTACGGGCGATTTAGTGCAGGACAGCAGTGACGAAGGCTATTTGCATTTTTGCGAAAGCGTCAAGGCGTTGGAAAAAATGGTATTTTGGATTCCGGGAAACCATGATTTTCAGCCGAAAATGTTTGATTTCCTGACAAAAGATAACATTAGCGCGAAAAAGCATATTTTACTGGGCGATCGTTGGCAAATATTATTGCTGGATAGCCAAATTTCAGGCGTGCCGCATGGGCAGCTTAGCGAATATCAACTGGACTGGTTGTTGGCAAAATTAAAAGAATATCCGCAATGTTATTCTTTAGTGGTGTTGCACCATCACATTTTATCCACCCATTCCGCTTGGTTGGATCAGCATAATTTACGTAACGCCCATGAATTGGCCTATGTACTGGCGCCATTTTCCAATGTCAAAGGGATTTTACACGGTCATATCCATCAACAAGTGGATGGCGAATGGCATGGCTACAAAGTGATGGCAACCCCTTCTACGGGCATTCAGTTTAAACCGGACAGCAATACGTTTGCCTTAGATACTGTTCAACCGGGCTGGCGCGAAATTGAACTACACGCTGACGGACACATCGAAACCCGCGTCAAACGCATTCAGCACAAGACTTTCCTGCCAAACTTGCAGGAAGAAGGGTATTGATTGGCGTTAAAGTGCGGTCGAAATTCACAACGTTTTTTAAAGGGGATGTTTCATCCCCTTTATTTTTGCTAGAATTCCACCTCCTTCATCTGTGGTTCGCAACCCTCCCACACAAAAAAACTAAGGATACATCATGTCAAATCAACCGAATAAAGCCCTTGTGATTTTCTCCGGCGGGCAAGATTCCACCACCTGTTTATTTCTCGCGATCAAAGAATTCGGCGCGGAAAATGTTGAAGTCATCACCTTTCAGTATGGCCAACGCCATGCCATCGAACTGGAAAAAGCCCGTTGGATTGCGCAGGATTTGAAGGTCAAACAAACGCTACTTGATACCAGTGTTATCAAAGCCATTACGCACAACGCCCTGATGGATCCACACGCACAAATTAGCCAAAAAGACGATGAATTACCAAATACTTTTGTGGACGGGCGCAACGCCTTATTTTTGCTTTACGCCGCTATTTACGCCAAAAGCCAAGGCATTCGGAGCATTTACACCGGCGTGTGCGAAACGGATTTCAGCGGTTATCCCGATTGTCGCGACGTGTTTGTCAAATCCATGAACGTGACTTTAAACCTGGCCATGGATTACCCTTTTGACATTCGCACGCCGCTCATGTGGTTAGATAAAAAAGACACTTGGGCACTGGCAGATCAACTCGGTGCATTCGATTACATCCGCCAACACACTCACACCTGCTACAACGGAGTAGAAGGGGGCTGCGGCGAATGCCCGAGTTGTGTATTGCGGGAGCGCGGGTTGAAAGCGTATTTGCAGGAACGAAAAAGTTAAAACCGACGAAAAAATCAACTGCCCTTTTTCTGTTTTAAATAAAAAAATACCCACGCGCAGTCGTGGGTATGTAGCTATATGGAAAGATTTATTTATCCCAGTTTCTTGCAGAAAATGCTCCACTGAAACCTCTTTCTTGGTTGACATAGATGCCACCCATTTCATCAGCATTCTTTCCAAAGAATGCCCCTTGCATGGTTGTGCCATCTTTTGTTCCGCTAAATTGGTTACCGGAGATTTTACCTTCCAGTTTGGCAAGAGTGTCATCTGGGTAACCCTCTGCCACTAATCGTCCATCCACTTTTTTCTCATCAAAGTTAGCTGTCATATCGATACCTACTATTCCCCATCTTGGTGGGTTGACGCCAGAAGCTCCCTCATTTAGGGTTTCGTTGTTGACATGGTAGCTACTTAATCCAAGATAACGTACTTCACCTGTATGTGGAATTTCATTTATCGGGGTTAATTCACCTTGTGCATAAACGTAGGTTTTTCCATCTTTTTGGTTTTGATAGATGCCATTTCTTGTGCTATTCATGAATATTAGACCGTTAACAAATGCACCGGTACTTAAACGAGTTTCTCCGTTTTTGTTCAAATAAGTATATCCAGGATTTACCCCTTCAGGTGCAATATCAATTCGTTTTCCGTTAATATTTAATACTTCGATATTGTTTGAACTTAAATTATGTAATTTGGGATTCACAATTTTATCGTTTACATTACCGCTTTTATATTCATAAGCTACACCTATATTCATAAGCTACACCATTATATTTTCCACTTGTTGGAATTGGCTCAACTGATATCAGTGGACCTTTATTTACTATTTCTATAGGTGTTTTTGGTTGTTCTATCTGATCATTCGACTGGTTTGAAACCATGGGTTGGGTAGTTTGATTATTTATTTGATTTGGTGTTTTAGACTGATTTTCTTGATTTTTTTGCTGACTTGGAATCAGCGGTTGAGTAATGATATTTTTTGTGTTATCTATATCATTTGAATCATTATCGCCGGATGAGCAAGCAGATAAACTTAATGCAGTAACAACAGCTAGAATAGATAAATTGAATTTATTCATTAGAGTTCCTTATTTACAACATAGTAAAGAAAAGTGGTAGTCGTTTGTCGCTATTTACGACAGGCGAAATAATATCAAAAAATAATAACAAAGCAAATTAGTAGGTTTTATAAAATGGATCGAAAATAATAAAAAAAGTGCGGTAGGTTTTTAGGATAAATTTAAAATATTTGTGAAACCTGCCCTACTACAACGCATTATAAATTACCATGAACAGGCAGATGAGTTCATTCGCATTCAAAAAGTGCGGTCAGTTTTCGCGATGAATTTAAAATATCCGCAAAATCCACCGCACTTCAACGTATTTACCCGCCAAAACTGTTATAATCCCCGCCAATTTTTTCCAACCATTGAGACCTTATGAAACAACTTTTTGCCACCACAGCCCGTGGGTTTGAAGAGCTTTTGAAATCCGAATTGACCGAGTTAGGCGCACAGGATGCTAAAGTCGCGCAAGGCGGCGTGCATTATTGGGCGGATGACGAAACCCTATATCGTACTTTGCTTTGGAGTCGTTTGAGTTCACGCATTTTATTGCCTATCGTGCAAGCGAAAGTCTTTAGCGATTTGGATTTATATTCCGCTGTGGTGGGCGTGAATTGGTTGGATTATTTTGATGAAAAAGTTCATTTTTTCGTGGATTTTAACGGTACGAACCAAGAAATTCGTCATACCCAATTTGGCGCGATGCGTGTAAAAGATGGGATTGTGGATTATTTTGAACGCCATGGTCGCGCCCGTCCAAACGTGGATAAAGAACAACCGGATATTCGTATTCATGCGTATTTAAATCGTGATGATGTGGTGCTTTCTCTCGATTTAAGTGGTGGTGCGCTGCACATGCGCGGTTATCGCGAAGACACCGGCAAAGCGCCGTTGCGTGAAACCTTGGCAGCTGCGATTGTGCTGCGTTCCGGTTGGCAAAAAGGCATACCGTTGGTGGACCCGATGTGCGGTTCGGGTACGCTATTGATTGAAGCCGCACAAATGGAAGCGCAAATCGCACCGCAATTATATCGTCTGCATTGGGGCTTTGATTTTTGGCAGGGGCATAATCAGGCAGCGTGGGAAAAGGTGAAAGAAGAGGCTTTAGCCTTGGCGGAAGCCGAAAAACAACGTGAAAATCCACCGCACTTTTATGGCTTCGATTTGGATCATCTCGTGTTGCAAAAAGCCAAACAAAACGCCAAAAATGCGGGCGTGGCGCATTTGATGCAATGGCAACAGGGCGATGTGGCGGCGATAAAAAATCCAAGTCCGAACGTAGCAGGCACGGTGATTTGTAACCCGCCGTATGGCGAACGTTTAGGCACAACGCCGGCGCTGATTGCCTTGTATTCTGTGTTTGGGCAACGCTTGAAACAACAATTTGCCGGCTGGAACGTCTCTATTTTCAGTGGTGAACCAAGTCTATTGGATTGCTTGCGTTTACGTTCTCACCGTCAATTTAAAGCGAAAAACGGCCCGTTAGATTGCGTACAGAAAAATTATCAAATTGCCGAGCGCGCAGAGCAAAGTGCGGTAGAAAACACCGTAGAATTTGACCGCACTTCTCCGGTTTCTTCTGAAGTAGCGGTGGATTTCGCTAATCGCCTGCAAAAAAATATCAAGAAAATTGAGAAATGGGCGAAGCAGCAGGGGCTAGACGCTTATCGCTTATATGATGCGGATTTGCCAGAATACAATTTGGCGGTGGATCGTTATGCCGATCACATTGTGGTGCAGGAATATGCCGCGCCGAAAAATATTGATGAAAATAAAGCGCGCCAACGCTTGTTGGATGCGGTGAATGCCACGTTGAACGTTACCGGCATTGAAACCAATAAATTGATTTTAAAAGTGCGCCAAAAACAAAAAGGCACTAATCAATATGAAAAATTGGCGAACAAAGGCGAGTATTTTTATGTAAACGAATACGGCGTGAAGTTGTGGGTGAACTTAACAGATTATTTGGATACCGGCTTGTTTTTGGATCATCGCCTAACCCGTAAAATGCTCGGTGAAATGGCGCAAGGCAAAGATTTCCTCAATTTGTTTGCTTACACCGGTTCGGCAACGGTACATGCAGCGTTGGGTAAGGCAAAATCTACCACAACCGTCGATATGTCAAATACCTATCTCAACTGGGCGGAACAGAATTTGTTGTTGAACGACATTGAAGGTAAACAACATAAACTGATTCAAGCGGATTGCCTGCAATGGCTAGAAAAATGCGATCGTCAGTTTGATTTGATTTTTGTTGATCCGCCGACATTCTCCAATTCAAAACGCATGGAAGACAGTTGGGACGTGCAACGGGATCACATTAAATTAATGACGAATTTAAAACGTATTCTGCGCCCGAATGGCACCATTGTGTTCTCTAACAACAAACGCGGTTTCAAAATGGATTTTGCTAAGTTGGAAGAATTAGGCTTAAGTGCGGTGGAAATTTCTCACAAAACCTTACCGTTGGATTTTGAACGCAATAAGCAAATTCATAATTGTTGGCTGGTGCAAGCAGAGGCACACCGTTAATTATTCAAGAGATAAAAAAAGCCCTTCAAGGGGGGGGAAGGGCTAAGAGTATTTGGAGTCATATTTTTATTAGGGTATGGCGACATTATAGCCATCTTGATTTATATTTCAACAAATCTGTAACAAAAAATTAACCTTTCTTTTCATGTGGATTACGGGTGTTGGCGTTAACCAAATTACGCATGAGTAACGCATAATCCAAATGAATATCCAGTGGCACATCTAAAAAGACAAAGTGTCCGTCGCCCAAGGCCGCATCGACCTCGGCATTTTTACGGTTGAGCATTTTGTTGATTTTAAACACGATGTTGCCTTGCGGTGTCATCATTTCCACTTCATCGCCGAGCAAGAATTTGTTCTTAACTGCCACTTCCGCCATACCGAGTTCATTACGTTTACCGGTGAATTCGCCGACAAATTGTTGACGATCGGAAATAGAGTAGCCGTAGTCGTAATTTTGGTATTCATCGTGGGTGTGGCGACGTAGGAAACCTTCAGTATAACCACGGTGGGCAAGGGACTCTAAGGTGTCCATCAAGCTTTCATCAAATGGTTTACCGGCGGCCGCATCGTCAATGGCTTTGCGGTACACTTGGGCGGTACGGGCGCAGTAATAGAAGGATTTGGTACGACCTTCGATCTTTAAGGAATGTACGCCAAGTGCGGTGAGTTTTTCCACATGTTGCACCGCGCGTAAATCTTTTGAGTTCATGAAGTAAGTGCCATGCTCGTCTTCAAAGGCGGTCATTTGCTCGTCAGGATTTTGCGCTTCGGTGTAAAGGAAAACTTTATCGGTCACTGCGCCTTCGCCCAAGGTTGGGGCGACGTTTTTCACTTCAATCTGTTGGCTTGGATCAACTTTCGGCACGATATTGCCTACGTCATCCACTTTGCCTTCTTCCATTTTGTATTCCCAGCGGCAGGCGTTAGTGCAGGTGCCTTGGTTTGGATCGCGTTTATTGATGTAACCGGAAAGTAGGCAACGGCCGGAATAGGCCATGCAAAGTGCGCCATGTACGAAAATTTCCAGTTCAATATCCGGCACTTGTTGACGGATTTCGGCGATTTCATCAAGGGAAAGTTCGCGAGATAAAATCACGCGGGTCAATCCCATTTGTTTCCAGAATTTCACAGTTGCCCAGTTCACCGCATTGGCTTGTACGGAAAGGTGAATATCAATGTCAGGGAAGTGTTCACGTACCAGCATAATCAAACCGGGATCGGACATGATCAGCGCATCCGGGCCCATGTCGATAACCGGTTGTAGATCTTTAATAAAGGTTTTGAGTTTGGAATTGTGCGGTGCAATGTTCACCACGACATAGAACTTTTTGCCGAGCGCATGGGCTTCATCAATGCCGATTTTTAAATTGGCGTGATTAAATTCATTATTGCGTACGCGTAAGCTGTAACGCGGTTGACCGGCATACACGGCGTCTGCGCCATAAGCAAAGGCATAACGCATATTTTTTAAGGAGCCGGCAGGGGAAAGTAATTCGGGTTTAAATAGGGTTGTCATAATGGTCTCTTGGTCTGATGTCAGGTCAGGAATTTGCGCAAGGCAAATGGAATAAAGACGGCTATTTTAGGCGGATTTTGCTTTTTGTAAAGCAAAAGTGCGGTCTGAAAAAATAACGTTTTTCGATTTTCATATACAAATATTTTAGATGATAATGAATTTCATTTGGTGCAGGCGTATAATGGCTTAGCTACTACTTAATAGGGTGGGGCGAATTCTGATTTGACGACTTAAAAAGGAGAATAAGTATGTTAAAAAATATTGAAAAGGCGACCGTTCTTAAACTTAATGATCTTTTGACATATCAGGATGGTCAGGTAATCAGTAAAACATTCTCACAAAATCCGGCCGTAGGATTAACCATGTTTTGTTTACCGAAAGGAGAAGAAATTAGCGCGCATAAATCTCGTGGTGACGCCCTTGTCACGATGTTGGAAGGTAAAGCCCGCATTACCATCGATAAAACCGATTATGAAGTAAATGGCGGTGAGAGTATTGTGCTTCCGGCAGATGTTCCTCATGCATTATATGCTTTGGAAAATTTCAAAATGTTTTTAACAGTAGTTTTCCCAAAAGAGGGAAGATAGTGGGGGAAACAGGCACTTGAAAAAGTGCCTTTTTATTGTCACGAATAAACGGTGGATTGATTGTCCTGTGATTTGTATTTAGGTTTGAAACAATCTCTTCGTTTTAGCAGAAAATAAAAAAGGAAGATTTACAAAATAAACCTAATGATATTCTGTATACGATAAGAATATGAGGATTATTGTGAGTAAGAATAAAACAGTTTGATATTTAAGAAAATTGGCGGAACGGACGGGACTCGAACCCGCGACCCCCTGCGTGACAGGCAGGTATTCTAACCAGCTGAACTACCGCTCCGAATTAGAATTGAGATAAAAATTGGCGGAATGGACGGGACTCGAACCCGCGACCCCCTGCGTGACAGGCAGGTATTCTAACCAGCTGAACTACCACTCCGCACAGGTGAGGTGCATAATAATGGCGTAGGGGGATTCCGTCAACTTTTTTTTTGTTTTTTTCGGTTACTTGTTTAATCGGTGAACGATTATTTTTACTGCAAGGTTTCCTCTTTTGTACGGCGATCCCACAGACAATTTTCTTTGCTTTTTTTGTTAATTAATTTGAGATATTCCAAATGGGCTTCCAGTTCTTCTTCTGTCGGTGTTAGCAAGCGTAAATTACGCGAAAAAGTCACCGCACTTTTTAGCTGATGATGAGTTACCGCTTGTTGAATCACGTCCTGCTCGCTTTCATCGAATAAACTGGTTTGCCCGCCGGTCATGGCAAGGTAAACGTCTGCTAAAATTTCCGCATCTAGCAACGCCCCGTGCAAGGTGCGTTTACTGTTATCAATATCTAAGCGGGAACATAAAGCATCCAAATTATTCTTCTTGCCGGGATACATTTGGCGCGCCATCACCAAGGTGTCGGTAACCGTACAAATATCGTTGGTTTTTATCGGCAAATTCAGCTTGCGAAATTCATAATCCATAAAGCCCACATCGAAGGGCGCATTATGGATCAATAACTCGGCACCTTTGATGTATTCAATAAATTCATTCGCTATTTGGCTAAAATCCGGTTTGTCCGCCAACATTTCATCAGTAATGCCGTGAACTTTAATGGCCTCGGGATCGACCGATCGATCAGGTTTAATATAAATGTGAAAATTATTGCCGGTATAACGACGGTTAATTAGTTCTACCGCGCCGATTTCAATAATGCAGTGGCCTTCATAGTGGGCGCCTAATTGATTCATACCGGTGGTTTCCGTATCCAGTACGATTTGACGATTCTGATGGGTTTGAATACTCATAACTTCACTTTTTATCCGCAAAAATTTCGGGTATTATCGCTTCATTTGCAATAAATTAGTAGTCAATATGCGTAAACAAATCGAAATTTTTACCGACGGATCCTGCCTTGGAAACCCAGGCGCCGGAGGTATTGGCGTTCTGCTTCGTTACAAACAACATGAAAAAAGCCTCTCAAAAGGTTATTTCCTCACCACCAATAATCGCATGGAATTATTAGCCGTCATCGAAGCGTTAAATAGCCTCAAAGAGCCTTGCGACATCCATTTATACAGCGATAGCCAATACATGAAAAACGGCATCACGCAATGGATTTTCAATTGGAAAAAAAACAATTGGAAAGCCAGTAGTGGCAAGCCGGTAAAAAACCAAGATTTATGGATAGCATTAGACCAAGCTATCGCCCGTCATAAGGTTGATTGGCGCTGGGTTAAAGGACACGCCGGGCACCGTGAAAATGAAATCTGCGACCAGTTGGCAAAACAAGGCGCGGAGAACCCGACATTGCATGATGAAGGGTACCAAGGGGAGTAAATTTTTTAATGGTGGGAGCGAATAGTAGAAAATAAACGATTTTTTAACCGCACTTTTTCCGCAAGATCGAACCGATTCGTTTTTTTGTATTCAACATGAAAAAGGGTGCCTAAGCACCCTTTGTTATTATTGCGGAGATGGTTAATTTAACCAACCTGCACTCATTAAGAAGTTCCACCATGTCATACCGATGGTGAGGTGGACGATGAGACTGCCGAAGGCAATGATGGCACCGGCTGTCCACCAAGATTTGATGTCGTTATAACCCGCACCAAAGGCAATTGGGCCCGGGCCGCCACCGTAGTGAGTGACAGATCCGCCGTAGGAGTTGGCGAATAATAAGCCGAGGGCAAGCAGTTGGGCCGGTGCGCCGGCAACATGGCCGACGGTGGCGAATACCGGTACCATGGCAGCAACGTAGGCACCGCCTGAAGCGAACAAGTAACGCACAGCCACACTTAAGGTGAGAATCACGATTAATGCAAGCGTGCCCTGACCTTCAAATTGTAGAATCGCTTTTAAGGATTCCGCAAGCCATTCAAAGAATTTGGCTTTTTCAAGCAAACCTGACATCCCGATGATACCGCCGTACCAAATTAAGGTGTTCCAACCGCCTTTGTTTTTCAAAATGTCATCCCAAGACACGATGCTTAGCACAATACAGCACACCATCACGATTAACGCAACGATGGTGGCATTCAGGTTAAGTGCAGAAGAGAAGATCCAACCGAATAAGGCAATGATAAATAGCACGATCAAGGCTTTTTCACGGTAAGACATCGGGCCTAATTCTTCCAAACCTTTACGGGCAATTTCTTTGTTATCCACTTCTTTCATTTCCGGCGGAGAAACCCAGTAGCAGATTAACGGAATTAAGAATAAACAGAGTAAACCCGGCACGGATGCGGCTAAGAACCAGTGTAACCAGTCGATATTGAAACCTAAAATCGGCGCCATTAAAGAAAGTGCAAGGGCGTTTGGCGCCATGGCGGTTAAGAAAATATAGGATGTAGTTTTAACCACCATGTACACGTTCATCATTAAATAACGACCGGCTTTTTTCGGACTTTTTTCAGGTTCTGAACCTAGCGCTACCGCCACACTGTTAATGATTGGGAATATGATACCGCCTGAACGCGCTGTATTAGACGGCGTTGCAGGTGAGAGCAGTAAATCCAAGAACATGGTTACATAACCAAGTCGCAGGGTAGTGCTACCCATGGCGCCAATCATGTGATAGGCAATACGTTTACCTAACCCTGTAATCACAAAGGCGGAACTCAGTGTGAAGGCAGTGAAGATCAGCCAAGTCGTACCGGATTTGTAGCCGCTGAGGATGTCACCGGCTTTCAGAAATTCTTTGGCGCCTTCGGTATTACCGATAATCGCACCGGAAACCGCAACTGCCGCCAGCAAAATCACCGGTTCGCCGTAAGGTTTTAATACCAAACCCACAATGGTGGCGATATAAACCCCGAGTAAACGCCAAGCAATCAGAGAAAGTCCCTCCGGTGCCGGTAGTAGGAATGTGATGAGTGGAATCACCACTAAAATACCTAGTTTTGCATTTTTAGATAGTGCCATTTTAATTACCTCTTAATGATAAAAAGAAAATCGCCAGTGCCAATAAATCGGCACTACCACCTGAACTTAAATTACGTTCAATGCAGGCAGCATCAAATTTCATTAATGCCCGTGTCAGTATTGCTTTATCCAACACGGCATGTTGATCTGCAAGCAGATCTTGAGCTGTTTGCCGTATAAAATGTAACCCGTCCAAACCGCCGCGGTGAACTACGTTGGTATCAGGATTGGTTGCCATTAAATGCAACAACAGAATCAGTAAACGATGTTCCCGCTCCAACAGATGATACTCATCAAATTGTGGTAACAAAGTTTGAATTAGGTTAAAACCACTTTCCGCTTCACCACGGGCGCCGGTTAAACCGTATTTTCGGAATAAGCGCACACCGGCTGTGACCGGCAAATGGTCGGGATAATGTTTCAGTTCGTCGGTGAGGCCTTGAGCAAATTGGGCGACAAGTGAGCAGATTAATTTAATATCAAAATCGACCGCACTTTGCGCCACCTCTTGCCGTATCAATAAACGTCCAATCGCCGTGCACACCAAACCGAAGGAAAAAATAGCCCCTTTATGGGTGTTAACGCCATGGGTGGCCTTAAACATCGCCTTTTCTGCCAACAGACCAAGAGGGCGAACCTCCGCTAAGATTTGTTTTTCAGGCAAATGGGCGGTGGTCATGCCTTTGAGTACGAATTGCGTAAAAAAAGGGCGTAAACTGACTGCACTTTGCTCAAAGGTATGTAGGTTCATGTCCTTGTGCGAACCGTTGTTGACGGTATCCACCAAACCCGGTTTCGGCGATAATCGTGCTTCTTGCACCAACGCCGAATAAACCTGCTCACCGATGTATTCCGCCACAGCATGGCGTTGGGCGCGGGATTGCATTTCCGCCACAATTTCATCAACGGCGTGTTTACGGGTTCTGGCACAGATTTTTGCTTCATTGCCACACACTAGGCAGGCTCTTGGCGGAAGAGCAAAATCTGCGCGGCTCAGCAGATTACCTTTTGCATCGAACACATCCAAATCCCATAACCGGGCAAGAGGTATGCTTTCCTCCAATTCGATCGTTGCCGCTTTCAGCGCACGACCATCAATCGGCAACACAAAAAACGCCTCATGTCCCGTTACTAACGGACGAATAATTTCCTTTGTGGGCGTGATGTGCAACTGCATAAAAAGTGCGGTTAGATTTTCCAATGTTTTTGTAAATACATAATCCAACAGGGCATTTTTCTTCACCCCGCCCACCGCCGTTAGGGTGACGCAAAGCAAGGTTTGCCCATATTGGGTTAACAGCTGTTGCTGCAAACTAGCTCGTTCCTCTCGGGCATTAAGCAATACCTCAAGTGAAATTTCTGAACCTTCAGTGGAGAATGTCGTAAAAAAATACTGCAAGATTTAATCACTCTTTATTAGTCTTTTGTTATAGCAATATCTGATAGGGTGATAAGACATCCTTTATCTTTATGATATATATCACTTATTATTCCTTGCATTTCAATTTCCTGATGTTTTTCAATTCGTTCTTTTGCCCATTCATAATAAACGTTGCCATGTTCACGTCCAATATCACTGAAAACATAAATATCTTTTGCAAGTTTGGTTAAAAGCAATGCTCTTTTTTGGAGCTCCATTTCTTCTATATATTTACTAGGATCAGGAAAAAGACCATAGTAGCGGGTGATAAATAAGAATTCAGGAGAGTTAAATCCTACAGGCGTTCCTTTAACCGTAGTTAGACCTGTAATATAGTCGTCCTTGTTACCCGAACAGATCTTCTGAGGAACTGCATCAATAACTCCTTTAGTTCCATATTTCATTTGGTCAAGCCCAATGGTTGCTGTTCTCAATTTAGCTCTAGTACTATCTATCGATCGAGCGATATCATTTGCTGAACAAGCCGCTAAGGAGAGCATTGCTATCGCTAAAATTAGTTTTCTCATAGTAATTCCTTTTATTTTAGTGGGTTTCATTACTCGCTGCCTTTTAGGAATTGAGTTTGTAGGGGATTTTTGAATATTCAAACAATCAAGTCGATAGTTCAAAAATTCCCATTAAGCAAGTTCAATTGATAAAAGCGTCATTCTTTGACTTGATACACCGTATCAATCACCGTTCCGTCACGATAACGAACAACGGCGACCGGTTTATCGGTAAACTCAATTTCTTTTGGTTTGCCGGTTAAACTGTAAGCGCGTTCGCAAAGTTGTTCGATGGTAAATAATGGGATGCCTGCATCAGATAAGGCATTGATTAAATCCGAACGTTTCGGATTGACGGCAGCACCGTGGTCGGTCACTAAGATGTCGATATTTTCACCCGGCGTTACGCAGGTAATCACGCTTTCCACTACCGTTGGGATACGACCACGAACTAATGGCGCCACGATAATGGCCACTTGTGCGGAAGACGCCGTATCACAGTGACCGCCGGATGCACCGCGAATTACGCCGTCGGAGCCGGTTAATACGTTCACGTTAAATTTGGTGTCGATCTCCAAGGCGGAAAGAATCACTACGTCTAAACGCTCAACGGAGGCGCCTTTGGAACTGTAGTTGGCATATTGGTTGGCAGATACTTCAATGTGATTTGGGTTACGGGCAAGGGATTCGGCGGCAACCGCATCGAAACTTTGCACATCGATGAGTTTTTTGATTAAGCCTTTTTCGTGTAAATCTACCATGCTGGCGGTGATACCACCGAGCGCGAAGTCGGCTTTAATGTCGTCACGTACCATTTTTTCTTCCAAGAATCGGGTTACCGCCAAGGAAGCGCCGCCGGTACCGGTTTGTAAGGAAAAGCCGTCTTTAAAATAACCGCTGGCGAAAATTACTTCGGCACATTTGCGGGCAATTAATAATTCGCGCGGGTTGGTGGTCATGCGGGTAGCGCCGCCACCGATTTTTTTCGGATCACCGACAGCATCCACTTGCACAATGAGATCCACTTGATCTTGGCCGATACTGATCGGGTGGTGCGGATAATCGGCGAATTCCTCGGTAAGCAACACGACTTTGTCAGCGTATTCGGCATCTACGCGAGCATAACCTAAAGAGCCGCACTTGCTTTTGCCGCTAAAGCCGTTGGCGTTACCGAATTTGTCACAGCAAGGCACACCTAAAAAGGCGACGTCGATTTTCAGTTCGCCGGATTTTACCAAATGCACACGGCCACCGTGAGAATGAATGTTTACCGGCTCGTCCAATAAACCGCGGGAAATTTGTTCGGCAAGCTCACCGCGTAAACCGGAAGAATAGATTTTGGTTACGACACCGTTTTTGATGTGATTGATAATCGGGTGGTGGCTGTCGATTAAGGAGGAAGAGGCGAGGGTCAGATTCTTAAAGCCCATTTCGGCAATTTTATCCATCACCATATTGACGATGAAATCACCGGCGCGGAAGGCGTGGTGGAAAGATACGGTCATACCGTTTTTTAAGCCGGAGCGTTTAATCGCTTCTTCCAAAGAGGCACAAAGTTTGCGGTCTTTCGCCGTACGGGCAAGGGATTCGGCTTTTGGAACTGCTTGATACACCGGACGATTGGCATTGAATTTGGCAATGCGTTGTTCTCTTGTTGTCATCTTTTTTCTCCCTTATTCTTCACGAATGCCTGATTTCGCACGTTCTAACACGAGTTTTGCACGCTCAATAATCGGCGCATCAATCATTTTACCGTTTAAGGAAACGACGCCGGAACCTTGTTTTTCCGCTTCTTCTGCCGCTTCAATAATGCGTTTGGCCTGGTCCACATCTTTTTGTGTCGGCGCAAACAAGTTGTGTAAGAGTTCGATTTGACGCGGGTTGATTAAGGATTTTCCATCAAAGCCTAACTGTTTAATTAATGCCGCTTCTTTTAAGAAACCTTCTTCGTTGTTGGCATTGGAATACACGGTATCAAAGGCTTGAATACCGGCGGCACGCGCCGCTTGTAAAATCGAACAGCGGGCAAATAGCAACTCGATGCCTTCCGGCGAACGTTCGGTTTTAAGATTGCGTACATAGTCTTCCGCACCAAGAGCGATGCCGATTAAACGCTTGGAGGCGGTGGCGATTTGGTTTGCTTGAGTGATACCCAATGGCGATTCGATGGCCGCTAACATTTTGGTCGAACCTACTTCGCGACCGCAGGCTTTCTCAATGTCGGTAATTGCGTTATCCATATCAACCACATCTTGTGCAGTTTCGGTTTTTGGCATCCGCACCACATCAACACCTGCACGCACTACGGCATTTAAATCCAATAAACCGAATTCGGAATCCAACGGATTAACCCGCACTACAGTTTCGATTTCTTGATAAAGCGGGTGTTGAAGCGCGTGTGCGACTAATAAGCGGGCGGAATCTTTTTCTTTGAGGGCGACTGCGTCTTCTAAGTCAAACATGATGGAATCCGGTTTATAAATAAAACTGTTGCTCAACATGGCGGCGTTTGAGCCTGGTACAAACAGCATACTTCTTCTTAATTTCATAGCACGGCCTCCCAGTTAACGGTTTCATCGCTCGCACGTAATGCGGCGGCTTTTACGCGCGCCTGTAACACGCAGTCTAATGCGCCTTTGTCTTCCACTATCACTTGGGCCGCAGTGATGTTTAATTTGGTTAACACTGCGCGCACGGTAGCTTCAATTTGCTCACCAAACTGTTTTGCCACCGAGCTGTTGATTTCAATATCTAATGAATCAAAAGGTTGGATCCGTACTTGGGCATCACTGGATTCCAGCGTGCCGGCTACGGCTGCTTTCGTTATCTTCATAGGGATTTTCCTTCTATTGGGAGTAATCATTAAAAAACGTTTTAAAAAACGACCGCACTTTTTGGGTATTGCGCAAGACGTTTGTCAAGATAGTTGGTGAGCTTGTCGAACCATGAGTTGAAATATTCGCCTTACGCCCACGTGCTGAAATGACTTATGCTTCGACAGACTCAGCAACCGTCATTTCATTTTGTAAATACGTTAATGTGCTCATTGGCACAAAATCCGCCAATGCCGTCCAATTTTTTTCGGCCAATAACTTTCTCACTGTTGAAGCGGAAATGACTTGGTTGTTTATGGTTTTTCTTGGGATTTCAATAACATTAATTGTCGGGCTTTTTATTTCAGCGTTCGTCAACCAATAATGCATTTGGCGATTATATTCGGCAGTAACTGCACAATTCGGCTCGGTTCCCACAAAACGGTGGGTAATGCCAAGGGCGGGCGCAATGTGTTGACGGAATAATTTAAGATCGATGGCAAAATAGCAGTCGTCCGTAAGGGTTTGGTCTTTTAGGAAATAATTAGGAAAGGTGGCTCGGGAAATAATATAGTCGGAGCCGGAATGGAGTGTAATATCGGATAAATCGGCAATGCCTTGTTTCACCAACGCAAAACGTTCTGCATAAGCAAACTGTGAAGCATCTTCGCCGACGACAAATAAATGCAGATGATCACATTGCTGTAATGCTTGTTCTATTAAATAGCGATGGCCTAAAGTGAAGGGATTGGCATTCATCACGATGGTACCGATACGATTGCTCGCTACCCGCATGGTTTGCCATAAGGCACATTGTTTTTGTAAACGGGTAGCGCTGTTTTCCAACAGCACAACATAAGGGAGTGCGTCAGAGATGGTGTAAAAACCGCAGGATTTAAATAGCAGTGCGTATTCGGGTTTGGTATAGATAAAAAGGTGAGGGCGTTTGAGTTCGTAGGCTAAATTGACTAATTCGGTGGCGAGTTTTAGGGCGACACCGTCGCCGCGTAAGGATTCATCAATGGCAACGCATTTTATAATATTGCCTGCCAAGCCACCGCAAACCGCCATGTCACCGGAGTCATGATATCCGACGATAAAATAGTCAATTTGTGCGTCCAACCCAAGCCCACTTTTTCTTAAAAACGCTCGAATGACGGACAAATCGTTGTGCTTGGTATCGATTCGCTCAAACTGCATACGCCCTCCGAGAATAAGTGAGAAAAAGTGAGCGTATTTTACTTGAATTTAAACGTTTTTGCTAACTCCAAAATGGTATTGTTTATTTTCTCAAATTTGTTTTTTGTTGATTTTGTGACGTAGGGCAAATTTCTCAGAAAAAAATCACCGCACTTTATGCTTATTTTTGCGCTTTGAAAGCAAATATGATACTTTTCGCCTGTCAATCCGACGGTAATAGTTAAATTTTTTATGAACGAAGAACACTCGACCAATCAACCTGAAACCGGTAAAAAATCTTTTTTCCAATCTCTTTTCGGGCGTTTTTTTCAAGGCGAACTGAAAAATCGCGAAGACTTAGTGGAAGTTATCCGCGATTCCGAACAAAACGATTTAATCGACCAAGATACCCGCGAAATGATTGAAGGCGTTATGGAAATCGCCGAACTGCGCGTGCGTGACATTATGATTCCCCGTTCTCAAATTGTGTTTATTGAAGCGGATCAGGATTTGGATTCCTGTTTGGATACCATTATTGAATCGGCACATTCCCGCTTTCCGGTGATTAATGATGCAGGTGATCGCGACAATATCGTTGGTATTTTGCACGCCAAAGATTTACTGAAATATTTACGTGCCAACGCAGAAGAATTTAACCTGCCGGATGTGATTCGCCCGACAATGATCGTGCCGGAAAGCAAACGGGTGGACAGAATGTTAAAAGATTTCCGTTCCGAACGTTTTCACATGGCGATCGTGGTGGATGAATTTGGTGGGGTCTCAGGTTTGGTAACCATCGAAGATGTATTGGAGCAAATCGTCGGTGATATTGAAGACGAGTTTGATGAAGAAGATGTGGCGGATATTCGCCAGCTTTCCCGTCACACTTACGCGGTACGGGCATTGACGGACATTGTGGATTTCAACCAACAATTTAATACGCAATTTACCGATGAAGAAGTGGACACCATCGGGGGCGTGATTATGCAGGCGTTTGGTTATTTACCAAAACGTGGCGAAGAAATTACACTGGAAAATCTTCACTTTAAAGTGACTTCCGCCGATAGCCGACGCGTCATTCAACTGCGTGTCACCGTGCCGGACGGGCATTTGCCGGAGAGAGAAAAAACAGAAGGGGTTATCGACTAGTTTTTTATGTTTAATATGCCAATCCACCGTCTTCTTTAAAAAATAGGGCAGAGGGGTTGGATTAACGAAGAAAATAATTGAAGTTGTACTTTCAACGATGGCGCGCGTTTTCCAACGCGTGCCGTTTGTTTCATTAAATAACAAAAATTTAGGAATTCGCATCGGGAGATGCGCCCATCATGTTTATGAACAAATACTTAACTTATCTTATCGCACTGAGCTCTGGCCTTATTGGCGTGTTTGCTTTTGCACCTTTTAATTATTGGCCTCTATCTTATGTTTCCTTGCTCGGATTAATTTGGGTAATAAAAACGCCACAAAAATCCACCGCACTTTTCTCTGCATTTTTATGGGGCTTGAGCTTTTTCACGTTCGGTGTGAATTGGTTGCACGTCAGTATTCATCAATTCGGTGATGCCCCCTTGATGCTGAGCTATTTGTTAGTGGTGGTATTGGCAGCCTATTTATCTTTATATCCGCTTCTCTTTGCTTATTTAGTACGCCGTTTTCAAGTACAGCGGGCGGTGCTTTATCCTGTGCTATGGACGCTGACCGAATTTCTACGTGGCTGGGTATTCACCGGTTTTCCTTGGTTGCAATTTGGCTACACCCAAATCGATAGTCCGTTTGCGGGGATTGCCCCGATTTTTGGCGTGACGGGATTAACGTTCTTTGTGATGTTCGTAAGTGCGGTCATTTTTAACGGCGTTTCTGCGTTGCTAACGGTGCCACGAAAAATGAATGTGGCTGTTGCCAATGCTTTGATTTTGGCTGTTGTCGCTGTGCTTGCCGGCTATGCTTCCAAGGCAAAATATGTACAAGAAAACGCCGATAAAGCCGTTAATGTCACTCTAGTTCAAGGCAATATTGAACAAAACTTAAAATGGGATCCGAATTATTTGTATCAAACCATGGAAAATTACGGTCGTTTGATCGGCAGTAATTTGGGGAAAACGGATTTGATTATTTTGCCGGAGGCTGCATTTCCCACTTATGAAAACAGTATTCAGCCGTTTTTCGATATGTTGCAATCCATGGCGGAAAAAGCAAATACGGAAGTGATGATCGGTACGATTTATCAAGATGAGTCCGTAGGGAAATTGCTCAATTCCATTGTGGTGGTCGGCAATAAAAATGTGCCTTATGAACTGCAAACGACGAATCGTTACAACAAACATCATTTAGTGCCGTTTGGTGAGTATGTGCCGTTAGAAAGTCTTTTACGCCCGCTTGGGTCGGTGTTTAACTTACCTATGTCGGCTTTCCAAAGCGGAGATTTCATTCAAAAACCGCTATCGGCAAAAAATTTGAATTTCACTGCGGCGATTTGCTATGAGATTATTTTGGGCGCGCAGCTACAGAAAAACCTTGTGGCCAATTCCGATTTTATCGTGACAATTTCTAATGATGCCTGGTTCGGTAATTCTATTGGCCCGTGGCAGCATCTACAAATGGCGCAAATGCGGGCATTGGAGTTTGGCAAACCGGTCATTCGCGCAACCAACACGGGCATTACCGCATTTATTGATGCACAAGGGAAAATCGTGGCACAAGCGCCACAATTTGTGGAAACCGTGTTAACACATAACATGGCGCCGACGGAAGGCAAAACGCCTTATGCTGTGTTAGGTGATACACCTTTATTTATTCTAAGTGCGGTCTTTTTCTTATTGCATTTATTGGGTGGATTAATTCAGCGCCGCATATTGAAAAAGGTGCAACATCCTACGGCTTAAAAAACAAAAACACCGGATATTCTCCGGTGTTTTTGTTTGTTCGGTTAAGCGAAAATTAACGGCTACGAAAAATAATGCGGCCTTTGCTTAAATCGTATGGTGTCATTTCTACGGTAACTTTGTCGCCGGTTAAAATACGAATATAGTTTTTACGCATTTTGCCGGAAATATGTGCAATTACCACGTGGCCGTTTTCCAATTCAACGCGAAACATAGTGTTTGGTAAGGTTTCCAGAATCGTACCTTGCATTTCAATGCAATCTTCTTTTGCCATTTGATCCTCTAAAATAATTAATCGGTTTTCCCGCCGGCGTCTTTGGCGGAATCTCATACAAAAAGTCGGTGCGGATTATACCGTTTTTGTTGGTGGCAAGAAAGTTTTTTAACTAAAAAAGCAACAATGGTATTTGTGCACGGCAGAAAGGAATACGGTTTATGTATAAAATCTTGTGAGCTGAATTTTATAAGAATGTGATTGTGCCTTGATTTTCCTTAACTAATTGTTACGTCGACAGCACAAAACTGATATATTACAAGCGATTATCATTTAGTAAAAAAAGGAGAGTTTATGTCAATGCAAGTGATTCTTTCGACGCAATCCGCCTCTTCCGCATGGGGGAAAAATGCGTTAATCAGCTTTAACGAAGAGAAAGCTACCCTTCATCTAGCGGATTATTCCGACCGCACCTCCGTGCAAAAAGCCGCTCGAAAATTACAAAACCAAGGCATTGCTCACGTTATTTTAAGCGGAGAACACTGGCAATTAGAAACCTGTTGGGCATTTTACCAAGGGTTTTATAATGCGAAGCTAGATTTCAATATCCAATTTCCAATGCTCTCCGCAGAAGCACAAAAAGAATTGGATAATCGCATTCAATGTGCCGCATTCGTGCGCCAGATCATCAACTTACCGGCAGCAATTTTAACCCCGGAAGAGCTTGCCCAACGTGCGGCAAAGTTTATCAGCCAAACAGCAGACCAATCGGGCAAGCAAAGTGCGGTCAGTTTTTCCATCGTTTCTCGAGAGGAACTGCTTGAACGCGGTTATCACGGCTTATGGCAAGTGGGTAAAGGCTCGCAAAATCTGCCTGCAATGTTGCAACTTGATTTCAACCCGACGGGCAACCCTGACGCACCGGTGTTGGCTTGTTTGGTGGGGAAAGGCATTACATTTGACAGCGGTGGTTATAGCATTAAGCCAAGCGATGGCATGAGCACCATGCGTACTGATATGGGTGGGGCAGCATTATTAACCGGTTCGTTGGGCTTGGCAATTTTGCGTGGTTTAAATCAACGGGTGAAATTATTTCTTTGTTGCGCAGAAAACTTGGTCAGCAGTCGTGCTTTCAAATTGGGCGACATTATTAAGTATCGTAATGGCGTAACCGTGGAAATTTTGAACACCGATGCGGAAGGACGCTTAGTATTAGCGGACGGTTTAATTGATGCCGATGCACAACAACCGCAATTTATCGTGGATTGCGCTACCTTAACCGGCGCGGCAAAAGTGGCCGTGGGCAATGATTATCATAGTGTGTTGTCCATGGATGATAATCTGGTCACCGAGTTATTTTGCTCCGCCGAACAGGAAATGGAGCCGTTCTGGCGCTTGCCGTTCGCCGAGTTACATCGCGGACAAATTAAAACGGCTTTCGCCGATATCGCCAACACCGGCACCGTTCCGGTGGGAGCAGGGGCTAGCACAGCAACGGCATTCTTGTCATATTTTGTAAAAAACTACCAACAACATTGGTTGCACATTGATTGTTCCGCCACTTATCGAAAAACGCCAAGTGATTTATGGGCAACCGGCGCCACCGGTATTGGTGTACAAACCCTGGCTAACTTATTATTAACCAAAGCAAAACAACAGTAAGAGGATGTTATATGAGCTTACAACGAACGTTATCTATTATTAAACCGGATGCCGTGAGACGCAATTTGATCGGTGCTATTTTAGCTCGTCTTGAACAGCAAGGTTTTAGCATTGTTGCGGCTAAGATGGTGCATTTGAGCAAAGAACAGGCGGAAGGATTTTATGCCGAACATCAAGGTAAACCGTTTTTTGAATCGCTTGTGACTTACATGATGTCCGCCCCGGTGTTGGTGAGTGTGTTGGAAAAGGAAAATGCCGTGCAAGATTATCGCACGTTAATGGGCGCGACCAATCCTGAAATGGCTGCAGAAGGCACGCTCCGTCGTGATTTCGCGCTAAGTCAACGGGAAAACGCTGTTCACGGCTCTGATAGCCTTGAAAGCGCAGCCCGTGAAATTACCTATTTCTTTGTAAGTGAGGAAGTGTTTTAACTATTAATCACAAAATAAAAGCCACTTTGTGAAAGCAAAGTGGCTTTTTTATTAGAAAAAGTGCGGTGTTTTTTTGTATTTTTTTTGTAAAGAATTGTAAGTGATTGTAAGTAATGTCAGTTTAATATCTATGATCTGAAAATTATATTAAAGTATCGTTATTCTTGTCTTGAATCTTGCCTAGATGCTTAACTAAAAGTTAAGTGATTTATCTTTGTGTTAGTTTTTTCTTCTGTAAAACTTCTATTTTTTCCTTTTTATTCAATTACTTGCATTGTTGTCTCTAGGCTTGCTGGGGATGTTTTTATATTAAATTAAGTTTTAAATTTAATCACTGAAATGTGACTTTGTTTTTTATAATTTAATTTATTTTTATGTTTTTATTGTTGTGTTTTTTATACTTATTTTATTATATTTTTTTTGTGTTATTTATTATTTTTTTTTTGATTTATTTATTTATTTTATTTAATTTAATTTTTTCACTTATTTTATTGTGGTTTAAATTGTTTTTTTTCTTCGGTGTTTGTTTTTGTTTGCATTTTTATTTGTTGTAAATCAATGACTTGATTTGTTTTGAGTGGTTTTTTTTATATTTATTTTTTTAATTTTATTTTTTCTATAATTCAATTTATTTACTTTTTGATTTCTGGTCTAACCAGTTTATTTTGATGTGAACTGTGTTAATTTTTATTGGTCACACTAGCGTATATGAAGCTGTAATTCAAAATATTTTGGTGAATTTTAAAGCGGTTAAATTTTAAGCTGATTTAAAGTTTAATTATTGGGTTAAATTTAAGAGATGTCATCTATGGATCTTAAAAATTATAAAATTGGTGTAATTGGGTTGGGCTATGTAGGATTACCGTTAGCCGTAGAGTTTGGTAAAAAAATATCTACCGTTGGGTTTGATATTAATCAAGAGCGTATTGATGAATTGTCTGCTGGAAAAGACCGCACGCTAGAGGTTTCTTCCGAGGATTTACAAGCCGCAACTCACCTTACCTATACCGCAGATTTGGAACAATTAAAGCAATGTAACTTTTTTATTGTGACCGTTCCAACGCCTATCGATGATGTGAATCGTCCTGATTTAACACCACTTCAAAAAGCGAGTAATACCGTCGGTCAAGTCTTGAAGAAAGGCGATATTGTGGTTTATGAATCTACCGTTTATCCGGGAGCTACGGAAGAAGTTTGTGTGCCGATTCTGGAAGAGGTTTCCGGTTTGAAGTTTAACCAAGATTTCTTTGCCGGTTATAGCCCTGAACGCATTAACCCGGGGGACAAAGTTAATACCTTAACCACCATTAAAAAAATTACCAGCGGTAGTACGCCGGAAATAGCCGAAGTGGTAGATGCCGTTTACGGTAGCATTATTACAGCGGGTACGCATAAAGCTTCTAGTATTAAAGTAGCTGAAGCTGCAAAAGTGATCGAAAACACTCAACGCGACTTGAATATTGCGTTAATCAACGAACTGTCCATTATTTTTGAACGTATCGGTATTGATACATTAGATGTTTTAGAAGCTGCCGGTAGTAAGTGGAATTTCTTGCCATTCCGTCCGGGTTTAGTCGGCGGACACTGTATCGGCGTCGATCCTTACTATCTGACCCACAAAGCGGAAGAGGTAGGGTATAACCCGCAAGTTATTTTGGCCGGTCGTCGGATTAACGATGACATGGCGAGCTATGTGGCGCAAAACACCATTAAGTTAATGATTAATAACAATATTGATGTAGCGAAAGCTAAGGTAGGTATTTTGGGTGTGACTTTCAAGGAAAACTGCCCGGATATTCGTAACAGTAAAGTCATCAATATGATCAAAGAATTCCAACAATGGGGCGTTGATGTTGTTGTGTCTGACCCTTGGGCTGATGTAGAAGAAGTCAAAGAAGAATACGGTTTAAATTTAGCAACTATTGACTCCTCTCATCCGGTAGATACCTTGGTGGTCGCTGTGGGGCATAAGCAATTCCGTAATTTAGATTCCGCTACTTTACGTTCTTTTGTGCGCTCAGAAAAACCGGTATTGGCTGATGTGAAGAGCCTATTTAATCGTGATACCTTGGCAGATCAAGGCTTCAGTGTCTTCCGTCTATAACAGTGAGAGAAACATAAGATGAAAAAATTCGCATTAATCGGCGCCGGTGGTTACATTGCACCGCGCCATTTAAAAGCCATTAAAGACACCGGTAATACTTTGGCTGTGGCCATGGATATTAATGATTCCGTTGGGATTATGGACAGTCATTTCCCGGAGGCTGAATTCTTTACCGAATTTGAAGAGTTCGAAGCTTATGTGGACGATCAAAAATTAAAAGGCGAACGTTTAGACTATGTCGCCATTTGCTCACCGAACTATTTACATGCACCACACATGAAGTTTGCCTTGAGAAACGGCATTAATGTGATTTGTGAAAAACCGTTGGTGTTGAACTCCACCGATTTGGATATGCTGTCCGAATATGAAAAGAAATATGGCGCTAAAGTTAATTCCATCCTGCAATTAAGATTACACCCTTCCATTCTTGCATTGAGAGACAAAGTGGCGGCAGCACCGGCAGGAAAAGTGTTTGATGTGGATTTAACTTATCTGACTTCACGCGGTAAATGGTATTTAAAATCATGGAAAGGGTTTGACGAAAAATCCGGCGGTGTTGCTACCAATATCGGTGTGCATTTCTACGATATGTTGCACTTCATTTTCGGTAAGGTTGTGAAAAACGAAGTGTATTACCGCGATGAGAAAACCGTGTCAGGCTACTTAGAGTACGAACGTGCCCGCGTACGTTGGTTCTTGTCTATCGATGCCAATAATCTTCCGTCCAATGCGGTGCAAGGCGAAAAATTAACCTATCGTAGCATTACTATCGAGAATGAAGAGCTGGAATTTTCCGGTGGCTTTACCGATTTGCATACACAAAACTATCAATTAGTTTTGGAAGGCAAAGGTTATGGTTTGGAAGAAAATCGCGCTGCTATTGAAACCGTAGAATATATTCGTACGGCGGACATTATTAAGAACCCGGCGCATCCGCACCCGTTCTTAGCTAAAGTGTTGAAATAAGCTTATTTAACATACTCATATCGACTGCACGGAGACTTTTAGAGCTTAAAGTGCGGTCATTTTTTTAAGTGTTTTTGCGCCGTCAACGCAGAATTTTGAAAACGGAAAACATTATGGATTTTTACCAACACGAAACCGCCATTATTGATGAAGGCGCGCAAATCGGTGAAGGCTCGCGTATTTGGCATTTTGCTCATGTTTGTGGTGGGGCCAAAATCGGCAAAGGCGTTTCTCTAGGACAAAATGTCTTTGTCGGCAACAAAGTCACCATCGGCGATAAATGTAAAGTGCAAAATAATGTTTCGGTCTATGACAACGTACATTTGGAAGAAGGCGTTTTCTGCGGGCCAAGCATGGTCTTCACTAATGTATATAACCCACGTTCGCTGATTGAACGAAAAAACGAATATCTCGACACCATTGTGAAAAAAGGGGCGACGTTAGGTGCCAATTCTACCATTGTGTGCGGGGTTACTATCGGTGCTTATGCCTTTGTAGGCGCGGGAGCTGTGATTAATCGCGATGTGCCGGATTATGCCCTTATGGTCGGTGTACCGGCAAAACAAATCGGCTGGATGAGTGAATTCGGCGAGCAGTTGGATTTGCCTTTAGAAGGGCAAGGTGAGACGCGTTGCCAACACACGGGTGCGATTTATCGTTTAGACGGTCAACAAGTAACTAAATTGTAATGGGATAGTAAGATGGAATTTATTGATTTAAAAGCACAGCAAGAGCGTATTAAAGCCAAAATTGATGCCGGCATTCAGAAAGTGTTGACACATGGGCAATATATTTTAGGCCCAGAAGTGACTGAGTTGGAAGAAAAACTGGCGGCTTATACCGGGGCAAAATATTGTATTAGTTGTGCTAATGGTACAGACGCATTACAAATTGCTCAAATGGCGTTAGGCATTGGTGTGGGTGACGAAGTGATTACCCCGGGTTTTACCTATATCGCTACGGCTGAAACAGTTGCCTTACTTGGTGCCAAACCGGTTTATGTCGATGTGGATCCGAAGGCTTACAATCTCGATGTCAATAAATTGGAAGCGGCCATTACCCCGCGCACTAAAGCGATTATTCCCGTGAGTTTATATGGTCAATGTGCCGATTTTGATGCGATTAACCAAGTGGCGCAAAAATACAATCTTCCTGTTATTGAGGATGCGGCACAAAGCTTCGGCGCAACTTATAAAGGTCGTAAAAGTTGCAACCTATCCACCATTTCTTGTACCAGTTTCTTCCCAAGCAAACCTTTAGGTTGTTATGGCGACGGCGGTGCGATCTTTACTAACGATGAAGAATTGGCCACGGTGATCCGCCAAATTGCCCGTCATGGACAAGATCGTCGTTATCACCATATTCGCGTTGGCGTGAATAGCCGTTTAGATACGCTACAAGCAGCGATTTTATTGCCAAAACTGGAGATTTTGGAAGATGAAATTCTTGCCCGTAATGTAGTGGCAGAGAACTACAATGATTTATTTAACGCAGCTGGCATTATGACTACGCCGTTTGTAGAAGAGCACAATCGTTGTGCGTGGGCGCAGTACACTATTCAAGTGGAAAATCGTACCGAAGTACAAGAAAAATTGAAGGCACAAGGCATTCCAACTGCTGTGCATTATCCGATTCCATTAAATAAACAACCGGCGGTGGCTGATGCGCAAGTGAGTTTACCTGTGGGTGATCGCATTGCAGAATGTGTTATGAGTTTGCCTATGCATCCGTATTTAACTGTGGAAGAACAGCAAGTCATCGTAGAAAGTTTGGCATAGGATTTTTTGCATGGATCGAGAGAATTTACGCGTATTGCTGGTGAGCGATATGGGGCATATTGGTGGCACGGAAATTGCTACGCTCATTGCGGCGACCGAATTAAATCCCTTGGTTGCCTCGGTGGGAGTATTTGGTAAAACCGGTCCGTTGTTTGAGCATATCGCCGGCCTTGGTGTGCACCAGGTAAGTGCTGATTGCCATACTAAAAATCCATTTAAGTTATTGGATTACGTTTACAAATTGGTCAAGACGGTTAATGACAATAATATTGATGTTATTCACGCCCAAATGGCGCGTCCTTTACCGTTTATTTGGTTAGCGAAAAAATTCTTTAAAAATAAAGATGTTAAGATTTTTTGGACATCCCGTGGTTTAGATCATGAGACTTATCAAAAAGTCGTACCGTTTTTTGCCAAAATGGGTGTGCGCGGCTTAGGCAATTGTAAGTTGGAACAGCAAAAACTCATTCGTTACGGCTATCCTGCGCATAAAACCGATTATGTCTATAACGCTTACCGTTTGACGCCCACCACGCGTTCAATGAAGTCTTTGGATAAAGAGAGTTTCACCATCGGGACGTTATCGGCGCTTAGAGAAGGGCGTAGCGTTGAGCTGTTTTTAGAATTGGCAAAATATATGCTGACTCACCAACCGCAACGCAAACTGCGCTTTGTCATCGGTGGAGATGGTAACCATCGTTCCGAATTGGAACGTCTGGCAGATAATTTGGGACTTGCGCAACAAGTCGAGTTTTTAGGACGCGTAACAGATGTCGCCGCGTTTATGGATCAAATAGATGTCTTTGTCAGCCCATTGGTGGTTGATGGTGATACCGGCGCGGGGTTATCCAATTCTATTGTGGAAGCCATGATCATGAAAGTGCCTGTGTGTGCTTTCCGTGCAGCAGGCATTGAGGAAATTGTGATTAACGGCGAAACGGGACATCTCATTGAGCCTCGGGACATTCCTGCCATGGCAAGTGCGGTGGAAAATACGATTGTTTTTAAAGACGCGACAGAATCCTACGTGAATCAGGCTTACGATTTAATTATTCGTGAATGTGATCCGAAGGAATACGCACAAAAATTATTAAGGCTTTACAAGGAACTCTAATGCATATTCTGCTGTTACCTTCTTGGTATCCCTTACATGATAAAGATTTGAATGGCTGCTTCTTTCGAGAACAGGCACAAGCGTTGGCTCGTAGTGGCATCAAAGTCGGAGTTATTGCTCCGCAGTTTCGATCTTTGCGATTAGGAAAAGAAGCCGTTTTTGGCAAATACAACCAAACGGTATGGCAGGATGGCGACGTTGCTACCTATTTTAAGCACGGCGTATTTTGGTTCCCAAAAGTACCGCACTTAGACTTAAGACGTTGGGTGAATGCCGGATTAGCGTTATTTAAACGCTATGTAAAAGAACAAGGCATGCCGGATTTACTCCATGTGCATAGTTTATTACACGCCGGCCCCTTGGCATTGGAGATTCATCGTCAATATGGCATTCCTTATTGTGTCACCGAACACAGTTCTGTATATGGCAGAGGTTTGGTGAAAGATTGGCAAGTGTCTAAGTTAAAAGAAGCAGAACTGACCGCCGGTAAGTTATTGGCGGTGAGCAAAAGTTTGGCGGATGTCTTAAAAACAAAACTTAACGGTAAAGATTGGACGGTGTTCCCGAATTTGTTGGATAACGTGTTTGTTGAGAACACAACGGATATCCCAAGAAAAGAGCAACTTTGTGCAGTGGCTTTTTTACACCAAAATAAAGGGTTTGATGTGTTACTCAAGGCTTTTGCAATGGTGATTAAAGATTATCCGAATTTACATTTGACTATCGCCGGTGATGGTCCTGAAAAAGCCAATTTGACGGCATTGATTCAGCAATTAAATTTAACCAATCATGTGTCTTTACTTGGCGCGCAAAACCGAACCCAAGTACGGGATTTAATGCGTGAAAGCAGGTGTCTTGTAGTCTCCAGCTACATTGAAACCTTTGGTGTGGTGGTGATTGAGTCCCTATCTCAAGGCACACCGGTAGTCGCTACATTGTGTGGTGGTCCGGAATCTATTTTAACAGAAGGTGATGGATTGTTTGTCAAAGTTAATGATGAGAAAGCGTTGGCAAAAGGTATTTTAGAATTTTTAACGCATCCGGATAAATTTGATCACAAGGAAATTCGCGAGCGCTGTATTGCTACCTATTCCGAGCAAGCCTTTGTGTCGAGATTGCGTGCTATTTATGAAGAGATGTTAGATAACAAGTAACGCTATGATTAATTTAATATCCATGGTCTTTGTCAGACAGATTTTAGTCGGCGTTTTACAGGTCATTACTTTAATTATTATTGCTAGAGGTCTTGGTACCGAGCAAATGGGGCAATACACGTTAGCCATATTGTTGCCGACGTTGTTTTCGCAAATGATTACCTTTGGTTTGCAAAGTGTGAATATTTACGCCATTGGCAGAAAGATTGTGAGTGAACAACAGGCTCTATATGCCAATTTAGTGTTGCTCGCGGCAATTTCCCTTTTAACGGGAGGGATTTTGTTATTGGTGGTGCATTATTTCGGGCAATACTTTTTTAATGAAGTGCCGGTGAGTCTGTTGTATTTATCTATTGCTGCGCTTTTACCCCAAACCTTTTTTACCGTGTTGCCTTCTTTAGTACAGGCAATTCAAAACTTTAAATGGTTTAACATTTTGTGCGTAGCACAGCCGGCAATGATTTTTGTGGTCTCCATGATAGCTATTTTATTAGCTCAAAACGTGGAGTCAGTGTTGACTGCGTATGTAATTAGCCACTGGATCAGTTTCTTTATCTTAATTCGAATTATTTTGAAGCTGATAAAAATCGAAACCTATTCACTGATTAAGTTTTTGAAAGAGTTTTTCGGTTACGGACTGAAATCCCATTTAAGTAACATTATTACTCTACTGAATTATCGTTCGTCATTGCTGATTTTAGGTTATTTCACTACGCCGGTCGTTGTGGGGATTTATTCCGTAGGAATGCAGTTAGCTGAAAAATTATGGCTACCTTCGCAGGCCGTGAGCACAGTATTGTTGCCACGCTTGTCTAATAAATTAGGTGAGGGGAGTGATGCGCAAGAAGTCGCGAAACTCACGTTAGATACCGCCAGAATGACGTTGTTGGTGACCATGGTGATTGGCGTGGCTTTTGCGTTGTTATCCTCCGTGATTGTGAATTTATTATTTGGTGCCGCTTATGATCAGGCGGTGTATGTCGTGTTGTTGTTATTGCCGGGTATCTTGGCGTGGACGCCATCGCGAATCTTAGCGAATGACTTGGCAGCACGCGGGTTTGCCGAATTAAATTTAAAAAATTCGTATTGGGTCTTTGCGATTAATACTTTGTTAAACCTCTGTCTTGTACCGTTCTTCGGTTTAATCGGTGCTTCTGTCGCTACCACAGTCGCTTACACCATGGATTTAGTACTGCGTTTAAAGGCCTTTGATCAGGTAACCCAAAGCGGTGCCTTTATCAATATCGTACCGAAGTTGTCAGACTTTAAAATGATGCTGAGTTTTGCCAAAGGAATAAGAAAAAATGCAAGATAAAAAACACATTTTGTTAGTCGCGCCTTATGTGACTTTCCCTGATGAAATGGGCATGAATCGCTTTATCTATTTGGCAAATTTATTGACCGATGAATTTGATGTCACTTTAGTGACCAGCAGATATTGCCATTTTTTGAAAAAACACCGTGAAAATCGACCGCACTTGGATAATGTCAATGTGGTGTTATTGGATGAGCCGGGCTATGAAAAGAACGTCAGCTTAAAACGCATAACCAGTCATCATCAGTTTTGTCGCAATTTTGAAGTTTTTTTACAAAATTACGAGAAGAAAATTGATGTGGCCTATTCCGCTTATCCGTTAATCAAAACCAATTATATTTTAGGTAAATACAAAGCGCAGAAAGGCTATAAATTGATTATTGACGTACAGGATGTCTGGCCTGAGGCTATTGCCGGGCCGATTTCGTTACTTTCCGGTAGTCTGGGTAAATTGTTAATGTGGCCGATTACGCAGTATGCGAACAAAACTTACGGCTATGCTGATGCTTTGGTGGCGGTGTCCGATACTTATTTGCAACGTGCGGATGTAAATCACTTACCTGCCAATTTAAAAACCGCTGTGTATATTGGCGCGGATACGCTTTTCTCAAAGGCGAATCGTGCTACTACAGATAAATTGGTTGCCGTTTATTTAGGTACGATGGCCGGCAGTTATGATTTGGAAACCGTGGTGCGCGCAGCACCTTTATGCCATGAAAATGTCACGATTCAATTTATTGGCACGGGTCCTCATGAGCAATCTTTACGCCAATTAAACGAGCAATTAGGTGGTCATGTGACGTTTTTAGGCGTGCAGGCTTATCAAGATGCCATGAGAATACTATCTGAATCCGATGTGGCGTTAAATGCGATTAAAGCGTCTTCACAAGGCAGTATTACCAATAAATTATCCGATTACATGTGTTGCGGCTTACCAATCTTAAGCTGTCAGAAACACCCGGAAGTAGAAAAATTGTTGGCTTTGGGTGGTGGTATTCAGTATCAAGCCGGTGATTTTGCAGGATTAGCAAAAGCATTAAATGAGTTGGCGGCAGATAGAAATAAATTGACCCAAATGTCGGCAACGAATCAAAAACTGGCGCAGGAACGATTTTTGAGGTCCCGTTCTTATTTGGCAATCAAAGAACTTATAAAGAAATTATTGTAAATGCATATTAAATATAGCAACGTATTCAAACTGTTATTGTTATTCGGGTTAGCGTTAACCGTACTTTCACCGGCCTTATCTAATTTATTGGGCTTGCCCCGGTTAGATAGTGGGTTGAGCTTTTTTTTCGTCGCTTTATCCCTGCTAGCATTGTTCTTTAAGAAAACGGAAACGGACTTTTTCAAATTTTTGGTTCCGCTGTATGTGCTCTTCTTTGCCGGTTTTCTATCCGTGCTGAGTTCATTTTCCACAGAAAAGCTGGTGGATTTTTTCTTCTTCGGTTTAGTGATATTTATTTTCCATTATTCTTTCTTAGCCTTCAAAGAGGGTAACAGTGAAGATGAAATCCGTTATTTATTGTTAGGGATTTCGTTATTTATGTTATTGGGTTTTTTTGTCGAAGCACTGCTAGGTTTCCAGTTGGTCTCCGGTAATGATGAGTTAACAGTAACGGATAATGCCTTCAAAGGCTTTTTCTTTAACACTAACGACCAAGCAGTGGTGACCGCGTCATTAGAATCAGCAGTAGGCTTTTTCTATATCGTGCGTGGTGAAAGTCTTAAGTTAAAGCTTATCGGTTATGGATTGCTGTTGATCATGAGCGTAGTGATTATTGTCAGCGCCTCCCGTACGGTATTAGCAAGCTATCTAATTATGCTCATGCTGTTGCTCTTCTTAAATGCGTCCGCTTATTTCAAAGTCTTATATCTATTGCTGGGCTGCGTTATCGTCCTGTTTATTTTCAACTTGTCTTGGTTGCAAGAATTATTCATCCAGTTATCGAAGATTGATTGGTTGGAACGTCCTATTGAACGTTTTTCACTGGCCATCTTTTCGGTGAATGACGACAAATCCGTCGGTTATCGTACGGAGATTTATACGGTGTTCTTAGATAATTTCAAAATTCTTTGGTTAGGTTATGGGCCGCGTGATTACATCCAATATTTTGATCAAATTAAACTTAGTTTCCCGTTGGGCTACACCAACCCGCACAGTTTCTTTATTGAAGTGTACTTAGCCTTTGGTATTTTCGCTTTTGTGGCTTTTATTGGTTTCTTGCTATATGCCGTGTTTTATACGTTGGTAAGCCATATCCTAAAATGGAAAGAAAAGATTTTTATTTTATTTATTATTGTTAATTTCTGTTGGATGGTTTGGGTTCCGTCTTCCATTTTCCGTTTGCCGTTGGTTTGGTATCCGTTATTTTTGGTGTTGATTGACACGATTTTGAAAAAGTACCACGTATTTTCTGAGGATAGGTAATTCTTATGCTGAAACGCCTTTTTGATATTTTGGTTTCGTTATTTGTACTGATTTTGTTTTCGCCGCTTTATTTATTCTTGGCTTATAAAGTGAAAAAAAATTTAGGTTCGCCGGTGCTATTTAAACAGATTCGCCCAGGGCTACATGGTAAGCCTTTTGAAATGGTGAAATTCCGTACTATGAAAGATGCTGTTGATGAGCAAGGCAATCCCTTGCCTGATGCGGAACGGTTAACCGCATTCGGCAAAATGTTACGTGCCACCAGTTTGGATGAATTACCGGAATTTTGGAATGTACTAAAAGGTGAAATGAGTTTGGTCGGTCCCCGTCCGTTATTAATGGAATATTTGCCGTTGTATAACGAGAGTCAAGCCAAACGCCATGAGGTAAAACCCGGTATTACAGGTTATGCCCAAGTAAACGGACGCAATGCCATCAGTTGGGAACAAAAGTTTGAGTTGGATACTTGGTATGTTGAAAACCGTTCCTTCTGCTTGGATATCAAGATTTTATTTAAAACTGTTTGGAAGGTCGTAGCAAAAGATGACATCAATGCTGTGAATGATGCCACTATGCCGAAATTTGAGGGAAATAAAAAAATATGAATATTTTAATTACATCCGCAGGACAACGTGTTTCTTTGGTCCGAGCATTTAAAACCGAATTGTCGAGATTGGTAGAAAACGGCAAAGTGTTTACCGTTGATTTAAATCCTGTACTTGCTCCGGCTTGTCATGTTTCCGATGCGTATTTTCAGGTTCCGCGAGTGACCGATGCTATGTATATCGACACCTTGCTTACGATTTGTGAAGAAAATGCCATCAAATTAATTATTCCAACGATCGATACGGAATTGCTCATTCTAAGTGAATATCGTGAGTTGTTTAGTCAAAAAGGCATTTTTATTTCGGTCAGTGATACCGAGTTAATTAAAAAATGTCGTGATAAGAACTTGACGCATAAATTATTTACTGAATACGGTATTGATATTCCAAAGCAATTTAATAAAAACAATTTAGAGTTTCCTTTATTTGCGAAACCTTATAATGGCAGTTTAAGTAAAGGGATTTTTGTGGCAAATCATGCAAAAGAGATTACACAAGAACAATTAAATAATTCTGAGTTAATTTTTATGCAATATATTTCGCCGGAAGAGTATGACGAGTATACGGTAGATTGTTATTTTGATAAAAATTCGGAATTAAAATGCTTAGTGCCGAGAAAACGTATTTTTGTGCGGGCAGGTGAAATTAATAAAGGTGTAACCAAGAAAAATCATATTGTTTCCGTACTGTTAGATAAATTAGCAAATTTAAAAGGTGCCCGTGGTTGCATTACAGTTCAAGTGTTTTATCACAAAACCGAATGTAATGTATTAGGGATTGAAATTAACCCACGTTTTGGAGGTGGTTATCCGTTAAGTTATTTGGCTGGAGCAAATTATCCTAAATGGTTAATTAAAGAATATTTATTTAATGAATATATTCCCGTGTTTGGTGATTGGGAAGATAACCTTTTAATGTTGCGTTACGACGCCGAAGTTTTGGTGCATGATTATGAAAAATAAAGCATTAGTTTTAGATCTTGATGACACATTGTATGCCGAAATTGATTTTCTTTATTCCGGTTATAAACAAATTGCCATGCGTTTAGAACCGGATGACTGGAAAATGTTGTTTAATGATTTGGTTAAGTTATATTGTAACGGTGATAATGCGTTTCAATATATTGCGGACAAATATAAGGTGGATTTGCCTACATTATTAGATTGGTATCGATTTCATTTGCCGGAAATTAAACTTTTTCCAAATGTAGAAAATATTCTTAATCATTTGAAAGAAGATTATAAGTTGGCGGTAATTACCGATGGTCGTTCAGTTACGCAACGTAATAAATTAAAGGCCTTAAATTTAGAAGGTATTTTGGATTATGTGGTGATTTCTGAAGAAATTGGAAGTGAAAAGCCTTCGTTAAAAAATTTCTCTTGTGTGCAGGATGAATTGCAATGCGAGAAATATATTTATTTGGCAGATAATCCGAAAAAAGATTTTGTCACACCGAATAAATTAGGATGGGAAACGATTTGCTTGCGGGATAAAGGCAGTAATATTCATAAACAGGATTTCAATATTCAATCGGAATTTCTACCGCACTTTTATATTTCTGAGTGGTCAGAACTAACATCAGTGCTTTAATTATTTATCATGAAGGAAAATATCTATGCTTAACACCTCTTTTGAACCTTGGCCGTCATTTACACAAGAAGAAGCTGATGCCGTTTCACGTACCATTTTATCTAATAAAGTGAATTATTGGACCGGTACAGAATGCCGTGAATTTGAAAAGGAATTTGCCGCATACACACAAACAAAATATGCCGTGGCGCTAATGAACGGTACGGTGGCATTGGATGTTGCCTTAAAAGCGTTAAATATCGGTGCAGGCGATGATGTGATTGTGACTTCACGTACCTTTTTAGCTTCTGCCAGCGCCATTGTGACTGCCGGCGCCAACCCAATTTTTGCCGATGTGGAATTGGATTCGCAAAATATTTCCCGTCGTACTATTGAGGCGGTATTAACGCCGAATACCAAAGCGATTATTTGTGTGCATTTGGCTGGCTGGATGTGTGATATGGACCCGATTATGGCATTGGCAAAAGAAAAAGGCTTATATGTCATTGAAGACTGTGCGCAAGCTCATGGTGCTATGTATAAAGGGAAGCCCGCCGGATCTATCGGGCATGTCGGCGCATGGTCGTTCTGCCAAGATAAGATTATGACTACCGGTGGTGAAGGCGGTATGGTCACAACGAATGATGAAAGTTTGTGGAAGAAAATGTGGTCTTATAAAGATCATGGCAAAGATTTCGACAGTGTCTATAACAAACAACATCCGCCGGGATTCCGTTGGTTGCATGATTCTTTCGGCACAAACTGGCGCATGTTGGAAGTGCAAGCCGTCATTGGGCGTATTCAATTAAAACGCATGGCGGATTGGACGGCACAACGTAATAAAAATATGCAATTTATTTTTGATTCCTTTGGCGATACGCCATTTTTCACCGTGCATAAGCCAAGCGAGGATTATGTGCATGCGGCGTATAAATGCTATGTGCAGGTGAATTTGCAGGCTTTACCGGAAGGCTGGACGCGGGATCGTATTATGCAGGTGATTAATGACCAGCAGGTGCCTTGTTATAGCGGTTCTTGTTCTGAAGTGTATTTGGAAAAAGCCTTCGATAACACGCCATGGCGACCAAAAGTGCGGTTAAAAAATGCAGTAGATTTAGGGGAAACCAGTTTAATGTTTTTGGTTCACCCGACATTAAGCGAAAGCAGTCTTGAACGTTGTCGTCAGGCAATTAAACATGTGATTCAACAGTTAGCCGCTGAGGCAAAATAAAGAGGCCGGATACTCGTGATTAAGTCTTGTATAGCAAGGTTGGTAGTCGCGTCAATATGGGTAAAAGTGTTTGGTCTGATGTTAATCGACTTAATAGTTTTTCCTATTTTGCTGTGGATTTGCTATTCCTTGCGTTTATTTGATGTTTCTATCTATTACATCGTGCCGAAACTCTATTTAAGTGAAATATGGGTTTCCGTGTTGGCAGTAGCGAGTTTGTTTATTTGTCGGGTTTATCATTTTGTGATTCGGACGTTTAATGAAAACCTGATTTTTAGATTGATTATTGCCACCGCAATGACCGTCATTGGGCTGTTTTTATTAAAAAATGTTATCAACACCCTACTGCCGACATCGGTCATTTTAATGTTTGGCTTTATGATGTTCCTTTGGGTGTTGTTAAGCCGCACCATTATTCGCTTCTTGGTTAGAAATATTTTAAGTTCCAGCAAAGTAAGCAAACGCATTGCCATTTATGGTGCCGGTGCGGCAGGGCAGCAAATTGCCCAAACGTTGGTCAATTCCGATGAGCACGTACCGCTGTTTTTTATTGATGATGACAAAAATTTAATTAACCGCCGCGCCGGTCGTTTGAAAATTTATTCGGCAGAAGCGGGATTGGAGGCCTTAAGACGCTATGAGATTGATGAAATTCTAATTGCCTTACCGTCGGTAAGCCGTGCCAGAAAGAATGAAATCGTTGAATTTTTATCACAATCTCATTTGCGGATTATGGAATTGCCGGGGCTCACTGAATTGGTGGATGGCAAAATCAATATTGCGGATATGAAAGAGATCAACATTATTGATTTGCTTGGACGCGATCCGGTTGATCCTGTTCCTGAATTATTCAGCAAGAATATTTGTGACCAAATTGTGATGGTGACGGGAGCCGGTGGTTCTATAGGTTCTGAGTTATGTCGTCAGATTATTCGTAATCGACCGAAACTCTTGCTATTGTTTGAGATTTCCGAATATGCGTTATATGCCATTGAACAAGATTTGAAAGACATTATGCGCAAAGAATCCATTACGGGAGTGGTTGTACATCCATTATTGGGCAGTGTGCAAAATACGCAACGCTTAACGGAAATCATGCAAACTTTTAAGGTAGACACCGTTTATCATGCGGCCGCGTATAAACATGTACCAATGGTGGAATATAACGTTGTTGAAGGTGTGCAAAATAACATTTTCGGCACGTATAACACTGCTAAGGCGGCGATTAAAGCGAAAGTGAAGTCTTTCGTATTAATTTCTACCGATAAAGCCGTACGTCCGACAAATGTGATGGGCACAACCAAGCGTATTGCGGAGTTATGCTTGCAGGCGTTGGCTACAGAAAAAGGCAAAACCCATGATACGTTATTTTCCATGGTGCGTTTTGGTAATGTGTTGGGATCTTCCGGCTCCGTTATTCCATTGTTCAAAAAACAAATTGAGCAGGGCGGACCAATCACAGTAACCGATGAGCGCATTATTCGTTACTTTATGACTATTCCCGAAGCTGCACAGTTGGTTATTCAAGCAGGTGCTATGGCAAAAGGCGGTGATGTGTTTATTTTGGATATGGGCGAGCCTGTAAAGATTGTCGATTTAGCCCGTAATCTTATTAAACTTTCAGGTTTCAGTGTGCGTGACGAAAAACATCCTGACGGCGAAATCGAAATTCGTTTTACCGGTTTAAGACCCGGAGAGAAACTTTATGAGGAGCTGTTGATCGGGGATGATAATGTGGAGCCGACATATCACCAGCGCATCATGACTGCGCATGAAGATTATTTGCCACTAGAGGCATTAAATGCGTTGATAACGGAGCTTGAAAAAGCTTGTGATAACAATGATTGTGAACGGATTCGAAATCTATTATTGGGCGCTCCGGCCGGTTATCAACCGGTGAGCAATTTGGCGGATTTTGTTTGGACCAAACAGCAAAATCTAACTCATTAACTTTTATAACGATCTAAACTATGAAAAAACTCAGTCAATCTTTATTTTTAGTCGGAACTTTATTTTCTCTTTCTGCGTGTTCTCTATTGCAGCCGAGTTCCGGATCGCCAATGACCAAAAAAGCCGAAATTGTTGGTGAGAAAGTCGATTATACAAAAGCGATTGATGCTTATCTCATTACACCGCAACTTTTACGTGAGCTTTCTCCGGTAAATGCTTCAGCGCGTTCTAATATGAGCTTGGATTCGGCAGTGAAAAATTACCAATACCATGTCGGACCGGGCGATGTCATCAATGTAACCGTTTGGGATCACCCGGAGCTGACTACGCCGGCAGGTTCTTATCGCTCAGCCTCAGAAGCAGGTAACCAAGTTCATGCTAACGGTACCATGTTCTATCCTTATGTGGGCTCCATTAAAGTGGCGGGGTTAACCGTACAACAAATCCGTGCTCGATTAACCAAATCCTTGGCAAATTACATTGCCGATCCGCAAGTTGAAGTGAGAGTGGCTTCCTTTCAATCACAAAAAGCCTATGTGACCGGTGAAGTGAAATCGCCGGGACAACAATTTATCAGTAACGTACCGTTAACCCTGTTAGACGCTATTAATAAAGCAGGCGGATTATCTGATCATGCCGATTGGCACAATGTCAAACTGACTCGCAATGGCAGGGAAGAAACCGTTTCTATTGAAGCCTTGATTCAACGGGGTGATTTAACGCAAAACCGCTTGTTAAATAACGGCGATATTGTTCATATTCCACGTAATGACACGATGAAAGTATTTGTGGTGGGTGAAGTGGTACAACCTCAATTCCTTACTATCGGACGTAACGGTATGACCTTAACGGAAGCTATCAGTGCGAGTGGTGGTATAGACAAACTATCTTCCGATGCAACAGGTATTTTCGTCATTCGCGGCCAACGTGGCGCACGTGAAATGGTGAAAGATAATAATGGCGCGCAAATCGAGAAAGTAGCGAACATTTATCAGTTAGATGTGACCAACCCGACCGCCTATATTTTAGGTACCGAGTTCTATTTGCGTCCGCATGATGTGGTGTATGTTACCACGGCACCAATTACCCGCTGGAACCGCGTGATTTCACAAGTGGTACCAACTATCAGCGGTTATAACGATTTAACCGAAGGTACGTTAAGAATCAGAACTTGGGGACGTTAGTCCGTAGTTATTAATCATGGAAGAAATATCTTTGAGATTTTGGTATTTCTTCCTTCACCGCTTTTTTATAAGAATTACCGTTTTCCGGTATGAAAAAAGCCGAATTAAGGGTTTTATGATGAGTAAAAAACAGAATGACGTAATTGATCTGAGTAAACTGCTAGCCGTCTTTTGGGATCGGAAACGAACCATAATTTCCACGACGTTACTATTTTTTATACTAGGTCTGGCTTATGCCATACTGGCACCGTCTATTTACACTGCAAATGCCTCCGTGCAGGTGGAAGCTAAATATACCGGTGGTGCGTTGAAAGATTTATCTACCATGTTCGAGCAGGAATCTTCCGCCGCCACAGAAATTGCAGTGATCAAATCCAGAGCGATTTTAACCGGTGCTATAGAGGATCTGAATCTTTCCACCCAAATTACCCCCGTTTACACTATTCCGTTTATCAGTAAGGGTTGGGAAAAGCTCACCGGTAAAACATCGGAATTAAGCATCGCCTATTTTATTCCTAAACAAAATGAAGAGGACAAATTCACCTTAGAGATTGGTGCCAATCCTGATGAATACCGTCTTAGCAATGACGATGGCAAAGTGATTGTAGCAGGCAAAGTCGGTCAAGCCTATGATAATGAAGACGTGAAAATCGAAGTTACCTCATTAAAAGGGGATGCCGGAAAACGTTTCACCATAGAAAAACTAGATGAACTCAAGATTGTTACCGAGTTACAGAAAAAACTGGCGGTGGAAGAGCAGGGTAAACTAACCGGCGTAATTTCCTTAACGTTAAACGGTGAAGACAAAGACTATATCGCCAACGTATTGCGCGCCATTACCGAAAGCTACATTCGCCACAGTACCGCCCGTAATTCGGCAGAAGCTGAGAAAAGTTTATCTTTCTTAAAAAATCGTCTACCTGAGGTGCGTGAACGTTTAGTCAAGTCAGAAAATGCCTTAAATGAATATCGTCAAAAAACCTCCTCAGTAGATTTAGGGTTAGAAGCGAAATCCATTTTAGAGACCATGGTACAACTGGAAGAGGATTTAAACGCTTTAACCATCAAAGAAAGTGATATTTCCCAACGATTCAAAAAAAGTCACCCAACCTACATGGCATTACTCCAACAACGTAAAGTCTTGCAAAAAGAGAAAGCACGTTTAGCCAAAGAAATGGAATCTTTGCCGGAAACTCAAAAAGAAGTGGTACGCCTCACCCGTGATTTCGAGTCTGACCAAGAAATTTATGTCCAACTTCAAAATAAAATTCAAGAGCTCGATGTTATTCGTGCCGGTGCGGTGAGTAATGTGCGTATTTTGGATAAAGCACGTGCCATGCCCGATCCTATCGCACCACGCAAACTATTAGTTTTAGCCTTTGCCATTATTTTAGGTGGCATGCTTGGTGGTGCTATCGTTATTGTCAGCGCTTTGTTACATAAAGGCATCAAAACTACGGATGAAATTGATGAAATTGGGGTGCCGGTTTACGCTACCGTGCCTTATGCCCATAAACAAGTTGCTTTATCACGCGATAAGGCAGCGAAGAAAGCCAAAGAATTACAAGTTCTAAACTTGCTTTCCGCACGTTTTCCGGATGATTTATCGGTTGAAGCATTGCGAGGATTGCGTACTGACGTGCAACATTTATTAACGCAGGCTAAAAATAACCTCGTTATGTTCTCTGGTATTGGTGCCGGTGCAGGAAAAAGTTTTATTGCAGCAAACTTGGCGAACCTAACCGCCCAAACAGGTAAAAAAGTGCTATTAATTGATGCTGATTTGCGTCTAGGTTATTTGCACAATATTTTAGGAGTGAGCAATCAACATGGCTTGACTGACTTGTTGACACAAGGTACTGCGATTGATCAAACCGTACAAATTGCCGCCGAGAATTTGCATACCATTACCCGCGGTGCCATGTCTCAAACACCATCGGAATTATTAGACACTCCGCGTTTTACGCAGTTATTGGAGTGGGCTTCTGCTAATTACGATTTGGTAATCGTTTCCGCCCCACCTGTCTTGGCTGTGACGGATGCTGCCGTCATCGGGCGTCATGTTGGAACGGTGTTATTAGTTGCCCGCTTTGAACAAACCAGCCAAAAAGAAATTGAGGTTTCCCGCCAACGCTTTATTAATGCAGGCGTGACCGTTAATGGTGTAATCTTTAACGGCATTAAACCTCGAGCAGTTAACCGAGGCGATTATTTCCATCGGTATTACGGTTAACGCAAAGTGCGGTAGATTTTAAAAACGTTTGGAAAATGACTTGCAAGTGTGTCGGCACACTTGCTTACCCTTAACGGGGTTATAGGCAAAACCAACGTTCAAAATTCATTGGATTTTTTGACCGCACTTTCCATCATTCAATAACAACAAAACCGCCCGTTAACTAAGGGCGGTTTTTTCATGGATAATGCCGATTAGATTTTTGATTTATTGCTTACCCCAATATAAGTACAGGTCATAAACCCAAGCGCTAAAACATAGGGCGTATAGGCTGTTACCCCGGCAGGCGAAGCCGCGAGACCGAAGTTATGGGCAATTACACCCATCTTCCCAAATGCAATTCCACAATGTCCACGATGTGTTTTAAGAAGGTGGTGTCTTGTCCATTATGGAAACGTTCGGTATCTCTGGAGGTGAATAATAAAAGTGCGGTGGGTTTGTGGCTTGTTTTTGCGCCAAGCAGACAAATTGCCACGGAGCCAATAGGAAATTCTTCCGGTAGAAACATCAGGTGTTTTTCTTTGTTGCTTAAATCGCCCAAGTAAAATTGGCGCAAGCCGAGACGTTCCAAGCGAATCAGTTCAAATGCCTTGCGGTCAATCCAATATTGTTCGGGAATGGTTTCATTTTTTGGCCACGCATCTCGAAATAGCAATATTTTTGCACCGTCCAGTTCATAGGATTGCGCCCATTGTTTCAGTTTTTCTTCGCCCCGTTGGAAATCTTCCGCTTGAAACAATTTCTTTTGTAAAGGCATGAGCGCGTAGAAAATGTCTGCCTCTTGATAGGCGAGTTGATGGAATTTTTCTAAGAATGCCGTCAGGGTCTTGATTTGTTGGCGTTGTTGTTCCAACTGTGCTTCCACCAAAGATAGCGTGCCTTTTTGTGGGTGAACCACGGACAGTTTGGCAAGCAAATCAGGATGAGTGGTGAAAAAATCAGGGTGTTCGGTTAGGTATTCGACGACGTTTTTTTCCTGTTCATTCATAAAAAAACTCTCCAAAAAAGAACCGCACTTTCATAGTTCAAAAGTGCGGTCATTTTTCTATACGTTTTTACGCAGCAAATGGATCTTGCAAAATCATAGTTTGTACACGATCCGGTCCGGTGGAAAGAATGGCAATTGGTACGCCGGTGACTTCTTCAATACGTTTTACGTAATCACGGCAGGTTTGCGGTAATTGATTCACATCGGTTACGCCGAAGGTATTTTCTTTCCAACCCGGCATAGTTTCATAAATCGGCTCAACACCTTCCCAGTCTTTCGCCGCAAGCGGTGCGTATTCTACAATGTCGCCGTTTGGCATTTTATAGCCCACGCAGATTTTCACTTCATCGAAACCATCTAACACGTCTAATTTCGTCATGCAGAAACCGGAAATAGAGTTCAATTGAATCGCGCGACGAATGGCTACCGCGTCGAACCAACCGCAACGACGTGGACGACCGGTAACCGCGCCGAATTCGTTCCCTTTACGGGCAATTTCTGCGCCAACCTCATCGAATAATTCGGTAGTGAATGGGCCGCCACCCACGCGGGTACAATAGGCTTTGATGATACCCAATACATAATCCAAGTTACGCGGTCCAAAACCCGAACCGGTAGCAACGCCACCGGCAGTGGTGTTGGAGCTGGTCACATACGGATAGGTACCGTGGTCGATATCCAACATGGTGCCTTGTGCGCCTTCGAATAAAATGTTGTCGCCGTTTTTGCGCGCGGTATCTAAAATGGTGGTGATGTCGGCAACCATGCCGGTGATAATATCGGCAACAGCGAACACGTCATCTAAGGTTTTTTGATAATCAACCGGTTCGACTTTGTAGTAGTTCACCAATTGGAAGTTGTAGTAATCAAGGAGATTTTTGAGTTTTTCGGCGAAGGCTTCGCGATTGAATAAATCACCCACGCGCAAACCGCGGCGAGCGACTTTGTCTTCATAAGCCGGGCCGATGCCGCGACCGGTGGTACCGATGGCTTTTTTGCCGAGTGCCGCTTCACGGGCGTGGTCCATGGCAACGTGGTAAGGCAGAATTAATGGGCAGGCTTCGGAGATTAATAAACGGTCACGTACATTTACGCCACGGTTTTCTAATTCGCCCATTTCCTGCATAAGCGCAGCAGGGGAAAGTACAACGCCATTACCGATTAAACAGGTGACGTTATCGCGTAGGATGCCTGATGGAATTAAACGTAGAACGGTTTTTTCACCGTTGATGATTAAGGTATGACCGGCATTGTGGCCGCCTTGATAACGAACCACATATTTGACGCGATCAGTGAGCAAGTCAACGATTTTTCCTTTTCCTTCGTCGCCCCATTGTGCGCCGAGAACTACAACACTTTTACCCATATTTTCCGCCTTTTTAGCTTTAGTTTATAAAAATCAACGGTTGCCTACTTTACTATTTTCAGCCTTGAATCTCAATGTAATTCCTTTATTTATTCGCTAAAATGACCGCTCTTTTCGGTGCGGGATAGCCTTCAATCGTCTTGCTATGATCATTCGGATCGAGAAAATCAATGAGAGATTCATTTTCTAACCAATCGGTTTTCCGCTGTTCCTCTAATGAGGTGACGGCGACATCCACGCAACGCACATTTTTAAAGCCGGTTTTTTGTAACCAATGAATCAGTGCGGCAACGGATGGAATAAAATACACATTTTTCATTTTGGCGTAGCGATCCATCGGCACCAACACCGTGTTTTCGTCACCGTCCACCACTAAGGTTTCGAGCACCAATTCGCCGCCATTAACCAGTTGCGCACGCAGTTGGGAAAGGTGATCCAACGGTGATTTGCGGTGATATAACACGCCCATAGAAAACACCGTATCAAATGCCGCAAGCGGTTGCATTTGCTCGATGCCGAGAGGAATCAAATTGGCTCGGCGATCGTCATTTAATAATTTGCGTACCGCTTCAAATTGACATAAGAACAATTCCGTCGGGTCGATGCCCACTACCATTTTCGCGCCTTCGCCCACCATGCGCCACATATGATAGCCACTGCCGCAACCCACATCTAAAATAGTGCGGTCTTGCAATGGCGCTAAATGTGGTAGCACGCGATCCCATTTGAAATCGGAGCGCCATTCGCAATCCACATGAATGCCGAGTAAATGATAAGGCCCTTTGCGCCATGGCATGAGTTGTTTTAAATGGTGAATAATGCGTTGGCGTTCGCCGTCGGAAAGCGCAGAATCACGTTCGGATTTGACCGCACTTTTCAGATCAATACGGGAAGCCGATAAGTGCGGTAGAAATTCCAAGACTTTTGCCCACTTAGCATATTCCCCGTGGGTTTGTTTTTGCCATTGTTTCATTTGTAATGGCAAGGTTTCCAACCAAGGGGAAAGATGGGTTGTGGCGATTTGTTGATAAAAAGGACGAAAATCGATCATTTTTAACGTTCCTGTTATAAGGCGTTTTTATAGGCTTCTTGTGCTTTTTCAAAGGTTTCTTGCGTTTCGGCGTCAGGTTTGCTTGATAGCAGCGAAATGACAATGATAACAAGGGTAGCCAGTAAAAAGCCTGGGATCATTTCATAAACTTGAGCCAATTCGCTTTTCGCCGGGATCCATTCTTTCCATGCAAAAACCGTGATGGCTCCTGTCAGCATGCCTGCCATGGCGCCGGAGGAAGTCATGCGTTTCCAAAATAATGAAAGTAAAACCACCGGGCCAAAGGCGCTGCCGAAGCCTGCCCAAGCAAATTCCACAAGTTTCAGAACCTTGCTGTTTTGATCTTGGGCGATCCAAATGGCAATGGCGGCAATCACCAATACCATGGCGCGACCTAGCCAAACCAATTCTTTTTCTGAGGCGTTCGGGCGGATAAAGCCTTTGTAAAAATCTTCTGTAATCGCACTAGAAGAAATTAATAACTGGCAACTTAAGGTACTCATCACTGCAGCAAGAATGGCTGAAAGCAAAATACCGGCGATCCATGGATTAAATAATAGTCGAGATAATTCGATAAAAACTTGTTCGGGTTCATGGTTTACCAAGGCGGCGGAAGCGGTGTTTGCATTCGCGTAGAAATACGCCATGCCAAAGAAACCGATAGCGACGGCACCGACCAAACAGAGCACCATCCATGTCATGCTGATTTTACGGGCTTTATTGAGGGAATGTACAGAATCTGCCGCCATGAAGCGAGCGAGAATATGTGGTTGCCCGAAATAACCTAAACCCCACGCAGCAAGGCTTAACAAGCCCATGATGGTCGTGCCACGAAATAAATCTGTGAACTCTTTTTGTGTGCTCATTTCTGCTTGTTGCACGATGCTTTGTAAGTCGTCAATGCCGTCGATAGATATCACCACAAAGACAGGTGTAAGCAATAAGGCGAAAATCATTAGCGTGGCTTGAATGGTGTCCGTCCAGCTCACAGCAAGGAAACCACCAATAAAGGTGTAGGCGATTGTCGCAAACGCGCCGTACCAAAGTGCGGTAGAATAGTCGATGGAAAAGAGGTTTTGGAATAATTTCGCACCAGCAACCACACCTGAGGCGCAATAAATCGTGAAGAATACCAAAATAATGGAGGCAGAAACGATTTTTAATGCGTTGTGACGCGAACCAAAACGATGATGAAAATATTCAGGCAGGGTTAAGGCATTATTATTAAATTCGGTGTAAACCCGTAAACGTCCGGCAACGAATAGCCAGTTTAAATAAGCCCCCAAGGTTAAGCCGATGGCAATCCAGCCCTCGACTAAACCGGATAAATATACGGCGCCCGGCAATCCCATCAATAACCAACCGGACATATCGGATGCACCGGCGGACATGGCGGTGACAAAACTTCCTAAGCGACGACCACCAAGAATGTAGTCGGATAAATCTTTAGTGTAATAATAAGCGGCCACACCAATGCTAATCATGCCGAAGATATAAATAGTAAATGTAATAATTGTCGGATCTAAACCAAACATCGTGTCAACCCTAAAAACAGTTCTAACGTTCTAATATTCAAAAAAAGGGACACATTTTACCTCATTTGCCCCTGTTATTCTATTTTCCTTTTCGTTAGACTAATCGGCAAAATCAATTACAACAACATTTTGGATAAGATATTTTATGGATTCTGTTGAATTATTGGTCAATGTGACACCAAGCGAAACGCGCATTGCCTTAGTGGAAACCGGTTTGCTCAAAGAAGTGCATATTGAACGCCAAGGCAAACGCGGTATTGTGGGAAATATTTATAAAGGTCGCGTCACCCGTGTATTACCGGGGATGCAATCAGCATTTGTGGACATCGGGCTGGAAAAAGCCGCTTTCTTACACGCGTCAGATATTGTATCGCACACCGAATGCGTGGAAGAAAGTGAACAAAAACAATTTGTGGTGAAAGACATCTCCCAACTGGTACACGAAGGGCAAGACATCGTAGTGCAAGTGGTAAAAGATCCGCTTGGTACGAAAGGCGCGCGACTCACCACCGATATTACCTTGCCTTCCCGTTATTTAGTGTTCATGCCTGAAAATAGCCATGTGGGCGTGTCACAACGTATTGAAAGCGAAGAAGAACGCGCCCGCCTGAAAGAACTTGCCTTGCCCTTATGTGATGAACTGGGGGGCTTTATTATCCGTACCGCTGCCGAAGGAGCGAGCGAGTTGGATTTGCAACAAGACGCCGATTTCTTAAAACGCTTATGGCGTAAAGTGCTAGAACGCCGTGCGAAATACCCAACCCGCTCCATGCTTTACGGCGAATTGGCGCTGACACAGCGCATTTTGCGTGATTTTATCGGTGCCAAATTAGATCGTATTCATATTGACTCCCGACTTTGTTTCAACGAAGTGAAACAATTCACCGAAGAATTTATCCCGAATCTCACGGGTAAACTGATTTTATATACGGGAAATCAGCCACTCTTTGATGTGTACAGCGTAGAAACGGCGATTCACAATGCGTTGGATAAACGAGTAAATCTTAAATCCGGCGGCTATTTGATTATTGAACAAACGGAAGCCATGACGACTATCGACATCAACACCGGCGCGTTTGTAGGGCATCGTAATTTGGAAGAAACCATTTTTAACACCAATATTGAAGCGACCAAAGCCATCGCCCAACAGCTCCAATTACGCAATCTCGGCGGCATGATCATCATTGATTTCATCGATATGCAAAACGAGTTGCACCGCACCCGTGTGTTGGAATCTTTAGAAAAGGCGTTGGCTTCCGACCCGGTGAAAACAAATGTTAACGGCTTCACTCAATTAGGTTTGGTGGAAATGACCCGCAAACGTACCCGTGAAAGTTTGGAGCATATCCTTTGTTGTGAATGCCCGACTTGTGCGGGCCGCGGACGGATAAAAACCGTGGAAACCGTATGCTACGAAATCATGCGCGAAATTATCCGCGTGCATCATTTATTCTCCAGCGAACAATTTGTGGTTTACGCCTCCCACGCCGTTGCCGATTATTTAATCAATGAAGAATCCCACGGCTTACTGGCAGAGTTGGAAGTTTTCATCGGCAAACAAATTCAAATAAAAACTGAACCGTTTTACACACAAGAACAGTTTGATGTGGTGGTGATGTAAAAAAGTGCGGTGGATTTTATGAGTATTTTTGAAACACCTATACTTCCGCCATAAACAGAGGAAACCAAGCGATACAATCTAAAAATACCCGGTATTATGTAGCAAATGCACAAAACGCTTGCTGAGCTTGTCGAAGCATTCCTTTTGTGTATCGGAGAAGCTGAAATGATACACGTTGACAAGCTCAGTGACCGTCATTTCAGCTTTGTGCAAATGCTACATAATTTCAAAAATACCCGCAAAACCCACCGCACTTTCCTCAACAGTAACAACAAAAGGAGACCTTATGAAACTCTACGTTTACGACCATTGTCCGTTTTGCGTGCGCGCCCGCATGATTTTCGGTTTGAAAAAAGTGCCGGTTGACTTGGTCACGATCCTAAACGACGACGTGGAAACGCCAACCAAGCTCATCGGTCAAAAAATCGTCCCGATTTTAGTTAAAGAAAACGGCGAAGCCATGCCGGAAAGTTTGGATATCGTGCGTTACATTGATGCACACTACGGGGAAAAAGTTTTATCGGAAAAGGTTCGTCCACAAATAGAAGATTGGCTAAAACAGGTTGGCAGCTATTACAATCATTTGGTTCTCCCGCGTTTCACCCGCCTTGGTTTGCCGGAATATGCCACCCAAAGTGCAGTCAATTATTTCACTGAAAATAAAGAAAAATCAATCGGCAACTTCGCCGACAATCTGGCAAATACCGACACCTATCTCGCCCGTCTTGCACCTGATTTAGCTCAACTCGCCGATTTAATCCAATCGGACACCGCACTTAATGGCAATCTTTCCTTAGAAGACATCCTCGTTTTCCCAATCTTGCGTAACCTCACCTGTGTAAAAGGCATCCATTTCCCGCCGAAAGTAAAAAACTATGTGGAAACTATGTCCCGCTTGAGCTGCGTGCCGTTGTATGGGGATAAGGCGATTTAGGTGGGGAGGAGAAGATGAAACCTCTTTGTGTCGTATTAAGCGGTGCAGGCATTAGCGCCGAAAGCGGTATTCCGACGTATCGCGCGGAGGATGGTTTATGGGCAGGGCATAAAATCGAGGAAGTTTGTACACCGGAAGCCCTGCAACGTAACCGCAAGAAAGTGTTGGATTTTTATAATGAACGCCGCCGTAATTGTGCTACAGCCCAACCCAACGTAGCACATAAGGCCTTGGTAGAATTGGAGCAAGGCTACAACGTGCAAATCATCACGCAAAATGTAGATGACCTGCACGAACGCGCCGGTAGTGCCAATGTGTTGCACCTGCACGGCGAATTAAACAAAGCGCGCAGCAGTTTTGACCCCGATTACATCGTGCCTTGCTTCGGCGAACAATCCGTGGATGATAAAGACCCTAATGGACACCCAATGCGCCCCCATATCGTCTTTTTCGGCGAAAACGTCCCCATGTTAGAACCGGCAATTGACTTGGTTTCTAAAGCGGACGTTGTTCTGGTTATCGGCACTTCATTACAGGTTTACCCCGCCAACGGTTTGGTCAACGAAGCGGCAAGAAATGCCGAAATTTACCTTATCGACCCTAATCCAAATACAGGCTTTATCCCACGCCCGGTGGAAACAGTAAAAATGAAAGCCGGCAAAGGCGTACCGAAAGTAGTGGCCGAGTTATTAGGAAAAGTAAAAAATAAATGATTTGCTGACTATATACTGTGTCAATTTTTTAACTAATTACTTACAAGGAATCAATTATGAAACTGATTAAACCAAATAAAATTCGTTTTATTAAATTAGGTATAAAAGGATGTTGGGAAAAGAATTGTATTGATAAAGGCAGTACGGCAAGTACAAAAAATACGATTCGTCTTGGCTATGAATCTACATCAGAGATTCACCAAGAATGTTTGAATAATCAATGGGATGGTTGTATTGAATATTGTAAAACGCATTGGAGTGACCATACAGGAACGGTTTCAAATCACCTGAGACAAATTCAAGATTTTTATCAACTTGGGGAAGATACACTTTGGATCACCTTCTTTGGACGTAAATTATATTGGGCTTTTTGCAGTAAAGAGGTTATTGAGGAAAGCGATGGGTCTAGAACAGGAAAAGTTATTAGTAACAATGGGAATTGGTCTTGCGTTGATGCTAACGGTAAAGAACTTTTAGTTGATAATCTTGATGGTAGAGTAACAAAGGTCCAAGCCTATAGAGGGACAATTTGTGGTGTTGAGATGGAGGACTATTTAATACGTCGTATAAATGCTGAAGTTATTGAGGAAATTACAGAAGCGAAAGAAGCCTATGAAACATTAATTAAATCAGTTGAAAAATTAATTAAAGGTTTATGGTGGAGTGACTTTGAACTGTTAACAGATCTTGTTTTTTCTAAATTGGCATGGCAACGATACTCTGTTTTAGGTAAAACGGAGAAAGGAATAGATCTTGATTTGTATTCACCTTCAACGCAGAAGAGAGTATTTGTGCAAATTAAGTCAGAGACTGATATTAAACAATTAGACGAATATGTTTTAAACTTTGAAAGTGAATATAAAAACTATGGTTATTCAGAAATGTATTACGTATATCATTCAGGTTTAGAAAACATAGATGAAGAACAATATCAAGTTAAAGGAATTAAGCTTGTAAATGGTCGAAAAATGGCAGAGCTTGTAATTAGTGCCGGTTTAGTTGAATGGTTGATTAACAAACGTTCTTAGAACTATCTCTAGCGACACCTTTTGTCGCACCACTCACTAAAAAACTCCTTACTAACCTAGTAAGGAGTTTTTTATTTCTGATAAATTAAACCTACTGATAATATTCACGCATACGAGTAAACGGTACGGGCTGATTGCTTTTTAATTATTGCTATATTTTTGTTTATATAGCCAATGTGCTATATTTACCTCACTTTTTAAAACAGGAGTGTGACATGAAAAAATTAGCAACATTGGCCGCGTTGATGATGGTAGCATTTTCTGCGCAAGCAGCGGATTTGTATCTTTATGCCGGCGCAGGCTTGAAAGAACCGGTTGAAAAAATTATTCAGCAATTTGAAAAGGATACGGGTAATAAAGTCACCGTGGAATACGGTGGTTCAGGGCAACTGTTGGCGCGTTATAATCAGGTGAAAAGCGGCGATTTGTTCTTGTCCGGTTCAGCGGATGATGTGGAAAAATTGCAACAGGCGAATGAAGTGAAAGACGTTGCGCCGGTGGTATTGCATATTCCGGTGATGGTGGTGCGTAAGGATAAAAGCGCGAGGATTGATTCTTTCAAAGCCTTGGCGGAAAGTCAGTTGCGTTTAGGTATCGGTGATAGCAAAGTCATGGCGTTGGGCAAAGGCGCGGAAAAAATGTTTGAACTGTCCGGTTATCAACAACAGCTTAACAATAAAGTGGTGGTGAAAGCGGCGACGGTTAAACAATTGATGTTGTATTTGCTTAATGGGGATGTGGATGCGGCAGTTGTTGGTCGTTCCGGGGCGTGGAAAGTGCGTGATAAAGTGGATTTATTACCAAACCCGGTCGGTACGCCGGAAGAAAAAGTGACCCTTGGTTTGTTTTCCTCAAGTCAGCAGCCGACAGAAGCTAAACAGTTGTTAGACTTTTTCAAATCCGAACAAGGCGTGAAATATTTTACCGATGAAGGCTTCCTCCCTATTAAATAAAAGCCTTAGTTTAAAGTTAGCACTGATTCCGCTAGTTATGTTGTTATGTGTTGTCGTGGGCGCGGTGTTTTCTTTAACGGCACAACTGGATTTTCATTTTTTCAAAAAAGCGTTGTTCGATGCCGAGTTGCATTTCGCCTTAGGTATGTCTCTCGGCACCTCGCTTATGTCTCTTTTTTTGGCGCTATGTATTGCTATTCCATCCGCGTGGTTGATGAGCCAAGTGCGGTTACCTTTGCAAAAGTTTATTGATACGTTTCTGGATTTGCCGATGGTGTTGCCACCGTTGGTGACGGGCTTGAGTTTGTTGCTGTTGTTTAATTCGCAAGGTGTCTTGAGCCAACTGATTCCCGGGATCAGTCAATGGATTTTTAGCCCTATCGGTATTGTAGTGGCACAAACCTATATCGCCTCGTCCATTTTGTTACGCAATGCTAGAGGAATTTTCACGTCGTTTGATCAGGGGTACCGTCTCGCCGCCTACAATTTAGGCTTATCACCTTTCAGAACGCTGTTTAAAGTGGAATTGCCCATGTGCTGGAAACCGTTGTTGGGCGGTGCAATTTTGGCATGGTCGCGGGCTATTGGGGAATTTGGTGCGACATTAATGCTTGCCGGCGCAACCCGCTTTAAAACTGAAACCTTGCCGATGGCGGTGTATCTGAATATTTCTAGCGGTGACTTTGAAATTGCGATCGGTGCTGCGTTGTGGCTGTTGTTTATTGCTGCCTGTTTGCTGTTTTTGCTTCGGGTGCTGAATCGGAATGTTTAATATGCTGAAGATCGAAAAGTTACAGGCCGGTATTTTGCAACAGGTTTCTCTTTGTGTAGCAAAAGGAGAATGTGTCGCCGTAGTGGGCGAGTCGGGGAGCGGAAAAACTACCTTGCTAAATGCAATCGCCGGTTATATTAATTATGAGGGTGAGATTTTACTCGCACAGAAAAACCTGAATGCATTGCCACCATGGCAACGAAATTGTCGTTATTTAAATCAGCGCTTGTATTTATTTCCGCATAAAAGCATCGCCGGTAATTTAATGCTCGCCAAACCCGATGCGTCCCGTGAAGAACAGTTGGCATTGTTAGAAAAATTGAAAATTGCCCATTTAGTTGATCGTTACCCTCATCAATTATCTGGTGGCGAACAACAACGGGCAGCGCTTGCCAGAGCGTTAATTCAACCTCCGGATTTGCTGTTATTGGATGAGCCTTTTTCTTCTCTTGATTGGCAAACCCGCGAACATATTTGGCATAAGGTAAAAAGCCTGCTTCAGGCGTTGCAGATCACCACATTATTGGTAACACATGAACCGAAAGAGGCGGATTTTTTAGCTGAAAGACAGGTTCGATTGCATTTAGGACGGTTTATTTAAGGAGAACACATGATTTATTTTTCAGATAAAGAATTAGACGATTTTTTATTGGAGGATATTTATCGTGGTGATTTGACGACGCGTGCGCTAGGTTTGGACAACGTGCCGGCGAGAATTTTATTTAAACGTAAAAATGCCGGTATTGTGGCGGGAATCAGCGTGGCAGAAAAATTACTGAAAAAACTGGATGTTGAACCGCAGGTTTATGTGCAGGAAGGTGAAACCGTTGACGCCGGCACGGTGCTGTTAAGTGCGGTGGCTTCCGGCGATAAATTACATCAGGCGTGGAAAGTGGTTCAGTTGGTGTTGGAGTGGTCTTGTGGCGTGGCGCAATACACGGCAGACATGATCGCCAATGCCAAAGCCATTCATCCTCATGCGGTGGTAGCTTGTACCCGCAAAAGCATTCCGAATACCCGAAAGCTAGCAACCAATGCGGTGTTGGCGGCAGGCGGGCATATTCACCGCCAAGGCATTAGCGAAACGTTGCTGGTGTTTACCAATCATCGCAACTTGTTTGAGGAACCCGATAATTGGACGGCAATCGTGGAACGCTTAAGACGGGAAGCGCCGGAAAATAAAATTACCTTGGAAGCGGATAATTTCAGTCAATTTGAACAAATGCTCGATGCCGAACCGGATATTATTCAGCTGGATAAATGGTCGGTGGATGACGTGAAACGTGCATTGTCTCTGGTGGCGGCAAGCGGTAAAAAAATCATCCTGTCTGTTGCCGGCGGCGTGAATAAAAATAATATTGCTGATTATGCCAAGTTGGGCATTCATTTATTTATCACCTCCGCCCCTTATTACGCTCCACCGGAAGATATTAAAGTGGTGATTGAACGGCAATAAATATAATAAATGTGGCGTAAAGTGCGGTTGATTTTTGGGGTGTTTTGTAAAACACTTCGGTATTATGTAGCAAATTTATAAAACGCTTGCTGAGATTGTTGAAGCATTAGTTTTGTGTATCGGAGAGGCTGAAATGACTTACATGTCGACAAGCTCAGTGACCGTCGTTTCAGCTTTGTGCAACTGCTACATAATGTCGAAATACTTCAAAAAATGACCGCACTTTTTATTCTCTCTCTAATTGCCTCAAAAATAAATCTGTAACCTATTTTAGCTAACTTTCTTTTTCGGTTTTTGCGGAAAATACGTTATAATTTCACGCAATTTTCTCAACTTTTTTGATTTATTTTTGAGTGTGATTTCATGTTAAAACAAGTGACTGACTCCCTATTAGCCCGTAACAATTTGACATTGTCCGATTTGCCGAATGTGTTTGACACGTTGGCGCAGCGCAATGTGGATTATGCGGATTTGTATTTTCAACTTAGCCAAGATGAAAATTGGGTGTTAGAAGATGGCATTATTAAAGAGGGCGGTTTCCATATTGATGGTGGCGTAGGCGTCCGTGCAGTAAGCGGTGAGAAAACCGGGTTTGCCTATTCTGATCAAATTAATTTAGCCAATTTGCAACAATGCGCACAGGCTGTGCGTGGTATTGCGGAACCTTCTCAGTGTAATTTTATTCTACCGGTGAGATTTAATCCGGTGGATGCACCTTTGCGTTATCAGCTGATTAACCCGCTATACAGTTTAAGTCAAGAGCAAAAAATTGAATTATTGCGTTTGGTGGATAGAACCGCCCGCGCGGAAGACCCGCGAGTGGTGCAGGTAAATGCCGGTTTAAGTATGGTGTATGAGGAAATGTTGGTGGCAGCTACTGACGGCACCTTGGCGGCAGATATTCGCCCACTCATTCGTTTATCGGTTTCCGTGTTGGTAGAGCAAGACGGTAAGCGTGAGCGTGGCAGTGCGGGCGCAGGCGGTCGTTTCGGTTTGGAATGGTTCTTTGAGAGCTATAAAGGCGAACAAAGAGCGGTCTATTTTGCGAAAGAATCTGTGCGTCAAGCATTGGTGAATTTAGGCGCGGTGGCCGCTCCTGCAGGATTAATGCCTGTGGTGTTGGGCGCCGGTTGGCCGGGGGTGTTATTACACGAAGCGGTTGGGCACGGTTTGGAAGGTGATTTTAATCGTAAAGAAAGCTCATTGTTTACCGGCAAAATTGGTGAATTAGTCACTTCGCCGCTATGCACGATCGTGGATGACGGCACCTTAATGGATCGTCGTGGATCCGTCACTGTAGATGATGAAGGCGTACTCGGCCAATATAACCTGTTAATTAAAGACGGTATTTTGCAGAAATACATGCAAGATAAAATGAATGCCCGTTTGATGGGCGTGCAACCGACAGGCAATGGACGTCGTGAATCCTATGCGCATTTGCCAATGCCGCGCATGACCAATACCTATATGTTGGCAGGCAAAGATAAATTTGAGGATCTGGTGGCGTCTGTAGAACACGGCATTTTTGCACCGCACTTTGGTAGCGGCCAAGTGGATATTACTTCCGGCAAATTCGTGTTCTCCACGTCCGAAGCCTATTTGATCGAAAAAGGAAAAATCACCAAGCCAGTGAAGGGCGCAACGTTAATCGGTAGCGGTATTGAAGTGATGCAAAATGTGTCTATGGTTGCCGATGAAGTGGAATTGGATCATGGTGTTGGCACTTGCGGTAAAGAGGGGCAAAGTGTTCCGGTAGGCGTGGGGCAACCGGCATTGAAAATTGACCAAATTACCGTGGGCGGTACAAATTAACCTAATTTAACAACTATTAATTTAAGGAATGGAGAAAGTCCTATGGTAGGCAAAACGAAATTTGCAGTAGTGGGCATCATTGCGTTAGCTGTTACAGGTGGTGGCGTTTATTGGTACGAACAACAAAAAATAAATGATACCAACGCGATCACCGTAAAATTTAATCGCATTCAACAGAGCGATTATGAACAAACGCCAAGCGTGATTTACCCACTGAATATTGAGTTTAGCGGTAGCGTTGCACCGATTGACAAAGTAAAAGGGGAAATCAATCAAGGTGTGAAAATTGAACCCGCCATTGAGGGGAAATGGGTGTGGAAAAACGATCATTTATTAACGTTTACCCCGAACCAAGATTGGCCGACCGGGCAAGAATATAAAATTACGTTAGAAAAAATCGCATTAAATCCAAGCCTCACTTATGCCAAATCGGTAGTGGGAACTCACGCCGTCAAAACCGAGCCATTTCGTGTTACGCAATCCGATGTTGAATTTTACCAAGATCCTAATCTGGCACATATTCGCCATTCTTTAGCACACTTCACTTTCTCTAACCCGATTGAACCGAAAGAATTAGAAAAAGCGGTAGAGGTGAATTTGGTGCGTCAAAATCAAGATAAATCGCTTGATATGATTAATCCGCTGAAATTCAAAATTAATTATTCCGACAACAAATTAGAAGCGTGGATTAGTTCGGATGAATTGGGCTTATCCTCCCAACCAAATCAATTTGTCGAAACCAAAATCAGTCAGACGTTACGTGCTAAAACCGGGGTGAATACCTTAGAAAAAGGTGTGTCGGAGCTGGTGGCAGTGCCAACTAAATACAGTTTGGATAATTCCGATAACTATTTCAAAATTATTAATAATGAACGCGATGAAGCGGAACAGGTATTAACCCTCAATTTTAACTATGGTGTGAAGGGTAAGGATATTGCCGATAATTTAATTACTGTGCTATTGCCGGAATTGCCTGAAGGTCAAAGTTATTCCCGTACGAAACTGACGGAAGCCATGGTAAATAAAGGCGAACGCATTCAGCCTGCACTCATTCCAAGTGAACAACCTTATGCCAAAGCACAGTCTTTCCGTTTTGATATTCCGGAAGGTCGTTGTGTGTATTTGCAATTGGAGAATAAATTTACGGCATTAGGCGGCTATCAACTTAAAGATGCTGTGGGCGATTTACAATGCGCCCCGAATTATCCAACCTATATCAGCTTTGTGGGCAAAGGGGCGTTGCTATCTCAATATGGTGACGGCAAACTCACTCTTGCAGTGCGTAATGCGGATAATGTTCGATTAGATATTGGCAGCGTCCAAGGCGAGCAGTTACGTCATATTGCCAATTTAAATTCCGGCAGTTTTCAAAAACCGGATTTAGGCCGTTTGAAATTTGATGATATTGCCAATTTCAAAACAGAAACCTTGGTTGTCAACAATAGTGAACCGCGCAAATCCGATTATCTGAGTGTCGATTTGAATCAAAAGGGCTTGCCAAAACAAGGGATCTTTTGGGTGAAAGCAAGTGCGGTCACTTCCGGCGATGATTCTTCCAATGATGACAATAGCAACAAATTGAAAGATTCCGATGAAACGTCAGAATACGACTATTATTCCGAGCAAGAGTCGCAAAAAGTCGATTATCGTTTGGTGGTGTTAACGGATTTAGGCATTATCGCCAAAAAAGCCGCCGATGGCGCTCAATCCGTGTTTGTGCAATCTCTTGCAAGTGGTGATCCGGTATCCGGTGCAACGGTGAAAGTTATTTCCCGTAATAACACGGTAATTGCTTCCCAATATACCAACCGCCAAGGCGTGGCGTTGTTGCCATCTTTGGAAAATTACAAACAGGAATTGGAACCTGTGATGTATTTGGTGACTCTCGGAGCAGATCAATCTTTCTTGCCTATTAATAAATCCGACCGCACTTTAAATTTCTCTCGCTTTGACATTCGCGGTCAAGAAATTTCACAGGAACAAAATGCTATCAAAGCCTTTGTGTTTAATGATCGTGGCATTTATCGTCCGGGCGAATCTCTTTATATCGGGATTATCAGTAAAGCCTTGGATTGGCAGAAATCCTTAGCGGGTGTGCCGTTAGTGGTGGAATTGACTTCGCCATCAGGCAAAATCCTTTGGCAGAAGAATATTCGTGTCAATGAGAGTGGTTTGAACAGCCTGAATTATTCCTTAGAGGGAAATGCGGAAACAGGCGAATGGTCTGCGCGGGTTTATATTGCTCAAGGACAAGAGCAAACCGAAGTAGGATCAATGATCTTCCAAGTGCAGGAATTCGAACCGGATACCTTGAAAATCAATACCGGTTTTAACGGCGAACAAAAATTGGCTTGGGTTGCACCACAAGATTTAAAAGCTACCGTGCATTTAACCAATTTATTCGGTACCCCGGCACAACAACGTAAAGTGAGTGCAAATATTATGTTGCATTCCATCTTCCCAAGTTTCCCGGAATACAAAGATTATCAATTCTATGATAATCAACGGAATAAAGACGCGATCCTGTTGGAGCGAGAGCTACAAGATCAGGTGACCGATAATAACGGCAATGCGACCTTTGCCTTAAATTTGGCACAAGAAGCGGAAAATACCGTGCAAATGTTGTATTTCACGGCAGACGGTTATGAAAACAACAGTGGCCGTGGTGTGTCCAAAGTGCAATCTATTTTAGTGTCTGCTCAGCCTTGGTTAGTGGGTTACAGCAGTTCACAAGATTTAAGCTATTTAAGAGAAAACAGCGAAAATAAAGTCAGCTTAATTGCCATTGACCCAAGTCTGCAAAAAGTCTCCGTTGAAGGTTTAAGTGCGGTGTTAATGGAGCGCAAATATGTTTCCGTATTAACAGAGCAAGCATCCGGTGCGTATAAATACGAATCCAAAATGGTAGAAACGCAGATCAGTGAACAACCGTTGGCGATTAATCGTGTCGGTTCCGAAGTGAGTTTAAATACGGAACGTAGCGGTGATTTCGTATTGGTGATTAACAATCAATATGGCGAAACCGTAAACCGTATTCCTTACACCGTCATCGGTAACAGCAATGTGACGGTGGCTATGGATAAAAACACCGAGCTAAAATTGAATTTAAACAAAAAACAATTTATGCCGGGTGAAGAAATTGAAGTGGCAATTAATGCACCTTATGCAGGTAGCGGCTTAATTACCATTGAACGTGATCGTGTTTATGCCCATCAATGGTTTAAATCCACCACTAACCGCTCTGTTCAAAGAATCAGAATTCCTGATAATTTTGAGGGCAGTGGTTATATCAACGTGCAATTCTCCCGTGATATGAAATCTGATGATATTTTCACCAGCCCATTAAGCTATGGCGTTGCGCCATTTAGTGTGAACGTGAACAATCACCGTTTAGAAATGAATGTCAGCGCGCCAAAAATGGTGAAATCCGGTGAAAAAGTGGATCTTACATTAACGACCAATAAACCGAGTAAAGCAATTATTTATGCCGTGAATGAAGGGATTTTACAGGTCGCCGGTTATCAACAGGCAGAACCGTTGAAATTCTTCTTCCCGAAATACGCATTACAAGTTGAAACCTTGCAAATTCTGGATTTAATCCTGCCGGAGTTCCGTAAAGTGTTGCAATACGCCCAAACCGGTGGTGACGCCACTCTTGAAATGGCTATGGCGGCGAAAGTAGCGGCAAATACCAATCCGTTTAAGCGCAAAGTCGATAAACCGATCGTCTTTTGGTCGGATATTGTGGATGTGGACGGTAGCAAAACAGTGAGTTATCGTGTTCCACAAGGCTTTAACGGTAATTTAAAAGTCATGGCCATTGCCGTGACGAATGACGGTGCACAAATGAATATCGGACAAAGTGAAACCTTAGTGCGGGATGATGTGGTTTTATCGCCAACTGCACCGATTACCTTGGCTCCGAATGATGAAGCGCAAGTGAGTTTAAGCGTTGCCAATAATACGAAAAGCGAACAAAACATTTTGATTCAGCTAAATACCGCGCCACAATTCCGTTTATTAAACAACGCGCAGACCTCTATTACGTTGGCGCCAATGAGTGAAGGTTCGGTTGATTTCAAATTAAAGGCTACCGATCATCTGGGTTCCGGTATTTTATATTTCACCGCCGCTTATTTAGATGAGCACCAGCAACCGGCGCAAGCAGAACGTAAATATCACATTTCTGTACGTCCGTTGACGGCAAAACAACAATTCATCAAAGTCGGTGAAGTTGCGTCAAATAAACAGGCAGAAACCGAATTGCCTGCAGTATTGTTCCCGCAGAGCCGTAAACAAACGGCATTAATTTCACCTGCACCATTGGTGTTGGCACAAGGGATAAGCAGTTATTTAGGTAACTACGATAACTTATGTACCGAGCAAATTATTAGTGCGGCGATGCCTAATTTGTTATTTGCCAATAATCCGGAGTATCAAAGCTTGCTAGGCGTATTATCTCAAGTAGGTGATACCCAAGCCCTTCAAGCCAACAAAGAACAACTTAACAAAAACCTGTTACGTGTCTTTAGCCTGTTGCCGGAGCGTCAAACGACGGATGACGGTTTCGGCTTATGGTCTGGCTTAGATGGCAACGATGCTTTCTTGACCGCTTATGTGGCACATTTCTTAATTGAAGCACAAGAACACGGTGTGAAATTACCTGCGGCTTGGATAACACCAAACGGGTTATTTAATAAGGCGGTCAGTGCCTTAGAGCGCTTAAGTCGCCCTGACAGCTCGGATGATTTACCAATGTTACGTCAACGCGCCTATGCTACCTATTTATTAGCACGTTTAGGACAAGTACCTAGCGACAGTTTAATGTCTATTCGTAGCTTGTTAGATCGCAACTTTAAAGCGGAAGAATGGCAATCCGATTTAACCGTTGCTTGGCTGGCAGGTGCTTATCAATTGGTGAAACAAGAACAAGATGCGGATATGCTGATTAGCGATGTGATGGCAAAATTCAGTGATTTACAATCGCAAGATAAATGGAGCTATAGCTATTATCTTGATCCATTGATTGAAAAAAGTGCCGTGTTATATGTATTAGCCCGCCATTTCCCTGAACAGGCAGAAAAATTGTCCGACACCTTGCTTAATAGCATTGTGCAGGATTTGAATGAAGAACGTTATAACACTTTATCTTCCTCCATGGTGTTACTTGCCTTAGATGCCTACGGTAAACAGCATCCGAAACAATTGGCGAAGCTGCATATTCAACAAAATGGACAAGATATCGGTCAATTACAAGGTGTGTTCTTATCTGCTGAGGTCGATGCCGATAAAGCGCAATTAAACTTTGTAAACCAAAGTGAACAAAAAGCCTGGTATGCCATCAGCCAAGCCGGCTATGTGCAGCAACCGAAAGCCGAGGCAATTAAAAACGGTGTAGAAATCGACCGCACTTATACTGATAAAGATGGCAAACCGGTAACTTCCGTGAAACTGGGTGATGTGGTTAACGTTCAAGTGAAAGTACGATCTCTGCAAAATGTACAGCAGGATATGGTGATTACCGATTTATATCCGGCAGGTTTTGAAGTGGTCAGCCGTAGTAATAACGATGAAGACAATATTCATGCAAAAGAGGATGATGTCATTTATATCTTTGATTTTGCACATCGTGATTTGCGCGAAGATCGTATGTTGAGTTACGGCACAGTAGGAGACACTACAACGGTGATCAATTACCAATTAAAAGCGGTGAATACGGGGAAATTCCAAATTCCACGCGCTTATGCGGAAAATATGTATAACCGTGCAGTGAACGCCCAATCTGCCGATAAAGGTTATATTGAAGTGGTTCAATAACAAGCGGCAATCCTCTCCGTGAGTTAGCGGAGAGGATTATTTTTTATTATCAAAATTTGCTATTTTTAAACGCAAACCTCACAGGTTTGAAAGCATCATTATCCCAACCCTATGCCAAAATCTCGAAAAAGAATCTATTTCCTTTTATTGTTATCATTCCTCCTTGGCATAGGCTTACTCATTCGTTTTCTGCCTCACGAACCGTTAAAACAACGTTTTCCTTATTCAGTTGCCGTGTATGACGAACAGCAAAATCTGTTGCGTTTAACCACAGCGAAAGATCAGAAATATCGCCTTTGGACGCCTTTGGAACAGCTTTCTCCACAACTCATTGAGGCAGTGTTATTTCAAGAAGACGAATGGTTTTATTACCATTTTGGTGTCAATCCTTATGGTTTATTGCGTGGGGCGACGCAGACTTATTTATTGGGTGGAACGCCACAGGGCGGATCTACCATTACGATGCAGTTGGCACGGATTTTGTGGGACATTGATAGTCGTAAAATTAGTGGAAAAATTGAACAAATCTTACGCGCGATTCAACTTGAATTGCAATATTCCAAACATGACATTCTTGAGGCCTATTTCAATTTTGCGCCTTATGGCCGCAATGTCGAAGGTGCCGGCACCGCCAGTCTGATTTATTTCAATAAAGCCAATAAAAACCTGAATTTGGCAGAAGCGATGATTTTGGCGATTTTGCCGAAAAACCCTAACGGCTATATTCAACAGAATAATAATCAGCTTAATCCGCAGCTGTTTAACGCACGCAATAAGTTATATCAACGTTGGATTACCGAACATCCGCAAGATAGACAATGGCAATCTCATTTCACCTTGAATTACCCCTTGCGTTCTTTAGAAAAACTCCCGTTTTTTGCACCGCACTTTACCGATCAAGTGTTGCAATATTACGCCGACAGTGATGTGATTCAAAACGGACAAATTGTCACCAGTCTAAATAGTGGTTTGCAACGCTTGGTAGAGCGTATTAGCCGACGTTATTTAGCCCAACAAAAACATTATGGCGTGACCAATATGGCGGTGTTGGTGGTAGATAATCGCACCATGCAAATTAAAGCGTTAGTTGGTTCGGGAGATTATTTCAATACACAAATCAGCGGTCAAATTAACGGTACCTTAGCGAAGCGATCCTACGGTTCGACGCTGAAACCCTTTATTTATGGCTTAGCATTTGATCAAGGCTTGGCGCATCCAAAAACCATTTTGAAGGATTTACCCACCAATTTCGCCGATTATCAACCGGAAAATTATGAAGGCAATTTCCTCGGGCCGGTGACGGTAACTCAGGCGTTGCTGCAAAGTCGCAATATTCCTGCGGTAGAAATGGCACAGCGGCTGAAGCAACCTGATCTTTATGATTTATTAAAACTGGCAAATATTTCTCTGCCCAAAAATAAACAACATTATGGTTTGTCTTTAGTGTTAGGCGGGGCAGAACTTTCCATGCAGCAGTTAGCAGAGTTATACGCCGCCTTGGTCAACCAAGGTCAATGGCAACCGCTGCAATTATTAAAGAATCCAGTGGCTACTCAAGGCGCACGTTTGCTTAGCGCCGAAAGTAGCTACATGGTGAGCGATATGCTAAGGCAAAATATTCGTCCCGATATTTATAATAAATCCATTAAAACAAAACTGCCGCTATATTGGAAAACCGGCACGTCTAATGGCTTACGCGATGCGTGGACGGTAGGTTATTTTGGCAATTACACACTGGTGGTGTGGTTTGGTTATTTTAATAATAAAAGCAATCCGCAATTTATCGGCCGTCGTCTTGCAACGCCGTTATTTTTACAACTGGCAGACGGCATTATTGCGCAATATCCGAACATGAAAGACCCATTAAAACGCGAAGGATTAAATTTAACGGATGTGCCTGTTTGTGCCGCCGATGGTAATTTACCGAACCAACATTGTCAGCAACTCACCCAAACCCTGTTTATCCCCGGTAAATCACCGATTCAAGTGAGTCATATTTATCAACAATTACGCGTGCGAAAAGGCACCGACATGTTGGCATGTGAAAACGATCCGAACGATCAAACGGAACAAAAAATCTATGAAATCTGGAGCACCGATTATCAAAAGCTCTTTGCTCAAGCCGGGATTATGAAACGTAATCCGATGGTGAATGTTGAATGCCCTTACGAACAGCAAAATCACTCTTTACAACAGATCACGCAAAATCCGTTGCGAATTAATTCGCCATTAGAAAATCGTACTTATCACATTCATCCAAACAACCCTGAAAACCATATTCCGCTTATCGCCACCACATCAGGTGAAATCCAACATTTGTATTGGTTTATCAATAATGCCTATTTAGGCGAAAGCCTCTCATCCAAAACTTTCCTCTGGAAACCCACTAAAAGCGGCACCTACCAAATCACCGCTGTCGATGATCAGGGGCATAGTACAACGATGAGTGTAGATGTGATTTTAGGGTTCTAGCGAAATACGGCGTATTAATCGCCTAAAAAAATCACCGCACTTTCATTGGTAAGCCAAAGTGCGGTGATTTTTTTCGTGTTTTTAAATGAACAGACTTAGTTTTTTAGCTTTAACCACTTGCTGCTTAAGGTTCCGGCTGTCATGGCACCGTTGACGTTTAAGGCGGTGCGCCCCATGTCGATGAGCGGTTCGATAGAGATGAGCAAGCCGACAAGTTCCAGCGGTAAATTTAGGGTGGATAGCACCACGATAGCCGCAAAGGTTGCGCCGCCGCCTACGCCGGCAATACCGAAGGAGGAAATGGCAACGACAAGAACCAAGGTAGCTATGTAGCTCAGGCTAAACGGATCCACGCCGACGGTTGGGGCAATCATCACGGCGAGCATTGCCGGATAAATCCCTGCGCAACCGTTTTGTCCGATGGTGGCGCCGAAGGTGGCGGAGAAGTTGGCGATGGCCGGGGTGTTGCCGAGTTTGTCCGTTTGGGTTTCGATGTTTAACGGAATGGTTGCCGCACTTGAGCGGGAGCTAAAGGCGAAGGCTAGGGTTGGCATCACTTTCTTGAAATAGTCGATCGGGTTAATGCCGGAGAAGGCAAGCAACACACCGTGTACGATAAACATCAAAATAATCGCGACATAAGAGGCAATGATGAACGTGCCTAAATTCAAAATATCCGTCCATTTTGAAGTCGCTGCGATTTTAATCATTAATGCGAACACGCCGTATGGCGTTAAGCGAATGACGAAGCGAACCAAGCGGGAAACCAATTTATTTAATGTTTCCACGCCTTGGGCAATGCGTTCACCCAATACCTGATCTTCTTTGCGTAAACTCAACGCAGCCACGCCGAGGAACGCGGCAAAAATGACCGTACTGATAATGGACGTTGGGTTGGCGCCGGTTAATTCCGCAAACGGATTTTTCGGGATAAAGGAAAGTAACATGGCCGGAATTGTTAGATTGCTCACTTGATCCACCCGTCCCAAGACTTTCGCTTGTGCCGCTAACTCCCGTTCGCCGGCTATCAAGCCTTCAGCGGTTAAACCAAACACATACACCATGATAATGCCGATAAATGCCGCAATCGCGGTGGTGATTAATAACACGGAGAGCACGCTAAAGCTGATTTTGCCCAAGGAGCTTGCCTGATTTAAGCGGGTAATCGCCGATAAAATAGAGACAAATACCAACGGCATGACAATCATTTGTAACAATCGTACATAGCCACTACCCACAAGATTGATCCAATCTAGGGCGGATGTGATCAAATCCTGCTCGGCAAGGGATTGCAACAATGCACCGGCACCCAAGCCCAGTAATAAACCGATGAAAACCGTTTGTCCTAATTTTTCCGTTTTCTTGTATAAATAACCAAGGAAAACCAAGGCTAAGGCAAAAATCGCTAAGATAATGAGTAACATTTTTTGCTCCATAAAAAATAAATATCACTGAGATTAAAGCTATTTCATGCTGAAAAAGCTAATAAATTCTAGATATGAATTATAACTAAAAGTATGGTTTGAGGGCTTCAATCCGCTTTTAAAAAAACGACCGCTCAAAAGTGCGGTCGTTTTTTGCTATATTTTTTATTTCACTTGATTTAATAAGAACTGAACCAACAAAGACACCGGTCGGCCGGTTGCGCCTTTATTGGCGCCTTGTAACCAGGCTGTACCGGCGATATCGAGGTGCGCCCATGGGTATTTCTTCGTGAAATTGGAGAGGAAGGCGCCGGCAGTGATAGCACCGCCCCAGCGTCCGCCGATGTTGGCTAAATCGGCGAAGTTGGATTTCAGCTGTTCTTGATATTCTTCGCTTAACGGCAAACGCCATGCTTTGTCGGCGCTTTGTTGGGCCGCCCGTTCAATGGCAGTCGCGATATCCTCATGGGTGGAAACCAAACCGCTGTTATGCTGACCCAACGCCACTACGCAAGCACCCGTTAACGTGGCAATGTCGATGACCACTTCAGGATCGAAACGTTCTACGTAAGTTAGCGTGTCACACAGCACCAAGCGGCCTTCCGCGTCGGTGTTTAAGACTTCCACGGTTAAGCCGTTCATGGTGGTGAGAATGTCACCGGGGCGATAGGCGTTGCCGTCCGGGAGATTTTCACAGCCCGCCATCACGCCGATGACGTTTAACGGCAGTTGTAATTGTGCTAAGGCATTCATTACCCCGAAAACGGAAGCCGCACCGCACATGTCGTATTTCATTTCGTCCATGTCGGCCGCCGGTTTGAGGGAAATACCACCGGCATCAAAGGTTAATCCTTTACCCACCAATACAATTGGTTTGGCGTTTGGATTCGGGTGATTGCGGTATTCCATAATGGATAATTTGGCCTCATTGTGCGTACCGCGTGATACAGCAAGATAGGCGCCCATACCCAATTTTTCCATCTCCGCTTCACCTATGATGGTGGTTTTAATCAGCGGCGAGGTTTCGGCTAAGCTCAAGGCTTTGTCCGCCAAATAAGCAGGGGTGCACACATTCGGCGGGCAATTTGCCACATCTTTTGCATGGCTTACGCCCAAGCCAATGGCGCAACCATGTTGGATCGCTTGTTCGGCAAGTGCCTGCTCATCGGTATCAACGTTAAAAATCAGTTCGCAAAGTGCGGTGGATTTTTCCGATGTTTTTTGGCTTTTGAATTGAGTGAATTGATATAAATTCTGTTCTATCGTTTCAATGGCGAAGCGAATGTTCCAATAAATATTACGTTGGTTAAGGGAAATTTCGGTTAAAAAATTGACCGCACTTTTGGTTTGGGTGGTTTTTAGAGCCTGTACGGTTTTTTGGATAAGTTGTTTATATTGGTATTCATTCAGCTCGCCCGCTTTGCCACAACCTACAAGCAACACACGTTCAACGGCAATGTTTGGAAGATGACGTAATAATGTGGTATCGCCTAATTTTCCGCTGACTTCGCCGCTTTCTACCAATCGGCTGAGGTAGTTTTGCGAAATGTCGTCAATTTTAACCGCACTTGGCGACAGGGTTTTATCTTCAAAAACGCCTACAATCAGGCAATCGGCAGATGAGTTTAGGGGGGCTTGTTGCGCGCTGTACTTCATGTTTTCCTCGCTTATTTTTCTGTTTTCAATGTCAAAATTAGGGTATTATACGCTACCTATTATTTCGGGCTTATGCTTAATTTGCCCGTGTTGTTAAACGAAACGAATTTAATCTCTTTTGCTTAAATTGCAAGAGAAAAAATAGGCAATAACGTGATTTTAACCAGATATTTAACGAAAGAAGTTTTTAAAAGCCAAATCGCGATTTTGTTCATTTTGCTGTTGATCTTTTTCTGTCAGCAGTTGGTGCGCGTGTTGGGTTCTGCGGCTAATGGACAAATTCCCGCCGATTTGGTGTTTTCCTTGCTTGGGCTGGGTATGCCAACCATGGCGCAATTAATGTTGCCGCTTTGTTTGTTCATCGCCATTCTGTTGACGTTTGGGCGGTTATACGCAGAAAGTGAAATTACCGTCATGCGCGCTTGCGGTATTGGTCAACGTATTTTGGTTAAAATCGTGCTGATCCTTTCTTTATTTACTGCTGCCGTAGCTGCCTACAATGCATTGTGGCTTACGCCGTGGGCGATTCACAAACAAATGGAAATTGTGGAAGAGGCGAAAGCCAATCCGAATATGGGGGCATTGTCCGCCGGTCAATTTATGACAGCCAATAACAGCGATTTCGTTTTGTTCATTGATAACATTCAAGATAATCAAATCAATAACGTTTATGTATTCCAAACCCAACCCAAGGGACATAGCAAGCCTTCCGTGATTGTGGCGGAAAAGGGCGAGTTAAAAGCGTTGCCGAACGGCGATCAGATCTTAAATCTGAAAAATAGTGACCGTTTTGAAGGCACAGCGATTTTGCCTGATTTTCGCATTACGCATTTTGATGAATATCAAGCCTATTTAGGTCATAAAACCGTGACGGATGATATCGATGAGGCGGGTGAAATGGACATCATGCAATTGTGGAATGCCACCACACCGGCGATGAAAACCGAGTTTCATTGGCGCTTAACCTTGATTTTAGCCGTGCCGATAATGGCATTGTTGGCGGTGCCGTTAAGCCGCGTGAACCCACGCCAAGGCCGATTTGCCAAAGTGTTGCCGGCGTTGTTGCTATATTTGATTTATTTCTTGTTACAAAGCTCGCTGAAGTCCGCCGGGGGCGCGGGCAAATTAGATGCGGCGTTTTTTATGCCACTAGTGAATATTGCCTTTTTCGCTTTAGCTATTTTCTTGAATAGTTGGAATAGTGCGTTTATGTATCGCATTCGTTATTCCTTTGGCAAACAAGAGGCAAAACAAGGATAAACGCTATGAATACATTAGAACGCTATATCGGTAAAAGCATTTTAGGTACGATTTTTGCCACGTTATTCATGTTAGTAGGCTTATCTGCGATTATTAAATTTGTGGAGCAATTTCGTAGCGTGGGCAAGGGCACTTACGACATTTTGCAAGCCGTTGCCTACACCGTATTAACCATGCCAAAAGACGTGGAAACCTTCTTCCCCATGGCAGCCTTATTGGGCGCGTTAATCGCTTTAGGTAATCTTGCCAGTCGCAGTGAGTTGGTGGTCATGCAAGCTTCCGGGTTTTCCCGTATGCAAATCGGCTTTGCCGTGATGAAAACCACCATTCCGTTGGTGTTATTGACGATGATTATTGGTGAATGGGGTATTCCGCAAACCGAACAGTTTGCCCGTGATATGCGTTCCAAAGCCATTTCAGGTGGCTCCATGTTATCGGTGAAAAATGGCATTTGGGCGAAAGATGGCAACAACTTCGTGTATGTTCGCAATATTTCCGATGATGTGGAATTACATGATATTTATATTTACACCTTTAACGATCAACGTCGGTTGGAAAAACTAAAACACGCCAATCATGCCACCTTTAATAATGGCAAGTGGATGTTAAAACAAGTGAATGAATCCACAATCCAACCGGATAGTGTGAACACCATCAACCGCTTAAATGAAGAATGGAAAACCAATTTAACCCCTGACAAACTGGGTGTAGCATCCTTAAGACCAACGTCGTTATCAATTTCCGGATTGTCCAGTTACATTACGTTCTTAAAAGAAACGGGGCAGGATTCGAAAAACTTCGAGTTAACCTACTGGCGCAAGTTGTTCCAACCGATTTCCGTAGGCGTGATGATGATGTTGGCGCTGTCTTTTATTTTCGGCCCATTACGTAGTGTCACCGCCGGTGCACGGATTCTGATCGGAATTTGTTTTGGTTTCTTGTTCTATGTAGTAAACGAGTTGTTTGGTAAATTTAGCTTGGTTTACAACTCGACACCGTTAATCGGTGCGCTGATGCCGAGCATATTATTCTTGGCGATTACTTGGTGGCTATTGGCACGTAAGCGGAGTTAGGTCTAAAGTGCGGTCGTTTTTATAAACGTTTTTAAGCCCGTGAGACCGTCTCGGGCTTTTTAATCAGCACATTAATCTTATTCATTCATTTAATGAAATATTTGAAATTGACACATACCCCATTTCTCTTTAATTTAAACCAATCTTCCAGACCGATTAAAATATGAGGCAACTTTATGAGTTATGCAAAAGAAATTGATAATTTGAATCAGCACTTAGCCAATTTGAATGGCAAAATTAACGTTTCCTTTGAGTTTTTCCCGCCGAAAAATGAAAAAATGGAAAATCTTTTGTGGGATTCCATTCATCGTTTAAAAGTATTAAACCCTAAATTTGTTTCCGTCACCTATGGCGCCAATTCCGGTGAGCGTGATCGCACACACAGCGTGGTGAAAAACATCAAACAACAAACCGGCTTAGAAGCCGCACCTCACTTAACAGGTATTGATGCTACCCCTGATGAATTGCGTAAAATTGCCAAAGATTATTGGGACAGCGGCATTCGTCGCATTGTGGCATTACGCGGAGACGAACCGCCCGGTTATAGCAAAAAGTCATTTTATGCTGCGGATTTAGTAGAATTACTACGTTCTGTGGCGGATTTTGATATTTCTGTTGCTGCCTATCCGGAAGTTCACCCGGAAGCCAAATCGGCACAAGCGGATTTAATCAATTTGAAACGCAAAATTGATGCCGGTGCCAACCATGTGATTACGCAATTCTTCTTTGATATTGACAGCTATTTACGTTTCCGCGATCGTTGTGCGTCTATTGGTATTGATACGGAAATCGTGCCGGGAATTTTACCGGTAACCAATTTCAAACAGTTACAAAAAATGGCGTCGGTAACCAATGTAAGTATTCCGGCGTGGATGGCAAAAATGTATGAAGGTTTAGATGACGACCAAACCACCCGTAATCTTGTGGCTGCCAGTATTGCCATAGATATGGTGCGCGTGTTGTCTCGCGAAGGTGTAAAAGACTTCCATTTCTATACACTAAATCGTAGTGAATTAACCTATGCCATTTGTCATACCTTAGGCATTCGTCCAACATTGTAGTAAGCAGAAAATTAAAATCCTATGGATTCTGACCGCACTTTAAATGCTCCTTAATAAAGTGCGGTCATTTTTTTAGATGATTTTAGCTTTGCTCTTTTTTCAATAAAGAACATAAAAACAAGAAGGTGGAACAGATGACCACTGATGGGCCGGCGGCGGTGTCGTAATAGGCGGATAAGGTTAAGCCCATAGAAACGGCGATCATGCTGATGATACTGGCGATGATAACCATGCTTTCCGGTGTGCGGGCAAAGCGCTTGGCCGCTGCGGCAGGAATGATGAGCAAAGAGGTGATAATCAATGCGCCGACAAATTTCATGCTTAATGCAATGGTTAACGCCGTTAACACCATCAAAATAAAGCGCATTCTTTTCACGTTAATGCCTTCCACTTGCGCCAGTTCGGGACTGATGGTGGTTGAAATAAGCGGTTTCCAAAAATAGAATAATGTTGCAAGCACGATGACGGCACCAATGCCGATATAAATCAAATCTTCGTAGTTAATGGAAAGCAAATCACCGAATAAATACGACATTAAATCTACCCGCACATTTTGCAGTAAGCCTACTGTAACAACGCCGATTGAAAGACAGCTGTGCGCGATGATGCCAAGTAACGTATCGACGGAAAATTGCGTGTTGTTTTCCAACCAAACCATCGCAACGGAAAGCAATAGGGTCAGTATGAGAATGGCGATATAAGGATTGATTTGCAGAAAAATACCCAGCGCTACGCCAAGTAGGGCGGAGTGGGATAGCGTATCACCAAAGTAAGCCATTTTACGCCAAACGACAAAAGCACCGAGGGGCGCGGTGATGAGCGAAAGTATTATGCCTGTGAGCCAAGCGGGAAAAAGAATATCAAACATAATGTTATCTTGAATGTGGTTCTTTAGGTTCTATGTTGCAAATATTGCCGTGCATATCATGACGGTGGTTATGGTGGTGGGTGTAAACCGCAATATTTTTAGAAAATTGATCACCGAAAAAGTGAATAAACGTCGGGTCATTAGACACGGTTTCCGGTGTGCCTGCACAGCAAATATGCTGATTTATACAAAGCACTTCATTGGTATCCGCCATGACAATATGTAAGTCGTGGGACACCATTAAAATCGCGCAATTAAGTCGCTTTTGGGTTTGGTGGATCAGTTGGTAGAGTTCCGCCTGACCGGTCATATCCACGCCTTGAGTCGGCTCATCTAAGACCAATAAATTCGGTTTATTTAAAATAGCACGAGCCAATAATACCCGTTGCATTTCACCGCCGGAGAGCTTTTGCATACTGTTATGCATGAGATGAGTGATGGACAATAACGCCATTGTTTCCTGAATATCTTGCTGACTGATGCTTTTTTTTAGGGATAAAAATTTCTCAACAGTGATAGGAAGATTGTGATCCAAATGGATTTTCTGTGGCACATAACCAATACGAATGTGTTTGTTATAAATCACTTTGCCGGATGTAGGTTGTTGTAGTTTAAGCAACACTTTTAACAAGGTCGATTTTCCCCCGCCGTTTGGGCCGACAATAGTAATGATGGAATTGGGGTAAATCGTCAGATTAATGTTGCTTAATGCGACTTGTTGGCCGTATTTTACATTAATATTTTTTAATTCGACTAAGGGTAATTTGATTGCATGAATTTGCATTATTTTTGTTCTGTTGGGGAAAAATTGCGCTAAAAATAACTTATTTTTTGCAGTTTAACAAGTTGAACGCAAATTTATGTGTATAATTGCCGCATTTGTTTGGAATTTATCATTTTCTGCTGAATTTTTTAAAGTTTGCTTGGTCATAAATAAACTTAAAGCCGTCATCCGTTGTAAAGGGAACCAAAGTAGTGCAACACGTAAAACTAGCAAGAGATCGTCGTAAAAGAAAATCGCGCATTAAAGCGCTTATTTTCTTTATTGCGCTTTTTTCTATTTTTACCGGTTTTTTCCTGCATTTAAACGATACTGCTTCCGATAAAATCGATGAAGTTAATAATCCGATTTATTCCAATCAGCCGATAAAAAACGATGGTTTTGTCGATGCGAAAGACCAATTCCAAGATATTCTATCCGATGAGCTTTATCCTGCCTCCGCCTATACCATGTCATTTGCAAACGAGGCGTATCATGAAGCGCAAATCTTAGCTGACACTGTTGGCATTATCACTATTGATAATAATGCGACATCTTATAATGATGACGTCGGCGAAGATGACGAAGTGGAAGAAGTGAAAACCCATGATGAGTTAGATGAATTAGATAAACTGCCGGATGCCGCAAAAGATGCGGTCGCCAATATTTTAGATGTGGCAGATCAGGCGATTCGCATTAAAGATCAATTCAGTCACACTGTAGTGAAAGACGATACATTAAAAGACGTGTTGGAATTATCCGGTTTGGATAGTAGCACCAGCAAGCAGTTAATCGCTTCTTATCCCGAGTTGAAACATTTACAGGCCGGGCAACAGTTCTACTGGATTTTAAACAACGACGGTGAGTTGGAATATTTAAACTGGCTGGTTTCGCAGAAGAAAGAACATATCTATGAATTACAGGCAAGCGGGCAGTTCAAGCGCCAAATTGTTGAGAAGAAAAGCGTGTGGAAACGTGAGGTCTTGCGTGGCGAAATGGAGTCCTCTTTCGTTAACAGTTTGAAAAAATTAGGGTTAGATAACCGCCAGATTTATCAATTATTCTCTGCCTTGCAGTGGCAGGTGAGCCTTAAACAATTGAAGAAAGACACGAAAATCTCCGTTTTAGTTTCTCGTGAATATTTGGAAGACAAGCTTACCGGTCAAGGAAACGTTGAGGCTATCCACATTATAAGCGGCGGCAAGAGTTATTACGCCATTCAAGCCAGCAACGGTCGTTATTATAATCGCCAAGGGGAAACCTTAGGCAAAGGCTTCTCACGTTACCCATTACAACGTCAGGCACGTATTTCCTCGCCATTTAACCCGCGCCGTCGCCACCCGATCACCGGTCGAATTGCGCCGCACAAAGGCGTGGATTTTGCCATGCCGACAGGTACACCGGTAATAGCGCCGGCAGATGGTACGGTAGAAAAAATCGCTTATCAGGCTTACGGTGCGGGACGCTACATTGTGATCCGCCATTCCCGTGAATACCAAACCGTGTATATGCACTTAAGCCGCCCACTGGTGAAAGCTGGGCAATCTGTTAAGAAAGGTGAGCGCATTGCGTTATCAGGCAATACCGGAGGTTCAACCGGTCCGCACTTGCACTATGAATTCCACATTAACGGTCGCCCGGTTAACCCGTTGACCGTGAAACTACCGGGTGGTAGTAGCGGAATGGACACTGCCGAGCGTAAAGCCTTCCTCGTGAAAGCCAGTGAAGCCGAACGTTTGTTGAAATAACCCGTCATTAAAAACAGCGCTAAAAATAACCGCACTTTGAACGCAATATTCAAAAGTGCGGTTATTTTTTTATGTGTTTTTAAAGGCTGGACTAGGTAGCCATTTTCAAAATGATTATGTCGATACCTGAAAAATCCATCGATGCAAATCATAACGCCGACAAGAGCTTCATGTGCGTTATGCTCAGTTGCCCTGCGGCTAATTACATTCTAGATTTTACTGGTTTACCCCAAAGGTTTTGGTGGCTTTGTCGTATTTCAAACCGGAGTGGGAACCTTCGGAACCGTTGAAGTAAATGTCTTTTGGTTGGGAGCAAGCGGTGAGAGTTAAAATACCCGCCAAGAGAAGAAGTAGTTTTTTCATGAGATACCTTTAGTTTTTAGATTATTAGATTTAATGTGGCGCGATTATAGCATATCAACATCAAATTCGTTTAATTTCCGGAGGTCCTTTTTATAGTAGATGTTCCGCCGACTAAATAAGGCTATAATTTGCCTTGATATTTTACGGAGAAGGAATGATGTCGGAAAAAACATTTGAAAAACTGACCGCACTTTTAGACCAAAATCAGGCTCGTTATCGGGTGGTAGAGCATTCGTCGGTAGGCAAATCGGAGGACGTTGCGAAAATTCGTGGTACGCAAATCGGCCAGGGGGCGAAAGCGTTGGTTTGTACTTTGAAAGGTAATGGTGTGAAACAAACTATTTTGGCTGTCTTGCCGGCGGATCAACAGGCGGATTTAGACAAAATTGCTGCGAATTTTGGCGCAAAGAAAGCCTCTTTATCCAGCCCTGCGGAGGTGTCTGTACTTACAGATTGTGTATTTGGCGCTATTCCGCCTTTTAGTTTTCATGAGAATTTATTGCTCATTGCTGATCCGAGTTTATTACAACGTTATGATGAATTGGCATTTAACGCAGGTACGCTCGAATGTTCGGTGATTTTAAACACTGCGGATTATGCGCGCATTGCGCAACCACGGTTAGTAGAATTTATTCGGAAGGATTAATTGGAATAAAGCAAAAAGGCTTAGATTTTTCTAAGCCTTTTTATGTTTTAAAGTGCGGTCGATTTTTCGAGTGTTTTTTTGGTTTACTCGTTAAACATCGCAGAAATGGATTCTTCGTTGCTGATACGGCGAATAGCTTCGGCAAGCATACCGGAAAGTGTGAGTGAGCGCACTTTGCCAAGGGCTTTGATTTCTGCTGAAAGCGGGATGGTGTCGGTGACAACTACTTCATCGAGCGCATCGCTGGCAATATGTTTCGCTGCGGAGCCGGAGAAGACGGCATGGGTGGCATAGGCAAATACGCGTTTTGCGCCACGTTCTTTTAAGGCTTCTGCCGCTTTGCATAAGGTGCCGCCGGTGTCGATCATGTCATCAACCAAAATGCAGTCGCGATCAGCTACATCACCGATAATGTGCATGACTTGGGAGACATTGGCACGCGGACGACGTTTGTCGATAATTGCCATGTCGGTGTCGTTTAATAATTTGGCTACTGCGCGGGCGCGAACCACACCGCCGATATCCGGAGAAACGACGATTGGGTTGACCAAGTCGGTTTTCTTTAAAATGTCATCAATTAATACCGGAGAACCGAACACGTTATCTACCGGCACATCAAAGAAACCTTGGATTTGTTCTGCGTGTAAATCGCAAGTTAACACGCGGTCAACGCCGACACTGGATAAGAAGTCGGCAACCACTTTAGCGGTGATCGGTACACGGGCGGAACGAACACGACGATCTTGGCGGGCATAGCCGAAATAAGGAATCACAGCGGTGATACGACCGGCAGAGGCGCGGCGTAAGGCATCAACCATCACTAGTAATTCCATTAAATTGTCGTTGGTTGGTGCGCAGGTGGATTGGATGATAAATACATCGCTACCACGCACGTTTTCGTTGATTTGCACTTGCACTTCACCGTCACTGAAACGACCAACAGTGGCATTACCTAATGACGTGAATAAACGCTCGGAAATGCGTTTGGCGAGTTCCGGTGTCGCGTTACCGGTGAAGAGTTTAATATCTGGCATTGTAAGTTAGACCTCAGGAGTTAGATGATTAAATAAGTGTTAACGGATTAAGCCGGATAAATTTTCAACATTTATGCGTTGTAGCATTGCATGTAATGGAGAAAGGTTTAATCCTTTTGCAACAAAACTAAAGCAATTTTTGGGCTTTGCCTGTAGAACCAATTGAGCGGATTGTTCATCGTTAAATTCCGCAAAAACACAAGCGCCGGTTCCGGTTAGCCTAGCTGGTGCATATTCTACCAACCAGTTAAGTAGTTCTTCAACCTCTGAATAGTGATCCCGGACAACTTTTTCGCAATCGTTTGCGTATTTTTCTTGAAGTAATTGCTGTAATGGTTTCTTTGGCGTATTACGCGGTAAATCAGGATCGGAGAACACGACAGCGGTGGAGATCGAGACATTGGGTTTTAATACCAAATACCATTTCTCCGGTGCCTCGCAATAGGTAATTTGCTCGCCGACACCTTCTGCAAAAGCAGCTTTACCATGCACGAAAATCGGTACATCGGCGCCTAACATGAGGCCTAATTTTGCTAATTCTTCGGTCGTTAAGCCTGTTTTCCATAAATAATTTAATGCCACTAAGGCGGTTGCCGCATTGGAAGAACCACCGCCAACGCCACCGCCGATAGGCAGAATTTTATCTAATTCGAGGTCGGCACCAAGAGGAGTATTGGTATGTTGTTGGAGCAAGGTTGCCGCGCGATAAATTAAGTTATCTTCTACTTTTAAATCGGCAATGGACGAAATTAAATTGATTTTGCCATCATCACGCACCTTGATATGTAGCCAATCACCGAAATCCAAAAACTGAAACAGCGTTTGTAACTCGTGGTAGCCATCGGGGCGTTTGCCGTTGATGTATAAGAAAAGATTTAATTTGGCGGGGCAAGGAAAGCGCAAACTATGAGCGCCTTCCGATGAGCTGGTAGATAAAAGTGCGGTAGAAAATTGGTATGTTTTCATGCCTTAGAATTTCCATTCATCTACACGGATTTTCAGTGTTTGTCCGTCAGTCTTCAGTAAGATACTTTCCGGCATCGGCGGTTGACGGTTAGTTTGATAAGACAAATAATCCGCCGTCCAAGTTTTGCCGTCGAAGACATGGCTGAAAGAGGCTAACAGGTGATTTTCGCCCACTTGATAATCATCGTTATCTTTCGGTTGGCCTTTTAACCAAAAAGCAAATTGCTCCAACGGGAAGTCCATGCCGATAATTTCGCGCAACAACATTTGAGCATCCTCCGCAGAACGCTGACGGCCTTTGTTGTCGGAAATGGTCATGCCTTTGGCATGCATTTGAATTTGCAGGGTTTCACTGCTGATAGTGGAATACAATTTCAACGTATAATTTTGCGGGTTATTGTATTGCCAATCAAAACGGGTGGAAAAACGTTCTTTGGTGCTGATATAACCAAGCTGCCCTAAGGCTTGATAACCTTTAATTTGCTTGATTTGTTGTAAGTGTTGCTGCCAAGTCGGATCGGTTTTTTCGATATATTTTACATCGGTCGGGCGTTGTTGATCAGTGACTACACAGCCGCTTAATAATAAGCCCGCGAACAAAAGCCAAAAGTAAGAGATTAAATTTTTCATAAGCAATGATTCATCCTGAAAAAGTGGGAGTATTTTACGCGTCCCTGTGGGTGGAGTAAATAATTCTTCCTAAATAGCCTGCGGCTAGGGTTTAAAGTGCGGTAAGATTTCCGTGCGTTTTTGTTTCACCGCAAAAATACGACCGCGATTAAGCTGATCACGAATGGCTTTATTTTCAAAACCTGCCGCAATAATGGATTGAATATCGACTTTTAAGGCTGCCTGATATAAAGCCAAGGCAAATTCTTGCTGTGGATACTGGGTATGTTCAAAGCCTTTTCTGCCACGGGTGTCGGCAAAACACACCAATAAAAATTCCATAAAACGTAATGGGTTACGCCACACGTCGAACGTATTAAACAGTTTCACTACGGTTTCCGGGCGCAGTTCAAAGATTTTGTGAATATGCGTGTGATATTCGCAAGTTAGCTCTGCCAGTTGTTGATAATAGGACGGCACTTTGAGGCGCTTGCACAGATTGCGGGTGGGTGTCATGCCTAATTTTTCATGGCCGTGATGGTGTGGCCAATTGGATTTTGGCGTTTTTGCTTTGCCTAAGTCATGACAAATGGCGGCAAAACGCACCGCACTTTTATGGCAATCCACCTGTTCCGAAAGCAAGGTTGCTTGTTGCAAGACCAGCATAGTATGCACGAAACTGTCAATTTCAGGGTGATATTTGGCGGGATTTGGCACGCCATATAATGCCTCTAATTCAGGAAATAATACGGCAAGTGCGCCGACCTGACGTAAGGTTTCAAAATAGATCTCAGGATTTTTTTCGTTTAGCGCTTTTTCCGTTTCCGCCCAAACCCGCTCGGCGGTGAGATGTTGCAATTCGCCTTGTACCGTGAGTGTTTGCATTAACTGCAAAGTTTCCGGCGCAATAGTAAACCCCAAATGATAATAGCGTGCGGCAAAGCGGGCGACGCGCAACACTCGCAAGGGATCCTCTGCAAATGCGGGGGAAACATGGCGCAAAATGCGTTGTTGTAAATCATCTGCTCCGTGGTAAGGATCGTATAAATTGCCTTGTAAATCCTGTGCCATGGCGTTAATGGTGAGATCGCGACGCATTAAATCTTGCTCAAGGGTAATATCGGCGGAAAAGTCACAAATAAACCCCGTATAACCTTGGCCTGATTTGCGTTCGGTACGTGCTAAAGCATATTCTTCTTTGCTTTGCGGATGGAGAAAAACGGGAAAGTCTTTTCCTACTTGTTGATAACCGAGATTGAGCAAAGTTTGTGGCGTTGCCCCCACAATTACCCAATCGCGGTCTTTTACGGGCAGGTTGAGAAGCTGATCACGCACAGCTCCGCCAACCAAATAAATTTGAAATGGAGCGTCGGCCATTATGCCCAACCATCACGACGACGGCGTTTCGGCATGATTAACGGTAGGATTAAACCGATTAATAAGCCGACACCTAATACGGAACCGCCGTAAATAAACCATTGAATGGCAATTTCGCGTTTGCCGGCATCAAGCATAGCCTCTAAATCACGATTTTTATTTTTAGTGATTTCCAATTCACGTTTCAGTTGAGAATTTTGTTCTAATAATTCGCTACTTTGTTCTTCCGCCTGTTTGGTACGACGTTGCATTTCCACCGTGCGTTGCTGCCAATCACCGTCTAAACGATTTAGTTTCAGGCTTAATTCTTGAATTTGACTTTTGAGTTTTGGATTTTCTAATTTGCTACTGGCTTCATTGCTGAGCTCGCTGGTAAGAATCCAAGCTTCACGGTTTTTCGCATCTCGAATTAAAGTGTATCGGTCTTTTTGATCAAGTACGGTTACTGCTTCGCCTGACTGAATTGCCCCAGCAATTTTATATTGATCACCGGCGCCTTTGCGTAAATAAGTTGATAAGTTTTCTGTAACATATTTGGTTTCTGCATGGGCTAGATTGATGCCCAGACCGAGAAAACCGAGTGCGAGGAGATAATTAATCGTTTTTTTCATATATAGGAAATCCCAAGCGGATAAGAAACAAAAGTGCGGTGAAAAATGACCGCACTTTTACGTCTTGATTAATGGAAAACAGCTTGTAATAGATAGTAAATAATAATAGAGAATAATGCGCCTGCCGGTAGGGTAACAACCCAAGAAACAAAGATGTTACGAATCACCATCAAGTTAATCGCCGCAATACCGCGTGCAAAGCCGATACCCAATACAGCGCCTACCAACGTTTGTGTGGTGGAAATCGGTAAGCCGGTACCCGATGCCACGACCACGGTCATTGCGGTGGCAAATTGTGCGGCAAAACCACGACTTGGGGTCAGATCCGTAATCCCTGTACCGATAGTCGCCATCACTTTGTATCCCATGACAACCAGTCCAACCATAATACCACTGGCACCTAACGGTAGAATCCACCATGCCAATGGTGCATCATTTATAATTTGGCCACCGCTTTCAATAATGGCTACCACGGCAGAAAGTGGACCGATGGCGTTCGCCACATCGTTTGAACCGTGGGCAAATGCCATAGCGCAGGCGGTCATAAGCATTAAAATACTGAAGACTTTTTCCACCCCACCAAAGGTACCGCCTTCCAACATTTTAAATTTAAATTTACGACTACGGAAATAGAAGTAGCAATAAATGATACCGACAACACTGATAGCCAACGAAATCAGGACATTTTCCGTACCGGTTAAATTTAATCCGACGTGTTTTAATCCCTTGGTTAAGGTGACGATACACAAAATGAAGATGGTTACTCCCATGTAATATGGGCCGTATTTTTGTGCATTTTTAAACGGGCTGTCTGTGTCAAAAATCAGTTTTTGAGTGCTGATAAAAATCCCGTAAGCTAAGAAACCGGCAATGACCGGTGTAATAAACCAACTTCCTACAATATTTTTGATATTGCTCCAATCTACGGAGTGGAAACCGGCCGTTACACAAGAAAAACCTACGATAGCACCGATGATTGAGTGCGTGGTGGAAACCGGCCAGCCCATTTTGGAGGCGATTAATAACCATGCGCCGGAGGCAAATAGGGCGGCCATCATGCCGAAAACCAACACTTCAGGTCGGTCGATGAATTGGGTGGTGTCAATAATACCGCTTTTAATTGTTTCGGTAACCTCGCCGCCGGCTAAATAGGCCCCGGCAGCTTCGAAAATCATTGCAATAATAATCGCTTGTTTTGGCGTGATAGTACCTGAGCCAACAGATGTTCCCATTGCATTCGAAACATCGTTGGCTCCCACACCAAAGGCCATGAAAAAGCCGAAAACGGCCGTAATAATAATCAATAACGAGCCGTATTGAGAGAGTAATTCCATGAAAAATACCTAAATTAATGAAAATTATGAACGCGCCAGCATGAGTTCAATGCGCGAGCCAACGCGTTGTGCTTGATCGGCCAATACGCCAACCCATTCGATAATTTTGTATAAAAACATAACATCGATCGGGTTGTAGCGATCTTCAATATCAAGCAGCATTTTTCTTAATTTAATTTGTATTTGATCGGTATCGTCTTCAATGGCATCAAGTGAGTTAATCATTTGATTTACGAAATTCAATTCGCGACCTTTGAAACCGGTTTCTAATAATTGATCCATTTCTTCAATCACTTTATGAGCCTGTCCGGTCGCATCCAAACTGCGTTTTAAATAGCTCATAAACTCCGCTTGCATTTCTTGCGGAATACCAAAGTGGCGACCCACCATACGTCCGGCAATGTCTTTGGCATAATTGGCCAATTTATCTTGTTGAGTCACTAATTCCAATAAATCCGTACGTTCAATCGGCATAAATAAGCCGCGTGGTAATTTCAAACGGATTTCCCGTTTTAAACTATCCGCTTGGCGTTCGTGAGCGGAAATATCTAAACGAATTTGTTCCGCTTTGTTCCAGTCGTCCACGAAAGTTGCTTCAAAGAAAGGAATTAACAGTTCACAACATTCGGTAACTTTGTTGGAATGTTTTTGGAGAGGTTTTAAAGGGGAGTGGGCGAATAATCCAAGGATATTATTCATTACCATAATAAAGTGACTCCTTTAATCAAGGTTAATAACTCAGCGCGCATATTACATGATATGAATGAAAAATTCACGATTTTGATCGAAAAAAAACGGCGTTTATCGGATAATGAGCGGCGAAAACGGCAATAAAACAGAAAACCTTATGAATTTAAAGGATTTATTATGCATGATGAAATTGAATTAAAACTGGCGGCAGAAAATATTCAAATTGAACAATTAACGACCATTTTCGCGCAATTTAATGTGATTGAGCATCAAAAAAACTTTCTGGTTAACACTTATTATGATACGGCCGATGGGTATTTTACCCGCCACAATATGGGGCTGCGCGTTCGGCAAAAAGACAATGATTATACGTTAACACTAAAAACCGACGGCAAGGTGGCGGGCGGTTTGCACGTTCGTCCCGAATACAATGTGACGTTGCCGAATGCCGAGCCGAATTTGGCCGTGTTAACCGAACAATATGAATTATCGTTAGAGACAACGGATCCGCTAAACGCGATTTTTAGCACGGATTTTGAGCGTCAAATGTGGTTAATTCAGGCCACGCCGACAAGCCAAATTGAAGTGGCGGTTGATTTGGGCAATGTTATTGTGGGTGAAAAACAGCAGGTCATTAGCGAAATTGAATTTGAAATTAAAGAAGGCGGATTGGCGCCATTTTTTGCCTTTGTGGCGGATTTTCTACAGCGTTATCAAGGCAAAGTGCATTTTTATTCCATGAGCAAAGCCAAACGGGGGTATCAACTGGCGCAGGGCACAGATCCGAAAGCCTCAGATTGGATTGAACGTTGGCGCGGCTTTTTGCATACGGAAAAATACGCCAAAAAAACATCGGAAAAACTGACCGCACTTTTGCGTTACGAACAAGATTTAATCGAAGAAACGTTGGCGTTGGGTGTGGATTTTTTTGCTACCGATTTTATTAAAACCGTTGAGCGTGTCGGTGCCTTTTTTAATTTGGCACATTATTATGACGACAACAAAAATCTCTTAGAAACGGCGCTCAACGAGCAGGTCGCAGCAAATCATCACTACGCTTTGGAAAATGTGTTGACGGAATTGACTGAGGCCAACGCGCAATTATTTGCGCAAATTCGTGAGGTTATTCGCTTGCATAGCGAAACGAAAGACAACGCGTTAGCAATGAATAAATTGTTCGATCTTATCCAAACGCCACAGTATGCACAGCGTATGCTTCATCTGATGACGTTAACGCTTGGCGAATAAGGCGGCTATCATGGTAAAAGCAAAAACGGCGTATGTGTGCAACGACTGCGGCGCGGAATTTTCTCGTTGGCAAGGGCAGTGTTCCGCCTGTAAAGCGTGGAACACCATTACCGAAGTGCGGTTGGTTTCTGCGCCAAATAATAAAGCGGATCGTTTTACCGGTTATGCCGGTGAAACCCGCGCCAAAATCCAAACCTTAGATCAAATTAGCTTGCAAGAAACGCCGCGTTTTAGTAGCGGTTTTAAGGAATTGGATCGCGTATTGGGCGGAGGTGTCGTGCCGGGGAGTGCGATTTTGATTGGCGGCCATCCTGGCGCAGGGAAGAGTACGTTACTGTTACAGGTGATGTGTGATTTGTCACAAAAAATGACCGCACTTTATGTGACCGGTGAGGAGTCTTTGCAACAAGTGGCGATGCGCGCTAAACGCCTCGGGCTACCGCCGGAAAAACTCCACATGCTGTCGGAAACCTCCGTGGAACAAATTTGTCATTTGGCGGATCAGTTAAAGCCACAGATTATTGTTATCGACTCTATTCAAGTCATGCACTTAGCCGATATTCAATCCTCGCCCGGTAGCGTGGCGCAAGTGCGCGAATGCGCTTCTTTTTTAACCCGTTATGCGAAAACCCGTCAGGTCGCGATCGTGATGGTGGGTCATGTGACGAAAGACGGTACCTTGGCAGGGCCGAAAGTGTTGGAGCACGTTATCGACTGTTCTTTATTATTGGAAGGCGAAACCGATTCGCGCTATCGTACGTTGCGTAGTCACAAAAATCGTTTCGGCGCCGTGAATGAATTAGGCGTGTTTGCCATGACGGAGCAAGGGCTGAGAGAGGTAAAAAATCCATCAGCGATTTTTTTAAGTCGTGGTGATGAACAAACCTCAGGCAGTTCGGTAATGGTGCTGTGGGAAGGTACTCGACCGTTGTTGGTGGAAATTCAAGCCTTGGTGGATCATTCCATGTTGGCTAATCCGCGCCGTGTTGCTGTGGGACTAGAACAAAATCGCCTTGCCTTATTGCTTGCCGTGCTACATCGCCACGGTGGTGTACAAATGGGGGATCAGGATGTTTTCGTCAATGTCGTCGGTGGAGTCAAAGTCACGGAAACCGGCGCCGACTTAGCCTTGCTCTTAGCCCTCATTTCCAGCTTCCGCAATCACCCGTTGCCGCAAGATTTAGTGGTTTTTGGTGAAGTAGGGCTGGCGGGCGAAATTCGCCCGGTACCAAGCGGACAAGAACGTATCAGCGAAGCTGCTAAACACGGTTTTAAACGCGCTATTGTGCCCTTTGGGAATAAGCCAAAACATCCGGTAGAAAATATGCAGGTGTTTACGGTGAAGAAGCTTTGGGATGCGATTGGCGTGTTGGATAATTTTTAAAATGGGTTTTGCCCGATATCCATCGGGCGAAATCTAATCTTTAATTTAAAGATAAACGTAAAAATAACGCCAAAATACCGACACCTTACTTTATTACTGAAATTTCCCCTAATTTACGCTAAAATCTTCCCTCAATTTTTAAACTCAACTCAAAATCCCATGGAAAAAAAACTATCCAAAGCTCTCGATGCCATCGACATAAAAATTCTCAACGAATTGCAACGTAACGGAAAAATTTCCAACATTGATTTGTCCAAGAAAGTGGGGTTGTCGCCGACGCCTTGTTTGGAGCGGGTGAAACGCTTGGAGAAACAAGGAGTGATCATGGGCTATCGTGCCTTGTTGAACCCGGAATTATTAGATTCGCCGTTGTTGGTAATTGTGGAAATTACTTTGGTGCGTGGTAAGCCGGATGTGTTTGAAGAATTCAATGTGGCGGTGCAGCAATTAGATGAAATCCAAGAATGCCATTTGGTTTCCGGTGATTTTGATTATTTGCTGAAAACCCGAGTCGCGGATATGGCGGCCTACCGTAAATTGCTCGGCACGACCTTATTACGCTTGCCGGGCGTGAATGACACCCGCACTTATGTAGTGATGGAAGAAGTGAAACAAACTAATTTTTTACAGTTGAAATAGCATACAAGTCGTAACGCATGATTAAACATATTACCGAACATTTTTCGCCAAAATCTTACCTGTTAAATTTACTGCTGGGATTGACCGCACTTTTGGGCCTGTATTTGATTATTGCATGGTCAGGTTATACGCCGTTGGATAGTTCTTGGGCAACCTCCAGTTTTGCGCCTGAAACCATCAATAAAGCGGGTGCATTGGGCGCGTGGTTTGTGGATTTATTTTTTGTTTTTTTCGGTTACATCGGTAATCTGATTCCTTTTATTTTATTTTTTATTCCCGTCTATTTAATTCGTTCTAAACGCGTAAATGAGCTCACTTGGACAAAAGTGAGTCTGCGTTCTTTCGGTTTTATTTTGTTGTTGTGCGGCTTGACGGTGATTTGTACGTTATCGTTGAACAACACCGCAAGTTATCTTGCCGGTGGCGTGTTAGGCGGCAGTTTGACGTTGAATTTATATCCGAGCTTAGGCAAATTCGGGGTGTTGTGTCTTGCCATTGTCTTTTCTGTGATAGGGTTTATTTTTTGCTCCGGCACGTCATTTATTCGTGTGTTAATGCGTTTTTATCAATGGTTGACGATGCAAAACCCACCTGAACCGGAAAAAACGGAAGAGGATGAAGCATCGGAAGCAGTGGAAGAAATCGTCATTAGAGAAGAGGATATTTTGGCTACGCCGTTGGCAGAAAATCTGTCTAATGCCCCAATTGACGATATTGTCGCACCGACAAGTCAGATTAATATCAGCGGTTTGTCAACGACGGCACAAGCAAGTAATGCGGATAAGGTTCAAACTTTTGCGGCAGATGATAAATCGGATGAGTTTGTCGCCTATGATTTTGAACAACAAGAACCGTTGCCGAATGTGAGTATTTCCACCTACAACAGTGAAGTTAACCTGCCGAATCAAGATGATTTTACACCGGTGTGGCAACAGGCCGATGACAATAACAACAGTCAAAGTGCGGTGGATTTTTCACAAGATTTTCACGCTTCAAATTTTGCTACCGATGAGGCGATTCCAAGTGTTTCTTTGGCAAATCCAACTCAAGCGGATGCTGATATTGAAAGCACGGCGGAAAGCGATTTAGCCCGTCAGTTTGCCGCCCAAGAACAACAACGTTTGCAGGAAATGGAAGAGCGAGCCAAGGCTATGGGCGCACAAGAGGTTTATCAACAAATTGTGCAGGAGCAGCCGCAAGAACCCGAGCCGAAACCGCATAATTACAAACCTTATGGCGATTCTTTGGTGCATCCTGTGTTTCAGCAACATAAAAATAAAGTAGAAAAGCCGACTACGCCGTTGCCAAGCCTGGATTTATTGGAACATCATCCAACCCGCGCGCAAGATATTACGCAAGAAGAAATTGTGGAAACTTCACAGCGAATTGAACAACAATTACGCAATTTTAATGTGAAGGCCAAAGTGAAAGATGTCTTGGTAGGGCCTGTGGTGACCCGTTATGAATTAGAGTTGGATCCCGGTGTGAAGGCTTCACGCGTTACCAGCTTAGATACGGATTTAGCGCGTGCATTGATGTTTCGTTCTATTCGTGTGGCGGAAGTGATTCCGGGCAAACCTTATATTGGTATTGAAACACCGAACGATCATCGTCAAATGGTGCCGTTGCGGGATGTGTTGGACAGCGACGAATTCCGTCATTCTAAGGCCTTACTTTCCATGGCATTGGGTAAAGATATCAGCGGCAAGCCGGTGGTCGTGGATCTGGCTAAAATGCCGCATTTATTGGTGGCGGGAACGACCGGTTCCGGTAAGTCCGTTGGCGTGAACACGATGATTCTGAGCTTGCTTTATCGGGTGAAACCGGAAGAAGTGAAGTTCATTATGATTGACCCGAAAGTCGTAGAGCTTTCTATTTATAACGACATTCCACACTTGTTGACGGAAGTGGTGACCGACATGAAAAAAGCCGCTAATGCGTTGCGTTGGTGTGTGGATGAAATGGAGCGCCGTTATAAATTATTGTCGGCAATTCGGGTGCGCAATATCGAAGGATTTAATGAAAAAATTGATGAATATGACGCCTTAAATATGCCGATTCCGAATCCGTTATGGCGTCCCGGCGACTCTATGGATAATTTACCGCCACCGTTGGAGAAACTCAGTTATATCGTTGTGATTGTCGATGAATTTGCGGATTTAATGATGGTCGCCGGTAAACAGGTGGAAGAACTTATCGCCCGCTTGGCGCAAAAAGCCCGTGCGGTCGGGATTCACTTAATTCTGGCAACCCAACGGCCTTCTGTGGATGTGATTACCGGTTTAATCAAAGCCAACGTACCAACCCGCATTGCGTTTACCGTCGCCACTAAAATCGATTCGCGTACGATTCTTGATGCCGGTGGTGCGGAGTCGCTGTTAGGCAAAGGGGATATGCTGTATTCACCACAAGGTTCCACCGAATTGATGCGTATTCACGGTGCCTTTATGACCGATAACGAAGTAGGGCGTGTTGTGGATGATTGGAAAGCGCGTGGCAAACCGAATTATATTGACGGTATTCTTGATGGTGACGAAGAAGAAAATAGTGCAGAGCGCACAGGTGATCGTTCCGGTGAAATTGATGACTTATTTGATGAAGTCGTAGAATTTGTCGTCAGCACCGGCACGACTTCTATTTCCGCCATTCAACGCCGTTTCCGCGTGGGTTTCAACCGTGCCGCTAACATTATGGAACAGTTGGAAGAACAAGGCATTGTTTCCGCCGCACAAAACGGCAAGCGTGAAGTGTTGGCGCGTGGAGCGGATTATTAGAATTAATCGATTCTTTTGATGTCAAATTGTTACTTTATTTTTCTTGCCTTTTCAGCCGTCTGTAAACGGAGAGAGAAAAGGCAATCGGTTTAAACAAGGAATTTAATCATATGAATAAAATGCTCCAAAAACTCACCGCACTTTCCCTTCTGGGTATGGCATCTCTTGCTTGGGCAAATGCCGATGTTGAGCTACAAAATCGCTTAAACAAAGTGGATGTGTTGAGTGCGGACTTTGCACAAACCGTGATGTCGGCGAATGGTAAAAACGTACAACAAGGCAACGGCAAATTACAAATTAAGCGTCCGAATTTGTTCCGCATGGACACCAAATCCCCGCAAGAAACACAAATTATTGCCGATGGACAAACCCTTTGGTTTTATGATCCGTTTGTGGAACAAGTTACGGCCAATTGGGTAAAAGACGCGGTGAATAATACGCCGTTCGTGTTGTTGACTAGCAACGATAAAAGCCATTGGGCACAATATTCCGTTGAGCAAAAAAGCGATACTTTTGTATTAAAACCAAAAGCGAAAAACAGTAATATCAAGCAATTTGATATTCGTATTGATGAAAGCGGCGTATTAAAAGGGTTTAGTACCATTGAGAAAGACGGGCAATCCAATCAATATGTGTTGCGTAATATTTCCAATCAAAATTTAGATAGTGCATTGTTTAAATTTAGCGTGCCAAAAGGCGTGGAATTGGACGATCAACGCAAAAAATAATCGGAATTAACGATGTCCAACTTCAGCTTTGATTTTAACGAAAATGATTTCCGCCCACTCGCCGCAAGAATGCGTCCAACTACATTGGTGCAATATTGCGGTCAGTCGCATTTATTGGGTGAAGGCAAACCGTTACGCAAAGCCATTGAGGCGGGATACGTCCATTCCATGATTTTCTGGGGGCCGCCCGGCACCGGAAAAACCACTTTGGCAGAGATTATCGCTCAACGCATTAACGCTGAAGTGGAGCGAATTTCTGCGGTCACCAGTGGCATTAAAGAAATTCGTGAAGCCATTGAAAAAGCCAAACAAAACAAATTGGCGGGTCTGCGCACCATTTTGTTTGTGGATGAAGTTCACCGTTTCAACAAAAGCCAGCAAGATGCGTTTCTGCCACATATCGAAGACGGTACCATTATTTTTATTGGCGCCACCACAGAAAATCCTTCCTTTGAATTAAATAACGCGCTACTTTCCCGCGCACGGGTTTATATTCTCAAACCACTTTCTACGCAGGAAATTGAACGCGTTTTGCAACAGGCGATCGACGATCAGGAAAACGGCTTGGGCAAAGTGCGGTTAGATTTGCAGGAGAATTTGTTGTCGCTTTTGGCAGAATACGTCAACGGCGATGCACGCCTTGCGTTGAACTGCTTGGAAATGATGGTGGACATGGCCACCGAATCAAAAAACGGCAAAATTTTAGACCGCACTTTACTTATGGAAGTGTTGGGCGAACGGCAGGCGCGTTTTGATAAACAAGGCGATCGTTTCTACGATTTCATTTCCGCGCTGCATAAATCTATTCGCGGATCCGCACCAGATGCGGCGCTCTATTGGTATGCTCGGATTATCACTGCTGGCGGTGACCCGCTTTATGTAGCACGCCGTTTATTAGCGATTGCCTCGGAAGATGTGGGCAATGCTGACCCACGCGCAATGCAGGTTGCCCTTGCCGCATGGGATTGTTTTACCCGTGTCGGTGCCGCCGAAGGCGAACGCGCGATTGCGCAAGCTATTGTCTATTTAGCCGTTGCGCCAAAAAGCAACGCTGTTTACCTCGCCTTCAAAGCTGCGAAAAAACTGGCGACTGAATCTGCTGATTTTGATGTGCCGGAACACCTCCGCAACGCCCCAACCAATCTCATGAAAGACCTCGGCTTCGGTGCCGAATACCGCTACGCCCACGACGAACCCAACGCCTACGCCGTCGGCGAAAACTACTTCCCGCCACAACTCAAAGACACTCAATTTTATTTCCCTACTACAAGAGGCATGGAGATTAAGATTAAGGAAAAGTTGGACTGGTTAAAAGGGCTAGATCAGGAAAGTCAGACGAAACGATATAAATAGCATCCCTACTTTCTTGCTTGTGCAAGACAATTACAAGTCAACAGCTCGGATGAAAACCCACTAACGCCTGATAAAAGTGTGGTGAGTTTTAGAATTAGTTTTTGACCTGAAAACACCCGAAAATTAGACCGCACTTTAGAGAATAATGTACTAATTAAATAGATTCCCCCTATAAATTGCCCGAACGTGGGTTAATTTTTAGGAAAATTTCGCGTGTTTGAGCGAAGCGAGTTCGAAATTTTTCGTAAAGAAAATTAATCCTAAGAGAGGATAAGCAATTTATCCGGGGTGTGCTTTCTTTTGGTTACTTTTCTTTGCACAAGCAAAGAAAAGTGACAATAACAAAAAGGCTACTCCCAACGAAATAGCCTTTCCATTCAATAAGATTCAATTAAATCTTCAAACTACAAATACCCAAACATCCCTGTGAAGATATACCCAAAGATACAGGACGTAATCACCCCGATTAATCCAGGAAGGATGAAACTGTGGTTGATCACGAATTTACCGATGTGGGTGGTGCCGGAGCGGTCGAATTGAATCGCCGCCAAGTCGCTTGGGTAAGTCGGTAAAATGTAGTAACCATAACAAGCAGAAGCGAAGGCGAGGATGATTGCCGGATCAACACCGATATTTAATGCTAATGGTACGAAGGCAACCAAAGCGGCAGCTTGAGAGTTTACGAATTTGGAGATTAATAACAACATCACCGCGTAAGTCCAAGGGTGGGCTTTTACAATGTCACCTAATGCCGCTTTCATCATCGGGGTGTGAACGGTGAACATGGTTTCCGCCATCCAAGAGATACCGAATACCGCAACTAACGCAATCATACCGGAACGGAAAATCTCGTTTTTACTGATTTTACCGGCATCGGTTTTGGTGAAGATGATGATGAGCGCACCGGCTAATAACATGAAGATTTGGATAACATGAACCATGCCTAATGGGGCTTTTTTCTTCACACTGTCTTTTAATACGATAGTAGCGTTGGCAATGGTGTCGGATTTATCACCGACGGTGATGACGACGTTGTTATCTTGTGCGGCTAAAGTTTGAGTTAACGCGCCTTTAGCGTCATAAATTTCAATATTGTCATAAGCGGTTTTGGCTTTTGCTTTGCTGTCTTTTACATCAAGAGCCACTTTACCGTCTTTAGCAAGTGCGAGGATTTTGCCGTCTTTCACATTGAAGCTTTGTACCGCTTTGTTATCGGAAACCACTTCAACCACTTGCGCAGGTGTGGATTTTTCAAAGGACGGACGTAATTCTTTGAAGTAACCCAATGCAGCAACCACTAAAATGGCACCGAAGAAAATCCACATGGCATTCCAGCTAGATTGCGGCAATTTTTTGTCAAGTAAAGAAGTGCTGTCGCCATACACATATTTTTTGAACTCAGGATCTTTTAATTTTTCTTGGAATTCTTTGTCCTTATCCAAATCTTTACCGCGGAACCAACTGAAAATACCGATGGCTAATACGCCGCAAAGGGTGGATGGCACGGTGATTTTTAATAAGTCTAAATAACCGTCGAAACCGGCTAAGTGATTTTGTGCATTGACTAAGAACGCAGTTAATGTCACCACAGCCACGGACACAGGGGAGGCGATGATACCCATTTGTGAAGCGATGGAACTGGCCGCCATTGGGCGTTCCGGACGGATGTCATTTTTAATAGCGATATCATAAATAATCGGCAACATGGTATAAACCACATGGCCGGTACCGCAAAGAATGGTGAGGGTACAAGTGACGAACGGTGCGAGAATACTGACATATTTCGGGTTTTTGCGTAGTAATTTTTCCGCAATTTGCAACATTACATCTAAACCGCCGCTGGCTTGTAATGTAGCGGACGTGACTACTACGGCAAGGATGGTGAGCATAACATCAATGGCAGGTTTGCCCGGTTCGATACCGAAACCGAAAACCAATACGATTAAGCCGATTCCACCTAAAAGACCTAATGCAATACCGCCTTTTTTGGCCCCGTAGAATAAACAAATTAAGACGATCGCAAGCTGAATAGCGAATTGCGAGCCTTCACTTAAGTTAATTAGAAATTCCATAGATACTCCAGAAAATAACTTCATTTTGTGCTTAGAAAATCGGCGCTAGTCTAACATTAAAACTACTTCTTAAGTAGTAGAATTATGCAGTTCATTGCGTTAAATCAAAATTCCTTGCATTAAGAATTCAATGACGGTGGAAACTAAAATACTTAATCGACGTTTATAAACATTTTTCGCCGAGAGAAAAACACCGCCAAAAACGACCGCACTTTAGTCCATGTTTTCACTAGTCTATTTGGTTAATACGATATAGAATAAATGTATTTTTAGTCACAGAATAAAGGTAACCATTATGATCGATCCGAATTTACTTCGTAATAATCTGGCAGAAGTCGCGGAAAAATTAAAAATTAAACGAGGTTTCACGCTTGATGTTGTAGCTATTACCCAATTAGAAGAACTACGCAAAGCCTTGCAGGTGAAAACCGAAACCTTACAGGCCGAACGCAATGCCCGCTCCAAGGCCATTGGTGCTGCGAAAGCGCGTGGCGAAGACATCGCACCATTGTTGGCAGAAGTGGATCACATGGGAGAAGAATTAGAGCTGGGCAAGGTAGAACTTGAAAAAGTGCAAAATGCTTTAAATGATATTGCGTTAAACATTCCTAATATTCCTGCCGATGAAGTCCCGTTGGGCAAAGACGATAGCGACAATTTAGAAGTTTCCCGTTGGGGCGAGCCACGTAAATTTGATTTTGATATATTCGATCACGTTAGCCTTGGCGAGAAATTGCAAGGATTGGACTTCGCCGCTGCGGTGAAATTAACCGGTTCCCGCTTTGTCGTCATGAAAGGACAGATTGCTCGATTACACCGTGCAATTTCGCAATTTATGCTGGATTTACACACCGAACAACATGGTTACACCGAAGCCTATGTGCCTTATTTAGTGAACCACGATACCCTTTATGGTACTGGACAGCTTCCAAAATTCGGTGAAGATTTATTCCACACCAAACCGTTGGAAGGTCAGGACCCAAATGAAGTACAACGTACTTACGGCTTAATTCCGACCGCAGAAGTGCCGGTAACCAATTTAGTACGTGGTGAGATTCTAGAAGCGGAAAATCTGCCGTTAAAAATGACCGCACATACGCCGTGTTTCCGTTCCGAAGCAGGCTCTTACGGACGTGATACCCGCGGCTTAATTCGTATGCACCAATTTGACAAAGTAGAATTGGTACAAATCGTAGAACCGGAAAAATCCATGGAAGCCTTGGAAGAACTTACCGGCCACGCAGAAAAAGTGTTGCAATTACTTGGCTTGCCATATCGTAAAGTGTTGCTTTGCACCGGCGACATGGGCTTTGGCTCTTGCAAAACCTATGACTTGGAAGTGTGGGTACCGGCGCAAAATACCTACCGTGAAATTTCTTCCTGCTCTAATATGTGGGATTTCCAAGCGCGCCGTATGCAAGCCCGTTGCCGTTCAAAAGGCGACAAGAAAACCCGCTTGGTGCACACCTTAAACGGTTCCGGCTTGGCTGTCGGCCGTACTTTGGTTGCAGTGTTGGAAAACTATCAAAATGCCGATGGTTCTATTACTGTGCCGGAAGTCTTACGTCCTTATATGGGCGGCTTGGAAGTGATTGGAAAATAAACCATCTATCCGTTTTAAAAAATGTTAAAAAAAATGACCGCACTTTGAGAGTTCAAAGTGCGGTCGTTTTTTTAGCTGTTTTCACTACTTGTTGTCTTCTTCGTTACCATTTTTCAAAGTAGAGAAGTAGTTCGCCAAAATCGGGCCGGAAACGTTGTGCCAGAAACTGAACACGGCGCTTGGTACGGCAGCGATTGGGTTCAAATGCGCAGTGGCAAGTGCCGCGCCTAAACCGGAGTTTTGCATGCCTACTTCAATGGCGATGGCTTTGCTGTCGTAGTTATTTAATTTGAGTAATTTGGCAGCCATAAAGCCGATGAGGTAACCCAAACAGTTGTGCAACACAACCACACCGAAAATCAATAAACCGGAGTCGATGATTTTGTCTTTGCTTCCGGCGACCACTGCAGCAAGAATTAAGACAATCGCGATGACGGAAACCAAAGGCATGGTTTGGCTGATTTGCGACATTTGTTTTTTGAACAAGGCGCGAATCACCAAGCCTAAGAAAATTGGGAAAAGCACCATTTCTAATACGGAAACGAACATCGCCGTAGCGTTAATTTCGATCCATTGGCTGGCCAACACATAGAAAATCACCGGCGTTAATAACGGCGCCAACAAGGTGGAAATGGTGGTGCAAGCCACGGAAAGTGCGGTGTTACCACGGGCTAAATAAGTCATCACGTTAGACGATGTACCACCCGGGCAGGCGCCGACGAGAATCACACCGGCGGCCAAATCGTCCGGCAGATTCAATGCTTTTGCTAGGACAAAAGCGATGGATGGCATGATCACAAATTGTCCGACTACGCCGACAATGACGGCTTTTGGATGTTTCGCGACTTCACTGAAATCGTTAAAAGTGAGCGTAATCCCCATGCCGAACATCACGATGCCGAGCAAGTAAGGAATATATTGACGAAGCCATAAAAAGGTTGCCGGCGAGAGAAACGCGAGGAGGGCGAAAAGTAGCACCCAAAGCGCAAAAGTTTTGCTGACAAATTGGGTAAATTTAAGCAATGCTTGCATAAAATGTCCTTAAATTGAAATACGGGTAGTGAAAAAAGATAGTCAACATAGCAGAAAATAGGCGTAATGAAAAAATATTTTCTGCCTCAAAGAGGCGAAAACGTGAATTTATTTTATTTTCGTAAATAAATTCACGTTTTTTAGTGATGAAAAAAAACGCTGTCAAAAATGACCGCACTTTACGACATTATGTAGCAGTTGCACAAAGCTGAAATGACGGTCACTGAGCTTGTCGAAGTGTAAGTCATTTCAGATTCTCTGATACACAAAACTAATGCTTCGACAGGCTCAGCAAGCGTTTTGTGCATTTGCTACATAATATCGGCACTTTAACGAAACAAACGCCCCCAAATCTCTCGCACAAACGCCCGTTCTGCACAAAATTCCGCCCCGTCCACCACAGAGGGTAAACCGAGTAAATTCAAATGGTGAATACGGTTGCGCAGATCCACATAACATTGTTTTAATCGTTCGCTGTCGGCGTCAGAAATCACGCCATATTCTGCCATGATCTCGAAAATCCGCACATTGTCTGACCAACGGGTGAGTGCGGGCTGTTGTGGCGAATGCGCCAAAACCAAATATTGTGCGATAAATTCAATGTCCGTAATGCCGCCTTGGTCGGTTTTAATGTTGAATTGGGCGTCATCATGTTTTGCCAAATGTTCATACATTTTTTCCCGCATTTCGCCGACATCGTGTTTCAGTTGAACTAAGTCACGTGGGGCAGAAAGTACTTTGTGACGAATGGTTTCAAATTCGTCCCGTAGTTTCTGTTCGCCGAACACTGCACGGCTACGCACCAAGGCTTGTTTTTCCCAGGTCCAGGCTTCGTTTAGTTGATAGTTCTCAAAGGCGGAGAAAGAGCAACCAAGCAATCCTGCATCACCGGATGGGCGCAGGCGCATGTCCACGTCATATAAAATCCCGGCGCTGGTATTCATGCTGAAAATACTGACGATTTTTTGGGCTAAACGTAAATAAAATTGGTTGCTGTCGATGACTTTTTTGCCGCCAACGGTTTGACTGTTGCCGGCGGGATCGTATAAGAAGACGAGATCTAAGTCAGATTTATAGCCTAATTCAATGCCGCCCAATTTGCCGTAACCCACCACGAGGAAGTTTTTCTCTCCTTCCGCCAAATGTTCGGGCACACCAAAACGCACGGCGATTTGTTGCCATGCCAAATTGACCACCGCGCCGATAATCGCCTCAGCCAAATAGGTGAGATGATCGCTCACTTTCATTACCGGCAACACGCCGAGAATATCGGCAGCGGCAATGCGGAGCAGGGCTGCGTGCTTAAACTGGCGCAAGCCGTCGATAAATTGTTCTTCGTCATCTTGCGGCAGGCGCAATAAATATTGCTGTAATTCGGAGGCGTACTCGGTAAAGTGCGGTGGATTTCGCAGGGATTTTTGATCGAGCAATTCATCGAGCAAAATCGGGTGGCGCGCCACTTGTTCTGCAATAAATTTTGATTGGGCGCAAAGTTCGATAAGCTGCGTCAAGGCTTGCGGATTCTCTGCCAACAGTTCGAGGTAAGTGGTACGCGTGAGAATTTTTTCAATAATCGTCAAAATCCGTGGCAGTAAAATAGGGCTGTTGGGCGTGTGTAAAACTTGTTGCAACAGGTTTGGCATTAAGCGATTGAGCACTGCCCGCCCGCGCACACCAATGGCATAACGAGGCAATTCGTTGCGAAATTGCAACAGACGATCCAACACCGCATCTTGTTCCTCCTCCGGTACACCGTTTTGTTGCAAAATGCCGAGCAATTCTTGTTCGTCAAAATCCGCTTCGAGGAAATCTTCCCACGCATTTTCCGATATGTTTTCCTCTTGCTCATCGCCAATTAATGACTGAAAAACCGACCGCACTTTGCGCTGATGTTCGTGTAACACGGCGAGAAAATTCGCCCAATCGTGAATCGGGTAGGTGACGGAAACACTTTCTTGTTGCGCACCCCATTGGGTAAATTCCGCGCAGGCGAAGATTAAACGTTGACGATCCAATTCGTTATCGGGCAGTTGTTGGGTTTGTTGATCTTTGATGGCTTGCAGTACATTTTCCGCGCGACGTAGAAATAAATAGGCGTGGCGCAAATCGGATTCCTGTTCGCTGGAAATTAAATTCAGCCTGCTCAGTTCCGGCAATAAATTCAGCAATTCGTGATGCTGTAAGGCAATTTCCCGACCACCGCGAATTAACTGAAAAACCTGTACGATAAACTCAATTTCACGAATGCCGCCCGCGCCCAATTTGATGTTATCGGTGAGGTTGCGGCGGCGCACTTCCCGTTCGATTTTTTGTTTCATCTCACGCAACGCCTGAATCACGCTGAAATCGATGTAGCGACGATACACAAACGGGCGCAATAAATTCTGTAAAACGGCAACATTGGGATCCATTGCTTGCGCACCTAAAATGCGACCTTTAATCATGGCGTAACGTTCCCAATCGCGTCCTTGATCCTGATAATACTGCTCCATGGCGTTAAAACTGAGCGCCAGCGCGCCGCTATCCCCAAAGGGGCGTAAACGCATATCCGTGCGGTACACAAAACCATCGGCGGTGTATTGATCCAACGCGTTAATCAAGCGTTGTCCCAAACGGGTGAAAAACTTCGCATTATCCACGCTGCGGTGTGCCCCCACGGTTTCCCCTTGGCTTGGATAAGTAAAAATCAAATCAATGTCGGAAGAAAAATTCAGCTCAAAGCCACCCAATTTTCCCATGCCGAGAATGTATAACTGCTGTGCGTTGCCCTGCGCATCCATTGGCGTACCCATTTCTTCACAAGCCCGTGCATAAAGCCAATCGCGCGCACCAATAATCAGACTTTCCGCCAGTTGCGACAAGCGAATAAAAACCTGTTCCACCGTGGCGAAATTGAGACTTTGGCAAACACTCAGCTTCACCATTTCACGGGCGCGAAACAGACGTAATTCCCGATAAAGCTGTTCTTCCGTTTGCACATGCTGTAATACCTCATCCAACCGTTCGGTGTACTGGTCACAGTTCTCAAAGTGCGGTAGTTTTTCCCAACATTTTGCTAAAAACGCTGGCTGTTTCTGCCACGCCTCCGCCACAAAATCCGACATCGCCACCGCCACAGCCATTTGCCCAATATTCGTTGCAGGATCTTCTCTTTGTTGTTCGATTTGTTCAAACAAGGTGGAATCGAATTTTTCCGGAAAAGAGTGAATTAAAACCTCTGCGAGAGAACGGAGTTTATCGGTAAATTGAGCAACAAAAGACATGGTGAATCCTTATGAAAAATAGTGCGTAAACTTTAGCATGAAATGGGGCAAATTTCAGGGGAGAAAAAGTGTGATTGGGGTCTCAGAATGAAAAATCGGCGTTAGATGATATGTAATATTTTTGATATTCTTTTTATGAAATCACAAATTATTTTGATGAGAATTTTTCCTATTATTTTAACCTAAAAGGAACTGCGATGAGTAAAAATTCGATTGCGCATGTGCGTCAATCTGATGGATTACAGCAATTACTTATTGATCATCTACTGGAAACCTCTTCTATTTCCGGGCAGCTTGCCGCAAAACTGAATTTAGGTTTGGTTACTCAACAGTTCGACCTTATACGCAATTCCGGCAAAATATTTCTACTTCCTTATTTTTATTTTGGGGTTACAAATGTCTGACATGATTGCCCACGCCCGCCAAGACTCATCAAAAAATTGGCATTCCCATCCCCTGCAAAAACATCTACAAAAAGTCGCCCAACTCGCCAAGCGTTTTGCAGGGCGTTATGGGTCGTTGTTTGCTGAATATGCGGGGCTTTTGCACGATTTGGGGAAATTTCAGGAAGCTTTTCAGAAATATATCCGTAATGCATCCGGCTTTGAAAAAGAAAATGCCCATTTGGAAGATGTCGAATCTACCAAGTTGCGCAAAATTCCGCATTCCACTGCCGGTGCCAAATATGCGGTAGAACGTCTAAATCCATTTTTCGGGCATTTGCTGGCATATCTGATTGCAGGACACCATGCGGGATTAGCGGATTGGTATGACAATGGGAGCTTAAAGCATCGTCTGCAACAGGCAGATAATGAATTGGCGGCGTCTTTGTCGGGCTTGGCGGAGAGCGGTTTGCCCAAAGATTTTTTCCCGTTATCCGATGATGACTTGATGCGGGATTTTTTTGCGTTTTGGGAAGAGGGGGCAAAGCTGGAAGAATTGCATATTTGGTTGCGTTTTCTCTTTTCCTGTTTGGTGGATGCCGATTTTTTGGATACCGAAGCCTTTATGAACGGCTATGCCGATGCGGATACTGCGCAGGCTGCCGGATTGCGCCCCAAATTTCCCGGTTTGGATGAGTTGCACCGACGATATGAGCAATATATGTCGCAACTTCATGAGAAATCAGATAAAGATTCATTCTTAAATCAAGAACGCCATGCCATTTTACAGCAATGTTTTTCTGTCGCAGAAACCGACCGCACTTTGTTTTCTTTAACCGTGCCGACCGGTGGCGGTAAAACTTTGGCGAGCTTGGGATTCGCTTTGAAGCACGCGCTCAAATTCGGCAAAAAACGTATTATCTACGCCATTCCTTTCACCAGTATTATCGAGCAGAACGCCAATGTTTTCCGCAAAGCATTAGGCGATGATGTGGTTTTGGAGCACCACAGCAATTTGGAAGTGAAAGAAGATAAGGAAACAGCGAAAACTCGTCTTGCTACGGAAAATTGGGACGCACCTCTGATTGTTACCACCAATGTGCAACTGTTTGAAAGCCTGTTTGCAGCGAAAACCAGCCGTTGCCGCAAGATTCACAATATTGCCGATAGCGTGGTGATTTTGGATGAAGCCCAGCAGCTTCCGCGCGATTTCCAAAAGTCGATTACCGACATGATGCGGGTGTTGGCGCGCGATTACGGTGTTACCTTTGTGCTGTGCACAGCAACTCAGCCTGAACTTGGCAAAAATATCGACGCATTCGGCCGCACTATTTTGGAAGGCCTGCTGGATGTGCGCGAAATTGTGGCAGACAAAATTGCCTTATCGGAAAAACTGCGCCGCGTCCGCATCAAAATGCCGCTGCCACACGGCGAAACGCAAAACTGGCAGGAAATTGCCGATGAAATCGCCGCGCGTCCGTGTGTTTTGGCGGTAGTCAATACGCGAAAACACGCCCAAAAACTCTTTGCCGCCCTGCCTTCTAACGGAATCAAGCTACATTTGTCTGCCAATATGTGCGCCACACACCGCAGCGAAGTCATTGCGTTGGTTCGCCGATATTTGGCACTGTATCGCGCAGGCAGCCTGCACAAGCCTTTATGGCTGGTCAGCACGCAGTTGATTGAAGCCGGCGTGGATTTGGATTTTCCTTGCGTGTATCGGGCGATGGCAGGGCTGGACAGCATTGCCCAAGCGGCGGGGCGGTGCAACCGCGAAGGCAAACTGCCACAGTTGGGTGAAGTAGTCGTATTCCGCGCCGAAGAAGGCGCGCCCAGCGGCAGCCTAAAACAGGGGCAGGACATTACCGCAGAGATGCTGAAAGCAGGGCTGCTTGACGACCCGCTTTCCCCGTTGGCATTTGCCGAATATTTCCGCCGGTTCAACGGCAAAGGCGATGTGGACAAACACGACATTACAAGACTCTTGACGGCAGAATCATCAAATGAAAACCCGCTGGCAATTAAATTCCGCACCGCTGCGGAACGTTTCCGCCTGATTGATAACCAAGGCGTGACACTCGTTGTGCCGTTTATCCCGTTAGCTTATTCGGAAGCAGACAGCCGTCCGCAAATCGTCAAAGCAAACGAGTTAGACGATTTTTTCAGACGACATTTGGACAGCGTGGAAGTTTCAGAATGGCAGGATATTTTGGACAAACAACGTTTTCCGCAGCCAACCGACAATTCCTTCGGGCAGACCGATCAGCCACCGCTGCCCGAGCCATTTGAAAGTTGGTTCAAATTTTTAGAAAGCGATCCGCTCAAACACAAATGGGTTTACCGCAAGCTACAACGCTACACGGTTACTGTGTACGAACGAGAACTCAACAAGCTATCTGCGAATGCCGTTTTTTCCAGAGCGGGATTGTTGGTGTTAGATAAGGGCCATTACAAAGCTGTACTTGGTGCAGATTTTGATGATACGGCTTGGCGACCTGAAAATTCGGTTTTATGAAATGAAAGCAATTAAGGAGATGATATGAGTTTTATCCTAGAAATCAGCGGTGATTTGGCATGCTTCACCAGGCCTGAGCTTAAGGTGGAGAGGGTAAGCTACCCTGTTATCACGCCGTCTGCCGCCAGAAACATCTTAATGGCAATATTGTGGAAGCCGGCCATTCGCTGGAAGGTCTTAAAGATAGAAATCCTGAAACCGATTCAGTGGATGAATGTCCGCCGTAATGAATTAGGTAGTAAAGCAACACGAGATGCTGAGTGTTTATACATAGATGATTTAAAATATGATGCAAAATCAGATAGTTTTAAACCAAAGTATCGCCAGCAGCGCGCATCCATGCTACTGAAAGACGTCGCCTACCGCATTCACGCTGATTTTGTCATGACAAGTGAAGCGGGCGAGGATGATAACTACGTCAAATTTGCCGAAATGTTCAAACGGCGGGCAAAAAAAGGGCAATATTTCCACCAACCTTATTTGGGCTGCCGCGAGTTTCCCTGCCATTTCAGGCTGCTTGAAAAGGCTGAAGATGGCTTGCCACGCGAAGACATTACCCAAGATTTCGGCTTTATGTTGTACGACATGGATTTCAGCAAATCCGACCCGCGCGATTCCAATAACGCCGAGCCGATGTTTTATCAATGCAAAGCAGTAAACGGTGTGATTACCGTGCCCCCAGCCGACAGCGAGGAGGTGAAACGATGATTTTACATGCGCTCACCCAATACTACCAACGCAAAGCCAAAAACGATGGCGGGGTTGCCCCGGAAGGGTTTGAAAACAAAGAAATCCCGTTCATTATTGTTATAGACAAACAGGGCAAATTTATTCAGCTTGAAGATACTCGTGAGTTGAAAAATAAGAAAAAAGTTGCCCGCATTTTTTTAGTACCGAAAGGTTTGGGCAGGAGTGGTTCAAAATCCTACGAAGTAAGCAATTTATTGTGGGATCACCACGGTTATGTACTTGCCTATGCTGGAGAAAAAGGGCAAGAGCAGGCGGATAAACAGCATGCCAGCTTTACTGCCAAAGTAAACGAATTGAAACAGGTGTTGCCTGATGATGCAGGCGTTGCCGCCGTTGCCGCTTTTCTGGCTTCTTCGGCAGAAAAAAGCAAAGTCATGCAGGCTGCAAATTGGACGGAATGTGCCAAAGTCAAAGGCTGTAATCTCAGCTTCCGCTTGGTGGACGAGGCAGTAGATTTGGTTTGTCAATCAAAGGCGGTTCAGGCATATGTGAGTCAAGCTAATCAGGCACAATCCGATAACGTCCCCAGAGGCATTTGTCTAGTAACGGGCAAACCTGCGCCGATTGCGCGGCTGCATAACGCCGTGAAAGGTGTGAACGCTAAGCCCGCCCCGTTTACATCGGTAAATCTGTCGGCTTTTGAATCATACGGCAAAGAGCAGGGCTTTATCTTTCCTGTGGGCGAACAAGCCATGTTCGAATACACCACCGCCTTAAACACTCTGCTTGCCGGTGAAAATCGCTTCCGTATCGGCGATGTAACAGCCATCTGTTGGAGTGCGAAACCAACCCCGTTGGAAGAGCATCTTGCTTCGCTGATTAACGGCGGCGGCAAAGACAATCCCGATGCCCATATTGATGCGGTCAAATCACTTTATAAAAGCTTGTACAACGGGAAATACACAGAACCCGACGGCAAAGAAAAATTCTACCTTTTAGGTTTATCACCCAATTCCGCGCGCATTGTCGTCCGCTTTTGGTATGAAACCACTGTTGCCGCCTTATCCGAAAGTATTGCAGCGTGGTATGACGATTTGCAGATGGTGCGTGGCGAAAACTCACCATACCCTGAATATATACCGTTACCGCGCCTGCTGGGCAATTTGGTGTTGGACGGCAAAATGGAAAACCTGCCATCTGACCTGATTGCCCAAGTAACAGATGCCGCACTCAACAACCGCGTTTTACCCGTCAGCCTGTTGCAGGCTGCTTTGCGGCGCAACAAGGCGGAACAGAAAATTACCTATGGCAGAGCAAGTCTGCTTAAAGCCTATATCAATCGCGCAATCCGCGCGGGTCGTCTGAAAAACATGAAGGAGCTAACTATGAGCTTAGATAGAAACCGTCAAGACATCGGCTATGTGCTGGGGCGGCTGTTTGCCGTACTGGAAAAAACACAGGCCGAAGCCAATCCCGGCTTGAACGCCACCATTGCCGACCGCTATTTCGGTTCGGCAAGCAGCACGCCGATTGCCGTATTCGGCACATTGATGCGCCTGCTGCCGCACCATTTGAACAAGCTGGAATTTGAAGGACGTGCCGTACAACTGCAATGGGAAATCCGCCAGATTTTGGAACATTGTCAGAGATTTCCCAACCATTTGAATTTGGAACAGCAAGGCCTATTTGCCATCGGTTATTACCACGAAACCCAATTCCTGTTTACCAAAGACGCATTGAAAAACCTGTTTAACGAAGAGAAAACCGCATAAGGAGCAAATGCTATGACTATTGAAAAACGCTACGATTTTGTCTTTTTATTTGATGTGCAAGACGGCAACCCTAACGGCGATCCTGATGCAGGCAACCTGCCGCGTATCGACCCGCAAACCGGCGAAGGTTTGGTAACTGATGTCTGCCTGAAACGCAAAGTCCGCAATTTTATCCAAATGACTCAAAATGACGAACATCACGATATCTTTATTCGTGAAAAAATCATTCTTAATGATTTAATTGCTGAAGCCCATCAGCAAGATGAAGTAAAAGACAAACCAAATGGGAGAGAAAAAACCGAAAGTGCGCGTCAATATATGTGCAAACGCTATTACGATATTCGTACTTTTGGTGCGGTTTTAACGACAGGTGAGAATGCGGGACAAGTTAGAGGTCCTGTGCAATTGACTTTTTCCCGCTCCATTGATCCCATAGTAACACTTGAACATACGATTACTCGTTGTGCGCCAGCCAAAGAGGTTAACCCCCAAAATCCTGAAGATAGTGAAGAAGAAAAAGCAAAGAAAGAACGTGGGAGAATGGGTCGCAAATTCACCGTCCCCTACGGGCTATACCGCTGCCACGGCTTCATTTCTGCCCATTTCGCCAAACAAACAGGCTTTTCCGAAAACGATTTAGAGCTGTTTTGGCAGGCGCTCGTCAATATGTTCGACCACGACCATTCCGCCGCACGCGGACAAATGAATGCACGCGGGCTTTATGTGTTTGAGCACAGCGGCAGCTTGGGCGACGTACCTGCTGATAGCCTCTTCAAACGCATTCAGGTTGCTAAAAAAGATGGAGTGGAAGTGGCAAGGAATTTTGACGACTACCTTGTCAGCGTGGACGATCAAAATCTTGGCGAAACCAAGCTATTGCGTAAATTAGGCTAAAAATGACCGCACTTTTAACCGAAACCCAAGGGGAAAATCAGGACGTGCGCCTGATTCCCCTTTCCGCCTTGCAACACTACGCCTTCTGCCCGCGCCAATGCGCGTTGATTCATAATGAGCAGGCGTGGGCGGAGAACTATTTGACCGCGCAGGGTAAAGCGTTACATGAGCGGGTGGATTCGGGTGAGCCGGAAACGCGAAAGGGTGTGCGCTTTGAGCGGACGGTGCATGTGTCGGCGGAGAAACTGGGCATCAGCGGCGTGTTGGATTTGGTGGAAGTGGACACGAAAACAGGTCGTCTGAAACCCGTGGAATACAAACGCGGCAAGCCCAAACCTGACCCAATGGACGAAATCCAGCTTTGCGCCCAAGGCTTGTGCCTAGAAGAAATGACGGGACAAACCGTCAGCGAAGGTGCGCTGTGGTATATGCAAACCCGCCACCGCGTTCCCATCGTGTTTTCAGACGACCTGCGCGCCCAAACACTCGCCACCATCGCCGCTGTGCGCGAACTCCTAAACAGCGGCCAAACCCCGCCGCCCAACTACGGCAAACGCTGCAAAGCCTGCTCGCTGGCGGAGATTTGCCAGCCGGAGTTGTTGGGGAAACGGGATAGGAGTGTGGGGTATGTGGAGGGGTTGTTTGGAGCGTAGTAGGTTTCAAAAGTCTACGCACATCAATATAGTATAAAAATACTTTCAAATAATACTTTCAAATAATACTTTACATAAGTACTGTTGATTAGTAGAATCCTTTCCAGCCAAATTAACCGTTGGCTAGAAATAAACTTTCAATTTAACCTGATTTAGGAGCAAATATGTTGAATCATATGCATCGAGCAAAAGAGAAAAAAATGGCTTATGTATTACATGTTGAATTTGGATATACCAAACAAGCTATTGCACAACTTATGAAAATTAGTCCGCAACAAATGGGACAGTGGATTAAGGAAGTATCTTATGAATTACAAATACATAAGATGGGACAAGAAATCCAGAAATTGAAGCAAGAGCTAATTTCATTAGGTTATTCTCCTCAAAAACAATTAGGACACGATGTCATCGAATATCTTGAAAAGTGATTTGAGTTTTTATTGAGTTAGGCGAGAGCCTAACCTGTATTATTTAAGTTGTGCTTATGCTGAAGTTTTTCTAAGGTGATTGGAGCCTTGAGATAAATCTCTATAGTAGCCATTAATTTTTATCGAAATTGGAGAATAGAAAATGCCTATTAGTGACTGTCGTGGTGAAAAAACTCGTGAGCAACTTGTTCATGATTTTGAAATTATACCCTTGGCTCATGTCAGATTGTTGAATGGACAAACCAAGGAAAGTTGTGCAGGACCAACTTTAGACAGAGAATACTATGTTTTTAGTTATCAAAATTATGCAGATCAAGCCGATGTTGGTACTTTTGTTTGTGGAATAACTGTTGCTAATGACTTTATTAATTTGATACAAAGGCAAAATCCAGCAGTAAATCGATTGCCTTTATTTGATCCGTTGGCAGGTTTGGGTCAAGTTGGAAATGCAAATAATGCAGGTCGTGCTGGCGCTGGCAGAGGTGCGCAGCAAGTAGCAAATTGGAATCCAATAGCTAAAGAACTCTATGATGCAATAGGTATGATTTGTCTTATGTGGAATTTGGATAATGTTAGCGGAGCATTAGAAAGTGTATTGTTTAATTTAGTTAGCAATCCTACGCAGGTGCCTGATAATTCAGATATACGTCGTATAAATACTATTATTTCAAACCACTTTAATATTAATGTAGGTAATCAGCACGTAGCCAGCTTAGCTTTATGTTTTCAAGATTTTATGGCAGAGCATGGAGAACCTAATCCCCCATTAATACAGTTCCCTAATTTAACGGCACATTTTATTCAAAATGTTGCTAATAATTGGAATTCTATTCCTTACTTTAATGGATAAGTATAGGTCGGGTTATGGCGTTCCGCCTAATCTAACCTATCATTTTTCAGGTAGTCTAACCATTGCCCCAAAAAAGAGCGGTCAAACCCAAGGAGTTTCCCCCATGCGTAAGCTACAAAACACGCTTTACATCACCACCCAAGGCAGCTATCTGCATAAGGAGCGGGAGACGCTGGTAGTGGAGCAGGAGCGTAAGAAGGTGGCGCAGTTGCCGGTGCATTCCATAGGGCATATTTTCTGCTTTGGGAATGTGCTGGTGTCGCCGTTTTTATTGGGGTTTTGCGGTGAAAATAATGTGAATTTGGCGTTTTTTACAGAAAACGGACGTTTCTTGGGACGGCTTCAGGGGCGGCAGAGCGGCAATGTGCTGTTGCGTCGGGCGCAGTATCGGGTGTCAGAGCAAAATCCCGTGCCGATTGCGCGCAATATCATTGCGGCGAAGATTCAGGCGAGTAAGCGGGTGCTTCAGCGGCAGATTGGCAATTATGGCGAGAATGCGGCGATTCAAAGTGCGGTCGATTCTTTGAATATTTCGCTGCGGCAGTTGAAGGGCACGGCGGAGCTGGACGTGGTGCGCGGTATTGAAGGCGATGCAGCGGCGCGTTATTTCGGCGTGTTCGGGCAGCTTTTGAACGAAAAAAGCGGCTTTACTTTTGACGGGCGCAACCGCCGTCCGCCCAGAGACGGGGTAAATGCGCTGTTGTCGTTTGTGTACAGCATTTTGGGCAAGGACATCAGCGGCGCGCTGCAAGGCGTGGGACTGGATCCGCAGGTGGGCTTTTTGCACGCCGACCGGCCGGGGCGCGACAGTTTGGCGCAGGATATTTTGGAAGAATTCCGCGCGTGGTGGGCGGACAGGTTGGTGTTGTCGCTGATTAACCGCGGGCAAATCAAACCGCAGGATTTTGTTACCGAGGCAAGCGGCGCGGTGAGCTTAAAAGCCGATGCGCGTAAGCTATTGTTCCAAGCCTTGCAGGCGAAAAAGCAGGAGAAAATCGTTCATCCGTTTTTAGGCGAAGAAGTGGAAATCGGGTTGCTGCCGTATATTCAGGCAATGCTGTTGGCGCGCCATTTGCGCGGGGATTTGGCGGAATATCCGCCGTTTTTGATGAGATAAACCATGTTAATGCTGATTACTTATGATATTTCTTTTGACGATCCAAACGGGCAAGCGCGATTGCGTCATATCGCAAAACATTGCTTAGATTACGGCGTACGCGCGCAATATTCGGTATTTGAATGTGATGTCACGCCTGACCAATGGGTCATGTTGAAAAACAAACTGTTGGAGACCTACGACCCTACATGTGACAGCCTGCGTTTTTACCATTTAGGCAGTAAGTGGCGCAATAAAGTGGAGCATCATGGGGCAAAAGGGGCAGTGGATGTATTTAAAGACGTGCTTGTCATTTAGTTCGCTAACCTGTTGCTCTCATTAAAACCCTGATGGGATAGCGATCTTTATTTTCTTTAACAATTTGGATAAGTTAATTTATTTGTATAACGGCGGTATGGCCGTTATGCTTACTAAACTCCTTATCATAAAATCAGTTAGCGAAATACAGTGTTTAATCTGCTGATTTTTCTTGCTTTTTTAGCTAGGGAGCAGCCGCCTCCGCGCGGCTGTGTGTTGAAACTTGTATACTCTGCACTGGTCGAACGACGTCCCAGTGCAGCCGCCTCCGCGCGGCTGTGTGTTGAAACAGGCGTTCCAACAACCAACCGGTGGTCACCTTGTGCAGCCGCCTCCGCGCGGCTGTGTGTTGAAACCTTTATCTGTCGTTAGACTATACACTTTGGCGTGGGCAGCCGCCTCCGCGCGGCTGTGTGTTGAAACCACCTTGCGCATCGCTTTAATGGCTTTCCACAAGTGCAGCCGCCTCCGCGCGGCTGTGTGTTGAAACTGCATCGGGTCGGTAAAATAGATAATCGACCCCGCGCAGCCGCCTCCGCGCGGCTGTGTGTTGAAACGTCGAAGGCACACGAGAGATGACCGCGAACAAGTGCAGCCGCCTCCGCGCGGCTGTGTGTTGAAACTACGCCGAAGGTGATGGCTCAGCGCTGATTATTGAGCAGCCGCCTCCGCGCGGCTGTGTGTTGAAACGTCTATTGTAGCCATTAAAACCTCAATCTAAAAAGGGCAGCCGCCTCCGCGCGGCTGTGTGTTGAAACAGCAAAGCCAGGATCTATTTATTCAAAATTTATGACCGCAGCCGCCTCCGCGCGGCTGTGTGTTGAAACTTTACAAATTCTAATTTCCCAATAGCAGCATATTGGCAGCCGCCTCCGCGCGGCTGTGTGTTGAAACATCGCAAAGTTGTTGAAGCCTTCAATAATTTCAAGGCAGCCGCCTCCGCGCGGCTGTGTGTTGAAACCGGATACCAAATAAAATAATAAAAATAAAATGCGCAGCCGCCTCCGCGCGGCTGTGTGTTGAAACTGGTTCTGTGGTTAGGGTTGATGGGAATCCTAGGCAGCCGCCTCCGCGCGGCTGTGTGTTGAAACTCCACCTGCTGATAATGGAGGTTTTGACACTTCAAGCAGCCGCCTCCGCGCGGCTGTGTGTTGAAACCTATCGTAAGCCAGTCAATATGAAAATTCATTTTGCAGCCGCCTCCGCGCGGCTGTGTGTTGAAACCCTTTACCATCACCGGAAGATGAAGAACCATTGCGCAGCCGCCTCCGCGCGGCTGTGTGTTGAAACTTTACCTAATTTATCAATGATATAGCCTGTTATTGGCAGCCGCCTCCGCGCGGCTGTGTGTTGAAACGATATTTTGAGTAACTATGCCGTCACTTGTCGTTGCAGCCGCCTCCGCGCGGCTGTGTGTTGAAACGGATTATGTTACAATTCGTAGCGCGGTAAAATCGCAGCCGCCTCCGCGCGGCTGTGTGTTGAAACACTATCCCCATCTTTTACTATATTAGGATTTTGGCAGCCGCCTCCGCGCGGCTGTGTGTTGAAACTCGATGAAATTTAAAGACTTGAGCGAAGCTGAAGCAGCCGCCTCCGCGCGGCTGTGTGTTGAAACAAGATCGCCCAAGCGATCCGGTATGGACTTACACAGCAGCCGCCTCCGCGCGGCTGTGTGTTGAAACAGAATCGGCGAATTGTGCGGCAGAATATTTGTGCTGCAGCCGCCTCCGCGCGGCTGTGTGTTGAAACTGCAATTAAGCTGTCTGATAATGATAGTTTTGATGCAGCCGCCTCCGCGCGGCTGTGTGTTGAAACCGCTCGTTGCGCGGATAAAAGTGCGGCCTGTTTTTGGCAGCCGCCTCCGCGCGGCTGTGTGTTGAAACCATTTAGTGCTGAGTGTTCTCAACTTGCCACTCGGCAGCCGCCTCCGCGCGGCTGTGTGTTGAAACCATATAATCCAAGCTAACATACCGCTGAAAATCAGGCAGCCGCCTCCGCGCGGCTGTGTGTTGAAACAATAAGGAGGCTTGACATGAGCAAAATCATCGAAGCAGCCGCCTCCGCGCGGCTGTGTGTTGAAACAGCAGGGAAGAAATCACGCTTAGCCCACGTTCCGCAGCCGCCTCCGCGCGGCTGTGTGTTGAAACGGCGTAAGTGTCAAATTTAGAATCACTTGTCATGAGCAGCCGCCTCCGCGCGGCTGTGTGTTGAAACATATAAAATAACGGAGGCACAACAATGACATTTAAGCAGCCGCCTCCGCGCGGCTGTGTGTTGAAACTGGCCCCCTTTGATTGAATTGCATTAAGTAGCTCCAAGCAGCCGCCTCCGCGCGGCTGTGTGTTGAAACTAAACAAAAATAGGAGAAACATAATGAATCAAGAAGCAGCCGCCTCCGCGCGGCTGTGTGTTGAAACTGGCCCCCTTTGATTGAATTGCATTAAGTAGCTCCAAGCAGCCGCCTCCGCGCGGCTGTGTGTTGAAACAAGTATTGAAATTATGCCGAACTTTCGCAATAGCGGGCAGCCGCCTCCGCGCGGCTGTGTGTTGAAACGTTCGTCTCGCGGTCTGAACCCGGTGCGGTCAACGCAGCCGCCTCCGCGCGGCTGTGTGTTGAAACTCATCAATAAGACGTTGTGCATCTGAGAACAAGGGGCAGCCGCCTCCGCGCGGCTGTGTGTTGAAACGCGCCGTGCTCAATCTTGGCAGTGCAGACAAAGCAGCCGCCTCCGCGCGGCTGTGTGTTGAAACGGGTGTAACAGAACGCCCCGAACTTCTTCGAGCGGCAGCCGCCTTCGGGTGGCTGTGTGTTGAAACGCCAAAGGTGACCGTGGCAAGGCACATGAAATCGCGCAGCCGCCTTCGGGTGGCTGTGTGTTGAAACCAGTATTTAAGTTAAGGTGTTTAAATTTTATAAACCAGCCGTCTCCGCGCGGCTGTGTGTTGAAACAGGGTACCACACCACCCCGCCGTGCCAGCCTTTATGCAGCCGCCTTCGAGCGGCTGTGTGTTGAAACTCAAAGTAGATCACAAAGGTGGTGAGCATACCGCGCAGCCGCCTCCGCGCGGCTGTGAGTTGAAACTAACGCTTATATATCAATAAGATCAAGTAAGATCGCAGCCACCTTTGGGTGAGTATATATTTTGTCTTTACGAAAAATAAGTGATGTATAAGTTTCAAGCTTTTCTGCAAAAACGTCTGGAAAATCCACCGCACTTTTCTTTCATAAAAATAAAAAGCTGAACCTCTTTCGAGATTCAGCTTTTCTTTTTGGGTTAGATCATTTTAACCGCTCTTTTTATTTATCTACGCTGAAATATTGTTACATTTTCGGAATTTCAACGCCTGAAGAGAGCAGGTCTTGAATATCCGATTTCAGTACATCAGCTTTTGGCCCATAAATGGCTTGAATGCCAGTGCCTTTGACGATAAAACCCATTGCGCCTGCTTGTTTCCAAGCCGCTGCATCGCCCACTAATTCAGGATTATGCACAGTGATACGTAAACGGGTCATACAAGCATCTACCTCGGCAATATTGTTTCGTCCGCCAAGAAGATTGATGATTTGTACCACTTGCGCACTGGCATTAGCGACTTTTTTCTCCTCAGTTGGGGCTTCGTCAGAGCCTTTTGCATCGTAGTTGCCGTTGCGACCGGCGGTGGCTAGGTTGAGTTTCTTAATCATGAAATTCGCAATTAAGAAGGCAGCGACCGCAAACACACCGGATACCCAAATGAAGTTGATGAGATCCATGCCGATGCCCGCTTTAATCGCCATTGGTGTACGGGTTAAAAACTCAATGTTACCGAATGAGTGAACGCGTAAGTTCACAATATCCGCCATGGCAAATGCGCAACCTTGGATAGCCGCATAAACAAGGTAAAGCGGTAGTGCAACGAACATAAACATATATTCGATCGGTTCTGTTACGCCGGTTAAGAACACGGCAAGGGCAGAAGAAAGGAAAATCCCTTTGTAGATGGTTTTCTTATCCGTATCAACGTTCACGTACATGGCGAGCGTAATTCCCATTAGAATACCGCTTGAACCGATCATTTGACCCACTTTAAAGCGCGCCGGTGTCACTGTTGAGAGGAGCTCGTTATATTGCGTCATATTGCCCGCGTCTTTCAGGTTGATTAAATCACTGATCCAAGCGAGCCATAACGGGTCTTGTCCGAATACTTGTTTGCCTTGTTGCATACCGGTTAAGAATTCATAGGTACCGCCCAATGAGGTGTAGTTCATCGGAATGGTGAGCATATGGTGTAAACCGAAAGGCAGTAAAAGACGTTCTAATGTGCCGTAAACAAAAGGCGCAAGGATAGGCGCGGAGTCTTGTGAGTTGGCAATCCATTCACCGAAATGGTTAATTCCGGTTTGCACTACCGGCCAGAACACCGCTAAGATTAACGCCACTAAAACGGAACGATAGATCACCACGAATGGTACAAAGCGTTTACCGTTAAAGAAGGTAAGCACTTCAGGCAGTTTGCGGAAATTGTAGTAGCTATTAAAGGTGGTTGCTCCTACAAAACCGGCGATGATCCCTACGAATACACCCATATTTAATGCAGGTTGTCCGAGGATATTCACAAAGTAGTTTGCCACCGGAATGTCGCCTGCCAAGATGGTGCTGACGTGGGCATTCGGATCGGTCAACATTTCAATTTTTACGCCGAAGAAGTGACCGGTAATTAAGTTGATTAAAATAAAGGCAAGACCTGCGGCAAACGCACCGCCCGCACGCTCATTTGCCCAACTGCCACCAATGGCTAAAGCAAATAACAAATGCAGATTGCCGATAATGCCCCAACCGATTTGCGCAATGATATTACCCACGCGCGCCAGCCATTCGGCATCGCTAATTAACGGTAACGAGTTACCGATACTTACCATCAAACCTGCGGCAGGCATCACGGCAATTACCACCATTAAGCATTTGCCGAATTTTTGCCAAAATTCAAAACTGAGCAATTTTTTCATGTATGTTCTCCTACAATGTAAGCTCGACTTCCAAACCGAAATGGTCGGAAACTACCGGTTTATTTTTGCCATTAAAAACCACCTGACTCGATAAAACCCTTTTTGCTTGATTTAAAAAAATATAGTCTAATCGTTTTTCTTCGCTGTGGCCTTTCCAGCCATCAATCGCTTTTTCAACAGTAATCCCGCTATCTTTCTGTTCCGCCATCTCAAAAGTATCAAGTAAACCGAGAGATTTAATTTTCTGATAAGCGTTTGGATCGCTGATTGCATCCGTGTTGAAATCACCCATCAAAATTTTAAGGTTTCGGCTTTGGCTACGCTCCACGATATTGCGAATGTTGTCCAGTTGATTTTCACCCGCGCAATTCGGCAAGTTGATATGGCAGGAATAACAATCTACAAGTTGGCCTTGATATTCCACGGTTAAGCCAAGAATTTTGCGCGAGAGGATAGAATCGAGGCGCTGATGTTGGCTGCAATAAAAAGCATCCACTTCATAAACCGGCAAGCGGGTTAAAAAGGCGATGCCTTCGTCATATTTATCGTAGCCAATATGCGAATTGCTCCAAAACAGCGAATATTTTTGCGTCGCCCGTTGATTGATTTTATTCAGCAACACAACGCCATAGTTATCCTGCTTTAATGCTTGTGAAATCGCGGGCGCTGACATTAATTGGTTCACCTCTTGTAGGGCAACGATGTCGTAGCCCTTTTCAACAATGGTGTCGGCAATAATGTCGATTTTTTCCGCTTGGTTATCTTCTAACCAAGCGTGTACGTTGAGGGTGAGTAGTTTCATATGTTCCCCTTAATCCTCACAATGCCAAATATCGGTGTTATATTGTGCAATGGTGCGATCCGATGAGAAGAAACCGGCTTTGGCGATGTTATGAATCACTTTTTCGTTCCAGCTATCTTGATCTTCATAATCCGCCAGAATCTGTTCTTTCGCCGTGACATAAGCATCAAAGTCAATTAAGGTCATAAACCAGTCTTTATTGAGCAATTCATCATGCAGACGTTTTAAACGCTTTTTATTGCCTAGTTTCACCAGCGTAGAATCAAGGATAAAATCGACCGCTCTTTTAATGTGTTTATCCTTTTTATAGTAATCTTTTGAAACATAACCAGCAGTTTCATACAGTTTAATAATGCTTTCCGAATCTTTACCGAAGGTGTAAATGTTTTTCGCGCCGGCTAATTCGGCAATTTCCACGTTCGCGCCGTCCATTGTGCCCAAAGTTAATGCGCCATTCAGCATAAATTTCATATTGCCTGTTCCGGAAGCTTCTTTTGAGGCAAGGGAAATTTGCTCTGAAATATCTGTCGCCGGAATCAATTTTTCCGCCACGCTGACATTATAGTTTTCCACCAAATGCACGTTTAAATAGTGATTCACATCCGGATCGTTATTGATTAACTCAGACAAGCAAAGAATTAAATGAATAATATCTTGTGCAATCACATAAGCCGGTGCGGCTTTCCCACCAAAAATCACGGTAATTTTACGTTTCGGCAGTTTGCCCGCTTTGATTTCAAGGTATTTATGAATCACATAAAGCGCATTCATTTGTTGGCGTTTATATTCGTGGAAACGCTTAATTTGCGTATCGATAATGGAATTCTCGTCCAACTCAATGCCTTTATTTTCTTTGAGATAGGTTTTCAGTGCCAATTTATTCCGGAATTTAATTTCAGCTAATTTTTGATGCACTTTTTTATCATCTTTAAAGGCAAGCAGTTTTTCCAGTTGCGTTGCATCATGTAAGTAACCATCGCCGATAAGTTGTTTAATATAAGCGGCTAGCTCTTGGTTGGAAAACTCTAACCAACGACGGAAGGTGATTCCGTTAGTTTTATTATTAAACTTCTCGGGATAAATTTCATAAAACGCTTTGAGTTCGGAATTTTTCAAAATCTCCGTGTGTAATGCCGCCACACCGTTCACGGAGTTTGAAAAATGAATATCCATATGCGCCATATAGACGCGTTTTTGCTTATCAATAATTTGTACATCAGGATTCGGATATTCCTTATGTACTAATTTATTCAGTTTTTTGATGATCTTAACTAAATGTGGAACCACTTCTTCTAAATAAGCTAAAGGCCATTTTTCTAAGGCTTCGGCAAGAATCGTATGGTTCGTGTAGCCTACCATATTGCGCACGATTTCTACCGCTTCTGCAAATTTAATACGATGTTTTTCCGTTAATAAGCGAATCAATTCCGGAATCACCATGGATGGGTGAGTGTCATTAATTTGTACATAGGCATAATCGGCTAAATCATGTAAATTACTGCCTCGTTCAATGGCTTCATCAATTAATAACTGCGCCGCATTGGAGACCATAAAATATTGCTGATAAATACGTAATAATTCACCGTTTTTATCGGAGTCATCCGGGTAAAGGAATAAGGTCAGATTTTCTTTGATTTTTGTTTTATCAAAGGTAATGCCTTTTTTAATCAATTTATGATTAATGGATTCAATATCAAATAAGTTGAGATGGTTTTTGGTGTCTTTTTTGTAACCTAGAATATCAATGCGATCTAATTTAGAGGTTAAGGTGAAATCTTTAAATGGCACCTCATAACGGATATCTGTAGGAATTAACCAAGACTCTTTTTCAATCCAGTTATTTGGTTCGGCATGTTGCTCATTGTTTTTAAAGACTTGTTTAAACAAACCGCAATGATAATTTAAGCCTACGCCTTCCGCATTTAGCCCGAGTGTGGACATGGAATCAATAAAACAGGACGCTAAACGACCTAATCCGCCGTTCCCTAAAGACGGTTCCGGTTCAATATCTTCAATATGGCTTAGTGATTTACCTGCCTGCGCCAATTCATCTTTGATTTCTTGATATACGCCAAGATTGATTAAATTGTTAGACAGCAATTTGCCAATCAAAAACTCCGCAGAAATGTAGTAAACCTTACGTTTAGCCGTATTTTTTTCTTTATTCGCAGCAAGGGTTTTAACATAGTTTAATAACTGTACGTAAATTGCGTGATCACTTAGCTTTTTAAGTTTTTTGTTTGTTGTTTGTTGTACAAATTCACTAAATTTAATCATTATTTTTTTCTTATTTGCACGTCCATATAACGTGGTTATTTGGCTTAAAAAATCTTTTTTGGCTTTTGTTAAATCGCTTTCTTGCATTCTCCATTCCCAGTTTCCACCTATAGTAGAAGGAAGATTCATTCTTGAGTTGGCCGGCAAATCTAAAATATCTTGCATGGTGGCAATAACCGTATTACTTACGGTAGCAAATAATTGGCGAATCATTGCCTGACAGATAGATTCATCGGCAGCGCGATGGGTATAAGCGTTGATATATTGTTGTTGTTTTGTGGATAAATCCGCATACCAGCCATTAATCACATCATTATCGTGTGTGCCGGTATAGGCAATGCAATGCGGAATGCAATAATGTGGGCTATCCAGGCTTTCACCACTCACATCTTCAAAACCGAATTGCAAAATTTTCATGCCGGGATAACCGCAATCAACCAGTAATTTCTTCGCTTTTTCATCAATATTGCCGAGATCTTCAGCGATAATCGGCAAATCGCCTAGCTGTGCTTTTACTGCTTTGAACAAATCATATCCCGGGCCGGGTTGCCAGCTACCATATTTGGCAATATCTGCTTTACCATCCACTTGCCAATAATCGGAGAAACCTTTGAAATGATCGATACGAAGTACGTCGTAAATTTTAAAGCTTTCTTCAATGCGATGAATCCACCAGGCATAGCCTTGTTTTTTATGTTCAGGCCAGTCATAAAGCGGATTGCCCCAAAGTTGTCCGGTGGCGCTGAATTGATCGGCGGGAACACCGGCAACAAAGAGCGGCTTACATTCTTTATCTAATTGAAAGAGTTCCGGCATTGTCCATACTTCAACACTGTCCGCGGCCACATAAATCGGCATATCGCCAATAATTTTAATCCCTCTTTGATTAGCGTAATTTTTCAATGCCAACCATTGTTGGAAAAAGAAATATTGCGTTACTTTGAAATACTGAATTTGCTCTTTCAGCATCGTACGATATTTTGCAAGTGTCTTTGGCTTGCGGGCAACAACCAGTTTATCTTCCCATTCTTGTAGGGCCTTATTGCCGAAATGCTCTTTGATTGCCATAAATTCCGCATAGTCTTCCAACCAAGTGCGGTTGTTTTTTTCAAAGTTTTTGAAGTCTGCTTGGCGTTTTTTATCGGCAAGGAAATGTTTGACGGCGATTTCTAAGATCGGGCGACGCGCATAAAAAATGCGTTCGTAATCCACTTTTGTCGGATCATCGCCAAAATTAACCGAAGCATAATCCGTTTCTTGCAATAAACCCATTTGGGTGAGTAAAGCAAAATCAATTAAATGTGTGTTACCTGCAATAGCAGAGAAGGATTGATAAGGGGAATCACCGTAGCTGGTGGTGGTTAATGGAAGGATTTGCCAATAGCTTTGTTTTGTTTCAACTAAAAAATCCACAAAATCATAAGCGGATTGCCCAAAGCTACCAATTCCAAATGCATTGGGTAATGAGGTGATGTGCATTAAAACACCGCTTGACCGAGTAAGCATAATTTTTCCCTTCAGAAGTAAAAGTTGGAGAGATTTTAATCTAAATTTTATTTTACGCAATAGCTTTTACGTAAAAGTTTAAACATTAACGTAAAAGTGTGATTTTGATCACAAAAACTATACGTATAAGGAGAAAGGTTTGTGTTATTCTATTGAATATTTGAATTGAGGGAATAAAAGTCAAAAATGGAGTGGAAAAGTGAGTAAATACAAAGCGGTTTATAATGATATAAAAAGAAAAATAACCGATGGAATTTTACCTCCTAAGCAAGAATTACCCAGTGAAAGTGAGCTTATGCAAGAATATGGTTTTTCTAAAGATACTATTCGCAAAGCTCTTTCTCTGCTTGAAATGGACGGTTACATTCAGAAACAACAGGGGCGAACTTCTATTGTTCTTGAACATAATTTATCAACGCCTCAACAGCTTTCTGAAATCAAAACCGTTGGTGAGCTGAATCGTCCTTTAACCCATCAAGTGAAAACAACCTTAACCAGTTTGTATATTGTACAAGGGGAAGAAGAATTAATGCGGATCTTTAACGTAAATGATCAGATTGATTTTTACCGTATAGGTCGTGTTCGTGAAATTGATGGGGAAGCGGTGGAATACGAAGTCTCTTACTTTGATCGTCGTATTGTTCCTTTTATTAATCGTGAGATTGCGGAACACTCCATTTATCACTATTTAGAAAGTGAACTAGGCCTAAAAATTAGTTATTCACAGCGTGAAATTGTGTTTCGTTATGCCAATGAAGAAGAAAAAAGCACCATGGACCTCGGTGAGTATAATATGGTTGTGAACGTTACCAGTACCACTTATTTAGCCGACGGACGTCTATTTCAGTACGGTAGCATTAGTTATCGTCCTGATAAAATTACCTTTGCTTCCACTGCGAAGCGACATGTTTAAAAAAAGAGAGAGCATTTCTGTGTTTTGTTGAATAAAACACGTCTAAAAACGACCGCACTTTTCTTTTCCGTAAAACAAAAAAGCTGAACCTCTCTTTGAGATTCAGCTTTTCTTTTACCTGTGAACGACTATCTGTGAATTAAGCTAATTCCGCACGTAATTTCTTCGTGACATCCACCATCACTTTTAATGCGGCGATGGTTTCCGGCCAGCCGCGGGTTTTTAGGCCGCAGTCCGGGTTTACCCATAAGCGTTCTTTTGGTACTACTTGCAACGCTTTGCGAAGAAGATGTTCAATTTCTTCTGCGGTCGGCACACGTGGGCTGTGGATGTCGTACACGCCCGGGCCGATGTCGTTCGGGTATTTGAAATCACCGAATGCGGTAAGTAATTCCATGTCGGAACGGGAGGTTTCGATGGTGATCACATCGGCATCCAGGGCGGCAATAGCCGGTAGAATGTCGTTAAATTCGGAATAACACATGTGTGTGTGAATTTGCGTGTCATCTTTACAACCCATTGAACTTAAACGGAAAGCTTCGCCTGCCCATTGTAAATACGCATCCCAATCGGCACGTTTAAGCGGTAAACCTTCGCGGATGGCCGGTTCGTCAATTTGGATGACTTTGATCCCCGCTTTTTCTAAGTCCAATACTTCATCAGAAAGTGCCACCGCAATTTGTTTACACACCGTGGAACGTGGAATGTCGTTACGCACGAAAGACCATTGTAAAATGGTTACCGGGCCGGTTAACATGCCTTTCATCACTTTGTTGGTGAGGCTTTGGGCATATTGCGACCAACGCACGGTCATTGGTTCCGGACGGGTCACGTCGCCGTAAATAACCGGTGGTTTGACGCAGCGGGAACCGTAACTTTGTACCCAACCGAATTTGGTAAACGCAAACCCATCGAGCAATTCGCCGAAGTATTCCACCATGTCGTTACGCTCCGCTTCGCCGTGTACTAACACGTCTAAATCCAATTTTTCTTGCTCACGCACCACGAATTCAATTTCTTTTTTCATTGCCGCTTCGTAATCTGCCAAACTGAGATCGCCTTTTTTGAAGGCAGCACGGGCATGACGAATTTCCGTGGTTTGCGGGAAGGAACCAATATTGGTGGTTGGCAGCAACGGTAGATTTAACCACGCATTTTGTAACTTAATCCGTTCCGCAAATGGCGATTTACGTTGATCGGCATTTTTCGGCAGGTTTGCCAAACGTTCCGCCACACAAGTGCGGTGGATTTCACGAGAGTTTTTACGCGCGTCAGCTGCCGCTTGCGATGCCGCTAATTCTGCTTGCACTGCTGCACGCCCTTGCTCAAGTGCGGTTTTAATGACGCGTAATTCTTGAATTTTTTGTAAGGTGAACGCCAACCATTGATAAAGCTCCGGCTTGTTGGCTTGCAGCTGGGTTTCCACTGCCAAATCATAAGGCGTATGGAGTAGGGAACAGCTTGGCGCAATCCATAAACGCTCACCTAATTTCGCTTTTAATGGTTCAACCACATCTAACACTTGGTTTAAGTTCGCACGCCAGATATTACGTCCATCAATCACGCCTACGGAAAGGATTTTGTCGTAATCGGCAAAGGCGGAAAGTTGTTCCGGTGCACGTACCAAATCAATGTGAAGACCGGCTACCGGTAAGGCTTTTAATAAATCGGCATGTTCTGCCACGGAACCGAAATAAGTGGCAAGTAAGAGTTTGGCGTTTACTTGTGCCGCAAAAGTGGCGTAAACCGCTTTATAAGCGGCAACCCATTCTGCCGGTAAATCAAGGGTTAAGGCAGGTTCATCAATTTGAATGTATTCCACGCCTTCAGCGGTTAACGCGTTTAAGATGTCCACATAAATCGGCACGAGTTTGTTTAACAAATCGAAACGATTAAATGCGGCACCTTTTTCTTTCCCTAACCAAAGGAAGGTTAATGGGCCAACAATAGTTGGTTTTACATTGTGCCCAAGGGCCTTGGTTTCACGGATTTGTTGCACATAGTGCGCCGGGTTGGCTTTAAATTGGGTGTCCTTGTGGAATTCAGGTACAAGATAGTGATAGTTGGTGTCGAACCATTTGGTCATTTCAATGGCGAATTGTGTTTTGTTGCCACGCGCCAACTGGAAATATTGATCCAAGGTTAAGTTTTGGCTGTCGAAACCAAAGCGCGCAGGAATGGCGCCTGTTGCCACTTGCAAATCTAAAATGTGATCGTAGAAGGTGAAGTCCGCAACGGCCACGAAATCCGCATTCGCATTGGCTTGATGTTGCCAGTTAATTTCACGCAATTTTTTTGCTATGTCTAATAAATCGGCTTCGGCGATTTCACCGCGCCAGTAACGTTCTTGGGCAAATTTGAGTTCACGCTTGGCACCTACACGCGGGAAGCCTGCTAAATGAAATGTTGTCATCATAATTCCTTGTTTTGTGTTAAATGATTTAGACGGCTAAACATCTGTACGTGTGTAGAATGAAGGAATTAGGATTATTATGCAAATTAATAATTTTCCAAATTTGTATGAATAATTTTAATATTTTGATTTTGACGTAATAGCACAGAACGTAAAAACATTTTGATTTTCGACCGCACTTTTATTTCGTAGAACATTAAAGCGCAGTCGGTTTTGGTGTATGATACGGCTTCATTATTTTTCTTATTAATATGAATCTTTCTCATGAAACCAATCTTTCTCGAACTTCGACATCTCAAAACCTTACTCGCTTTAAAAGAAACGGGCAGTGTTTCTTTGGCTGCAAAGCGGGTTTATCTCACCCAGTCAGCCTTGTCTCACCAAATTAAATTATTAGAAGATCAATACGGCTTGCCGTTATTTGAACGTAAAACCCAACCCTTGCATTTTACTGCCGCAGGGGAGCGCTTGATTCAGCTTGCCAATGATATTTTGCCTAAAGTGATTGAGGCGGAGCGTGATTTGGCGCGGGTGAAACAAGGGGAAGCAGGGGAGTTGCGCATTGCGGTGGAATGCCACACTTGCTTCGATTGGCTCATGCCCGCCATGGATTTATTCCGTCAGCATTGGCCGTTGGTGGAGTTAGATATTGTGTCCGGTTTCCACACCGATGCCGTTGGGTTGCTGTTAAGCCATCGTGCCGATTGGGCGGTGGTGCAAGAAGTGGAAGAGACTCAGGGTATTGTGTATAAGCCGTTGTTTTCCTATGAAATGGTGGGATTGTGTGCGAAAGATCATCCGCTGGCGGTGAAAGATGTTTGGCAGGCGGAAGATTTTATTGATCAAACTTTGATTACTTATCCTGTACCGGATGATATGTTGGATTTGTTGCGTAAGGTATTACACCCGAAAGGCGTTAATCCGACCCGCCGAACCAGTGAGCTCACCATTGCCATTATTCAGTTGGTGGCCAGTAAGCGTGGCGTGGCAGCATTGCCGTTTTGGGCGGCGAAGCCTTATTTGGATCGTGGCTACATCGTGGCGCGTAAAATCACCGAACAGGGGTTACACAGTAATCTTTATGCCGCAACGCGAGAGTTGGATTCGCAAATTGCTTTCGTGGATGATTTCTATGAAACCGTGAAAGCTCAAAGTTTTTCTACCTTGCCCGAATTATCCATATTAGAAGAGATCTAGTTGTATGTCTGACGTAAAGACAAATTCCCACCCCATTTGGGCGGCGGCGAAAGCCGCCTTGCCCTATAGTGCGCCGATGCTCGCCGGCTTTTTGTTCCTTGGCGTGGCTTACGGCATTTACATGAAAGCGCTTGGTTTTAGTTTTTGGTACCCCGTGCTGATGGCGTTGTTAATTTATGGCGGCTCGGTGGAATTTATCATTGCCGGCGCATTAAGTTTGGCATTTGCGCCGTTAAATGCGTTGTTGATTACCTTGATGGTGAGTGGACGGCAGCTTTTTTACAGTATTTCTATGTTGGAAAAATATGGAAAGTCATTAGGCAAAAAACGCCCGTATCTCATTGCCACCCTGGTGGATGAATCTTTTTCTTTGAATTACATGGCAAAGGTTCCGTCGCATATTGATCGTGGCTGGTATATGTTTTTTGTCTCGTTTTATTTGCATATGTACTGGATGATCGGCGCAGGCCTCGGCAACCTGTTCGGTAATATTATTCCCTTTGATTTGAAGGGCATTGAATTTGCTATGACGGCGTTATTTTTAGTGATTTTTGCCGAAAACTGGGCTCAGGAAAAATCTCATGAAAGCTCTTTGTTGGGTTTGGCGATTGCCGCGATTTCCCTCATCGTTTTCGGACGTGAATATTTCTTATTGCCAACGTTAATCGGCATTTGGACAGTGTTGACTTTCCGTCGTCCGAAATTGTCCTCAAGATTGGAGAGGATAGAAGAATGACATTAACCGAACAAATCATCACCATTGGCATTGCCGTATTAGGTGTGCAATTTACCCGTTGGTTGCCGTTTTGGATTTTCCCTGCTAACCGCCCGATTCCGGAATATATCCGTTATTTAGGTAAAGTCTTACCTGCGGCGATGTTTGGTATGTTAGTGGTGTATTGTTACAAAAACGTGGATGTGTTTAGCGGCTTTCATGGCGTTCCCGAATTTCTTTCCGGTGTGATCGTCGTTGCATTACATTTATGGAAGCGCAATATGTTCTTGTCCATCGCTGCCGGCACTATGTTATATATGTTCTTAGTTCAACAGGTGTTTGTGTAAAAAAACACGCTGAAATATGACCGCACTTTGAACGGTGTTTTCGGCTTTTGGCACATTTTAAAGAAAAAGCCTTTTTGCTATAATTCGGCGCTGAATTATTGAACTAACATTTTTGAGGTGTGTGTGACAGCATTTCAATTTCTGACCTTTCGTGCAATGTTTCCTTATGAAAAACGAAAATTAAAATTATTGCGTGAATGGTTGCGTTATCAAGCTAGGCGCCTGATTTTTACCAAACAATGCCATGCGTTTGTAGCGTTTATGAACGATAACCCGCAGTGGCAAGCCGTTTTTAGACATCATCCTTATCGGGTGAATACGTTGTTAAGTCAGTATTGCGATAAGCGTTTTAATTCAACACAACGTTTACAGGCTATTCAAACGAATTTTGCAGTGGCAGAAGCGAAGTTTGGCAAAACCTTATGTGAAACGTTGATTGCTCAACAGCCGATATTGTTATCACAGTTGACGGAAACGTTGGCATTGCAATTACGTTTAAATGATATTGATCCTTATGAAGGATTTTTTGCGGTTGGATTAACCGACAGTGATCAGCGTACGATTTATTCCGCCAGTTTTACATTTTTGTCAGACAATCGACTATTGGTGGCGTCCATTCAGGGGCCAAAGGGCGAAGAGGCGCAGGAACTGGTTCGAGTGGCAACAAAATTATTACACGGTGTGCGACCGATGTTTATGTTGGTCAATGCCTTTAAATTATTAGCCACACGGTTGAATTGTCGTTTAGAAGGCATTCCGCATAAAAATCAGGCGAAATACCGTTGGAATGATTCAGCAAAGTTATTGTTTAATTATGATGAATTTTGGCAGGAAAATGAGGGGAAGTTGACTGAAAATTATTGGCAAATTCCGACTGCACTTGAGCGTCGTCCGTTGGAGGATATTCAGAGTAAAAAGCGGTCTATGTACCGTAAACGCTATGAGATGTTTGACAAGATGACAGCCGATATTCAATCCCTTTTTACAGAGAATACCCATGAATAAAATTATTACGGTGGACGGACCAAGCGGCGCCGGTAAAGGTACGTTATGTTATGCCTTGGCAGAAAAACTAGGCTTTGCATTGTTGGATTCAGGGGCGATTTATCGCGTGACCGCATTGGCAGCGTTAAAACGCAATGCAGATTTAACCAATGAAACGGAATTGGCGGAGCTTGCCCGTCATTTAGATATTCAATTTGTACCACAAGACGGTGAAGTGAATGTGTTATTAGGCGGTATGGATGTAAGCCGTTTGATTCGTACACAAGAGGTTGCGGATGCTGCATCCAAAGTAGCGGTTTTCCCGCAAGTTCGTGCCGCATTGTTGCAACTTCAGCAGGATTTTGCGAAAAATGATGGTTTAATCGCCGATGGCCGAGACATGGGAACGGTGGTGTTTCCTGACGCGCAAGTAAAACTATTTTTAGACGCCAGCGCGGAAGAGCGTGCAAAAAGACGGTATAACCAGTTGCAAAATAAAGGGATTAGTGGTAACTTTGCACAGATTTTAGCCGAGATAAAAGAGCGTGATTTGCGCGATAGAAATCGTGCCGTTGCTCCTTTAAAACCTGCTGAAGATGCGTTTTTGCTTGATAGTACATCGTTAACTATTGATGAAGTTATTGAGCAGGCGCTGACTTATATTCAACAGCGTCTTGATATTAAGGTTTAAAATTTTACGGTTTATTCACGGATGAATGAACACTATCATCAGCCCCACTTTTTATGGATTAGAAGTGGACGTTATTTATTTAAAATTGAAGATTAATTATGACAGAATCTTTTGCTCAACTCTTTGAAGAGTCATTGAAAGGCCTTGAAACCCGTCAAGGCGCAGTCGTTAAAGGTACCATCGTTGCTATCCAAAAAGGCTTCGTTCTTGTAGATACCGGTTCTAAATCCGAATCTGCAATTCCTGCCGAAGAATTTTTTAATGCACAAGGTGAATTAGAAGTTCAAGTTGGTGACGTTGTTGACGTAGTGCTTAAAGCGGTGGATGACGGTTTTGGTGAAACTGTTGCTTCTCGCGCGGATGCTAAACGCAACGAAGCTTGGATTGTATTAGAGAAAGCCTACGATGAACAAGCGACTGTGCTTGGTTTAGTGAACGGTAAAGTGAAAGGCGGCTTCACAGTTGAGTTAAGCGGTGTTCGCGCATTCTTACCGGGTTCATTAGTTGATACCCGTCCGGTTCGTGATGCTGATCACTTATTAGGCAAAGAATTAGAATTCAAAGTAATCAAACTTGATCAAAAACGCAATAACGTTGTTGTTTCCCGCCGTGCAGTAATTGAATCTGAAAGCAGCCAAGATCGTGAAGAAGTATTAGCGAACTTGTCTGAAGGTGCAGAAGTTAAAGGTACCGTTAAGAACTTAACCGACTACGGTGCATTCGTTGATTTAGGCGGTGTTGACGGTTTATTACACATTACCGACATGGCTTGGAAACGTGTTAAACACCCAAGCGAAATCGTGAACGTTGGTGATGAAATCACTGTTAAAGTATTGAAGTTTGACAAAGATCGTACCCGTGTATCTTTAGGCTTAAAACAATTAGGCCAAGATCCTTGGGCTGCAATCGCTGAAAACCACCCTGTAAACAGCAAATTAACCGGTAAAGTGACTAACTTAACCGACTATGGTTGTTTCGTTGAAATTTTAGACGGTGTTGAAGGTTTAGTTCACGTTTCTGAAATGGATTGGACTAACAAAAATATCCACCCATCTAAAGTTGTAAGCCTTGGTGATGTAGTTGAAGTTATGGTATTGGAAATCGATGAAGAACGTCGTCGCATTTCTTTAGGTTTAAAACAATGCAAACCAAATCCATGGACTCAATTTGCTGAAACTCACAACAAAGGTGATAAAGTTGTTGGTAAGATCAAATCTATCACCGACTTCGGAATCTTTATCGGTTTAGAAGGTGGCATTGACGGTTTAGTCCACTTATCTGACATTTCTTGGAACGTTCAAGGCGAAGAAGCTGTTCGTAACTACAAGAAAGGTGACGAAGTTGCTGCCGTTGTGTTACAAGTTGATGCAGTGAAAGAACGTATTTCTTTAGGTATTAAACAACTTGAAGAAGATCCGTTTAATAACTTCGTAGCAATCAACAAAAAAGGCGCGGTATTAAACGCTAAAGTTGTTGAAGCTGATGCAAAAGGCGCTAAAGTTGAATTAGATGGCGGTGTTGAAGGTTATATCCGCGCAGCCGATTTAACTAACGAAGTTGCTGCAGGCGATGTTGTTGAAGCGAAATACACCGGTGTGGATCGTAAAGCACGTATCGTTCACTTATCTGTTCGTGCGAAAGATCAAGCTGAAGAAGCAGCTGCTGTGGCAAACGTGAATAAGCAAGAAGAAGTTGCTATTCCAAATGCAATGGCCGAAGCTTTCAAAGCAGCTAAAGGTGAATAATTCACTTTATTAATAAAACCGGCATAGCAATATGCCGGTTCATAAAGAGTTAGGAGAATAGTATGACAAAGTCAGAGCTTATCGAACTTTTAGTGCAAAAAAATAGCAACATTCCCGTTAAATATGTTGAAGAAGCGGTAAAAGCAATTTTAGAACAAATGTCATATGTATTAGAAAGTGGCGAACGTATTGAAGTACGCGGATTTGGTAGTTTTTCTTTACATTGTCGTCAACCTCGCATAGGGCGTAATCCTAAAACCGGTGAACAAGTTAAATTAGAGGCAAAATGCGTGCCGTACTTTAAGGCAGGCAAAGAGCTAAGAGAACGTGTTGACGTTTACGCATAATTTATTTAACTAACTTTTCATAACGGCACTTTTAAGTGTCGTTTTTTGTGCTCATTTTTGGCATAATGGGCAACAACTTTATTTCAAGGAGAAACCAAATGATTAAATATATTTTTGGATTAATCATCGTCTTGGCTATCATTTTAGTTGCTGTTACCGTGGGGGCGAACAACGATCAGGTAATTACCTTCAATTACATCTTTGCACAAAGCCAATTCCAACTTTCTACCTTAGTTGCTATTTTATTCGGTTTGGGTCTCATCCTCGGTTGGTTTATCACCGGTTTTTTCTACCTCAAATTAAAACTTAAAAATATCGCATTAAATCGTCAAATCAAACGCCAAACCCAACAAATTAACGAGTTAACGACTAGCAGAGATAAGGTTTCTCAATAATGCTTGAATTACTCTTCCTTCTTTTGCCGATTGCTGCCGCGTATGGTTGGTATATGGGGCATCGTAGTGCAAAAAAAGATCAGGAAGATGTCAGTAATAAACTCTCCCGAGATTATGTTACCGGAGTTAATTTCCTTTTAGCTAATCAAACCGAGAAAGCCGTCGATTTATTTTTGGATATGTTGCAAAAGCAAGAAAATGAAAATGAAATTGACAGTAATTCACAGTTTGAAGCAGAGTTAACTTTAGGTAATTTATTTCGTTCTCGAGGCGAAGTGGATCGCGCATTGCGTATTCATCAAGCTTTGGATAACAGTCCTAATTATACATTCGAACAGAAATTACTGGCTAAGCAACAGTTAGCCCGAGATTTTATGGCCGTTGGTTTTTTTGACCGGGCCGAACATCTTTATATTTTAATGGTGGATGAACCGGAATTTGCTGAGGGAGCGTTACAACAGCTTGCGGTAATTTATCAAAAAACGAAAGAATGGAAAAAGGCCATTAATGTCGCTGAAAAATTAGCGAAAATTTCACCGAATAGTAATCGAATTGAATTGGCTCACTATTATTGTGAATATGTGCAAAATCTGCCTGATGAAAGCAAAGAAGATCCAAAACAAATTTTGTTACAAGCCCTCAAGGTTTCACCGAATTGCGTTCGGGCGTCAATGATGTTAGCGGATTTATATATTAAACAGAAAGAGTACAAAAGTGCGGTAGATATTTTAGAAAATATTTTAACGCAAAATGCCACTTATATCGGCGAAGTATTACACAGTTTAAAATTCTGCTATCAACAACTAAACCAATTGGATAATTTTGAATTATTTTTAATTAAGGCAAGCCGCGAAAATAATAACAGTGCGGTAGCTTTAATGTTAGCGGATTTAATTGAAGAAAAGGATGGTCGTGCTGCCGCACAGCTTCAGCTTTATCAACAACTACAGCAGAACCCGGCGACACTAATTTTTCATCGTTTTATTCAATATCAAATTAATGACGCAGAGAAAGGCAGAGGAAAAGACAGTTTGATTCTGTTACATAAAATGGTGGGTGAGCGGATTAAGCAAACTTTTGGTTATCGTTGTAGGAATTGCGGTTATCAAACTCACAAATTAATTTGGTGTTGCCCTTCTTGTCGCCAATGGGAAACGATCAAACCGGTTAGCTCAATTGAACATAATTAGGTGCTAGCCAGCTTTATTTATAAGGAGAAAACTATGACGAATAAAGTCATTATTGCATTAGATTATGAAAAAGAAACCGATGCCTTGGCATTGGTTGATCAGCTTGATCCGCAAACCTGTCGTTTAAAAGTGGGAAAAGAAATGTTTACTACCCTTGGCACGAGCTTTGTGAAACAGCTACATAGTCGTCATTTTGATGTTTTCCTTGATTTAAAATTCCATGACATCCCAAACACGGTAGCAAGAGCAGTACGTTCTGCTGCCGATTTAGGGGTATGGATGGTAGACTTACACGCGAGTGGCGGTTTACGCATGATGGAAGAAGCTAAAAAAATTCTTGAACCTTATGGCAAAGAGGCGCCATTGCTTATTGGAGTGACTGTGTTAACCAGTATGGAAGATTTGGACTTATTGCAAATTGGCATTAATTCGTCCCCGATGGAGCATGTTATTCGCTTGGCGAATTTAACTCAACGTGCGGGGTTAGATGGCGTGGTATGTTCTCCGCAAGAAGTAGAAATTTTACGTAATAACTGTGGACCCGATTTTAAATTAGTCACACCGGGTATTCGCCCGATTGGGACGGATTTTGGTGACCAACGTCGTGTCATGACGCCGGCGGCTGCTATTCGTTCCGGAGCAGACTATCTTGTGATTGGTCGCCCGATTACACAAGCCGAAAACCCGGTTGAGGTTTTAAATTCTATTAATGCGTCTATTGCTTAAATCATCATGACAAGTCATTTAGTTTATTCGACAGAGGTGGGACGCATTAAGTCCGAGAAACCTCAAGAGCAAGTACCGCAAGGCGATGGCATTGTACGTATTCAGGTGCAAAAAAGCGGACGAAAAGGCAATGGCGTTAGTATCATCACAGGCTTGGGGCTTGCCGAAACCGAATTAAAATTACTTGCGGCAGAGTTAAAAAAACGTTGTGGTTGCGGAGGGGCGGTAAAAAATCATACTATTGAAATTCAGGGTGAGAAACGTGATTTACTGAAACAGCTACTGGAACAAAAAGGCTATAAAGTGAAATTAGCCGGTGGTTAAAATAAAAAAAGTGGGTACTAAACCCACTTTTTTATTTCTAGTGAAAATATCCCAGTAAAATTGTTGCAATAAGTGAAATCAGGGCAAGAAAGAAAAATAATGGCTTAGATGACGGATTTTTCTTACTAAAATATTTTGCTGAGAACATAATATAACCTACTAATAAAAGGATTTTGATGATAATCCAAATTGGTAAACCGTAGTTGAACATGACCAACATAATCACACCGCTTAAGATTAAGAGTGTATCCACTAAGTGCGGTAAGATTTTCAAGAGTTTTATGCTACGCCAGTCTTTTTGGCTTAATTGCATACTTCCACGAACAAGCAATAATCCTAAACTTAAGAATGCGCAAAGGATATGCGTATAAGTTAGATAAATTCCCATTTTTCACTCCAACATTAAAGGCAGTAGTAAAACACTACTGCCTTGAAATAGAAATAACTTAATATCGTTATTCTTCGGTATTTTCAACCGCACTTTCCTGTTCGCTTTCGTCATCATCTACATCACAGATGCGCTCTAGGCTGACAACATGTTCATCTTCGCTAGTGCGGATGAGGCGAACCCCTTGTGTGTTACGTCCCACAATGCTGACTTCGCTGACGCGTGTACGAACAAGGGTTCCTGCATCGGTAATCAACATGATTTGGTCAGTATCGATCACTTGTGTCGCGGCAACGACTTTGCCATTACGCTCACTCACCTTAATGGAAATCACACCTTTAGTGTTACGTGATTTGGTTGGATATTCTTCCAATTTGGTTCGTTTCCCATAACCATTTTGCGTTGCCGTGAGGATTTCTCCATTATTTTTCGGCACCACCAAAGAGACAACTTTGTCGATATTCAAATCTAATGTTTCTTCCGCATTGTCATCAGAAACATCTTCAATTTCTACCGCACTTTCGTCGTCACTTAGATCATTGGTGAGAGCCAATTTTATCCCGCGAACACCGGTAGCTAAACGCCCCATTGCGCGTACGGCGGTTTCACTGAAACGAACTACACGGCCTTGAGAGGAGAATAACATGATTTCGTTGCTACCATCGGTAATATCCACACCGATCAACTCATCTTCATCACGCAGATTCAAGGCGATGATCCCGCTGGAACGCGGACGGCTGAATTCGGTTAAGGCGATTTTTTTCACCACACCGCCGGCGGTTGCCATGATGACGAATTTATCTTCTTCATATGCGGTTACCGGTAAGATCGCCGTAATTCGTTCATTTTCCCCTAACGGTAAAATATTGACGATTGGACGACCGCGTGAACCACGGCTGGCTTGTGGAAGTTGATACACTTTCAGCCAATATAAGCGTCCACGACTGGAGAAACAGAGAATCGTGTCGTGAGTGTTCGCAACTAATAGTTTTTCGATGAAATCTTCTTCTTTCATCTTCGTTGCCGATTTACCTTTGCCACCGCGACGTTGTGCTTCGTAATCGGTAATCGGTTGATATTTCACATAACCTTCGTGGGAAAGAGTAACAACTACGTCTTCCTGTGCGATTAAATCTTCCAAATTAATATCACCGGAAGCGGCCGTAATTTCCGTTCTGCGTGGGTCATTAAATTGTTCGCGGATTTGTTCCAATTCTTCTCGAATAACTTCCATTAAGCGTTCCGGGCTACGCAAAATGCGAAGCAATTCGCCAATGGCTTCCAACAATTTTTTGTATTCATCAAGAATCTCGTCGTGGCCTAAGTTGGTTAATTTTTGTAGACGAAGATCTAAAATGGCTTGAGCTTGAACTTCGGTTAAATAATACAAACCATCACGAATGCCGTATTGTTCATCCAAATCTTCCGGACGAGCCGCATCCACACCTGCCGCGGCCAACATATCGGCAACATGGCCAAGTTGCCATGGACGGGCAATTAATTCGCGTTTGGCTGTTTCCGGGTTTGGTGCTTGGCGGATAAGCTCAATAATCGGATCGACGTTTGCCAAGGCAATGGCCAAGCCTTCCAAAATATGCGTACGTTCACGCGCTTTGCGCAATTCAAAAATAGTACGGCGTGTCACCACTTCACGACGGTGTAAAACAAAGGCTTCGATTAATTGTTTTAAATTTAATAATTTAGGTTGGCCATGATCTAAGGCCACAATGTTGATGCCGAAAGTCACTTGCATTTGGGTGAGCGCATAAAGGTTATTTAAGACCACTTCACCTACGGCATCACGTTTGATTTCGATAACGATACGCATACCGTCTTTGTCTGATTCATCACGCAGACCGCTGATGCCTTCGATTTTTTTCTCTTTGACGAACTCGGCGATTTTTTCTATTAATTTGGCTTTGTTAACTTGGTAAGGAATTTCGTTAACAATAATGGTTTCACGGCCTTTTTCATCGGTTTCGATTTCGGCTTTTGCACGCACATAAATTTTACCGCGACCAGTTTTATAGGCTTCTTCAATGCCTTTACGGCCGTTAATTAGGGCTGCTGTTGGGAAATCCGGACCGGGAATGTGACTCATTAATTCATCAATAGTGATATCGTTATTTTCAATATAAGCCAAGCATCCGTCTAATACTTCACCTAAATTATGTGGCGGAATATTGGTTGCCATCCCCACTGCAATACCGGAAGAGCCGTTAACCAGTAAGGCAGGGACTTTAGTCGGTAACACCTCAGGAATTTGTTCGGAACCATCGTAGTTCGGCACGAAATTCACGGTTTCTTTGTCTAAATCTGCCAATAATTCATGGGCGATTTTGGTCATACGGGCTTCCGTATAACGCATTGCCGCCGGCGCATCACCATCCACCGAACCGAAGTTACCTTGACCGTCTACCAACATATAACGAAGTGAGAAAGGTTGCGCCATACGCACCAAAGTGTCATATACTGCGCTGTCGCCATGCGGATGGTATTTACCGATAACATCACCCACAATACGGGCAGATTTACGATAAGGTTTGTTGTAGGCATTGCCGCCTTCATGCATAGCGAATAATACGCGACGGTGTACCGGCTTTAAACCGTCACGCACATCAGGTAACGCACGCCCCACAATAACAGACATGGCGTAATCAAGGTATGAAGATTTTAATTCTTCTTCAATACTCACCGGCGTAATATCTTGGACTAAATCAGTCATTTAGAACTTCCTAATCATTAAATTTAATGGTGAAAAAATTGGCGTGATTATAGCACGAAAGGGCTTTTCTCCCTAAGAAAAATTGCGAAAATCTTGCATCGGATTACATAAAAGTGCGGTCATTTTTTAGGATATTTTTAGTGTTTTTGCTACACTAGGCACATTATGTAAAAAGTGGAGCATAATCATGAATGTTGATCAGCAAGAAATTGATAAATTTGAAAAAATGGCAATAAGTTGGTGGGATCCAAACGGTGATTTCAAGCCTATCCATCAGCTAAACCCGCTACGTTTAAACTACATTTTGCAACAAGCCGACGGGTTGACCGGCAAGCGTGTTTTGGATGTCGGGTGCGGAGGCGGTATTCTTGCAGAATCAATGGCAAAACAAGGCGCTTTCGTTACCGGTATTGATATGTCTTCAGCGCCTTTGGCTGTGGCTAAAACGCATGCCGAAGAACAGGGGCTGAAGATTGACTATCAACAAATCACCATTGAACAGTTATGTGAAAATATTTTGCAAAAACAGACCGCACTTTTAGAAGAAAATGAGTCGGCAGAATTTGGCTTTGATGTGATTACCTGTATGGAAATGTTAGAGCATGTGCCGGATCCCGCATCAATTATTGAAAATTGCGCTAGGCTATTAAAACCCAATGGCGTCTTATTTTTTTCTACCATTAATCGAACATTAAAAGCTTGGGCGTTGGTCGTGTTGGGCGCTGAGTATGTGCTGAAAATGTTGCCGAAAGGCACTCATGATTATGATAAGTTTATTCAGCCGGCCGAATTATTGGCTTGGACGGATAAGGCAGGATTAGAATGCATTGAAATGGTGGGGTATCACTATAATCCGCTAAGCGGAAATTTTTGGTTAAATAACGATGTGAGTGCCAATTATATGGCAGCTTTTCGCTTAACGACGTTTGATTTAATAAAGTAAAGCGCGGTCTGATTTTGACGTGTTTTTAAAAACGAAAAGGTGGTTCTGAAACCACCTTTTTAGATTATTTTTTATTGTTTTCGCTACAGTGATTAATGTCGCTGCATTTGCCGTAAAGGTACAGGCTATGGCTGGAAAGCTCAATGCCGTGTTGTTTACTGATTTCTTTTTGGCGATTTTCAATTAATTCATCATTAAATTCAAACACTTTGCCACAATCGGTACAAATAATGTGATCATGGTGTTGTGTTGGGGCTAATTCAAAAACCGATTTGTTACCTTCAAAATTATGACGAATTAAGATTTTCGCTTCATCAAACTGATTTAATACGCGGTACACAGTGGCTAAACCGATATCTTCACCATTTTCCAAAAGCATTTTATAGACATCTTCGGCAGAAAAGTGCTGATCGTGATGTTTTTGCATTAAGGCTAAAATGGTTAAACGCGGTTCTGTGATTTTCAATCCCACTTTTTTTAATAGTTTAATGTTTTCTTCAGACATAACAGCTCCTTTTTTGCTATTAAGCTAATTCAGCTAAACACATCTCATCGTAGACCTGTTTAACCCATTTATTCACACGTTCAGACGTTAATTCCGGTTGGCGATCTTCATCAATACATAAACCGACGAATGTATTGTCATCAATTAATGCTTGAGAAGACTCGAAGGTGTACCCTTCGGTTGGCCAGTTTCCTACAATAATTGCTCCATGCGGTTCAACAATGTTGCGCACAGTTCCCATCGCATCGCAGAAATAATCTGCGTAATCTTCCTGGTCTCCACAACCGAAAATGGCAACTAATTTATCTGTAAAATCAATCTGTTCTAACGTTGGGAAGAAATCGTCCCAGTCACATTGCGCTTCGCCGTAATACCAAGTAGGAATACCGAAAAGCAAGAAATCATATGCTTCAATATCTTCCTTACTGCTTTTTGCGATGTCGCGAATATCAACTAAATCACTACCTAATTGCTTTTGAATCATTTTAGCAATGTTTTCTGTATTGCCGGTATCACTACCATAAAATAAGCCAACAACAGCCATTTCTTTTTTACCTATTTTTCAATTTTAAAATAATCTTGCAAAATCGTGACGATTAATTCGGAACGACTAACATTCAGAGTTGATGCTAAATCTTCTAATTGTTGAACCAGATCTTCATGCAACTTTAACTCAACACGTTTTAACCCACTAGATTTATCGCGCTTTAATTGATTGCGTTTATTGATACGAATCTGTTGTTCTCGGCTCAGTGGATTAGTTTTCGGACGTCCAACTTTGCGAATATCGCTAAATAAATCTAAAGTAATGCAATCAGAATCTTGTTTTGCCATTTTTAACCACTGGCGTGTAAATTTACTTCCTTTAATAAAAAGAATTATTTAGGAAGTGATAATGATAAGCTACAACCAAATTGGTAGGAAACTATACCATAATTCAAAGGCAAATGAAATTTTATTTAGATTCGTATTGACTATCAATTTTATCTAAAAAATTTGCTATTGCACGAATGACAAACTGCGGTTTTTCCGCATGTACCCAGTGACCGCTACCATTAATGGTAAAGGCGTTTGCCTGTGGGCATTGTTCGATAATTTGTGACTTATATTGTGGCAAGATATAAGAGGAGTTACCGCCTTTGATAAACAAGCAAGGTTGTGGAATATGGAGGGTGTGCCACCCCATAAGGTTGGCATAATTTTGTTTAAGTGCGGTCAGATTAAAACGGAAGCGCTCGGGGGATTCGCTATCAAACGATTTCAGCATAAACTGTTGCACGCTTGCATCTTCAATGTGTTGTGCCAAAATCGGTTTAGCCTCTTGACGGGTGTGCGGTTGGGCGGCTTTGACTGCAAATAATCCGTCAAATACCGAATCATGGCCATGGTTGTCATAAATGACCGGCGCAATATCAATGACGACCAAACTTTCCACTATTTCCGGGTGTAATGCCGCCAGAGCCATTGCTGTTTTACCTCCCATAGAATGTCCGATAAGCACCACTTTTTTAATGGATAAAGATTGAATCACTGCAAACACATCTTCTGCCATTGCATCATAATTCATTTCATCGCTATGGAAACTTTGTCCGTGATTGCGTAAATCCACGCGTAAAATGGCGTAATCATCACTAAATGCACGGGCTATTACGCCTAAATTATTCATATCGCCGAATAAACCATGAATAAAAACCAATGCAGGCTTGTTAATTGCTTGTTTTGATTCATGAAATTGGAAGTTGAGTAATTTTTGCATGGCGTGAATTTTTGTCTAGAGAATTTGTTAATAGCCCGCTATAATGTGCCAAAAGATTAAATAGATCAAGCAAGTGGAGAGATAAAATGAAAATTATTGAAGTCGATGAAGAGCTTTATCAATACATTGCCGGCAATACGCAATCTATTGGCGAAAGTGCATCGGATATTTTGCGCCGTTTATTAAATCTTTCTCCGCGCAATGCTTATGTTAACTTATCGGAAAATCAATCCGGTCTTACACCATCTTCTTCCAATGAACAAACGAAGGTGACCGAGCAACCAATCGTTTTTGAAGAAGAAATCAACAAACCGGTGATCAGAAAACAATCTGACGAAGTCATGCAAAAAACCATTACGAAATTGGAATCTTTGTTAAATTCTGAAGAATTCAAACAGGAAAACAAAGCGGTTGTTCGTTTTTTAAATATTTTGACAATTTTATACCGCACCAATCCGGAAGGTTTTGCGCTTGCTACTGAATCTCTACAAGGGCGAACCCGTGTTTATTTCGCCCGTGATGAAGGTACTCTGCTAATGGCGGGGAATCATACCAAACCGAAACAAATTCCTGACACGCCATATTGGGTGATAACCAACACAAATAGCGGTCGCAAAATGTTAATGTTGGAAGGTGCGATGCAGTCTATGCATTTGCCGGAAGAATTAATCGAACAAGTGCGGTCATATTTTACGGCGAATTAGTAATGATCCCGCCTTGGCGTTGTTTTTCCAATTCACCATTGTTTTCCGAACGAATCGCCTTGCAAGTTTTGCAGGGCGAAACTTTTACATGGCGTCGGCTTGCGACAACGCTACAAACTCTTTCCTCTTATCTTGCGCAACAAGGCGTGACTAAACAAAGCGGCATTGCATTATGCGGGAAAAATAGTCTTGAACTGGTTCTGTTTTATTTAGCGGCGATTCAGCTTGGTGCTCGGGTGCTTCCCCTAAACCCGATCTTTCCAACGGAAAAAATCCTTGAGCTGTGCTGTGTAAATGACATTGAGTTTTTCTTGATATCCGAGCCGTCTGAAACAGCGTTTGAGCCACTCAAGTGCGGTCAATTTTTCAAACGTTTTTTCACCTTAACCCAGGCAATGACGCAAGCCCTGGAAATTGACCATTGCCACGATTTTAAATTTGATGATACACAACCTGCAACTATGACGTTAACCTCCGGCTCTACCGGCTTGCCAAAAGCGGTTGTGCATTCGGTTCGGGCACACTTGGATAATGCCAAAGGGGTGTGCGCTTTGATGGATTTCACAGCAGAGCACTCGTGGTTGTTGTCTTTGCCTTTATATCATGTGTCGGGACAAGGTATTGTATGGCGTTGGTTGGTGAGCGGAGCCACATTGGTGTTGCCCGCTGAGGATTTTTATGCCTCGATCAATCAGGTTTCTCACGTCTCGTTGGTGCCGACACAGGTGCAACGCTGGTTGCATTATCTCAGCGAAAATCGAAGCACCTTTCATACTCAAGCGGTGTTGCTTGGTGGTGCACAAATTCCTCTTACGCTTACGCAAGCGCTAAAATCCGTCGGGGTCAAAAGTTATGCCGGCTATGGTATGACGGAAATGGCTTCCACCGTTTTTGCTAAGGTGTATGATGGAAAAAATGGCGTTGGACGGCCTTTAAACGGGCGGGAATATCAGTTAGTGAATGATGAAATTTGGCTACGCGGTGCCGGGTTGGCATTAGGTTATTGGCAACAGGGACGAGTGGTGTCTTTGCTAAATGAACAAGGTTGGTTTGCTACCAAAGATAAAGGGGCTTGGGTTGATGATGAACTTGTGATTTTAGGACGAATTGATAATATGTTCATTTCCGGCGGCGAAAATATTCAGCCGGAGGAAATTGAAGCAAAGATTTTACAATCAGACCTGGTTCGTCAAGTGTTTGTGTTGCCCATTAGTGACAAAGAATTTGGGCAACGGCCGGTTGCGGTGGTTGAATTTAAAGAGGTATTCAATCAAAGTGCGGTCAAAAATCTGCAAGAATTTTTACACGGGCGGTTGGAACGTTTTAAACAGCCCGTTGCCTATTATCCACTGCCGTCGGATTTGGTCCGCGGTGCAATTAAGATTTCACGGAAAGTGCTGGCAGATTGGCTGGCAAAGCAATTAGGATAACTATGAAAATATCGTATTTTTTAACCGCACTTTGCGCCGCATTTGTGTTGAATGTGGCTGTGTCGCAAAGTGCATTTGCCGATCAAAATAACAACGCATTGCCGACGGAAAAAAGCCTTAAAGCAGATCTTGCCGCGGCAAATAAAATGGCTGATAGCGATGAGAAAAAAGCGTTGATTGACAGTTTGCAAACCTCATTAGATTTGTTGCAACAAATTCAAGCTCAACAAAAAAGCAATGAGGCATTGCAAAACACGATTAATGGCGCTGATGCCGAAATTCAAAAAAATAACAGTGAGTTACAAAATCTCAAGAAGCAACTTAACACTGCCAAAGCAGAGGATTATCAGTCTCGTAGCTTGTCTGATTTACAGGCTCAGCTTGAAAAATTAACCAATCAACAACAGGAAACACAGGCGGCATTAAGTGTTGCTAATAGTCAATTGGCGGGTCAAAGCTCGGTTTCCGAACGGGCGCAAGCCGCATTAACTGCAAACCTGAAGCGTACTCAAGAGCTTAATCAAAAACTTAGCAATAGTGGCACCCCAAGCGTTTTGAAACAGCAGTATCAGTTGGAATTACAGCTGATCGATTTGAAAAATACCTATAACCAAATTTTGTTGAAAAATAGCGATCAGCTCACGGTGCTGTATCAGAGCCGTTATGATTTATTAAGCGTTCGCGCACAAGTGCAACAACAACAATTGGCAGTGATTCAGGAAGTGATCAACCAAAAAAACTTAGAACAAACGCAAAATCAGGTTGATCAAGTTCAGCAACAAAGCCAAAGTGCGGTCAAAAATCAGTTTATTCAGAAAGAATTGGAGCGTAACGCGCAGCTTAGCAAGTATTTGTTGGAGCAGACGGAAAAAATCAACACACTCACGCAAGATGAACTAAGGATGCGTAATGTGTTGGATAATCTGACGCAAACCCAACGTACGATTGATGATCAAATCAGTTCTTTACAAGGCACGTTGGTGCTATCGCGGATTATTCAGCAACAAAAGCAAAAATTACCGACAAATTTAAACATTCAAGGGCTCTCCAAGCAAATTGCCGATTTGCGCGTGCAGATTTTTGATATTACGCAAAAACGTAATGAGCTCTATGACTTAGAGAGTTATATTGAAAAAATCCAGCAGGATGAAAATCAGACGTTCAGCGCGGAGGAAAAGGCACACTTTACCAATTTGTTAATTGAGCGTCGTAAGATTTTGTCAGATTTGATTAAGTCTTTGAATAATCAGTTGAATTTAGCTATTTCATTAGAGCTGACACAACAGCAAATTACGCAAATTAGTGATCAGATTCAATCTAAATTGGATCAACAGAGTTTCTGGGTAAAAAGTAACAATCCGATTAATATGGATTGGATCAAAAACTTGCCGATGTCTTTAAGTACCCAGTTTGACGGTATTGTCAAAAAATTAGGCTTTCCAAATGACTTTGATAATTTGCCGTATTTGTTGACTTATGTTTTTATTTTAGTGGTTATCGGCGGCATTATTTTTAAATTTAAACCGGCAATTAAACATCGCTTGGGATTAATCAACAGCCAAATTAATACGCTACGTTCCGACAGCCAATGGCATACGCCTATTGCTTTATTCTATACGGCTATTCTGTCTTTATCCGCAACCTTGTGGTTCCTAGCTATTTGTCAAATTATTGGATTTTTCTTCTTTAGAAATCCGAATGAATTTTGGCAATGGTCACTAAGTATGGCGAGATATTGGTGGTTCTTTAGTTTTGTGTTGGCGGTGTTGCGCCCGAACGGCATTTTAGTGCGTCATTTTGGCTTTACGCAAGAAGGCGCGGAGAAATTGCAATCCATTACCAAGCGAATTATTGTTGCGGTGGTTTTATTACTTAACACGTCAATTTTCAGTAATGTGATGGACAGCGGATTGGCCAATGATGTGCTAGGTGAAATTAATACGATTGTCGCCCTTGGTTTTTGTATTGCGATTATTGCACCGCGTTTTAATAAAGCGGTAAAAACTTTTGGCGATAGTGCACAAGATAATCGGGATAAACTGATTCTAAAAATCGTTCGGATTTTACTTCGCTTAGTGCCGGTGGGATTAATTGTGCTAATAGCCTTGGGCTATTACTACACCGCGTTGAACCTGATTTCTCATATGATTAATACGTATATTGCGTGGGTCGTTTGGTCACTCGTCCGCCATACGGTGTATCGCGCCATTACTGTTGCCTCACGTCGCTTGGCCTACCGTCGATTACAGGAAAAACGCCAACAAAAGGCTACTGAATCCAGTGACGGAACAGCGTCCAATGATGTTGTGGTGGTTACCGAACAAGAAGAGGGGCTAGCGTTAAATGAAGTGCGTAGCCAATTGATGAGATTTGCCGATTTGTTTGTGTGGACAGCCTTATTTGCTATTTTCTATTATGTTTGGTCGGATTTAGTCACTGTAGTAAGTTATTTACGAGACATCACGTTGTGGCAACAAACAACAAACAACGGAACCAGTGTGGTGACGGAAAGCATTTCGTTATTCAATTTAATTGTTGCCTTGGTGATTGTAGCGATTACCTATATCTTGGTACGTAACATTCCGGGGATTTTGGAAGTGCTTGTGTTCTCCCGCGTAAAATTGTCACAGGGCACGCCTTATACCATCAACACGTTATTAACCTATATTTTGGTGGCTATCGGTAGTGCCTGGGCATTCGCCACACTGGGGATGTCGTGGTCGAAATTGCAATGGTTGTTCGCTGCACTGTCTGTTGGTCTGGGTTTCGGTATGCAGGAAATCTTTGCGAACTTCGTGTCAGGTATCATCTTATTATTTGAACGCCCGATTCGCGTGGGAGATACCGTTACCATCAATGATGTCACTGGTACGGTAGCAAAAATTCGCATTCGTGCGATTACTCTTATTGACCCCGATCGTAAGGAAGTCATTGTACCAAATAAATCCTTTGTAACGGGGCAGGTCATTAACTGGGCACTTTCTAATACCGTAACCCGCTTGGTTATTTCTATTGGCGTGGCGTACGGCTCCGATTTGGAACTGGTGAAACGCTTATTGTTACAAGCCGCAAACGAACAACCTTCAGTATTGAAAGATCCGGAACCGAGAGCCTTGTTCCTAAATTTTGGCGCGAGTACATTGGAACATGAATTACGCGTTTATGTAGGGCAACTTTCCGAACGTATCAGCACTATCGATGCATTAAACCGACGGATTAATGAATTATTTGCGGAACACAATATTGATATTGCTTTCAACCAACTTGATGTCTTTATTAAGAATAAAGATACCGGTGTGATGATGCCGTTGGTGGATGTGAAATCGTAATTTGCAGTAAAGAGAGAAAATTATGGCAGGAAATACTATCGGGCAACTGTTTCGCGTGACGACTTTCGGTGAATCCCACGGCATTGCATTGGGCTGTATCGTTGATGGCGTGCCGCCGAATATGGCATTATCGGAAGCGGATATTCAACCGGATTTGGACCGTCGCAAACCGGGGACCTCGCGCTACACCACGCCCCGCCGTGAAGATGATGAAGTGCAAATTTTGTCCGGCGTATTTGAAGGTAAAACGACCGGCACCAGTATCGGCATGATCATCAAAAATGCGGATCAACGCTCACAAGATTATGGCGACATTAAAGATCGTTTCCGTCCGGGGCACGCAGATTTTACCTATCAACAAAAATACGGTATTCGTGATTATCGGGGAGGCGGTCGTTCTTCTGCTCGTGAGACAGCCATGCGTGTCGCCGCCGGAGCCATTGCCAAAAAATATTTACGTGAACAATTCGGTATCGAAGTACGTGGTTTTTTAAGCCAAATCGGTGAGGTAAAAATGGCACCGCAAGCCATTGAAAACATTGACTGGGAGGCTGTGAATAGCAATCCGTTCTTTTGCCCGGATCAAAGTGCGGTGGAAAAATTTGATGAATTAATCCGTGAACTGAAAAAACAGGGTGATTCCATTGGCGCCAAAATCACTGTGGTAGCGGAAAATGTACCTGCAGGGCTGGGCGAGCCGGTGTTTGATCGCTTAGATGCCGATCTTGCTCATGCTTTAATGAGCATTAATGCTGTAAAAGGCGTTGAAATTGGTGATGGCTTTGCGGTGATAGAACAGAAAGGCAGTCAACATCGTGATGAAATGACGCCTGAAGGCTTTCTTTCTAACCACGCAGGCGGTATTTTAGGTGGTATTAGCTCTGGTCAACCGATAGTCGCCACGATTGCCTTAAAACCCACTTCCAGTATTACCATTCCGGGGCGCTCTATTAATCTGGATGGCGAACCGGTGGAGGTCGTCACCAAAGGTCGCCATGATCCTTGTGTTGGTATTCGCGCCGTGCCGATTGCCGAGGCCATGATGGCGATTGTGTTATTGGATCATTTATTACGTTTTAAGGCACAGTGTAAATAAGCATAGTGAGACGATAAAATGAAAAAAACGTTACTTGGATTCCTCAAAAGTGCGGTTATTTTTAGCGGCGTTTTTTATACCGCCCAAGTGATTGCCGCACCGCAAGATTGGCAACAAATTAAGCGACCTATTCCGGCAGAAGACGGAAGACCTCAACCCATCGGAAGTTATACCAATGGCTGTTTGATCGGTGCACAACCTTTGCCTTACAAGGGAGTGGGCTATCAAGTCATTCGCATGAATAAAAACCGTTATTACGGTCATCCCGATATGATTAGTTATTTACAACGTTTAGGTGAGCGGGCTAAAGCGGCGGGCTTGCCAACAATGTTGGTGGGAGATATTGCCATGCCCGGTGGCGGACGTTTTTTAACAGGGCACGCCAGCCATCAGATGGGATTGGATGCGGATATTTGGTTACGCATGGGGGCGATGTCTGATACGGATGCGCTAAACTCTGATGGTAAGGGTTTATTGGTGGTAAATCGTAAAGCACAGCGGGTGGATGAGAGCATTTGGAATGCAAATCATGCAAAATTAATTAAACTCGCGGCGGAAGATCCAAAAGTTACCCGTATTTTCGTGAATCCGGCAATTAAGTTAAAACTTTGTGAAACTGCCGGTGCCGACCGTCATTGGTTGCATAAAATTCGTCCTTGGTTCGGACACGATTCCCATTTCCATGTGCGGATCGCTTGCCCGCAAGGAGCACAGTATTGTGAAAATCAAGCACCTGTGCCGGCCGGCGATGGTTGTGGTGAGGAGCTTTATTCTTGGTTTGAACCCGCCAAACCCGGTGCGACACCAAGTAAACCGAAAGTCACCCCACCGGAACCGTTTTTATGTCAACAGGTGTTAAGCTCTCCAAATCGAAGTGAATGGCTGGAGTAATATATGGAGTTTGGGGTTGATATTTTAGCCATTTTATTTGCGGTAGCGTTCATTGCCGGTTTTATCGATGCGATTGCCGGTGGTGGCGGGTTAATAACGATTCCCGCCTTATTAATGACAGGCATTCCTCCCGCTGCCGCTCTCGGTACGAATAAACTCCAAGCCTGTGGCGGTTCATTTTCAGCCAGTTTATATTTTTTACGCAAAAGAGCGGTTAAATTTTCGGAAGTTTGGTTGATTTTGCTGATGATCTTTCTTGGTTCTGTGGCCGGCACAATTTTGATCCAATTAATCGACGCCTCCTTAATTAAGAAAATTCTGCCATTTCTCATTTTGGCCATCGGCTTATATTTTTTACTTACGCCTAAACTAGGCGATGAAGATCGTAAACAGCGCCTATCATATCCGATTTTCGCGTTTTGTATCGGCTCGTTAATGGGATTTTATGATGGTTTTTTTGGTCCGGGCACCGGATCGATTATGAGTTTGGCTTGTGTTACTTTACTTGGTTTTAATTTAGCCAAAGCCACCGCACATGCTAAAGTGATGAACTTTACGTCTAATCTGGCTTCGTTAATTTTCTTTTTAATCGGCGGACAGATTTTATGGACGGTTGGTTTGGTGATGATGGCAGGACAATTTATCGGTGCAAATTTCGGCGCTAAAATGGTCATGACCAAAGGCAAAAGCTTAATTCGCCCAATGGTGGTGGTCATGTCTTTTATCATGACGATAAAAATGGCCTTTGATCAAGGCTGGTTTAATTTTTAACGGTATAAAGTGCGGTGAATTTCCGCAAAGTTTTTTATGACAGATTCTCAACAGAACATTCGTTTAACCGCACGTGTCGGCTATGAGCCGCATTTTTCATGGTCGTATTTAAAACCCAAATACTGGGGTGTTTGGCTCGGTATATTGGCACTGTTGTTATTGGCTTTCGTGCCTTTTCGCCTGCGTGATAAATTGGCTGCCAAACTGGGCGTGTTTATCGGACATAAAGCGAAAAAACAACGCAAACGGGCGCAAATTAATTTGCAATATTGCTTTCCTCAATGGACGGAGCAACAACGCGAGCAGGTGATTGATGAAATGTTTGCCGTGTTGGCGCAAGTGATGTTAGGCATTGGTGAAATTGCCGTACGTTCTAAAAAACATTTGCAAAAGCGGAGTGAATTTATTGGCATTGAACACATCAAGCAGGCAAAAGAGCAGGGGAAAAACGTAATTTTGTTGGTGCCGCATGGTTGGGCAATTGATGCCTCCGGCATTATTTTACACACGCATGGCATTCCAATGACATCTATGTATAACCCTCACCGCAACCCGTTGGTGGATTGGCTTTGGACATTGGCGCGTGAACGCTTCGGGGGCAAAATGCATGCCCGCCAAAATGGCATCAAACCGTTTTTAGCGCATATTCGTCAGGGGCAGATGGGCTATTATTTACCGGATGAAGATTTTGGTGAAGAGCAGAGCGTGTATGTGGATTTCTTCGCTACGTACAAAGCAACCCTGCCGGGCATCAATAAAATGGCGAAATTGGCGAAAGCGGTAGTAATTCCCATGTTTCCGCGTTATAACGCCGAGGCGGGCAAGTACCAAATGGAAATTCATCCGCCGATGACGTTAAGTGATGATCCGCAACAGTCGGCGCGTGCCATGAACGAAGAAATCGAAAGTTTTGTCACTGCCACTCCGGCCCAATATGTGTGGATCTTGCAGCTGTTGCGTACCAGAAAAAATGGTGAAGATCTTTATCATTAATGTTCGGCAAATCGCCTTTTTATGGTAATATGCCGCCCGTTTTATAATTTCAATCCGCGTTCAAAAATGACCGCACTTTTAGGTAAAAAAATGGAAAACAAACTTGCATTAATTGCATCTTCAATTAAATCGATTCCTAATTATCCGAAACCGGGAATTATTTTCCGTGATATCACCAGCTTGGTCGAAAATCCAAGTGCATTTCATGCCGCAATTGAACTCATCGTGCAGCATGTTAAAGCGAAAGGAATTACCAAAGTTATCGGCACCGAATCTCGTGGCTTTATTTTTGGGGCACCCGTGGCTTTAGCGCTAAACGTGCCTTTTGTGTTAGTACGCAAACCGGGTAAATTGCCACGTGAAACCATTGCACAATCCTATGAATTGGAATATGGTCAAGATACCTTGGAAATCCATACGGATTCTATTCAAGCTAACGATAACGTCTTGGTTATTGACGATTTGTTGGCAACCGGCGGTACTGTCGAAGCAACCATTAAATTGGTACAACGCCTTGGCGGAGAGGTAAAATATGCCGCATTCGTGATTAATTTACCGGATTTAGGCGGCGAACAACGTTTACTCGGACTGGGTGTTGAACCTTATACTTTAGTGAATTTTGAAGGCGAGTAATTCGCCCTCTTTACCATGATTCAAGCAAGGATAAAGCATGAGTTATCAAGTATTAGCAAGAAAGTGGCGACCAAAAACCTTTAACGAGGTTGTTGGACAGCAGCACGTCTTGGCGGCACTTGCAAACGGCTTGCGTGAAAATCGCTTGCACCATGCTTATCTTTTCTCCGGCACCCGTGGTGTGGGCAAAACCTCCATCGCTCGGTTATTTGCTAAAGGACTGAATTGCGTCAACGGCGTGACGGCCGAACCTTGTGGTGAGTGCGAGCACTGCAAGGCCATAGAAGAAGGCAATTTTATTGACTTAATCGAGATTGACGCAGCGTCCCGCACGAAAGTGGAAGATACCCGCGAATTACTGGATAACGTGCAATACAAACCGGTGGTTGGACGCTATAAAGTGTATCTTATCGACGAAGTGCATATGCTTTCCCGCCATTCCTTCAATGCATTGTTAAAAACTTTGGAAGAACCGCCGGAATATGTGAAATTCCTGCTTGCCACGACAGATCCGCATAAGCTGCCGGTGACAATTTTGTCCCGTTGTATGCAGTTCCATTTGAAGGCTTTGGAGCCACAACAAATCTCTGCGCATTTGGCCGATATTTTGCAACAGGAAAACATTCCATTCGAAGATCTGGCTTTGGATAAGTTAGCCAATGCAGCCCAAGGTAGTATTCGAGACAGTTTAAGTTTAACGGATCAAGCCATTGCCATGAGTAACGGCAATGTAACGCTGAGCGTGGTAAAGGAGATGCTTGGCTTATTGGATGAAAGCCAAGCTATCGACATTGTTTATGCCTTACAACAAGGTAATGGCGAAAAACTCATGCAGGTGGTGAATGCTGTTGCCGATAAAGCCGGGGATTGGGATGAATTATTACGGGAAGTGGCGGAAAATTTACACAAAATCGCCATGCAACAATTATTGCCACAACCGAATATTGATGAATCCAATCAAATTGGTTTTTTAGCCAAGCATATTGCGCCGGAAGATGTGCAATTCTTTTATCAAGTATTGGTTACCGGCCGAAAAGAACTCGCCTTGGCGCCAACGCCACGCATGGGGGCAGAAATGGTGCTATTGCGTGCCTTGGCATTTCATCCAAAATTAGTGAATTATGTCATTGCTACGGAATCGGCGCAAAGTGCGGTAGAAAATGCTGCTAAATCTTCGATGCCATCCACTGCACAATCGGTTCATGCCATTGAAATGCCGGTAGTGTCTCAAGCGATCAAGGCACACTATCAGGCAAAAAAACAGCCGATTCATCAAGATGTTCCCCATCAAGCCAATCTTCAAACTACACAGGCTCAATCTTCGGAGCAACCCGCCGAAGTGTTGGTGAATTCGCCGGTGCTTAATGCATTAGAAGGCCTGAATCAATTAGGGGCTATGCCAAGCCGTAGTGCATCAGAAAAAAAAAAGTCTGAGCACTTAAGCGAAAATTCGTTGCCAAAAACGACCGCACTTTTAGCCGACAAAGAAAATAGGGAAGTGAAAAGTGCGGTAGAAAATTCAACCGAATCCGATACCGATGAAACTGACGTAGAGCTGCTTGGTGAGGACTACCGTTGGGAGTGGAGTAATCCTGAGCTTGCCAATGTACAAGAAGGCCCGAAACCTTCCGAAATCAAGGCCGCCATTTTGCAAGACATCACACCTGAATTACAACAAAAAATCGTCAATTTAACTCAAGAACAAGATCGTTGGGCGCGCTTAATTGAGCAAAGCGGTGTAGAGAATCTCACTAAAGAATTTGCTTTGAATACCTTTATTTGGCAGGAATCAGATGATGAATTAAAACTTGGTGTGCGTTCTAGCCATTCCCATTTGAACCAAGAAAAACATCGTAATGCCTTGCAACAAGCGGTTTCTTTTGTGCTGGAAAAAACGTTGCAACTTAATGTTGACATCAGCGATGATGCCGCTTACTTAACGCCAACGGATTATCGCCGTAAAACTTACATCGTGTTACGTGAACAGGCGGAAAAAGAGGTGCTGCAAGATCAGAAACTAAAATTATTGGAGCAGGCATTTAATTGCGTTATTGACGTGAAAAGTATTCGCCCGGTGTAAGGTAGATTTCCAATGCGTAAGATTTTATTTGTGATTTTTTCTGCTTTAGCTACTATTCCTTCTTACCTTTTTTATAGTGTGGAGATTTTTTCTCCCATTCATATCCAATTCCAACAGACTGAAAATTTCACTTATCACCCTATGAACACGGATAGCGGCTTGACTTGTTTTAAAACGGAGGAAAATATTAATCCGATTCAACAAGATAAGCTCCGTTTGTTGATTTGGAACGTGCATAAAGGGTTGGATCACGGTTGGCAAGAAGAATTGGAAAATTTCGCACAGGGCAAAGATTTTCTGTTGTTACAGGAAGCTACCAATACGCAAAACTTAGCCGAGAAATTTTCATCACAATTTCCTACCGCACTTTATGCTACGGCCTTTGCTTATTTAGCACAGCAATCCGGCGTGCAGATTCTTTCAAAATTTTCACCGCACTTTTACTGTGCCGGTGCAGAAGTTGAGCCTTGGATTCGTATTCCCAAAGTGGGGGAGGCTATGATATTTCCATTGACTAATGGACAAGCCTTGCTCGTGGTTAACGTGCATTTGATTAATTTTGAAATTAATCTCGATGCTTATCGTCAACAACTTAGCAGACTGATGTCATTGGTGAACCGACATCATGGGCCGATTGTGTTGGCAGGAGATTTTAATTCTTGGAACGGTTATCGCTTAGCGTTAATTCGCGAACTGGCAAAGCAATATGATTTACAGGAAGTGAATTTCTCTGAGGATCATCGCCTGCGCTTTTTAGATTATCCGTTGGATCATGTCTTTTTACGCGGTTTGTCTGTCACTTCCGCAACCACCCGCCCAACTGAGGCTTCCGATCATGCCCCATTGTTGGTGGAGGTGGATGTGCTTCATTAGATCGCTGCCGTCACCACAATTTCAACTTTCCAGCGTGCGTCCGCTAATTTTGCCTCAACAGTGGCGCGCGCAGGGGCATTATTTGTATCAACCCATTCATCCCAAGCCCGGTTCATTTCAGCATAATCCAACATATCGACAAGGAAAATTTGAGCATTTAAAATACGACCTTTATTCGTATTGGCTTTAGCGAGTAATTTATCAATTAATGAGAGAACTTCTTTCGTTTGTGCGTAAGCATTTTCTGTTAGCGTTGTTTCCGGCACTTGACCCGCTAAATAAGCGACACCGTTATAAATTACCATTTCCGATAAACGGGCACCGCTGTCGATACGTTGAATAGGTTGCATCTTTTTCTCCTTAATTGTTTCAGCACAAAAATAATCGCTGGGGATTATACCAATTTGATGGAAAAAGCACTAAAATTCTTGAACCTTTAAACTGATAATAAGTCCTATTTATGAAACTACTAATTTCTAATCAACATGGCGCCATTGTAATGGCCTTAATGCCGTTTCTATACGGAATGTTACTCGGACGCCCTATTTGGCAACATGTTTTCTTCTTATTGGCATGGTTTTCGTTGTATTTAATGACCTATCCGTTCTTAAATTTATTTAAAGGCAGAAATTTAGAACTGTATATCAAATGGTCATGGATATATTTCTTTGCTTGTGTCATTTTTGCCATTCCGGTGTTGATTTACAACTGGCATATTGCATTATTTGTTGCCGCTATGTTGCCGTTGGTTTTAGTCAGTATTTATTATGTGAAGCAAAAAGATGAACGCGCATTTTTGAACGATTTAGTCGGGATCATTATTTTTGCGATTGCCGGTATGGGTTCCTATTATTTCCCTGACCGAGCCTTTGACCACAATATTTGGTTGGTCGCCTTATATCCAAGTCTATTTTTTATCGGAACCACATTATACGTAAAATCGGTTATGCGTGAACGTAAGAATCCGCTATATTTGAAACTCTCTATTGGGTTTCATGTGGTTTGTATTCTTGGCTTTCTCTTGCTACAACAATATTTAATGGCATTCGCTTTTGTTCCGCCGTTAATTCGTGCAATTTGGTTACCGCATAAGAAATTATCGGTAAAACAAGTTGGGTTCACCGAAATGGGCATTTCCCTCTTGTTTTTCGCCAATTTGCTATATGCTACTTTATGAAGATGATGAAAAAACAGTTAAGAAATTTTGCAATATTATTGGGACTATTCAGTTTCTCCGCACAGGCAATCGATGATGTGGCCTGGTCGGTAGGGCAAACTGCACAGACCATGAGTAAATTCGTGCAAAATAAACTGAATAATGATGAATTAAGAAATTTAGCAAGACAATTTTTTGCGCATGACGACGCACGCTCTGTCTTTAATATTATGCGGATTTTAGCATTAAAAGATGATCGAAGTGCCCAATTGGATGTAGGTCGTTTTTATTTTGGTGGTGATGGCGTTGAACGAAATTATGAAAAAGCCTACTGGTGGTTCAGTGAGGCGGCAGAAAAAGGCAGTGTCAACGCGCTAACCAATTTAGGGATTATGTATGTCGGAGGCTATGGCATACAAAAAAGCCTCAAACATGGCATGGAGTTATTAGAACAAGCGGCAGAATTCAACGATTCTCATGCTATGCTCGTTTTAGGTATGCTATATTTTAATGAAAACAAAATTAAAAATTTTAATAAATCCTTTCACTGGTTAGAAAAAAGTGCCAAATTAGGTAATGAAGAAGCTATTTTTCGCCTAGGCCTGATGTATGAACATGGTGTCGGTACCAAACGTAACCGTCCAATGGCAATGTCTATTTACCGCGATCTTACCGCTCAAAAGGGCCATTTTTCCGGCATGGCACGGGAAAGACTGGAGATGTTAAATCATTACCAATAACCATAAGAAATCCATCTGAGCAGATGGATTTTTTGTTTACGCGTTAGGTGAATCTAATCCTTATACCTTTTGTGCCCGTTATGCAATATCGAATGCAACAATGGGTTACACCAACCTAAAATGGCGAATAAATATCCGCTACACATAAGTCTTCATCGAAATAATCTTGTTTTGCTTTTATGAATCACGACTGTATATATCGGAACAAATCTTATGACGTAGCATTCGCTCTCTGTGTGAAAACATCGCAAAAATCGACCGCACTTTGAGATAGAAAAGGGCGCCATGAGCGCCCCGTGTGTATTGAATTTTATTCCTGCGGTGTCACCACTTCAATTTCCACATTGCTATGCAAGCCTCGCGGTAACTGTGTCCCTTTGCGCCCCCGTTCGGCACGGAATTTCTGTAAATCTTCCGGTTTCAAGGTCACTTTACGTTTCCCGGAATGGAAGACCAGGCTGGAATTTTCTTCAATCAACAATAACCGCACCAATAATTCGGAACGTGCTTTGGCGTTGGCGGATGGAATGGTAACAATTTTGTTACCTTTGCCTTTGGACAATTCCGGTAAATCTTGCACCGGGAAAATCAGCATTCTGCCGGCGGAGGTAAGTGCCACCAAAAGTGCGGTCGGATTTTTCAATGTTAATGGCGGTAACACTTTGGCATTTTCCGGTAAGGAAATGAGCGCTTTACCGGCTTTGTTACGGGCGACTAAATCGGCGAATTTACAAATAAAGCCATAGCCTGCGTCGGATGCCATGAGTAACGGTTGATCTTCATTTTCAATCAGCAGCTGATCAACGGTTGCACCTGCCGGCAGGGTAAGTTTTCCGGTGAGCGGCTCGCCTTGGGAACGGGCAGACGGCAGACTTAGCGGATCCAGTGCGTAACTGCGCCCCGTGCTGTCGATAAACACCGCCGGTTGATTGCTTTTGCCGTAGGCATGCGCCAAATATTTGTCGCCGGCTTTGTAGCTTAAGCCTTGCGGATCAATGTCATGCCCTTTCGCGCAACGCACCCAACCCATTTCCGATAAAATCACCGTCACCGGTTCTGTCGGCAGCATTTCGTTTTCTGCAATGGCTTTGGCTTCCGCTCGTTCAACTAACGGCGAACGACGAGGGCTAGCGTACGTTTTGGCATCTTGTTGAATTTCTTTTTTCAACAACGTATTTAAACGGCGTTCGGAGCCTAAAATCTCTTCCAAAGATGACCGCTCTTTTTCTAATTCCGCTTGTTCCGCTTGCAATTGATGTTCTTCCAGTTTCGCTAAATGACGCAAACGCAAGTTCAAAATGGCTTCCGCTTGTGCATCGCTTAAGTTGAAACGTGCCATTAATTCGGCTTTCGGCTCATCTTCGTGACGGATGATTTCGATGACTTCATCAATATTCAAAAAGGCAATCATCAAACCTTGCAAGATATGCAGGCGGGCAAGCACTTTGTCTAAACGATATTGCAAGCGTCGGGTCACGGTGGTGCGACGGAAAGTCAGCCACTCGGTGAGGATTTCCAACAAATTTTTCACTGCCGGTTTGTAATCCAAACCAATCATGTTCATGTTGACACGATAGCTTTTTTCCAAATCGGTGGTGGCAAATAAATGCGCCATCATGGCATCAGTATCTACGCGATTCGAACGCGGCACGATCACAATGCGCACCGGATTTTCATGATCTGCTTCATCACGAATATCTTCTACCATCGGCAGTTTTTTCGCGGTCATTTGCTCGGCGATTTGCGCAATCACTTTGGATGGTGAGGCTTGGTGAGGGAGGGCGCTGATAATGATTTCCCCGTCTTCTTTCTTCCATGCTGCGCGCATTTTGATAGAGCCGCGACCTTGTTGATATATTTTGCGAATTTCTTCTTTCGGCGAAATGATTTCTGCCTCTGTCGGGAAATCCGGGCCTTGCACCACAGTCAACAAATCATCCAAGGTCGTTTTTGGATTATCCAGCAACATCACTGCAGCGTCAGCAATTTCATTAATGTTGTGCGGAGGAATATCCGTTGCCATCCCCACCGCGATCCCTGTCGTACCGTTGAGTAAAATATGAGGCAAACGTGCCGGCAAATATTGCGGTTCTTCTAAGGTACCGTCAAAGTTCGGTTGATAATCCACGGTGCCTTGACCGAGTTCTGCCAATAGCACTTCTGAAATTTTAGATAAACGGGATTCTGTATAACGCATTGCCGCGAAAGATTTCGGATCGTCCACCGCGCCCCAGTTGCCTTGCCCGTCAACCAATGGGTAACGGTAAGAGAAGGGCTGTGCCATCAACACCATGGCTTCATAGCAAGCGCTATCACCGTGCGGGTGGAATTTACCCAACACATCCCCCACAGTACGGGCAGATTTTTTATATTTTGCCGCTGCATTCAGCCCAAGCTCGGACATGGCATAAATAATGCGTCGCTGTACAGGCTTTAAACCATCACCGATAAACGGCAAGGCGCGATCCATGATGACGTACATGGAGTAGTTGAGATACGCCCTTTCGGTGAAGTGGCGTAGTGGCATTTGTTCGATGCCTTCGTAGTTGATGGAGTCAGTCATGATTTATTTTTGCGTTTTATTTATGTCGATAATATTCGTTTAATTTATTGGTTTTCGCCAAATTTCCCCTCTTTTGTAAAGAGGGGGTAGGGGAGATTTAAAGTGCGGTTGATTTTTGAAATGTTTTTAAGCGTTTGAAAATGTCACCGCACTTTTCTTCTTACACAGCTAAATCCACTTGATCCCCTTTCGCTTGCAACCAGTTTTTACGGTCTTCAGCGCGTTTTTTGGCCAGTAGCATATCCATGGTTTCTATTGTTTCTTGGCTTTCTTCGCCTTGTGCTTCAAAGGTGAGTTGCACTAAACGACGGGTGTTCGGATCCATCGTGGTCTCGCGTAATTGCATTGGGTTCATTTCACCCAATCCTTTAAAACGCTGTACGTTCGGCTTGCCTTTTTTCCCTTTCAGACGATCCAAAATAGCCTCTTTTTCGCTTTCATCTAGGGCATAGAACACCTCTTTACCTAAGTCGATTCGATAGAGCGGTGGCATCGCCACATACACATGGCCTTTTTCCACCAGTTTCGGGAAGTGGCGTAGGAAGAGGGCGCAAAGTAGGGTGGCAATATGTAAACCATCCGAATCCGCATCGGCGAGAATACAGACCTTGCCGTAGCGTAATTGGGATAAATCATCGTTGTCGGGGTCAATGCCCAGTGCCACGGCAATATCATGCACTTCTTGTGAGGCTAACACTTGCTCTGGGGAGACTTCCCACGTGTTCAAGATTTTACCGCGCAACGGCAAAATCGCTTGGTATTCACGTTCCCGTGCTTGCTTGGCAGAACCGCCGGCAGAATCCCCTTCTACGAGGAATAATTCGGTTAAATTGAGATCTTGTGAGCTGCAGTCGGCGAGTTTGCCCGGTAGCGCAGGGCCACTCACCAGTTTTTTACGCACCACTTTTTTCGCTGCACGCAAACGGCGTTGGGCGGAACTGATTGCCATATCCGCCAATAATTCAGCTTGTTGAATATTTTGGTTTAGCCACAAACTGAAAGCATCTTTCACAACGCCGCCAATAAACACCGCACTTTGACGGGAGGAAAGGCGTTCTTTGGTTTGTCCGGCGAATTGTGGATCTTGCATTTTAAGGGAAAGTACATAAGCACAACGATCCCATAAGTCGTCAGCGGTGAGTTTCACACCACGCGGCAATAAATTGCGGAATTCGCAAAACTCACGCATGGCATCCAATAACCCTTGACGCAAACCGTTGACGTGTGTGCCGCCAAGTGCGGTCGGAATCAGGTTTACATAGCTTTCGCCGATGAGTTCGCCACCTTCCGGCAACCATAATAACGCCCAAGATACCGCTTCTTTTTCGCCCTTAAATTCACCGATGAACGGTTGTTCCGGTAAGGTGACTAAACCGTTTACCGCTTCCATTAAATAGTCGTTCAAGCCGTCTTGATAAAGCCAAGTGTCTTCGGTGTCATTCACTTTATCGATAAATTTAATTTCTAGTCCTGAGCACAACACGGCTTTAGCGCGGAGTAAATGACGCAAACGGCTGACGGAGAATTTTTCGCTGTCGAAATATTTCGGATTCGGTTTGAAATGCACGGTGGTACCGGTCGTGCGACGACCGCAGGTACCGATAACGGTGAGGTCTTCCACTTTTTTGCCATTTTCAAAGGCGATTTGATACACTTCACCGTTACGTTTAATGCTTACATCAACCCGTTCGGATAAGGCGTTCACCACAGAAATTCCTACCCCGTGTAAACCACCGGAAAACGTGTAATTTTTATTAGAGAATTTACCGCCGGCGTGCAGTTTGCTCATGATGACTTCTACGCCGGATACTTTTTCCACCGGGTGAATATCTACCGGCATACCGCGCCCGTTGTCGATCACTTCAATGGATTGATCTTTATGCAAAATGACTTCGATTTTCGTAGCAAAACCGGCAAGGGCTTCGTCCACGCTGTTGTCGATAACTTCTTGTGCGAGGTGATTTGGGCGGGTGGTGTCGGTGTACATGCCCGGGCGGAGCTGTACAGGTTCAAGGTCTTTTAAAACGGTAATTTCGTTGGCGGAATAATTCGTTGTCATAGTCATTCATTAATAAAATTTTGGAAGCAAAATTGCGCGGGATTATAGCAAAAAACAACGGGATTTTTAACCGCACTTTTCATGCTGAGAGAAGAGAAAAGAGCGGTCATTTTGGCGAGCGTTTTTACTGTTGTTTGAGTAGCGTTTCGTAGCGTTCGTCCGTTAAGGTTTTCAGAAAGGCTTCAAGGTCATCCAGTTGTTCATCACTTAACGGTGGTGCTTTGAGTTCTTCAAGATTCATCGTTGCAGCGTATTCCGGAGCTTCCCAAGGTTGCTGGGTTTCAGGATTCAGTTTACGCGCAGGGTTGTTGAAATGATCGAAATATTCCAACACGGTGCGTAAATGTTTAAACACGCCGTTGTGCATATAAGGTGCGGTGACGGCAATGTTGCGTAGGGTTGGCACTTTGAATTTGCCCTTTTGGCGTTGATCACCGTTGACCATTGGGTTATCCAACAAACCGTTATCGATAAAATCCTCGCTGAGCTGATTATGCGTGATTAAACGCCGATTTTTAGGCACGCCCATGTTGTAATAGCGATAATTGGTGAAGGTTTCTTCCTTATGTTCGGCATCTTGCGCTTGGTGGCAGTTGCTACAGTTGGTTTTGGTGTTATCAAAAAATAATTGTTTACCGCGTTTTTCTTGGGCGGTCATCGCATATTTGCCTTGTAGAGATTTATCGTATTTGGAATCAAAAGGATGTAATAAACGTTTTTCTTTTTGGAATACGGCAAGGGCGTCTTCCATGGCCGAATAAACGCTATCTACACTTTGCCATGTGTCTTTTCCGTAGTGTTGGGTAAAGAGCGTGAAATACATTGGCGTATTGATGATCCGTTTGGCAACGGAAAGTTTGTCCGGCATCCCCATTTCCACCGGATTGATTGGCGGTCCGCCGGCTTGTTCCGCCAGATCTTTAGCGCGACCATCCCAAAATTGACCGCCTACATAATCTTGAATTTTTTCGTCGTAATGAAACTCCGGTGCATAGCTTGCATAAAGCATGGTCGGGGCATTGCGCGTGCCAAACAGTTTTGGATCATCGCCTTGGGACACCATTTTGTCTGCGCTGTTTTCCCGCAAATCGACAAAGGCGGTATCTGGGCTGTGGCAACTGGAACAGTTTTGATTACCATGAAGAGAAAGGTTGTTATCAAAAAATAAAATTTGCCCCAATAACGCTTTATCAATCCCGCCTTTCGGCATTTCACGGGCTTCTTTTTCTAACGCAAAGGCAGAGAAAGGAATCCATGCGGCAAATAGTATAATAAATAAACGGTTCATAGTCAGTCCTAATAATAAAATGATGCTGTCTAGCATACCGTTTTTTCTCCTCTTTCAGTCTTCCTATTTTAAGGTATAACCTTTGACTTGCATCATACAAAATCTCTTTTTTAAAAAAAGCACTTTATCTTTTTATAGAATAGTTTACTATTTTACTTGGTTTTTGTTATCAACATTTATGGGGGAAAATTATTATGTCTTTTGCCGATAAAAAATTAAGTGAAATTGCGATTTCAGTCCCAGGATCAACCGCACTTTTACGTGAATATGATTTGGATTTTTGTTGTGGTGGTGCTGATACATTAGGTGCTGCAGCGGCAGAGAAAAATTTGAATTTAGCGGAAATTGAAGCGCGTTTAACAGAATTACAAAATAGTAAAAAGCAGGATGATGAGCAGCGTTGGTTGACTGCACCTTATGCCGATATGATTAATCACATTATTCACCGTTATCATGAACGTCATAAACAACAGCTTTCCGAACTTTTTGTCTTGGCAGAGCGCGTAGAATCCGTTCACGGCGATCGTGATGATTGTCCAATTGGCGTTGCCGCTGAAATTCAAAATATTTATGCCGATTTAAGTAGTCATATGATGAAAGAAGAACAAATTTTGTTCCCGATGATCAAAATGGGTAACTATGCGATGGCAAGAATGCCGATTCAAGTGATGGAACATGAACATGCAGAGCATGGGGATCACTTGGAAGTATTAAAATCATTAACCAATAATTTAACGCCGCCGGCAGATGCTTGTAACACTTGGCGCGCACTATATAGCGGAATCCAAGAATTTATGGATGATTTAATGATGCATATTCACACGGAAAATAATATTCTCTTTCCACGTGTGATTGAGGAAGGTAGTAGATAAAATTTGTACAACAATTTATATTTGTTAAAGCCATTAAATATGATGTTTAATGGCTTTTTATTACTTAAAGTTATGTTGCTTATTGGGTGATGGTTTTGGTGTTGTTTTTTTATTTTTTTTTAACTTATTAATCCATATTTGTCTATTATTTGTTCTTATCTTATGAATTTTTATTATTATTTTTAATTGAACTTTTTGATTTTTACACTTTTTTAATAATTTATTTATGATATAAAGGTGCCTAAAAGCAGGGAGGCTAAAATCATAGTGTCCCTCTTTTTATAAAAGGACTTGGCTCTTCTCTATATTGGGCTAATCCCAAAATATTATTCTTTTCTTTATACATAAGGATTAATCAATGAAATACCAATTATTAAAACGTACTGCAGTTGCTTTGTTTATTACTGGTGTTGTATCCGGTAGCGCATTTGCAACAGATCCATTTAGTGAAGCTTTTGCAAAGGCTGGCCAACAATTAAAGGATGATTTGAAAAAAGAAACCGAGGTTCAACTTAATCAAGTTAAAGCGGACAATGAGAAAGCAATCGCTGAAAATCAAGCGAAAAATGTAAAATATTTTACAAATACTGCAAAAGTGATTGAAGAGATCGCTACAGCTCATGACGGTTTAACCAATGAAGTTATCGAGTTAGATAAAAAAGCTGATGGCATTAAAAATGATTTAACGAAGACAAATGAAAATGTTGATAAGTTAAATGGCCGTGTTGATGGCCTAGTAGATTATGCAAATAATCTCGGTAAAGATATGGATGATGCTATCGACGAAATCGTGAAAATTAAACAAACTCATAACGAAGCTGTAGATTCTATTAATGCTGAAATTGAAAGAGTTACTGACTATTTATTAGAAGGCATTGATGATAACGCTGCAAAAATTGATGAAAATGCAGAAGAAATTGCTAAATTAAAAGCGACTTCTTCTTTTGCAGATGCATCTAAAATTGAAGCAAACACGAATGCCCTTAAAAAGAAAGCGAATATTTCTGACGTAAATGATCGTTTCCAAGCAACCGGTGAAGCTTTAGAAGCAGTATCCAATCAAGTTGCAGATAATGCTACTAGCATTGAAGCAAACACGAATGCCCTTAAAAAGAAAGCGAATATTTCTGACGTAAATGAGCGTTTCCAAGCAACAGGTGAAGCTTTAGAAGCTGTATCCAACCAAGTTGCAGATAATGCTACTAGCATTGAAGCGGTAAATAAAGATGTTGAGAATATTAAACAAGTACACAATGAATTAGCTGATCATGTAACATCAGAAATTAATCGGGTGACTGATTATGTCAATGATATGTCTGATGATATCGATAGCAATAGAGAAAATATCAAAACTGTTGCAAAGACAATGGTAGAGGGTTTTGAAGCTGTTTCTGAAGATGTTAAAAATAATCAGCGTGCAATTGAAAACGTCAATAAAGATGTTGAGAAAAATACTCAAGATATCCGTGTTCAAAAAGCAAGCATTGATGCTAAAGCCGGTAAAAAATATGTTGATGATAAATTAGCTGATAAAGCTGACAAAGCAGAGTTAGCAAATAAAGCAGATCAAGCCACTGTGGAAAATTATCACAACAGCCTTGTTAAAGCTCATGAAAGTACACAAAAAGCGGTTGATGATAATAAAACTAAAATTGCAGCCAATAAAGTAGCTGTAACGAAAAATGAGGCTGCGATTAAAGATAACAAAGAAGCTGTAGCGAAAAATGAAGCGGCGATTAAAGCGAATACAGCAGGTATTGCTCAGTTAAAATCTGCACAGCAACAAAGTGTTACTGCTCTAAAAGCTAAAATTGACCAAAACAGTGCCCGTATTGATCAACTTGATAATCGTGTAAGCGATTTAGATAAAGAAGTGAAAAATGGTTTAGCGGCTCAAGCGGCATTAAACGGATTGTTCCAACCGTATAATGTTGGCAAAGTCAACATGAGTGCTGCTGTAGGCGGTTATAAATCCAAAACAGCATTAGCTGTAGGTACAGGTTACCGTTTCAATGAAAACGTTGCGGCTAAAGCCGGTGTGGCATTTAGCACAAATGGTGGCGGTGCAACCTATAATGCGGGTGTGAACTTTGAATGGTAATTCCATTTAAAGTGCGGTCAAAAAATCGGATATTTTGATTGTACACCGGATAAAAATAAAACCACTTTCAATGATTGAAAGTGGTTTTTTTTTGTTTTAGCAATAACGTTATTTCGCAATGCGTTTATATTTAATGCGGTGTGGTTGAAGCGCTTCCGAGCCGAAGGTTTTCTTCTTCCATTCTTCATAATCGGAGAAGTTGCCTTCGTAGAAGGTTACTTTGCCTTCGTCGCCGTAGTCTAAAATATGGGTAGCGATACGGTCTAAAAACCAGCGGTCATGGGAGATAACCATAGCGCAGCCCGGGAATTCCAAGATAGCATTTTCCAATGCACGTAAGGTTTCCACATCAAGGTCGTTAGTCGGTTCGTCCAGTAACAATACGTTGCCGCCGGCTTGTAACAATTTTGCTAGATGCAAGCGACCGCGTTCACCGCCGGAAAGTTCGCCCACGCGTTTTTGCTGATCTACGCCTTTGAAGTTAAAACGACCAACATAGGCACGGCTTGGAATTTCAAAGTTGCCAATGCGCAAGATGTCCTGCCCATGAGAGACTTCTTCCCACACCGTTTTACTGTCATCCATGGCATCGCGGAATTGATCTACGGAAGCCAGTACCACGGTTTCTCCTAAGGTGATGGAGCCGGAATCCGGTTGTTCTTTGCCGGAAAGCATACGGAATAGCGTGGATTTACCCGCACCGTTAGGTCCGATAATCCCAACGATGGCACCTTTCGGAATGCTGAAAGACAAATCATCGATTAAAGTGCGGTCGCCATAGGATTTATTTAAATTCTGCACTTCAATGACTTTATCACCTAAGCGTGGACCCGGTGGAATAAAGAGTTCGTTAGTTTCGTTACGTTTTTGATATTCCCCGGAATTAAGCTCATCAAAGCGAGCCATACGCGCCTTGCTTTTTGCTTGGCGACCTTTTGGATTTTGGCGCACCCATTCCAATTCTTTCTCAATGGATTTTTGGCGGGCAGATTCTTGCGCCTGTTCTTGCGCCAAGCGTTTTTCTTTTTGTTCCAACCAAGAAGAGTAGTTGCCTTCCCAAGGAATGCCTTCTCCACGGTCAAGTTCTAAAATCCAACCGGCAACGTTATCCAAGAAGTAACGGTCGTGGGTAATTGCCACCACGGTGCCTTCGTAGTCATGCAAGAAGCGCTCTAACCACGCCACGGATTCTGCATCCAAGTGGTTGGTCGGTTCGTCTAACAATAACATATCCGGTTTTTCGAGCAATAAACGGCAAAGTGCCACACGACGGCGTTCTCCCCCAGATAAATGTTCGATTTTGGCATCCCAGTCCGGTAAACGTAACGCATCGGCGGCGCGTTCTAATTGGTTGTCTAAATTATGTCCATCGTGTGCTTGAATAATGGCTTCCAATTGTGCCTGTTCGGCGGCAAGCTTATCGAAATCGGCGTCAGGATCGGCATAAAGTGCGTATACTTCATCTAAACGGTTTAAGGCTTGTTTTACTTCGCCCACAGCTTCTTCAATAGCTTCACGCACGGTTTGCTGCGGTTCGAGTTTCGGTTCTTGTGGAAGATAGCCGATTTTTATGCCGGGTTGTGGACGAGCTTCCCCTTCGATGTCTTTATCGATACCCGCCATGATGCGGAGTAGGGTGGATTTACCGGCGCCGTTTAAGCCGAGCACGCCGATTTTGGCTCCCGGAAAAAAACTCAGGGAAATATCTTTTAAAATATGACGTTTCGGCGGGACAACCTTGCCTACTCGGTGCATCGTGTAAACGAATTGTGTTGACATAATTCTTCTCTGGTTAAGGAAAAAGTTAAGAAAAAGTGCGGTCATTTTTCGTTGCGTTTTTTGCGTCGTCGAATAACCCTTAGGAAATAAATAATGTGAGGGCTCATTCTACTTGATGTTGGTCTTTCGTGCCAATTTTTCCAAGGAAATTTTTGGTCTGTAAAAATTACTGAACATTCAACTGTTTTTTTTGTCATACCAGTTATCGAAATCTCTAGTGGTTTCGTTGTTTTAAGATTGTTTTTATTGGAGAAAAAAACTAATGAAAAAACGTAATTTTGTGTTAACCGGTATTGCTTTAGGATTGAGTGTCTTAACTACACCAATGATCAGTCAAGCTGAAATTCCTACAGTAATAGAAGGTCAACAAGTTCCAAGCCTGGCACCAATGTTAGAAAAAGTTTTACCCTCTGTTGTTTCCATTTCAGTAGAAGGCAAACAAAAAGGCCGTTCAGCCGAAATGGATGATGGCATTCCGGAGGAATTCAAGTTCTTCTTCGGCCCGGATATGTTTGATCGTGATCGCGCACCGCGTAATTTTAAAGGCATTGGTTCCGGGGCGATTATCAACGCAGAAAAAGGTTATGTTTTAACCAATAATCATGTGATTAAAGATGCAGATAACATCAGCGTGCAGCTTCAAGATGGCCGTGAATTTAAAGCGAAAGTAATCGGTGCCGATGAGATGTCCGACGTGGCGTTAATTCAAATCGAAAAACCGAAAAATTTGACCGCACTTAAGATTGCCGACTCCGATAAATTACGTGTGGGTGATTTTACCGTGGCCATTGGCAACCCGTTCGGTTTAGGTCAAACTGTAACTTCCGGTATTGTGTCCGCGTTAGGCCGCTCTATGGGGGCTGATAACGGTATGTATGAAAACTACATTCAAACTGATGCCGCGGTCAACCGTGGAAATTCCGGTGGTCCGTTGATTAACTTGAAAGGCGAATTAATCGGTATCAATACTGCCATTATTTCTCCAAGTGGCGGCAATGCGGGAATTGCATTTGCTATCCCAAGTAACATGGCGAACAATTTAGTCCAACAAATTCTTGAATTTGGTGAAGTGCGTCGCGGTATACTAGGTATTAAAGGTGGCGAACTCAATGCTGATCTGGCTCAAGCCTTTGACATTGAAGCGAAAAAAGGTGCCTTTGTGAGCGAAGTTATGCCGGGTTCCGCCGCCGATAAAGCAGGCTTAAAAGCCGGTGATGTCATTATTGCCATGAACGGTCAAGCGGTTTCCAGCTTTGCTGAAATGCGTGCGAAAATCGCGACTTCCGGTGCGGGCAAAGAAATTGAATTAACGTATTTACGTGATGGTAAATCTAATAGCACCAAAGTAACATTACAATCCGATGAACAAACCCAAACCAGCGCCAATAATTTGTTACCGGCATTGGATGGTGCAGAATTGAACAATTACGATGAAAAAGGCGTAAAAGGGGTGTCCATCAGTAAAATCAAACCAAACTCCTTAGCGGAACAACGTGGTTTGAAATCCGGTGATGTGATCATTGGTGTTAACCGCCAAAAAATTGAGAATTTAGGTCAATTACGCAAAGCCTTGGATAGCAAACCATCCGCTGTTGCTTTAAATATTATTCGTGGCGACAGCAACTTCTATTTGTTGGTGCAGTAAGGTCATCGTAAAAAAACAAAAAAGGCGAATTTATTTCGCCTTTTTTTATGAAAACACCGAGAAAAACGACCGCACTTTTACTCGCCAGATAACATAAAACTTTCTCGTAATTGCTGTAATTGATCACGCACGGAGGCAGCTTTTTCAAATTCCAAATCTTGCGCAAATTTATACATTTGCTGTTCCAATTTCTTAATTTGTTGTTGATATTCTTTCGGTGATGTAGGCACGGCATAAAGTGCGGTCGGTTCTGCCACCATTTTTCCGCGTTGTTTATTGGCTTTCGCTTTTTGATTGGCGCCCTGACCGATGTCTAACAATTCGCCCACTTTTTTATTTAACGCCTGTGGCACAATGCCGTGATCTTCATTGTATTTCGTTTGTTTTTCACGGCGGCGATTGGTTTCCGTAATGGCTTTTTCCATAGACTTGGTGATGCTGTCCGCATACAAAATCGCTTTACCATTCAAGTTTCGCGCGGCACGTCCGATGGTTTGAATTAAAGAACGTTCAGAACGCAAGAAGCCTTCTTTATCCGCATCTAAAATCGCCACGAGTGATACTTCGGGAATATCCAAGCCTTCTCGTAATAAGTTAATCCCGACCAATACATCAAATTCGCCTAGGCGCAAATCACGGATAATTTCCACACGCTCCACCGTATCAATATCGGAGTGCAAATAACGCACTCGAATCCCGTGTTCATCTAAATAATCCGTTAAATCCTCCGCCATTTTTTTGGTCAGCGTCGTCACTAAAACGCGCTCATTTTTATCCGCTCTTTGACGCGCTTCAGAAAGCAAATCATCCACTTGAATAGACACCGGGCGAATTTCAATTTGCGGATCGAGTAAGCCTGTTGGACGCACAACCTGATCGATAATTTCAGCGCCGGATTTTTCCAATTCATAAGGCCCCGGGGTAGCCGAAACATAGATGGTTTGCGGAGCCAAGCGTTCAAATTCTTCAAAACGTAACGGTCGGTTATCCAACGCCGAAGGCAAACGGAAACCATATTCCACCAACGTTTCTTTGCGGGAACGGTCGCCACGATACATCCCGCCAATTTGCGGCACGGTGACGTGGGATTCATCAATAATTAAAATGGCGTCGGACGGCATATAGTCAAACAAAGTCGGTGGCGGTTCGCCTTCATTTCTGCCCGACAAATAACGTGAGTAGTTTTCAATCCCCGAGCAATAGCCCAACTCGTTCATCATTTCAATATCAAATTGAGTACGTTGGCTGATTCGTTGTTCTTCTAACAATTTATTTTCTTTAATGAAATATTCCCGTCGTTGCGCCAACTCCACTTTGATTTTTTCAATGGCATCTAAAATGCGCTCGCGCGGTGTGACGTAGTGTGTTTTCGGATACACGGTGAAACGTGGGATAGCACCAAAACTGCTTCCGGTGAGCGGATCGAATAAGCTTAAACGCTCAATTTCATCATCAAATAATTCAATGCGTACTGCGCGCTCATCGGATTCTGCCGGGAAAATATCGATAATTTCCCCGCGCACACGAAACGTACCGCGCTGAAATGCCTGATCGTTACGCGTATATTGCAATTCTGCCAACTTCGCCAAAATCTGACGTTGATTGATTATCGCCCCTTGTTGCAAATGCAACATCATTTGCAAATAAGAATCTGGGTCGCCTAAACCATAAATGGCGGAAACTGAGGCGACCACAATGGTATCCCGACGTTCCAAAAAAGATTTGGTAGCCGACAAACGCATTTGCTCGATTTGATCGTTAATGGACGCATCTTTTTCAATGAAGGTATCACTGCTCGGCACATAGGCTTCCGGCTGATAATAATCATAGTAAGAGACGAAATATTCCACCGCATTTTCAGGAAAAAAAGCTTTCATTTCCGCGTAAAGCTGAGCCGCGAGCGTCTTATTCGGCGCAAGCAACATAGCGGGACGGTTTAATTGAGCGATTACATTGGCAATGGTAAAGGTTTTTCCGGAGCCGGTTACGCCCAACAAAGTTTGGTGCGCCAAGCCATCCGTTAAATTTTCGGCCAATTTTTCGATAGCTTGCGGCTGATCTCCGGAGGGTTGGAAATCAGAATGGAGGATAAAAGGTTTCGTATTGATTTTTTCAGACATAAAGTGCGGTCGATTCTTAGGATGTTTTTTTAATGCCGTGCATTCTAGCATATTTACCACTCCAAATTGAGTGATAAAAAATTAAGTTTTACACAGAGTTAGGGTTGTCAAGTGTGTGGCTTCACAAATTTATAAAAAAATTTTAAAAAATTCTCTAGATTTTTATTAACTAGTTGAAAAATAAGTAAATGTTATTTTGCAATCAATTCCACTAAGAATTTCTGCGAAGCCTTATTTGAGCAGGGATTGGCTCATTTGTAAAATAATAATTCACAAACTTATCCACAGACTTTGTGGATAGAAAATTACAGTTGGAAATGTTAAAAAATTTTTAATTTGAGGTGTTGACAAGGAGTGGTCGGATAAGTAATATACGCGCCTATCTTTATTGATACCAAATTCTTCCTCCTTAGTTCAGTCGGTAGAACGGTGGACTGTTAATCCATATGTCGCTGGTTCGAGTCCAGCAGGAGGAGCCAATTTTTTCTTTTGGATAGTTTTTATTTGTCTCCTTTTATAAAAGCTAAGCATACCAAAGGAATTTGAGCCCATATCCTCCTTATGGGCTTTTATTTTTTCTGCTGAAACCTTTCATTTCTTTTTATCTGGCAAATAATACCGCACCACCGCTCACCGGCAATGTAGAGCCATAAAGCAAACTTAGCGCAAAGAAAATCAATATTACACCTGCGATACATTTCATTGTGGCTTCAATATCTAAATTAGCCAACGGGACACGATACCATTGCCCCATTTTTAGTGCTGTCGCACGGGCATAACGCACTAATAAGGCAAAGGCGGATAGGGTGATACCGGTGCCGAAAGCCATGGCTAAGGTGGCAAAAATTCCCCAACGGTAGAGATCTAACATATAGGCTAAAAACAACACAAAAATGGCACCTGAGCAAGGTCGCATACCAATGCTTAAAATAATCAATAGGCTGTCTTTCAAAGTATGATTTTGTTTTAGTTTGGTCGGGTCAGGCATATGCTGATGCCCACAACTACAATGTTCGTTATGGTCAGGAAAAGCGTTTGAAATATGCACCGCACTTTTTTCTGTGATTAATGAGCCTACGCGGATTCCTCCGGACGAAATTCCTTGAATACGTTGAATTTGAGGGCGTTTTTTCTGTTGGCGGCGTTGTTTATATAAAATCTTACCGTTTTTCCAACACCAATTTAGACCGAGCAAAATGATCAAGCAGAACGCCGTGCGTTCAAGCCACAGTTGGCTTAAATTAAAGTAGCCGGAAGACAGTTGCAAAACCAACACAATAATTGAGATGGCCGAAATCGCTACAACGCCTTGCATTAAAGATGAGAAAAACGTGATTTGCATACTGCGGCTAAGTTGGGTTTGATGGGTGGCTAAATAGCCGGCAATAATAAATTTTCCATGTCCCGGACCGAGGGCGTGAAACACCCCATAAAGGAAACTGACTAAAATTAACAAACTTCCCGCATAGGCAGGTTGTTGTTTTATCTCGTGTAAATAGCCGGAAATAAGTTGGTTAAATTCCCTTTGCCACACAGCGATCCGTGTGAATAACCAAGGGAATAAATAAATGATGGCAACAATTAAAAGGCCAAATAAAACGGTATAAAATAAACGGGATTTCATTAGAACTCTTAAAAACTATTTGCAAATCAACCGCACTTTTTGAGCAAATAACGCGCCGAGGGTGTTATCTTCATTACGTTGCGATTGATCTAATGATGAAGCGTATGCTTTTATTTTATCATCTACTTGCGCTTCCAATACTTCGCCACGGCAATTTGCCGGTAGTTGGGAAAAATCGACTGCCTGATTAACGGGCTGATCGTAGTACATCGCAACGTAGTAAGTGGGATCGTAGGTGCTCAACGTGAATTCGTTATCCACCAATGATTGCGGTTTTGACAGCATAAAATCAAAATAATACAACACTTGCGAACCGCTGGTTTTCATACCGTAATTTTGAGGTTTAGCGCTGTATTTAACTTTATTTTCATTCTTATCAAATAGATAACTAAAATAATGTTCATTCACTATGTTGCCGATAATTTCATCAATTAATTTTTGTAATGCTTGTTTATTGCCATGAGCTTGGTTTATATCATATAACATTGCAGCAGAACTCGGTTCATCCAGTATCCATTGAGCAGAAAAGCCGACTAACTGTTGGTTTTTCACCAGGATTTTAGTTTTCATGTCAATAAACGCATGTGGGTGGGCGAATACATTTGGCGCCAACAAACAGAACATTAAAAATAAAAAATATTTTTTCACACAGTCACCTTCCGAAAATTTTTATCGCTACATTTTAACACAAATTAAAACCACTCACAGTAAGCACAAAAAATCGACAAAAATATAAAAATAACTAATTTTTTGTGATTTATATCAAGAAAACATAATTTAGTATTTTGCAGAGAGGAAAAACACCTATATTATCTAACCATATCAAGTGATTGCTTGATATTCATAAAGTTCCTAAATAAAATAATCATAAATAGCTAAACTACTTTCCTACCTCTCCTCGCGGAGAGGTTTTTTTATGACTAAAATTTGAAATTCTGTATAGTTTTTTCGAATGAATTTATATTTAATTTCGTACAAAGAATAAACTAAATATAAAAAGTGCGGTTGGTTTTTTCGACGTTTTTTAAACGCGTTAAAAACTAGCCGCACTTTTTTAATGGAATTTCAATGCAATGTCGTTACTTCACTTCGCGGAACATAATTTCGCTCGGAATCACAGAGCCTTGCCAGTAAAGTTCGGTCGCGACTTTCTCAGCTAATTTTAAGAAACCTTGTGCAATTTCGCTGTCCGGCGCGGCAACTACGGTTGGTTCGCCGCGATCCAAATCTTGACGAAGGCGGATGTGTAACGGTTGTTGTCCCAATACTTTGATGTTGTATTTATCCGCAATGCGTTCTGCACCACCAGTACCGAAAATCGCTTCTTGGTGACCGCAGTTGCTACAAATGTGTATGGACATGTTTTCCACAATACCTAATACCGGCACGGAAACACGCTCAAACATGGAAATCCCTTTTACCGCATCCAATAGGGCAATGTCTTGTGGGGTTGTGACAACTACTGCGCCTGTCACCGGAATTTGTTGGGACAGGGTAAGTTGAATGTCACCGGTGCCCGGAGGCATATCGATCACAAGATAATCCAAGTCAGGCCATAGGGTTTCTTGTAATAGTTGGCTTAATGCGCTACTTGCCATCGGACCGCGCCAAATGGTGGCGTTGTCTTCGTCCATTAGGAAACCGATGGAGTTGGCATACAAGCCGTGCGCTTCAATTGGCGTGATGTGTTGATTATCAGGTGATGTTGGGCGTTGATGCGGTGCACCGAGCATGTGTGGAATGGAGGGGCCGTAAATATCCGCATCTAAAATTCCCACGCGTGCACCTTGTTGTTGTAACGCGATGGCAAGGTTAACAGAAACGGTGGATTTGCCCACGCCGCCTTTACCGGAGCTCACTGCAATAATATTTTTTACGCCTTTCACCGCAGGGTGATTGTTAGCGCGTTTGAGAGTGGCGATTTGGTAGTTTAACAGCCATTTGACATTTTCTACTTCTGCCGCTGCTTTTAACGGTTCGGTTAAGGCATTTTTTAATTCGGCAAAAGCGGTGTTCCAGGCGAAAGGCATGGATAATTCTACACGCAAAGTATCACCGCCCTTTTCGGTTTTTTTCAATGTGTTGAGAGAAATGAGATCTTTTTGCAGAGTAGGGTGTTGAAAGTTTTTGAATAACCGAACAATATGTTCCTTCTGTTGTTCCGTTAAATTTTCAGAAAATAACGTCGCCATAATGCTTCCTTTTTTAGTGTAGTAAATTCGTTGGTTATATTTAATCATGACCGCCTTTATCTGTTAAGTTAAAAATGCCTAAATCATGATTAAACTAGAAAAAATACCCTCAATAAGGTAACATAAGCGCTAATTTTTTTCCGTTTTTTAAGTATTTTAAAGGTCAATATTATGTCGAATTCCAAGCGTAAAATTTTAGTTACTTGTGCCTTGCCGTATGCCAATGGCCCAATTCATTTAGGTCACATGTTGGAGCATATTCAGGCGGATATTTGGGTGCGTTTTCAACGGATGCGAGGCAATGACATTCACTTTGTGTGTGCCGATGACGCACATGGTACGCCGATCATGTTAAAAGCCGACCAAATGGGCATTACGCCGGAACAACTTATTAATGATGTACGTCACAAACATATGGCGGATTTTGCCGGTTTCAACATCAGCTTTGATAACTACCATTCCACACACAGTGAAGAAAATCGCGAGTTTTCAGAGTTCATTTATAACCGCTTAAAAGAAAACGGTTTTATTAAAAGCCGCACCATTTTCCAACTCTATGATCCGGAAAAAGGGATGTTCTTGCCTGATCGTTTTGTGAAAGGTACCTGCCCGAAATGTAAATCGCCGGATCAATATGGTGACAACTGCGAAGTGTGCGCGGCTACTTATAGTCCGACGGAACTCATCAATCCACGCTCCGTGGTGTCCGGTGCGACGCCGGTCATGAAAGATTCCGAGCACTTCTTCTTTGATTTGCCAAGTTTTGAAGCCATGTTGAAAAACTGGTTAGGTTCCGGATCTTTGCAGCCGGAAGTGGTGAATAAAATGCAGGAATGGTTTGAAGCGGGTCTTCAACAATGGGATATTTCCCGCGATGCGCCATATTTTGGTTTCCAAATTCCGAATACGGAAGGCAAATATTTCTACGTTTGGTTGGATGCGCCTATCGGTTATATGGCGTCTTTCAAAAATCTGTGCAAACGTGAAAGCAGTATTGATTTCGACAGTTTCTGGTGCAAAGACAGCGATGCTGAGCTTTATCACTTCATCGGCAAAGACATCATGTATTTCCACAGCCTGTTCTGGCCTGCCATGTTAGAAGGTGCCGGTTTCCGTAAACCGAGCAATATTTTTGTGCACGGCTATGTGACGGTGAACGGTGAGAAAATGTCAAAATCCCGCGGTACATTCATTCAAGCGGCAACCTATTTGAAACACTTGGATCCGGAATGCTTGCGTTATTACTACGCGGCGAAATTAAGTAATCGCATTGATGATTTGGATTTGAACTTAGAAGATTTCGTTCAGCGCGTGAATACGGATTTGGTGAATAAACTGGTGAATTTGGCTTCCCGTAACGCCGGTTTTATCCAAAAACGTTTTGACGGCAAGTTGGCGGCAGCATTAGATGATCAGGCTTTATTTAGTGAATTTATTGCACAATCTGAGCAAATCGCTACGTATTACGAAAATCGCGAATTCGGCAAAGCCATTCGTGAAATCATGGCATTAACCGATAAAGCCAACAAATATATTGACGATAAAGCCCCTTGGGTGATTGCGAAAGAAGAGGGCAAAGATGCGGAGTTGCAAGCGGTGTGTTCTATGGGGATTCAATTATTCCGCGTGCTGATGGGCTATTTGAAACCGGTGTTACCAAAACTGGCAGAACGTGCAGAGGCCTTCTTGCTGGCGGAATTAACCTGGGCAAATTTAGCGCAGCCATTGTTAAATCATCAAATTGCACCGTTTAAAGCCTTGTTCTCTCGCTTGGATGGTAAACAAATTGAAGCAATGATTGAGGCATCTAAAGCGGAAAATGCGCAAGTGAATGCCGCGCCTGCCATGAAAAGTGCGGTTCAAAATGCCAATGAATCTACGGGAGCTATTGAGCCGATTGCAGAGACCATCACGATTGATGATTTCGCGAAGCTTGATCTACGTGTAGCGAAAGTATTGAAATGCGAAGCCGTGCCGGAATCCAATAAATTATTGCGCTTTGAACTGGATTTGGGCGATCACAAACGCCAAGTTTTTTCAGGTATCAAGGCGGCTTACGATAAGCCGGAAGAGCTGGAAGGACGCTTTGTGATTATGGTGGCAAACCTTGCACCACGCAAAATGAAATTTGGTGTGTCCGAAGGCATGATTTTAAGTGCAGGCACCGGCGGCGCTGATTTATTCCTGTTGTCTGCTGATGCAGGCGTGAAAGCGGGAATGCAGGTGAAGTAAGCATCATTCCACATTGTAGGGACAGACTTTATGTCTGTCCGACGATCTGATGATACGAATAGGACAGGCATAAAGCCTGTCCCCTACAGTTAAAGTTTGCGATTAAAGTGCGGTTGTTTTTCTGAGAGAATTTCTACTCGTATTCTTCCAACCATTTCAGCAAAATAGCTTCTAAAATCCCTTCGTTTGATTTTTGCGGATCATCGTCAAAATCGTCTAATTCACAAATCCAGCGGTGCAAATCGGTAAAACGCACGGTTTTCGGATCCAGCTCCGGATTGTTGTCATATAAGGCTTCGGCAATGAGTTGGGCGTCCGTCCATTTCATTAGTGGGCCGCCTCATTTGCGTGGTTAATATTGTATTTCGGGATTTCGACGACCAAGTCTTCATCACCGACAATACATTGGCAAGACAGTCGGCTGTCCATTTCTAAGCCCCAGGCTTTATCTAACATATCTTCTTCTTGATCGCTTGGTTCATTTAAAGAATCGCCTCCTTCACGCACCACCACATGGCATGTGGTGCAAGCGCAAGAGCCATCGCAAGCGTGGTGAATTTCTACGCCGGCGTTGTGGGCCACTTCAAGCAAATTGTCGCCGGCAGCGGCATCAACGACCATGCCTTCCGGGCAAAATTCTTCATTAGGTAAAAAAATCACTTTTGGCATTTTAATATCCTTACTTTCCTACAATATCGTCAACGGAGTGACCTGCTAACGCGGTACGAATGGATTTATCCATACGACGGGCAGCAAATTCCTGCGTTGCTAAATCCAGCGCTTTGATGCCTTGTTTGATGGCAAGGGAATCATCTTGCTGTTTTAATTGTTCCAACGAAATAATTGCGTTTTTGACCGCACTTAATTCGTCGTCATCTAATAAATCATAATCTTGTGCCAGAGCCGAGCGTACACTTTCCAGTACACGTTCCGCTTCTACGCGTTGTTCCGCCAATAAACGCGCTTGAATATCCTCTTTGGCATTTTCCATGGAGGCTTTCAGCATGTTGGCAATTTCATCATCCGTTAAACCGTAAGACGGCTTTACCTGAATCGAGGATTGTACGCCGGTGGTTTTTTCCATGGCGGTGACGCTGAGTAACCCGTCGGCATCTACTTGGTAGGTGACGCGAATATGCGCTGCTCCGGCCGCCATCGGCGGAATGCCGCGTAGGGTGAAGCGGGCGAGAGAACGGCAATCGTTAACCAATTCCCGTTCACCTTGTACGATATGCACCGACATTGCGGTTTGTCCGTCTTTGAAGGTAGTAAATTCTTGCGCACGCGCCACAGGAATGGTGGTGTTGCGCGGAATGATTTTTTCCACCAAACCACCCATGGTCTCAATGCCAAGGGAAAGCGGAATGACGTCCAATAACAATAGTTCGGAATCCGGTTTGTTGCCGGCGAGAATATCAGCTTGAATGGCTGCGCCAAGGGCGACCACTTTATCGGGATCGATAGAAGTCAACGGTTGTTTTTGGAAAAATTCGCCCACTTGCTCGCGCACATAAGGTACACGGGTAGAACCGCCCACCATCACCACTTCATTCACGTCTTCCGCTTCTACGCCGGCATCTTTTAACGCGCGGCGACAAGCAAGTAAAGAACGTTTAACTAACGGTTGAATCAGTTCGTTAAATTGCTCTCGGCTGATGTTGCCAAGCCAATTGCGATACTGAATTTTAGTTTCCGTTACGTTAGTTAATTCCACTTTAATGTGATTGGCTAACTCAATGAGTTCACGATATTGGCTGTCATTTTCCGGTTTTACTGCAGATTGTTCGATAATCCAATCGGCTAAGACCAAATCGAAATCATCACCGCCTAGCGCAGTGTCGCCTCCGGTCGCCAACACTTCAAACACGCCGCGGGAGAGGCGCAAAATGGAAATGTCAAAGGTACCACCGCCTAAATCATACACAGCAATCACGCCTTCTTGTCCGCTATCCAAGCCGTACGCAATGGCTGCCGCCGTTGGTTCGTTTAATAAACGTAGCACATTAAGTCCCGCTAATTTCGCTGCGTCTTTGGTGCTTTGGCGTTGAGCATCATCAAAATAGGCAGGCACGGTAATCACTGCACCTACAAGGTTACCGCCTAAGCGTTGCTCGCCAAGTGCGGTCAATTTTTTCAGTATTTCTGCGGAAATTTCAATCGGGCTACGTACACCTTGGCGTGTTGTTAACAAAGGCAAACCGTTTTCACTGGCGACAAATTGATAAGGCAAATTTGGATAACGTTGTTGAATATCCGCAAGACTACGACCGATTAAACGTTTGACGGAAATCACCGTATTTTGTGGATCTTGCGTGGCAAGTTCGGCGGCTTCGTAGCCGACAATCACTTTTTCATCTTTGCCAAAATGCACAACAGAAGGCAATAGCGGACGATTTTGTTCGTCTAATAAAATATCGCTGTGGCCGTTGCGTACGGTAGCAATTAGGGAGTTTGTAGTGCCGAGATCGATGCCCACGGCAAGTTTTTGTTGATGGGGCGCGGCACTTTGTCCCGGCTCTGCAATTTGAAGTAACGCCATGTTGTCTCTCGATATGGTTTACATTAAAAATCTAAAAGAGTTTCTTCAACTCGCTCAATTTCTGTTTGGAGTTTTTTGATAAAACGTAATTTGTCTGTCATTGCCCGCGCGACGTTCCATTGTTGCTCAGCAAGTGCGGTGGATAATTCGCTTAAAATGGCATGACGGATTTGGTCAATTTCTTTGGTAAATGCTGTTAATTCATCCGTGTCTTTACGGTTTTCGATATTTTCTAAGGTTTCACGCCATTCCATTTGCTGCATCAGAAAACCAATGTCTTTGTTGCTTTTTTCTTCTGGGTTTTCTCGTTCGCCGGTATTGAGGGTAATGATGCTGTCGGCGCGTGCAATCGGATCTTTTAAAATGCGAAGAGCATCATTAATTTCCGCTGATTTTTGCATGGCAAGGCGTTGTTCTTGCGCAGAAGCCGCTGAAAAATTATCCGGATGAAGGGATTTTTGCAACGCCAGATAATGCTCGTTTAATAACGCGCTATCCACCTGAAAGGCTACGGGCAAATTAAATAGTGCAAAGGGATTGTTCATCATCGTCTCAATTACACGTTAAAGCTTTCACCGCAACCGCATTCGTCTTTGACGTTCGGGTTGGTGAATTTGAAGCCTTCATTTAGGCCTTCTTTGACAAAATCTAATTGGGTGCCGTCTAAATACACCAGGCTTTTGGTGTCCACGATCACTTTCACGCCGTGTTGTTCAAAAACTTGATCGTCTTCGTTTAGTGTATCCACGAATTCCAGCATGTAAGACAAGCCGGAACAGCCTGAGGTTTTAATGCCTAAACGTAAACCGATACCCTTCCCGCGTTTTTCTAAAAATGTTTTTACGCGCTCTGCTGCGCTTTCAGTTAATGTGACTGACATGTTTTATTTCTCCAAAATCAAATAGCTACTTAGGTATTTCGCAGTGTTATAAGTAGAAAGAAGTAACACTCGGGATATCAAAAATAAAAATGCTTAACTTATTGATAGTGATCGTTTTTACTCTAGTTAAAAAAAGGCAAAGTGCGGTTAGTTTTCTTGGCGTTTAAAAACGCTTAGAAAAACGACCGCACTTTTATGACATTAAGAACCTTTTTTCGCTTTGTAATCGGCGATAGCGGCTTTAATGGCGTCTTCTGCCAAAATCGAGCAATGCACTTTTACCGGCGGTAATTCAAGTTCTTCGGCGATTTGGCTATTTTTGATCGCGCCCGCTTCTTCTAAGGATTTGCCTTTCACCCATTCGGTGATTAAAGAGCTGGAAGCGATTGCGGAACCGCAGCCGTAGGTTTTGAATTTTGCATCTTCAATAATGCCTTCATCGTTCACACGGATTTGTAATTGCATCACGTCACCGCACGCCGGTGCGCCCACCATGCCGGTGCCGACCGAACTGTCTTTTTTGTCCATAGAGCCCACGTTGCGTGGGTTTTCATAATGATCGATAACTTTGTCGCTATATGCCATTTTTCTGTTCCTATTCTAAAATAATATTGCTAACTGAACGAAACGGGTTCGCCCGTGAAATTAGTGAGCCGACCACTCAATGGTATTTAAGTCGATACCTTCTTTAAACATATCCCAAAGCGGGGATAATGCGCGTAATTTTTCCACCGCACCTTTCATTAGGCTGATAGTGTAGTCGATTTCTTCTTCGGTGGTGAAGCGGCCTAACGTGAAGCGAATAGAGCTGTGTGCCAATTCGTCATTACGTCCGAGAGCACGCAGAACATAAGATGGTTCGAGGCTCGCAGAAGTACAAGCGGAGCCTGAAGAAACCGCGATATCGCGCAATGCCATCATTAAGGATTCACCTTCTACATAGTTGAAACTGATGTTGAGGTTGTTGGCAACACGGTGTTCCATAGAGCCGTTAACATAGGTTTCTTCAATATCTTTTAAGCCATTGTATAAACGATCACGAAGGGCTTTAATGCGTGGAATTTCCGTTGCCATTTCTTCTTTCGCAATGCGATAGGCTTCACCCATACCAACGATTTGGTGCACCGGTAATGTACCGGAACGCATACCGCGCTCATGGCCGCCACCGTGAATAATCGCTTCTAAACGAATGCGTGGTTTACGGCGTACATATAAGGCTCCGATACCTTTCGGCCCGTATAATTTGTGGCTGGACATGGACATTAAATCGACCGGTAATTCGGCAAGATTGATCTCCACTTTGCCCACGCTTTGGGTGGCGTCCACATGGAAAATCGTTTTGTTGGCACGGCAAAGTTCACCAAGGGATTTGATGTCTTGAATCACACCGATTTCGTTATTAACGTGCATGATAGAGGCAACAATGGTGTCCGGGCGTAATGCGGCTTTGAATTTTTCTAAATCGATTAAGCCGTCAGATTCCGGCTCTAAATAGGTTACTTCAAAGCCTTCACGTTCTAATTGGCGGCAAGTGTCAAGTACGGCTTTATGTTCGGTTTTACAGGTAATAATATGTTTACCCTTGGTTTGATAAAAATGCGCTGCGCCTTTGATAGCAAGGTTATCCGATTCTGTTGCGCCTGAGGTGAAAACAATTTCACGGGAATCGGCACCAATGAGATCGGCAATTTGATTACGCGCAATATCTACCGCCTCTTCCGCTTGCCAACCAAATTTGTGGGAACGTGAAGCCGGGTTGCCAAAAACGCCATCGATGGTCAGGTATTCCATCATTTTTTTGGCTACGCGCTCGTCCACCGGGCAAGTTGCCGCATAATCTAAATAAATGGGTAATTTCATTATTCACTCCTAAATATTACTATTTTTAACCGCACTTTTTCCTGTTAAATGCGGATGTTAGCCGATTAGTTGTTAACTACAACAAGATTATCAAAATCTTTATGGTGTTTATGAGGATGTTTTTCATGTCTGTCTTTATGTTGCGAAACCAATTCGGCCAACGTGATTTCATTTAAAAAATCGGCAATGCGTAGACTTAATTTTTCCCATAAAGTATGGGTTAAGCATTCGGTTCCGTTATGGCAATTGCCTTTGCCTAAACATTTGGTCGTTTCAATATTTTCATTAACAGCGGCGATGACCATACCGATCGAAATTTCATTCGGCGCGTAGCCCAATTTATAACCGCCGCCGGGACCGCGTACGCTTTTGACAAGGTTGTTGCGACGCAGTTTAGCGAACAATTGTTCCAAATAAGAAAGGGAAATATGTTGTCGTTCGGAAATATCAGATAAACTTACAGGACCATCATTGGCATAAATTGCAATGTCTAAAATTGCAGTTACTGCATAACGACCTTTGGAGGTTAATTTCATTTTTCTTGTGTTCCTATTTAGTTAATAACGTTAAAATCTTTACATTGTTGACTTGTTTAGTCAACTATTATCATTGTGAAGATTTTTGTTTTTTTCTACCGCGCTTAACATTCCAAGCAGGATATTCAGTTCCGTTTTTTCCAACTCGGCGCGGCCATATAAACGACGGAGTTTTTGCATAACACCTTGATTTTGAATAAAACCAAGGGATTGATAAAGTTGCTCCGTGTGATGGTAAAAGTATTCGAGCTCCTGCATTGACGGGTAAATATCGACATTGGCGGGTGTCGATGTTACTTCCGCTGTAGCGGCTAAATAGGCCATGCGTATTTCATAGCTGATGAGTTGTACCGCCATGGCTAAATTTAGTGAAGCATAATCGGGATTAGCAGGAATAGTGACGTGATAGTGGCATTTGAGCAATTCTTCATTGGTTAAACCAACACGCTCACGCCCAAATACGATAGCCACTTTTCCATTCATTGCATGCGTGACTGTTTTTGTGCCGCATTCACGCGGTTCAATGAGCGAATTCTGCAAATGACGTAATCTTGCGCTAGTGCCGATAACCAAAGAGCAATCGGCCACTGCCTGCAAAAAGTTTTCTACAACGACCGCACTTTTCACCACATCTTCCGCACCGGCGGCGAGGGCGATAGCCTGATCATCTACGCCTTGTTTGGGCGCTACTAACACTAAATCCGTTAATCCCATTGTTTTCATGGCCCGCGCTGCAGAACCGATATTGCCGCTGTGCGAGGTCTCAATTAAAACAATTCGAATATTTTTTAACATTATTTTTATTATGTAATTTAAAACGGTGCGTATTCTAACATAATACCCTTTGTTTTTAGTCAACAATTCTAAAAATTTTTCTGATAGCTATTTCCTTCTAAATCTTTTATAATTTTGACTCTAATTTGTTCTTTAAAATCCGGTGGAATCTATGAACCCAATGTTAAATATCGCTATTCGTGCAGCACGAAAAGCAGGCAATGTTATTGCAAAAAATTATGAACGTCGTGACGACATCATCACGATGGAAAAAGGTAAAAACGATTATGTGACTAACGTCGATAAAGCGTCCGAAGCGGCGATTATCGAAGTGATCAAAAAATCCTATCCCGATCACACTATCATCACCGAAGAAAGCGGTGCGTTAGAAGGTAGTGATAACGATGTTCAATGGGTGATTGATCCGCTGGATGGCACCACAAACTTTGTAAAAGGTTTGCCTCATTTCTCCGTTTCTATTGCAATTCGCGTCAAAGGCCGCACCGAAGTGGGTGTGGTTTATGATCCTATCCGTAACGAATTATTCACTGCCGTACGTGGTGAAGGCGCAAAATTAAATGAAATTCGTTTACGCGTTAAAAACAAACGTGATTTAACCGGCGCTGTGCTTGCTACCGGTTTCCCATTCAAACAAACCAAATACATGCCAATGCAATTTCGTATGATGGAAAGCCTCATTCAAGATGTGGCCGATTTCCGTCGCGCAGGTTCCGCCGCGTTAGATCTTTGCTACGTAGCGGCAGGCCGAGTGGATGGCTATTTTGAATATGGCATTAAAGCATGGGATGTGGCTGCCGGTGATTTAATTGTCCGCGAGGCAGGTGGAATCGTTACCGACTACAACGCCGGTCATAGTTACTTAAAAGCCGGGCATATTGTTGCCGGTGCCCCGCGCGTGTTAAAAGAAATATTAAACAAAATTCAACCTTGTTTAGTTGATGATTTAAAATAATCGTAAAAAACGACCGCACTTTGATTGGCAAAAGTGCGGTCGTTTTTCTTTTTGTTTTTTAACATGAACGTGGCAAACTTACATTAGTAAGTTTTTCCCAACTCAGCACAAAACATATCTATGATCAATGTAGTAGCGAGGATATTCCCTGCGCCAAGTCCAAATGGAAGAACAGAAAAACACTAAGTTAGTGTTGTACCCAAAAGATGATTGGCTTGCACACCGTAACTAATTGACTGTTTTGTTTATTTTTTTGCCTCATCAGGCTTAATTTCCGGTACTGTTTCTTTCTTTATCTCATCAGATTTAGTTTCGGGGTCTGCTTCTTTCTTTACCTTATCGGATTTGTTTTCCGGTACTGTTTCTTGTTTCATTTCCGGTTGTTCGCCATTGACTTCTGGTAATACAGCTTCTACCGCATCGCTGACTTGTTCTTCTGGAACATCATCGGCCGATTCTTGTTCGATTTGTTGTAGATACTCTTGACTGATTTGCTCTTCGGTTTTGCCGTTAATGAAGGTGCCTTGATCATTTTTTTCCAATTTGATGGTGTAGTTATCATTGTCTTCCGCAAAAATGAGGTTGAGCTTACCTTCCGGTTTAACATTGATGCGGAAATATTGCCAAAATGGCGATTCATTTTTGATTTTTAGACTTTCCTCATTGGTGTCATCAATCAATGTCTTGTTAAAGGCAACATTGATCGTGCCTTTTGTGTTTTTAGTGAAAACATCTAGCTGAGTGAGGCTGTCTTTTTGTGGCGTAATGGCGCCGTTTACATTTAGCTTAAATGGGTAACCCTTGGTTGCGGGATAAGTATTTAAATTAAAGGTCAGGCTTGTGTTATCTGTGGTTAAATTGAGATCTTTCCACTGATTTTCTAAGATCTTATGAAATGTTTCCTCTGTGAGATGGGTGCTACATAAAATACCGTACATGCCTGAACAGAACTGGGACTCCGCCAATTTTGCATAATCTTTTACAACAAGCGGGGCTTCAATTTTGAAGTCTTCAAGTTGCATCTGGGCTTCAGGCAAGCTCAGTTTTTTGAAAGCAAAAGTTGAATTGCCGGTATATTGTCCATCTTCTGCCTTCCCTTCACCTTTGATAGCCAAGGCTTCTAGGGTAATATCGCCATAATTGAAAGACTGCAACGTGATTTCAGAACTGCCGTTTCCGCCGGACTCTTTTGCCCATTTGTCTTTGAGTTTTAAGAATTCCTTATTGTCCTCTTTCGGTGGATTTTTGGCGGCAAAAGCGTCTAAATAAAACGGGATAATGGCTAATTCATTTTCTAAATTAATGCCACTTAATTGATAAGATACTTTTGCCCCTTTTGCCTCCCATTGTTTGCTTTTTTCTTCCGGCGTCTGTTTCACACCGCCAACACTCAGTTGCAGGTTTATAGCTGCTTGGGAAAGCGCACGATTATCTAATTCTAGGCTAAGTGTCGTATCATTCAAATTGAAATAAGGCTTTTGATTTTTCGGCGCTTCAACGGATTTCACGGAAAGGGAACCGGTAAATGCTTGATTTTGGGTCAACACCGCCACTAAAAAATTGACAGCATTTTTTATATTTTGGTTTTCACCGGTGAGCTTTTTAAATTCATCAGCAAAATTGACCGCACTTGGCACATCTTGTTGTTTAATATTGAGCGATAAACCATTAATGATGGTTTGGCTTTCTTCCGTGGTGCGTTCTTTATTGGCAACGCGAAGAACATCGCTGTTGAATTTGGTCATTAAATCGCGTTGCTGCACTTCTGCATTTTTCTTCACATCAAGCTGATATTTTGCATTTTTAAGTTGAAATTTACTATTTTCACCGTTCATTAAACCCAATTCGGCGCTTTTAGCGTTTAGCTCAATGTTGTATATATCATATTGATTGGTATCAACCTGAATGAGTGTGAGCTGTCCGTTAATTTGTTCTAATTTACTGTTTTTATCGTAATTGAAGCCACTTAAATTGGTTTTGATATTGACGTCTTTATTTTTCGGATTGAAATCCAGTGTTAGAGAAAGATTTTGTGATTTATTAGTGAAATCACGAAATTCGGTTAAAACATCCGATTGCAAATAATCACCCACCGGGGAGAATTTGCTGTTGATGGTATTTTTATCAATGGTGATATTGAGATCTTTATTTAATTGGCGTACCAATTGATCGGAAAGTTTGGATTCCGCCTTAATAAAAAAGGGCAGAGGAGTGAGTTTGGTTGAAATCACATCGGTGTGTTTACCATCGTGGTTTTCAAGACTAAAAATTAAATCACGACTGAAAAAGTTTTTGGAGGTTTCAGTAACTTTGAGGCTGAGTTGGTTATCCAGAGAATAAGGGAATTTTTGTAAAACGTGATCCACTTGCTGGTTGGTATAAAACTGTGCGCCTCCGCCAATGGCAACGATAATAGCGGCGAGTGTTAAGGTGATTTTTCTTTTTTTACTCATGTTGTCCTCAAGTTTTGATTAAGGGGAGATCTCGTATATTCGTCGTACAATTTTACCTATAGAGACAAACCGCTTTATTTTTCCATTGTGTGCGGAAGAACCAAAAGACATCTGTCTCTGCAGTTTTTGTGATTCAACGTTAAAAAATACAGCAAATAATAACCGCACTTTAATCTTTTGAATACAAAGTGCGGTTAAAATTTCCATTATTTTTTAATTTTATTCATTTTTCAGCAAGAAAACACCTTGCTCTGAAAGTTGTACATAGGCTTCCTGCAATGCCGGGTTAAAATGTTCCGGGCGGCTGTTGACCAACAAATCCTTGCCGTGCCATTGCGCTACAACTTCCCAGTGGTTGCCCATATAAACTGCATTTTTTATTGTACAACGTTGTGCTTCAGTGCCATTTTCTTGAAAATAAACTGCTTCAGGGCGAATCCCCGCCAAGCAATCACCATCCGCTAAATTGAACTGGGCGGCGTTTGTTAATTGCAATTTATAACCGCCGATATTGACCGTATTCCCCTGTAAGGTAGCCGGGAGAATGCTGGATTCGCCCATAAAGTTGGCAAGGAACAGTGAATTCGGGTGTTGATACAGATCTTTCGCCGGCGCCTTTTGCATAATTTTGCCTTTGTTCATCACGATAACTTCATCAGATACCGCAAAGGCTTCCGTTTGGTCGTGGGTAACATACAGCGAAGTGATGCCGAGGCTTTGTTGCAACTCACGGATTTTTTCCCGCATAGCGCGACGTAAGTTGGCATCCAGGTTACTCAACGGCTCATCGAACAGTAATACTTTCGGTTTGAGGATAAGCGCACGCGCCAATGCCACACGTTGTTGTTGACCGCCGGAGATTTGGTCCACATAACGATCTTCAAATCCCGCCAAATCCACCAATTCCAAGGCTTCTTTGACGCGTTGTTTACGTTCTTCCTTGCTCACGTTTTGCATCCGTAAACCGTAGCCCACGTTATCGCCGATGCTCATGTGCGGGAATAGCGCATAAGATTGGAACACGATACAAATATCACGGTTTTGAATGGACGATTTCGTCACGTCTTCACCGTCAATAAAAATTTGTCCGGAGGTCGGATTCTCAAGACCTGCAACCAAACGCAAAATAGTCGTTTTACCGCAACCGGATGGCCCAAGCAACGTCACCATGGTGCCGCGTTTAATGGTTAAATCCAAATCATCAATTACCACAGATTTGCCAAAGGCTTTCGTGACATTTTTTAATACTAAGAAATCATTATTCATATTTTTTACCTACAACTTAATTCATTTTTTTCGCTTTGGAACGGGAAATGCGGGTGTCGCCGACAATCCAGTCGAAGAATAAAATAATCGCCATCATCACCACGATTAAGATGGAGCCGTATGCAATGGCAATCCCATACTCACCGTCTTCGACACGGTTTAGGATGTATGCGGTTGCCACGCGGGTATCCGCAGTCACCAAGAAGATGATTGCACTCACTGTCGTCATGGCACGCACGAAACTGGTGACAAGCGCAGAGAGCAAGGCCGGTTTTAATAATGGCAACACGATATACCACAGGGTTTTCCATGAGCTACCTTTCAGAGAAAGGGAGGCTTCGTCTAGGGATTTATCTAATTGTCCCAAGCCTGCAATCGCAGCACGCATACCAATTGGCAAGTCACGCATCACCATGGAGATCACTACGATAATGCTAGTACCGGTGATGTACATTGGCGCATTGTTAAAGGCAAGAATGTAAGAGACCCCCGCTACGGTGCCCGGTACGGCAAAACAAAGCATGGTTAAGAATTCGAGGGATTTTTTCCCTTGGAAGTCTTTACGCACCACGATATAGGCAATTAATAAACCAAAAATGGCGGTAAGTGGTGCCGCGATACCGGCGTAAATTAAGGTATTAATTAAGGAAGGCCACGCGCCGTCACTTAATCCTTGGCCAAACAACATAGCGTAGTTTTTCAAGGTTAAGGTATAGTCCACACCCCAGTTGACGGTGAAGCTTCCGTAGAAAATACTGCCGTATAAAGCAAGGTTGAAGATAACCCAAGAGCCGAGCATGAAAATAATCGTGTATTTCAAGCCGGCAGGGAGTTCTTGTACATCGCCGCGATAAGATTTACCGGATACGGTCACATAAGAGCGGTTACCAATCCATAAATATTGAATGATAAAAATCGCCAAGGAGAAGATTAACAACATTGAGCCAAGGGTACTGGCGGATGCGTAATCTAATTGTGAACCGGCAATGTAGAAGTAAATTTGCGTTGCAATAACGTCGAAGCTCCCCCCTAATACCAACGGGTTACTAAAGTCTGCGAGCGATTGGATGAACACGATGAGGAACGAGTTCGCCAAGGCCGGACGTAGTAACGGGAAGATAATGTTATAGAAGGTTTGGTAACGGTTAGCACGCAACGTATAAGACGCTTCTTCAATGGACGGATGCACGGATTTTAATGCACCGTCTAAAATCATGAAGGAAATCGGTGCGAACGCCAAAATTTGCGCAATAGCAATTCCGTTAAAACCATATAACCAGTTATGGTTGGTGAAACCGAAATAGGTGGATAAAAATTCGGTGACATAACCGGAACGACCGAGCATTAAGGTTACCCCTAAACCGACAACGAAAGGCGGCGTGACGATCGGTAAAATAGAGAAAATTTTTCCGATAAACGCAGTACGACGTGCAATTCGCGTAGTATAAAGGGCAAATGCCAAACCAAACACGGTGGAAACGAGACCGACGAAACCTGACAAGAACAGTGAGTTGCTGATGACGCGTACAATATAGCTTTGCGTCAAAATACGCATCACCTGTTGTGGCGCAAAGGTTTCTCCGTCGTAGAACATGGAGACGAAAATTGCCAATGTCGGGTAAACGATAAAGAAGAAAATCAGTAAAATAATGCACAGTAGGGAAGCGATGATAAATTTATCACCCTGCATGATTTTCAGCTTGGCAAGCGATAGTGTGGCAAGTGCGGTGAAACCGATGAGTAAAACGATGACCGAATAGCCCATGCTGATTTTCAACACGCTAGCACTGATAAAGGTGAATAGTGTGGCAATTGCCAGTAAGTAAAGCTCCGCTTTAGCTTGGGTGTTGGCGGGTAATTTCAGAGACGGCAACAAACCGTACAAAATCACCGGCAAGAACCAAAAGACGGTAATGTTAAAAGACGACCAACCCATGGCATCGTAGAATTCATCAGCAGTGCTATCGAACAAGCCGTAATCTAAGGCATGGGAAGGGAGAACAAGGAATGCAATAATGGATAAGATTATCCAAAAATTGGCAGAATGTGTTATTGGAAGTTTATTTGCGTTCATACAACCTCGCATAAGTAGAGAAGTGAAGCAATGCAATAGGCATTGCTTCTTTATCTAACAACGGTTTATTTGGCTAATTTAACATCATCAACCCATTTAGTGATTAAACGTTTGCGCAAGTCGGTTGCCCCGTATTTGTCAAAATCGTAATTAATCAAATTAACGGATTTAAAATCCAACGCATAAGGCGATTGTTGCGCCGTGGTATTGGTTAAAATGGAATAGGCTTCGCCTTTTTGCCATGTTAATTCTTGCGCTTCTTTCGATAAGGCCCAATCCACGAAAAGTTTGGCATTTTCAAGATTGCGTGCACCTTTGATCACGCTGACACCACCAATTTCATAGCCGGTACCTTCGCAAGGCACTACTAATTCAACCGGAGCACCTTTGGCTTTTTCTAACGAATATTCGTGTAAAAAGCCGATGCCGATTGCCGTTTCGCCACGGGCGGTATTACGGGTTGCGGTGTTACCGGATTTGGTATATTGCGAGACGTTTTTGTTTAACGCTTTCAAGTATTTGAAGGCCTCTTCTTCGCCCCAAAGCTGGATATAGGTCGCTAATTGTGTATAGCCGGTTCCTGAGCTTTGCGGATCCGCCGCTTGAATTTCATTGCGATACATAGGATCGGCTAAATCTTTCCAGCATTTTGGTATTGGCAAATTGAGTTTTTGTAAACGTTCAGGGTTCACACCAAAACCTAATACACCAAGATAGATAGCAGAGGAATAGTTGCCTTTCGTTTTGGCCGGATCACGGAATTGTTCAACAATTTGTGGCAGATTTGGTGATTTATACGGTTCTAACAAGCCCATTTCACCCGCTTGGGAATGCGGATCCATTGTACCGCCATACCAAATGTCACCTTGAGGATTATCTTTTTCCGCATCGATTTTGGCTAAGATAGTGCCTGTGCCGCCACGAATAAAACTGGTTTTTACATCATATTTTTTCTCGAATGCCATGGCTTCTTGCTCGCACATAGTATTTTGTGCGCTGCAATAAATGACTAAGCGACCTTTTGCCGCCGCATTGCCACTTAATAACATCCCACCGAGTACAACGCCTGAAAGAGCTAACGCAATTTTTGAGAGTTTCATTTCAACACTCCTGTGTTTTTGATTTCGAGGTAACGCACTTTTGTTGATGTGCGTCCTAATGATGGTGATAGGCTCGCGCCGTAAGACACGAGCCATCAATATAAGAAAAGTGCGGTGAGAAAAATGCATGAATTTTCGACCGCACTTTAGCGTGTTATTTCGCTAATTTAACGTCTTGAACCCATTTTTCAATTAAGGCTTTGCGTTGTTCGGCAGCACCGTATTTTTCAAAGTCGTAATTGATGAGGTTCAATTTGTTCGGATCAAATGCTGTTGGAGATTGCTCTGCGGTCGTATTGGTTAAGATTTGTAAGGATTCGCCTTGTTTCCATGCCAATTCTTGACCTTCTTTAGATAGCGCCCAATCCACGAATAATTTCGCGTTGTCGATATTGCGTGCACCTTTTAAGATGCTCACGCCACCTAATTCATAGCCGGTGCCTTCACATGGCACCACGAGTTCCAATGGTGCGCCATTGCGTTTTTCAAGTGCGTAATCGTGTAAGAAACCAATACCAACAACCGCTTCGCCGCGAGCGGCGTTACGGGATGGGGTAACACCGGATTTGGTGTATTGGGAAACGTTTGGATGTAAAGCTTTTAAGAAATCAAAGGCTTTGTCTTCACCCCAAAGTTGTACGAACGTGGCAAGCGCAGTATAGGCTGTACCGGCACTTTGTGGGTCAGCAATTTGCACTTCGCCTTTCAAACGTGGATCCGTTAAGTCTTTCCAGCATTTCGGCACTTCTTTGATGCCTAATTTTTCCAGACGTTCTGTGTTCACGCCGAAACCTAAAATCCCCATGTAAATGGCAGATACATAGTTGCCTTTGGTTTTTGCCGGATCACGGAAACGTTCTACGATTTCATCAATGTGTTTAGATTTGTAAGGTTCGATTAAGCCTAATTCAGCCGCTTGCGCTTGTGGATCGAATGTACCGCCAAACCATACGTCTGCTTGCGGGTTATTTTTTTCTGCTTCTACTTTGGCAAAGGTACTGCCTGAGCCGTTACGAATAAATGAGGTTTTTACATCATATTTTTCACCAAAGGCTTTGGTAGTAGTTTCACATAAAATATTGGTGGCGCTGCAATAAACGACTAAGCGACCTTTGGCAACAGCCGCTTGGCTCGCCATTAATCCGCCGGCTAAAAGTGCAGTGGAAATTGCAAGAGAAAGTGATTTTAATTTCATACAGATAACCTCTTTATTGTCCATGATTTATAGAAATATTATATTGAGCGTGACTAGCTCGTGGTTTTAGGTTGGGGGCATCTTACCCAAAATTTTTAGAAATTAATGTGAGAATTCTCACAAAAATAATAATTTTATGGCCTAGTTGTCTTACGTGGTGAATTATCCGTAGAAATTTCATCGATTCTCAGTGTTATTTCTATAAATATGCCGCGTTTTTCTTTATAATTCCGCCAATTTATTCACGTCTATAAGAGAAAGGGAAACGGCATGTCAGAGAATCAAACTTCATCTTGTATTATTATCGCCATTGCAGGCGCTTCGGCTTCAGGTAAAAGTTCTATTGCTTCTACGGTACACAAAGAGCTATGTAATGAATTGGGCTGTGAAGAAATCGGCATCATTGCGGAAGATAGTTATTACAAAGATCAAAGTCATTTAGAAATGTCCGAACGGGTCAAAACCAATTATGACCATCCCAATTCCATGGACCGAGATTTATTGATTCAACACTTAAAAGCGTTAAAAGCCGGCAATTCTGTGGAAATTCCCGTTTATAGCTATGTGGATCACACCCGCACTCACGATGTCACCTATTTCACCCCAAAAAGCATTGTTATTTTAGAAGGCATTTTATTATTAACCGATGAGCGCGTACGCCAATTGGCCGATATTTCCGTGTTTGTGGATACGCCGTTGGATATTTGCTTTATTCGTCGTTTACAGCGTGATATGGAAGAGCGCGGACGTTCCCTTCAATCGGTAATTGATCAGTACCGCGCCACCGTGCGCCCGATGTTCCTGCAATTTATCGAGCCTTCCAAACAACACGCCGATATTGTGATTCCGCGTGGTGGTAAAAATCGTATTGCCATCAATATGTTAAAAGCCCAAATTATGCAGCTATTAAGTAAAAAATAGGAACGGATCATGAGATTGTGTGATACTGACATTGAACGTTATTTAGACGAAGGTTTGATTTCTCTTAACCCGCGCCCGTCAAATGACAAGATTAACGGCGCCACCATTGACGTACGCTTGGGGAATTCTTTCCGCGTCTTTCGTGAACATTCCGCACCTTACATTGATTTAAGCGGTCCGAAAGAAGAAGTGTCGGCGCAGTTGGAATTGGTGATGAGCGATGAAATTATTATCGGCGACGATGAAGCCTTCTTTTTGCACCCCGGTGTGCTTGCTCTTGCCACCACTTTGGAATCGGTGAAACTGCCGGCCAATATTATCGGTTGGTTGGACGGACGTTCTTCTTTGGCGCGTTTGGGCTTAATGGTGCACGTGACCGCACATCGCATTGACCCGGGTTGGGAAGGAAAAATTGTGTTGGAATTTTACAATTCCGGCAAACTGCCGTTGGCGTTGCGCCCAAATATGATTATCGGCGCATTGAGCTTTGAAGTATTAAGCGGGCCGGCGGCGCGACCATATAACAGCCGTAAAGATGCCAAATACAAAAACCAACAAAATGCCGTAGCCAGCCGCATTGACGAGGACAAATAAATGAAAAAGATCGCAATGATTACTTTGGTCGTGATATTTGCGATCTTTGCATTTTTTTATGTCCAAATTCATAAGTTGGAAACCATGGTCGCCACCAAACTGGCACAACATGAAACCACCTTTCAAGAGTTTAATCTGGGCGTTTTCCCACAACCTTATATTTCCTTTGATAATGTTCAGCATAACCGAATCAGTATTGAAAAACTGATAGGTAAATTTCCCTTATCGGCACTATTTTTCGGTGATGTCAAATTGCAAGAAATTGACATTCAAAACGTCAAGCTCTCTGAAAACGCGCAAAACTCGGCAAATATTCAAATGCGTTTCTCTGATTTTTCCCTGGATAACATTACTACCGACAACATTGCGTTGAACGGTGATAGTCAAATTTTTGTGGAGTTGGCAAAACCGTTATACGGCAACAATAGAATTTTTAATTTTCGCTTTATCAAAGGCGGAATTGAGTGCAGTAATGAGAGAAAACTTGCAGCCTATTTTGATCATGTTGTTTTAAATGAAGAGAAGGTGGGCTTTGTTAAAACGGAGTTGGATTTATCCCAATACACCAAACATCTCACTGCAGATATTGATTCCGGTTGCCTACCGAATTTGCCTTGTACTGCGCACTTGGATTATGTAAGCGAGCCGGAACAAAGTGCGGTCGCTTTTTCCGCTAAAAATTATCCTATTGAACGTTTGTTGACGTGGCTGACTTTCCCGAAAACCATTACCGGTTCCGCCGATGTAGAGATTGCCGTGCAGTTTGCCCATTCTCAAATTATTAATGGTGAATTCTTTTTTGATGCCAAAAACGGCGAATTATTAGGTTTGAATCTGTTGGATTTAGTAGGGCAGTATTTGCCGATCAATTGGAATGAAGCGGAACTTAAAGAGAAAGTCGGTTTGAATACAAGGTATGATCAAGCCACCGGCCTTTTCCGACTCAATGGGCATCAACTGGATATTGAAAAAATGTCGTTAAAAACTACCGCTCTTTCAGGAGAGGGAACTGGTGTTGTAGATTTGCAATCAATGCAATGTAACGTTGATTTAAATCTGCATCCGACTGATGAAAAATATGCGGAGTTCACTTTGCCAATTCGCTTTTTTGATAGCTGCTATTCACCGCAATATGAAGTGCAATTTGACAAAAACTTGCGCAGTAAAATTAAAGATCTTATTAAACGTAAATTAAAACAATAACGATGGTTGCTTTAAGAATTGTTCGACGCCTAAAATTTTTCCGCGTCGTTTTGTTGGCTTTTGCCGCTTTTGTATTTAACACCACCGAGTTTTTACCGGTGGCTTTACTTTCAGACATTGCTCACAGTTTTCAAATCCCCGTGGCGCAAACCGGGCTGATGATTACCATTTATGCTTGGATTGTCTCCCTTATGTCGTTGCCATTTATGTTGATGACGGCAAAATTGGAACGGCGTAGCCTGTTAATTAAATTATTCATTATTTTTGTTGCCAGCCATATTTTGTCGGTATTGGCGTGGGATTTTTGGGTGTTGTTGCTTTCCCGTATTGGTATTGCGTTTACTCACGCAATTTTCTGGTCGATTACCACATCCTTGGCGGTACGTGTGGCACCGAAAGACAAAAAAGCGCAGGCCATCGGGCTATTGGCGATGGGCAGTGCGTTAGCGATGGTGTTAGGTTTGCCGCTCGGACGGATTATCGGGCAGTTTTTAGGTTGGCGGGAATCCTTTGGCATTATTGCCTTTCTTGCGTTTTGTATCCTCTTATTACTTTATCGATTCCTACCGCACTTGGTCAGTCGCAACGCCGGTTCGCTAAGTAGCGTGCCTTCCTTATTTAAGCGCCCATTATTGGTGGGACTCTATGTATTAACCATACTTATCATTTCGGCGCATTTTACCGCTTATAGTTATATTGAGCCTTTCATCATTCGTGTCGGAGGAATGACTGATGGCGTAGCCACTGCAATTTTATTGATTTTTGGGTTGTCAGGGGTAACCGCAAGCCTTCTCTTTAACCGCTTTCACCGTTTTGCGCCGGCCAAATTCTTGTTGGCGTCTATGGCTGTTTTAGTATTTTCTTTGATTTTGTTATTACCATTCAGTCATAGCGAATTTTCCATGTATTTACTGGCATTCGTATGGGGTGTTGGTATTTCGGGCATTGGATTGAGTTTGCAGGTGCGAGTGCTACAACTGGCACCGGATGCGACGGATGTAGCCATGGCCATTTATTCGGGGCTATACAATATTGGTATAGGAGGAGGCGCGTTGTTTGGTAATCAAGTGATGCAACATTTTGGTTTAGCCAATATCGGTTTTTCCGGGGCGGCCTTTGCAGCGATGGGGCTACTGCTGTTTATTTATATTCATTTTCGCTATGGAAAAGCCACTAGCGGAAATAATCTCTAATAAAAAGAAGGAAATTTTATGAAAAAATGGCTCTTGCAATTTGTTCAACTTGCGAAGCAGGCTTTGATTCGACACCCGGTTGAGCTTTTATTGGTGGCAATTTGTGGTGCAATCCCGATTTTTGCCCCTGAACCCAATGCGATGATGGAGCGTTATGCCGACTTTTTGCTATGGGCGCCAATGGCGTTTATGTTGGTTAATTTGACCCATGGAAATAAATATTATCGTTTGAGTATTTTTATTCCTATCGCGTTTGGAGTGTTGGCGACATTGGTTGATCTTAACGATTTCACACAAAGTGCGCGTTTCGGTATTTTAAACCTTGCCGTATTAGTAATTTTCTTGTGTAAAAACGTGGCAAAAAACAACCGCACTTTTATGAGCATCTTGCTCAATAATATGCTCAATGCTGTGATTGCCACATTGTTTGCGCTGATCATCGGTGGAATAGGCAACGGATTGGCAGCAGCCATTCAAGCATTATTCCATGTGGATATGTATGCCTTGTCGATGTATTCTCGGATTTGGTTAGTGACGTGGTGGTGGATTTTCCCACTGGCATATTTAAGTTTGTCGCAACGAGAAAATCTCTTTAGCGGGCGTTTTAATGAATTAAGCAAGATTCTGCTAAACTGGATTTTATCCCCTGCGTTGGTGATTTATACTCTGATTATTTACGCTTATGCAGTGTCGATTTTGATCCAAGGTAAAATGCCGGAAGGCATGATCGCCAATGTGGCATTTCCTTATTTGATGATTGGCATTGTGCTTTATACCTTGCAAATCCTATTGGATAACGAAAAATGGCAGAAGTTTTATCATCTGTTGCCGTGGCTCAATTTATTGCCGTTGGTGATGTTATGGTATGCCGCGTCTATTCGTATTCACCATTACGGTTTTACTCAAGATCGTGTGTATTTACTCATGGGGGCTATGGTTCTTGCATTATGGAACTTCATTTTGCTCGTGCCGAAAATCAGGCAATATCGTCTTCTTGCCGGCGTGCTGTTGCTAGCATTATTAAGTAATGTTTTTGTGATTGACGCAAACCAAATCGCTTACCAAGATCAATTGGCTCGTTTTGATAATTTTGTAAAAACTCAACAATTATTAGATAGCAATGGCAAATTAACTGAAGAGCACATTAAACAATGGACAGCGACTCGAGGAAATGATGCTAAATTGTCTGACGAATTTAGCAATAGAACCTATGCTGTGTTATTAGGGGCAGATGAACAATGGGTTGAGGAATTTAAACAGCATTATGGTATACCGAAAGAAAAATCGCTTTATGAATGGTTGCCTGAATCAAATGGTTATCAAGAGGAATTAGTGTCTTATTTTGAGATTGAAAATAAACAAGAGCAGTTTATGGATATTCAGAATTACAACCGTTTCCTGTGGCTTAATGGCGAAGTAGCAGATCGTCGATTTACCATTAGTGAGCTTAATTCAAAAGAAGAGAATTGTCAGATTGGATTGGAGGCAGTTTTAGATTCGCGCGGCAAATTAAATGGTGCTTATGTCAAATGCGTAGATTTCTTGCGCAACAATAACTCGCCGGATTTTTTGTTAAAAATACAACCAAAAGAGGGTGGAGAATACGTTACATGGAATCTTGATGCCTATTTGCGTGATTTGTTTGCCCGACACAATTTGGATATTCACAAAAAATACACTAAAAATGAATTGGTCATCTTAACAAAAGACGCCAAACCTTATGTGGTGCTAGGTGACGTAGTGGTCTTTTTTGATTATTTAACTATTGAATATGACGAAAGAGGTGACTACAAAGGTTATGCTGCACGACGGCTATCCATTACCGGCGTATTCTATAAATAGAAGATAAAAAAGTGCAGTGATTTTTCACCGCACTTTTTGTTTATCGTTTTGCTTTCTTAATAAACTTCATCAAACGTTTACGTTTACGTAATTGGTTCGGTGTGAGTTTATTGCGTCTGCCGGCAAACGGATTGTTGCCTTCTTGGAATTGCAGACGAATCGGCGAGCCGATAATTTTTAAGCTACGACGGAAATGGTTGGATAAATAACGCTTGTAGGAGTCCGACAGTTTATCCACTTGGTTGCCGTGAATCACGATAATCGGCGGGTTGTAACCGCCCGGGTGTGCATATTTCAATTTCACCCGACGACCGCCAATCATCGGCGGTTGATGCTCATCCACTGCAATTTGCAGAATGCGGGTAAGCATGGATGTGGTCATTTTCTGCGTGGCGCATTCATAGGCTTCTTTGACAGATTCAAATAAATTGCCTACACCGCTGCCATGCAAGGCTGAAATAAAATGCACACGGGCAAAGTCAATAAAATCCAAACGGCGATCAAGCTCCGATTTCACGCGATCTTTCACCTCTTGATTCAAACCGTCCCATTTATTCACCACGATAACCAAGGAACGGCCGGCATTTAAGATAAAGCCAAGCAGTGATAAATCTTGGTCGGAAATATTTTCCCGTGCATCAATGGTGAGCAATACCACATTAGCGTCTTGAATGGCTTGTAGCGTTTTGATGACAGAGAATTTTTCCACCGCCAAATGCACCTTACCGCGTTTACGCACACCGGCAGTGTCGATTAAGGTGTATTGTTGGCCGTCCCGTTCCATTGGAATGTAAATACTGTCTCGGGTGGTGCCCGGCATATCGTAAACCACCACGCGATCTTCGCCTAAAATGCGATTGGTCAGTGTGGATTTGCCCACGTTCGGACGACCTACAATGGCGATTTTGATATTTTGACTGTCCGGTGTTTGTTCCTGCGCCAATTCTTCATCTAAAAGCGCAGTGTCTTCTTCATTTGAAAAATCGAAATCCTCATCCCATTCATCGTGTTGAGCCATTTCAGAAACATCATCATTTTCTACCGCACTTTCTTCCTCTTTTTCCGCCATTTTTTCCGCTAACGGACTTAATACTTGTTCCATCAGGTTGGCGATACCGCGTCCTTGAGAAGCGGCAATTTGGGCGATTTCACCTAAGCCTAATTGATAAAACTCGGCACAGTGGGAGTCAGCGTCAATGCCGTCCACTTTATTGGCGACTACCACGGTGGTTTTATTTTGACGTTGGCGTAAATAGTTGGCGATACCAATATCCGCTGACGTTAAGCCGGCGCGGGCATCTACTAAAAATAACACAATGTCCGCTTCTTCAATGGCAAGTAATGATTGCTCCGCCATTTTTGCTTCTACGCCTTCTTCCGTGCCATCGATACCGCCGGTGTCAATAACAATAAAGTCATAACCTGCGAGGTGGGCATGGCCGTATTTTCGGTCACGGGTTAGGCCGGGGAAGTCGGCGACTAACGCGTCACGGGTGCGGGTCAGACGATTGAATAAGGTGGATTTGCCCACATTCGGACGGCCAACCAACGCAACAACAGGAGTTGTCATAAAAACCTCTTATAAATGAAATGTGCCATGGAAACGTCGAAATCGGCACCGGAAAAATGGCTCGCATTATAGCGGATTTTACCCGCAATGAGAAATGACAAGGCGTTGCTTGAGGTAATTAAATGATGAAAAAACTACTTTAAAAAATTCATATTGTTATTATATTAAACAGAACAAAATTTACTCAAATTATGATGAGTCCATTTGTTGTTGCTTGTGAGTGAGGAACGACAACAACGATAAACCGAATGACAAACATTAACATTTAAAAGGATAACTATGGCAAAACAAACCTATTATGAGGTGTTGGGAGTTGAAAAAAACGCCGACCTCGACAGCATTAAAAAAGCGTATCGAAAATTGGTGCGTAAATATCACCCTGATGTGAGTAAAGATCCTGATGCAGTGCAGAAAACCGCGGAGGTGAACGAAGCCTATGAAACCTTAAAAGATCCGCAAAAACGGGCAGAATATGACGAAATGTTGGCAAACCCGTTTGGTCGGGCGCAAGCTCAGGGTAACCCATTTGAAGGTGCTTACGGCAATGCCAACGGTTTCCGCCACTATGAGTTCCATTCTGGTGACGGCGAGCCGTTCGGACAAGAAGATTTTCATTTTGAAGATCTGTTCTCTGCCTTCGGGCGCGGGGGACAGCAACAATCCCGTACTCGCCAAACAGGGCCAATGAAAGGTGAAGATCAGTACGCAGAACTCAGTATTGACATTGCCGCCGCTTATGACGGCACGGAGCGTTCTTTGAGTTTAAATGTGCCAACCATTGACGACTATGGAAGAATTATCCAACAAAATAAAACCTTAAATGTGAAAATTCCAAAAGGTATTACCGAAGGACAGCAAATCCGTTTGGCGCGCCAAGGTTTACCCGGTATTAACGGCGGCGAAAACGGCGATTTGTATTTGAAAATTCGTTTCCATGAACGCCCTGATCTTTATGTAAAAAATAAAAAAGACGTTTGTCAAACTATTGACGTGTTTCCGTGGCAGGCAGCATTAGGTGGTAAGATTCAGGTTACTACCCTTGGCGGACGCCTACAAATTAACTTACCGGCAAACAGTCAAAACGGTAAAAGCATCCGCTTGAAAGGTAAAGGCATTCCGGCCAAAGAGGCAGGCGACTTATATTTAAATATTCGTATTGTAGTGCCGACCATCGAGAATGATGCCGACCGTGTTGCATGGGAGCAATTAGCGGCACACTTTACTGCCAAACAGGTATAAGACAGAATAAGGAATTGAAATGATGAATCAAGATATTGATATTAAATTGAGCTTTAATGAAATGTTGAAAGTGTGTTCTGCTGATCGCCAGTGGCTACTGGAATTGATAGAAGAAGGCGTGATTTCTGTGGATGGGCGTCCCGAGCAGGCGGTTTTCAGCGGTTTCCAAATGGCTCGTGTGCGCCGCGCTCACCGCTTAAGCCATGACTTTGATGCCAGCATCCCCGCTTTAAGCCTCATCATGCGTCTGTTAGACGAAGTAGAAGAACTTCGTAAACAAACTCGCCCGATTTCATTACTGGATGAGCGTTAAAAAAACATTGGAAAAAATTACTTACAAATCACAGAGGTGACTTGTTCGCCCCTTGGGGCCGTTAGTAAAGCCAGCGTTCGAAATTCAATGGATTTTGTGACCGCACTTGAAAAAAGTGCGGTGCTTTTTTGGGACGTTTTTCTGGAGAGTCTCTTCGGCAGTGAGATTCGAGCAATGGATTAAGAGCCTAATGTATTATTTTTTAAGCGCCTACTTGTCAGTGATCGTTCGATAGAGGGAAAAAAAGGAAGTCGATTGACTTCCTTTTAGATTTTATTCGGATTATTTCTGACGCATCGCCGGGAACAAAATCACATCACGGATGGATGGGGCATTGGCATAAAGCATGGCTAAGCGGTCGATACCCAAGCCTTCACCGGCAGTTGGTGGAAGACCGTGTTCAAGGGCCACAACGAAATCTTCGTCTTTAAACATCGCTTCGTCATCACCGGCTTCTTTGGCGGCCACTTGGGCGTCAAAACGTTCATTTTGATCTTCGGCATCGTTTAATTCGGAGAAACCGTTGCCGATTTCACGGCCACCGATGAAGAGTTCAAAGCGATCTGTCACTTCCGGGTTTTCATCGTTACGACGTGCCAACGGTGAAATTTCCGCCGGGTGAGCCATTAAGAAAGTCGGTTGAATTAAATGATGTTCCGCCACTTCTTCAAAAATCGCATTGACAATGCTACCCAAGCCCCAAGATTTTTGTACTTCAATACCTAAACGTTTTGCCGCAGCTTTGGCGCGCTCTAAGTCATATAAATCTTCTTTCACGATGCCTTTTTCCGCACCATATTTAATGGTGGCATCGTGTAACGTGATACGCTCGAACGGCTTACCGAAGTCAAATTCGTATTCGCCGTATTTCACAATGGTTGTGCCTAAAATATCGATGGCAAGTTTACGCAACAGTTCTTCGGTGTTATCCATTAAATCGTGGTAATCGGCATAGGCTTGGTAGTATTCAAGCATGGTAAATTCCGGATTGTGACGAACGGATACGCCTTCATTACGGAAGTTGCGGTTAAGTTCAAATACGCGTTCAAAGCCGCCGACCACTAAGCGTTTTAAATAAAGCTCAGGGGCGATACGCAAGTACATATCCACGTCTAATGCGTTGTGGTGCGTCACAAACGGACGCGCCGCCGCGCCGCCCGGGATCACTTGTAACATCGGGGTTTCGACTTCCATGAAGCCTTTGGAAATGAAATATTCACGGATACCGGCAACCACTTGGGAGCGAATCATAAAAGTGCGGCGGGAGTCCTCGTTAGCAATTAAATCTAAATAACGTTGACGATAACGCACTTCTTGGTCGGTTAATCCGTGGAATTTATCCGGCAACGGACGCAACGCTTTTGTAAGCAATTGCACTTCAGTTGCTTTGACGGTGAGTTCGTTGGTTTTGGTTTTAAATAATGTGCCTTTTACGCCCACGATATCGCCTAAATCCCACGCGCCGACATCATCTTTGTAAACGCCTTCAGGCAAGTTATCGCGCGCTACATAAAGCTGAATGCGTCCGCTCATGTCTTGTAATGTGATGAAGGTGGCTTTACCCATGGCGCGGCGGGTCATGATACGGCCGGCGACAGCAACTTCAATATGTTTTTCTTTTAATGCTTCACCGTCTTCTGCTTCATATTGATCATGTAATGCTTTAGCTAACGAATCACGGCGGAATCGGTTCGGGAAGGCATTGCCTTTGGCGCGCAAGGCCGCGAGTTTTTCACGGCGTACTAACATTTCACCGTTGACATCTAACTCTTTTACTTCTTGTTCTGACATTTTATTTACCTTTAATTTTCAATTTTAAAAAACGTTTTTAAAAACGACCGCACTTTTACAATCCGGCTTTGAGACTGGCTTCAATAAACCGATCCAAGTCGCCGTCTAACACTGCTTGCGTATTCCGATTTTCTACGCCGGTGCGCAAATCTTTAATACGGGAATCATCCAACACATAAGAACGAATTTGGCTACCCCAGCCGATGTCGGATTTATTATCTTCCATGGCTTGTTTGTCGGCATTTTTCTTTTGCAATTCCAATTCGTACAACTTCGCTTTAAGTTGTTTCATTGCCTGATCTTTGTTCTTGTGTTGGGAGCGGTCGTTCTGACATTGCACCACGATACCGCTTGGCATGTGGGTGATTCGCACCGCACTTTCGGTTTTGTTCACGTGCTGACCGCCCGCACCGGAGGCACGATACACGTCAATACGCAAATCGGCAGGATTGATTTCGATATCAATATCGTCGTCAATTTCAGGATAGACGAAAGCGGCGCTGAATGAGGTATGGCGACGGTTATTGGAGTCGAATGGGCTTTTGCGCACCAAACGGTGAATGCCGGTTTCCGTGCGTAGCCAACCGAATGCGTATTCGCCGCTAACACGAATGGTAGCAGATTTAACACCGGCCACATCTCCATCGGAGACTTCCATTAATTCGGTTTTGAATCCTTTGCTTTCCGCCCAACGCAAATACATACGAAGTAACATTTCTGTCCAGTCTTGCGCTTCGGTACCGCCGGAGCCTGCTTGCAAATCTACATAACAATCGCAGGCATCGTGTTCTCCGCTGAACATACGGCGGAATTCCAGTTTGGCGAGTTGTTGTTCCAGTTCGTTTAATTCGGCAACGGCTTCGTTGAAGGTGGCTTCGTCTTCCGCTTCGACGGCCAGTTCCAACAAACCGTCTACATCTTCCAAGCCTTGCTCTAAATTTTTAATGGTGTTAACTACCTGTTCTAAAGAAACACGTTCTTTGCCGAGTGCCTGTGCTTTGTCTGCGTCGTTCCATACATCAGGCTGTTCCAATTCGGCATTGACTTCTTCTAAACGATCCGTTTTGGCGTCGAAGTCAAAGATACCCCCGAAGCACCGAAGTGCGGTCGGTTAAATCGGTGATTTTATTTTTGATAGGATTAATTTCAAACATGATAATTAAATGTGTTTAAAGACTAAATTAAGTGCGGGATTATAAGGGATTTTGCGGGGATTTGGTAGGTGATGACATAATAAAAAACCTTATTCATAAGGAATGAATAAGGTTTTAAATTTACTTTATTAGAAATGAATTATTCGTCAGCAGGGAATTTTTCTTCTAATTGATCTGCTAATTTGTCAATGGCATCCTCTTTTGCGTTTGCTTTTGCGACAGCTTCAGGAACTTTACCGGCATTGTCAGTAGATGGTGCTTTGACTTGAGATAAAATTAGTTGAGCTACTTCTTTTTCAGCATTCACATATTCTTTATACATAGCAACAAGTGGTGAAACTTCTTCACTTTTAATGCCTAATGCTTCTAATTCAGCTACATGTTCTGCTGCTTTTTTATCAAATTCTGCAACAGCAGTTTCAGTTGCAGCCGCATTGCTACTTGCAGAGGCGGTAGCAATTGCATCAAAACTAGTTTCAAGTTTTTGGCCGGCTGTTTCTTGCCAAGCTTTAAATTTTTTCACTTCTTCAGCTTGTTGAGACGCAGCGAATGCGCTAACGGAAACTAATGTGAGTGCAGATACTGCAGCGACTTTGAAAAGTTTTTTCATTAGGATTACCTCTTTATTGAGTAAATTTAAAATGTAAAGTTGTTGTACAAGAAAGCCTGTACGTTTTTTAGAATAAAAAAAAACTGAGTGCAATAGTCAAGTATTTTTATTAGATTTAGTATGATGTTATCGATTTTGCATAACGCACCAATTACTTTTATAATTCGCACTCATTTTCACAATTTAGGAACAATAGAAATGAAAAAAATTATTACCGCACTTTCTCTTTTGGCAATTTCTGTGGGGGCAACCGCAAGCGATGCTGCGTTGAAAAGTAAGTTGGAAAAATTAGGTGCAAAAGATATTGATATTCAAACTTCGCCGATTAAAGGGTTGAAAACCGTAGTGAGTGATCAAGGTATTTTCTATGCCAGTGAAGACGGCGAATATTTACTCCAAGGCAAAATCTACAAGTTAACCGATAAAGGCATTAGCAACGTGTCCAACAAAGTGTTGACGGATAAATTGAACGCATTAAAAGGCGAAATGATTGTTTATCCGGCAAAAAATGAAAAACATGTTGTCACTGTATTTATGGACATTACTTGCCATTACTGCCATTTATTACACCAACAAATCAAAGAATATAACGATTTAGGTATTACCATTCGTTACTTAGCGTTTCCACGCTCCGGCGCCAGTGGTCAAACGGCAGGTCAAATGGAAGCGATTTTTGCAGCGAAAGATCCGGTATTTGCATTAAATGAAGCGGAAAAAGGTAATCTTCCGAAAGAATTAAAAACCCCGAATATCGTGAAAAAACACTATATGCTTGGCGTTCAATTTGGCGTTGGCGGTACACCAACCATTATCACCAGCGAAGGTGAAACGATCGGCGGTTATTTAAAACCGGCAGACTTGTTGGCTGAATTAGAAGGTTAATTCAGGTTTAGCCGTGCATAAACTCATCCTACGGCGCGAAATGCCAAGCGGCAATCCCATTTGTGACGATCCATTATTGGATCGTCTTTATCGTTCCCGCCATATTAAAAATAGCCAAGAATTAGACCGCACTTTGGCCTCTATGCATAACCCCAATTTGATGTCGGGTGTGGATAGTGCGGTAAAATTGTTGGTTGAGGCCTACCAAAAGCAACAGCGCATTGTGATTGTCGGCGATTTTGACGCAGATGGTGCCACCAGCACAGCATTGGCAGTGTTAGCCTTGCGTCAACTGGGTTTTGTCAACGTAACCTATTTAGTACCGAATCGTTTTGAGCAAGGTTATGGGTTAAGTGTTGCCGTTGCGCAAGAGGCTTTGGCGCTTGATGTTGAGCTGCTAATTACCGTAGATAACGGCGTATCTTCCCATGAGGGCGTGGCGTTTTTAAAAACACAAGGCGTGAAGGTGATTGTTACCGATCACCACTTGCCGCCGCAAACGCTGCCGAACGCCGATGCCATTGTGAATCCAAATCTTGCCCATTGCGGTTTTCCGTCAAAAAATCTTGCCGGCGTGGGGGTCACTTTTTATCTTATGCTTGCCTTGCGTGCAAAATTCCGTGAACTGGGTTTTTTTGCCGTCAACAATCAACCGAATTTCACGGAATTGTTAGATTTGGTGGCGCTTGGTACGGTGTCTGATGTGGTGCCGTTGGATCAAAATAATCGCATTTTAGTGTATCAAGGCATTGCCCGCATTCGTGCCGAACGTTGTCGTTATGGCATTCGTGCATTGGCAGAGGTGGCAAGACGTGATGTTTCCCGTTTTGTAGCCTCCGATTTGGGCTTTTCCATTGGCCCCCGTTTAAATGCGGCAGGGCGTTTGGATAATATGTCCGTCGGAGTTGAACTTTTATTGGCAGAAAATATGGAATCGGCCCGTGCTTTAGCGTTAGAATTAGACGGTTTAAATCAGGCGCGCAGAGAAATTGAGCAAGGTATGAAACTGGAAGCGTTAAGTATCTGCCAAAATTTGTTTGCAAATTCCACCGCACTTGAAAGGGAAACGCCTCATTGCATCGTGTTGTATCAATCGGATTGGCATTTAGGCGTGCTAGGGATTGTGGCGTCCCGCATTAAAGATCAGTTTCATCGTCCGGTAATTGCCTTTGCACAAGAACAGGAAGGTATTTTAAAAGGTTCTGCCCGATCGGTTCCGGGGTTGCATATTCGTGACGTGTTGGAGCGGGTTTATTCGCAACACCCTGATATGATTTTAAAATTCGGCGGTCATGCGATGGCGGCGGGCTTAAGTATACCTGAAGCCGCTTTGGCGGATTTTCAACGTATTTTTAATCAGACCGTCAGTGAGTTGTTGTCGCAAGATCAGCTACAAGGGACGATTTGGACGGACGGCGAATTAAGCGCGGATTTGTTAAATCTCGCTACGGCGGAGACTTTACAGCAGGGCGGTCCTTGGGGACAGGCGTTTCCCGAACCGATGTTTGACGGAGAGTTTAAGATTTTACAACAGCGTTTAGTAGGCGAAAAACACTTAAAAATGATGGTGGAGCCTAAACTGGGCGGACCATTATTAGACGCTATCGCCTTTAATGTAGATACGCGGTATTATCCTGATTTATCAATAAAAAACGCGAAACTGGTGTACAAATTAGACATCAACGAGTTTCGCGGCAATCGAGGTGTCCAGTTACTAGTGGATTATATTGAACCTTTAGGAAATTAGTACAAACCATGTTACGGGTCGGGTTATTAATCATATTATTATGTATTGGTAATGTTGCCTTCACGCAACATGGCGAGCCATTTTCTAGCGATTCTCCACGACAACTATTAGATGATGACACTACTCAATTTGAAGACGGCAAAGACTATTTTTCTTATGTAGAGCCCGTTTCATTGCCACCACGTCTCGATAAAGTTCTCATTGAGTTTTTCTTCGATTATGACTGTCGCGTATGTTCTTCCGCACAAGATGTGTTGGAACTCTATGTGCAAATTAATCGGGATAAGGTCGCATTGGTAGAACATCCCGTCGCCACTGCCAAAGCCCGTTTTTCTGCCAGTGTATTTTATAGTCTGCAACATTTAGAGGCCGAACATGTTTCATCGGCTTTGATGTTTGAAACGGCGGAAAAACCTAATTATATTCGCTTATCAAAAATGGATAATTTATTGCCTTGGTTGGAAACACAAGGCATTGAGCGCAATAGATTTTTACAGGTTTATCATTCGGAAAAAGTAAAGCGCGATGTGGATTACGCCATTCATTTAACGGAAGATTATGGCGTGTTTACTTTCCCTTATGTGGTGATCAACGGCAAATATGTGTTGACCGCCAGCACCTTATATAACGATGATTACACCCTTGCGGTGTTGGATTATTTAATTAATAAAAAAGAGTAGTTAAGGAAACAAATGAAAATCGGTATTGTGGGCGCCATGGCGCAGGAAGTGGATATTTTAGTGAATTTAATGACCGATAAAAACGTCACAAAATTAGCGGCATGCACTATTTATGAAGGTAATATTCAGGGTAAACAAGTTGCCTTATTGCAATCCGGTATCGGCAAAGTTGCCGCCGCCATGGGAACGACAGCCTTATTGCAATTAATCAAACCGGACATTGTAATTAATACCGGTTCCGCCGGTGGCGTGGCTGAAGGATTAAGTGTCGGGGATGTTATTGTCTCCACTGAAACCCAATATCACGATGCTGATGTTACCGCTTTCGGTTATGCCAAAGGACAGCTTCCTGCATGCCCCGTCACTTTTGTTTCCGATGCAGAATTAGTTGAATTGGCGGAACAAACTGCCCAACAGTTAGGGCAGCATGTAAAACGCGGTTTGATTTGCTCCGGCGATAGCTTTATTCAAGGCGGTGAACGTTTAGCACAAATCAAGCAGGATTTCCCGAATGTCATTGCTGTGGAAATGGAGGCGGCTGCAATCGCGCAAGTTTGCCACGCTTTTAACGTGCCATTCGTGGTCGTGCGCGCCATTTCCGATGCGGGTGACGGCAAAGCCAATATGTCTTTTGAAGAATTTCTTCCGCTCGCCGCCAAACAATCCTCCGCCATGGTTGTTGCTATGTTGGCACAATTGAATTAACTATTTTCTCTCTCCGCGTGCAGTATTAGCGCATGCGGAATCTATTTTCCTCTTCATCTATCTTACTCATTTTTCGTATATTTTTTTTAAAACACTTGACTCTAAAGTCGCTTCAGATTTTATCATTGGATAAAATTCAACGATAACCAGGAGAGATCAAATGAAATTTCTAAAAACAAGTGTAATTTGTACCGCACTTTTCGCCGCATCTATTGCCAATGCCCACAACGTATGGCTAGAACCTGTCAAGGAGGCTAATTCTGCCGGACAATATGTCGTGAAATTCGGTCATGAACAGACCGAAACTTACCCTGAACACAAATTGAAAGCCGTTAAGTTGCTAGATAATCAAGGCAACGTTTCTAACGCAACATATCAATTCAAAGAAGGCGAAGCCTATCTCAATGCCGATAAAGCATCACTAGTGTTTATCCGTTTTGATAACGGCGTTTGGTCAAAATTGCCAAGCGGCAAATATGTAGAAAAAACTAAACAACAAGAACCAACCGCCGTATCTTCTGTGAATCCGGTGAAATTCGGTAAAGCCGTATTACACTGGGACGAGCAAGCAACGAAAGCACATGGCATGGAATATGAACTGGTGCCACAAGCGCAACCAAAAGCCGGAAAACCGTTGCAGATTTTAGTGTTGCATAAAGGTAACCCGGTGAAAGACATTAAAGTGGGATTGGGTGAAGACGCGCCGTTTAACTTAACTAACGACAAAGGCATTGCTGAATTTACTCCGCAGGCAGGTTACAACAAAGTTTGGGCGGAATTTGAAGAAAAGGTGAAAAGCAATCCGGATTACGATCGCCGCTCTGTAGAATATATGCTGACCTTTGATGCTCAGTAGGCAACAATGCAAAAAACGTTGCGTATTCTGACCGCACTTTTCCCCTTGTTATTGTCTGCCCCTCATGCCTTGGCGCACGCACTTTATGTGTTTGCCCAGTATGATGGGCAGGCCGTAACAGGGAAATCCTACTATTCCGATATGACCCCCGCCGCCGAAACCTATGTGGAGGTGGTACGCCATGGGGAAAATCAGCCGTTGTTGACGGGGAAAACCGACAATAACGGTTATTTTCACCTTCCGTTAAAAGCAGAACCGAATATCGTTTTAAAAGTGGTGGTAGAAGGGGAAGAAGGTCATCGCGCAACGGTGGTGGCGGATCGCATCACCGCGAAGCCAAGCTCGGCAAATCAAACGAGCGATGAAAGTTTGCTGTTACTGCGTGGCGATATTGCACAGTTGCGCGATAAAATTTATCTGCACGATATTTTAGGGGGCATCGGTTACATTGTGGGCATTGCAGGCATTGCTGCTTGGTTAAAAGCCCGCAAATTAAGAAAAGGACATCAATAATGCATTTATCGGAAGGTGTATTGCATACACCGGTGTTATTGGCAGGCGTTGCTTTAGCCGCGATTGGTGTTGCTGTCGGATTGCGCCGTTTGGATAGCGAACGTTTGCCTTTGACTGCGTTGTTTGCTGCGGCTTTTTTCGTTGCCGGTACCATTCATGTGCCCGTAGGCATCGGTAGCGTTCACTTGATTTTAAATGGCATGGCAGGGCTGTTTCTTGGTTGGGCGGTATTCCCGGCCTTTCTGATTGCCTTGTTATTACAGGTGCTGTTTTTTTCCTTCGGTGGCTTTGCCGTATTGGGCGTAAACTTGTGTGTGATGGCGTTGCCGGCAGTGGCGGCGCATTACTTATTACGGGGCTATTTGCAGCCTGACATGGGGTTCATGGCGAAACTGTTCACTGGTGTGGGTGCCGGCGTAATTGGCGTAGGCGGCGCGGGGGCGTTAGCCTCTCTTGTCTTGGCGTTGGACGGTGGCAAACATTATCAGGATTTAATCGCCTTGTTGTTGCTGTCTCATCTGCCTGTATTCGTGTTGGATAGCATTATCAGCTACGGCGTGATTTCCCTACTCGGTAAAATGTATCCCGCTGCGTTACAACCTGTTGTTGGCTCACCGAAAACCCTTGGCTACAACGAACGGTGTGAGCAATGATCTCCGCTTTTCAGCGTTTTTTTACACCGCACTTTTTTGCACCTCACTTGCGCCTGATTTACCTATTCCTTTGGGGGGTGGTGATCAGCGCCTTGTCGAAGCTCTCCTTGTTGCTATGGTTAAACGGAATCACCCTAATCTTATTGGTGAACTTGATTTATCGTAGTCGAGATCCTTATTTTCCTTATCTAAAACGCTGGCTGGTATTCAACATTTTTACTTTATTGCTTTGGGTGACATTGAGTTGGCGTATTGGCGCTGATGGTGTTGAACTTAACCCGTCAGGCATGGATACGGCACTGTTAATCAGTTTACGCATGAACCTGTTGTTGTTTTCGTTATGGTTGTTGCTGTGGAAAATGAACGATGCAGTGTTGGTACAAGCCATCGGTAAATTGCCGTTGCCGCCCAAGCTGATTTGGTTGTTTGTATTGACGGTGCGCTATATTGCGCTGTTAGGCGAATTACGACAGAAAATGGATTTGGCGATGCGTGCACGGGGTTATCATGGGGGATGTAATCGACGCACTTTATATGTCACTGCGCAACGGGTAGCTCTCTTATTGGTTCATGCTTTACTCAAAGCCGAAACAGCGCAAATCGCCCTTAAATGTCGTGGTTTTCGTTTCGGCGAAAAAACGAAATTAAGTGGGGAAAAATGACGGTTTTACAAGTCAATGGATTGCAAATTAAACGGGGTGAACGACGGATTATTGATAATCTGTCTTTTCAAATTGAAGCAGAACAACGTTTTTTCGTGCAGGGAGGAATCGGTACAGGGAAAACCACCTTATTGCTTGCTTTGTTAGGCTTTGTGCCTGTTACTCGCGGAGAGATTCGTCTATTCGGGCAGTTGTGTCGGGAAGAAAAAGATTTTGCGCCTTTTCGTGGCACCGTGGGGCTTTGTTTTCAGCACGCCGATGATCAACTTTTTGGCCCCACCGTACTGGATGATGTTGCCTTTGGTCCATTAAATCAAGGCTTGCCGCGTCAGCAGGCGTATGCTGTTGCTTTGCAGCAACTGGAACGCCTAGGTATTGCTCATTTGCAGGATCGCACCGTACATACCTTGTCCGGCGGGGAAAAAAATTTCACGGCGTTGGCGGGTGTGTTGGCGATGCAACCGAAAATGTTACTGTTAGACGAGCCGACTAACGGATTGGATCGTAAAAATACCGAAAAACTGACCGCACTTTTGCGCGACTTGTCGTTGCCTATGCTGGTGGCGTCTCATCATCGGGGCTTTACCGCGCAATTGGCGGACGATATTCTGACTTTATGATCTCAATCAAAACCCCACATGGATGTTGTGCTATCCTTAGCATGTTCTTATTTTAAGGGGGATATTATGTGTACGACTTGTGGTTGTGGTCATCCGGAACAGGTCAGAATTGGTGAAGTCGAGCATTCTCATCATGATCATGACGGCACAAAAAGTGCGGTCAAAAATCCAAACTTTTCTCATTTCAAATTTCATGCGGCGGAATCATCTTCCGATGCAACTGAAACGCAAAAACGTCTGTTAAAAGTAGAGCAGGATGTCTTAGGTAAAAATAATCAAATCGCGGCGCACAATCGCTTTCTTTTCCAGCAACAACATATTCTTGCACTGAATTTGGTGTCTAGCCCGGGTTCCGGCAAAACTACTTTACTCACCACCACGTTAAACGCGCTGAAAAATGACCGCACTTGCTATGTCATTGAAGGCGATCAACAAACAGAAAATGATGCGGATCGTATTCGCGCCACCGGTGTGGCGGCGATTCAAGTAAATACCGGCAAAGGGTGCCATTTAGATGCACAAATGATCAACGACGCGTTGTTCAAACTTGAACCGAAACAAAACAGTCTGCTGTTTATCGAAAACGTGGGCAATCTGGTTTGTCCGTCAGAATTTGATTTAGGCGAAAAAGCCAAAGTAGTGATTTTGTCGGTCACTGAAGGTGAAGACAAACCGCTGAAATACCCGCACATGTTTGCAGCGTCTAAGTTAATGATTTTAAATAAAATCGACTTGTTGCCGTACCTTAATTTTGATGTGAAAAAATGTATTGCTTACGCCAAACAGGTGAATCCACAAATTGAAGTGATTCAACTTTCTGCGACCACCGGCGAAGGCTTAAAGGCTTGGTTGGATTGGTTACAGGCACAATAAGGATTGTGAAACAAAATGCAGTTTATTGATGAGTTTCGTGATCCGAAATTAGCCAAAAGTTTAGTCAATCGCCTGAATGAATTAATGGCGAAATTGCCGCAATATACGGCGGAAAATCCGCTCTATTTAATGGAAGTTTGCGGTGGGCATACGCATACCATTTTTAAATTCGGTTTAGATCGTTTGTTGCCGAAAAGCATTGAATTTATTCACGGACCCGGTTGTCCAGTGTGCGTCTTGCCGATGGGACGCATTGATGTGTGCATTGAAATTGCGCAGAAATCGGATGTGATTTTTTGCACCTTTGGCGATGCTATGCGCGTGAAAGGGCGTCGAGGTTCCTTGTTGGAAGCCAAAGCGAAAGGTGCTGACGTGCGAATCGTGTATTCACCGTTGGATGCGATGAATATCGCAGTGAACAATCCTGACAAAAAAGTGGTGTTCTTTTCTCTTGGTTTTGAAACCACCATGCCGAGTGCCGCGGTGACTTTGCAGCAGGCGAATAAATTAAATATTCAAAATTTCTGGGTGGTCTGCCAAAACATTACCATCATTCCAACGCTACATAGTTTGCTTTCACAAGATTATGTAAAAATTGACGGCTTCCTTGCCCCGGGGCATGTGAGCATGGTGATCGGTACTTCGCCTTATCAATCCATTGTGGATAAATACCACAAACCTTTCGTCATCACGGGCTTTGAGCCGTTAGATATTTTGCAAGCCATCGTCATGTTGGTGCAGCAATTTGTGGACGGGCGTTGCGAAATTGAAAATCAATATAAACGTATCGTGCATTCCGAAGGTAACCTGCTAGCTCAACAAGCCATGCGTGAAGTGTTCCAACTGAAAAAATCCAGCGAATGGCGCGGCTTGGGTGAAATTGAAGAGTCGGGTGTAGAACTAACCGATGCTTATAAACGCTTTGATGCGGAAGTGTATTTCCACACCCAACCGCAACAAGTGGCGGATGACCCAAATTCTCGTTGCGGCGACGTGCTCACCGGCAAATGCAAACCTTCAGATTGCCCGTTATTTGGCACGCAATGTAACCCGGACAATGCCTATGGCGCTTTAATGGTGTCCTCGGAAGGGGCGTGTGCCGCCTACTATCAATATCGGAGAGAATAATGACAGATTTCATCACCATGGCGCACGGCAACGGCGGCGGTGCCATGCAAAAACTCATTCAGGACTATTTCGTCGAAGCTTTTGATAATCCCATTCTTGCGCAAGGGGAAGACCAAGCGCGTTTGCCCTTAGCAGAGCTCATGGCTCAAGGGGAACAACTTTCTTTTAGTACCGACAGTTTCGTTATCGACCCGATTTTCTTTCCCGGTGGCAATATCGGCAAACTTGCCGTATGCGGCACGTTAAATGATGTGGCAGTGTGTGGCGCCGTGCCGAAATATCTCTCTTGCGGTTTTATTTTAGAAGAAGGCTTGCTCTTAGCCGAACTCAAAGACATCATCCAAGCTATGGCAGAAGCGTGCCAAGCTGCCGGTGTGCAAGTGGTGACGGGCGACACCAAAGTGGTGCAAAAAGGCGCGGTGGATAAAATCTTCATTAACACCAGTGGCATTGGCGTCATCCCGCAAGGCATCGATTGGGGTATGCACCGTATTGAAGCGGGCGACAAGATTATCGTCAGTGGCACTATCGGTGAACACGGTGCAACCATTCTTAATTTGCGCGAAAACCTGGGTATTCAAACGGATCTCAAAAGCGATTGCGCGGTTCTTGCGCCCCTCATCGATTTATTGCGCCCCATTGAGGGCGTAAAAGCCGTACGCGATGCCACCCGTGGCGGGGTGAATGCGGTGTTGCACGAATTCGCCTCAGCTCAACAATTAGGCATGCAAATCAACGAAGACGATTTACCCATCCGTCCGGAAGTACGCGGCATTTGCGAATTGCTTGGGTTAGAAGCCTTAAACTTTGCGAACGAAGGCAAACTGGTGATCATCGCTTCCCCCGAAAAAACGCCTGAAATTCTGACCGCACTTCATTCCCATGAATTAGGTAAAAATGCCGCCGTGATTGGTGAAGTGACCACGGATAAAAAAGTAAGATTATTAGGTAGTTTCGGTCAGTCAAGGTTGCTGGATTTGCCGATGAATGAGCCGTTGCCAAGGATTTGTTAGGTTGTTCTACTTTCTTGCTTGTGCAAGAAAGTAGCAAAGAACACACCTTATCGATAGCGTGGGGCTGGCGCTTACTCTAGACGAAAAAGAGGGGTAAGTGTCTCATACTTGAATCTAAAGGAATTATCTGTAGGGACTAACCTACCTAAAAATAGGTGAGTTTTATAAATATCTAAGGATGATATGAAATGAATAAGTATTTAGAAAAAACATGTCTTAAAGTACCAAATCATTACAAAGTACTGCAAATGGGAGGTTTATCCTGTATTTTAGCAATTTTAATTTACTATATAGTAAATAAATATACTCCTGAACTATTCCGGATAAATGGATTTTGGACTTTAGCAATCCTCATAATCTCTGCTCCGGTTGCATTTATTATTTGGCATTTTAGAGATCAAAATGTAAATCATCAGATTGAGAATCAAAGGAAAGATATTAACTTAAAAGAGTTCCAGAAGCTTGCAGAGTGGGTGAGTGGAATTAATTTAATTGAAGATAAATTCATAGAAAAGGAAAAAAAGGAAAAAAATGAGGAAGATATTATAGAAATAAGCAGAGAGTATATTAGACCTTCGCAAGATAGAAGTATTTATACAATTAGTAAAACTGATAGCGCTATAGCATTACAAGTATCTGCGATTTATAGCTTATTGCCTTTTTATAGAGGAGATTATGGAGATTCTTTTAGAACATCGTCTTTAAATTTATTGTTATCTTTGTGGAAGATTTTGCAAAACGATGAGTTGTCTCAATTGATTTATTTAAGGAATGAGTTCGTAGAATTAGTTAATAGAACTAAAAGTTATAATGGTAGTGGGAATATATTGAGTGATTATAATGGAGTTATTTATCATTTGAAAGAAAAGGCTCATAGTCCGATAGGTATAGCAATTACTCAGGTTTTATTATCTGATGGTGGAACTAATTTAATTAAATTTCCAGAGGTTTTCCCTGGTCTTTGTTTAGCTGGTATGGATTTTAAATTACCCGGATTAAAACCTGAAGTCTTAGATATATTTAGTTGTATAGATGATTATTCAAATATAAATTTACAGGGTGCCAATTTAGTTGGAGCAAAATTTAAAGGTAAGTTCATTTTTAGTGATCTGTCTGGAGCTAACTTAACAGATGCTAATATTCTTAAAGGTAGTAATTTTGAGGGTTCATTTTTTACAAAATCTGAATTAACTAATATTAATATTGAAGATTCGAATTTTAATGATTCATATGTATTATATTCTATATTGTCCGGTAAGGTTTCAATGTCTTCATTTAAAAGTAGTTTCTTAATTGGAAATAATATGGATAATTTAGATGTTGATAAGTCAGATTTTTCAGGTGGAATATTTGAAAATTCTTTGCTATCAGGATGCAGTTTTAAATATACAGATTTAAGAAAAGTATTTTTTGGCAGTGAGCGCTTTCAAAAAAGCGAGTATATAAATTTATTTAATTTTCCTAAATCATTTTATGGTTCTATAATTAATTATGATAATTTACTTGAATTGGAAAAGGCTGATGAAGAAATAAAAATGAAACTCTCTAATGGTGGGTTAATTTATTTGTTTTATGATAATAAGAATTTTAGTTATGTTCCATGTCAGAGGATTTCTTTAAAGAACGATAATGAATGCTATGATTATATTATAGAAAGTGAGAGGGTTCTGGATGTGGAAAAGATAAAAAATAATAATCCATCTTGGAAAATTGAGATTCAGCAATAATATTTATAATTAATAGATTGTGGCTCCTGATAGCACCTCCAATAGCTCTCCCCTCCCTGCGTGTGCTGTAATTTTATGATGGTTCAAGCGTTCACGCGTGGACCCAAAGAAGCACCAGCGTGGACGCTGGCGCTATCAAAGGGGCCGTTGCCGAGGATTTGTTAGGTTGTTCTACTTTCTTGCTTGTGCAAGAAAGTAGCAAAGAACACACCTTATCGATAGCGCGCGTCTCCCGACGCGTGCTAAAAACAAAAGATAAGGCACGCGTCGGGAGACGTGCGCCATCAGAGAACTCGCCACTGCGAGGCTCAAACAAAGCAAAATTTTCCTAAAAATGCCAAGTCGTTCGGGCAATTCATACGGGGCTTGTTTTATTTGAGCGTTATTGACGAAAAGGGTTAGGTGGAATTTGGAATTGTTTTTTATGTGAAAAACATTGGGGATTTCGACCGCACTTCTAGATTTTTGTTTGGTAGGGACAGACTTTATGTCTGTCCTTATTTATATCATCAGATTATCGGACAGGCATAAAGCCTGTCCCTACGAAAGTCCAAACGATCATATTGGTACTAGAGGGAGCCATAAAACATGAACCCATCCAAAGTCCAACGGGATAAATTACACCAACTGACGAATTTGCCGAATGTAGGCAAGGCAGTTGCGGAAGATTTGCGGAAACTGGGGATTAACACACCGCAGGATTTGTTAGGGCGTGATGCCTATGCCATGTATTACACACTTTGCGAATTAACCGATATGCAGCATGATCCTTGTATGATAGACGTCTTTTTATCTTTAACTGATTTTATCCAAGGAAACGATCCGAAGCCTTGGTCGGCGTTTACCGCACAGCGTAAGGCTTATTTATCGCAATTAAACAGACAATAACGGCATTTGTTTTGATGCGATTATCTTTTACTGACGCGTGCCTTATTTCTAGTTTTCAGCACGCGTCAGGAGACGCGCGCTATCGAGGGAAAGCCCCGGCGTCCACGCCGGGGCTGTTGGAGGCGACAAGAGGAAATTTATTTTGACAATTTTTTGATTAATATCCCATTTTCATTAAAGTCTTGTTCAATATTTTTCTGATGGTTTACGTATGATTTTATTTTGCCATTTGGATAAAAATATTTTGTATAAATAAAATTAGTGTTTTTAAGATAATTTACGCTTTCTAGTGTCCCTTGTTCATCATAATTTTCATAAAGATCTTCCTTTACTCCATTTTGCACCGTTATATAGTGTTTTTGAGTTGGTTTTCCGTTGGTGTAGGAAATATAATTAACGTCCGAAAATATCCCCAATACTTCGTTAAACTTATCGGTGTCTATATAAAGCCTCTCTACTTTTCCTTTGTCAAAAGCCACCTTAATTTCATTATTTATATCATCCCATAAGCGATATTGTTTAATGTAACTTGGCGTACCTGTGGTTTCATAGTAATGATCTATTGTAATCCAGCGCTCCTCTCCGTTTTTTATAAATTTAATTATCTCCTTTTTGTGGTGGTTTTTAGGCGGTCTGGGTTTTATGTCGCCAGAGTATTCTTTCTCATAAAATAGCGTCTTTCCATCTGCAGTATTGGTACGTTTATAAATATCATATAGGGGTAACCCAAGTTCGGGTTCGTATTCTCCCGTTGCTTTAATGTCAAATTGATAAGATAACTCTAAACTCCCTGTCTGTTTCCCGGTTAAGTCCGGTCTAGGGGAATAAGTTTTGGTTACTTGGTTATCTTCTTTAATTTTATTTTGCTTTTTTGTTGAATTGACTAATTCAACACCTATCGTTTCAAATGAAATGATGATAGTCATAAAAAATAAGGCAAAATTTTTTAATATTTTCATAAATGTTTTTTTCTCCTATGGTTCCAATAGCGCACGCTTCCCAGCCTGTGCTGTAACCATATGGTATTTTAGATACACGCTAGGAAACGCGCTATTGATGGCATGAATCTCGGCGTTATTAGGAACTATGAGGTGGTTTTACTACATCACCGATTTGGATATTTATCCCCGCCTAAAAATCACGGCCAAATCATTCGGGCTAAATCGCCATCCGTCTAGGTCACCTTCAGCCAATGCGTTATAGCACCATTCGGAACAAAAATATTTTGACCGTTTTTGTTTGATACCAATCACTATGCCGATAGCTCCCCACCAGTCGTATTTCATGCCTTTCGTTTGGAAGAAATAATTCAAGATTTGGTTCGGATCTGCGTTACGTAATTCAATTAAGTCCCACTTGCCGCTCATCATGTCGATTTCTTTACAGCGCACACCGCCATCTTGTACAGACGACGAAAAGCATTGGTATATTGTCTCCTGTTTATGGTGGTCGCCACCGGTGGGTTTAATTTTCTCAATAACAAGCTCACAATGGGAATATTTGCCCTTTGTAAGAAAGCGTGTTATTGCGTCAGTCGCCGCTTTTAGCGGTTCTTTTCGAAAAGAACGTTTGTGTTTGTATAACGCCAAATAAACTTTATCAGTCATATTGTAATCCTCCGGTAGGTTATTCATTTGTTTGCTAGTATCGCGATAAATTGTCTGTATTTGCTCAAGCGTTAAATTTTCGTGCCGAAACTTATATTTCCCCCTCTGTCGGTACATGTTTATAAGCGCTATTTATAATCATCAATGTTATCAAAATACCTCTAAAAAACTACCGCACTTTACGCATTTTTTCTTGCATAATCTGCCGCTCCCCGATAGCGCACGCTTCCCAGCGTGTGCTGTAACACATTGATATCAGGGAACGCGTTAGGAAATATGCGCCATCTCTAGCGCTGAAAATCAATCTATCAGTTCTAACTTTTCCTTGGTATATTCCAGCATCTTTTCTGCTGTTTCTTTGTCATAGGAGAAGCCGGTTTTGTGAGAAAAGGACTGGGCTTCTTGGTGGAAGAATATTTGGGTAGCCAACAGGGATTGAGTGAGATTCTCTTGGTTGGAGAAGTCAAACAGCGCTACGAGAGCCTTCTCTTTTTCAGCAGGCAAATACTGAAAGAGGTATTTGTAATTTTTGCCGACATCTACCGATCCCTTATCTGCTGCTACCTGCCAGGCTAAAAGTTTGAGCAATTCTTTCTGACAAATTTCATAGAGATGATCCGCGGCATAGATTAATTGATGGCGGCGAATGCCTTTGACCACATAGGCTGATACCCACCAAAATTCATTGCAGGATTTTTCAAAATCAGTCGCAGTCGCTGGTGCCGTCCAATAGCGTTGGGGAGCAGGCGCATGGGCCTGAAAGAGCCCGTGAGGGTCGGTCAGCACTGTGAAATCCGCTTCGCTATCCAGCCACTCTTTAATATGTTCCTTGGGACAGAGAGTCAGATCAATCCGATTGCCATCTTCAAAGAGCATAAGAAAGAGCCGGCGATGTTCTAGGGAAATATGCTGCTCAATCATCCGTTTACCAAACCGGTCTAGCCAAGCGAGGTCGTCTACGAGACTATCCAAATTTTCTACGAGGTAGACCACATCATAGTCTTGGAACTCATCCTTTAATGCCTTGGGAGTGGCCCGCGAACCGGACAAGGCGACGGCGTCAACTTGCAAGACCTTGGCGGTTTGTAAAATCACATCAAGTATTTCAGTTTCAGTTCTCATGTAACCCCTCCGATGGAGCATCGATAGCGCGCGTCTCCCGACGCGTGCTAAAAACAAAAGATAAGGCTCGCGTCGGGAGACGCGCGCCATCGGAGTGGCTCAAACAAAGCGAAATTTTCCTAAAAATGCCAAGTCGTTCGGGCAATTTATACGAAGTTCGTTTTATTTGAGCGTTATTAGTTAAAAAGTGTGGTGGGATTTTAGATTGTTTTTTGCAGTGAAAAACGTTTGGGATTTCAACCACACTTTTGTACTTTAAATTCCGTGATGGTTCAAAAGCGTCCACGCTTGTACCCAAAGAAGCACCGGCGTGTGCGCTGGCGCTATTGGAGATAATTTAGGATAAATTATCATTTTTCTCTTTGCTGCTGTTTTCTTCACATTTAACGTCACCTTGATATAGTTCAATATTTTTATTTGATATTTCATAATACTTTAGGTACTGTTGAGGTGCCTTGTTATCTTCAGTAAAGATATATTTTTCTCCAGAATTAAACATTAATTTCACACAATAAATATTAGTTCCCTTAACTGGATTGCTTAGCTTTATCCCTTGTTTTGAAATAAATTCCGTATCTATAATATAAGGTTTGGTCGTTTTATCGACCTTACCTAAAATAGAAAGTAATGTATAGCTAAAATTAGTCTCGAATAATTGAGATGGGGCTGTTATAGAAAATATTGTTAATGTAATTGAGAAAAGAATTTTAGGCAAGATGTCTTTAAATTTCCGATCTTTTATATCTATAGTTATAAAATTTCCTAATACACTAGAAAATATCATTGAAAGCATTATAAATAAAATGTAATTATCTGTATGGTTATAAGAGGCTTTGTATATAAAATAAAAGGGTGTGAATATAAATATTATTGGATATATTAAAATTGCTATATGAGTTAGGACGCGAAATATTAATGAATCTGGATAATATTTTTTGATTTTTTTATAGATTGAATATGATAGGTATCCCCAAGTTAATGTTATTAAAACTGGATTGAACCAAATAGAATAGTAATTGTTTTCTTTGTTTTTACATATATAGTAGTGCAGTAGTAGAAACAAAAATGTTACAATGTTTAGAATGTAATTTAGTATCAATGGGTTGGATTTTTTGTTTATTCTATTTTTATTATTTTCTTCTTTTAAAATATAAATATTCATAAATGAAAGGAAATGAGATAGGAACCATATGTAAAAAATAAATATAAACCAAGATAATGATATTGATGCAAAATCTGTTACTGTAAAAGATGATAATAAACTTACATGATTTATTGATTTTAAGTAGATAAATGCCGTGACTCCGCCTAATAATATACTTGCCATTGATATAATAGGCAAAATAACATTAACTATGTTATATATGCTTTGGTAGTTATTATGTTGGTTAAGAATTTTTACATTTCTTCTCATTATAATCATAGTTTATTCCTTATTTTTCCTCTGATAGCTCACGATTCCCAGTCCGATAGCGCACGCTTCCCAGCGTGTGCTGTAACTTCTTGAGATTAAAGGCACAGGTTATGAAACGTGCGCCAGCAAGATATTTAAAAAACACTTCCAATCCCCACCGCACTTTACGCATTTTTTCTTGCATAATCTGCCGCTTCGGCAATAAGTTCTTCGCTTGGTCTTTTACCGGTGTAGAGTTCGAATTGCTCAACAGCTTGTAACACAATCACTTCGGCGCCGGAGATGGTTTGTTTACCTAAGGATTGGGCGGTTTTGATTAATGGCGTGTTGGCAGGTTGGGCAACCACATCAAATGCGGTTTTGGCTTGACGGATCATGGCTTCCGGGAAGGCGAGATCGAATGCCTCTTTGCCACCTTTCATGCCGATTGGTGTAACGTTAATGAGAATGTCTGCAGTTTGTTTGTCGAGAGAAGATATGTAATCGTAGCCATAAAGTGCGGCTAAATATTTGCCTGTTTTTTCGTTGCGGGCGAAGATGTTGAGTTTTTCAAAGCCTGAATACTTAAACGCCGCCACGACCGCTTTTGCCATGCCACCACTGCCGTGCACGATCACGCGGTCGTTCTTATTTAATTGGTATTTCTCGATAAGCTTAACAATGGCCATGTAGTCGGTGTTGTAGGCGCGTAAAACACCGTTGTCATTGACGATAGTATTGACCGATTCAATGGCTTGCGCGGAGGGTGAGATCTCGTCTAAAAACGGCATGCAACTTTCTTTGAACGGCATAGACACAGCACTTCCACGAATGCCTAAGGCACGAATGCCTTTTACGGCGTGTTCGATATCGTTAGTGGTGAAGGCTTTGTAAATGAAATTCAAGCCGAGTTTTTGATAAAGATAATTGTGAAATGTGGTGCCGAAGTTGCCGGGACGACCGGAGAGGGACATACAGAGTTGGGTATCTTTGTTAAGCATAGGAAGCCTCCCGTTTATAGATAAAGAAATGATGTGATGAGTATAGCAGATGGCAGGTAAAACGTTTGGAAAACCGACCGCACTTTCATAAATCATATTCCCATTGATGGTGTTGTCCCCTGACACTATAAATGGCGCACGTCTCCTGACGCGTGCCATTTACTGGTTTAGTTCGGCATGCGTCAGCTATGCGGTTCTGTCTTACTGAATTGGACACTTGCAATGACCGCTTGCCCTAAACTTAGCCCCCCGTCTCCCATTGGGAACTGATGTGCAGTCAACACCTTAAATTCTGCTAAATTCTCTTTAACCAATCGCCGTAGTAATTGGTTGTGCCAAACGCCGCCGGATAACACGATAGTGTTGCAATGATGTTGATTGGCTTGTTGACGGACGAGGCGGGATAGACCTTGGGCGAGGGCATAGTGGAAAATGAATGCTTTGTCGGCCGGAGAGGCATTAAGGGCAATCCAGGCTTGCCAGAAGGTGGCGAGATCCAACTTGTTGTCTGCGTTAATCGGCATAAGTGTCGGCAATTTGATGGTTTGTTGATGTTGGTTGCTGAGACCCGATTGAGCAGCCAATACTTCCAGTTGACAAGCGGCTTCGCCTTCCCAACTCAGTTGTGGTCGGGTAATACCTAAGCTGAATGCCACGGCGTCAAATAAGCGCCCGGCCGAGGAAATCCGTGGGCTGTTAAGGTTGCGTTCAATCGCTTTAGAGAGCAGTTGCCAGTCGTAGTCGGCGCACGTTTGGGCGGCGACTTCTTGCCAATTTGGCACGAATTGATGTAAATGTGCCAGCCAATTGCGCCAAGGTTGTTTGGCAGCGAGATCGCCACCCGGCAATGCCACCGCAGGTAAACCACCTAAATAACGACAGTGTTTTTCATCGACCAACAAACATTCACCACCCCAAAGTTGCCCGTTTTCACCCATGCCGATACCGTCCAACGCAAGTCCGATAACCTGTTCATGGCAATGGTGCTCAGCCATTACACTGACAATATGGGCGTGGTGGTGGAGCACTTCCACATAAGGGATTTGGTGTTGTGCTGCCAGTCGTTTACCCACTTCATGGGTGAAATAACCCGCATGTGCGTCAATAGCGATAAGCTCCGGTTTGAATTGATAAATTTGACAAAATAGCGCGATATTCGCTTCTAATTGTGACCGCACTTTTTCATTTGAGGTGTCACCGATGTGTTGGCTGACGATGGCTTTATTTTGGCGTAATAAACAGAAAGTATTTTTTAAGTCGGAGCCTAGCGCCAATACATTACGCGGGCTGTGGTGATCCAACAGAGTTTCGTCAGGCACATAGCCTCGGGCGCGGCGTAGAGTTTCTACACCATCGAACGCTAGTCGCACGAGGGAATCATCGGCACGTTGTAAAATATCGCGGTTGTGGCAGAGGAAATAATCCGCCAAATCACTTAAATTATTATTCATAAGCGCACTCGTTCGCTTATTCACCCCTTCGGGGCCATTGGCATCGCCAACGTTCAAAAAACGTTGTTTTTTGTCAACCACACTTGGGTTCTCCAATACCGGCGGTTGACCACTTGGGTTGGCGGAGGTCATCACCAAGGTGCGATCGGTTTCTTTTAATAATAAATGTTGTAGTGGATTGCTCGGTAGCATAATGCCGATTTCGTTGAGTTTTGGTGCAATTTGCTCAGCTAATGGCGGCGCTTTGTGTTTTGGTAATAATACGATTGGTGCGGCGGTGCTTTTGAGTTGTTTGATTTCCTGTTCGGTTAAATCTGTCAGCACATTTAAATTAGGCGCCATTACTGCCAAGGGTTTGCTTGGGCGGAGTTTGCGATCGCGTAATAATTGTACGGCCACCGGATTGGCCGCGTCACACGCCAGATGAAATCCGCCGATGCCTTTGATGGCAACGATGTAGCCTTCGCGAAGCAAAAGTGCGGTGGTTTTTATCGGTGTTTTTTCATCGATAAGCGCGCCATCTTTGTCAGTCAACCAAACCTTCGGACCACAGACGGCACAGGCGTTAGGTTGTGCGTGAAAGCGCCGGTCGGCTGGGTTTTTGTATTCCTCGGCACAGTCGGGACATAGCGGAAAATCGGCCATAGAGGTGTTTTTGCGATCGTAGGGAATGGCTTTAATAATGGTAAAGCGCGGGCCGCAATGAGTGCAGTTAGTGAAAGGGTAGTGATAGCGACGGTTAGTTGGATCAAATAAATCTGTCAGACAGGCAGGACAGGTTGCCGCATCGGGCACGATTTGGGTATCCATGGCATTATTCTCGCTTTCGCGGATTTCAAAGCCTTCAACGTGCGGTGGATTTTCCCAGTATTTTTCGTGTTGTTGAATATCGGTGATTAGCGCAAGAGGAGGCAGTTTATGTTGCAGATCGTGCAAAAATTGTTGCAACTGTTGTTCTGTCGGTTCTAATAGACGAATTAATACGCCTTGTCCATCGTTGTTAACATCACCGCGAAGGGCATATTGTTTTGCCAATAGCCAAACGAAAGGTCGGAAACCGACCCCTTGCACCTTGCCTTTTATGCGTAATTCGATCCCTTTCATGTTGCTTTCCGAGAATTTTTCCGAGTGATTATCTTTTAGCCGCCTGATTTAACGGTAGATTTTCATTTTCTGTAAACGTTACAAAATTGTCATATTATTAACAGCTTATTCATTTTCACAAATGATATTTTACTGCGTTTATCTGCTTGTAATTACTCTACTTTATAAAAAATGAAAAAATCATGATCTCCGTCAAACAATAATCCTTTTGAGGTATTAATTATTTTGGAGCGAGAGTATCCTTACGAAAAGGGTGGTTATTTACTGGCTCTTTTTATAGGGGGAAAATATGAATCGTTTTGTTATCGGTGATCCGAAAGATTGCATTGGATGCAACACCTGTATGGCCGCTTGTAGCGAAGTGCATAAAGCCTTCGGATTACAGTCTTTTCCACGATTACAAGTTATGCGTAATGACGATGTAACCGTGCCAATTCTTTGCCGTCATTGTGATGATGCGCCATGTGCCACTGTGTGTCCGGTACATGCTATCACGCATATTAATGACACCATTCAACTTAATGAAAGTCTCTGTATCGGTTGTAAACTTTGTGGTATTGCCTGTCCGTTCGGCGCGATTACCCAACATGGTTCCGCACCGATAGGCGCACCTGCGTATTATGAGGGATTCTCTTTCACTGATGCGGTAACACGGGATATTCGTACCGCGCCGGATAATACGGATTTACACAATATGCTGGCATGGCAACCCGGAGTGAAAGCCATTGCGGTGAAATGTGATCTTTGCTATTTCCGTGAAGATGGTCCGGCTTGTGTGCAAACCTGTCCGACCAAAACGTTGTTTATTATCAGTGATGAGAGTCTCAAACAAGCTAACCAAAGAAAACGTGAAATGGCGATGGTCTCTTCGCCGGCCATTCCAAGATAATTAGTTTGTTTAACTCGTTAATCAATGGAGTGAAATTATGAGTTTACCAATCAATTTACTCATCACGACCCTGTTGATTTATGTCGTCGGTGCATTTATTTCGCTTGCGGTTAGACGAAATGAACAACTTTCAATCAATATATCCGGCGTGACCGGTGTACTTGGTGGAGCTTTGGGCATCATTGCCTGCATCCCCGTTCTTATCAGCAGCGACACTGTCGTTGATGTTTTCCAAACCCCATTTGAATTTGCTTCGTTCTCCATCCGTATTGACGGATTGGCTGCGTTTATGGTGTGCGTGATTTCTTTATTAGTGATTGTGACCGCACTTTATTCTTTCTCTTATGTAAAAGAATATAAAGGCAAGGGCGCAGGTTCCATGGGTTTCTTTATGAATTTATTTATCGCTTCAATGGTTGCTTTAGTCACCAGCGATAATGCCTTCTACTTCCTTGTGTTCTTTGAAATGATGTCATTGGCATCCTATTTCTTAGTCCTTACCGAACAAGATGATAACGCCGTAAATGCAGGCTTGCTTTATTTCTTTATTGCACATGCAGGTTCGGTGTTGATTATGATCGCCTTCTTCATTTTCTACTGCTATGCGGGTAGCTTTGAATTTAGTGCATTCCGTCAAACCACCTTGCCGGCACCACTTGCCTTTACCGTCTTTATTTTGGCGTTCTTGGGATTTGGTGCAAAAGCAGGGATGATTCCATTACACAGCTGGTTACCGAAAGCTCACCCAGCTGCACCTTCTCATGCGTCTGCCATGATGTCAGGTGTGATGGTGAAAATTGGTATCTTTGGAATCATTAAAGTTGGTGTCGATCTTCTCGGTTCTACCAATGTTTGGTATGGCGTCATCGTGCTTGGTTTCGGTGCAGTCTCTTCCGTACTTGGCGTACTTTATGCCTTGGCAGAACATGACATCAAAAAACTCTTGGCTTATCACACCGTTGAAAATATCGGCATCATTATGATGGGCGTAGGCGTAGGTATGATTGGTATTGCAACACATCATCCGGTGTTAGCAACTGTGGGCTTACTTGGTGGGTTGTATCACTTACTTAACCATGCCGTGTTCAAAGGTTTGTTATTCTTAGGTGCGGGTTCCGTGATGTATCGCTTGCATACTAAAGATATGGACTTAATGGGTGGCTTAGGCAAACTTATGCCTTACACTGCGTTCTGTTTCTTAATCGGTACCATGGCGATTTCTGCATTGCCACCGTTTAATGGTTTCGTCAGTGAATGGTTTACTTATCAATCTTTATTCACCTTAAGCCAAAGTGATGATTTCGTATTAAAACTTGCCGGCCCGATTGCCATCATTATGTTGGCATTAACGGGTGCGTTAGCAGCACTTTGTTTCGTGAAAGTGTACGGTATCAGCTTCGGTGGTGCACCGCGTAGCGAAAAAGCAGCCAATGCACGTGAAGTACCAAAACCAATGGTGATTGCCATGGCAGTGTTGGCGTTATGTTGTGTGTTGTTAGGTGTGGGCGCATCTGTAGTAACCCCAATTATAGCGAAAATCTCCACCGCACTTGCGAATACTGAACCGTTAACATTAGCGCAAAACGGCGTGGTGGTAGCGCAAGCTGAACCGCATACCGCACTTTCAACACCGATGGTGATTATCATGCTATTGGCATTCTTCTTCTTGCCATTTAGTTTTTACGCCTTCACCAAAAATCAACGTTTATCCGATCGTGCGAAAGGCAATCCATGGGCTTGTGGTTATGCTTATGAACAAGATATGGCGGCTTCTGCAGGTAGTTTTACTCGTCCATTACGTACGATTTTCAAACCGCTTTATACCTTGCGGGAAGTGTTGGATCCTGCGCCTTTAGGTGATAAAGGTATCCAAGCGGTAATCAAAGGTGCGACGAAAACCGAACCGTTCTGGGAAGAAAAGGTGACCATGCCTATCGCCCGTTTTATTCCTTGGTTAGGAACAAAACTTCAATGGCTGCAACAAGGCGATTTCCGCGTGTACTGCGTGTACTTCGTGATTGCTTTGGTGGCAGTACTGCTTTCCATTGCGTTGATGTAGGAGGTTGAAAATGATTACGTTACCTTCAGAAATTGCAACATCTGCCGGAATGTTTGTATTTGCCATTGTGCAAGCCTTGATTTTGCTTGTCCTTGCTCCGTTATTTTCCGGTATTTCACGCATGATCCGTGCCCGTATTCAATCCCGTCGAGGTCCGGGCGTGTTACAAGATTATCGCGACATCGCGAAATTAATGAAACGCCAAAACATTTGGCCGGACAATGCAGGTTGGGTTTCTAAAGTGATGCCTTATGTGCTAATCAGCACCGTGATGGTGGTTGCCATGAGCTTGCCTTTATTTACCCGTGTCGCACCGTTTGGCGCAGGCAGTGATTTAATCACCGTGATTTACTTATTCGCCTTGTTCCGTTTCTTCTTTTCTATCGCGGGTTTGGACTCTAACAGCACATTCTCAAGTTTAGGTGCCAGCCGTGAAGTAACATTGGGCGTGTTGGTGGAGCCAATTTTAATGTTGGCATTCCTTGTGATTGCGTTAATTGCGGGCTCAACTAATTTAGCCGTTATCGGTAATGCGCTTTCTGAAAACACTTGGCAATATCCAGTCGCTACAGTGATTGCTATCGCTGCCGCGTTCTTCGCCGTGTTTATTGAAATGGGTAAAATTCCATTTGATTTGGCAGAGGCAGAACAAGAATTACAAGAAGGTCCATTGACCGAATATTCCGGTCCGGCGCTCGCCTTATTAAAAGTCGGCTTAAGCTTAAAATCTATGGTTGTAGCATCTATCTTTGTGAGCGTGTTACTTCCGTTTGGTATCCCTAGCGAGATGAGCTTAAGTGCGGTCATTTTTGGTGGCGTTTTATTCTTTGTAAAATTGTTGGTGGTGTTCGTGTTGGCTTGTGTCTTTGAAAACACGCTTTCCCGTACCCGCTTTATGTTAACAGGACGTTTAACCGTGGTCGGCTTCGGCATTTCTGTGTTGGCGTTTGTGTTTTACTTCACAGGGTTGTAAGGAGGACAAATATGGAACGTTTAGCTCTGATTACAATCATTTTACCTTTCGTCGGCGCGTTTATTGTCGGTTTGAACAAAAAACACTTTGCTCAAATTGCCACTGTATTTGCCGCCCTTGCTACATTGGGTACCCTGTTGGTAGCGGGGCAGTGGTTTGCCGATGGCCATCAAGCCGTCACTTACGACATTGTGGCTTTTGAGAAAACTGCCATCTTCGGCGTTACCCTTGATGCAGTAAGTACATTAATTGCCTTTGCCGTCGTGGCTTTGGGGTTCTTAATCTGCTTATATTCTTGCGGTTATTTAACCGATAAAAACCGTGAACACCCACATAATGGGTTACCACGTTTTTACGCGTTCTTGCTCATTTTTATCGGGGCCATGGCGGGCTTGGTGTATTCCTCAACTTTAGCCGGACAATTGTTGTTCTTCGAAATTACTGGGGGATGTTCTTGGGCATTAATCAGTTATTATCAAACACCAAAAGCGCAAGCCGCTGCGATGAAAGCGTTGATTATCACCCATGTGGGGGCAATCGGGTTATATATCGCCGCAGCCTATTTATTTAGCCAATCAGGTACTTTCTCTATTACTGCGTTAGAGCATTTGGATCCGAGTGCGAAAACAATCGTGTTATTCGGTGTAATGTTTGCAGCGTGGGGTAAATCAGCGCAATTGCCAATGCAAATTTGGTTGCCGAATGCGATGGAAGCGCCGACACCGGTGAGTGCGTATTTGCACGCCGCATCAATGGTGAAAGTTGGGGTATATATTTTCGCTCGTTCTGTTATATCCGCCGGTGATATTCCACACATTGTGGGCGAGGTGGGCATCATCATGGCGATGATTACCTTAATTTACGGCTTCTTGATGTACTTGCCACAAACCGACTTAAAACGCTTATTGGCGTATTCAACCATTACTCAACTTTCTTATATTTTCATCGGGATTTCTCTGGCTGCACTGGGATCTAAACTCGCGTTTGTGGCCGCCATTAGCTATATCTTCAACCATGCTTTCGCGAAGAGTTTGTTCTTCTTGGTGGCCGGTTCGTTAAGTTATGCCACCGGAACCCGTTCTATGCCGTTGTTGCAAGGCATTATGCGTACTATGCCGATGGTTGGTGCAGGATTCGGTGTTGCGGCTTTAGCTATTGCCGGTGTGCCACCGTTTAACGGATTCTTCAGTAAATATCCGTTATTCGCCGCCGGGTTTGAATTAGGTCATGAATATGGCTGGATCACTTGGTTGATGGTGCTTGCCTTAATTGAATCTACCGCGACATTCGTGTGGTTGTTGTATAAATTCGGACAATGTGTGATCGGTAAACCGTCAGAAGCGGTTGCCAAAGCACAACCGATAACACTTTCAATGAGCGTTGTATTGGTAGTTCTTATGGTGATGTCCGTATGCTCCAGTTTTATTGCCGCATATTGGCTGGGTTTGGCCGGTTAGGTTAAGGAGGAATCTATGTTAATGATAAATGGTCTTGCGTGTTTACTCATTATTACCTCTCTTTGCGTAATTATGGTGCGAACCGCCAAAAAAGCTGCGTTATTTTATAGCTTGCAATCTTTGGTATTGGTATTGCTGTTTGTATATCTTGCCTATGAAATGCAAGCCCATGAACTTTATATGTGGTCAATCAGTGCATTTATTACCAAAGTGATTTTAGTACCGATGATTTTAGTCTATGCCATGAAAAAAATTGACGAGAATCAAACACCTGTCGGAATTAATGTCGCTTGGTTGATCCCGATCACAGCAGTGATAGTGACATTGTGCTATTTTGTAGTCATCCCAATCGATTTGCCGTTGGTTGCACATCTTAAACCGGCGCTGTCCGTGTCATTAAGTCACTTCTTGTTAGGTTTGGTGTGCATCGTCAGCCAACGCAATATCGTGAAACAAGTGTTCGGTTATTGTTTGATGGAAAACGGTTCTCATCTCACATTAGCCTTATTGGCAAACAAAGCACCTGAGTTAGTGGAAATCGGAATTGCCACAGATGCTATCTTTGCCGTCATCATAATGGTGGTGTTGGTGAACAAAATTTACCGTACATTCCATTCATTAGATGCCAAACAACTTATGAGTTTGAAGGGGTAACGCTATGTATGAACAATGGATAATCGCGTTATTAATCGCACCTTTAGCAATATCACTTGCCAGTTTCGCCTGCAGTGTGACAAAAACGCGTACAATTTGTACCGCACTTCATGTTACAGGGCTCATCTTAATGTTTGCTTTCTCATTGCAGGTTATTGCCGGTGTGCTTACACAAGGTGAAATCAGCAGTTTGGGAAACTGGATTCATGTTGACAGTTTGTCAGCTATCTTCTTAGCCTTAATCAGCGTTGTCGGCGGTCTGGCCGGTGTTTATTCTATCGCTTATATCAATCGTGAATTTAACGAAGGCCACATTGATCTTAAGACCTATTGTAATTACTACGGATTTCTACATCTTTTCTTCTTTACGATGATTTTATCCGTAACAACCAATAACTTAATTTTAATGTGGGCAGGTATTGAAGCGACTACCTTAAGTTCCGCTTTCTTGGTGGGAACCTATAAGCAAAAGACTTCGCTTGAGGCAGCTTGGAAGTACATTATTATTTGTTCTGTTGGGGTGGCCTTTGGATTGTTTGGCACGATTTTAACTTTCTCTAACGGTACCAACCTCTTGGCGGATCCTAGCCAAGCCATTTTCTGGACAGCAGTCAATCAACAGGCTTCTGACTTACACCACGGTTTGATGTATCTTGCCTTTGCGTTTATTTTGGTTGGTTTCGGCACCAAGTGCGGTCTGTTTCCGATGCATACTTGGTTGCCTGACGCTCACAGTGAAGCGCCAAGCCCGGTCAGTGCGGTACTTTCCGCTGTGTTATTGAATTGTGCCATGTTGGTGGTATTGCGTTACTACATTTTGGTTTCTAAAGCCGTGGGTGGCGATTACCCGCAAACCCTCATGTTAGTGTTTGGCTTGCTTTCCACCGGTGTCGCGTCCTTCTTTATCATCATGCAACATGATATTAAACGTAAACTGGCGTATCACAGTATTGAAAACATGGGCTTAATTAGCTTTGCCTTTGGCTTAGGTGGTCCTGTTGGCGCCTTTGCAGGATTACTGCATACCATCACTCATAGTTTGGCAAAAGCCTTATTATTTTGTGCTTCCGGTAACATTTTATTGAAATATCGCAGCCGTGATATTCATGAAGTCAGTGGTTTATGGCGCACCATGCCGTTTACTGCCGTGTTATTCGCCGGTGGTGCGTTAGCACTGGGCGGTATGCCGCCATTCGGTATGTTTACCAGTGAGTTTGCCATTGCGGTTGCCGGTATTTATGCCGGTAAAACATGGTTAATCGTTTTGTGTTTAATCTTCTTAACTATCGCGTTGGCAGGGTTAACCACCATGTTATTGAAAACGGTACTAGGCAAACCGAAAGAAGGCATTGAAGTCGGTGAGTTGAATAAATCCTCGATTGTCATTTTGGCAACGTATTTGTTACTTCTTTTATTCATGGGGATTTATATTTCCGAACCGATTTTACAGCTTTTGACAAATGCGGTGGGTATTGTGTTAGGACAACCTAATGTGTCTTTTGGTGAAATGTTAGTTTTACCTTGGCAAAGTTTAGAGCAATGATCGACAAGAGGGGGAATATATGGAATTAACGAAAAATACATCGGTCGATCCAGCCAAAATGATTGGCAAAAATTATATTGAAGCAGTGAATGCTAAATTTCCAAATACCATTTTGGACGAGGAGTGGTCAACACCGAATCAGGTCACGCTAACCATTAAAACTAATATGTTGCCTGATGTGGTGGAATATCTTTATTACCAACATTATGGCTGGTTACCTTTGGTGTTTGGGAATGATGAGCGTTCGATTCATGGCAATTATGCGGTGTACTATGTACTTTCCATGGAAGGGGAAGTGAAAACCTTTGTCACCATTAAAGCCTTAGTCGACCCTGTGACCTTGGAGTTTCCGTCCGTTACACCGAAAGTCAAAGCGGCTGTCTGGGGTGAGCGCGAATTGTTCGATATGTACGGCTTAAAAGCGGTCGGCTTGCCTGATCAACGCCGTTTGGTATTACCGGACGATTGGCCGGATGATCTTTACCCATTGCGTAAAGACTCTATGGATTATCGCTTACGTCCCGATCCGACAACCGCAACGGAAACGTACGAATTTATTAACGAAAAAGGCGAAGCGCGTATCGTGCCGATTGGTCCGTTGCATATCACTTCGGACGAACCGGGACACTTCCGTTTGTTTGTGGATGGGGAAGATATCATTGACGCGGACTACCGCTTGTTCTATGTCCATCGTGGTATGGAAAAATTGGCGGAAACCCGTATGGATTACGACCAAGTGAACTTCCTTGCTGACCGTGTGTGTGGGATTTGCGGTTTTACTCACAGTGTGGCCTACGCCAATTCCGTAGAAAGTGCCTTAGGTATTCAAATTCCGCAACGTGCTCAGTGGATTCGTGCCATTTTGTTGGAAGTAGAACGGTTGCACAGTCACTTATTGAACTTGGGGCTTTCAAGCCACTTTACCGGCTTTGATACCGGCTTTATGCAATTCTTCCGTGTGCGTGAAAAATCCATGACCTTGGCAGAAGTACTCACCGGTGCTCGTAAAACCTACGGTATTAACCTTATCGGCGGTGTGCGTCGCGATATGTTGAAACATCAACGGGAGCAATGTATCAAGCTGATTGGCGAAATGCGCGAAGAAATTAAAACTTTGTCTGATATTTTGTTGAATACGCCAAATATGGAACAACGTACCGTTGGCGTTGGTATCTTAGCCAAAGATATCGCTCGCGATTTTAGCCCGGTAGGTCCGATGATTCGAGGTTCCGGCTTTGCGCGTGATGTGCGTAAAGTGCATCCGTTCTCAGGTTATGGTGATGTTCCTTTCAATATGTTTACCGAGGCCAATGGCGACGTGTTATCCCGTGTGAAAGTGCGGATTAACGAAGTGTTTGAGTCCATGAATATCATTGATTATATGGTGGATAATTTGCCTAGCGGTGCCATCTTAAAAGAAGGCTTCAATTATACGCCGGGACGCTTTGCTCTTGGTATTACGGAAGCACCGCGTGGCGAAGACATTCACTGGTCAATGCTGGGAGATAACCAAAAACTTTTCCGTTGGCGTTGTCGTGCAGCAACTTATGCTAACTGGCCAACCTTGCGTTATATGTTACGTGGCAATACGGTGTCAGATGCGCCACTTATTATCGGTAGTCTTGACCCTTGCTACTCTTGTACTGACCGCGTTACTGTGGTGGATGTGCGAAAACGTAAGGCACAAACCGTAGATTACAAAGAAATTGAACGCTACGGTATTGAACGTAAAAATTCACCATTGAAATAAGCGAGGTGGAAAATGTTTAAGTTACTTAAAACCGTCTTTAAAACCGGTGATGCGACAACAAAATATCCGTTTAAACCTTACGAAGTCGATGATGATTTTAGAGGCAAACCGGAACTCAATTCCGATCAATGTATTGTGTGTGCTGCCTGTACGATGACGTGTCCGGCTAATGCGTTAACCATGCGAACCGATCCGGTCACGGGCGATCGTACATGGTCGCTGTTCCTTGGTCGTTGTATTTTTTGCGGACGTTGTGAAGAGGTTTGTCCAACTAAGGCCATTCGCTTGACACAAGACTTTGAATTATCGGTGAGCAATAAACAGGATCTTTTCCAAGAAACCACTTTTTCTACAGTGAGCTGTCAGGAGTGTGGTAAACCGTTTATTTCTTATAAAGAACTGAATTACACCATCGATTTATTCAACCAAAGTTTGGGCGATCCACAAGTCGTCAAACAAAAATTGAAAGTGCTGCATACTTGTCCGGTTTGCAAACGGCAGCATAGTTTGGAAAAAACCGCAAACATGGAATCCAATATGCGAATGAAATTAATCGATTTTAAAGAACCGGTGCGGCTGAATTTTGCCAAACGCATCGAACAACGGGAAGAAAGTGCGGTCGATTTTTCTAACGTTTTAGCAGGAGGCGAAAGACGATGAACACACAAATTCCAATGCCGGTTAACGGTATCTCAACGCCGTTTAGCGTTGATGAAAACATTGCGCAAATGAAAAAAACCTTGTTAAAGGACATTCAACGTTCCGCCTATGTGTATCGCGTGGACTGCGGCGGTTGCAACGGTTGTGAAATCGAGATTTTCAGCACCATCACCCCGACCTTCGACGCCGAGCGGTTCGGTATCAAAGTGGTGGCTTCGCCGCGTCATGCGGACATTTTGCTGTTCACCGGCGCCGTCACCCGCGCCATGCGAACCCCTGCCATGCGCGCCTACCAAGCGGCCCCTGATCCGAAAATTTGTATCGCCTACGGCGCTTGCGGTTGCGGCGGCGGGATTTTCCACGATCTTTATTGCGTGTGGGGCGGCTCCGATCAAATCGTGCCGGTGGACGTGTATATCCCGGGCTGCCCGCCGACACCGGCCGCCACCATTTACGGTTTCGCCATGGCGTTAGGCCTGCTTGATCAAAAACTCAAAGGCAAACAGGAAAAAGCCGACCCGAACGCCGAAGCCAAGTTGCGCTTTCCAAGCATTCCGCTGGATTTACGCATTAGCCTTGAGCGCGAAGCCCGTCGCCTTGCCGGTTATCGCCAAGGCGGCGACATCGCCAATCAATTTATGGCGATGATGTCGGAAGAGGACAAGGTACCGTTTGGTGTGCGCTTAGGCGAATATTTGGAACGGGAAGCGGATCCGCGCTTAAGCGAAATCGTAACGCGTTTGCATGCGATAAGTATGCCGTTTTCAGGGTAAGCAAGTAAGCAATGCGAGCTTGCCAATAGTGGCCCGACGGGTGGAAGAGACTGTTTTTTCAATTAAACCATACTTGAAAGTAGTTATTTTGCCCTCAGGGCTTCGTCCAGTTCCTCGTAAACGAGGGGAGCCAAGTTTTCCTTTATTATGTAGTTATGATGTTTCGAATAGCTGTGGTCTCCTGACCACGGTTGTTCGAAACACTATAGTATATTGGTATGACTAAATTTCTTTGTATAAAGAAGTACCATCTGTTTGGGATGACGCTTTATAGGATAAAAATGAAAACGATCATCTATTGTGCTGTCTCTATTTTTTAATTCATTAAATAATGAAATATTTTTTAATTATATTTTGTGAAATATATTGAAAAACTAGATTAGTGAGATAACTCTCCGCCAAAAGATAAATAGCATAAAAATAACTTTAATTCTCTGATTCGGAGGAGCCATGAATTTGTATCTGCATTATTCTTGTCCATTTTTACCTTTAATCACTTTACTTACTGGGTTTACATTTTCTTCTTTTTCTTATGCTGATACTATTCAGCAACAATCCATCCGCATTCAGCAACAACAAAACCAATTAGAACGACAATTAGCGTAAAGCACCGATATTCATCTATCCACACCGGAACAATCTACCGAACATTTTAATCTTTCTACACCTGAGCAACCTTGTATTCAGGTCAAGGCGTTATCCTTGAAAAATCCAATATCTGAGTTATCTTCTCTTATTCTGGAATTAACTCGTCAAACCGGTTTTAAATCGGGTATGTGTCTAGGGGCGAATGGCATTCAGTACTTACAGAACTTGGCACAAAACATCGTAATAGATAAAGGATTAATTACCACACAAATTGTGATTGAACCACAGGATCTCAATTCCGGCATGTTATTTCTTACCGCCGTCCCAGGATATATGGGAAAAATTAAATTTAATGAAACAGGGAAAAAACTGACCGCACTTTAACCTCAGGTTCGATGGAACGAAAGAAAAGTACAGCGCTTTCTGTCAATAAAGGATTAAAAACCAAAGTGTCGTTGATCACTTTATGTTTTCTGTACCAATCCATGTATCCTTGTTATGCCAACATCATTGCCGACTCGGCGGCACCGCAGAATCAGCGCCCGATTATTCTAAAGGACAGTGGCGGCAACCCGTTGATTAACATTCAAACACCGAATGCCAACGGATTAAGTCATAACCGTTATAGCCAGTTTGATGTAGCACAAAACGGGGCAACCTTTAATAACCAACGGGGCGATAATCCGCTTCTCGCGAAAGGTACGGCGAAATTAATCCTGAATGAAGTACGTTCCAATAGCCCCAGCAAACTGGAAGGCGCACTCGGCATAAGAGGCGCCAAGGCCGATGTAATTATTGCCAATCCCTCCGGTATCCAAGTCAATGGCGGCAGTTTTCAAAACGCAGGACGCGTGACCCTCACCACCGGCAGCCCGACGGTTAAAGACGGCACAGTCAAAGAAATTAATGTACAGAAAGGTCAGGTAACTATCGGTAATAAAGGCCTAGACAATCGCAGAACGGACTATACGGAAGTTTTGAGTCGCGCCGTGGTAATTCAAGGCAAATTACAAGCCAATCAGGTATCCGTACAAAGCGGCACACAACTCGTTGATTATGCCTCCGATAAAGCAAAAGCCACCAATAGCGGCGGTAGCAAACCAACGGTGGCGATTGATGTGGCGCAATTAGGCGGAATTTATGCCAACAGTATTGTACTTATCGCCAATGAAAACGGTGTTGGCGTAAAAAATGCAGGAACCTTAAAAGCCAATAATCGCTTGGTGTTAACCGCAGCCGGCAAATTAGAAAATAGCGGGGAAATAAGTGCGGTCAATAATTCGGATAAATCACCGGCGATCTTAATTGTACAAACCTCTGACAAAAACAACGATATTGTCTCTACTAAAGGCAAGCTTGAAGGTAAAAATAATGTCATTCTCAGCTCAAGCGGAAACATCAAATTATCCAATACGGAAGTGAAGCAATCGGATAAATCCGCAGGAACAGGTATTTTATTAAATGCACAAAATCATGTTGAAATTTCAGAAAGCAAACTGAATACGGCAAAAGGCGATATTTCAGTATTCGCCGATAAAAATATCACGGTAGCAAACAATACGGATTTTAGTGCTCAACAAGACATTGAATTGCATTCTAAGAATGGTAAGGTAAAGTTGGATACGTTGTTGGGAAATAAGATTGAGACGACGTATTCAGAAAAAAGAAGACTCGGAAGAACCATTAAAACGCCGATTACAACCGAGTATCTAATTGAAAAACCGGTTAAGTTAGAAGCGGGAAAGGATATTAAGATCATTGGTAATGAAGTTGAGGTTAATGCTGCGAAGTTTAATGCTAAGAGAGGAGATGTATCGTTAGTTAGTAAAAATAGAACGTTATCAATTAATGGAATAGCACAAAATTTCAACAATTACATTACTACTAAACATAATGAAAATCCAACAAAAGAAATCGCTTATATAAAAGAAAAAATCAAGATATTTACAAGCAATCCAAGTTATATTAACGCAAAAAACGACTATAACAGAGAATACTATTTTTATTATTCTCATGGAATGTTAGATGAAATTGACGATTCATTTTTAGAGTTAGAAAAGTATTTAAAACAGCTTGATTCTCAATTATTAGAATTAGAAGAAAAAGAAAGCAAGTTACAAAAAATAATATCAATCCTTACACAAAAAGCCCGAGGCCACGAATACACCCTCTCCGATCTAAAAGGCAAAAACATTAATTTAATCTCCGGTCAAGGTATTAACATTGAAGGGGCTAAATTAAATGCCGAACAGAAAGTCAATATTTATGCTTCTGGCGTATTGCCAAATAAAGAAGATCAAACACCGTCTTCTATTAATATTAATGGGCTGTTTGATACCTATGAATACGGCGGCGGCGATCATTATTCTTATGCGATTTTCAATAATCCGACCGTAATAAACGCGAAAAACGGCATTAACATTGTTTCTACGGATACCAAAAACGGCAATGTCGTGATTGGGACTTCCCTGCTATCAGCAGATAACGGCAAGATTTATGTGCAAGCTTATAACGATATCGTCATGCCGGCGGGACAAGGCGAGTTCTACGCGTATAACAAATACAGTTATAAAAGCGGCGGTCACCTGAATCGTAAGTACCATACGGATATCCATGAAGATCGTAATGCCAAAGCCGAACCGACGTTGCTAAGTGCTAAAGGAGGCATTGATCTCGTCGCAGGCGGCAATATTGATGCTTACGCTACCGTGTTTGACGCGCCAAAAGGCACGATTAACCTGACTGCCGGAAAAGCCCTACGCCTGTATGCCGTGGATGAAATCAGCTATTCCAAATTGGAAAGCCATAAGAAATCCAGATTTATCGGTATTTCCTATCATCATTCCCATGATTCCAGTACGGCACTGATGAAATCTGCGTTGCCAAGCCGATTAGTGGCACAAAGCACCAATTTAAAATCCGGTTGGGATACCGTATTGCAAGGCACCCAATTTGCTAACACGTTAACAGGCGCACATATTCAGGCGGGCGTAGGCGAAAAAGCACGGAAAGATGCCAAAATTTTGCTGCAAGGCATGAAATCCCTGATTCAAACGGAAGAACACCATAAATCCAGTTCAATGGTATGGCAAAGTATGTCGGGTAAAGGCGAGGTGATAGAAAACTTAACGCTGCCGACATTCAAAGGCAAACAACCGGTATTTCATGCTACCGGTGGCATTGTGGTTGATATTCCGAAAGGTAAACTGAAAGCTGAAATTGTCAAACTGCTTGCTAAACCTGAATACGCCTATTTAAAAGACTTACAAACCAATGAAAAAATTAATTGGAATGAAGTCGCCCTTGCGTATGACAAATGGGATTATAAACAACAAGGGTTAACCGGTGCTGGCGCGGCGTTAATTGCCATTGTGGTTGCGGTTGCTACTTATGGCGCAGGCTCGGCTCTCGCCGGTACTATCGCAGGAACAAGCTTATCCGCCGGTTCCGCTTCTGCCGCAATGGCGAATGCCGCATTCAGCTCCCTTGCCAGTCAAGCTTCCATTGCCGTTATCAACAATCGAGGCAATATGAGTGAAGCCTTAAAAGATTTAGGGCATAGCAGCACGGTAAAACAACTGGCGACTTCCGTCGTCACCGCCGGTGTTGCAAACCAAATCATTTCTTCAATGAGACTAAGCAATGTCACTGAATCCGGTTTATTAACCGACAGACTGCAAGTGAGTCTGATTAACGCCGGAACATCTGCTGTCGTCAACACTGCAATTAATGGCGGGAAATTAGACAAAGCGCTGGAAAACGCCATTGTTGCCGCACTTGCCGAAACCTTACAAGGTGAAGCCGCACAATATATCAAAGGCATAAAAGAAGGCGCCAATGCTAACACCTGGTATCACGAAGTCGCCCACAAACTCGCCCACGCCGCCGTAGGTTGTGCCGCCGCAAGTGCGAGCAAAGGAAAATGCCAAGATGGGGCTATGGGGGCTGCATTAGGGGAAGTGGTTGCGGAAATATTAGGCAAGCAAATTTATGGTGTTGATAATTCCAAACAGCTAAACCCGGATCAAAAGCGCATCGTATTAAATACGACAAGAATTATTGTCGGTTCTATTGCGGCATTAACCCATGCTGATGTATATAAAACGGTTGATACGGCGACAGTGACAATTCAAAACAACTATCTGGCAGACTGGCAAGAAATTCAAAAAAATCGCGAATTGGCTAACTGTAACGATTATCTATGCCGAATCAAAACAGAAGTTCGCTGGGCTGCAATTGGCACAGGACAAAACTTAAGTTTTGCTGCCGGAATGGTTGTCGGAGCACCTGAATTCTTGCAAGGAGAATTAAAAAACATTATTGAAGTGGCTTCCAGTCCGATAGAAACATTAAAGGCTATCAAGGTTATGCTACAACAGGACAATGCTCTCAAACAGATTGCCGCAAATATAAAACAAGGCTATATCAATAGAATTGACAGTCTAACGGCGAATCTTGAAAAAGCAGGTGCGGAAGGCGCCTATAATGCAGGTAGAGAGGCTGCAAGATTACTGGGTGATATTGTATTGACGATAGTTCCCGTGACAGGGGCAACAACTACCGGAGTCCGCATGGTTGGAAAAGGAATGGCTGTTGCCGGTAAAACCATAACTCATCAAGTGAACCGAGTTACAAATTTCACCGTATTAAACAAAGTGATTAAGGAAGTTGATAATATTGCCATATCAACAAATAACGGCTTTATAAATGCAACTAAAGTATGCAATACAGCTTGTGAAATTAAGCCGACGAATACTTTAGAGAAAAAATTACTTGATGACATTATTAAAAACGGAGATCCAAAGGGAGAAAAAACCGAACAGCTGATCAATGATTTGGCTCAACGCTCTGGTTATTCTCCATTACAAGGTGGCAAATATGGAAGTAACAATGGATTTGATCATGTTCTTTTAGGAAAAGATGGAACTGTAGTAATTATTGATAGTAAACCACTAAGAAATGGCTCGATCCAACTAAGTCCAAATGGTGTAGATAAAACAAATCAATTATCGGAAGATTGGATTAAAGCAGTAAGAGAGCGCTTATCATCAAATGATCCTGTAAAAGACCTACTAAGAGAAGCAGAACAAAATCATAAATCTGTTAGAACTCTTGTAGCTGGAATTGATAAAACAAATAATAAGGTATTTTTAGTACCAGTTAAAATACCAAATAAACTCCACTAACAACTAAAATAAGGAATAAATTATGAATAAAAACTATACTGTTTTTTTAGTAAGTGATTCTGATAGGAATTACCAAGATAGTGTGAAACATGTGATAGAAGATGCTAATTATGTGTATGAATGTAATTTAGATAAAAGATTAGGAATTAATGAACTATTAAGAACTATTGATTCTTGTATTGGTAATCCTATAGGTGCGATGAATATTATGTCAGACTATTATTTAGCTAAAGCTTCTAGTGATTTGTTACTTTATTCCGATGTAAAACTGTTTAAACAAGATGCATATGTTGGTGCAAAACTAGAAATTCTAGGTGCTAAAGATGTATTGGGTTGGATTTCTAGGACGAATACACGAAGTTTGTTTGCTCCCATAATGTCGGATAGTCCAGATTTAATAGAATATTTGATTAAACATAAAGATAGCTTTAAAGGTCATTATAAGCGTACTGAGCTTAGCAGCTTTTTTCTTCGCAATACTTTACTTGCTTTAGCTGGAGATTGGGAGATTTTAAAAGAAAGAACATTAATGTTTTTAAATGAAGAAAAACTTCCTAAATCGGAGCAAAAACGTATTCCTGATCATGAGTTTTATTTAGCATTATGTAATCAAGATAAGATCAGTATGGAAGCCGCATTAAATAAATTACTTGAACCAAAAATGGCAAAAAAAGCTGTTTATGCTTGTAATGTATGGTTCGATTTTTATTTACAAGTGCAAGTCGTATTATATGGAAAAATCGCTTCAATCCACGGTTTCGATTTAAATATTGATAGCCCGATTGCACCGAAAGAACTCATTAAATATGACCCGCTTCCTCATTATGAAGATCCGTATGATTTTATGAAGGAATTCGATTATAACCGCCCGCAACAAGAATGGATCGATATGTGGCAAGAGCGAATGCGTATAGCCACTGAAAAAGCCAAGAAGAAAAAAGGATTCTTCTCTTGGTTTAGGCGTTAAGTGAAGAAGAAAAGTGCGGTAAATTTCGACCGCACTTTTGAATCATTAAGCACCAATAAGTTTCCATTACCATGATCAACAACCGAGGCAATATGGGGGCAGCCTTAAAAGATTTAGGACAGAGTAGCACGGTAAAACAACTGGCGACTTCCGTCGTCACCGCCGGTGTTGCAAGCCAAATTATTTCTTCAGTGGGGTTAAGCAACGTCACCGAATCCAATTTATTAACCGACAGACTACAAGTGAGCCTGGTTAACGCCGGAACATCTGCTGTCGTCAACACCGCGATTAATGGCGAGAAATTAGACAAAGCGCTGGAAAACGCCATTGTTGCCGCGCTTGCCGAAACCTTACAAGGTGAAGCCGCACAATATATCAAAGGAATAAAAGAAGGCGCCAATGCTAACACCTGGTACCACGAAGTCGCCCACAAACTCGCCCACGCCGCCGTAGGTTGTGCCGCCGCAAGTGCGAGCAAAGGAAAATGCCAAGATGGGGCTATGGGAGCGGCGTTAGGGGAAGTGGTTGGTGAAATCTTACTTAACGGCAGAGATCCTAAAGATATTGATAAAATAGAACGTGAGAAACTTATTGATAAAGCTACCATTGTTGTCGGAACAATCGCAGCACTAACCAATAAAGATGTTAATGTATCAACATCAGTTGCTAAAATCGCTTTATTAAATAATACGTTCTTTATCCCTAAATCACCGGCTGAAATGGAGAATCTAAAGAACTATACCAAACTGGAAAAGATGGAATCTTATGAAAAAGCGAAAGCAAAAACCGATGCGGAAATGACGGCATTAGCTCATACGCTGGTCGAAATTGGGATAGATATGACACCAATAGTTGGCGATATAAAAGGATTCTATGAATCAGAAACTGTTACCGACTATTTGTTGAGCACCCTAGCCCTTATACCTGGCGCGGATGCCATAAAAGTGCCGTTAAAACAAATAAAAGAATTAAATACCGCAGTAAAATCTGCCAAAGCAGTAGGAAATGTAAAAGAAGCAGAAAGACTACAAAATATTCTTGCCAATCAAGTTGTACCAAATACTGTAGAATCTATTTATTCATCAAGAGAGGTGAGAAATCTATTAGAAAACAAATATGGCAAAGCCAATATTGTGTCAAAAACGGTTCCACCGATGAGTATGCCAAATGTAAAATTAGCTGGAAAAAGACATCCGGAAACAAAGGTTCCATTTGATGTTAAAGGCTTCCCTATATTTGATGATATTGCCAAATATGACACGCGATTAGATATCAACCAATTTAGAGCCTCTTCTTATAATGAACAAATGAGAATGGCGACAAGAGATCTGTATAAGCATTTGGGTGAGGATGGTATAAAAAAACAATTCAATGCAGAACAAGTTGCTGCTATTAAAGCTGGTAAGGAAAAAATCCCTAATTATACTTGGCATCATCACCAAGATACAGGAAGAATGCAATTAGTTCCATCCAAATTACATGCTGAAACAGGACATATTGGAGGAAATAGTATGGAAAATGGTAATAAATAGATTTTAAGGAGGACAAATGAAAGGATTTAATAAAGAAGATTCTAGTATATTAGGGTTTGTTATATATTGTGAAGGTATAGCAATTACATTTAATGAGTTTAAAGAGTATCTATATTTTGTTATAAAAAATAATAGTATAGATGATCTGCCTAATTTTATATGGGATCTTATTGATTTAGAGGAAGAAAATAAGTTACATATATACGATATAATTGGTTTTGCTACCAGTGATAATTTTACAAAAGGTGAAATTATGGCTATGTATGGAATAGGAATAAAACGATTTGGAGAAATATATGATATGCCAATATCTAAAAAAGCAGCATTAAAAGCGCTAGACCAACATCCAAGCATTTTAAAACGCTTTAAGGAAACATTCCCTTTTATAAAAATAGAAGACTAGTCATTTTTTCTATCGGCGCACTCTTCATAGAGTGCGCCCTTATGACTTAGTTATTTATAAAATAACAATTTATAGTAAGGATAATGATATGCAGGAAAACATTAGAAATGAGATATTAAACTATTCTAAAGGCTCCCCATTATTTTCATTATTCAATCAATATCAAGCCATCATGGGTGATATATATGAAAAACCAGAAATAAAAGAAATGTTTCTCAGTTTTATGACTGAATTAATAAAAGATGGGGAATTAAAACTAGCTAAACATAGCAAATTTCTAGAAGGATCGCCTGAAGAACAAGTAGATTTATTCAGAAAAGCCTGGCCCAAAAGCTATAGTAAAGATGAGCCTGATAAGGATATTGATTTATTATGGTGGATTTGCGTTGCACCTGCCGGAGCAGTTTGGATCTACCCTGATGGCTGGGAAGAATGGACTTAATTAAGTATCCAACAGTATAAACGGGTCAGTTTTAAATGTAACAAGGTATATTAAAGTGCGGTCGAAATTTCCAACGTTTTAAAAACGCCTCAAAAAACCACCGCACTTTTTTCTTGATGATTTAAATAGCAACTATTGCTTTATTATAAATTTTATAAATACTAATAAGTAATATAATATATTTATGTTTCAAATTGCTGCACTTTTCCTACTATGCTGAAAGCAAAAATTAGGGTACTCATTAGGAAAGCAAAGATGTTAGAAATGCTATTAATATACTGATATTCTTAAATATTTTACCTCCCCTGCTTGCAGGGGACAAAACGCAAAGCGTTTTAAGCGTTGGCTTTACCAACGGCCCCAACGAGGTGAGCAAGTAAGCCATGCGAGCTTGCGAATAACGTGCCCGAAGGGCGGAAGGGGGCTGTTTTTTCAATTAACCCATACTTGAAAATCGTGATTTTGCCCCCCTCAGGGCTTCGCCCGTAAACGAGGGGGAGCCAAGTTTTTCCTTTAGGGGAAATTTATTACTCTCGGATATACTCAGACCGTATCCGTCGTTATAAGGACATACCATGACAACGAAAGTCTTTTTCTATTTATTAAACGAGCGTTTCGTCGAGAACGACGAGCAAATTCCCGAACAAGCGCAGCAAGTGATGTATTATTCCTTGGCGATTGGCCACCATGTGGGTGTGATCGATTGCTTTAAAAAGTTGCTGATTTGCGACTACGAGGATTATCAACGTTTCGTGGCAAGTTTCCCGGAAGGGGAGGCGAAACGCAAATTGGCGGGCTTGATGAAATTCGGCGAAATCGTGATTGATTCAAGCCATGTAAATTTGTTTGCCAAAGCCATTGACGCAAACAAAGGGAATTTTGGCGCCGAACACCAGCAATGGGCGGAAATTTTAATGGACACCTTGGCTTCCATTCAACGCGAGCCGGTGATGTATATTATGGTGAAACGTCGTGACGAATAAAAACCTCATTTTGACCGTCGGCAACAGCATGATGGGCGATGACGGCGCGGGGCCTTATTTGTATCGGTTGCTGAGCGAAAATCCGCTGGAAAATTGGACTGCACTTGACGGCGGATCCGCGCCGGAAAACGTCGCGCACATCGTGCGTGAGCTTAAGCCTGAGTTCCTGCTGATTTTCGATGCTGCCGATATGGAATTGTCGCCGGGCAAAATCCGGATCATCGAAAAAGACGCCATCGCTGAGATGTTTTTCATGAGCACGCATAACATGCCGCTCAATTTCCTCATTGAGCAATTAGAACAGGATATTAAAAAAATCGTCTTTGTGGGCATCCAACCCGACCTCGTTTCCTTCGGCTTCCCGATGACCGACGCGGTGAAAGACTCCGTCGAATTTTTCTATCAATTTCTCAAAGAAAACGGTGACTTTTCTGAGATCACGGTGTTGTGAAAAGTGGAAAAGTGCGGTGGGTTTTCAAGATATTTTCGGTATTATGTAGCAGTTGCACAAAGTCCGAAAATTGACTAATTTACCGCATAAATTTTCTATTTTTTCAAACTCAAGGTGTAGCTATTCCTCCCAACCTTCATTCAGGTAACCCAAAGTATGAGTCGCCGAGGTAACTGTTGGGATAATGCTCCAATGGAGCGTTGGTTACGCAGCTTTAAATATGAATGGATGCAAGAGGGCGACTATCTAACCTTGGGGCAAGCGATGGACGATGTGAGAGCTTATGTGATGTATTACAATTTTGTTCGCCCACATCGTTACAATCAAGGTTTGGCGCCTGTTTTAACAAAAAAAACCTATCGGGGACTGTTGAATTAGCTGATCACTACATTAATCAGTAAAAGATAAAAGGGCGAAGATTATTAGAATCTCTGCCCTTAATGTTATCTGCATTTTTACAAAAAATAATATTTTCAATTTTTTGAAAAAAAAGTGTAAGAAAAAAGGCTTATCTCCGACTAATAGAATAACTAGGAAGCATTTCCTACCATAATGAACTAAATAGTTTCATAAAATAGGTAATCAATCAGAGGAAAAAAATGAAAGATTGTAAGATGCAAGATATCAGCAGCGGCGTGAGTTTATTGATTTTACGCTTTTTTCTTGCGTGGGAATTTTTAGAGGCAGGGTTAGAAAAATGGAATGGTCAAAATTGGTTTACTGAAATACAAGATCGTTTTCCTTTTCCATTTAATCTTATTCCAGCCGATATTAATTGGCACGTTGCAATGGGATCTGAATTAATTTTCCCATTCTTGCTGATATTTGGGGTGCTAACACGTTTTAGTGCATTAAGTTTAACGATTTTAATCTCTGTCGCGTGGTATAGCATTCACGCCGATTCAGGTTATAACGTTTGTGATAATGGTTATAAATTACCCTTAATTTATGTGGTAACTTTATTAATCTTAATTACGCAGGGAGCAGGGAAACTCTCTTTAGACACGCTTATTAAGAAGGTTTATCCAACTAAAAGCTGGTTGAAATTCCTCTAACTATATATTCAATATCAAATTCTAGGAGATTTAAATGAAAAAATTATCCACTTTAGCCGCATTAGCAGGAGCATTAACGATGACAGTAGCTACTGTTGCACACGCTGAGCCAAAATCAAGCAGTACAGATAAAGCTGCAACACCTTGTGTGGGTGATAAATGTGTGAAAACAAAAGCTGCAGAAGGTAAATGCGGAGAAGGCAAATGTGGCGCAAACGAAACGAAAGCCGCAGAAGGTAAATGTGGTGAAGGTAAATGCGGTTCTAAATAATCGTATTTAAATCTAGATGCCATGCATAACACTGGTGTAAATTTACACCAGTGTTGTATTAAAAGGAGTAAATAATTATGTTACAAGGTGCAGGATTAGGGTATCGCCGAGATTTAGCGGATGATTTTTTGAATTTATCATCAAATAATGCGATTCAGTTTATGGAAATTGCTCCAGAAAATTGGGTAAAAATGGGGGGGGCTGCTCGTTATAAATTTGATCAGGCAGCGGAAAAATATCCACTTGCGGTACACGGACTATCACTTTCATTAGGCGGGCAAGCACCTCTTGATCGCGAGTTATTAAAAAATACTAAAGCATTAATGACTCAATATAATTCGACATTTTTTTCTGAACATTTGAGTTATTGTGAATGTGAAGGGCATTTATATGATTTATTACCTATGCCATTTACAGAAGAAGCTGTAAAACACGTAGCACAGAGAATCCGCTATGTGCAAGATTTTTTAGAATTACAAATTTCATTAGAAAACACCTCTTATTATTTACACTCTCCCACCAGCACAATGAATGAAGTAGAATTTTTAAATGCTATTGCACAAGAAGCGGATTGTGGTATTCATTTAGATGTAAATAATATTTATGTAAATGGCGTCAATCACGGTTTACTTGATCCTTATGTTTTTTTAGAACAAGTAAATGTGAAACGTGTCAATTACATTCATATTGCCGGACACGACGAAGAACATTCTGCAGCACAAGTTGTGGAGGATTTAGAAGGAGAATCATTTAATAAAATAAAAGGAGCATATCGCTATTTACCAGAGTTATTAATTGATACGCACGGTGAGGCAGTAAAAGGTACTGTGTGGGATTTATTAGAATATGCCTATCAACGACTACCTGCCATTCCGCCAACATTATTAGAGCGTGATTTCAATTTCCCTCCATTTGCAGAACTTTATGCTGAAGTTGAACATATTGCACAACTACAGCAAAAATATGCTCAAAAAGAGGTAATATCCTATGCAGCCTAAACCTTCGCTTATTGAAACACAAAAAGCACTTGCCACAGCAGTTCGATCGGCTAATGCTCAACCTCTAAATGGTTATGCTCCGAATCGCCTTGCTGTTTATGCTCGTTTAGTTCGAAATAACATCTTTGGTTTTATTGACCGTTGTTTTGTTGAAGCGCCTAAACACGTTTCTGCTGAGAGTTGGTCTCAGACAAAAGAAATGTTTGTATTAACAGGAAAATCACATTCTCCTTATTTTCAAGATATTGCTGGAGAATTTCTCTTATTTTGTCAAGAAAAAGAGAGTTTTGATGCCAATATACTGGCATTGATGGATTTTGAAAATACTCAATTACTTGCAGAAGTTTCTTTAGCAAAAGTACCTGAAAAATTTGAGTGGAATAAGTATAGCGTAATGCAGTTATCTGATGCAGCTTATTTAAAAAGCTATGAAGTCGATTTTTTATCAAGCGATTTTAAACAATTTGATAAAAAACCTATGCAAGCTGTTATATGGCGGGATAGCGATTTTAATATTCTGCAACAACGCTTATCTGAACTTGACTTTTGGCTATTAAGTTATATACAAGAACAACCTTCGTCTTTAGAAGATGTATTATCTGCCTTGAATACCGTAGTTGAAGATAGCACCCCCTTAATTCCATTATTGGAAAACACTTGGGTGAATTGGATTAATGCTGAAGTGCTTTATCCCAAAGTATGAGTCGCCGAGGTAACTGTTGGGATAATGCCCCAATGGAGCGTTGGTTTCGCAGCTTTAAATATGAATGGATGCAAAGAGGGCGACTATATAACCTTGGGGCAAGCGATGGACGATGTGAGAGTTTATGTGATGTATTACAATTTTGTTCGCCCACATCGTTACAATCAAGGTTTGCCACCTGTTTTAACAAAAACAACCTATCGGGGACTGTTGAATTAGCTGATCACTACATCCCTATTGAGTTAAAATTTCAATAGGAATTTTAAGGTTTTTAATCGGTTAAACCTTTGTGCAACTGCTGCATAATACCGGATATTTTAAAAAACGTCCGCAAAATCCACCGCACTTTGATCTACAAAATAGAACATTCATTTCAATCAACCAGCACATGATCCACTAACCATTGATTAAACAATCCGCTGTTTAATGTTAATCGACCGTCAATTTGCTTGGTAGCGAGTTCCTTATTCATTAATTTCTTTATATTCGTTTGCATTGTGCTGGTGGACACGGCGCCGCTTAATCCGAGAATGTCGGCAATTTGTCGGCGAATTTCCTGTTTGTATAAAGCGGATTCGCCCCGTTGTATGCAAAGCAAAATTTGTTGTTCTAAGGCGGTTAGGTTTTGCCATTCTTTGCTGTAGTCCGAGCCTTCGTGAATTTGGCTTAAACGAGATTCGGCGGCCTCTTCGAGGGGCAAACTCGGATCAATAATCATGTCTTGCGTAATGGCCCGCAAATAGAGCGGGGTGAATTGGAGTTTTTCAAATAACGCAAAAAATGTCGTTTTATCAATTTTGTTTCCTGTGCGGCGTTGATAAATGTCGGCTAAATAATCGGTAAATTTTTGATCCAAGGTGGGAAATTTGATGGTGTGAGAAAAATGGAAAAACGGCGCTTTGATGTCGTCGAAAATTTCTCGTAAGCCGTTGGTTGATGAGCCGGTGAAGATCACTTTAACCTTGCTTTTATTGGTATCCAACCCTGTCCGTAAAGAGCGAATCAGCCCCTCGGTTTTGGGAATGCGCGCCAGTTCCTGTACTTCGTCTAGTAACATTAATGTGGGTTTGTTATCCTTGGCGATTTCATCAATGAGGACGTTTATCGGTAATTCCGGTATGTCGGTTTCGGCTTTTTCGATACCGACGCCCAAGATATTGACGCTTTTGATGTCTTTTAAGGCGGACGTCGGGCTGATTTCACTTAAGAATTTTATGAGCGCTTGGCGGAATTCGTTTTGAATGGCTTCTCTGTGTTCGTTCATGAAACTGAAATAGAACACATTAAAACCGCGTTCCGTGGCGGATTTGCTCACATCGTTTAGCAGAAATTGGGTTTTCCCCATTCGACGCGGCGCAAATAGGGTGAAAGCGGAGCTAATGCCTTCTTCAAGATTGCGAACCAATAAATCCGCCAGTTCGGTTCTCGGGTAGTAAAGCGGATCGGATTTTACTTTCATTATGTGCCTCGCTATGTTTTATTATGTTTACTTAGCATAATTATGTTTTAGTTGCATAATTTTACATAATTACGACGTAAAAACAATATCCTTACAATTTCTAAAAGAATTTATTCAAAACCTGTTCTAAATCAATAAATCCATAGTTTTTGTAAGTCTATAGGTGGGTTTTAGGGGTAATATATACCTTAAAATAATTATTTTAATCTCGTGTTGTATCTCAAATAAGGACATTACTATGACTATCAAAAAAGTGATTACCGTATGTCCGTATTGTGCCTCAGGTTGTAAAATCCATCTTTTGGTGGAAAACAACAAAATTGTGGGAGCTGAAGGTGCAAACGGCAGAACAAACGAAGGGGAGTTATGCCTAAAAGGATATTATGGCTGGGACTTTGTACATGACACAAAAATCCTGACTCCTCGATTGACTCAACCGATGATCCGCTACAAACGTGGCGAACCGTTCACCCCAGTGAGCTGGGAAGAAGCTATTTCTTACACTGCTAACCGTCTTAAAGAAATTAAAGAAAAGTACGGCAACGAATCCATCATGGTAACGGGGTCTTCCCGTGGACCGGGCAACGAAGTGAACTTCGTGATGCAAAAATTCGCCCGTGCGGTATTAGGCAATAACAACATTGACTGTTGTGCACGTGTGTGACATGGCCCATCTGTAGCAGGTCTGCTCAAATCAGTGGGTAATGGCGCAATGTCCAACTCAATCGTTGAGATTGAGGATACCAAGTGCGTGTTTATCTTTGGCTATAATGCCTCTACTTCTCACCCGATTGTGGCGCGTCGAATTAATCACGCGAAAGCAAAAGGGGCGAAAATCATTGTGTGTGACCCTCGTAAAATCGAAACTGCCCGAATTGCGGATATTTATGCGCCGCTTGCCAACGGGTCTAACGTGGCGTTCTTAAATGCCATGATGAATGTGATTTTGGAAGAAGGGTTGCAAGATCAAAAATTCATTGACGAACACACCGAAAACTTCGACGCGTTCTATGAGGTCGTGAAGGCTTATACGCCTGAATCCACTCAACATATCACCGGTATCGAACCTGAAATGTTGCGTGAAATCGCCCGTACTTATGCCAAAGCGGAAACAGCAACTATTTTGTGGGGTATGGGGGTTTGCCAATTCCGTCAAGGAGTAGAAGCCGTTCGTGCATTGGCAAGTTTGGCAATGCTCACCGGCAATCTCGGCAAACCAAATGTTGGGGTGAATCCGGTGCGTGGTCAAAACAACGTACAAGGCGCTTGCGACATGGGTGCGTTATTCAACACATTGCCGGGTTATCAAAGTTTTGCGAACCCTGAAATTAATGCGAAATTTGCGAAAGCTTGGGGCGTTCCATCAATCCCGACTAAACCGGGCGTGCCGTTAAGTGAAGTGCCGGAAGCTATCATGGAAGATAAAATCAAGGCCTTCTATATTATGGGCGAAGATACGTTACAAACGGAGCCTGATATTAATGCCGTTAAAAAAGCCTTTGAGAAAGTGGAATTCTTAGTTGTGCAGGATATCTTCATGACCCAAACTGCCGCGGAGGCGGACGTGTTATTGCCGGCAACCTCCTGTGCCGAACACGAGGGCGTGTATAGTGCTGCCGACCGTGGTTTCCAACGGTTCTATAAAGCCGTTGAACCGACCGGCAACGTCAAAGATGACTGGGTTATCATTAGCGAAATTGCCACTGCAATGGGTTACCCGATGCACTATAACAACACCAAAGAAATTTGGGACGAGTTGCGTGAGCTTTGTCCGATTTACAAAGGGGCAACTTACGAAAAAATGGAAGGCTTGGGTTATATTCAATGGCCTTGTACCGATGAAGGTCCTGAAGATCAAGGTACGCAATATTTGTATAAAGGCCAAATCTTTGACCGTCCAAACGGTAAAGCCGAATTCTTTGCCTGTGACTGGGAACCGCCAATGGAAGAAATGTCTGAAGAATTCCCATTGGTGCTTTCCACCGTGCGCGAAGTGGGGCACTATTCCTGCCGTTCAATGACCGGTAACTGCCGAGCACTTGCCGCCCTTGCCGATGAGCCGGGATTCGTACAAATGAACGATCAAGACGCTAAAAAGTTAGGCATTAAAAACAATGACTTGGTTTGGATTGCTTCGTCACGCGGTAAAGTGATTTGCCGTGCCGATGTCAGTACCCGAACCAACAAAGGTGCTTGTTATATGACCTATCAATGGTGGATTGGTAAATGTAACGAATTAACTGCCGAACATTTGAACCCGGGTTCTAGAACGCCGGAATACAAATACAGCGCGGTTCGTATTGAAAAAATTGACGACCAAGCTTGGGCAGAACGCTATGTGGTAACGGAATATACCAAACTCAAAAACCGCTTGAAACAAACCGCATTAGTGGCTTAGGGTTTGTATAAATTTAGCTAAAATAATGACCGCACTTTTAAGGATGAAAGTGCGGTCGTTTTTTCGAGTGTTTTTTGAATGGCTTTTTTGATGAAGTCAAAACGCACCATAGGTTACATATGGTGCACTACCAATCGTTTCCCTTGATAATCCAACACTTCCGCCTCTAAATTAAATACCGTTTTTAAATTCTCCTTGGTAATCATCTCTTCCGGCGTGCCGATCATGGCAATTTCACCGTTTTTCATGGCGACAATGGTGTCGGCATAGGCGGCCGCCATATTGATGTCATGCACCACCATTACCGTTGTCAGTGCCAGTTCATCGGTAAGTTGGCGTAGCAAGCGCATGAGCTCGCGGGCGTGGAACATATCGAGGTTATTTAATGGTTCATCAAGCAGTACATGATCGGTTTTTTGACAGAAGGTCATGGCAATCAGGGCGCGTTGACGTTGACCGCCGGAAAGTTCGCTAAGAAAACGATTAGCTAAGGGTGCTAATTCAAAACGTTGCAAGGCATCGCGGATAATGGCATTGTCTTCTTCCGTCGGGCGCCCCTGATGGTGCGGATAACGGCCGAAAATCAACAAATCTTTTACCGTAATGCGACTATGAATCACGTTATCTTGGGTCAGAATTGCCAGGTTTTGCGCAATTGTGCGTGATGGCGTGGTGGCAATATCCATATCATTTAGCCAAATTTGCCCTTGTTGAATCGGATTTAAGCGCGCAACCAAAGAGAGTAGCGTAGATTTACCGGCACCATTAGCGCCGATCAATGCGGTAATGCCACCGTTTGGGATGGTGAGATTAATGTTATTTAAAATCGTCGCCTGATTAATTTTATAGGTTATATTTTCAATTTTTATCACAAGAAATTCCTTTATTTTGCCCGTCTTAACATCAAATAGATAAACACCAATCCACCGACAAATTCGATAACTACGCTAAGCACACCCTGCATCTTCATTACCTGTTCGAACACGGCTTGACCGCTTACTAATGTGATGGCCGACACCATAAACGTCATTGGGATGCGAATGCTGTGGTGCATGGTCGGGCTGATGGCATTGACGATGGCACACACCAATAAGCCTAAAAACAGAATAGGTCCCACAAGTGCGGTGGAAATTGACACTAAAAATGCGCAGCAAATGAGTAATTGGCGGCTGAACTGATGATATTCCAAGCCTAATCCGATAGCGCGTTCACGCCCCAGTAGGAGTACATCTAATTTAAAACGTTGTTGCCAAATCCACAGGGCGCTGACCAATGTAATGACAGTACCAATCCATAATAAGGTTGGGTTCACCGTGTTAAAACTGGCAAAGGAAGATCCTTGTGCAACGGCGAATTCATTGGGATCGATCATGCGCTGTAGCAGGTTATTTACACTGCGGAAAAGCACACCGAAAATAATCCCTACTAAAATCATGCGGGCGAGGTCGCTGTTGTTTTTGCTGAGTGTACGGAATAACAGGAGTGCGCCAAGCAACATAAGCAAAGTTTCAAAAGCAAATTTGCCGGCCACATTGAGTTGCGTAAATCCAATCCCGCCGAAGAGAAACACTAAAATGCTTTGCACCAATAAATATAAGGAGTCAAAGCCTAAAATACTGGGTGTTAGAATCGGGTTATTGGTTAGGGTTTGGAACAGTAATGTAGATATGCCAATGGTGTAAGCCATCATCAGCAATAACAACAGTTTCTTTCCACGAAACGGCAAAATGAAATCCCAGTTACCATTGGCATGATAGGTCATAAAAAAGATGCAAGCAAACGTGAGTAGGGCACCGAGTAATAACATGACGCGATTATTTTGCATTGGCTTTCCCCTTAAATAACAAATAGAGGAAAATCAATGTGCCGACAATGCCGAAAATGGTCGAAATCGGTACTTCATAAGGTGCGTTAATGACTCGACCTATAATGTCGCAAATCAAGACCAAATTGGCGCCGAGCAACACAACCGAAGGCAGATTTTGGCGTAATCGGTCACCGGCTAAGCGGGAAATAATATTCGGTACAACCAGGCCGATAAAGGGAATTTGCCCAACGGTGACTACGACTACCGCGGTAATCATAGCCACTACAATTAACGCAAACCACGTCATTTGACGATAATTAATCCCTAAGCCGGTACTTATATTTTTCCCCAGTCCGGTAATGCTCAGACGATCGGCCATAATATAAACCACCACAGCAAGGGCGGCGGTAAGCCATAATAATTCATAACGTCCTGCCAAGATGCCGGAAAAATCGCCGGAAAACCAAATGGACAAGGTTTGTAAGCTGTCTGTTTCGTAGGCAAGAAAGGTGGTCATCGCCTCAATAATATTACCGAACACAATCCCCACCAACGGCACCATGAGACGTTGATGTGGCGGCAATTGCTGTAACAATAAGGTAAAAATACCCATGCCAATGAGTGCGGAGACGGTGGCGACGGACATTTTGAGAAGCAAGGCGGCGCTTGGAAATAATAGGCTGGTTAATAAAATTCCCAATGCCGCGCTTTGACTGGCACCGATCATGCCCGGCTCAATAAAGCGATTTTTTAAGACAATTTGTAATACCATGCCTGCCACGCCAAGGGTCGCTCCCACTAAAATCACGGCGAAGGTACGAGGCAATCGACTGACTAACAGGACTTGCATTTGTTCCGGTTGAGAAAAAAATTGAGACCAATGGAAATCGGCTACGCCCACGGTAATACTTAATGCGGCGAGTAATACAAGAATTAAAAAATTAATCCGATTTAACGTGAAAATTCCAGACATGATGTTTTTTTAAGTAATAAAAACGTTCTCTCCGCTTGGCATGAAGGCGATACAACGGAGAGAACGATAAGCGTGATTATTTTTTCTCGAAAGCGGTTTTAATCGCGTTTAAGTCCGTTTTTAATTGTTCCGCACCGCCCGGGGCTAAGTAGGAGGCGCTACTGAGATAAACGACATTACCGTTTTTCCAGGCTTTAGTGCGACGAACCAATTCATTATCCAACACTTCTTTGGCGGTTTTACCTTCTTCGCCAATAGCAGAAATGCGATCTAACACAAACAACCAGTCAGGATTGGTTTTTTCAATAAACTCAAAGCTCGCCGGTTGGCCATGACCGGTACCTTTAATGCTCGGATCCGCCATTGGTACGCCAAGTTCATCATGGATAAAACTTAAACGATAACCGCTACCGAATGCGGAAATTTTGCCACCGTTGACTAAAATAATTAAACCGTTCCCTTTGTCTTTCACGGCTGCTTTAGTGTCTTTTAATAAGGTTTCCAATTCACCTTTTAACTTATCTGCAGCCGCTTGTTTATCAAATAAACGGCCGAAACTGTCAATGCGTTGAATGCCGCTTTCTACTAATTTATCGCCGTTATCGGTTAAATCGATCGTTTTTGCAATGGCGCTGACATCATCAAATTTTTTCGCCGTGCGGGTCCCGACAATAATTAAATCAGGTTTAAGTTCATTTAAGGCTTCAAGGTTTGGCTCAAAAATGGTACCGACATTTTTTGCCGAATCTAAGGTTGGTTTTAAATAAGGAAGGACTTTTGCCACATCCGCTGCGCCATCGACTTTCACACCCAAGGCTTGTAACGTATCCAAACTGCCGGTATCAAACACCGCTATTTTGGCGGGTGGTGCATTTAACGTAACATCACCACGCGCCGTCGGAATGCTGATTTCTTTCGCTAACGCAGATGTCGCCATCGCGATACAGGTTAATGTTAGCAGTGTTTTTTTCAACATCATAAATCTCCTTAAAATATAATTGAAAATAATTCTCATGTATTTTAACGAGATTTATTAGAAGGTAAACCTAAATTTTCGAATGTTAAAAACGATTTTTCATATTCCTAGAATTTTAGTTGGTTATCCCATTATTCACCTATATAATCGAGAATAATTCTTAATTATAAATATGGAGTTACTATGCTTAAAAAAACAAAGTTGGCGGCATTGGTTGTAGCGGTTTGTACCTATCAAAATATGGCATTGGCGGAAGAAACCAGTCAATTAGAAGAAATTTCTGTGGTTGAAATTGAAACCAGCGATACGTTGGTCAATACCAAAGTAGATCGTAAAGATATTTACTTACGCCAAGCAAAAGATGTTAAAGATTTATTTTCCAATAAATTAGACGTCAACGTCAGTCAATTGCAAACGGCGCGTTCCGGTGGAGAAGGCGTGAATATTCGTGGTTTGCAGGGGAACCGTGTGACCACAACGGTAGATGGCATCCCATTGCCGGAAGCACAAGAAAGCAAACATTTTATTTCTTATGGCGTGGAATTCGGACGTGCCGATTATGTGGATGTGAGTAGTTTGCGTAGCGCCGATGTGCAATATGCCGGTTCTGCCAACAGTTTATCGGGCAGCGTGAATTTCGCTACATTAGAACCTGTTGATTTGTTGAAGGGGCGCGCCCTCGGCGGCTTTATTGGAAGCGGTTATAACAGCGCCGATAATTCCGTTTACGGCACTGTTGGCGGCGCAGGCAAAATCGGTGCTTATCAAGGCATGGTAATGACCACCATTCGTAACGGCGATCAAACCAAAAACAAAGGCACTAATGGCGGTACCGGCGTAAACCGTACCGAACCAAATCCGGCAGACACGCAAAATAATTATGTTCTTACCAAACATTACTATCAGCTAAATGATCAACATCGGGTTGGTGCCGCTTTTGAATATCAACGTAAAAAAATTAAGACCGATTTACTGACATTAAATGATACCAACATTGACAGAGCCACCGGTATTCAAACCAAAGGCTATTCCATTGACCGCGTGAAACGTAGCCGTTTTTCATTCAGCCACGATTATAATAATGAGCACGGTTGGTTACAAAATGCGAAAACACAGGTTTATTATCAAAATGCCGGTACCGATAATTATCGTCATCGTTTAGGAACGAATAATTACCGTTTTGAAGAATCTAACGTTAACTATAAAACGTATGGTATTAACAGCAATTTAATGAGCTTTATTGATGGAAATATTCCGCAAGTTCTGCGTTATGGTTTAAGTTACAACCACACCAAAGCGACAAATTATTTGCACTATGAACGTCCTGCTTACGGCAATTCGCGCCACGCTAATTTCAATGGAAAACCGACATCAGACACGAAACAGCATAAAATTACAGGCTATTTTGAAGATGAAATTGCTTTTGGAAAATGGGTTGTCACGCCGCAAGTCGGTTTTGTGCATTATCGGATGACGCCTTCCGGTAGTCATAGTGACGTGGCACAATTCCAACCGGCAAAACGTTCTGAAACCAAATTTGCGCCGAAGTTAAGTTTAGAATATCGTGCCGCACCGGAATTTATTCCATATGCACAATATTCCCGTGGTATAAGAACGCCGTCACCACAACAATTAACCTCTTATTTCTTTGAAAGCGTTAATTATTTCATTCCGGGATTAGGGCCTCAAACCGCTAATGTCGCGGTGGTCGGTAACCCTAATTTGCGTTCCGAAACCGCCGATAACTTTGAAATCGGGGTGAAAGGTCAAAATGAAAAACTGCAATATTTGGTCACCGGGTATTACAACCACTATAAAAACTTTATTGATTGGGTATCCAAACCAACGCAAGGTTATACCACCTTTATTCAATACGACAATTTAGATAAGGCCAAAGTGTATGGTTTTACTGCCGATGTGAAATGGACGTTTTATGATGATTTCTATTTGACGAAAGGCATTTCTTACAGTCGCGGCAGAGCCACCAATAACGGCGTTAAAACACCAATTAATAGTATTCAACCGTTAAAAGTGAAATTCGGTTTAGGCTATGAAGGGGACACCTATGGCGCCAATATTCAATGGACTTATAACCGTGGTAAATCCGATAAAGATATTGAACAATCTTCCGCGTACTTGTACAACCCGACAGGCAGTTATTCATTGTTTGATTTAGGCGTTTATTGGAAGCCGGTGGAAAATCTGACGTTAACCGCCAATGTAAACAATCTGTTTAATAAAAAATACTGGAACTGGAACGACATTTCTTATCTTGCCTTGTTAAGTAAAGCAACGCAGGATCAAGGTCGCGATCCGCTCAGTATCCCATTGGCGATTACTTCCGGCAATGCTGATCGTTACAGCGCACCGGGACGTAATTTTAACGTCGGCATTCGTTATGAGTTTTAAAAACAGCTGAAATTTCGACCGCACTTTTGCCAACCTCCATGTTGTTTTAAAGTGCGGTCATTTTTTTCGGCAAATTTATTGTCTTGCCTAGCCAAAATTTATGGTCAAAAACGACCGCACTTTTCCTTTCAAAGCCCTCGCAATTTACTTACAATAACGCCGTATTTTTCCTAACTTACTTTTCCTAACGACGGAGCTTATTATGATAAATAGAAGACGTTTTATTCAAATCGGCGCGAGCAGCGTACTGGCGCTCAGTTGTCATCGCATGGCGTTCGCGAAAAGCGATAACCAAGTCGATTTACGCATTATCGGTACCACCGATATTCACAGTTTCTTGACGGATTTTGACTATTACAAAGACGCGCCGACAGAGAAATTCGGTTTTACCCGTGCGGCAAGTTTGATTCGTCAAGCCCGTGCGGAAGTAAAAAACAGCGTGTTGGTGGATAATGGCGATTTGATTCAAGGCAACCCGATTGCCGATTATCAAGCGGCAGTGGGCTATAAAGAAGGTAAACCGAACCCGGCGGTGGATTGCTTAAATGCTATGCATTATGAAGTGGGAACATTGGGTAACCACGAGTTTAACTACGGTTTGGATTATTTAGCCGATGCTATTAAACAGGCGAAGTTCCCGATTGTGAACGCCAACGTGGTGAAAGTGGGAACAGAGGAGCCTTATTACACGCCTTATGTGATTCAGGAAAAAACGGTGGTGGACAATAAAGGCAAGTCACATAAGCTAAAAATCGGTTATATCGGTTTTGTGCCGCCGCAAATTATGGTGTGGGATAAAGCCAATTTAACGGGCAAGGTGGAAACCCGCGACATTGTAAAAAGTGCGCAAAAATATGTGCCGGAAATGAAGAAAAAAGGCGCGGATATTATCGTTGCATTAGCACATACCGGCCCATCCGACGAGCCGTATCATGAGGGCGCAGAAAACTCCGCGTTCTATCTTGCCGATGTGCCGCACATTGATGCGGTGATTTTCGGTCACTCCCACCGCTTGTTCCCGAATAAAGAATTTGCCAAATCACCAAATGCGGATATTGCCAAAGGCACCGTAAAAGGCGTGCCGGAAAGCATGGCGGGCTATTGGGCGAACAATATCAGTGTCGTGGATTTGGTATTGAGCGAGCATAACGGCAAATGGATTGTGACCGACGGCAAAGCGGTATTACGTCCGATTTATGATGCGGAAAACAAAAAGGCGTTGGCAGAAAATGACCCGGAAATGACCGCACTTTTAAAAGAAACCCATGAAGCGACCCGTAAATTCGTATCACAGCCGATTGGTAAAGCTACCGACAATATGTATAGCTATTTGGCATTGGTGCAAGATGATCCAACCATTCAAATTGTTAACCAAGCGCAAAAAGCCTATGTGGAAAAAGTTGCTCCAAGCGTACCGGCCATGGCTGGCTTGCCAATTTTAAGTGCGGGCGCACCGTTTAAAGCGGGCGGTCGTAAAAACGATCCGACAGGCTACACCGAAGTGAACAAAGGCGAGTTAACGTTCCGCAATGCAGCGGATTTGTATTTGTATCCGAATACCTTGGTGGTCGTGAAAGTCAGTGGCGAGCAACTGAAAGAATGGTTGGAATGCAGCGCGGGGATGTTTAAGCAAATCGATCCGGCGAGCGATAAACCACAATCTTTATTGGATTGGGAAGGCTTCCGCACCTATAACTTCGATGTGATCGACGGTGTCAATTACGAATACGATTTAACCCAACCGCCACGTTATGACGGCGAGTGCAAGTTAATCAACCCAAATGCACACCGCGTGGTGAATCTGACTTACCAAGGCAAACCGGTGGATCCGAAAGCGGAATTCTTAATCGCGACCAATAACTACCGTGCTTACGGTAATAAATTCCCGGGCACCGGCGACAAGCACATTGTTTACGCTGCGCCGGATGAAAACCGCCAAGTGTTGGCAGATTACATCAAAGCCACCAGTGAAAAAGACGGTGCAGTGAACCCACGTGCCGACAAGAACTGGCGCTTCGTGCCAATTAAAGGCAATGATAAATTAGATGTCCGCTTTGAAACGTCACCAAGCGAACAAACGGCGCAATTTATCAAAGAAAACGCCCAATACCCAATGAAACAGGTGGGCACTGATGAAGTGGGATTTGCGGTATATCAAATTGATTTATCCGGCAAATAATTCTTCCAAAAATAAAAGGCATCCGATGGATGCCTTTTTTCTTGTTAAAGTGCGGTGGTTTTTTCACAGTTTTTTTTGAACCGTTTGATTTATTCCGCCGGGAACACAAACGGATTCAAACCGCTTTTCATAAAGCCTTTTTTCTCCATTTCCATATCTAAAAAGATAGACGCCAAATCGTCAGCGATGACCTCGATTTTCGGATCTTTTTCTTGGAATAAGGCTTTCAGGTAACTACGGCAACTTCCGCAACTTTCGCTACGAATCGCGGCTAAATGTTCATCGAATGACCAATAATCCAAGTCACTGCTTTGCCCGCAGTTGGTGCATTGTGTACGAACCATGTTCCATTCGCTTTCGCATAAAGAACAATGCAGATAGCGCAAACCTTGATTTGTGCCTAAATGAATCATACTGGCGGTTGGGGAAGAACTACAAACCGGACAAATATGTAGCTCCTCTGAGCTTTCTTGTTTGGCATTATGTGGAATTTGTTGCACTAATTGGAACCAATACAAGGATAATGCCGCCCACACAAACACTGCTTTATCGCTGGAAATGTTAGCAAATTCTTGTGTCAACAGGTTGTCGGCAAAGTCTTCCAATTCGCTATCGGCGGCTTTTTCCAACCATTCGATTGTCGTGAGAATCTGGTCGTTGGCAGAGGGTTTCAATTTTTCCAAAAGTGCGGTCAATAATTTTCGCCAAATCGGATCACGTTGCCAGTTTTTTATATCCAACGGTTTATTCGCCAATTGTTCACCGGAAAGCGCCTGCAAACGCGGTTCTTTTGGAATCGGCATGTTTTCCAGCAGTTCCAATTGGGCATCTGCAATCGCCGCAGCGAATAACAGATAATCAGCAAGCGGATGCTCCTGTGCCAATTCTCTTAAACGCGCGGCGCGGCGTTGATATAAATTTTTCGGGTTGGAGAACAACAGTGGTGGCGCGGTATAAAACGCAGCCGCGTGTTTAATTTCATTTTCGGGAAGGATTCGGATACTCATAATTTTTCATTTTTGGGTGATAGAAAGTAAAAATTCGTACTTATTATAGGCGCATAAATTTGCCATTCAATGACCGAAACGGGTAATTTTTATTTATTCGCTAGCCATTGTTTAATGCGGTTTACCCCTTCTTGCAAATGCTCGATATTGCGCGTGTAAGCAAAACGCAAATAATGCTTCGTGCCGTTTTGGCCGAAATCAATTCCCGGTGTCGTGGCGACCTGAATTTCATGGAGCATTTGTTTGGCAAATTCGTAACTGTCATCGGTGTATTTAGATACATCCGCCCATAAATAAAAAGCGCCTTGCGGTTTAAATTCAATGGTGAAAATGTCTTTTAAGGCGTTGTATAAAAAATCGCGGCGTGCTTGGAATTGTTGTTTCACATGGGCTAAATGTGCTTCATCAAAGGCTTCTAATGCCGCATATTGGCTTAATGTCGGTGCGGAAATAAAGATGTTTTGCGCAATAATTTCCGCTTCACGCACTTTATCCTCCGGCACGATGATCCAGCCCAAGCGTAAGCCAGGCATACAGAAATATTTGGAAAAACCGTTAATCACATAAGCCTTGTCGTTAAATTGCAATGCTGTTGCTGCGGTTTCGTCATACACCAAACCGTGATACAACTCATCGGAAATAAACGCAATGTCGTGTTCGCGGCAATATTCGTTGAGGGCTTTCAAACGTTCGGCTGTATAAATATTGCCTGTCGGGTTTGCCGGCGAGGAAATTTGTAGTGCTTTAATTTTGTGGCGTTTTAATTGCTCTACACTTAATTGATAACAATCTTGTTTATCCACCGGCATGAATTCCGGCTGAATATCCATCATATAAGCAAAATTTTTATAGCAAGGATAAGACGGATCCGTTAAACCTAATTTGTCACCGTTATTTAAGGTGAGGGCGTAAGCCACTAAAAATGCGCCGCTGGTACCGGGGGTAAGTAAAATGCGATTGGGGTTAATGTTGACTTGATAAGTGCGGTCATAATAGTCGGCGATTTTTTCCCGTAACGCTTTCAATCCAAGACTTTCTGTGTAACTAAATTGATTTTGTGTCACCGCATTTTGTAAGGCGGCTTTTACGTTATCCGATGGCGGCAAATCCGGTTGACCAATTTCAAAGTGGATGGCATTGGGGTATTTTGCTGCTTCCCGTACAATATCCATCACAATGAAAGCAGACATTTGGTCATAGCGCATATATTTTCCTTATTTGATAAAAAATGATTCTCTTAATACTTTCTTAATGTTCCGTTGGTTTAATAGTTCTCAACAAAGCGAAGGGGCTTTGTATGATTAACCTTACAAAGGAGATTGAAAAATGAAGAAAGTTAGTTTAGCAACAATTTTAGCATTATCAACCGTTGCCGTAACAGGCGCATTTGCCGAGGGCGGTTTTCAAGGTCCAAGCGTAAAACAGCCACAACAGCAACCTCAACAACATCATTACAAAGATGATTTCAAACGTGGTGGTTTCATCAATTCAAATCAAAGTGTGAGTAAGGCCTCTGAAGCCAATTCTTGGTTAGATGATCAATACATCATTTTACAAGGACACATTGTAAAACAAGTGGGTAAAGACGATTTTATTTTTAAAGATAGCACCGGTGAAATCCGTGTAGAAATTGAGCGTAAAGCATGGCGCGGACAAGATATTTCACCAAATGATGAAGTGAAACTTTACGGTGAAGTGGATAAATCCTGGGAAAAAACAGAAGTTGATATTGATCGCGTAGAAAAAATTGTAAAATAACCTCCAATAAAAAAGGAGATACAAAAAGTGGTGTCATGCCACTTTTTGTTTATTTGGGTAAATGTATTTTCAATAAAAGTGCGGTAGGTTTTTTATGCGTATTTTATTAATTGAAGACGATCCGTTAATCGGTAATGGGATTCAAATCGGCTTAACCAAATCAGGTTTTGCGGTGGATTGGTTCACCGATGGTAAAATCGGCTTGGAAGCCGCCCAATCGGCACCTTATGACGCGGTCGTATTAGATTTGACGTTGCCGAAAATGGATGGTTTAGATGTATTGCAAGCTTGGCGCCAGAAAGGTATTGATGTGCCGGTGTTGATTCTCACTGCACGGGATACCGTAGATGAGCGCATTACAGGTTTGCAACGCGGTGCAGACGATTACTTATGTAAACCTTTTGCTTTAGCAGAAGTGGTAGCACGCTTGCATGCATTAATTCGCCGCCGTTATGGTCACGCCAATCCTGTGATTCAACACAGTTTGGTACGCTTTGAGCCAAATCAACGCAAGGTATTTTTGCGTGATCAGGAAATTTTCCTCACTACTCGAGAGTATAAGTTGCTCGAACTGTTTATGTTGAACAAAGAGCGCGTGCTTAGCCGTCATTTTATTGAAGAAAAACTTTACACCTGGGATAATGAAGTGAGTAGTAATGCGTTGGAAGTACATATCTATAATTTACGCCAAAAACTCGGTAAACAATTTATCCGAACCGTACATGGTGTGGGCTATGCTTTAGGAAAAAATGATGAAGAGGATTAATTGGCGCAATAGTAGTTTGCGTTTCCGGCTCATCGCAATTCTTTCGCTAGTGTCTATTTTTATATGGTTGCTTTCAACAGCGGTAGCGTGGTTTCAAGTTCGCCAAGAAGTCAATCAAGTCTTTGACGCACAACAAATCTTATTTGCCGAACGGTTGGCATCTTCCGATTTACGCAATATTTTAATTGGCCATCATCGTGAATTTAAACGACCACCATTTAAAAAATCGAAATTTAATGACGATGCATTGGCTTTTGCTATTTTCACCCCTGATGGCAATATTGCGCTGAGTGATGGTGAAAATGGCGATAATTTTATTTTTTCTCCGAAAAAAGGCTTCTCTCAAAGTCATATTCGGGGTGATGATGAAGACTGGCGTATATTTTGGCTTCCGGCTGCCGACGGTCAGCTTATAATCGCAGTGGGACAAGAACAGGAATATCGCGATGATCTGATCAATCAAATGGTATTCGGGCAAATGTGGATTTGGTTTGCCAGTTTGCCGTTTTTATTGGCGGTGCTTGTTTTTATTATCCATAAAGAATTACGTAGTCTAAAACAAATCGGCGAGCAAGTCGCACAGCGTACGCCTGATGACACCTCATTGCTCAAAACCGACAATCTGCCTTCTGAAGTGTTGCCATTGATTCACAGTTTGAATCAATTTTTCGACCGCACTTCTACGATGTTATTGCGCGAGCGTCGTTTTACCTCCGATGCCGCTCATGAGTTACGCAGCCCACTGGCCGCATTGCGTATTCAAACGGAAGTGGCGCAAATTGCCGGCGATGATTCTGTTTTACGTGAACAGGCATTGGATAATCTCACCAAAGGCATTGATCGCGCGACACAACTTATTGAACAATTATTAACCTTATCCCGTTTAGATAACCTGAAAGAATTGGATGATTTGCAGGAAATTCACTGGCAACAACTGATCCCATCGCTTATTGGCGAGTTGTATTTCCATGCGGAAAAACGCCAAATCGACATTCAATTTGAAGAAGCCGGTATTCCGTCTATACAAAAAGGGCAACCGCTATTGCTCTCGTTAATGTTACGCAACCTGATTGACAATGCGATTCGCTATTGTCCAGAAGGCAGTCGGATCAAAGTACAGTTGAAGAAACACAAAATTTCAGTGGAAGATAATGGTGGTGGTGTTGACGACGCCGATCTGGCAAAACTCGGTCAGCGTTTTTACCGTCCCGCAGGACAAAATGAAAAGGGCAGTGGCTTAGGTTTATCTATCGTTCACCGCATTGCTGAGCTACATCATTATAGAGTGCGGTTAAAAAATACGACGGATTCGAACGGTGTCAGAACCGGATTACTGGCGGAGATTTTGTTGTAATCCATGTGATTAAAAGGTCGCGTAACAATGCGGCCTTTTATTTTTTGAGGTGTTATATTGAAAAAATGTCGGTATTAAGTAGTAAATGCACAAAACGCTTGCTGAGCTTGTCGAAGCATTCGTTTTGTGTATCGGAGATGCGGGAAATTACTTACACTTCGACAAGCTCAGTGACCGTAATTTCAGCTTTGTGCAACTGCTACATAATTTCGAAAAATACTTAGAAAATTGACCGCACTTTTTGATGCAAAAATAAAATCCCCGTGTAAATTGCCTAAACATACGTTAATTTTTAGGAAAATTAACGCTAAGAAAAGATAAGCAATTTATCCGAGGATGTTTCTTTTTGCCTACTTTTCTTCGCATAACAACAAAGAAAAGTAGGCGTGCTCTTAATACCCGATTGTTTTCCCTTCAGGATTGCGTGGGTCGGAATAACCATAGAAGCCATTTTCGGTGGCTTGGATGATTTGAACCCGTCCCATTGGGGCTTTTTCTTTAATGTTGTAACCTTGTGCTTTGAGTAAAGACAAGGTATCCGGACTTAAGCCTTCTTCTATACGTAACTCATCAGGCAACCATTGATGATGAACGCGCGGGGTCACGATAGCTTCCGCTGGGTTCATTTTGTGGTCGATGGTATTGACGATACTTTGTAGCACGGTCGTGATAATTCGTGCGCCACCCGGGCTACCGGTGACTAACCACGGTTTATTGTCCTTCATCACTAAGGTTGGCGTCATGGATGAAAGCGGGCGTTTTTGCGGCGCAATGGCATTGGCCTCACCACCGATAAGCCCAAAAGCGTTTGGTACGCCCAGTTTGGCGGAGAAATCATCCATTTCGTCATTTAACAGAATTCCTGTGCCTTCTGCCACAATGCCACTACCGAAGTTAAAGTTGAGGGTATAGGTCACCGCCACCGCATTACCATGCTTATCCATAACGGAAAAATGGGTGGTTTGGTCACTTTCGTAAGGTTGCGGCTTACCCGGTTTAATTTCACTTGCCGCTTTCACTTTACTGTCGCTAATATCTTGGGCTAATTCATCAGCGTATTTTTTCGAGATTAAGCCTGTTACCGGAATTTTTACAAAATCAGGATCGCCTAAATATTCGGAACGGTCAGCATAGGCAAGTTTCATCGCTTCCGCCAAATAATGAATGCTTTTGGCACTGTTCACGCCGTAATCAGCCATCGGATAGCGTTCCAAAATATTCAAAATTTGCACTAAATGCACTCCGCCGGAACTTGGTGGCGGCATAGTCACCACTTTATAACCGCGATATTCGCCTTCAATCGGTTTACGTTCCACAACTTTGTAGCCTTTTAAATCTTCCAGCGTGATTAGGCCTTGATTTTTCTCCATTTCAGCGACAATTTTCTTGGCAATATCGCCTTCATAAAAGGCTTTTGCCCCTTGTTTGGCAATCAGTTTTAGAGAGTTAGCCAAGTCTTTTTGCACTAACAAATCGCCTTCTTGCAATGGCTCGCCATTTTTAAAGAAGATGGCTTTTGATTGCGGCCATTTGCCTAAATTGTCTTTTTCTTCTTTTAATGTACTTGCTAACATCGGGCCAACTACAAAGCCCTTTTCTGCCAATTTAATGGCCGGTGCAATGACTTGAGCGAGGGACATTGTGCCCCATTTTTTCAAGGTGTATTCCATACCGGCAACAGTGCCCGGCACGCCTACGGCAAAATGAGTGTAAAGAGAACGACCGTCAATCACGTTACCGTCTTTATCCAAATACATATCACGATCTGCTTTCAACGGAGCTGTTTCACGGAAATCCACGGAATAATTGCCGCCACTTTTGGCATCGTGCAATACCATAAAGCCACCGCCACCAATATTGCCTGCGTTAGGCAAAACCACCGCCAGCGCAAAGCCTACGGCAACGGCCGCATCAACAGCGTTACCACCTTGGCGTAAAATGTCTGCGCCCACTTGAGTGGCTAAACCTTGTTCACTGGCAACCATGCCCTGTTTGGCATAAACAGGATGGAAGATATCATTGGCACTGTCATAACGCGCTGCTGCCAATTCCGTTGCTGATGGTGTGCTAGCCGGTTGATTAGCTATGGCAAATGGGCTTCCCACTGCGAGGGCAATAGAAAGCGCTAAACTGTTAAATAAGCATTTGGTGGCGAGTTTTTTCATATTTTCTCCTGTTGTGTGTGCAATAACTGCTTTGAGGTTAACCTACTTTTTGTGATTAAAACAACAAGAGATAGTAAGGTGAGCGATGAATTTGTGACTTAGATCATGTTTTGATTTTTTTTGGGGCTGTACTAGATAACTAGACCAGAATCTCTTTAACCAATTGTTTTAGAATGGAAATTTGAGATTTTATTTCACTGTTGTTAAAGCGCCATTCGCATTCCTTCAAATACAGCTCAAAATGCGCTTTGGGAATGCCATTAAACTTGCGCAAATGACGTTTTGCTTGGTTCCAAAAATTCTCAATTCCGTTTATATGGTTATGATTTTCAGCAAAATGCGTACTGTGATTGATGCGGAAATGACTAAATTCGCTGACATCAAGCACATCATAACTACGGTAAGTGTCAGTGTAAACAATGCTGTCAGGCTTAACTTTCTCACGAATAATTGGCAATAGTGTTGCTGATTGAGCATTTGGTGCAACTACGGTATAAACTTTACCATTTCTCTTGAGAAGTCCGAATACCGCGACTTTGCCTGCTGCGCCACGACCACGCTTACCTTTGCGAATACCGCCGAAATAGCTTTCATCGGCTTCAATTTCTCCTTCAAACATTTCCAAATGCAGGCTTGTTTGATAAATGAGTAAACGTAATCGGTGAAAGTAATAAGCGGCTGTATTTTTGTTTACATTTACCAACTCACTTGCTGTTCTAGCCGTAACACCTGCGACAAACAGTTCAATGAGTTTATTTTGTTTATGCTGACTTAAGCGACTTTTTCTCATTTAAGCATTCTAATCTAAATGAAAGATTTAGTCGTTATCTAGTACAGCCCCATTTTTTTTAATGTTTCAGATAAATAAATTTTATGTGATTTCGTTTTGTAGAATAAAGAAAAGAGGGCGGTCATGTATTATGAAAAATACGAAAAAACTGACCGCACTTTTGGTCGAAAAAGGGGGACTATTTTACGTGGGTAATCTTACTAGCCGTTTTTAAACGCCATAACTGATAAATATGTACGACGACTAAAAATGCGTTCAACAGTGCCACCGGGTAGGTTTGGGTGATGAGGGCGTAAATTACGAATAATGCGGCGCCGATACTGTTAACGATACGAAGCGGAACGATGGATTTAAATAAAAAAGACGCAGCGACAATCAATGTTGCGACATAACCTAAAATTTCAACGGAATCGATTTCAAACATAAATTACCTCAAATGGGGGGGTAAAAGAGGTGGGTATAATATGGCAAATAGCGAACAGTTGCAAAATCTTTACAAATGGAGGCGAGAGTGCGCTCGGGTTTTAGCGGCGTTTTTGTGGTAAAAAAGCGCATATAATGCGCCCTATAGATCAGAGTTATTTTATCCTGCGAAAATTAACCGCACTTTTGAGAAAGGCGTTCAGCGCGTTCGCCAATCTCAAAAGTGCGGTGATTTTTTTCAGCGTTTTTTTATGCTTTTTTGTATAACTGCGGTAGCGCGGAATCTTTGTTTTTCGCAAGCAAACCGGTGCGGGAATAGATGCCGAGTTTGTCGCGGGTGTCGGTGATATCAAGGTTGCGCATGGTTAATTGACCGATACGATCCACCGGATCAAACGGCGCATTTTCCACTTTTTCCATACTCAAACGCTCCGGATGATAGGTTAAGTTCGGAGATTCGGTATTGAGTAAGGAATAGTCGTTACCGCGGCGTAATTCTAAGGTGACTTCGCCTGTAACGGCACGGGCAACCCAACGTTGGGCGGTTTCGCGCAACATTAAGGCTTGCGGATCGAACCAACGACCTTGGTATAGCAAACGACCTAAGCGAATGCCGTTAATACGATACTGTTCAATGGTGTCTTCGTTGTGAATACCGGTGACCAAACGTTCGTAAGCGATGTGCAATAGCGCCATGCCCGGGGCTTCATAAATGCCGCGAGATTTGGCTTCGATGATGCGGTTTTCGATTTGGTCGGACATACCTAAGCCGTGACGACCACCAATACGGTTGGCTTCTAAGAACAATTCCACGATATTATCGAAAGTTTTGCCGTTTAATGCTACCGGTACGCCTTCTTCAAAACGCACGGTCACTTCTTCCGCGTTGATTTTCACATCTTCACGCCAAAACGGAACGCCCATGATTGGGTTAACGATGCGAATACCGGAATTTAAAAATTCCAAATCTTTGGCTTCGTGGGTTGCACCAAGCATGTTGGAGTCGGTGGAGTAGGCTTTTTCAACGGACATTTTGTAATCAAAGCCATTTTCGATTAAGAAGTTGGACATTTCAAAACGGCCGCCTAATTCATCGATAAATTGTTGATCCAACCAAGGTTTATAGATTTTTAAATTTGGGTTGGTCATTAAGCCGTAGCGATAGAAACGTTCAATATCGTTGCCTTTGTAGGTGCTACCGTCGCCCCAAATATTTACGTCATCTTCTTTCATGGCAGACACCAACATGGTACCGGTGACGGCGCGGCCTAAGGGGGTGGTATTGAAATATGTTAAACCGCCGGTAGAAATATGAAACGCGCCACACTGAATGGCGGCGACACCTTCTTGGGCTAATTGGGTGCGGCAATCGATTAAGCGTGCCATTTCTGCGCCGTATTCTTTCGCTTTGCGTGGAATTGCATCGTAGTCATCTTCATCCGGTTGGCCTAAATTGGCAGTGTAAGCGCAAGGAATTGCACCGTGTTGGCGCATCCAAAGCAAAGCCGCGCTGGTGTCTAAGCCACCGGAAAAGGCGATGCCGACTTTTTCACCTTTAGGTAAGTGTTGCAAAATAGTATTTGACATATTTTTCTTTCCTTATTTGTGTTTGTGATAATTTCTGTGTGCTGTGGTCAATTATTAACCCATGTTATTCATCATTTAGCCCTTTTAGAACTGTTTTAGATTTTCCAAAAGGGAAAACTATACTTAACCCAGGGCAATTAATACCCCGGGGAGAAAACGAATACATGGTTATCCTTCTGTTGGAAGCATTAAATTCGGATCCGGATACTGGTAAACAAATTCTAATTCATTGCAAATTTTTTCAGCCATGATAATACGCTGCGGATCGTGTTCCGTACTGATAAAGTGCGGTGGTTCCAGCGCGTATTTTTCTGCGGCGTGGCGGTAATATTCTTCCCGCGTCGGGTGAATTGGTGCGGCCAAATGGTATAAGCGATAGCCTCCGGGCGTTTCTAACAATAATTGAATGGCACGGGCGCAATCGTCTAAATGGACCAAATTCACCGGAGAATGACCGCACTTAAGCTCCTGTTTACCGGCAAGAGAGTAAATCGGGTGGCGATCGTTACCAACTAAGCCTGCAAAACGAATAATGTCGCAATCAATGTCTTGCATCTGAGCTAATCCGTTTTCGATTTCAACCAATGCTCGACCAATATCGCTATCCGGTTGTGGAGTAACAGACTCGTCAAAATAAGCGGAAATATCAGGAAAAACAGAAGTGGAGCTAATAAAAATAATATGACTAACGCCATGTAACAAGGCTTCGTTAACCAAATTTTGTACGCTTTGGACGTACTGATTGAGATCAAAAAAATATTGGCTTGGTGGAATATTAATGATCAACGAATCAACATTGAGTAGTGCACTGACATCGTCAGGATCGGCATTAATTTCAGGGGTGAGTTCTAAATGATAGGCTTCCAAACGCATTAAACGCATTTGTTCTACACCTTCGTGGGTTCGTTTTGTTCCTTTTACATCCCAGCCTAGATTTTTTAAATGTCGTGCTAGTGGCAAACCTAGCCAACCTAACCCGACAATGGCGACCGACCTCATATTACTCCTATTCCAATTATAAAAACTCCCACTATTCTAATGCATAGCGGGAATACCTTTAAAGCTATTTCGTCAATAAATCCAAGGCCTCTTGATATTTATCAACGGTTTTTTGAATGACATTTGCAGGCACTTTCGGTGCCGGTGGTTGTTTATTCCAACCACTATTTTCCAACCAATCACGAATAAATTGCTTATCGAAGGATGGCGGATTTGTGCCTTCTTGATAGGTTTCTACCGACCAAAAACGACTGGAATCCGGCGTTAATACTTCATCCATCAATGTTAATGTGCCGTTTTCATCTAAGCCGAATTCAAACTTAGTGTCGCAAATGATAATACCTTTGGTTAGTGCGTATTTTGCCGCTTCAGTATAAAGAGCGATGGCTTTTTCTTTCACTTGTGCCGCTAAATCTTTACCAATGAGTTTTTCGCATTCGGCATAGCTGATATTAATGTCATGATTGCCGATTTCTTCTTTACTGGACGGTGTGAAAATCGGCTCAGGCAATTTACTGGCTTCCACCAAGCCTTTTGGTAATTCTAAGCCGCAAATGGTACCGGTTTGTTTATAATCTTTCAGACCGCTGCCGGTTAAATAACCGCGAACAATGGACTCGATTTTAATTGGGGTTAAGCGTTTACAAACTACGGCGCGATCTTTTACCAAGTCCGCTTCGGCTTTTGGGAGCACATCATAAACGCTATCGCCGGTGAAGTGATTTGGCATGATATGGGCAAGTTTATTGAACCAGAAATTGGAAATTTTGGTAAGAATTTCGCCTTTACGCGGAATCGGATCATCTAAAATCACATCGAAGGCCGATAAACGATCTGTCGCTACCATTAGCATCCGTTTATCATCAATTTCATATAAATCGCGGACTTTGCCCGAATAGATTTTTTTTAGACTAAGTTGTGTCATGTTATTCCCTTTTTATCTGCGTAAAAATCGTGGCGCGTATTGTACCGCATTTTTGACGCAAACGTTTGCATTTTTTATGGATAACCGTATGAATTGTATTTATCTGTGTTAGCACATCATAAAGTGCGGTCGATTTTTATCGCGTTTTATAATGCACTAGCGTATAGAAGCAAAAAGAGCGACGACTCGCGTCGTCGGCCTCAAAAAAAGACAGTAGCATTGTGTTAAAAATTAGAACAGGATACGTACACCTACCCCCACACGACCCGCATCAGCCACTTTTTTGCCGTTTTCTTTAACTTGTGCTTTTCCACCTTCAAGGTAAACGGCAATCTGTTTGCTGAATTTATGATCTACGCCAAGTACCCAGCCTCTGTGTTTACCGTTAGCTTGTCCTTCATTTTTACCGGTACCCCATAAATATGCACCGTAAAGAGCATTTTTCTCTGTTAACTCGACTTTAAAACCTAAGTCGAAACGGTCGATTTTTTCATATTTAGCACTCATGCTATGTTTGAAATTATAACCTCTGTGACCTTTAGGTGAGTGGCCGTGTGCCCAGTCTAAACCAAGGCTGACAGTTTTATATTTTACATCAAAGCCAACGCCTAGCATTTTTTGTTTGTAGTCATCTGCCGGAGTGATGCCTTTGATGATTTCAACATAACCGGAACCGAATCTTACGGCTAGATCATCCCATTGACCATCATAGAATGCGCCTACACCGTAACCTTGACCGTTTGCGGCTTCGGATTTATTTGCTTCGCCGAAATAGTAGTCTGCTGCAAATCGGAAGCCGGAAAATTTATTTGACATAAAATGAACGGCTTTAGGTGCGGAATCGTGTAAAACGTTGCCGCCTAATTCGTAAGAGTAGTTTGCTTTAGGAATGTGGTCGCCTAATGTTAATTGGCGGCCGAAGGTTAATGACCCTACATCTTCATGTGAGAATCCCACGAATAAACGTTGGGTTTTTACGCCGTCACCTACAGTGCCGTTCGTTGTGAAACGGAGTTCAACCGCACTTAATGCTGTAAAACCGCCACCCAGTTCTTGGAATGCGCGAACGCGTACGCGGGAACCGCGGTCCACTAAATCGGTACGTTTACCTTTTACTTTGACGATTTCTAGTGCGCCACGTCCGTCTAAATCAATTTTTGTGCCTTCATTCTTATAAATGACAGTAGCGTTTGCTGAAGTAGCTGCCATGGCCGCAAGTGCAAATGCGATAAGCGTTTTTTTCATATTGGTCACCTTGTAGTTGGTTTTAACAAAATTGATGGTAATTCCCTTTACTAAAATTGAGAAATTTCACTCCATTTTTTATTATTTGATGGCGTATTTCTTAATTTTGAATTAACGCTAATCAATGATTTTTATGATGTCAACTGAGCTCTAAATATTGCTAAAAAATAAATTTGTTTAAATTTCAAAGTGTTAATTTATTTTGACTATTTTTTATTGCATGAAAAATTGTTATTTAGATCACATTTTTGATATTTTTTTAACGAAGATTTATCTAGTGTTTTTTGTAATTGTATGATTTATAAGATTATTTAATAATTTTAAAATTTAACAAAAAATAAAATAAATCATTTTAAATTTAGAGAGGGATTTCATTTTAATTTTGTGACTTGGATCACAAGGTTTTGTGTGAATTCGCTTTTAAAAACAATGAGGTAGAAAACTCCTTCACTCCATTTGAAATGAAAGGCTATCCTATTTTCTGTATTTTCAGTTTAAAGTGCGGTCAATATCGAATGCGTTTAAAGCGGTATTATGTAGCAAATGCACAAAACGCTTGCTGAGCTTGTCGAAGCATTCGTTTTGTGTATCGGAGAAGCTGAAATGACTTACACTTTGACTAGCTCAGTGACCGTCATTTCAGCTTTGTGCAACTGCTACATAATTTCGTTTTAAAGCAAAACAATCTGAAAAAACACCGCACTTTTTATTGTCGGCACTATATGAATAAATGGATTACCACCTTTTAAGAAATGGTCGGCCTGCATTTCCAGGCTTGAAAAAACGGGCTAAAAAGCATATAGTTGCGCGACTAATTTATCGGCCGTCTTAAGACGGTTTTCTTTATTCTTCTTAAATCAAATAAGTAACAGACAAATCATGACATACCCACAAGAACAGGTTAACAAACGTCGCACCTTTGCGATTATTTCTCACCCCGACGCGGGTAAAACCACCATCACTGAAAAAGTGTTGCTTTACGGCAACGCCATTCAAAAAGCCGGTTCGGTAAAAGGCAAAGGTTCTGCGCAGCACGCGAAATCCGACTGGATGGAAATGGAGAAACAACGTGGGATTTCCATTACCACCTCTGTGATGCAATTTCCATATAACGATTGTTTGGTGAACTTGCTGGATACCCCGGGGCATGAGGATTTCTCTGAAGATACTTACCGCACTTTAACCGCTGTGGATAGCTGTTTGATGGTGATTGATTCTGCGAAAGGGGTTGAGGATCGCACCATTAAATTAATGGAAGTTGCCCGTTTGCGCGACACACCGATTATCACGTTTATGAACAAACTTGACCGTGACATTCGTGATCCGATGGAGTTGTTGGACGAAGTGGAAAACGTGTTGAAAATTCACTGCGCGCCCATTACTTGGCCTATCGGCTGTGGCAAATTGTTCAAGGGCGTGTATCATTTATACAAAGATGAAACCTATCTCTATCAAACCGGGCAAGGGCACACTATTCAAGAAGTGCGAATTGTAAAAGGCTTGAATAATCCGGAATTGGATAACGCCGTAGGTGACGATTTGGCACAACAATTACGTGATGAATTAGAACTGGTAAAAGGCGCCAGCAACGAATTTGACTTAGATTTATTCCTAAACGGTGAACTGACACCGGTCTTTTTTGGTACGGCGTTAGGGAATTTCGGTGTGGATCATTTCCTTGACGGCTTAACAGAATGGGCGCCGGCGCCACAAGCCCGTCAGGCAGACGTGCGTAAAGTGTCTGCCGATGAGGAAAAATTCAGTGGTTTTGTGTTCAAAATTCAAGCCAATATGGATCCGAAACACCGCGACCGTGTTGCGTTCTTACGCGTCGTGTCCGGAAAATACGAAAAAGGCATGAAACTCAAACATGTACGTATCGGCAAAGATGTGGTGATTTCGGACGCTTTAACCTTTATGGCGGGTGACCGCGCGCATGCGGAAGAGGCTTATGCCGGTGATATTATCGGCTTGCACAATCACGGTACGATTCAAATCGGCGATACGTTTACTCAAGGGGAAGATCTAAAATTCACGGGTATTCCAAACTTTGCACCGGAATTATTCCGTCGTATTCGTTTGAAAGATCCACTCAAGCAAAAACAATTATTAAAAGGCTTGGTACAGCTTTCCGAGGAAGGCGCTGTGCAGGTTTTCCGTCCGTTGCTGAATAACGATTTAATCGTTGGTGCAGTGGGCGTGTTGCAGTTTGATGTGGTCGTTTCGCGCTTGAAATCCGAATACAACGTAGAAGCCATTTACGAAACCGTTAATGTGGCAACAGCGCGTTGGGTTGAATGTACCGATGCGAAAAAATTTGAAGAGTTTAAACGTAAAAACGAGCAAAACTTGGCGTTAGACGGTGGTGATAACCTCACTTATATCGCCCCGACTATGGTCAATCTCAACCTTGCGCAAGAGCGTTACCCTGATGTGACATTCTTCAAAACCCGCGAACATTAAGCCGTTCAAAAACGTTAAAAAAGAAGACCGCACTTTGAGAAATCAAGTGCGGTCATTTTTTTCGGTGTTTTATCAGATAGCGTTAGATCGCAATATACTCCAATTTCACATTCGTCAATGTACCAAGCAGTTCTTCCGCCATGGCTTTATAGCTAAGTGATGCAGATTTTTCTACCATCACCACCCGTGCAATATTTTGCACTTCTTCGCCACTTAATATGAGATGATTTAGCGCCACCTGTAATGCCGGCAGGCTTGGATTAAACGCCGCATTTTCAGCATAGCTTCCATGATAAATTTGTCGATCTTGCGTTTGAATTGCGACGCCGTTGCAGGTATTGGAATATGGAGCATGGGCTTGATTAGCCATTGCAAGTGCCTGTGCTGTCACTGGGTCTTCTGTGTTTAACGTAAGTTGATTATCATGCTGATCCAATAGATGCAAGTGAATATTCAGATTTTTTGGACCGAAAGCGTCGGGCAAATACTGATGTAATAAATTATGTTGACTGTGTGGCAAATGAATTTGTAGCTTGTCTGCGCCATTGAGTTCATTCATAAATTGACGGCAATGACCGCAGGGGGTGTAGTTGACGGTGATGTCAGTGATTTGTTTTTCACCACGCATCCAAGCATGGCTAATAGCGCTTTGTTCCGCGTGAATGGTTTGTTGAATATCGGTCCTACTAAATTCTTGGTTGGCGCCGAAGTAAAAATTTCCGCTTACGCCTGTGGTAATCGCGCCGACATTAAAGTTTGAAATTGGTGTAGTGGCATACCAGGCTGCAATAGGCAGTAGCGCGAGAGCCAGTTGTTGTACTGTTAACTGATATTTATTACAAAGATGTTGAACGACAAAGTGCGGTAAGAATCCGACGAATTTTTGTTCTTTTAAAATATGCCAAACGTCTTGGGCTAATTCATTGGGATTAATATGGTGTAGAGCATGTTGAATTTTATCTGAAATATGAATTGACATGGCAATCTCCTTTTATTTTCGATAATCGTGTCCTTATCTTAGCATTTTAGATAAAAAAAGTGCGGTCAATATTTTAGATAAATTTTCGACCGCACTTTGCATTTATTTAAATCGATTATTTTGCCGCTTTCAGTTCTTGGTAATATTGTTCATAATATTGAATAGCATCACCTACATCATCTTGCCAATGGCTTTTTTGTAGTATTTCAGCCGGTGGATAAATCGCCGGATCTTCGGTGATTTCTTTTGGCAGTACTTTTTTCGCTTCAAGGTTAGCCGTTGGATAGCCGATAGCTAAGGTTAATTTTTCCGCGGCTTTCGCACCTAACAGATAGTTAATAAGTTTATGTGCGCCTGCAGGGTTTTTAGAGGTAGATGTAATTGCAAGGTTATCTACCCAAAGCACGGGGCCTTCTTTTGGGAACACCATGTTTAAAGGCGCTTGTTCTTTTTTCGCAATACGCACAGAGCCGTTCCATAATTGACCGACTTCCACTTCACCGGAAATGAAAGAGTTTGCCGGGTTGTCGGAATTAAAAGAAAGAACATTTGGACGTAATTTCAATAATTCTTCGTAAGCCTGTTTGATAATCGCCGGATCTTGGGTATTTGGATCTTGGCCTAGTTTTAACAACGCGATGTTGAATACTTCACGTGCATCATCAAGCAACTGTACTTTGTTGGCGTATTCCGGTTTCCATAAATCTCCCCAAGAGGTGAATTCAGAACCTTTGTAGGTATTGGTATTGAAAGCAATACCCGGTGCACCTAATAATTGCGGAAGGGAATATTTATTGCCTTTGTCGTAAGCTTTATTTAACCAGTCCGGATCAAGTTCTTTGATCACCGGCAATTGGTTGTGATCTAACTCGGCTAACATACCTTCACGTGCCATTTTGGCCACAAAATAGTTAGTTGGGGCAATTACGTCATAGCCACCGGAGGCTCCTTGGGTTTTTAATTTTGCATACATTGTCTCGTTTGATTCAAGACTTGACACAATCACTTTAATACCGGTTTCTTTGGTGAAATCGTCTAAAAGACCGTCCGGTACATATTCAGTCCATGTGTAAAGATACACGGTATCATTTGCGGGCGCTTCGGCTTTAGGGGCTTCCGGCGTGGTTTGCGCTTGTTTGTTTTCTTTATCGTTACAACCGGTAAGTGCAACTGCGATCATACTTGCGGTAAATAAACCAGCAAATTTTTTCATTTTTGTTTGTTCTCCGTAAAAGAGGTGAAAAAAAACCACCTGCATGAAATACAGGTATAAAAAAACGCCTTGATTGTGCGTCAAGGCGTATTGTATGTGCTATTAAATTATTTGTGAAGCATTATTATGACTAGATGTCTTTGTGTTTTCTGCCGATAAATTGGCTGGCAACAACAAGTAATAATGAAAGCACAATCATGATGGTTGCAAGCGCGTTTACTTCCGGCGTAACCCCGGTTTTCACCAAGGAGAAAATACGCAACGGTAGGATTTCATAGCTTACACCACTCACAAAAGAGGACACTACAACATCGTCCAGTGAAATGGTGAAACTTAATAACCAACCGGAAACCACCGCAGGCAAGGCGAGCGGAAGAATGATTTTGCGTAAAATGGTTATTTCACTTGCCCCTAAATCTTTCGCCGCTTCTAACATTCTTGCGTCAAAGCCGTTTAGGCGGGAGAAGATGGTTACCGTCACATAAGGCAAACAGAAGGTCACATGGGCTAATAATAAGGACCAGAAGCCTAATGAAATGCCAACAACCATGAACAAGGCAAGTAAAGACACTGCCATGACGATATCCGGCGACATCATTACGATAAATAACATTCCACTCACAGCTTGTTTACCGCGGAAACGGTAGCGATAAAGCGCAATTGCTGTTAAACCGCCAACAATAGTGGCAAGCGTAGCTGCAAAGAAAGCAATCGTTACGGAATGAATAGCTGCTTGAATTAAGGTGTCGTTGTTAAATAAACGTTCATACCAGTTCCAGCTGAAACCCTTCCAACTTAAACCATAACGGTCTTCGTTGAAGGAGTTAGTTACTAAAATGATGATTGGGATATACAAATAAGCGTACACCACAAACATAAAAATATTACGTAGTAAACGGCTCATTATTCCAACTCCATTTTTTTGTTTAGCAATTTATTTGCACGATAGTAAACGAAAATCAACAATGCCATTAAAATGGTTAAACCGATACTGATTGCCGAACCAAATGGCCAGTTACGGGAAATCAAGAATTCGCTCTTGATCACGTTACCCACTAACAATACTTTCGCACCACCAAGTAAGTCGGCTACATAGAACATGCCCATTGCAGGTAGCAATACCAACAAGCAACCGGCAACAATGCCCGGCATAGTCAATGGAAGAATCACACGGAAGAAACGCTGAACTGCATTTGCGCCTAAGTCTTTTGCGGCTTCTAATAAACGTCCATCAAGTTTTTCGATCGCGGAATAGAGCGGTAGAATCATAAATGGTAACAGCAAATAGACTAAACCGATGATGACCGCCACTTCAGTGTTCAGAATGCGAATCGGTTCACTCAAAATCCCCATATCCATCAACATGGTATTCAACACACCTTTTACACCAAGGAATACTTTCATACCATAAATACGAATAAGGGAGTTAGTCCAGAATGGCAATACCACAAGGAATAACAAGAGCGGTCGATATTTCGGATGAATTTTGTTAACCATAAAAGCGAACGGATAGCCGATCAGCAAACAAATAATGGTGGCAATGCCCGACATATACAATGAGTTCCACACCACCTGCGCATAAAGCGGATTAAACAGGTTGATGTAGTTATCAAAGTTAAATGGCAAAGCATAGAAGTTGCTACCATCTCGGGTTAAAAAACTTACGACTAATACCAATAAGTTTGGAATTAGCACAAAGAAGATTAGCCAACCGAAGATAATCGCAACAGTAATTTTCTGAAATTTATTATTGATTATCTTCATCGTTGAGTACGACCTCCCAACCTTCGTGCCATGTAATGCCTACACGTTGACCGATACTGTGATCCATATCCGGATCATCTTCGTTAAAGAATTCGCTAACCAATACGCGTTTACCGTTGTGTTCGAATTCTACGGTGGATTCAAGGGTCATACCTTTGTAAGTGCGGTCAATAATGTGACCGATAATGGCTTTAGAATGCTCATGCTCATCCAATTCTTCAATCAGAATATCTTCAGGTCGCAACAGTACTTGAAGTTTTTGATCTTTTTCCACCGGAATATCCGTGTAAATACCACACACACGGCCTTCCACATTGGCAAGTACGGTATTGTCGGATTTGCGTTCGATGACGGTAGCATCAAACACGTTGATTTCGCCGATGAATCGCGCAACAAACAGGTTCGCCGGATCTTCATAAATTTCACGCGGGGAGCCGTCCTGTGCAATTTTTCCTTTACGCAACAACACAATACGATCGGACATCGTGATCGCTTCCTCTTGGTCGTGTGTCACGAAAATAAAGGTAATACCTAATTGGCGTTGCAACATTTTTAATTCTTGTTGCATTTTTTTACGTAATTTGTAATCCAACGCGGATAAGGATTCATCAAGCAATAATACTTTAGGCTTGTTTACTACTGCGCGGGCAATAGCGATACGTTGTTGTTGACCACCCGAAAGCTGGGTTGGTTTACGATCTGCCATCTCTTCCAACTGCACCATACGCAAGGCATCCAGAACGCGAGGTTTAATTTCGCTTTCTGCGACTTTTTGCATACGCAAACCGAAGGCGACATTCTCAAAAATCGTCATGTGTGGGAATAAGGCATAACTTTGGAATACGGTATTGATGTGGCGTTTTTCCGCAGGCACATTAGTGATATCTTCACCGTCCAAAATAATATGACCGGAATCTAATTCTTCAAGACCTGCAAGTAAGCGTAAAACGGTGGTTTTACCGCAACCGGAAGGGCCTAAAATAGTTAAGAATTCACCATTATTAATAGTTAGATTAAAATCTTTAAGAATGGTGTTGGTTCCGTATGATTTAGTAAGAGAACGAAGCTCAATAATTGGCTTGTTTTGAACTGGATTTTCCACTAGCTTTGGTTTTCTCCCTAATTTCACCAAATAAGTTGGTACTGAGTAGAAATAAAAACCTGCAAAATCATGCAGGGGCGACTTAAAATAGGAGCTAATGATATAGTGATCGGGGCATAATGAAAAGTAATTAATAGTGATTTTTAATAAAAACTAGAATATTTGTTATATATCAAGGAACTGGCTACGTTTTACCGCTAGACTAAATGCGATTTTTTTCATGTATTTTGGGGAAAGCAAAATAGATAAAAATAAGGGAGGAAAATTATGCAAGATTTACTATCTAAAGAACCGGTTTTGGAACGTTTTTTTAATTATGTTGCTTATGATACTCAATCTAAACTAGGTGCAAAAAACTCACCTAGCTCTTCAGGTCAACTTACCCTTGCTAAACACTTACAACAAGAACTTGTGGCGTTGGGATTACAAGACATTGTGTTGAGTAAACATTGTGTTCTCACGGCATTTTTACCTTCTAATGTGGATTTAAACGCGCCCACTATCGGCCTCATTTCGCATTTAGATACCTCGCCTGATTGTAGCAGCAAAAACGTACAGCCTGAAGTTATCGAAAATTATCGTGGCGGTGACATTGCTTTAGGTATCGGCGAAGAATTTATCAGCCCTGTCTATTATCCTTTTTTGCATCAGCTCATTGGCAAAACCTTGATTGTAACTGATGGAAATACTTTATTGGGTGCTGATAACAAATCCGGAATAGCGGAAATTATGACTGCACTTTATCGCTTAAAAACGGAAAATTTACCTCATTGCAATATTCGTATTGCATTTACACCTGATGAAGAAATCGGTCTCGGTATGCAATTTTTTCCTTTCGATGATTTTCCGTGTGATTGGGCTTATACAATTGATGGTGGCACGGTGGGGGAGCTGGAATACGAAAACTTTAATGCCGCCTCCGCCAAAGTGACTTTTTACGGACGCAATATTCACACCGGTTCGGCAAAAAATAAAATGATTAACGCATTAGCCTTGGCTTGTGAGTTTCAGCAATCTTTCCCGCAGGCAGAAACCCCCGAAAACACTGAGCAACGGGAAGGTTTTTTTCATTTAAATCATTTTTTGGGAGAGATTGAGAAAGCGGAGCTACATTATCTTATTCGGGATTTTGATGCGATCGAATTTGAAAAACGTAAACAATTTATCCGCGATTTAGTAGATCAATTTAATGAACAAAAACGTTTACCAAAACCGATTGAGCTAGAACTTACCGATAGCTATAAAAATATGTACGAGGCAGTAAAACAAGTACCTCAATCTATCGAATTGGCGGATCTCGCCATGAAACAATGCGGGATTACACCGAGTCATAAACTCATTCGAGGTGGCACCGATGGCGCCTGGTTAGCAGAAAAAGGGTTGGCTTGCCCGAATATTTTTACCGGCGGATATAACTTTCACAGTAAGCATGAATTGATTACGCTTGAAGGCATGAAAGACGCGGTGAATGTGATTGTGAAGCTGGTAGAGTTAGTGATGAGAAAATAACTGCATAAAAAATGCCGCCAAAAACGACCGCACTTTTGCACTTCTATTTTGCAGAGCAGATATCAAGCTGTCCTTGCGAAAATCGATTTGTTGGAGTGGTTCTGCTGTATTATATGTAAGACTTTCATTCGGCACGCGCCCGAAGACGCGTGCGATTTTGGGGAATATAAAAAAGATTAGTTGATTTTTTGTATCTGATATACGTCAATGGTCGTTGCTTCAGCAAACTCTTTATCCACGGAACCGTGAATACGAACGCGATCATTTGGTGTGACATTCACGCCGAACCAAGCACGATCTTCTACATCTACTTTAATTTCACCGCTGTTGTCACGGAAAATGAATTCATCATCATCGATTTGACGAATAAAGTAACCTTCTAACGTTACCGGCGTGTTATCGTACTGTTTTTTTGCCGTTTGCACATTGGTGATGTAATTTCCAGCGTTGGTGTCTTGGAAACCTGCAAAGGCAGAGGAAGATAACGCAAGTAATGTTGCTAATGTAATTATTTTTTTCATAGAAACCTTCTAAATAATGGATAGTTGTCAGGTGAAATCACAGATGTTTCTTTCAACCTTGGAATGTTATGCATTATAGATAGGATTTCTTAAAAAATTCTTAAATTTTCTTAAGTTTATTTGTTTTACAAAAGTTTTACATTGGACAAAACGCTATCAACAATAATCGTCGGTTTGACTAATAATGTCATCACCTTATCGGCTCGCTAAGTCCCTCATGATGGCTCGTCAAGAAACACGAGCCATTATTCTCATTGTAATTTTCTAAAGTGCGGTCGTTTTTCCCATCAATTTTTTGCTGACGGTAATGCACCCTGATTCCATTTTTGTGCACCTTCCGGACGTTTGATTTGTAGCAAGAAATGTTGATTTGCTTTTGCTTGTCCGTGTACCACCGTGCCGGATGGGGTAGAGAAGGAAATGCCGCCTTTTAACAGTTCTTGTACGCTACCGGTATTAAATTGTGCACCGGACCAACTAAGGTTGAAATCATAGCCGGAGGAGATCCAGAATTCGGAGTTTTGGCGCACCAAATGTTGATATTTCGAGGCGATAAGAATGTTGATAAATACTCGGTCGCCCAAGAAGTTCAATTCTAAGTTTTTAATTGTGCCGACTTCTACACCTCGATACATAATCGGTGATCCGGCTGTGATGTTTTGTGCATCGTTGGTTTCTAGAACAAGTGGCAACCCGTTGGTATATTTGATGCTATTACTGACGGATTGGCTTAGGGTAAATTGTGTTTTGCTTTTACCGGATCCGACTTCCACGTCAATGTAAGGTTGTAACAGGCTATCGATATTTTCAATGCCACCTGCGGAAATTTGTGGTGAAATCACTTTAAAGCGCGATCCTTCTTTGGCAATGAGCGCCATATAATTTGGATTAATTAAGGCCTTGCTGATGATTTTGTTATTTTTTTGGTCGAGCTGAATACTATCGATTTCACCAATGTTTAACCCAAGATAACGTAATGCCATGCCTTTGCTAAGGTTGGTGGCATCATCTGCGATTAACGTGATTTGTTGGCCGGCAGATTTCGCCCGTAATTCATTTGGGTAAAGGGTGTGATTATTTTTACCGCCACTGTTATCAAAGCTGATTGCCCCCTTTAGAGAACGAGCGACAGGAGTGGCCTGAATACTAATGCCTTTTGGCGTAATATCAATTTGTGCAGCGCTTTCCACCCAGAAGAGGCTTTTTTCCGTTAATAAATGCTGATATTTCGGATAAATAAACACATCTACCGCAAAGTTTTGCGTTTGCGGACGGATATCTAAAATTTTCCCGACTTCATACTGACGATAAAGCACCAAGGAGCCTTTGCTAATACTTGGTAGATTAGTGGTATTTAAGGTGATTGTCGGCTTAGGTTGAGCATCAGTAATGCCGGCTTCTGCGTTGCTTAAATTACTGTAAAGCGGATAAGTGTCTTTAGGCTTGCTTTGTGCGTTGCCTGCGACCACGCGAATGCCGCCTTGTAGCCATTTTTCCGGTGTGGCGGTTTCAAAACGCAAACCGTCAATGCCGATACTGACATCAAAATTAGAAGCAGCAATAAAGAGCGTGTCGCCATGAATTAAATGACGATATTCTCCGGCTATGGCCACTTTAAATTTCACATTATCGGTATCTACATGCTGCTCCACAATTTCACCAATTTGAATGTTGTTATAAATCAGCGGTTGCCCTTCGCTAACGCCGTAGGTTTCCGGTGCCGTGAGATTGAGTACCAAGGTATTAGGTTGTTTTAGTAACAGTTCGCTTTCTTTAATAACATCAAACGCCATTCTGTTGTCGCCTGACCCCGGTAATACTTCAAAATATTTTCCACGCAACAGTTTTTGTACATCGGTTAAATCACCGAGTCCCGGCTTTTTCATGCGTAGCACAATGTTGGAGTTGGCTTTAAATAAATTGGTAAGGTTTGGATCTATGAGCAATGAACCACTTAAAATTTCATCGTTATTTTCCACCGCACTTAGTTTCGATAAGACGCCGATTTCCGTATTTTGGAAGTACACACGGGTTTTGCCTTCTTCTAATCCTGCGGTGTTTGGAATGTTCACTTGAATATTGATACCACGCTTGGCCGTTTCTAAATTAGAATAAAGGGTATATTTCTCATTCATTTCGGCGTTTGGGCTTTCGTTTGGTGAGTCAAAGGCAACGGCGCCTTGCACCACGGAGTTTAAACTATCCATGTTTACATTTAAGCCGGAAACACCAATGTTGGCAGTAATGCCACTGATGTTCCAAAAGTGGCTGTCTTTTTTCACGAATTTGGCATAAGGTTTGTCAATGACCACATCAATTTCGACTTTTTTGCCATCTTCGGTGAAATGATAGTCATAGATTTTACCTACCGGCATTTTTTTATAATAGATAGATGCGCCAATGGAAATTGAACCCAAGTCCTCAGAAACCAAATGAATTAATAAATCGCCGGGATTAAGTTGTGCAATTGGGCCTTCCGTTTCCGCAGTGAATTCATGTTTGGTATCGCCATTGCCCGGTTGTAAAGTAATATAGTTACCGGAAACCAACGCATCCAGACCGGAAATTCCGGCTAAAGAAGCGCTTGGCTTAACCAACCAAAATTTAGTGTTTTGACGGAGTACGCTTTTGGCTTCAGGATAAATATTAGCGACGACATCTACTTTTTGTAAGTTATCGGTGAAATTCACTTTTTTCACCACACCGATCTGCAATCCTTGATAACGAATCTGGGTTTTACCCGCTATAATCCCATTACCATTGGAAAAACTAATCCGAACACTAATGCCTTGCTCTTGCACAATTTGGAAGAACAAAATAGCGCCGATACAAAGGGCAATGAACGGAAGTAACCAAAAGGGTGAAATTCGTTTATTTTGACGAATTTGTGCCGATACGTCGGTTTCATGAGTTGGTGTGTTTTGCTTGTTGTTTGTCATATATTTCCCAAATTAAGCGGCTATCAAATTGTTCCGCTGCAATCATTGTTAAAAATACCGTTGCACCGAAATAAAACGCTGCCGTACCTACAGAAAAATCAATAATTTGTCCGCGTGTAACCAAGGACATCATTAATGCCAATACGAATAAATCTAACATAGACCAACGTCCGACGAAATGCACGATATGTAATAAGCGCATTTGCCAACGGATGGAATGTTTGAGTTTGAAATGTACGCAAATGAGCAAATATAACATAATCAGTACTTTGCCAATCGGCACAAAAATACTGGCGGTGAACACAATAAAGGCGATGAAATAGCTCCCCATCTCCATAAAGCTTATTACACCCGACATTAATGTATCTTCGCTAGGCGTACCGTTTAAATAAACCACTGACATTGGTAATAAATTGGCGGGGAATAGCATGATTATCCCGGCAAGTAACAGTGCCCAGGTGCGTTGCAATTTAATAGAGGGGGGAATATCTATTTGTGAAAAACAACGGGGGCAAATCTCCCGCCCCTTGCGATCCGATAGCGGATTGATAAAACTGTACTGGCAGGAATGGCAATAACGCAAGCTCTCAGTTCGAGTCAGTTCATTAACGACTTTGCTTTGCGGGTAAAAATCGTTCCATACTTCGTTAGGATTAATTTTAATAAATAATAACGTGGTTAAAAGTGCGGTGAAAACGAATGCAATTAAATAGATATCCACTTCGAGTGTAGCGTATTCACGCACTTTAAACATACTCACGCCTAGCGCAACCAAGTAAACATCAAACATCACCCAGGGCTTGATATACCCGAGAGAAATCAGCAAATTGCGCGGCTTGATTTTCATCATTTTTGATAGCTGCAATAAAATTACCAATAGCGCAAAGGCAATCGGCATAAATACGGCGCAAATAAAGATTAAGAATGCCGTATAAGAAAATCCTTGAGTAGCCATTTTCCACACGCCCAACCAGACTGATGCATTAATTTTTTCGCCAAGTAAATCAATGCTAAGAAGCGGATAGGTTAAGGCAAAAGGCATTAAAATCAATATTGAAAGGGCGATAATGGAGCAACGTTTTAAGCTCCAACGACTGGTGGCATATAAGACATTATGACAGCGCGGACAAACGGCGCTTTGCCCTTGTTGTAAGGCGGAAATTCTAACCACCGCATTACAACCTCCGCAACGCATTATGCGGTAAAAATTGGCGTTGGCAAAATTTACGGATGAATTTGCTGTCATTAATTATGTTACCTAAGTATAAAAGAGGCCGTATTCTATACCGTATTTTAGATTTTTTGTACAACTTTACATAACTTAAACATAAAAAGTGCGGTCATTTTGGCAAGAATTTATTATTTATTGAGAGGTAAATCGATTATTAATTGTCATTTTTTCTGAAATTAAGCTAAACTATGGCAAGTTTTTCTACTTAAAATCTATGCAGGATTTCGTAATGACAGAAGTGCAAAAATTAGCTAATAACAAAGAGATTATTGCTTATTTGGCGGAAAAATTTCCGCTATGTTTTTCTATTGAAGGGGAAGCAAAACCATTAAAAATCGGTTTGTTTCAAGATCTCAGCGAGGCCTTAAAAGATGATGAGCGCGTCAGTAAAACCCAATTGCGCCAAGCCTTGCGTCAATATACCTCAAACTGGCGTTATTTACATGGCTGTAAAGCCGGAGCGGTGCGTGTAGATCTGGAGGGGAACCCTGCCGGTGAGTTGGAGCAAGAACATATCGAACACGCTGCACAACAATTAGCTGAAGCCAAAGCGGCAGTCGCTCAAAAACGGGTGACTGAAAAAGCAGCCAAAGGCGATGCTGAGAAAAAACGCCCGTCTCGTCATCATAAGCGTACTGATAAACAAGGCGAAAAGCCTGCCCGCAAACCGCGCAAACCGAAAGTGGCGCTAACTAGCATTGATATGGCAACATTACAAAAAGGCCAACAGGTTAAAGTGAAGGTAGGGGAACGTGCACAAAACGCCGTAGTTTTAGCGTTTTCTAGTGACACGGCCCGTGTCGAATTGGACAACGGCTTAGTGGTAAACATTACAGCAGATCGTTTATTTGCCTAACTTGAATTTTAATGAAGTTATCTTATCGGATAACTTTATTTTGTTGTGTATTTACTAGGAAAGTCTGAATGAAATTTACAAAAACGAAAAATTATTTGACCGCACTTGTGTTAGGAACCTTTGTTCTTGATGCCGGTGTTGTGGATGCGGTTCAACCAAAGTTAAAAGTAAGCGATCTTGTTACTTTGCAACCTTCTGAAGCAAATATGTTTGCGACTAAGCGTGCAACGACCCGTCTAACACAATCCCATTATCGTAAATTTCAACTTGACGATGAGTTTTCCGAAAAGATTTTTGATCGTTACCTTAAAGCACTCGATTTTAATCGTACGACTTTTTTGCAATCCGATGTTGATGAAATGCGTGCAAAATATGGCAAAAAAATTGATGACGAATTAAATGCCGGCACATTGGATATTGCTTTCAATATGTATGATTTAATGATGAAGCGCCGTTACGATCGTTACCGTTATGCGTTGTCTTTATTGGATAAAGAGCCAAATTTAAGTAGTGATGATCAAATTGAAATTGATCGTGAAAAAGCTGCTTGGCCAAAAACAGAAGCCGATGCCGAGAAATTATGGGAAGCGCGAGTTAAAAACGACATTATCAGTTTGAAGTTAAAAGATAAAAAATGGCCGGAAATTAAAGACAAATTGGTTAAACGTTACAATTTAGCCATTCGTCGTTTAACTCAAACCAAGGCAGATGATGTAGTGCAAACCTATTTAAACGCCTTTGCCCGCGAGATTGACCCCCATACCAGTTATTTGGCCCCCCGCACTGCAAAAAGCTTTAATGAAAGTATGAACCTTTCTTTAGAGGGTATCGGTGCCACATTGCAATCTGAAGATGATGAAACCAGTATTAAGTCTTTAGTCCCGGGTGCTCCTGCAGAACGCAGTAAAAAACTAAAAGCCGGGGATAAAATCGTCGGTGTAGGCCAAGAGAAAGGTGAGATTGAAGATGTTGTCGGTTGGCGTTTAGAAGATGTCGTTGACAAAATTAAAGGCAAAAAAGGCTCTAAAGTTCGCTTAGAAGTAGAACCGGCAAAAGGTGGAAAATCCCGTATTGTGACGCTGGTTCGAGACAAAATCCGTATTGAAGACCAAGCTGCTAAATTAACGATTGAAAAAGTTGATGGCGTGAATGTGGCCGTTATTAAAATTCCAAGTTTTTATCTTGGTTTAACGGATGATGTGAAGAAATTGCTTGTTGAAATGCAAACCAAAGATGTTTCTGCGTTAATTGTTGATTTGCGCGAAAACGGTGGTGGTGCTTTGACGGAGGCTGTAGGGTTAAGCGGTTTATTTATTAGCGATGGTCCTGTAGTACAAGTACGAGATGCTTATCAACGCATTCGTGTTCACGAAGATCCGGACAATGCTCAACAATATACAGGTCCGTTATTAGTGATGATTGATCGCTTTAGTGCGTCCGCTTCCGAAATTTTTGCGGCGGCGATTCAGGACTACAATCGTGGTATTATTATTGGTCAAAATACTTACGGTAAAGGTACGGTACAACAAAGTCGTTCATTAAACTTTGTGTATGATTTGGATCAAACCCCATTAGGTTTAATTCAATACACCATCCAAAAATTCTATCGGATTAACGGTGGCAGTACACAATTGAAAGGCGTGGCACCGGATATTACCTTCTCTAATGTCATCGATATGAAAGAATATGGCGAAGAGAAAGAAGATAACGCTTTACCTTGGGATAAAATTCCATCTGTGAATTATTCCGAAGTGGCAAAAGCGCGTGATTCAGTCGCCGAATTAACGAAAAGACATCGCGACAGAATAGCAAAAAATCCTGAATTTATTGCATTAAATGAAGATTTGAAGGTACGTGATGAACGTCGTGATCGTAAATTCTTATCGTTGAATTATGAAAAACGTAAAGCGGAAAACGATAAAGACGATGATAAACGTTTGAAAGATTTAAATGCCCGCTTTAAACGTGAAGGCAAGAAACCGTTGAAAGACATTAATGATTTGCCTAAAGATTATGAAGCACCGGATTTCTTCTTAAAAGAAGCGGCGGCTATTGCGGTAGATGCGGTAAAATTTAGCGGAGAAAAAACGGAGATAAAAGAAGTGAATAAATCTGCGAATAAGTAAACGTTTTATTTTTAGACCGCACTTTTAAAAGTGCGGTCGTTTTTGCGTAAATTTTCAAGAAGATGAATTAAGGAACTATTATTTATGAGTACAAAGTTTTTTAAATTAGCAACATTGGCGTTAATGATATCGGTTCATGTAGGAAATGTTGCCGCTGAAGAGGTTAAACCTACGGCGCCTCAGGTTGCGGATAATACTGCTGAACAGCCTTTGCCGCAGCAGGAAGTCAATTTAACTACGCAACAGTTAGAATTGGAAAATAAAGCGGAAGAGGAGCGTCTGGCTGCCGAGAAAAAAGCGGAAGAAGAGCGTTTAGCTGCCGAAAAACAACAGCAAGCCGAGCTGGCTTTAGTTGAGCGTATCGGTGATACTCAGCTGCAATTTAAACCGCTTATTGCAAAAATTTACGCAGAGAATAACTTTTCTCCTCTTTGGACGGATGCTCAAGCCAAGCAACAATTTTTACATGATTATGCGCTTATGGTTGCCGCAGGGGTTTCTAAACGTTCTTCCGGCGCGTTGAATGCAGTGAGTGACTCCGTTGGCAAAGGGGAGTTAATTGAAGATATCATTTTAACCGATGCTTTTTTAGATTATTTGTATTATGCCAATAATGTGCAACGTTCAGCGCAAAAGTGGTTGTATTCGGAAAATAGTTATAAAGCAGGTAAGTTTGATGAAAACCAACTGTCCGCGTGGCTAAGTGCAGTCAAAAATAACGATAATTTGGCTTTCGTAAAAAACCTTTCCAGTGATAATCCTTTGTTTAAGCAAACCTTAGGTAAAGTGAAGGAGTTGATTGTAAAAGGTGTGGATAAAAATAAAATTACCGAGCTACATCGTTTGGCAATTAATGCACAACGTTTGCGAATTTTGCCGGTTTTCCAAAATGGTATTTTCGTGAATATTCCAAGTTATCAATTAACTTATTACCGCGATGGGGAAGTGGTATTAAATTCCCGCGTGATTGTCGGAAAATCAGAACGTAAAACACCGGTTATGTTTAGTCGTTTAAGTAATGTGGTTGTGAATCCGCCGTGGAATGCCCCAACCCGTTTAATTAACGAAGACATTATTCCGAAAGTACGAAAAGATCCGAGTTACATTTATCGTAATGGCTATACGATTATTGATGACAACGGCAATACAATCGATCCTTATACCATCGACTGGGAAAACATGACAGCGAAGAAATTCCCGTACCGTTTACGTCAGGCACCAAGCGACAATAGTGCTTTGGGTAACTATAAATTTAATATGCCTAGCACTGATGCCATTTACTTACATGACACACCAAAACGCAACTTATTTGGTAATAAAAAACGTGATTTAAGTTCCGGTTGTGTGCGTGTGGAAAAATCCGATCAACTGGCGACAATTTTGTTGAAAGAGGCAGGTTGGAGCGATGAACGAAAACAAAGTGTGTTGAAAAGTCGAAAAACCACATCAGCCAGTATTAAATCCGATAATCCGGTCTTTTTATATTATGTCACCGCATGGGTTGATAAAGATCAAGTTCATACTTTGCCGGATATTTACGGTTATGACAAAGCCCCGAATTTGAGCTATATTGACTGGGATGTTTTAAAGCAATATGTTCAGTAATTATGGGTTGAACTAAGTTTGGCGGAATCAGTCAAAAACAACGATTTGTAACAATATTTAGGAATAAAAGATGAGTAATATTAACCATGGCCGTCGTAAGTGGTTATCGCTAGGAGGAATTGTGTTGGGCGCAGCATTATTGCCTGATACAGTGTTAGCAGCGGTTTCAACACCAAGACCGCGAATGTTGAGTTTTCGCAACATCAATACCGGGGAAAAATTAAGTGCCGAATTTGCCCTTGGTCGTGGTTTCAGTGCCAATACGTTACGACTTCTTGATCATTTCCTACGTGATAAACGTACCAATCAGGTACATAAAATGGATCCACAGTTGTTTACAAAATTCTATCGGGTTCAGCAACAGTTAGGTTTGCGCAACACCGAAATTCAAATTATTTGTGGTTATCGCTCTGCCGCCAGTAACGCTGCAATGCACCGTCGTAGTCGTGGTGTGGCAAGCAATAGCTATCATATTCGTGGTCAGGCCATTGATTTCCGGATTGATGGTGTACCATTAGCAAAATTGCGTGATGCGGTACAATCTCTGCAAGATGGTGGAGTAGGTTATTATCCACGCAGTAATTTTGTTCACATGGACACCGGTCCGGTTCGTACATGGAATGGCAGCTAGTGAAAAATAGTCAAATTTTGAACCGCACTTTGTTGCGGTTTTTTTATACAAGGTAACAGGGAGAGACGATGAATATTGAAATTATTCCGGTGACGGCATTTCAGCAAAATTGTTCATTAATTTGGGATGAGAATAACAATGCTGCTATTATTGATCCGGGTGGTGAGGCCGATAAACTCATTAAGCGTATTGAAGAATTAGGATTGAATTTACAGGTGATTTTGCTTACGCACGGCCATTTGGATCATGTCGGCGCGGCAGAAAAGTTGAAGCAACATTTCAATGTGCAAATTTTAGGTTCAAATTCCAAAGACGATTATTGGTTTAAAAGCCTGCCGCAACAATCGGAAAAGTTCGGTACCTTATTTGAAGTGGCTGCTTTTGAACCTGATCGTTGGTTGGATCAGGAAGGGGAAGTGTTAACGATAGGCGATTTTACCTTTGAAGTATTACATTTGCCCGGCCATACGCCTGGCCATATCGGTTTTATCGAGCATCAAAAACGCATCGCTTTTACCGGTGATGTATTATTCAAAAGCGGCATTGGTCGTACGGATTTTCCTGGCGGAAGCTATGAAGAGATTATTGCGTCTATTCGTGAAAAGTTATATCCCTTGGGGGATGATATGATTATTGTTGCCGGTCATGGCCCTTACACTACGATTGGCACCGAAAAGCAAACAAATCCTTATGTAAAAGCGGAGTAATTGTTTTTTACAAATGAAGTGCGGTGAAAAAATACGGCATTTTTCCATTATAACATCGCGTTTGTTCACTGCACTTGTAGCCAAAAAGGAGATAAAAAGTTATTTTTTTGTAAAAATTCAAATCTGGATCACAGTATGGATTTTATTTCTCAGGCATAATGTGTCCCTCTCTGAAGAGTAGAACTCTTCTATGTTTATCTATCGTCACGTTGTTTGTTAGCGTATTAATTTAAAGGTGGTATGTATGCAGCATTCTTTACAGGAATTGCTCACCTCTAGTGCATTAGGTGGAGCGAATCAGTCTTATATTGAGGATCTTTATGAACGCTATCTTGAAGACCCGAAAAGCGTGGATGCCAGTTGGCAGGCGATTTTCGAAACGTTGCCAAAATCCACCGCACCTGAGCAACCCCATTCGACAGTACGCGATTATTTCCGTCGTTTAGCGCGAGAAAATCATGGGCAGAGCGTTACCGTGATTGACCCGGAAGCGAGTGCGAAATTAGTCAAAGTTTTACAGTTCATTAACGCATACCGTTCTCGTGGCTACATTGAAGCCACACTTGACCCCCTCAATTATTACCGTTGGAAAACTTCCTCTGTACCTGAATTAGATTATCATCAACATGGATTAACCGACGCCGATTTGGATGAAAGTTTCAATATTGACTATGCCGTTTATGGCAAAGAAAGCATTAAACTCAGTGATTTAGCCCGCGATTTGAAAGCAACCTATTGTGGTAACATTGGTCTCGAGTTTATGCACATTCATGATATGGAACAGCGTAATTGGTTGCAAAGCAAACAAGAAAAATGGATTGAACAGCCGCTTTTCAGTAAAGACGAAAAAATCAATTTGCTGAAAGAATTAACGGCGGCGGACGGTTTAGAGCGTTATTTAGGGGCGAAATTCCCGGGAGCCAAGCGTTTCTCTTTGGAAGGAAGCGATGCGTTTATTCCGATGATGAAAGAGATCATCCGCCACGCCAGCCGTAACGGTATGGATGATGTGGTGTTGGGGATGGCACATCGTGGTCGTCTAAATATGTTAGTCAACGTCTTCGGTAAACGTCCGAGCGAATTATTTGATGAGTTTGCCGGTAAACATGCTGATAACAAGCGCACCGGCGATGTGAAATATCACCAAGGTTTCTCCTCCGATTTTGCGGTAGATGATAAAAAAGTGCATCTGACACTTGCTTTTAACCCGTCTCACTTGGAAATTGTGAGCCCGGTCGTTATTGGTTCCGTACGTGCGAGACAAACCCGTAAACAAGATAAAGAACATAACAAAGTGTTAGCAATTACCGTACATGGCGATTCTGCGGTAACAGGTCAGGGTATCGTGCAAGAAACACTGAATATGTCCAATGCTCGCGGTTATAAGGTGGGCGGTACGATTCGTATTGTGATCAACAACCAAATCGGTTTCACGACCTCTAACCCGAACGATACCCGTTCTACCGAATTTTGTACTGACATTGCGAAAATGATTCAAGCGCCAATTATTCACGTGAACGGCGATGATCCGGAGGCAGTTGCGTTTGCCGCCCGAATGGCGGTGGAATATCGTGCTGTCTTTAAACGGGATATTTTCATTGATTTAATTTCTTATCGTCGTCATGGCCACAACGAAGCTGATGAACCATTAGCTACCCAGCCGATGATGTATGGCATTATCAAAAAACACCCGACACCGCCGAAGGTGTACGCCAATCGTTTAATTCAAGAAGGCGTGATTACTGAAGAAGATGCCACTGAAATCTCCAATTTGTACCGTGATGCTTTAGATAACGGTGAATGTGTTGTGCCGGAATGGCGCCCAATGGATATGGCAAAAGTGGATTGGTTGCAATATCTTAACTACGATTGGACAACACCATATGAAAGCCATTTCCCAATTAAGCGTTTTAAAACGTTGGCAAAACGGGTGTCTCAATATCCTGATTATGTGCAGCCGCATCCGCGTGTCGAAAAAATCTATGCGGATCGTATGGAAATGGCAAAAGGCAAGAAACCATTAGACTGGGGAATGGCCGAAACTATGGCATATGCCAGCTTATTAGATGAAGGCACTCATGTGCGTTTATCCGGTGAAGACGCGGGTCGAGGCACATTTTTCCATCGTCATGCTGTGGTGCATAATCAAAAAGACGGTACCGGCTATGTGCCATTAACCCAATTGCACGCCAATCAAGGTCGCTTTGAGGTATGGGATTCCGTATTGACGGAAGAAGGCGTGTTGGCTTTTGAATATGGTTATGCCACAACGGATCCGAAAACCCTTACCATTTGGGAAGCGCAATTCGGCGATTTCGCCAACGGTGCTCAAATCGTCATTGACCAATTTATCAGTTCAGGCGAACAAAAGTGGGGAAGAATGTGCGGCTTGGTCATGTTGCTTCCGCACGGCTATGAAGGACAAGGGCCGGAACACTCTTCGGCCCGTTTGGAACGTTATTTACAACTTTGCGCGGAGCAAAATATGCAGGTGTGCATTCCGTCGACGCCGGCTCAGGTTTATCATATGTTACGTCGCCAAGCCATTCGTAAAATGCGTCGTCCATTAATTGGTATCTCGCCGAAATCCTTATTGCGTCATCCGTTAGCGGTGTCCAGTATGGAAGAATTGGTCAACGGAACGTTCCAAACGGTTATCGGTGAAATTGATGAACTTGATCCGAAAAAAGTGAAACGTGTCGTGATGTGTGCCGGTAAGGTATATTACGATTTATTGGAACAACGCCGTAAAAACGGGCAAACCAATGTCGCTATTATTCGTATTGAACAACTTTATCCGTTCCCACACGAAGACGTCAAAGCGGTGCTTGCCCCATATGCTCATGTAAAAGATGTGGTGTGGTGCCAAGAAGAGCCGTTAAATCAAGGTGCTTGGTATAGCAGCAAACATAACTTTGAAGCGGTGATTCCAACAAAAGCAAAATTAACTTACGCCGGCCGTCCGGCATCTGCGTCACCTGCGGTAGGTTATTTGTCTTTGCATACTAAACAGCAACAGCAATTGGTGGAAGATGCCTTAACGCTTTAATAACGAAATGACGTAAGGTGCGGTGGATTTTAAAACTGTTTTTTCCGTTAAAAAACGTCTTGAAAAACGACCGCACTTTAAGTGCAATAAATTGATACTTAGCGAAATGAATACACAAAAGGAATAAAATCATGACTATTGAAATTCTCGTGCCGGATTTGCCCGAGTCAGTTGCCGATGCCACCGTTGCCACTTGGCATAAAAAAGCAGGGGATGCGGTGAAACGTGATGAAGTGATTGTGGAAATTGAAACCGACAAAGTGGTGCTTGAAGTGCCGGCGCAAGCGGATGGCATTATTACCGAAATTTTGCAAGGTGAGGGTGCTACTGTCGTGAGCAAACAATTGCTCGGTACGTTGGAGGATTCTGTTTCAGCAGCTGCTGCAGCAATGGAAAAAACGGCAGAACCGACCCCGGCGGATCGTCGTACCGAAGTGCCGGATGAGCCTCATACCTCTGATGTGTTAAGCCCGGGAGTTCGCCGTTTATTGGCGGAACATGATGTACAAGCCACTGAGGTGAAAGGGACTGGCGTGGGCGGTCGTATCACCCGTGAAGACGTCGAAGCGGTTATTGCAAAACGTGCCGCTGCTGTGAAACCGGTAGAAAATACCGTCAGCACCGTCTCTTATGCCGCCCGCAGCGAAAAACGCGTGCCGATGACCCGTTTGCGTAAACGCATTGCAGAACGTTTGTTGGAAGCCAAAAATAACACTGCCATGTTAACCACATTCAATGAAGTGGATATGCAACCGATTATGAGTTTGCGTAAACAATATGGTGAAAAATTTGAAAAACAACATGGCGTACGTTTGGGTTTTATGTCTTTCTACATTAAAGCTGTAGTGGAAGCCTTAAAACGTTATCCGGAAGTGAATGCCTCCATTGACGGTGATGACGTGGTTTATCACAACTATTTTGACGTAAGTATTGCCGTTTCTACGCCTCGCGGTTTGGTGACGCCGGTATTGCGTGATTGTGACAAACTTTCTATGGCGGAAATTGAAAAATCTATTAAGGCGTTGGCAGAAAAAGGCCGTGATGGCAAATTGACCGTGGAAGATTTAACCGGCGGTAACTTTACGATCACTAACGGCGGTGTGTTCGGTTCCTTAATGTCCACGCCAATCATCAACCCGCCGCAAAGTGCGATTTTGGGTATGCACGCCATTAAAGATCGTCCGGTGGCTATTGATGGCCAAGTGGTGATTCGTCCAATGATGTACCTGGCGCTAAGCTATGATCACCGTTTAATTGACGGCCGCGAATCTGTGGGTTTCTTGGTAACAGTCAAAGAATTGTTGGAAGATCCAACCAGATTATTGTTAGAAATTTAAAAGAGAAGAACCGCTTGTTTGTAAGACAGGCGGTTCTTTATTGTCTCGAGACAAGTTATTACGCAAATTAGTGCATTTAACCAAGGATTTTTTATGAATCTACATGAATATCAAAGTAAGCAACTTTTTGTCGAATACCAATTGCCTGTCAGCAAAGGGATTGCTTGTTCAACAGCAGACGAAGCAGCAGACGCCATTAAGCATCTGGACGGTGACGGATGGGTTATCAAATGTCAAGTGCATGCAGGAGGACGTGGCAAAGCGGGCGGTGTGAAACTCGTGCGCAATGAAGCGGAAGTGAGAGAATTTGCCAATAAATGGTTGGGACAGCGCTTGGTAACTTTCCAATCTGATGCCAATGGTCAGCCGGTAAATACCATTTATGTAGAGGAAAAAGCACAAATTGAACGTGAGTTGTACTTAGGTGCCGTATTGGATCGCGCTTCGCAACGTGTGGTCTTCATGGTGTCCACCGAAGGTGGCATTAACATTGAAGAAGTCGCTGAAAAAACACCGCACTTATTACATAAAATGGCGATTGACCCGCTGACCGGCGGCATGCCGTATCAAGGTCGTGAGCTTGCGTTCAAATTAGGTTTAAAAGGCGAGCAGGTTAAACAATTTGTATATCTTTTCACTCAAATGGCAAAAATGTTCGTAGAAAAAGATTTGTCTTTATTAGAAGTGAATCCGCTTGTGGTCACAAAAGAGGGCAATCTCCTTTGTTTAGATGCCAAAATTGTGGTGGATAGCAATGCGCTATATCGCCAACCTGCGTTAGCCGCAATGCAAGATCCAAGTCAAGACGATCCGCGTGAAGCCTTGGCTGAAAGTTTCCAACTCAACTATGTGGCATTAGACGGTAATATTGGTTGCATGGTAAACGGCGCCGGGCTTGCTATGGGCACGATGGATATTGTGAAGCTACACGGCGGTCAACCTGCGAACTTCTTGGATGTAGGTGGCGGCGCAACCAAAGAACGCGTTGCAGAAGCCTTCAAAATCATTCTTTCCGATAAAAATGTGAAAGCGGTGCTCGTCAATATTTTCGGCGGTATCGTGCGTTGTGATCTCATTGCAGAAGGGATTATCGCGGCAGTAAATGAAGTGGGTGTGAACGTGCCGGTTGTGGTGCGTTTAGAAGGTAATAACGCGCCATTAGGGCGTGAAATTTTAGCGAACAGCGGTTTGAATATTATTGCGGCGCAAACCTTAACGGATGCAGCGGTAGAGTCTGTGAAAGCGGCAAATGGTCATGCGTAAGGAGTAAAAAAATGTCAATTTTAATTAATAAAGATACAAAGGTCATTTGCCAAGGTTTCACTGGTGGTCAAGGTACATTTCATTCCGAACAGGCATTAGCTTACGGAACAAAATTAGTTGGCGGTGTTTCTCCAAATAAAGGCGGCACAACCCATTTAGGCTTACCGGTTTTCAATACGGTACGCGAAGCGGTAGAAGCTACCGGTGCCACCGCAACGGTAATTTATGTGCCTGCGCCAGGTTGTAAAGATGCCATTTTAGAAGCCATTGATGCAGGCATTAAATTGATTGTTTGTATTACCGAAGGCATCCCAACTCTTGATATGTTGGTGGTAAAACAACGTTTAAATCAAACCGGTGTACGCATGATTGGACCAAACTGCCCTGGCGTGATTACACCGGAAGAATGCAAAATCGGTATTATGCCTGGCCATATTCATAAAAAAGGTAAAATCGGTATCGTTTCCCGTTCCGGCACCTTGACTTATGAAGCGGTGAAACAAACCACAGACGAAGGCTTTGGTCAATCTACATGTGTTGGTATCGGCGGTGACCCAATTCCGGGTTCTAGTTTTGTAGATATTTTGAAATTATTCCAAGACGATCCGCAAACCGAAGCGATTGTGATGATTGGTGAAATCGGCGGTTCGGCAGAGGAAGAAGCGGCGGCGTTCATTAAAGAGCATGTGACCAAACCTGTTGTAAGCTACATCGCAGGTGTTACCGCACCTAAAGGTAAGCGTATGGGACACGCCGGTGCTATCATTAGTGGCGGTAAAGGCACTGCCGATGAGAAATTCGCAGCCCTTGAAGCTGCCGGTGTAAAAACTGTCAGAAGTTTAGCACAAATCGGCTCAGCATTGAGAGAAGTATTGAATAAGTCATTTTAAAGAAATAAAAGTGCGGTAGATTTTCCGAACGTTTTTTAACATAGCGAAAATTCACTGCACTTTTTTATGCTAATTTTATTGAATAGAGCATTAGTTTTAACAAAAAATAATCAATCGAAAAATATTTTGCAAAAAATTGCAAAAAGGGGTTGCAAGGGTTGAATAAAAGCCTATAATACGCCCCCACAACGACGCGCCGTTGTAAAGCACTAAACAGCGCGTCGTTTTTTGTTCTTTAACAATCAATCAGACAAACTGTGTGGGCACTTGAAGATTCGTTTTTAAAAGAATTTTAAAATTGAACTGAATAGTGCTACGAAACAATCGTTTATTTATAGATAGATTAATTAGCTAGCAGTATTGAGCGATTAAACTTTTTGAATTGAAGAGTTTGATCATGGCTCAGATTGAACGCTGGCGGCAGGCTTAACACATGCAAGTCGAACGGTAGCAGGTAAGTACTTGTACTTATGCTGACGAGTGGCGGACGGGTGAGTAATGCTTGGGGATCTGGCTTATGGAGGGGGATAACGACGGGAAACTGTCGCTAATACCGCGTAGAATCGAGAGATGAAAGTGTGGGACCTTCGGGCCACATGCCATAGGATGAACCCAAGTGGGATTAGGTAGTTGGTAGGGTAATGGCCTACCAAGCCGACGATCCCTAGCTGGTCTGAGAGGATGACCAGCCACACCGGGACTGAGACACGGCCCGGACTCCTACGGGAGGCAGCAGTGGGGAATATTGCGCAATGGGGGCAACCCTGACGCAGCCATGCCGCGTGAATGAAGAAGGCCTTCGGGTTGTAAAGTTCTTTCGGTGACGAGGAAGGCGTGATGTTTAATAGGCATCACGATTGACGTTAATCACAGAAGAAGCACCGGCTAACTCCGTGCCAGCAGCCGCGGTAATACGGAGGGTGCGAGCGTTAATCGGAATAACTGGGCGTAAAGGGCACGCAGGCGGACTTTTAAGTGAGGTGTGAAATCCCCGGGCTTAACCTGGGAATTGCATTTCAGACTGGGGGTCTAGAGTACTTTAGGGAGGGGTAGAATTCCACGTGTAGCGGTGAAATGCGTAGAGATGTGGAGGAATACCGAAGGCGAAGGCAGCCCCTTGGGAATGTACTGACGCTCATGTGCGAAAGCGTGGGGAGCAAACAGGATTAGATACCCTGGTAGTCCACGCTGTAAACGCTGTCGATTTGGGGATTGGGCTTTGAGCTTGGTGCCCGTAGCTAACGTGATAAATCGACCGCCTGGGGAGTACGGCCGCAAGGTTAAAACTCAAATGAATTGACGGGGGCCCGCACAAGCGGTGGAGCATGTGGTTTAATTCGATGCAACGCGAAGAACCTTACCTACTCTTGACATCCATGGAATCTTGTAGAGATATGAGAGTGCCTTCGGGAACCATGAGACAGGTGCTGCATGGCTGTCGTCAGCTCGTGTTGTGAAATGTTGGGTTAAGTCCCGCAACGAGCGCAACCCTTATCCTTTGTTGCCAGCGATTAGGTCGGGAACTCAAAGGAGACTGCCGGTGATAAACCGGAGGAAGGTGGGGATGACGTCAAGTCATCATGGCCCTTACGAGTAGGGCTACACACGTGCTACAATGGCGTATACAGAGGGCGACGAAGCCGCGAGGTGGAGTGAATCTCACAAAGTACGTCTAAGTCCGGATTGGAGTCTGCAACTCGACTCCATGAAGTCGGAATCGCTAGTAATCGCGAATCAGAATGTCGCGGTGAATACGTTCCCGGGCCTTGTACACACCGCCCGTCACACCATGGGAGTGGGTTGTACCAGAAGTAGATAGCTTAACCTTCGGGAGGGCGTTTACCACGGTATGATTCATGACTGGGGTGAAGTCGTAACAAGGTAACCGTAGGGGAACCTGCGGTTGGAACACCTCCTTACCGAAAGACGAACTTAAGTGTCCACACAGTTTGGCTGATGATTGTAGACAAGAGAAGAGCAAAGCAAAGGAAGAAAAGAGAGCATCTTTATATGTTGTCCCCATCGTCTAGAGGCCTAGGACATCGCCCTTTCACGGCGGTAACCGGGGTTCGAATCCCCGTGGGGACGCCATATAAAGATGATTATTCATCTTCTTTATAAAACCTGTTCTTTAACAAACCGGAAACAAGCTGAAAACGAGACTTTCAAGAAAGTCTGAGTGAGAGTAATTGATAAAAGGCGATTGCTCTTAATAAATTAACTGTTACTGCTTAGCGACGTTAAGTGTTTTCGATTCAATGTTGTGATTTTAAGTGGATTTTAGATTTAAATTAACTTTTAAGTTTATGAAATTGAATTAATTATAAGAATACTTGAGGTTGTATGGTTAAGTGACAAAGCGTACAAGGTGGATGCCTTGGCAATCAGAGGCGACGAAGGACGTGCTAATCTGCGAAAAGCTTGGATGAGTCGATAAGAGGCGTTTAATCCAAGATGTCCGAATGGGGAAACCCAGTGGGTGAAGAACCCACTATCATTATCTGAATCCATAGGATAATGAGGCGAACCGGGAGAACTGAAACATCTAAGTACCCCGAGGAAAAGAAATCAACCGAGATTTCGTTAGTAGCGGCGAGCGAACGCGAAGGAGCCTGTTAGTGATAATGACAGAGACAGAGGAATGTGCTGGGAAGCACAGCGACACAGGGTGATAGCCCCGTACTCGAAGTCCAGGTTATGGTACTAAGCTAACGACAAGTAAGGCGGGACACGTGATATCCTGTTTGAAGATGGGGGGACCATCCTCCAAGGCTAAATACTCCTGATTGACCGATAGTGAACCAGTACTGTGAAGGAAAGGCGAAAAGAACCCCGGTGAGGGGAGTGAAATAGAACCTGAAACCTTGTACGTACAAGCAGTGGGAGCCCGCAAGGGTGACTGCGTACCTTTTGTATAATGGGTCAGCGACTTATATTTTGTAGCGAGGTTAACCGAATAGGGGAGCCGAAGGGAAACCGAGTCTTAACTGGGCGATTAGTTGCAAGGTATAGACCCGAAACCCGGTGATCTAGCCATGGGCAGGTTGAAGGTTGGGTAACACTAACTGGAGGACCGAACCGACTAATGTTGAAAAATTAGCGGATGACTTGTGGCTGGGGGTGAAAGGCCAATCAAACCGGGAGATAGCTGGTTCTCCCCGAAATCTATTTAGGTAGAGCCTTGAGCGGACACCTTCGGGGGTAGAGCACTGTTTCGGCTAGGGGTCCATCCCGGATTACCAACCCGATGCAAACTGCGAATACCGAAGAGTGATACTCAGGAGACACACGGCGGGTGCTAACGTCCGTCGTGGAGAGGGAAACAACCCAGACCGCCAGCTAAGGTCCCAAAGTCTATATTAAGTGGGAAACGAAGTGGGAAGGCTTAGACAGCTAGGATGTTGGCTTAGAAGCAGCCATCATTTAAAGAAAGCGTAATAGCTCACTAGTCGAGTCGGCCTGCGCGGAAGATGTAACGGGGCTCAAATATAGCACCGAAGCTGCGGCATCAGTAGCAATACTGTTGGGTAGGGGAGCGTTGTGTAAGCGGAAGAAGGTGAATCGAGAGGTTTGCTGGACGTATCACAAGTGCGAATGCTGACATAAGTAACGATAAAACGGGTGAAAAACCCGTTCGCCGGAAGACCAAGGGTTCCTGTCCAACGTTAATCGGGGCAGGGTGAGTCGGCCCCTAAGGCGAGGCTGAAAAGCGTAGTCGATGGGAAACGGGTTAATATTCCCGTACTTGGATAAACTGCGATGTGGGGACGGAGAAGGTTAGGTTATCGACCTGTTGGATATGGTCGTTTAAGTTGGTAGGTGGGGAGTTTAGGCAAATCCGGACTTCCTTAACACTGAGAGATGATGACGAGGCTCTACGGAGCTGAAGTAACCGATACCACACTTCCAGGAAAAGCCACTAAGCTTCAGGTTTATCTAAACCGTACTGAAAACCGACACAGGTGGTCAGGTAGAGAATACTCAGGCGCTTGAGAGAACTCGGGTGAAGGAACTAGGCAAAATAGCACCGTAACTTCGGGAGAAGGTGCGCCGGCGTAGATTGTAAGGGCTTGCCCCTGAAGGTTGAACCGGTCGAAGATACCAGCTGGCTGCAACTGTTTATTAAAAACACAGCACTCTGCAAACACGAAAGTGGACGTATAGGGTGTGATGCCTGCCCGGTGCTGGAAGGTTAATTGATGGTGTTATCGCAAGAGAAGCACTTGATCGAAGCCCCAGTAAACGGCGGCCGTAACTATAACGGTCCTAAGGTAGCGAAATTCCTTGTCGGGTAAGTTCCGACCTGCACGAATGGCATAATGATGGCCAGGCTGTCTCCACCCGAGACTCAGTGAAATTGAAATCGCCGTGAAGATGCGGTGTACCCGCGGCTAGACGGAAAGACCCCGTGAACCTTTACTATAGCTTGACACTGAACATTGAATTTTGATGTGTAGGATAGGTGGGAGACTTTGAAGCAGTCACGCCAGTGATTGTGGAGTCGTCCTTGAAATACCACCCTTTAACGTTTGATGTTCTAACGAAGATTACGAAACGTGGTCTCGGACAGTGTCTGGTGGGTAGTTTGACTGGGGCGGTCTCCTCCCAAAGAGTAACGGAGGAGCACGAAGGTTTGCTAATGACGGTCGGACATCGTCAGGTTAGTGCAATGGTATAAGCAAGCTTAACTGCGAGACAGACAAGTCGAGCAGGTACGAAAGTAGGTCATAGTGATCCGGTGGTTCTGCATGGAAGGGCCATCGCTCAACGGATAAAAGGTACTCCGGGGATAACAGGCTGATACCGCCCAAGAGTTCATATCGACGGCGGTGTTTGGCACCTCGATGTCGGCTCATCACATCCTGGGGCTGAAGTAGGTCCCAAGGGTATGGCTGTTCGCCATTTAAAGTGGTACGCGAGCTGGGTTTAGAACGTCGTGAGACAGTTCGGTCCCTATCTGCCGTGGGCGTTGGAGAATTGGTTGGGGCTGCTCCTAGTACGAGAGGACCGGAGTGGACGCACCGCTGGTGTTCCGGTTGTGTCGCCAGACGCATTGCCGGGTAGCTAAGTGCGGAAGAGATAAGTGCTGAAAGCATCTAAGCACGAAACTTGCCAAGAGATGAGTTCTCCCAGATTATAAATCTGTAAGGGTTGTTTAAGACTAAGACGTAGATAGGCATGGTGTGTAAGTGGTGCGAGCCATTGAGCTAACATGTACTAATTGCCCGAGAGGCTTAGCCATACAACGCTCAAGTGTTTTTGGGGAGACCTGAGGCATGAGAGCGGAATTGGGTGGGTAGCAGTTAAGAGAGAATAAAGAGAGACTGTAGGTGATTCACCGGGAATAGAGGTGATGATACTAAGAGAAAGTTGAGAGTCAGCTTGTTTTGGTTTGAAGAATAGAGAATACGAGAAGACGGAAGTAAAGTCATCGACCGAATTTTGGCGGCGATAATGCGGTGGGCCCACCTGAATCCATACCGAACTCAGAAGTGAAACGCCGTAATGCCGATGGTAGTGTGGGATATTCCCATGTGAGAGTAGGTCACCGCCAAGCTGAATATAGACCCCTGATGTGCATGCATCGGGGGTTTTTGTTTTTGGGCAAAGCGGACAAACAGGATTAAGTTAAAGGTTGAAGAAGGACTAAAGGCCAAAAGAGAGAGAAAAGGGAAAAGTAAGAGAATGACAAGTTATCACTTAAAGAGATAACGGAGAGATAACCGGGAAATTTAGCGAACAAGAAAACCGCACTTTGGAAGTGATTGAAAGTGCGGTTGGTTTTTGGGATGTTTTTATAAGTGTGGGTTATTGATTTTTTCTCTTATCCAATGGGTTTTGTTGGCAAAAATCAATTTATTTGATGTATGTTTGATCTCGGTAAATGAAATTTCCCAAATATCACTATTGACTAATTTGGCGAGTGGTTGTTTTTTTATGTAAATTTCAAAGGCTTTTTTGCGTTCTTCTTGATTTTCCAGCAAGTGCGCTAAGGCTGTGAATTGAATGCCTTCCATATCCTTAATTTTGTTCGGTTGACCGGCGATAGTTCCCACAATATGATCATTCTTTAACATAAGTTGTGCGTGGCGGGTTGTTGTTTTTGTCATCACAATTAAGCGTACTTTTTGCTCATCAAAAGCGTAGAAACAGTTGGCTGCCCAAAAATCTTCTCGATAATGTGCTGTAAAGCTCACAATATGTTTTTCTTTTAGAAATTGGCTAATTGGCTTAGGTAGGGGATTCATTATTTCGCTCCTAGTGGTGAAATTTATGGAGCTAAAGTATAGTGTTTTAGTCGGATAAAGAAAATCTAAATTTTTCACCGCGCTGTTATGGTGTTGCAAGGAGATTATCACCCCACGAAGATTCGTCTAAAATTTTACTAAAATGGCTTTCGATCAACCGTTTGGTGACATCAGTTTTAGGTGCAGTAAATAAGGAATAAGTGTTGCCATATTCAATCATTTTACCGTCTTCCATTACCAAAACCTCATCGGCGATATGTTTTATGATCCCCAAATGTTGCCCTACATAAATATAGGCTAACCCAAATTTTTCCTGTAGTTTTAACATTAAATTAGTTAACTGTGTTTTGACTGTGGCATCTAGTGAGCCGAGAGCATCGTCAATAATGATAATTTGCGGATCTAAAATCAATGCGCGTGCGAGGGCAATACGCTGTTTTTGACTAACGGAAAGCGTGTTAATTTTGATATTGGTATGATCCGGGTGCATTCCGACTAATTTTAAAATATCAAAAATCTTTTGATTGCGTTGTTGTTCATTCAGATGGGTGGTTAAGCGTAACGGCGCATCTAATATTTGCCCTACATTTAAGCGTGGATTAAACGCGGTGTTAGGATCTTGGAATACCATGCGAATATGTTTGGCTCGATAGTTATAATCGCCGAATGTTAATTCCTTGTCTTTAAATAAAATTTTACCTGAAGTAGGCTGTGTTATACCTACGATCATTTTTGCCAGAGTTGATTTTCCGGAGCCATTACGGCCGATAATTGCAAGAGTTTTGCCGGCTTCTAATGTGAAAGTAATTCCTTCAACTGCATGAAAATGGCCGGTACCGAATAAGCCGAAACTGTCTTTAAAAGATTTTGTCAGATCTTCTACTTGTAATAATGGCATACGTGTTTTCCTTTATTCCGGCTTATCAGTGCTTAGTGTTAAGGGTTGAATGAGCTCTTTTTCTTTGATTTTCTTTTCCCGCAGATTTATTGGGAAATGGCAAAAAAATTCATGTTGTTTAATACGAAGTGCGGTCGGTTTTACGATACATTTTTTTTGAGCAAACGGGCAACGCGGTCCAAGACGACAACCCATAGGCATTTGTTCCAGTAAAGGGACCGTACCTTTTAATGTGCCTAAATGGCCTTTAAAGGGTAAGGGTTGGGTAAAATCCGGAATCGAATGTAATAAAGCCTGTGTATATGGGTGGTGTGGGTTTTCCAGAATGCTTTCTTTTGGCCCCGATTCTGCGTTTTGTCCGCAGTAAAGCACAATAAATGAATTGCACCATTCGCTAATACTGTTAATGTCGTTGCTAGCAAGCAGGATGGATGTACCTTGGTTTTGGTTCATGCTGGATAATAGCTTAAAGATTTGTACGCGCGTAATGGATTCCACGGAATTGGCCGGTTCATCAGCAATTAATAAACGCGGTTGGTTAGCTACAGCAATGGCAATCATCACCTTTTGCCCTTCCCCCTCAGTAAGTTCATGGGGGTAGCTACTCATAATATCTTTATGTTCTTTTATTCCCACTCGATGTAACAATTCAATGGCACGGCGTTTTCTCCAACCTAATAAACGTTGCCACCAATGTCCTTTAAATGTCCATCCCGGGATGCTTTGAATTAGTTGTTTGCCGATTTTTTGGCTAGGGTCGAGACAAGTGAGCGGATCTTGAAACACCATGGAAATTTCTTTTCCTACGATTTTGCGACGTTGTGTTGGTGTGAGTTTTAACAGCTCAATATCGTTAAAACGGAAGCGATCAGCAGTAACAATCCAAGAATCCTTAAAAGCATTACAAATTACTTTGGCGATTAAACTTTTGCCTGAGCCGGATTCTCCTACAAGGCCGCAAATCTCACCTTCGTTGAGTGTGAAGCTAACATTATCAACTATGCGTATGAGACCTGATGGTGTTTTAATATCGATACGAAGATTGCGAATATCCAATAATGCCATGTTTACCTACTCGTAATATTTTGTAATGGCGCGACATAATCCGTTGCTGAAAACCAAACCGATTAATACGCTGAAAATAATCGCTAATCCGGGGAGAATCACTGTCCATGGTGCCAAATAAATTAATTCCAAAGAATCTTTTATCATAGCTCCCCATTCTGGAGCGGGACGTTGCGCACCTAACGCAATAAAACTTAAGGCACTAATGTCCAAAATGGCAATAGTGAATGCTCGTGAGATTTCTTGAATATATTGAACGGCAATATTGGGCAAGATAGTGTCTTTGAGCAGAACCCATTTGGAAATGCCGTCTAAGCGCAACATCAATACATATTCTTTTTTCAATTCCAACTGAATGCTGTGATAAATTTCATGTACGAAGTAAGGTAACAATGCCAAGGTAATTGCAAGCATGGCATTAAACAGGCTAGGCTCCATCAAGGTAGCGATAATAATGGCAACTAACAACACGGGAATAGTGAGAAAAGCGTCTAAAAAATGACCTAATACACGAGATTTTATGCCCTGCGACATGCCGGCTAAAATGCCTAGTCCACCACCAATGAATGCCGTAATAAGTACAACAATGAGGGCCGCTCCAACAGTATAACTGGTGCCGATAATAATTCGGCTAAGCACATCCCGTCCAATATCGTCCGTGCCTAAGAAATAAGCTATTTCCCCATTACTAGCCCAAGATGGCGGCATTAATTCCCGTCCGACAAATTGGGTGTCACTGGAATAAGGCGCAATGAACGGGCTAAAAAGTGCGGTCAAAATTAGCAACAAAAGTGCATAGAAACTAAATAGCGCAATACGATCTTTGCGGAACAAGTCCCAAATCTGCTTTAATGCCGCGCTTTCGCGAAAATCTTTAGGTTCTCTATCTCGCATGCCAGCCCTTCTTATTTAACGGATCTAAAATAAAGATCAGTCCTTCGGAGAGTATTTTAATAAAAATAATACAAAGTCCGATAATGATAATGCCGGCTGAAATACTGTTGTAATCCTGCTGTGTAACTGCATCAATCAACCAACGTCCAATGCCCGGCCAACCCAACGTGCTTTCAACCAACATACATTGTGTAATGACTAAGGTAAAGAGGCGGGTCATTTGCGGAATTAATATCGGTAAGGTGTTGCGCAAAACATATTTGCGTAAGACTTTAAATGTTGACCAACCTCGGGTGGTAGCCACTTTTACATAATTTTGCTCAAAAATTGTTTCTGCCCGTTGTTGCACTAAACGTACGATTTCCATTGTCGGTAAAATAGTTAGTACTAAGGTTGGTAATGCCAAATGTTGGAGTACGTTTTGAATAATTTTCAGACGATAAGGCTCATTTACAAACCAAACATCGATAATTGGAAAGCCGGTAATCGGCTTGATTTCATAGAGCAAATTATATTGGCCAATAGCAGAAATTTCCCATGAATTAATAGCAGAGACATAAAGTAAAATCGGCGCAATCCAAAATACCGGCAATGCCATACCGACAGCAGATAAAGTGCGGATGGTTTTTCCAATGAAATGGGATTGGTAAATGGCGCCGATTAAACCCAAAGGAATGCCGAAAATTACGGCCAGTAAAATGGCACAAAAACATAATTCAAGGGTGGGCGGTAGCACCGTCAAAATTGTCGACCTTAAAGGTTGTCCGCCGTTATAACTAATGCCTAAATCGCCTTGGGTAAGGTTGGTTAAATAATAAATATAACCGTTATAAAAGTGTGGGGTGGCCAACTCAGCATTCAATGGATCCTGCATTAAAATAATGTAACTCAACAGCGACAACACAAAGCATGTTACAAGCAGAAAAATACATTGTCGAATTAAAGAATTAAGCATTATTTCAGTCCTTTACGTAACGACAATGTAGAAAAATTAAGACTACCGAAGGGGCTCATTTCAATGTGCTGTACCCTTGAACTGGCAACCAACACCCGCTTTACATTGGCAATTGGGATAATTGGTAATTCTGACAAAATCAGCTCTTGGGCTTGGTTGTATGCATTGGCGCGTACACGCAAATTGGCACTATCTAATGCCTCATCCATGAATTGATCGAATTTTTCACTACACCAATTGGACAGATTCGTAATTTCATTAGAGGCACTACAGCTCAAAATCGGTCGCATAAAACTATCGGGATCGAGGTTCCCCGCAAGCCAACCGGTTAAAATCATATCGTAGTCTTCAGATTTTTTATTGAGTTGATCGATGAGAAAGGTACGCGTCACCGAACGAATCGTTACGTTTACGCCAACGTTATTTAAATCTTCTTTAATCAGCTCGGCGGTTTTAAGGGGCGCAGGGTTATAAACCTGCTCTTCGTTTATTACCCACATATTCAAATTCAGTTGTTTATTCTGTAAGACTTTTTGGGCTTCTACAGGACTAAAATCATAAGCAAAATCCGGTGTATTCACACTCGATGCCCAAGAAATATTCGGAATAATGTTGTTGGCTACAGTTGCGGTGTTGTGATAAATCGTTTTAATAATTCGTTGACGATTAATGGCTTGAGCAATGGCGCGGCGCAATTGTTCATCTTGAATAGCGACTTTTTGAAAATTGAAGGCCAAATATGCTAAGTTCATGCCATCTGAGGTTTTTACATAATATCGCTTATCATTTTTCTTCAATAAGCCTAATTGACTCACTTCCGGGTAAGAGGCAATTTGACATTCGCCGTTAAAGAATTTCACCAAACGCCCGGTACGATCTGTGGATAAATCAATAATAATATCTTTAATTTTGGCGTCTTTTTTCCAATAATCCTCGTTTTTTTCTAACCGTACATATTGATTTCGGAAGTAATTTTTGACCTTATACGGACCGGTTCCCACCGGTAATATATCTAATTGCACCAAATTATCGTCTGCATTAAGTTGCACAGCATATTCCTGCGAGAAAATAATGGCATATTGGCTGGCTAAGTGAGATAAAATGGAAGCGTCAGGTTTAAATAATGTAATTTGCACCGTGTGCGAATTCAATGCTTTCACCGATTCGATTTTTTGGTTCAGTTTAATACTTTCAAAATAAGGAAAGCGCACTTTCTTCGCTTGTTCATGGAAAATGCGATACTGCGGATTTTTATAATCCACCGAGCTTTGTTCCAATGTTGGTAAATAGGTTTCATAACCTAGCACGCGATTTAACGAAAACACCACATCGTCGGCGTTGAAATCGCGGGTCGGCTTAAACCAGTCAGTGCGGTGAAATTTAATCCCTTTACGCAAATGAATGGTAATTACCGTGCCATCTGGCGAAACAGAATAAGATTGTGCCAATACGGGAGTTGGAATGGCGCTAGTGTTGGAAATATCGAAAAGTTTGTTATAAATCTGCTCTGTTACCACATTCATACTGGTTCCCGCATCAGCTGTTTGCGGGTTAAAAGAAAAGCCCGTGGCGTTGGTGCAATAAATCAATCCATTGTCGGTTAGCTCTTCAGGCACACGCGGTGCCGCTATTGCCTGATTGACAGCAACAGCGAGCAAAAAAAACGACGCAAAGATTTTTTTATTCAACATAACAATAGACTGGTGAATGCTTAAAATAATAATGCCGAATTGTAAGATATATTCCATGCATATTCTAGCAAATATGCCGTTTATCCAAATTCTCCGCTGAAAATGACCGCACTTTGTTAAAAGCAATTCCTTAAATTTTTAACATATCAACTAATGCTTTAAAAAGAGGGGAATTTTGGCGTCGACTTGGATAGTAAAGGTAATAACCTTCATACTCAATCGCTTGATCTTTTAACACTTCAATCAATTTACCTGTAGCCAATTCATCTTTTATCCAAGATTGAGGTGTATCAATCTATCGGTTTTGTGCCGCAATTCTTTTCTTCGCCTTTTGCTTATTCCGTATTGGATATCCTGTTGATGGGGCGCTCAACCCATATTAATACTTTTGCCAAACCGAAACCACATGATTATCAAGTCGCCATGCAGGCACTGGATTATTTGAACATGACCCATTTGGCAAATCGCGAATTTGCTTCGCTTTCGGGCGGGCAGCGACAGCTGATTTTAATTGCACGCGCCATTGTTTCCGAATGCAAATTAATACTGTTGGATGAGCCTACGTCCGCTTTGGATTTAGCGAATCAAAATACTGTATTATCGTTATTGCAACAGTTGGTGAAAGAACATAAATTAACCATTGTATTTACGACGCATCAACCTAATCATGCGGTTGCAGTGGCTAACAAAGTCTTGTTAATGAATAAACAAAACGTTTTATTTGGCCTCACTGATGACGTGTTGACTGCCGAGAATCTTACGCAGTTATTTTATTTGCCCATGTTGGTGCAGGAAGCACAGTATCAAAACCATGGATTTACGCATTTTGTCCCCGTGTACGACAGCGTATTAAGCGGCTTTCATAGGATCAAAAAATGTTGAATTTAACGATTTTTAGCGCAGGAAGTTTTCGTCATGTCTTAAATGAGCTAGTGACGATTTTCAAGCAGAAAAACCCGGTGGAGGTTCATTTACATTTGGCGCCGGCGGGGTTGTTGCGACAACGTCTTGAGGCCGATGAATACTGTGATATTTTTATTAGTGCCAATTTGCAAAATATCAATATCCTATCTGCCACGAAATGTATTTATAACCAGCAAATCCTCGCCTTTAATCAACTTATTCTCACTACGTTAAATACCGAACATTATCAACATCGCAATACGTTAGATATTTTGTTTGATGAATCATTGCGTTTGGCAACCTCCACGCCTATTGCGGATCCTTGCGGGGATTACACTTGGCACCTGTTTGAACTGTTAGAACAAGCCTATCCCGTTTCCGGTAGTTTATTAAAACAGCGTGCTATGCCGTTGGTCGGCGGTGAAAATAGTGCCGTAGTGATTCCTAAAGGTGAAATTGCTTCCAAGTATGTCTTACAGAATAATCATGCTGACATGATGATTGGTTACGCCAACTATATGCACAAATTAGCAAATGAGAATCTGCGTTTTCATCATTTCCCACCCGAATTTAATATCAAGGCGACATATTCTGCCGCGCAACTTAGCGAGAATGTGATCACCCGCTTATTTTTCCAGTTCTTAATGTCCGATACGGCAAAACGCATTATGTATCAACATGGCTTTTTGGCAGAATAAAAACGTAACGAAAATGATGCATAAATCGCTTATGTGATTTATTCGCCCCTCGGGGGCTGTTGGCAAAACCCATTCTCAAAAATATATTTTTTGTGACCGCACTTTTCTTTTATTTCCAAGCAAATTAAGCCCATCTTCATTTTTTCGGTATAATGTTCCCAATTATTGACGTCATATATTAAGAAGACGAGTATGCTAAATCATCTGCAAAAAGAATTAAACGAGCTGGTTAATCGTGGCTTAGATCGTACTTTACGAATTGCCGTGACGGGGTTGAGTAGAAGTGGGAAAACCGCTTTTATTACTAGCTTAATGAATCAAATGTTACACATTAATCGAGTGGATAACGGGCATTTGCCGCTATTTGATGCTGCCCGTCAACACCGAATTCTGGCGGTACAACGGGTTCCCCAGTTAGATTTATCGATCCCGCGTTTTGATTACGAAGGTAATCTTAATGCCTTGTCTCAAGAACCCCCGATTTGGCCGCAATCTACCCGAGGCGTGAGTGAAACCCGCTTAGCGATCCGTTATCAACGAAGCAACGGCTTGCTGCGTCATTTGAAAGAAAAAGGCACGTTATATTTAGATATTTTTGATTATCCCGGCGAATGGTTGTTGGATTTGCCATTATTGGATTTAGGGTTTGAACAGTGGTCGTTGGAATTACAACGACAACTTAACGGTACACACGCTGAGTTGGTGCAGACTTGGTTAAACAAAGTGAAAAAAATTAAGCTGACCGATTCGGCGGATGAAGACATTTTGGCGCAGTTGGCTAAAGATTACACCGATTATTTGTGGCAATGTAAGAAACAGGGGTTGCATTTTATTCAGCCGGGAAGATTTGTGTTACCCGGTGAGCTTGAAGGCGCTCCAGCCTTGCAATTCTTTCCATTATTGCATTTGAATACATCACAGTGGCAACAACTGAAACGTGAAGCGAAAAGTGAAAGTTATTTTGCTGTGCTGACTAAACGCTATGACTATTATCGTCAGCATATTGTGAAAGGGTTTTATGAAAATTATTTTGAGACCTTTGATCGACAAGTCATTTTGGCGGATTGCTTAACGCCGTTAAATCATAGCCGACAAGCTTTTAACGATATGCAGCAGGCACTACAGCAGCTATTTCGTAATTTTCATTATGGCAAACGGCATCTTTTAAATCGTCTTTTCTCACCTAAAATTGATAAATTGATGTTTATTGCCACCAAGGCGGATCATATCACCACAGACCAACTGCCGAATTTAATCGGCTTGATGCGTCAATTGGTGCAAGAAGGCGGACGTTATGTAGAATTTGCCGATATTGTGACGGATTACACCGCGATTGCGTCTATCCGTGCGACACAGCAAGTGGTGGTGAATCAAAACGGTAAGCAATTTAAAGCGTTGCAAGGTATTCGTTCTTCCGATAAGCAGAAAGTGACACTTTATCCGGGCAGTGTGCCGGGAAGATTGCCGAGTGCCGATTTTTGGCAAAATCAAAAATTTGAATTCGACCAATTTGAACCACGCCGTTTAGAACAAGGTGAAAATATACCGCACTTGCGAATGGATGCGGTGTTGCAATTTTTGTTGGGCGATAAATTGTAGGAGGCAGGTCGTGGAGAAAAAAGTGTTTACACAAAATGAAAGCGATATGAATGAGGATCTCAATGCGCAATCGGCATTTATCGCCAAACAGGAATTTCACGAAGAGCAGGCAGTACCTGACACAGAGGATGAGAATGGGATTTTTGAAGGCGAATTGTTAGAACAACAATTTGAGCAAAGTCTGCAACCTAAACCGCGTTGGTGGAAAAAAATATTAGGTGGGGTTAGTCTCTTGTTTTTTGTCGCCTCTGTGGCTCAATCGGTGCAATGGCTGGTGGATGCCTGGCAACAAAATCAATGGATTTATTTTGCGTTTTCCTTGGTTGCTTGTGCCGTAATTTTACTCGGCGTATCGGCGATTGTCGGCGAATGGCGACGTTTGGCGAAATTAGGTCATCGGGCAGAAATCCAAACGCAAAGCCAACAGTTGCTGAAAAGTGCGGTCAATTTTAAAGATGTTTTTTCATCTGCCGAACATCAACAGGCGGTCAGCTTATGCCAAGAAGTGAGCAAATTAGTTCATATTGATGGGCAAAACCCTGATTTTATGCAATGGCAAAAACAAATTCATGAAGCCTATTCTGCCCGTGAGATTTTGCATTTATTTAGTCAAAACGTGCTACAGCCTGTAGATAAACAAGCCAAAAAATTGATTACCAAAGCCTCGACGGAATCGGCTGCGTTGGTGGCAATTAGTCCATTGGCGTTGGTGGATATTTTCTTCATCGCTTGGCGCAACATTCGTTTGATTAATCAAATAGCACAGATTTATGGCATTGAGTTGGGCTATTTTAGTCGTATTCGTTTGTTGCGCATGGTCTTGGTGAATATGGCGTTTGCCGGAGCGACGGAATTAATTCAGGATTTAGGCGTGAATTGGTTATCGCAAGATCTGACGGCGAAATTGTCAGTGCGCGCCGCACAAGGTATTGGCGTGGGCATATTGACTGCCCGTTTAGGCATTAAAGCCATGGAGTTTTGCCGCCCGCTTTCATTTCAATCAAATGAAAAGCCTCGTTTATCACAATTGCATAAAGAATTGCTAAGCCATTTAAGCAACACGGTATTTGATCAAGTAAAATTTAAGCAAAAAGATAAAGTGTAAATAATATAGCAAACTGTAAATAAAAGTTGCCAAAGACGTTGGCGATTTTTCTGCATAAGGTTATTATTAGGCAGTTTTTCAACTTCCGAGACATATATGACAACGTTAAAAAACACCGATCCTTTTGCACAAATTGTCAGTAAAAATCCACGAATGCAAGATGTGATTGAGAAAGCTAAAAAATTTGCTTTGCTGGATGTTCCCTTATTAATTCAAGGCGAAACCGGTACGGGCAAAGATGTCATTGCAAAAGCGTGTCATGATTTTAGCGAACGTCGTGATCATGCGTTTTTGGCTGTCAATTGTGCCGGCATTCCGGGGGAAGATGCGGAAACGGAGATGTTTGGGCGTCGAAATAAAGACGGTGAATTTATCGGTTTTTTTGAATATGCCGATGGTGGTACCGTGCTGTTAGACGGGGTAGAGGAGTTGCCGTTGACCTTGCAGGCGAAGTTGTTGCGTTTTTTGAGTGACGGCACTTTTCGTCGTGTGGGGGATGAAGAGGAACGTTATGCCAACGTGCGGGTGATTTGTACTGCCCAACAGCCGTTACAACATTATGTAGAGCTAGGCAAAATGCGCAGTGATTTGTTTCATCGGCTGAATGTGTTGAGTTTAAATTTGCCTTTGTTGCGTGAGCGTAAGGAAGATCTTGCGTTTTTAAGCCATCAACTCATTCAAGAAATCAGTGAAAAACTCGGCATTTTTCCACCGCACTTTGATGAGAATTTTTTGCGATATTTACAAGAATATCCTTGGCCGGGCAATATTCGTGAGCTTTATAATGCGTTATATCGCGCCTGTTCTTTATGTCAAAACAATCTGTTGAGGATTGAAGACTTAGGGCTGGCACCAGAAACACCCCATTCTAGAGACATTGACCAGTTTATAACGGAAGGCGACACTTTGGATGAGATGGTTGGGCGTTTTGAGGCGGCAGTGCTTAATAAATTTTATGCAAAATATCCAAGTTCCAGAAAACTGGCAACCCGTTTAGGTGTATCCCATACTGCTATTGCCAATAAATTACGTCAATATGGCATTGGAAAATCTTAGTTTTCGTCGGGCTGAATTGGGTTAAATGGCATTAACTGCGTAAAACGTTTTACCAATTTCAGCCATTCTGTCTTTTCAAGGCGAATGCTTAATAAAAACTCGCCTTGTTCATTAATCTCTTCTTTTTCCACGCAGTTTAACTGATAAAACGCATGGCGAAGTTTGCCGTCTGATGGCGGTAGCGTAATCTGTAAATTAAGAATGTGCTCTGTTAAACGGAGACGAATGGCTTCCAGCAACAAATCAAGACCACTGCCGGAATTAGCAGAAATATAGACCGCACTTGGCAGGTGTTTTTCATCGTATTCAATATGCGGCGCAACGTTTTCCAGTTGGTCGATTTTGTTATAAACCAACAATCGTGTCACCTCTTGTGCACCGATCTCTTCCAGCACCTGATTCACCGCCTCAATATTTTCTAATTTTCGGTTATCGGCACAATCAATCACATGAAGCAGTAGAGAGGCTTCGGTGGTTTCCTGCAAAGTCGATTTGAAGGCTGAAATTAAATCGTGAGGCAAATCGCGCAAAAAGCCCACAGTGTCAGCCAAGATAGTTGTGCCGACATCTTGTAAGGTTAGACGTCGTAAGGTGGGATCGAGTGTGGCAAATAACTGATCCGCAGCGTAAACATTGGCATCGGTAATTAAATTAAATAAGGTGGATTTCCCTGCATTGGTGTAGCCGACTAAGGATATTGTCGGAATATCGGCTTTTTGTCGGGTTTGACGATTTTGATTACGCTGCTTGGCAACTTTTTCCAAGCGACTTTGTAATTGGTTAATTCGCACTTTAATTAAACGTCGATCGGTTTCTAATTGCGTTTCGCCCGGGCCACGCAACCCCACAGCACCTTTTTGTTGATCAAGCCCTGTCTTACGGCGTACCAATCGGGTGGAAAGATGTTTTAATTGAGCGAGTTCTACCTGCAATTTCCCTTCGTGAGAGCGAGCACGTTGAGCGAAAATATCGAGAATCAATCCGTTTCTATCGACAACACGACAATCACACAGCGCTTCTAAATTACGCGCCTGAGCGGGAGTTAGGCTGTGATTAACCAAAACTAGATCGGCGTTATATTGACGTACTGTATCGGCGATCTCCTCCGCTTTTCCACTGCCGATGAAATATTTGGCTTGTGGTGTACTACGGGTTGCCGTAATGACATTGAGAATATGTACGTTGGCAGATTTGGCGAGTAACTGAAATTCGGTTAAATCGTCCGTATTTTTACTTTGTTCAAAAAAACAATGCACAACAATGGCATTATTTATGGTGTGATCTGATGTTTGAGTTGAATTTTCAGGCATAGAAAATGCGGTGGAAACATTTTGGGAATCCACCGCACTTTGAGTTAAATTACCGAGTAAATTATCCAATATTTTCTGCTTAATTATTCTGTTTGAGCATCAATACTGGCCTCTACAGAAGACGGAGCTTCTTGCTGTTGACCTTGCTGGTGTTGTTGCTGTTGGTTAGCATTGTGATGTGCTACGGAACGTGCGGGTACAACAGTAGAAATTGCGTGTTTATAAACCATTTGATTCACAGTGTTTTTTAATAGAATCACAAATTGATCAAATGATTCGATTTGCCCTTGTAATTTAATACCGTTTACTAAATAAATTGAAACGGGAATACGTTCACGACGTAACGCATTTAAATAAGGATCTTGTAAAGATTGTCCTTTTGCCATTTTTCTTTCCTTCTATTTTCTACAAACAAATTTTATTAACTAAAACAATACAGCTACCTGTATATGCCTCCAAGGCCCAATATAACAACAATTATGCAGAAAGTCACTAGATGTACTTTGTGTTTTTATTGTTTATCTGACAAAGAATTTACTGAAACTAAAACTTTTTCAAGTGCTTGTGTGGGATGTAAGCTGTCGAGCCATTGAATAGGAGATTTCCAACCTCGCAACCAAGTAATCTGACGTTTGGCTAATTGACGGGTGGCGCAAATTCCTCGGAAAATCATTTCTTTATGATCATAATCGCCGCGTAAATATTCCCACATTTGACGATAACCCACACTCCGAATGGAGGGTAAATTCTCGTTTAAATCAGACCGTTGGTAAAATTTTTCGACCTCTTGTTGAAAACCAAGTTCAATCATTTTATGAAAACGTTGCTCAATTCGAAGATGTAAGACCTCTCTATTTTCCGGCGCAATGGCAAATTGCAAAATGTCATAAGGCAAGGCTTCGCCTTTTTTGGCTGTTAATTCCGTTAAGGTCTTACCTGTTAAATAAAATACTTCCAACGCGCGATTAATACGCTGAGAGTCATTGGGGTTAATGCGTTGTGCCGAAATGGGATCAATTTTCGCTAATTCCTGATGCAAACCGCCCCAACCGATTTGCATGGCTTTTGTTTCAATTTCCGACCGCACTTTTTCATCGGCAGAAGGCAATGGCGAAAGGCCTTCCAATAAGGCTTTGTAATATAACATGGTGCCACCTACCAACAATGGAATTTTACCTTGCGCGGTAATATCTTGCATTTCTCGAAGAGCATCATGACGGAAGTTCATGGCTGAATAACTTTCTGCCGGATCGCAAATATCAATTAAACGATGGGGCGCCAATGCCAATTCTTCCGCTGTTGGTTTCGCCGTGCCAATATCCATGCCACGATAAATTAATGCAGAATCTACGCTAATTACTTCTACAGGCAAATGTTGGCGCAGTTGGATGGCTAAATCCGTTTTACCGGAAGCTGTCGGGCCCATTAAGAAAATTGCAGTTGGTTTATGTTCGGAATGTTGCATCATAATCAATCGGCTAATTGGGTTAAATAAGGCTGCCAGTTAATTTCTAAGAATAAGTCGGAAAGCTGAATATGGCTTTGTTTGTTTAATAATTGTTCTATTTCGGTAAGCATTGTGACGGCATCCGCCAAAACCTGAATCGGTGGAAAATCTAATTGCGCCAAAAGTGCGGTCAAAAATTCAGATAGATTTTCAACAGGCTCATTGAGTAGGGCAATAATCAACTGTTGTAAATTTTGTCGACGTAAGTGGGCAGAGACCTTTTGTAAGGTGATTTTGCGTTGTACGTCCTCTGCCAAAAAATCAAAACCGACTTGCGTAAACCATGCTTTCTGCTGTTGCCAAGCTTGCCATTGCGTTTCCGACAAGCGAAATATCACCGGAATCAGCAAGGGTTGTGACGTTGCGGTTAAGGTTAAATTTAGCTCAAGTTTTAACCGTTGTAAGCGGGACAACGATAACAAATAAAAATGCTGCTCTTGCTGTAATAACAATGCATGATTACCCACTAATGCAAGGGCATGTAAACAAGTGGACCGTGGCTTGCTATCTTCGCTGATCGTTATTTTCGATCGGCTCGGCGCGGTTGAATCCATCCACAAATGCTTATGAGCATCTAACACGCTTGGCGTGATATTGTCGCGGTTAAAGTGCGGTGGATTTTGTCGGTGTTTTTGTGATGAATGATATGCGCCTTCAGAAGGCTGTTTTTCAACACGGTAACCCGTCGAATATGTGCTTGGTTGCGTAAACATATTCGGACCTGCCGCAGAACGATTCGGTTTGCTTGATACTTCCCACAATCCCATCGGTTCTTGAATTTTACGTTCTGTTTCGGTAGCGGAAAAATCTAATGATTCGGAGATTAGCGCATGGCTAATGCCTTGAGTAATAAAATCATGCACCAAACGGGATTGATGAAAACGTACTTCATGTTTGGTGGGATGCACGTTCACATCGACATCATTTGGATTGAGATCGATAAACAACACAAAGGCAGGATATTGATCGTTACTTAAATATTCTGCATAGGCCTGACGGATAGCATGAGTAATAATTTTGTCACGCACCATACGACCGTTTACATAACAATAATTCAAATCATTTTGTGGACGATTAAAGTGTGGCAATGCTACCCAACCGGATAAATGAAGATCGTCGTGTTTCCAATCAATTTGCAGCGCATTTTGGATAAAATCATCACCACAAATAGCCGCAACGCGTTTTAATTTTTGCTCATTTGTTACCGCACTTTTATATTGCCGCAATACTTTGCCATTATGGGTGAGGGTAAAGCTGATATTAAACTTGGCTAGGGCAATGCGACGAATGACTTCATCAATATGGAAAAATTCCGTTTTTTCAGAACGTAAAAATTTTCGGCGGGCAGGTGTGTTAAAAAACAAATTGGCTACTTCAACCGTGGTGCCAATAGGATGAGATGCCGGTTGAATGGTGGTTTCCATATCTCGTCCCTGAGCATAAACTTGCCAAGCCTCATGTTGTTTGGCAGTGCGGGAAGTGAGTGTTAAACGGGAAACAGAGCTGATACTGGCAAGAGCTTCGCCACGAAAGCCTAAACTTAAAATGGCTTCTAAATCAGCTAAATCGGCGATTTTGCTGGTGGCATGGCGGGCAAGGGCAAGGGCCAACTCTTCTTTGGCAATGCCGATGCCATTGTCACGAATACGAATTAAGCCGGCCCCCCCATTTTCGATATCAATTTGAATTTTATCGGCGCCGGCATCCAGGCTATTTTCCACCAGTTCTTTTACTACCGATGCAGGGCGTTCTACTACTTCTCCGGCAGCAATTTGGTTGGCTAATTGAGGTGATAAAACGCGAATAGTCATTATTTTTTACCTAGGTCTTCCGTCAACTTGATTTTTTGTCCGCTTAACACTGTGCCATTTTTTAGTTGAGGATTCAATTTTAGCAATTTATTCGGCGCGATCTTATATTCGCGAGCAATAGAATAAAGCGTTTCATTTTTCTTCACGGTATGGAATTTTTGTACCGCGTCTTTGACTTCCGGTTTGGTTTTTCCTTGTGTTTTAGTCGATTTATCAACGATCTTAGGCGTTTCGGTCTCTTTTCCTTTTTCTGTTTTATTGGCGGTTTCCGCTTTAGCTGTTGCCGGAATTTTAAGATTTTCACCTACCAATAATTCTTTTCGTTTCAATTTATTTAACGTCAGAATGTCGTTTGACGAAACTTTATATTTTTCCGCCAATTTGCCCAGGTTTTCACCGGGTTTTACTTTATGACGAATACCACTGTCTTTCACTTCCACGCTGTTGTTTTCTTTGGCTTTAACAGATTTTTCTTCGGTTATCGGGCTGTTTTTTCCGTTGTCCGGAATTTTAATCGTTTCCCCAACCCACAACGCTTTCCGTTTTAATTTATTTAACGCAATAATATCAGCTGTACTAACATGATATTTCTCTGCTAATTTACCTAATCCTTCACCGGATTTCACCGTATGGCGAATACCGCTGTCTTTCACTTCAAGTGCGGTGGATTTTTCCGATGTTTTTTCATTCTTGTCGGCTATAGCGACTTTAGGTTCGTCTTTGACATTTTTACGACGATATTCCGCTAAGCCGTTATAAATGGCCTGAGCAATCCTCTTGCGGTAGGCCGGAGTGCTCAGCTTTAGTTCTTCTTCTTGGTTAGACAAAAAACCGGTTTCTACCAAAATAGAGGGAATATCCGGGGAACGCAAAACACCAAGGCTTGCATGGCGCGGTGTAGGGCGACTTAAAGACGCAATCTGTGAGAAATGGCGTAAGACAATATTGCCTAATTCATATCCTACCCGTTGGCTGTGACCAAATTGTAAATCTAAGACAGTTTGATCTAAATATTTTTCATTATGTGAAGCCAACACACTGCCGGCACCACCTAATAATTCCGAGCGTTTTTCATGATCTTCCAACCATTGTCCCATTTCATCATTGGCACGGCGATTGGATAATACCCATACAGAAGCACCGCGTAAATTCGGGGTTTCAGAGGAGTCGGCATGAATAGACACCAAATAATTGGCTTTGTATTTACGCGCAATTTCCGAACGTTGAGGGACGGAAATATAATAATCACCATTGCGGGTTAATACCGCACGAAAATGTGGATCTTTATCCAATAGGGCTTTAAGTTCTTTGGCGATAGAAAGGGTGACATTTTTTTCATAAATTTTGAGATTGCGCCCGATTGCTCCAGGGTCTTTACCGCCATGTCCGGGATCGATAGCAATCGTCCAAGTATTATCGGCAAAAGCGAGCACGGCAAAAAAAAGAAGGCCGTGCATAAGGATAAATCTCATTATATTTTGGGCTTTCATGTACGATAGAATTCTAATTGAGTTGTTGGATAATTTGACGACCCGTTTCGGATTCGGCAAGTAATTCAATGTTGCGGGCGTTTTCGGCGTAGGCAATGTTGACTAACAGATCGGCTGATGCCAACAGGCCGGCACCTTTTTCGGCCCATTCAATGAGGCAAATGGTATTCTCTGCAAAATAATCACGAATTCCCATAAATTCCAATTCTTCCGGATCCGCTAAGCGATATAAATCGAAGTGGTAAATTATTTTCCCTCCGATTTTGTATTCTTCCACTAAGGTATAAGTCGGACTTTTGACATTGCCAGAGTGTCCCAATCCTTGAATCATTCCGCGGCTTAATGTTGTCTTACCCGCACCAAGATCTCCGTTTAAATAAAGCGTCACACTTTTATTGTTCGATACTTGGCAGATGGCCTTGATGAGCTTCTCACCAAAGGCGCACATAGCGTTTTCATTAGGAATGTATTGCGTAAATCGTTCTGTCATCGCTGTATTCGCTTGCAAAAAATAGTGGCAAATTGTACCGCACTTTGGGGGATTTATGTAGTGGTTAGATGGGAATGCTTAAAGTGCGGTTAGAATTAGCTATGTTTTTAAGCTAATAAGGAACCTTGAAGGCTCCTTATAGGCAGTGAGTTAATTCACTTTGGTGCTATTACTGATTAAAAAAGCCGTATTTATACACACTTGTCGTATTATCTGTGTAAAGATAAAGTAAAGAATTGTCAGTTTTTACTTATAAAAAACATGCCTAATTTTCACCGCACTTTATAAGTATTATAGATAAAAAAATCCCTCGTTATTTAACGAGGGACTATGAATTTGGAGCGGGAAACGAGGCTCGAACTCGCGACCCCAACCTTGGCAAGGTTGTGCTCTACCAACTGAGCTATTCCCGCATGACTTGATGTTGAGAATGGAGCGGGAAACGAGGCTCGAACTCGCGACCCCGACCTTGGCAAGGTCGTGCTCTACCAACTGAGCTATTCCCGCATTCACATCAAATGAACGAGACGGAATTATACGAATATTTTTAGGCAGTGCAAGCATAAAATCGAGAAAATCAAATGCCTGCTTATATATTCAACGATCTTAATCGTATTTAATGTTTCTTAAATGTTCAAAAAATGTTCTCTGTAATAAGCTAACTCTTTAATGGATTCTCGAATATCATCTAGCGCCAGATGGGTATTTTGTTTGGTAAAACCGTTTAAAATTTCCGGTTTCCAACGGGCTGCCAATTCTTTAAGCGTGCTGACATCAAGGTGACGATAGTGGAAATAATCGGCCAGTTCAGGCATATATTTAAACAGGAAACGCTTGTCTTGTGCCACGCTGTTGCCGCAAATGGGGGAAGTGCCTTTAGGAACGTATTTTTTGAGGAAATCGAGGGTTTGCAATTCGGCAGCCCGTTCATTTAATTTGCTCGCTTTTACGCGCTCGACTAAACCGTTTGCCGTGTGAGTTTTTACGCACCATTCGCTCATTTTATTGAGTAATTCATCAGGTTGATGTACGGCTAGTACAGGCCCTTCAGCTAAGATATTTAAATTTTTATCGGTAACAATCGTGGCGATTTCAATGACTCGTTCTTTTTCCGGATCCAACCCTGTCATTTCAAGGTCAATCCAGATCAGATTTTGTTTATCTAATTCCATTATATAAGGTATCCTATGGCAAATTTTTTCTTATTCTAGCGAAAAACGCTATAAAAAACGACCGCACTTTTATGAGTAAACCCAAATTAACCCAAAATCAAAAACGTCGAATTCAATCTAATAATAACAAGGTGTTACATCGACACCAAAAGAAGGAGATTGAGTGGCGAGATGATATGTTAGGCGAATCACAAGAAGGGTTAGTTGTGACGCGCTATGCCCGCCATGCGGATGTGGAAAATCCACAGGGGGAGATTTTTCGTTGTAACTTGCGTCGCACATTATCCGGCGTTGTGGTAGGGGATCATGTGATCTGGCGTCAAGGCAATGAGCAACTGCAAGGCGTAAGCGGAGTCATTGAAGGGATTCATCCGCGCAAAAACGAGATTTCCCGCCCTGATTATTATGATGGTATTAAAGTTATCGCCGCCAATATTGACCGTATTATTATCATTTCTTCCGTATTGCCCAGCCTGTCTTTAAATATTATCGATCGCTATTTAGTGGTGTGTGAAGAAGCAAATATTGAACCCATTATTGTGTTAAATAAGGTAGATATGTTGACGGAAGCCCAGTGGCTTGAGGCGGATGAGCTGTTAGCGATTTATCGAAAAATTGGTTACCAAACCTTAATGTTGTCTGCGCAGAGCGGAAAAAATCTGGAAAAATTGACCGCACTTTTATCTCATGGTGTCTCTATTTTTGTAGGGCAGTCAGGGGTTGGAAAATCCAGTTTAATTAATGCCGTTTTGCCACATGTGGATGCGCAAGTAGGGGAGGTGAGTGTAACATCCGGTTTAGGGCAGCACACTACCACATCCTCCTGTTTATATCATTTGCCACAAGGAGGAAGTTTAATTGACTCGCCGGGGATTCGTGAGTTTGGCTTATGGCATTTAGAAGAGGAACAAATTACCAAAGGCTATCGTGAGTTTCAAACGGTGCTTGGTACCTGTAAATTCCGTGATTGTAAGCATTTGAGTGATCCCGGTTGCGCATTACGTCAAGCGGTTGAGGAGGGCAAAATCAGCTCAGTACGTTATGAAAATTATCATCGTTTATTAGCAAGTCGTAAGGAGATGAAATCACTGCGTCATTTTTCTTCTGAATAGAGAGGATTTCTGATTTTTTAGGGCTGTTTTGTTAAAAAGAGGTTAATGAAATCGAGTTTTTCTTTCTTTTTTTGTGATCTGATTCAAATTTTTGGCTAAATTGCCTTGCTTAACCACGCTATTATCAGGATACTGCACCTTATTTATTTTAGTGTTTTAAATAAATATTTAACCAAAATACTAAGAGAAATAATTGAATTCGATTAACCTTTTTAGAGGAAAGTAACATGTATTCAAAAGATGTTGAAATCACGGCACCTAATGGCTTGCACACTCGTCCGGCTGCGCAATTTGTCAAAGAAGCTAAGGCATTTGCCTCAGATATTACCGTGTCTTCTGCGGGTAAAAGTGCCAGTGCAAAAAGTTTGTTTAAGTTGCAAACGCTTGCGTTAACTCAAGGCACAGTAATTACTATCTCAGCAGAAGGTGAGGATGCGGAAAAAGCCGTTGAACATCTTGTGGCGTTAATTCCAACCTTAGAATAATGACATAGCCATAATTTGCACGCGCATTGCTTTGGTTTAAAGCAATTGAGGTGACAAATTATGGCTTTTATTCCATTTAATAAGTGATTGATTTTTAATCAATTTGAATTTTCGGTTAATTTTATTACAAGAAGGTTACTATGATTTCAGGAATTCCAGCCTCACCAGGTATTGTTTTTGGTAAAGCACTAGTGCTTAAAGAAGAAAAAATTGTACTTGATACACAAAAAATTAAAGACAGCCAAATCGAAAACGAAATTGCGCGTTTCTATGCGGGGCGTGATGCTGCGGTTGAGCAGCTAACTTCAATTAAAGATCGTGCTTATCAATCCTTAGGGGAAGAAAAAGCGGCTATCTTTGAAGGCCATTTAATGATTTTGGAAGATGAAGAGTTGGAAGAAGAAATCATTGATTACCTTCGTTCAAATCATGTAAATGCGGCAGTTGCGGCCAATGTGGTGATTGACCAACAAGTAGCGATGTTGTCGGAAATTGATGATGAATACTTAAAAGAGCGTGCCGGAGATATTCGTGATATTGGTAATCGGTTGATTAAAAATATTCTGGGTATGCATATTGTAGATTTAGGCGAGATCAATGAAGAAGCGATTTTAGTGGCTTATGATTTAACCCCGTCAGAAACTGCCCAGTTGAATTTAGATAAAGTATTAGGTTTTGTGACGGATATCGGCGGTCGTACATCTCATACCTCTATTATGGCACGCTCTCTTGAATTACCGGCTATCGTAGGGACCAATAACGTCACCGAAAAAGTTAAAACCGGTGATTTCTTGATTCTTGATGCACTCAATAATGCGGTGTATGTCAATCCTTCCCAACAAGAAATTCAACGCTTAAAAACGTTGCAAGATAAATTGGCGGAAGAAAAAGCCGAACTGGCAAAATTAAAAGATTTGCCGGCATTAACGCTGGACGGTCATCAAGTTGATGTCGTTGCCAATATCGGTACGATTCGTGATGTGGAAGGGGCGGAGCGTAATGGCGCGGAAGGTGTCGGATTATATCGTACCGAATTCTTGTTTATGGATCGTGATCAGCTACCAAGTGAAGAAGAGCAATTTATTGCCTATAAAGAGGTGGTAGAAGCCATGAATGGCAATTTGGTCGTGTTGCGTACCATGGATATTGGTGGTGATAAAGAATTGCCATATTTGAATTTACCGAAAGAAATGAACCCGTTTTTAGGTTGGCGGGCCATTCGTATCGCATTAGATCGTCGTGAAATTTTAAATGCGCAGTTAAGAGCGGTCTTACGCGCTTCTGCATATGGTAGATTGGCGGTGATGTTCCCAATGATTATTTCTGTAGAAGAAATTCGTGAATTGAAATCTGTCATTGAAGAGTTAAAAGTTGAATTGCGTAATGAAGGTAAGGCGTTTGACGAAGACATTCAAGTCGGCGTGATGGTAGAAACTCCGTCAGCAGCCGTAAATGCCAAATTCTTAGCAAAAGAAGTGGATTTCTTTAGTATCGGGACCAACGATTTAACGCAATATACGTTGGCGGTGGATCGGGGAAATGAATTAATTTCTCACTTATACAACCCGATGAGCCCATCTGTGCTAAATCTTATCAAGCAAGTGATTGATGCATCTCACGCCGAAGGTAAATGGACCGGTATGTGCGGTGAGTTGGCGGGTGACGAGCGCGCCACAATCTTGTTGTTAGGTATGGGATTGGATGAGTTTAGTATGAGTGCGATTTCCGTGCCACGCATTAAGAAATTGATTCGTAATGTGAATTATCAAGATGCTAAATTATTAGCGGAAAAAGCATTACAACAGCCGACAGCAGCGGAAATTGAACAATTGATTTCTGATTTTTTAGCTGAAAAAGCATTAAATTAGATACAAGTTCTCATTTTTAGGCTAGAATACGACCAAATTTTATATTTCAGGAGATTGAAAAATGGGTTTATTTGATAAATTATTTGGCTCAAAAGATAAGAAAGCGGTTGATGTAGAAATCTATGCTCCGCTTTCCGGAGAAATCGTTAATATTGAAGATGTTCCGGATGTTGTTTTCTCTGAAAAAATTGTTGGTGATGGCGTGGCTATTCGTCCGACAGGAAATAAACTTGTTGCCCCGGTTGACGGTGTGGTAGGTAAAATTTTTGAAACCAACCATGCGTTTTCTATGGAATCTAAAGAAGGGGTTGAATTGTTCGTTCACTTCGGTATTGATACCGTTGAGTTAAAAGGTGAAGGCTTCACCCGTATTGCACAGGAAGGTCAAAGTGTAAAACGTGGCGACACCATTATCGAATTGGATCTTCCGTTGTTAGAAGCAAAAGCGAAATCTGTTTTGACCCCGGTAGTGATTTCCAATATGGACGAAATTAGCAACATTGAGAAAAAATCCGGTGAAGTGGTTGCCGGCGATTCCGTTGTGTTGGTTTTGAAAAAATAAACTGAGTTTAGTTAAGAAAAAGGCTTACTTATAATAAGTAAGCCTTTTTTATTTATCGTAAAAAACATTTCTAATACTGACCGCACTTTTTCGGCTTAGCGCAAGATGTGAAAGTGCGGTCATTTTTTCGAACGTTTTTTAGTTCGCAATACCTTTATGACGTAATAACGCATCCAATTGTGGCTCGCGACCTCGGAAATTTTTAAAGAGTTTCATTGGCTCTTCCGAACCGCCTTTGGTAAGAATCTCATCTAAGAAGGATTGGCCGGTTTGGGCGTTGAAAATGCCTTCTTCTTCAAAGCGGGAATAGGCATCGGCAGATAACACTTCTGCCCATAAGTAGCTGTAATAACCCGCCGCATAACCGCCGGCGAAGATATGACTGAAACTATGTGGCATTCTTCCCCAATCTACCGTTGGCACTACGGCAACTTCGGCTTTGACTTGGTGTAAAGTGTCTAGAACTTGATTTGATTTATTGGCATCAAAGGTATGATGCAAACGGAAATCAAACAGCGCAAACTCTAACTGACGCAATACAAACATCGCAGCTTGGAAATTTTTTGCTTTAAGTAATTGGGTTAATTTTTCTTTTGGCAACGGCTCATTGGTTTGATAATGCCCTGAGATAAATTGCAGAGCCTCTTCTTCCCAACACCAGTTTTCCATAAACTGACTTGGTAGTTCCACCGCGTCCCAAGGCACACCATTAATACCTGCAACATCAGCTACATCAATTTGAGTCAACATATGATGCAAGCCGTGGCCGAATTCGTGGAAAAGGGTGGTGACTTCATCATGAGTGAATAATGCCGGTTGATCGCCAAGCGGGCGATTGAAGTTGCAAGTTAAATAGGCCACTGGTTTTTGTAGATTGCCGTCAATCGTTTTGCGACGACCGATGCAATCATCCATCCAAGCGCCGCCCCGTTTGTGTTCGCGGGCATATAAGTCTAAATAGAAACTGCCGCGCACCTCGTTTGTGTCATCAATTAAATCAAAAAAACGCACATCTTTATGCCAAGTTTCTACGCCATGGCGTTCCACTGCTCGAATATGGAAAATGCGTTTAATTAATTCAAATAAGCCATTAAGTACACGCTCTTCCGGAAAATATGGACGCAATTCTTCGTCGTTAATGGCGTATAAATGTTGTTTTTGTTTTTCGCTGTAAAACGTTAAATCCCAAAGTTCAAGTGCGGTCAAATTATAGTGCGTTTTGCAGAAGTCTTTTAACTCTTGCAATTCACGTTCGCCTTGCGCTTTGGAGCGCTGTGCCAAATTGGTTAAGAAATCCAGTACTTGCTGCGGAGTTTCTGCCATTTTGGTGGCAAGAGAAAGCTCAGTATAAGTATTGAAATCCAGTAGTTTTGCCAGCTCTACGCGCAGGCTTAAGATTTCTTGCATGAGTGCGGAATTATCCCATTTACCGGCATTCGGGCCTTGATCGGAGGCGCGGGTGGCAAAGGCGCGGTACATTTCTTCGCGCAGTTCACGGTTTTCGCAATAGGTCATCACCGGAATGTAACTTGGAAATTCCAAGGTAAAGCGATAGCCGCTCAAACCTTTGCTTTCTGCCGATTGTTTAGCGGCTTGGAGTGCGGATTCCGGCAGGCCTTTAAGTTGGCTTTCGTCTTCTACGATTTTTTCCCAGCCCATGGTGGCGTCTAACACGTTATTGCTGAATTGGGAGGTGAGTTCGGATAAACGCGCCACGATTTCGCCATAGCGTTTTTGTTTTTCTGCCGGCAAGGAAATACCTGATAATTTGAAATCACGTAGACTATTTTCAATGGCCTTTTTTCGCGCTTGGCTGTAATTGGTGAATTCAGGGCTGTTTTTTAATTGCAAATAGGCCTCATATAAACCTTGATGCTGACCAACCCAAGTGCCGTATTCCGCCAATAATGGCAAGCAGGCTTGATGCGCTTCGCGTAGTTCAGGGCTGTTTTTTACCGAATTTAAATGAGAAATCGGTGACCATACTTTGCTTAAACGATCACCGGCTTCAGCTAAAGGAAGAATAAAATTTTCCCAAGTAAAGTGCGGTTGTTTTAGCAAGTGTTCTACAGTGGCGCGATTTTCTTCAATAAGCTGTTTAATGGCAGGTTCGATATATTGCGGTTCAATTTTACTAAAGGCAGGTAAATCGGTTGGTGTAAGTAGTGGATTTGACATAAGTACTTCCTTAAAAAGAAAAAATGCAGATTTGCAAACGTTAAGTAAATTGGGGAGGATTTTATGATTTCAAGGTTGAAAAATCCAGCCATTCAGGGATAATTGCGAATAATTTTTGTTTTGAGGTATCTATGAAGTATTTCTATATTGGGTTAGGTTTTCTTTTCTTAATTATTGGTCTTATCGGCATTGTTTTGCCGTTTTTACCTACTACGCCGTTTTTGTTATTAACCGTATTCTTTTTCGCCAAAGGCTCCGAACGTGTGCATAACTGGTTTGTTGGTACCAAGATTTATCAAAATCATTTGAAAGATTTCCACGAACAGCGGGCGTTAACCAAAAAAACGAAAATGGCTATTTTAACCTTCTCAACCACCATGTTGTTGATCGGTTTTTATTTCACGCCGAGCATTATCGGTAAAAGCCTGATCATCGCTGTGTTGTTGATTAAATATTGGTTTTTCTTTTTCTGGATTAAAACGCTGGAGGAAGAATAGGTATATAATGCGCTCACTTTTTTCATAAATTGATTCCCATGCCTGTTGCTCAGTTTCCACTTTCTTCTTTTCGTCTTTTTCCATTTAAAAGTGCGGTGCTTTTTTGCGGTATTTTTACCTTGAGCGCTTGTGATGAGAAGCAGCAAGAACCTGTCACACCACCTTCTACGACAGAAAACGTACTACCACCGACAACACCGCCTCAAGGCAATCGGCAGTTGTTGGTGCGCGGGGTTTATTCCGATTTAGTGTTGAATCCAAGCCAAGCCGTGAATGCAGAACAGTTTGCGTTTTTGCGTGATTTATTTGAAGGTTTGGTAATTTATGATCCGCGTGGCAATGTGATCCCGGCCGTGGCGGAAAGTTGGCAAACCTCAGATAACAAAACATGGAAATTTAGTTTACGACAAGACGCCAAGTGGTCGAATGGTGAACCGGTTACGGCACAACAATTTGTCGCTAGCTGGCAAGCCTTGGTTACCTCTAATAGCCCGCTAAAACATTATTTGGCATACATTAATTTAGCCAATGCCGAGTCGGTGTTAAAGGGCGGGTTGCCTGCTGACAAGTTAGGAATCTCTGCGGAAAATGACCGCACTTTGCATCTCACTTTAGATAAAGCCACGCCTTATTTGCCACAAATGTTGGCGCATATCAGTTTGTTGCCACAATATTTAGCGCCACATAAAGGCATTGTGACAAATGGGGCCTATCAGGTGATGGGACAAGAAAATCATTTTATTCACTTGGAAAAAAATCCGCATTATTGGGCGCAAGATAAGGTGTCATTTAAACATGTGGATTATCAGAAAATTGCCACGCAGCAAGATCCTATTGCTTTAGATTTGGTTATCAATCCATCAAAAACGGAACGGGCGCAATACTTCCCACAACTTTGTACATATTTTTATGCCTTTAATATGAAACAGCCTAAATTGGCGCAAAGTTCGGTGCGCAAGGCGTTATCTATGATGGCTTCTTCCCGCAATATGAATCATGATGGCAAAAACTTTATTTATTTAAGTGATAATTTCTTGCCGATTTCCATGCAAACAGTGGAAAGTCATTGGGAGCAAACACCAATGGAACAACTGTTAAGTCAAAGTAAAATCAGTGAGAAAGCGCCGTTAAAACTGACTTTAAGTTATGATCAAACCGAATTACAAAGCAAAATAGCCCAATCGTTGATTCGTATGTGGTCACAGTCGGATATGATTCGAATTATTGGCCAAGGCATGCCAAGACAGAAATTATTGGAAAATATTGCCAAAGGTGATTTTCAGATTGCCCGTTCCGGTTGGTGTGCAGATTACAACGATCCAGCCGCGTTTTTAAGTTTGTTTTACAACCATAGCCCGGACAATAAAAGCGGTTATCGCAATGAAGAAGTGGATCGCTTGTTTGAGCAAAGTTTACAACTTATTCCATCGGCAGAACGCACCGCACTTTACAGTCGAATCGAGCAAATTCTCCAACAAGAGAACGTGGTGTTGCCGTTATATCAAACGATGGTACCGATTTATATCAATCCGACACTAAACGGTTACTATTTATCCAACCCAACAGAAGTGATTTACAGTAAAGATTTGTTTCGTAAGATTCAGTAAATCGCAAACGATAAAGGCGCAAAATGCGCCTTTTTTATCATTTGATGTTTTTGTACAGTATTTTATAAAAGCACCCAAGTGCGGTGTTTTTTTATGTTATTTTTTCGGTACTTCTTCTTGGCAATACGGGCATTCCATTAAGTGCTGTTCACCATTATGCACAATAAAATGGCCCATTTTTTTAGCTTTGGTATCCAGATAAGCGGTGTTGTAGCGATTTTCACCCACGTTTAGCGGTACGCGTTCCACGACATTAATACCGGCTTGTTTCATGGTTTCGATTTTTTCCGGATTATTGGTCAGCAAACGAATTTTTTTCACCCCAAGCAAATCAAAAATATCTGCACACACACTGAAATTCCGTTCATCGGCGGCAAACCCCAAAGCAAGATTGGCTTCAATGGTATCCATGCCTTGATCTTGCAGGGAATACGCACGGATTTTGTTAATTAACCCAATGCCTCGGCCTTCTTCACGATGATAAATTAATACGCCGCGCCCCTCTTGATTAATTTGGCGCAAGGCGGCAGCCAATTGAAAGCCACAATCGCATTTCAAACTGTGTAATGCATCGCCGGTTAAACATTCGGAATGAATGCGCGCCAAGACGGGCTCATCGCTGTTGCTAATATCGCCCAAAACCAACGCGACATGTTCTTTTTTGGTGTCCGGAAACTCAAAGCCTACGATTTTAAATAAACCGAATTCCGTCGGTAAATTGGCTTGAGCGACCAGTTCAATTTTTGCCATAACTTGTCCTTTTGTCCTTATTCTTTTTCTTTTAGTGAGTTCTAATGATAAAATAACCGTTCGATTATCATTTATGGTTATAAATATGTTAAAAAGATTGTCATTATATACGCTATTACTTTGTCTTGTCCCAATTTTTGTCTGGTTGTCCGCTTGGCAGTGGAACGGAAACATTATCTTCGACAACTACGAACGCGCCTTGTATTGGTTGACTGAAAGCGGTAGTGTTCCTTATGCGATTATCACCTGCGGTATTTTTGCGTTGCTATTTTTACCATTATTTTCTAACCGTAAACAATGGATTTTAGCTGTTGCTGTCATGGCTTTTTCCATGGTTATTACTCAAGGCGTCAAATCAGGATTAAAAACTGTCTTTGCCGAACCGCGTCCTTTTGTGACTTATGTCACTGAAAAGACCGGTAGCAGTGCTGAAGCTTTTTATGCACAAGATCGTAAAGCAAGAGCACAAATAGTCGATCAATTCTATCAAACTCAACGCAATGTGCCGGAATGGATCAAAGGTCATTATGCGGATGAAGTCGGTTATTCCTTTCCCTCCGGTCATACCATTTTCGCTGCTAGTTGGTTAATGTTGGCCGTAGGCTTTATGCAATTAATCGGTAATAAAAGAGGCCGTGCAAAATTACTGATCGGTTTTATGAGCCTTTGGGCTATTTTAATGCTGATCAGTCGCTTACGTTTCGGTATGCATTACCCGATTGATTTATTTATCTCTATTTTTATTGCTTGGCTAATTCACGTGGGTATTTTTCAATTTTTAGCCAAGAAAAACTATTTTCAGAAAGAGGCGCGCTAATTTTTAGCGAAAAGTGCGGTTGTTTTTTTAGGTATTTTTTAAAAGGAGAATTAAATGCTGTACGGATTAGATATCGGCGGAACTAAAATTGAATTGGCTGTGTTCAATTCTCAGTTGGAAAAACAATATTCCGAACGTGTGGAAACACCGAAAACCAGTTATGACGATTGGTTAAATGCTATTTTCAATTTAGTGAAAAAAGCCGATGAAAAATTTGGCTGTAAAGGTTCTGTGGGATTAGGCATTCCGGGATTTGTGAATCAATCCAGCGGTATTGCGGAAATTACCAATATTCGAGTGGCGGATAATAAACCGATTTTGCGTGATTTATCGGCGTTGCTAGGGCGCGAAGTGCGTGCCGAAAATGATGCAAACTGCTTTGCCTTATCGGAGGCTTGGGATGCAGAAAATGCGCAGTATCCTTCTGTGTTAGGGTTAATCTTGGGAACTGGATTTGGCGGCGGTTTTGTTATTAACGGAAAAATTCACTCAGGTCAAACCGGTATGGCAGGTGAGTTAGGACATTTACAACTCAACTACCACGCCTTAAAACTACTTGGTTGGGATAACGCACCGATCTATCAATGTGGTTGTGGTAATATCGCTTGTCTAGATACTTATTTGTCCGGCCGTGGTTTTGAAATGCTTTACCGTGACTTAAAAGGTGAATCTCTATCTGCCAAAGATATCATCCAACGTTTCTATTCAGAGGATAAAAGTGCGGTAGATTTCGTCGGCGTTTTTATTGAACTGGCCGCCATTTCCATTGGCAACATCATCACGGCATTTGACCCGCATTTAATTGTTCTCGGCGGGGGGTTATCCAATTTCGATTATTTATACGAAGCCCTGCCAAAAGCTTTGCCAGCGCATTTAATGCGCACCGCTAAAGTGCCTGTTATCAAAAAAGCCAAATATGGCGATTCTGGTGGGGTACGTGGCGCGGCGGCGTTGTTTTTGTCTCGTTAAATATTGTTAAAAAGAAAGGCTGAAGTGAATTCAGCCTTTTTTCTTGCATAAAATTTAATGCCCAAATGCATTCTCAAGCGTATCTACTTCCAAGCGACCTTGCTCAATACGGATGCCTTTGGCGACTTTTTTGATCATCGCATCTCGTGAGTTGCGCTCATCTAATGTGTAGATTGGCGTGCTACTTAAATAATTTGCTACGCTGGTGGTAAGTAAGGGAACCAGGCTTTGCACTTGATCCATATATTGTTGCGGAGAGCCGAACCAGTTGAGTATGCGGATGTCTTTTAAATAAATAGCGCCTTTTTGCGGATCGTAATAAGGCACGGTGTCGAAGGTTAAGTTTAATTTAGCAGGAAATTGATTGGTTGGCAGTTTAAATAAGCCGTCAACAATGCCGCTAAGCTCCAGGCGTTTTTCGGCAGTTTGTCCGATTTTTGCGCTAAAGTCATGTAGCTTGTAATCTACGCTGGCAATACCGGGAATGCCATAGTTGCTTTGATAATTGTTGTTATGGGCTAATAATTGGTTAATTTCGGTTTCACCGATAGCTAATGCGAAGGCAGAAGAGGATAGGGCGAATGTGAGAAAAAACGTCGCAAAAAGCGTGAAAAATTGACCTTTTAAACGTTGAAACATGCTTGATTCTCCAAATAGATTGAGGTTTAAAAATCACCAAAAAACGGTTAAACTAGACCGCACTTTGAACAAATAGGAGTTATTTATGCATAAATATATCACCAAAACAGTATTATACTCATCGGTTTTACTGTTATCCGCCTGTGGTTCACTTATCACTGGCAGTTCACAAAGTCCCGCTACGGTAACTACCGCAGGCGACACCGACATTCAGGCATTAATTAAAAAAGCCGAGGCTCTACCAAGTTTTGAATATATTCACAATAACACCCAATATATTGCTTACTTAAATGGACAACCGGAATTAATTAAAGTTAGCAACGGTGCTGATAATAAATTGTTCTTTTATAAAGGCGGCAAAGTTTCTGTAATTCAAGATAACCGCGAGGTTTATCACATTAGCGGGCAAAATGATGCGCAACAAGCTTTGGTTGCTGAGGCCGCCAAGTTGCAAAAAATGCTTGGGCCGAACAGTGCCGACAAAGGGGCCGCGAATGTGCAAACTGGTGGTGATGCGAAATTGAACTATTTATGCATTACCAAAATTCAGCAAGTGGCTCAAACTAAACGAGTATTCCGTAGTTCCGCCAATGCGGCAAATAGCAATTCTCGTTTAACGGCAGATGTACGTTTAAATGGTAATCAATTCTATAAAATGGATTGTCAGTTATCAGGAGAACGTGTTGCTAAATTAAGTTTAATTAAGAAGTAATTTGTATCGTTGCGCTAAAAGTGCGGTTAAAATTAACCGCACTTTGCGTTTATGGGAATATTCATGTCGGACTCAGCACGGAGCGCGTTTAAAGAGTATGTTTGGCAGTTGTTAGCCGAGCACAAAGGGGAGCGTGTCTATCATTTTACTTATCAAAAACAGGCTTATTGGCTAAAACAGCCTGAGCAGCTACGTGGTGTGTGGCGTTTATTAAAGCCCCATCCCAAACAGTCTTTTCTAAATGAAATTCATAGTTTACAGCATTTTGCCGAGCGTCAGGCGCCTGTGCCGAAATTGATGATATTTGGTGAAGATTATCTAGTGCTAGAAGACGGTGGTCATAATGTGGCATATTGGGTCAGTCGTAATATTGATAACCAAACCAAGCAACGGATTTTATGTGATGCGGCAAAGGCATTGGCTGATTTACACCGCCGTGGTTTAGTACATGGCCGTCCGGCAATTCGCGATATTTTGTGGAAAGACGGCAATGTATTATTTATTGATTTTGAAGTGAATGCGGAAAAGCATAGTCTGAATGAGCAAAAAGCCCGAGATTTGTTATTATTTGTTTATAATTTATGCCGTGAGCAACATCTATCTGATGAATTAATTTGTAATGTAATGCGGAAATATCAGGCATATTGTGATCCCCAAGAATGGGATGATATGATGCATACGGTTTGTCATTATCGGTTTATTTATTATTTGTTGTTACCGTTTAAATACATTGCGAAAAAAGATTTAATCGGCATTTATCGTTTATTTAAAAATGTTGATTTAGTCAAAAAAGGAAAATAAATGAAAACATTCATTCTTGCGTTATTTATTGGTTTAAGTGTGACGGCTTGTTCTGTCGGCGTAGGTGCCAGCGGCGGATCAAATGGCGTTGGGGTTGGCTTTGGAGTAGGAACCGGCGTGCGATTTTAGAAAAAATTCCCGATAAGTAAATTTATCGGGAATTTTTTTGTTATTTTTTAGAGGGAAAAGTGTGGTCACTTTTCTTACTGTTTTTTATTTTTCTTCCGCTTGATAGCGAATTAACCCTTCTTGTTGTGTGGTGGCAATGAGTTTACCGTCGGCTGAGAAGAATTGCCCGCGTGCCAAACCGCGCGCCGCATAGGCATTATTGCTTTCAATGGCGTAGAGTAGCCAGTCGTTCATATCAAAAGGACGATGGAACCAAATGGAATGGTCAATGGTGGCAACTTTCATGCCTTTTTGTAAAAAGCCTTTTTCGTGTGGATGAAGTGCGGTCAAAATACAATGAAAATCTGAGAAATAGGCAAGCAGGCATTGTTGAATGCGGTAATCCGTCGGCGCTTCGCCATCGGTGCGAACCCATGAAAATTGTTGTGGCGGTAGTTTGCTCCCGTGGAAAGGGTTGTTCAAATATTTCGTGCGAATGTCGAAAGGACGATCGGCAGTAAATTTATCACGCACCGCTTCCGGAATCATTTGTGCCATTTGTTGAATCACTGAGCTTTCCGACATCAATTCATCTGGGCCTTCCACTTGTGGCATATCGCTTTGATGCTCAAAGCCATGTTCCTGCGTTTGGAAAGAGGCGGTAATGTGGCAAATTGGCGATTTATGTTGAATAGCCTTTACCCGCATGGCCGTGAAGTTTCGGCCTTCACGCAAGATTTCTACATCATAAATAATGGGATATTGACTGTCGCCCGGTGATAAAAAATAGGCGTGGCAAGAGTGTAAAATGCGATCTTCAGGTGCAACTTGAATGGCGGCAGAAAGCGCTTGTGCCACGACCTGACCGCCAAATACTTGACGAAAACCGAGATCTTGGCTTTTACCACGGAATAATAAATCGTCAATTTTCTCCAATTTTAATAAGTCGATTAATTGGGTTAATGCACTCATGGTTTTTCCTTATTTGTTTAAAGTTCAGGCAGTTCTGAAGGAATTCGGTGATAAAATTTGCAATTCAGAAGTGCTTATTGCATAATGCGGGCTCTTAGCTAGTCGGTTATTCCATTAGCTAATTCAATGGAAACCTTTTCGGTTCCTCGCAATGATGTCTGATTTACCCGGTCAGGTTCGGAAGAAAGCAGCCAAAGTCAGAATTTTCGTGTGCCGAGATCAAGCTGGAAAGGTTTCCACCTCTCCAACCTTATCAAATAGCCTAAATTCTCTGTGTGAGTTGTTTGAAAAAGCCGTTTTCTTTATTCACCAAGTCTTGATAAGTTCCTTGTTCAATAAGTTTGGCATTATCGATAATCACCAACTGATCGAACTGCTCAATTGCCGTTAAGCGGTGTGTCACCATAATCAAGGTCTTATTGGCGCTGTGTGCTAGGATAGCTTGTAGCATTTTACGCTCGGTTTCGCGATCCAAACCTTCTGTCGGTTCATCTAACAATAAAATCGGGGCGTCATTTAATAGAATACGCGCCAATCCCAAACGGCGTTGTTCACCGCCGGATAACGGACGACCGCCGTCACCCAGCCATAAATCCAAGCCTTGTTCCTGTTGTAATAGTTTCTCTAACCCCACTTGTTGCAAAATCTCCATCATTTTCTCATCGCTGATTGGCGTATGAGTAGCAATTTGCAGGTTGTTACGCAGGCTGTCACTAAATACGTGTACCCGTTGGGTTAAGAAACAGAATTGTTGACGTAAACTTTGTTCACTGTAACGTTGAATCTCTTTACCGGCTAAGACAATCCGTCCTTGGTCAGCGTCATAATTGCGAACCAAGAGTTGTAATAAAGTGGATTTTCCGCTACCGGTTTTACCTAAAATGGCGATTTTTTGTCCTGTTTGAATAGTTAAATTCAATTCGATTAATGCCGGATTGCTTCGTTGCGGATAATGAAAATCGAGATTTTGCACGCTTAACAACGGTTGTTCGGTGTTGGATTCAACTTTTTCCGTGCCGGAAAATTTAACTAGGGGTTGTTGCTCAATAATGTCGCTTACCCGTTCGGCTGACGCGATAACTTGTCCTATGTGTAAAAACGCCGCACCAATAGGCAGCAGAATTTCAAATGCCGCGAGGGCAGCAAAAGTAAATAAACCAATAAAGGCGGCGCGGTATTCATCGTTGCCTAAATCTGCCTGAGAAGCGGCCCAGATGGTAATGGAGAGCACTAAACCGTTGGCAAGCAATAAAAGTGCGGTGGAAAATCCGGATAAATTTGCTTCCCGTTGTTGATAGGTTTGCCATTGTTGTTCGGTTTGTTGCAATTTTTCTTTAACTTTAGCTTCGCTGTTAAATAGCAATAATTCCGCCTGAGCCTGGATAAATTCGACAAATTGTGTGCGATAGGTGGCACGGGATTGTGTTAATTTGGCACCGAATTTTGTGCCTAAACGGTAAAAAATGGTCGGTATCACCAATAATAAAACCAATAAGGTTCCACCGATGAATAACGCCAATGGCACATTGATAAAACTCAAGCCGATCGTCATCATCAAAATCACGACAATGGCACTGATAAATGGGGCGACAAGGCGTAAATACAGGCTGTCTAAGGTGTCAACGTCGGCAACCAAACGGTTTAATAAATCACTGTTGCGATAGCGATTTAATACAGCCGGGCTAAGCGGAATGATTTTGCTAAACACTTGCACGCGCAATTTCGCCAATACACGGAAGGTGGCGTCATGGGTGACGACTTTCTCAAAATAGCGGGCAACCGTGCGACTGATGGCTAATCCGCGTACGCTGGCGGAAGGGTAGAAAAAGTTAAATAATGTGCCAAAGCCCGCAATGGCGGTAGCGGCCAAGAACCAGCCGGAAAGGGTTAACAAGCCGATACTGGAAGCCAAGCCCAAGATCATTAACAGACCGCCCAAGAACAATGGCCATTTAGCAAATTTGAATAAGCGAATAAAAGGAAGTAAAGCACGCATTAGTTAATGTCCTGTTGTCGTTGTGCTAACAATTCGGCAAAGAAACCTTCATGTTGTAATTGCTCGAAATGCCCTTGTTGAATGATTTGCCCTTGTTGCATAACTAAAATATTGTCGCATTGTTTTAAATCTTCAATACGATGGGTAATCATCAAGGTCGTTTGTTGTTGGCTGATAGTTTGTAGTGCTTGTAACACTAAATTTTCCGATTGCGCGTCAAGGCTCGCAGTCGGTTCATCTAACAGTAATAAGTGACCTTTGCGCAATAACGCGCGAGCCACCGCTAAACGTTGGGCTTGTCCCACAGACACGCCAATGCCGCCTTCCTTAATTTCTGCCTCCAAGCCCAAACGATCGGTAAACTCTTTCGCTTGTGCCAAACTTAAGGCCTGATCGATTTCTTGTTCAGTGGCTTGGATGTCACCTAATAGCAAGTTTTCTTTAATGGAGCCTTGTAACAACAGCGGGTTTTGCCCAACCCACGCGATGTGTTTACGCCATTGCATTAAATCTAACTCACGCAGTTCCTGGCCGTTAATGGTTAAGCTGCCTTGATAGGGTAGAAAGCCCAAAATAGTATTGACTAACGACGTTTTACCCGCACCGCTTTGGCCGACAACAGCTACATGGCTATGAGCGGGAATATGGAAATTTAATGCCTCTGTCAACGGCTTGCCCTGCGGTGATAACACCACCACATTTTTAGCGGAAATTTCTACCGCACTTTGCGCCTCAAATGGGGTTTTATTTTCACCTTGTGCAATTAAATAATCTTCTTCCAAGAAATCTACAATGGCATCCGCCGCCCCGATACCTGCCGCACGGTCGTGATAATAGGTGCCGAGATCACGCAATGGTTGATAAAACTCCGGTGCGAGAATTAAACAGAAGAAACCGATGAAAAGGGTTATTGGCGTACCGTAAGTGCCGAATTCAATTTGACCTAAATAGCTGAAACCGAAATACACCGCCATGAGTGCAATGGAAATAGACGTAAAAAATTCCAACACGGCAGAGGAAAGAAACGCCATTTTTAATACGTCCATGGTGGTTTCACGGAAGTCTTCCGTGCTTTCTTCAATGTGACGGGTTTGCTCTGAAGTGCGGTCAAATAATCGCAAGGTTTCTAAACCGCGCAGACGATCCAAAAATTGTCCGCTTAAACGGGCAAGCGTAGCCATATTTTTTTGACTGCTATCTGCCGCCGCTTTACCCACTAAAATCATAAAAATCGGAATTAACGGCGCGGTACCCATTAAAATCAAACCGGCTGCCCAGTTAAGGGGAAAGACGGCGATTAAAATAATTATCGGCACAATGGCGGAAAGCGCTTGTTGTGGCAAATAACGGGCATAGAAATTATGTAGGTTTTCTACCTGTTCCAACATAATACTTGCCCAACTGCCGGCAGGTTTGTTGTTGATGGTGGCCGGGCCGACTTGGTGAATTTTATCTAAAATTTGTTGGCGAATAATATTGCGTAATAATTGACCGCACTTAAAGCCGATTTTTTCACGGAGCCATAAGATAAACGCACGTAAGGCAAAACCGATAACCAACCCGACAAAATAAGGTACAAGATCGGTCGCAGATTCGTTTAGCATAATTAATTTATGCAATAACGAAGCCAGTAAATAGGTTTGCGCCACTAAAATCACGGAAGAAAGAGAGGCGAGTAGGATATTTAGATTTAAATATTTTTTAATCGGCTGTTGTTGTTTCCGTAGCCATTGTTGTAAATATTTTTGACGGGATTTATCCATAAGTTACTGTTTTCTTATATAAAAAATTTAGGGTGGGCATTAGCCCACCGCTTTTACATAATGCGTTATTGGCGGATTGAATTCCGCCCATCATTATTGCTGAGCATCCAAGAAACGCTCGGCATCTAATGCCGCCATGCAGCCGGTACCGGCAGATGTGATGGCTTGGCGATAATTGTGATCCATCACATCGCCTGCCGCAAATACGCCTTCCACGGATGTAGCGGTCGCATTACCCTCTAAACCGGATTTCACTACAATATAGCCGTTATTTAATTCCAATTGACCTTGGAAAATTTCCGTATTCGGTGCATGGCCGATAGCGATAAATACGCCGTCTAATGCCACATCTTCTTTAGCGCCGGATTGAACATCCCGCAAACGAACGCCGGTCACGCCCATGTTATCGCCCAACACTTCATCTAAAGTGCGGTTGGTATGCAGAATGATTTTTCCTTCCTCTACTTTTTTGTATAAACGGTCGATCAAGATTTTTTCTGCACGGAAGCTGTCACGGCGGTGGATTAAGTGCACTTCGCTGGCAATGTTAGCCAAATATAAGGCTTCTTCCACAGCAGTATTGCCACCGCCCACTACGGCAACCGGTTTATTACGATAGAAGAAACCGTCGCAAGTGGCACAGGCGGAAACACCACGACCTTTATAGCTTTCTTCGGAAGGCAAACCCAAATAACGGGCAGAAGCGCCGGTCGCAATGATTAAGGCATCGCAACTAAAAGTTTGAGCATCACCATAAAGTTTGAATGGACGGGAAGATAAATCAACGCGATTGATGTGATCAAATACGATTTCTGTCTCGAATTTTTCCGCGTGTTGCAACATTCTTTGCATCAACTCCGGGCCGGTAGTTTCCCCGAAATCACCCGGCCAGTTTTCGATTTCCGTTGTAGTGGTTAATTGGCCGCCTTGTTGTAAGCCTGTTACCAATACAGGGTTTAAATTGGCACGCGCCGCGTAAATTGCTGCGGTGTAACCCGCCGGGCCCGAACCTAAAATTAACAGTTTAGCGTGTTTAATGTCTGACATAAAATGTCCTTATATCAATTGAAAAAATGTGGCCGTTATTATAAAAGATTTCTTTCTAGTACAACAATGAATAGAGCAATCGGCGATATTTATTGGTCAGCGGATCATTGGTGCCGATAGCGGCTAAAATAGATAAAAATTCCTGCTTAATTTTGCCGTCTTCCGCGCCCAAATCTTGTCGTAAAATGTTAAACAATAACTCCAAGGCTTCTTCGTTGCGGTTGGCTTGGTGTAATTGTAACGCCAGTTTCAGCGCCAAATCATGGCTTGGTTGTTTGGCAAATTCTTCTTGTAATTGCTGAATTTCAGGGGTGTCGGCGGCTTTAATTAACAACTCAATTTGAGCCTGTAAACCTTGCCAACGGCTATCGCGATCTTGTAGCGGGATCTTGTTCAAAATCTGCTGTGCCGGTTCGGTTTTCTTCATGGCGATATAAGTTTCCGTATAGAGCAGGGCAATATCGCTATTTTTTTGATTCGATAATTCCCACGCTTCTTTTAGCAATGGTAGCGCCTGTTCATAATTTTCCACCTGCAACAAATCCAACGCCTGATTGAATTTAATCTCTTCCTCTTTCGGTAAAATAATACTCAAACGTTGTTGCAACGTAGCCTGCTCCAACGCTCCTTGAAAGGCGTCTAACGCTTGACCTTCTTTGAATAAATAAGTGGTCGGTAAAGCTTGAATACGGAATTGTGCCGCCACCATTTGTTCTTTTTCACAATCTACCTTAGCTAATACAAATTGCCCTTGATATTGGTTGGCATAATCTTCCAACGTTTTCACAAACGCCGCAGAATCTGCGTGGCTTGGTGCATAAAAGGTGATAACGAGAGGGGAAGTTTGTGAAAGCTGGAGGATCTCGTTGAGATTGTGTTCGTTTAGGTCACGGATATAAGGAAAATCGGTCATGGCTATCTCTTATTTGGGATGAAATGAAACGGGGCGCATTATAGCAAAGTGCGGTCAAAATTTCAGGCGTTTTGAAATCAAAAAAATAGTCTGAAAAATGACCGCACTTTTTTCCGTTATTTCTTCAACGTTTCCACGTAGCTCGCGACATCCTGCATATCTTGTTCGCTGAGCGTGGACTTGGCGCGGTTGCCGCCGCCTTCGATTTTGCCGCTTTTACGATCTTGTAGTGACTGGATGATTTGATCTTGGGTAAAGGTGTTGATGATTTGGGATTGACCCATAGCCGGTTTTTCAGCTTGCTTACCGTGACAGAGGGCACAGGTGCGGTTGTAAACTTTCTGACCGTGTTCAGGGTTAGGTTCCGCGTGGGCGTTAGGGAAAATGCACCAGGCGAGTAGGATGAGGGTAGAGTAATGTTTTTTCATAGGAGTTTTCGTTAGCTTTTTGTGGGTTGAAATAATCGTTGTAAATCGTTTTCGGAGATTAGACCTTCAAATTTATAGATCACTTTGCCGTTTGGGTCGATCACGAAAGAGGTTGGCGTACCGACAAGTTGGTAACGTTCGGCAGTGATTTTCATTTGATCTTTAAACACCGGTAAGGTGAGTTGTCGTTTGGTGACAATCGCTTGTGTATCGGCCTTTTCGCCGTCGATATTCATGGCGATCAGTTGCACTTGGTTCGGGTATTTTTCCGCCCATTGTTGCAAGGTTCTTAATTCCGCAATGCAGGCGCCACAGGTTTCCGACCAGAAGTTGATGAGCACGGTTTTGCCCTGCCAGTCGCTTAATGAGGCTTTATTGCCTTGCAGATCGAAGGCGGCAATTTCCGGTGCGGGTTGGCCGATTTGAGCGGATTCCTCTTTGCAGGAAACGCTGAAAAAAACGACCGCACTTATGCCAAGCATTTTCGCTAATTTATTAAGCCGTTGGGGGTTCATTGTTTTTTTCCTCACGCAATAGTTTGCCGTGTTGCAAGTAAATAATGCGGTTGGTGAGTTTACCTAAATCCGGGTTATGAGTCACCATGACGATAGTGCGCCCCTGCCGGTTTAATTCCGTGAGTAAATTCAACACCAAATTTTCATTTGTTTCATCGAGGTTGCCGGTCGGCTCGTCGGCAAAAATGACCGGCGGCTGATTCACTAAGGCGCGTGCAATACACACCCGTTGTTGTTCCCCGCCGGAAAGTTGGCTTGGGCGGTGATTCATGCGATGTGCTAAGCCCACTTGATCTAATACAGCTTTGGCGGCGGCTTCATCTACCACGCTGTGATAATGTTGCGCCAACATCACGTTTTCAAGCGCGGTTAAATAGGGGATGAGGTGAAATTGTTGGAACACCAAGCCGATTTTTTCCGCGCGGAAACGTTGTCTGCCCGTTTCGTCCAGTTGTGCTGCGTCCACTCCGTCTAAAATCACTTTGCCTTCTGTCGCGGTATCCAAGCCGGTGAGAATATTCATTAATGTGGTTTTTCCTGAACCGGAGGCACCCATGATAGAGACGAATTCGCCTTCGGCAATTTGAATATTAATGTCTTCAAGTGCGGTCACTTGGCCGAATCTTTTATATAAATGCTGTGTTTCAATGACTGGTTTAGCCATGTTATTCCCCTTTCAATACGTTGGCGGTTTGAATCTCTAAAGCGCGGCGGGTCGGTACAATAACCGCGATAAACGCCACTAATAAGGATAAAGTAATGGTAATCGGGAGCACCGGCAGGCGCATATCAATATAGGCTTTGAATACGGTTAAGCCGAGAACCTGTGCTAATAGATAGCCGATGATTAAGCCGCATACAATGGCGCAAAGGGCGATAATCAAGGTTTCTGCGCCGATTTGTTTGATGATGTCGCGGCTTTTCGCACCAAGGGCTTTTTGCAACGCAAATTCTTTCGCCCGTTCACCCACAATGGCGATTAAGGTGGTGTTCACGCAAAGGGTGGCTAAAATCAAAATTACCACAGAAATCAAGCCCATCAAGCCTTTGATTTTATCTAAAATTTGCCCTTCGGAGGCGGAGACTTTGCGAATTGGGTGAATATCTAAATCGGGATACTGTTGTTGCAACTGTTGGGCGAATTGATCCACTTGGCCTTGATCGTTTTTGACGTTTAACAATACATTGGTGGCCAAGTTTTCTTTTTTCAACCAGTTTTGTGCAAAGTCGAGGCTTACGATCAACATATTGTCGGTGGCATCGCCCGCTTCTACGATGGCTTTAATATTGAACTGGTGTTTATCCACGGAATTGAGGCTTAACGTGAGTTTATCGCCCACTTTTAAATTGAGCCGTTCCGCAAGGGTTTTGCCGATCATGGCGTTGCGCTCGTCGAAGTTCACCCCGATAGGATTGCCTGTGATTTGCCAATAAGGTGCAAGGGTTTTCATGTCTTCAAACCACACGCCCATCATCACGATTTTTTCTAAATCACTACGTGTCACACCATATAAATAGGGGCTGGCAGCCGTAATTAAGCCTTTCGGTGCTTGGTCAAGGATCTGTTGCACTTGATCCACTTTGATTAAATTGCCGTTGCTTGGGCCAATATAAAAATTGGCGCCGAAGGTACGCAGTTCTTGGCTCATTTTGGTGTTGATGTCGAAGTACACCGCCGCCATTGCCGTGACAATGCTTGCGCCCACAGTGAGCGCGGCAAAAATGATGAATACCCGTTGCAAGCGCAGACGCAAGGCGCGTAACACCAAGCGCCAAAACATATTGATAGGTTTATTGTCTGCCATAAAGTACCTCGATAGGATAAAGACGGGCAATACGGTGTGCCGGGAACCAAGCACCGATCACGGCGATCAAGACGGAAAGTACCAGTACGCAAGGGATAACGATCCAGGCGAAACTGAGCGGTGCGCCAAATAACGTGGCACCGATAAAACGTGCTAAGCCCCAACCGGCAATGCAACCTAAGATGCCACCGATTAAGCCGCTGATGATGGCTTCGCAATAAAACAGCAAGACGATTTGCCATTGATAGGCGCCGAGCGCTTTCATTAAGCCGATTTCTTTGCTGCGTTCGATAATGGTTGTGGTCATTAATGAAGCAATGCCCATGGCGGCGGCAATCAGTGCGGCAAGGGTGACGACAGCGAGTAATAATTGAATTTTTTCAATGACGACGCCTTCGGAAGCCGCGACTTGCCAAATAGGGCGAACAATCGCGCCGGAAATCGCTTCTTCCAATTGGTGGGAAATAGAGGAAACGTAGGCCGTGCAATACCAACGGTCATATTCCTCGGCGGCCAAACCATCCACATTGGCGCGGGCTTTGCGGGATAAATCATTTTCCGGCACGGTGAGCGCGGAGACTTTAATCGCCTGTACCTTGCCTTCTAATCCAAGTAAATTTTGCACCGCACTTAACGGCAAAATCAGTTGTTGTTCTTCTGTGCCGCCGGTTTTAACAATGCCTTTCATGATGGTGGTCATGTGTTGTGGTGGCGCACTTTCTTCCGCCTGATAACTTAAGGTAATCACATCACCGATTTTCCATTGCTGTTGTTTGGCAAGTTGGGCACCGAGTAGGGCAGGAATTTGTTCACCGAAATCATCAGTAGCATCATCCACCCACTCGCCTTCTACTTGCCAGTAAGGGCTGATGATTTTCTGCCCGGTGTGGTAATCCTCTTCATCCGGCACAGGAATATTATGATCAAAAAACGTCCCGAGGATGCTCACATCGTTTTCTGCACCGTTAGCCACGTTGGCTTTTACCTGTGTGCTCAGTAAGGGCGCGAACCCCACAATGTTGTTGCGCCAGAAAATGTCTTTCACATTCGGCAGTTCTTTTTCATCTAAAAAATCTTGCGTAGCGAGGGAACTACGACCGCTGACATCATCCGGCAAAACGGCACTGCTGGCGGGTTCCACCAAAATATTGGCACCGTAAGATTTCAGCTCTTTTGCCATTTTGTCACCAATGTCGATAGACACGGCGAGCAAGGCGGAAATCAAACCGGCGGCAAGAAAAATGGTGACAATGGCAAGAAGCTTGCGTTTTAAACCATAACGCCAAGACTGAAATAACATTCGCGCTAACATGATTATTTTTCCTCCTTGGCGGTTGACATTTCATCGGCTTTGTTTAAATAGGCCTCAGGATTATCACGGAACAGATCCAAGTTCTTTTCATCAGTAAAGAAATAGGTTTTGCCTTCATGGCTGTATTTGTGTTCCGTTTTTGTGTTGGTCAATTTCTTACCATTGACGGGATCTACCACTTCAATTTCAATGATCGTACTGAAATAGTTCAAGCCTTCTTCCAAGTTTTTCTTGTTGATGACCACTTCCGTATCCGTTTGTTTCCAATCATCAATCGGCACCGGGTTACAACCGCCCGGTTTGCCGATGGAAGGGGTAAACATACGGACGCCACAACCTACGCATACCACTTGGTTGCCTTCCATCACATAGCCTTGGTCGCCGCACAAAATACACGCGTCGAACACGGTGGCAAGACTGAGTTTGTCGGGTAGGCGATTAATAATGAAGAAGCGTACCGCTTTGCCGTCATCAGCAACCCAAAGGAAACGGTGTAATTTGCCGTCTTTTACTTGTTCGATTGGAATGTGTACGTTGTTTTCTGCATCTAAGGTAACTCTTTGGGCTTCGGAAAGTTGTGGCGGCTGGGACGCGATTCTGTCCCAGTAAAATTGCGTAGCCAACATGATGAGAATTGCCGTTATGCCATAGCCGATAATTTTGCCGGATGTGCGTTTGGCGGCAATAGCTTTGCGTTTTTCGATAGGTTGTTGTTCGCTATTAGCAGTGCGCACGCGTGGGCGATGAATATTTAAGGCAAAAATGAGAACGATAACGGCAAGAATAGCTGCGTTAATGTAGTTCAAATAAGTCGTGATGTTGCCGGATTTTGCCACGAAACTTAACCGCACTTTGGTGAGTTCGATGACTTGCAATTTCATTAAAATAAGTAACACATCACCAAGGAGTGGGGCGATCAAAATGAGGGTAATAATCGCGCTGAGTAGAAGACGAAGTGCGGTCGTTTTTTTCGATGTTTTACTCTGCACAAATAAAATGTAACACCAACCGGCAACCACTAAACAGAAAATAAACCCGAGCGCGATAGCGCTGATGTGTAATAAGAAATCAGTGTTGATGACATCTGTTTCGGTGATGGCGGTAATATTTGGATCTTTCGCCCAGAAACTTCCTGCCAATATGGCGAGCATGATGTGCCAAAAGGTATTTAGGCGTTGCCAATGAATAAATTGAGACAAGTAAGCAAAGAGTAAAATGCACAGGCTAAAAATGGCAAGGGCGAGTTTAACGTTTTGGCTATTGGGTAAATTTAACGTAATTACACTGCCGATGATAAAACTGAGAATGGCAAGCCATGCCAGTTTTTTGAAATTAGCCTGAGGATAAGCTACCCAGCTACACGCCAGTAGCAGGGAAAAAGGGAGTAGGGTTTGAATAAGAAAGACAAAGAAATAGTTCATAGCTTACTCCGAAAATTTAAATGAATCATGTCGTCTATTTTTTTAAGTATCTTGATTCCCCCGTAAAGGGTGGTAGGCAATGATTTTTGTGACATCTATATGAATTATGGCCCTTAAATAAAAACACCTCGATATGTCTCAAGGTGTTTTATTTATCGTTTTTGTTAACACCTAAACGGATTATTTCAAACCGGTAAATTTGAATTCATAGTTAACATCAAACGGTTTCCACCAGCGACCAACACCGGTTTCTTCGTCAGTGTGACGGTGCATACCGGCTTTTGGTGGTGGGTCAATGTGGTAGGTTAATTTATAGTTACCCACACCCATCATTTTGATGTTCGCACCATAGTGAGGACCGTCGCTGGCAACCATCGGCATGAATGTGCCTTCTTGTTTTTCACCGGTATCGGTATTCACTAAAGTGTATTGAATAGTGAGGTATGGCATCCATTCGCCTTCACCAAAGCCGTTTTTGTTACCTTTTGTGGCGTGAATATCTGCTTCCAAGTGAATATCGGATTTCGCTGCAGGTAATCCCATACCACGCGGTTCCATATCAACCGGTTGTAAATAGACGGCGGCGATTTCCATTTCATTCATAGTAACAGGTTCGCCAACCGGGAATTCTTTAAAACCTAACGCGGCTGGCGCCGTGATCATGCCGGCTAAAAGTGCGGTGGCTAATAACGTTTTTTTCATACTTAGTTTCTCCTTAATAAGATAAGTATTGTCGTCAAAAAATTAAGCTGCTTTTCGACTTTGGTATTTCATATAAACCAAAGCGAACAGTGCAGCAATAAGTAGAATGACTTGCGGAACCAAGGTTTCCACATAAGGGTAAATTCCCAACCATGAAATTTCTTTCATTCCGGAAATTAAAGTCGGTTCGAATAATTTGCCTTCGATTAGCTCAAGTACGCTCTTACCGGCAAACACGAATGCCATGAGATACATAAAGGAACCGGTGAACATAAAGAACGGTTTGAGCGGAAGTTTTACCACAGTATAACGCATGATGAAATAACAGATGGCTAAAATCACGACGCCCACGGCAAAACCGGCAAAAAGGTAGAAATAACTGACCGCACTTGATGCGTCGCCGGCGAGGGCGTAGTAAAAGAGAACGGTTTCTGCGCCTTCACGATACACGGCAAGGAAACTGGTGAACCACAAGCCTACTAAAGAACCGGTAGTTAGTGCGCTGGATAATTTGCCTTCTAAATAACGTTTCCAGTTTTGCGCTTCCACTTTCGACAGCAACCAGTAACTCATCATGAACAACATCACCACGGCAATCATCATAGTGAAGCCTTCCAATAATTCACGGCTGGCGCCGGAATTGGAAAAAATGAGTTGGAAGATCACGGCGGTAATGACACTACCGAGTAATGCCACATAGACTGATTGGCGAATGACAGGCAGTTTGTCCTGATGGTTGTTTTTTACTAAATATGCCACGATGGCGGCAACAATTAATAGCGCCTCCAAGCCTTCACGAACGATGATTAATAAGCTGTATAAGAACATACTCCATGCAGTTTGTTCTCCGCCCTGTAACATTTCTACAGCTTTGCTTAAATCTTGACTTAATCCTTGTGCTTGTTCTTGTAGCTTTTCTTTCTCTGCGCCGGCTTTCATTAAGCTCACCAAACGGGTGAAATAGCCTTCTAATTGGGTTTTGAAATTACTGTCGCGGGAACCCACTTTGTTTTCCATGCCAGTGCTTTCAAAGATATCAAAGTAGGTATCTTGTACTGCCAACATGGCTTTTTTAGCTTCGCCTTGTTCATATAAGGCTATCGCTTGTTGAATGCCTGCATTCACTTGTGTACTAACCTGCGACCAGTCCTTGTCCTGCGTGGTATCGGCAATAGTTTGATTGGCAGACTGTTCCACTTGTGTATCACGGGTGGTTGGTAATTCAGGTAGTTGCTCTTCAACGTCTTGTAACAGCGTCGTGATTTGATAGCCGAAATTGCTGATTTGATCCGGTTGTTCGCTCAGTTTGATTAAATCATAAAACTGTTGATTAAGATTGCCGGAAATGGCGGCGGAACGATTTTGGCGAATGGACATTTCCATTTCGGAGTTTTTATACCCATCGTATTGCGCTTGTTGTACCAGTTTTTTGGCGGTTGCGTAATCTTTCGCTTCATATGCCGTCATGGCTTGGGCTAATAAATCATCAATGGTTTTAAAGCTTTTTTGCCAATGAGGAGCGATAGTTTGGTTTTCATATACGCTATGTTGACCGGAGGCGTTAAGTTGATGCCCCTCTTTTAAAGAAGGAAGCACTTCTTGCAATTCGGCTTTGAGACCGTCAATTTTGGCTTTGACTTGTTCTTGTGGCAGTCCATCACCAATCATCTTACGAATTTCGCCAAAGGTGGCTTCCATTTGATAGCTTTTTTGTGCGGAAAAGTTAATACGAATAGGGCCTTCAAGATTTTCAAACACTTCAAAATAGGCCATTTGTACTTCGGTACGGGCATCGTCAACTTTATTTTCAGCATAAAGTGTGGCGGTTTTGTCGAGCCGATTTTCAATGTCCTGCACCCATTGATGATAGTTATCTTCGGCGCGGGCTAAGGTGAAAAACAACATAACAACGCTAAAAATAGCATAATGATACCAACGAGAAATGCTCATAATCCCTCTCTTGAACTCTAATTCAATCTATTTTCTATTTGTAATTGATAACAATTATCCTCTGATAAATTTTTAGTGCAAGTAAAATTCACCTTGAGAATTGGAGAAAGATCACAAAATAATGAATTTTTTCGTTGATTTATATAAAAAAATAGGAAAAGTGCGGTGACTTTTCCTATTGTTTTTTTAGTTTGAGCCGAAATGGCAATTAATGGGTCGGTAAATCGTCAATGACCAAATAAATTTTTGCTACCGGACCATGCACGCCGACCACTTTGATTAATTCAATGTCTGCCGTGGAACTTGGACCGGAAATGATATTAACACAGGAAGGCATACGTTCGCCCTGTTGCGCTTTGTCGTGTAACACTTTCGCCAGTTGTGCCACGCGTGGCAATACCTTGCTTTTACGCACGACAACAATGGATTTCTCCGGTAGTAAGCTTACGGAACGACCACGTTCCGCCTGTGAAAATAACACAATGCCGCCCGATTCGGTTAAACCGTATTCGGCGTAAACAATCCCGATATTGGCTTGCTCCGATTTAGTAATGTTGGCTTCCGCCTGTTCCGGTGACCAAATATGGCAAGTGTATTTTTCTTGAACCGCTTGGGTAATACCAAGTTCTTCCAGACGAGGGTCGTCGTTTAACACTAAATCACCGCCACCGTATTTTTCGCAAAGCTCAAGTGCGGTCTGTTTTGCCTGTGTTTCTGAGGTTACGACAACATCCACCATCATCACTTTGGCAAAGTTTACAAATTCATCGCAAAGTTCTGCTTGTGTTAAATGGGTTAGGCGTTCTGTCGGATGAGTATTCACCGGCGTTGCCATGACTTCAGGCACAGTACGACGTTCTTTGCCCATTTTGGCTGCCAATTTATTGAGGAAGTTTTCTCTATTTTGTAAATCCATTAGTTTGCTCCTCTTTTGTTGAACCATTGACGGAAGCTTTCGCCTTCAGGTGTCGGTAAATCACGGGCTTTTGTCCATTCTGCCAAGGCACCCATTTTAATTGGCGCTTTGCCGTTCTTAATGAGTTTACCCGCTAATTTGGCACCGGTGTTTACACCGATTTTCCATAAGGTTGGATGTGAGTTGGCAAAGCCAAAACCGAAAATGGATAAGCGTTCCAATGCCGGCGTTTTGCCTTGTTCGACCATTTTTTCACGGTGTTTTAAAATCAGTTGCGCTAACGGAATGCGCACCGGACAAACGGAGTTACAGGCGTTACACAAGGAACAGGCATACGGCAATTCTTTGAATTCGTCATAGCCGCCAAGTAACGGAGAAATCACCGCGCCAATTGGACCCGGATAAATAGAGCCGTAACCATGACCACCGATTTGACGGTAAGCAGGGCAGGTATTTAAGCACGCACCGCAACGAATACAACGTAAAACTTCTTGGAATTCGGAGGCCAAAATATCGGAACGACCGTTATCGACAATGACTAAGTGAAACTCTTCCGGACCATCGGTTTCGCCGGCAAGGCGAGGACCGGTGAGCCAAGTATTGTAACCGGTTAATTTGGCGCCGACCGCACTACGGGCAAGCATGGTAATTAACACGTCCACTTCTTGGAACGTCGGTGCCAAGCGTTCCATCCCCATTACGGCAATGTGCGTTTTCGGTAGAGTAGTGGCTAAACGCAAGTTACCTTCGTTAGTCACCAAACAAACAGATCCGGTTTCTGCCACAGCAAAGTTACAGCCGCTGATGCCGATGTCTGCTTCTAAGAAATCCTGACGAATTTTTTCACGCACGAAGCGGGTCATGTCTTCCGGTGTTTCCGCACCTTCATAACCCAGTTTTTCGTGTAAATCCTTACGAATTTGGTGGCGATCTTTGTGAATCGCAGGTACCACGATGTGAGATGGTTTGTCGCCGGAAATTTGCAGTAAATATTCACCTAAATCGGTTTCAATGACTTGCATGCCTTCTTTTTCTAAAACAGCATTTAAACCGATTTCTTCCGTTACCATGGATTTGGATTTCACGATCTTCTTAGCATTTTTTTCCAACGCAACTTTACGAATGTAGTCGCTTGCTTCTTCGGCGGTTTCGGCAAAATAAACCTTACCGCCGTTTTCCATGACTTTTTCGCTAAGTTGGTATAAATAGGCGTCTAAATTGGCTAATACATGATTACGAATTTGTTTCGATAAGTCGCGCCATTCTTCCCAATTGCCTAGTTCATCCACCATTCTTTGACGGTTGGCACCAATGGTTTCTTGGGCTTTCACCACGGCTTTACGCATAATGCCATTATGCACTTCGCGATCAACTCGTTCTTTAAAAGGAAGGTTACTGGTTTTTAAAGACATCTTATTTTCCCTCCTGCATTAACACTTCGGCAATATGCATCACTTTAATTTTGCTGCCTTCGCGTTGTAGGCGACCGCCGATATTTAATAAACAGCTAACATCTGCGCCAATTAAGTATTCAGGTTCGACTTCCTCAACATGTTCGACTTTTTCTTTTACCATTTCACCGGAAATTTCCGCCATTTTTACCGAGAATGTTCCGCCAAAACCGCAACAGGTTTGTTGATTGTGAATTGGCAACAGTTCTAAACCTTTAACATGTTTAAGTAAGGTAATCGGCTCATCAACGATACCGAGTTTACGGAAGAGACTGCAAGAAGGATGGTAAACCGCACGGCCCGGCAAATGGGCACCAATGTCGGTAACACCTAATTTATTGACGATAAAATCGGTTAAATCAAAGAAACGATCGGCGACTTTTTTCGCACGTTCAGCCCAATCAGGAAGATTGGCACGCATAAAATAGTCGGGATAATTTTTGATTGCATACACACAGGAACCGGCAGGGGCAACGATAGGATAGTCGTTGACTTCAAAGGTTTCCACAAGATTTTTCATGCCGGGTAAAGCTTGTTTGGTATAGCCGCTATTTAACGCGGGTTGGCCGCAGCAGCCTTGTTTTTCTAAAAAGGTGACCTGACAGCCCAACTTTTCCAGTAACAGCACGGTGTTTTTGGCCACACCGCTTTTTACTACATCGGCAATACAGGTGACGTAGAAATTTACGTTCATAATGAATACTCCAACAGTAATGGAAATAAAAAGTAAAAAAGTAAAAAAATAAATAAAGTTAAATAGTGGAAATTGTAAATGCGATTAATTTACATTTCTCACTGAGTGCTCTAACAAAAACAACCGCAAAGTGCGGTTGTTTTTTTCAGTAAATTTAAAACTTTGTTAAAGCGTGTAGAACAACGGTATTAAGAACGTTGCACAAAGGGCTGCAATGATACCGTAAACCACCATCGGAACAATAGTTGTTTTAATGATAGTGCCTTCTTTATTTTGAATATCCAATACAGAGCACACAGCAACAATGTTATTAATACATACCATGTTACCCATAGCACCACCAACGGATTGCAATGCTAACACTAACGCAACGGATAAACCGGTAGTTTCTGCAGTGGATAATTGTACGCTACCAAAGGTTAAGTTCGACACGGTGTTAGAACCGGAGAAGAACGCACCTACCGCACCAAGGAAGGAAGAGAAGAGCGTCCAGTCATTACCGGTCACTTCCGCAAAGGTACGACCAATGATTTTCACCATGGAATGCTCACCACCCACTAACATTAAGTTTACCATCACTAATGCACCCATTAAGGCGATAAACGGATTTTTTGATTGTTTCAAGCTGGATGAGAAAATATCTTTGACTTTCGTGCCGGATACGCCAAATATCGGAATAGCGATTAACACAGTAATAATAAATGGAATTAATGCCGGTACGTAAAGTAATTTATAGCTTGATGACACATCTGAACCGAAGATATTTTTTAAAGTAAAAATAAGACCTTTACTGACTTCAAATGTACCTAATGAACCTAAGGCGGTAGAGAACCAAACGGTGGTATCGTTCATCATCGCTTTAAACGGCAACTGATGAATACGTGTCACGATTAAGAACGCAATTAATAAACCGGTTGGGAATAAAGCTTTCACTACTTGTCTGATATTGACGGCATTGCTGTCAAGTGTATTTTCAACTTTAGCCAAACCGATGTTGCGATTCGCTACCCATACGGAAATAAATAAACCGATTGCACCGCCTACTAAAGAAGGGAATTCATAGTTGACTTGGGCTAATAATAAATAAGGAATTACGCAAGCAAAGACGCTGATGTAAATGAATACAAGGTTTTTGCGAATTTCACTCCAACTTACTAATACACGAAGCGCCAGTAATGGAATAATAAGTGCGGCAACAGCATGGATAAACGCAGTCATGGAACCAATTTCTAAGATCATGTCTTCAGATAATTTTAATGGGCCAAAACCGAACCAAGTAGGTGTGCCTACCGCGCCGAAAGATACCGGTACGGAGTTCATGATGAGTGCGAGCATAGCGACTTTCAATGGATTGAAGCCTAAGCCCATAAGAATTGGTGCCGCAATGGCTGCCGGCGTACCGAAACCACTGGCGCCTTCAATCATAAAGGCAAATGCCCAACCGATAATCATGAGTTGCGCTACCGGGTTTGGGTTAATGTTGCCCAACCATTTACGCATAATATCGGTCGCGCCGGACACTTCACTAAAACGGTTAAATAAAATCGCACCGAAAATTACCGTAATAGGTGTTTGCACGGCTACGATAGCAGAGGTAACGTTAGCACTGATGGTGACGATGTCCGTATTAAAGTGTAACAAATGTACCCCCATCACCAATGTTGCAATCCAAGGCAAGGCAACATAGGAAGGTAGCGCGTTTCGCTTAACCATGAGGTAGATGAGTAATATGATGGGTAATACGCTTAAGAAGAAAGACATGTTTGCTCCTTTAGAAGTGGAAAAAAAATCTCGCGTATTCTATGAATTTTCCCTCAAAAAAATATACCTATTTTGGGAAAATGTGATCTAGTTATCAAAAAAATGTAACATTTCGTTAAATTTTGTGATTTATACAGCTTAACTGTTTCAGCCGAAATGAGGTTTGTGGCGCTTTTGGCGCCAAGTGCGGTTAAAAATAAGGTTGTTTTTTCTGTGCTTGGGCCGTTATTTTCTGTTATTCTTCGACTTATTTTGTTAACTTTTTATTAACCAACATTGCAACGGGTGACAGCTATGACAAAAACCGAATTAATTAATCAACTTCGTCACATTGTCGGAGACAAATATTTGATTACCGATCCAAGCAAATCGGAAGCCTATCGTAGCGGCTATCGTTTTGGTAACGGAAACGCCTTAGCGGTAGTGCGCCCGGGAAATTTAACGGAATTTTGGGCGATTCTTAAAGCTTGTGTGGCGGCGGATGTCATTGTTATTGCTCAAGCCGCCAATACCGGTTTGACCGGTGGTTCCACGCCCGATGGCAATGATTACGATCGCGATATTGTGATTATCAACGCTATGCGCATTTCAGGCATTCAATTAATTAATGATGCACAACAAGTAGTTTGTTTGCCGGGTTCTACGCTAAATGAATTAGAGATCGCTTTGAAACCACACGGGCGTGAACCGCATTCGGTTATTGGCTCTTCTTGTATTGGTGCATCGGTTATCGGCGGTATTTGTAATAACTCCGGCGGTGCGTTGGTGCAACGTGGCCCGGCTTATACGGAAATGGCGCTTTATGCCCAATTAACGGAGCAGGGTGAACTGCAATTAGTTAATCACCTAGGCATTGATTTAGGGGAAACGCCGGAAGAAATTTTAGAGAATTTGGATAACCAACGTTATCAACGCAAAGATATCCAATTAGATTGTGGCAAAGGTCATGACCATGCTTACTGCAACCATGTGCGCCAAGTGGATGAAGCCAGTCCGGCGCGTTTTAATGCGGATCCGGCGCGTCACTATGAAGCCTCGGGTTGCGCAGGTAAGTTAGCGATTTTTGCTGTGCGGTTGGACACCTTTGTAGCAGAGAAAAACACGGCGGTATTTTACATTGGTACCAATCAAACTGACGCATTGAGCGATATTCGTCGTCATATGTTGGCGAATTTTAAACAGTTACCGATTTCCGGTGAGTATATTCATCGTGATGCGTTTGATGTGGCGGCCAAATATGGCAAAGATACGTTTTGGATCATAAAAAAATTCGGTACGCATTGGTTACCGAAATTATTTGCGCTGAAAGCGAAAGTGGATCGTTTGGCGAAAAAAGTGGCTTTTTTACCTAGCCATTTAAGCGACAAACTCATGCAAGCCTTTTCTAATGTGCTTCCTCAGCATCTACCACAAAAACTTCTGCAATATCGTGAACAATATGAGCATCACTTAATTGTAAAAATGGGCGGTGATGGCGTGCAAGAAGCCCGTGAGTATTTAAAAACTTATTTTAGCGATAGTAACAATGGGGCTTTCTTCGAATGTGACGCGGTGGAAACGCAAGCGGCAATGTTGCACCGATTTGCCGTTGCCTCCGCGGCCATTCGTTATCGTGCGATTCATGAAAAAGATGTAGAAGACATTGTGGCATTGGATATTGCCTTGCGTCGTAATGACCGTGAGTGGTTTGAAACCTTGCCGCCTGAAATTGATCATAAAATCAGCCATAAATTGTATTACGGTCATTTTATGTGCCATGTTTTCCATCAGGATTACATTGTGAAAAAAGGCAATGATTGCATGGAATTGGAACATCAAATGTTGGAATTGTTGGATAAACGCGGCGCGCAATACCCGGCGGAGCATAACGTCGGCCATTTGTATGAGGCTAAACCGGAATTACGTAAATTCTATAAGTCTCTTGACCCAACCAACAGTTTCAACCCGGGCATCGGGCACACGTCTAAAAAGAAATATTGGTCGTAATTGTAGAATTTGTAGGCTAACGCCTGCACGTTAAAATAATGAAAAAAATGACCGCACTTGAGATTTTGTTGATCAAAGTGCGGTCATTTTCTTGGGTGTTTTTAATCTGCCGGTTTTGCTTCTTCCACCGGTACCGATTTGTCTTCTTTTAATACATCCCAAACGCTTTCCGGTTTTGCTGTGGTATTGGCATTTGTTTGTGTTGGGGCATTGGTGACGATATTAGCGGTTTGCGTCAATACGGCTGGTTGGCAGAAGGATTGATTTTGGTCTGCCCAGACCGGAATAGTGCGAGTACTACTACAATCCCAGCCACCATAAGCATTAATGCCGACCCATTTAATGCCTTGCGGTTTGTGTAATTTTAATGGGCGGATGGCGGAGCGTTGTAAATAATCTTTATACACCTGCAACGCGCCACTCGCGCCGGTGAGCTTGGTATCGCCGTTGTCGTCACGGCCGAGCCAAACCGTGGAGACATGTTCACCATCAATTCCCACAAACCAGGTGTCTCGTGCATCATTGGTGGTGCCGGTTTTACCGGCCAAATGCAAGTGGGCAAAATCATTTTGTAAGCTACGCGCCGTACCGCGTTCCACGACTTGTTGCATAGCAAAGAGGGTTTGGAACGCTGCTTCGCGAGGAACAACTTGTTGCGGATCAAATTCCCGTTCATAAATCACATTGCCTTGTCTGTCCACAACGCTGTTGATGGTACTCAACGGAATGCTGGCTCCTTCGTTCGCAATGGTTTGGTAGAGCTTGGTCACGTCATAAGGCGAAATAGAGTAGGAGCCGAGCAAGGTTGACGGCACTTTCGGAATAGACACTTTGTCCCAGCCCATGGCTTGTTGCACGGAAATTACTTTGGTTAATCCTAATTTCATGCCGATATTCACCGTTGGAATATTCAACGAACGCACTAACGCATCCATTAGCATGACCGAACCGCTGTATTTGCGATCGTAATTGCGCGGTTGCCACGGCGGGCTACCTTTTACGTTAATGGTAATCGGTTGGTTATTAATTGGTGTATTCAAGCGGAATTGATCCGGGTACATAAGTGCGGTCAAATAAATGGACGGTTTTACCAGAGAACCGATTTGACGTTGCGCCATCAATGCACGGTTAAAGCCGGCAAATTGAGTTTGTACACCGCCTACTACGGCACGTACTTCACCGGTTTGATAATCGGCAACAACCATGGCGGATTCCAAATGCGGGTTTTTATGTTTTACCTGTAATTCGGATACCATATTGATAACGGCTTGTTCTGCTCGATTCTGTTGTTTGACATCTAACGTGGAGAAGATCCGCGCGCCTAGTAAATTGGCGGCTTTGCCTTCACCAATTTGATGGCGTAGCTCTGTTTGCAGAGTTTGGATAAAGGCGGGATATTTCCGACTGATTTTCCCTTTATCTTGCACGCCAAGCGGGCGTTGACTTAAGAGTTGATAAAGCTCTTCACCGATAACTTTGTGTTCCAACAATAAATGCAATACCACGTTGCGGCGCTCCAAGGCATTTTGCGGATTGCGCCATGGATTGTATAAAGAAGGGCCTTTTACCATGCCGACCAACAAGGCAATTTGATCCAAACTGATTTCACGAATAGAACGACCGAAATAGAACTGGCTGGCTAATTCAAAGCCATGAATTTGGCTGTCGCCGTTTTGCCCGAGATAAATTTCATTGAGGTAGGTTTCTAGAATGCGATTTTTGTCATAACGCCAGTCTAAAATCAATGCCATCATGGCCTCATTGACTTTACGGCTAAGGGTGCGTTCGTTACTTAAAAACAGATTTTTAACCAATTGCTGAGTTAGGGTACTACCCCCTTGCACGGTGTGTCCGGCTTGAATATTTGTGACGACCGCACGCAAAATACCGAGCGGGCTAATACCATCATGTTCAAAAAAGCGGCGATCCTCTGTGAGTAGGAGCGCATCGATCAATAAGCGGGGGTATTGTTGCAAAGAAATAGCCAGGCGTTCTTCTTTGTCCGATTGCAACATGGCGATCAATTTCGGTGCCATGCGAAATTCTTCAATGGCTTTAACGTTGATTAAATCCTCGATCACCGCCAATTTATTGTCATTAAAACGCAAACGGAACACGCGCTGTGCTTCGGGCTTATCCGGAAATGGAAAGGCTCGACGCAATAACACAATCGTATTGTCTTCAATTTTAAAATCGCCCGGCGCGGCAATCATGGTCGTTTGGCGATATTCGTTATCCAACAAAATTTGCTTAATTTGTTCCAAACTTAATTCATCGCTCAACCGAATGCTTTCGATTCGGCTATACACTTCCGCCGGCAAACGCCAAATTTGGCCGTCCATTTTGCTGCGGATTTGCCAATCCAAATACGCGGAATAGAAAAATAGCATACAAAAGCCGGTAAAGGCGGCTTTGAGAAGCAAACTTTTCCAAGATCTTTTCTTCTTAGAGGATTGCTGTTCAGGAGAGGTTTGTTGATCTTGTTTTGTTGCCATTTGCATTACCGTTTGGGGCTGAATTATGTGGGGATTACTGGCGGATGAACGCTAAATAAGATTGCAAAAAGTGAGCGAAATCTTCCGTTCCGCAAAATGCGATGCTTTCTTGATCGTAATAATAAAAACCGTCTTCAAGCTCATCTTGATTTTCAATAGCGAGATTGTTGGCTTTGGCCATTACTTCATCTGCATTGATGTATAAACTGTATTCGGCGCCGTTTAAAATAATGTCTTGTTCTGAGTGCGCCGGTAAGTTCTCTAAATGAAAAAGTGCGGTGGAAATTAATTGTGGATTCGACCGCACTTCAATATTAAACCAGTTGGCGAAGGCTTCGTGTTCCATTGAACAGGTCGCCACAGTATTGCCGTTGTGATAGGTAAATTGGAAATCCATGTTAAATGCTAAAAGAAGAACCGCAGCCACAAGTAGATGAGGCATTCGGATTATTGACGACAAAGCGCGAGCCTTCCAAGCCCTCGGTGTAATCGACGGTGCCACCGATTAAATATTGTAAACTCATCGGATCAATCACTAATTGTACGCCTGAATTTTCTACGGTTAAGTCGCCATCATTTACTTTTTCATCGAACGTAAAACCGTATTGAAAACCGCTGCAACCGCCACCGGTAATGTAAACCCGAAGTTTGAGATCAGGGTTTTCTTCTTCGCTGATTAAAGATTTAACTTTTTGTGCCGCAGCATCGGTAAAAGTTAACGGAACGGATATATCTGTCATGTTATGTAATTCCCCACTATTTATTTAAGCGCGTATTATCTAATAACCCTCTAAGGCATTCAAGAATTTATCAAGGATTTTTCAATAGGTAAGTGCTATAATTCCGCCCATTAATTTTTATTAGGGAGATGAATATGGGTATTCCACTAAGAACAGAAGAGGAAATTGTTAAATTACGTGAAGCCTGTAAATTGGCGGCAGATGTGCTGGTGATGATCGAACCTTATGTGAAAGAGGGTGTTACTACCGGAGAATTGGATCGCATTTGTCATGAATATATGGTAAATGAACAAAAAGTCATCCCTGCCTGCCTGAATTATCATGGTTTCCCAAAAGCAACTTGCATTTCTATTAACGAAGTGGTTTGCCATGGCATCCCAAGTTTTGATAAACACCTGAAAAATGGCGATATTGTGAATATTGATGTGACGGTGATAAAAGACGGTTATTACGGTGATAACTCGAAAATGTATATTATCGGCGAAACCAATTTACGCAGTAAAAAACTGGTGGAAGCTGCTCAAGAAGCCCTTTATGTGGGGTTACGTACGGTTAAACCGGGCATCCGTTTAAATGAAATCGGCAAAGCGGTGCAAAAATATACGGAATCCGAAACGTTCAGCGTGGTGCGTGAATATTGCGGTCATGGCATTGGTACGGAATTTCACTGCGAACCACAAGTGTTGCACTACTATGCAGATGACGGCGGCGTGATTTTAAAACCGGGTATGGTTTTTACTATTGAACCTATGATTAATGCCGGTAAAAAAGAAGTTCGTTTAATGGGGGATGGTTGGACGGTGAAAACCAAAGATCGGAGCCATTCCGCCCAATTTGAACACCAGTTGGTCGTTACCGAAAATGGTTGTGAAGTGATGACCATTCGAGATGAAGAAATCGCCGAGGGGCGTATTCAGCGTTTCATGGTGAATGTTTAATGATCTAATCCGTCGCTAAATTCTGTGACGGATTTTTTTTATAGCTCAAATTTTAGTGAGTGATCCTATGCTTTTCCCTTACGACACCGAAGCCGAAATGACGCCAAGTGCGGTCAAAATTCAGAAAGAAAATTTAAAGCAATTTGAATTGGCTCATTTCATCGAGCTTGACGTAGATCGCCTGATTGCCAATCGTACGGCGTTTTACGATCATCTGTTACAGCATTTGTGGCGGTATTTCGGGTTTGAAGAGCTTCCATTAAGCCTTATTGCCGTGGGCGGCTACGGGCGGGAAGAAATGTTTCCGTTGTCCGATTTGGATATTTTAATTTTAACCGAGCAGCCGATTCCTGCAGATTTACAAGACAACATCGCGCAATTTGTACAATTTTTGTGGGATTGCAATTTTAATGTGGGACACAGCATTCGTACCCTTGCAGAATGTGCAACGGAAGGTAAAGCGGATATCACCATCGCCACTAACTTGTTGGAAGCTCGTTATTTGTGCGGTCATCATGCCTTATTTGAGCAACTTGTGCAGTTGGTTAGGCAGGAAGATTTTTGGTCAAAAATTGATTTTTGTCAGGCGAAGATTCAAGAAAAAATAACGCGTTATCAACGCTATAACAACACCTCTTATAATCTTGAACCCGACATTAAATATAGTCCCGGCGGGTTGCGCGATCTGCATTTGTTATATTGGATTGCCTTGCGTCATAACGGTGCGAAAAATTTACAGGAAATTTTACAGGCGGGGTTTATTTATCCTGCCGAACACGACCTATTGCTAAAGAGTCAGCAGTTTTTATTTAAAGTGCGGTATGCTTTGCACTTGATTTTAAAACGTTATGACAACCGCTTGTTATTTGATCGCCAGTTGAAAGTCAGTGAATTATTAGGTTTTCAAGGCGAAGGTAATCTAGGCGTAGAAACCATGATGAAACGCTTTTTTCGGGCGTTACATTCGATCTCTTTGCTAAGTGAATTGTTGGTGAAACATTATCAGGAGCATTTTCTGATTGATTACGAAATCATTCATGAACAGGTATTGGATGAGAATTTTAGCTTGATAAATCAAGCCATTTGTTTGCGTAATCATCAATGTTTTGAGCGGCAACCGGACAGCATTCTCGATCTTTTTTATTATCTTACCCAATATCCGGATGCCGAGATTCATTCTTCCGTATTGCGTGAATTGCATCTGACGCTTGAGTATCGGCAAGAGCATCAACTGAGTTATTTGTGTGAGTCGCCATCGGCACGGGAGAAATTTATTCGTCTTTTTAATCAGCCTTTGGCTATCAAGCGGGCGTTTTTCCTCATGCATCAATATGGTGTGTTGACGGCCTATTTGCCGCAATGGCGTAATATTGTAGGCTTAATGCAATTCGATTTATTCCATTCTTATACGGTGGATGAACATATTTTGCGCGTGATGCTGAAACTAGAGAGTTTTTTATCCGAAGAATCTGCCAAGGCACATCCGATTTGCTATCAAATATTTAGCCAAATTTCCGACCGCACTTTGCTTTATATCGCTGCGTTATTTCACGATATTGCCAAAGGTCGGGGGGGAGAGCATGAAATACTTGGTGCTGTTGATGTGCGTGAGTTTGCCCGACTACATGGTTTTGACCAGCGGGAAACGGAAACCATGGCGTGGTTGGTGGAGCAGCATTTATTGATGTCGGTGACGGCTCAACGACGCGATATTCATGATCCGGAAGTAGTGCTGAATTTTGCTGAACAAGTGTGCAATCAGGTGCGCTTAGATTATTTAACCTGTTTAACCGTGGCTGATATTGTGGCAACCAATGAAACCCTGTGGAACAGTTGGAAACGTTCTCTAATCGCAACACTTTATGATTATGCCAAACAGCAGTTTAGCCAAGGTTTGCAAACGTTGTTAGATAATCAGGCGAAAGCCAAAGAACATCAAGAGTTAGCGTTATTGGAAATACGCGCAAAAAACACCGCACTTTCCGAGTCACAAATCGAAAAATTATGGCAACGTTGTCCGCTGGATTATTTTTTGCGTAATTCACCGCAACAAATTAGTTGGCATACTTGCTTACTTGCCGAGTTTAAGGGTGATTTATTGGTGAAGGTGAGTAACCGATTTTCCGGTGGCGGCACTGAAATTTTCATTTATACACAAGACTGCCCGAACTTGTTTAATAAAGTCGTGACCACCATCGGTGCAAAAAAACTGAGCATTCACGATGCGCAAATTATTACCGCTAAAGACGGTTATGTGCTGGACAGTTTTATTGTTACCGAATTGGATGGTTCAGAACTGCCTTTTGATCGTCGTCGTATGCTGGAAGCCGCACTGACGGAAAGTTTAATGTCCGGTATGGTTAACAGGCAACGGGTACGCGAAAAACATCAGTTGGCGCATTTTAAGGTAAAAACCGAAGTGCGTTTTTTGAATCTCGACAAAACCGATCAAACGGAAATGGAATTGTTTGCGTTGGATCGAGCGGGTTTACTGGCGGATGTCAGTGCGGTATTTTGCGAACTTGAACTGAATTTGTGTAATGCCAAAATCACAACTATCGGTGAGAAAGCGGAAGACTTCTTTATTTTGACCAATAAGGAGGGCAGGGCGTTGAACGAGATGGAAAGAAAGGCGTTGTTAGAGCGATTGTTGCATATTTTAAACTAGCTTTTTCGTAATAAAAGTGCGGTGGATTTTTAAAGTGTTTTTAAATCTACCGCACTTTTTATTCCTCGAACTAAGCCAACTCGGCAAAGGCAATATCTGCCGTCGCTAAAGTGAGGTCGATATCTTCATCGGAATGAGCAAGGGACATAAAGCCGGCTTCAAATGCGGAAGGTGCCAGATACACGCCTAAGGCCAACATTTTATGGAAGAAGCGTTTGAATTTTTCAGTGTCGCAGGCCATCACATCTTGATAGCAACTCACTTCTTTTTTATCGGTAAAGAAAAGACCGAACATACCGCCTACATAATTCACGACAAACGGCACTTGATGCTTATCGGCAAGCTGTTGCAAGCCTTTCGCCAATTTTTCGGTTTGTTGGGCCAATTTTTGCTCATTGCCCGCTTTCTTTAATTCGGTCAGGCAAGCAAGCCCCGCAGCCATGGCAATTGGGTTGCCGGATAAGGTACCGGCTTGATATACCGGCCCTGTCGGTGCGATATGCTGCATAATTTCTTTTTTGCCGCCAAAAGCGCCTACCGGCATACCGCCGCCAATCACTTTGCCTAAACAGGTCAAATCCGGCGTAACATTATAATAATGTTGTGCGCCGCCAAGTGCCACACGGAAACCGGTCATCACTTCATCAATAATGAATACGGCGCCGTATTGATCACAAAGTTCACGCAACCCTTGTAAGAAATTGTTTTTTGGCGGAATGCAATTCATGTTGCCGGCAACGGGTTCTACGATAATACAGGCGATTTCATTCGGATATTGCTCAAATGCTTGTTTGACGGAGTTGAGGTCGTTGTAAGTGCAAGTGAGGGTGTGTTTGGCAAAGTCGGCCGGTACGCCGGGAGAATTCGGTTGGCCTAAGGTTAACGCACCGGAACCTGCTTTTACTAATAGCGAATCGGCATGGCCATGGTAGCAACCTTCAAATTTAATGATTTTGTCACGTTTGGTATAGCCGCGGGCTAAGCGAATGGCGGACATAGTGGCCTCGGTACCGGAACTGACCATTCTCACCATTTCAATCGATGGAATCAGCTGGCAAACCAATTCGGCAAGGTCAATTTCTAATGATGTCGGCGCACCGAAACTTAAACCGTTTTCGGCAGTTTTGAGCACAGCCTTCAAGATTGCCGGGTGGTTGTGGCCCAAAATCATTGGCCCCCATGAGCCTACATAATCAATATATTGTTTGCCTTCTGTATCGAAAATGTAAGCTCCTTGAGCTTTTTCAATAAATACAGGCGTTCCGCCTACGCCATTAAAGGCGCGAACAGGGGAGTTAACGCCACCGGGAATCACTTGTTGTGCGCGGGAAAAAAGTGCGGTTGAATTTGTCATCTTTTTTTATCCTTGTGTTCAAAAAATGTAAGCTATTGTACTGAAAAAAGAGAATATTGTTAAAAATATTTATGTACGATTTTTCCTTTATGATATGCTTTGCGCACTTGTTTTCACGGAAAGAGCTTATGTTGCTAACGTTATTTATTACTTTTTTAGGCGCATTTCTAACCTTAATCGTGATGCGTCCGATTGCTATCCATATTGGATTAGTGGATAAACCGAATTATCGTAAACGTCACCAAGGCGCTATCCCGCTCATTGGTGGGATTTCCTTGTTTATGGGGAATCTATGCTTCTACCTCATGCAATGGGATCAAACTAGGCTTCCTTATCTATATTTATTCAGTATCTTAGTGCTTTTGTTGATGGGAATCATTGATGACCGTTATGATATAAGTCCTTTTTTACGCGCGGGCATCCAGGCCTTCTTGGCGATTCTGATGATTGACATGGGGAATGTATATCTCGATCATTTGGGACAGATTTTAGGGCCATTCCAGTTAACATTAGGATCGATTGGATTAATTATCACTGTGTTGGCAACTATCGGGATTATTAACGCGTTTAATATGATTGATGGTATAGATGGCTTGCTTGGCGGCCTGTCTTGTGTGTCTTTTGCGGCAATTGGTATTTTAATGTATCGCGATGGACAAATGGATTTGGCCTATTGGAGCTTTGGTTTAATTATTGCCGTGCTACCTTATTTAATGATGAATTTAGGAATTCCATTAGGGCCTAAGTTTAAAGTCTTTATGGGGGATGCAGGAAGCACCTTAATCGGCTTTACCATTATTTGGATTTTGCTTTTAAGTACTCAAGGTAAAGGCCATCCAATGAATCCGGTAACAGCGCTTTGGGTAATTGCTATTCCGTTAGTTGATATGGTGGCAATTATTTACCGTCGTTTAAGAAAGGGGAAAAGTCCGTTTCGGCCGGATCGCTTACACGTTCATCATTTAATGGTGCGTGC
>NZ_NRCN01000001.1:1970000-2074821 GCF_003130255.1 Aggregatibacter kilianii
GCCGTAACTATAACGGTCCTAAGGTAGCGAAATTCCTTGTCGGGTAAGTTCCGACCTGCACGAATGGCATAATGATGGCCAGGCTGTCTCCACCCGAGACTCAGTGAAATTGAAATCGCCGTGAAGATGCGGTGTACCCGCGGCTAGACGGAAAGACCCCGTGAACCTTTACTATAGCTTGACACTGAACATTGAATTTTGATGTGTAGGATAGGTGGGAGACTTTGAAGCAGTCACGCCAGTGATTGTGGAGTCGTCCTTGAAATACCACCCTTTAACGTTTGATGTTCTAACGAAGATTACGAAACGTGGTCTCGGACAGTGTCTGGTGGGTAGTTTGACTGGGGCGGTCTCCTCCCAAAGAGTAACGGAGGAGCACGAAGGTTTGCTAATGACGGTCGGACATCGTCAGGTTAGTGCAATGGTATAAGCAAGCTTAACTGCGAGACAGACAAGTCGAGCAGGTACGAAAGTAGGTCATAGTGATCCGGTGGTTCTGCATGGAAGGGCCATCGCTCAACGGATAAAAGGTACTCCGGGGATAACAGGCTGATACCGCCCAAGAGTTCATATCGACGGCGGTGTTTGGCACCTCGATGTCGGCTCATCACATCCTGGGGCTGAAGTAGGTCCCAAGGGTATGGCTGTTCGCCATTTAAAGTGGTACGCGAGCTGGGTTTAGAACGTCGTGAGACAGTTCGGTCCCTATCTGCCGTGGGCGTTGGAGAATTGGTTGGGGCTGCTCCTAGTACGAGAGGACCGGAGTGGACGCACCGCTGGTGTTCCGGTTGTGTCGCCAGACGCATTGCCGGGTAGCTAAGTGCGGAAGAGATAAGTGCTGAAAGCATCTAAGCACGAAACTTGCCAAGAGATGAGTTCTCCCAGATTATAAATCTGTAAGGGTTGTTTAAGACTAAGACGTAGATAGGCATGGTGTGTAAGTGGTGCGAGCCATTGAGCTAACATGTACTAATTGCCCGAGAGGCTTAGCCATACAACGCTCAAGTGTTTTTGGGGAGACCTGAGGCATGAGAGCGGAATTGGGTGGGTAGCAGTTAAGAGAGAATAAAGAGAGACTGTAGGTGATTCACCGGGAATAGAGGTGATGATACTAAGAGAAAGTTGAGAGTCAGCTTGTTTTGGTTTGAAGGATAGAGAATACGAGAAGACGGAAGTAAAGTCATCGACCGAATTTTGGCGGCGATAATGCGGTGGGCCCACCTGAATCCATACCGAACTCAGAAGTGAAACGCCGTAATGCCGATGGTAGTGTGGGATATTCCCATGTGAGAGTAGGTCACCGCCAAGCTGAATATAGACCCCTGATGTGCATGCATCGGGGGTTTTTGTTTTTGGGCAAAGCGGACAAACAGGATTAAGTTAAAGGTTGAAGAAGGACTAAAGGCCAAAAGAGAGAGAAAAGGGAAAAGTAAGAGAATGACAAGTTATCACTTAAAGAGATAACGGAGAGATAACCGGGAAATTTAGCGAACAAGAAAACCGCACTTTGGAAGTGATTGAAAGTGCGGTTGGTTTTTTGGAGGTTTTTATAGACGTGGGGTTATTTTCCGCTCCATGCCTTAATAACATTTAAACGTGCATCAACTTTGCTTTGAGAATCACCTTTATAATAATCTTTCGCGAGACCGCCTTCCCAGCCGCCATAATTTGGGTTAGGTAAAACAATATAGGTTGTACCAAATTTTGCTCGGTTTTTAGCAACAAAATCACGACGATCTGCATTTAATTTTCCATGTGTAGCATCGCCAAAATCATCTAAGTTATCACCCATATAAAGTACGATATCGTAACCTTGGCTCTCAATTTCGGCGAAACGGGCAGATTTAGCAGATTTATCTTTTTTCAAATAAAGTGAGTTTTCATCAACACCGGTAAAGCCTAGACGCTTCATGTCATCAATTGTACCTGCTTTTTCATTACTGTCTTTGCGATTAGAGACGTAGAACATTTTACCTTTATTGGCATTGACATAATTATTAAACTCCACCGCGCCTGCAATGGCTTCGGATTCTCTAGCATCAACCCAACGGGTCCAATCTTTGCCATCAAATGGTTTATTATTTTGAATTTGCCAACCTGCATAAGCACTGTTATCGATCATAGTTTCATCTAAATCAACAACAACAGCTTTTTTCTTGCCTTTTTTCACTTTGGCGTGATCAAATGCCACTTTGGCTGCATTAAATGCTTGATAGGCCAATGCATCATATTCACCGGATTCTTGCATCCAGTTAATTCCTAGCACAGCTTGTTGCTGTAATTGAGCATCTCCTTTAGGTGCATTTTGTGCACAACCTGCTAATACAAAGGCTGACATTACAGCAACTGCAGTCATTTTTAGTGTATTTTTCATTGTTTTCTCCTCTTAATTTATGTGATAAATGCCTGAAAATTATAGCAAGCATAATGTATAATTAATAGCATTCTATTATCCATTCTCTTTCTTTTTTTTATAAGGTTTTACGATGTCTGAATTATCTAATCCTGAGCTGGTAAAAACAGTAGTTTTATTAGCCACCAGTGTCACTATTGTTCCACTTTTTAAACGTATTGGATTGGGAAGTGTGCTGGGTTATTTGATTGCCGGATGTTTGATTGGGCCGTCCGGTTTTGGGTTGTTTCAAGATCCTTCCAGTATTGTTCACATGGCTGAGTTAGGCGTTGTGATGTTTCTTTTTATTATTGGTTTGGAAATGCATCCTGAGCGTCTATGGTCAATGCGCAAGGCGATTTTTGGACGGGGCTTACTGCAAGTAGGGCTTTGTGGCGTATTATTGACATTGGCGGGTATTTATCTGCTACATCTTAGTTTTCCGGTTGCCTTCATTGCTGCGATGGGATTTTCGCTTTCTTCAACCGCTATTGTCATGCAAGTTTTAGAAGAACGCGGCATCAGTTCAACGCCTAAAGGCCAACGCGTTGTTTCTACATTATTATTTGAAGATCTTTCTATTGTTCCGTTATTGGCATTTGTGGCCTTTCTTTCACCGGAGACTGACAGCACATCACATTCAACCAATTGGACAGGAATTGGGATGGCATTGGTTGCCGTATTGGGATTGGTTGCGACCGGCAAATGGCTGATGAATCCAATTTTCCGAATGATTTCTAAAGCACATATTCGAGAAATGATGACTGCTGCTGCATTATTAGTGGTACTTGGAGCTGCATTATTAATGGAAATTAGTGGGTTATCCATGGCGATGGGGGCGTTTGTTGCCGGTGTAATGTTATCTGAATCTGCTTTTCGACATCAATTAGAAGCGGATATAGAACCGTTTCGTGGATTATTGCTAGGCCTGTTTTTCATGGGCGTGGGGATGTCATTAGATTTTACATTGGTTTGGCATAATGCGTTATGGTTACTTGGTATTGTTTTCTTGTATATATTAGGTAAGGCCATAAGCGTGTATGCTGTGGCGCGCGCAACTTTATTAAATCATAAAGAAGCCATTGGGCGTATGGCAATTATGGCGCACGGTGGTGAGTTTGCATTCGTTTTATTTTCTGCTGCGACAACCGCAGGGGTGTTATCTGCAGATTTAAACGCAACGTTTACGGCTGCCGTGATTATTTCCATGTTGTTTTCACCGTTAATTGTATTAGTGCTACGTCGATTATCAAAACCAAATACGTTAGTGAGTATAAATACGGATCAGGTTGATGGTATTGATTTAATTGAAAGTGTTGAAAATAGTGTTGTTGTGTTGGGATTTGGGCGTTTTAGTCAAATTGTTTGTCAGACATTATTAGCTCGGGGTATTCAAGTTACGGTGATTGATTCTAATATCGATCGAATCCGTTCTGCGGCAAAATTCGGTTTTAAAGTCTATTACGGTGATGGTTCCCGTTTAGATGTGCTACGTGCTTGTGGTTTAGAAAAGGCGTCTTGTGTCATTTTAGGCATTAGTGATACAAAACGTATTGAATTGATTGTCAAGCAGATTAAGCATGAGTACCCGTTATTACCGGTGCTTGCCAGAACTTATGATCGACAAAGTGCGGTTAATTTAGTGAAACTTAACATTGATTTTCAAATTCGTGAGACCTTTGAATCTGCCTTGCTTTTAGGACGCGAAGCGTTAATTCGTTTAGGTGTAGATCAAATTGAGGTTGATGAAATTGTTACTTCTATTCGTCAATTGGATCATGAACGTTTAACCGAAGAAGTTTTGCACGGATTTTCAGCTGAATTGGTCAGAAAATATTGGACGCCGAAACCTTTTGTTCGCCCGACACAACATGCCGAGGCATTAAATGAGGAAGCAGCTGATATTTTAGCCGAAACAGAACAAGAATCTTCAGTTGAAGAACATACAAATGAGTTGCAAACCGCAGCAGTTTGATAGTTGATAAAATAATAGGCACGAAATAACATCGTGCCTTTATTTTTTATAAATTATGCAAAATCTGTTCAATGTGTTTTAAACCGTTTAGGCGGGTCGTGCTTAAACGTTGAGCAATGCCAAGTTGGGTGAAATAGGCAGTTAAATCAAAATGGCGTAATTGTTCAGCACTTTTGTTTTCAATGTGTTGCAATAAAATCCATAATAAACCGTTCATAATCCGCGCTTCACTATAGGCCTGAAAGTGAAAAGTGCGGTCGTTTTTTTCGGTGAATTTAAACCATACCTGTACTTCGCAACCCGGAATGATTTTCATCTGGGATAATTCATTTTCATTTGGTATGGGGAGATTTTTGCCTGCCTGAATAATCAAACGGTAGCGTTCTTCCCATGTTGTGGCATGGAGTAATTGTTGTTCAATGTTCATCTTAATAATTCTAAACTTTTATCTAAGGCGTTAAAAAATGCTTCAACGTCTGAGGCGATATTATAAGGTGCAAAAGATAAGCGCAGGATAGCGGCCTGTCCTAATCTTGCTAAATAAGGCTGTGCACAATGTTCACCAACGCGTAAAGCGATATTTTGTTCAGCTAATAGCGTGGCTAAATCAAACGCGTTGACATCCTCGAAGACAAAGCTGACGACCGAACTGGGTTGTGGTGAGTTAAATAATTTGCATTGTTGATAAGAGGATAAACGTTGACGGGTCATTTCTGCCAAGCGTACGGCGTGTTCTTCCATTTTGCCAATATCCCATTGGCTTAACCACTCTAGAACGGCGTTAAAACCAATCACGGCAGCAATATTTGGTGTGCCGGCTTCCAACCGATAAGGCAGTTCGGCAAAGGTGATTTGTCGTTTGCTAACTTTGCTAATCATCTTGCCGCCGTACTGCAAGGGCTGTAATAAATTTAACGCTTCCAATTTTCCGCTTAACACGCCAAGCCCGGTCGGACCGTAAATTTTATGGGCGGAAAAGGCAATAAAATCGGCATCCAATTCTGTTAAATTAATTTTGATGTGGCTAATGGCTTGTGCCGCATCCACTAAAACAAGAGAGGAACTTTGTGCACGAATCAACTCAATCAATTGTTTGACAGATTGCTGTGTGCCGGTGACATTAGACGCAAAATTTAGCGCTACCAATTTCGTGCGTGGTGTGAGTTTTTTCAATAACGCATCGGTGTCAATCAGCCAATTATCCAATATCGGCAACACATGAATAATGGCGCCGGTTTTTTTAGCCACTTGGTGCCACGTGACGAAATTAGCGTGATGATCTGCTTCACTGATAATGATTTCATCACCGGCATTTAAATACGGCAATAAACCATTTGCCACGGTGTTAATGGCCTGGGTCGTGCCTGATGTCCAAATCACAGCCTGTTCGCTTTCGGCATGAATTAACTGCTTAACCCGGCTACGTGCCTGTTCATAAAGTGCGGTCTGTTTTTCATCATATTGACTGCGATGCACCGAGCCGGCGGATTGATAAAAATCCACCGTTGCCTGAATTAAGCACTGCGGCTTGAGGGTTGTCGCGGCGTTATCAAGATAGACCACTGCATCTGCATGAGTGAAATAGGGAAAATATTGACGAAATGTAAGGGGATCAAAATGCATTTTTTACCTTCTTTGTTGACGCCATAAGTGGGGTTCGACAGGGGAACGATCGCGCCACAAACCTAGTCGATTTTCTCTTGCCGTTTGCTCAGCCTGTAAATAGGTGACATCGTGCAAATATTGTCGATAAGCCCATGCCATGCCTTGTTGTACCATAATTAAATTGATGTTTTGCCCCTGCTTATCATACACCGTTGCCAAGGTGCGCTGATAGCGATCGTAACCTTGAATATTTAATGTAACATTGCGTTTGTGGATAAGCGAGCCAAGCATTTGGCGGGATTTTTTACCGAAGGGTTGTGTTTTTTCCGGTGCATCGATTTCGGCTAACCGCACTTTAATGGTTTTACGATTGGCAGTTAAACAAGTGAAAGTGTCTCCGTCGCTAATACCCACCACACGGCAATCTGTTGTTCGCGCTTGAAGGACGGGAGCCAAGAGCAATAAGATAAGGCAGAGAAATCGTTGTAACATAACATATAAAACCGCCAAAAGTGCGGTCATTTTTCTCGGTAAATTTTAGAAAAACATAAAATTTAGTGACAAAAAAAGCTGCTTTTTACAGCAGCTTTAGGAATCTTGAAACTTATCATTGGTGCCTAGGGTTGGCAATAAGTTTGTAACTGCTTCAATAAGTTGCATTATATCAATCTCAATTATTTGCGCCAATTTTTGCGTAAAAGTATTTTAGATCTCATATTAAATTATTTTTTCTTTTTATGATATACATCAAAAAAATGGATCTGATTTCTGCGTTTTCTTGTGTTAAAAGATCTGAATGATTTGATCTCAACAGCACCAATATTAGAAAGGTTTAAAGTGATAATGCAATTTGCGCTGAAATTACCATATTTTGTGCGTGGGAGCTGTGAGGAAAAAATAACCCCCGTTGAACTACGGGGGAAATATGTAAACATTAAACTCAAAGTTTTACCAGCATCTTTTACATAGATTCTTTTTAATAACATGAATCTGTTTAGAAAGGCTTTCCATTGTTGCATTTTCTTTCTTATGAAAGATATGATCGGTTAGGATGCGTTTTAACGTTGATAATTCAAAAACACCGATTTCTTTATCAAGCCTTGATAACTCAGTATGTAAATTATCATTTTGATAAACCATGAAATGGTAATCTTCATCAGCATAATCTTTACTAAAAATATCTTTCGCTGCATTATAGGTGGCATCAAGCATTTGCTCTATTTTATCTATTGATGAATTATAATATGAGTTTTTCTCTTTTCTTCCGCCAACAATGTACATAATGCTACTAGAAAATAATGAAATAAATGCAGGGATAATAACCGATGACACCCAAGAGAAATTTTCCAATTTAATTTCCTATTTGTTTTTTAATTTCATCATCAACATAGCTCTCAACTTCAGATTTCCAATCTGAGTTTGTTGTGCGAATATTTGCAATCATAGTTTTTATCTCATCGCTAGTAAATTTACCTAACCGAACAAGACCAGCAAATGCTTCGTCTAAAAATGAGGAACCATAACCGCGTACGCCATCAAGGTCAACGATTAAATCTTTGTCTCTTTCAAATGCTGGTACAAGAATATCATCTCTAAACTCCTCTCCGCTTGCTTTACCAAGATGGCGATAACGCGCACCAGGAGTGGTGCTAAATTCTTTTACATATACTATAGTCATAACGTTTCCTCTTGATTTAATGGAATAATCCAATACAACAGTGTCCCATCAATAGATAAACTGTCGTCGTATAATTTTTCAATTAACTTTCCATTTCTATTATTATAATGATAAACACCACGATTTGAATAGATTCTCATGGCACTACCATTAGTTTTTTCAATAAATGTTCTTATATCCTGCCCACCTTTCCCTCTATGAGAAAGTTGTGTTCTAGTTTTTTTAATAAGTGTTGCTGCTTTTATATCTTTGCAGTCAGTACTACCTAGATTGCCAACAAGAGTGAAAATTCTATCTAATAATTTGGGGTCTTTATTAAATCTAAGCGTTTTAGGAATACCATGACCAAGATCACAGATAAACAATAATAATTGCTCCTCTAATTCTGCGACAAGCATCCACCATCTTCGTAGTGGGAAAACACGTTCTGTCGTGATTTGTTCGTTATATGCGTGCTCAACTGCATTTGCGATCCCTTCAATCACACCACCATATAACTCACTCAAATTAGCTAATCCCATTTTCTCTAACTGATCGAAAATTGGTGAGGTCACATCTCCGTCAGCTGCGTCACTAAAAACATAGTGCCAAGATTGGACATTTTTTTGTTGAACGTTAGTTTTATAGTCATATCCAAGTAATTTGTAGAGTCCTATATGACAAAACACAGCATCCACATTAAATTTTATATGCTTATCTTTACTTGGTCTATGATTATGCAGGCATCTATCAGGTCGTTGCAATAAAAATCTTAACTGCGGATACTGCTGTTTTATGCTATCAATTATGGCAATTAAGAGAATACAGGCATCCGCATACAAGTAATAAGTGTTTAAAAAGGAAATCATTAATTTGTTTTTGCCAGACGCAACAACTTTGTCAGCAGTTCGTTGAAGTTCATTTTTAAATTTAATAAACCGAGCATGCTCGGTATCTTCGGATTTCCTTTTTTTATCTAATTTGGATGGTGCAAGCAAAAGCACATCAGGAGCCTTAACACAAGGTATATTTTGTCGCAACAATTTCTTTTCAAATAAAGCGAGTTTTAGTTTATGTTTTCTTACTCTATTCTTGTGTATTAGTTCCCTTAATTTGCGTTTGGTTCTCTTTTTTACCAAATGTATCCATATTTTTTTAGATTTATATGATTTTTTCATTGGGGCCCCTTAGAATATGAGTAGTGTTATTCATCTTTACCATCATAGAAAACATGTAAATCAATATGTTGAAGCGAGTTGTTAGTCTTGTTTTGTAATTCCCTCTTTAATGCTTGAATCTGGGAAACACCATTAATTTATTGAAGACCGGTATTTTTTAGAGCCTAATTTTTTGATGCAAATTCACTTCATTGGCGATCTAAACAGATCATAGATGAATAGTAAATAAATTTAAATATATACAGTGGTTTTTCTGAGTGAAAATTTTAGAATTGTTATAATCTATTGATTTTTTATATTATTTTAAAACAAAAAGCCGCTTTGAAAAGCGGCTTGTAATTCTTCAGAAACTTATCATTGGTGCCTAGGGTCGGACTCGAACCGACACGTTTATTCAACGGCGGATTTTGAATCCGCTGCGTCTACCAATTTCGCCACCCAGGCAACACTGATAAGTTTCATGTGAAAACGAGCGGTATTATAAGGATTTATATTGCAGTTGCAAGTAAAAACTTTGTAATTTTGTTTAACTGTATAAAATTCAACACGTTTGATGGTTTTTTATCTATGAAATTTTTACTGCATTTACCCCTTGCGCCGTCTTCATAACATTATCAATTTTGAATAAAAAATTCCCCTACTAACTAAATGGGAGTAGAATTATTTTGAGGTTTAAACAAAAGTTGAGTTTTTTATTATGTATCGGAAAGTTTTTGACTTAGTCAGGTCGCTGTTTTTGTTGTATCTCATGTTGCATTTCGGAGAATTGATCGCGCATTACGTCCCTATTGGCATTCCATCGAGTATTTGGGGATTATTGCTGCTGTTTACCTGCTTAATGTTACGTATCGTCAAAGTGGAGTGGGTGATGTTTTCCTCCCGTCTTTTAATTCGTTACATGGCGTTATTATTTGTGCCGGTCAGTGTGGGAATTGTCAAATATTCCGGCTTGCTCATGGATCAAATGAAAGAATTATTAGTGCCGAATATTGTCAGTACTTGCGTGACCTTGGTTGTTATCGGCATACTGTCTGACTATCTGTTTTCCCTCAAATCCTTTACTCATCTTAAACATAAAATCATGAAAAAACGGGCGAAGGAGGAATAATGTCTTATCTTATTTATGCTTATACCATTTTGACCATCCTTGCCTTTGCCTTGGCGATAACCATTAATAAACGCTGGAAATCGGTAGTGCTAAATAGCTTTGTGCTGACGGTGATTATTTTAGTGGTGGTGTTGCTTGCATTTCATGTGCCTTATGACACCTATATGGCCGGTAATGCGCCACTCAATAATTTATTGGGGGTGAGTATTGTCGCATTGGCGGTGCCGTTATATGAACAAATTCGTCAAATTGGTCGTCATTGGCAAATCATTTTGATTACCACCGTGTCTGCTTCCCTTTTATCTATGATTAGCGGCGCAGTATTGGCATTACTTCTGGGTGCGAAACCGGATATTGTGGCCACCATTTTGCCGAAATCTATTACTACGCCGATTGCTATGGCCGTGTCTGAAAATTTAGGCGGGATCCCTTCTGTTGCTGCGGTTGGCGTGGTGGTTGCCGGTTTGCAAGGTTCAATTTTTGGTTATCTGCTCTTAAAAAAAATCGGTTTGAAAAATCAAGAAGCTATCGGTTTATCCGTCGGGGCGATTTCTCATGCGTTAGGTACGGTGAGTTGCATGGAAAATAATGCAAAAGCCGGTAGTTACAGTTCCATTTCCTTAGTATTGTGCGGTATCATTAGCTCAATTTTGGCACCTCTTGTCTTCAAATTGATCTACGCAATGGTATAAAGCACATCATGAAACAATCCATCGATCCGTGTTGGCAACAACGTTTTGTCGCCGATCAACCTCGGGAAAAAGATCATCGTCCGCCGTTTCGTCGCGATCGCGGACGTATTTTACATTCTGCCGCCTTCCGTTGCTTACAGGCAAAAACTCAAATTCATGCCGTAGGCGAAAATGATTTTTATCGCACCCGGTTAACTCATTCTTTGGAAGTAGCGCAAATCGGCAGCAGCCTTGTGGCACAACTAAAATTTGCCGAAGCCTTTGCCACCTTAGCGCAGCAACTTTCTACCGATACAAGCGAGTTGAAACAACAACTTAGCCCTTTATTACCGACCAATGATTTAATCGAAAGTTTATGTTTCGCCCACGATATCGGCCACCCGCCTTTCGGCCACGGTGGCGAAGTGGCGCTTAATTATATGATGAGAAACAACGGTGGTTTTGAGGGCAATGCGCAGACCTTTCGTTTGCTCACCAAACTTGAACCTTACACCTTAAATGCCGGTATGAATTTAACCCGTCGTACCATTCTCGGCATAGTGAAATACCCGACCATTTTGGACGAGTCCTCCGCTCAATATGCTCAGCTAGCCGAAAGCCAACATAGCGATCCCCGTTATGTCAAAATTGCCGACTGGCGGCCGGGGAAAGGATTATTCCGTGACGATCTTCACATGTTTAACTGGTTGCTCGAGCCGCTTTCTGAAAGTGATCGTGCATTATTCGGTTCACTCCAAAAAGTGCGGTCAAATCCGCAAGAGATTTTAAAGACCCGTTTTAAATCCCTCGACTGTAGCATTATGGAACTGGCGGATGACATCGCTTATGGCGTGCATGATTTGGAGGATGCGATCGTAGTCGGCGTGGTCAATGTTCAACAATGGCAAGAAGCCTTGGATGAACTGAAAAACGGCCAATCGGATTGGATGCGACAACATATCGAGGACATCAGCAAAAACCTATTTTCCGATCAACATTATTTACGCAAAAACGCTATCGGGGCGTTGGTAAATTATTTCATCACCAATGCGCGTTGGAAAATTCAACCTGAGTTTAGCGATCCGCTATTGCGTTATAACGCCGAATTACCGTCGGAAGTGGTGAGTGTATTAAAAGTATTCAAAAATTTTGTACAGAAATACGTGATCAATAATGTGGAAACGCAACGCGTGGAATACAAAGGTCAGCGCATTTTGACGGAAATGTTCCAAATTTTTGAATCAGATCCGCAACGCTTGCTTCCAACCAACACCGCCAATCGCTGGCGAAACGCGGAAGAAAACGGTAAAAAACGCGTGATTTGCGATTACATTGCCGGTATGTCTGACGCTTACGCGCTGAAAGCCTATCAGCAACTTTAAAGTGCGGTCGTTATTTATCATAAATGTGAAATGGCGGTTACTGAGCTTGTCGCAGCATAAGTCATTTCATGACTATTTTTTTCATTTTTAAAGGATTTTTTGTGGCACTTATCAGCTTAACCAACGGATATCTTTCTTTCAGCGACGCCCCTTTATTGGATCATGCGGAGTTACATATCGAACCTAACGAACGCGTTTGTTTAGTCGGGCGCAACGGCGCAGGCAAATCTACGTTGCTTAAAATCATTGCCGGCGATGTCATCATGGATGACGGCAAAGTGCAGTATGAAAAAGACTTGGTCGTGTCCCGTTTAGAGCAGGATCCGCCACGTCATGCGGAAGGCAACGTGTTTGATTATGTGGCGGAAGGTATTGAGCATTTGGCGGATTTATTGAAGGAATATCATCATATTTCCGTGCAACTGGAGCAGCATTACAGCGATCAGACGTTAAATCAGCTTGCCCAAATTCAAGCGAAATTGGAACACGCTAATGGCTGGCAATTTGAAAATAAGATTAATGAAGTATTACAAAAACTGGAATTAAATCCGGAAACTAAACTTGCCGATTTGTCCGGTGGTTGGTTGCGCAAAGCCGCTTTGGCGCGTGCCTTGGTGTGTAACCCGGATGTGTTGTTGTTAGATGAGCCGACTAACCATTTGGACGTAGATGCCATCGAATGGTTGGAAAATTTCCTGATGGAGTTTGGCGGTAGCATCGTGTTTATTTCCCACGACCGTTCTTTCATTCGCAAAATGGCGACTCGCATCGTGGATTTGGATCGCGGCAAATTGGTGTCTTATCCCGGTAACTACGATTTATATCTCTCCACCAAAGAAGAAAACTTGCGGGTAGAAGCGTTACAAAATGAGTTATTTGATAAACGCTTGGCACAAGAAGAAGTATGGATTCGCCAAGGCATCAAAGCCCGTCGCACCCGTAACGAAGGACGCGTGCGCGCGTTAAAAGCCATGCGCGAAGAACGTCGCCAACGCCGTGACGTGATGGGCACCGCAAAATTGCAATTAGACACCTCCAGCCGTTCCGGCAAAATCGTGTTTGAAATGGAAAACGTCAGTTACGACATTGACGGCAAACAATTACTTAAAGATTTTAACACCACCATTTTACGCGGCGACAAAATCGCTTTAGTTGGCCCGAACGGGTGTGGCAAAACCACCTTTATCAAATTGCTACTCGGCGAAATTCAACCGACAAACGGCTCCATTCGTTGTGGTACCAAATTGGAGATTGCTTATTTTGATCAATATCGCGCTGATCTCGATCCGGAAAAATCCGTGATGGATAACGTTGCCGACGGTAAGCAGGACGTGGAAGTCAACGGCATCAAGCGCCATGTGTTGGGTTATTTACAAGATTTCTTGTTCCCACCAAAACGCGCTATGACGCCGGTAAAAGCCCTCTCCGGTGGTGAACGCAATCGTCTGTTATTAGCAAAATTATTATTAAAACCGAATAATTTATTGATTCTCGACGAACCGACCAATGACTTGGACGTAGAAACCTTGGAGCTCTTGGAAGAAATCCTCACCGACTACCAAGGCACATTGCTCATCGTCAGCCACGATCGTCAATTCATCGATAACACCGCGACGGAATGCTACATCTTTGAAGGCGACGGCGTGCTGAATAAATATGTCGGCGGCTTCTTCGATGCCAAACAGCAACAAGCCAATTATTTTGCTCAAAAAGCTGAACAGGATGCTGTAAAACAGAAAAAAGTTGAGCCAAAAAAAGAAGAAAGTGCAGTGGAAAATAAAGCTGTTTCTAATAAACCAAAATCCGTCAAACTTTCTTACAAAGAACAGCGCGAACTGGAACAGCTCCCGCAACTGTTGGAAGATTTAGAAGAAAAAATCACCGCACTTCAAACTGAAATCGGCGACCCGAATTTCTTCCAACAATCCCACGACATCACCGACGCCAAACTGAAAGCCCTGGCTGACGCCGAAGCTGAACTGGAAACGGCGTTTATGCGTTGGGAAGAATTGGAAGAAAAGAAAAATTTGGCGGAAGGGAAGTAGCCGGTTTCTGTGTATTCAATGAAAGAAAAGTGCGGTCATTTTTCGCGGCGTTTTCAAAATTATGTGGCAGTTGCACAAAGCTGAAATGACGGTCACTGAGCTTGTCGAAGTGTAAGTTATTTCAGCTTCTCCATCTCACAAAACGAATGCTTCTACAAGCTCGGCAACCGTTTTGTGCTTTTGCTACATAATGCCGGGCGTTTTTAAAACACCAAGAATGTTGACCGCACTTTTTTAACGCCGCAATAGCGCAAGCGTCCACGCTTGTGCTTGCTTTGGGACAAGCGTGGATGCTTGAACCATCAATATGTTGATAATAATTTTATCCTACCAAACACTCGTTCGCCAAAATGCCACCCCGATCACAGTTTTAAAACCTGCACATTGATTAGGCTATTATTCCGTCATAGACTGCATTTGGTTATGCAATCAATACATCCCAATAGGAGAAAAATTATGAAAATTATGGCAGTTTGTGGTTCCGGTTTAGGAAGCAGTTTTATGATGGAAATGAATGCCAAAAAGGCATTGGCGAAATTGGGTATTGAAGCAGAGGTGAATCACACAGATTTGGCATCGGTATCGGTGAATGACGCCGATGTGTTTATTATGGCAAGCGATATTGCAGAGAGCAGTTCCATTCCTGCTGAGAAGATCGTCATTGTGAAAAATCTGGTAAGCGTGGCTGAATTTTGATCCACAGTGATATAAATAATATAGTCTAAGCGACATAAATGGGACTTAGGGGGATAATCCTTGAAGAAGTGGGATGAAGAAAATGAAAAGCTGTTACAGTATGTGAAAAAGAATAATCATAAAAATAAACAATAAAAAAGGCTCTACAAAATTAGATCAGTAGAGCCGTTATTTTATATGAACATGTCAGGTTGCTTCTCTTTAATTATCCTATCCTGCACGCGCTTAACAATCTTCCGCAAAGCATTCTCAGTCAGATTATAACGACGTCCAAGTTCGCCCCAATTGCGACCGTTGAAACTGTTATAAATATCCAAGTCACGTTGAGCAATCTTATATCTGTAATCTTTAGGAAAGCATATAACTTGTCCGGCATATTCTTCACTTAAACAGTTGGCAACGCTGACGCCAATCTGCTCACAAATGTCCTGCCCTAAGTTGTAATTTTTACATAGCGCAATCACCAACAATTCGATTTCTTCCAGCAATTCGTGGCGGCGGATTTGCATTAGCGACTCTTTCATAAATTACCCCTTAATCATTCGTTTCTGCCATTGTTTAAGGCGTTCCAATACTATAGACGCCTGCTCATTGTTGAGCCAACTCACGAATGGAATCGGCTCACCTTGTGCATTTTTAGCGATATTTTTAACGAACGCATTCAAACCGTCCTCACTGCGGTCGCGGATAATGCTGGCGTCCGCCATTTCGATCCATTTCGCGCGGATCTTTTTAACGATATTGCTACTCACTGTGGCGGAACTTGGCGGCGACTTGCGTTTACCATCTTTAAAACGTCCTCCGGAAACCTGGAACCCGCGTTTTTTCATGGCATCTACGACCTTATTTAACTCAATCAAATTCATCTGCGTGCAACTATCTTTACACACCGTATTAACAAGAAAAAGGCGATACACCTCTTTATCCATCTGTAACTTACTTTTCCCAATGTGTATAAGCTGAATTAATTGCTTTCTTCGCGCTTCTTTTTGGTCCATTTTTTGTCCTCTCCGTCATATGACTAAGCCTTCTCTCGCGAGAAGGCTGAATGATATGTTAGCTTTTAAGTTAGCTTTCAAGTTAGCTTTCAAGTTAGCTTTCAAGTTAGCTTTCAAGAATAAAGGCTATTCCGAAGGCGGTTGTGGTAATGGTTGCCAGTGTGACACTTCAATTTCTATGTCTATCATTCCTAATTCATCCAATTCCCAATAAGGGATTAATCCACCTTCCTCATCTACCTTTTCATCTAATAAATACCATCCAAAATCAACAAACCAATTCACACCATCCTCGGTATAATAAATTAAGTGTCTATTGTTCGAATTGCGTGATTCTTCACTTGTATCAAATGGCTCAGGCAACCGCTCCGAACACTTAATCCAGCCATTGTTTTCGCTCATTATTTAATCTCCTCAAGTCCCAAATTTAAAGTTTTGTTGTAGTAGTTAAAAGCATTCTTAAATTGTCTTCTGCTGTCATCACACCAGTCTTCTGGCGAAACAGGGACACTATAAAGACCGTATAAAAAATTCCAGTGTCCTTCGAGTTCCGGTGGCGTATTAATAAAAGCCTGCTTTTCTGCTTTTAGCGCTAATAAATCAGCGGTTTTTACCAGCTCTTTCATTTTTGGCGTCATCTTAATGCCAAATTTCTCCTGAATAACTCGCTCAAATTCCTTCTCGATTAATTTATATTCGGGTAGTAAGTTTTTAAGTGGTGTTGGCACATCGCCTAAATAAGCTTCTTGTGCGTCATGCATTAACACTGCAAATATCGTCTTTTCGTCGGCTTTGAGGAATATTTTTGCAATCATTGCGGCGTAAACGCTGTGATCTAAAACTGAATAATGTCTATCTAATTTGCCACCAAATCGCGGGATCATTGCTAAATGATGAATAATGTCATCAATATGGATGTCGCTATTTTGTGGGTTAGCAAAGTCGATTAAACGGTTGCCGTGTGTGATAAATATGCTCATTTTTATTTTCCTTGTAACATCAAAAATTCACTTTGTTTGATTTCCGTTAAACACTCAGGGATTAACGGGAAGTCATCCCCACCAAATCCTTCTGATTTAGCTGGTATCTTCGCAATAAAGTGATCGCTTGCCACACCGCAGACTGCAATATATGCCATGCGGTCCCCCATCACCCAACAACTAATACCCAACTTAAGGAGCATAAAATCATTAAAACTTGGGTATTTCATGAGTATTTGTCTAATGGCTTGGATTTTGGCGTTAAACGCCTTGCCGGCTTTGGTGCGATTGTTGCCTGTAATATTCACTTTCTCACCGGGAAGTATTTCAAATTTATAGGTTTTATCCTCTTTGATTTTTTCAAATTCGGGATTGTTTGCATGACACACAATGCCCGAGATGCCATTTTCACTGCCGCGCCAAAACTCATAAAACGGGATAGTGTCAAAAATTACGTTTAATTCTTTGTTTCGTTGTTCGTGGTCGATATGCCATTGTTGATAATGAGATTTAACCGGTTCAACAGTTAATGCACATTTAAAATATCTAAATTCAGGTTTCATATTTACTCCTTTAATAAGCGGGATATTGGCTTCTCAAAATCCGATAACAATTTGTCTTTAACTCAAAAACACTTCTCGGCAGAGCGTTAATAGGTAAGGTTTTACATGCTTTTCCGGTTGCATCCATTCCATATGGCACACCGATAGCTCGCCAACATCGTGCGGCTTGTACCGCTGCGTCTTTAATTACCCCTGAGTTAATCACAAAGCTATTTGGCCCAATGCGTTGTAACAAAATACCTTGCGCCATAAGCTTTTTAACCCGTCGTCTAAATTGAGTTTCGCTTAATCCGGAGCCGGCAATAAGTTGGCTTACGCTCAATATGGCAAAGTCTTCTGCCTTTTTCTCGGCTTGGTCGTCGCTATACGTGCCAACATTGCTACCGATATAAGTTACCAAGGTGCTTTGTGCGATGCGGTCTAATGTTTCATCCCAGATATATTCCAGGATATGTTCATCTAGCACTTTCATATTTACTCCTCAACCAATTCAACATCTTCAAATTTCACAACATACCCGCCTTGTCGTTCTGTTTTACCTTGTTGTTCCATTTGCTTGTTGTATTCCTCTTGTTTAGCCGTTAATACACAGTATCTAGCAGGTTCATATTCGTAGATTTGGTTAATGACTCCCATAGTTTCGCTGTAGCAGCGGGATAGGAGGCGGACTTTTGCACCAACCGGGAAAGGTGGTTCAATATTGTTATCTTTCACCCATTGCTGTTCTTTTTCTGTGAGTTTTTGGCGAACGAATGAGCCAAAATGTTGGATATTGCCCCAAAGCTCCTGCGTAAAATCCCACGAATAATCTCTAATGAGGGTGTTAATCATGTCTTCAGGGTCATCATATAAGTAAAACTCCTCAATCAACGCTTCATAAAGGCCATCGCGAAATTCTTCCGCCCACACGGCGTCTTCATGGTAAGAATCCGGATAATATTTTTGGATAAATTCATGCACGGTCTGTACATCAAATCCGTAGTCTAAATAAGTCGGTCTTGGTACCGGCGGAATATATCTTTTCATGTTGTTTTTCCTTATTGCTCAAGTATCGGCGTAATTTCCCAGGCTACATGTTTCATTTCTCGGCTTGCGGTTTGTAACATCAGCAAGCACTCTTGTTCTTTGTCGTCCAGCCACATTTCTTTTGCCATCTCAATCTGTTCCATTATGTTCGCTAGTTGCCTGGTAATACTGTCCTTTTCGTCGCTCGCTTTTAAATATTTCGCTAATTCATCTCTATATTTACCTTCCAGTGTTAGTAAGGTTTCGCGGTCTATGTTATCTAAACATCCATTAATTTGATGAGCATGGACGATGGATGACATTACATTGCGCTCATAATTATTTAGTTTCCAAACGTTCAGCATATTTTTCGCGCGTTTTGCTTCATATTTATCAGGTGTCCACATATCAGATCTCCTCCGTTTCAATCACGTCATCAATTTCAGTAATCGTGTGCGGCATGGCGTTAACATCAATCTCATTTAAATCAAGTTTATTTAACGCTTCGCTTATAGATTCCGCCTCCACGGTGACTTCAACCATGCAATAAAGGCGTGCTACATATTTCGGCATGTTGTCCTCCTAGTGTTGGGTTTTTGCCATTTTTTTGCAGTGTTCAGCGCGTGCGCAGCACCAGTTGTGTTCGTCTGATTTATTAGTGGCAAGACAGGCTTTTAACCAGTTGCTGTAGGCCTGTGCATAATTGCCTGCGCGCTCAAGTTCAGCAGCGGTGTCGCTATATTCGCGGTACAATTTGCGTCTTTCATCCATGTGGTTTCCTCGGTTGTGTTGGTTGTTTTATTTGGTAAAATGTTTAGCAAAACGTTTTGCTAAGTTTTAGTGTATTATGGTACTCGTTTGAGTACCTGTCAACTGCTTTTTTGCGTATATCTAAGATTTTTTTGTAAATGAAAAGTAAAGAGTGAAGGGGTATAAATAAGCCCGCACGGGGGCGGGCTTGGAGGGCTTTACCAAAAGCGGCTAATCATAACAATGAGAATTAATGAAAAGGCCAGGTAAAACAATAAAAGGGTTTGTAACATCTCGTTCATCTCAATATCCTGCCTTATCCAACAAGCCGAAAATCACGGTAAAGATGGCGCCGATGATAAGATACGTCAATGGGTCTGTAAGCATTAGGCCGCTTCCTGTTCAAATGGGGTGATCACAAAGTCTTCTACGCCGCTAATAACTTTAATGCCAGCAATGCCGGCGACCGCGCTTTTCTCGTTGAGAATGGCTTCTTTGTTGATTTCCTCTTTTGTTCGAATAAAGCGTTCCAGGCCGTGAATACGTAAGTTTTGTAACACGGAATCCACCCCGGTGACTTTCACGCTCGGGTTACGCACCCGCCAGGACACCTCGCCCGTCACCAAATTGGCGGTTTTGGTTTTGCCGCCGTTGGTGATTTGGTCACGGTTAGCCTCACTCCAATATTGCACCCCGTTAGAAAGGGTTTTAATGCGTTCTTGCAGCGGGGCAAATTTATCCTTGTAGCTTTCTGTAATTTCGGCGATCTTGTCGTTCATTTCCGCTTCCAGGCGCGCCACTTCTCGGTTTAAATCACCGATGGTTTTAATATCACCGGCGGCATCTTCGCGCGTTTGCGGTACATAGATTTGTGCAGTTGCTTTAACTCGGGTAGCTGATTTAGCCATATAAAAACTCCTTAATGAATAGTGATGTTGATGTCGTGTTTTAGAAACGAAAACATAATTCTGCATCCCGCAATCATGCATTCGGCCGTGCAGACAATGCTGTCGTCTCCTTCGTGGGTTTGCATTACCACCTCTGCCTTGCCTCGGGCAATCCAGCGTCGGGTTAATGCGTTGTGTCGTACGGTAATAATCGGCACGGTGGCCAAAAATACATGGCGTACGACTAAGCCGATTCGGTTGCACTCCATTACGGCTTTTTCGGCTAAATTAAGCTGGCTTAAAGCGTGCATCGTGGCCAAACTTAACGGCTTTTGCACCTTGGCTTTTGTTTTAGGTGCTTTGTTCGGTTTTGCGGTCATCTCAAACCCCTTTGATGACATCGGCGCTGACTAACGGCGCGCCCAGTTCGGCGGCAAGATTCATCGCGCCGGTGATAAGGTTGCCCACCGCGAGTGGATATAACAGGCTGTGTTGGGTTTTTGCCCGGCTATTAGTCATCACTAAGCGGTTGCGTAACGCGTCCAACGCGTCACGCTCGAAAATATCGGCAGTTTTGCGACCCACCGCTTTTAACCGCCACGCCACGTATTCTTCGAGGCAGTTATCTAACGGCGCCAGCTCGACAATTTCGCAACGTTGCACCACTTCGCGCACCTCAAAGTTGCGTTCGGAGAGTTTTTGTTTAAGTTCCGGTTGACCGATTAACACAATGGAAAGCAATTTCTTAAACCCGTCTTCCAGCTCAAAAAAGCGTTTCAAATGTTTTAAGGTCGGTACAGGCAGGCTGTGCGCTTCCTCAATAATTAAAATATGCTGATTGCCGGCGCGGGCGCTCTCTTTTAATACGCGGTGTAGTTGACGGAAACGCGCTTCCGGTGAGCGTTTTACGCTTTCCAACGGGGCTAGGGTGTTAATGATGCTTTCCGCAATATGTGCCGCTTTTAAGGTTTTGCCTTTGAGGTCGTTGTCCTCCATGGCGATGATGTAAGGCTCAATCACAATCACCGGCAAGCCGTCGTGATTAATGCGCTCAATCAAATCACGGCGCAGGGTGGATTTGCCGGCACCGCTTTCGCCGACCACCGCCATAAACCCGCCGAAACGTGCGGTTTGGAACAACGCTTCACGCACATAACGCACATCGGGGGAAGAAAACACTTCCTCTGCCGACCGCACTTCGTCCGTGAACGGGTTGTTAAATAATGAAAAATGTTTTTTAGTGGCTGGAAATAAAGCCTGTTTTGCGAGTAACATAGTGTCTTCCTCTGTTGTAGTTATTGACTGCTCGTCAAGGTTAGGGGAATCCTCCGCAGGCGTTGCCGCGCCTGCGGAATCTTCCGTTAAAAGCTCAGAAAGTGCGGTAGAAATCCCCAGTGTTTTTAACACTTCGGTCAACCGTGTTTTAAATTGCTCGGTGCCGGTCTTAATCAGCAAACCGTGATTCACTAAATTAGTGATCACCGCCGGGGAAACTAGCAACAGCCTTGCCAGTTTGCGTTGAGAAATGCCTTTCTCTTCTAAAATTGCTTTAAGTTTCAACATAATGCCGTCCTTTTATGCGTTGACTAAACGCAATGGTTTCGCGGTTGCCGGTAAGTGATCTTGCGCAAGTAATGCTTCCAATTCCTGCTCGCTCATGCCGTTTGGATAACGCTGATTTAGCCATTTCATGGTGTCAGCCGTGTATTCATGGCCGAAACGGGCTTTAAGCCGTTTTGCCACCTCAATCGTGTTGAGAGGAGCAAGCTCAACCCGTTTGGCGTTGGCGGTCAATTCGTGCTCTTGTCCGCGTTTCGGCATGAAATCCACATAATCGTGTTCTTTCACCACTTTGAATGGGTCAATACGACCACCAAATAAAGGCGCTTTGGCTTTCTTGGCGGCTTTCACCTCATCGTCCGTGTCGGCGTCGTATGCGATGCGCTCTACGGTCTCTTTGTTGTACTCAAACACGCTCTTATTGTGCGGTTTGTACTCTTCGCCGATAACTGCCGCATCCACGCGGAACCCGTGGTCGTCGTATGCCACCGGCTCAACCACCGTCCAGTATTGTTGCCCTTCATCGTCCACTCGTTGCACCTGAATGCAGTCAGGACGGTAAGGGTTTTTGCCAATGGTGATTTCCGTGCCCACCATGGCTTCGGTGATGTGGCGTACATCATAGGTTTTGGCGTCAAAGCTCACTGTTAATTCTGAGCTCACTTTGCGGGTGGTGAGTTTGGTCACCATCAATTCGCGGCAAATAGCAAGGCTTGGCGCCATTACTAATTGCTCGGCGGTAATCCCAAGCCAGGCTTGGTAGCGTGTTTTGTTGTGGCGTGTATGTACGGCAGTGCCGTTAAAATACGTCATCCAACGTCCCGCCAGTTGATTCAGCTCGGCCAACCCGCTCACCCGGGTGAAGCGCAAACCGCTCTCAAACTGCCGTTCCACAATATCGTTGCCTTTTTCCACCTGCCCCTTGGCGCGCGGTTTGCCCGGTGCGTTGACTTGCAATTTAATGCCGAGCTGATTGCACAAATGGGCGAACATGGCGGAAGTATTCGCCGAGCCCGGGTCAAGCATCACCATTTTCGGCACACCACAAAACGGATCTTTTGTATCGCGTTTTTGCATGGCATTAATAAAGCAGTTACATAGGTTTTCTGCGCTTTCACCGCCATACACATACTGCACAAAGATTACCCCGGAGGCATGGTCGGTAATCACATACCGCCACACCCGTTGGTTTTCCACTTTTTTGATGTTGGCAGGTTTGTTTTTGTAAAACTCCTTTTCTTCCATCAAATTCAGCCCGTTTCCGCCGTCCGCTTGCTCTTTGAGGTAATACAACACACACAAAGAAGGGTCGATTTGCCAGCAATGATTTGGATGTAAACTCTTCATGGCATTCACCGGTGCTGGGCGGGACAGTTGTTCCGGGTGTAGGTTGTAAGCGCGTAATGCGCGGCTAACCGCACTTTCCGAAAGCAACCGCACTTCCCCTGTGCTTTCGTCGATGTATTCCGCCTTGATCTCACCGTTGGCGCGTAGCACCTCTAACACGCTTGCTAAGCTCGACATTACTTTATTGTGGACCCCGCGCCGACAAGCCAGCCAGTAAGCGGATATGGTTTGCGCTTCGTCCAGCTCTAGCGCTACCGCGCCTTTATCACTGCGTTGTTTGCGCGCTTTCGGGGCGCATAGACTTTTAAGTTCACGCATTAACGTGGCATGGCTAACATTGAGTAACTCACAGGCTTGCGCATACACCTCGCCTTTTTTGCCGTGCGGGGCATTGGCGGCTTGTTGCGCAATTTCGAGGAGTTTTTCAGGTAAAATCGCCATAACGTAAATCCTTATTGATTTTCACCATTTAAAATGGCGTTAAATTCCGCGTCGTAGTCTTTGCCTTCAAAACCTTCTCGCGCCCATTCAGGGCGGTTGTCACCGTCCGCCAAACGCGGCAAATTAAAGGCGGTGCGCAACTCGTTAAGCACTAACTCAATCTCCGCAAGCGTACCCACCATAAATTGTTTATGGTCAATGCCGCTTTCTTGCGTGTGACTATCCAACGTTTCAAAGGCTTTCCACACTTGCCCGCGTAAAATCGCTTCGGCGTTGTAAACCAGTTGCGAGGTTTCTTTGCGCAACAAGCCGCCTTTTTCGTCCGGGCTTAACGTGTTGATGTGGTTTTTCTTTTTCTCCAACTCGATGTCGAGCTGGTTAATGCGGTCATTTTTGTTTTTTAACACCTTGCTTTGCGCTTCATAGTTGGCATGGCTTTGTTTTAATTGCCCCTCTAAGATTTGTTTTTCTTGTGCGTGTTTTGCGGTCAATTCTTCGATTTTTTCCAACAATTCTTCTTTGTCGGCACTTTCTGAAAATTCGGCATCCACAATTTCGGCGCGGGCATCTTCCGGTAATTTGCGCAGTTTGCGCATTTCGCGGTAGCCTAAGCCGAGGCGTTGGCTGGTTTCTAAAAAGTCTTCTCCTAATTTGCTGAGGTTTAATAAATCTTCATCAACCTTTTTCTCGGTTAAACCGCAGGCTCTACAATAATCTGCCCAACTGCTGACGGTCAGCAGTTTTCCATCTTGGTCAATATAGCTTAACCCTTTGTATTTTTTAGAATTCTTTATTTCATGCAACACTTTCAAACTGCTGACGGTCAGGAGTTTTCCGATAAAGTTAAAACCTTTTAACATCCCCATCGCTTCATGAGCTTCTGCGAGGTCTTGAGTCATTTGTTTTGCAACTAATGACATAGCGTTTTGTTTTTGTTCCATTGTTAAATCTGTCATGGTTTATCCTTAGTAGGCGGCGGTGCCTAAGCGTTGTTTAAGTTCGTTAATTTGTGCGCTTGCCTTGTCCATATTGGCGGCGTGGCGCATGGCGATTTGAGCAAAGAGGGAGCTGAAGGCAAACTTGCCGCTTTCCAACTTAATCACAAAACCCTCATTTTTGAGTACATCAAGGGTGCGGCTGATATTTGCCGGGCTTTCGTCTAGCGCAGTGGCAAGTTCTTTGTTGCTTAACCCATTGAACGAATTGTTTTGTAACACTTTAATCACCCTCAAAGCACGCTGTGCCGAATTGACCTTCTCCATGTCACACTCCTTATTTCACAAAACGGGCGGCAACGGATAACGGTACGCCAAACTCTTCGGCAATATCGCGCGCATCACGATTACGGCCGTTATTTTTGACGGCTTGGTTGCTGATGACGTTTTTTGCTTTGGTGGCGCGGTATTGACAGGCTAAAAAGCGGTTATGTAGTTTGATAAGTAGGCTTTTCATATGGCACCTCGTTAGTTAATCGGTTTTTTGAGTCCAAGTTTTAAGGCGATTTCATGCGCCTTGCCACGGTCACCTTTGGCGAATCCGTTCAACACACGGGAAACTTCCACGGGGGTGTAACCGTGTTCTTTGGCCCACGCGGCGAACGTCCAACCGTTTTGTTTAAATTTGCGTTTTACTGCTTCTGGTGTCATTATTAGCTCTCCTGTTGTTGATTAAAGATTTACGAAATGTTTTGCTAAGTTTTAAAGTATTATGGTACTCATTTGAGTACCTGTCAACAGTTTTTTTGAGTATTTGAGGTTTTTATGTCTATAGGTCCAAGATTAAAAGAAGAGAGAGAAAGAATAGGTCTTACACAGGCGGCATTGGGTGCCGTGGGTGGCGTTCAAAAACAGGCGCAGTTGAAGTATGAAAGCGGTGTAAGAACGCCGTCAGCAGAATATTTAATTGAAATATCAAAAATTGGAATTGATGTTAATTATGTTCTTTTTGGGGTGCGTTCAAACGCTGAACTAACATCAGAAGAACAACAGCTACTAGAAACATTTCGCGCCGCGCCGCCAGTAATGCGCCAATTTATGCTTGGAGGGGCAGGTGCCGGCATGAAAATTGAAGGCAATCATAACCAACAACACAACCATACAGACGCTGATAACATGGAAATCAAAGGCGATAACAATGTACAAATTTCAGGGAGATCCCGAAAGAGATAGATTCTAATTAGCTAACAACAAGGAGGAAAAAGCTATGAAGATGAAAATAACGGGGAATGGAAATACTCAGGTTTATCTTAAGCAACTCACGGTAATAGATAAAATCTTTGAGGCCATTGGGCAACAAGAAGTAAATGAGATAAATCTATCTGAATATTCGGAAAAACAACTTATTCGTGCGAGGCGAAAGTTAACCCGGGAACGGCTGAAAATATTGCTCGTTGCAATGACCCAGCGTGATATTACGCGGTTATTTATCGGATACATCATTTTTATGATATGCCTTCAGTTGTCCGGCAGCACATTTTCTTTGACTGATAGCAGTGCCATTTGGTTTTTTATTAGTGTCACTGCTATCTTTTTACTTTTTATCTTTTGGCTTAATTTTCTGAGCGCTAAGGTTAAGCTGGACACCAAGGCAATAGATATTCTATTTGCTCAAAACTGGCAACGGAAAGAGCTTATAAATGCCGAGTTACAGCGCCGTATGCATGTCACATTCCTGCAAAAGTGCGGCATAAAAGACAATATTTTGGAATACATCGACAAAGAATAAATAAGAAACTAATAAAATAACCGGAGGGAACATGAAAAATCTAGAAAATATCATCATTGAAGAAATGGAAAAACACCATCCAAATCCTGTATCGGACGCCGAATTTTGGCGAAAACTTGAAGAAACCTACAGCGAGTTTGAATTAAATAATGTGGTGATGGGCTTGTATAAGCGCGGCGTAATTGGGTTTATGCCGTACCATAAAAAAGGCTCACCGACAGAACCACCGGCAAGCCCTTATAAAATCGTTTATCGCGCGATGACGCTTCGGAAACGCTAAATCATTCCTCTTCTTGCCCGGTAATTTGCGCAAAAAGTTCTTCTTGCTGGGCAAACACACCTTGCAGCATCACATCAACGCCAACCAATCTGCCGGCATTCCAGAAATGAAGAAATGAGGCAGAATCCCAATAAACGCTTTCAGGTGTGGCGACGATCCATTCCGCTTCAATTTCGCATTCTGCGATTTCCTCGGCGCTGGTCACATAAATAAACTCGCCGTCAATAGGCTGTTCTTTGGCTTTTGCAGCGTAACCATAACGTTTACTGCTTTGATGCAAAGGAATCAGAAAAGTGTCGCCATAGTCTTCGGTGGTCACCAAACAATAGCCCGTCGGCGTAATGACAACCTTTGCGATGTTAATTGATTTAAGTTTCATTTTAAGCCTCGCTACGTTGTGTGGCTTCATGCATCCGCTGTTTAGCTAAATAGCCTTCCAGCTGCCAAATCTTATCTTCTGCATTATCACGTGCGATTTTTCTGCCGATTTCTGCATCAAACGTCGCTAACGATAAGCAGGCGCTTTCACCGGTTACAGTAAAGCCGTTTTGCAATGTCAGCACACAAATTGTCAGCACGCCAACCTGTACATATTTGACGGATTTAATCACAGATTTGATGTGTTCATAGGTTAATTTTTCCATTGTTTTTCCTCGTTTTTCGTTATTCGGTAAGGGCGGCAGGTCGTAAGGCTTGCCGCGCGGGGTTAAATGCGCAAAAGGTTGATACATTACATTGTCAGATCCTTTTTCTGTGGTTTTTCGGTGTGCCTAGTTTGCCTGTCCGTGCATCAAAAATATTCTTATCGCGTCCAAAATACTCAAAGTTAACAGATAGCTAATCTAAACACTCCAAACTACCCATTCACCCAAATTTAAGGAGTTTTTATGAAAGGTTTTTTTAACGCATTAAAGCATGGTCGCCTATTATCTTGGGTCATTTCCGCCCTGTGTTTACTTGCGATCATTGGTCTTATTTCACCTGCGCAGTTACCGGTAGTGTTGTATAAATTGGCCCTAGTGTCTATTGCATCCATTATCGGTTACCACCTCGACCGCGCCTTGTTTCCGTATTCGAGCCCCGGCAGTTATTTGCGTGAGCGTTGGAATAAACGCGAATCCAAGCTCGCCTTGCGCCCTGAAAATCAGCCGGAATATCCGATTTGCGATGGCTATTTGAACGTCTTTGCCATGGTGGTATTACGCCGTGCGCTCATTGTCGGTGCGGTTATTTTGGGCGTGACGTTAGGACTATAACTATGCGCGTTGTCCATCGCACCAATAAGTGCTTCAAATTTTGCGCCTATGCCTTGGTGGCGCTGTTGCTATCGTCCGTGTTATGCGTGCCGTTAGCCTTCAGCGCGTCGAATCAGGCAGCGCAATACCAACGCACCTTAACCCGCGAAAGCTATGCCGTTTGGGGCTTAAATGCCCCAATCCCAGTGTTTGCCGCCCAAATCCATCAAGAATCGCAGTGGAAAACGACCGCACTTTCGCCCGTCGGTGCGCAAGGCTTGGCGCAGTTTATGCCAAAAACCGCTGACTGGATTTCGGCGTTGTATCCCGAACTTGCCGACAATCAGCCTTATAACCCCGACTGGGCGTTGCGGGCGTTAGTACGTTATAACCGTTACAACTATGAACAGATTAATGCGCGTACCGAATGCGACCGTATGGCCTTTATGTTATCGGCATATAACGGGGGCTTGGGTTGGGTGCAACGTGATAAACGCAAAGCCAAGGCGCAAGGGCTTGATCCATTGATTTATTGGCAAAGCGTGGAACTTGTCAATAGTGGGCGTAGCCGAGCCAATTTTGCCGAAAATCGGGGCTATCCACAGCGTATTATCTACCGCTGGCAACCGCTTTATATTAACTGGGGGATTCCACAATGTTTGTAAAGGCGTTAAACGCATTTTTAAAATCCGACATCGGCAAATTGATGATTAATTGCGTACTGGTTGGGCTTTTTACTTTTTGGAGTTGCTACCAAGCCTATGAGCGCGGTGTTGCCGATACCAAAGCCGCCTATGAGCAGGCGGAAAAAACAGAAATTAAGGGGCAGTTAGACCGTCTTGGGCGCGACATTATGGCAGCAACTATCGTCAGCCAAGCCACTATTGCCAAACTTGCCGATTACCAAACCGAAGGAGACCGAACCACCTATGAATTACAGCAAACCCTTACGAAAAACGGGCATAGCCGTCGCGATTGCCGCTATCCTGCTGACAGCCTGCACAGACTCGCCGAAGCCCGCGCCCGCGCAACCAAAACCGCTACCACCGGCATTAGCGGTGCCGTGCCAAACCCTGCCGCCGCTCCCGCAAAACCACAGTGATGCGGTTTTGGTAGCCCTAAAGCAAATGTATGATCTTTACGGCATTTGTGCCGGGTTGCACGTAGATTTAATTAATTATGTGCAAAAGGAGGAGGCAAAATGACGGAAGTCAGCACGTGGCAGGTGATCACCTTTTTTGTGAGCCTGGTTATTACCATCATCGGTATGTTGATTGGCTTTGGCAAAATCCTGCTTGCTCAATTTGAATCCAAGCTCAACGAGAAATTTAAATTTACCGAAACCCAATATCAACAGCTCCACCAAGACATCAAAGAGGCGCGTAGACTCTCGGAAGCGGCCAATAATATCGTCATGGAACTAAAGATAAAAATGCCGGAGGACTATCAGCGACGCGAGGACGCTATCCGGAGCGAATCGGTAAACTCGGCGCGCTACGACGCCATTAATGAAAAGTTAGATAAGGTTATTTTAATGTATGGAAGAAGCTAACATGATCCAATTTGAAAAAAACAAACGCGAACACGTGCGCTGGTTGATTTTGTTGACGCTCGACCATGCACGGCCTATTGGAGCGCCGGAAAGCCTGATTTTAACCACAATTCAAAGCGTGCCAATGCAACTGACCGCCCTAGAATTACGCCGCGAAATGGATTATTTAGCCGGACGCAAATTGATTGAGTTACGCGGACGCGATACCGCCCGCTGGCACGGTAAATTGACCTCGGAAGGCATTGATTTTGTCGAGTACACCAGCGAATCTATCAACGGCATTGCCCGCCCTGAAAAATACTGGTAAGGAGTCGCCATGCCGAAACGCTCAACCGTCAAACAACTGCCGCAAACCGTCAAAGATTGGCTGGACGCCGCCCTTGTTGAAAATAACTTTAGCGATTACAGCGCACTGGAAGAAGCCCTAAAATCCCGAGGTTATGACATCTCACGCAGTGCGGTGCACCGCTACGGGCAAGCATTAGAACGTCGTTTGGCGTCTGTGAAAGCCAGTACCGAAGCGGCGAAAATCATCTCAGATAACATCAGCAACGACAAAGGCACGCAAAGCGACGCCATTTTGGAAATGATCCAAAGTGAAGTTTTTCATGCTTTGATGAATCTCGAAGAAATCAAGGAAGAAGACGACCCGATGAAACGCCTTGCCGCCTTGTCGTTTGTAGGGAAAAACATCAGCCCGCTGATTGGCGCCAGTATCAATCTGAAAAAATACCAAGCCGAAATCAAAGCCCGCGCCGAGGCCGCCGCTAAGGAAGTGGACACGTTGGTGAAAAAAGGTGGCTTGAGTGCCGATACGGCAGACCAAATCCGTCAGCAAATTTTAGGGATCACCGCATAAATGGAAAACCTCACCGAAACCGCCCGCACGCCCGCCGTGTTGTTACCATATCAGCAAAAATGGTGCGCTGATACCACCGCCGTGAAAGTTTGCGAGAAGTCACGGCGTATCGGTCTATCATGGGGCGAAGCCGCCGATACCGCACTTTTGGCAGCGTCTCAGCAAGGCATGGACTCATGGTATATCGGCTACAACAAGGAGATGGCGCTGGAGTTTATCCGGGATTGCGGAAACTGGGCAAAAGCCTACGGATTGGCGGCGGGTGAAATCGAAGAAACCGAAGAGATCTTTAAGGAAGGCGACGAAGAAAAAGCGATTTTAGCCTACATCATCCGCTTTGCCAGTGGTTGGCGTATCACCGCGCTATCCTCCCGCCCGTCTAACTTACGGGGTAAACAAGGGCGCGTGATTATTGACGAAGCCGCGTTCCACGAGGATTTGGCGGAACTGATGAAAGCGGCGATGGCGCTTTTGATGTGGGGCGGTCAGGTGCATATCATCAGCACCCATAATGGTGTGGATAATCCGTTTAACGAGCTGATTAGTGACGTTAAAGCGGGCAAAAAGCCATACAGCCTGCACACGATTACATTTGATGACGCCATTAAAGACGGGCTTTATCAACGCATTTGCTTACGCTTGGGGCGCGAATGGACGCAGGAAGCCGAAGACGCTTGGGTGGCAGAAATCCGTGCGTCTTACGGTGATGCCGCCTCCGAAGAGTTAGATTGTATCCCACGTAACTCCGGTGGCGCGTGGCTTACCCGCGCACTCATTGAAAGCCGCATGAGCAAAGATACCCCGCTCATCCGCTTAACCAAAAATGACGAATTTAGCTTAATCGACGAGCCGGTGCGCTATGCAGAAATTGAAGAATGGTGCGAAGAAAACCTGCTCCCGGTGTTACAAACCTTACCGAACGGACAACGCAGTTACATCGGCGAGGACTTTGCACGGAGCGGTGACTTGTCGGTGATTTGTGTAGGACAGGAACAGCCCGATTTAACGCTAAAAGAAGTGTTGGTACTGGAAATGTCCAAAGTGCCATTTAAGCAACAGGAACAAATTTACTATTACATCGGCGACCGCCTACCGCGCTTATCCAAAGCGGCCAATGATGGACGCGGTAACGGGCAGTTTTTATCCGAGGCGGCATTTGACCGTTACGGACAAGTTGTCGAATCGGTGATGTTAAGCGAGTCATGGTACGCCCAGCATGCGCCACCGTTTAAAGCCGCCCTTGAGGACGGCACCTTTCACGGCATCCCGCGCCACGCGGATATGCTCGACGATTTACGCGCATTCCAGGTCGTTAAAGGTACACCGCGAATCCCCGACAAACGCACCACGGGCGCCAGCGGCACGCAACGCCACGGTGACGCAGGCATAGCCAAACTCTTACTCTATTACGCCTATCGCACCGACGAGGGCTTTGAGATTGATTTTAAAGCAGGTAAACGGCGCGATACGGCGGATTTATTCGGCACAAGTGCGGGATTTTCCGCGCATGGATTTGGTACGGTGCGCGGACATAATAATTTTAGAGGATATTAATTATGGGCATTAAAGATTGGTTTAAAAGTAAAAACAAAAAACCGGAAACCAACCGCGCTATCGCAAGCACCGGTGACGGGCAGGACATCACCAAAGCCTACATGGGCGAGCTGGCACAGCCCGAAGATGGCGTACTCCGTGGGCGCGGTAACGGCGACCTGTCGCTTTATGAAAAAGTATTAAGCGATGAGGAAGTCAAACGTACTTTTACCCAACGCCAAGACGCGCTGGTCTCCCGCGAATGGACGGTAGAGCCGGCAAGCGACGAATCGCAAGATGTGGAAGCGGCGGATTTTATCCGTAACTGGGTCTCGGAAATCGGCTTTGACCGCATTACCAAACTCATGCACTACGGTATTTTCTACGGCTACGCCGTAGCGGAGCTGGTGTATCGTGTCAATGATGACGGCAAATACGTGGCCGATGTGAAAGTGCGCAACCGTCGCCGCTTCCGCTTTACCCCGAAGGGGGAGTTGCGCCTACTCACCCGCGCTAATCAAACCACGGGTATCGAGTGCCCGGCACCGTATTTTTGGAGTTTTTGCACCGGTGCCGACCACGACGACGAGCCGTACGGTATTGGTCTTGCGCACTGGTTGTATTGGTTGAGCTTTTTTAAACGTAACGGCGTCAAATTTTGGCTGATCTTTTTGGAGAAATTTGGCATGCCTACGGTGCTCGGACGCTACGGCAAAAACGCTAGCGAAGCCGACCAGAAACGCTTATTGGAAGCGGTCGAATCTATCCAATCCGACAGCGGCATTGTCATGCCGCTTGATATGCCGATTGAACTATTAAGCCAAGGGCGCAGTGGTAACGGATCATATAAAGAATTATTTGACACCATGAATGAGGGGATCCAACGTGTCGTCTTGGGGCAAACCTCCTCGTCAGGCGGTACCGCAGGGCGTTTGGGTAATGACGACTTGCAAGAAAAAGTGTTGGAATCCATTATCAAAGCAGACTCTGATGTCATCTGTGAATCCTTTAATCGTGGCCCGGTAGCATGGCTGACTGCCATGAACTTTGCCAACGCCCGCCCACCGCGTGTGTTTAGAGTATTTGACGAAGCGGAAGATTTAAACGAAAAAGCCAACCGCGACAAGGTTGTTTTTGAAACTACCGGCTACCGTCCGACTTTGGGGCAAATCCAAGCGTCCTACGGCGGCGAGTGGGAAAAGGCAGAATCCCCGAATAATGATGACCAGGCACCCAAAGAACCTGCTAAGAAAACGGCGGACTTTGCGGGCGAAACGGAAAAAGACATCCCGGGTCACATGGTTGACCAGCTCGACAACAATCTTGCGCCGGTAATTCATAACTGGTTGATCCATGTACGCGCTCTTGCCGAGCGCGCGGAATCTTTAGAGCAAATGCGCGATGAGCTGTTAACCTTGATGCCGGATATGAGCCTCGAACAATATACGGCCGCTATGGCGCTAGCACTCAACGCGGCGAATTTAAGCGGGCGCGAAGCGGCGGCAAGCGAGGCAAAAAATGAATAAAGCGACCTATGGCAGCGTACCGTTTAACGAGCAAATTGAGTTTTATAAGCGCAAAATCCCGACACCTACCGCTACATGGACGGACATTTACAACGCTGAGCATGATTACGCGGCAGTGGTTGCGGGAGCAAACCGCCGTGAAATCATTGAAGACTTTGCCGCCGCCATTAACGACTTTATTGCTAACGGCAAAACGTTAGAAGATTTTAGAAAGGATTTTGACAATATCGTCGCTAAATATGGCTGGGACTATCACGGCGGGCGCAACTGGCGCAGTCGGGTGATTTATGAAACCAACTTGCGCTCGAGCTATCAAGCAGGCAGATACGCCCAACTGCAAGAGCTTAAAAATGTCATGCCCTATTGGGAGTATGTCCACAGCGACGCCGTCAGCCACCCTCGCATTGAACATATGCACTGGGACGGGTTGATTTTGCGCCACGATGATCCGTGGTGGCAAACCCATTTCCCCATTAACGCATGGGGCTGTCAATGCACCGTGATTGGGCGTAGTCAAGCCTACATGGATCGCAACGGACTCAAAGTGGATAAGGCACCAAAAATTGAGTGGGAGGAACGTATTGTCGGCGCACGCGGTTTGAATCCGCGTATTGTCAACGTGCCGAAAGGTATCGACCCCGGCTTTGAGCATATCCCCGGTGCGTCACGCTTAACCAGCCAAACCCCGCCGCCGTTAGACGACAGCGGACAACCGCGCCGCGTGGAGTTTTACCCGCACCGAAAAGATACGCCAATCCCAATGCCGACCCCGCGCAAAGTGTCCAGCAGTTTATTGTTGCCGTCCGACAAAGATGACGGATTTTACATTAACGAATTTTTATCCGAATTCGGCGCGACGGCAGAAAAGCCCGCAATATTTAAAGATGTGCTGGGTGAAAGTCTGGTGATCAGCGACGCCCTATTTACTTCTCGCAGTGGGCACTCCAAGCTCAAAAAGCGCGGGCGAGAGGTGTATTTAAAACTCCTCGCATTAGCGTTACAACAGCCGGATGAAATCTGGACGCGTACCGAGCACTGGCTGAATATTGATAAAATGGTTGTGCGACGCCGTTATATTGCCCGCTTTAAAATTGATGGTATCAAAACAAATATTCCGGCATTGGCGGTGTTTGATGTGGGCAGTGATGGTTGGGACGGCGTGACGATATTTGCGCCGGACAAAGACGAATACTTAGAACAGGTGCGCACCGGTGTGATGTTGTATTACCGGGACGACGAAGATTAAAAAACTCACCCGCCGCCACAAGTGAGTCTCGCCGGGTGTGGGATTTGAGGTCCTGGCGGGGACTGCCCACCCGATGCGCTAAAATCAATATAGGACAAAATATGACCGCAGTCAACATTAAACTAGATATTTCGGAGCTTAGCCGCGTGATTGATAAGGCCTTGGCGAAATTAAATCGTCCTAAGCTGATGTTTGCCGAAATGGGCGAAGAGCTGTTGGCAATCCATTTTGCCAGGTTTGTTGCGCAGAAAGCCCCGGACGGCACGCCTTGGGTGCCTTTGCAGGATTGGTATCGCGACACCAAAAAGAAAAACGCCGATAAAATTTTAACCCTTGACGGGCATTTAAGTGGTACACTGCGCTACCAAGCAGATGATTCTGGCGTGGTGTTTGGCTCCGACCGCCCTTATGCGGCAATCCACCAATTCGGCGGAACGATCACCGCAAAAAATGCCAAAGCGTTAAATGTGCACGGACGCCGGGTGAAAAGCGTAACGATTCCGGCGCGCCCATGGCTCGGGTTATCCGCCGCCGACGAGCAACGATTACTTGATATTGCCCGAAAACATCTAAAAAACGATTTTAACGCGTAAAACGCGCGTACAGGCGTTTTAAATGAAAAAACGATAAACTATACCTCGAATTCGTTTTAGCGTGTTTATAAACGTTTATAAACATGCTAGAAACGATAATCCCCCTCTAAATAATCCTGCATTTGCAAAATTACCCCGTTTAATAATTCCAAACGCGGAAAAAATACAAATTTCCGTCGCCTCGGCATACTGTGGCCATAAAACACACATCCGAGGTTATTTATCTGTGAAACTCACCAAAATGGAAATTATGCGCGTCGGCACCCATACCGCCATGGACGGTCGCGAAATTAGCTTTTCGCAATCTGCGTTAGAAGATTTGAGCGCGCAATACGATCCAAAACTTTTCGAATCTCCGATTGTTATCGGTCACCCCAATCTCACCGCCCCGGCTTACGGCTGGGTGAAACAGACCAGTGTGGAGGACGGCATACTTTACGCCCACGTGGGACAAGTTGACGCAGCCTTCGCCGAGGCGGTGAATGCCGGACGTTACAAAAAACGTAGTGCATCCATTTTTCTGCCGGAAACCCCCGGCAACCCTAAACCCGGTCATCATTATTTACGTCATGTGGGCTTTTTGGGCGCAGTGCCGCCCGCTGTTAAAGGCTTGGCAGACGTGAACTTTGCGCAAAGCGAAGGCGGCGACAATGCGTTTGCCGACTTTGCCTTTGACGAATCCGACTCTGCTAACCCATCAACACAGGAGAAAACCATGACAGAAGCAGAACAAAAAGCCGCGATTGAAGCCGCCGCCGCAAAATTGGCAGCCGATGAAGTGGCGAAAAAAGAAGCCGACTTTGCCGCTCGTGAAGCCGCCATTGCTGAACGTGAAGACAAAGTAAAAGCCGCTGAGAATGAAAAGGCCAAAGCGGAAGCGGAAAGACAGAAAAAAGAAGCCACTGATTTTGCCGATAGCTTAGTGAAAGCGGGCAAAGTATTGCCGGCACATAAAGCGGGCTTGGTTGAAGTGATGGTGCAATTAGGCAACGCGCCGGTGTCATTTTCTGACGGCAATCAAACCGTCTCTAAATCGTCGATTGACGTATTAAAAGACGTGCTCAACGCTAAACCGGTGGATTTTTCAGAAAAATCCGGTGAGCCGGGCGAAAAAGACAAAGACGCGGTGGACTTTGCCGACGGTGCGTCTATCGCCAAAGCGGCGACCGCATATCAAGCGGAACAAGCGAAAGCAGGCGTTGAAATCACAATGACCGATGCCGTTAATCACATCATGAAAGGAGCGCAAAAATGAGCAACACCCCTGAATTAATCATTGCTTACGTCACCGAAGGCAAAATCGAAGGTTATCGCATTGTTGCTTTCGGTGAAGAAAAAGACGGTGCAAAACAAGCCACTGCCGTCACCGACAAACTGATCGGCATTTCTACCCGCGTGCCGAAAGACCCGGGCGAACATGTGGATGTAGTGCGCAGCGGTTTGTATCCGGTGATGTACGGCGCGGAAATCAAACGCGGCGACGCATTAACTACCGACGCACAGGGTCGCGCCGTGAAAGCCACTGCAAAACAAGCCTACATCGGCTTCGCCGAAGAAGACGGCGCGGAAGGTGATTTAGGCTCCCTGTTCATCGCCCCGGGTTTTGCCGCCGAATAACCCGTTCACCAAAATTAAGCGAAAACTGTAATTAATTTTCACCTATTGAAAAAGGATTAAAAATGAGTAAAGCAAATTTTCCGGTCAACCCGGTTTTAACTGCCATTGCGATTGCTTACCGCAACCGCCGCATGATTGCCGACGAAGTGTTACCTCGCACCGATGTGGGCAAACAAGAATTTAAATATCTGCAACATGATTTAGCCGAAGGTTTTACGGTGCCTAAAACCATTGTCGGCCGCACCTCGCGCCCGAATCAAGTGGAATTTAGCGCCACCGAATTAACCGCCTCTACCGAAGACCACGCGTTAGACGCACCGGTGCCGGTAGTTGACGCGAAAAATGCGCCGGCAAATTACGACCCGGACGGTCGCGCCGTAGAGCAAACCATCAACTTGATTGAATTGGCACGCGAAATCCGCACCGCAGGCTTGGTGTTTAACGAAAAATCCTATGTCAACGGCAACGTCAAAACCCTATCCGGTAACGACCAATGGACCCATGACGATGCAGACCCTATCCATCAGTTATTAGAAGCATTAGATACGCCGATTATGCGCCCGAATATCATGATTCTGGGGCAAAAAGCGGCAACCGCATTGCGTACCAACAAAAAAATCATCAAAGCGTACAACGGTACGTTAGGCGATTCCGGCTTGGTGCCGTTAGAGTTTTTGCGAGAGTTGTTTGAGCTCGACAAGATTTTAGTCGGTCAGACGCTGGTAAATACCGTGAACCTCGCTAAAAAGCCGGTGCTGGCGAACGCTTGGGGCGGTCACTGCTCACTGATTTATCGTGATGTATTAGCCGACACCCAACACGGCACCACTTTCGGCTTGACCGCCCAATTCGGTACCCGCGAAGTGCGCACTATCTTTGACAATGACATCGGTATGCGCGGCGGTAACCGTCACCGCGTCGGTGAATCCGTCAAAGAGTTGATCACCGCGAAGGATTTAGGCTTCTTCCTGAAAAACGTTATTTAAGGTCGCCGCATGTATATCACACTGCAACAATTGGGCGAGAAGCCTGGCGTGATGGAGCTGGCGCAAGTTACCGCGCAGGTGGGGCAACCACCTGCCGACTGGCGCATTATCGGCAAAATCATTGACGGCGAAGATGTCGCCGGTGAACTACCGGTAGCGGTTGAAAAAGCGCAGCAGGCAATCGCCCGCATTAACGAAGTAATTGCCGACGCCAATGCGTTAATTGACGGCTATTTGCGCCAACGCGGCTATAAGCTGCCGTTTAAGCAAACGCCGCGCATTTTAACCACGTGGGCGCGCAGTCTGGTCCGTTACTACCTGCACCAGCACTTGCCGGCAAAAGAAGCGGATAACCCGATTGTGCGCGACTACCGCGATACGCTCAAATTGTTGCAGTTGGTTGCGGAAGGTAAGTTTTCACTTGGCTTTGAGGACGAGCTCGTGCCCGCCTCCGGCTACCCGAAATTTACCAAACGTGACCGCGTGTTTACCGCTGAAACCCTGAAGGATTACTAATGCAATACGGACCGTTTGACATTAAACATGTTATTGAGCAGCTAAAGCCGCTCCAGCCGGACTACATCCACACGTTGGGATCTACCGCCGAATATCGCTCTATCAGTGATGTTAGTTTGGCGGGCTTGGCAACGCCTGCGGTGTTTGTCGTGCCAAACGGTGAGGTGGGAACGCTCAATGATGTGGCGATACGTCAAATGGTCACCGTCAGTTTTTCGGTTATCGTGATTGTGCAGTCGTATCAGTACAACGTTGAAACGCCGCATTTGAGCGTAAGTAATCCGGTTATCGGCAAAATCCGCGAGCAGTTAATGGGGTGGCGTCCACCGGTGCCGGGAGCAAAAGAAACCTTTTTTGTCCGTGGTGACATTGTGGATTACACCAACTCTTATCTCGTTTGGATGGAGACCTACCAAACCAAAATCATCATAGGAAGAAACCGATGAAACAAATCAAATTAAACCAACCGCATGTCCACGCCGGTATTAGCTATGCCACAGGTGATGTGATTGAGGTAACAGACGCTGACGCGGCATATCTCATCCGTCATCAAATAGGCGTAAGCGGAAAAAGTGCGGTAACAAAATCGGATGAAGCCGATAAGCCGACTGAGCAAGTAGCCTCGGAACAGTCCGCGCAATCCGAACAACAGCCCGGCGCCAACGCCGAAATCCCACCGTCCGCCGACGGTGAAACCGAAAATCAAAATCAAGGAGAACAATAATGGCACACGTTGAAACGTATTCTTACGGGCAAGGCAAGCTCTATCTTGCCGTGCGTGACGCGATGGGCAATATCGGCGCGCAACGCTGGGTGGGTGATGTATCCGAGCTATCTATCTCATTAACCGTAGAAAGCTTCGAACACAGCGAATCCTATTCCGGCACCCGCCAAAAAGTGCGCAAAATTATCACTAGTAGAACAGGCGAAGTATCGGCTAAATTCCACGAATTTAGCGCAGCAAATCTTGCCTTGTTATTGTTGGGCGAAGAAGTAACTGTTTCTGCCGGTAGTGTCACGGGCGAAAAATTGCCGGCAGTGATTAAAGCCGGTGACCGCATTACATTAGCGCATCAAGATGTGAGCGAAGTAAAAATCGGCTCATTGGTTGAAGGTACGGATTACACCGTAGATCCGATTTTTGGTGCAGTCGAATTTCTGAAAGATATTTCTGCAAATACCGACACAGCAGCTTATAAATACGGCGAAGTCCAAATCATTGCTATGCTCACCACCAATCCGAAAGATCTGTTTTTGCGCTATGAGGGCATTAACTTAGCCGAAAATAATGAGTGGAATGTGGTTGAGTTATACAAAATCAACTTTACCCCGACCGAAGCCTTAAGCCTCATCAATAATGAAAACTCATTAGATGCGCTAAATACCAAAGCCACGGTGCTCGCCGATACCACCAAAGTAGGCGATGTAACGCTTGGTCGTTTTGGACGCGTGATTAAAATCCGCAAATAATCCCCTTCCCCGGGTAATACCCGGGGAACTCTCCAAGCAAAATATAAGAGCAATAAATATGCAAAATCAAGCCACCTCTGAACTTGACATCCTCTACCCAAATCGCGACATCACCGTGGGCGGCGAAACCGTCACCGTAAAGGAATACACGCTTATCCAACAAATGCAACATAACGCCAAATTGGCAGCGTTTATCGCAACCTTGCGCAATCAGTTAGCCAGTGTTGATAAGCCCGAAAATGCGCGGTGGGATGAGATTATGCAAGCGCTTGCCGACAACTACCAAGCCATTATTGAGCTGGTTGCCGTATCCATTAACAAGCCTGTGGAATTTGTCGCTAATTTAAACGCCCAGGAAGGCGAAGATTTGATGTTGTTGTGGTGGGCGGTCAACAGTAATTTTTTTACCCGCAAAGCGGTGCAACCGCTAGTCGAGCAAATAGCACAGACCAATGCGCGCCGCCTGATTGGGGAGAAATCATAGAGCACTTGGTAGCTAACGGTCACCAATTTAATGAGCTGGGGCAATACACCGCCCGGCAACTCATCCTATTTTACGAAAAATCCATGCTCCGCGCCCGCCGTGAGCGCGCCGCACGAGCGATAGATTGCGCCGTAGGATTTAGCGGCGGCAAAGACTTAACCAATTATATTAACGACCTGACCGCATAAAGTGCGGTCAATTTTTAAGGTGAATTTATGGCAGCAGATACCTTGACGCTTGCAATGCGCATTAAAGCTGATGTGGATGCGGCGGTGCGTAATTTTAAACAGTTTAAAGCGGAAATCACAGGCGTTGGCACGGCAAGTGATCGCTTGAGCGCGCAAGGTAAAGCGGGTGCGCAAGGTTTAAGCGTACTAGATACTGTCACCGGGCAACTTAACAACAAGCTAAAACAAACCAAGACGGAATTAAACAGTGTCAGTCAACAATTAAACGGGTTTAAGTCCCAATTGTTAGGATTTACCGCTATTGCCGGGGTGTCTCTTGGCGCTAAAAGCATCTTACTTGATGCTGATGCCATGACTAGCTATCAGGCGCGCATTAAACTTGTCTCCCGCACAAACAACGAGGCGAAAGGCACATTTAGAGAGTTGATGGACATCTCTAACGAGACGGGCAATGCGTTTAAATCCACTGCGGAGCTTTACACCCGCGTTTACCGTGCTTTGGGCGACAAAGCCAACAGCGCGGAACTCCTCCAATTTACCCGTACATTGCAACAAATGGTGGTCGTCTCCGGGGCATTGCCGGAAGAAGCTAAGTCCGCCATTATCCAGTTATCCCAAGGGTTAGCCTCCGGCACCTTGCGCGGCGAGGAATTTAACTCCGTGGCCGAGCAAATGCCTATCTTTTTAGAGGTACTGCAAAAATCCCTCGGCAAAACCCGAGCCGAATTGCGAAAAATGGCCGAAGATGGCGAGCTCACACCACAGATTATCTTGAGCGCGACCAAAGAAGCCGCCGCCGAAATCGAAAAACAATACGAATCCATGCCGCTGACTATCGGTCGCGCCGGCGCGCATTTTGGCAACGCGTGGACGGAATACCTTAACAAAACCGACAACGCTATCTCTTTAACCGCAACAGTAGCGGCCGCAATTAGTGGGCTTGCTAATAATCTAGATTTATTTGGCAATGTTGCACTTGTGGTTGCCGCAGTGGCCGCGTCCCGCTTTGTCGCCGGCATGGTACAAAGTGCGGCAGCTATGGCGCGCAATGCCGCGGTGACAGCGGCATCCAACAATACACTGGTTGCGCGTGCCGCTATTGAGGTTAAAGCCGCCCAGGCATCAGTGGCGATGGCCGCGTCAACCGATAGAGCAACACTAGCCACGGAACGCCTGACGCTGGCTAATCGCAATCTCGCAGTAGCCATGCGCGCCGCTACGTTTAGCGGACTGGGACAAAGTTTACTCGCGCTTGCAGGTGGCCCTATTGGTCTGGCTATTACCGCTATTTTTGGCCTTTATGCGGCGTATGAATACATCAAGGGTAAAGAGGCTGAACTTGATGCGCAATACCAACAAACCACAAACGCCGTCCAATCCAACATCGACAAAACAAATGCGCTAATTGACGCCCGCACAAAACTGGGAGAGCTTGGCGGATTTAGTGAGCGTTTGACGCAGGTTGACATAAACAATAAAACCCTAGATGAAGCCAAGGCGAAACTTGACGAACTAATCCAAGTCCGCAATCAGTTACAAGAGCAAATGTTGACCGACAGTGTCGGCGGATTTTTGAATTTAGAAAAATTTGAAGAAGCAAATAAGCGAATCCAAGAGCTTGAAGCGCATATCCGGGAGTTACAAGGTAGCACGGACATCTTAGCCAACACCAACCAAGCACAGCTTACTGCCGCCTTTAACGCGGCAATTGAAGCAGGTGGCGAACTTGCCGAGAAACTCAAAGCCCTGGGCGACCCAACAGCGCCGGAAGCAATGAAGCTATTAGAGGACGTCATCAAAAAGAATGAGGGCGCGCTTGTTGAGATGCAGGGTGAACTCAAAAATCTGGAGACTAAATTAAAAAGCGAGTTTGCCGACGCTACGCTGACCGCCGCGCAAAAAATGGAGCAATTTAGAGATCGTGTGATTGCCGCCGCCAAAGGTGCAGGAAGCAGTGGGGCATTTTTGCAACCGTTAATCGACCGGCTCAATAATGTAATTGAATTGCAAAATCAGGTGGCCGCCGCCAAGCAATCAAAAGAAAACGAGAAAAAGCTGGATGCCCTACGCACACAAGCGGAAAAATCCAAGCTGAATGCCCGCGGCCAACGTGATTACGACATCAAACACCACAATTGGGACAGCGAAGAACAACGCAATCAAGCGTTGGCCTACTCTGCTCAAATCGAAGCAGGCGAAAAAACCAAGAAATCCGCCCGGTCATCAAAAACCAAATACGATGCGACGGACAAAAACCTTGCGCTTAACGTGCAGTATTTGCGCCTTACAGGTCAAGAGGTTAAGGCTAACTTAACCGACATCGAAGGGCGTTACAGCAAACTTTTAGCCGAGTTTACCAAGCACTCCAATGTGGACGGGATTAATTTGATTAAAAAAATCTTGCCGTTGGAACAAGCCAAGGCGCAGGTGGACGGCGTGCAAAACGAGATTAATCGCTTGTATCAAAATCAAAGCACCCAAGAGCAACGCATACAAGCGCAGGTGCAAGTTGGCTTAATTAGCCACCTTGAGGGGCAACAACAATTGAAGGCCCTATACACCGAAACTGTGGCCGAACTTGAAAAACAAATCCCGGTGTTGGAAAAGCTCGCCCAAATGCCGGGCGCGCAAGGTGAAGCGGCGAAAAACTCTCTAGAGGGGATGAAAATCAAGATTGCCGAGCTTAAAAACGCGGGTAACGAACTTGAAAAGACCTTTAAAGAGGGTTTAACCGAAGGGTTACAAAGCTCAATCGTGGGCTTGGCAAAAGGCACAATGACACTGCGTGAAGCGGTGCTGAATCTCACTAACACGATTTTAGATGCAATGATTCGGATTGCGGCACAACAACTTGTCACGCAAGTCACAAGTTCTGCCGGGAGTTGGTGGAGTGCTATCGCTAGCGCGTTTTCCGGTGCGGGCGGTCACGCCACCGGCGGGCCAATTCGTGGACCAGGCACAAGCACATCCGATTCCATTCCCGCTCGCCTTTCGGACGGCGAATGGGTGATTCAGGCGTCGGCTGTATCGCACTACGGTCACGCGTTTATGGACGCTATCAACAATAAGCGCCTGCGCAAACTCGCCACCGGCGGCCCGGTATCTGTCCCGCCTGTGCCAAGCTACAGTGAGCCCGGATTAAGTGATTCTTTGCGCGACGGTCGCACAGGCGCGCAGGTGGTAGCATCACCGGTCAACATCCAACAGACACTCGCCGTTGACAGCGCGGAGTTGTTTACCGCGGGGCTCAAGACCAATGCAGGCGTTAAGGCAGTAATCACCATGCTCCGCGCCAACAAGCAAACCGTAAAAGATATTTTAAATTAAGGAGTTACGATATGTCATACAAAACTGGCATCGCGCAAAACGAGCGCGATTTGCTTGACATACTCAATAAGTTTTTAACCACCGACCCGACGTTGGTTGCTAACGGGCAGGCGTGGACGGTGTTGTTGGACAAAACCGTTGCAAAAACAGCAACGGAAGTGGAAAAACGCAAAATTATGTGGAAATCCACCGGAACCGGAGTTGAGCAAGATATTTATGTGATGTGTGAGTCTGTCAACAGTATCTCGCAAGACATTTACAATCTCAACTTTTTTGGCGGTACATTTTTTAACAGCGAATTAGTCAAGGGCGATAACGTACAAGCAGGGATTATCAATATCTCGCCGGGAGTGGTGTTATTTGCTGACGCTCGCCCGATTGACTATTACATGGTCGCCGATGGACGTTGCTTTAAGGTGGTGACACGTATCTCTAATGTGTGCTCAAGTACCTATTGTGGCTTTATTCTGCCAACCGTACCGCCGACAGAATATCCCTATCCGCTTTGCATTGCGGGGAGCGCACCAATTCGAACGCCAAAATCAAGAAATGATAGCCCGATATTTTTGCGTTACTCAAACACTGAATTTTATAACTCATCCATTGTAGATCCGTTAAGCGGCAATTGTTGGTTGTTCGCACCAGACCAAAGCTGGCGAGATTTTAGCGGAAGCGATTATCAAACATATTCCAACGATTCAAGCGAGCAATCGCTTTATCCGTGTGCGATTTCACAAAAACACAATGATAAAAATTGGTACATCATGAAAACGTTAAGTGCTTCCCCGGGCGGAAGTTATCCGCTCATCCCGGTTGAGTTTATTAGCTTTAAAAAATCATCGCAGGGTGAAAACCGATGGGGTGCGTATGATGGTGTTTATTGGATTCCGGGTGTACAACGTGCAGTGGGCGACGAGGTGACATTGCCAAATGGCAACAAAGGCGTGGTGTGTAACGGCGCGTTTCGCACCACAACAACCGATTATTTTGTTTTAGAGCTGGGAGCATGATATGGCATATCAAACAGGCACAGTGACTAACGTCACCGAATTACTTAAAAAACTCGCAGAATTTGCCGTCACACAAAACTGGACGATTAACAAAAATGAAAACAATGTGTTGTATTTAAGCAATTCTGACGGGTATTGGGCGCTTGAGTTTAAAAATAAGATGCTTTTTGTGATCGCTTGCACTGGTGTTGATAAAAATCGGGATTGTTTTAATCAGCCTGGGGCGTCATGTAATAACTCATACTCTAAAGTAAAAACGCAGACGTCTCATTTAGATGCCAACAAGTTTGTTAGTTATGACTTTTTCGGCACGGCACAATATTTGCATGTTTGCGTGCAATACCAAGCCGAGAGGTTCCGCCATTTTGGCTTTGGGACGCTTAACAAAGAGGGGCAATATACCGGCGGGCAATATGCGTTTGGAACGACTTTTTACGAATCCGGTTATAACCGCGAAACCCTTGGCTCAAGTAATACAACGCTTGGCATGGCGGAAGGTAATAACGCATACGGTCCGGTCGTGCGTGCGGATAATCTTGCAGGAGATACTCGCACGCCGTGGTATTTCCAAGCGGACGGTCGTTATCAATATAACAATCTGGATAAAGCGGAATTCGGGTGTTATATGCTGACTAACGGCTCAATATTTAATTATAAACACCATCCGGATAGTATGCTGCTCACGCAGAGCCAAAGCAAATTCGGGCAGTTGGTACTACCCGTTGCTAATGCCCCGATTGCGCATTGTATTGATAATTTATTACGCCGTCTTGGTACCATCCCCGACCGTTTTGAGTGTCGATTGGTTGGCATTATCCCACGTCAAAAGCTCCAAATTAACGGGGATACATGGTTATTTGTGCCAGGTGCTCAATATCAAGCGGGTAATCCAAGCCGTGCGCCGACTGATAATGACAACTCCGGCGAATACGGCGTGGCATATCGCATTATAGAGTAAATCATGGCAAAGATTAACGGCTATTTAATTACCCGCGGTGCAGGTGCACGCATTAAAGATACGGGATATCTTGACGGGTTGACTGCGTACCGAGGGGCTAATTCAAGGCTCGTCAATCAGCGGTTGGTTATTAGCGGGCAGATTCACGTGCGCAATATCAAAAATCAGACGTTGGGTGCGCAGGCGTATGTTATCCCTAACTATTACTCTGATCTTTACAAGCGCATTATTGTTATCCCGCACACCGTCAATCTTGGCTCAATCTCCACTGACCAGACTTTCCACGTGCGAGTCTGGAATGCCAACAAAAGTGCGGTAAAACTGTTATCTGTTTCCGTGGTTGGCGGTGAGGGCATAGAGCTTGTCGGCCCAACATCCGGCACATTTAACGCGCTCGCCCTTAAAAAGTGGACGGTTAAAGTCGGCATGCAGGGCGCGCCGGTGATTGATTGCGTCGTCACGTTTAACTTTTTAGGCAAAAGTCCTGTCACCTTACGCATTACCGGCTCGCGCTCAACCGACTGGTCGTTTATGCCAGATTGGTCAGAAGACGTGACCGAAAACCTGGAGTGGCTCACGCGCGTGCATCAATCCGTGACCGCCGCCGAACAACGCATTGCGCGTCGTTTAAGCCCGCGCCGTACTTTTGAGTTTAAAGTGAGTTTTTGCGAGGTGGAGCGCCAACAATTTGAATCCGCGCTTTACGGCTACGGCTCGCGCGTGTGGTCACTGCCGATTTTTACCGACTGTGCAAGACTGTTACAGCCTGTGCAACAAGGCGCGGTGGATTTGCCTATTAACACGGTGGGCTATGATTTTGCCGTGGGTGGGCGTGCAATTATGATGACCGGAAGCAACAAGGAGATGGTTGAGGTCACTGCGCTGGAGCCCAATAAAATCACGGTTAAGCGCCCTATTGTTGGCAATTACGATCAGTCCTTTACAGCCATTTATCCGTTGCGTTCTGCGGTGCTCACAGATATGCCGCAGGTGCGCCGCTTAAGCGATAACGTGTCAACCGCACAAATCCGCTTGCAACTGCACGAGCATAATGCCTGGAGTGATGATGTGAGCCATTTGCCGACGTATCGCAATCACCCGGTGTTGGAGCCGACCTCCGAATGGTCGGAAGACATCACCGCGCAATATGCGCGGCTGATTAAGACGCTGGATAACGAGACGGGCTTACCGTACTACTTAGATACGGCCAACAAGGCGATGCAAATCACCGCCCACCGCTTTGTGGCAAGCGGGCGGGAAGAACAACGCAAGCTCCGCAATCTGTTTTATCACTTACGCGGTCGTCAGCGTGCGATTTGGGTGGCGACCTCAAGCACGGATGTGACGCCCGTGGGCGATATTGTCGGCAAGACCTTAGATATTGCTTACATCAACTATACCGGCGCACTGCAAAAGCAAACAGGACGGCAAGACGTGCGCATTGAGTGCACCGGCGGGCGGATTTTTTATCGCCGTATCCTGTCATCCGCAGTGATTAACTCTGCAACAGAGCGGCTCGCATTTGACGGTGACACTATCAATATCAAGCAAAGAGATATTCTCAAGATTTCATATTTAACGCTTTCCCGCTTGGAGAGTGACACAGTCAGCTGGGTGCATCATACCGACGCAGATGGCGCGGCAACGGTGACGGTGAGCTTCCGCGGGCTCCGCGACGAGCTGGAGCCGTAAAAACATCCACAAAAACGACCGCACTTTTAAAGAAGGTTTAAAGGATATTTAAAGATGAGTTATTTAAGCAAAACACATTCCGTTGCCGAGGGTCGCCCAATTGACTTGTATCAATTTGTGCGCGGCGAAAACGAGAAAATCTGGCGCTTTTGTAATGCGGACAAGGATTTGGAGATTAACGGCGAAAAATGGTTGGCTTCCGCTATCAGTGATGTCCGTGACGGCGGAGGTGACGGCAATGTAACGCTTCGCATGCCAAGTAACAACCCCGTGGCGCGCCTGTATCGAGGGCTTCCGCCGAGCCAAACTGTTAAGCTCACTATTATGCGCTTACATGAGGATGACAAAGAGATTCGCATTGTATGGATTGGCACGATTACGGAGGCAAGTCGACCGGATATACATACTACCAATCTTACCTCCGCGGCATTGTCCGACACCATGGATAGCGCAGGATTGCGTCTGACTTGGGGGCGTAACTGCCCTTATACACTGTATGACGTGGATTGCAAAGTTAAGCCCGGCAACTTTGTTTTGGCGGGGCTCACCATAAGCGCGATGGACGGTGTATCTATCACTGTTGATTTACCGCAAAACTTGCCGCAGGGTTGGTTTAATGCAGGTTTCATCGAGTGGGTGGACGACGGTGTGCGCGAGGTGCGTGCAGTGACCGTTCATCAAAATAATAAGCTCACGCTCATGGGCGGCACACAAAAGCTGTCTATCGGTACAATCATTAAGGTGTATCCGGGTTGTGATGGGCGCGCGCAAACCTGTCTTAATAAATTTAAAAATATGCTTAATTTTGGCGGCGTGCCACATATGCCGACCAAATCGCCGTATGACGGCTCACGGGTATTTTAGGGGGTATTAATCATGTATGAGTCAATTGCATGGGCAATCGTCAAAATCGTCGCTTGGGCGGTTGCCAGTTATTACATTAATCAAGCGCTTAACAATAGACGAGGCAATAATAACGGGCCAGAAGCGGTGAGTGCGAAAGACTGGAATTTTCCGCAAATTGACGAGGGCACGCCGCAGTGCGTGTTTTTTGGCGATTGTTGGACTGAGGACTGGCAAGTGTTGGCGTATGGTAACTACCGCACTACCGAGATTAAAAAAGGATAAGTTATGGATAGCATTACTATCACAATGCAAGATATGCGCCGGGTAGATTTCTGCACCTCCGGTGTGGAGGCGTTTTTTGTGCGCGAGGGCTTGGACTATGCCGATTTTTTAGCACACGGGATTGATTCTCAGGTGCTTTTAAACACGGGCAGTGTGTTTGCCCGCAAATGTATTAATGCCGCCATTGCGGCGCGTCAGGGGGATAAATAATGGGTGGCAAACGTAAGGGCGGTGAGGTTACGGTTGGTTACCGTTATTACTGGGATATTCAATCTGGCCTTGGACGCGGGCCGGTGGACGAGATTGTCGAGCTCCGCGTGGATGATAAGACGGCGTATGTTGGCAAGCCTGGTGAGCTTACGCGCTCGCAAGCGATTTATGTTGATAAGCCTAACTTATTTGGCGGCGATAATACCGGTGGTGAGGGCGGGATTCAGGGCCGCATGGAGATACTCATGGGCGAGCCCGACCAAAAACCAACGCAAATGCTGATTAATTTGCTTAAGGGTGTACTTAACCCAGCACTTCATCCGCCTAAAGGCCCTGTGGTTTTTGGTCGCCGTAAAGGGCAAAAACCACCTCAACTGTCTTTTTTTACGCCCGGTGATGTGACTGCCGGTAAGTTGGAGTCAAACGACCAAATCCCAGGGTTTAGAGGGGTTGTCACGACAGTGTTTAGCGGGTTGATTAGTTGCTATAACGCGTACCCCAAAAAGCATAGTTACCGTGTACGCCGAGCAAATAAAGGGTGGCACGGCGGTGTAGTGTGGTACCCGGAAAAAGCTAAAATCTTGCTACGTAACGATAATCTCAAAATCTCCGGGTTAACCTCGGAGCAGGAGCAAAATGTACGCCAAATCCACGCGATGAATCCGGCACATATCTTGGTTGAGTGCGCGACAAATAAGAGTTGGGGCGGCAAAAAAGACCTCACCGATTTGGATTTAGATAGCTATAAAAAAGCCGCCGATACGCTTTATGCTGAGGGCTTTGGCTTGTGCATCCGCTACAACCGCCAAACCTCCATCAAGGAGTTTATCCAGCAGATTGTTGACCACATCGGTGCGGCGCAATATGACAACATCGAAACAGGTAAACAGGCAATTAAACTGATTCGCCATGATTACAAGGTCGAGGATTTACCGCTGTTTACATACGACAACGGGATTCTGTCCGTGCTCGATGACGACAGCGCGGCGACTGATAAACAGGCTAATCAAATAATTGTTAAATATCGTGAACCGGTAACTAACCGCGACGACCAGGCCATTGCTAACAATATCGCTGCAGTGCAAATGCACGGCGTAATTAGTAAGACGGTTGAGTACAAAGGGATTCCAACTTTTGATTTGGCTGCACGTGTAGCGCAACGTGATTTAGAGATGATTGCCAGTGGCTTAACGCGACTTAAAATCACATTTGATATGCGCGGCAGTGAGTTACGCCCGGGCGATGTTATCCGGGTTAATCTGCCGGAGCGTGACATTGTGGATGTGGTCTTTCGTGTGGGTGAGATCAAAAATGGCAATGAGGGCGAGATTGTGGCTACCTGTCTGCAAGATGTGTTTGGACTGCCGTCAGCTAACTACTCCACCAAAAAGGGTGAGTCGCTTTATATTCCGCCTGATTACACCGCCAAACCAATTACCACCGCGCGGTTATTTGAGGTGCCTTATCATGTGTTACCGCTTGTGTTATCTGACGCAGAGCGTGCATATATTAAGCTGACCGATTGTTTTGTGTGGAGCTTAGCCGCACAACCGACCGCACTTTCCGTCGGTTATGACATGTTAGTGGATGTGGGCGCAGACTACGCAAAAACCGCGACAGGGTCATTTACGCCGCATGTGGAGATTGTCGGTGATGTTACGCCATATCAAACTAGCATTAAGTTTAAGCTAGAGGGAGAGTATTCCGCCCTCTCGGGTGCTGAGGCACTCATTGTAGGCGATGAGATTATTAAGATTGATACTGTGGATTTTGATACCGGCACAATGACCGTGGGGCGCGGTTGTGCGGATACTATCCCGCAAGCACACAAAGCAGGCGCCTTGGCTTGGTGTTATCTGATATCTGCCGGGATGGATGAGACCAAATACGCACCAGGCGAAAAAGTACGAATTAAATTACTCACCCGGACTGCCCAACAAACGCTTGATGAGACTAAGACTGAGGCGCTTACACTTACCACCCGTCAACGTCAAGCCCGCCCTTATCCGCCGGGTAAAGTGCAAATTGATGGCGGCTACGGCAACACCATTAATGACAAATCCGCATTTAAACTCACTTGGGCACACCGTGACCGTGATGTGCAAGCGGATAAGTTGATTCCGCATACGGACGGTAGCACCGTTTTGGGCAAGGATGTCAGCTACAAAGTAGATTTAATAGACGGCAACACCGTGGTGCGGTCTATTAATACTACCTCGACCGAGTTTGTTTACCCGGACGCCAAAAAGGTAGAGGGTGAGCAATTTAGCCAAATAGCGCTTTATAGCGTCAAAGATGACTTGCAAAGCATGCATCGTTATGTGTTCAGGGTTGGCGGTGCAATGACATTGCTTCGCTCATTTGATTATCAGGCGCGCTGGACATCTGGCGATTACGTCTTTAACCGCTACAATGACGGTTATTTTGGTGGGCTGGGTTATTTAATGTTAAGCGCTAGCTCGCCAAATTACGATATTTACAATGATTACACCGTGCCGGCGGGGCAATACGCCCGCTTTGTGTTGGATTATAAGATTTTGACGTATAACCGCCGCAGTGGCAAATGCAAGGTAATTGTGCAACTGCTCAACGGCACAAACGTGGTGCAATCATACGAGTCCGAGTTGATGGGCGACTGGCCAACAGACGATTGGCATCCTCAACAAGTATCCGGAGCGATTCCGCCGGAGGTGACAACCATTAGATTTAAGATTGTGGCTCAACCTGGCATTAGTACTAACGCGCTGACATTTAGAGATATTACCATCAGGGTTGGGGAGGAGTAGCTTTCAAATAATTTAAAAACTGACCGCACTTTAAGATGAATTAATAATCAACAACCCCAAAATAAGGATTAAACAATGCAAGATAAAACAGTCACCCTCCGCAACGGCAATGCCGGCACTGTTGTCTATGAGAGCCAATTTGGCAAGCTATTAATCGTTGAGCATAACGGCGATGAGCTACCACCGACGCACTGGCATAACGCTAACGGCTCATTTTATGCGGACGCACAAAGCCCGCTTGATGTAGTTGACATTAACCAAGGATAGATACAATGCCAAACAAACAAACAAACAAACAAACAAACAAACAAACAAACAAACAAACAAACAAACAAACAAACAAAGGAAGTAGTTATGTTTAAGCAAGCCCCATTACCGTTTGTCGGTCAAAAGCGCATGTTTTTAAATCATTTTAAAGCGATTTTAAACGAGCAGATTCCGGGTGATGGTGAGGGCTGGACGATTATTGACACGTTCGGCGGCTCAGGCTTGCTTAGTCATACTGCAAAACAACTTAAACCCCGCACCCGTGTGATTTACAACGACTTCGACGGCTACGCTGAGCGCATTAAGCATATCGACGACATTAACCGCTTGCGTGCGCAAATTGCTGCGTTATTAGCGGGTGTTCCGCGCCAAAAACGCGTCACCGATAAAGCGCTTAAAGCGGAGATTATCAAGACTATTGAGGCATTCGACGGTTATATAGATCTCGCTTCGCTTGCCAGTTGGTTGTTGTTCTCCGGGCAACAAGTCGGCTCATTTGATGAGCTCTGCCGCAAAGACTTCTGGCACTGTGTACGTGCGTCTGATTATCCGTCCGCCGATGGTTATCTTGACGGCGTGGAGGTGGTTTCGGAGTCGTTTCACACGCTACTGCCACGCTTCACAGCCGACCCGCAGGCAGTATTTGTACTAGACCCGCCTTACTTATGCACTAAGCAAGAGAGTTACAAGCAGGCGCATTACTTTGATTTAATCGACTTCTTACGACTAATCAACATCACCCGCCCACCGTATATCTTCTTTAGCTCGACTAAATCGGAGTTTGTGCGGTTTATTGAGTACATGCAGCAAGATAAGGTGGATAACTGGCAGGCGTTCGACGGCGTGCAGCGGGTAGCAATTAAGACGGCTCTTAACTACCAAGGCGAGTACGAGGACAATATGGTGTACAAGTTCTGATGTTACCGACATTAATGTCGGTAACATAATTCAAAAGCCCTTTAAACGATGTTTAATGGGCTTTTGAATATTTACACAAAATTGACAAAATAGTGGTTGCAAACAAAACGTATATTATATAATATACACCCATAGCCAAGAGATACAGGCTATAACCCCAAAAACTTTAACCAGACCCCACCAATCGGCAGGGGCAGAAAAAGGAAACAAACTATGTACTCTGTAACAAACGATCTTGCGATTGACAAAAATACTTATACTAGACTTGATTTAGGCGATGATTACGTGAGTTTATGCGCAGGCAGACAAGCTGATGATGCCGATACAATCATTATATTTTTTGAGACAAACGCAGACCCTATTTATATTGGTTGGGCCAGTGTAGATACTGGTGATGTAGAGATTACTTATGATAACTGGGATGATGATTTTGCAAGCATCAAACAAAATGATGTCATTGACGAGATTAATACTCTATTAGACGGTATTAAAATTTATGACAATATGACAGACCATTTTGTAATTTATGCTAGTGATTACAATGATGTTGTCGGCGAGCATAAAGTTTACTTTAAAACTACCGATGAAGCATATCCAGATCCAAGCATTGATAACGCAAATAGAGAGGATGGATATATAACTTATAAGGCGAGCGCTATTACTGAGATGGGGCGCAAATGTCATGTTTATTGGGATTTTGTTGCGTATGATGATGAGGGCAACGAGATTGATTCCGATAATTTTGATTATCATAATACTGATTGCAGTATCAGATATTATTAACAACAAGCCCCGCAAGGGGCTTTAATTGGAGTAAGAAAATGGCAAAAACAGCAGTACACCTATCAAAAACCGCATTGCAATATGTGACAGACCGCACGCCGCAGGGTGAGCAAAAAGGGCTATCCGCACACATTAATAACGCGTTTGAGCAGTTAGCACATTTAGCACGGGCGGAAAAACCTAAATTATCAAAATCGGAGTGGGTTGAGTTATACAATGTCTATACCGGCAGTGATTTAACTCGCCTTGTAATGCCATTTGATTTAGCCGATGACCTACGCACACATTACGGCACTTTGCCGCAAGACTTGACCGCACTTTACGAAAAATTAGCAGGGATGACACAGGCGCAACAATTTTCTGCACTTGATGCCGTCCGCGTGTATTGGGCGAGCGGCGAAGATGGGGATTAAAAACAAGCCGATAATAAGACCATGCCCGCAGTGCGGCAGAAATTATCAGTATCGACGGGCAAGCGGTCGCACTTTTGAGCTTTGTGAATATTGCCGTAATCTCGATTGTGTGGTTTGTGGGCAAAAAGTGCCGCCGGAACGTGGGCGGAAAAATACTTGTTGTGCGGAGTGTGAAAAATTGAAGATACACAATATCCAAAATGCGCACTACGCTAAGCGGATAGCCGAAGACCCTGAGTTAAATAAACGCAACCACGCCAAGGCCCGCGAAAACCGAAAAGCAGACCCCGAACGAATGCACGAACATTTGGAAGCGCAAAGGGAAAGGCATTATAGACGTGCGAAAGATCCAAAATATCAAGCCACACGGAAAGTTTATCAGGCTCAAAGATGGCAGGATAAAAAAGACGAGATACAGGCTCAACGGCGCGAATTTTGGGATAGTTTAAGCGATATTGAGAAAGCGGAGCGACTTGAGCGCAATCAAGCGATACAGCGCAAGCACAAAGCCAAAAAGCGGGAGTTATTGAAATTAGATCCGCAAAAGTGGGCGGAATATCAAGAGTATCAACGCACAAAGCGGCGTGAACATAGACAGAGAAAGGCACTTAATGAATTAATGACCGGCACAAAGGAGTTATTGAATGTTACCAACAAAGACAAATAGTTTTGATATTGTCGCCGTTAAAAGCATGACAATCCAAGATTTAAAGGCAGAATTAGCAAAAACGCTTACCGTTACGGCGGAATACCTTATGTATATTGCGGCAATATGGCGGGAGTTAGAATCACGCGGTGAGGATTTAAGTGAGTTACGACACGGCATGATGACTTATATCCCGTTAATCGCAACAAATCAACTGGACGCACGCCTTGTCGTTAATTATGCCGGTCAGAAAACACTCTTATCAAGTATGGCAAAATTACCGTTAAAAGAGCAACAAAAGCTAGCAGAAAAAGGCACTTTGGATGTTGTTATTTTGGGTGATGATAATCAACAGCTAATCAAAGAGGTTAAAATATCCGACCTCACGGCGGCTCAAGTTTATCAAACCATAGGAGAGGGCAAAATAAAGACGCCGGAACAGCAGTATCAAATCTTGCTAGTCCGTAATAAAGTGCGGTCAAAATCAAAGCCGAAAAAGACTTACCGACTAACGCAAAATTTAAAAATAGATGGTAAAAATTTAGTGATCGCCGGAAAACATGCAGTACCCATTGAGATTTTGAAAAAATATTTAGAGGATAACAATGAGCTATAGCAAGTTAAGCAGCACCAGGAAAAAGACTATCAGTGTTAATGCTAATAAATATACCAAGGATAACTATAAACAGATACTTTTACGACTAAAACCAGATGTGGCAGATATGTTCGATTCAATCTGCAAGGCGGAAAAATTATCGCGAGCGGAAATGTTAAAAAAACTCCTAGAAACTTATTCAATATAACAAAACAAAGACAGCAGGGTTAATTCCTGCTGTTTTTGTTTATGTGTGTTGGCGAGCGTGGGTAAAATTTAGCAGTTAATGATAGGTGTTTAATTTCAGATTTGATGTAGCGTTACCTATTAAAATTGTAAACATCACGTTTTTTTGTAACTTCGTTTCAGTATGCGTAAAAATATTTTATCTGATTTATTGCGCTGATTAGAGATAAATTATCGCGCGCGGCATCAGAATTTGAAGAAAAACTGGCGGCGTATTTTAATCGGTAATTCCTATTTTAATCGGTAATGAAAGGAGCATAGCGATGGACTCTATACTTTTCTTTATTTTAGATATTCTCAAAGTCCCTTCTGTATTGGTCGGTTTGATTGCTTTGGTCGGGTTGTTAGTACAGAAAAAACCGTTTCCTGAAGTGGTAAAAGGTACGATTAAAACCATTCTTGGTTTTATTGTATTGGGTGGTGGTGCAGGCGTGTTGGTCGGTTCGTTGACGCCTCTGGGCGGTATGTTTGAACATGGTTTCAACGTGCAAGGCATTATTCCGAACAATGAAGCGATCGTATCTATGGCGGTGGAAAAATACGGCACGGCGACCGCACTTATCATGGCTTTCGGTATGGTGGCGAATATTTTGGTGGCGCGTTTTACCCGTTTGAAATTTATTTTCTTAACCGGTCACCACACCTTTTATATGGCCTGTATGATTGCGGTGATTTTAACCGTTGCCGGCTTAGAAGGCGTGGAATTAATTTTCACGGGCTCCGTGGCTCTCGGTTTGGTGATGGCGTTTTTCCCGGCGCTTGCGCATTTTTATATGAAGAAAATCACCGGTAGCAACGATGTGGGCTTTGGGCATTTTGGCACTTTAGGTTATGTGCTTTCCGGCGCCATTGGTCAGGTTGTGGGCAAAGGCTCTAAATCTACAGAAGAAATGGACTTACCAAAAAATTTGAGTTTCCTGCGTGACAGTTCTATTTCGATTTCGCTAACCATGATGGTGATTTATTTTATTCTTGCCATTGCTTCCGGTAGCGAATATGTCACAACGCAATTCAGTAATGGACAACATTATTTGGTGTATGCCGGTATTCAAGCCATTACTTTTGCGGCGGGTGTGTTCATTATTTTGCAAGGGGTGCGTTTGATTTTGGCGGAAATCGTGCCGGCGTTTACCGGGATTTCCGAGAAATTAGTACCGGATGCCAAACCGGCATTGGACTGTCCAATCGTCTTCCCGTATGCGCCGAATGCAGTGCTTGTCGGTTTTCTGTCCAGTTTTGTGGGCGGCATTGTCGGCCTTGCATTGTTAAATCAATTAAACTGGGTGTTAATTTTACCCGGTGTCGTACCGCACTTTTTCTGTGGCGCAACGGCGGGCGTATTTGGTAATGCAACGGGCGGTCGTCGTGGGGCGATTTTAGGCGCCTTTGCGCATGGAGTGTTGATTACCTTCTTGCCGGTATTCTTATTGCCTGTATTAGGCTCTTTAGGTTTCGCCAACACCACCTTCTCCGATTCTGATTTCGGTGGCATAGGCATCATGTTGGGGTACATGGCGCAATATTTCTCCAAAGAGATGATTTTATTCTCTGTGTTAGGCATTTTCGGCGTGTTGGTGGCGTATAACTACATTGCGAAGAAACCGACTCACACAGACACAAAATAAGGTGGAAAAGATGGATACGGCAGAACTTCAACGGTTTGCTCAGAAAATTCGTCTTAACACATTAAAATCGCTGGTGCATTTAGGCTTTGGCCACTTCGGTGGCAGCCTTTCCATTGTGGAAACCCTTGCCGTGCTGTACGGCAAGGTTATGCGCCTGAAACCGGAAGATCCCCACTGGGAAGAACGCGATTATTTTGTGTTATCCAAAGGTCACGCGGGGCCTGCTTTGTATGCCACCCTTGCTTTAAAAGGCTATTTTCCTCTCGAGCAACTTTTTACTTTAAATACCGACCGCACTTCTTTGCCAAGCCACCCTGATCGCTTGAAAACACCGGGCGTGGATGCTACCACAGGATCTTTGGGGCAGGGCATTTCCATCGCGGCGGGCATTGCCCTTTCTCATCAATTACGCGGTAAATTGAATCGCACGTTTTGTATTGTCGGCGATGGTGAATTAAATGAAGGGCAGTGCTGGGAAGCCTTTCAGTTTATCGCTCACCGTAATTTGACGAATTTGTGCGTGATTGTAGATTACAACAAATTGCAATTAGACGGCTGCCTGGTGGACATCATCAATCCATTCAGTTTGCAGGAGAAATTTGCGGCCTTCGGTTTTGCCGTGGAAACGGTGAAAGGAGATGATATTGAAACGCTTTGTCGCGTATTTTCCGCCCATTCAAGCCGTCCGTTGGCGGTGATTTTAGATTCTAAAAAAGGCCAGGGCGTGCCTTATATCGAAAATCTTGCCAACAATCATCATTTGCGTTTAAACGATGAAAGCCGTGCGCAGATTCAGTTAGCAATAGACAAATTGGAGGCGGAATATGGCGATTAAGTTAGAGCGCGATGCGTTAGAAATGCGCAAAATTTACGCCGATACCTTGCAGGCATGTATGCAGAAAAATCCGTTGGTGATTGAACTAGATGCCGATTTAATGAGCTGCATGACCATGGATACCGTGCAGAAAAATCTGCCGAATCAGGTGATTAACTGCGGCATTATGGAGGCCAATGTGGTGGGCATGGCTGCCGGGCTTGCCATTGCCGGACATATCCCGTTCTTTCATTCCTTCACTTCTTTTGCTAGTCGTCGTTGCTTGGATCAACTGTTTATGTCGGTGGATTATCAACAGGCGAATGTGAAAGTGATTGCGTCTGATGCTGGCGTCACGGCGGTGTATAACGGCGGCACGCATATGTCTTTTGAAGATATGGGAATCATCCATGGGTTGGCGCATGCCAAGGTGTTGGAAATTACGGACGGCGCCATGATGAAAAGTCTCGTTCGGCAGCTGGTGGCATTAAAGGGCTTTTATTGGGTGCGCACCATCCGTAAAAGTGCGGTCAAAATTTATGATGAAAATGAGACGTTCACTATTGGCAAAGCGAAAGTGCTCCGTGAAGGTAAAGATGTCACTTTAATCGCCAACGGCATTATGGTGGCGGAAGCCTTGAAGGCGGCGGAGATGTTGGCAGAACAAGGCATTCAAGCCACCGTGGTGGATATGTTCACGCTTAAACCATTAGATCAGGCGTGCGTTATTCAATGTGCTAAGAATACAGGCAAGATTGTCACTTGCGAGAATCACAGCATTCAAAACGGCTTAGGTTCGGCGGTGGCGGAAGTGTTAGCGGAGCATTGTCCAACCCCAATGCGCCGAATTGGCATTAAAGAACGCTACGGACAAGTCGGCTCATTAGACTTTTTGATGAATGAATACGAACTTACGGCAGAACATATTGTACGGCAGGCGTTGACGTTGTTTTGATTCTGTTATCGTCGTATATTGTTTATATTAAGAAAAAGGCACGCGTCGGGAGACGCGCGCCAGCAGGGGGTTAACGTTTTTTTAGTCATGATGAAAGAAAAAAGTGCGGTGAATTTTCACCGCACTTTTTCGTTAAATCAGGTTGCTAATAAAAATCACCAAAATAATAAACGGCACCACAAATTTCACATAGTTAAACCAAACTTTGGTAAAGGTGGAATTAGGTGTTGGGGACAGTTCTTTTTTGGCATCGTCTTTTAACACAAACCCTACGAAAATCGCGCAACCAAGCGCAGTGAGCATGAACAGAATGTTTCCACTGACAAAATCGAAGGCATCGAAAATACTTTTACCGAAGAAGGTAACGTCTTTCCATAGGTTGTCACCGAGAATTGCGGGCACGTTACCTAAGAGGAAGATGCCACTAAGAGTCAAGATAATGGCTTTACTACGGCGCATTCTGAGTTTTTCTTGCAACGCGGTGATAAGCACTTCGTAGATCGTAATAGATGTGGTTAAGGCTGCGATAAGTAATAAGCCGAAGAAGATAATCGCAAAGAATTTACCTGCCCATAAATGGGAGAATACAATCGGTAGGCTTTGGAACACCAAGGTTGGGCCGGCATTCGGTTCAATACCGAAGGTAAACAATGACGGGAAAATCATAAAGCCCGCCAATACGGCGATAATAGTATTAGTGAAACCGGTGATGACGGCGGTTTGAATTAGATTTTCTTCTTTATTTAAATAGCTGGAAAGGGTGATTAGCACGCCAAAACCCAGACTTAAGGCGAAGAACACTTGCCCTAACACAAAAACAAATAATTTCGGAGTGATTTTTGAGAAATCCGGCTTGAGGTAGAAAGTGATACCTTCCATAGCTCCGGGCAAGGTTACATTGCGGATGACCATGCCGATCAAGAAAATAAACAGCAATGGCATTAGGTATTTCACTGAGCGCTCAATGCCGCCGATAATGCCTTTGGCGAGGATAATATAATTGACGAATACGAAAAGGGCAGTGTAAATAACGATCTCAAGAGGGCTGTTGCTGATGTGTAAATCATAGAAATCTTTTGCGACGTCTTTGGTAATAGGTGTGGAAATATCAAGAGTACCGCTGATGAGGTTTACGATATAGGTAATGACCCAACCACCAAGCACCATGTAGTAGGCCATGATTCCGAATGCACCGAGAAGACCCATATAGCCGAGAACTTTCCAATATTTAGAAATACCTTTGCCTTTATCTAAGATTTTATCGCCGAAGGCATCAATGGAGTTGACCCGTAAACGGCGGCCGATAACATTTTCCACTAAAATCATAGGAATGCCGATGATAATCATGGCAATACAAAATAATAATACATAGGCACCACCACCGTTTTCTCCTACTAAATAAGGGAAGCGCCAAGTTGCGCCGAAACCCACGGTTGCGCCGGCAACGGTAAGCACATAAGTTAAACGACTGGACCACGTTTGTCGTTCCGGTTTTTTTGTTGTCATAAGTTTTCCTGTATTTCTTAAATTTTAATAGTCGGTTTTTTCTTTATATTCGCAAAAATCTTCAATCATGCACGCACCGCAACGAGGTTTGCGTGCCACACAAGTGTATCGCCCATGTAAAATTAACCAGTGGTGTACATCCACTTTAAATTCGGCAGGAACGACTTTAATCAATTTTTCTTCTACCTTCACCACATCTTTGCCGGGAGCAAAGCCGGTGCGGTTACATACGCGAAAAATATGAGTATCCACGGCGATAGTCGGGTGTCCGAATGCGGTGTTTAACACCACATTGGCCGTTTTTCTACCCACCCCCGCGAGGGCTTCCAAGGCGGCGCGATCTTCCGGCACTTCGCCATTGTGTTTTTCAATTAAATCACGGCAGGTTTTGATGATATTTTCGGCTTTGCTGTTAAATAGGCCGATAGTTTTGATGTATTCCTTTAAGCCATCTACGCCCAATGCCAAAATCGCTTGTGGCGTATTGGCGACAGGAAACAGCTTATCCGTCACTTTATTCACACCTTTATCGGTAGCTTGCGCCGATAAAATCACTGCAATTAATAATTCAAAGGGCGAGCTGAAATTCAGTTCTGTTGTTGGGTGCGGATTGGCGGCACGCAGACGTTTTAGAATCTCAATTCTTTTTTCTTTATTCATACTTTTCCTTCTACTTTTTTGCTTGTGCAAAAAAGTAGCAAAAAACACACCCCAAGCTAATTTGCTTGTCTGAGCTTGGTTAGAATTTTCTTTACGGAAAATTTAGAACTCGTAACTAGGTTGCTCAAACAAGCTAAATTTTCCTAAAAATTCTCAGTCGCTCAGGCAAATTAGATGGGGACGAATTATCTGAGCATTATTTATTTTTAAACTACTTTTTTGTATCTATGATGTTTTTTAAGGCTAATAACAATGCCAGTCCAATAAACGCTCCTGGTGGAAGAATGGCAAGTAGCAGATTACTGTCGTTATGGAAAAACTCAATTCGCATAAATGCAGCCCAATTGCCTAGCAGATTTTCAATGCCGTCAAACAGGGTGCCGTTACCGATAATTTCACGGATACCGCCGAGGGCAACTAAGCCAAGCAACATGCCTAACCCCATAGAGAAGCCGTCAAATGCGGAATGGGAAATACTGTTTTTGGAGGCAAAGGCTTCCGCGCGACCAATAACGATACAGTTAGTGACGATAAGCGGAATAAAAATACCGAGCGATTGATAAAGCTGATAGGTATAGGCGTTCATCAATAATTGCACCACGGTCACGGTGGTCGCAATGATCATGACATAAATCGGAATCCGAATTTCGTTTGGTATATGTTTACGGAAAATGGATACCACCGTATTTGTACAGGTTAGCACCAGCATGGTGGCCAAGCCTAAACCAAGGGCATTAGTGGCGGTGTTAGACACGGCAAGTAACGGGCACAAGCCAAGAAGTTGCACCACCGTGGAGTTGTTGGTCCAAATGCCTTGAACGAAAATGGTTTTCCAAATACTTTTTTCATTTGAAATATTTACCGCACTTTTATTTTCGGTAGATTGACCATCTGCGGTTACTTCTGTGATGTCGTTTACTTTATCCATTATTCTTTCTCTTTCGGCAAATTACCCAACATAGCAAGTGCTGAACGTCTCACTTGGTTTACCACGGCGCGCGGGGTGATTGTTGCACCGGTGAATTGGTCGAACTTGCCGCCGTCTTTCTTCACTGCCCATTCCGTTAAATTATCTTGCTTAATTACTTGATGATCAAAACCTAAAATCCAGTCGGAAATGCGGGTTTCGATTTTATCACCCAAGCCCGGCGTTTCATGGTGCTCCGTAATGCGCACACCGAGCACTTTGCCGTCCGGTTTCATGCCCACTAAAATACGAATATCGCCGGAATAGCCGTCATGTGCCACGCTTTCAAAGGCATAAGCGGTGATATCGCCGTCTTTTTTCGCCATACAGATTTTTTGAATATCCACGTTTTGCAATGCCTCGGTTTTCGGGACATAGCAATCTTGGGTTAAATCGTTAGTAAAATAGTCCTGCGGAATGACTTGCAATAACAGTTCACGCTGTTGTGCGATCATAACTTGTTCGATTTTATCTTTGGTTAAGAAATAAACGCCGCTGGAAATTGCCGTGCAACAAAATGCCACGAACGCCAACAACATACCGGATCTTGAGGTGATTTTTATGGTTTGCATGGCTGAGTCCTTATTTCCGATGGCCGGCAACGCGCGGACGGGTATAGTGGTCAATTAACGGCACGCAAATGTTGCTAAGCAACACGGCAAAAGCAACACCGTCAGGATAATTGCCGTGAAAACGGATTAAATACAACAGACTTCCCACTAAGGCGCCGAACACCAGTTTGCCGCGAGGTGTGATGGAGGCGGTAACAGGATCGGTGGCAATAAAAAACGCACCGAACATCATGGCGCCACTGAATAATTGGCTCACCGTGCTTAAGTGTCCGCTACCTGAAAATAATTCGGTTAAAAAACTGAATACGATAAAACTGCCTAACATGGCGACGGGAATGTGCCAGTGAATGACTTTTTTTAGAATTAAAAAGATCCCACCAAGTAAAAAGGCCAAGTTAATTTGCCACCAACCATGTGCAAGATCCCAACCGTTTTGCATGAAAATCGGTAATTTCACTAAGTCGTAATAAGCCACATCAATGTTGCTATCCGAAGCAAGGGTAGAATAAAACAACTTGCCTGTATCTAGCGGCGTGGCTTGTGTAATACCGTCAATGGAAGCGGTTAATTGGTGCAAGCTGAAACCATCGGTGGTTAAACCGCTAAAAATCAGTTGCGAGGCATCGGCAAAGGTTGGTGGTTCCGCTAAAAGTTGAATGGCCGGCATCCACGTTGTCATTTGTAACGGGAACGACGTGAGCAGCACCACATACCCTACCATAGCAGGATTGAAGGGATTTTGTCCCAAGCCGCCATAAACATGTTTGCCTAAAATCACCGCGCAAAATGTGCCGATGAGAATAATCCAATAAGGCGCATAAGGTGGAATGGCTACGGCAAGAATAAGTGCGGTCAAAATCACGCTAAAATCGGAAATGTAAGCAAAGGTTGATTTTTTACGCAAAAATGTCACCAACAATTCCAACGCCAAAGCGAAACTGATTGCCAATGCAGATTGAATAAGCACACCAAAGCCAAAGTAGTACACCTGCAGTCCAATTGCAGGAAGCATGGCAAACATCACCCAAAGCATAATTCGCATGGTGAGCTTTCCCGAATGGGTATGAGGTGAGCTTATCATCTTAAACATTTATCGTTCCTTAATGCTGTTCATTTTGTTGAGCTTGCTGCGCCGCTTTCTTGGCTTTCGCACGAGCGATAGCGGCGGCAATGGTAGCTTTGCGCGGATCCGTTTCCGCTGTATTTTCATCGGCGTTTTTATTCATAAGCTCACTTGTTCGCTTATTCACCCCTTCGGGGCCGTTGGCAGAGCCAACGTTCAAAAAACGTTGTTTTTTGTCAACCGCACTTTCTGTGGTTTTAGGCTCGGCTGATGCTACGGAATCGTCTTGTTGTACTGCTTTCTTGGCTTTCGCACGAGCGATAGCCGCGGCAATGGCGGCTTTGCGTGGATCCGTTTCCGCCGTATTTTCATCGGCGTTTTTATTCATAAGCTCACTTGTTCGCTTATTCACCCCTTCGGGGCCGTTGGCAGAGCCAACATTCAAAAAATGTTGTTTTTTGTCAACCGCACTTTCTGTGGTTTTAGGCTCGGCTGATGCTACGGAATCGTCTTGTTGTACTGCTTTCTTGGCTTTCGCACGAGCGATAGCCGCGGCAATGGCGGCTTTGCGTGGATCCGTTTCCGCCGTATTTTCATCGGCGTTTTTATTCATAAGCTCACTTGTTCGCTTATTCACCCCTTCGGGGCCGTTGGCAGAGCCAACATTCAAAAAATGTTGTTTTTTGTCAACCGCACTTTCTGTGGTTTTAGGCTCGGCTGATGCTATGGATTCGTCTTGTTGTGCTGCTTTCTTGGCTTTCGCACGAGCGATAGCCGTGGCAATAGCGGCTTTGCGCGGATCCGTTTCCGCTGTATTTTCATCGGCGTTTTTATTCATAAGCTCACTTGTTCGCTTATTCACCCCTTCGGGGCCGTTGGCAGAGCCAACGTTCAAAAAACGTTGTTTTTTGTCAACCGCACTTTCTGTGGTTTTAGGCTCGATGGTGGTTGTGAGTTCGCCTTGCTGTGCGGCTTTTTTGGCTTTTGCACGGGCAAGGGCCGCCGCCACAGCCGCTTTTTTATCTTCAAGTGCGGTCGTTTTTGTACTTGTAAATTCTGAAGATTTGCTCGCTTCTTCGGAACCGTTGGCAACGCCAACGTCCAAAAAGTCTTGCTTGTTGTCAGATGTTTTTTCTGTTTCCTGAGAGGATGAATATTCTACCTGTTCTGTCTGACGGGCTAATCGACGGGCTTTGCGTTGCGCCATGATGTCGCTGTTATCCGGCAGTACTTGTCCTTTTTCATCAACGATAGTTTTCACTTCACTTTGATCGATCTTAGGTCTTTCGGCTTTTTTCGCTTTTAAGCGTTCCAATGCGGCGGTAACCGGATCCTCGCCTTTTTGTTGCGCGAGTTCTTCTCGGCGTGCTGCAGCGGCACGTTGCGAGCGTTGTTTCCGTTCTTGTTCTTCTCGTTCTAAACGGGCTTGTCGTTGTTCAAAGCGAATTTTTGCTTCTTCCGCTAATTTGGCTTTATGTTTGATTTCCCAAATTTTCGCTTTTTCTTGACGGAAATATTGAATAAGTGGAATGTGGCTTGGGCAAACATAGGCGCAAATACCGCATTCAATACAATCTTTTAATGAATATTCTTCTGATTTTTCGTGATCTTCACTGCGGGCAAACCAATAAAGCTGTTGCGGCATGAGTTTCACCGGGCAAGCGTCGGAGCAAGCGGAACAACGGATACAGCTTTTTTCTTCTTCCGGTGGTGCGTATTCAAAATGATCCGGTGCTAATAAACAGTTGCTGACTTTTGTCAACGGTGCATTTAAATCGGGCAGAATGAAGCCCATCATCGGGCCACCCATAAAGACCGGAAAGCGCTGATCATATTGATAATCCGCTTGTTGCAATAAATGATAAATCGGCGTGCCGAAACGCGCCCAATAATTGCCTTTATTTGGAATTTTATCACCGGTGAGAGTGACCACGCGTTCAATGAGCGGCTCATCGTTAATGACGGCGCGTTTTACCGCAAAGGCGGTTCCTACGTTTTGCATGAGCACGCCAATGCTGGAAGAACGCTGACCGCTCGGCACTTCCATGCCGGTTAGCACTTGGATTAATTGTTTAGCGGCGCCGGACGGGTATTTGGTCGGAATCACTCGGATTTCAATATCATTGGCACCATGCAAGGCCCGTTCCAGTGATTTGACAGCCTCGGGTTTATTATCTTCTACGGCAATCACCACTTTTTCCGGACGCAAAATGTAACGAATAATTCGTACGCCTTCGATAATTTCATCGGCATAATCACGCATTAAACGATCGTCACAGGTGATGTAAGGCTCACATTCTGCGCCGTTGATAATCAGTAACTTAACTTGTTTTTCTGCCGAATGAATTTTGGCCGCCGTTGGGAATACGGCGCCGCCAAGGCCTGCAATGCCAGCCTGATAAATTTTTTCGACTAATTGTTCCGGTGTTTGGGTGAGAAAATCGTCCATTGGGTTTTGCTCACGCCACTGATCCAAACCATCGGCTTTAATGTGCACGCTAATCTCGGGCAAGCCGGACGGATGTGCGGCAACATAGGGGAACACATCAATTACCGTGCCGGAGGTTGGTGCATGAACAGGCAGGGAACTCAGACCGTCACCTTGTGTGAGCGGTTGGCCTTTTAGCACATGATCACCACGTTTTACCAATACACTTCCGGCACTCCCCGTATGTTGTTTAATAGGCACATAGAAATCTTGTGGTAACGGCAGAGTAGAGATCGGCTTCTTGTTGGATTGGGATTTCATGTCCGGCGGGTGAATGCCACCGTCGAATTCCCAAAGTTTGCCACTATTGAAACGGGTTAATACATCAGCCATTTATTTACCCACCACAATTTTTTTCTCGGCCGATGTGGTATCAACAATCGGAATCACTAAATTAGGATCAAATTTCCAATCCCAGGTATCAATATTTTTTTCTACTTTAATCATGGAAATACAACTAGTCGGGCAAGGTGCAACGCAAAGTTCGCAGCCGGTACATAAATCGGGAATAATAGTGTGCATAGCTTTGTTGCTACCAATAATCGCATCTACCGGACAGGCTTGAATGCACTTGGTGCACCCGATACACATATCTTCGTGAATAAACGCGACTTTCGGGGCAGGATCTTCTGCTAAATCTTCCGTTTCCGGCGGTTCAACGCCAAGCAATTCGGCAATTTTGATGACTGTCGGTCTGCCGCCCGGAATACATTTGGTAATCACATCACCATTGGCGATGGCTTCTGCGTAGGGTTTACAGCCGGGGTAGCCACACTGACCGCATTGGCTTTGTGGCAAAATAGCGTCGATTTTCTCTACGATAGGATCAGCCTCGACCTTCAACTTTACCGATGCAAACCCCAAAATCGCACCGAAAATCAATGCGAGTACAACAATGGCAAGGAGAACATAGTAGAACGTGGTCATTATAGTTTTACCAACCCGGTAAAGCCCATGAAAGCAAGCGACATTAGCCCCGCCGTAATTAGGGCGATAGAGGCGCCGCGAAACGGCATTGGTACACTGGCGGCAACTAAACGTTCACGCAAGGCGGCAAATAACACCAATACCAACGCAAAACCTGCCGATGCACCGAATCCATAAGCCACGGATTCCGTTAAATTATGAGCGAGGTTGACGTTTAATAATGCCACGCCTAACACGGCGCAGTTGGTGGTAATTAATGGTAAGAAAATGCCCAATAAGCGATATAACGTCGGGCTGGTTTTATTGATGACCATTTCGGTAAACTGCACTACCACGGCAATCACTAAAATAAAGACTAAAGTGCGCAAAAAGGTTGCATTTAACGGGGCGAGAATATAGTGATCTACTAAATAGGAACAAAGCGCCGCCACAGTCAGTACAAAGGTCGTTGCTAGCCCCATACCGATTGCGGTTTCAATTTTTTTGGAAACACCCATAAACGGGCAAAGCCCGAGGAATTTGACCAACACAAAGTTGTTAATCAGCGCCGTGCCAATGATCAGTAAAATATAATGTGTCATAGAGTTCGATTCGTTTGCGTAAGCCGTATATTATCGCCATTTCCGCCTTTAAGAACAATAAAAAAATAAGTGCAAATTATGAACAAATTTTAACAAAAACTATCGCACTTTTTTATACGCCGAAAAGCGTATTTTAAAAGTGCGGTGATTTTTTAGCGTCAAATTAGATTTCTTCTATCAAATATTGAGCGAGATCGGGGTGTTGGAATTGGAAGCCATGGGTGAGAAGATTTTGTGGAATCAATTTTTGACTGTCGAGCAATAAGCAGGCGCGTTCACCGAGCATGAATTTGAGTAGGAAAGCCGGTACGGTGGCGAAATGGGGGCGTTTGAGAATGATGCCCAGTATTTTGTTGAATCTGGCATTACGCACAACCTGCGGGGCAACGAAATTGAACGGGCCTTTGCAGGTGCCGTTTTCCAATAAAAATAAAATGCCGTTTACCATGTCCGTTAAGGAAATCCAGCCCCAATATTGTTGACCGGAACCTAGTTTGCCTCCAAGACCATAGCGATATAACGGCAACATTTTGGCCAACGCGCCGCCTTGGTGTGCTAATACGAGACCGGTGCGTACAACGCAGACGCGAGTATTGGCTTTTAATGCGGTGGCTTCCCAATGTTGGCAAAGTTGTGCTGCAAAATTATTGGCAGGAGAGGTGTTTTCATCAATAGGCTGTTCTCCGCAATCTCCATAGTAGCCGGTTGCTGAACCGGAAATAAAACAGGCTGGTGGTTCATTGCTTTGGTTGATGAGTTGTGTCAGTTTTTCTGTTAAAGAAATACGGCTTGATTCTAACCGCACTTTTTGTTTGTTCGTCCAACGACGGTCGAAAATCGGCTCACCGGCCAAATTAATCACCGCGTCAAATTGATTAAAATGCTGAAAATAATCCAGCGTATTGATCAGTTCAACCACATGGGGGAGTTGCTGTTGCGCTTTTTCAATATTACGCACCAGCGCGGTGATTTGGTGATTTTGAGCGAGTAGTTGAGGAATTAATGCGGTTCCAATAAAGCCGGTAGCACCGGTTATAAGAATTTTCATGAGATTCCTCCAATGAAGTTAAAGTGAATTATCAAATAATTGCTGAATCCGCGCTAAGAGTGTTTTGATATTCGTGCCTTTGGTCGGCGTAACGAAAATCGTATCGTCGCCGGCAATATTGCCTAAAATGCCTTCCTTTTTGCTGACTGAATCTAATAAGCGGGCGATTAATTGTGCTGCGCCGGGACTGGTACGAATGACGATAAGCATGCCGTTATGATCAATATCTAACACCAAATCTTTTAATGAGCTACCGGTGTTTGGTACGCTTAAATCGCTTGGCAGACAATAGACCATTTCCATGCGGGTGTTGCGGGTGCGAACGGCGCCGAATTTGCTCAACATGCGGGAAACTTTGGATTGGTTAATTGTCTGAAAACCGAGTTTTTGTAATTCGGTGACGATCTCGCTTTGCGAACCGAATTTTTCTTGACGCAGTAAATCTCGGAAGGTTTTGGTTAAATTGTCCGGACTGTCATTTAACATGATTTCTTCTCTTGTTTGATTTAGATACAGAAATTTTGCATAAAAATAGCAGATTTGGCAAATAATTATTATTTAGGCTTTGCAAAGTGCGGTCAGAAAAAATAATGTTTTTTTATTATGCAGTCTTGCCCCCTTCAATGTAAAGATCAATTAAAAATTTGAGTGAGATCTCACATTTGCATTTGCGGGTTTGAATTTACCTGTCGATAATCGTACAATCTTCTTTAGATTTTTTATTACCCATTTTTAATTATATTAAGGAGAACTCAATGAAAGTTGCAGTATTAGGTGCCGCAGGCGGTATCGGTCAAGCATTAGCGCTGTTGTTAAAATTACAATTGCCGGCAGGTTCCGAGCTATCACTTTATGATATTGCCCCTGTTACCCCCGGTGTTGCTGCGGATGTCAGCCACATTCCGACCGCTGTCAAAGTGGAGGGTTTTGCCGGTGAAGATCCGACCCCAGCACTAAAAGGCGCGGACGTGGTATTAATTTCTGCCGGTGTAGCGCGTAAACCGGGTATGGATCGTTCAGATCTATTCAATATTAACGCTAGCATCGTGCGTAATTTAATTGAAAAAATTGCTGTAACCTGCCCGAAAGCTTGTATCGGTATTATCACCAATCCGGTAAATACTACTGTGGCTATTGCTGCTGAAGTGTTGAAAAAAGCCGGTGTGTACGATAAACGTAAATTATTCGGTGTGACCACACTCGATGTGCTTCGTTCCGAAACTTTTGTTTCTGAGTTAAAAGGTCTAAATGCATACCGTACCGCAGTGCCAGTGATCGGCGGTCATTCTGGTGTAACTATTCTACCTTTATTATCTCAAGTGCAATATGTTGAATGGAAAGAGGAAGAAATCGAACCGTTAACCAAGCGCATTCAAAACGCTGGTACCGAAGTGGTGAATGCCAAAGCCGGTGGTGGTTCTGCAACCTTATCTATGGCACAAGCCGCAGCCCGTTTTGCGAATGCTGTGGTACGCGGATTACAAGGCGAAACTGTGGTTGAATGTAGCTATGTAGAAGGCGATGGCAAATACGCCCGCTTCTTTGCCCAACCGGTTCGCTTCGGTAAAGAAGGTGTGGAAGAAATCCTGCCGATTGGCAAACTTAGCGCTTTCGAGCAACAAGCCTTAGATGCGATGTTGCCGACATTGCGTGCAGATATTGAATTAGGCGAAAAATTCGTTAATCCATAATTCAGCCAAAAAATTAAAAATCCCCGCAGCCCTGAGGTTGTGGGGATTTTTTATAGGATACAAACAAAAAGTGCGGTCGAATTTGACCGCACTTTTATACTTTGGAAAGCAGAAATTAATCCACTTTTACAATCCAGCCTTCAGGTGCTTCTACATCACCGAATTGAATGCCGGTGAGCTCGTCGTAAAGGCGTTTGGTAATCGGGCCGACATCGGTTTCGGAGTAGAATACATGGAAATTATCCTCATATTGAATGCCGCCGATTGGTGAGATGACTGCAGCCGTTCCGCACGCTCCGGCTTCGGCGAATTGATCTAATTCGTTGATATAGACATCGCCTTCGATGGTTTCCATGCCCAAGCGTTCTTTCGCTAAGTAGAGTAGTGAGTATTTGGTAATACTTGGCAAAATAGACGGCGAAAGTGGCGTGATGAATTTGTTATCACGAGTGATGCCGAAAAAGTTTGCCGCACCCACTTCTTCAATTTTGGTGTGGGTTTTCGGGTCAAGGTAGATCGCATCGGCAAATTGGCGTTTGGCTGCTAATTCATGTGGTAACAAGCTGGCTGCATAGTTTCCACCGACTTTTACACCGCCGGTGCCGTATGGTGCAGCGCGGTCATAATCGGTTACCAAGAAATTGGAAGGTTTTAAGCCGCCTTTGAAATAGGCACCTACCGGGCAACAGAAAACGCAGAAAATATATTCCGGTGCAGGGCGTACGCCAATGTTCTCACCTACGCCGATAACGAATGGACGAAGATAAAGCGTGGCGCCGGTACCATAAGGGGCAACCCATTTTTCATTGGCTTTGACCACTTCTTTGCAAGCACGAATAAATAATTCTGTCGGTACTTGTGGCATTAACAAGCGCTCGCACGTGTTTTGCATACGTTTGGCATTTTGGTCGGGACGGAAGAGGTTAATTGAACCGTCTTTGCAACGATAGGCTTTTAAACCTTCGAAACATTGTTGGCCATAATGGAGTGCAGTTGAACCTTCGTTAATGTGTAATGTGCTGTCGGTGCTTAATTCGCCGTCACTCCAAGCACCATCTTTCCAGTGGGCGATAAAGCGATAATCTGTTTTGATATAACTGAATCCGAGATTTTTCCAATCAAGTAAATCTGACATGGTCTTTCCTTATAGCTACGTTGTTATTTAAGTAATTTTTAATCTACACCATTCTATAAGGATTTAAAATATTTTAATGAGAAAAATAAATGAATTTTTGGAATAAGAAAAACATTGTTTTGAGGTTTTGTAAGTAGAAGCAAGAAATAAGCAGATAACTATGGTAAAATTTTCCATAAAAAACACCGCTCTTTGTGGGAGCGGTGTTTGGCGAAAAAGCCGAATATACAGGAAATAAAAAATAGTAACTTTCGTTACTTTGTTTGGAAATTCCAAACGATATGCAAACACAACATCATACTTAATCCGAAAATCTTAACCAATAAGAAATACAACTTCTTAAGTATGACTTCATTTTATGAAGAAGTGCCATGATAGGCAAAAGAGATTTTTTAATTAGATTTATAAAAAAAAATAATCTGAAATTAATCTATTTTTAAATCATTACTCATTGGGAAGAGCCATGTATAAACGTTTGCCACCTTTAAATTCACTGAAAGCATTTGAGTCTGCTGCCAGATTTTTGAGTTTTACCAAAGCGGCTGATGAATTATTTGTTACCCAAGCGGCAATTAGTCATCAAATCAAGATCTTGGAGGATTTTCTAGGCGTTGAATTATTTAAACGGAAAAACCGAGCCTTGGAATTGACGGAATTTGGTAAAGCTTATTATGTTGATATTACAAAAATTTTGCACCGTTTGGTGGAAGCTACCGACAAATTACTTGCCTTAAAATCCGATAAACACTTGACTATCAGTGTGCCGCAAACTTTTGGTATTCAATGGTTGGTGCCGCGTTTAAGTGAATTTAATAAATTGTACCCCGATATTGAAGTGCGTCTGAAAGGCGTGGATCAAGACGAAGGTTTGCTCAGCCAAGATATTGATATAGCCATTTATTATGGGCGGGGGAATTGGGATAACTTGCAGGTGGATCGGTTAGTGGAAGAGAAACTCCTGATTTTGGCCGCGCCGAAATTACTTGCGGAAAAGCCGATTCATGATCATCAGGATTTAAAACATCACACGTTATTGCATATTCATACCCGCGATAACTGGCAGTATATGGCGGATCATTTGTCTTGCGATGAGTTGAATATTCAACAAGGTCCTATTTTTAGCCATACTTTTATGGCGTTACAAGCCGCCATTCACGCCCAAGGGGTTGTGTTGGCAAACCGAATTTTAGCGCAACAAGAATTGGATAACGGCAATTTAGCGTTAGTCTTCGATACCAATTTGCGTGATCCTAAATCATTTTATGTGGTGAATCATCTCGATAATAGCAGTGACGAGCGTATTATTGCGTTCCGATCTTGGATTATTCAAACTATGAATCAGGAATAAAATAAATAATTAAATGAATAAGTTAGCTTTATATTGCCGCATGGGGTTTGAGCGTGAAATGGCGGCGGAAATCACCGATAAAGCGGCCGAAAAAGGCGTATTTGGTTTTGCCCGCGTGATAGAAAATAGCGGTTATGTGATTTTTGAATGCTACCAGGCAGACGAAGCGGATTATTTAGCCCGCGAATTAGATTTTCAACAATTAATTTTTGCCCGTCAAATGTTGGTGGTTTCCGATTTATTAACGGATTTACCGCAGCAAGATCGTATTACGCCGATAGTGCAACAATATCAACAAATTGCAGATAAAATCGATTTAAAACAGAGCACGGAATTGTTGGTGGAAACCGCAGACACCAATGAAGCCAAAGAATTGCTTGGTTTTTGCCGTAAGTTTACGGTGCCATTGCGTCAAGCCTTAAAAAAACAGGGCTGGCTGAGTGCGCCAAATCATGCAAAGTGCGGTCTGTTTTTGCATCTTTTTTTCTTACGTAATAATGCTTGTTATGTTGGTTATTCTTACAACCATAACCATTCTGCCCATTTAATGGGCATTCAGCGTTTAAAATTTCCGGCAGATGCACCAAGTCGGTCCACGTTAAAATTGGAAGAAGCTATTTTGACTTTTATTCCTCGTCAAAAAGAAGCGGAATGGCTCAATGAAAATCAGTATGCCGTTGATCTGGGCGCTTGCCCGGGCGGTTGGACCTATCAACTGGTGAAACGAGGCTTGCTTGTGTATGCGGTGGATCACGGCAAAATGGCGGCAAGCCTGCATGAAACCGGGCGTATTGAACATTGTGCGGAGGACGGTTTTAAGTTTCAACCGCCAAAACGACAGAAAATAGATTGGTTAGTATGCGACATGGTGGAAAAACCAAGTCGAATTGCCGAACTGATGACCAAGTGGTTATTAAATGGTTGGTGTCATAGCATGATTTTCAATTTAAAATTGCCGATGAAAAAGCGCTATGCAGAAGTACAGCAATGTTTGCAATATATCGCCGATAAGCTGACGCAACGCGGCTTGGCATTTCAGTTGAAAGCCAAGCATTTGTACCACGACCGAGAAGAAATCACGGTTTATTTACGACTGTTATAAAATTTTTATTTTTTCTACCGCACTTTGCATCAATACCTTGTAAAATGATCATCCGACGATTTACCGCGCAAAGTGCGGTCATTTTTTTCGCTATTTATAAATGGGAGGCAAGATGCATTGTCCTTTTTGTTCCACAGAAGAAACCAAAGTGATTGATAGTCGTTTGGTGTCTGATGGTTTTCAGGTACGCCGTCGTCGTGAGTGCGGGCAGTGTCATGAGCGTTTTACCACCTTTGAAACGGCCGAGTTAATTGTGCCGAAAATCATTAAAAATAACGGTAATCGGGAGCCTTTTAATGAAGACAAATTGCGCCGAGGCATTCAGCATGCGCTAGAAAAACGTCCGGTCAGCTCCGATGATGTAGAAAAAGCCATTAGTCGTATTATTCATCAACTGCGCGCCACAGGCGAACGTGAAGTGCCGAGCAAATTGGTGGGAACCTTGGTGATGGACGAGTTAAAAAATTTAGATAAAGTGGCTTACATTCGTTTTGCTTCCGTTTATTTAAGTTTTGATGATATTAACGAATTCAGTCAAGAAATTGAGAACTTAAAGGATCATAAATGACATCTCAATTTAACCTAAAAGATGCCGAGTTTATGCAATTGGCGTTAGATTTAGCCAAACAAGGTGAGTTCACTGCTACACCGAATCCTGCGGTAGGTTGCGTGTTAGTTAAAAATGGTGAAATTATCGGCAAGGGGTTTCATGCCAAAGCGGGGGAACCCCACGCAGAGGTGATGGCATTGCGTGAGGCGGGTGAGAATGCCCGCGGAGCAACCGCCTATGTCACCCTTGAGCCTTGTGCCCATTACGGTCGTACCCCGCCTTGCGCTAAAGGCTTAGTGGATGCCGGCGTGCGGAATGTGATTGCCGCAATGTATGATCCGAATCCGTTGGTGGCGGGTAAAGGGCTAGGAATTTTAGCTAATGCCGGCATTGACAGTGCGGTGGGTTTATTAAAAGAAAATGCCGAGGAGCTCAACAAAGGCTTTTTGAAACGTATGCGAACCGGCCGACCTTTCGTGCAATTAAAATTAGCCATGAGCATCGATGGCAAAACGGCTATGGCAAATGGTGAAAGTAAGTGGATTACCGGCGCACAGGCGCGAGCAGATGTACAACAATATCGCGCGAAAGCCTCGGCAATTTTATCCACATCACAAACCGTGTTGGCAGATAATCCAAGCCTGAATGTGCGGTGGGCAGAATTACCGCAAGAGGTGCAAGCCCGTTATATCGAGCAGAATCTACGTCAGCCCGTACGGGTGATTTTGGATTCCGCCCATAAAGTGCGGTCGGATTTTAATTTGTTTTTAACGGATTCACCTGTTTGGTTGGCTGGCAAGGATAAATTTCACTTAAATGGTTTTCCTGCATCCACGGAATATTTACAATTAATCCCCAATGAGGGGGAAAGCCACTTACAGGCATTGATGAGCGAATTAGGTAAGCGCCAAGTAAATACCCTTTGGGTAGAAGCCGGTGCGACCTTAGCCGGTGCGTTAATCGCAGAAAATTTGGTGGATGAATTGATTATTTATATGGCACCTAAATTATTAGGCGATCAGGCGCGTGATTTATGTCATTTGCCTAACTTAACCAAACTTGCCGATGCCCCATTGTGGGAATTACAATTATGCGAACCTGTCGGCAACGATCTTAAATTAATTTATATAAGAAAATGAGGAACAAATGTTAAAGAAAATTTTACATTCGGTAATTGTCGGCATAGTGTCTGCCGCTGTGATACTCTTGATTTTGCCGAAAGTAACCGAGGAACCAGTTACACCGGAAACGCCGATTGTCTCTTATAAAGACGCGGTACGCATTGCCTCGCCAGCAGTAGTAAACGTATATAACCAAGCATTTACATCCTCTTCTACACAGTTGAAGGTGAATAACTTGGGTTCCGGTGTGATTATGTCAAAAGACGGTTATATATTAACCAATAAACACGTGATTCAAAATGCCGATCAAATTATAGTTGCATTGCAGAACGGGAATATTTTTGATGCGGCATTAATTGGTTCCGATTCTTTAACAGATTTGGCTGTGTTAAAAATTAAAGCCGAAGATTTATCAACTATTCCTCAAAACCCAAGTCGCTCAGTTCATGTAGGTGATGTGGTGTTAGCCATTGGTAATCCGTACAACTTAGGTCAAAGCGTATCACAAGGAATAGTTAGTGCCGTTGGACGCAATGCCGTGGGTGAAGCGCTAGGACGACAAAACTTTATTCAAACAGATGCGCCTATTAACCGTGGTAATTCCGGTGGCGCGTTAATTAATTCTGCCGGTGAATTGCTTGGTATCAGTACCTTGAGTATTGGTAAAAACTCTAATGAAATTGCTGAAGGTTTAAATTTTGCTATTCCGATTGATTTAGCCAGTGATGTAATGAAAAAAATTATTCGTGATGGTCGGGTAATTCGCGGTTATTTCGGAGTGCAAACAGATATTTTATTCAGTAATGGACAAGGCGCTTCCGACCAAGGCATTTTAATTACTAGCGTGATTCCTAACAGCCCGGCAGCTAAAGCAGGCTTGCAATCGGGTGATGTGATTTTGAGAATCGATAATACAGAAGCTCGTTCACCAACGGAAATGATGAAATTTATTGCTGATGTGCGTCCAAATACAAAAGTGCAAGTGGAAATTTCTCGTTTAGGCAAAACTTATACAATCCCTGTGGTGATTGAGGAATATACGTTTAGTCAATAAGGTTGTGTGATGAAAGAGTTAAAGACCAGTCATTTTTTTGCTTGCTTGGATCGCCTCAGACTGATTCAACGTTGGTCGTTAATGCGAAATATTGAACGGGAAAATCTGGCAGAACATAGCTTGCAGGTTGCTTTTGTAGCACACGCGTTGGCATTGATTAAAAATAAATTTTATGGCGCCGCGTTAAACGCAGAGCGTGTTGCGGTATTGGCGATGTATCATGACACATCGGAAATTTTTACCGGAGATTTGCCGACGCCGATTAAATATTTTAACGATGAGATTACTCACGCCTATAAACAAATTGAAACGGCCGCCGAGTTGCATTTGATTAGTTTATTGCCGGAAGAATTACAGGCGGATTTTTTACCTTATTTGGATAGCCAATATTTTTCTGAGGAAGAGAAGCATATTGTGAAACAGGCCGATTTAATCTGCGCTTGTATTAAGGTGAAATTTGAACTGGAAAATGGCAATCAGGAGTTTAAATCAGCTAAAGTGCGGTTAGAAAATTTAATGGATCAATGGCATAGTCCGGAAATGGATTATTTCTTACATGTATTTGTGCCGAGTTTCGGTAAGTCTATTGATGAAATCACATTATAGAATATTCATAAAATTCCCCGTAAACGAATAAGTTACGGGGAATTTTTTTACTTAAAGGTAGTACGTTAAATTAATAAAGTGTAGCAAGAATCACTTGCTCGGGATCGACTGATACCCAAACTTGTTGGTTCGGTTCCAAATGTTGATCTTTTGAGAGCGTTGCACAAAATTCAATATCGGAATCTTCCAACATTAATATGGCTTCACCTGCATCACCTTTGTCAGTGATGGACTTCACCGTTGCACTAAATTGATTGGCAAGGTTTCTTTTTGGTTTTTCTGTAATTTTTACCCAAGGTGCTTTAAACATCAGCATGACTTCTCTGTCAGATTCAAGTTTTAAACGCACCGCACTTTTTTCTGTAATGGATACCATAAGCGATTTTGAAAAACCTTCTAAGGCGATATCCACAAAGCAGTGAACATCTTCAAAGCGTAATGCCTGTACTTTGCCAAAGAATTGATTACGCGCGCTGGATTGGAGTGAAAATCGTGCGGTGGCCGATAATAAGCTGTTGAGCGGGACTTTTTCATCGCGCAAAATATCAAAGGCTTTTTCTTGGGTTTGTTCCAACAAATCATAAAGCTGTAATAAGCGTTGCGCATAGACGGTTAACGCTGTGCCGCCACCATTTCTGCCGCCAATATTGCGTTCAAGTAACGGCTTCGGACTGATTTTGTTCATGGCTTCAAGGTGATCCCAGGCGCTTTTATAGCTGACTTTGGCATTTTTAGCTGCTTGGTTGATGGAACCGCATTTTTGAATTTCTTTTAATAAACGAATACGTTTAGGATCGGCGAAAAGTTGTTGTTTTAGTTTAATGGTAAGTAAAATTTCCGTGCCACGCATTTTTTTCTCCCCTACATTTTCAAATAAGTGTCCATCCTTGTAACACCTGTGAATTATACGGGCTGTATCATACAATATTTTAGTAAGAATAAGAATGTTTCAACGCTAGCTTTTATTCTGCTTTTCAACATTTTATTGAATCAAATAATATTTTTTATATCGCCTTTACTTTTATTTTCGTTGTATAATTTATGCTATATATAACTTATTAATCAACCAAAATGGAGTTTTTCTATGTTTAAATATTCAAAAATCGCTGCCGGCTTAGCTGTGGCTTGCTTGGCTTTCTCTCTTTCTGCGCAAGCGAAAGTGACTGTGTTTGCAGCGGCTTCAATGACCGACTCATTAAAGAAAGTTGCTGAAGATTACAAAAAAGTGAATCCCAAAGAGGAAATCGTATTTTCTTTTGCCTCTTCTTCAACCTTAGCGAAACAAATTGAAGAGGGCGCGCCCGCCGATTTATTTATTTCCGCCAGCACCAAATGGATGAAATACCTTTCTGAAAAAGGGTTAACCGTTAAAGAAACCGAAAAATTATTAGTGGGTAATGAACTTGTTTTAATTTCACAAAAAGACAGCAAATTACAAAACGTTGATATTGCGAAAGGCGAATGGATCAACCAATTAAAAGATTCTTATTTGTCTGTAGGTGACCCGGCACACGTGCCTGCAGGTCAATATGCGGAAGAAGCGTTAACCAAATTAAACTTATGGGACAAAGTAAAAGATAAATTAGCCCGCGCCAAAGACGTGCGTGCAGCATTGGCTTTAGTTGAACGTGGCGAATCTCCATTGGGTATCGTGTATGCTACTGATGCGAAGGTGAGCAAAGACGTGAAAGCAATTGGTGTGTTTCCGCAAGATTCTTACAAACCGGCAGATTATCCAGTTGCGATCTTAAAAGATCATAACAATGCAGAACCCCAAGCCTTCTTGAAATATCTAGAATCGCCTGAAGCGAAAAAAGTATTTGCGGATTACGGTTTCTCTGTAAAATAAGCAAACTAACTTTGACTCATTAAGCGTAGCCATTGTGCTACGCTTTGTTTATATAGGAAATTAAATTTTGCTTACACAGTTTCTGCTGTTATTAGGTTTGAGCCCATTAGAAATCGATGCCATTCGTCTTAGCTTGGAAGTCTCCGTCAGTGCCATTTTGTGGAGTTTGCCTTTTGCTATTTTAGTTGCATGGATTTTGGCTCGGAAAGATTTTTATGGTAAATCCATTGTGGGGGGGATTATTCACTTACCTTTGGTATTGCCTCCAGTCGTGATTGGTTATCTTTTGCTGGTTGCCATGGGACGCAATGGCTTTATCGGTAAATATTTGTATCAATGGTTCGGTTTAACCTTTGGATTTAGTTGGAAAGGTGCTGTGTTAGCTTCAGCGGTGGTGGCCTTTCCTTTGGTCGTACGTGCTATTCGACTTTCCCTTGAAAGTATTGATTTAAAATTGGAACACGCCGCCAGAACACTGGGGGCTTCTGCGTGGCGGGTGTTTTTAACCATCACGTTACCGTTATCTTTACCGGGCATTCTCGCGGGAGTTGTACTCGGTTTTGCCCGTTCTTTAGGGGAGTTTGGCGCGACTATCACATTTGTTTCCAATATTGCCGGTGAAACCCAAACTATTCCTTTGGCAATGTACTCTTTTATTCAAACACCGGGGGCGGAAGAACAAGCTGCACGTTTATGCGTTTTCGCCATCATATTATCGCTACTGTCATTATTATTATCGGAATGGCTGGCAAAACGAATGCAGAAAAAATTAGGACAAAATAATGCTACACATTGATGTTAAAAAACAATTAGGCAATTTATCCCTGCAGGCAACGTTAGACATTCCATCCCAAGGCGTGACCGCACTTTTCGGGTTATCCGGCTCAGGTAAATCTTCGTTAATTAATTTGGTCAGTGGCTTAATTAATCCGGATGAAGGCTGTATTACATTAAACGACAATGTGTTATTTGATGCTGAGGAAGGGATTTGTTTGCCGCCTAACCAACGCAATATCGGTTATGTATTCCAAGACGCGCGATTGTTTCCTCACTACACCGTAAAAGGCAATTTGCGTTACGGTATGAGAAACACCAGCAAAGAAGAATTCGATTACATTGTAGAATTGCTTGGTATTGGTCATTTATTAAAGCGATATCCGATCACCTTATCCGGCGGTGAAAAACAACGTGTTGCCATTGGTCGCGCATTATTGACGGATCCTGAAATTTTGTTGATGGATGAGCCGCTTTCTGCGTTGGACTTACCGCGTAAACGGGAATTGCTCAATTATTTGGAACGTTTATCCAAAGAAATTAATATCCCGATTTTATACGTTACTCACAGCCTTGATGAATTATTGCGTCTTGCAGAACGGGTGGTTTTGTTAATGGATGGTAAAGTCGAAGCCTATGATGTCTTGGAAACGGTTTGGGACAGCCCTTTATTCTTGCCTTGGAAACAACAAAACCAACAAAGTGCGGTGCTTTCTCTGCCTGTTTTTTTGCATAATCCGACTTATAAAATGACCGCACTTACATTAGGTGATCAACAGATTTGGGTTAATGCCTTGGCGGCTGAGGTAGATGAGTTTGTACGGATTTGTATTCATAGTTCAGATGTTTCCATCACATTGACCAAACCGGAAAAATCCAGTATTCGCAATATTCTTTATGGTCGGATCGTGAAAGTTCAAGAGCGGGATAATCAGGTCGAATTGCAGTTAGATATTGCCGGCAAACACATTTGGGCGGGGATCAGTAAATGGGCGTTTCAAGATTTGGCATTACGTCTTGGACAATTGGTGTATATTCAAATTAAAGCTATTTCGGTCATGACTGCTTAATTCCACGATGTAAACACATAAAAAATAGCACCTCAATTGGTGCTATTTTTTGTATCAAAGTGCGGTTAAAAAACGTAGTGAATTTTGACCGCACTTTATCATCAATTAACTGAACTTCTTGAAGACAGCCTTAGTAGGTTCACCTTTTTCTTCCCGCTCAACATCTTGTTCTAATACAGGAAGTACTTCTTCGCGGAACCATTTCGGGTGGTGTTTTTTCGCCCAACGAACGGTTACCCAACCTTCAACAATACCGGTAATAGAGCCTTTCACCCAGAATGCCATATACATGTGTACAAGGATGCCGGTAAATAGCATAAAGGCACTGGCAGAGTGAAGTAAGATGGCAATTCTTAGCACCGGAATAGAGAAGTAGTGGGAGAAATACTGACGCCACATGATAATGCCGGTAACCAACAAGGTAAACATTGCAAGGATTAATGTCCAGAACAACATTTTTTGACCCAGGTTATATTTACCGTTATCGGCAACAGCGTGTTCGTTACCTTTCAATACCTCAAGAACGTTCTTCGCCCAACGAATATCGTTTTTCTCCGGAATGTTGTGATGCCAATATAATGAACATAAGAAAATAAAAGCAACAAACATTAAGATCCCGGTGAACGGGTGAATCGCACGCGCTAATTGTGGTGTTCCTAAAATTTCTGTCAACCATGCAAAATCAGGGAAGAAGAAAGCTACCCCGGTGAACATGGTTAAGAAGAAACTGATTACCAAAAACCAGTGACTTAAACGCGCAGGGGTTCTGTGGCGAATGATACGAGTATCATTGCTAATTTCAAGTTTACTCATGTTTGCCTCCCTGTTTGTCTTCATCTACAAATTTTTCATGATGATCTTCTACATCTTCCTCAACGTTCGGTCCGACGGTTAAGTAGTGGCCGATTTCAGCTAAGGCTAAACCACCCATTGCCACAGCAGCTAATGGTTTTAAGACATCTTTCCAGACAGTTACTGTCAGGTCAATATGCGGATCTTTCGGAAGACCGGAATACAATTCAGGTTTATCTGCATGGTGTAACACATACATGACATGTGTACCACCCACGCCTTCCGGATCGTAAAGACCGGCATTTTCATAGCCACGCGCTTTAAGATCAGCAATACGTTGTTCTGCATAGAGTTTCATTTCTTGTTTGGAACCGAAGCGAATTGCGCCGGTCGGACAAGTTTTCACACAAGCCGGTTCTTGGCCCACAGAAACACGATCTACACAAAGGGTGCATTTATACACACGGTTATCTTCCGGATTCATGCGCGGAATATTAAACGGACAGCCTGCGATACAGTAACCGCAGCCGATACATTTGTCGGATTGGAAATCCACGATACCGTTGGCATATTGGATAATCGCACCCGGTGCAGGGCAGGCTTTCAAGCAGCCAGGTTCCGCACAGTGCATACAGCCGTCTTTACGGATTAACCATTCTAAACGATCATTTTCTTCCACTTCATTGAAGCGCATGACCGTCCAGGCTTTTGCGTTAAGGTCAACCGGGTTGTCATATACCCCTACACACTGAGCATTAACGTCGGAGCGGATATCATTCCACTCCGAACAACCAACCTGACAGGCTTTACAACCGATACAGGTTGTTACGTCAATGAGTTTTGCTACTTCAACTTTGTGATCACGCGCATGTGGTGCCGGAGTTAAACCGGAGGTTGCAGAGACCTTAATAATGTCTTGCGTTTGTACATCCATCGATCTCATCTTATGCTACCTCCACTACTTTTTCGATATTCACAAGGAAAGTCTTATATTCAGGGGTTTGTGTAACGGATTCCCCCCATGATGGCGTTAAGGTATTGGTGGAGAACCCACGGTTGCCTTTGCCATTTAACACTTTCATATTCCAGTGAATTGGAAGACCCACATGGTGTACAGTACGTCCGTCGATTTCTAAATCTTTCAAACGTTTGGTTACCACTGCAACGGCTTTGATGTAGCCACGGCGAGAAGTAATTTTCACCATATCACCCTTTTGGATACCTTTTTCTGCAGCTAATTTTTCACCAATTTCCACGAATTGTTGTGGTTGTGCAATGATATTTAATGCAGATTGAGCAGTCCAACTGTGGAAATGTTCGGTCAAACGATAAGTCGTTGCCACGTAAGGGAACTCTTTATTTGAACCGATAAATTCACGGTCTTCTTTGTAAATACGAATAGTCGGATCGGAGACTACACTTGGATGTAGTGGGTTAGTATCAATCGGACTTTCAATCGGTTCATAATGTTCCGGCATAGGTCCGCTATTGATTTTATCAACGGCAAATAAGCGACCGACACCTTCGGCGGACATAATGAATGGACCGGTATCAGAACCCGGAGGCTGTGTACCATAGTCGGCAATATCAAACCAGTTCCAGTTTTTACCATTCCATTTGATTAATTGACGATTTTTATCCCAAGGATTACCGTTAATATCAAGTGACGCGCGGCTGTAAAGGACACGACGGTTTGCCGGCCATGCGAAGCCCCAACCTAATGTACAACCTAAACCGGACGGATCGGAATTATCACGATTTTCCGTTTGGTTGCCTTTTTCGGTCCATTGACCTACATAAATCCAGTTTCCGGAACTTGTCGTACCGTCATCACGCAAGTGTGCAAAGGCGCTGAGTAGTTGACCTTTTTTATACATCAGGTTGCCGTTAGCATCATAAAGATCTTCTAAGGCATAGCCGTTTACTTCTTTGGCTAATTCCGCTGAAGATGGCGCATGAGGAATATTGTAGTTCCATGTCATGGCTTCAAAAGATTCGATACCACGACCGCCTTCTTTTTGGTAAAGGTGATGCATTTCTTCACGAATCATAGATAAAATTTCTACATCCGGTAACGCTTCACCCGGTTGGTCACAAGATTTTTGGTGCCATTGTACCCAACGACCGGAGTTGGCGATAGAACCATCTTCTTCCGCAAAACAGGTGGTTGGTAAACGGAATACTTCAGTTTGGATTTTGGACGGATCTACATCATTAGATTCCCCAAAGTTTTTCCAGAATTCGGAGCTTTCGGTTTGAAGCGGATCCAAAATGATTAAGTATTTCAATTTACTCATACCGGAAACAGTTTTATTTTTGTTTGGTAATGAGTTCAATACGTTGAAACCTTGTAAAATCCAACCGTTCATTTTCTCTTCATTCATGAGCTTAACGTGAGTGATAGGATCGTAGAGACGGTCTGCTTTCGGTAAGAAATCAAAGCCCCAACCGTTTTCTTTGGTCGCTTTATCACCATAGAACGTTTTCATCATACTTACGAAGAATTTCGATGTATTTCGGTAGTAGTTTACTTGGTTTTGTACGATATCTTTTGGTGTAATCGCATTAATGTATTGTTCGTAAGACGTATCTTTGTCATTTGGTAAACGCATATAACCCGGTAAAGACATCGGCAATAAGCCCATATCTGTTGTACCTTGTACGTTTGAGTGTCCACGTAATGCATTAATACCGCCACCAGGCATACCCATGTTACCTAAGAGTAATTGGATCATCGCCATTGAACGAATATTTTGTGTACCAATGGTGTGCTCAGTAAGACCTAATGCATATAAGTGCGTCATGGTTTTATTTGGCACAGAGGTTTTACCAATTTCTTCGCAGATTTGTAAGAAGGTTTTTTGTTTGACACCGGTGATACGTTCAACCATTTCAGGCGTATAGCGAGAAACGTGATCTTTCAAAATGTTAATGACACAACGTGGATCTTGTAAGGTCATATCACGTTTAACAAAGCCATTCTCATCGAATTGGTAATTCCATTTTGATTTATCATAAGTGTGTTTTTCTTCATCAAAACCTACGAATAAACCATCTTCAAATTTGAAGCCCTCATCAATTAAGAATGAAGCATTGGTATAATGTTTAACGTATTCGTGTTGAATTTGATTGGTTTCCAATAAGTAACGGATCACACCCATTAAGAATGCGATATCAGTACCGGAACGAATTGGAGCGTGGAGGTCAGCCACAGAAGCTGTACGGTTAAAGCGCGGGTCAACCACGATGATTTTCGCACCGTTTTTCTTCGCTTCGATCGCCCAACGGAAGCCAACAGGGTGAGCTTCAGCAGGGTTACCACCTTGAACAATAATAAGATTAGCGTTTTTGATATCAACCCAGTTATTTGTCATGGCACCGCGACCAAATGATGGAGCAAGACTTGCTACCGTTGGTCCGTGTCAAGTATTCGCTTGGTTACATACCGGCACCATCCCAAGCATTCGAATCCACTTATGAGTTAATAAAGCGGCTTCGTTACTCATTGCTGATGCAGTCATAATCCCTGTGGTTGCCCAACGGTTAACGGTTTTGCCATTTGCATCTTTTTCAACAAAGTTGGCATCACGGTCATCTTTCATCAAGCGGGCAATGCGTTTAATAGCATCTTTCCAAGAAATGCGCTCCCACTTATCGGAACCCGGTGCGCGGTATTCCGGATATAAGTTGCGACTTTCGCTATTCACGAAGTCTAGCGCGCCGGCACCTTTAGGGCATAATGCACCACGGCTGATTGGATGATCCGGGTCACCTTCGATATGGAATAATTTAGAACGGGTATTTGTAGCGGTGTGACCGCTTAATGTATTGGATGGTGTACCTGTACTATACATTAACATACCGCAACTTACCGAGCAGTATGTACAGGTTTGACGTGATTCTTTTGCACGCAATAACTTGTATTCGCGTGGCGCAGCTAAGGCCGTAGCCGGAGCAAAGCCTAACATCGCAACCGATGTTCCTGCCATACCGCCGGCACAGACCTTGAAGAATTTTCTTCTTGTGATCTGCATAAGCACTCCCCACATCAACAAGATGAATTGTTGATTTTGTTTAGTAGTTATAAATTCGTATTTGAGTAGATAACTTAGTAGTCGATTTTGTTAAAATAGTATTACAATTAAACACCATCGATATAAGCCTAACGTAATACATAAATATTGCTTATCTATTCGTTAGCGGGGGCTAGAATAACTATTTTTTATATAGAAATCTATAATCACTAATAATTAAAAAGGGGAAAAAAGTTGAGTTGGATCACAAAAAGAACAATTAATTTTATCAAAAAATTAACAAATACCGAACCGATGGAAAATAGCATTACGATTTCCGAAAAACAGGACAGTTTGGCAAAAGAAGTTCCCGTTGCTTTAGTGTATAACGATATCTCCCATACGGTGATGATGTGTTCGCCTCGGGATTTGGAGGATTTTGCCATGGGGTTTTCCCTCACGGAAGGCATTATTGACAAGCCTGCCGACATTTATGGCATTGATATTGAAGAGGTGTGTAATGGCATGGAAGCCAGAATTGAGTTGGCAACCCGCTGTTTTGTGGCATTGAAAGACTATCGGCGTACTTTAACCGGCCGTACCGGTTGTGGTATTTGTGGTGCGGAACAAATACAACAAGTCTATAAAAACATAGCAAAATTAGACCGCACTTTAACGGTTAATGTCGCCCAATTAGATTCTTGCTTGCAAAAATTATATGACGCACAAGAACTCGGTAAACAAACCGGATCCACTCACGCGGTGGGGTTTTTCTCTATAGCAGGCGAGTTATTGGCGATTCGTGAAGATGTAGGACGCCATGTGGCATTAGACAAACTGCTTGGTTGGCATGCCAAAGCAGGTAAGCCTCGAGGTTTCCTGTTGGTGACCAGTCGTGCCAGCTATGAAATGGTACAGAAAACCGTTTCATGTGGCATAGAAATGCTTATCGCCATGTCCGCCGCAACAGATTTAGCCGTGCAAATGGCGGAACAGTATGATTTAACCCTCGTTGGTTTTGCCAGAGAAGGGCGGGCAACGGTGTATAGCGGCAAAGAACGTTTGGCAATTTGTGATTGATTCCGCCTTAGTCTAAAATCATCTCGTGTATTTATTAGGCTTTTCTCATTATGACAAAAAATAAACGCCCGACGTTACAAGATATTGCCGATTACCTTGGCATCACGAAAATGACCATCAGCCGCTATTTGCGCCATCCCGATTCTGTGGCGAGTGGCACACAAGCGCGCATTGCGGAAGCCATTGAACGCTTCGGCTATATTCCTAATCGCGCACCGGATATTTTGTCCAATGCTAAAAGTCGGGCAATTGGTGTGTTGGTGCCATCATTAACTAATCAAGTGTTTGCCAATGTGATTCGCGGTATTGAGCAAATTACCGATAAAGCCGGTTATCAAACCATGTTGGCGCATTACGGTTACAGTGAAAAGAAAGAGGAACGTCGTATTGAAAGCCTGCTGTCTTACAACGTGGACGGCATTATTTTGTCGGAAAGTCAGCATTCCGAAAAAACTAAAAAAATGCTCAAAGTGGCGAATATTCCTGTCATTGAAATTATGGATACCACGGAAGTTGGCATTCAGCAGGTCGTCGGTTTTGACAATATTGCGGCGGCACAAGCGATGGTGGAAACCATGATTAATCGTGGGCATCGCAACGTAGTTTATTTTGCGGCGCGTCAAGATAAACGCACGCGTTTACGTCAGCAAGGCTATGAAAACGCCATGGCAAAGCATCAATTAACACCACATGTTATCGCCACTAAAGAACATTCTTCTTTTACGCTAGGCGGCGAATTGTTGCATCAGGCACTTGAAACATTTCCGCAAATTGACGGTATTTTTTGCACCAATGACGACATTGCTATTGGCGCTATTTTTGAATGTCAACGTTTAGGCATTCAAGTGCCCAAGCAAATTGCTGTTGCCGGTTTTCACGGGCATGATGTAGGTCAATCGATCACGCCGCAACTTGCCACGGTGATCACGCCGCGTTTAGATATCGGACGCATTGCTGCTAAGGAATTACTGGCGCGAATTGACAATATTCCCGCGCAAAGCGCCATCATCAATTTAGGTTACCAGATTCATTTAGGGGAAAGCATATAAAAGTGCGGTGATTTTTTTAGACGTTTTAAAACACTTGCAGTATTACGGAGCAAATGCACAAAACGCTTGCTGAGCTTGTCGAAGCATTAGTTTTGTGCATAGGAGAGGCTGAAATTACTTACACTTCGACAAGCTCAGTGACCGTAATTTCAGCTTTGTGCAACTGCTACATAATTTCGAACACTTGAAAAACAGACCGCACTTTTTTGTTTTAAGAGAGATAAGGCTTCAGCGCCTGAATACAACGTTCAACCACTTCGTCAAAAGGCGCATTAATATCAATAGGAATCACATCCGGTTCATCTGCGCCCGGCACTTCCAGCGTTTCAAACTGGCTTTTCAGCATGCTTTCTTTCATGTAGTGCCCTTTGCGTTGGCGCATACGTTCCAAAATTACATCATAAGAACCGTGTAAAAATAGGAATCTTACATTGCTGTTGCCGTCGCGAATTTGATCACGATATTTCTTTTTCAGTGCCGAACAAACAATAATGCCTATCTCGCTTTTATGCTCCAAGCTAAATGCTGCATCCCGAATGCGTTCCAACCAAGGCGCGCGATCTTCATCGTTCAATGGATGACCTTCACCCATTTTGATGATATTGGCACGCGGATGCAGATCGTCTCCGTCAATCAGTTTTATCCCCAGACGATGTGCGACTTCCGTCCCCACAGACGTTTTACCGGTGCTGGATACCCCCATTAAAATAAAACTTTTACCTACCGCCATGTGTTTCTCCTTCTCTGATTTTTAATAGACTTAGCTTAGCGCAAAAATGTTATCGGTAACAATCCTTTTGGACTATAAAATGTCCGTTTTTGAAGATGAATTAAGCATAAATATATTTTTTGTGATTGTGATCACAGTTCTTAACGATGTCTATTTACCAATATTGCCATAAAAGGTATGTTACCAGTAACATTTTTAGCATGAGGACGAATTATGTTAATTTTCATCATGATCGCAGCCGTACTTTTATTACTGCTACTCATCATTAAATTTAAAATGCACGCCTTTGTCGCGTTGGTGTTAGTCAGTTTATTGACCGCACTTGCCGCGGGTATTTCCGTTGACAAGATTTTACCGACGCTATTAACCGGCTTCGGCAATACGTTGGCATCAGTTGCCTTGTTGGTCGGTTTGGGGGCCATGATTGGGCGTTTGCTTGAAGTGACTGGTGGAGCAAAAGTGCTTGCTGATACCTTAATCAATAAATTCGGCGAACAAAAAGCACCTTTTGCCCTTGGGGTTGCCGCCTTATTATTCGCTTTTCCGATTTTCTTTGATGCCGGTTTGGTAGTGATGTTGCCAATCGTCTTTAGCGTGGCAAAACGCTTTGGTGGTTCCGTCTTACGTTACGCCTTCCCGGTTGCCGGTGCTTTCGCCGTCATGCACGCCTTTTTACCGCCGCATCCCGGCCCGGTCGCTTCCGGAGATTTGCTGGGTGTAAATATGGGGTTGATGGTGCTTGTCGGGTTAATTTGTGCTATTCCAACTTGGTATATCGGGACATATTTGTTCAGTATGTACATCAGCAAAAAATTCTTTGTGGAACTGCCGAAAACCTTTTTGAATAGTTCTGCTATTAGCGAAACTTCCGTTCAAAACCCGCCACCGTTTGGACGCGTATTATTTATCTTGGTTTTACCGATTTTCTTAATTTTGTTTGATACCGGCTTAAATACACTCAGCGTAGCAAAAGTCATCGACGGTTCAGCCTTGTGGGTGCAAAGCTTGCGTTTAATTGGTAAAACGCCCATTGCCTTATTGATTACGTTGTTAATCGCCATTGCTTTATTGCGTGGTGAACGTAGCTACGAACAAATCGAAAGCCTCTGCAACAGTGCGCTCGGACCAATTTGCTCCATTATTTTGGTCACCGGGGCGGGCGGTATGTTCGGTGGCGTATTACGTGCCGGTGGTATTGGCGATGAATTGTCAGCTATGTTATCCAATACCGGCATGCCGATTATTATTGCTGCCTTTATTATTTCCATGGCGTTGCGCGTAGCACAAGGTTCGGCAACAGTTGCATTAACTACAGCTTCTGCATTAATCGCACCAACCGTTGTTGCGGCGACTGATCTTAGCCAATTGGATTTATGCTTTATCGTAATCTCCATCGCCTCAGGCGCCACGGTGTTCTCTCATGTGAATGACAGCGGATTTTGGTTAATGAGTCGTTTTTTAGAAATGGACACCAAAACCACGTTAAAAACCTGGACTATGTTGGAGACCTCAATCGGCTTTGTCGGTTTTATCATTGCATTAATCGGCAGCATTATTTTCTAATTCTTTTGGTTTTACTAAAGCGCATCTTTTACGGTGCGCTTTTTTTTATGAAAAAAATATCGGAAAAAACCACCGCACTTTTTCTTCTTTTCCCTTTCCTTCATTGAGTTTTTACCAAAACCCGCTATAATTTCGCCTGTACAAAAAAACAGTATTTGTGAGTAAAAATAATGGATTTCGCAGAATTATTAGATGGTTTAAACGATAAACAACGGGAAGCGGTGAGTGCACCGTTGGGCAATTATTTGGTGTTAGCCGGCGCAGGGAGTGGTAAAACCCGCGTATTGACGCACCGAATCGCGTGGTTGATTGGTGTGGAGGGTGTCTCCGAAGGGAGCATTATGGCGGTGACCTTCACCAACAAAGCTGCGGCAGAAATGCGTCATCGTATTGAATCCGTCTTGTCCGACGGCAATCAGCGTTTGTTTGGTATGTGGGTCGGCACCTTTCATAGTATTGCTCATCGACTTCTGCGTGCTCATCATCTTGATGCGGATTTGCCGCAAGATTTCCAGATTTTAGATTCGGAAGATCAATTGCGTTTACTCAAACGCCTCATGAAATTACATCATTTTAACGAAAAAAGTTTCCCGCCAAAGCAAGCCGCTTGGTATATCAACAATAAAAAGGACGAAGGCTTGCGCCCGAATCAAATTGATGATCATCACGATCGTCAAGAACGTGAATGGATTCGAATTTACCGCATTTATCAAGATGCTTGCGATCGTGCAGGATTGGTGGATTTTGCCGAAATTTTATTGCGCTCGTACGAATTGTTTTTACATAAGCCACTGATTTTGCAACGTTACCAACAACGTTTTCAGCATATTTTGGTGGATGAGTTTCAAGACACCAACAAAATTCAATATGAATGGATTCGTTTGTTGGCGGGCAAAACCGGCAAAGTAATGATTGTGGGCGATGACGACCAATCTATTTACGGCTGGCGCGGGGCAAAAATCGAAAATATTCAGTTATTTTTGAAAGAGTTTGCCAATGCACAAACCATTCGATTAGAGCAAAATTACCGTTCAACCATGAATATTTTGCAAGCGGCGAATGAGTTAATTTCCAATAACAACAACCGACTAGGGAAAAATTTGTGGTCGGAAGGAAATCAAGGCGATCCTGTAGGCATTTATGCGGCTTTTAACGAATTGGATGAAGCCTTGTTCGTTTCCTCGCAGATTAAGACTTGGATTGAAGACGGCGGCAAACTCAACGATTGTGCCATTTTATATCGCAGTAACAGTCAATCACGGGTGATTGAGGAAGCGTTAATTCGTTCACAAATTCCTTATCGTATTTATGGTGGCATGCGCTTCTTCGAACGTCAGGAAATCAAGGATGCATTGGCCTATTTGCGCTTGATTGCTAATCGCCAAGACGATGCTGCCTTTGAGCGCGTTATTAATACGCCACCACGGGGCATTGGTGATCGCACGTTGGACACCTTGCGTAATCTGACTCGTGAACATCAAATCACGTTATGGCAAGCCACCAATTTGGCATTGCAGGAAAATAAACTGGCAGGCCGTGCCGCGACCGCTTTGCTTCGCTTTATGGAATTAATCAATTCTCTGCAACGGGATACGGAAGAAATGCCGTTGTTTGCACAAACAGATTTTGTCATTAAGCATTCCGGTTTGTATGAAATGTATAAACAGGAAAAGGGCGAAAAAGGCGAAGTGCGCATTGAAAACTTAGAAGAGTTGGTCTCTGCCGCCCGCGAATTTATCAAGCCTGAAGAGGCGGAAGACATGACAGAGCTCACAGCTTTCTTGACGCACGCCTCATTAGAAGCGGGCGAAGAACAAGCAGCACCGCATCAAGCCTGTGTAGAAATGATGACCTTGCACTCGGCAAAAGGCTTGGAGTTTCCTCGGGTGTTTATGATTGGCGTGGAAGAAGGATTATTCCCAAGTTTCCGCTCTTTTGAAGAATCAGGGCGTTTGGAAGAAGAACGTCGTTTGGCTTATGTGGGGATTACCCGCGCCAAACAAAAACTTACCATTTCTTATGCGGAAAGTCGTCGTTTATATGGCAAAGAAGAACGCCATTTGCCTTCCCGTTTTATCACGGAATTACCACAACAATGTTTGCAGGAAATCCGTTTACGCGGCACCGTTACCCGCGCCTTAAATCAAGCCAAAGTAGGCAGTGTTTCGCCGATTGCCAATGAAAGCGAATGGAAAATGGGGCAAAAAGTGAAACACGAAAAATTTGGTTTTGGCACAGTGATTAATGTGGAAGGTGCGGACAATAATTTGCGCTTACAAATTGCGTTCCAGAATCAAGGAATTAAATGGCTGATCGCCCATTTGGCGAAGTTGGAGAAAATATAAAATAAAGTGCGGTCAAAAAAACATTTAAATTTTTGACCGCACTTTTTTATTTATACCGATTATTTGGTTTCCGGTATTTCCGGTGTTTCGGATTCTTCCAGAGTTTCATCAGGAATCGAGTTTGGAACCATTGCTAACATCATAACAAACTCTTCCCAAGACAGCATATTGCCATTGAGGTTGATTTTGTTGTTTTCTAATTTAGCATTGAGTTTTATGCTTTTATCATCAACCACAAACAAAGGAGTGTTTTCGGCGAGTGATAAGTATTCATGTAGTGTTTTTTCTGCGTCTTTTTCCGGCGCTTCTTTTATGGCATCGGCGTCTAAACGTTTTATTTGGGTAAGAAAATCTAAAATCGCAGCGTTATCTAAATCGATGTTTAGAGCAAATTGCTTAAACATTTCTAACACCTTGCCGGCTCGGATTTTAGCCTGTAAATCACCCGGTGCAAATTCAACATTTAAATCGGCACTGAGTTTCCCCCCCTTGTTTGATAACGTAAAGGGAGCAATTTTCACTTGGGGCTGTTTTTTGGAAAGTTCTATGAATGCCTGAAATACTTCTTCCGGTGGAGCATCTTGTGTTTTACCGCTCTCGGCCGCTTTGGCGGTTTCGGTAAGAATAATATTTAGCGGGTTCGCCGCCAAATGATTAAATTGAATATTAAAAATACTGTCGTTGATAAAGAAGTTTTCTTGACCATTGGAAGTAAAACGTATTCCGCCGTGTTTATAAGTTAAGTCATAATCAACAAAGTTATCTTTTATTTTGCCGTTAATGTCTGATTGACTATCTTTTATTTCTAACAAAATATCGTTGTCATTACCTTTTGCGCTAAATCGCATATTCCCAAGTTTGGTGCTGTAGTTTCCAACGATGATTTTATCCAGTTCGGCTGATGCGCGATTCCAATTTAGTGAAGTTTGTGAATCGGTAAATTCAAAAAACATACTTTGAATGTCGTTTTTTTCCTCATTTTGACTTGTTTGTTCCATATTTGGGAAAACTAATTTGACATAAGGAGAGGCAATATCCACTTTCCCAAAACCATTCTCATCGATGTCATAATTTGCCGTGATTTTCCAATCAATATCGCCACCGTCAATATGTGTATTGACTTCAGAATTTAGGTTTCCCAATACCTGTTTGTTGTAGTCCACGGAAAAATTGAAATATAACGGACTTTTTCCGTTCTTGCCGAACCAGTCTTTATTTTTTTCGGTTTTTGTGACCTCGGTTTCTGTTGAAAACATCACCGGTGTAAAGTTGAATTGGCTAAGCTGATTTATCGGTAATGGACCATGATAAAGCTTGCCGTTAAACGGGAGAGTATTGATGTTCTCGCTTTCCTTTGATGAGAAAACGAGCTCATAGCTAATATCGGAACTAAAAAAACCACGTTGAAATTTTACATTATCAATTTTTACTGTTCCGGTGGATTCCACATTTGGTACGTTGAAAAAATGTTCTAGCTTTTTATTGATTTGGTTAATTTTGGCGTGAAATTGTTGTTCAGCCATTTTGCCGGAATACCAAGTCGCACCGGTAAAAACACCACCTAAAACGGCAATTACACCTAATGCTACCGCTGGTTTTTTCATATTTAAGTTCCTTATTTTAGGTTAGATGATTAAATCTTGTGCATTCTATCATATTGAAATTTAAACGAATAGGCATAGAAGTGCGGTCACAAAAAAATCTATTTTTGAAGGTCGACTATGCCAACGGATCAGAAGGAATGAATAAATAACATAAATGATTTAGACGTATTTTTAGACGCATTTTTTAAGGTGTTTTGTCTTGAGCGGCAATTCGCCAAAAAGTTGCAAATCTCGGTTTTCCTTTGTTGGTTAAACCACGATATTTATAGGTGATTTGTGAACCGACAGGTGGCGGATTGATTCGCTCCTCCAGTTTGAATCCCGAACCAATTTTAAATTGACCACGATGATTTTCACAGGTGAGCGAGCCGATGACATTTTCAAATTGCCCTTTACCGGCATGATGGGCGATGACCGTACATTCTTCATCAAGTGCGGTCTTTAATTTAAGAATTTGTGTACTGCGTTTTCGTTCATAAGGTGCGTTTGGATTACGGATGATCACCCCTTCGCCTTTCGCTTGTTCAACCTGTTGTAAAAATTGTTGAATGTGTTGCGGATTTTCAATGGGAATTTGCGTAATGATTTCAATAGGTGCGGAAGGATGCTGCGCTAAATAGGCTTTTAATTGGGCTAAGCGTTCAAATAAATTGCCGTTGGCATCAGGAACATCAAACACATGAAGCTTTAATTTATGCCAACCTTTATCCTGTTGAGAACGAACAATAGAGGAAATTTCTGCAAATTGATCACGCTGGCTAAACAATTCGCCGTCAATGGCAAAAGGGGGAAATTCCGCTAAAAAATCTTTTGGTGGCGATAATGTTACTCCGCCACGGGTAAAGAGTTGTTTGCCGTCCCAGTAGCCACGAATACCATCTAATTTTTCGCTCATGACCCATCCTGTCACATCCTGATTCTTATAGGATTCTAATAGCATTAGGTCAGGTTTTTCTGCGTAACAAATAAGATGAAAAAAGAGCAAGGTAAAAAATGAAGTGAAGTGGCGCATATCATGTTCCTTTAAATAAAAAGAAGATTAGCGATAGGGCAAAGAGGCAACCATGAAAAGACAAGATTTTTGTGAAGCAGATCGAAAATAAAAGAAAAAAAGAATAAAAAATACGCCTTGTGAGAGCGTATTTTAGGCATATTTTGATGGAAAGTGCGGTCAAAAAAATAAACGTTTTTTAACACCGATGACACCAACGACTCAGTCAGGAGGAGATAATAAAAGAACGACTGAGCTTATGAATAAACATCAGGGGAATTACTTCTCTTTTAAGTAACCGAGCCATTCTTTTAACAATTGCATATTTTTCGCCATGGCTCCGGCTTGAGGAATAAAATGCATCATGTTGAGCTTATATTCTGTCGGTGTAACGCCTTCGCCAACGCTGGCCGGCAACACTTGAAATCCTTGTCCTTCAAACAATAATTTTGCTCGTTGCATATGCCATTCGTTGGTGACCAAAATAATTTTATTAATACCTTCTTTTTCCAGAATTTGACGGGTAAACAGTGCATTTTCTTTGGTGGTGAGGGATTTTTCTTCCAACCATTGTGTCGGCACATTAAAGAAATCTTTTAATTCTTGCATGGACACTTTCGCTTCAGAGGCACCGGTTGGGCTAACACCACTGATTAACAACGGCAATTGGGTTTCTTTTTGTAAATAAGCGGCATAACGTAACCGTTCCAATTGAACAGCAGAAGAGGCGAGAGGCGCATAGAGTTCTTTACTATCACGCACGCCACCGCCAAGCAACACAATGGCCTGTGCTTGTCTGTAGTCATTTAAGGTTAAATGATCTTCTGTGATTAAACTGTCCTTTAGCGTTTGTGCGGTGTAAGGAATACTTACAACGTACAAAATGGCTATTCCTAAAAAAGCACAAAGGCGGCTGAAGACTTTGCATTTAAATAGGGAAAAGAAAAGGGATAACAGCCATAAAATTAACACATTAAATGGCGGTAACATCATGGCGGTGAGCAGTTTTTTAAGTTCGAACATCATGCTTTATAAAACTCCACAAAATCCACTGCTTTGGTCCACAAATTTGCGTAGCCGGTATTTTTGCCGTAGGCGTTATCACATACGACGTTTGGAATTTCCAACAGGCAGGAAAAAATGTGGCCGTGTAAGCGGGTAGTCGTAATTTTGTCATAGCTTAGGAAGTTTTTTGCCACGCGCTTCACAATGCGTAAGGTGTAGCTTTTCCAGAATTGATGCACAACATCTTTTAGCCAACAGATATTGTTACGATTGGCAAATTTTGCTAAACGCCAGCTTATCGCCAACACGACGTCATCCCGGCCGGATAAAATATCATCCCAATCTTTAATATGGCTACCGACGGGTAATTGCGCCGTGATATTTTTCTCAATATCGCTGGCTTCAATGTCTTTGCGTAAGAAATAAAGTGATTGTCCCGTTTTGGCATTTTTGGTCGGTAATGTGCCATATAATTCATGTGCCATGTCGGGGGATAAATAAACGTGTGGAGAAAATTTTTCAAAGGCGCTGGCGGTTCTTTCATCCCTTGCCAAGAGATGACAATCGTTATGCTGCATGAAAAGTGCGGCAGATTTTTCCAACGTTTCTTGGCTTTTATAATAAAGGGTTTGCGGCAACACAATTACCCGATTATTAGGGAATGCCTGCACAATCGTTTCCCGTAAATTTTGATGTTGCGGATAAAGATCACCAAAATTACCGCCACCGTGTAATAAGATGGTGGTGGTCGGTGTAATTTTACGTTTTATTTCAGCAAGATTCATGTCGAATTCGCTACGTCTTAAAGTGACATTAATACCGTGATCGACAAAAAATTGCTCTGTTCCATGATAAATCAATAAATCACCTACGTTTAAATGCAACGGATAATCTATGTAAAAAACATCATTTTTATCTTTGATTAAGTCTGCAATTGGTGAAAGTTTGTTTTTTAAATCAATAAGTTGTTGATTCATCTCGTCACTCTTTTCTTTAAATAGCCAAATAAAAAACCTTTTTCAGCTTTGTTTAGTCCCACAAATAAAATCACCAAAATTAAGATGGTTTCTAAAAGGACGGCTTCGCCCACAAATGTCCAAAATGAATAGGTGCGTTGCGTGTCCGATAAGTAAATTAAGCCTAGCAATAAGGCGAAAACGATGCCGATATTCATTAGGTATGAGACAAATTCTTTGCGATTAAATTTGATTTTTTTATTAATAAAATACAAACGATAAATTTGCATGATAACCATGATGCCGAATTTTGCAATAAAGGCATATACAGGATTATAGCCAAGTGTGAATAAATAATAGGCAAGCGGCACGGTACAAAGATCAATCACTGCCAAGACGATATTGTATTGTTTAATGCTATTTGCGCCGATAGCCAGCGCAGCCATCCAGAAAGAACCTGCCATAGCGCTAATTAAGGAACAGACAATGGTAGCCTGTACTAATTTTTCGGCATACATTGGCACATGATCGCCCAACCATAATGTTAGTAATGTGTGACTAAAGTACAGCACTGGCGCAGATAAAATGGCAATGAGATAGAAAGAGTATTTTGATGTGCCTAAAATCAGTTTTTTGTTTCGCTCGTAATCTTTAGCGGCGTAGGATTGCACCAATTGTGGGTTAAACGCCACTTGGAAATTATTCACAAAACTATACACGGCGGTATCTACCTGGGTTGCGATTCCCACGGCTGCATTAGCGGCAACGCCGAAGAACAGGTTAGTTACCATATTTAAGCCTTGCGTAGAACCGACATACGCCAACTGTCCCACCAACATCCAGCCGGAAAAATTCATCATTTCTTTGGTTTTCGCCAAATCTTTTTGTAGGTGAAAACGGGTTTCGGCATGAAAGGCTTTGCGGGTAAAACGGAAGTAGAGACTAAATACCGCTATACTGACACACAATAATAATAAACTGTAAGAAATAAGTTTGTCGTAATGCTCAATCTGCATCAAAATGAAAATGGCGCTCAGTTTTAGTGCGGTTTCCGCTAAGCCCAACCAAGCATAAAACGACATCTTTTCATGAGCCACAATCATAGCGTTAAACGGCACTTTAATGATTTCAATGAGGGCAATAATGAGGGCAACTTGATAAACAATATTAGCCGCTTGCATACGACCGGCCGGGATGATGAGCTTATGGTTGAGAAACCAAAGACCAACGGTTTCTGCCAAAATGACCACGACCAACATAATAAATAAATGATTGATAATACTGATATTAAAAACTTTATTGACGCGGTTTACATCGTTTGATGCTTTTTCGACATTAATGAATCGTTGCGTGGTGGCCGTCATGGTGCCATTAAAGAAGGAAAATAAAATTACCACGCCCATAACGATGTTATAAATTCCAAAGTCTTCTACACCCAATACGCGCAACACAACGCGCGAAATATAGAGCATCGCCCCCATATTGAAGAGCATTCGGATGTAAAGAAACAGGGTATTTTTAGCAATGGTTTTATTGGACATGGCGAGACATTGAGTTTGTGTTTTTCCGTAAAATAGGTGGGGGATTATAGTTTTCTTTAGTATAATCAGCAATCTTTTATGCAACTATTTCACCTTAGCATAATCAAATAGGAAATAGATTTTAATTGAGATAATTATGAATAAATATTTGATTTCACTAGATAAAGATGTTCAGCGTCGTGAGCTGTTTTTTACTCAGTCGGATACGGCGGATTTTGTGGTATTTTCTGCGATTAATACCATGCAAAAAGAATGGGACGAGTTGGCTGAAGTATTTAATCCGACTAAGTTTGAACAACATTACGGACGCAACGTCACAAAAGGCGAGATTGGCTGTACATTAAGTCATTTAGAGGTTTATCGCCGGATTGTAGAAGATAAAAATGTGACGGAAAACGAGTATGCTTTGGTATGCGAAGACGATGCCTTATTCAATGTAAATTTGTCACCAAAAACGACCGCACTTTTAACAGAAAATTGTGATGCGGATATCGTGTTAATCGGGCAGTCAAAAATTGCGGAATTTAATGATGTGGAATTAGAAATTAATTATCCGACAACTTTCTCGTTTTTACGCAAAACATTTGGCGATGTCACTGTGGCTTATCCATATAAAAGTTACTTTGCCGGTACGGTGGCGTATTTAATTAAAAAATCGGCTGCCCGTGCATTTTTAACGGTGTTAGAAAATGAAAAACCGTTTTGGCTTGCGGATGATTTCTTGTTATTTGAAACGCAATTCCATATTAGTAACAATGTGGTTCGTCCGCTTATGGCCATTGAAAATCCACAGTTGGTGAGTAATTTGGAAGCCATTCGTGGTTCAAAATCCAATAATCTAGTAAAGAAATTAATCAAATATCCGCTCAAAAAAATCTTGGCGGTGAAAAAGAATTTAGGAAAATAACGTAAAAAATGACCGCACTTTTTAACCTTTTTTATCTTTACGATCCTTGGCTGTTTCATGTCGTGCGAATGTCATTCGTCGCCGGCTTGGCAGCGTTGGCAGTATTGGCTTATCAGTACATTAAAAAACAGAAACCTCAAGGCATCGTTCTGCCTTTAGACAGTCTTGCCGTATTAGGTGGGTTGATTGTTTTCAGTGTGATTCCGCTATTGCTTAATGGCACAAAAGATCTTTCCGTGATTACCATGTATGTGAAGGAATTGATTTTATTCCTCTTTGGCGTGGGACTTTATAACGCGTTTTATGCCAATGTTAATGGGCAACAAAGCGTCGTGCGAGATTTGCAAATTGGTGTCGTGGTGCAGTTTGCAGTGGGCGTGATAGGCTTGCTTGGCGTCTCTTTTATGATTGATTTCTTGCTTTCGACCAATGCGGTATTACCTAAACGCTTTTATGCTTCAGAGCAGGAATATCGCTTATATAACATCACCGCAACCGCTTTTTTCCAACTGAGTTTATTCTATTTGATGCTGTTGCATTTCTTGCTGGCTTACAATGCTAAACACAATACGCTTCCAAGTATTTTGGTATTTTTAATGTTATGCATTGGGTTGATTTCAGGACGTACATTCCTTCTGTTATCGGTTGTGAGCATTTTTGTGTATTTCAAATGGCGCTATGTGCCATCACTGATTGCATTTGCCGTTTTAGTACTGCTATTGGCGTATTTCTTACCGGAAAATCCTTATGTGGCACATGCTTTAGAACCTGTGATTAATCTGCTACACGGTGCGGGATTTGTGAGTTCCTCTACGGATACCTTAATGAAAAATCACCTCTTTATGCCAACGCTTAAACAGTTTATTTATGGTGATGGGATGTATATGACGGGGCAGTTGGAAGTAGGGCGCTATTACGGACATACGGATTCCGGTTTCCTACGTCAAATCCTTTACGGTGGTGTGTCTTATGCCTTAGTGTGTTTTGCGGTGACATTCTATTTTGTGCGCAAAGTCGCCTTAAACTGGTTTGATGGCAGCTGGAAATTTATTCTTTCTGCCTTTGTGATTTTGGCATTCTGTAATATCAAAGCCGATACCTTTGCTTTCCCCGGCATTATGTTTGTGATGCTGATGTTCTTATCACTTTTCGGCTCTCACGGAAAACAGCTTATTTTATTTAAACAAAAGGAGCCGAAAGATGTTTAGTATCATCGTGCCTTCTTATAATCGGAAAGAAGAAATCCCTGCATTGCTAGAAAGTTTAACCAAACAAACAGTGTATAATTTTGATGTGGTGATTGTGGATGATTGCTCGAAAGAACCCGTTGAAGTGACACAATCATATCCATTTGTAGTTAAAGTTATTCGGAACGAAACCAATCAAGGGGCCGCTGAAAGCCGCAATATTGGGGCAAGAAACGCGGATAATGAGTGGTTATTATTTCTTGATGATGACGATCGTTTTGCTAACGACAAATGTCAAAAATTGGCGGATATTATTGCCGATCATGCCGATATTAACTTTGTTTACCATCCGGCAAAATGCGAAATGGTGAATGAAGGTTTTACCTATGTAACAACTCCAATTGAGCCGCAAGAAATTAGTGTAGATAGAATTTTACTGGCGAATAAAATCGGCGGCATGCCAATGATTGGAGTGAAAAAAGATCTGTTTTTAAAAATAGGCGGATTATCCACCGCACTTCGTTCATTGGAAGACTATGATTTCTTATTGAAACTCGCGCTGGAACCCACATTTAAGCCATACAAAGTGGCAGAACCATTGACCTATTGCACATTCCATACCAAGCGTTCTAGCGTGTCGACCGATACAACTAATACGCAAAAAGCGATTGATTATATCCGTGAAAATTATGTGAAAACGGCACAGCAAGAAAAGAACTTTGCTATCAATGCACAGTATATGTTGGCCTACCCACATATTATGAATTTATCCCGTAAAGCCGCTTTTTACTATTTTGAGATTTTTAAATTAACGAAAAGCATTAAGCAGCTTGTGATTGCCTTTGTGGTTCTAATTTCCCCCAAATTGGCAATTAATTTGAAACGATTTATGTAGATAACTTATTAGATAGAGAAAGATGAAATTTTCAGTTTTAATGTCCTTATATATTAAGGAAAATCCACAATATTTAAGAGAATGTTTTGAAAGTTTAGTGGCTCAAACCCATCCAGCAGATGAGATTGTGTTGGTGTTTGACGGTGCGGTAACGCCAGAATTGGAAGCCGTGGTTGCTGAATTCGAAACCAAATTACCCTTAAACTTAGTGAAGTTGCCAAAGAACTTAGGCTTAGGCAAAGCGCTCAATGAAGGATTAAAACATTGTTCTCACGATTGGGTCTTCCGTATGGATACCGATGATATTTGTGTGCCAGAGCGTTTTGCTAAACAAGTGGCGTTTATTGGGCAACATCCGGATACGATTATTTTCGGTGGGCAGATTGCTGAGTTTGGCGAAAATATTCAAGACATCGTGGCGTATCGTAATGTACCGACTGATGCGCAAGATATCGTCAAATTTACACAAAAACGTTGTCCATTCAATCACATGACGGTGGCGTATCAAAAAAGTGCGGTCATTAATTGTGGTGGATATGAAGATTTACAGGAAGATTATTACCTGTGGATTAAGCTTGTGGCACAAGGGCAAAAAGTGGCAAACTTGCCGGATATTTTAGTTTATGCCCGCGTGGGTAATGGCATGGTAGGGCGTCGTCGTGGTTTAAATCAAGCCAAAGCAGAATGGCGTTTGTTTAAGTTGAAATATCGCTTAGGCATTCAAGGCGTATTCTCCGGCTTATTCACTTTTGCATTACGTTCAGGTTCCCGTTTATTACCGACTTCCTTGTTAAAGCGTATTTATCAAACATTCTTGAGAAAGTAGTATGATGAAATTTAGAACACTTTTTAAAATATCTTCAATTTCCACCGCACTTTTCTTAACGGGCTGTGCTTCAAATTCTGATTCGCAAGGCCAAACAACTCCAACGGAAAATACCGTGACTGCGGTAAGTGCCAATGCAGTTTATAACAAACCGCGTACATTAGATAACTTCAATGATTATGTGAATTTTTTAAAAGGTAAAGCCGCGGCAGAAGGTGTGTCTGTTGATGTATTAAATGCACAAAAAAATATTAATTACATCCAAAAATCCGTAGATTTGGATGATCAACAAGCCGGCAGAATTCGCAAGCGTGATCCGAACGCACCTCCTGTGATTAATCCTAATGGTACGACTAATTATTTAAATCGCGTTTTGACACCAAATAAGGTGGATATTGCCGAAACTCGATATTGGGAGCTGTTGCCGCAACTTGAAAATGCCAGCCAAAAATTTGGTGTACCCAAACATTATTTAATGGCGTTGTGGGGCATGGAAAGTAGTTTTGGCTATTATCAAGGTAGCTACGACGTATTATCGGTATTAGCGACACTGGCTTTTGATGGTCGCCGTGAAGCATTATTCAGTAAAGAATTTATTGCTGCCATGAAACTATTACAGCGGGATCATATTCAGCGCTATAAAATGCTTGGTTCATGGGCCGGAGCCATGGGGCAAACCCAATTTATGCCAAGTTCTTATTTAAGTTATGCCGCAGATGGTAATAACGACGGCGAAAAAAATATTTGGACAGAACACTACGATGTATTTGCCTCTATCGCTAATTACTTACACACGGTAGGCTGGAATGAAAAACTGCCTTGGGGGGGCGAAGTTACGTTGACCCAACCACTTGATATGGCATTATCCGGTACGGAAGAGGGGCAAAAGCGATCCCTAAGTAGCTGGCAAAATATGGGTGTCGCCTTAAAATATCAAACGCCGGAAACGCAACAAAAACTGGCCGCACTTTCGGGTACGGATTTATGGTTGGTAAGACCTGATAAAGAATTTGGTCGAGCGTTCCTTGTAACAAATAACTTCCGTACGCTACTGCATTGGAATAAATCCAATTATTTTGCGATTAGTATTGGCATGTTTGCGGAAAGGATTGAGCAAAGGGTTGGGAGATAATCTCAAGGTTGAATTTTAATGTAAAATCCATAAGATTTTTTATTGCTTGTTAAGCAAAGGGGTAGATAAAGCACATGAAGTTAATAGATAAATTTCGTCGTTTCTATGCATTTGATGAGTTGCTGAAACAACTAATTGTAAGAGATGTCAAGTTGAAATACAGACGGAGTTATTTGGGGTATCTTTGGAGTATTCTGAATCCATTAATGTTAATGATGGTTCTTGTCTTTATTTTTTCTAATGTATTTCGCTTTGATATTCCTAATTTCCCACTTTATATGATTGCAGGACAGTTTTTGTTTAATTTTATGACTGAAGCAACAAATATGTCCGTTGGCTCTATTATCGGAAACGCATCATTACTCAAAAAAACCTATGTACCTAAATATATTTTTACAGTTTCTAGAGTGGGAAGTTCATTAGTGAATTTGCTTTTCTCTCTTGGTGCATTATTTCTAGTTATGGTTTTTACTAATGCTGAATTCTCTTGGAATCTCTTATTTTTCCCTGTAATTATTCTTGAAGTATTAATCTTTAGTCTTGGATTGGGTTTATGGCTAGCTGCAATTACCGTTTTTTTCCGTGATATTCAGTATTTATGGGGCGTATTTATTTCGATGTGGATGTATCTTACTCCATTATTCTATCCTGTATCAATCATTCCTGAGGAATACCAAGAGTTATACAAAAATGCAAATCCAATGTATGGCTATATTGAGCAATTTAGAGATATTGTTTTACATGCAAGATTCCCACAAACTGATTCGATTCTAATCGGTTTTGGTACGGCTATTTTGGTTCTTGTCCTTGGGGCTTGGTATTTTAATAAAAAACAAGACGAGTTTATTTTATATATCTAATGAATAAAGAAACAGTAATTAAAGTCACTAATGCTACGGTGCGTTTTAATAAAGCAACCGAACAATATAATGGCTTAAAAGAGTATGTGATTAAAATGCTAAAGGGGGAACTTATGTTCCAAGAGTTTTTAGCATTAAAAGATGTTAATCTTGAAGTGAAGAAAGGTGAGTCTTGGGGGTTAATTGGTACCAATGGTTCTGGTAAGTCGACTCTTTTAAAGTTAATTTGTGGTATTTTAAAACCCTATAAAGGTACTGTAGAGGTGCACGGTAATATTGCGCCATTAATTGAGTTAGGGGCTGGTTTTGATGGTGAGCTGACTGCAAGAGAGAATATCTATCTCAATGGTGCTTTACTTGGGCATAAGAAAGCCTTTATGGAGCAGCATTTTGATGAAATTATTGAGTTTGCGGAACTTCAAGATTTTGTGGATGTGCCGCTTAAAAACTTTTCATCTGGTATGGCTGCACGGTTGGGCTTTGCAGTGGCAACGATAGTGAAGCCAGAAATCTTAATCGTTGATGAAGTTTTAGCTGTAGGCGATGCGGCATTTCAAGAAAAATGTAAGCAACGTATGGAAAAAATGTTAGCTGGCGGTACAACGCTTTTATTTGTTTCTCATTCTATCGAGCAAGTAAAAGAACTCTGTCCAAATGTAATTTGGATTGACAAAGGTATTGTAAGAGCAATAGGTAACGCAGAGGATATAATCCCTCTATATAATAAATAGGAAGGGGCTGTACTAGATAACTAGACCAGAATCTCTTTAACCAATTGTTTTAGAATGGAAATTTGAGATTTTATTTCACT
>NZ_NRCN01000002.1 GCF_003130255.1 Aggregatibacter kilianii
GGGTCGTTAGCTCAGTCGGTAGAGCAGCGGACTTTTAATCCGTTGGTCGAAGGTTCGAATCCTTCACGACCCACCAACCAATTTAATTCACTCACAATTAACATTTCTTAATTAAATTTGTTACTAGCTTTGTGTTTAACTTCTTATATCTGAAGCTCTAATCCTATTGCGTTATACCAAAAAACTATTTTTGTACCATTCATCAATTTTTTGAAAATTCATATTTAGTCCATTAGCGAATGTTAATGATGTAATAGTGAGAGCAAGAAAACTTGTTAACAATGTAATTCTTTTCACAACGAACCACTTAATATCAATAGCATTTAAAAATAAAAATATTTCTCATTATTTAAATAGGAATTAAAGTGAAAACCATTATCCTACACATAATGTGTAACGGTATAGTTCCTATTCTTTTACAAAAAATCTTTGGAGTGTATAAATCAAACTGAAAAATAAATACTTATATTATATAAAAATATATTCATGGCCAATTTCCCAAGTAAGCATTCAATCATCAGAATTTATTTCACCCATTGTCTTTATGAATTATTTTTATTGACTTAAATCATATACTTCCTCTTAAATTTAACTGATAATCCGCGCCTTAATTTATTTTTTTAATGTTGGAGCATGATTATGAAAAAATTTGCATTGAAAGCCGCAATCATCGCGATTGCCGGTTATCTTGGGGTTGTTGGATATGTTCATCAATATGACAAAGGACAAATGGAGAAATTACTTGCCGAAGGCAATTACTCTGCCGAACAACAAAAAATCGCCAAAGTCTTTTTTAACAATGGGTGTCAGTATTGTCACACACCAAGTGCCGAGTTGCCATTTTATGCTCGTGTTCCGTTAGTTGATTCTATGATGCAAAACGACATTAAAGGAGGCAACCGCGTATTCCTATTAAATAAATTACTCGAAGGCTTAAAAAATCCTAGTAAATTATCGGAAGTGGATTTGGCAAAACTTGAGCGCGTCATTGAAAATGGCGAAATGCCGATTGCAAAATTCCGTCATATTCACTGGGGAAGTCGTCCTGATGAAGACGAAAAAACTACGTTATTAAACTGGATTCGTGAACAACGTAAAGCCTTTTTACCGGCAAATACTAAAGGCACCGATAACAATCGCTTAGTTCAACCGATTCCGGATGTCATCATGACAGATCCGGCCAAAGTGGCTCTAGGTCGCAAGCTCTTTAAAGACGGTCATTTATCGACAGACGGCACCATTCAATGTCACACCTGTCACCAACTCGACAAAGGCGGGGTTGACCATTTAGATGTTTCTACCGGCATTGAGGGCAAAAAAGGCGGTATTAACGCACCAACCGTATTTAACGCCGCATTTAACTTCGTCCAATTCTGGGATGGTCGTGCCATTGATTTAGCCGACCAAGCAGGCGGACCACCTGTTAATCCGGTAGAAATGGGTTCCCACACATGGAATGACATTGTGGCAAAATTTGAACAAGATGAAGAATTTAAAAAAGAATTCTTACAAATCTATCCTGAAGTCACCCAAGCCACATTAACCCATGCCATCGGTGAATATGAAAAAACCTTAATCACGCCGAATAGCGATTTCGACCGCTACTTAAAAGGCGATAAAACGGCATTAAACGCACAACAATTAAAAGGGTATGAATTGTTTAAACAGCATAAATGCGATACCTGCCACACGGGCGTGAATATGGGCGGTCAATCTTACGAATACATGGGTATTTACGGTGATTACTTCAAAGATCGTGGCACACCAATCACAGATGCAGACCAAGGTCGTTTCGCGCAAACCCAAGATCCGTACGATATGCATCGTTTTAAAGTACCATCATTGCGTAATATCGCATTAACTGCGCCTTATATGCACGATGCCTCCGCAAAAGACTTGAAAGAAGCGGTTCGTATTATGTTGAAATATCAAAGCAACGCTAAACCGCAACAACAAGACATTGATGATATTACATCCTTCTTAGAAAGTCTGAATGGTGAATTTGAAGGTAAGAAATTGCAATAACGGCAATCAATAAAAAGTGCGGTGGATTTTCAACACGTTTTTAAACGTCGTAAAAACTCACCGCACTTTTTTATTTAAAAGGATTATGCATCGAACGCTTTCAAGGCGCTCAAAAGCTTTTCACCAAAAGGTCGACGCCAACCGTTTAACAATTCCGGCGGTTCATTATCCGCTTCTTTTCGCCAGTGCCATTTCATTAAACTTTCCAAGCCGCGTCGGCCGGCAATTAACTCTTTTGGTAAATTTTCAGGCGTAATTTTCGTTAATTCCTGTTGCAAGGTTTTTAATGCCGCTTTATAACGTGGGTCATCCATTAGACGTTGAATCGTTGGCGGATAATCTTTTGGATCAATTCGTTTAACCTGTTCAAGCAACTGTAATAATTTTTTACCGTGAATTCGCACTTCTGCCGTGCTTAACCCAAGCTCCAACAACGCCGAGGTACTTTTCGGATCATGTTTTGCTACCGTCCATAAATTTTCCGCATGAACCACAAAATTTAAAGCAAGATCCCGTCGCATGGCTTCTTGCATACGCCATTTTGCCAACAGTTTTAGGCGCATTAATTCTAATGAATTGAGTTTCCACGCATTGGGAATAGCAAAATACGCTTCCTCCGGATCCCTTGCAGACTGCGCCCGTTTATTGAGTAAAAATTCACATTCATTTTCCGCCGCACTTTGCCACTCGGTTTGCGCCAGCTGTGCTTGCATTTGCTGATATAACGGCAACAAATACCACACATCGGCCGCCGCATATTGCAATTGCGTATCGGATAACGGGCGAGCCAACCAATCGGTGCGGGAAGCGCCTTTATCAATTTCAATTTGGAAGTAATGTTGCACTAATGTGGCAAATCCCGGTGAATTGGCAAAGCCCAGAAAATTGGCCACCACTTGGGTATCGCACATCGATTGCGGTAGTTGCTGGAAATAGTGTTGAAAAACTTCCAAATCTTCTCCACTGGCATGTAACACTTTGGTGACGCGTTCATCGGCAAGTAAGGCAATGAAAGGAGAAAAATCTTGAATCGTTGTCGGGTCGATAAGCGCGACTTTATCACCGGCATAGAGCTGAATCAAACCGAGCTTCGGATAAAAAGTTCGGGTGCGGACAAATTCGGTGTCTAAAGCCACCGCACTTTGCTGTCCGGCCAATGCACAAACCGCTGCCAAGGATTCATCCTCAGTAATGAGCTTAAAGTGCGGTGCGTTTTTGCATTCTTTTATTTGATACGTCATAGAAATGAAGGAGAGAATATTGCTCACAAAAGCGACATTCTCTCTTATTGATTGATAAAATTAATGACTAATTCGCCTGGCGCTTAGCCAATTCTTCGTCACGCAATACGCGGCGTAAAATCTTGCCTACATTGCTCTTTGGCAACTCGTCGCGAAATTCGATATCTTTCGGAATTTTGTAACCGGTTAAATGTTGACGGCAATGTTGACGCAACTCATCGCGGGTCAGGCTTTCGTCTTTTTTCACCACAAAAATCTTAATGGTTTCACCCGAAACTTCATTTGGTACACCAATAGCTACCACTTCGGAGACCTTATAGTTGAGCATCACTACATCTTCGATTTCATTCGGATACACGTTAAAGCCGGACACCAAAATCATGTCTTTTTTACGATCCACAATGCGCAAGCTGTAGCTTTCATCCATAACGACAATATCACCGGTCGCCATCCAACCATCTTTGATCACTTCGGCAGAGGCTTCTGGGCGTTGCCAGTAACCCTGCATGACTTGCTCGCCTTTTACCCACAACTCCCCTGCTTCGCCGATTGCTGCTTCAGTGCCGTCTTCTTTGATAATTTTAATATCCGTATTCGGTACAGGTACGCCGATACTGCCGTTGTGTTTCACTACATTGACCGGGCAAGCGGCAATCAGCGGAGAACATTCCGTCATGCCATAACCTTCAATAATGTTACAACCGGTAATTTCATGCCAACGGGTTGCCACCGCTTGTTGAATCGCCATGCCGCCACCAACGGAAAGTTTTAACGAAGAAAAATTAACTTCTTTAAAATTCTCGTTGTTTAACAACGCATTGAATAACGTATTCACGCCCGTAATGGCGACGAAAGGATATTTTTTCAGTTCTTTGACAAAGCCCGGAATATCACGTGGATTGGTGATTAATACGGCAGTTATGCCCAACTCGACAAACAATAAACAGTTCACTGTTAGCGCAAAAACGTGATACAGCGGTAGTGCTAAAATCGCCAAGCGTTCACGGTGGCGATCGCCTACGAAAGGATAAGCAATCCACTTAGATTGGAATACGTTCACAATAATATTGCCGTGAGACAGCATAGCGCCTTTTGCCACGCCCGTCGTACCGCCGGTGTATTGCAGAAACGCCAAATTATCCCGTTCTATTTGCGGACGTACATATTGGCGATATTTACCGACACTCAACACTTCACGAAATGTCACCGCATTTGGTAGCTTGTATTTCGGTACCAATTTCTTCACGTATTTCACCACGAAATTTACCAATGTGCGTTTACCAAAAGAGAGTTGGTCGCCCATACGGGTTAAAATCACGTGTTTCACATCTGTGTTGAACACCACTTTTTCTAACGTGGAAGCAAAATTAGAGACCACCACAATAGCTTTGGCACCACTGTCTTGGAGTTGGTGTTCCAACTCGCGCGGTGTATAAAGCGGGTTTACATTCACCACCACGAGACCTGCGCGTAAAATACCAAATAACGCAATAGGATATTGCAACAAATTCGGCATCATTAATGCCACGCGCTCACCACGTTCCAGCTTCAATTCATTCTGCAAATACGCCGCAAAGGCACGGCTACGCTCTTCCAACTTACGAAAAGTCAGCACTTTACCCATATTGATATAAGCCGCGCGGTCCGGATGCTCACGCACCGCCTTATCAAACATATCTAAAATGGAATCGTATTCCGATGTATCCAATTCATGCTCAGAGCCATCCGGATAATTTTTAAACCAAAGTTTTTCCATTATTGTTCCTTAAGTATTGTTCCTATTTTTTATGATGTTGAAATTAGTATAAATTGTAACGAACACGGGGTTCAGCCCAGAAAAAGCGGGAGGAAAATCCCCAACCATAAGGACGGAACGGACCGTAATCATAAAAATCATCCGGATCGTAATAATATTCCTTCACTAATTTCCAAATACGATATTGATCGGCCTGCACTACGGGATAGCTATATTCTGCTTGATCAATGTTGCCCGTTTCTTTGCCTTTTAACACGCCTGCCACCGTGACATATTGATCTTTCAAATTTTCCGGTTCAACAAAGCCGTTTAAATAGGCAATAAACCGCCCATCGCTATGACTATCCACAATAGGTTTGGCGGAAAAATACGCCACCGTTTGATTTAACACTTCGATTTTGGTTTGATTTTTTAACGCCGTAGCAGAAATCACCTTACCGCCTAAACGTACTTTCTTACATTGGCAATCATAATCTTGTAACTGTACGCTTTTTAAATTCAACGCATCAAACCGTTTGGGTTCGAACCCTTGTGGTGCAGAGACACAACCGACCAAACCCAAAGAAAGTGCGGTCAGAATTAGCCATGTTTTTTTACGCATTTTAATTCTCCTCTAAAAGATAATTAAAACTTATTCTCGTCCGGGTAGTTTTTTCCAAGTGACTTCATTACGCAAGTAAATCGGCTCAATGTCTAACGGGCTAATAACCTGCCCGGCAAACCATTGCGGCAAGGCCAAATCCAACATATATAATGCGGAAGGCAAGATAATATCGGTGGTTTTGCCTAAATTGGCTTCCGCCAATTGCGGATACGCCGCCCAACCGGTACCGACTAAAACTGCGCCGGAATGTTCCTGCCGTGCGAGTTGTTCCAACACATTTTGCGGGTTGCAAACCTGTTCTTCAATCACAGGTTGCCAGTGTAAAAACGTGCCAAAATCCGACCGCACTTTTTGTGCCTGCCATTGAGCAAAATAGACTTCATTCATGCGGGCATCAATGGCGCTTAACACGGTTTCCACCTGATATTGCACATAAGCGGCTTGCGCCATGGCGGCTAAATTGGAAATAGGAATCACCGGTAAATTAGCACCGAATGCCAAACCTTGTGCAATGCCCGCACCAATTCGCACACCGGTGAAACTGCCCGGACCACGCCCAAATGCCAAGGCATCAACTTGATTAAGCGTAATCCCTGCCTGCGCCAAAACCTGATCTACCATAGGCAGAATATGTTTCGTGTGTTCGCGTTGGGCAAGTTGTTCCAAATGGATTTTTTCTCCACCTCGTAACAAAGCAACAGAGCAAGCTTCAGTTGCTGTATCTAACGCTAACAATGTGACGTTTTTCATTATTTATTCTATTCTTCTCTATTAGTTTCTGTAAGGAATTGTACCACTTTGTTAAGGTCTCGCGTACGTTTAAAATGCGGCAAACTACGCAAAAAAGTTTCGCCGTAAGGCCGCATCACCAAACGATTATCACAAATAATCACCACGCCCCGATCGGTGACATCCCGAATCAAGCGTCCGACACCTTGTTTTAAGGTAATCACCGCCTCCGGAATTTGAATATCATTAAACGGATCACCGCCCTGCAAACGGCAATCTTCAATACGTGCTTTAAGCAGGGGGGCATCCGGCGCCGTGAACGGCAATTTATCAATAATCACCAACGACAATGCGTCACCTCTGACATCCACGCCTTCCCAAAAACTGGAAGTGGCAACCAGCACGCTATGGGACTGAGAGACAAATTGCTCAAGTAAAGTTGCCTTTGCCGTTTCGCCCTGTAACAAAATCGACAAATCGCTATTTTCACGGAAAAACTCCGCCAGGCTACGCATCATGGCATAGGATGTACAAAGCACGAAACAGCGACCTTGATTCGCTTCAATAATCGGCAACAACATCTCCCCCAGCTGACGAAAGGTGTTGCTGTGATTGGTTGCCGGCAAGTAACGTGGTACACAAAGCAAGGATTGCTCGGCATAATTAAACGGGCTTGGCAGAATTTTTTGTTCCGCATGCTGAATGCCTAAACGCTGACAAAAGTGCTCAAACGTGCCGCCGACTTCCAACGTAGCGGAGGTAAAAATCCACGCGCATTTTTGTTTTGCCATTTGCTCACCGAATTTATCCGCCACTGTGAGTGGCGTGATATGCAATCCAAATTGGCGACCAATACATTCATACCAATAACAATATCCCGTAATTTCTGTTTCCAACAGGCGTTTTAACAAGCCTTGAAATCCTGCAATGCGTTCAAAAATACTGTCCAACGTTTGAGAACGTCCTAAACCGAGCTTAATAACTTCAGCGGTGAAATTGAGTTTTTCCAGTAAAAAATCGTAGGCTTTTTTGACCGCACTTTGCTGCAACATTTCACGCCAATTACCTCGCGTATTGCCTTCTCCCAACAACAAACGAAAATCCTGTACGATTTTTTGTAACTGATCGGAAGCCACACCAAGTTGCGCCATGTCTTTCACTTCCGTGCGGTAAGTAATCTGAATATCTTTGCATAAATCAAAAAGTTGGCGGGAGGTGATAGATTGTCCGAAATATTGACTGGCAATATCCGGCAATTGATGTGCTTCGTCAAAAACAATAACTTCTGCGTTAGGAATCAGCTCGCCAAAACCGTTTTCTTTCACGGCCATGTCAGCAAAAAATAAATGATGATTCACCACCACCAAATCGGCATTCAAGGCTTTTTTGCGCGCCAATGCCACATAACAATCAGCATAATTGGGACAATCACTCCCCAAACAGCTTTCAGCAGTACTGGTGAGTTGTGGCAGAATCGGGCTATCTTCGGCAAGTTCGGTACATTCGGACAAATCGCCGCTTTTAGTGCTATTACGCCATTTTCGTACTTTGGATAAATCATGCAGCACGCTGCGATCGCCCAATACGCCTTGCGCAATCACCTGTTCCAAACGTTCTAAACACAAATAATTGGCACGCCCTTTAAGCAAAGCAATTTTGCCGCTATAGCCAAGGGCTTTTTGAATGGCGGGTAAATCCCGATTAAAAAGCTGATCCTGTAGATTTTTTGAGCCGGTGGAAATAATGGTTTTCTTCTTCGCCAATAACGCCGGCGCCAAATAAGCAAAGGTTTTTCCCGTGCCCGTTCCGGCTTCCACCACCAACGGACTGCTATGCTCAATGGTTTTTCCAACGGCAGTCGCCATCTCGCGCTGTTCTTCGCGCGGACGAAATCCCTTGATGTGTTGACTTAGCTCACCATCAATAGAAAAAACCTTGCTAATTTGTTTCTTATACGCCATTATTTTTTTCATCAAATCAAAAGTCGGCACAGTATAGCAGATTTCCTTTTTTTCTAAATCCACGAGGTCTAAATGACAGTAAATATCCAACTCCAACAGCAAATCACGCCGGAACTTAGCCTTTATGCCTACAACGACATTCCCGTACTGCATTTACAGCACGCCGTTGGTTCGGCAAAAATTGCCTTGCAAGGCGCACACCTATTCAGCTGGCAACCGACACAATGCCAACAAGATGTACTGTGGCTTAGCGAAATTGAACCTTTTGAAACAGGTACGGCCATTCGTGGCGGCGTTCCTATTTGCTATCCGTGGTTTGGCAATGCCGGCTCACCGGCGCACGGTTTCGCCCGCACCAGCCTTTGGCAATTAAGCGATTATGAGATTCGTACCGACAAAGTGCGGTTAGTTTTTTCCCTGTTTTCTGCATTGAATATCGTGTTGGCCAAAGTGGAAATACAATTTAGCGAACAATGCGAATTACGTTTTACTCATTATGGCGATTCGGCGATGAAAAACGTACAAGTGGCTTTACACAGTTATTTCAATGTTGCTGACATCAACCGTACACAAATCGCCAACCTCCCGACAGAATGCTTTAATTCATTAAGCCAATCGCAGGAAGTCGTGCCTTCACCGCGCGCCATTCGCGAAAACGTTGACTGCATTTATACTGCCCCTCAACAACCAACCGAGGTTCACGACATCGGCAACCACCGCATCATTACCATTGAACACCTGAATGCCGGTAACGTGGTGCTATGGAACCCATGGCATAAAACCACCAGCAATATGACGGAAAACGGTTATCAAACCATGGTATGCGTAGAAACAGCCCGAATTGATGAATATCTCCAAACGGGAGAAACGGTGGCAGTGAGATTGAGTGTGAAGTAAATTAAAGTGCGGTCAGATTTTCAGATGTTTTTTGCAAACCAACTCTAAAATCTGATTCCTTGAGACCTTGGCAAAATCTGATATTAATAGCGCACGCTTCCTAGCGTGTGCTGATATTTTTGAAAAAGGCACACGTTAGGAAACGTGCGCCATCGCGGAGGAAACATGCGCGATTGTGGGAGTGTTTTTGAAGTTGAAAAACGTTTGAAAAAATGACCGCACTTTCTAAAAACGAAACGATGGTTCAAGCGTCCTCGCTTGGACCAAATAAGCTCAAGCGTTAATGCTTGCGCTATCTTGAGCATCTATTAGACATCTATATGCTAAAATGACAGAAAATTTTCAGTCTTACACAGCAATTATTATGAATAAAGACAGAATATTAAAAATTAACTCAATTTAAATAAGGAAACCAACATGAAATTGACAAAAACACTTCTCACTACAGCTATTCTAGGCCTTTCACTGGCTTCCTGCCATTCAACAGGTTTGACAAATACACCGGACCAACAGCTTGATCAAGGTTTTGAAGCGGTCAAAAAAGGTGATTACCAAACAGCGTTGAAACTTTGGAAGCCTCTGGCGGATCAAGGGGATGCAAGGGCACAATATAATTTGGGCCTTATGTATCGTAATGAAAACGATATACAAAACAATGTTGAAGCGGCGAAATGGTTTCGAAAAGCAGCGGAAAACGGGGATGTAAAAGCTCAACATAATTTGGGTATGATGTATACGAAAGGAGAGGGCGTAGAACAAGATTATGCTGAAGCGATGAAATGGTACCGAAAAGCGGCGGATCAAGGGGGGCTACGTTCTCAATATAGTTTGGGCGTTATATATTATAATGGAGTAGGTGTAAAACAAGATTATGTTGAAGCTGCGAAATGGTACCAAAAAGCGGCGGATAAAGGATATGCAATGGCTCAATTTAATTTGGGTCTTATGTATCGCGATGGAGAAGGTGTAAAACAAAATAGAACCGTAGCCAAAGAATGGCTGGGTAAGGCTTGTGATAATGGTGATAAAAAAGGTTGTTTGTATTATAAAAAATTAAAGTAAGAATAAAGAAGATTTGATCATATGGAATATTTAATTCTTTATGATCGAAAACATAATCTGTGCTTGTACAGCAAGTGCCATTTAAAAAATGCTCATATATGTAGTCATTCTTAAACTTTTCATAATGTTCTGGAAAGTTAAGAATGCTACCAAAGAAGCTATCTAACCCAATGACAATTCTCGCCATGCTGGCGCGCGTCTCCTGACGCGTGCCGCTTAAATTAAAGATACAAGCACGCGTCAGGAGACGCGCGCTATCGTGGGGAAAACATCATTATCACGAACGGTTTCATTAAGAAAACACAAAAAACGCCGAAAAGTGAATTAGCTAAGGCACTAGCATATAAACGAGATTATCAGGCGAGGAATTTATTATGAAATTTGAAGATTTTAAACAACAGGCACTACAAAATCCTGAAGTAAAAACCGAATACGATCAACTCAGCCCCCAATACGAACTTATTCGTCAAATCATTAAATTACGCCAAGAACAGCAACTCACCCAAAAAGGTTTAGCAGAAAAAACCGGCATCGCCCAAAGTGCCATCAGCCGTTTTGAATCAGGCAACCACACCCCGTCACTTGCCTTTTTACAACGTATTGCTGAAGGATTGGGGAAGAAGGTTTATGTGGAGTTTCGATAAGCAAAAGTGCGGTGGATTTTACATGTGTTTTTGAAGTTGAAAAACGTTTGAAAAAATGACCGCACTTTTTAAAAACAGAACGATGGTTCAAGCGTCCTCACTTGGACCGCATAAGCACAAGCGTGGACGCTTGCGCTATCTAGGAGGAGACGCGCGCTATCGTAGGGGAGTAAGCAACTATACTATAATATGGAGCTTATAAAATTATTTGAGTTTAATGCTATAAACTCCTTTTAATATTTTTCAGAAACAAAAAATATGTTTTCATTTCAAAAATCTGTAAATCATATTTAGCCTTATCAAAATCTTTCTCTTTTTTTATTTCATCTAAACTTTTATTAAAAGATAATATTCTATATAGATTTTTAATTATATCTTTAGGAGATACAATATTAATATCTTCAAATTCATAATCTGTCACTTTCATATCTTTATCTCTATTTACTACTAGAGAAAAACCAACATACCATACTTCAGAATTATTATTAAAGTCAGTAATTTCAATACAAAAATGATAGCGACTAAATTCTCTTAATTCTTCATTAGAAAAACAAAAATAAGGGTATTTGTCAGATTTTATAAACGATAAAATTTGATGATAGGCATATCCTTTATGAAGGGTATCAAATTTTTTAAACTTATTTAAAATAATTGGTAGTGTTCTATCTATTCCTAGTGTTTTTCCTGTGCTAATAAGATCAAATGTCTGTGCTCTAGCTATTCCACCTATATTAGGAATTATACAAATTTTATAAGGAAAGGGATAACTATCAGAAAAAAAAGAATTATATAGTTTTACTTTGAAACTATAGTTATCCCATAATTTATCCCAAAAACTAATTTTAACTAAAAAAACACGATATGAGGCTTTTTGATAATAGCTTTGAACTTTAGAATTAAAAACATTATGTTTGTATACCTTTATAGAAAAATATAAGGCAAATAGCGATATAACTATAGGAGTAATAGAGATAAAATTATGAGAAATAAAATCAATCATATAATTAATCACCTTAAAATCACATGCTACTAATCACGTTCAAAACCCGTTTATCCGACACCGGATACTTCGTCCCCAACTGCTGCGCAAACAAACTCACCCGCAATTCTTCGATCATATAACGAATCTCCGCCACCTCATCCGAAATCGGTTTGGATTTTGGCAGTTTGGCGAGGAGTTGTTGGTAGGCTTGTTGCACTTGTTCCACGCGTAACATGGCGGCACGATCGCGATTCACATCTTGAGCCAGTTTATCCATGCGTTTGTCGATAGCTTGCAGGTAGCGGAGTAAATCCGGCAGGCGGGCGTAGCCGCTTTTTTGTACAAAACCTTGATAAATCAAACCGGCGATTTGGCTTTTCATATCAGACAAGGCGAATGCCATGGTGAAATCCATTTTGCCTTTGAGACGTTGGTTGAGTTGGTGAGTGAGCGTGAGGATCTGCTCCACTTTTTGGGCAATATCCACGGTGACTTCATTGACGTTTTCACGCACAAAATCCCGTAGCTTATCAAAGCCTTCTTCGTTCCACACAAAGCCGCCAAAATCCGCAATCAGTTTATCCACGGCACAGGCGATGCAGTCGTCAATTAAATCCAACACACGACCAAACGGCGTAAAATACAGCCCTAATTTGGCTTTATTCGGTAATTTTTCATGCAAATATTTAATCGGTGTCGGCACATTGAGCAGCAACAATCGGCGCAAACCTTGTTGCATAGCCACCGCTTGTTCAAATTCCGTTTCAAACAGTTTAATGCCCACAGCGTCTTTTTCGTCCACAATGGCCGGGAAGGCTTTCACACTGAAACCGCACTGTTTTTGTTCATAACATTGCGGCAGCTCCGCAAAGCTCCAAATATGCAGCCCACTTTGCTCAATGCCATCATCCGCCACGGCAGAAATGCTTTCCTGTACACGATCTTTTAAGCTAAATTTCAGCTCGTCTAAATTCATGGATTCGGCGATTTTCTTGCCGTTTTCATCCACCACACGGAAAGTCATTTTCAAATAGCTCGGGATTTGTTCCCAATTCCAATGTTCCGCTTCTACGGTGACGCCCGTCATGCGGCGCAATTCATAAATCAGCGTATCCAATAACGGTTTTTCCAACGGCACGGCGCGCCCTAAAAAGGCCTGGGCATAATTCGGTGCCGGCACGAAATTACGACGGTAAGATTTCGGCAGAGACTTAATCAGCGCAATCACCAGTTCCTCCCGCAAGCCCGGTATTTGCCAGTCAAAGCCCGTCATTTCCACCTGGTTGAGCAACGGCAACGGAATATGCACGGTCACGCCATCCGCATCCGTACCCGGTTCAAATTGATAGGTCAGTTTGAGCTTCAGATTGCCTTGATGCCAGAAATTCGGGAAATCCAGCTTGCTCACTTGTTCCGCATCATCGTTAATCAAGAAGGAACGTTCAAAATTAAGCAGTTCAGGATTTTGTTTTTCCGCCTTTTTCCACCAAGTATCAAAATGTTTTTGCGACACCACATCTGTGCCGATACGCTGATCGTAAAACTCAAATAAGGTGCGCTCGTCCACCAAAATATCGCGGCGACGGCTTTTGTGTTCCAATTCCTCCACTTCACGAATCAGCTGCTGATTTTGCTTGAAGAATTTATGTTTAGTATTCCAATCCCCTTCCACCAAGGCGGATTGAATAAAGATCTCACGGCTTACCGTTGGATCAATAGAGCCGTAATTCACCGGTCGAGCTGCCACAATCGGCACGCCATACAGGCTCACCTTTTCATCGGCAATCACCGCCCCGCGAGATTTCGACCAGCGCGGTTCAGAATAGGATTTTTTCGTTAAGTGTTCGGCGAGCGGCTCAATCCATTCCGGCTCAATTTCCGCTACCATGCGCCCCCAAAGTTTGGAGGTTTCCACCAACTCTGCCGCCATCACCCATTTCGGTTGTTTTTTGAAAAGCACGGAATTGGGGAAAATCGCAAAATGGGCATTACGCGCGCCAAGATATTGTTGTTTTTCCGCTTCTTTTAAGCCGATATGCGACAGCAAGCCGCTTAAAAGTGCGGTGTGAATTTGCTGATATTCGGCTTTTTCGGAATTAATCGGCAAGCCCATTTCACGCACGGCAAGGCGAATTTGTTGATAAATATCCTGCCATTCACGAATGCGCAGATAATTTAAAAAATCTTTTTGGCACTGACGGTGAAATTGGTTTTTCGTTAATTCTTTTTGCTGTTCTTGCACGTAATTCCAAAGGTTCAAGAATGCTAAGAAATCCGATTTTTTATCGGCAAAGCGACGATGTTTTTCGTCGGAAGCCTGTTGCTTTTCGGTTGGGCGCTCACGCGGATCTTGGATGGATAACGCCGAGACAATAATCATCACCTCATAAACGCAGCCAAAATCGACCGCACTTAGAAGCATTTTAGCAAGGCGCGGATCGACAGGGAGTTGAGCAAGTTGGCGACCGATTGGGGTAAGTTCCCAACCTTGCTTTTTCTCTGTCGATTCGCTAGCGCGCGTCTCCTGACGCGTGCTTTCATCTGTCAAATTTTGGGCACGCGTCGGGAGACGCGCGCCATCACGAGATTTATATTTTTTCGGTTGAATCGCCCCCAACTCTTCCAACAACTTCACGCCATCTTGGATATGCCGTTTATCCGGTGCATCTACAAAAGGGAACGCTTCAATGTCATCCAAACCCAATGCCGTCATTTGTAAAATAACGGAAGCCAAATTGGTACGCAGAATTTCCGGATCGGTAAATTCAGGGCGATTATTAAAATCCTCCTCAGAATAAAGACGAATACAAATGCCTTCGCTCCCCCGTCCGCAACGCCCTTTTCGCTGATTGGCAGAAGCCTGTGAAATCGGCTCAATAGGCAAACGTTGTACTTTGGTGCGGTAACTATAACGGGAAATGCGAGCCGTGCCGGGGTCAATCACATATTTAATACCCGGCACGGTGAGCGAGGTTTCCGCCACGTTGGTGGCTAACACAATGCGATTTAAACCGCTCGGATGGAAGATTTTATTTTGTTCTTGCGCAGACAAGCGGGCAAAGAGCGGTAGGATTTCCGTGTGTTTTAAATTTTGCTTTTGCAAAGCTTCGGCGGTGTCACGAATTTCTCGCTCGCCGTTCATGAAGATCAAAATATCGCCGCGCCCTTCCGCTTGCAACTCATCCACCGCATTAAGAATGCCTTGTAACTGATCTTGATCGTCTTCTTCCGCAACAGGGCGATAACGCACTTCAACAGGGTAAGTTCTGCCTGAGACTTCGATAATCGGCGCGTTATTAAAATGTTTAGAAAAACGTTCCACATCAATGGTGGCTGAGGTGATAATGACTTTTAAGTCCGGACGACGTGGCAGAAGCTGTTTCAGATAACCGAGAATAAAATCGTTGTTCAAGCTACGTTCGTGGGCTTCATCGATAATCAGGCAAGAATATTGATTGAGGAAACGATCCGTTTGAATTTCAGCCAACAAAATCCCGTCCGTCATCAACTTGATTTGGGTGTTGTCGCTAATCTGATCATTAAAACGGACTTTATACCCCACTAAATCTCCAATTTCTGTTTGCAATTCTTCGGCAATTCGAGCCGCCACAGAACGTGCCGCAATACGGCGCGGTTGAGTGTGTCCGATTGTGCCAAGATTGCCGAATCCTAGCTCCAAACACATCTTCGGCAACTGCGTGGTTTTACCCGAACCGGTTTCCCCCGCCACCACGATCACTTGATGCTCGGAAAGCAGTTTTTCAATTTCTGCTTTGCGTTGGCTAACCGGCAAACTTTCCGGAAAAACGATTGGATTTTTGACCGCACTTTTACGGCTTTCTACACGTAATCTTGCTTGTTCAATTTGTTGTTGGATTTCATCTGCAACGGCTTGCTGCGCTTCTTGGCTTTTAATTTTGCCAATGCCGTGAATGCGGGCGGATAAACGGCGTTTATCCGCCAACATAATGTCAATTAATTGAGAAAAAAGGGATTGCTGTAAAGGGGGTAATTTGTGCTTGACCGTTCTATTTTTCATACTAATTTACTTTTTTAAGCTGCCGTAAGCTAAACAAAACCAGCCGATTAAAAATAATGTACCGCCGATAGGTGTCACCCAAACCAGGAATTTGCCTGCGCCAAGCGCAAGTGCATAAAGACTGCCGCTAAAGAGAAGAATACCAAATGCCCACGCACCTGCGGCAAAATTAGCCATTTTGCCGGCAACCAATGATTCGCGACACAATTGCGCAATACCGATACCCATGATGGCAAGGGTGTGGAACATTTGATATTTCACACCGGTTTCAATCCACGCTAACGCTTTAGGATCTAAAACCTTGCTTAATCCGTGTGCCGCAAAAGCGCCAATCGTCACACATAAAAAACCGCTCAAGGTGGCGATAAATAACCATTTGTTTTTCATTTAAAATTTTCCTATTAATACTGCCAAAATACCTGCGGCGATAAGTGGTCCAACCGGGATGCCGCCCAGAAAAGAGACACCGATAATGGTGCCAATTACCAAGCCTGTCACCAACACCGGTTGCTCGCCCATGAGCGGAACACCTTTGCCCGCAAGCCATGCAACGAAGACACCAACGGCAATAGCGACAAACATTTTCCAACTGACAAATGCCGATAAGCCCGGAAGCTGAATTTTGCCGGAAACCAGCGGACTTAAGACGCCGATGGTTAAAATCACAATACCAATGCTCAAGCCGTATTTTTCCAAATAAGGAATATATTTGGCGAGTAGCGTTTGTTGCATGATCAGTAGCACGGCGGCAGAGATAGTAATAGAACTGTTGTGGCTGAAAATGCCGAGTAAAATTAAAATCACCAAAAGCAAGGCAACCATGTTGAATTGGAGAGACATATTGATCCTAAAGTGCGGTAAGAATTTGCAGAGAATTATAGCATACGCCATAAAATTTGCTCTGAGGCAGACAACAAAAAACCGCACTTGGAAAACCAAAGTGCGGTTGTATTTCAAAACGTTTTTACGCTTGCGGATGTCTTGCTGCCACTTCTTGTAGCAAGGTTTTAAGTTCGCCTTGTTGGTACATTTCCAACACGATGTCACAACCGCCGATTAACTCGCCTTCCACCCATAATTGTGGGAATGTCGGCCAATTTGCGTAAGCCGGTAATTCGGCACGAATATCCGGATGTTGTAAAATATCCACATAGCCAAACGGTACACCACAGTTAATCAACGCTTCTACTGCACGGGCAGAGAAACCACAAGATGGGAATTTCGGTGAGCCTTTCATATAAATCAGAATCGGGTTTTCACTGATTTGTTTTTTGATTTTATCTAACGTTTCCATAATGTTCCTTGTATTCATTGAAGAGAAAACGCGCGCATTGTATCACAAACAATGGGGCCCACCAATAATCCAAAAGGGTATTACCAACTGCCACCGGCACCGCCACCGTCAAAGCCACCACCGCCGAACCCGCCTCCGGAGCCACCGCCAAAACCGCCTCCGCCAAAGCCACCGAAACCGCCACCGTCTCGGTCATTACGACGACGATTTGACATAGATTGGCGCAATACTTCATTCAGGACATGGTTATTCGTTGGACTGACATAAGGTCGGCGCCAACTGATTTCCCCCATCACCACAACCAAAATAAACAGCGCCAACATAATAAACGGTACAAAATCCCCCAAGCTGCTCTCTTCCGCCTGTTGTGCCGAATATTCACCTTTAGTGGCGGCAATAATGTAATCCAAGCCGTTATTAATGCCTTGGGCATATTGCTCGTTGCGGAAATAAGGGCGAATTTGATTACGAATAATTTGTGAAGCAAGGGCATCCGTTAACACGCCTTGCAAGCCTTGTCCCACGGCAATAAACAATTTGCGATCGTCTTTGGCAATGAGTAACAACACACCGTTATTCAGTTTTTTTCGCCCAATCCCCCATTTATCACCTAATTCAAAGGCATATTGAGAAACCTCATATTCACCGGTCGTTGGCACAATCACCACCGCAATTTGCGAACTGGTTTCTTTGCTATAGGTTTCCAACTTGGTTTCTAATGCGCTCAACTGCTTTTCCGACAACGTTTTGGTGTAGTCATTCACATAACGAAAAGGTTTCGGAGAATCGGGAAAGGTTACGGCGGACACGGCAGTCGCCATAAAAACGCAGAAAAAAATGACCGCACTTTTTAAACTCAGTAAGCCGAATACGCGTTTAATCATGAATAATCACCTCGTTATCCAGTTCATTTTGATCGTCCGGTTGAACTGGGAAATGCCGTATCAACTGCTCACCTATCTGCTGCATAGAAGCCAAAATGCCTTCCGTATATTGCTTTTGTTTAAAATGCTCAATCATGCGGGCACATTCCGTTTGCCAAAAATCATCGCCCACATACTGATGAATACCAATGTCTCCGATAATGGCACATTGACGATCGGTATAAGCAATATAAATCAACACGCCATTACGCGCCGCCGTTTGGTGCATTTCCAACTCAGAAAAAACAGCCAACGCACGTTCGTAAGCAGAAAGTGCGGTCGATTTTGACGGTATTTTTCGTTCGATAAAAATCCGAAACTCGGCGGAGGTTTGTTGCTCAAGGCGTGCAACTGCCGCCTCGAGCTGTGTTTTATCTATCGGGATTTTTGCAAATAATGGCATGGTCGCCACCTTGTTTTCCGTTTAGTTAAAATTCACTGTCGGCGCGTTTGCCGCACCTTCAACAGATTTGAAGTAAGGTTTTTCTTTAAAACCAAAAATCATCGCCACTAATTTGGTTGGGAATGTACGAATTTTTTGGTTGTATTCACGTGCTGCCTCATTGAATTTATTACGGGCTACGTTAATACGGTTTTCTGTACCTTCCAATTGCGCTTGTAAGTTCATAAAGCCCTCGTTCGCACGCAATTCAGGATAATTCTCTACGCTGACCAATAAACGGGATAACGCAGAACCCACCGCATTTTGGTTTTGTTGGAATTGGGTTAATTGCTCTTCCGTTAAATTAGACGGATCGATTTTGGTTTGCGTTGCTTTTGCACGTGCTTCAACAACACCAGTCAAGGTTTCTTTTTCAAAATTTGCCTGTCCTTTCACGGTATTCACTAAATTCGGAATCAAATCGGAACGACGTTGATAAGTCGATTCTACATTTGCCCACACGGAATTAATTTGCTCTTCCGCTGCAACCAAGCCGTTATAACTTGGAATCAATGCTACAGCAGCAATTACTGCAACAATAATCAAGATAAGCAATTTTTTCATTTTTTCCCTTTACAATAATTAAACTTAGCTAAAAAACAAAAGACCTAAACATAGGTTTAGGTCTTTTTTATCTTTATCTGAAAATAATTAACAAAATGCTAATTATTTAGTACCGTTAACTGCGATTTCTACGCGACGGTCATCAGCTAAGCAAGCGATAAGCGCTTTACGACCTTTAACTGCGTCACATTTGTTACCAGTAACCGAGTTTGCTTTACCGTAACCGGTTGCAGAAATAGCGTTTTGAGAAACGCCTTTAGCAACTAAGTAGTTAGCTACAGTTTCAGCACGTTTTTGAGATAATTTTTGGTTGTAAGCATCAGAACCGATACGGTCTGTATAACCTGCAACTTTAACGTCTGCACTTTTAACTTGTGCGATTTCGCCGTAGATACCATCTAACACGCTTTGTGCTTGTGGTTTTAAGTTAGCTTTGCCGAATGCGAAAGTTACATCAGAGTTCAAGTTGAAAGTTTTGCTTACAACTTCAGGAGCCGGAGCAGGTGCTGCACCTTGACCGAAACGGTAAGATAAACCAACTGCTACAGAGCCGATGTCCGGAGAATAACGAATGTCAGTTTCTTGACCAGTTTTTCTTACAGCTTTACCTAAGTTGCCTACACGGCTAACCCATTGGTATTCTGCGCGTAATGCTAATTCAGGAAGAATTGCATATTCAACACCCGCTGCAAATACAGGAGATACTTTCAAGTTATGATATTTATCAGCAACCCCGTCATTCACCTGTTTATAATCACTACGGATTAGAGCTGCACCAGCACGGCCATAAACATCTAAGTTGTCTAATACAGGGTAACTTCCTTTAAGGGCTAAAGTGGTACCGTGAGCGGTATGTCTAAATTGATCGCCATCGCTGTATTTAACTTTAGCGCGACCAAAATATTCATAACCGGCTTCAACAGCTAAGTTATCCGTGATCTGGTAACCACCGAAAATACCGTATGCTTCTGAGTTACGTCTGATTTTACCATCGTTACCGTCAGTAAATTGACCTAAACCGTGGTGAACGGAAGCCCAACCAGCTTTTGCACCGGCATAGAATGTATTTGCTTGTGGCGCTGCTTGTGCCACTGTTGCTGCTGCTAAACCAGCGATAGCTAATGCGATTGCAGTTTTTTTCATTTTGATGATCCTCTTTAATATTTAGTCATCTTTAATTTAAAACAGTATCAGCTGATATAGCTGAAAACCAACACAATTACTTGTGTTACCTGTCATCTTAAACTGTTTATGCAAAAAAGGGAAATTTTTTACAATTTTCAGCCTAAGATATTGTTTCAAATAGGGTTGAATTACCCACTTCCTTTTGACAGACTCGCACCCTTTTCTTAAAGGGATGCTCAAAAGTACGGGTATTATCCTACTGAAAAAATGGAAAATCAAACAAATGTCCGTTCTTTTGATTATTTTTTAAACAAATAACACCTGGGAAAGTTTATTTTTTGACCAATCTTAAGTATTTCTTCAGAAATTATCCTCATTATTGACTTCGTTTATCTGACATTCCTTCCTATTTATATGCTAGAATTCGGTCACTTTTTACTCCCTTAAACCCTAATAATGATCAATGATCTAAGAGTGCAGCAAAATGCTACCCCGTTTAAAAAATATCCCTCAACTTTCGCCTTTAGTTGGTAATTATTTAGACGCATTACGGTTACAACATTTTGAAGGCGATATTGCCTCCAATTACGCCGATCGTTTAAGTTTGGCCACGGATAACAGCGTTTACCAACAATTACCACAGGCGATTTTATTTCCGAAAAGCGTGGCAGATGTAGTACGTATTACCAAACTGGCACAACAGGAAAAATACCTTTCTCTCACTTTCACTCCACGCGGAGGCGGCACCGGCACCAACGGGCAATCTATCAATAATAATATTATTGTAGATGTTTCCCGTCACATGACCCAAATTCTTGAACTCAATGTTAAAGAACGTTGGGTACGGGTGCAGGCAGGTGTGGTAAAAGATCAACTCAATCAATTTCTCAAACCACACGGCTTATTTTTCTCCCCTGAACTCTCCACCAGTAATCGTGCCACCTTAGGCGGCATGATTAATACCGATGCTTCCGGACAAGGTTCCTTGCAATACGGAAAGACATCCGACCACGTTCTGGGGTTGCGTGCCGTGCTAATCAACGGCGATATTTTGGACACAAGTGCGGTCAAATCCGATGACATTTTTCAATATATTGAAGAAAACCATGGTTCTGCCCGCGTAAAAAACATCCATCAAGAAATCTTCCAACGCTGTAAAGAAAAGCGGGAGCAAATTCTTCATGATTTGCCACAGCTCAATCGTTTTCTGACCGGTTACGATTTAAAAAATGTGTTTAACGATGATTTAAGCGAATTCAATCTAACCCGTATTCTGACAGGCTCTGAAGGCTCACTTGCCTTTATTTGCGAAGCCACGTTAGATTTAATGCCGCTACCACAGCATCGCACATTAATTAACATCAAATACAATTCTTTCGATGCGGCATTGCGTAACGCACCTTTTATGGTCAAAGCCAATGCGCTTTCCGTAGAAACTGTCGATTCCAAAGTGCTGAATTTGGCTAAACAGGATATTATTTGGCATTCGGTGCAAGATTTATTAACGGAAGACGAACAACATCCGATTCTTGGCTTAAATATAGTGGAATACGCCGGTAATAATCAGGCATTAATTGAAAAGCAGGTGGCGCATTTATGTGCAGAATTGGATCAAAAAATTGCCGAGGGAAAAGATCATATTATCGGCTATCAAGTTTGCGATCATTTGCCGTCGATTGAACGAATTTATGCCATGCGCAAAAAAGCCGTAGGGTTGCTTGGCAATGCCAAAGGCGCAGCAAAACCCATTCCTTTTGTGGAAGACACTTGTGTGCCGCCGGAAAATCTGGCGGATTACATTACCGAGTTTCGTACTTTATTAGATAGCCATAATCTACAATACGGTATGTTCGGTCATGTGGATGCAGGCGTGTTGCACGTTCGCCCAGCGCTAGATTTATGCGATCAAGCGCAAGTTAAATTATTCAAACAGATTTCCGACGAGGTGGCAGAACTCACCCGTAAATATGGCGGTTTAATTTGGGGCGAACATGGCAAAGGGATGCGCTCGCAATACGGCGAAAAATTCTTTACGCCAGAATTATGGCGTGAATTACGTTACATCAAATTCTTATTTGATCCGCAAAATCGCCTCAATCCGGGAAAAATCTGCACGCCGTTAAACAGCGAACAAGAACTTTATTCGATTTTATCGCCAATGCGAGCCGACCTAGACCGTCAAATTCCCGTTCAAATGAAAGAAGAATTTATCGGTGCCATGAATTGTAACGGCAACGGTTTATGCTTTAACTTTGACGTCCACAGCACCATGTGCCCGTCTATGAAAGTGAGTAAAAATCGCGTCTTTTCACCGAAAGGCCGCGCGGCAATGGTGCGCGAATGGTTGCGTTTAATGGCGAACGAGCAAGTTACCCCGGCGCAATTGGATTTCAAACAATCCACAGAGAAGCTCACGGATTTGGTGCAAAAATTAAAAAACAGCTACCAAAAACGCCGTGGCGAATACGATTTTTCTCATGAAGTGAAAGCAGCAATGGACACTTGCCTGGCGTGTAAAGCTTGCGCCAGCCAATGCCCGATTAAAATCGACGTACCGAGCTTCCGCGCCAAATTCTTCCATTTTTACCACCAGCGTTATCTGCGCCCAATCAAAGATTATGTGCTATCCAATGTGGAATACGTTGCACCGCTGATGGCAAAACAAGCGAAGCTCTTCAATTATTTTACGGCACCCCAATTCAGTCAAAAAGTGGCAGAAAAATGTTTGGGTATGACGGATTTGCCGTTGCTCTCTAATCCAAATCTGCAACAACAACTCATTCAACTCGGTCATAAAAACGAGTCCTTAGAGAAATTGGAAAGCCTAAGTGCGGTAGAAAAACAAAATGTTTTGCTTATCGTACAAGATCCGTTCACCTCTTATTATGACGCCAAAGTCGTCGCCGATTTTGTGGCCTTAACCCAAAAGCTCGGCTTTAACCCTGTGGTTCTGCCATTTAAACCGAATGGAAAAGTACAGCATATTAAAGGTTTCTTAGGACGTTTTGCCAAAACGGCGAAAAATCAGGCGGATTTTTTAAACCGTATGGCGAAATTAGGCTTGCCTTTGGTGGGTGTAGATCCGGCCATTGTGTTGTCTTATCGGGACGAATATAAAGAAATCTTAGGTGCCGAACGGGGTGAATTCCATGTTGTCACTGCCCACGAATGGTTGAAACAACAGCTTGATGGCGAAATCTTACAAAACGCGTTGAAAAACGCACAAAAAAATGACCGCACTTTTACGCCACAACAATGGTATTTATTCCCGCATTGTACGGAAATTACCGCCATGCCGAACAGCGGTAAAGAATGGCAACACATTTTTGCTACCTTCAGCCAACAGTTACAGGTGGAAAGCGTGGGCTGTTGTGGCATGGCCGGCGTCTTCGGCCATGAAACCCAACACATTGCCATGTCGAAAGAAATTTATGCCTCCTCATGGCAGAAAAAATTACAGGGCAAAGATCCTGACTTCTGCTTAGTCACCGGTTATTCCTGCCGTAGCCAAGTAAAACGTATGGCACATTGGCAGCCGAAACATCCGGTGCAAGCGTTATTAACGTTATTTGAATAATGGACGTGCATTATGACGATATGGAAAAAAAATTTAACGCTAAAACAGCTCAATGACTTCTGTAAAAACTGTGCGGTAGCACATTTAGGCATTGAATTCACCGCACAGGGGGATGACTGGTTGGAAGCCCGTATGCCGGTGGATCACCGCACTACTCAACCCATGGGATTTTTACATGGTGGCATTTCCGCAGCACTTGCGGAAACCGTTGCTTCCACTGCCGGTTTTTGCTGTGTAGAAGCAGATCAGGCTGTCGTTGGTTTAGAGATCAATGCGAGCCATTTACGCCCGGTAAAACAAGGCTATGTTTGCGCTAAATCAAGCCCGATTCGTTTAGGTAAAAATGTACAGGTTTGGCAAATTGACATTCGAGATGCACAAGATAAACTGTGCTGCGTTTCACGTTTAACTCTTTCTATTATCACACATGACTAATTTAAAAATCGGCGTCATTCTTGCCAATTTAGGTACGCCAGACTCACCAAGTCCTAAGGATATTTCCCGTTATTTATGGCAATTTTTAACGGATCCCCGCGTGGTCGATTTACCACGTTGTAAATGGTATCCGTTACTTAAAGCCATTATTTTGCCGTTGCGTTCTAAACGCGTCGCAAAAGACTACCGTTCTATTTGGACCGAACAAGGTTCCCCGTTAATGGTGTTCACCGAACAACAAAAACAAGGCTTAATCGACTTTTTCCGACAACAGCAACTGGATGTGGAAATCGAAATCGGCATGACTTACGGCAATCCGTCCATGCCAAGTGCGGTGCAAAAATTAATGGATAAAAAAGTGGAGCACATCATCGTACTCCCGCTCTATCCACAATACAGCAGTAGTACAACAGGCGCCGTGTTCGACTCTTTTGCTAACGCGTTAAAACAACAACGTGGCATTGTGCCCTTTGATTTTATTCATTCCTATCCGCTCAACCAAAACTATATTTCCGCCCTCATTGATTCTTGTAAAGCAAGATTAAATGCGGATGAGTTTTTACTGTTTTCCTTTCACGGCATTCCGTTACGTTATGAAAACACCGGCGATTACTACCGGACACATTGCCAACAAACCGCGGCGGCGGTGGCACAAGGGTTGGGCTTAAATGAAAAACAATGGGGCTTAACCTTCCAATCCCGTTTTGGTAAAGAAGAATGGTTACAGCCTTATACCGATGAGTTTTTGTCTAACGCTGCGGCACTTGGCATTAAAAAAGTCGCGGTCATTTGTCCGGGCTTTGCCGTGGATTGTTTAGAAACCTTGGAAGAAATTGCTGAGGAAAATAAAGACTATTTCATCTCTAACGGTGGTGAAAGTTATCAATACATTCCGGCACTGAATGCCTCTCCGGCACACATCGAAATGTTAGGCAGATTAGTGATCAATCAAATGGCGAAAATGAAATGCAATAACTGCTCTTCACCAAACATCGCCATTATTCCAACCATTACGGTGCCAACGTCAAACAACCTTAGCAGCCGTTGTCATTAAAAGAAAAATAAAAAAGTGCGGTGGATTTTCTCGGTGTTTTAAAAACACTTGCAAAAACCACCGCACTTTTGTTTTCAGGATATTTGATGGCGCATGCTTCATAGCGTGTGCCGATAGCCTTTTGATATTTATGGCACGCGTTAGGAAATGCGCGCCATCTAAGAAGAAAATAGTGAGCTTGGCGAATATCGAAGTCGCACAGAGCGTTTGTTAAACGCGGTCCTACCAATTAGACAACAAGCTCATACTAATCTTAAAGGTGCGTTTACACGCCCCCTACCTTATCAATTTACCTTCCACTCTCCGTTCACTACTGTGCCGATGACCTTGTAATCATTGGTGAATACCGCGAGGTTGGCGATTTTGCCTGCTTCGACGGAACCTAAACGGTCATCCACGCCAATAGCGCGGGCAGGATAGAGATTACTCATACGAACGGCTTCGGCGAGAGGGATTTCTACGTATTCCACGGCGTTTTTAATGGATTCCATCATAGTGATAGACGCACCGGCAATAGTGCCGTTGCCGTCATAGCAACGGCCGTCTTTCACATAAATGGTTTTACCCACGAAGGTGAAGCTTTCCAATTCAGGGCCTGCACCTGCTGCCGCTAATGAGTCGGTGACGATACAAAGTTTGTCACCTTTGATTTTTTTATCCACACGCACATTACCGAAATTCACATGCACGCCGTCCACGATAATGCCGGTGTAAACGTCGGAATCCAACACCGCGCCCACCACGCCCATGGCACGACCGGAACTGATCGGCGACATAGCGTTATGTAAGTGGGTGGCGAAAGTGGCGCCTTTGTGGAAAGCGGCTTTTGCTACCTCATAACTGGCGTTGGAATGGCCGACAGACACCACAATGCCGCTTTTCACGAAATCAGGGGTGTAATTGATTGTCGGGTTTTCGGCTGCGATAGTGAGTTTGGTGATCACATCAGCGTTGTCGCAAAGAAAATCTTTCATTTCAGGTGAAATTTCACGAATGTATTCAGGGCGGTGAACGCCTTTTTTCTCTACGCTTAAATAAGGTCCTTCAATATGCAATCCAAGGGCTTGGTTTTTATGTTTGGCTAAATATTCACGCATGATTTTAACCGCACTTTTAATCCCTTCATCGGGAGCCGTGATAAAAGTTGGCAGGAAACTGGTACAACCCGATTTCAAATTGGTGGCTTGCATAATTTCCAAAGTTTCTACACTGGTTTGATCGTTAAACATGACGCCGCCACAGCCGTTTAATTGCAAGTCAATAAAACCGGCCGTAAGATTATGCCCTTGTAAATCAATGGTCTTAATGTCGCTTTCCAATTCGCTTTGTGGAATCACTGCCTCAATGTTTTCACCGTTAATCACCACGGCATAATCCCGTAGAATCTCATATTTGGTGTAAATGACAGAGTTAATCAATGCATATTTCATAATGCTACCTTCTAAAAAATAATCTAAAAATCCACCGCACTTTTAGCTAAAAAGCTACAACACACTATGAATCGCGTGATTTTCCAATTCGGTGAAATATTTCACGGTTTTCACTTTGAGTTCTTGTAGCGCAGGTTCATCACACACCAACACAAAGTGGCGATGTAATTGAAGCGCACTAACCGTCCAAAGATGATTCACCGATCCTTCTACGGCGGCTTGCACAGCGAGTGCCTTGGAATGTCCCGTTGCCAAAATCATCACTTCTTCCGCGTCTAACAAGGTGCCGACACCAATGGTTAAAGAATATTTTGGCACTTGGTTCACATCATTATTAAAGAAACGAGAATTGGCAATAATCGTATCCGGTGTAAGGGTTTTAATACGGGTACGGGAGCTTAAAGAAGACGCCGGTTCGTTAAAGGCAATATGCCCATCCACACCTACGCCGCCCATGAATAAATGGATTTTGCCGTAAGATTTGATTTTTTCTTCATAACGGCGACATTCTTCATCATGATCATCCGTGTTGCCGTTTAAGATATTGATATTTTGCGGCTGAATATCAATGTGGTTGAAGAAGTTGTTATACATAAAGCTATGATAACTTTCCGGATGCTCTGCCGGCAAACCGACATATTCATCCATATTAAATGTCACCACATGCTTAAAACTCACTTGACCGGCTTGGTTAAGTTTGATTAGTTCTTGATAGGTTTTCAATGGCGTCCCGCCGGTCGGCAACCCCAAAACAAAAGGACGTTCTGCCGTCGGGTTAAAATGATTAATTCTATCGACAATATGACGAGCCGCCCAACGGCTGACTTGTTGTTCATTATGTAATGGGATAAGGCGCATGATAAACTTCCTTTATTGTGCCGCGCTTTTTATCCCGGTTCCACCTAGGGTAATAAATTACCCTAAGTTACGCATAATCTTTTTCCCTTCAGAAACCAAGAGAGGAGGCTAAAGGCCCAAAGGATCCAAATTATGCGTAACCGTGGGTAATTTTTACTTATAGCGATACCGTAAAAGTGCGGTCATTTTTTCCATTAAATTATAAATATTTCGCCTTTAATTCTTTTGCTCTTGCTAACTGAGCGTCAGTGGCTTTTGCCGTCATCGGTTCGCGGCAGTAGCCGGCGTCCACACCTTCCAATTTCAACAATTCTTTGATGGTTAAATATAAACCATTCGCCAAAATGCCTTCGATTAAGTCATTGGTGACATGTTGAATGGCAAGAGCTTCGGCAAGTTTGCCTTGTTTGGTTAAGTCAAAAATTTGTCTTGCACGTACGCCATTAACGTTAAAGGTACTACCGATAGCACCATCCACTCCTAACGCAGCAGCCGGTAACATCATTTCGTCAAAACCTGCCCAGATTAAGTGATTTGGATAGGCTTTTTTCAAGCGTTCCAACAAGTAGAAATCGCCTGCAGTGAATTTCACACCAAGCACTTTCGGGTTTTTGTAAAGCTCGCCGAATTGCTCAATGCCCATGTTTACACCGGTTAAGAACGGAATGGAGTACACGATCATGTTATTGCCGGTTTCAGCGATGATAGTGTCGTAGTAATGTTTGATTTCAGGGAAGCTGAATTTATAGTAGAACGGGGTTACGGCAGAAAGGCTGTCATAACCTAATTCGGTGGCGTATTTACCCAATTCCACGGCTTCGTGTAAATTCACGCTACCTACTTGAGCGATTAATGCCACTTGGTCTTTGGCTTCATCTTTAGCGATACGGAAAATTTGTTTTTTCTCTTCGGTAGAAAGCATAAAGTTTTCACCGGTTGAACCGCCCACATATAATCCGTCCACTTTCATCTTATCAATGTTGTGGCGGATAATTTGACGTAAGCCTTTCTCATTAATAGAGCCATCTTCGTTAAATGACACTAATAACGCACTGAAAATACCTTTTAAATCACGCATTGTTTTCTCCTTGATTTATCATTTAATACGTTGTTCTAAAATCACATCTAATGTTTTTTGCTTGGTTTTCACCGCTCTTTCTTGTTCGGCTTGCACCAGCAAAGTATAAATTAAATCCAATACAAACAATTGGGCAATTTTAGTGCCGATGGAATCCCCTTGTAACTTGCCTTGCTTGTTACCATTCACCAAAACGAAATCTGCATGTTCGGTGATTGGGGAACGCAAACTGTGAGTCAATGCTACAGTAACGGCACCATTTTTTTTAGCAATTTTTAAGGTGTGGGCAGTTTCCTGGGAATAGCCGGAATGGCTGATACCAATGGCCACATCGTTTTTCTTCAATAACGCCGCCTGCATATACATAAAATGGTTATTGCCACTGGCATCCACTTGCATGCCGATACGCATAAATTTATTCTTCGCTTCTTCTGCAGTGACACCGGAAGAGCCTACGCCGAATAAAAAGACTTTATTGGCGCGTTGAATCGCCTCTACCACGTTTTCCAACTGGCTAAAATCCAATAAATTAATGGTTTCATTCATGACATTGTTAAGGGTAGCCTGTAATTTATGGGCAATTTTTAAGGAATCGTCATCCGGCATAATTTCCGTGTCTAATACGGTGTCATCCCGCCCTTCTCTATTGGTGGCCAATTCAATGGAGAACTCCAGTTTGAAATCACTGAATCCCTTAAAACCCAATGTGCGACAAAAACGCACAAAGGTGGCCTCACCCACATTTAAACGTTCGGCAAGCTCTGCCAAGGAATACTGCACAATCACATCAGGCGATTGGATAATCACATCGGCAATTTTCTTTTCTGTTTTCGTTAAACTTTGATACAACGAACTGATGGTATTCAGTACATTTCCACTTTTTGCCATAAATTCACTCCAAGTCGGTTAATTGTGTCCTAGCCCAAGCGGCCGCACCGATAAGCCCGGCATCCTGCCCTAATTGAGCGGCATATAACGGACAACGATAAATTTCCGGCATTTCTGTCAAATACTCGTTCACCAAAGGTAAATAGCCTTCCGCCAATCCAACACTGCCGCCCAACACCACTTGTTGTACGTCCATGCCAATCACGAGATCCGCCACTAAATTAGCAATAGCTTTTGCCGAGCGGAACACAAGTGCGGTGGCTTTTTCATCCATTTTTCTGAAACGGGCGAACACTTCTTTCGGATCACAAGGATCGCTCCATTGTTTGGAAACAGCTTCAATGGCACGTCCCGATGCGATAGCTTCCACACAACCTACCCGACCGCAACCGCACACGGGCCCCTTCGGATCGGCAACGGTATGTCCAATATGCCCGGCAATACCGTTTGGCTCGGTGAGTAATTGGTGGTTTAAAATTAACCCGCCACCTACGCCGGTAGAGACGGTAATAAAAGCAAAGTTTTGAATTTTATTTTTATCTTGCAGTTGATATTCGGCATAAGTCGCCGCTTGTGCGTCATTTAATAACAACACCGGCTTGGACGTATGCTTGGAAATGCTTTGTTTTAAAGGGAAATAGGCCAAGCCACCTAAGTTTTTCGGATTAAGTGCGGTTAATATGCCTTTATTAATAATGCCTGTTGAAGCCACCGCCACATAATCAAATTGACCTGCATAATCTGCCAATAATTGTGCCAACGTTTGATGCATTGCTTCCACCACATTTTCCTGCGGTGTGCTAATTTGTTTCCGCTGTGTCACTCGGTTCTCCGACACAATGGCGGTAGCAATTTTGGTTCCGCCGATATCTAACGCTAAACAACGCATCGTTTTTTCCCTCTTGATTATTTATTCGCAGATTTGACCGCACTTGAGAACCAGCTCACGATATGTTCTAAACGGGTTAAGGCGGAGCCTACAGTGACGAAATCGGCACCGATTTCAATAGCGATTTTAGCCAGTTCCGGGGTGTTATAACGCCCTTCCGCCATCACTTTGCAGCCTGCCGCTTTCAAGTCTTTAACTAATTGATAGTCCGGCTCGTCCGGTACGGTACCGCCTGTGTAACCTGACATGGTGCTACCCACAATATCAAAACCCAATTTTTGACAGTACAACCCTTCTTCTAAATTGGAGCAATCCGCCATGGCAAGACAGCCCATTTCATGGATTTTTTTGACCGCACTTTCAATGTCAACCGGGCGTGGACGATTGGTGCCATCCACCGCAATAATATCTGCTCCGGCGTGAGCCAAATCTTCAATATCCTGCAAAAACGGCGTGATACGCACCGGGGTGTCCGGAAGATCCCGTTTAACGATCCCAATGATCGGCACATTCACGGTTGGGCGAACGGCTTTTAGGTTATCTACGCCTTCAATGCGCAACCCTGCTGCTCCGCCCATAACGGACGCCTGTGCCATGGCAGCGACGATTTCCGGTTTATCCATCGGACCATCATCTACCGGCTGGCAAGAAGCAATTAAACCATGTTGAATTTGAGCGAAAACCGCTTGGTGAGATAATTTTTTATCGAATAACTGTGACATAGAAACTCCTTTTTGTTGCGTTCTTTGCGGCTGCATTTGGCAGTCTTTCTAGTCAGTGCCAATCATTATATGAAAATAAAACGTCATTTAAAAATATTTTTTGAAGTGATATTTCAAAGATGTGATCAACCTCTCATTTTTGAAATAAAACTTCATACTCTATTTGAAAATGATTTTTTTACTTTAAAATGCGAGTCGAGTTGTACTTAATCCTCTTTATATACATTAATTCATTTTAACTACAGGAGTGTAGCCATGAAACTAGCCAAACTTTTTCTTGCCACTGCAATTGCACTAGGCGTAACCTCTGTCGCTAACGCTGCGGACTACGATTTAAAATTCGGTATGAACGCAGGCACATCATCTAATGAGTACAAAGCGGCCGAAATGTTTGCCAAAGAAGTTAAAGAAAAATCCAACGGCAAAATTGAAATTTCCCTTTATCCAAGTTCACAATTGGGTGACGACCGTGCCATGTTAAAACAACTAAAAGACGGCGCTTTGGATTTCACCTTTGCAGAATCCGCCCGTTTCCAATTGTTCTATCCTGAAGCGGCAGTATTTGCTTTACCTTATGTCATCAGCGACTACAACGTAGCACAAAAAGCTTTATTCGACACCGCATTCGGTAAAGATTTAATCCAAAAAATGAACAAAGATTTAGGCTTAACTTTATTATCCCAAGCCTATAACGGTACACGCCAAACCACGTCTAACCGTGCAATCAAAAGCATTGCCGACATGAAAGGTTTGAAACTACGCGTACCAAACGCCGCAACCAACTTAGCGTATGCAAAATATGTAGGTGCTTCCCCAACACCAATGGCTTTCTCCGAAGTGTATTTGGCACTCCAAACCAACTCCGTTGACGGTCAAGAAAACCCATTGGCTACCGTACAAGCACAAAAATTCTATGAAGTACAAAAATACTTGGCAATCACCAACCATATTTTGAACGACCAACTTTACTTGGTGAGTAACGAAACTTTTGCCGATTTGCCGGAAGACTTGCAAAAAGTGGTGAAAGACGCAGCACAAAAAGCCGCGGAATATCACAGCAAATTATTCTTTGATGGTGAAAAAGAATTAATTGCCTTCTTTGAAAAACAAGGTGTTACCGTTACCCACCCTGATCTTGTACCGTTTAAAGACGCTATGAAACCTTACTACGCCGAATTCGTACAACAAACCGGCGCCAAAGGTGAAGAAGCGTTAAAACAAATTCAGGCTATCGCTAAGTAATTAAGTAAAGTGTCGCGGGTCTTCCGCGACACTTTACCCATCCTCTTTCCCTTTTCGGAGTTGAGTATGAAAGTTTTTAATAAATTAGAGGAATGGATCGGCGGTGCGCTGTTCCTTGTCATCTTCCTCATTCTAGTTGCTCAGATTTTCTTTAGACAAGTGGTGCAAAGCCCGCTGATTTGGAGCGAAGAATTAGCTAAATTACTCTTCGTTTATGTTGGTATGCTCGGTATTAGCGTGGCTGTTCGTAAACAAGAGCACGTTTATATCGATTTCATCACCAATTTAATGCCACCGTCCATCAAAAAAGTAACCAATACCTTTGTGCAATTGGTGATTTTCCTTGGTGTCATTTTCTTTATTCATTTTGGTATCAAAACCTTCACAGGAGCGAATTTCCCTATTGATGCCTTAGGCGGCATTTCGGAAAAATGGATTTACGCTTCACTGCCAATTATTTCCGTGCTGATGTTGATTCGTTTCTTCCAAGCTCAGGCGAATAATTTCAAAGAAAATAAAAGCTATTTACCGGCCATTTTCTTTATTGTAAGTGCGGTCGTTTTATTGGGCATTTTATTTGCCTTCCCTGAATGGTATAAAGTCTTACGCATTACCGAATATGTGAAATTTGGTCCAAACGCAGTGTATGTGGCGTTGCTCTTCTGGTTAGTCATCATGTTCTTGGGCGTACCGGTAGGTTGGTCATTATTTATCACTACCCTGCTTTATTTCTCCATGACCCGTTGGAACGTGGTGAATGCGGCCTCTGAAAAACTCACCATGAGTTTGAACAGTTTTCCATTACTTGCCGTACCGTTCTATATCCTTACCGGGATTTTAATGAACACCGGCGGTATCACCGAACGTATCTTTAACTTCGCCAAAGCCCTATTAGGCCACTACACCGGCGGTATGGGACACGTTAATATCGGTGCAAGTCTCTTGTTCTCCGGAATGTCAGGTTCTGCACTTGCGGACGCAGGCGGTTTAGGACAATTAGAAATCAAAGCCATGCGTGATGCAGGCTACGATGACGACATTTGTGGCGGTATCACCGCAGCCTCCTGTATCATCGGCCCATTGGTTCCACCAAGTATCGCCATGATCATTTACGGTGTTATCGCGAACGAATCCATTGCAAAATTGTTTATCGCCGGTTTCGTTCCTGGCGTATTAGTGACCATCGCGTTAATGATTATGAACTACTACGTCTCCAAAAAACGTGGTTATCCAAGAACACCAAAAGCGACCCGTGAAGAACTTTGCACGTCATTCAAAAGAGCATTCTGGGCAATTTTAACCCCATTATTGATTATCGGCGGGATCTTCTCCGGCTTATTCAGCCCAACTGAATCCGCGGTAGTGGCCGCATTCTATTCCATCATCATTGGTAAATTCGTGTATAAAGAATTAACCTTGAAAATGCTGTTTAACAGCTGCGTGGAAGCCATGTCTATTACCGGTGTTGTTGCATTAATGATTATGACGGTGACCTTCTTCGGCGACATGATCGCACGTGAACAAGTAGCGATGCGTATTGCAGACGTGTTTGTTGCTGTGGCGGATTCCCCGTTAATGGTGTTGGTGATGATCAATGCCTTGCTATTGTTCCTCGGTATGTTTATTGATGCCTTGGCATTGCAATTCTTGGTGTTACCGATGTTAATTCCAATTGCCGTACAATTTGGTATCGATCTTGTGTTCTTCGGTGTAATGACCACTTTGAACATGATGATTGGTATCTTAACACCACCGATGGGTATGGCATTATTTGTGGTAGCACGCGTGGGTAACATGTCCGTCTCCACCGTAACGAAAGGCGTGTTGCCATTCTTAATTCCAATTTTCGTTACGTTAATTTTAATTACCATCTTCCCACAAATTATTACCTTTGTACCGAATCTGTTAATACCTTAAGGAGCCAAAAAGTGCGGTTGAAAAATGCTGTAAATTTTCACCGCACTTTTCTTCAACATAAATACTCTTTCCTTCCTCCGTAAAAGGAGGGAGCAAAGAGTGACAATAAGCCTATTCATGCCGTTTACGAATAGCAAACAATAACTCAAAACGAGGTTGATTATGACATTTCAAAAAACAACATTAGCTGCTTTATTCTTTGCTGCAACTGCTTTTGCTGCGACGGCGCAAGCCGCCGCTTATCCTGATTTACCGGTAGGCATTAAAAGTGGGGCCGGTGCGTTAATCGGTGACACCGTTTATGTGGGCTTAGGCACTGGCGGCGATAAATTCTATGCCTTGGATTTAAAAACCCCGAACGCCCAATGGAAAGAAATTGCGGCCTTCCCGGGTGGCGAACGTAACCAACCGGTTGCGGCTGCTGTGGACGGCAAATTGTATGTATTCGGCGGATTACAAAAAAATGAAAAAGGCGAATTGCAATTAGTCAATGACGCTTATAGCTACAACCCTGCCGGCAACACTTGGAGCAAATTACCGACCCGTTCACCGCGTGGTTTAGTCGGTTCAAGCGGTGCTTCTCACGGCGATAAAGTGTATATCGTAGGCGGTTCTAACTTGTCTATTTTCAACGGTTTCTTCCAAGACACCGTTGCTGCAGGTGAAGACAAAGCGAAAAAAGATGAAATCACCAAAACCTATTTTGAACAACGTCCGGAAGACTATTTCTTCACAACCGAATTGTTAAGCTATGAGCCATCTACCAATAAATGGCGCAACGAGGGTCGCGTACCATTCTCCGGTCGTGCCGGTGCGGCATTTACCATTCAAGGTGATGATTTAGTTGTCGTGAACGGTGAAATCAAACCGGGCTTGCGTACGGCAGAAACCCATTTCGGTAAATTCACGGCAAAAGGCGTTCAATGGAAAAACTTACCTGATTTACCGGCGCCAAAAGGTCAAAGCCAAGATGGTTTAGCTGGTGCGATGGCAGGTTACAGCCACGGTCATTACTTAGTCACCGGCGGTGCAAACTTCCCGGGTTCCGTAAAACAATTTAAAGAAGGAAAACTCCACGCTCACCAAGGCTTAAGCAAAGCATGGCATAAAGACATTTATACGTTAAACAACGGTAAATGGAACATCATTGGTGAATTGCCTGCGGGCATCGGTTATGGTGTTGCCGTGTCTTATGACAATAAAGTGTTGCTCATCGGCGGTGAAACAGACGGCGGCAAAGCCTTAACTTCCGTACAAAGCATGAGCTACGACGGCAAACAATTAAAAGTAGAATAACCTTCTTTTTAACCTTAAGCTAACGGATTAAGTTACGCTTAATCCGTTATTTTTTTAACTTGTTCAACATAAAATCGACGGATTCGTGATAGTTCTCACAAATACAAAAGTTTTCATTTGAAAAGAGAAATCCTATCGCGCTATGCTACACAGGCTTAAAACAATTATCTTATGGAATCAATAAATTAAAGGAGTTCTTATGAGTATTCTCAGTTATGCCCAAAAAATCGGGCAAGCCTTAATGGTACCCGTTGCCGTATTGCCGGCAGCTGCCGTATTAATGGGGATCGGCTACTGGCTGGATCCGGATGGCTGGGGGGCAAATAGCCAACTTGCCGCGTTGCTCATCAAATCCGGTGCCGCCATCATCGACAACATGGGACTATTATTCGCCGTGGGCGTGGCCTTCGGTTTATCCAAAGACAAACATGGCTCCGCCGCCCTTTCAGGCTTAGTAGGCTATTATGTAGTAACTACCTTGCTCGCACCGGGCGGTGTGGCACAATTACAACATATCGACCCAAGCCAAGTGCCTGCGGCCTTTGGCAAAATCAATAACCAATTTATCGGGATCTTAATCGGTGTGCTTTCCGCTGAGCTTTACAACCGTTTCTATCAAGTGGAATTACCAAAAGCCCTCTCTTTCTTCAGCGGTAAACGTTTAGTGCCGATTGTGGTCTCTTTCGTCATGATCGCCCTATCCTTCTTGTTACTTTACGTGTGGCCATCTATTTTCAACGCCTTGGTTGCCTTTGGTGAGTCCATCAAAGATCTTGGCGCCGTAGGTGCGGGTATTTACGGTTTCTTCAACCGTCTATTAATTCCGGTGGGCTTACACCACGCCTTAAACTCTGTATTCTGGTTTGATGTCGCCGGCATTAACGATATTCCGAATTTCTTAGGTGGTGCAAAATCCATCGCTGAAGGCACCGCAACTGTAGGCGTTACTGGTATGTATCAAGCCGGTTTCTTCCCGGTCATGATGTTCGGTTTACCGGGTGCGGCACTTGCCATTTATCAATGTGCAAAACCAAGCCAAAAAGTGAAAGTGGCTTCAATCATGTTAGCCGGTGCATTTGCCTCTTTCTTCACTGGTATCACCGAACCACTTGAGTTCTCCTTCATGTTCGTCGCACCAATTCTTTATGTGTTACACGCGCTATTAACTGGTATTTCCGTGTTTATCGCAGCTAGCATGCACTGGATTGCGGGCTTCGGCTTCAGCGCAGGTTTAGTGGATATGGCGCTTTCTACACGCAACCCATTAGCCGTTAACTGGTACATGTTGCTGGTACAAGGCTTAGTCTTCTTCACCATTTACTACTTAGTGTTCCGTTTTGCTATCCAAGCGTTCAATTTAAAAACCATTGGTCGTACGGAAGAAGCTGAAGAGTCTGTAGCGGCACAACCGGTAACCAACCAATCACGCGAAGAAAGAGCGGTCAAATTTATTGACGCTTTAGGGGGAGGCGATAACTTCAAAACTATCGATGCTTGTATTACCCGTTTACGCTTGACCTTAGTTGATCGTGAAAAAGTCAATGAAGAGCAATTAAAAGCTCTCGGTTCTAAAGGCAACGTAAAACTCGGCAACGATGGTTTACAAGTGATTCTTGGCCCAGAAGCCGAACTTGTCGCAGAAGCAATTAAGGCGAAAGTGAAATAGATTTTATTTAATATGCTTTAACACGAAAGGCTTGAAGACAATTCAAGCCTTTTATTTTTTAATAATTCCTCTAAAAAATAATTTTTATCAGAAAACACTATACTTTCATTTTTTGATATGTTAAATAACTAAATCAACAAGCCTAAAAATAAAAAAATCACTTCTCTCAAAAATTACACTGAAATATAGAATAACCCTTTGTAGTTAATAATTTTTTATTTTTTTCGGTAAAACTATTCCATACCTCCGAAAGTAAGAAAATAACAAAAAATAAAAATATCAATAACAAGATATAACAAATTAACAACAATTAAGCATAACATCAGAAAGGGTATCCTATGAAAATAACCCCGATTAGCGAATCGGCTGTGGTTTGCACCTTATCTCCCCCGGCCTCGCTTGAACAACAACGTCAATTATGGGCTTTTGCCAGTCGACTACAATCCGACAAAAACATTGTCGAGGTCATCGTAGGCATGAATAATCTTACGGTGTTCACTGATTTCATTACTGATTTTGCCTCGCTCATTCAACACTTAGAACAATGCTGGCAAACATTAGAGGTGAATCAATTCCAAGGGCATCATATTGACATTCCGGTGATTTATGGCGGCGAATTTGGACAGGATTTGTATGATGTGGCCAAATACCATCAAACCACTACGCAACATATCGTTGAAATGCATAGCGCGCCTATTTACACCGTCTATATGATCGGTTTCCAACCGGGCTTTCCTTATTTAGGCGGACTACCTGAATCCTTGCATACGCCAAGACGAGCAACGCCACGCACAGAAGTACCTGCAGGATCGGTGGGGATTGGCGGTGCACAAACGGGCATTTATCCTTTTTCTTCACCGGGCGGCTGGCAACTTATCGGTCACACCAAACAAGCATTATTTGACAAAAACCAAGAACAACCGACCTTGTTGCAAGCAGGTGATACGGTGAGATTTGTGGTGGAAGGAATTGAATTATGATCGAAGTATTAGACGTGCAATCTCGAGCCACTATTCAAGATCTCGGGCGTTTCGGTTTGCGGAAATTCGGTATTAGTCATTGTGGCGCAATGGATAAACTGGCATTGCAAGCAGGCAACTTATTACTTGGTAACGCTCCTGATTTGCCCGCGATTGAAGTGCCATTAGGCGGCATCACCCTGCAATTTCAACATGACACCAATTTTTGTGTCACCGGCGCATTTTATGACATGGAATTGGATGGCGTCCCCGTTTATGCCTACTGGCGTTATCCCGTACGCACCGGTCAAATACTTAAAATGCACCGTGCCAAAATCGGTATGTATGGTTATTTATGTGTTTCGGGCGGAATTGATGTCACGCCGGAACTTCATTCTTGTAGCACCGACATTCGGGCGAAAATCGGCGGTATTGAGGGGCGTTATTTAAAGACAGGCGATCAATTAAAAACTGCTTCAAACGGTATATTATTAAGCCCACTTGGTATTGCACCGATTCCATTAAAAAGTATTATTTATGCGCTTCCTTCTTCCGAATATCATGCCTTTAAGCGCAAATCGCAATATTACTGGTGGCGTAGAAAATGGACGCTACAAAGCAACAGCGATCGCATGGGTTATCGTTTTCAAGGAGAAGTATTGGAATTAAAAAAACCGTTGGAAATGCTTTCCCACGCTATTCAATTTGGTACCGTTCAAGTGCCGCCAAGTGGCCAACCGATTATTTTAATGGCTGATGCACAAACCACCGGCGGTTATCCCAAAATAGCCAATATCATTGACGCAGATTTAGGTAGTCTGGCGCAAGTGCGGTTAGGTTCAACGATACATTTTGAAGCCGTCACACTCGAACAGGCGGCTAAATTACGGCGCAAAAACGAGGTTTACCTCAATCAAATTAGGAGGATTGTCAATGAAACAAATTGATTTAAATGCCGATATCGCCGAAGGCTTCCCTTATGACGAAGCCTTATTAAAACTTCTCTCCTCCGCCAATATCGCCTGCGGTTTACATGCCGGCGGCGCAAAAGAAATGCAAAGTGTGGTTAAATTTGCGAAAGAAAATCATGTACGAATTGGCGCCCATCCCGGCTTTCCCGATCGAGAAAATTTCGGTCGCATGACAATGCAGTTGACACCGGAAGAATTAGTCGCTTATTTACGTTATCAATTAGGGGCCTTAAAGGCCATTTGCGATGGCGAAGGCGTGACTATTGAGTATGTTAAACCGCATGGTGCGCTGTATAACCAAGCGGCAAAAGATGAAAACCTGGCGGCTTTAATCGCACAAACCCTTCGTCAGTTTGATCCACATTTAAAACTGATGGGCTTGGCGGGAAGCTTAATGTTACAGGCAGCAGAAGCAGAGGGATTGCAAACTATTTCCGAGGTTTTCGCTGATCGTCACTATATGCCGGATGGGTCATTAGTGCCGCGTACCCGTTCGGATGCTATGGTGGAATCCGATGATGAAGCCATTGCGCAAGTGATACAAATGGTTACCCAAGGCACCGTGAAGGCCATTGACGGTAGCCTGGTGAAAGTCAACGCCGAAAGCATTTGCCTGCACGGTGATAACCAACATGCTTTGCAATTTGCCGAACGAATTGTGGCGGAGCTCACAAAACAACAAATAAAAATTCATGCATAACACTAATTAATACACAACATCCACTTAAACAATAAAAAGGAGGTGCTTTATGGCATCAATCACTCACCGCCGTAATGCAGTGCTTGGCGCGGCATTCCTAATGGCAACCTCGGCTATCGGTCCGGGCTTCTTAACCCAAACCGCCACATTCACCAATACCTTATTGGCCAGTTTTGGCTTTGTGATCTTACTTTCCATTTTGTTGGACATTGGTGCGCAACTAAATATTTGGCGTATCATTGTGGTCTCCGGTAAACGCGCGCAAGATATTTCCAATGCTGTCTTTCCCGGTGCGGGTTATTTTCTAGCCTCTTTAATTGTCATGGGAGGCTTGGCCTTTAATATCGGCAACGTAGGCGGCGCCGGCTTAGGCTTAAACTCCATTTTTGGTATTCAACCCGAAATTGGTGCCATCATCAGCGGCGTATTTGCAATTTTAATTTTTTTACGCAAAGAAGCCGGCCTGTTAATGGATCGTTTTGCCCAGTTAATGGGCTTCGTCATGATCGCTTTAACCGTATATGTGGCCTTTAAAACCGAGCCGCCTGTGGTAGAAGCCATTCACCGCACATTCTTACCGGAAAAAATTGACCCTATTGCTATCGTCACCCTCGTTGGCGGCACCGTTGGCGGCTATATCACCTTCGCCGGCGCACACCGTTTATTAGATGCAGGCATTCAAGGTGAAAAAGCCCTCCCTGAAGTCAGTCGCAGTTCTGTTTCCGCCATTTTAATCGCCTCGGCCATGCGCGTTGTATTATTCCTTGCCGTACTTGGCATTGTGGCAAAAGGCGTGGCATTAAATCCGAAAAACCCGGCAGAAACGCCTTTTGAATATGTTGCCGGCAATTTTGGGGTCGTGTTATTTGGTATTGTGATTTGGGCTGCATCTATCACTTCTGTGATCGGAGCCGCTTACACTTCCGTCTCATTTTTAACCAGCTTATGTCCGAATGTCCAAAAATACCGTAACCGTTGGATCATTGCCTTTATCGTCATTTCCACTGTAATTTTAGCCACCATCGGAAGACCTGCAGCCGTATTGGTTTTCGTCGGTACATTAAACGGTTTAATCTTACCGATCGCTCTTGCTCTCATTTTGTTCGCTGCCTATAAACACAACATTGTCGGCAACTACAAACACCCGTTATGGATGGCAATTATCGGTTGGATCGTGGTTATCGCCATGGGCGTATTAAGCGGAAAAACGATCTATTCTTACGTTTCGGGTTTCTTCGGCTGATTCGCAGGAAAAGTGCGGTCAGTTTTTGACGTAAATTTTAATACTGACAAAACAAAAGCCACTTTGAATCCAAAGTGGCTTTTTTATTCGTTTCAATCAAGCATCAACGCAAATGCTTATTCTCTTCCGTTTCCGGTTCTAAATCGAGTTTTTCCATCAACAAACGGTCGCCGTCTTCTTCCGGGTTACCCGTAACAAGAAGTTTATCGCCATAGAAAATAGAGTTAGCCCCCGCCATAAAGCACATTGCCTGCATTTCTTCGCTCATGCCTTGGCGACCGGCGGATAAGCGGACGTAACTGTTTGGCATAGTGATACGCGCCACGGCGATAGTGCGCACGAATTCTGTCCAGTCTAAATCTTCTGCATCGGCAAGCGGTGTGCCTTCGATTTTCACTAATTGGTTGATAGGAACGGACTCCGGTTGCGGATCCAAATTCGCCAGGCTGGCAATGAGTCCTGCACGTTCTTTGCGGGTTTCGTTCATGCCTACAATCCCGCCGCAGCATACTTTCAAGCCAGCTTTACGCACTTTGCCTAAGGTACTGATACGGTCGTCAAAACGGCGCGTGCCGATCACTTCACTGTAATGTTCCGGTGCAGTGTCTAGGTTGTGATTGTAGTAATCCAAACCCGCGTCTTTTAATTCTTCCGCCATGCCATCTTGCAATAAGCCGAAGGTACCGCAAGTTTCCATACCGAGGGATTTCACCGCCTTGATGATTTCCGTCACTTTGGCGATATCTTTTGGTTTCGGGCCGCGCCACGCGGCACCCATGCAAAAACGCCCTGCGCCACGGGCTTTGGCGATTTTGGCTTTCGCAACGATTTCTTCTACATCTAATAATTGCTGATTTTGCACGCCTGTTTGATAACGCGCCGATTGCGGACAATAACCACAATCCTCCGGGCAACCGCCGGTTTTAATCGACATTAAGGTAGAAAGCTGAATGGCGCGCGGATTGAAGTTTTTGCGATGAACTTGCGCCGCACGATAGACCAAATCCAAAAACGGCGTTTCAAACAACGCTTCCACTTTGCACACAGACCAATATTCCACGCTTGGGTGGGGAGTGATAGAGTAAATTTGTAGAGTACTGCTTAACATAGTTTTCCTTTAAGTAGAAAGCACTTTTTAAAAGTGCGGTACATTTTATGCGTATTTTTATTCTTGGGTTATCCGACCATTTTCCACGCGAATCATCCGATCAACATTGCCTTCCAACTCGGAAGGTTGATGGGTGACAAGCAATAAGGTCAGATTTTTGCGTTGGCAAAGTTGGTCGATTAAATCCAACATTTCCCTCCGCAAAGCCGGATCGAGCGCGGAGAACGGCTCGTCCAACAATAAAATCGGCTTATCGCGCAACAAACAACGGGCCAAGGCGACACGCTGTTTTTGTCCGCCGGAAAGGCTGTTTGGTTGACGGTTCAAAAAATCCGTTAAGCCCACAGCGGCGGCGACTTGTTCAAGCTGTTGTTGCTCAAGTGCGGTCAATTTTAACGATGTTTTTAAGCCTAACGCCAAATTTTGCCAAACGGTTAAGTGCGGGAACACATTGTTCTCTTGAAACAAAATAGACACAGGACGTTCATAAGGCGCGCTTTGCGTATGATTTTCACCGTTGAGCCAAACCTCGCCACGGGTGGGCAAAACAAAGCCGGCAATCAAATTAAGCAAGGTACTTTTGCCTGCACCACTTGGCCCGATAATGGCAATACGCTCCCCTGCCGCCACGTGCAAATCAAACGTCATGGGCATGATGTTATCGGCTAAAAATACCTTATCTAAACGAATCATACTGTTCCTTTTGTTGTTCGTCTTTTTGTTGCTCAAGCAAGGCAAATATTATGCCGCACAATAACAGCAAAATACCTGCGGTAACTGCCGCTTCTGCGTTGCGATAGCTACCTAATTGTTGATACAACAAATGTGGCAACGAGGTAAAATCTTGATTACCGAATAACGCAATGGCGGTGAAATCCCCTAACGATAGCGCGAATGCCAAGGCAAGGGCGTATTTTATCGGTGTGCGCAGATCGTGCCATTCAATTAAACGAAATCGCTGCCAGCCTACAATGCCAAGGGAATTACACAGACGTTCGTAATATTGCATATTATTGTTAAACGGCACACTTAAAATTCGTAGCACAAAGGGCATCGCACTTAAGGCGTTACAAACCACCACAATGGCAAATAAATAAGCGTTGTTAAAGTCGATTTCACGCAACAATAAAAACAACCCCATGGCGAGAACCAAAATAGGAATCGCCAAAATCACCATGCCTGCGTTGATAATAAAGTGCGCGGTTTTCACATAATACAACCATTGCAAACGACGGGATAACAACAATAACGCCACAGCCATAAGCAACACCAACAAGGCGGAAGCCGGCGCGATAGTTAAGGAATAGCCCAAAGCTTTCCAAAGTTGCGGGTTTTGCCATGCGGCGAGCCATTTTTCCGATGTTAGTGCGCCGATAATAATATTCAATAACGGCGACAACATAAATAACACAAACAGGGCAAGCAAAAAAATGTGGAAAATTTTCACCGCACTTTGCGGCCGGGTAAACCAACGATAGCCACTGCTCAAACCGGTTTGTGTTGTGCGGCTAAACCAACTGCTCACACTAAACAGTAACAGACAAAAAATAAATTGTAACAACGCAAACAACGCCGCCTTCGGCAAATCAAACTCAAATAAAATCGCCTGATAAATGGCAGTTTCCAGCGTAGTATATTGTGGCCCGCCACCGAGTGTTAACACTACAGTGAAACTGGTAAAACACAACATGAAAATCAGGCTGAACGTAGGCAAAATTTGTTGGCGTAAATAATACCATTCCACTAAGCGCACAAAACGCCATCCACGTATATTTAGCTGTGCCGCCAGTTGGTGTTGTTGATAAGGAATCGCTTCCAAACTTTGCAGAAAGAGTTTGGTCGCAAGCGGAATATTAAAAAAGACATGAGCAATTAAAATGCCCGACAAGCCATAAATACTCCCCGCCCAAGTGCGGTCAAAAAAATGCAAGATTTGCGCAATCCAACCCGACGCGCCATACACGCCGATTAACCCGAAAATGGCGACCAACACCGGCAATACAAAGGTGAGCGACATGATTTTCAGCAAAAAACCTTTGCCGATAAAATCCACATAATAAAATGCACGCGCCAACAGCATACCGAAAAACAAAGACAACAATGCCGAAAGCAAGGCCTGCCCTAAACTAAAGGCAATAACATGGTGCAAATAAGCATCATGAAAAATCAGTCGCCAGTCATAGCTGCCTTCCACCAACACGGCACGCAACGCACCCGTATAAAACAGCGTGATAAATAAAATAACAAGCATTCCGCCCAGATAATGACGTGGGCGGAATTGTGGGTTGGAAAACAACGCAAACATTAATGGATTACTTTGTTAATGTGGTTTGCCATTGGCTGATCCATCTTTTTAACGCGTCCGATGTTGCCGCCGAAGTGTCCAAAAAGGTTTCTTGTAGTTTTTGCGCTTTTAAGGCATCAAAGTGCGGTTCCACCGCCTCTTGAATCACCGGGAACATCACATTGGCGCTGACGATGTGTTTTTGCGCTTCAGGCGTGATCAAATACGCCATAAATTGATCGGCACATTGATTCTTATGCTCTACTACCCGTGCGGCCAATTCTACTTGCATCACATTGCCTTCGGCAAACTGTGTGGCTGCGTAATTTTCTTTATTTTCAAATAATTGGTGATATAACGGCGATGTGCTGTAGCTTAACACCACATCCGCCTCACCTTTCAAAAAGGCACCATAAGTATCAGACCAGCCTTTGCCTACAGTCACCGAGTGTTTGGCCAATTGTTGCCACGCCTGTGCCACTTGTTCTGCCGGGTAAACGGTATTCATCCACACCAACAAACCACGACCAACACTGCTGGTGCGTGGGTCTTGATAGATGACACGCAAATCTTCACGCTCGACCAATTCTTTTAAACTTTTCGGCGGATTCTTAACTTTATCTTTGTCATATACGAACGCATAGGTGCCGAAATCATAAGGCAGGAAGGTGTTATCTTGCCATTGGGTCGGCAAACTGAGTTTGCTTAAATCCACATGATTGATGTCAAACAGTTTGCTTTTTTTGGCCTCTTCCAACACAAAATTATCCAAACCTAACACAATGTCCGCCTTGGTTTTATGCCCTTCCAAACGCACCCGATTAAACAGCGTACCACCACTTTCAAAAGGCATATAATTCACTTTGCACAGCGGGTATTTCTGCTCGAACCCTTGTTTTATTTTCGGCCCGGCACCCCAGTCGGAAGTGAAGGAATCGTAGGTATAAATATTCACGTTTTGCGCCTGTTGGCCTAAAACTGCAGTGGAAAGTGAAAGTGCGGTGAAAAATAAAATTGTTTTTTTCATAATAAGTCCTTAGTGTGATTAAATTGACGTTAAATTAAACCTTATTCTTGATATGCCCAGTGATTCGTCGGCCCATGTCCGTGGCCAATATTTAACGGGTGGCTAATGGCGGCACCGATATATGCCTTGGCAGTTTGCACGGCGGATCGAATATCCGCCCCTTTGGCTAATTCAGCAGTGAGACAGGCGGAAAACGTGCAACCTGTGCCGTGAGTGTGTGGCGTCGGATAGCGTGGCGATTGCAAAACAAAATGCTCGTTAGGGGTAAAAATCCAATCGCGACACTCCGCGCTTTGCGAATTGCCGCTATGTCCACCTTTAATCACCACCGTTTTTACGCCCTGCGCCTGCAACATTTGTGCGGCTCGTTGAGCGCTTTGTTCATCTACAATGTCTATGCCGGTTAATGCCATCGCTTCCGGTAAATTCGGAGTAATCACCTCCGCCTGCGGCAATAAAAATTTAACCAAAGAATCCACCGCACTTTGTTGCAACAACGGCGCACCGCCTTTGGCAATCATCACAGGATCCAACACCAACGGTCCAAAATCATATTGTGTTAATGCCTCAGCGACACATTCGATTATCTCTGCCGTGCCTAACATACCGATTTTAAAGGCGCTAATCGTGAAATCATCGGCGATAGCTTTCAGCTGGCTTTGAATGGTTTGCAGGGGAATGGCGTGAATATCAAACACGCCCAACGTGTTTTGCGCAGTAATTGCCGTAATCACCGATGTGCCGAACACGCCACGCATTTGAAAAGTTTTTAGATCAGCTTGAATGCCGGCGCCACCACCGCTGTCCGAGCCGGCAATGGTTAAAGCTTGAACGATGTTACTCATAATATCCTCCGCGATTTAACGAAGAGGAAACACATAAACCATATTGCATAATTGTTCCTTTATTTAAGGAAAAGAGTGAATTGGCAATAATGACGAATAAAGATGAGAGAAAAGAAAGGAAATTTGATTCTCCGATTAGTTTCCTACGTCAGTATTAACTGTATCAGGTTCACGGGTATTATCTCAGCACGAAGCACCCCGACTAATAACGGGTTTTAGTCTATCGATTTTACCTATGCGTGACAAGAGGACAACGGAATTTTCATGGAAAAATGCAATTGAAGAGAATAAGTTAAAAAAAGTGCGGTCAGAAACATATTTATTTCTGACCGCACTTTTATTGATTGGTGTAGATAGTCTGATTACTTACCGACTTGGCTACCGATTAAGCCACCTAATGCCGCACCACCGAGGGTTGCGCCGGTTGAGCCACCGATTACATTACCGGCCACACCACCAACTGCAGCACCAATCGCAGTATTTTTCTGCGTTCTGCTTAAATTGTGGCAACCGGTTAAAGCGACTGCTAAAGTAACGATGCCGAGAATTTGAACCATTTTTTTCATTTTAAAACCTCATTAGTTGCTTAAAATAATATGAGTAATGTTTTTGTTTATACTCAGCAAATTAGACTGATCTTTTGCTAAAAAGTTTTATTTTTTACGCAATGATACTTCCCCTGCATTAAAGTACCGAACGCCATCTTGCGTCATTAAACACAAATGACCGCTACTATTAATTCCCTGCTCAATACCGGAAATCACGCCTTTTTCCGTGATCACATTCACTTCCGTACCAAAATAGGCATCATGTTCCAACCATTGTTGTTGCATTTCCACGTCAATACCGTGTTGCTCAAAACGAGCCAAATAACGATAAATGGTTTTCACCATTTGGATGATGATCTGTTCACGATCGATATCGGGAAAAAACTCGCTTAATTCCGCCCAAGGCTGATCGATGTGCTTTTCCTGCCCAAGCGAAACATTCATACCAATGCCTACGACCAAATTCAATTTGCCATTCGGTTGATTAACAATTTCCACCAAAATACCTGCCAATTTCCGATCGTTAACCAAAATATCATTCGGCCATTTCACTTGAAATCCGTACATATCCAATTCCACCAACGCCTGCACGATAGCAAGCCCAATCATCGAACTCAAGCCATCTAAAGGCTTGCTAGGATCTAATTGCCAATAAAAGCTCAAAATAATCTGCCCGGCAAACGGGGAAATCCATTGTCGCCCGCGACGCCCACGCCCTGCGCTTTGATGTTCTGCCAAACAAAGATCACCTTTTTGTAGCGTTTCGATATTATCCAATAAATACTGATTGGTTGAGGAAATCATCGGTTTTAACGTGACACGATAAGGCTGCAGGGCTTGAGCTAAGCGCTGTTCATTAAGTAACGGTAATCGGGGAATTAAATAAAGATAATCGTCTTCCAGTTCAAAACATAAACCTTGCTGTTCCAATTGCGCGACCTCGTTTAACAATTCCGCTTGGTTACAGCCTAAAAGTGCGGTCAAATTTTCTAATGAATTTTCTACGCCGCAGATAAGAAGTTCGATTAATTTTGCCATGTGTATTCCTATAACTTGGGTTGGCTAATGTATTTTATCGGCGGTTATCATACGCTAAAAATCCCGTCTTTTTACAATTTTTTCTTTCCAAAAGCAGGGCAAATCTGTATAATCCGCCCGCAATATTTTTTCATCATTAACTAATACAAGAGAGATATTGCAATGGCATTACGCATCTTAAAAGAAGCACTGACGTTTGACGACGTTCTCCTCGTTCCCGCTCACTCTACCGTGTTACCTAACACAGCGAACCTTTCCACCCAATTAACGTCCACTATTCGCTTAAACATTCCTATGTTATCTGCAGCAATGGACACCGTAACCGAAGCGAAATTAGCCATTTCTCTCGCACAAGAAGGCGGAATCGGTTTCATTCATAAAAATATGACCATTGAACGCCAAGTAAATCGCGTCCGCAAAGTGAAAAAATTTGAAAGCGGTGTGGTTTCCGATCCAATCACCGTGCCACCGGATTTAACCATCAGCGAGCTTAAAATCATAGCGCAAAAAAATGGTTTTGCCGGCTACCCTGTGGTGGATGCCGACAAAAATTTAGTAGGTATTATCACCGGCCGAGACACCCGTTTTGTATCCGACACCAGTAAAGTTGTGGCAGATTTTATGACTCCAAAAGAGCGCTTGGTGACGGTAAAAGAAGACGCCAAACGGGAAGAAATTTTCCAATTAATGCACGAACACCGTGTAGAGAAAGTATTAGTGGTGGACGATAATTTCAAATTGAAAGGCATGATCACCTTAAAAGACTATCAAAAAGCCGAACAAAAACCGAACGCTTGTAAAGATGAATTTGGCCGTTTACGCGTTGGTGCAGCCGTTGGCGCGGGTGCCGGTAATGAAGAACGCATTGATGCCTTGGTGAAAGCCGGTGTGGACGTATTGCTTATTGACTCCTCTCACGGCCATTCCGAAGGCGTGTTACAACGCGTGCGCGAAACCCGTGCGAAATACCCTAATCTACCAATTATTGCAGGCAACGTTGCTACCGCTGAAGGCGCTATTGCCCTAGCTGACGCTGGTGCCAGCGCCGTGAAAGTAGGGATTGGTCCGGGTTCCATTTGTACCACCCGTATCGTCACCGGCGTGGGCGTGCCACAAATTACTGCGATTTCCGATGCGGCGGAAGCCTTAAAAGATCGTGGTATTCCGGTGATTGCCGATGGCGGTATTCGTTATTCCGGCGACATCGCCAAAGCCATTGCGGCCGGCGCAAGTTGCGTGATGGTGGGTTCAATGTTCGCCGGGACAGAAGAAGCACCGGGCGAAATCGAGTTATATCAAGGTCGTGCTTTCAAATCTTATCGTGGTATGGGTTCACTTGGTGCTATGGCGAAAGGATCCAGCGATCGTTATTTCCAATCAGATAACGCCGCGGATAAATTAGTGCCGGAAGGCATTGAAGGGCGCATTCCTTATAAAGGCTTGCTCAAAGAAATCATCCATCAACAAATGGGCGGCTTACGTTCCTGTATGGGCTTAACCGGTTGCGCCACTATCGACGAATTACGCACCAAAGCCCAATTCGTACGCATCAGCGGTGCCGGCATTAAAGAAAGCCATGTGCATGATGTCACCATCACCAAAGAAGCGCCAAATTATCGCATGAGCTAATTCTGCATATAATAAAAAGGTGCGGTCGGTTTTAAAAACGTTTTTTAAATCGACCGCACTTTTTTATTCCTCAAATAAACGCGTCAATTCTTTCTCGTAACAATAAATATTCACCGCACTTTATAATAAAAATTAAATCGTTTTAGTTCATGTTTAAAACTTGCCAAAATTACTGATAAAACAATATGTTGTCTGATTTATGTAAAAGTGTGTAATTTAGTAGGGCTATAATTGAACTCGCCTATAAAACCGCTATAATTACGCGAACTAAATCAATTTTACTGTATGTTTTTTATACAATCTCATCACCTGATTATCTAGATATAAGGCCAATTTATGAATAAAGTATTTAAAGTTATTTGGAATCACGCCACGCAATCATTCGTTGCTGTTTCAGAATTAACCAAAGCCCACAAAAAAGTAAAATCCTCTCAAGATAAACGCTTATCAATTTCTACTATTCTAAAAACTTCCTTGATATCTTCTATCGCTATTATCGGGGTAGGAAATGCGATAGCTGCGATTCCTGAGGGAACAAATGGCGGAGCTAGCGCACTTGCAATTGGTACTTCATCAAGTGCATCTGATAGGAGTGTAGCCGTAGGTACAAGGGCTACAGTAACCGGCGCGTCAGGGGTTGCAATAGGACTAGATGCTAAAGCTGTTCCAAATTATGGTATTGCTATTGGTGCCAATAGTACTACTGCAGGTATAGGTCAAAGTATTGCTATTGGTGGTGCAGGTGCTGCAGGAAATGGTGCAAGTGCATTAGGCGATCAATCTATTGCTATTGGTGGAAACACAAAAGCGAACGGTCACTCGTCTATCGCTATCGGTGGTGATGACGTTGACCTCGCTGCAAAACAAACAACCAAATATACTGATCTTACAGGAGCTGAAGTTTCCGGCACAGTAAGTCAGGCATTTACCGCATTAACCAGCAAAAATCTTCTGCAACCACAGTACGTAAATACGACTAGCGGTCAAGCCGCCATTGCCTTAGGGATGAAAGCAACTGCAGGTGATATCGCATTGGCAATGGGTACATTAGCAACCGCATCCAAGACCAACTCTATTGCTATCGGCACAGGCGCAACAGCAAATCGTGATAATGCTGTAGCTATTGGGGGCGGTGCAACCACAGAGAACGCGGGGACAAAACAAACTGAAAAATCTTATACCGTAAACGGTACGACCTATAAATTCACTTGGGCAGGTGGTGCAAACACCTTACCCGGGGATATTGTTTCCTTCGGTTCCGAAGGCTATGAACGCCAATTGAAGAATATTGCTCCCGGTGAAGTAAGTGCTACATCAACCGATGCGGTAAATGGTTCACAATTAAACGCTGTTGCCGAAAAAGTTGCAGGTGGTTGGTTTGTAACGGCAGGAAATATAGCCGGAGGCACCTCCAGTGGAGAAACCAGACAAAGCGTCAAACCTGAAGACAGTGTGACGTTAAAAGCCGGTAAAAATATGAATATCGCGCAAAGTAGTAGAGATTTCACATTCTCTGTTAGCCCAACCTTAAGCGATATTTCAAGTATCAGTGGTCAAGGCACTAACTTGAATTTCACCGCTAACGGCGTAAGTTTGAATAATAAAAAAATCACCGGTGTAGCAGATGGTACCGCGGCAACGGATGCGGTTAACGTACAACAATTAAATGCCGTTAAAAATAGCCCAATCACTTTTACGTCCAATACAGGGACAAGTGCGGTCAAAAAATTAGGTGAATCTTTAAAAATTAAAGGCGATGGCAACGATATTAATGGTGTTGCTACAGCTGACGACATCACCTTTAGTCTTAATAAATCAACAACAGTAACTCAAGGCGATAACAAAGTCGTTACCGGGGATGCGGTTTATAACGCGATTCAAGCGAGCCAAATGCGCTATTTCTCCGTGAGTTCTGCAAAACTAGGCAATAAAGACAACACGGGAGCAACCGGCAATGATGCTATTGCTATCGGACCTGAATCCACTGCCGGGGATTACGCTGTTGCTCTAGGTAATAAAGCAATTGCAAGTCATGCCGGCTCTATTGCCGTGGGTTCTGAAAATAAAGCAGAAGCAAGAGACGGTATCACAATCGGACGTTTTGCCTCTACAAATGGTGCAGACAACTCACAAAGCATTGCCATTGGTGGAGGAAACTACCCTAACGCGGGAGCAAATGCAACAGGCGATCAATCTATTGCCATTGGTGGAAATACTTATGCCAAGGGTAACTCCTCTGTTGCTATTGGTGGTGATGATGTAGATAAAAGCGCAAAGACACAAACCAAATATACTGATCCAACAAGCGGAAGAGAAACGCAAGACACAATTGAACAAGCCTTTAACGCCATCACCGGTAAAGCATTCAAAATGAGTACAAATAGCGATGGCCGAACAGAGCAATATCGAAATACCACAACCGGTGAATCCTCAGTTGCTTTGGGTACCAAAGCCATTGCCGGCGATATTGCCTTAGCATTAGGTACTAGTGCGGAAGCTGCTAAGACCAACAGTATTGCAATCGGTACGGGTGCGATTGCAAATCGCGATAACGCTGTGGCAATCGGTGGCGGTTCAACTACCGATAAACAAGGTACAATACAAACCAACATGACCCAAAATGGTTTTACCTTAAACTGGGCTGCCGGCGATAAAACCTTACCGGGTGATATAGTTTCCTTTGGTTCTGTAGGTTATGAACGCCAATTGAAAAATGTGGCTGCAGGCGAAGTCAGCCAAACATCAACCGATGCGATTAATGGTTCCCAGCTTTATGCTGTGGCTGAAATCGCTACTGCTGGTTGGAATATTACCTCTGAAGCAGATGGCGGTACGGCTAATAACCCAGCTACGGTAAATGTCAAACCAAAAGACTTGGTGAAATTAAAAGCCGGGAAAAATATGGTGATTGATCAATCAACCAAAGATTTCAAATTCTCCGTTTCCCCTGCTCTAGTTGATATTACGAGCGTTTCCGGTGCGGGAACTACAATGGCCTTAAGTGCCAGCGGCATTACCTTAAACGATAAGAAAATTAGCGGCGTAGCAAACGGCGTGGCTGACAAAGATGCAGTGAATGTATCTCAATTAAATGCCCTTGGTAATAACACCATAAAATTGGGTGGTAATACCGGCACAACTAACGCACAAACATTAAACAAACAAGACGGTTTACAATTTAACGTGAAAGGTGCTAATGGCTTAACGACAAAAGCATCCGGTGCTGAAGTAACCGTTGAAATAGACGCTGACACCAAAGCCAAAATTGATAATGCTGCAGATAACAACTTAAGCAACATTACACCTAACGGCAAAAAAGTCATCACTGATTTGGTGGATATGGAAAACGGCGATAACACTGTTGTAAGCAATACCACAAACGCTGCCACCGGTAAGAAAACATTTAAAGTAAATGTAACTACTACGGCGTTAAGTGTAGATGAAACTAGTGGTACCGTGACTGCCCCTGCAGCAACAGATGCATCTAAACCGGTCACTGCAGATTCCGTAGCAACTGCGATTAACAACGCTGCTTGGAAAGCAGCAGGCAGTGGCAATGGCGTGACAAACGACGTAGCAGATACCATCAAAGCCGGCAAGACTGTGACATTTGACGCAGGTGAAAACCTTGTATTAACTCACACCGCCAATAAATTCAGTTTTGCTACTGCAAAACAAGTTAACTTTGATAAAGTCACTGTTGGTACCACAAACATTAGCAAAGACAATGGCATTGACGCCGGCAACCACAAAATCACCAATGTAACTGCTGGTGTTAATGACACTGACGCAGTAAATAAATCACAACTAAACGAATTGGCAAACAAAGCCATTACCTTTACCTCTAATTCAGGTACAAGTGCGGTTAAAAAATTAGGTGAAACCTTGCAAATCAAAGGCGATGGCACAGACATCAGCGGCGTATCTACAGCAGATGATATTACATTCAGCTTAAACAAAGCCACTTCTGTCACTGCTAATGATGAGAAAGCGGTTACCAGCAAAGCGGTACACACGGCAATTCAAAATATCAATTTGAATACTGCGGGCAACAGTGGCACCGGCTCTGTGAACTTAGCTACTTCTACTCTTTCCATTACGGGCGAAAATGGCATTACCACCACTGCAGCCAATAACGGTATCAAAGTAGGATTAGACGTTGATACCAAAGCCAAAATTGATAATGCGGCAAATCAAAATTTAAGCAACATTACACCTAACGGCAAAAAAGTCATCACCGATTTGGTGGATATGGAAAACGGCGACAACACTGTTGTAAGCAATACCACAGACGCTACCACCGGTAAGAAAACATTTAAAGTGAATGTAACTACCACGGATGTTACTGTAGAAGCTAACGGTCAAGCAGCTGCAACATCTACCGCACCTGCAACAGCACAATCTGTTGCAAATGCAATTAATAATGCTTTCTGGAATGTGACCTCAAATAATGAGCAAACCAGTCCTGTGAAAGCGGGAGACACAGTGAAATTCCTTGATGGCCAAAACATCAATATCACCAAAAACGATAAAACCTTTACGATCAATACGGCTAAAGAGGTGACTTTTGACAAGGTGACTGTTGGTAGCGCCGTGATTGACAAAAATAACGGTATTAACGCAGGTAATCAAAACATTACCAATGTGAAAGATGGCGTAAACGATACGGATGCAGTTAACCTGAAACAATTGAAGGAAAAAGAGACCGCACTTACGAATGCCGGTTTAGACTTCACCGGTAATAATGATACTGTGACTGTACACCGTAATTTAGGTCAAAAACTTATCGTGAAAGGGGCTCATGACGCAACAGATGTTTCTGCTAAGAATATTTATGTTGAAGCAGACGCTACCGGCTCACTCACTGTGAAAATGGCTGAAAATCCTGAATTTAAAGGCGTTAAATTAGTTGATGGCGCTAACACAGTAAACTTAGCGCCTACAGCGAATGGTTTAACCTTAAGTGATGCCAATAATCAACCGACTAAATTAACCGGGGTAGCAGATGGCGATGTGAGCGATACATCAAAAGATGCGGTTAACGGTAGTCAATTAAATGAAGTGAAAAAGGTTGCGAATAAAGGCTGGAATCTAACAGCTAGCGGTCAAAATAAAACGAATGTTGCACCTGATGCGACAGTAGATTTGAACAATACCGATAATAATATTGTAGTGACCAAAAATGCTACCGATAACAATGTCACCTTTAATTTGGCCAAAAACATTGCTGTTGATAAAGTCACCACCGGCAGTACCGCGATTGATACCAATGGCTTGAAAGTCGGTGATGTAACGGTAACAAACGCCGCGCCAACTGTGAATGGTGCAGCGGTGAATAACTTAAATGATGCTATTACTCAAACAGCTGCTCAAGCCTTTAGTCCATTAACATTCGGTGGTGATAGTGGTGCGGCGTTTGCACGTAAACTTGGTACGCAAGTGAATGTGAAAGGTGGTATGACAGATGCGGCTAACTTGTCTGATAACAATATTGGTGTTGTAGCAGACACCGACACATTAACCGTGAAATTGGCAAAAGAACTGAAAAATCTAACCAGCTCTGAATTTGTTGATGTAGCGGGAAATAAAACGATTGTTAATGGTAATGGCATGACTATTACTCCGACCACAGGCAACCAGGTTGCACTAACAAAAGACGGTTTAGATAACGGTGGTAACAAAATCACCAATGTTGCTGATGGCGTAGATAGTAAAGACGCAGTGAATAAGGGGCAATTAGACAAAGCTACTCAAGACCTAACTACCTTAGGTTTTGGTTTGAAAGCGCAAGACGGTAAAGAGTCTAAGAAAGCATTGGGTAATACCATTGAAGTTGTTGGTGATGATCAAAACATCTCCACTGAAATTGATGAAACCGATGCTACTAACAAAAAACTTAAAGTGAAGTTATCTAAAGACTTGAACATCAACACGGTGACAGCAGGAACCACCAAGTTGGATAGCAATGGCTTGAAAGTTGGTGATATTACCGTTACCAATGCGCCAATTACTGTTGGTGGCACAATCGTGAATAATGTTAATGACGCCATTAATAAAACCGCAGAACAAGCCTTTAAAGACTTGACTGTCACAGGTAACACAAATAACGACACCGGCAATAACGGCACTCAACAAAAATTGGGCTCTACTTTAGCCATTGACGGCGGTTTAACTGATGCTGCAAAAGCGTCTACCGCGAAAAATGTTCGTACGGTTGTTACAGACAATAAAGTAGAAATTCAAATTGCAGAAAAACCGGAGTTTAAAGAGGTTCAATTAGTTGATGGTAATAATGCCGTAAACTTAGCCCCAACGGCAGACGGTTTGAAAGTGAGCAAAGCTGATGGTTCGGATGCGAAAATCGGTGGTGTAGCTGAGGGTACCGAAGATAACGATGCGGTCAATGTTAAGCAGTTAAATAACCTGAAAGACAGCCCGTTAACCTTTGCCGGAGATGCCGGTACAAATGTGAAACGCAAATTGGGTGAAACCATCAATATCAAAGGTGGTGAAACTGAGGACAACAAACTTGTTGACGGCAATATCGGTGTCATTGCAGACGGCACAGACACGTTAAAAGTGAAACTGGCGAAAGAGTTGAAAAACTTAACCAGTGCACAATTTGTTGATGGAAATAACAATACTGTTATCAACGGTAGCGGTATTACTATCACCCCGGCAAATGGCGGTACGCCGGTAAGTCTAACCAATAACGGTTTAGATAACGGCGGTAACAAAATCACTAACGTTGCCGATGGCAAGGTTGCTGCAGATAGCAAAGACGCAGTCAATGGCGGACAATTACATAAAGCCGTAGATGACTTAACCAACAAAGGCTTTGGCTTAAAAGCCGAAGATGGTAACGAAGTCAAGAAAGGCTTAGGCGATACCGTCGAAGTTGTTGGCGCCGATAATAACATTTCCACCAAAGTCGCTGATGGCAAAGTTCAGGTTGAGTTAGCGAAGAACCTTGATCTTGGTGAAAACGGTAGCGTGAAAATGGGCGACACCACCGTTAATAAAGACGGTCTGAAAGTGGGTGACAAAGTTTCCGTGACTAAAGATGGCTTAAATGTTGGCAATGATGTGAAAGTCACTGAAAACGGCTTAAAAGCAGGTGATATCGAGATCAATAAAGATACCGGTATTAATGCAGGCAACAAAGTGATCGCTAATGTTGCTAACGGTAAAGTGGATAAAGACAGCAAGGAAGCCGTAAACGGTAGTCAATTACACGAAGTGAAAGAACTTGCCGCTCGTGGTTGGGATGTAACCACTTCCGCCACAGGTAGCGGCACCGTTTCCGGAACAACCGTAACAACGGTAAAACCGGGCGATATGGTCACTTACACGGCAGGCAATAACATTGCTATTACGCAAAACGGTACACAAATTACCATTGCTACCAACGATGATATTCAAGCGAAATCTATCGTAGCGGATACAGTCAATGTAGGCGGTAAAAATACGGATGGTACTAATGGCAAAGATGGCGTGTTAACCGTTGATAGCGCAGATGGTAAGAACGGTGTAGCGCTTAACGGTAAAGATGGCTCTATTGCGTTTAAAGGTGCGAATGGTGTCACAGCCTCTATTAGCGTTGCCGAAGGCCCAGCAGGTGTAGATCCGCAAGATGGCACCGCCAATAAACCACGTTTGAAAGTGGGTAACGAAAATGTTGCTACCCTAAACGATGGATTGAAATTCGGTGCAAATAGCGGTGATGTACATTCCGCCAAATTGAACACCCAAGTGAATGTAAAAGGTCACAAAGACAATTCCGATTGGGGTAAATTCGATGAAGGCAAAAATGTCATGACCAAAGTGGAAGGCAACACAATTACCGTCGCTATGGCGAAAGAATTGAACGTTGATTCCGTCACGACCAAAGGTGGCACACGCATTGGAGACAATGGTTTGACCTTCGTAGATAAAGACGGTAATCAATTGGCAAATAGTCCAAGTGTTAGCGCTAAAGGCATTGATGCAGGCAATACGCGAGTAACTAATGTTGCGCCGGGCCGCGTCACAAAAGATAGTAAAGATGCAATCAATGGCGGTCAATTACACGCAGCATTAACCGACGTGGGCAATAAATACAACGCGCTTGCAGGCCAAGTAAACCAAATGGGCAAACGTGTGAATGCCGGCGTGGCCAGTGCGTTAGCGGCATCCCAATTGCCACAAGCCTTCATGCCGGGTAAAGGCATGGTGTCTGTGGCTGCCGGTAACTACCAAGGCCAAAATGCCGTCGCGGTAGGGGTATCGAAAGTTTCTGATAATAGCAAGTATATTATTCGACTTTCCGGTACCAGCGATTCGCAAGGCAAAGTTGGTGTAGCGGTAGGCGCCGGAATGCACTTCTAATCAACCTAAAGCAAAAGGCACAGATAAATTTCTGTGCCTTTTTTATTAAACAACAACACGAAAGTGCGGTCGTTTTTTGGTTCATTTTATTAGCCCCTTCTTATTCAAGATCTCTATCGACAACATTCATAATAAAAACCCACCGCACTTTCACGCTTGTTTTTTTTAAAAAAGACAAAAGCAATCGTTTGCGTGAAAACTAAAAATCTACTAAAATTCCGCCCTTATTATTCTCTCATAATTTTTTCCCTTTCTAAGGATCCTCACATGGAACATGAACAACAAACTGCCGAAGCGGATTTAGTCTATCGTTTAGAAGACAAACCGCCCTTTCTTAATGCCCTAGTCAGTGCCATTACGCATTTATTAGCGATTTTTGTCCCCATGGTCACCCCTGCCCTTATCGTCGGTGGTGCTCTTGGTTTACCGGTCCACATGACCGCTTATTTGGTCTCCATGGCCATGGTAGCATCCGGTATTGGCACCTATATTCAAGTGCATCGTTTCGGTTTTATTGGCTCCGGTATGCTTTCCATTCAATCGGTGAACTTCTCTTTCGTCAGCGTAATGATCGCCGTCGGGCTAAGTATGAAAGACAATGGTATTGATGAAAACACCATGATTTCTACCTTGCTTGGCGTGTCTTTTGTCGGGGCGTTTCTTGTGTGCGCTGCCGCTTGGGTTCTACCTTATTTAAAGCGTGTTATCACCCCAACCGTCAGCGGTGTGGTCGTGTTATTAATCGGTTTAAGCCTGATTGACATCGGCATCACCGATTTCGGTGGCGGTTTTGGCGCCAAAGGCACCGCCGCGTTTGGTTCGTTGCAAAATATCGGCTTAGCCTCCTTAGTCTTGGTTGTCGTACTCATTTTTAACTGTATGCGCAACCCGTTTTTACGCATGAGCGGCATTGCCGTAGGACTCATTGCAGGCTACATCGTAGCATTAACCTTAGGCATGGTTGATTTTTCACCGTTAAAAGACGTGGACTTTTTCACCATCCCTATGCCGTTTAAATATGGTTTTGCTTTTGATTGGTCAGCCTTTTGGGTGGCGGCCATCATCTATTTATTAAGCGTTTTCGAAGCCGTTGGCGACTTAACCGCAACGGCGATGGTTTCCGGTCAGCCTTATGAAGGCGAAGAATTCCGTCAACGTTTACGCGGCGGGGTCTTTGCTGATGGATTAGTTTCTGTGATTGCCACCGCGTTAGGTTCCCTACCGCTTACCACCTTTGCCCAAAATAATGGCGTGATTCAAATGACGGGCGTAGCTTCCCGCCATGTAGGGAAATTTATCGCGGCTATTTTGGTGTTATTTGGTTTATTCCCGATTGTCGGTCGCGCTTTCACCACCATTCCAAGCCCGGTACTCGGCGGCGCTATGGTGTTAATGTTTGGTCTCATTGCCATTGCCGGTGTACGAATCATCATGACTCACGGCATCAACCGTCGTGAAGCCGTCATTGCCGCAACGGCCGTCGGCGTAGGCTTAGGTGTCGCTTTTGAGCCGGACGTATTCAAAATGTTGCCTGAAGTCTTCCGTAATGCCATTGCGGCAGGCGGAATTACGGCAGTGGTGTTAAATTTAATTCTGCCGCGTGATAAACAGGATAAAAGTATTTATTTGACCGAAAAATAAACGAATGTACGATAAAAGTGCGGTGATAAAAGCATCTAAAAAAACGTTGTGATTTATCACCGCACTTTTTCTATGATCTATTTCAAGTTTTCCACATAAAGCCGTTTACAACCGCTTTATTTTTTCGCTAAATTCACCCTTCCGGTAACTTATTTAAAACCTAAGGAGATATTATGGATTTAATCATCGGGTTAGTGGCGATTATTCTGGTCGCTTACTATATCGTGAAAGGCTATTCCGCGACGGGCGTGCTCATGTTCGGCGGTTTAGTATTGTTATTGATTTCTGTGTTAATGGGACATTCCATTTTGCCGGAAAATGTGAAAAGCACCGGCTCAGCCTATTTCGACATTCTTGAATATGTGAAATATTTGCTTTCCAACCGCAGTGGTGGGTTAGGCTTAATGATCATGATCTTATGCGGTTTCTCCGCCTACATGACCCACTTAGGCGCCAACGACATGGTGGTAAAAATCGTTTCCATGCCGTTAAAAAATATCCGCTCCCCTTACATTCTCATGGTATTCGCGTATTTTCTCGCCTGTTTGATGTCCTTTGCGGTGTCCTCTGCAACAGGCTTGGGCGTGTTATTAATGGCAACCTTATTCCCTGTCATGGTCAATATGGGTATTTCTCGTGGTGCGGCGGCAGCCATTTGTGCATCGCCGATTTCCATCATCTTATCGCCAACCTCCGGCGATGTAGTGTTGTCCGCTGAGATTTCCAAACAATCATTAAGCGAATTCGCCTTTTCCACCAGCCTGCCGGTGTCCATTGTAGCGATTTGTGGTATTGGTACCGCCCATTTCTTCTGGCAACGTTATTTGGATCGCAAAGAAAAAGTGAACGCAAAACCGGTCGACATGTCCGAAATCAGAACCGATGTACCGACCTTTTACGCTATTTTGCCATTATTACCTATCATCGGTGTAATCCTGTTTGACGGTAAATGGTTTAACTTACCTGAATTACACATCGTCACCGTCATTATTCTTTGCTTTGTGATCACCGCAGTCATCGACTTCATACGTAATTTCAGTGCGAAAAAAACCTTCGACAATTTAGTGATTGCCTATCGCGGCATGGCAGATGCCTTTGCCGGCGTGGTGATGTTATTGGTTGCCGCCGGCGTGTTCGCACAAAGTTTAAGCACCATTGGCTTTATCACTAATCTGATTAATTCTGCCCAATCCTTCGGTGGTAGCGGAATGTTTATGATGTTAGTCTTGGCGGTGATTACGATTTTAGCTACCATGGCAACCGGCTCGGGCAATGCGGCATTCTATGCCTTCGCCGAATTAATTCCAAAACTTGCCACCCAAATGGGCGCAAATCCGGCCTATTTAACCGTGCCAATGTTACAAGCCTCCAACTTAGGTCGTGGCTTATCCCCGGTGTCCGGCGTTGTGGTTGCCGTATCCGGTATGGCAAGAATTTCCCCATTTGAAATTGTCAAACGAATGTCCGTACCAATGGCTGTCGGTTTCATTTGTGTGATTATCGCCACCGAATTTCTCATTCCGGCGGCTTAATCGCCTGCACTTAAAGTGCGGTGAGTTTTCGCAGCGTTTCGAAATTATGTAGCAGTTGCACAAAGCTGAAATGACGGTCACTGAGCTTGTCAAAGTGTAAGTCATTTCAGCTTCTCCGATACACAAAACGAATGCTTCGACAAGCTCAGCAAGCGTTTTGTGCATTTGCTACATAATACCGCAACGTTTTAAAAAACGCGCCGAAAAACCACCGCACTTTTGTTATAATCCCCGCTCGATTCCTTTTTCATTAATGCTATGTACTCAAATCGCTTTGCCGTCATCCTGTTGGTCATCGGCTGTATTTTATTCGGACTCGGCAGCCTTATCGTAAAATTTGTCCCCGTTGGTGCCTACGCCATCGCTTTTTGGCGTTTGCTTATCGCGTCGGGGATTTTTTGGGTATTAATGAAACTTTACCGTAAGCCCATTCCCAAAGCACCAAAAGCAATATTTTGGGCCGCTACTTCCGGTGTGATTTTAGCGTTTGACTTAGCCTTTTGGCATGAGAGTATTTACGCCGTCGGCCCGGGCATTTCCACCTTGCTAAACAGCCTGCAAATTTTCTTTCTGGCATTTATCGGTTGGTTGTTTTTCCAAGAACGGCAAAGTAAATTGCAACGGATAAGTTTGTTTATCGCCACTATCGGCGTTCTGCTTATTACCAGTCCCGAGTTGCAACATAACTTCAAAGCAGGCTATGGTATTTTCATCGGCCTACTCTCCGGCGCCTGTCTCACCGCCTCCATGGCAGCCATCCGCCAAGCACACAGCATTGAACCGATTTCTATTTTTCCATTAATGTGGCTTATCAGCTTCAGCGGCGCCGTAGCGTTAATACTTCCTGCGCTTATTTTTAATGCCGATTCCCTCTACCCAACCACGCTCACTGATATCGGCTTAATCCTGATTTATGGCGTGGTTATGCAATGTATTGCTTGGGGTATGATCGCCTACAACATCCCTCTACTCAGCCTAAGCTTAACAGGATTATTGTTACTCACCGAACCCGTCGCCGCCCTCGTCATCGACGCCTTTTTATTACACAAACCCATCAACACATGGCAATGGCTCGGTGCCTTTTTAACCTTAGCCGCAATTTATTTGGGATCGTTAAAAACCAAGTAAAAAAACGACCGCACTTTATGCCACAAAACGTTGCAATCGTTTACGTTAGATGGGGGAAATGGTAGAATGCGCCACGGTTTTATGTGCTAAAGTAAAAATTATTAACTATTCTTTTTATAGGTAATACTATGGGTGATTTTAATTTAAGTCCTATTAATATTACATGTGACCTAACACCATTAGTGAAAAGTATACCTAATAGTGTTAGTAAAATATTTGATTTAGTTTTTGGGAAAATGGTTGCTAAGACAGAAGCTACTAAAAAATTAATAGACGCACAAACAGAGAGACATACTCGATTGATTCTCGATGGTAAAGCCTGTTTAGACGTCAATAACAAACTTATTAATTTTGAGCAAGTAAAATCAGATAACGCCCAACAATGTTTAGAATACGCAGTAAGAGAAGCCTTACTTAAAGAAGGTGAACCGTCAGATGATGAGGTTTCTCGTACTTTTTTCAATAAATGGAGAGAGCAAGCACAATATATTGATGAAGATTCACTAAAGGAATTTTGGGCTAGAATCTTAGTTGAGGAAATTTACAAACCAAACACCATCAATCTCAGAGCATTAAATACGCTATCAATGATTTCATCAGATGATGCTAGAAGATTTAATGAAACAATGAAATATATTATTTTTGATAAATACTTAGCAATAGATTTCATTCCACTTGAAAATAAACAGTCAACAATTGAATTTTTATATGATATTGGCGTTATATCTAGTATACCTAAATCAGGATTACGGTTAGGTACCCAAATCTGGAGATTTAAAAAAGATAGCCATAACTATCATTTTTTCTACCAACAAAATAATAACTTCTGCATAACATTAAATGTTGAAGACTTCACCGATAACAATAATGATGGTTTATCCCTCGAACTACTAGAGCTTACAATAATAGGAAAAACGTTATACAAGCTAGCCATATCTATTGACGAAAACCTTTCTATTAACTTAACTAAAATGATAAATAGAGACATATTAGATAAAATAGATAGAGAAAAATCATCAAAAATTACTTCAATTAACGTATACCGATTAGAAAATCAGACTGTCACCGATAGTTTATTTTCTAAAAACTTTACATAACAGGGAAAACCATGACCAACATTCACAACCATAAAATCCTCATCCTCGACTTTGGTTCCCAATACACCCAACTTATCGCCCGCCGTGTACGTGAAATCGGTGTGTATTGTGAGCTTTGGGCGTGGGATGTCACCGAACAACAAATCCGTGATTTCAACCCGACAGGCATTATTCTTTCCGGCGGTCCGGAAAGTACCACGGAAGAAAACAGCCCACGTGCGCCTGAATATGTCTTTAATGCCGGTGTTCCTGTGCTGGGCATTTGCTACGGTATGCAAACCATGGCGATGCAGCTTGGCGGCTTAACAGAAACCTCAGATCATCGTGAGTTTGGTTATGCTTCCGTTTTAATGGAAAATCCGACCGCACTTTTCGCTCATTTAAATGATGGCGACAGCAAATTGGACGTGTGGATGAGCCACGGCGATAAAGTCACCCGCTTACCACAAAATTTCCAAATCACCGGCACCACGCCGACCTGCCCGATTGCGGCAATGTCTGATGAAAGTCGTCATTTCTACGGCGTGCAATTCCACCCGGAAGTCACACACACCAAAAAAGGCTTGGAATTATTAACCAATTTCGTGGTGAATATTTGCGGTTGTGAAACTAAATGGACCGCCGAAAACATTATTGAAGACGCCGTTGCCCGTATTAAAGAGCAAGTGGGCGATGACGAAGTCATTTTAGGTTTATCCGGCGGCGTGGATTCCTCTGTGGTAGCCTTATTATTACATCGTGCTATCGGTAAAAACTTACACTGCGTATTTGTGGATAACGGTTTACTCCGCTTACACGAAGGCGATCAAGTGATGGAAATGTTTGGCGACAAATTCGGTTTGAACATCACCCGCGTGGATGCTGAAAGCCGTTTCTTAGGTGAACTTGCAGGCGTATCCGATCCTGAAGCAAAACGTAAAATTATCGGTAAAGTGTTCGTGGATGTATTCGATGATGAATCGAAAAAACTGACAAAAGTGAAATGGTTGGCACAGGGCACCATTTATCCTGACGTAATCGAATCTGCCGCCAGCAAAACAGGCAAAGCCCATGTCATTAAATCCCACCACAACGTAGGCGGCTTGCCTGATTATATGAAACTTGGCTTAGTCGAACCGTTGCGTGAATTGTTCAAAGATGAAGTGCGCAAAATCGGCTTAGCGCTCGGTTTACCGGCTGAGATGATCAATCGCCACCCATTCCCGGGCCCGGGTTTAGGCGTACGTGTACTCGGTGAAGTGAAAAAAGAATACTGCGATTTATTACGCCGTGCCGATGCGATCTTTATCGAAGAATTACGCAACAGCGGTTGGTATGCCAAAACCAGCCAAGCCTTCAGTGTATTCTTACCGGTGAAATCTGTAGGCGTGATGGGCGACGGACGTAAATATGACTGGGTGATTTCCTTACGTGCCGTAGAAACGATTGATTTTATGACCGCACATTGGGCACATTTGCCTTATGATCTGTTGGGAAAAATCTCCAACCGCATCATCAATGAAGTAAACGGTATTTCCCGCGTAGTCTATGACATTAGTGGCAAACCGCCTGCGACGATTGAGTGGGAATAGTAATACCGCGGTTTCTACTGGTTTCAGATAATTCCAAAATAGCGATAACCCCTGACAAGTTCAGGGGTTATTTGTTTCTGGTAGATTCACACAGTTTCTAGCTATTTTACTTTATGGACGGTATAATCCACGGACCGACGCTGTAGATAGAGGGTAAAAACACCCCGTACCGACACCTGGCGACGGTATAAGGAGAGATTATGCTAACCGACACGAAACTAAAGGCTCTTAAACCAAAAGAGAAAATGTATAAGGTTACTGACCGCGACGGACTGTATGCGGTTGTGCGACCGACCGGACGGATTGTGTTCCGCTACGATTACCGAATCAACGGTCGACGGGAGACAGTCACGTTCGGGCACTATGGCCCGGACGGCATCTCGCTGGCAGAGGCTCGAGACCGATTGGTGGCAGCACGAAAACTCGTCAACGACGGCATCTCACCGGCGAGCGAGAAACAGGCAAAGAAAACCCAGCTCAAAGGGCCTGGTACGGTGACTGAGTTCGTACAGCAGTATATCGACAACGCCCCCATTGTGGGGAGTACTCGTGCTTTACGGCAGGCGACTCTCGACCGCGAGATTCGGCCGACGCTTGGCGGACGATTTATGGGGGAGGTGACAACCCAACAGGTGCGTGCGTTATGTGAGAAGATAAAAGACCGTGGCGCGCCATCGACTGCGCTCCTCGTGAGAGAGTTGTTGAATGCGACCTACCGGTACGCTATTAACAAAGGGCATCGACTGACAAATCCGGTCGAAACAATTACAGGAAGCTCGATTGCCACATTTAAGCCACGTGAGCGGGCGTTATCACCGCGTGAGATTGGTATATTTTTCAGTGCACTCGACAATATGCAATCGGACTTTGCCCTACGTAAAGCACTACGGCTTATTCTCTACACACTAGTCCGTAAAGGTGAAATCGTCAACGCTCGGTGGGACGAGGTCGACTACCACAATCAGGTGTGGACAATACCCGCTGAGAGAATGAAAGCCGGACGAGCGCACAACGTCTATCTTTCCAGACAAGCGATGGATATAGTTGTCGCCTTCCAGATGTACTCAGAGGGGTCAGAGTACCTGCTCCCCGGTCGGATGAACCGGAAAAAGCCGATAGCCCATAGCTCACTGAACCGGGTGATTTACAAGACACTGGAGCAAATTAATAAGGATGGCCGGGTAATGGACGATTTCACCGTGCATGACCTGCGTCGAACGGCGTCAACACTACTCCATGAAGCAGGCTACAATTCGGATTGGATAGAAAAATGCCTCGCGCACGAGAACGGAGGCATAAGAGCAGTTTACAATAAGGCTGAGTACGCCGCCCAGCGCAGAGATATGCTCCAAGCGTGGGCGGACATGGTCGACGGTTGGATTTACGAATTTGGGACGTAAGCCTCGTACGCAAGTTCAGTGTCAGCGCCGGCGTAGTTGCTCGAGAACGTGAACCCGGTCGTGGTAATGTTATATACCATCATTACTGCCACAAGACGCGAGTCGCGGAACTGGCAGATGTTAACGAACGGCGGCTCTGAGAACGTTTTCTTAAACGTGACATGCCACTCCTGGCTGTTACCCGCACCGGTTACTTTGAGTGATGACCGTAATACCTTGCGATGCTCATACTCCTTATATGGTGAGCTGCCACCTCCTGACGACGGTATTTTTGCGAGGACTGCATCTACGATAGTTTTCATTAGGCCATCGGGATTCAGTCCTATGTCTTGCTTGACAGCGGTAACCGCAACGCCTGGGATCTGGTTGACGACCTGACTCTTTAATACAGATAAGTCGTCTTTTCTCGCTAGTTCATGAGGGTCGTCAATTGCTGCGTACAGCCCTTGTAAAATCACTAACTCGCGGCGGATTGAATCCTCTACCCGCGTTAAATCATCACGATTTATGCCGGGAGGCGGAATCTCAGATTTTTTAGCATATAAGGTCAAATCCGGGATTTTTGGTAGCTCGGATTTCTTGGCATACGGGCTGAGGTCAACTGTCGGATAGTTTATTCCGGCGATCGCGCTATTGACATAGTTTGTTGTTGCGTATCCACCGAGTGCGGTGCTGACAAGCTCATTGACTTTCGTCTCTGTTACCCCACCTGACGGCCCCGAGATACTAGCCACCGCGGAGTTTATCTGCTCCGTGACCTGAGATTTAGTCGGGTAATTTGACAAGTCTGTCGGCGCCGGTAGTTGAGACGTTTTCACGTAACCTTTTAGTAATTCGCCGACCGCGGCATGTGAGGCAAACTCCGAGAAGTTAGGTAGAGCCGGTAACTCGGTGTTTTTTACGTATCCTGCCAGCGCTCGTTTTACTGATTGTGCAACAAAATCCTCTGTCGCAAGACCCGAGAGTGATGGCATCTGAGGGAGCTCAGATTTCTTGGCATACAGGCTGAGGTCAGGTGTTCTAGGTAGTTCGGATTTCTTGGCGTACAGGCTAAGGTCGGGTAACTCACTTTTCGTCGCGTACCCTGACAAGTCTGCCGGTTGCGGTATAGCGTCAATTCGGCTGTTCACAGCCGTAATGTCTGTCGCGACAACAGAAGCGAAATCTGTGCCCGCTTTACCGCCCTTGGCATCGTTGTAGTTTTTGAGTTGTTTCTTGTTAAATTGATTTAGGTCAAGTTCCGGGGTCGGTTCTGCGGTAACAGTAACCTTCGGCTTTGGAGTTATACGGATCCGTTTCATGTGAGAATGCCCTCATAAGATTTAAAGAGGGCGTGGGGCGTGTGGCAGGGATTATAGCATATACTATATCCAACCGACATTAGTCGGCTTATTAATCACTATCGGTATCGGATTATATATTTCTCTGGCCCCGCCTGACACTATCATATTGTCGCCGTGCCTATCACCAAGATTAGTGTTATATATCGGGCATATAAATGCCGCGCTAAACGACAGAAATCCGTCGTTTATTATCGGTAACGGTAGAGTGTACGAGTTTACGTGACCGCCTTCATGTTTAAATTTTCCGCGATACCCGAGATAAACTAGTTTATCTTTTCCGACGTTGCGGCCCCTACCCTTCTCAGCACAGATGTCGTATGGGTGATACCGGTCTTGGAATAGAGGCATAAAACCACCTGCGTTTACATGGTTCTGTTCGGGTAGTTCTTGTATACTCTGCACCGGTCGAACGACGTCCCAGTCACTCCGATAGAGCACTTGACCTGACGCTGAGCTTATTTCAATTCCGTACTCGGCATTCGGGAGTTTCTCTGCGTCTTTTATTCGGTAGAATACGTAGTAGTTAGCCGAGTAAAAGGAAGATGTGGCTCCGTCCGGTTTTAGCACCGAAAGCCACCACGAGCCGTCCCGCAAGAAGACTTGGGCATCAGTTGGATTAGCGTAGAACACCGTATCCGCGATGTCAATAGACCCGGGTATCCCGGTCCCACCTCCATTCCACCCGGCTAGTTTATCTACACTAGGACTGTAATCGCACTCCGTGAAAACAAGCGGATATTTATGTGCGGGTCCGAGCCGGATTTCTTTATAGTAACGTTGAGCAGGGTTCAGTTCGCTATGCCCCGTAGAGGCCCTCGTAATCTCCTCATACCGAATAAGTCGTTGGAATATTAAACACTGTTCTTCCCCTAGGAACAGTGGCAATGCGTCTGAGTAGATACCGAAGGTCATACTTTTACCCTCCAGACGAGGACTGCTACAACCGACATATCTATAAGCCACGGGTACGGCGCTTTGGCAGTGTCCCATATAAACTCAGTTGCGGATCCATCAGAGTCTTTTCTGCCGATATTATCTCTTGCAATAACAATGTCCGGGTACGTGCCCGTGTGTGACGCCCGGAGATATTCCGAACGACCGAACTGTGTGTCAGAGGTTAAGTACGTGCAGAAATGTTTGTGCCCTTCGACCGGGGTAATTTTATGGGTACCTTTTGTGTTTGGTGGGGTTGGGATAATGTCAACGAGCATTGCGACGTTTGAGTTATCACTTTTACCGTCGATGAAAATACCGTGGGTAGGTTCAGCCATTAGTAAGCCCTTTTCTGGCTTGGTTTGGGTTTATTCAGATTATTCCGGTTCACAAATTCGCGGCGCGCTGTCTCTGCCCAGTTATGGGCGCGCTCTAGTACTGCAAGCGCGTTATCGAAATCCGCGAGCTTTGTCGACGGATTTGTGACAAGGGCAAAGAAGTGCTGCTCGACGGCAGCGACAGCATTATTGTACACTTGCACTAGCGACCTCGCGTTGACGAACGTTACGAGAGAACCAGTCATCGACTTGCTTGGCGTCGAATAAGCAGATGTTATGTTTAAAGGTCGTCTCCAGCGGAGCCGGGAAAGGGTCACTTTCCCGGTTACGTAGACGCCAGATGGAGGTTTTGGAGATATTGTAAATGTTACGAATATCGTTAAGTTTTAGTAGTTTTTTGTCTGTCATAGTGTCATCTTGCGTTCTGTCCCCACTCGTGAGAAGTGGATACCGATTACGTGATAGACTTTGTCGCCTCTTTTCAGTTCGTGATAACGGGCAGTATGCTCGTCAACTTCCTCACGCACTGCCCACGAAGAAGCGTACATGTCCGGTTTGTACTCAAGGACGCCGAAGATAATCCGTTCGTCCGTCATTAAAACGACATTGTCGAGGTCGCAACAACTCAGGTTTTTATCAACCATGAGCACCGCGCCGCGGCGTAATTTAGATGTTGGTGTGTCAACTTCGATGCCGAATACCGAATCAACCACATTTAAAGCCATAATCTCGATTTCCTTAGTAATTTCTTTGCCTGACAAAAGGTATTTTATCGGTAAATTTTGTCTGGTGTATGTGTCAACAACAAAGGTATCTAGCCGGATGCCAAGGGCTTTCGTGAAACGCTCTAAGAATGATTGATTCAGTTTTAGTGTTCCGCGTAAGTACTTGTATAGTGCCGGCTGAGATATACCCATCTTATCGGCTACGTACTGCTGACCGTTGCCGGTCTCCCGCTTGAAATTATTGAAGGCTTCAACAACTTTGCGATGAAGGTCTGACGTGTAAACCGGTGTCCCTGTCGGGATGCCGGAAGTATTTGAATATTGCATAAAATAATCTCCGTAGTTATAAGCGACGGTGATTATGACATAAACTTTTTTACAATACAGCCTTTATAGCTTCTACCAATTGTTTGTACGACTTCAGCCGCCGCTCAAATTCATGTTTTGGTAGCCCGTTAAGCCATTCCTCCGGTGAGGTGTAAATGGCCCCGGCGCTCTTGAAACCTACAATCACCATGGCTTGTTGTCCACAGTCTACGGTCTCTTGTAGCAGTTTCTTTTGTAGCCCACTTAGTGCGGGTACAATGAGCGTAGAATCTTTTACAGGGAGTTTCTGTAGGTACTTGTACTCTATCCAGAGTGCTTTTCCTGTAACTTTACTACGATAATACGCGTCCGGAATTCCGCCCATGTATTCATCGCAGATTTTCCACGCCCAGATGTCGGGCGGTAAATGCTTATGTACCGCCCTCGTGAACTCAGACTCTATCATTGTTTCATAAGACCAAAATCTTCGTACACTTTCTTGAGTTGTGCGTATAACGCATCGCCCGCGTTACCGGCAAATTCAATGTCGAAGTTGTAATACACCGCGCCGTTCGGGGCTTTCGCCGGTTTACTGGACAGTGTCCACACCGAAGCAAAACGAGCAGCTTCACGGATTTGTGGCATGGAGTTCCATTGACGACTGACACGTAACTTGGAGCCTGACATCTGACATAAGACCGGGGTTTTAATTTCTCCGTTCTCGTCCAACAACACTAACAAGTGATTGTGAGTCTCTTGAATGTCGTATTGTTTCGGGTCGATAGTCGGGTCTTTTAATGCTTCGCGTGCTAATTCTTCGGTGTCAAATGACCCCAACATACCGCCGCCCGCGTCGCGTTTACGCCATACGGTGTATTCACGAGTGAAGTGCAAGTTAACACAGTACACCGCTTCGAAGAAGTCTTCGGTAAGCGTATTCATGAGTAAGCCTGGTTGTGCACCCTCGATATACTTTTCACTGCCGCGTGTGACTTCCGGCGACATCGCCTGTAGCAGTACTAGGCGTGGGATAAGTTGGTCTTCGGCAGCGACATTTTCGTTTCCTAAGCCCGCGTCAGCAATTGCTTGTGCAGCGAGCATGGCTGCCGGGTTAAAAGTTGTTACTGCGGTAGATTCAGATGCTTGAGTTTGTTTAGTCATGGTAGATGTTTCCTTTATATGATGTATGGTGGGTTCTATCTAAACCCACGTAGTGCATTTTATAACTTTATAGGTTATAAAACAAGTTAAAAATCAACTTTTAGGCCTTACGTACAGTGATTTTCGCCACCGTTGTAGGCTCTAGCCCTCTGACTTCGACCCCTTGCGCGAGCAGTTCACGGTAGGCGGTTGCATTTAGTCGGCGCTGGAATAGGTACAACATGTCATTGTCACGGGCGAAGGCATTGAAGTCATCCCAGTCAGTGATATTCGGTACAATCTCTTGGGACTTGATCACCTGACCGACACCGCGGACAGTGGCGTTGTCTAGACCGGTTTTATCGAGCGCGACCATCAGTTGCAGTTCGATTTCGTCTAGCTGTTCTTTAAGGGCTTTATCAGTTTTTGATAGCTCTTGGCGCTGTGCACGGATATGTTGGTATTCTGTAATGAGTGTTTCTAAAGTTTGTGGTTCGCTCATAGTCCAAAATCCTCCGGCTGCGCTACACGTTCAGTGACTTCAACGGCTTCGAGCTCGTTGCTGATGATATATTTCAATTTGCCGATGTTTTCGTCGATTTCAGTTAATTTATCCGCTTGCTGTTCGCGGTTCTTGCGCAGCGCTTGTAATTGGCGAGCGGTGTCTGCAATACCTTCAACAGCCTCCGGGTCTTCGGCTAGTTCGGTAAGTCTAGCTTTGAGCTCTGCTTCCTGTTCGGCGCTTTTAGCGGCGTCTGCATACACCGCTCGGCGTTGGATAAGTAGTTTAAGTTTTTGGATAGCTTTTAAGGTGCGGTCGTAGTTAAAGTTGATAGTTGCCATAAGTTAGTTTTCCTTTTTGAAGTTAGTAGTTAATGCGGCGTAGGATAATAACTCGTCCATCGCGTCGAGTTTCACACCGAGCTTGTCGTAGACGTCAAGTTCGACTGTGTTGGTTGCAGCAATCCGGATAGTCTCCGTCTTGCGCGTCTGTCCCGCCCGATAAATACGATGGCAGAACTGTTGGTAGTGTTCAGCATTATATGTCGGTGACGCCCAGATAGTGCGGTTACCCCGGGTCAATGTCAGCCCATGGCCGGCCGATTGTGGATGCGCAAATACCACTCGAAGTTTGCCCGACTGGAAGTCATCGACAATTTTTGCTCGTTCCTGGGCGGGGGTTTCACCGTCAATTACAGCAAACGCCAGTTTTCGTTTGGCTGCTTCTTCGGTCAACGCGATTCGCTCGTGGCGCCAGTTGAACGCCACAACACAATGGTCGGTTTCTTCGACGAGGTCGAGCACCAGTTTATAGCGTTCGGTATGGATGACATGTGCTTGGCCTTGTTCGTCATACACTGCACCTGTTAATAATTGGAGTAATTTACGTAAGCGTACGCCGGCGTTCATCGCACTGATTGCGCCGCTCTCGAGCATGAGCACGGATTCACGTTGGAATTCACGGTACTGCTGCATGATTTTTTGCGGCAGTTCAGTGTAGATAGTCCGGACATGATTCGGTGGAATTTCAATTACGTCCTCGAATTTCACGCGGAACGTGATGTCTGCCGTCATCGCAGTGCAAAGCGCCGTTGCTTTTTCTTTGTCTACCCACTTTGTAATCTGCTTCCCGCCCACAGCCAGAATTCGAGGCTCACAAACATGTGCACGGAAGCCGAAGAAGTTTTTCCCGAGGCGCTCACCGTCGTCTACGAGGTAGAGTTGATGCCAGAGGTCGGTTACAGTGTTTGAGTTCGGTGTCCCGGTTAGTACTACACGATAGGTGAAGCGGCTCGCGAGTTCTGCCATCGCTTTTGAGCGTGTACTTGTGCGATGTTTATAGGCAGTAGATTCGTCAATGACAAGAGTGTCGAAATCTTTCAAGAGATCCAGGTCATCGGCAAGGGCTTTGACGCCGTCATGGTTAATCAGCACGATGTCAGTGTCAGCGGCGAACGCTTTTTTACGGTTCTTGGCGTCGGCAACCGAATAAGTTAGCTGTGGCGTGAACTTTTTAATGTCTGCGCCCCACGACGCTTCAAGGATTGAAAGCGGGGCTACAACTAAAGCACGTTTACCCGTGTTGCGGGCAGCAATGGCGTCGAGGGTTGCTCGAGTCTTGCCGGTGCCCGGGTCGGAGAAGTTGCACATCCGCGGATGGGTAAGCCAGAACTCGGTAGCCGCTTTCTGGTGGGCAAATGGGGCCGGAATCATAATACTCTCCTAGATATTTGAGGCGTCGAAATAGTTTTTACAATGCCCTTCTTTGCCGTACCAGCAGAAGCGACAGGCGTTAGCGGACGGGGTTGCCGGGAATTCGGTTGCGGTCGTCATAATCACCGCGCGTTTATGTAGTTGCGGGCGGAACGCGAGTGCTTGTTGTCGTGTGTACTCACGAATTAATTTTTCGCCTTTGTCTACGTACCAGAATTCAATTTTTACAAAGTCTAGTTCGGGGTAACGCATGAATGCAGCAATAGCGTAATCCAGACCCTGTTCACCGTGCTTGAGCTCGTTGCCAAATTTCTTACCTGTTTTGTAGTCAATAATCAGCGCTGAGCCGTCACCTTCTGTATAGAAACAGTCGAGTTTGAACATCGCCCAGTAGACTTTTTCGTCAGGGTCTAATACTGACCAGTGTGGGTCGAACTTCCAGTTCTCCTCGCATGTAACCTTGCCCTCGGTATAAGCCTCGCGTAAGGCTTCGAAACCGCGGGTGAATTTGTTAAGCGGAACGGGGATGTCCGTTGGAATCTCGCCACGAACATATTTTTCTGCGACGTCATGGATTTCGGTTCCACGAGCAGCGGCTGGTGATGTCGGTTCGTAAATTTTATCGATGCGACTGAATGCTACCGAGCGCGGGCATTGCTCATACTTACTTAAACTCGAGAACGACCAGCTTGGCACCGGGCCGAGGATAAGGTCGGTCTCTAGCTCGTCTTTCTTTTTGTGAGGTTTTGGTACAAAAACCTTGGTATCTGTTTCAGTGGCGGTAGATTTCTCCACCGCTTTGCCAACTTTACCGTTCGGGGTGAATTTCACTATCTATCTCCTACTTGATTGAGGTGGATAACTTGGGTCGCCATCTCGACTTTTGTTTTTTCTTCGTTTGGCAGACTGTTAACAATGGCATCGACTTGGTCTTTTGGCATGTACCAAGTGACACGGGTACCGCGGGCTCCGGAAGGTTGTCTCCTACTCTCAACCCCATTCGCTGACAACAGACGACCGAACTTGTTTGCGGTCATCTCTCTCGTGCCCTCAACGAAGTGGTACATAATACGTAACTCCTCGTTTTCGACGAACGTTTGGCGTTCGAATTTGGCGTCGTGTAGCCATTTGAGCACCACCGTCCGACAACGGGCGGCGACACTCGCCATGGTCGGGTCGACCTCACGAGCTTCTAGCACTGTGGTGAAGTAATCCAAGTCGCCGCGACGGACTGCGCTAAAGAACGCTTCACTCGACGTTTTACCTGCTTCACGGGCCATTTGTTTTGCTTCGTTGTTCAGCGCAATAAATGCCTGCGGAATATTGACTTTGAAGTTGTGCAGGAACGCCGCCATTGCTTCAATCTCGCTTTCAAGTGCTTTATCTACATTCTCACGGTCATAGATAAATTCCGGGAACGCATCTTTGAGCATGATCTCTTGACGAGGGGCGACATTAAACCGACGGTCATTGTCCGGGATTGTCAACGCGTTTAAATCGTTAGTTGACATAATCAAGGACGCGTACGAGCGAATCTGCTCCTGCTCTTTACGCATAGCGCGGAGCGTGCGTTCATCGTCGGTGATTAAGGACTTGAGTGATGCCTCGGTCTTCTTGTGATTGCTCAATGTTTTCATGTTGAGTTCGTCAATCAAGACCAGTAGCGCGTATCGTTCCCAACCGTTCTTGTCGTCTTCAAAGTTACTGAGTTGCTTCTCGTAAGCGTACTTCTCGCCCCAGAGCGGGCGACACACGGTGCGGTAGAAGATACCTTTACCTGTGCCTTGTGTCCCTTGTAACACCCAGCAGGTCTGGGCCTTTTTGCGGGTCTGAAAGATATACGCAAACCAGTTTAAGAAGTGACAAATCACTTGGTCATCGTATGCCAGCATGTGCGAAATGACCTTGTAAATAGTCGGGCACACGAACTGCAACATGGTTGCTGTGTTGTATTCGATACCCTCGACCGGTGCCTCGTATTGTTTGCGCATATACTCGGTCGGTCGGAACGTGTTTACCAGTGTGTACCCTGTGAGCGGGTCTTCGGTAAACGGCTTAGTTGTCGTTGGGTCGAATAGGAGTTTTGCCGGTGGTACTTGCTCCGGAAGTGTGCGTCCGTAATGGTTAAACCATAACTCTGCTTTACCTTTGTCAGTGGCAGTTTCGTCCATGATAATGGCGTCTTCTTCCGGCGAATATAAAGTTAGTAGATAGTTGGTTGCACCCTCTAGAAACACCATAGGGCGTTTTTCAGTATTTCTGTCTTCTTTGGCCGGCGTGTGTCCTTTGAACCGTTCAAGGTGCTCGGCGTAAGTGTCCGGGTCAGCAGCCTCAAAGAGGAATGGGTCTTCACCTTTGAAGTTGTAGACGATCGTCGGGTTGGATAGGTGTACGTAATAAGCATTACTGTCGCCGGTCGGCCCTACGTTATAGTAGCAAAAGCGATCACTATGGTAAGCGTAACGCATACTCATGCGTGACGGGTTGTTAATGACCTTGTTGTTACTAATGACCGAATAGGACGCTCTAGTGTATTTGAGGCCCTTATCCTTATAGCATTTAGTTATAATAGCCTGTTGTAACTGCTCGTTTTGTTCTAAGTCGAGCTTTGCCACCTCAGCCGAGATAGAGGCGAGTTGTCTTAACCCTGGTACGACGACGACGCGTTGGCTGTTATCTGTAAACGGGTTCTTAACCCCCTCAAATGCCGGCGGCGCGATGTAGATGATTCGACTGTTGTCAGCTAAACATGGGTCAATTAGCCATTTAAGTGCTTTACCGTGTGCGGTAACAGTGAGCTTGTCGACAAAATACTTTAAGTTTAAGTGCTTGATGTACTCTTTCAGTGACTTAGGACTAATAGCCTGGTCTAAGAAAAAGTGTAGATGCACACGAGCGGTGTCAGCAATGCCGCACGAGCTTGATGCACAGGCTACAAACGCTGTATCTCTAAGCTCTGGGATGTCTTTGATGACTTCTTTGGCGACTGCGGTCAGGCGTTCGGCACCGTATTCACCTTTTAAGCTCATGCCACCGATAGGTAAACCGTCCACGTCAAGTACCATGACACGTGTTTCAGCGATTGTGTCGGTTTTATTGGCGCGGGATTCGTTGACCAACGGCGATTTTAATGGGCCTTTGTAGAGGCAGTGATTAAGCGCTGCGTGTTCGCGCAGTTTATTAGCGTAATCTTCAAGGGTGTCGACTTCTTCCACGTGACTGGTGAAGTTTTTCGCCAGCGGGTAAGAAGTGACTTCATTCGATTTGAAGACCTTATGGAGCGGTATTTTGGCGCTTAGGAACGTGATCTGCATTTTTGTACCCAATCAAAATCGTCTCGGCATTCTTCGGAACAGAAAAGTTTGTCCGTTGGCTCATGGCAATAGTGACAGAACCCTGTCGGTTTTAGCGCACCAGCGCGTTTGCGTGTATTTAGGGCGGTTTCGAATAAAAATGTTGAATGTTTTTCAGCGATGTCGACGTCGTCCATAGTGGTCTCCGGGTATAAGTAGAACCTAAAGAGATATAGTATAACTCTTTAGGTTATAATTTAAATTAAATTTTTTCATGCAAAACTACTATTTTGAGTAATTTTTTGCATATCCCCCTTCGGAATCAAGTGGGAGGTTCGGCATCCAGACCGGTGAAACACACATAAATTCTTGGATTTTAGCTTGAATATCATCAGGTGTGTATCTCGAGTCGTTGTCCTTGGCAATGACGATGATTTCGTCGTGGACTTGTAACACAATACGGCCTAGGTCGTTTTCGACTAGCCAACGGTCGATGTTGTTCATCGCCTGTTTGATAACTATGCCGGCTAAGCACTGGCAGATGTTTTCAATCAGGTTGGCCCCGTAGATTTTTTTCCAGAATTTACCGTTCCAGTACTCAAGCTCGTCGAGGTCATTGAATCGCAGCCCCGGGTAAGATAAGAATAACCCGTTCGGGAGCAGTAAGCCGTTGTGAATAACACGGAGTGGCCCCCATTGCAGGTCAATCTTCGGGTCCATCATCGCAAGTAGCATCTGTTGCGCTACTTGCCAGCTACGGGCAATTTCCGGATATTTACGGCGATAACCATATACACAGGTCTGTGCTAATTCAAGTGAGCACTCCATCGGTGGTGCACCCATCGGACCTGACTGTAGCGTCTGCTGGAATCGTAGGACGCCCATACCGTAACCAAGACCTAGGATACAGGTTTTGCCTACGTTACGTTCAGTTTTAGTGGCTTTCGACACCGGGTAATGGTATACAACCTCCTCAGCGAAGTTTGAATATACATCGAAGCCGTGTCGGAAGGCCTCGACAAGGTCGTTTTGATTAGCAAATGACGCATTCACACGGCAATTACTGACGATGTAACCGTTATAGGTGAATCGGTTTCGTGGGCCCGCGTTTATGATGTCCCAGACTTCTGTTTTCGAGGTCTGATTGGTGTAAGATTGGCTCTTTCTATGCACTGTTCCGGTGTTAGCCCCTGTTTGTGCCACAATAATATTGTTGACGGGTGCCGACCGGGACAATAGTCTCTGGCAAATTTGCTGACAGACATTGATTGACCGTCGTAACTTACTACCATGTTGCAGCGTCTTGTTTGTGCGTTTTGTTCGCGGTTCACTAGCCGTATGTTCCCTTCCTCGTAGTGGCCGTTCGTATCTATTCTGTCGACTTCCAGTCCAGAATAATCCGGTAACGGCATTAATTGCCATAGATAACGTACGAAGTGCGCCGGAGATTCGAATCGGTTTTCTACCCCCTTGTAGGTCTTTGACGACGGCTTGTTGGCCTTCAGCCTTGTTGTCATTGCATTGTAGCGACGCTGTAATTGCACCCTTGGTTTTTTTGGTATGTCCGGATAATCCGAATTTCCACAGCTTTTGCAAGCCGTTGATTTTCCATGCTCTAGGTCGGATGCAGTTACTAACGATTCTTTGCCACAATCGCACTGCACATGCAGGGTTACTTTGCTCGTGTCTAGCGGTATTGGTTTGTCTAGAACTGTCCATTTCCCGAATCGCTTGCCCGCCAATTTCTCCAACCAGCAGAGCCGCTTTAGTTGACATAGCCTCGCCCAGCGGTAGTTTGGTCCCGTCGGCAAGATAGACGACGTGGTCAGGTGTCGCCGTAATGCCTTTGTACGTGATGACATCGCGTTCTCCTTTGCATATTACTCCGTCATGGGTTATCCACTCTAATCCGTCCCATAGACGGTCTGATAGTTTAATGTCTTTGAGTTTTTTCAGGCCCGAATCAGTCAGCACAAGTCCATCTCCGTGGAGACATTCAATATTGCTCGAGTCTGCAACATACACTTGATACCCATCAGGGGCACAGAGCGCGAGGCGGTGGCGTGAACCTCGAGGAAGATTCTGGAGGTTTATGCCGTCGCAGTTGTGGACTAGCTTTCCGTTCGCCCAAAAACGGTGACGAGGGCCACAATTAATGATGTCGTATACTGGTTCTGTTATCATCATGGGGTATGGTCCTCGATTGGTATATATCGGTTTACGTGGATTTCTTCGCCGTTGTGAATCCAGCGGTTTTTTGTGGCGTCAAAATATGCGACAAGTACCTCATCACTGTCAGTTAATACGAGGCAGTCAACTCCGTTTTGCGGCTCGAAAAGTTTAGTTGGATACCACTTCATTTTTCAGTCCTTTTTTGCGTAATTGGTACTTGACCGTACATAAGTTTTATTGTGTAGTCTCGTGCCATGGCTCGTGGCAATGGGGAATCCATAATTGGTGTCCCTGAGTTTTTAAGTTCAGCTAATGTTCGCGTTTCACTTTTTGAAATAAAACAGGGGTGTTTTTTTGTGCCCGTGATTCCGTCATGCTTAATAACTTCTTGATAACCCATAAATTGCAATCCTTCATGCTGGACAAAATCCTCGCCGTCCCACACAAGGTCGTCATCTTGGAGTGCACCAAGCGCAATACACTCATGAGATTCACCCCGTTTTACGATAATTTTTGTGTCCGACGTTAAGCAGCCGCTGTACCTGCCCGTCGCTGCTCCGTAATACTTCAACGGCACCGGCAATGGCAGTGCACCATTATTACTACAGTTAAGCAGTGTTTGTGCTCGGGTGGCGGAGATAGTGGACTTTGCCAGCTCGCGAGCGATAAAAATAGGTTCGAGTTCCGGATTATCGTCCTTGAAGCGGATGTATGGCACATCTTTTTTACCAAAGGCGTAGGTTGCTGCGCCTTTGAGGTTCGTTTTCATCGGTGGTTTGAGACCGAAGACTTCGGAAAGTAATCTGGCATAACGAGGATTACTGCTGAATAGCTTCACGTCTAATGGTAAATCGAATGTGTCCGGCACACCACGTAGACGGACCGCTTCAAGGGCGCGCTCAATTGCGTTTTCGGTCTCCGTCACATCGTCGTGTATTGCTTCACGTAACAACGGCGCGTCAGTGACAAACATTGGCTCAGCGTACATACGGATAATCATGTGTACTTGATAGAGTTCTTCTTCCGGGAAACCAAAACTTAGTAAGGTTTTATATACGCGGTAAGTTAAATCTACATCTCGCTTATTGTAGATAGCCATCCGTTCGTGCTGTTCGGGCGTTAGTGTTTCCACGCCCAGGAACGATTCAAGGGTGCCGTGAATTTTATGCAGGCTCGGGTCATTCGGGAATAGCCGTTTACCCAGTGCATCGAGCGACGCGGATTCGCCCGGCCAATATGCGCGGGACATCGACATGGTGTCAGCGTACATGTCAGGGCGCACACCGTAATGCCAGTTTAATGCAGCCGCGTCGAACGCCGTATTTTGACCGACAAATGTCCACGGTCTCGGTAAATTGCTAATAAAATCAATCGCTTGTGGTATGTTTTCTGTATCATAGTATTGTGTTTCTTGGTCTTCGACCTTAATCGCGAGACTTTGTAGTTTAAATTTTGGGTGACGAATGTATTCGGTCATCGTCATCTTTTTTAGGCTATACTCACTGTCATAATAAGTTTCAATATCGATTGTCACATCCATTTTTTGCTTCTTCCCGTTCGATTAAAAATTCCAGTTGTGCTTCTTCGTGTTCAGCGGCCATTTTTGTGATTTCCTCGGCACGAAGTTCGTTTGCCAGTTTACGGGAATCTGCGAGGTATACTTGGTATACCCGCTGTTCGCCGAGTGCACTAAGTGCGGCGTCCATAGCAGAAAAACGCGCGTCGACACGTTTTTCTAACGCCTCCGGGTCAAATTGGGCCATTAATTTACCTCTTGATAAAATCTATATTTACCTGTCGCTTTCGCGAGAGCGCGGAAATGGTCCATAATGCGGTCTTCGGCTTCTTCCGGTGAAATAACATCTTTTACCAGGATACCGAACGAGTGATTGATGCCGTTAATGGTGGCATTAAATACGACCATATCCTCTGTCTGTTTTCGCTGTACGCGGAGTAATTCTTTTAGTTTTTCGCGGAGTTCAACTGTTGAATCTGCGACGATTGCGGTTGTATCGTGGTACGTAACTAAATACATGTTATCCCTCCGGGTTGTAGAACTTAATTGCGTTTCTTGTTCCGTTCTGTATAATTTCTTCCGTGTACACGTCAAGGCATGCAGGAGGCGGGTCGAGTAAAGTTAAAATGCGCGCCGCTTTGAAACCGTCGATACTAAGCTCAATCTGTTTCGCAGCGAAACCTTGTGGGGTGGCAAACGGGTGAAAATCCGGTATGTGTGGAGACAGGCACTCGCGGAATTTCACCAGTTCGCCTTTTTTCATTTTCTTGCCTGTTGGCTCAAATCGAATTTTTAGTAGTCGTGTCTGTTTTAATAGCTCACGGTGGCGGCGTTGGCCGATAAACCACTGCTCGAAGTCAGCAAGTGTGTCGGCTTTAAAATGCACGACTTGGTGTTCAATTTTGTCCGTCTCATACTTTGTCAACATCGAACCAAGGACGTTGTACACATGAAACGGTGCTAGGACTGCTCTTAGCGGTACATCGCCCATGTCATAGGGGCTTGCCACCCAGAACATAGTGAGCTTGTGGTTCGGGTTGGCTTTCTCGAATCGTTCAACCAGAGACTCTGCGATATAATCGTTAAGTTCAGAGAGTGTGACCTCGGTTTGTGTAAAGATGTTTTCTTCTTTGTCGAGGTACACCTCCCCGTCGGGGTTGCGGCAGATAACACCGCTGTGGATATTCCACTTCCAGCGTTCAGTCTTTAACGCCACCTCTTGCAGCTTAGTAATTGCTGTTGTTTGTTGACTCTTGCGGTCATAGACCACGGTTCGTGGTCGTAGACCTGTTCGACCGCCCTCTAGCTCTTGACGGTCGACACAGTTAGAGATAACGAGGTTTTTAAGGTCGTAGGCCGCTTGTACCCGCATGCGTTTGTTGCGGTCGGAGCGGACGACTTTACCGTTTTTACGGCGGTTTTTACTCGTTGCCATCGGTAACCCCTGCGTTGCATCCAACATGTTGACAGGTTATTTTCCTTACCGGGAGCTCTCTGACCGCCTTCCATAGACGGTATTTTTGGGTAATTGGTATCGGTAAATCGTTAGGGTAAAACGTGAAGTAACTAAACCCGTTTCCTATCCATAAACTCATACCTGAATTCTTGTGTTGTACCATATAATTGGTTTGTGACCACTGCTCGGGGTGCTGCTCGAGAGTTTCGATTAGCTCCTTATAAGGTGACACCGGCTCACGTTGTAAAAGTCGTGCAATGAGTAGAAACATTAACCGCAGCCCTCCATGTCTTTTAGCCATAAATACAGCTCACGAACTTTTAGTAACGCTTCTTTATAAAGCTCGTCGGCTAACTGCTCTGTGTTGGCTGTTAATTCAAATATGACGTACGATGTCGGTTGTACAACCGTGTTACTTGCTAATGGTGCTACTGTCGCACGGACACGGAAAAAATCTCTACGCTCTTTAACAACTTCTACCGTTACCGGGCAGCCTATCGGTGCTCTGAATTTGGTTTGCATAATTAATCCTTAAATACTGTGTATGAAACTCCTAGGAAATCATTGAACAGATTAACGACACTCGCCATCAGTTCTGCATCGTGTTTTGTTGAGATAAATGAGAATCGAATTACCCACTCCGAGCCTTGTCTTGTTTCTATGAGGTAGAGAATCTGTGGGTAACGTTTACGTAGGTCAGCAGTTGCTCGTTGTAGGTACTCTCCGTAGTGTGTGTTACCTACTTCAACCTCACGATAAGGGATGCCGATACGGACTGTTTTCACTGTACGGAACAGTGAAAAAAGAAACTTAATCATAGGTCAGCCTTATAGTATTTACTCATAATTTTACGTCCGGTAATCCGACGCGCGGCAAGCGCCGCCATCTGATGATATTCGGCACGAACTCGGGCGTGTTTTTTGTATTCCGGGTCAGATTTTTTGACTCTAGCGAAGCGTTCTTCGACCGCTTTCAGGAATTGCGACAACGAGCCTAAGAAACAGCCTCTGGTCGCTAACACACCTTTTTTTGCTTTGTAAATTGTTAGGCGCCCCTTTTCCATACCGACGTTCTCGATCACAATAAAATCATTCTGGGAGTCAATCTGTGCATCGACAAAGTCGCCCGCCATAATTTTGATTGTTTCGCTGCCGGAACTTTTTGTAGTGCCAATCACTGAATCACGTAAACAGGTGCTGTTTTGTATACGGGCCATTTTATTAATGGTTGTCGACACTACAGACGCAGTGTTTGTAATGAGGCTAGACGCGTATATCGAAGAATCTCTCACTTGTGCGCTGCCAAAGACCGATGTCCCACCATATACCACCGAGTTAATGACTTTCGCTTCATCAGAGATATGCGTAAAGTCGTATATTCGGGTTGTATCTCCTATTACTTGAGCGTTTTCAACAACGGTAGCACTATCCATTACGATGGAGTTACCCCAAACCCAGCAAGAACCTTCGTGAGAGAGGTTTTCATCGGACGCGATATACCCGCCAAGTCGCCCCTCGGTGACATTTTTGTTGTCGGCGACAAAGTCTTTTACCGCCATAATGCGGTAGACTCTTTGTGTTGGGCAGTTTTCACGAACAATGTCGCGGTAATCGTCATCGAGTATGATGTATTTGAGCCCATTCTCTTGCGCTAATCTGATTCTATCTCTAAGCTCCATGGCTATAGCTCCGGAATTTCGTTACCTACAATGTCGTAAATTACGTCAAAAGCCTCGACGCATTTATCATACATACGGCGTGCATCTTTCTCACTTTCATACGTCTGTGAAAATAGGTCTAGGATTTGTACATCATCTTCGGTGTCTTCTCGCACCATTGCGTGAACTTCAAAAAAGTCATCTTCTTTTTCTAGTAGCAAGACTACAGTATCCTTGGTGATTTGACGCCACTCAGTGTTCTTCAAAATCATAGCTTTATCTCCCCTCGAGCAAACGCTAAAAACTTTTGTTTACCCGGATAAGTGACACCTAAATACTCACAAAAATTGGATAGGTGTCTTAATGTAGTCACCGTGTAATTGCTTGGGTTATTGTTTGCATACGTCCAACCGGAATACTGGTCGTATGTCGCCATGTGGGTTTCATACGACACACATCTGTATTCGCTGCCTTCTATAATAACTATGGCGTTATTAGCTAGCTTAACTACTTTCATTAGATGTTCTCCATGTTCTTTATTGCCATCTCACGGCGTTCGATCTCCTTCTTCCACCCGTAGCCGTAGTCAATACCGGGTAATGGGTCTACGACGCCGAGTGCGACATAGAACGTGTCAATGAGCGCCGGGATGATTTCGTGGTTAATTTTATGTACCCGTTCCGGGTCTTTTAACAGACCTGCGTGCGGGTTGTTCGATAAGTGCATACCGCCGCGATTTAATACTTCTGCCATTTCTTTGTGAAAGTAAATAGACTTAGTCATCTCCAAGAACAGCCACAGACGCCAGTCGCTGTTCAGCGGCATATCAAATTCATCAGGTACGGTCGGTATTGCTAGTGACTTACCGAAAACATGGTTAAGCGCGTCATACCACATTTTGCCGGTATCATTTAAGACACTATCAAGGTGCGTGTGGAACCAGTCTCTAACGTTATCGGATACCGGCCGTAAATAACCAAACGACCAGTACCAGTTACACTCCCATTCAGGGCGGATAAGATACATATCACCAAAATCGGGATGATTACCGAGAAATACTCTTTCCGGGTAATCTCGGAGTAGTTGTGGGGTTGTATCTGCCATGAGTTAGGTCTCTTGTTCTCTACGCTCGCGTTCTTCTGCCGCGAGTCGTTGTAATTCTTCATACACCATTTGTCCGTTGTCACAGGCATGGAGCGCTGTGTAAGCAGCAAACGGCGTGAGTGGAGTTTCTGTCTCCACGCTTACGATTCGGGATAAGGCGCGGGAGACAAGCGCGCCACGGTTCATCCACATAAGCGCGGAGTACAGAAATTTGTCATTACGTAAGTAAATGGTTACTAGATTTTTGAGTTTGTCTAGGTCGAGGTTATTAGTCCCCGGCACTAGGTAAGGGGTTAGGGACTGTTGTGTCTTCACTGGCTTGTGTCTCCTGTTCAATAATCAGGTCAATATAGTGGCGAGCTTTCTGTAAATCTTCTATGTTGCCCTTATTTACCCATCGGCAGATGGATTTAATTACGCTACCCTCCGCATACGGGATTTTGTTTTTGTAGATGAATTCAAACGGTTGAACAGCAAAACTATGATAGTGGTTACCGCCAATCTGAATGTCGGTCACTGCCACTGGTGTTAGTTTTTCTACTATGTGACCGTTTTTTACTTCTACGTTAGGCCAAATGGGGGTTGTTTTATAGAGTTTTGCTGAATACATATTTGACGATTGTCTACCGGTGTATTCGGTTGAAATTCCGAGAGATTTAAGGTCATCAGTTAGGTTGGATACCATAATGACTTTTTCGTTGTGCTCGAGCTTTGACATATCAAATTCGAGCACAATATAATCGTCGGCGCTACTTGCAGAGTTCATAGTGTAACAAACCCCGAATAAAATGTTTGTTGTGTGCATTATCTATCCTTCCAATCAGTTAAAAATGTTGTAGATTCCGCCACGGTTCACGGGTAAGAAACGCCTCGCCTACATGGAACTCGTCAACGGTGAATTCAATCGATAAGTGTTCAGAATCCACACTAAAATCCGCCTGCACCTGAACTGCTCCGTCGCACACATCAAGGATGATTGTCGGTGTAATGGCGGTCGCATTTACATAGCGTTGTAGTGCGCGTTCAACGAGCTGTGGGTCACACCCCATACCCCAGGTACGGTCGTGACGTAGGTCGATTCGAAGTCCAAGCGTGTCTAACGCTTGTTCACGGAAAATTGTCATCGTGCCGATGCGATTGCCGGCGCTACGGATAATTACGTCGATGATGTCTTCCGAGTGTGAACGCTCATGACTAATAGTGATTATCACGTTTACACCATCTTCTTGAGTGACATAGTCCGTGTCCTCGGTCACAAACACCCAGTCCGGGTGCTTGGTAAGCAGTTCCTGTAAAAACTCCTGGAACTGTTCTGACCGACAATATCCGGTCTGGTTGTCAAATGATGAAGTTAACGGGTACACGTTAATGCCTCCTTAATGATTCCTTCTCCATATTTACGGACATAACACCGTATAGCAGTGATCGCGTACCGCTTATCACGTTCCGGTGATTTATGAGTTTTGTACCGTTCCCGCGCACGTTCCCGCTCACAGTCGCGGCACCACGAGTGATACCGGTCAAGGGAATCTAACCACCGAAAGTTGTCGGTGGTTAGCGGTAGTTGTTTACGACAGCGGTAACAGGTACGGTTAATGAGAGTAGAGTTATTAATCACGATGTCTTATAACTCCTTTGTATAAGCTAGTGCTTGCTGATAGATGTACTCGAAGTCGCGACTTCGAGCAGGGTCAAACGGCAAGCGTGTGAGAAACTTGTGCTCATTAAACGAGTTTCCGCGACGGTTCATTTTCGGGCGCATGTAAATGTTTAACCCGTCTCTGAACGGTAACGCTTTGTAGTGAACGGGAGCCTTGTTATAGACCCCCGTATAGATTACAAAGCGTTGGCCGTCTGCCACACGAGTGGATACTTTAAAAGTGATAATATACCTCCTTCGGTTATACCATCAGGTAAAATTAACCTTTTCGCGGACCGCGACGACTTCTCATAGCATTAAGCCAGGCTTGTGCATCTTCCTCTGTGCGGAAGCAGTTGCCTTTGGTTATCACCGAAGCGTCGGTAAAACGCGCTACGGAGCCGGTAACACCCGTTAATGTAATTGAATAGTATGTATCGTCGTGTTTAGGCCAGAACGGCTTCGGGAGGTTGTTAAGATCAATGTCCCGGTCGACGTTAATACCAAAGTCAGGGAGCGCTTCACGCGATACGTAGTAAGAATTGCCTACAGTGTCAAATAACCACAAGCCGGCTTTGTGTGTGTTAGCAGCGGCATCAAGTGGTTTGTACTTACATGACAGAATCGATTCCAGGCGCAGGCATAGTGGCGTTTCGGTATTGTAGCCTACATACTCGACTGTGAACTCTGCATGTTCGGTCTTTACAGTGTCGCCAACTTTTAGGGTGTCTAGACTGTAATAAGTTGTTGGGACGTCTTCGGTGTCAGCGTCAGCATCAGTAATATTGAAGTTACCCAGAAAATCAACGTTTACCCACCATTCTGTGCCGATGCTGTCGAAGACACAGTGTTGTTCTGTATCGGCTGTAAGGGGGGTATATTTACTGGATTTAATCAATGTTAGACTAAGACAAATCGGTCTCACGTCGTCGTTAGAGTCGAGTCCGTCAACAACAAATGTCGCGTGTTCAAGGTCTAGGATGTCGCCTACTTTTAGGTCTTTTAAATTATATTGTGTCATGATGGTTTGTCCTATGTAAAGCTCAGAGGCCGAGTGTAGAAGACCTCTGAGCACATGTATGGGTGGACGTTAAACGGTGCCTTCGTAGATGTCTGCAACCGCGGACAGGTTGTCACGGATAACCGACAAGAAGTACGCGTTAATGTCAGTGAGGTGGCGCTCGTAACCGATAATACGGGTACGGAATACCGGCACGTTACCTTCTTCCGCTGCTACTACACGTACGTGGAACGTAAATGCAGGTGCGCCTGCGTAGGCTGAAAGCGTAATGGCGAATGTGGTCGGTAACAAGTGCTCGGACGCGCTTTCTACTTGTGTCATTAGCGACGCCGATGCATGCGAACGATGCGCTTCATCATCCAAGTGGCTATTAGTCCGGCGCACGTGGTTAATGTCAGCGTTACGGATAGCCGCAACTGCCTGCGCAATAGTCATCTGTTTCTCGCCTGCATACGGGATAATGTTCTCCGGCCAGTCTTCAAGGGTATCGATTAGACTACGTTGAGACAGTTTTGCACCGTTAAGCCCGTCGAATAGCGCTCTCGCTTCCGCCGTATGGGAAACTTTTATCTGCGCAACATGTTTCGCCTGCCCCGGGTGGTCTGGTGTGCCCTCGTCAAAGGCCATGACTGCACTGCCATTGGCAGGGTTGACAAACAATGTCGGTTTTGTAGACTCGGTTGTGGCCGCTGGCGCGTACGCTTTGACATAGTCCACGAACGCTTGAAGGTTGCTCGTGGCGAAATTACGGGTAAAGAATCGTGCCTGCGGCGCGAAACACGAGAGGTCGTGCAGTGAGTAATTATCCGGTAACGCTACTACGTTACCAGGCACAGGTTTTTACATCTGTGCTTGCACTGTAGCGTTGTCAATGATCTCTTTAATGGCGGTTTTATCCATAGTTACATGTCCTGTGAATGATTGTGGGTTAATGGGAGGATTGACAACCGACCGCCGCGTCCGACATACATTGGCGTGACTGTGGTGTCTTCTTCTAACAGCTTACCGCGGCGGGTAGGCATGTCATATTTCAATTTGTGCGTAATCTGCACCTGGTCGGAGTCGTTGTCCGCTTTCTTGATAGAAAGTTCTAGGACAATTTTTCCTTGTTTATTCTGCGTGACTACACCCAATGCCACTTGTGCAAGAGCGGAGGTCAGTTTGTTTGCAAATACACCGGCGTCAAGTTCTGAGAGCACATCCTGAATCGGTGTACAGTCGTTACGTGTCGTCGGTAGTTGTTGAGGTTGAGGCATAAGGTCTCCTTATTATCTAAGATTATAGTTGTACTCTTACATACTGTCGGTTCGATAATGCTTCTACACGTAGACTTTTAAACGCCTCTGATCTTTTTAGTACGGCAACCAACGCGTATACATCGCAAAAATACGTCGGTAGAACGAGGTCACCAGCGGCATCGGTATACGGTGGCGCCGGATTCTCGACATTGTCTTGGCTATACGACAGTTTTATATAGAGCGTCCCCTTGTTTGGGGCTAAATCAATCGCCTTTTTTATGTTCAACAGTATGTGTTCGTGTGTTTTCTCGGTCGCGGCATTTGACCAATCTTCTCTGGCTTGTAACCAGTAATCTCTCAATAGTTCCATGCGGAAACTCCTTACTCGTTGTCAGTGATTATCGACACTAGGTCTGTTTTACACTCGTTGTCAGCGATTATCGACACTAAATCTTCGTCAGATTCTCCGCCCATGGACGCACGACCGTCTTCCATCCAGCTGTCAACGTGACCGCGGAAAATACCATCAGCAGCGAAAACGACCCCTTTGAACGGGTACATCGCACTTGGGGTTATTGTGTCATGCGAGATAACTTGAGCCTTTCTGCCGCTACGGGTGCGGTAACACTTACCCGGCTCAATGGAGAGGGTCGGTTGTACAGACTTACGGTCATCGACGATGGCGTAACGCACCAGAAGTTCGGTTTCTACCCACCAACTTTCACTCGAAGTTGTGAAGGAGAAAATTTTCGGGTGTTTAGCGTCGGCTACAAACAATCCCGCCGGTAACGGTAGCGTAAGGTCTGAACCTATTAAGGTCAGTTCTACGGGCTGGAAGGGGTCTTTAAGGTCCAGGTCGGTTACTTTGAAATAAGTCTTATCGACCTCGACGATGTTTCCAACCGCGAGTCGTGTTAGGTCATAGTGTTTATCCATCGGGAAATCTCCTTTGTTTATGTAAGAGGTATAATATAACTGAAACAGTTATAAGTCTAATAACATTTCGGCATAAGCCGGGTTTGTTAGCACTGGCATAAGACCTACACACAGAGCCACGAGAGCACACACGAGATGCCGTGCACGACCGGTGAACGCGTAGGCTGCCATGAACGCAAGCCAGGCGTCCTGTGCATAGGGTACAAGATAATCAATAGCCATACACGTCCTCCCAGTCGAAATCGTCACTTGGCGTGTGTTCTTGAGGTAGGTTTAAACCATGTTCACTCATCTGTTGTCTCCTGTCATGGGTTGCTGAAAAAGTACTGTATAAAATGAACATTAAACAATACTCAGAATTTATCCACTACTCAGAATTTTTGAGTAGTACTCAGAATTTACTCAGAATTTTTTTTCACTGAAGCCAGTCAGCGTAAGGGTTCTACTCAGAATACTCAGAATTATGTTATGTTTACTGGCTAGAAATAAAAAAAACAGGTGTAACAGTGTGTGTAGCACCTACAGTGAAATGCGACGTGAAATTCCGGTATATTTGAGTATTCTGAGTAAAAGCCTTGTGCCACGGGCCTTTGTCCATTACTCAGATTCAAGAAACCCCGTTTTTAATCTGAGTAAACTACTCACAATTCTGAGTAGTAATCTGAGTAATTGACATTTTTCAGTGATAATGGTCATTTTTTAGTCGACACCGTCCGTTATCACTGTGCATTTATACAGAACCACTGTATAAAAAGTATGTTTTTTGTTCGACAATGGTTTGTGACCCCTGTCACATATCGCCGTTTTTGTGTTCACTAACCGATAACATCTGTCACATATCATTGGTTAGTGTTCTACTCTTTTTCCTTCGTCATTCGCTCACTGTCGCGTTTTCTTTGTTACTTGGTATGGTTTCATCGTCTTTGTCCTTTTCCTTCGTCTATGGCTCTCCTATTGTGTTATTTGTCTTATAACTATTTCTTATATCGTTTGGCGAGGGACAAGGGACGAAGGCAGCGTTAATCAAACCGGAAGCTAAGACAAAAAACTACTGTATAAAGCCTCTGACACAATCAAGATGTCTGACACAATTTCTGTCAGTACTGACAGAATTCTGACAGAATTTTTTCTCGGTTGAAGCCTTGCCCACACCAGGTTTCTGACAAATCTGACACATTTTTATGGTACTTGGACTAGAAAAAAGAAGTTACCTGTAACACCTGTGTGTACCACCTACAGTGGAATGGGGTCAAAAAAAAAACGCGTATTCTGCGTATTCCGCGTTCAACCCGCATGAACACTGAGAGGTGTATTTTTTGGATCCGCGTATCCAGGAAAAAATTCCGCGTATATTGAGTGAAATTCCGCGTATATTCCGCGTACCTGTGTTTTTTGTCGTTTTTCAGCCGATACTGGTCATTTATACAGTTTTTCACAAAAAACACTGTATAAAACGGCTGTTTTTTAACCGCTTCTCATGTCCACTTCTCATGCCCACTAACCAATAACATCTGTCACATGTCATTGGTTAGTGCCCTATTTCTTCGCCATTTGCCCGTTGTTACATCATCTCTACTCCTTCGTGCGGCTCTATCACCCCCACTCCTACCTTTTACCAATCATCATAGGTTGGGAGTCTGCGACTTCGGGCATGAATCGGTACAGGGTATTGGGGGGGGGCTAGAAAACTACTGTATAAACACACGAACAGAACATCAGGTCAATTGCCAGAATTATTGCCGGAATTGCCAGAATTTTTCCAAAAATTGCCGGAATTGCCAGAATCAAAAAACAGGCTGAGCACAGGCGGGGCAAGGGCTCTTGCCGGAATTGCCGGAATTATGACGTGTTTACCGACTAGAGAATGAAAAAGAGCTCTCACAGCGTGTACACAGTACCACAGCAGTATGCGGTGAAAAAATCCGGCAATTCCGGCAATTCCGGCAACAAACCAGTGCTGGCGCGGGTCTTTGACAAAAAAAATCCGGCAATGGTTAAAAAGTAATCTGGCAATTCCGGCAATAATTCTGGCAAATTTTCGTAAATTCTGGCAACAGGTCACTTTTTACTCAGCAACACTCTTTTTCACTGTATATTTATCCAGAACCACTGTATAAACTGTATATTTTTTGTCCTTCGCCCTATTTCTTCGCCAATCAACCATAACTGTATTTTTTGTTCTAGGCTGTAGGTCTGTATCACTTGGCCTGTGTTCGTGGCTCTGTGCGTGGTATTTGACGCGGAACAGTGTTCAGGGTTAACGGAGACCGGTGTCAGTGTCATGTGAACATTGACCTTTATCAGTGTCATCTGAACATTGACGGTTGATAATGGTCGGGATTAACGGAGATTTGGTGTGAACATGGACATTTACTACAGGCCCGTACCAACGTCATGCAAACAGTGACCTTTGACCTTTGACCTTTGACCTTTGACCTTTGACCTTTGACCTTTGACCTTTGACCTTTGACGTGGGGCAGTGTTTGTGTTCAGGGAGCAGGGCTAGATGACGGAGAACGGTAACTATTAATAAACTGCAATTTTGAGGGCAGGGGTTCGTAGAGGTAGGCTAGGGTCTGCGCCCTTGATTGTGAGAAAATTTAAAAAGACCGAGGCATTACACCTCGGTCTTGGTTAGTGGGTATTACAGGTTGTCAAGGTCGATGACGCCGCTATCCACGGCGACAGTCTCAACTCTCGCCAACTGTTTAGCGTCAGCTTCTGTACCCTCTGCAAGGAGCTTCTCTTTGCGGCGGCGGTACGCGGCAGTGACAGCTTGTGATTCAATCGGGAACGCTTTGATAGCCTCCTCAATTGAATCGAACTCTTTGCGTAAGTCCTCATACACTTGACCATCTTCACTGACATAGACAAAGTGCTCATAATCAGGGAGTAGACTTTCGAGTGTAGCCATCTCAGACTTGCTTTGCGGGCGAACCTTGAATGTTGGCAATAAGCTACGACCGCCATACTCGTATTCAGTATGTTTCACTGCTTTGGCCCATAGCTTTTTGAACATCTCGCTACGAACGACCGTATCGACGCTATTGAAACGCTCTTCCATGCCTCGGAACCAGCTGAGGTACTCCTTGGATTCGTCGTCACGGTCAGTTTCACCGGTCACATACTGGTTGTCAAAACGCCCTTGATAGCGGTTATACCCCACCCCCTGGTTAGCCAAGAACTCTGCGCGCGCACGAGATGGTGACGCATAGTTGGTTTTTTGGTAGGTTTCGCCCCACTCCTTGACAATAGCAGCAATTAACTTCCATGCCGGAGCATCCTCAGCACCTTCCACGACCAATGTGCGGGCGTAAGCAGCCATGTCAGCAGGCATCGCCGCGAGCAAACTTTCATTTACAAGGCCTTTCTTCCAGTAATCGTAGAATTTTTCTACCGCTTCCAGGTCGATGTCGCTGAGCTTGTCGATAATATCCATCTCGCCGTCTGCCGCGGTGAACTGTTTGTACGTACGACCGGCGTCTGCTGGGCGGTGTGGGTCGTAGACCGGTAAGTCCACAGTAACACCGTCGAGACTGATACCGTAACGGGCGCAGTGTGTCATCAGCGCAATATCAAGCGCTTCGGCTGTTTTCAACGTTTGTGGTAACGCTTCAAGTAAGCGGTCACAGAAACGCTCCTGTTTACTCTGGAAGATTCCGCGGTAGAGTGCGCCGTTGATGGTTGTGCGGTACCCGCTCATAAGGTGGGCATAGAACCCTTTTGCAGAGCCGAACTCTTTAACGTACGCCACGCGAGCGTTAACAATACGAATAAGTTCTTCGGAAGGGTTGATAGCAGTTACGTTTTGGTTTAAAGTTACGTTAGACATAATATAGTCTCCATGATTAGATAGTTATGTTCAGCCCGTCCTCAGTGGTGCAACACCGAAGACGGGCGCTTAGTTGATGGTGTATTAGAAACCATCACATAAAACACACGGTGTATGTTTTATAGGATAGTCACTATGGCAAAGCACAAAGCGTTCTATCATCACTCCCTGAGAGCGCCCAAGGTTAAAGACCCGCGACAACCCTTTAAGCCGTTTGAGTGGCAAAAACCGCGAACCGTGAGGGATACAGGCGGCGTTGGTAGTAACCATATCACCGATGGTGAGAATGCTACTAGAAGTCACCGCAGTAAGTGGGTAGGCCCTCTTTTCGTCGGCGCCAGTGATAGCTGTAATATGGCGCTGCACAATACCGAAGGCGTCGTCCCCGAACCTGAGTGGTACGAAGACGACGGTACTGGACAACCCGTAAAGAGTTAAGATAAAATGCCTCCAGACATGGTTGTGGTTCCTTTCATGTTTAGCTGTCATTGAACATTGCGAGTGTTCTTTGGCAGCGCCCCTTCTCACGCAGCAAGCGACAAAAACGCAATGCCGACACCGACCGCAGCGGCGAAGACCAGTGCTCCGCCGATGATTTCGATAGCGTCTTTCAGTTTCATGTGTTATCTCCTGTGTTAGAGTAAAAATAAAGCCATCAATGTGATGGCCGCGATTGGTAAGTACATAGCGATTGCTATGATTAGTTGTTTAGTGCTCATGGTTTTTCTCCTCTGTTAGATGGCAAAGCATGCCAATAATGTTAATGCTGCGACGATTGCATATACGGCCATCGCTACCGCTAATTGAAATTTACTCATAGTCTTTTCTCCTCTGTTGTTATGTTAAGCCCAGTCATAGTCGAATTCGCCGCGCTCCATGGCGACGATTCTGTCCATGTCCACCTCTACTGTGCACTCAAAGTAGGACTCGTTATCTTCTGTGCACACGTGCTCGGCGTAGATTGAACCCCACTCTGCGCCCTCGAGCGCTAACGCTTTCACGATTTCGTGGACACTTTGTTTGCTATCGAGTGAATCGAACATTGGGTCATCGGTAAGTAGTTTGAATGATTGGTTGGTTGTCATAGTTTTGTCTCCTCTATGATGGTTAGTTATATAGGCCTATGCCCTCGGCTATAATTTTTGGCCGTAGGTTCAAGCCCTGGATTTTGACTTTTGTCAGTAAAAAGCGGAAAGGAACATACACCCCACTTTCACAGCGACACCCATATAGAAAGAAACATTTGTCCCTTGATATTTGTTAATTTGTATTTACCCCCTAACATTTACCCCTTGATAATTATAACTCATAAGGTTATAATACTGCTCGCATAGGCTTACCTCATACCTAGCAACAAAAACCCCTGTCAGTTCCGCCCAAAGCCTGACAGGGGTTTTTGTATATGAAAACCGAACAGGGTACCCCTTTCTCTCGCAAAGGGTACGTTAAAAATTTTTATAGATTTTTGAGGCCCCTAACATTTACCCCTTGATAATTATAACTCATAAGGTTATAATACTGCTCGCATAGGCTTACCTCATACCTAGCAACAAAAACCCCTGTCAGTTCCGCCCAAAGCCTGACAGGGGTTTTTGTATATGAAAACCGAACAGGGTACCCCTTTCTCTCGCAAAGGGTACGTTAAAAATTTTTATAGATTTTTGAGGCCCCGAACTTGTGAGGAGTTTCTAGGATAAAAAAGGCCCCCGTCTTTCGAAGGGGGCTAACGTCAGTCTTCTAACTTAAGGAACCAATATACTAATAAAAGTGGAGAGTCATGCAATTATCGATTGGTAGTGCCATCTTACTTGCTTATCCATCACCTGTCAAGTTATAATATTACTTAATATGTTATCACTTCCTGAAATTAGGGATGAACTCCCGCTTCTAGACATCGAACGACTGACCCCGAAAGAGGAGCTGTATATCCAGTATCGCTTACGGGGGCTTACCCCCTTAGCCGCTGCAAAGCGGGCGCAGCTTGGCATCACCAACATGGAACAGCTGAATGCGCTACACGACAAGAAACCACAGCTGGACTCCGCGCTCATCTATTTTCGTGAGCGTGTACGCGAGAAAGCGATTAATGATGGGGTTGAGATTACCTTCACCCGTGCTGACGCGCACATGATGTACCTCCATGCACACTCGCACGCAGCTGATGCGACCGAAGAAATCCGTGCGGTGGATTCCATGGTTAAATTGTGGGGCTTAGCGGCACCCGAGAAGAAACAGGTTGAGATTAATAACAAAAAACAACTGGAGATGCTTTCAGACCAGGAACTACAGCAATTAACCGGCATGACCTACAACCTAGACCCAGGCGACTACAAGGTGTCCCATGACTAAGTATGTGTCAGTACCAACGGTTATTTGTCCCGGCTGTCGTAAAACAGTCGAGGCGTCAACACTCTCTGACGGTGTGTGCCAAGCGTGTGCACGTAAGATGGGTAACCCACTTAGTACCCGTCGTACTGACCGCGCTCAGGGTATCGTAGCAGCGGAAACGCAGAAGTCGGCCGAACAGATGGAGCGCGACGACCGTGATCGCGAGAGACGACTACTCGCGGAACAAGACCGTGTAGCACGTGAACGTGAGGAAGAATTTAACCGTGAGCAGGAAGCACAGAAAGAGCTCGCCCGTCGTGAGGCAGCGAGACGTAACCTGCTGCCGTTCGTCATGTATTTCAACGACGACTACATGCCCGGTTGGGTACACGCGGATATTTGTCGGCGCCTCGAACAGTTTTCTCGCGACGTGGCGGATAAGAAGTCTCCGCGATTGATGCTGTACCTTCCGCCTCGGAGCGGAAAACAACTTGCGGATAGCACACCGATACTGACGACTGACGGGTGGAAAACCCACGGTGAGCTCGCACCTGGCGACCACGTGTTCCACCCGAGCGGACGACCGGTGCGTGTACTGGCTGTGAGCGAGAAAACCCCATCAGATTGGGTGGTAACATTCAGTAATGGTGAGCAGGTCCGCTGCCACGAAAACCACGAGTGGACTGTATCGCACGACAAGAAGGGGTTTGCTACGTATAGCACTGAGTGGCTATCAAAACACCTCACTCGAACAGAAGGTAAAAAGACCCGTTACATCGCCCGACTACCCGATATATCTCCGGTCGAGTATAGCCACAGAGCACTACCGCTTCACCCATATGTACTAGGGCTCTGGCTTGGCGACGGGTCTTCGAGTAAGGCAGCTATCACACACGATAGAAAAGACCAGCCGATGATCGATAAAGTCGTAGCGTGTGGACATAAAATTTCATCCGTCTGCATACACAAACACACCGGGGTGTATACGACGTATTTCGACGGGCACAGAAAAACTGGCAGCGACGGTAAACGAACCCGTTGCGGTTTGATGATGGCGCGCTTACGTGAGCTCGACGTTATAGATAACAAACATATCCCGGATGAGTACCTCGTGGCGAGCATCGAACAGCGTTTGGAGTTGTTGGCGGGGCTTATAGACTCTGACGGCTGCTGCGATAAAAAAGGCCGTCTGTCGTATGCAACAACCAATGAAAAACTTTTCAGGGCTGTTATGCGCCTCGCGACTGAGCTTGGTTTCAGACCTTACTACCATCGGACAGAACCGACACTTAGTACATCAGGTATCCAAGGGCGCTTAGCGGTTTACACTGTGGGCTTTAACCCGACCAGACCTCTACCGCAGGCTATTGATAGAAAGATACCTAAGCGCGCGGGGCTTCGCCGGGCGGTTACTATCCGTAGTATCGAACATAAGCCTAACGGCGAACAAGGGCACTGTATTCAGGTTGACTCGGCCGACGGCTTGTATCTTGCGGGCAAAAAACTAATACCAACGCACAACAGCGAGATTGCCTCGAAGACGTTTCCGGCATGGCACCTAGGACACAATCCGGGGCACGACATCATCGGCGCGTCATATTCGGCGGCGCTTGCGGTCGACTTCTCCCGAAAAGTGCGCGGGCTCCTGCAAGACGAGCGATACCATAATATCTTCCCCGGCACGCACATGGACGAGAGCTCACAATCAGCGGAGCGATGGAACACTGCCGAGGGCGGCGGGTATGTCGCAGCCGGTGTTCAAGGTCCGATAACCGGTCGAGGGGCGCACATTGCAGTTATCGACGACCCGGTAAAAGACCGTAACGACGCTGAGAGTGAGATAACCCGACAGGCGGTGAAAGACTGGTACTCCTCTACCCTGTATACACGTCTTGCGCCCGGCGGCGGCGTGCTGGTTATTATGACCCGATGGCATGATGATGACCTCGGTGGTTGGTTACTGTCCTGTATGGCCGAGGCTGAACAGGAGCTCGCCGAGACTGGCGAGTGGCCCGAGGACGCTGACCGCTGGGAGGTGGTCCGCTACCCGGCTATCGCAACGCATGACGAGCCGTACCGTAAAGCGGGTGAGGCGCTTCATCCGGAGCGGTATGACCTCAAAGCACTTAACAAGATTAAACGGACACTTATTCCCCGAGACTGGGAAGCACTGTACCAGCAGAACCCGGTGTCAGCCGAGGGTGACTACTTTAAGAAACAAGACTTCCGTTTGTACGAGACCGCTCCGCCTATCGAGACACTACAGATATACGCGGCGTGGGACTTGGCTATCGGTAAGAAGGACAGTAACGACTTCACCGCCGGTTTCGTTGTGGGGATCGACCACAACCTCGACTGGTGGGTGCTTGACCGGTATTACGGGCGATGGTCCGCGTCTGAGCTCATCGACAAGTTCTTCGAGCTACAGCGTGTATGGAAACCTACACTACAGGGTATTGAGCACGGGCAGATTGAGATGACGCTCGAGCCGTTCATTCAGAAAGAGATAGCCGAGCGCAAAGAGCAGTTTAACTATATTAAACTCAAAACCCGTGGTAACGACAAGATGACCCGGGCACGACCACTGCAAGGACGCATGCAGCAGGGTCGGGTTCACTTCCCGAAAAACGCACTATGGGTACAAGAACTTACCAATGAGATGTTGGCGTTCCCGTCCGGTAAGCACGATGACCAGGTGGACGCGCTCGCATGGATAGGTCAGATGATACTTATGCTCGCCCCACAACGAGAGAAAAGACCACCGCCTAAAAATTCGTGGCGGCAACGGTTGGGTAAACAATTACGTGGCGGCGGACGCTCGTCCACATCACACATGGCAGCTTAGAGGCATAACTAATGGCGGACAATAAAGAACACATCGACGATGCGGCGCTACGGGCCGTAGCAGAGGACAACTGGCAGCGTTACGTACACGCGCGTGACCTACGACACCGTAACTTCATCAAACGGGCGCAGCGTAACGACCGCATGTATCTCGGCGAGCAGTGGACAGACGCTGACCGCCAGGCGCTCGAACGTACCGGTCGTCCGGCGCTGACTATGAACCTGATTCTGGGGACGGTTAACGCGGCTATGGGTGAGATGGCACGTTCACAGGCCGACGTGCAGTTTAAGCCGGCGAGAGGGGCTAACGAGCAGGCGGCAAAAGACATGAACTATGTCTATCAGTACGTAGCCCAGCAGAATGACCTCGAGAAGCTGGAGCTAAAAGTTATCATGGACGGGTTAATCCTGGACCGCGGATACTTCGACGTGCGTATGGACTTCACCGATAACGTTCTCGGTGACATAAAAGTGACGGTGGAAGACCCATTGGACGTCATCCCTGACCCAACGGCAAAAGACGAAGACCCGTCATCGTGGGCTGAGGTGTTCATCACCCGCTGGATGACGATGGACGAGCTTGAGGCTATCTACGGCGAGAAAAAAGCCCGCGAACTTCGCCTGCAAGCCTCTGGCGGGTTAGCTGCCGACGCCGACTGCTTTGAAATGCGCGAACGTACTTACGGCGGCGAACAGATGTCGAGCGAATTCACCGGCACGTTGGCAGAGAAGGATATAAAACGTGTGCGCGTGGTTGAGCGTCAATACTATAAAACTCGACGCGTGTTGCAGTTTGTGGATGCACAGACTGGTGACGTGCGCGACGTAACCGAGAAGATGGCAGCTGACCGCGAGAAGTTGGCGCTACTCGTGTCCACACAGCCTACTGTGACGTTACGTGAGATTACTAAACGTGCTGTGCGCACGACTATCACTGCCGGTTACGTAGTGCTATACGACGACTGGTCGTTATACGACACGTTCACGATTATCCCGTACTTTCCGTATTTTCGACGTGGTAATCCACTCGGTATGGTGACAAACTTGGTCGGCCCACAAGAACTATATAACAAGGTCAGTTCACAAGAGCTACACATCGTTAACACCACAGCTAACAGCGGATGGATTATCGAAGAAAACTCATTGGTGAACATGGACGCTGACGAGTTAGCAGAACAAGGTTCGAAGACCGGTACCGTGCTTGAGTACAAAAAAGGTTTCAATGCGCCGGCGAAAATCACACCTAACATGATTCCGCCTGGAATCCACAATATTTCACAAAAAGCTGTAAGTTCAGTGCGCACTATCTCCGGTGTCAACGAGTCCATCATGGGTACTGACCGTGCTGACGTGTCCGGTGTAGCTATCACACAGCGTCGTGAAGCTGGTCAGGCCCAGCTGACAATGCCTGTGAAAAATATCAATAGCACCCGTAAGATGTTGGCGCGTAAAGTCCTTGAGCTCGCGCAGAAGTTCTTTACTGAAACGCGGACGTTTTTTATTACTGATTATTCTCAGGCCGGGCACCCACAGACTGAGCACTCGGTAAACGTGCCCGACGAGACCGGACAAATCCCCGCTGACTTAACACGTGGTAAGTACGACATCGTTATCGGTATGCAGCCGTCACGTGACAGCGTCGACGAGACAATTTTCAGTGAGGCAATCAGTATGCGCAGTGCCGGTGTTGCTATCCCTGACCACATCATTATCCAACACTCAAATCTACCGAAACGCTATGAGATCGCCGAGATGGTGGCTAAGGCGCAGGGCTTTGGTGAATTGTCGCCGGAAGAACAACAGATGGCAGCGGCGCAAATGCAGCAACAAATCGCAGCCGCAGCGCAAGCGCTTGAGAAGACCGAGGCTGAGATTGAAGAACTCAAAGCACGGGCAGCGTTACAAGCAGCGAAAGCCGACACTCTCGATGGCTACAGTGAGCACGCTATTAGACTTTCCGAGCTACAGACAAAACGTGATATGGCAGCGGATATGTTAAAAACCCGTGTAGCACTTGCACAGCTAGCCACTGCACGCAGCGAGTCCGTGAGCCAGCGCTCCGCAGCAACGAAGATTGCTAGCGACATGCTAAAGCTCGGTGGTAACTATGAAAGATAGATTAACCAATCATTTACTGACAACCAACCCCCACGAGGAGAAAATTAAATGGCACAACAAGATGTAACAATCGGCAGTTTACCGACCGTAGAAGTGGACGAGAGCGCGTTCTCGGGTTCGGGCGGTGTAACTGAGAGTGAGATTATCGAGGGAGACGACCGCGGCGACACTCTTGAGCCGGTAGAACCTGCAAAAGCTGATGAGTCTGAATCTGAGCCCGAGCCTGAACCTGAGCCTGAATCTGAGCCTGAATCTGAGCCCGAGCCTGAACCTGAGCCTGAGCCTGAGACCGAAAAAACACCCAAGAACCGCGTCCCGTATGACCGATTCAAGAAAGAGGTAGAAAAACGTAAAGCACTTGAGGCAGAACTGCGTAAAGTTCGTGAAGCTGCGCCAGCTGGTGATGTAGGTGACCTTGATGTTGATGTGACCTTTGATGAGGCTAATTTCAAAAAGATGGCTGATGCGTTCGTGGATGGCGACACCGCTACCGCACAGGCAGCATTCACCGAGATGGTAAAAGGCGCAGCACAGGCAGCGGCGAAAGCGGCAGCAGCTAAAGCCTACGAAACCGCTCGCGACGAGTCCGAGGGCGCATACCGCGCGCGTGTGTTGGTGCAAGAGGCACAGGAAGCGGCTGACTTAGTGCAAGCTGAGTATGACATCTTCAACGATAAGACCGAATCCTTTGACGAGGTATTGTTTGAGAAAGCACTTACTCTGCGTGATGCCCTGATGACGACCGGTATGAGTGTTGGCGAGGCTATTATCGAAGCCGCACAGATGGTCGCTGCCCAGAACGGTGTCGCTGGCAATAGCACTAAGGCACAGAATAGTGAACCCGCCAAAAAACCGGCGGTCAAAGCCCCGAATATCGAACGTAAGCTCGAACAGGCGGCGAAAAGCCCGCAAAAATTAGGTGGCGAACCAAACGCCTCGACCCCTGAGCTCGACATTATGGAGATGTCGGACGAGGAGTTCGAGAAACTGACCCCGGCCGAACTGGCCCGCTTACGTGGAGACATCATCTAATGGATCAATTAAATACTCAAGGTGAGAAACTCATCGGGAAATCCCGTAAACAAGGTAATTCACTCGACGCTGATGGCATGAAACAGGTGTTTATCACTCTTATTGACGCCCTCGAGTTATGCCGTGAAGATTCAGCCGAGCATGGGACATTAAATAGTAACAAGGAGGCACTCATTGACCAGGCTCAGATGAAACTGGTTGAGGCCTCGATGTGGGTCACGAAAGCTGTGACCTACGGCAGATAATGTATAAAACCGCTAGAGATAGCGGTTTTTGTTGCACGCATATAAGCTATAGAGTTATAATATAACCATCTCGATTAACGGACGTATAACCGTTAGCTTACTTCTGAGCTTATCAGCTGCCAACATTCTTATCGCATTTCCACGTCACGGATAGAAACAACACTAACTTTAACCCTAATTCTGAGGCATAGAATGGCATTAACGAATTTCGCCGCTCTGACAACAGAGCAGAAAAAAGTATGGGTGCGTGACCTGTGGAGACAAGCCCGTTCAAAAATGTTTATCAACAAGTTCCTTGGCACAGGCCACGACTCTGTTGTTGAACATATTACCGCATTAACAAAAACCACCAACGGTGACCAGGCTGTTATCCAATTAATCGCTGACTTAGGCGAGGACGGCGTAACAGACGACTACACCTTGGAAGGTAACGAAGAAGCGATGAAAGCATACGACCAAGTGGTTAAAATCGACCAACTGCGTCACGCTGTTCGCTCCAAAGGTAAAATGGCCGACCAACGCTCTACTGTTCGCTTCCGTAACAATGCGAAAGACCAGTTAGCATTCTGGTTAGCTGACCGTATTGACCAAGCCGCGTTCTTGACTCTGTCCGGTATCACCTACGACAACACCAACTCCGGTGCAACTCGTGCCGTCAAAGCTACCGGCCAGAACTTGAAAGACTTGGCCTTTGCTGCTGATGTAACCGCACCAACTGATGCCCGCCACTTGCGCGTGTCCGGCAACAAGTTAGTTGCAGGTAACACCGCGAGCATCACCGCCAACGACCGTTTGGGTTATCGCCACATCGTAGAGTTAAAAGCCTACGCTCGCGATAACTATATCCGTGGTACAGGCGCTAACAACGATAAGTACCACTTATTCTTAACCCCTGCTGGTTTAGCGCAGTTAAAACTTGACCCAGACTTCATGGCAAACGCCCGTGCTGTGAACATTAACTACAACCAAAATATCTTGTTCGGTGGCTCCACCGAGATGTTAGTGGTTGACGGTGTTTACATCCACGAGTACCACCATGTATTCAACACACGTCGTGCAACCACCGGCAAAAAATGGGGCGCGGCAGGTGCAATCGACGGTCAACGTGTGCTGTTCTGCGGTGCGCAAGCATTAGCCTTTGCTGACATCGGTGCTGGTGAGTGGGAAGAAGACACCTTCGACTACCACAACCAACAAGGTATCAGCTACGGCAAAATCTTCGGTTTACGTAAACCGGTGTTTATGGACAAAGTATCCGGCAAGAAACAAGACTTCGGTGTCATCGCCCTGGATACGGCAATCTAATCACGGCGTGGGGCTGTGTAGGGCGGGTGACCGCCCTTTTTTCTAGAAGGACATAAAAATGGCTACATTGAAAAATACAGGTGCAGACGCCGCTCGCGTCTTTGGCCCAGTCGGTGCGGTAATCCGTGTCGAGGCTGGCGAAACCGTCGAGGTCCCGTACACTCCGGCTGAATTACAGGTTGAAGTCGGCGGCAGTATCGAGGTCTCCGACAAGCCTGCTAAGGCGGAGAAAAAACCTGAACCCGCTAAAAAAGAGGGTGAATAATCATGGCGCGGGTAACGGTAGCGGAACTCATTAAACGAGCCAAGACCACCGCACAGGACATTGATTTTGTGCAGTGGATCGAGTCTGAGTGGCTTGACTGGTATAACGAGTGTCTATTAACCCTCGTAACGGTTGCGCCTAATGCGGTCGCTGTGAACCGTACCCTCACCCTTGTACAAGGTAGTCGTCAGACTATCCCTGAAACCGCTGCCCGCTTGGTAGACGTCGTTCGTAACACTACCAGTGGGCGAGCGATCCGGAACATCGACCGAAAAACCCTCGACGAACAGTTCCCGGTATGGCACAAAGACCTTGCAGACGAGGCATACTTCTACGTTTATGACGCCGGTGTGCCGACCACATTCTATGTATACCCCGCTCTAAAAACCGCCGGTGTTCAGATTGACGTCGTACTGGCCGAAAAACCGGTGGCAGCGACCCAAACATCTGATGTGATTGCCGTCTCTGACTGGTATGCCCCGGCCATTGTTGACTACCTACTGTACCGCGCGTACCTCAAGAACGCGGACTACACCAACGACCTCGGGCGTTCTGATAATTTCTATAACAAATTCCTGAGTAAACTCGGGGTGTCTAATGGAGGCTAACCCGTGCAATACACAAAGCTGGCTGAACGAATCGCACTGGAATCTGGCGGCATTCCTGACTTTATTCTCGCGCAGTTACTCGTAACCTGCGCCGACGAATTCTTCCACGACTCACGGCTCTGGCGCGTGACAGGTGAAATTACCCTTAATCTCGATGATGACGAACCGCAATACAACCTCCCTGCGCTACTCCCGGCAGACACCTATATGGTGCGGGTTGAAACCCTGTCGTACGAAGACGGTACGCGAATTCCGGCGGTATCTAACACCGGGCGTTACCCGGAACTAGGTCTAGCGTTCACCTCGAGTACGGATAATATCGAACTCTTTGGGTCGGAGTACCCCCCTGAAAAGTTGCAAATACAAGTAAGTGTAGCACCGACCGCAACAAACAGCGTTATCCCTGACGACCTTCTCCCGTACTGCCGTCGCGCACTAACCGCCCTCGTATTATATCGCGCGTATGCAACACCTAACCGTGAATGGACAAATACCGAGCAAGCAACTTTCTGGGCTGGACAGTACGAAATGTTACTGCTCGAAGCCATGCGCCGCGGTCGCGCAGACAAAGTCAACACACATAAGGAGTGTAAATTCTCATGGTAAGACATCAAGTGACCCCAGAAACAGAGTACCAATTCCTGCACGACCTCTATAACGGCAATCAAGAGGCAATCAACATATTCATGACTATGGCACGCATATCTCACGCCATGGACGACCTTATCGACAAGGATAATGAGGTCAGTGATGTTGAGATTGCCGAGGCATTCTTCATGGCAATTTGTGTACTACCGTCAATCAAACTATACCGTGACAACATCGACGACTTCCGCTCGTTTATGTTTATGGTGTTCACCGACTATATTTCATCAGTGGAGCTTGAGAAAGGCACAGAACACGAGAGAAATATGGCGTTCATGCTTCGCGACAGCTTGACAGGGCTTGCTACACTAATCTGCGCGCTTTTATATGGCAGAACCGTGGCGATGCAAAAGGCCGCTGAGATTCGCCGCTTCTTCCATGACGAACACTTAGAAGAATATAAACAACTTTTACCTACAACGCCGGTAGACAACTCTGCCGACACACAAGGAGACGAATAATGTGCGGCGGTGGCGGTGGCGGTGGCCAACAAAGAACACCGGAAAACGAGCTCGCGTCAAAAGGTATCGAATCTGAACGTTACAACCTCGCCGCGGGTGTGAACTCCCAATATTTGCCAAAATATGTTGAGGAGGCTAAACGTGACTTCTCACACATTTCCGGCGGTCTCGCCAATGCGGACATAATGTCTCAAAGTAAGAACGACTACGTAGGCGCCGGCGCTAACTACATGGCCGCTAGCGACTCGCAGAATTCGTTAGCTAATACCCGCAACACGGCCATTCTTAAAGCCCGTGGCGCAGCAGAACGGACGCGTATCGAGAGTACTGACAGCGCACTACGCGCCCTGAACGGCGCAGCACAATCAGCGGCGCAAGGTCTGGTGGCCTCGGCCCGCCGTGAGAGCGACGAAGCAGTGACCTCCGCAAATAATCGTCAAAATACACGACAAACGAATATCGCCGGCGCGGTCTCTCTTGCCGGGGCGCTTGGAGGTATCGGGTATGATATGTATTCCCGCGGTGAGCTCTTTGGAAAGACCCCAAAACGCGCGGACGGTGGAGCTCCTGTCGTCGAGGCCAAACCCGTCTGGAGAAAGTAACCGATGGCAACTAATTACGAAAAATGGCAGTACAGACGTAACGCTCAAGGCAATACTGAGGCGCAACTCGCAAGTGCGTACCGTGCCGATTGGGCTACCATCGCGCCACACTTGCAAGACTTACTACAGACCGAAGCTGACGCCGTAACCAGTACCGGCATCGTTGACGCGGCACAGCGGCAGATACAGCGCTCTGCTATGGGTTCCGACGAGAGCATGAACGCCCGGCAACAGATGCGTGCTAACACCAATCTCACACCATCTCAGCGGCTGTCGTTAAGCTCTAGCGTGTCTCAAGCTGCGGCGGCCAACAATACAGCTAACATGAACACAGCGCGGATTAATCAACATGAGAGCAACCTCTCCGCGTTAAACCGCCTCATTGCCACAACAAACGCGATGAAACAGGGTTCTGCATCTACGCTCAATGAGATCGCCTCTAACGAGTCAATGCGTAAACAGGCGAATGACACTGCTAGAGCGCAGAAACGCCAACAAAACACCCAGACCGCCGTGAGTGCTGTGGCAACAATCGCGACAATTGCAGCCGCTGCATGGTAGGTGTATGGGGTATTTGACCGAAACTATCGAAGCTGTTCAACGAGCGCGTCGCCCGCTATTCCAGTTTTCAGGCGGACGCGACTCATTATGCACCCTGTTTTTACTCTACGAGTCCGGTTGTTCAAACTTCGACATAGTCTGGGTCAATACCGGTGATGCAGCACCTGAAACGACAAAACTTGTTAATTACATAAAGACTTTGTGGGGCGACAGGCTCTACGAGGTGCGCACAGATTCTCGTACGTGGCGAAAAACAAACGGAGACCCGTCGCCACTAGTGCGTTGCGAGGAAGCCTTCCCGTGGGTGGCTGAATGTTCGAACGAACAGTACCACGTTCAGCCACAAAGTTCATGTTGTGCAGCCAACGTCATGAACCCGATGCACGAATTCACTGTCAGCGGCGGCTACGACCTGGTTATTCGAGGAAATCGCGGTAGCGAACCGCTGAAAACCGCTATCGGGCACTTACAAAAATCTGACGCCCCGTACATGCTCGCCTACCCTATTTACGACTGGACGACCCCACAAGTGGACATGTATCTAGTCAAGCGAAATATGCTCCCATCGTTCTACGAGTTTATGGATTCCGGCGTCGACTGTATGACCTGTCCGGCGTTCTGGGGTAACGGGCACCAAACATGGCTCGCGACACATTACCCTGATGTAGCACAAGAGCGACAACATAATATCGAAAAACTTATGAGCTATATGTCAAACGTCATACAGCTTGGATTTAATGAATTAGACCTTAGAGGTGTGTAATGGCAACTAACGGAATTCTGGAAGGCATCCAAGGCGCTTCCGCGTTACTCAACATGTATCACGGCATCCGCGACCGCCAAGACCGTCGCGAGGCAGACGCGCGTGATTTCGCGCATAAAGAGGCCCGCGAACGCCTGGCAGACACCCAATGGCAGATGAACTACGACCGTCAAGGTGACCAGTTCAATCAACAGATGGACCTACGACGCCAAGAGCACGCGGATAACATGGCTTATCGCCGTGAGGCATTGGCCGAACAACGTCGTTCGCACAACATGAGTCACGGACTGTCGGCTGCTCGCTTTAGACGCGAAGAAGAACGCTATCGCCAAGAACGCGCGGACGCGGAAGCGGCACGGAAAGCAACAGAGGATTTCTATCGCCAACGTGTACTTGGCGTCGATGGAAAGGACAGCAATATCAGCTACGGCGAGGCGGCTGCTATTCCGGGCGTGATTAAAGAGTCCCTCGGTGAGACAGGAAACATGTTACTGGCTGCTGCCGGCTTCAAACTGCCGGAGGGCACGCCCGGTAACGCTGTCGTCGGGGCTATGGACGACAAAAAAGGCGGTATCATCCCTGTAGCTATTTCAAAAGACGCTGAGGGTAGAGGTCGTGTGGAAGCAATTTCCGGTCCAGTTCCGCGCGAGCAGGTGTCTGAGTTTGTGGCGAACGGTGGTAGCCAGCTAGCAGGGACCGCGTTTGCTGCTGCGCTCGGCGTGCAAGCGGCACAGGACACGAACAAAGTTAGAGATGCTCAAGACGCCCGCGACAACCGCGAGTACAACCTTGCACGCATTGACCAAGCAATTTCTATAGTCCAAAACCCTAAAATCAGCAAAGAAATCCGCGAAGAAGCCGCACAGGAGCTCGAAGCCTACCGTGTCGCCGGTGTTGACACCAAGCTCCGTGGCCGTTCCTTAGTTGAAGGTGTGGCAAGAATGCAGGAAGAACAAAAAACTGTGCGCAAAGCAGAACTAGACGCTCTTGGAACAGTGACGAAGACTGAGGCCGAGGCCCGTCTTGATAGACAGCGCGACACCGCGACAAATAAAGAGTTTGCAACACTGCGCAAAGACCTGATTACCTCAGCAGGGGATTTGTACGACAAGAAAGACCCACGTTCACGTGTTGCTGCCGGGCTCGTTGATGCCGGTTTAACTTATATCGAGGACACTCAGGGTCGTCGAGCAGGACAAGCAAATAGCTCTGCGTTTAAGGCACAGTTCAACAACATTATCCGCACCGCAGTTAATCTGAAAACTGACGACTTCGCGGCCGCATACGCAGCGACACAGCGCTACGGCGGCACCGGCAATGAGAATCAGACAGATATATTGCTTGGCAGCTATAATTCCGCGCGCAGACTCCTCGAGGAGGCCGGCATGAGTGAAGCCGAAGCAAACCGTGCGCTGACACAGGCTACTGACGCGCTATTGAAACACGATAAACAAACAAACTTTAGCGAACTTCCACGCTACATTACGGAAAAATACGGTATCAAAGGTAACTAATCTATGGCAGAAAATAAATGGCTTGACGGCGACACAGTAAAAACGGGCGGCACCCCCCGCCCACGCCGTATGTTAGGGGTTGATACCACCGAAACTAAACACGAAGAAGGCAATAAAGGCTGGTCAATTGACGCCTATATCGCTAAGCATATCGCTCAAGGTACTGACCAGACAGTCACAGGTACCGGACGTTACGACAAGTATGGCCGCGAACTCGCCACACTATCCACAGACGATGGCGGCCTTACCAGCAACGAAAAACTGATTCGTGCCGGTCTCGCCGGTACATCCGGCAGTGTTGCTAATCTCCCTGATGACGTTGCATCCGCGCGACATGAACGAGTCCGAAACGCGCTCGCAGGCGTGCCCGATAGTGACGAGAATGTCCGCAACATCGGCCAACTGACTCGTAACCTAAACACTGCCGATAAAAGCGGCCGCCTACAAGGTATCCGTGTCGGCTCTCATGCCCCTAGTCAAAAACGTGACGGGAACGTTTTGACAAATTCCCTCGCCCGCGGTGTTGACCAAACCCAAATGATGCTGTACGGCACTGCGGCGGCGATGGCGAATGCTATCGGCAACGACGACCTACAGAAGTGGGGCGAAGAAGGTATGGCCGCTAACAAATACCAACTTGAGCGCAACCAGCCGGAAACAAGTTCATATAAGGACATCGACGGAGTTGGTACCGCTGTAACCTACGCCATTGAACGTGTATCTGAGACCGCCGCACAGCTCGCGGGAACCGCAGCAGCAGCAGCGGTCGGCGCCGGTATTGGCGCTGCAACTACCGGTGGCGTGGGAACAATCCCCGGTGCTTTCGCCGGAACCTGGCTCGCCTCCTCGGCTATGAGTAGTGGAGAGCTCGCCGGTGATATGAAAGAGGCTGGCGTTAAGGACTATGGTGTTGCCTCACTTATTACCGGTGCCGGCATGGGCGCCCTGGACGCGTTCAGCTTCGGTAAGATGGGCTCTGCTGTTATGGGCGGTCTCGGGGTCAAAAAGCGTGCTGCAATGGAGGTTGCCGGCTATCTGGGTGCAGGCAAGGAGATTGCTAAAGCAGCTGCTAAAGGTTTTGTAACTGAAGGCACAACTGAGGCTATGCAAGAAGGTGTGAAAGAGGTCGGTATTCGTGCTGCCGGTGGTGACACATCTAAACTCGGCTCACTCACTGACCGCATGGCCGAATCATTTGTCGCCGGCGGTATGGTCGGTGGCGCACTAACCGGGGCGGGACGCACTGTACGTGAGGGTGTTGCGTTACGGAAACAGAACCAAGATGGTCGCCTATCTGACACCGCGCCCGATGACGCGTCAGGTAACGTAGTTAACGACCGTGGCGAGGTAACAAAAGGCGCAACAGTGACCTATGACCCGACCGCTGAGAATATCGAGGCTGAGAAAGGTTCACCTACCCACGTGAACGACCCTGCAGTCGAGACTAAAACTGTAGAGTCTGTAAAGGAAGTTGAAACTAAACCTGCAGAGGTCGTTGGGGAAGTTGAGGCTAAACCTGCAGAGGTCGTTGGGGAAGTTGAGGCTAAACCTGCAGAGGCCGTTGGGGAAGTCGAAACTAAACCCGCAGAGGTCGTTGAGGAAGTCGAAACTAAACCTGTAGAGGTAGCGACCAAAGAACCGGTTAACAGCAAGACTAACTATACCGGCGTTAATCTCCGCCCGTTAATTGATGCGACCTTGGCCGATGACCAGAACGTGCCACAAGAGATTCGTACCGCGCTCAAAGACTATATGACCGGCGGGTACGTCTCTAAAGAAGCGCTTATGCAAAACCCACACAACCGTGGAGCATACGTCGACCAATATGCCCGCGACCCAAATGTACCTGACTTGGTGCAAGGTGCGTTCAACAAGGCCCGCGAACAGTTGCACGGGAAGATTCAAGAGGCAAAAGCCGCCAACCAGAACACAGAGGCAAAACGGCTTGACGGTGAACTCAAGAAACTTAACACATACGAGCAGACATACCGTGTAGAGAACGCACGCAAGAGTGTAGACTTTGCTAAGGCTAAACATGCGGCCTATGACGCTGTCGTGCGCGACATCAACAATCGCCATGAAGGTGCAGACAGCATCGTGCGCGCGCTGCGTGCAGCTATCGGTCGTAATGATAAAGCAACAATCCAGCGTATCGTCAAAGACCGCACCAATATCGGTTTTCGCAACGCCGACATTGTCACCCAACTATTGACAACTGATAAGACCACGCTGGAAGAATTCGCTAAAGACTACGGCGATGGAACCCACACCCCTGAGCAGGTCTACGACCGCTTGGCAGCAACCTACCTCATCGGTCAGTCACAGGTATTCAGTGAGAGTGGTAAATCTGGTGACAGCGCCCGCGTAGCAAAAGCGCTACACGAACCAAAACAGCAGGAGCAACTAACAGAAACGCCCGCCACTGAACGCCAACAACCGACAAAAACGGTACTCGACGCTAAAGCTGAGAAAGACCTTAGCGACTATGTACGCCGCGCGGTGTATGCCGCCCAGCGTGGCGAGACCCGTGTCGAAAGTAAAGCATTTGAGTCAGTGGAAGATGACAGCGGTGAGACTCAGGTATCCACGGTCGAGAGCGCCAATGACGGGATCGACCCACGTAATCCACGACAGCTCGAGGCACTACTCGGGGCACTTGAGGCAGGCTGGCTAAACGATAAAGGTGAGATGGTCCGCAATAACGCTGAACACAAACGCGAAATCCGTAAAGTGTACGATGGTCTTGCTGCACAGTTCCCGGACAAGTTTAAGTGGGTTATCTCCGAGCGCGAGGGCAAAGAGCCCCCGTTCCACCTCATTAAAGCTGCCCTGAAAGATGGTCTACAACCGATGATTGAGGCGGCAGAAAGCCAACAAAAACAAGATTTTACGTCCGTCGTACGCAACATGGTTGACGCGAAAGCGACAATGTACAACCTCGGGTCTATCGCCAAGAAGACCGGTAACGACAACATCTTCGCGCTTGCTGACCGCGTACTCGAAGCAGCTAAGCCTACTGAAGCTCAACTTGACGGGCTGGCAGCCCAGTTCGGTGTTGAACGTTCTCGTGTTGAAGCTGTGCTCAAAGATATAGATGTCGCGGTCGAGAGCTACATTAATGACATCGACAGTGGTGCTAAACCCGATGTTGCCGCAGTAACCGCAGCGCAAACACTTGACGAGTACACAGAGAATAAGGCTCTCTCTGTGTACTTACAAGAAGTACTGGCTGACCTTAACACAAAACGTGTAAGTAAAGAGACCATTAATCACGCCATGTCTGTACTCGAAAAAGAGGACATGAGTAATGCGTTGCCGGAAGACGTTATTACCCGTTTGACTGAGCTTGGTATTATGAACAACGCCGAGGTCGACAACAACGTGAGATTTGTCAACCGTCATGCAGCGGTCCGTTCCGACACGAAAACGACAGATGTGCTTGAAGTACCGACCTCGCGCGGTAACCTTCGTCGTGTGAACTTACCTCGCCTTGTGGCCGCCATTATGGAGGAGAACAAGGGCGAGAATCTCACACCGGCGCACGCGTTTGTATCCGCCGTGCAGGAAGCAGTTGCGCGACTCGAGACGTTAGAAGACAGCCACGGTTATCGCTTGGAGAATGCCGCCCGAGCGTTTAATGAGATGAAACCTGAACAGGTACTGTATCGTTCCGGTAGCCGTGAGGTGACTATGGCCGATTACCGCGGTATTGTCGAGGATATGGTTAGTGTGCAGAACGCCGCAAGCGGGTATACCCAACTCAACGAGCTACGTAAAGCGGCAGTCGGTCAGATGCATGAGGTTATCGAGCGCTATACTCCTGAAGGTCGTGACCGCTATCGTAAAAACAACCCGATTCTGTGGCCAATCCCACACCGCGCTGAAAAAAACGAGGTCAGCTACCGCATTGAGCGCGAACAGATGGATACCCTACTCCAAGATGTAATGTCATTGGACGAGGGCGCGTTCGCTCTTGAAAGTGAGATGAAAGCGAGCCCTGAATATCAGCTTAAAGACGTTGTTGGTGGTAAAGACCCTTGGAATGACTTTATCTCTGATTTCCTTGAGGCAGTCGACGTTATGAGCAATGACGACTACTCCGGTAGAAACACCAAAGACCTCGACTACGACGCCGCTAAGAGGACAATCGACAACTCAATCAAGACCCTGAAACGTATCTCCGCATGGGTATCGGCTGACCTACGTAATAAACGAAACCCGGAGGCTGGGGTCCGTGCCGGGTTGAGTAAAGAATTCTCAAAACGTGTCCGTGCGCTAACAACAGGGCTTACCCGTAGTTACTATCGTCTAGCCGCTATCCAACGTAAACTAACTGAGCGCCACTACGCCCTCGAAAAAATTGACGAGATGTTCGGCACAAAATCCACAAATGAACGGACTGAGCGCGCGTTTATTGTTGATAATGGCATCGAGACGTTGGAAGGTGAAGGTCTCGAAACCGTGACCTATACCCGTGAGGATAATATCCAATACGAGTTTGACTCTACGGTTCGTGACAATGACATTGCGTTTGTCGAGGAGCAGACTAATAAAAAACTCTCCCGCGACACTCGCCGTGTATTCGTCGAGAACATGAACGGTGCGAAGAACTTTATCGTGTACTCCACTAACGGTGATAATGTCACTGTGACCGAGTTCAATAGAGGTAAGAAGGTCGCAGAGCACTCGCTCGATAGCGCCGACACTGAACGCGCGTCAATGTTGGGCGACAAATACGAAGGCTGGTTGGCACTACACTACGGTGAACGTTCCGGCCTCCCAATCGAAACCCAGTCCCGTGTACTTGCTATCGACGTCAAAGATATGGTGAACGGTGAGGATGGGCTCGGACTCAAAGGTTTTGAGGGCGGCCTCGATAACCTCGACTTCGCCTATGCACAGCTATTCGGTGTCGGTGAGTTGCCGCCACTCCATGAACGTATCGCAAAAGTGGCACAAGGCTCTGTGTCCTACAACCCACAAGTAGCCCGACCGGTCGTGAAGCCAGCGAAAGGTGGCATAGTCAATTACTTCGATGATAACCCGCGAATCAAGTTCTACGGCAAAGAAATGCGCCCACTTGACGTAGGTGCCGCTGACCCGAAAGGGCTTCGTGCGCGTAACTACCGTACTGTACACGAACTCGTGACCGCTACCGGTATCAAAGAGCAGGTGAACATTATCCAAGGCAGTGACATCGAAACCACCCGGGTCGAGACAGTCAATGGCGAATACAACATTCACCTCCCAATGCTTACATCGAAGAACGCCCACGAGTGGCTACTGTCGCTCGGCCACGAGCTAGGCCACGTAATGCTTGACCCGTATCTAAACGCGTTTGACAAAGGTGCGTTACCGAACGACACACGTGAGGTAATTAGTAGCCTCTACAGCGGCGTGTTGGATGGTGACAAAGCCGCTATCGAGGGTTTTGCCGACAGCTACGCCCAACACTTTATCGAGCCGTTAATCGGTAAAAAGGTCGAAGTCAATGAGCAGAGCAAACATATCCTCGGTAACATCTATATGCGTTTTAAACGTCTGGGGCAGAAAGTCGTTGACACACTCAATAGCCTACTTAAGGATTTTGAACTCCTAACCGGGCGTAAACAGAAAATCAATACCTCGGCGCAGAAGGCGTTTCTCGATAAACTCGCCGGCGAACGCGAGGCTATGCACGAGCATTTGAGAGAGGTTAATGAGAACTTACTCGGCAAGATGAAAGTCAACCCTAAACTAATCGGGCGAGCTATCCGTGAAACACTTCACGCGTTGCGCCCGACGTGGGGCCGCCTTAATAGCATCTCACCGGAGGTAGCGGCCATGTTCCAAGCTGCGGGCGACGGTAACAGACCTGCATACGTGAACCTCATGCGTCGATATACCCGTAACGCACAAGGTAAGCGTGTTATGGGTGACCTCTACGACGGTAAAAAGTCCAAGAATATAACTAAAGGGTATAAAGACCTAATTGCCGGCGTCGACAGTGAAAATGCCCGCAACGTGAGACAGTGGCTCAAGAATGTCCACGAGATGTTTATAAAGGACATTGACCCTAATAACATCAACGCTTACGGTGTACGTGACCCCGAGGTTGACCGCGTTCCGTACCGCTTAGACCCGAACAAGGTCAGTGAAAACGTTCATGAGGTCCGGGCAATCTTGCGTGAACTTGGTTATGTTGAGGATGACGTAACCGGGCTTGTGAATGCGGCTATTGAAGGCAGTGACGCTACTGACAATCGCGCCGTTCGCTGGCAGTCAGTGCTATCTAACGACACCCACCGAGTGCGACTTGAGAAGTTCCTCGACCATAACGGTGTAAGCGTGATTAACGCTTATATCCATAACCTCGCTAAGACTATGTCTATGCGCCAAGCGTTCGGTGCCCACCTCCGCGGGCGTGACGGCAAGCTCTTACGTGATGACAATGGACATGCGGTATTCATGCCGATGGGTAAACTTAACCACTATGTACAGCGGATGAACGACACTGACGCATACACCGTGTCAGCTGCGCTGCGAGCAATCAATGGCACATACGGCTTTAAAATGCCTCAACCGGTACGCAAGACTATGGGGACAATTAATGCGGTCGGTAATATGGCTGTGCTCCATCTTGCAGGGCTATTAAATATTATGGATAGCGCAGTACCTCTAATTATGACCGGTGACACCGGCACAGCACTACGCACACTCGGCAAATTTATCTTCTCCGGCAAAAGTCGCGAAGAAGCCGTTGAAATGGCACACATGCTTGGCGTGATTCAGTATGGTGTAATTAGCAACAATATCGAGGGCATCTTCTCTGGCCGAAACCGCACAGAGGGCGCGCTCAACTGGACGGTGGACAAATACTTCCATCTGAATGCGATGCACGCGACGACAAAACTGTCCCGCATCATGGCGACTGCGGCAGCTATCGAGGACTTCCGTAACGGGAAAATCAATAAAGTCAGCCGCGAGCACCACTTAAAAATATTCGGTATTACTCAACAGGAGATTGATACTGCGTTCGAATTCTTAGCCGGCAAAGATGTAAATACCATGTTCGACGACGCATTCATGGAGCGTGCTACCCCTCAACAACAAGAAGCAGTGAACAAGCTCCGTAACGCTATCACCGAGTATGTTGACCTATACACACTCGACCCGAGCGAGATTTCTGACCCACTTATCGCCTCGAATCCGTGGTTTATGTTACTGACAAACCTCAAACGGTTTGCCTACGCATACCACCACACCATTCTCCGCGGGCAGTGGCAGGAGGTAAAAGCGCGCTTCGGTGAAAAAACCGGGCTCGCTAAAGTACCGCATATACTGGAGCCAGTCTTTATGACCGCACTATTCAGCCTACCGTTGGCGCTCGCCTCTATCTGGCTGCGTGAGTGGTTCCGTGACGGTGACATTGACAAAGGTAATCCATTCGATAAGGACCTAAGCGCGCTTAGCTGGGATGTAATCCAAAAATCAGGCTTACTCGGTGTTGGGGACATTGTCAATAACGCCGCTAACGCGACCGAGTACGGCACACCTTGGTGGCTGTCTGCAACGCCATCTGCTGCGGTGGTGTATAAAGCCGGCAGCCAGCTCGCTGACGAAAAATACGGGCAGGCGTTTAAGACTGTTGTACCACTCTACGGCAAAGTGCACCTATATACTCCGGATAAATGGGCAATGTTCGACGATAACGGCGAAGATTAATGGAATAACTCCGAAAGTTATAATATAATTAGACTATCCCAGCCCCACGCCACCTCTTACTGGGATAACTGATGAAACTGACCTACGACAAATGGGGCGGGACTGCGCCACGGCTAGACAAACGGGTTCTACCCGCCGGTTTCGCGACCGAGAGCTTTAATACACGGCCTGACCCGTACTCACTTAAACCGTGGCTACGCGAACAGCTAACCACAAGCCGCGTGAAACCGACAGCGAAACAAATCTACCGCTATCATAACGGACAGTGGTTCGAAACCGACCGCACTGAAACCCGTTTTGTGTCTGCGCCGATCATCAACGACCCAAACCACGAAGTAGTGTACTGTGACCATGAGGGAGTTAAGTTCACCCGTAACGACGTTGCTATCGGTCAGCCTCCGTACCCGTCAAATGGGCGCTTAATTGGTGTCCCCCAACCAGCAAAACCGGGGATTAAAAACAACAACCCACCTCCTGCTAGCGCCGACATACAGGCAATGGATATTGCCTACGTCGTGACGTTTGTTAATGAATTCGGCCGCGAAGGCCCAGCATCACAGGCGTCGTCCATCGTTACTACCGACAGTAAAAAGGTCAATATCACTATCACCCGTCCCGCGCTACCGACCGGGGCCTACGCTCTAGGTAACGGCTCGAAATGGCGGCTTTACCGCACCAATACGGCAAGCGACGGCGCAGGCATCTATCAATATGCCGGCGAAGCACCGATTACTAACAGCACGATGAATGACACCCTGCTCGCTGACGAGGTGCTTGAACAGCTATCCACTGCCGACTGGTTCGCGCCGGCTGACACCAACAAAACCCTATGGCCATCCGGGCCACTAAAAGGGCTTGTAAACGTTGCGAACTCGTTCCTTGCCGGATTCACCGGGCGCACACTGTGTTTTTCTGTGCCCGGCGTTCCGCACGCGTGGCCGCCTGCCTACCAGATAGTTGTCGAGTACGACATTGTCGGGCTCGCCGCTGTAGGTTCAGAGGTCGTTGTCCTTACTAAAGGCCATCCGTATGTGGTCTCCGGTTCTGCGCCGGGGAACTTAACCGCGACTAAACTCCCTGACCCACAGGCATGTATCAGTGCACAATCCATTGTCGCGTTCGAGGATAAGGTTATCTATGCTACCCCTGACGGCTTATGCGCTGTCACCGGCCAGCGGTCTGAGTTGCTGACATCCGACATTTTCGATGAGCGGTCGTGGAACGCCATTAAACCGACTACTATCCTTGCCGGCTACTATGAGGGGGCGTACATCGCAAAAAGTGATGTGACAACCTTCATTTATCTTCCCGGTGCCGGTACTAACAGCTATCGGACAATTAACTTCCGCCCCGTGGCGATGTTCAACGAGCTCGAAAGCGACACCTTGTTTTACCACGAGGGTGACGGCGTCATTAAGGCTTTCAATAAAGGTGGAGGCGCTTACCGCTACGTGTGGAAATCCGGGGTCGCCCGCAACCAGAAGAAGAACTGTTTTACGTGGGGCTGTGTGTACGCGTCCGATTACCCTGTTGAGATTACATTGACGAGTTCCTTTGATGGTGCACACGAGCGTAGCGAGACGTACACTGCCCGTAGTTCTGCACCATTCAGACTCAAGGGCGGTTATCTGGCGAACGAGTTCGTGCTCGGCATCACCGGCGATAAGACTGTGCACTCTGTTGAGTTCGCCAACAGCCTTGAGGAGCTCAGTCTATGACAATGATTAATCGCAATCAAACCGCTATCCCGTCAGTACCGACCTCCGTTAACGCTGACGTGCGTAACTTCCTACTGGCGATACGTAACTCAGTCGTCGTACTACAAGGTGGCGGTAACCAGAATGCGGCGCTTGACCGCGCGGTAACACTCCGCGAAGTGAAAGAGGGTAAGTTACAGCTGGCGGCGAGCAGTGTCGGTAAAGCTATTCAGGAACTGAAAAAGAACGGCGACGACTCTGTCAAAGGTCTCGGCGAAGACCCGGATAAGACAAAACGAATTGTCGAGGCCCCTACTGCACCGACACAGTTCAATGTTGACGTCGGTCTTACGACTGCGACTCTCACATGGGACTACCCTGCCTACCGCGGGCACGCGTTTACAGAAGTGTACCGCCAAGCGACGGCACTTACTGCAGATGGGCGCCCTGTAAACGGTCCGTCGTTCGCGGCAGCTAACCACATCCGCGGTTATGCAGTAGGGTCTGCTTACACTGACTCAGTAGACTATTACACCGGTTACTACTACTGGATTCGACACGTGAATGAGGACGGCGCTGTCGGCCCTCTTAGTTCAACTGATGGTGTGTTCGTGAAGTCATCACGAACAATAAAAGATGAGTTGCGAGAGCAGAATCTGAGCTACATTGAGCCGGTGGATAAGGTCCCAAGTAAAGGTACAAACGGCCAGATTGTCTACGACACCGTTAACCAACGACTACTGTCGTGGGACGGGAGTAAGTTCGCCCCACTTACGGGCAGTATCGCTGACGGCTCCGTAGGTATTGCGTCTTTCGCCAAGAATATCACCCCTGTCCAGCTCGTGAGCGGTGTCCCAAGCAGTCGTCAGGCGTCAGATGTGGTGATGGACACTACGTCAGGTAAGCTGTATCGATGGGATGGTCGCGGGTACACGGCAGCCGTCAATGCGTCCGACGTCATAGGGCAACTCACTGCTGGGCAGATTGCCGCCGGCGCCATCGGCACATCACAACTTGCAGCGGGGGCGATTACTGCGGACAAGTTGGCTATTGGTAGCGGAGTGAACTTGTTACCTAACCCAATCTTAGCCAACCGCGCTGCGGGATGGTTTACAGACGACGGTACAAAAGGCTCGTGGGTGGTGAACCGCGAGTACCTGACAAAATCCCCTAACAACTGGCAACCGAAAGACGCCCTACCAACTGAGTGCGTCGTCAAAATGACCTTAACAGGGGCTGGGCCAACAAACTTCTGGTGTGATGCGGCAGCAATCAACGTGAATGTGACCCCCGGTGAATGGTATATGTTAAGTGGTTATTACCGCGGGTATCAGTCCACATGTCAAATGCTAGTTGAAAAGTACTCCGAAAACCACGCGTCGTACCAAGGGTTAATCGCAAGCACACAGCTTGCCGGTGATGTCGGTAGCGGTAATCCGAGCGGATCGTTCGTCAACGGCTTCCGTAATGCGCCACGGTACTTTGTCAAGTTTCGCGCACCTGATACCGGATGTGTGTCTATTCACGTGAGGATGTTATCCGCGGCGCGGAGTGGTGCCCACATGTTCTTTGGACGCCCACAACTCGAGAAATGTTCTGAACACGCTACTCAACCCGGTGCATGGTCTAACGGCGGGGTAACCGAAATCCATGGCGGTAGCATTATCGCCGATACTATCACTACCGGGAAGATCGCAGCGGGGGTTATCGGCGCGCGGGAACTGGCGGCTGGGTCGATTACCGCCGAGAAGGTTCGAGCAGGTGCAATTACCGCTGACAAGATGGCTGTTAGTAAGCTCTCTGCCGTAAGCTCTAACCTTGGTGATATTACCGGGGGCAGCCTCAATATTAACAATCGCTTTAAGGTGGCGAGCGACGGAACACTGACAATGCGCTCAAGCACGTCAAATGTCGGTATGGTCGTGACAAATGAATCCATCATCGTATACGACGAAGCTGGTCGTGTGCGGGTGAGAATCGGTAAACTCAAATAACATAGGAAAAACGTATGAAGTATTTTGAAATTGAACTTGAAGACGAACAGACTGAAACCATGACTCGTGCACACGCGGTTAGTGGCATAAACGTGGACTTTTGCAATAAATACATGTCGGTTGAAATCAGCCACTGGACTAGTGCAAAAGCGTTGAAAGGTAGCAAAAAACCCGTGTCATGGTCCAGTTACACCTTCTATGGTGAGCAGCCACGCGGTGTTGTGTTAGAGGACTACGCCCTCGAAAAAGTTCGTGAGGCATCTGAATGCGTTGTTGACGGCAACATCATCATGAACCCATTAAAAGGTGTAGCAATCAGTGACACCGGAGAAGAGTAACCTCGTCTCGGCGGGTGTCGACTGGTTAGGCGCGGCGGTAGCGATAGTGTTCGCCGGCCTCGGCGGAGTTGTTCGGTACCTGTCAGACAACCAGGCGCGGGGCGAGAGTTTTTCCCCGCCTATGGCATTGTCCCAGTTCTTTATTGGGGCATACGCTGGGGCACTAGCTACCTTCTACCTACTCACTCGTGAAGTGGAGTACACCGTGTTGTTATGCGTGGCAGGTGGTGTAGGTTATGGGTCTGCGTCGGCGCTCCAGGCTATCTCACGGGTCGTAGTGCGGCACCTTGGCGGTAGTCTGGGCAAGCGAATAGGCCCGGCAGAAGATGTTGAGGACGAACAACCGGAGACACCGGCGAATGATAAGGGAGGAAAGCGCCGTGCGAAGAAAAGAAAGTAGAGACAAAGCTAAGCATGTGTGTAAGCTGCTAGCATACCTCGACCAGTTTTTTGTGGTGGTCGCTTTTATCGGATGCGTCGGGCTAATAAATGTCATCTCGGAACAAGGGCTGACTATTAAAGGTCTGGCGCAGGAGAACACGGCGGCGCTTTCGCTCGCCGACCAGCGCATGAAGCGGATTGAAGCGTTGCATACGGCTATTGACCAGCAGAACGAACGAATTTCACTACTACTTGACGACCAGCGAAGACAGCGGGGGGAGAACAATGCAAAAATTGACGCAATCGGGAAAATTATTAGAGCTAACAAACGCTGTGATAGCAGCGGGGTTTTGCGCGCTACTCTTAACCAGTTGCGCACCGAAAACAGCTACGAACCTGAACGCCACGACAGCGAGTAAGGCACAAAAGCGCGATGCACAATTACTAGGGCAGCTTGTTGTACCGGCTAAACCTCGACTAAAAGGTGATGACTACCCTGACGTGGTTGAATACGCGGTTGCAGTGACACGCTCGTTGGACCAGTGCATTAGCAGTGTGCGTGAGACACGTAAGTTGCTCATCCGTACGAGTGTAGACATCGACAATAGTGCTACCACTGAGCGTGGAGGGCGCCGCGGCGGGGGCAGAACTCCCAGTGACAAGAGATAACTAACAGGAGAAAATGAATGAGAAAACCTTTAGGCATTAGAAACAACAATCCAGGTAATATCGAGTGGGGTAGCCCGTGGCAGGGGCTCAAGAAAAGAGGGCCTAAGAGCGGGCGCTTTGCTGAGTTCGAGTCACCGGTCTACGGTATTCGTGCACTTGCCGTGTTACTGATTACGTACTACGACAAACGCAAAGCTAGAGACGGTAGTAAGATTGACACTATTCGCGAGGTCATCGAGCGTTGGGCTCCACCAAGTGAGAATGACACCGGTGCGTATGCGAAACAGGTAGCTAAATTACTGAAAATGACACCGTCTACGCGAATTAACATGCACGACTATGACACTATCCGTGGTATTGTTTGCGGAATCATTCGCCACGAGAATGGCCCTGGCCCGCTGAATAACGATAATACGTGGTATGATGACTCTGTCATTGATGAAGGTTTACGTCGCGCTGGGGTGGTTAAACCCGGTAAAAGCGTCGGACGAGTGCCGGTAACGAAAGAAGCTGTCGGGGCAACCACATCTGCTGCTGTTGGCGCGGGTCAGATTGCTGACGCCTTGCCGCAGGTACAAGACGCGATGACCGGTGCACAGGAACAGATTTCGAGCGGGTCTATTGTGCAGATTGTACTAGGCGTGCTGGCAATCGGCCTCGCTGCGTACATTGCCTATGCTCAGATTAAGAAACATCAGGACGGGGTCATCACATGATTGTTCGTTTGATTCTTTGGGTCAAAAGCCGTGGGTACATGCTACTCGCGGTGTTGACTGTCCTGCTCGGGGCCTATGGTCTCGGACACCGGTCGGCATCAAAGGCGGCGGAGGCACGCCGGGTGCGTGAAGAACGTGACACCCTCCGCGAGGCAGTGAACGTGAAGAAAAAGGTAAAACATGAAACGGTTAAAATGTCTCCTAATGACGCTCGCCGTCAGCTTGAGCGTGACTGGATGCGTAAATGATGGAACGAAGCAAAAAGTCGCATTTTGTGATGTCGCTACGCCGATTCTGATAGAAAAGTCGGACATACTATCGCCAGAAACGGCGAAGGAGATTCTCTCTCATAATCTCACCGGGCGCGAACTGTGTAGATGGTAACTGTCTCTGACGACGGTTCTTCTGTCGGTATCGTGCGGCTAGCTTGGACTACTCAACCGCCACAGAACGGTATTCAGCGGCTCTAGGAGATAATTGAGTGGGAATAACTTATTAAAAAAGCCTTGAATTTTCAGGGCTTTTTTATTTCTATAAAATACCTTTTTCAAGAATAGAAAAATAACGGTTCCAACATCTGTCAGAATAAATATCGAAATTAAGATTAACTAGAAATGAAACTTAGGATTGGGTGGTGAACTAAGCAGAATTGGTCTTAACAGTAAGCGGTATACTGCGTCGCATCCCTGCGGGTTTCTACCTAGTCCACCATTGACTGATGATGGTTTGTAGTTTGCGACATAAAACTCATACCAAAAGCGTTTTATACCTTTAGCCGCTTATTTCAGGAGACCAATCCTGACTTTCAAACATCTTACTTTAAAAGCAACTACATCATAAAATCGTTTTAGCCGATTGTCAATCTGCGCTTTAACATATATTTTGTTAATTTTTTTCATAGTTTATTTTTTGAATAATAACAATAAATTACTGTGATTACAGAGTGTTACCTGGTGTAACCAGATGAATTTTTATGACTTTTATAAAAAAAACACATAAAATAATCGGTCTAATTGCACCGCCTTTGAAATCTTGTTAAAGTGCGGTACAAATTTTTCACAAAATTAGGAATCACACATGAGTCAAGAATACTTAGATTTTGAATTACCCATTGCCGAACTCGAAGCGAAAATTGAATCCTTACGCTCCGTAGTTGACCAAGATAACGAAATTAATCTTGATGATGAAATTGCCCGCTTACAGAAAAAAAGTATTGAATTAACAGAAAAAACCTTTGCAAATTTAGATGCGTGGCAAGTTTCAAAAATGTCCCGCCATCCAAACCGTCCTTATACTCTTGACTATATTGAACATATTTTTACCGAATTTGAAGAACTTGCCGGCGATCGCGCCTTTGCCGATGATAAAGCCATTGTCGGCGGTTTGGCCCGTTTAGATGGCAAACCGGTAATGGTTATCGGCCACCAAAAAGGTCGCACGGTAAAAGACAAAGTGAAACGCAACTTTGGTATGCCGGCACCGGAAGGTTATCGCAAAGCGTTGCGCTTAATGCAAATGGCTGAACGTTTCAAATTGCCGATTATTACCTTTATCGATACCCCGGGAGCTTATCCGGGTGTGGGTGCGGAAGAACGCGGCCAATCTGAGGCAATCGCCCGCAACTTGCGTGAAATGTCCATGTTAAAAGTACCTGTAATCTGTACCGTGATCGGCGAAGGCGGTTCCGGTGGGGCATTGGCTATTGGTGTGGGCGATAAAGTCAATATGTTGCAATATTCCACCTACTCCGTTATTTCGCCTGAAGGCTGTGCATCTATTTTATGGAAAAGTGCCGACAAAGCATCAACCGCAGCCGAAGTTATGGGTTTAACTGCCACGCGCTTAAAAGAATTAGGCCTGATTGATAATATCATTACCGAACCACTAGGCGGTGCTCATCGCAATTATGCAGAAATGGCACAAAATCTGAAAAAACGTCTGCTTGCTGATTTAGAAGATCTGGAAGTCTTAGATGCCGAAAATCTGTTGGATCGTCGTTATCAACGTTTAATGAGCTACGGTTACGTATAGAAAATAATAAAAAAATAAACCGTATTTGCTGTTTTTAAAGGGATTTAAAAGGAGAAAATAACAATGAAAAACGTACTTTCAATTCAGTCTCATGTGGTTTACGGCTATGCCGGTAATAAGTCGGCAACATTCCCAATGCAGCTCCTTGGTGTAGATGTTTGGGCATTAAATACCGTGCAATTTTCTAATCATACGCAATACGGCAAATGGACGGGAATCGTCATTCCGAAAGAACAAATTGCAGAAATTGTGCGTGGCATTGATGAAATTGATGCGTTGAAAAGATGTGATGCGGTAGTTTCCGGCTATTTAGGCTCTGCAGAACAAATCGATGAAATCATCAAAGCCGTGCATAAAATTAAAGCCATCAATCCTAACGCGCTTTATTTATGCGATCCTGTTATGGGTCATCCGGATAAAGGTTGTATCGTTGCCGATGGTGTGCGCGAAGGCTTAATTAACATCGTATCGGAAGCTGATATCATTATGCCGAACTTGGTGGAGCTACGTGAATTAAGCGGTTTACCGGTAGAAAATTTTGAACAGGCACTGACTGCCGTTCAAGCCATCTTGGCGAAAGGTCCGAAAAAAGTGTTAGTGAAACATTTGAGCAAAGTAGGCAAAGACGCGTCTCAATTTGAAATGCTACTGGCAACCTCTCAAGGTGTATGGCATCTTTCCCGTCCATTACACCCGTTTGATCGTGAGCCGGTAGGCGTGGGCGATTTAACCGCCGGTTTATTCTTAGCCAATTTGCTGAACGGAAAATCAGATGTGGACGCTTTTGAGCACATGGCAAACGCAGTCAATGAAGTCATGCAAACCACGTTAGAACGTGGCGAATATGAATTACAAATCATTGCCGCCAGAGATCACATCATCAATCCGCGTAGCCACTACAAAGCACAAAAAATCGCGTAACGCTCAACTTCCTCCCGTGGAACGGGAGGAAATTTTATCCGCCTATGCTTCTTGAACAATTCTCACAGAGACTCCGACAACTCGCCCCGAACCAAACACAATTTCTTATCGGTTTCAGTGGAGGACTGGATTCCACTGCACTCCTCGCCTTATTCGCAAAACTCCGTGAAAATCAACCGCACTTTCAGTTGCGCGCCATTCATATTCATCACGGGCTAAGTTCAAACGCCGATGCTTGGGCAACTCATTGTGAAAATCTCTGCCAACAATTCCAAATACCGTTGTTGATCCAACGGGTCAACGTGAATATGGCGAACGGCATTGAAGCCGGTGCCCGTCAGGCGCGTTATGAAGCCATTGCACAACATATTTTGCCCCAAGAGTGGTTGGCCACAGCACATCATCTGCAAGATCAGACGGAAACTTTTTTTCTTGCCTTAAAACGCGGTAGCGGGTTGCAAGGCTTAAGCGCAATGCAAGCCCAAAGCACGGTTTACAACGTACCAATTTTTCGTCCGCTGTTATCTTTTAGTCGTCAGCAACTGCTCAATTTTGTGCAACAACAGGGAATCACGTGGATCGAAGATGAAAGCAACGCCGACAATCAATACGATCGCAATTTCTTACGCAATCAAATTCTGCCCGATCTACGTCAACGTTGGGGGCATTTTGATTCGGCCGTGCAACGTTGTGCACAACATTGTTACGAACAACAGCAACTGTTAAATGAATTACTGGCAGAGGAATATCAAAAAAACGTTGATAAAACTGACCGCACTTTTAAAGTGCAACACTTTGCCGATTATTCGGCAATTAAACAACGTGCCCTGTTGCGCTTGTGGCTACAAGAATGCGGCGTTGCCATGCCGTCATTAGTGCAATTAGAACACCTAATTTCCGATGTGGTTTTTGCCAAGCCTGATACACAGCCACAATTTCGATTAGAAAATAACATTGTACGTCGGTATCAACACAAGCTGTTTCTCACACCGATTTTTGCCGATATTTCATCAAACGATATTGAAGCGGAATTGGATAAACCCATAGCGTTGCCCGATAATCTTGGAACGCTTCAGTTGCACAAAACACCGCAGAAAATGACCGCACTTTGGCATGATGAAAACGGCAACATATATAAAGAAACCTTAGCGTTACCGTTAGAGGGAATGAAAGTTTGGATTCGTTTCGGTTATTCGGGCAAAGTGAAATTAACCCCAAAGGGTATGAATCAGGATATTAAAAAAGTGTGGCAGAATTTGAACGTTCCGCCTTGGCAGCGCCAACGGATTCCGCTGATTTTCTACGATGATAAGTTGCAAAGTGCGGTCGGTTTTTTTATCGTTTCCCAAGATTAAGGCAAACAAAAAGGCGCATACTCATGCGCCTTTGTTGTCTTTATCAAATGACTTAAATCGCCCAACCACAAGCGTAGAATGCCACTAAAACAACGGCAATCACCACTGTGCCGACATTTAAGCGTTTTGCATCGCCACTCACAATTCGACCGATAACTAACGTTGCAAAACCTAACATAATACCGGTGACAATATTGGCGGTTAATACGATGAACACCGCGCAAATTAAACCGCTGATAGCGCCGACAATATCATCAAAGTTTAACTTGCTCACGTTACTTAACATGAGTAACCCCACATACATCAACGCCGGTGCGGTAGCGTAATTTGGGACTAAAAAGGCTAACGGTTGGAAGAACAACATTAACAGGAACAATACGCCGACCACGATAGCGGTAATGCCAGTTTTGCCGCCTGCGGCAGTGCCCGCGGCAGATTCAATATAAACTGCGGCGGGCGCCGTGCCGAAAATACCGGAAAATAAGCTGCTTATGGAATCGGAGGTCAAGGCTTTTCCGCCATTGATAATTTGACCGCTTTTATCTAACAAACCTGCCTGGCCTGCCACCGCACGAATGGTGCCGGTAGCGTCAAAAACAGCAGTCATCACGAGGGCGAATACGACAGGTAAAATTGCCGGTTGTAACGCGCCAAGCACATCTAATTTTAAGAATAAGGATTCATCACCAAACGATGGCATTTTAAAAATTTTACCGTCAAAAGTCACATTCGGATCAAAAATTAAACCAATAATGGTAATGGCAATAATTACCCATAAAATACCACCTTTAACTTTTCTTTTTTCCAACCCAATAATCAACGCTAAACCAATTAATGACATCATGACAGGAAATGCGGTGAAGTTACCTAATTTCACCGGCAAACCATTTTGATTGCCAACCACTAAGCCTACGCCATTGGCGGCGATTAAAAGCAAGAACAAACCAATACCGATGCCCGCACCATGTGCAATACCTATCGGTAAATTACGCAAAATCCAAGCACGAATCCCCGTCGCGGAAATCAGAGTGAAAAAAACACCCATTAAAAAGACCGCACCTAACGCCACCGGAATACTCACTTTTTGCCCAATAACCAAACTAAAAGCAGTAAACGCAGTAAGGGAAATGGCACAACCAATTGCCATCGGCGCATTTGCCCAAAAGCCGATTAAAATGGAGCCAAGGCCCGCAACCAAACAGGTGGCGATAAAGACGGATTCCGCCGGAAATCCCGCCGCACTTAACATATTCGGCACGACAATAACGGAATACACCATGGCAAGAAAAGTGGTTAAACCGGCAACAATTTCTTTGCGCACGGTGGAGTCGCGTTTAGTCAACTCAAAACGTTGTTCTAACGCACTGGATTGTGAAGATGACATGAAAATTACCTTTAAAATGAAGGGAAGATTAAGGAGGCCGTATTTTACCGAAAGCAGGCGAGAAGTAAACGTTTGCGCAAATATTTTGCATAAAATTTACGTTATTTCGAAACGTTCGCAAACCAGTGTAGTCCAAAAGACTTGTATGCCTTGGATAGGGATAATTTTTTTCTGATTAAAATCAATCGGTGCTATACTGACGGGCAATTTAATCTTCATTATTTAAAAGGAAATAGAATGACTATTTTAGTAACAGGCGGTGCCGGCTATATCGGTTCACACACAGTCGTTGAATTATTAAATGCGGGCAAAGAAGTGGTAGTTTTAGACAACCTTTGCAACTCCTCACCGAAATCGTTAGAGCGGGTTAAAGAAATTACCGGAAAGACTGTGAAATTTTATGAAGGGGATGTATTGGATCGTGCATTGTTACAAAAAATCTTTGCCGAAAATACCATTCATTCCGTCATTCATTTCGCCGGCTTAAAAGCAGTTGGAGAAAGTGTGCAAAAACCTGCCGAATATTATTTAAACAACGTCACCGGCTCCCTCGTCTTGGTACAAGAAATGAAAAAAGCCGGCGTGTGGAATTTTGTATTCAGCTCTTCCGCCACCGTTTATGGCGATCCTGAAATTATTCCAATTACAGAAAGCTGCAAAGTAGGCGGCACTACCAACCCGTATGGCACATCTAAGTTTATGGTAGAACAAATCCTGCGTGACATTGCCAAAGCGGAGCCAAAATTCAGCATGACCATTTTACGCTATTTCAATCCCGTGGGCGCGCATGCAAGCGGCTTAATCGGCGAGGATCCAAATGGTATTCCGAATAATCTCTTACCTTACATCAGCCAAGTGGCAATCGGCAAGTTACCACAACTTTCCATCTTTGGTAGCGATTATGACACCCATGACGGCACAGGTGTGCGCGATTATATTCACGTTGTGGATTTGGCTATCGGTCACTTAAAAGCGCTGGATCGCCATCAAGACGATGCCGGTTTGCACATTTATAACTTAGGCACCGGTGTGGGTTATTCCGTGTTGGATATGGTAAACGCCTTTGAACAGGCGAACGATATTCAAATTCCGTATAAATTGGTTGATCGTCGTCCGGGCGACATTGCCACTTGTTATTCCGATCCGAGTTTAGCGGCGAAAGAATTAGGCTGGAAAGCGGAACGAGGATTAACAGAAATGATGAAAGATACATGGAATTGGCAAAAAAATAACCCGAAAGGTTATAGAGATTAATCGCCATGCACGAGCTCTCTTTGTGCCAAAACATCATCGAAATTGTTGAGCAACAATGCAAACAGCATAATGTCAACAAAGTGACCGACCTCTGGCTTGAGGTCGGCGCACTTTCTTGCATTGAACCGAGCGCCTTGGAATTTAGTTTTGAAATGACCGCTAAAGGCACTCCTGCCGAAAATTGCAAACTGCATTTAATTCCTATCCCGGCTAAGGCTTGGTGTTGGAATTGCAAACAATTCGTTGAAATTCAAGCCAATAACAGTACTTGCCCAAATTGCGGCGGTGTACATTTGCAACGCCAAAGTGGCGATGAACTACGAATCAAAGAAATTGCCGTTGAATAACCTATGACAACTCCAGCCTCTAACCCAACCCTTGCAAGCCAAATTTTCAGCCGTAACATGCTGATTTGTGTTTTTACCGGCTTTAGCTCAGGTCTCCCTCTATTTGTTTTATTGCAAATGTTGCCGGTATGGCTGACGGATAAAGGGCTTTCCGTTGAACTGATCGGCGTAGTGACGGGGGTCACCCTCCCCTACGGTTTAAAATTTTTATGGGCCCCCTTATTGGATCGCTATTTTCCAAACTTTCTAGGGCGGCGGCGGAGCTGGTTGCTTATTTCACAAATCATTTTACTGATTTTGCTCTATGCCATTAGCCAATTCGATCCAAGTTCACAATTAACTATTGTGGCGAATATCGCTTTTCTCATTGCTTTCTTCTCAGCAACCCAAGATATTGTACTTGATGCCTATCGACGTGAAATTTTAACGGATAAAGAACTTGGCTTGGGCAACACCATCCACATTAATGCTTATCGTGTCGCGGGCTTAATCCCCGGTGGGCTGTCTCTTTATCTCGCCACCCGCCTCCCTTGGGAAAGGGTTTTTTTATTGACCGCACTTTGTATGCTATTCGGTTTGTTTATGACCTTATTTCTCGCCAAAGAACCGAAAATTGCTGTTCAAGATCGCGACAAACCATTCTATCTTGCCTTTTGGATCCCGCTTCAGGAGTTCTTTCAGCGCAAAGGTGTGGCACAAGCCTTGGGCTTTTTGCTTTTCCTATTTTTATATAAATTTGGTGATTCTTTCGCTACCACGCTACAAACCAAATTTATCTATGATATGGGCTTTAGCAAAGATGACATCGCCATCGTAGTAAAAAGTACGTCACTCTGGGCCAGCATTTCCGCCGGACTCGTAGGTGGCGTAATCATGATAAAACTCGGCATTAACCGTGCGCTGTGGGTCTTTGGTTTCGTACAATTAATCACCATCGGCGGATTTGTTTGGTTGGCAGGATTCGGACATTTTGCACAAATTACCGCGGTCGAACTGTGGAAACTCGGCTTCGTGATTGCCGCCGAATACATCGGTGTGGGCTTGGGAACTGCCGCTTTCGTCGCGTTCATGGCACGGGAAACCAATCCGCTTTACACCGCTACCCAATTGGCGCTGTTCACCAGTCTTTCCGCGTTACCAAGCAAGGGATTCGGTATGTTGTCGGGCTATTTGGTCAAAGCGGTGGGTTACTATAATTTCTTCTGGATCTGTTTATTACTTGCTGTACCCGGAATGCTTTGTTTATTCTGGGTAGCTCCGTGGAATGAGAAAGAATAACTCTCCGGCTAGAAGGTTGACTTTTCAGGGGAATTAGGCAACCATACACGGCGATTTATAAAACATCTTCAAAACTCACCGCACTTTCTTACCATTCAACAAAAAGTGCGGTCATTTTTGAAACTGTTTTTTCATTTAAAAAAGAGGACAATATGAAAATTATTCTATTAGGCGCGCCGGGTGCAGGAAAAGGCACACAAGCACAATTCATCATGAATAAATTTGCCATCCCGCAAATTTCTACCGGCGATATGTTACGTTCCGCCATTAAAGCCGGTACCGAATTAGGCAAACAAGCCAAAACCTTAATGGATGCAGGTCAGCTCGTACCGGATGATTTAATCATTTCTCTTGTGAAAGAACGCGTAGCACAACCTGACTGCGCCAAAGGCTTCTTGCTTGACGGTTTCCCTCGCACCATTCCGCAAGCGGACGCATTGAAATCTGCCGGCATTGCTATTGATTATGTGTTGGAATTTGATGTGCCTGATGAAGTAATTGTAGAACGCATGAGCGGTCGTCGTGTACACCAACCATCCGGCCGTTCTTACCATGTTATTTACAACCCACCGAAAGTGGAAGGTAAAGATGATGTCACCGGTGAAGATTTAATCATCCGTGCCGATGACAAACCGGAAACTGTGTTAGATCGCTTGAAAGTCTATCACAGCACCACCAAACCATTAGTGGATTACTACCAAGCAGAAGCCAAAGCGAGCAACACCCAATATTTCCGCTTAGACGGCACCCAAAAAGTAGAAGATGTCAGCAAAGAATTAGATAAAATTTTAGCTTAATCAACAAGAAATAAAAAAAGGCCATTCCCAAAGGAATGGCTTTTTTGTCATTAAAAAAACAAGGAAAAACAAAAAAATTTAATTTTATTAATAGGGAATATGGCTGGGGTACTAGGATTCGAACCTAGGAATGCCGAGATCAAAACCCGGTGCCTTACCGCTTGGCGATACCCCAACTACTATATTGATATCAATGAAATGAATGGTGCGGGACGAGGGACTTGAACCCACACACCTCGCGGCGCCGGAACCTAAATCCGGTGCGTCTACCAATTTCGCCAGTCCCGCAATATGGTGGCTATGACGGGATTCGAACCTGTGACCCCAACATTATGAGTGTTGTGCTCTAACCAACTGAGCTACATAGCCATTTATTTGCAATCATCTCATTGACTTTGCGGAGCGTATTATGCGGATATCGACCCTACTCGTCAACCATTTTTTTATTAAAATAAATATTTTCGGAACATTCGAATAGAGATTAAACAAATCGTATTAATTTTATTCACAAGCTCGCATAGAAACCTACTCATTCCTTTGGATCTGTTGATAAAGCCAATATTCAAAAAACATTGTTTTTTGACCGCACTTTACAGCCTGAGTGTTTTTATTCCTCAATCAAACGACGCAACAAACTGCCGTCATACAATGCACGCTTAACCAAAGCAAAGGCACCGATGACATCTTCATTGTCTAATTCGGATGCTTCTAACGGCGTATTTTGCACAAATGCAGGTAATGCGTGACTTTCTAAAGTGCGACGAATCGCAGCAAATAACACGTTTTTCGCTCGGGTAATTTCACCGGAAATCACAATTTTTTCCGGATTAAACATATTTACGCTCATCGCCAACACACGCCCGATTTGCACGCCAACATGTTCAATTAACTCCGTTGCCACCGCGTCTTGTTTATTGCTGGCTTTACAAATCGCTTCAATATCATGAGCCTCTAAAGAAAGCCATTTGCTTTGATAGCCATCTTCCAATAACTCCGACATTTTATTTTCAATTGCAGAATTACTGACAACCGTTTCCAAACAGCCCACATTACCGCACATACAACGCTTGCCTAATGGATCTACCTGAATATGTCCGATTTCACCCACATTATTCTTATAGCCCAAAAAAACTTCATGGTTAATCACAATTCCCGCACCAACGCCTCGGTGAATACGCAACAACAAAGAATCATAACAATCTTTTGTCACGCCAAAATAATGCTCGGCAAGGGCTAAACTGCGCACATCATGGCCAATAAATGTTGGTAAGTTAAAACGTGCCGTAATATGATTGGCCAAATCCCAAGGCTCATTGAGCTCAAAATGCGGTACTTGTTCAATCATATTACTTTTCATGTCCACAAATCCCGGCACAGTAATCCCGATAGCAATGAATTCGCTACTCCGTTTTTGATTAGCTTGAATGAACGCTTCTAAATGTTGGAATAAAAACGCTTCAAATTCTTTCGGAGACTGATGGACAGGTAAATCAAACACCTCTTTTTTGAGTAGCTTGGTGGATAAATCCATAATCGCTAAAGTTAAGTGTTCACGTCCTAAGCTGATTAAAACGGCACGGAAAGCTTTATATTCAGCTACGATAGAGGTTGCGCGACGACCGCCGGTGGACTCTTGTTGTTCCACTTCTTTAATCAAACCACGTGCCAGCAAATGACGGGTAATTTTAGTCACACTTGCCGGTGCAAGTTGACTGGTTTCTGAAATTTGAATACGAGAAATAGGTCCTTGTTGATCGATAAGTTTATAGACCACCGCACTATTCATCTGTTTCACTAAATCAACATTTGCGATTTGATGATTTTCTCGCATTTTATTCTCCCACAAAATATGAATTGAACTATTTTAAAGCGGATTTCATAAATAGGAAATAGCTATTCCTGCTCCATGCCAAGAGCTTTGGAAAACATTTGTAAACCGGTAGCATTGCCGTTTTTTACCATCGTCTGCATGGCTTGCGTCGGCGAATGAATTAACTTATTCATTAGTTTATAGCTTAATTCTTGCACCACCAGTTCGGCATCTTCACCCTGTTGTATTGCGTTCAAGGCTCTTTCCAATAAAACTTGTCGGGTTTGATCGGCATTTTCACGGTATTTGCGAATCAAATTAGAAAATTGATGCAATTTTAACCACTCAAAGAAATCCTGACATTCCTGCCGAATAATCTCTTTTGCTTGCTCGGAAGCCTGTTCCCGCCGACTTAAGTTATGTTGGATAATATTTTGCAAATCATCCACAGTGTAATGATAAACGCTGTCTAATTCCGCCGCACTTTCTTCAATATCACGGGGCACCGCAATATCCACCAACAACATCGGTTTATAATCCCGCTGTTGTTGTGCCATTTCCACCATTGTTTGCGTAATGAGCACGGTTGGACTACCCGTTGAACTAATCACGATATCCGCTTGATTCAATCCTTCTTGCAACCGTTCCAGACCAATCGCCTGAACATTTTGCGGCCGCTCTAATTTGTCCAATAAGGTCTCCGCACGGGCTAAAGTGCGGTTAGCAATAACAATGTTTTTTACACCATGGCGCAACAAATGGCGGCTAACCAATTCAATCGTCTCACCTGCGCCCACTAACAAAATCGTTAGCTCGCGTAAAGACTCAAAAATCTGACGCGCCAAGCTACACGCAGCATAAGCAACGGACACTGCACTTTCGCCGATATTGGTCTCAGTGCGTACCCGCTTCGCCGTCGCAAAGGTTTTTTGGAATAAACGGGAGAGTTCGCCGGAAATGGACTGATGTTCGTCTTGATAATACTCTTCACTCATTTGATAGGCTTGTTTCACCTGCCCTAAAATTTGCGGTTCGCCTAAAATTAGCGAATCCAAGCCACAAGCTACTTCCATCAAATGATTTACCGCCGGCAGATTTTCATGAATATAAATACAACGATTAAGCTCAGCTAAATCCAACTGATGGATCGTCGAAAACCATTGCACTGCCTGTGTAATCCAACTTTGTGCTTCTTGCGGTGAAACACGTTTATTGTGTAAATAGACTTCTGTTCTATTGCAAGTGGACAAAATAACCGCACTTTCCGCCAATTCGGTTTGCTGAATATTACGCAAGGCAAAAGCGCGCTTTTCGTCAGAAAACGCAACTTTTTCCCGTAACGCGACAGAAGCGGTTTTGTGATTGATACCCAGAACTAAAATCGTCATAAAAAATACATGAAAAAATCACCGCACTTTCTCTTTAAAATACAAATGCGGCGAAATTTGTCCCACAGAAAAATAAAAGATAGAAATTTAAACGGGCATATTCTAGCTGAATTGCCAACTTTTGGGCAAATTGATGTAAGAAAAAAGCCATTAATCTGCAATTTTATTGCGTACCATCAAATAAGTGGGCACGGTCAAAACAGAAAAGCCGATTAACACGGTGATTGGTTATAAAAAATTCACTAATCTATTAAGGCATTTTGAGGTTGGTATTTGCCTCTTATCCGCCCTAAATTTTTATTTACCCTCAATTCGCTAAAACTTATCTTTTGCCTGGCGTAATTGGGTAAATTGCGCCAAGTTGGTTGCCGTTAAAAATGGATTAATTTGTTTTTCCAAGCCTATCGTGGTCGGTAGGCTTGGTTTATTTTCAGCACGTAACTGCGCCACCAAAACGCGATGATTTTCCACCGCACTTTTGTTTGCCCAAACGTTTTGCACAAACGCTAAATTGCTTAACGTATATTCATGCCCCGGGCAAACAATGGTGTCCTCAGGCAACGCCGCGAAACGCTGCATGGTGGCGAACATTTGCGCGTAATCACCGGTAAACACCCGTCCGCAACCGGCGGAAAATAAGGCATCACCGCAAAACAAATGCCCATCCACCCAATGACTCACATGCTGCGCCGTATGCCCCCCGCTGGGTAGCACTTGAATTTGGTAATGTTCGGTGATAAGGTCGCCTTCATTAATCACCTGCGTCAGCCCACAAGCAGTACACTCTGCCGGACCATAAATCGGTACTTGCGGGAAACGTTGTTTAAACGCCGCAACACCGTCCGTGTGATCCGCATGGTTGTGCGTGAGCAACAATGCTTCAACGGAAAAATGTTGTTCTTCCAACAAGTGAAATAGCTTGTCGGTTTCGGGCAAATCAACAATGAGCAACGGTAAATTTTCCCGTGCATAAAGCCAAATATAATTATCGTTTAACGCAGGAATCGGAATTAACATAGGACCTCGGAGTTACCATGATGTGGCGTGCTAAATATGAAAAGTCACTGGCGATGCCCACCGGTTGGCAACAACTGCCAAATGGGCGCGCTTATTGTAACGCATTAAACGCTTATTTTGCCCCTTGGTTTACAAAAATTTGTGGTTATCAGATTCTGAAAATTGGCGGGCTTAGCGCAGAAATTCAATGTGATTTGCCCTTGCGCCACCAAATTAGCCTCAGTGAAAAAATAACGGAAAATTTGACCGCACTTTTAGACGATCATCATTCTATTGTGCAAGCCAAGCTCACCGAACTCCCCTTTATTCAACAGCAGTTGGATGCTTGTGTGCTGACTAACACGCTGAATTTTGTCCAAGATCCCCATCAAGTTTTGCGCGAAACCCACCGCGTTCTCACCGATGACGGCTATTTGTTTCTCAGTCTGTTTAATCCGCTTAACGGCCTATTTTTTAAATCAAAAACGGGAGACTTCCCTTCACGTCATTATTGTATTTGGCGGATCATTGATTGGTTGGAATTATTAAACTTTGATATTTTGGAACAGCGGAATTTGGCGCTATCCCATCAAACCACCGGTTGGTTTGCCCCGTTAACGGTTATCGTGGCGCAAAAACGCACCTACCCATTAACGCTTAATCCGCAAAAAGTGCGGTCAAAAATCCCAGCGTTTTTACAACCGGCAGAAGCGTTGAAACAAGCGGAAGATCTTTAGAAGAATAAGAAAACCTGTTTTCTAATTAACACTCTGTTTTAGATAAAAAAAATCGGCACCGAAGTGCCGATAGTCTCAATTTATTACTGTATGTTATGCGGTAAGATCCCGAATATCTTCGCTAGACGCGTTATTCATCACGGATTCCATACCTTTTTGTGCCGCCGCCTGTGAGGAATAATATTGGCTACGACCGATTTCTTGGTGGTTGGCCGCTTTCAATACGAAATACGGTTGATCGCTTTTGGTAGTGCGAAACTCAAAGTTTTTCTCATCTACACCGTTTTTCTGCACAGAAGCAATACCATTTTGCGCAGAAGCTTTGGTTTTATAAAGCTCGCTGGTTAAAATGACTTGCCCGTTAGTGGCGATCAAGTTGAACATAAATTGACCGTCTTTTGCTATTTTTAATTCATAATGTCCTTGTGCCATTTTTATTCCTCCTAGGGTTAATTCAATGGTGTTAACCGTCTAAAATTTAATTCGACAAAGGAGAAAAATACCTTGCAAAATAGGAATTTTAGACATCGTTAAATGTATAAAAAAAGAACGTTTATAGCAACAGTCAAGAGTGAAAATGTGCTAAAATGCGCGCCCAATATAACGCGACAAAACACTGACGGAGGAAATTAACATGGCCGGTATTTATCAACTGAAAGGCTGTATTCAACCTTATGTTTGGGGTGGAAAACATTATATTGCGAACTTGCTAAATGTCACAAATGCTCAAGAACCATACGCTGAATATTGGTTAGGCGCACACACCTCAGCCCCGTCACAATTACTTATCACCAACGGTGAAATATCATTACTTGATTTTTTACACAAAAATCCCACCGCACTTGGTACACAAAGCCGTCAATTGTTTGGTGATAATTTGCCTTATTTGCTGAAAATTTTAGATGTTGCCAATCCCCTTTCCATTCAGTTGCACCCAACCAAAGAACAAGCTGAAATCGGCTTTGCGCAAGAAAATGCCGCCGGCATCCCGTTAAATGATCCGAAGCGCACCTATAAGGACGATAACCATAAGCCGGAAATGATGATTGCTTTGTCCGATTTTTGGCTTTTACATGCTTTTAAAACCAAAGCCAAAATTCTCGACACCCTACGCCAACGCCCGTCACTTGCGGATCTGGCAACAAAATTGGCCTCGCAGAATTTAGCGGATTTTTATGCTGACATTATGTTGGCAACACAAGAGCAATTAGCACAATGGCTCTTGCCGATTATTGATGACCAACAGGAGGCTTACGAGCAAAATCAACTTGCCATGCAGGATCCTGACTACTGGGTGCTTTACACATTGCACGCCATGAAGATTTCCCGAGACAAGTTAGATGCGGGGTTAATGAGTTTTTACTTGTTCAATATTGTGAATTTGCAGGTTGGCGAAGGTATTTTCCAAGCGGCCGGCGTGCCACACGCTTATTTACGCGGACAAAATCTTGAACTAATGGCCTGTTCCGACAATGTCATTCGTGGCGGTCTAACGCCAAAACACGTTGATATCGAACAATTGCTAAAAATCATCGATTACAGTGAAATTGTCCCTCAGATTATCGCGCCGGCACCTAAAAATCAGGTTTACACCTACCCGACGCCCATTGCCGATTTTGCCTTGAGCAATATGCCTTACGCAAAAAACACCGAGATTTCCGACCGCACTTTAAACGGCACGATTCTCTTAGTGATGGCGGGCGAAATCACATTGGAAGCCACACAACAAAAATTCACTTTGAAACAAGGACAAGCGGCGTTTATTGAAGCTGATACAGACTATCGCGTGCATGGCATGCAAGAAGGTTATGCCGTGCTCGCCGGGCTGCCGCTTTAAATTCAGTTTATCTTCCCCTCGCCCATTTACGGAAGAGGGGAAAAATTCATATTTTTATTGGTTATTCAAGAAAAAAGACGTCAAAAAAAGGAACATTATGACCAAACAAACCTTTATTCCCGGCAAAGATGCCGCCCTTGAGGAAAGTATTGAAAAATTTCAGCAAAAACTGACCGCACTTGGCTTTAACATTGAAGAAGCCTCGTGGTTAAATCCCGTGCCAAACGTGTGGTCGGTACATATTCGTGACAAAGACTCCCCGCAATGTTTCACCAACGGCAAGGGTGCCAGTAAAAAAGCGGCATTAGCTTCCGCATTAGGCGAATATTTTGAGCGTCTTTCCACCAACTATTTCTGGACGGATTTCTATTTAGGGCAAGATATTGCCAACAGCGATTTTGTGCACTATCCGAACGAAAAATGGTTCCCTATTGAAGATGAAGCCCTATTGCCCCGTGGTATTTTAGACGATCATTTATTTGAACATTTCGATCCGAATCAGGAGCTAACTCCTGAACTTTTAGTGGATTTGCAATCGGGCAACTATGAGCGAGGTATTGTCGCGCTGCCTTATGTACGCCAATCGGATCAACAGACGGTGTATATTCCGCAAAATATTATCTCTAACCTCTATGTTTCCAACGGTATGTCTGCCGGCAACAGCCAATTTGAAGCCCGTGTACAGGGATTGTCGGAAGTGTTTGAGCGCTATGTGAAAAATAAAATCATCGCAGAAGCGATCAGTCTGCCGTTAATTCCGCAAGACGTGATGGCGCGTTATCCTTCCATTCAAGCCTCTATCGACAAACTGGAACAGGAAGGTTTCCCGATTTTGGCGTATGACGCCTCTCTTGGCGGTAAATATCCGGTGATTTGTGTCATTTTGCTCAACCCGACCAATGGCACTTGCTTTGCCTCTTTCGGTGCACACCCAAAATTCCAAGTGGCATTAGAGCGCACCGTCACCGAATTATTACAAGGTCGCAGCCTAAAAGAGTTGGACGTTTTCGCCCCGCCATCATTCAACAACGATGATGTGGCCGAACACGCCAATTTGGAAACCCACTTTATTGATTCCAGCGGTTTAATTTCTTGGGATTTATTCAAAGACACACCGGATTACGAGTTCGCCGATTGGAACTTCTCGGGCAAAGATACCCATGAAGAATATGATAATCTCATGACGATTCTCCGCGAGGAAAGCAAAGAGGTTTACATCATGGATTATAACCACTTAGGTGTTTACGCTTGTCGCATCATCGTGCCGGGCATGTCCGATATTTATCCGGCGGACGACTTAATTTACGCCAACAGTAACATGGGCATGGACTGGCGCGAAATCCTGCTAGATTTACCGCACTTCCACCACGACCAAGAAACCTATCAAGAACTGTTGGAGGAACTGGATGAACAAGGCGTTGACGATGCCACCCGCGTACGCGAATTTATCGGCATCGTGGCACCGAAAGCCAGCGGTTGGACGACCTTGCGCATCGGTGAATTAAAATCCATGCTTTATCTCGCTTTAGGCGACTTGGCAATGGCGTTAGACTGGGCGAACTGGACATACAACATGAATAGCTCCGTATTCACCGCCGAACGCGCCAACTATTATCGTTGCTTAATCAGCAGCCTTGAATTATTTATGGACAGCAAACGCACGCCACAACAATACCGCATGGTATTCGAAAAAATGTACGGCAAAGACGCGGTGGAATTTGCGTGGGGTGCGATTCAAGGTGGAAATCCGTTCTATAACCTGCCAGCCAGCGACGAAACTCTCGCTAACTTTAGTGAACATCAAAAATTATTAGCAGCCTATGCTAAATTGCAAAAGGCAAAACGTGAAAATTGGCAGTAAAGTGCGGTCATTTTTTTCAGCGTTTTTATCAGGGTGAAGCAATTCACCCTTTTTATTTCTGTTAAGGGAATGTAGAAAAACCCATCAACTTATTGAATTAAAAAGGAAAAATACTATAATCGCAAACCTACACAACGCCTCACATATTCAATAACCTAGGAAAATTTTATGAAAAAAATACTTGCAACAATATCAATAACACTATTATTAAATGCTTGTTCCACTCTTGAAACCTTAGATAAACCTAAATTTTACAGTGGTACACGAACGGATATTGAGGCGCTTAATGATCGTTCTCGATCTCACGGAACATCGGCTGATTTAGCAGATGCATTCATAAAACCGTTGTATTTACTAGATTTACCATTTAGCTTTGTAGCCGATACTGCCTTTTTACCAATTAAAACCATTCAAGTTTTAGCTAGTGGCGATGAAGAAGATAAAACTCAACGTTCGGATGTGCCACCTCATCAATAACCCAAAATGACCGTTTAAAAACGAAGTTGTCATTTTTTTATGAAAAATTTTCGTTCTGTGATCTAACACATAGAAATACAAAAACGTTCAAGCTATGATCTAACCAATTGTTTCACATAAATTTAGAGGAGGTTATTTATGCAAAGTTGGACAACTGAAATGTGGCAAGCTGCGTTAATCGGTTTAGTGGTTGGTTTTGTTATCGGTTATTTTTTATTGCGGTTAACCAAAGAGTCCGCCAAAAAACAAGTGAAAACCGAAGCGGAATTACGCGCCGCAAAAGAACAGTTGGAAAATCAAAAACAACAATTGGAGAAACATTTTTCGGAAAGTGCCGATTTGTTGAAATCCCTTGCGCAGGATTATCAAAAACTGTATCAACACCTTGCACAATCCTCTAATCGGTTATTACCGGAACTCACTGACAAGGCATTGTTCCAACATAATTTATTGGATGACAAAGGGAATCCGTTGCCGACAAATTCAGACGACCAGCCGAAAGACTATTCCGAAGGATCTTCAGGGATTTTCAAGGCAGAAAAATAGTTGCTCCATCTTCGCGCAAACATAGAAAGTGCGGTCAGAAAAACAATCATTTTTTTGACCGCACTTTTATTCCTCTATCTAAAAATATTTATGCGGAATAATTGACATTTAGTGTCCTAGCCCTTACCTTACACAAAGGTTTCAACCTATTATTTTCTTTACACTAAAGGAGCTTTTATGCAATCTCGTATTATTGTTGACAGCAGAGAAGAATCGTTACTTAGTACGCACAAAGTACTGCGCAACACGTATTTCTTATTGGCGTTAACATTAGCATTTTCCGCCGTGGTGGCTTATGTTTCTATGGCAATGGATTTACCTCGCCCGGGGTTAATCGTTCTGCTTGTGGGTTTCTATGGTTTGCTTTTCTTAACGAACGCCTTGGCGAATAGTGGGTTAGGTATTTTGGCTGCGTTTGCATTCACCGGCTTCTTGGGTTACACCATTGGGCCAATTTTGAATATGTATGTAAGCGCGGGTTTGGGTGATGCTATCGTGTTAGCGTTAGCCGGTACGGCAATTACCTTCTTTGCTTGTTCCGCTTATGTGTTGACCACCAAGAAAGACATGTCTTTCTTATCCGGTACAATGTTGGCGTTATTCGTTGTATTGTTAGTTGGCATGGTAGCGAGTTTCTTCTTCCACTTCCCGGCACTTTATGTGGGTATCAGCGCGCTATTCATCGTATTCTCCACCATGGGGATTTTGTATGAAACCAGCAACATTATCCACGGCGGAGAAACCAACTATATTCGCGCGACCGTAAGTTTATTCGTGTCTATCTATAACCTGTTTATCAGCTTATTAAACTTGCTTTCATTCTTCTCTTCTAGAGATTAATTATTAATTTGATAGATAAATTCAACGCCCCTTCTTTGGGGCGTTTTTGTATAATCAAACCCATGAAAACAATAAGGTTATCACGATGTTGAGTGTAAATAATAAGCAAATTGAAACTGATGCGTCAGGCTATTTATTAAATATTAATGATTGGACCCCGGATGTGGCATTGGCTATTGCAACATTAGAAAATTTAGAACTCACCGAAGCGCATTGGGAAATTATCCATTTTGTGCGGGATTTTTATCAAGAATATAAAACCTCTCCTGCTATTCGAATGCTAGTAAAAGCCACTGCACAAAAACTGGGTGAAGACAAAGGGAATAGCCGTTATTTACAGCGTCTGTTTCCTGAAGGTCCTGCCAAACAGGCCTCCAAACTGGCAGGACTGCCAAAACCGGCAAAATGTTTATAAAATTCAAACATTTTATTTGATAATCATTTGCATTTAAAAACAAAAAGCATATAATGCCTTCGCAACTTATGTTGTTATTCTATAATTTAAAAAACTAAGGAGAAAAATCATGCGTTTACTCGCAACCCTCATCAGCGTACTGGCATTAAGTTTAAGTAGTAGCTTGGCTTATGCAAAATTCAAAGTAGTTACCACCTTCACCATCATTCAAGACATGGCGCAAAATATCGCCGGTGATGCTGCTACCGTAGAGTCCATCACCAAGCCCGGAGCGGAAATTCATGATTATGAACCGACACCAAAAGATATTGTGAAAGCCCAATCTGCCGACTTAGTATTATGGAACGGTTTAAATCTTGAACGTTGGTTTGAAAAATTCTTCCAAAATGTGAAAGATAAACCGGCAGTTGTTGTTACCGACGGCATTGAGCCGATATCCATTCATGAAGGTCCTTATACCGGCAACCCGAATCCGCACGCTTGGATGTCTCCTTCCAATGCATTGATTTACATTGAAAACATTAAAAATGCGTTGGTCAAATACGATCCGCAAAATAAAGAAACGTACGAAAAAAACGCCGCACTTTATGCACAAAAAATCAAAGAGTTGGATAAACCGTTACGTGAAAAATTAGCTCAAGTGCCGGAAACCCAACGTTGGCTGGTTACCAGTGAAGGCGCATTTAGCTATCTCACCCGCGACTACGGTTTTAAAGAAGCTTACTTATGGCCGATTAATGCCGAACAACAAGGTACACCACAACAGGTTCGTAAAGTCATTGAAACCGTAAAAGCCCACAATATTCCGGTAGTTTTCAGTGAAAGTACCATTTCACCAAAACCGGCAAAACAAGTGGCGAAAGAAACCGGTGCTAAATACGGTGGCGTGCTTTATGTTGATTCGCTTTCCAATAAAAAGGGCCCGGTACCGACTTATGTCGATTTGTTAAATACCACCGTTTCCACTATCGCAAAAGGATTTGAAAAATAATGTCATCTAATATTGCCTCGATCTGTGTTGAAGACGTGACCGTTCGCTATAACAACGGTCACACCGCCATCCACGATGTCACCTTTCACTTAGAAGGCGGCACCACTTGCGCTCTTGTGGGTGTAAATGGAAGCGGAAAATCAACCCTATTTAAAAGTCTAATGGGGTTGATTAATCCACAACGAGGCAATATTAAGTTGTGTCATTTGCCGATTAAACAGGCGTTAAAACAAAACCTTGTCTCTTATGTCCCGCAATCGGAAGAAGTGGACTGGCAATTTCCGGTATCTGTTTATGATGTGGTGCTCATGGGACGTTACGGCTATATGAATTTCCTGCGCCGCCCAAGTGAAACCGACAAACAAAAAGTGCGGGAAGCCATGCAACGGGTGAACATTGAGCACCTTGCCCATCGTCAAATCGGCGAGCTTTCCGGTGGACAGAAAAAGCGCGTATTTTTAGCTCGTGCGCTTGCTCAACAAAGTAAGATTATTTTACTGGATGAACCTTTTACCGGCGTTGATGTGCAAACAGAAAATGCCATTGTCGATTTACTCGGGCAATTACGTAGCGAAGGCCATCTCATTTTGGTCTCTACCCATAACTTGGGTGCTGTACCGGATTTTTGTGATCAGGTGGTGATGATTAATCGTACCGTAATTGCAGCCGGCTCAACGGACACGACCTTCAACCAACATAATTTGGAACTGGCCTTTGGTGGCGTATTGCGCCACATTAAGTTGCTCGGTTCAGACCTACACGATGACGAAGATCCGCGAGCAGTGACAGTGCTTACCGATGATGAACGGGCGGCGGTGTTCTATGGTAAAACCAAAGTCGATCCACCTGCGCCGATTGTGAAACACTGTAAATCAGAGGAAAAACCATAATGTTAGATCTCTTACTGGAACCTTTTTCCTATGATTATATGGTGAAAGCCATCTTGCTCAGTTCCGCAGTAGGTGGCGTATGTGCTTTTTTATCTGCCTATTTGATGCTAAAAGGTTGGTCGCTCATTGGCGATGCCCTTTCCCATTCCGTTGTTCCCGGTGTTGCCATCGCTTATGCGCTTTCCCTGCCTTATGCATTAGGCGCTTTCTTCTCCGGCATTTTAGCTGCTGTGTCCATTTTATGGGTAAAATCCATTACCAAACTACGTGAAGATGCGGTCATCGGCTTTATTTTTACCACATTTTTTGCTCTCGGCTTGCTGATCATTTCCCTCAACCCGACTTCTGTCAATGTGCAAGATATTGTGTTAGGTAACATCCTGGGCATTGCGGATGAAGATATTATTCAAGTGGCGATTATCATCGGTATTAGTCTGATTTTATTACTCATTTTTTGGAAAGATCTGTTATTAATTTTCTTTGATGAAGTCCATGCCACTTCCGTAGGCCTCACACCGATTTATTACAAAGTGCTGTTTTTTACTTTACTCAGCGCTTGTGTCGTTGCCGCCTTACAAACCGTCGGCGCTATTTTGGTTATCGCTATGGTCATCACACCGGGCGCAACCGCTTATTTACTTACCGATCGATTTAAAACCCTTGCTATCATCGCGACTATCCTAGGTATCCTTTCCAGCGCCATTGGGGTTTATATCAGCTATTTCTTAGATGGTGCGACCGGTGCCGTCATTGTCTGTATTCAGACCGCACTTTTCCTATTGGCCTTCATTTTCTCACCAAAATACGGCTTATTACGTCAACGTAAACCGATTACGCAAGAAGAGGTGCAACAATGACCGCCATTTATCAGTGGTTCACCGAGCCTTTCGCCTATCCGTTTATGCAAAACGCATTAATCACAGCGTTATTAGTCTCCATTATTTGCGCCATGCTATCTTGCTATTTAGTGTTGAAAGGCTGGTCGTTGATGGGAGATGCGATTTCTCATGCCGTTCTACCGGGCATTGTGGTGGCCTTCTGGTTAAGTTTGCCTTTAGCTCTCGGCGCTTTTGTCGCGGGATTGCTCTGTTCTGTCTGCGTGGGATATTTAAAAGAAAATAGCCGCATCAAAGAAGATACCGCCATGGGTATTGTCTTTTCAGGGATGTTTGCTCTTGGGATTGTATTGTTTACCAAAATTGAAACGGATCAACATTTAACCCATATCTTATTTGGTAACTTGCTTGGCGTGAGCGATGCAGAAATGCTTCAAACACTGGTCATAAGTGCGGTCATTTTTCTGGTTGTTTTTTTGCGTCGAAAAGATTTTTTACTTTATTGTTTTGATGCTACGCAAGCCAAAATCGTTGGTCTATCACCTCGACTCTTGCATTACAGCTTACTGATCCTCCTCGCCTTAACCATCGTCAGTGCAATGCAAGTTGTTGGGGTTATTTTAGTCGTTGCTATGTTAATTTCACCGGGCATTACGGCATTTATTTTAACCAAACGTTTTGATTACATGATTACCATTGCATTGGTGACCTCAATCAGCACAAGTATTTTAGGCACGATTATCAGTTATCATATTGACGGCGCAACCGGTCCTTGTATCATCTTGCTCCAAGCAGCAGTATTCTTAATTGCGCTTGTGTATAGCAAAATAAAACTCAGATTTAATGTAGCACCTGAAACTCGGTAAATTCCCGTTCGCTAAGGTAATCTTCCACAAAAACTTGCGTTACCTTAGCGGTACGCGGCCCGTGATGCAACCATGCAGAAAAGGTTTCAATTTGCTCCTCGGAACCACAAGCTATCACCTCCACAGAGCCATCCCATAAATTTCGCACAAGACCTAACACACCGATTTTTTGTGCTTCGTTCCAAGTAAAATAACGAAATCCAACACCTTGTACCCGACCATAAACAAGAAAGCGTTTTTTCTGCATTTTTGTCTCCTTAATGTTGTACAAAAGCAAAAAATCCCGATTAATCTGAATTTTCTGTTTTCATTTTGCCTAATTTGGAATAGCATACAGGCTACGCTTTATGCTATAAAGTGTCATCTAATTTTAATTAATGTCCTTCAAAACAGGAGTAAATATGAAATTTCGTTTCGCTGCATTAGCTGCAACACTTTTAGCCAGTACTGCGAGCTTTGCAGGTGTGGTAACAGGTTCATCAAACATTGATTTCTTAGCCATTGACGGCCAAAAACCGAGCAAATCCCTCTTAAAAGAAACCCGCTCTTTCAATATCAACGATATGCAAAAACACCAAGTGGTGGTACGTGTATCCGAAATTGTTCAAATGGGTTCTGACCGCTCTTTATTTGAATCAGATCCAATTGTGGTGACCTTCCAAGGTTCAAATGAAGACATCGCGATTTCTGCTCCGCGTTTGCAAAATGAACGCGACATTAATGCTTTCAAAAAATCCCCTGTTATCAGCGTAAAAACCCAATCAGGCGCGAATGTTGCTAATCAACAAGAATATTTAAAGCAGGAAGGTTTCTTCCCGGCAACGAGCTTAATCAAAGACTTAGGTGAATATAATGCCTCCGGCGCACCAGCCGCCGTACCGGCATTCGCAAGTGCAACCGCAGCACCTGCCGCAGCTGTTGTTGCCGGTGGTGCAGCAAGCGGTAAAGTTAATAAAGGTAAAGTGACTTTACAAGGTGGAAACGTCGCAGAACAAATGTTGCAATATTGGTATCAACAAGCCGATAAAGAAACACAAGCGCGTTTCATTGATTGGGCTAAAAAACAAAAATAATCGGTGATCTATTCCGTTACATTTATTTGCAAAAAGTGAGCCCGCCCGCTCACTTTTTATTTTAGGAGCAATTATGCAAACAACCTATCGCACATTACCGGCAAGTAAGCACATCGCATTAGTGGCTCATGACCACTGTAAAGCAGACCTCATAAACTGGTGTAAAACCCACCGCACTTTATTGGCCAATCACACTCTATATGGCACCGGCACCACCGGTAATCTCATTCATAGGGAAACTAGCTTAACGGTAAACAGTTTGCTCAGCGGGCCTATGGGTGGTGATCAACAATTGGGCGGATTAATCGCTGAAAATAAAATTGATTTGATGGTTTTCTTTTGGGATCCCATGAATGCGGTGCCACATGATCCCGATGTGAAAGCGCTTATGCGAATCGCAACGGTGTGGAATATTCCGGTGGCGATGAATATTGCCAGTGCGGATTTTTTAATCACCTCGCCATTATTTAATAGTAACAGCGATATCCGTATTCCCGACTATCAAGGTTATTTAGCTGAACGTTTGAAATAGTGATGCTTATGAACTTAAGTTTAATTTTAAATATTCTGAGCTTTGTCCTCGGGGGCTTTATAACGACATTAGGTTGGTTATTTGCTACCGTCATGAGTGCTGCATTGATTATCACGCTTCCCTACACCCGTAGTTGTTGGGAAATTTGTAAAATGTCGTTGCTCCCCTTCGGCAATGATTTGATTCATGTTAAATATTTAGAACCCAAAAGTGCGGTGGGAAATTCCATTGGATCGTTGCTGAATATTATTTGGTTTGTGTTTTTCGGTTGGTGGCTGTTTATCTTCCATATTCTTTGTGGCATTTCCCAATGCCTTACGATTATCGGCATCCCGACCGGGTTGGCTCATTTCAACATTGCCAGAATCGCATTATTTCCGGTGGGGCAACGGGTCATCCCTAAAGACATGGCAGAGCTAATTCGTCAACGAAACGCAACACAATACGATCGTTTTTATAAATAGTGCAGAAGAGCTAAGGTTAAGCATGAATCATTGGTTTAATGCAAAAGTCATCGCCTCCATTCCTATCTTTATTGCCGTGAATCTGGCAATGATTGCCATTTGGTATTTCAACATTTCCGAGCAAAGTATGCCGCTAGTGTTGGGTATTATCGCCGGTGGTTTGGTGGATTTGGATAACCGCTTAACCGGCCGAATTAAAAATGTGTTTTACACGCTTCTCGCCTTTTCTATTTCTTCTATCAGCGTTCAACTCAGCATTAATCACAACTGGCAATTTATGCTGTTAATGACGGCGATGACCTTTGCCTTTACAATGATCGGCGCTATTGGCCAACGTTATAGTACTATCGCGTTCGGCACCTTGGTTGTGGCGTTATACACGACATTAACCTATTTGCCTGAAACCGTTTGGTATATGAATCCGCTGATGATTTTGTGCGGAACATTGCTGTATAGCGTAACAACCCTATGTGTGCATTTATTTTTCCCTAACCGCCCCGTCCAGGAAAGCGTAGCAAAATCGTTTATTGCGTTAGCAAATTACCTTAATGCGAAATCCACCTTTTTCGATCCTGACGATATCGATCAGATTGAGAATAAGCATATCACCATGGCAATGAAAAACAGCGAGCTCATTAATGCGTTTAATGACGCCAGAACCGCTCTGTTTTATCGTATTCGGGGGCAACATCGTCACAGTCGTACCACGAAAATGATTCGCTATTATTTCTCCGCACAAGATATTCACGAGCGAATCAGTTCAAGCCATTTTAATTATCAAATGCTGGCTGAACACTTAAAAAATACCGATTTGATTTTCCGCATTCAACGCCTACTGGAGCTACAAGCACAGGCGTGTCGTGATATTGCGCTCAGCTTGCAACAAAACAAAACCTATCGTTACGACTCCCGCGTGGAAAAAGCCATTAATGGCTTAAACCAATCTTTTGAGCTTTACTACAACACACACGGCACAGAAAACGAGATCCTGATTAATATCCAAACCTTGTTGGATAATTTAAAAAGCGTGGACTATCAATTACGCCATATCGATCAAGAAATAAACGAGCTTGAACAAACCGACACGGCTCAAATTTATACGGAACAAATTACCGGCCTGAAAAATATTTTATTCACCATTCGTAGCCATTTTAATTTTAATTCACAACTGTTCCGCCATGCCGTACGTTTATCTATTGTGGTTTTTATTTGTTGTACGATCGGTGAGTTTTTACCGTTAGATCGCGGTTATTGGGTATTACTCACTGCAGTATTTGTTTGTCAGCCTAACTACACCGCCACCAAATTGCGACTTAAGCAACGAATCCTCGGTACTATTCTTGGTGTAGTGTTCGGTTCTTTACTCCCCTATGCCAACCCAACCTTAGAATTACAATTAGGGCTCATTGTCCTCACTAGCACCCTATTCTTCTTTTTCCGTACCAATAATTACAGTTTTTCCACCTTTTTCATTACGTTACAGGTAATTTTCAGTTTTGACGTGATGGGATTCGATGTGGAACAAGCGCTATATTCACGGGTGATTGACACGCTCATTGGCGCCACCATTTCATGGTTTGCCGTTTCTTATTTGTGGCCGGATTGGAAATATTTACAATTGGAGAAAGTGAGTCGTCAAGCGATAAAAAGCAATGCCAAATATTTGTTGCATATCGTCAGTCAACTACAATTTGGTAAAGGAGATAATTTAAAATATCGCATTGCCCGCCGTTATGCCCATGAATATGCGGCGGCATTAAGCGCGACAATATCCAACATGAACCACGAACCAAAAAAATACCAAGCACATTTGCAGGCGGGGTTTGAATTATTAAAAATTAATTATTCTTTGCTTAGTTACATTTCCACCCTCGGCGCTTATCGCAGCAAAATGAAGCGACAGCAACAAAGCACATTCTTTTTAGCCGAATTTTACCCGGCGGCGAAGAAAATTATTTATATTTTGGAACATATTGAACAGTTGCCACCGGCAATTTTTGACAAGCTACAACAAGCGATTGAAACCGCCTTAAAAGAGGCGCAAAACCACTTAGCGCAAAAAGATAAAGCCACGCAACAATCGTCCCATATTCCCATGCAACAGCTCAACATGATAAATCAGATTTTGCCCTCGCTTTATCGTGCGATTCGGCAGTTTGACTAAACATCAATTAACATCAAAATTGCCGCATCACCGCCCCACGCTTTTGGGGCTTGGTGCAAGGCGCGTACTTTAGGGTGTTGTACCAACCAACGAGGAATTTGACGCTTTAAGGTGTAAGTGCCGTATCCCGTCATCACACTGGCACAATAAATATGCTCTTTCTCACAAGTCTGAATTAATGCCGCCAATTCCAGCTTCGCCTGCTCGCGGGTTAAGCCGTGTAGATCCAAAAAAATCTCGGGCGAAAAATCCCCTCGCCGCAATTGTTTCAATAAATGGGAGTCTTCATTTTCACGCAAATATTTGACCGCACTTTCATCGTTTAACAGCGGTTCATATTCATCAGAAAAATAAAACAGCGTGTCCTGTTGTTCACGCATATCCTTCAAGGTAATTTGAGCTTTCTTTTTATTCTGCCGAGGCGACAAAAACGTATCTTGTTTTAACTTTTTAACGCCTTTCATTTCGGCGCGAAAAAGAGAAATGTCGTCTTCATCCAACATTTTCGCTTTCCTATTTCAAATATGATATAACTAGCCCCAATTTTAACATTGATAAGAGAAAATCATGAACGAAATTACCTTTAATCAGGAATTGATTGACGATATTTATTCCTCCAGCGTACAAAACGACCTACACAGCATTAAAGATTTTCTACGCTGGACTTACACTGTTTTCAACCGTGCCGATATTTTCTACGGACATGGCTATGACAACCCTTGGGATGAAGCACAACAACTCGTGCTGGCAACCTTACACCTACCGCCAGATTTTCCAAGCGAATTGTACGATGCCCGTTTAACCATGGCGGAAAAATCAGAATTAATTCGTTTAGTCATGATTCGTTTGGAAAAACGCGTCCCTATTGCTTATTTAATTCATCGTGCATGGTTCTGCGGTTTAGAATTTTATGTGGACGAGCGGGTCATCATTCCACGCTCACCGATTGGCGGTCTCATTCAACAGCGCTTTGCAGGACTCTTAAACTACGAACCAAAACGAATTTTAGACATGTGCACCGGTAGTGGTTGCATTGCCATCGCTTGCGCCGAACAATTCCCACAAGCTGATGTAGATGCGGTTGATTTGTCTATTGATGCACTCAATGTGGCGGAAATGAATATCGAACGCCACAATCTGAGCCACCGTGTTTTCCCGATTCAATCGGATTTGTTCTCTCATTTATTGGAAGAACAATACGATCTCATCGTTGCTAATCCGCCTTATGTCGATTTGGAAGACCTCTCCGATATGCCGGAAGAATTTCATTATGAGCCGGAAATGGCACTTGGTTCGGGCAATGACGGCCTGGACATTACCAAAGAAATTTTACGCATGGCACCTAAGTATCTCGCCGACAACGGTCTATTGATTTGCGAAGTCGGCAACAGCATGGTGCATTTAATGGAACAATACCCCGATGTCCCATTCCATTGGTTGAATCTCCCTAATGGTGGCCTCGGCGTGTTTGCCCTCACCAAAACTGAATTAATGGCACATCAAGCTGCATTTGCTTAATTGATAAAAAAAGTGCGGTCAGTTTGAAAAATGTTTTTTAAACCGACCGCACTTTTTATTTAATCTCACTATTCGTCTTTTGAATCACCGCCTCCAGTAAGCCTTTTGTATTTTTCTGAATGGCTTCACTTTTCAAGGCCTTGACATCTTCCCCCCAAATAGACAAGGCTGCACCGGCAATTTTATGGGTGTCTTGCACTTTATTTTCCGTATTTTGCCCATCCCAAACACTAAGATCCCAATGATTTAAAACGTCTTTTTGAGCAAAGCTCGCATCATGAGAAAGTGTTGAAGAGGTTTTAGGATTTATATAAAGATAATAAGAATTATAATTTAAAACGGTAAAACCTTTTTCGACCAATTCCGGCAAACTCACCCGCAAATGACGACGTCGATTTGCCTCGCCTTCATCTTCCGTATCACCGTCATAACTCCAGTAGGTAATTTCAATGTCAGAGTTTAATTGATCAACGGTATTTTTAATTAAACCATCGTTCCAAATTCGGGTTTTTAATCCTTTTTCTCTTAAAAAATCAGCCAATTTATTGGCATAGGTAATAAATTCATGATTACTATTTTCATCATAACCAAACTCATCACCGCCAATATGAAAATGCTTGGTACTATCGCTAAAGGCATGAATTACCTCAGCTAATAAAGATTGCATGAAGGCAATACTATCCGGATTGGTAATGTTAATTTCCTCATCATTTTGTGGTGATTTTAACGATTGAAGATAATTTTTTCCTTTTTCTTTTTTTAATAACGTAAAAATCGCCGTCATGTGATTCGGGCTATCTAATTCGGGAATTAGCTCAACGCCTTTTAATTTTGCATATGCTTTAATATCATCAAGCTGTTGGTAACTCAAAAATGGCTTATTGGTGTAAGGATTAATATAAATTCCTCTTTTATCTTGAATCGCATTTTCCACACGCTGATTCAGCAACCGACTTTCTAAAGCATAATTTTCGTGATCGGAAAAATGTAAATGCAGAAATGTCCCGCCCGACTGGCTAATAGTATCAATAAAAGATTTAATAACTTCAGGCGGATAAAAGTGCCTTGCAATATCCAGCATTAATCCGCTTTCTTTTAAAGCTGTTTTTTGCATAGATAGTGCATTGATATTGGAGGTATCAGAAGATGTCTTTACATCGGCAAGACTATTTAACGGGTTCAACAAAAGCAAAGATGGGAGTAAAAAGATAGTTTTTTTTATATTTTTCATAAAAGCCTCAAAAAAGGAAAGAATGCAATAAAACACCTTAATTTTTCACCGCACTTTAATTTATTTTAATATTATTTAGCTGACATAAAAATCTAATTTATTCAATGATAACTGCAGACCAAGTTTGCAAGATGGTCGCTTTACACCATAACTAAAAAGCGTACAGCCTTCGATAAAATGAAAAGAATTGTCAAGATATTGATATTTTTCATGGGGTGAGATGAGTGCCACACTTATACCCCCTCAAAATATTGCGAATCCTACAACCAACGCCCCTCCATGCGCAAGCGATTTATCATGTATCAAATAAAAAATTCATTGTGTTATCAACGCAATATAAATAAATCACATAAAAGCCACCGTGCATTGTATAATACGCCCGATTTTCAATTTGTAGTTCGCAAACCTCCTACATAAAAAAACTAGGTATCACATGACATTTCCTCTTTTCTTTCCAACCACCTCTGTGATTGCCGATGATATTTTATGTTGGCGGACGGTTTAGATCATTATTAACCACATTAACAGGCTGATTATGTTTAAAGTTTCTAAAGAATTTAGTTTTGATATGGCTCATTTGTTGGATGGGCATGACGGGAAATGCCAAAATCTGCACGGGCATACGTATAAATTACAAGTTGAAGTGTGCGGTAATTTATATGCAAGCGGTGCCAAACAGGGCATGGTGATTGATTTTAGCGATCTCAAAAGCATTGTAAAACGTGCCGTTTTAGACCCTATGGATCATGCTTTCATTTACGATCAAACCAGCGAGCGGGAAAGCAAAATCGCCACATTGTTACAACAGCTGGATTCCAAAACCTTTGGTGTACCGTTTCGCACGACGGCCGAGCAGCTGGCACAGTTTATTTATCGTCGTTTGAAAGACGAAGAAAATCTGCCGGTTTCTGCCATCCGTTTATGGGAAACCCCAACGTCATTTTGTGAATATGAGGAATAAGTACAGTGCAAAAAATTGACGTTTTTACGCCTTCTTACAATATCGTTGAGATTTTTGAGAGCCTACAAGGTGAAGGGTTTAACACCGGTATGCTAAGCATTTTTGTACGTTTCGGTAAATGTAACCTCGCCTGTCCTTGGTGCGACACTAATTACAATCAATTTGAACGCATGACTTTAGCGCAAATCATGGAAGAAGTGCGGTCATTTTCCGCAAAGAATATTATTATCACCGGTGGCGAGCCGACCATTGTGCCGAATATTGAGCTTCTGCTGGATCAAATGAAATCGGAGGGCTATTTTCTTGCCATTGAGACGAACGGCTTGAAACCGATTCCCACACAAATTGACTATATCGCCACCAGTCCGAAACGGTTATATCAACATAAATATGAACAGCGTTGTATTGAATTTGCCGATGAAGTACGCATTGTTGCAGACGGCGATGTCCGTGATTTTTGTGCGTTAATTGAAGAGAACATTCAGGCGACTCGCTACTACCTTTCCCCTTGTGAAATCAACGGTAAAATGAATTTGCTGGAAACCATTACCCAATTAGGTTTATTAAACCAACGCCCCAACAAGCCCAAGTGGTTATTAAGTGTACAAACGCATAAATTAATTGGCATAGCATAAATTTCTTGTCGAAAAAACTTAAATTTAGCTTGATCGTTATATATTAAATTGTATAATGAAGTCGTTTTTATTTAAGATAGTCGTCATTCTTAAACACAGTGGCCGGTGCAAAAACTCCCCCACGTCTTTGTTAAAAGATCTTCGCATCGGCCATTTTTTTCTTCTTATTCCACGCTAAAGCCATTATTATTACGCCATTCTTTTTCTTTATTCAGAGAACGTTTATGCAAAATTTAGCCCTAGAAAATCTGCTTAATCAAAAGCTCAATAGCGATACTATTAACGACTACGCACCAAATGGCTTACAAGTGGAAGGCAAAGCCGAAGTAAAAAAAATCATCACCGGCGTCACCGCCAGCCAAGCCCTAATTGATTATGCCGTTGAGCAAAAAGCCGATGCATTGCTCGTTCATCATGGTTATTTTTGGAAGAGCGAAAATCCTTGTATCCGCGGCATGAAAGGCAAGCGAATCAAAACCTTATTAGTCAATGAGATCAATTTATATGGCTATCATTTGCCTTTAGATGTTCACCCCGAACTCGGCAACAGCGCCCTACTTGCCCGCTTACTTGGCATTGAAAATCTTCAACCGTTAGAACAAAACGCCGTCAGCATTCCGGTGTGGGGCACCTTAAAAGAACCGTTAACCGCCGAACAATTTGCCGAACGCATTGAACGTGTGTTAAACCGCAAGCCGTTAATTTGCACGGAAAACGGACCGCACTTTATTAGTAAAGTCGGTATTTGTACCGGCGGCGGACAGGGATATATCGATCTTGCCGCAGCACAAAATTGTGACGCTTTTATCACAGGTGAAGTCTCTGAACAAACCATTCACTCCGCCAGAGAGCAAGGGATTCATTTCTTTGCTGCCGGGCACCATGCCACCGAACGTTACGGCATTAAGGCGCTCGGCGAATGGTTGGCTAAAGAACACGGTTTTGACGTGGAATTTAAGGATATAGATAATCCGGCTTAACTGGTTAAACCAAAAACCGCCACATTGCTCAAGACCGGCAAAACAAGTATAATCTTGCCACTTTTTAACTCAAACAATTAGGAATAACTATGGGTTTCTTAACAGGTAAACGTATTTTAGTCACAGGTCTCGCCAGCAACCGCTCTATCGCTTACGGTATCGCTAAGGCCATGAAAGAACAAGGTGCAGAATTAGCCTTCACTTATTTAAATGAAAAATTACAACCGCGTGTTGAAGAATTTGCCAAAGAATTTGGCGCAAACATCGTTCTTCCGTTAGACGTTGCCACCGATGAAAGCATTCAAAACTGCTTTGCAGAATTAAGCAAACACTGGGATAAATTTGATGGTTTCGTACACGCCATCGCATTCGCACCGGGCGATCAATTAGACGGCGACTATGTGAATGCGGCAACCCGTGAAGGTTATCGCATTGCCCACGACATCAGCGCATACAGTTTTGTAGCAATGGCGCAAGCAGCACGTCCATATTTGAATCCTAACGCGGCATTATTAACCCTTTCTTACTTAGGTGCAGAACGTGCTATTCCAAACTATAACGTGATGTGTTTAGCCAAAGCCTCTCTTGAAGCGGCAACCCGTGTGATGGCAGCAGATTTAGGCAAAGACGGCATTCGCGTGAACGCCATTTCCGCAGGCCCGATTCGTACCTTAGCGGCTTCCGGTATTAAAAACTTCAAGAAAATGTTGGCAACCTTCGAGAAAACCGCTGCATTACGCCGTACCGTGACCATTGAAGATGTGGGCAACTCCGCAGCGTTCTTATGCTCTGATTTAGCCTCCGGGATCACCGGTGAAATCGTCCATGTTGATGCAGGCTTCAGCATCACCGCCATGGGCGAGTTAGGCGAAGAATAATTTTTTCTTCCTTTATTTTATCGGCAGGTTTTTTAACCTGCCTTTTCTATTTGTAAGGCGGATTTTAATCCGCCATTTTATGACGGCTTTGGCGGACTCCACTCTGCCCTACGATAAGAATAATTATGTTCCAAGATAATCCATTACTCGCACAACTCAAACAACAAATTCACGATAGCAAAGAACGCGTGGAAGGCATAGTAAAAAGCACCGATAAGGCTTATGGCTTTTTGGAATGCGACAAAAAAAGCTATTTCATCTCCCCTGTCGCTATGAAAAAAGTGATGCACGGCGACAAAATCAGCGCCACTATCGAAAAACAAGGCGATAAAGAACAAGCGGAACCGGAAGCCTTAATCGAGCCGATGCTTACCCGTTTTATCGCGAAAGTGCGGTTCAATAAAGACAAGAAATTGCAGGTGCTTGTTGATCACCCTAACATTAATCAGCCCATTGGCGCCGCGCAAAGCAAAGCCGTCAAAGAAGAATTACAGGAAGGCGATTGGGTTGTGGCAACCTTAAAAACCCACCCTTTGCGCGACGATCGTTTTTTCTATGCGCAAATCACTCAATTTATTTGCCACGCTGATGATGAACTGGCACCTTGGTGGGTGACCCTTGCGCGTCACGAACAACCGCGTGAACCGGTACAAGGACAAGATCACTATGAAATGCAGGATCAAGAAACGCGCGAAAATCTGACCGCACTTCACTTCGTCACTATCGACTCTAAAACCACGCAGGACATGGACGACGCCTTGTATATTGAGCCTATTGCCTCAAACGGTGAACAAACCGGCTGGCAATTAGTGGTGGCAATTGCCGATCCAACTGCTTATATCGCTCTGCATTCACAAATCGAAAAAGACGCCAAACAACGTTGTTTCACCAATTATCTACCCGGCTTCAATATTCCGATGTTGCCACGGGAACTTTCTGATGAGCTTTGTTCCTTAAAACCTCATGAAACCCGTCCGGCATTGGTTTGCTACATTCAAACAGACTTACAGGGCAACATCAGTGCACCGGCAAAATTTGTGTTAGCCGATGTGCAATCAAAAGATAAATTGACGTACAACCAAGTTTCCGATTACTTAGAAGGCAAAGACAATGCTTGGCAGCCGGAAAATCCGGAAACGGCACAGCAAATTCAGCGGTTGCATCAATTCACCCTAACCAGAACGCAATGGCGCAAAACCCACGCACTGCTTTTTAAAGAAAAACCGGATTATTCTTTCGTGCTGGCAGAAAATGGCAAAGTACAAGATATTAAGGCGGAGTATCGCCGTATTGCCAACCAAATCGTGGAAGAATCCATGATTATCGCGAATATCTGCGCCGCCCAATTTTTACATGAAAACCTGCAATGCGGTATTTTCAACACGCACAGCGGATTCGATAAAAAATTCTTGGAAAACGCCCACAATTTCTTGTTAGCCAATTTAGCCAATGATGAAAACAAAGCGGACTTACAAACCCGTTATGCGCTAGAAAATCTTGCAACCTTAAACGGCTATTGCCAAATGCGCCATGATATAGAACCGATTGAAGGGGATTATTTGGAATTCCGCCTGCGCCGTTTCCTCACTTTCGCAGAATTTAAAGCAGAATTGGCACCGCACTTTGGTTTAGGCTTAAAGGGCTACGCCACATGGACATCGCCAATCCGCAAATATTCCGATATGGTAAACCATCGCTTAATCAAAGCCTATTTAGCCAACCGCGATTTTGCCAAACCGGAAGAAACGGTACTTGCCCGTTTGCAAGAAGCTCGTCGCCAAAATCGTTTGGTGGAACGTGATATTGCCGATTGGCTATATTGTCGTTATTTGGCGGATAAGGTGGAAAGCAAAGTCGAATTTGAAGCCGAAGTACAAGACGTCACCCGCGGCGGCTTGCGTGTCATGCTGTTGGAAAACGGAGCCTCCATGTTTATTCCGGCCTCCACACTCCATGACAACCGAGAGGAAATCACCATAAATAATGATGAAATAGCCTTCTACATTAAAGATCAGCGCCAATATAAAATCGGCGATCTTATCCGTGTGCAACTAACCGAGGTAAAAGAAACCACGCGAAGTATTATCGGAACCGTCTTAAAATAACGCCAAAGTGCGGTTGAATTTTGGGATGTTTTATTCTTTAAAATACAATAAAAAAATTCACCGCACTTTTAACAAAAAAATCCTGCCCTAACATACGTTAAAGCAGGATTTTCTTTTGGATTAGGATTAATTAACCGCGGCAGCTTTGGCAAGCAGCTTGGAACATCCAGATCAATTTTTCTTGTTCTTTGATGTAGTCACTCATTTGTGATGAGGTACCTTCATCATCAGCATCAGATGCCAAGCTTAAAATTTCACGTTGTTGGCCAAGTAATACTTTAAAACCGTCCAATATGCCTTTTAAGCAATCTGCCGCCGTGCTAACCGCAATCTCTTCTTTAATACGAGATTGGCTTAAATATTGACTAAATCCGTTTGCCGGCGTGTGACCTAATGTTAAGATGCGCTCGGCAATTTCATCAACTTTTTCTACAAGATCCGTGTAAATTTCTTCAAATTTTGCGTGAAGTTCAAAAAAGTTAACACCTTTAATGTTCCAGTGATAACCACGTACATTGGTGTAGAAAACTTGATAAGTGGCTAATAATTCATTTAACTTGGTTGCTAATACTTCTGATTGTGCTTTATCTAAACCGATAGATGTTTTTGACATAATATTTCTCCTCTAGGATTGTGATTTATGTTTGATTGAAAATAAAACGAGTAAAACAAATGCCGTGTTTCTCGTTTTTTGTTGGCGTAAGTATAGAAAAAAGCAGATAATAGCGGAAATTGTTACATTCAATAGAATTGATAGTTTATACATATAGAATAATCAAAATTCCAACAACAAAACCTATCAAAGGGACACTCCATGGAAAATAACGCTGAAACAGAATTAGCCTCCGAGCAAAAAACAAAACGCAAAAAAGCATTCGGCATTTTCTTTTTCATCCTAATCATCACTACTGCACTTACTGCTTTATATTGGTTCTTTTTTCTTAAAGATTATCAAAGCACGGAAGATGCCTATGTCAATGGCAATCAAATAATGATTTCATCACAAGTCGCAGGCAATGTGCGTCAAATTAATGTTGAAAATATGGATTTTGTGCATGCGGGAGATGTGTTACTTGAGTTGGATGATACGGATTACCAACTGAGTTTCAGCCAAGCACAAAACACATTAGCCGGTGCGGTACGCCAAATTTCGCAGCTTGGCTACACCGTTAAACAACTGGAAGCAACTGTTCAAGCCAACCAAACGGCGTTGACGAAAGCACAAGGCGATTTAGCGCGCCGTGAACAGTTAGGGAAAAGCGGAGCGATTGATAAAGAATCGCTACAACACGCCAGAGAAGCGGTAATGACAGCGGAAGCCAACTTAAAAGCCGTTAAAAACCAACTTGCTGCTAATAAATCCTTATTAATGAATGTACCACTGAAAGAACAGCCGGAAATTCAAAAAGCCATCAGTTCCGTAAAACAGGCGTGGCTCAATTTACAACGCACTAAAATCACCAGCCCGATTGATGGCTATGTGGCACGCCGAAGCACGCAAGTGGGACAAAAAGTCGCCGTGGGGAGTGCTCTGATGGCGGTCATTGCCAACGACCAAATGTGGGTGGATGCCAATTTTAAAGAAACCCAACTCAAAGATATGCGAATTGGGCAACCCGTGAAGTTATCTTTTGATTTATACGGCCATGATGTGAAATTTGATGGCAAAATAGAAGGTATCGAAATGGGCACCGGTAGCGCATTTTCTGTGTTACCCGCACAAAATGCCACTGGCAACTGGATCAAAGTGGTACAACGTGTCCCTGTTCGCATTAGTTTGGATCCGCAACAAATTACCCGCTACCCGCTACGCATTGGCTTATCCACCTTAGTGGAAGTCAATATTGCCGATACAAAGGGAGAAATGTTATCGCAGCAAAAACGTACGGCGCCACTTTATGCTACCAACACGCTCAGCTATGATGAAAGTGCGGTGGAAAATTTGATCGAAAAAATTATTCGCGATAACACAAACTAGGATTTGGCATGATGCAAAAACCGGTTGAAGGTGTCGCTCTCGGCATAATGACATTAGCACTATCACTTGCCACCTTTATGCAAGTGTTAGATTCAACTATTGCTAATGTTGCCATCCCAACAATTTCAGGTGATCTTGGTGCCTCATCAAGCCAAGGCACTTGGGTTATCACCTCATTTGGTGTAGCAAATGCCATATCTATTCCCATCACAGGTTGGCTCGCCAAACGTTTTGGCGAAGTAAAATTGTTTTTAATTGCCACCGCACTTTTTATTTTCGCCTCTTGGTTATGCGGCATTTCCCATAGCTTGGAAATGCTCATTGTGTGTCGTGTGTTCCAAGGCTTGGCGGCAGGTCCGATTATTCCGCTGTCACAGAGTTTACTACTCAATAACTACCCACCGGAAAAACGGGGCATGGCATTGGCATTTTGGGCGATGACTGTCGTTGTCGCGCCGATTTTCGGGCCCATTCTCGGCGGTTGGATCAGTGATAATTTACATTGGGGTTGGATCTTCTTTATTAACGTCCCCGTGGGTATCATTATTATTGGTGCCAGTTGGAAAATTTTGATGCCTCGGGAAAGTAAAATTCAACATAACCCAATTGATATAGTTGGATTAGTGCTATTAGTACTTGGTGTCGGTTGTTTACAATTAATGTTAGATCAAGGGCGTGAACAAGATTGGTTCAACTCCGCTGAAATCATCATTCTTGCCGTCATTTCCGCCGTGACGTTAATCGCACTCGTCATTTGGGAACTCACGGACGACAACCCTGTGGTGGATATTTCCCTGTTCAAGCAACGCAATTTCAGCGTCGGCTGTCTGTCCACCAGCCTTGCCTTTTTGGTTTATCTGGGGTCTGTGGTGCTCATTCCCTTGCTGTTGCAACAAGTTTATGGTTATACCGCCACTTGGGCAGGTTTAGCATCAGCACCTGTGGGCTTATTCCCGATTTTATTATCACCATTAATCGGTAAATACGGCTATAAAATCGATATGCGAATTTTAGTCACCGTCAGCTTCATTGTTTATGCCATTACATTCTACTGGCGCGCCGTCACGTTTGAACCGGGAATGTCCTTCGCCGATGTGGCATTACCGCAACTTGTGCAAGGCCTGGCTGCAGCTTGTTTCTTTATGCCGTTAACCTCAATCACCCTCTCCAATTTACCGGCTGATAAAATGGCCTCCGCCTCCAGTTTATTTAACTTTTTGCGTACCTTGGCAGGATCTATTGGAACATCATTAACCACTTTCTTATGGTACAACCGCGAAGCCGTACACCATAGCCAACTGACTGAAATCGTGACAAATTACAATCCAATCGTCCAACAATACTATCAAACAATGGAACGTTTCGGCATAAGTGAAGAACAAACTTCCTCCATGCTTGCCCGTAATATCACATCGCAAGGTTTTATCATCGGTGCCAATGAAATTTTCTGGTTATCTGCCATTATGTTTTTAGTGTTGTTCATTTTGGTCTGGTTTGCCAAACCACCTTTCGGAAGCCGTCAATAAAGTGCGGTCAAAAAAGAAATATTTTTCATTTTTATTTACAAATCAATTACAAACACCTATAGTAATGCCCGTTAGTCGGGGTGCTCCGTTATTCAAATAGCGGAGCTGAGAAATACCCGTGAACCTGATACAGTTAGCACTGACGTAGGAAACTAATGCACTTCACTCTGCTTTTCAATGGGTTTATTTCAAGCCCGTTTTCCCCGTTTAGATGTTGACTGGTTTTGTTTTTCAATCTAACCGAGGATTAAATCAATGACCAATCTTTCTAAAAATTATTCACCACTAAAAACATCCTTAAAAACGACCGCACTTTGCTTGCTTCCGATGCTGTTTTATACGCACAATGCCCAAGCGGAAGGCAAACTCACCGTTTATTGCAGCGTACAAAATGTGACCTGCGAAAAAGTCACGAAACGCTTTGCCGAAAAATACAATGTCGATGCACAATTTGTACGAAACAGCACCGGCACCGTGCTCGGTAAAATCAAAGCAGAAAAAGAGAATCCACAGGCGGATGTGTGGTTTGGCGGTACTTTTGAGCCGCACTTACAAGCCGCCGACCAAGGTTTACTCGCGACGTACCGCTCGCCATTACAAAAAAACATCATGCCGCAATTTAAGAAATTAATGGATAAACGAGGCGATTACACGTCGATCATTTATTTAATGGAAGTTGCCATCGGCGTGAATACGGAAAAATTAAAACAGCTCAATATTCCGGAGCCGAAATGTTTTGCCGATTTGCTCAAACCGGAATTCAAAAATCAAATTCAATATGCCGATCCTCGCGTGTCCGGTACGGGCTATTCTCTTCTGACGACATTAGTGCAGCTTTGGGGCGAAGAAAAAGCGTTTGATTACTTGAAAAAACTCAACGCTAACGTGGCACAATATTCTAAAAGCGGCTTAGCCACCGGTAACTTAGCCACCGGCGAAGTGGGCGTTGATATTGCCTTTATGCACGGCTATGTACGTGAAAAAGGCAAAGGCGCGCCGGTAAAAGGCATTTTGCCTTGTGAAGGCGTAGGCTACACATTAGGATCGGTAAGCATCATCAAAGGCGCACGCAATCTTGAAAATGCTAAACGCTTCGTGGACTTCGTCCTTGACACCGAAGCGCAAGAAATCCCATGGAGAGAATCCGACTCTTACCAACTTCCAACGAATATCTATGCAAAAGTGTCACCTAAATCTAGCGATCCAACCAAATTAAATTTATTGGATATTGACTTCATCCGCTTTGGCGCTGACGCAGAAAGCAAACGCTTAATTGAGCGTTGGGTTGAAACAGTCAAAGGAGAAAAATAGCAGAGAGAAAAGTGCGGTGGAAATTTTAATCGTTTACAGCTTATATTACATAGAATATAAATCATAAATTATACTTTACAAGATATAAAACAAACTTTATACTTCATAGCGTATAAAATAATTTCTATACGCTATAGCGTATGAGGAGTCACAATGGTTATCACCACCGCAAAAATGCTTTCTCATGTCATTCGGGAATTTCGCTATCAAGGCGATCTGTCACAAACTGATGTTGCTAAACTCGCCGGAACGACCCAAGCTAGAATTTCAGCGTTTGAGAATGAGCCGGAGCGTACTAAATTAGAAACACTATTTAAAATTCTGGCTGGACTAGAACTAGAGCTTATTGTGCAACCACGCAAAAAGTCATCTGATACTGCCCATTCAATCAAAGAGCCAACAGCAACATACGATGACGATGAGGCATGGTGATGAGTAACTCGATTCTAAACGTTGCTATGAATGGTTTGTTAGTCGGTGAATGGCGAAAACTCACCAGTGGCGCAACCGAATTTCAGTATGCGGAAAAATGGCTTGAATCTGTTCGCTCACGCCCTATTTCATTGTCACTGCCCTTGTCGCATAAAATTTATCGAGGAGATTCCGTTTACAATTTCTTCGATAATCTCCTTCCAGACAACGAGCAGATTCGTTCACGCATTCAACAACGTTTCCAAACCTCTACGAAATCCCCATTTGATTTACTTTCGGCAATTGGACAGGATTGTATCGGCGCAATTCAGCTTTATCAGGGAGAAAGCCACTCAGTACGCCAAATTTATGCAGAACCGCTAAATGACAAAGAGGTGGAAAACGTGCTGAAAAACTACCGCACTTTTCCTCTCGGCATGGAAGAAAGCGAGGATTTCCGAATTTCTTTAGCCGGCGCTCAGGAAAAAACAGCGCTCCTTTATTATCAGAATCAATGGCAGCGCCCTTTGCATTCCACCGCGACCAGCCATATTTTTAAACTCCCGATTGGTATGGTGGCACAAGGGCAACTTGATCTTTCCGGTAGCTGTGAAAATGAATGGCTTTGCTTGAATATTATGAAAGCCTTCGGTTTGCCGGTTCCTCGAAGCCAAATTCAGTATTTCGGTGAAATGAAAGTGCTGATTGTGGAGCGCTTCGATCGCCGTTGGTCTGAAAATAGAAGTTGGCTAATTCGTTTACCACAGGAAGATATGTGCCAAGCACTCAACATTGCCCCTGCGCGAAAATATGAAAATGACGGCGGGCCGAGTATTCTTCAAATTATGTCGCTTCTCAACGGTTCATCCAACACCCAAGCAGATCGCAAGCAGTTTTTTAAAGCGCAAATTATTTTTTGGTTACTTTGTGCTATTGACGGCCATGGCAAAAATTTCAGTTTATTTTTGGAACAAGAGAATCGCTATCGTCTAACGCCTTTTTATGACGTGATGTCCGCCTATCCGCTCATCAAACACAACGGACTACAAAAGCAAAAAGTCAAAATGGCAATGGCGTGGCACGGAGAAAATAAACATTATTTATGGGATAAAATACAGCTCCGCCACATTTTCAACACCGCCAAACTCACAGGCTTGGCAAAGGAAACCGTAGAAGGCATTTTGCATGAGATCAGAACTCTATATCCAAGAGTAAGTGAAATAAATACCCATGGATTGCCTGATGAAATTGTCGAGCCTATTTTAATGGGATTAGAAATGCAGATGAAAAAGATAAGTTAAAAAAGTGCGGTGGAAATTCACCGCACTTTTTACTATAAGAATCTAATTTGTATATTTAACTTAATAAAAAACTCGCTATTTCTTTCATAAATATAACCAAAATCATGTCTTGACGAACTCGGTGTATCAAATTTTGTATTATGGTATAAATAGTCTTCAAAAGAATTCTTACTATAAATATGATAACAAAGAATTTCTCCATCCTCTTTTACTACCAAATATCCGCCTATTGCATCATATTTCCCTAACCAAACATCATCGGGACGCATACCTAAAGCGACATCATTAAGAAAGTGTTTTACTTTATATTCATAATAATTATGGTTACAGGATAAATTATAATTTAAGGGATTTAATCTACTAATATGCTCCGTCACATCATCTATTTTATTTAGTTTAGAAGAATAGTAAACCAATATCATCTCAGCAAAAATATCAGGTAACTTGGTATCTATTAATGTAAGATTATTAGAAAATCTTACAATTTTCAACTTTAACAAATTCTAATTTACCGCCTTGAGAAAAAATTTCTTTTACTCTATCCATTATTCCATCAAGAGAATTAATACATTCAATATTATTTCCAAGGCTCTTTATTTTAAAAATAAAACTAGTATTTATACCATCATTAAAAAATATCAATCCCGATCTAATAACTCTATACATCTAATAACTTTCTATCCTTTAAAAATATTTTCTCTATGAAATTGTAAAAAATCTAAACTTGGTATAAGCCGTTCTGGCAAAATAATTTCTTTATTTTCATAAGACTTAAACCACTGCATAGTATTTTCTGAGGAATAGAGTTGATGAGATAAGGTAACTCTAAAATTTTCATCTAACGTAAACAATCCTCTATCAAAGGCTTTATCATGAAGGGCGTTAAGACACAATCCATTTTGTGGATTCAAGCGATTTTCCACATCATCTTTCCAAGGCTTAATATGACTCGCAATTAATAGTTCAGGAATTTCAATACCAGTGATACAACAACGATAATTATAAGCAGCTAAAACACTATCTCTAAAAAAAGATTGGTTCATGCGCACATTTACTTCTCTTTTTTCTTCTTTCCCATGGAAAAGATTATATCCCGACATTAATGATGCGTCCGGTACTTTCTGCTCTTTATTTAAGAATTGATTGACAACATGCTGATACACTTCATCAAGTAGGTTCCACCTACCTTCAAATTCTAGCCAGACATTTCTATCTAATTGGCTTGCGTTAGATAAACCACCAATATTTTTTTCACGTAACGTCTTATCAAAACTCCCTAAATTACCGATCTTCATTGTTAATGCTGATGGCGTTCGTCCTATTAAGGCAGCATATTCTTTAATTAAAGGATGAAACTTATTAACCTTGCTAAAAGGAATCGTAAAATAGAGATAAAGTGCAACAATGACTTCATCTCTCGTCCAGTTTTTACGTTTGTCATTCATTTGATTCTCCAAGTATAAAAAAACAGCTAACCCATTTTCATAGATTAGCTGCTTTTAATATCAAAAACTACAACGCCTCAATCGCCTTATACTGCTCACGAATTTTTTCTAATCCGGATTGGTATTCGGCTTGTTTTTCGCGTTCTTTGGCGATAACCGCTTCCGGGGCTTTAGCGACGAAGGCTTCGTTGCTGAGTTTGCTTTCAATACGTTTAACTTCGTTTTGATATTTTTCAATCTCTTTAGTTAAACGGGCAAGCTCGGCTTCTTTGTTGATAAAGCCAGCCATCGGTACGAGGATTTCGGTATTACCGACTAACTTCGCTACAGCTAACGGCGCTTGTTCGCCCTCTTTAAGCACGCTGACATTGTCTAACTTCGCCATGGCTTGTAAAAGTGCGGTCTGTTTTTCCAGTATTTTTTGCTCGTCGGCTGGAATATTACGGAATAACAGATCGAGGCCTTTACTTGGCGCAATGTTACTCTCAGCACGAATGTTACGCACGGAAACAATCACTTCTTTGAGCCAGTTAATATCGGTTTCAGCCTCAGCATCAAACGCATTTTCTTCCACGCGAGGGAAAGATTGCAACATAATGCTGTCCGCGGTGATACCCATAAAACCTTTCACTTTTTGCCAAATTTCTTCGGTTATAAATGGCATGAGCGGGTGAGCTAAACGCAACAATTTTTCCAACACCTGAACCAAGGTTTGGCTTGTTGCACGAATTTGCGCAGCGCTGCCGTTGGCAAATACCGGTTTGGTAAGTTCTAAATACCAGTCGCAGAATTGGTTCCAAGTGAATTCATAAATCGCATTGGCACAAAGGTCGAAACGGTATTGGCTTAATGCGCTACGGAACGTTTCTACTGTGCGATTGAATTCTGATTGAATCCAACGGTCTGCCACGGAAAATTCAATTTCGCCTTGGCTTAAATCTAATTTTTCATTCGTAAGAACGAAACGGCTTGCATTCCACAATTTATTACAGAAGTTGCGATAGCCTTCTAGGCGTTTCATATCCCAGTTGATATCACGACCGTTTGAAGCCAATGCAGCTAGTGTAAAGCGCAATGCGTCTGTGCCATGCGCTGCAATACCTTCTGCAAACTCTTTGCGGGTCGCTTTGGCAATTTTCTCTGCCAATTGCGGCTGCATCATGTTACCGGTGCGTTTTTCAAGTAAATCTTCAAGGCTAATACCATCGATCATATCGATTGGATCAAGCACGTTGCCCTTCGATTTCGACATTTTTTGACCTTGCTCATCACGGATTAAACCCGTTACGTACACCGTTTTGAATGGCACTTGCGGTTTTCCGTTTTCATCTTTCACAAAGTGCATCGTAAACATAATCATACGGGCAACCCAGAAGAAGATGATGTCGAAGCCTGTGATTAACACATCCGTTGGGTGGAACATTTTGAGTTCTTTGGTTTGCTCCGGCCAACCTAAGGTGGAGAACGTCCACAAGCCTGATGAGAACCAGGTGTCTAACACATCTTCATCTTGTTTAAGTTCAACCGCAGAATCTAAGTTATATTTTGACCGCACTTCTTCTTTGTTGCGTGCAACATAAACGTTGCCTTCTGCGTCATACCACGCCGGAATACGGTGTCCCCACCAAAGTTGGCGAGAGATACACCAATCTTGAATATCACGCATCCAAGAGAAATAAAGGTTTTCGTATTGTTTCGGCACGAATTGGATTTCGCCGTCTTCCACCGCTTTAATCGCCACATCAGCCAGCGGTTTCACGCTGACATACCATTGGTCGGTTAACATCGGCTCAATTGGCACGCCACCACGGTCACCATAAGGGACTTTGAGATCGTGCGGTTTGATTTCGTCTAATAAACCCAGCGCTTCAAAATCTGCCACGATTTTCTTACGTGCAGCAAAACGCTCTAAACCACGGAAATCAGCTGGAATTGTCGCTTCATAACCTGCAAGTGGTTTGCCGTCTGTGCCGATAATTTCCGCTTCATCACGAATATCCGCATTTAAGGTTAACACGTTAACCATCGGCAAGCTGTGACGTTTACCGACTTCGTAGTCGTTGAAGTCATGGGCAGGGGTAATTTTCACCACACCGGTACCGAATTCACGATCCACATATTCATCAGCAATAATTGGAATTTCACGGTTAGCCAACGGCAGAACCACGGTTTTACCGATTAAAGATTGATAACGATCATCTTCCGGATGCACCGCCACCGCCGTATCGCCCAACATAGTTTCCGGACGGGTGGTTGCCACCACTAAATAATCTTTACCATCTGCCGTTTTTGCACCGTTTGCTAACGGATAACGGAAATGCCAAAGGGAACCTTTGCTCTCTTTGTTTTCCACTTCTAAATCGGAAATCGCAGTGTGAAGTTTTGGATCCCAGTTCACCAAGCGTTTGCCACGGTAAATCAAACCTTCTTCGTGCAAGCGAACAAACACTTCTTTTACCGCGTTAGATAAACCATCGTCCATAGTGAAACGCTCACGTTCCCAGTCGATGGAGTTACCTAAACGGCGCATTTGTTGGCTAATTGTGCCACCTGAATAAGCTTTCCAGTCCCAAATTTTGTTGATAAACGCTTCACGACCATAATCGTGGCGAGTTTTGCCTTCTTCTGCGGCAATTTTACGCTCCACCACCATTTGGGTTGCGATACCCGCATGGTCTGTCCCCGCTTGCCATAAGGTGTTATGCCCTTCCATACGGTTAAAACGGATTAAGGTATCCATTAAGGTTTGCTGGAAAGCATGCCCCATGTGCAAAGAACCTGTGACGTTCGGCGGCGGAATCGCAATGCAATAGCTCGGCACGTTTTCATTTTCAGACGGTTTAAAATAACCGCTCTCTTCCCAATGTTGATAAAGGGCTTGTTCTACCGCAGACGGATTAAAACGGTCTGCCATTTCGAATTTTTGTGTCATTTATTTTTCTCTTGCTTTAGTAGGGTGAGTATAAACACACCGTTATATTAAATACTTGGCACGTTTATACACGCACCCAACAACTGATTAATTTTCTTCTTTCTTTTTTATCCAAGGATGCTTGTTATTCGGATCGCCATATTGTCCGCATGATGCTCTTACTTCTTCATCCGATGAATAGTAACGAGGAATATTGATAGGTAATAATGCTGTATCAACAAAAAAAGACACAGGCCAATCAATTAAATAGAATGGACGGGTCATGTGTTTAAACCCAACACCATCATAAAAATTGCCAGTAACCATATTGTAATCGTATCGAGTTCCAATATAAGGGCAAGGATCCTTCAGTGTAGTTAAGGTTCCACATCCATAAAGAAACATACTTAATAATACAAGAACGATTTTTTTCATTTTAATTTTCCGCTCACAAAGTTCTGTTGAAATCCCAAATTGATTGGGACCTGTAAATGTACCTTACAAATTTATTCATTTATTAAATTGTAGTATAAACTCAATCACATAAAATCGTTCTTCACTTGGATAAATCCCCCGAATCACTTCTTTCAATTCATCCAATCCCATATTCTCCTGCTTGGCATGCTGTTCCGTCAGTTCATCAAGAGTAATCGGCGACACGCTTAACACTTCAATGGTGCAGAAATATTGATTATCTTCAAACCGTCCCACTCGCAGAATATCGCCCAGTTTAAAATGGCTTTCGGATTTGTCCCGAATAGTGATGGTTTTTCGCCCGGCGAGAATATCGGCTTCAAAGCGTTGATAAAAAGTGATGTCGTTCATAAAAGTGCGGTCAATTTTTTAAGTGTTTTTTGTAATCCACCCCCTCTTTGGCAAAGAGGGGTTAGGGGAGATTCGGCAGAAGTTATATCAACCTCATAAAGAAATTCAAGCTTGTAATCAAATCTCCCCCTGCCCCTCTTTTCTAAAGAGGGGAGTTTTTTTTATATCGTTATACCTGCTCCGTACTCAACGTCCAGCCTAACTGTCTCAACTGTTTATAACGCTCACGCGCCAAGGCTTTTGGTTGCTCTTCCACAGGAACAAAATCGATAATTTGGTTAAAACTATTAATATATTCCGGCAGTTGCGGTTGCAGATTAATCAGCAAATCACGACTTTGTGCATTGCGTTTGCCCGTCCAACTAATTTCAATGGGCGTGGCATACGTAGTGGCTTCGCCGGAAAGGTTGTGTGGGACGAACTCATCGGGTTCCCGTTGCCACAGAGCCTCGTCAATTTTCAACGCCTGCGCCTCACTTTCGCACACCAACAACACTCGCTTGCCAAGTCGCCATGCAGAGGCGGCAAGATCACACGCCAAACTTTCCATAGCGGATAAATTTGGTCGGACGGGCGAGGTGTCGGTAAGTAAGTAAAATTGCGCGTTTTTTGGCATAAAAAAGTTCAAAAATTGAGAATTTTAACCGCAAGATTTTAGCGGAAATCAGCCCAAATAGAAAATGTTAATTTCCGAAACATTTTGCAAACCGACCGCACTTTATGATCTAAGTCACAAAACTGTTTTTCTGTTTATGATTTCAGTTCATAGATTGGTTTGCCGGTGTTAGAATCCGACTAACTTTTCATTAATAATCAATAAGAGGTAATTACAATGGCATTTCGCATTGAAAAAGACACGATGGGTGAAGTTCAAGTTCCTGCAGATAAATACTGGGCTGCGCAAACCGAACGTTCTCGTAATAATTTTAAAATCGGACCGGCAGCTTCTATGCCTCATGAAATTATCGAAGCCTTTGGTTATTTGAAAAAAGCAGCAGCATTTGCCAACCATGATTTAGGCGTGTTACCTGCTGAAAAACGTGATTTGATCGCACAAGCCTGCGATGAAATTTTAGCAAATAAATTAGACGATCAATTCCCGTTGGTGATTTGGCAAACCGGTTCCGGTACACAATCCAACATGAACGTGAACGAAGTGGTGGCAAACCGCGCGCACGTTTTACATGGTGGCAAATTAGGAGAAAAATCTTTCGTTCACCCAAATGATGATGTGAACAAATCCCAATCTTCTAACGATACCTTCCCAACCGCTATGCATATTGCAGCATACAAAAAAGTGGTTGAACACACTATTCCTTGTGTAGAACGCTTACAAAAAACCTTTGCGGCAAAATCTGAAGCATTCAAAGATGTGGTGAAAATCGGTCGTACGCACTTAATGGATGCGACGCCATTAACATTAGGTCAAGAATTCTCTGCTTATGCGGCACAATTGGACTTCGGTTTGCGTGCGTTAAAACACACTCTTCCGCATTTAAGTCAGTTAGCCCTTGGCGGCACAGCGGTAGGTACCGGTTTGAACACGCCAAAAGGTTATGATGTGAAAGTGGCGGAATATATTGCAAAATTCACCGGACATCCTTTTGTGACCGCAGAAAATAAATTTGAAGCCTTAGCCGCGCATGATGCCATTGTGGAAACCCACGGCGCATTGCGTCAGCTTGCTATGAGCTTGTTCAAAATTGCTAACGACATTCGTTTATTGGCATCCGGTCCGCGTTCCGGTATCGGTGAAATTTTAATCCCTGAAAATGAACCGGGTTCTTCCATCATGCCGGGCAAAGTCAATCCGACCCAATGCGAAGCGTTAACTATGGTGTGTGCGCAAGTATTCGGTAACGATACTACTATTGCTTTCGTTGGCTCACAAGGCCACTTCCAATTAAACGTGTTCAATCCGGTTATGGTGGCAAATTTCTTACAATCTGCGCAATTATTGGGTGATGCTTGCGTATCCTTTGATGAACACTGTGCAGTCGGCATCGAACCGAACTACCCTCGCATTAAACAACAATTGGAAAATTCATTGATGTTAGTGACCGCACTTAATACATATATCGGTTATGAAAATGCGGCAAAAATTGCGAAAACCGCACACAAAAACGGGACAACCTTACGCGAAGAAGCCATTAATCTTGGCTTGGTGTCAGCCGAAGACTTCGACAAATGGGTGCGCCCTGAAGACATGGTGGGCAGCTTAAAATAAGCCTCCCAAAAGCAAAATGAAAAAGACGAGATCGCTTTCTCGTCTTTTTTGTTATAATCGCCCACATAACATTTTTCTGACGGATTGTTTATGAAACTGAAATCATTACTGTTTATTTTAAGTTTACTACCGACCGCACTTTCCGCGCAGTGGGTGAATGTGGGGAATGCCGATTATAACTGGGGACCGTTTTTGGTGTATTCCATCAATTTGGCGACAGAAAATGGCGAATACAAAGAAAACCAACTCCCGATGATGCTTTCGTTCAAATATGAAAAACCTGTTGAAGGCAAAAATTTTGCCATTAGCTTAATTAAAGAAATGGAACACTTGAAAGCAGATAAAGCCAAAATGGATTTGTGGCTAAAAGCAATGCAAGAGATTTTCCCCGATTTCTCGCCAAATGCCGTATTGCGCTATATTGCTTTGCCCGACAAAGGTTATTTCATTTTGAATGATTCCATTTTGGATCATGAGTTTGAACCGGAATTTAGCCAAATGCTTATCAACATCTGGTTATCGCCGGAAAGTAATTTCATCAAATTACAACCGCAATTATTAGGCAAAGAAAAAGGGGCAACTTCGCCGAATGAGTTTAAAACCGAGCCGGAAATTGATCCGATGGGTGAAGATGATGCCAGCCCTCAACTGCCACCGAATTTCCCGCTGAATACGTTAGATCCTGAGGCGGGCGGTTAACAAAAAAGAGTCGTATTTAACGACTCTTTTTTATTGAGGTTACGCCTCTTTAAAGGCTTTAATTTGTTGCAAATGCTGGGAAATCTGCTTGAATTTGTGGGTTTCTACGGCATCCCAAATCACGTCATAATAAGGCGATAGAACCTTGGCACTGCGTTGGGAATCTAAAACACCGTCTTCCACGGACAAAAACACCAAACAATGGGCTTTATTTTTCAAACGGAAATTTTCCACGCACTTGGTCGCAATGTCTTCATATTCTTCCGGACGATCGATTTTGCCACCCATATTTTCCTGCGGGAATAAATTCGGGTTAAAAATCGCTTGTTTAATGCCACACAAAAAACCAATGCGTTCCGCCCAATAACCGCCAAGCCCTACGCCACAAATTAACGGTTTCTCATCTTTCGATTCGGATACCAATTTATGCACTTCTTTTAAAAGAAATTGCATATCATGACGCGGGTGCAATGTGCTGTAATTAATAAAACGCACATCATCATCGATGAATTTCAGCTGCAATACTTTTTCGTGATTGCCCGGGCTACTGGAATCAAAACCGTGTAAATAAATAATCATTTTATTACTCCAACCTGATTACGAATCTTTTGTTCTAAATGTAAGATCATCTGCAAGGCAATATCAATACCACTGGTTTTCTCGATCATTTCAAGCCCCGGACTGGCATTGACTTCCAATACCAACGGGCCATTGGCTGAACGGATTAAATCCACGCCTGCCACGTCCAAGCCTAACACTTTCGTTGCGTTTAAGGCAATGTGTTTTTCTTGTTCGGTTAATACAACTTTTTCTGTAGTGGCACCACGGTGACAATTAGCACGAAATTCACCATTTTGCCCGATGCGTTGCATGGTTGCGATAATGCGGTTGCCCACCACAAAGCAACGTAAATCGGCGCCTTGGGCTTCCGCAATAAATTCCTGCGCTAATGCCGGCACATTCGCCTGCTTCAATGTTTCTAAAATACTGACCGCACTTTGTGGCCGTTCCGCCAAAATCACGCCAATACCTTGCGAGCCGCTTAGGGTTTTCAAGATAGTTGGCACACCGATGTGTTGCACCGCACGATTGGCATCCACTTCCATACCGGCAAGTATAGAATCCGGCACGGCAATGTCGTGTTGCAACAACATTTGCAAGCTCAGCCATTTATCTCGCGCATTGCAAAAGGCTTCTACATTATTCAAGCAAGGTACACCCAAGGCTTGAAAATAGTGCAATACACGACAGCCCATGAGCATACTGCCTGTGCCAAAGCGGGGTAACACGGCATCATATTGCGGCAATAATTGCGCTTCACTTTCCACATCCGCCTGATAATACAAAGCAAAGTGCGGTGGATTTTTACGGAGTTTTATCAAACAACGATTCGGATCGAGAATATCCATTTGATGGCCGTTTTCTTCCGCCGCCTGTTTTAAACGCCGACAGCTATACAAACGCGGTTCACGGCACAACATTAATAGTTTCATTGATATATTACTTTTTAATAAAACCTTGTTGCTGCAAATAAGCCAATACTTTCGGGCGAATCGGCTTATCCAAACTCTTAATCACATTACGCGACCAATCCATGTCGATATTACTACGCTGACGGTAATATTCCGCCACGGTTTGGTTATATTCGTCCAATTTGGTGGTATCCAACGGTTGGTAGGCATTTTCAAAGAATAAGGTTTCTTTTGGTAACCGTGGTTTACTCGGCGGTTCTTGATCAGGATAGCCCAAGCACATGCCGACCATTGGTAAGCAATGTTCCGGCAAGTTTAACAATTTGCCGACAGCTTCCATTTCATTACGCAAAGAACCGATATACACTCCGCCAAGCCCTAAACTTTCCGCCGCCAACAACACGTTTTGCGACATAATACCGGTATCCACCGCGCCGATGAGCAACACTTCCGCATAATCTAACTGCGCGGTTGGGCAAATTTGTTTATGTTTATGAAAATCCACACAAAATACCCAAAACTCCGGTGCGCTTTTCACATATTCCTGATTAGAGCTATACACCATCATCTGCTCACGCAACGCAGGATCGGTAATACGCACAATAGAAACGCATTGCAAATGGTTAGAGGTGGACGCAAAACGGGCCGCATTGACTAATTGCTCAATGACCTTCTCTTCTATTGGTTCAGGCGTGAAACAACGAATAGAACGATGGGATAATATGCAATCTAAAGTGAAAGACGTATATTTTTTTTCAGACATAAAATTTCCTCATACGACGGCGTTAAAATTCGCTGTATTTTACACCAACCGCCTCAAAATCACTTTATTCTTTTTCGTGCACGCCGTAAAATCAGCGCGTTTATTTACTACACAAAAGGAAAAATGATGTTTGTGACAATTTATGGCCGCCTAAGCTGCCCATACTGCGTACGCGCTAAAGCCTTAGCGGAAAAATTAAAAACTTCGGTGGATAATTTTGATTATCGCTATATCGACATTATCGAGCAAGGTCTAAGCAAAGACGATATTGCCAAAATTATCGGCAAACCGGTACAAACCGTGCCGCAAATTTTAGTTGATGAAAAACACATTGGCGGCTGTACTGACTTCCAAGCCTTCGTGCGTGAACAATTTGGCATTGACTAATTTTTCAGTGTGATAAAACAAAAAGTGCGGTTAAAAAAACAAATAAATTTTTAACCGCACTTTTTTATTTCACCAATTTATCAGTTAGGCACCGTCACATCGGCAATCAATTTCAAATCCGGGTTCACATAAACCACACGGAAATCATCACCTTGTTTTACCACTTCCAGCATTTTGATTTTGTGTTGGCAATCCCGAATCGGCTTGCGATAAGCGTAGGTTCGCATTCTGTCATTGAGCTTAATTTGTAGCTCAAATCCATGACCGCTATCAAGCATTTTACACATATAACCGCCCGGCACTTGGTGCGCACCGAATTGTTCTACGGTGAAAACATAACTGCCGTTTGGCATTTGGTTACGACTCTTCGCCACAATATTTTCCACCGGCGAGGTGAAATTCCGTTTTTTGCTGCCGCAACCTACACCATTCATATCCACGTCAAGCACAGCATAGCCATTAGAACATTTATTGGCGTGGGCGTTTAACGTATTTAATTGTAAGTCCAAATCCTCGCCATTATGCCATGCCAAAGAAGCCCGGAAATCACCGTTCGGGTTACCACCGGAGGCTTTGACTTTTTCCGCAATGCTATTATCAATTTTCGGCTTAGGCGGCTTTTTCTCTTCTTTTGGTTTTTCCTTCATCGGCTCAGGCTTTTTCACCTCTTTTTTCGGTTCCGATTTTGGCATTTCTTTCACCGGTTCGGGTTTTGGTGCTGCTTTCACCGGTTCAGGTTTAGGCGCTTCTTTCACCGGTTCAGGTTTAGGCGCTTCTTTCACAGGCTCCGGTTTAGGTTCCTCCTTCATCGGCTCGGGCTTTGGCTCTTCTTTTATAGGCTCGGGTTTTGGTTCTTCTTTCGGCGGTTCCGTTTTTGGCTCCGGTTTGGCAATTTCAATTTTTACCGGCACTGTCGGTTCCGCTTTAATCGGCTCCGGACGGAAATAGAACCACCATGCTAACCCGCCTAACAACAATAACAATAATAATGGCAACAACCACAGCCACCAACGGGGCTTTTTCACCAGAGGTGCAGGCGGCACAACAGGCATCGGCTTTTTGCCCAAGCCCCAACCGATAATCACAGGTTGCTTGTTCACCACATAAATGTGGATAGAATCATGTTGCGCCGCCTCGACTAAGCTTTCCAATAAAGTCGCTTGTTCGGTGGTAATCGTGCCTTTTTGTAACAAATCCGTACGCAATTTATCCACTGCGTCCAAACGTTGAGATATCAGCGTTTCAGCTTGTTTGCGGGTTGCTTGTTCCCGTTCGGTATTGCCTAACAAATATGGTTGTCCTTGCAACTCGGAATACCATTCCACCACATTACCATTGACTTCAGGACGTGCAAACATAGAAGCCGTACTGGGCGGTAGGTGCCGATTTAACAGACTGACAATTTCATCATAATGGCCAAATAACTCGACAGCAGTCGGATTTTGCTGTTCCAAATTGACTCGTGCAAGACGTTGCATAATCTCTCCAACTTCAAAAACGCGGTGAAAAACGACCGCACTTTATCACATTATTTACACTCTTCTTTTTCCACCATCGGCTTAATAGCTTGGTTAATCATGCTGGTGACTTGTGCCTTGCTATTGGCGGTAAACACTTTGCCTTTGGTCGCGGTGGCCAAACAATTTGCGGCTTTAGTGCCCCCAATATCCACTACGTTAATTTTCAATTTCGGTTTATTTTTCGCGATTTGACGGGCGAGGCCGCATACGTCGTGTTTTACTCCGTTACAGAAATCATCACCATCACTTAACACTAAAATAAACGCCTCACGCTTAACACCATCAACCATTGATGCCGCTTGCTGTAAACCACTATAGAGCGCGGTGCCAGTGCCCTGATCACTGTCTTTCGGTTGCAATGCATTGATTTGGGCTTTTAGTGCTTTCCGCTTACCTGGGCCGAACATGCCATGATTTCTGGCTCCTGGACACACTTTTAAACTCACCAATCCAATATCAATATTCGGATCAATCTTATCAATGATTGCCGCAGCAGATTTCTTCGCCGTACTAATACGGTTTGGCTCACGGCGCATATAATCGAAATCTGCGTCGGAGGAATACTGCGAATCAATAAAACGTTGAATAGACGCCGGACTTTCCAACAATGAAAACAACATCGACAAGGAATCATCAAATACAATCACCATTTGCGGACGTTGAGCCGGGGTGATGGTTTTGGTGCAATATTTCGGTTTTTCCGGTTTAGGTGGCTCCTTCACTTTCAACGGCTCCTCAACCTTCGGTGGTTCTTCGACTTTTGGCGGTTCTTCCACTTTTGGAGGTTCCTCTACTTTTGGCGGTTCCTCTACTTTTGGCTCTTCCGGCTCCGGAATAAACTCAAGCCGCTGTGGCTCGGGCTTCGATTCCTCTTTTGGCGGTTCCGGTTTCGGTTCTTCTTTTGGTGGCTCCGGTTTGGAAATTTCAACTTTTACAGGCTCCATTGGTTGAGATTGAACCGGCTCAGGGCGGAAGAACAACCACCACGCCAAACCACCTAGTAATAGCAATAATAACGGTAACAACCACAGCCACCCGCGGGATTTACTTGGTACAGGCACAACAGGTGGTGGGACTGGAATCGGCTTTTTACCCAAGCCCCAACCGGTAATCACGGGTTGTTTGTTGACGATATAAATTTGGATGGAATCATGCTGTGCCGCATCAACCATGCGCTCCAATAAAGTCGCTTGTTCTGCACTGATACTGCCCTTTTGCAACAACTCCGCACGCAGTTTATCTACCGTAGCCAAACGCTGTGAAATCAAGCCCTCAGCCTGTTTTCTAGCCTGCTGTTCCCGTTCGGAGTTACCTAACAAATATGGTTGTCCTTGTAACTCCGAATACCACTCCACTAACTCGCCATGCACGTCAGGTCGCGCCAACATAGTGGCTGTGCTTGGTGGAAGATGACGAAGTAAAATTGTCGTGACCTCATCATAATGGCCAAACAACTCCACGGCTGCGCTATTTTGTTGATCTAAATTAACTCTTGCTAAGCGTTGCATAATCTCTCCAACCTCAAAAATACGATGAAATATGACCGCACTTTATCACATTATTTACACTCTTCTTTTTCCACCATTGGTTTAATGGCTTGGTTAATCATATTAGTAACTTGTGCTTTACTGTTAGCGGTGAACACTTTGCCTTTGGTCTCCGTTGCCAAACAGTTTGCGGCTTTCGCACCACCAATATCGACGACATTAATTTTCAGTTTTGGTTTTTGTTTGGCTAATTCTTGTGCTATAGCACACACATTAGTATTACCTTTATCACAACTTTCCTCACCATCGCTCAACACTAAAATAAAAGCATCACGTTTAACGCCATCTACCATGGCTGCGGCTTGTCGCAAACCGCCATGAAGCGCCGTACCTATATTCTCCTCGCCCTCTTTCGGAAACAATCCTCTAATTTGAGCTTTTAGTGCTTTACGCTTACTCGGACCGAACATACCATGATTTCTGGCTCCAGGGCATCTTCTTAAACTTACCAATCCAATATCAATATTAGGATCAATCTTATCAATAATATCTGTAGCCGCTTTTTTTGCTGTAGTAAGACGACGTGGTTCACGGAACATATGTGCTTTTTCCTCTTCCGAGATTATCTCATTATTACGCCAACGATCCCAAAATGCGTTAATTACTGCACTGCTTTCATTTAAACTAGCCAACATAGATAAGGAATCATCAAATACAATTACCATTTGCGGACGTTGAGCCGGCGTAATAGTTTTAGTGCAATATTTTGGTTTTTCCTGTTTAGGAGGTTCTTCCACTTTCGGAGGATCCTCAACCTTTGGAGATTCCTCCACTTTTGGTGGTTCCTCCACTTTCGGTGGTTCTTCTACTTTCGATGGTTCTTCCGGCTCAGGAATAAACTCAAGCTGTTGAGGTTCCGGCTTCGGTTCCTCTTTTGGTAGTTCCGGTTTTGGTTCTTCTTTCGGTGGCTCCGGTTTAGAAATTTCAATTTTCACCGGTTCTATCGGTTCAGGCTGAATAGGCTCAGCGCGGAAGAACAACCACCATGCCAAACCACCTAGTAATAGCAATAATAATAGTAACAACCACAGCCACACGCGGGATTTACTTGGTACAGGCACAACTGATGGCGGAACAGGAATCGGCTTTTTGCCTAAGCCCCAACCTGTTATTACGGGCTGTTTATTCACCACATAAATTTGAATGGAATCATGCTGTGCTGCATCAACTAAGCGAGCTAATAATGTAGCGCGCTCTACGCTGATGCCACCTTTTTGTAATAGCTCTGCACATAACTTATCTACTGCCGTCAAACGTTGTGAAATGAGTGCCTCTGATTGTTTTCGGAGATGTTGATCGCGCTCCGAATTACCTAATAAATATGGCTGACCTTGTAGCTCAGAATACCATTCCACGATATTCCCACTTACTTCTGGACGCGCAAACATAGCCGCTGTACTCGGCGGCAGATGATGGCGTAAAATCGTCATGATGTCATCGTAGTGATGAAATAACTCAACGGCTGCTATATTTTGTTGTTCTAAATTGATTCTTGTTAGGCGTTGCATAACTTCTCCAAAGTCAAAAACGCAGTAAAAAACGACCGCACTTTATTCGCAAATTTCTTGTTGTACCGGCTTCATGGCTTGTTTAATCGCATCGGTTAATTTTTCTTGGCTGGTCATGTCATGATCAAAAATCTGCCCGCCTGTCGCGGTTGCCAAGCAGTCTGTGACATTCCAGGGGGAATTGATACTCACAATATTCACTTTCAATTTTGGCCGTTCTTTTGCCACATTTTCCATTAATGCACAGATTTTTCGTTCGGTGCAATCGCCGTTACCTTCGGTAATCAACACAATCAAGGCTTCCCGCTTTTTACCATCAAGCAATGTTAAGGCTTTTTCAATGCCCTCATAAATAGGCGTGCCCGGTACTCGATGGTCACGCACCGTCATATTTTGTACTTTATTTTTTAATTCCGTACGTTGTGCACCGGTAAAAATACCATGGTTAATCGCAGCCGATACATCAGGCGATTTGCTGACGCAACTTTGTAGTTCAATCAAGCCGATATCTACGGCATTCGGAACATCATTAATCAAGTGCGTCACTGCCTCCTTGGCAGCTACAGAGCGATTCGGTTGACGATCCATATAATCAATTTCGGATTGTGGCAGGATTTGTTGTTGCAATTTTTCATCAAATGCATTGATCGCGGCTTTACTTTCCAACAAAGTATATTTCATACCGGTAGCGTTATTAAAAACAATCGCTAACTGTGGAATATCCGCTGGCTTCTCCACTTTTCGGCAATTTTTCGGCACAATTGACTCAATTTTTACAGTTTTAGTAACAGGCGACATTAAAAACAACCACCCAAGAATGGCCAAAATAGTGAAAGTGGAAAGTAATAGCGGCAATAACCAACGATGGGGTGTTTTTGTCTCTGTCACTGGCGGTGTCTGCTCAGCAGTGATATCTTTTTTCTGCCCCCAACCGATAATCACAGGTTGTTGGTTGACGCTGTAAATTTGAATATCGTGTTGTTTTACGATATGTGTGAATTGTTTTAAATAATCAGCAATAGTGGGTTCAATCGCCTCTTTTTGCAATAACTCGGATACCAATGCATCAATGGAAGTCAAACGTTGCACAACAAGCGCGTTGGCTTCTGCATAGTGGCTTGAATGGACGTCTAATAATTGTGGTTGCCCTTGCAATTCGGAATACCATTCCACCATATTGCCCTTCACTTCAGGGCGCGCCAATATGCTTGCCGTGCTAGGTGGCAAATAGCGATTTAATATCGCTACGATGTCATCGTAATGGTGAAATAACTCGATCGCTTCCCGGTTGTATTGATCCAAACCAACCCGTGCCAGACGTTGCATAGTATTCCTTAAAAAACATCCCCAAAAATCACCGCACTTTGAGGATCACAAAAAGTAAAAAGAGGGCCACCAACATCGTTGGTAGCCCTCAGTATTCGCATTATAAGCCTAATGCTTTTTGTAGATTAGATAACTTGCGTTGTAATTGTTCTAATTCCGCTTGTTTTTCCATTTCAGAACCGCTGCTGTTATTGACGGCTTTCATTTGTTTCTCTACTTCGGCAATTTCCGCCTGCAAATCTTGTCTGCCTTTGGCTTTTTGTTTTAACTCGGCTGTGAGTTTACCCACAGACTGGTCGAGTTTAGCCTGTTGCGCTTTTTTCTGTGCAATAGATTGGTTAACAGATTTTTGTTGCGCTTTAATATCGGCATAAATTTTATTAAATTTGGCATTTTCTGTCTTCGCGTCTAACACCAATTTTTCTTTTTGTTCAATACGCTTGTCATAACTGCCCGAAAACTGACAGGTCGCTTTACTGAACATATTGAGTTCAACACTCGGATCGCACTCTTCCGGCGTGTTGGTGCAGGCAGAAAGCAACACGGCAGCACCTAAAAGTGCGGTGGTTTTTAGCAATGTTTTTTTCATAGCATCTCCTTAGCCGACATTTAACGCATTACGTTGTTGTGATACAACAGCAACTTGTTTTTCCAAGGCGGTAATCTGTTTTTGATATTGCGCGATTTGCGAGTCTAATTTCGCCACGTTCATACCGCTGCCACGCTCTTTCTTCGCCACTTCTTTCCAATCTCTCTCGCTTTCTTTCATTTTTTTCAACTTTTCATTTAAGTAAGCGATGTTACCATCTATTTCTTTCAACTGACGTTTGGCTTCGTCTTTTTGAATGCTGTTATCTTTTAACTTACGATTCAAATTCGCCAACGTTTGTTGATTTTGGGTCAACACGGTTTTCGCAGAATTCGCCAAAGTTCTGGCTTCTTGGGTGTTTTTGTTTAAATCTTTCAAATAAGCATTTAAACGTTCTTCTTTATTGGCGTAACTGGTACGTTGTTGTTCCAAATAATAGTTACCGCCCATTAAGATACCGCAACCGGCCACCGCAGCCACCGCAGAACATAGCGCGGCATTATCGGTTCCGCTTAATAAACACGCCCCCACACCTGCAGCCGCACCGGCTGCACAGGCAGTTAATCCGGATTTACTAAAGAATTCTGCTTGATTGCCAGAGGTTAAACGCTTGTCCACATTAGAAGAACCGAGATTGGACATACTTTCACAACCGGCTAAAGCCAATGTTGCGGATAAAGTCAAAACACCGACAATAGATTTTTTAGATTGAAAATTAAACATAAGATGCTTCCTTTTTTATTTTAGTGAGGTGGGTTATTTTACTTGACGGCAACGTTTTAACCAAGCGTCACGGTCAACTTTTCCATCTTTATTATATTGGGATAATTGTTCCCAATAAGATTGAATAAACTGTGCGGCATTATTTTTTTCACGATTTTGTAAGCGTTGTTTAGTCGCCTCCACTTGTTTCTCGATCATCGCCACATTATATAAAGTTGCATTATCAACTAAGGTATCTGCGTAATATTTTAAGGTGAATTTCAACGCATTTTCCGCTTTCAATTTTTTCTCATTGAGATTATTGATTTGATCGTCGGTACACAAACCTTCTTTCGGTGCACCGTCACAGGTTTGTTTGATATTTTCCGCCAAACTCAACGCGTTTTGGTAAGTATTATCCAAATCGACCACATTGCTACACAAGAATCCGCCCAAGCGTAATGAGGCTTGAATAGCCGAATCACGCTGTTCATCACGGGCTTGGTTGGCTTGCCGCAAAGTGTCGTTTAATTTTTTCAGTTCTTTTTCCAACTGTTCCTTGGCAATGGTTTGATTTTGCACGTCTTGTGCCAATTTTTCCAATTGCCCAACCACATTGGAACCCGCGCCGTGCTTATCATCTTTGTTATCATCACGACCCAGCTTAGCCCATTCTTCTTTCAAGTCTTTAATTCGTTGTGCGGAGGTTAATACGGGTGCTACCATCGCCACGCGAAAACCGATATCTTTAGCTTTGTCCGCATTGCCATTGTGATATAAAGGACGCTCAATACGATAAGCATTAGTTAAACTTTCTGCCGAATTTAAATAACTGCCGCCACGCACGGTGACACCACCACTTTGCCCGTGGTAATGATCTAAACGGTTGAGTTTGAAAGCATCAAACATCATTTCTGCAGCATTACCCAAAGTGTCAAACAGGCCTAGCGGATTGCCCTCCAACTGCCCGGTGAGCTGAATTTTGCCGTTAGCATTTTTGTTGCTCCATACATATTTCTCCGCGCCATCTTTCATTGGGAAAAGCGGTTCACGAAATTCGGAAGAAGACACCGCCGCACCACCGCGCGCCGCGTACTCCCATTCCGCATTGGTCGGTAAACGGACAAACCCTTTTGTGCCGTCTTCACTTGGTAATTTATCTGCCGCATTTTTTAGCAACCATTCATTATATTTGCGGGTAAATTCCACGGCATCAAACCAACTCACTTCTGTCATCGGCAAACGCCCTTTCATGTTGGCTGACGGGCATTGTTCGTTCATTACCGATTGATATTGCAACTGTGACACTTCATATTTGGCCATTAAAAAATACCGGCCCTGAGACTTGTCGCCAAAACTGCCGGCAATGGCATTTGGGGTAGAATGTTCGGCAATTTGGTCGGCAGAATTGTCACTGCCCAAAATGATGCTTTTTTCTTCCAACGGCGAATGGGTTTCCGTTTTTACCATGCGAAAAACCATACTGCCTTCACAAGGCATAGGTAACATCACATCGCCTTCCAAAGGTTTTGGATTATAAAATTTCTCTTCCCATGGAGCCGCATAAGCAGACTGCGCTACCAATTGCGTCAAAAGTGCGGTGGAAAAAATAGCTATTTTTGTCTTACGCCGTGGCTGTTGCATTTTTGGGGTTATTTTAGACATCTCGTAAACTCTCCGCCGGTTGGATTTTCACCGCTTGTCGCGCACCGATTCCTGCCACAATGGCAGCGAGGCATAAGGCGATCGCAAAAGCGATGAATAAATGAATAAAATTCAAGCTACTGATAAAAATATCGTTGGATAAATTCTGACCTAATACGAAATTAAATACCTGACTGCCTGATAAGAATAAGAAATATGACAGTACAAAAGCGAAACTGCTCAAACACAGCGCTTGCATAATTAAATATAAAATCACCGCGCCGCTTTGAAAACCGAATAGACGTAGCAGTGCAATTTCTTTCCGCTTACGATCGATATTGGCTAAGAACGCACCTATCAGCGATAATACACAACCCAACACCGCTGTCGCTGCAATGACCATAAAAATCACGTTGAGCACACCGTCAATGGCTTTGACGTTTTCAATAGCTTTGGCTTCTGTTGAGGTTTCAATATTTTTCTGCCGTAATTTTAACGCCAAAGGTGCTACATCATCTAAGCTATTAGCATAAATGCGGGCGCGGGCGAAGTGTTCCCGCTGTTGCGGACGGTCAGGATCCTGTTGATTGGCAAAAATAGCGGTTTGGTAACCATCCCGAAAATCCTCCATTGCCAATAAGGTGTCCAACTGCACAAAGGCACCCGAACGGGCAAAACGGGTTTCAGGCACAATACCTTCCACCGCCAATTGGCTAATGGCTTTTTCCACCTGATTATTTTGCGAACGGGTGACCACCAAATTGATTTTATCGCCTTGTTTTACATTTAATTTCTCTGCGGTTAAGGCACTTAATAACACACCATTGGGTTTACTTAGTGCTTGTTCCGTTAAAGGATCGTTAACGGCTGTCGGAATCACTTCCACATCCTGCACAAATTTCTTACCACCATTTTGATTGGCAGACAAATCGGCAATGGTATTTAAAGAACGGGTCAACGGCACCACAAAACGGGTTTCCGGCTGTTGTTGTAACCAATCAAACCAGTTCTTATCTAAATTGAGATTGCCGATAATTTTAATTTCAAGATTGCGCGGATCATTAATTAACTGATGGCGTAACTGGGAAACTACGCCGAATTTCAAGCTGAAAAGCAACAATAACGGCGCAATTACCGCAATAAGAGACGCAATGATGCAAAAAGACACTTTGCGATCGTAATACAAATCCCGCAACGCTAATTTGCCCAGGAACATATAAGACAGATTAACTTGCTGCATGATGCGTTTCCTTCGGTAAAAACACCGCTTGCGCCGGTGTGGATAAATCTGCATACAGACTTGGCAAATGATTATTTTCCACCAAATCCCAATCATGGGTAACTAAAAGCGCCGTAATTTTTTGCTCTTCCGCCAATTTAATCATTAATGAAAATAAGATTTGTGCATTATTCGGATCAAGCGCGGCGGTAGGCTCATCTGCCAATAACAGACTTGGTTTGTGAATCACCGAACGAATAAAAGAAACCCGCTGCCGCTCTCCAATAGAAAGCTGACGCGGGTATTTAGTAAGCAATGATTGAATATTTAAGGCATCCGTTAAATACAAAAACCAGTCTTTATCCATGGTGCTATTTAACATTGAACAAGGCAATTCAATATTCTGTTGTACCGACAGAAAAGGCAATAAGCCTCCCGTTTGCAACATGAAACCTAACTTTCCTGCCCGTAGCTTAGAAAGTGCGGTCTGATTTTTTTGTAAAATTAACGGTTGCAAATCCACTACATCACCGGCATCCCCTAATTGATAGCGAACCAAACGATCGGGCTGCAAAATCAACCCGATCATTTCCAATAAGGTACTTTTGCCACAACCACTGGCACCTTGAATGGCCAAAATCTCGCCATCCTGCAATTCAAGTTTAGGCAACAACACATTAAATTGTTGGCTCCCCTGCCCACGCCGAATCGCCATTTCTTCAATAAATAACACCGCACTTTTCCTGTTATGTAAATGAATAAATTATGGTAACGCCTCAAGCGGTACAGGATAAACGTAATCGCGTGGATCGCTGCCTTCCGATAAAGAAATCCAGCGGGATTGGTCCTCGTTAAACACGCGGTAATGACGTAACTTGCTGTTTAAATCACGAATAAATTTTTCTTGCTCTAGGGCACTCATACCTTTCCAAATTTGTTCGTCCAATCCGGTGACTTGGCTTTTATACGGTATGCCGTCCAAATATTCTCCTAACAAGCCTAACTCGCCCAGTTTGGTGGAGTTTTCTTGTTTTAATTTATTCGGGTCTTGTCCCATTGCCGCGGCAACAGAACGTAATTGGGCAAACATCGAATCCGGTGAAATTAACCCTTCATTCGCGGCATCGGCAATTTTCTTCACTACATCGCTTAAATCGCTTAATTGCGCTTTAGTCATCAACACGCGGGCTTCTGCTGTCGGAATCGTTGGTTTAAGGAAATCCTTATCGCTAATCCAAGCTTTAAATACCGGCGGCGCTTTGGCGCCATTTTTATCACCTAAATAAGCCAACTGCATTGCTTTGCCCAATAATTCCGCATCTTGCTCAATTTCAGTTTTGGCTTTTTCTTGCTTAGGCTCATCAACGATCGTGCCTGCTGCATTTTCCCCTTGGTATGCCAATTTCACTTGCGATGTCAAGGCACGAGCCAAAGCACCTACTTTTTCACCAAACTCATTCACATCACCGGCATTCACCGCATAATACAAGGGCTTGTTCAAGTAGTTATTGAAAGATAAATCGCTATATTGGGTTTTCGCCTGTTCGTGATTTTTTACCCCAGCCGGAGTTTTTAAGTGCAAGGTATAAATCGCCACGCCACGATGTTGTGCTTCTAAGCGCAATTGTTTTGCGTCCATTCCGGTGGAGGATAATGGATTATTACCGTCTAATGCCCCCGCATCGGTCACCAACACAATGTAGCGACCACCGAAATTGTTCCAGTTAATTTCATTTAATGCCTGTGAAATACCGGCAAATGAATCTTCGCTAAACTCTTTACTGGATACTTTCGCCTGTTTTAATTCAACAGCTTTTTGCAAGAAATCTTGCGTATCTTTCACCGTACTTGGGTCAACAAACATTTTAGAGACGTATTCCAATCCCGGCACCGCCTTGGTGCTGGAACGGAAACCGACCAAACCAAACTTAACCTGTTTGCCTAGGTTTTCTTTTTCAATTTGTTCGGAAACTTGTTTAATCACATCACGGGTACGATTGATGTAAGGATCCATGGAAATACTGGCATCCACCACAAATACCACCGCAGCACTGAACCCGGTCAACACTTGCGGTTCACTTTTCGGATCAGACTTATTGGTTTTCGGATCGGTTTTTGATTGTGTTGCCTGTTGAACCACAGGATCCGTTTTACTCACAGACGCCACTTCCAAAATACGCTCATAGAAACCTTGTGAGTTCATGACTTCTTCACCTTGCAAAATCGGCAAAAGATAGAAATTCTTTTGGAAATCAATAAACTCTTTTGGCTCTTGAGCAACAATTTGTGGTGGTGTTTTATTATTGGCTAAGTCGGCACGAATCGGCTCCAAGATTTTCTTCGCATCATCGGCATTCACCACGGTTTCAATGTCTTCCTTGTTCTTAAAGAACAATAACGGTTGGCGATCGACCGGGTTGGTAAAAGCCAAAGTCATCTGCATATTCCAAGCGACCGTACAATCGGCATCCAACCAACCCACGGTTTTACCAAAGCTGTCCGGCCCTACTTTTAACCATTCTTTACCATTTGTCGTTTGGCGCTGATACACATAAAAACGGGAAAAAGCAGGCTGTTTTTTACCTGCCGTTGCACCCGCGTTATCCACCAATTGGCAACTTGGCGTGCTTAACACCCGTTGATAAAGTGTTTTTTTACCTTCCTGTTTTAACGGCTCATCCGCCAATGCGGCATTTGCCATAAATCCCATTAATAAAGCAATTGAGGTGACTTTAAAAGACTTCATCATTTTTTCAATTCCGCTAAACGTTGTTTTGCCTCGGCTAAATTCGGGTTAGCCTCCAATGCGGTTTCATACCAATAAATGGCTGTGCCTTTGTCGGCTTTGAAACAACTGCTGTTGGCATTTTCTTCATATTCTTTTGCGTATGCCAAAGCAATATCGGCATTTCCGCTCTGAGCCTGATTCGCATATAAACGCTGTGCTATGGCACATTTGTTTTCTGCTTTGGCCTGATTAATCACGGCCAAAATGCGCTGGCTGTCAGGTTTGGTTTTTAGACAATTTTGAATAAAGGCTAATTCATCATTTTTATTTTGGCTTAAACTACATTCATCGGCGGACTGCGCTTTTTCTTCCGTTTTATTTTTATTCAAGAAGTAATAAGCTGCTGCACCGGCGATGGCCAATAAAAGAAGCAATAAAATAATCAAACCAAGTTTGCTTTTCTTTTTCGGAGCCGGTTGAGGCGGAGGTACAACCTCCGGTTCTTCCACCACCGGTTCAATAATAATTTCTTCCTCCGGCGGCAATTTGATCTCGTCAATAATCGGTTCAGGCTCAAGATCGGGAATATTCACCAAAACTTGGTCATCTACATGATTCACGGTGTTATCAATAGAGCGCACATCATCCGCACGTGCTGTATTGCCGCTGGCAGAAGAGGCTAACACGTCATTGGAAAGTTTTAACACGCCCATATCTTTTGTATTGGCATCGCGCACCATCATACGATATTGCATGGTGCTGCTTTGTTGTACCAAAGCATCAATTAACCAAGGGCCAAGTACGCCACTTAGCACGTTATCTTGTAAGGTTAATTGCTCACTGACTTTCAACCAAACGGGCTCAATATTCCAATGCTGTCCTTCGGCAAAATAGTAGGAATCCTGACTCCGTTGCACACTGATTTCAATATTTTCAACGCCGCCTTTCCAGTTACCGGCGGTGAATTCCGCATATCCCGGACGTACGGCTTTCAATTCAATTCTTAACATAACTTATCCTTCGGTTTATTCCGCCACCGCTGAGTTTCTGAAGACATTTAAAATTTCACCTAATCGCGCATTTTGTACCGCGTCAATTTCACGTCCGGCACTGTGTCCTGCATTGCTTTGGGTGAATTCCATAAAGGCAATAAACCAGTCGGTGAGATAATTTTTGGTGTAATCTCCGGTGTAATTGCTCAATTTTGGTAAATTATTGATTTTTTCCACTTCAGCGATTTCAAAAATCTGTCCATCGCGCACACGACTAGCCGGACGCTCCGCCACAGGCATTTGATCAAATCCAAGCCAAGCAAGGAAATCAGCAATTTCAGTGGTCACGGAGAATACTTGACGTTCCACAATCTGATCACGCTTACTGGCGCCCACTTCGTTACGATTAATCACTTTGGTTAAGCGATTTAATAAATTAAGACGGTTCGCACCGGTAATCAATTCGCCAACAATGCCTTCAATACATTGTGCCGAGAACGGATAAAATCGTGTATTGCGCGGATCCATAGAAATACCGCGTAAATGCTCAATCCATGCTTTAAACACCGCTTGGGCAAAACGGGATTCCGGCAATTTCTCTTCCGAAACGTTTGGATTTTTGACCGCACTTTGTGGCTCATCAAACAAATCAAAGCTGTCATCAAAGCCAAAACCGGAAGCAAACGCATTGGATTTATTTACCTCCTCGGAATCTTTGGCAGAAGGCGATAACAAATCATCATCATTGTCGGCAAAATATAAAGAATGAATGGTTTCTTCCGGTAATTGAAGGCTACGTAAAAACTCACCCACAATTAATGCGCTTTTTTGTAATTCGCCAATGACCAATTTAGCCAACTGTTGTTTACGTTGCACTTCTTCCGCACCATCGCTTTGATACCAACTGGCAAAACGGTTTTCGATGATATGTTGAATCGCATGATTTAACTGTTCTGCAATACGCTTTTGCTTCACTTGCGGCATCGCCACTGTTTTTAAATAATCGCTGATCCGTTGCATCCCACCGTCATTTAATAATATCATGCCATCCCAAGCCTCTTGAGGATTGGCAATGTGTTTTTGAATATCCGGATCATCGGCAAATGTGCGACGTAACAAATCCAATTGCGCACTTTCATTTGGACGCACGCGTAATTCCTGCCCGTCTTCCACATCTAAGAAAGACACTTTAAAGCCCGGTTTACGCACTAAGAAAGTATTGTTAAACGGTTTGCCGTTCGACCAATCATTTAACCATGGATAATTACCAAAACGCTCCAAAATGGTTTGTTTCAACAACCCGCCGGAACCCCAGCTGATTTTCAACATATTTTCATCTTTGGTCAGATCAGCACTAATTCGTTTATCAAACATAGTAATCGCCCATAACAAACCCGGTTTCCGTTGTGAGCGGGCCTCCGGCGTATCGCCTTGGGTTTTATTAATCCAGCGTTCAAGCACAGGGCCTACGCTGTTAACATCGGATTGTTTATCGGATGGCGTACACACGATCAATAAATTCATTTCTTGGCTGTCAGTGTAACGCTCAAACAAATACGCCACTTTGCCACGCAAAATTAACTGGGAAACCGGATTGCCTTCCTGAATTTCTTTAAGACTTGAAATCGCCAAACGGCCGCGATAGCCCGGGAAGTCAAGTAAATCAACACTTTCCACTGCCGGTACACGGGTTGGGTTCATCAACGGAAACACAAGTTCAGCAGTAAGTGCGGTCAATTGTGCGAGAGAAATTTTTACCGGTTCGCCAATATTGTCTTCCGAAAAATAAGGGCGCACCTCAAGCAATTCGTCTTTATCCGTATTCAATCGCTCCAACATATCCACGTTCATAATACTATCCGCTTGGGATAGCTCGCCGTTGACTTCTTTTACCACTGCGGTTAGCGGCGCATAAACACGATCTGCATTGCCTAAAGCGGCCAAAGTGTGAGCAAACTGCACATAAATCGCACTTAAATCCGCTTCCTCTCCCCATAAAATAGAGAACAATTGAGCACGATCATTAATGCTCAAATAAGGGGCAATTAAAGTAGCCTTCGCCCAATACCCTCCTTGCAACATGGCTAAGGATTTTCCGAAGCTTTCCGTGGCGTAATCTTGCAAATCCACTACATCATCTTCCGTTACACCGGCTACACGCTGCGCCGACATTTTTGCCGTCATACGTCTTAATAGCGCATTGACGTTTTGTTGATCCAGTTTGTAATCAACTTTTTCCTTATCAAAATCATTGAAATAAGAATTCACCAATAATTTGGCAATTTCAATTTCATGGAACAATCGAAGTTCGAGCGGATAGCCTTGAATACCGCCCTTTGCCGTACGACTAAAACGGGTCACCAAACCGGTGGCTTCTTTACCGCCACCCGGTGGGTTAACATGCTTAATAAAGTCTAATTTACGACCATCAAAAAGCGTTTCTAAATTACCGTTGGCATCAGCCGCCAACGCTGAAATTAAAAAGGATTTACCCGCTTGGGATAAGCCAAAAAAGCCTGTTGTCATCGGACGCTCGGACACTGCACCAAGACGTTTGGCGGTATTACGCAAGCGGCGTAATTCCAAAATGAGTCCATCGGCTTCGTTATTTAAACGGGCGACATTCGGACGAACCTGACTAACCCAATCAATCGCCTGTTGGGAACCATCAAAAATATTTTGCCATGCTTGCGCTAATTGATTTTCTACACTCATCTTTTCACACATCCACTATCTAACCAATATTGAGTTTCGCCTAAACCTGCATCAACCATTGTATTTAAGGTCAATTTAATGTCTTCGTTACGACGACAGGAACGTCCATCAGAGGCGGAAACGGATTTAATGTAAAAATTCTCCGCACTTTCTTGGCTATTGCTTGAACTGCTCTTATTTTTCACACCAAGCACCACTTTTAAAACCGTGCCATCAATGGCTAAACGGCGCTTAATATCATCGTTTTCAATGGTCAATAAATAAATCGGCGATGCTACCCAGCGTTCTACGTTTAGCTGGCGGAAACCAATACGCATTGCGCCACGTACTTCAAATTCCGTATCCGGGAAATCGTAATCTTCATTATCCAAATCAATTTCAGAATAATATAAGTTACTGTCTTTAATCACGTTGTTGTTATCCAACAAACCGATATAACGAATAGTAGAATAAGAATGCATGGATGCCGCACGGAAATAGAAATTCGGCAAACGCATATTATTACTTAAGAAACACAGCATAGCGCCTACTGCTGCTGTGGTTTTCGGATCATCAATGCGCCCTTGTTTATGGAACGGGTACCAGTTGCCGGTACGATAATGATGCAACGGCATAATCCGCCCCACAGGCAATGGCAAGCGGCTACGGAAGAAACTTTGTACCCCCGGCAGGCGGGAAGGACGGCCGGTTAACAACAACACGTCACATTGGTACAAATTGATGATTTCACATAAGGCATTAAAAGTTTTACAAATATCAAAATGCCCACGAATGAATAATTTATGAATAGCTGCCAAATCCACATGAATCGGCAAATCTAAAATATTGAAGTTTGGATTGCCTAATTCACGGGCAATCGGTGTATTAATATAATTCAATACATTTTCTGTCGGCTCGTCCACCTGCGCCAATAAACTACGGAAAGTTGCACCGGCTAAGGTGTTTTCCGTACTAAACGGATCAAATTCTTCATATTCTTTCAAAATACGCAAACCGATCGGACTGAACACTTGCAAGGTCAGTTGTTGACGTAACAATGCGTCTTGCACTTTTAAGGTTTGGGAGCCGATATATTGTGCCAAAATAGGTTCAGGATCGCGTAAGCCTGCTTGTTTTAAACCGTTACTTAGCGCAGGGACAACAATATCGCGAATCATGTCCAACAAAATGTCATCACCGGCCACCTTGAAACCGTCTCGGAACAGTTGTTCCGGCTCGATATAAGCATTACTGCTATTGGTGTTGCTGTTTTCGCCGTAATCCATTTTGTATTTATTAATCACCAAATCCGTGGTGCCACCACCAATATCCACACTGGCAATGGTAATGGATTTATCTTTTGCCAATTTATCCGGGCGGGATAAGGCAGCAAAAAATTCTTCCGGGCGACCGCCGTAATTATTTTGAGTCTCGTTAAACAAATACACGATTTGTCCGCAAGTCGCTTCATCCCACTGAATATGCACTTCCGGCAACATCGGCCAATATTTTTGACGCCCTTCTTCGGTAGCGAAATCAACATTATCGTCCGATTTATCCCATCCCAAACTCTTCCAAACTAAGCCAATAGCTTGATACATAGCATTTTTGAAAATTTCCCGTTCCGGTTTCGGCATTGCCGGCGGAATGGTCAGAATAATAGAACGCAAGAAACGCGGCGTACGGGAATGCTCTAATTTAGCACGTTGTGCCGGACTGTTAATTTGCATTAATGCATGCATTAACACTTCCGACAACATAAATGTCATCAAAGAACTACGGGAATATTTCGGTTGGAACACCGGCATTTTACGCTCGAATTCTTCTTCAACATCATCACGTAAAATATGTAAGGCTTCGCCGTACTCGTTGATTAAGCCGGAAAGTGGCTCGGCAGTGGCGTAAGGCTCGTGATCGGTTTTCACATAAGCAGAATTGAAACGCCACATTTGTTCGTACTTATCCAAATCCCACAAATAGCGTTTCGGGCTGGATAACCCGGTGGAACCTTCATTACCGTTACGACGACTTGCCAAGCGCCCCGCTTCTTTACCTACGCGCGCAATGGTTGGCCATTGGAAGGCATCACGACGTCCACTTTGTAGCGACCAATGATCTTTACCGAAAAAGGCCTGCGCAAATTCCACACGGCTTTCAAAGGGTTCGGTGTAAATCCGTTCCGGATTGGTTAAATCCCGCAATTCCAGTTCATACCGTTTTTTCAAGCCGTCTTTTTCTTGCACATGGTCTTCAATCAGAATGCCGCAAGTACGGGAGTTTCCCACATCCAACACCATATCCACCGGAATCGCTTTCATGATGTCATCGGTTTTATTGGAGACCACTTTAATTCTTGGCAACGCCACTTCGCTACCCAAAATCGCCAAAATATTCAGATAATGCCCTTGGTGCGCTTTACGTTCGACTTCTTGCACTAAGTCTTCCGGATGAATTTTCAAACGATTCGCTTCCGGCGCCAATTCTTTAAATAATTCCAATAACCAATTATTTACCCAATTGAAATCCAAGAACCAAGACATTTGATCGGATTGATGCGCCAAGCCGAATAACACGCCGGAACGCACATCCTCGTGAGTAGGCGCCAAATAAGCGGTGTCTTGGCTATTTGGGAAAATTTTTGTATCGAAAGCAAAAGTCACTCGATGAGTATGCCCATCAGGATCCGCGCCTTCCGCCAATTCCACAATGCGCACCCGAGCCCAGTTATATGGACCTTCATCAAAACGATCGGGCGGCACGGTTCTCAACACAGGAATCGGCAACCAAACACCGTCAAATAATTTAAAAGATTGCTCTACGCTAATTTCTTGCTCGGTACGCACCAAAATGCCAGGACGACTTGGATCACAAAAACCTTCGCCGTTTTTATCGGCAATCAGACGACGCAACGGTCCATTAACCGCCGAGGAAACGAAATTGCCATTGCCTTTTTCACGCCACTCTTTGGCTTTCCAATTAATTGTCAACGCAAAATCAATGAATTGCACACCGCTATTCATGACTAACGAAAGTTCTTTACCAAAATTATGTAACTCAGGAAACATGTGCTATCTCTCTTTCATCTCATTAATGCTTATTTCTTGATAGTAATCGGGAACCGATTATCACCGTAAGAACCGTCACAATCGGCCGAAGTGCTATTTGGTTTACAGCTGATTTCCGGCAGTTGATATGTGGTTCCATCGCTACAGTTCGCCATCTTTTTATTGGAAATAGTCAATCCGCTACCGCTCACGCTGGCGTTTACATCCCCTACACATTTTACCCCGTCACCGCGTTGTAACGTGACCTGTCCTTTACCTTTATCGTCAAAGTTATAGCTCAAGCGCATCGGCTTGCCGGTGGTTTTATCTTGAATACCACCGCCTGCGTTCCATGCGCCGTTTAAGAAGTCAACTTTGCCTTCTTTTAGACTATTTGCCGGAATTTGCAGTTTTTGCTGAGCGCTGTTTACGCTTGGGTCAACCCCTTTTGCATCGACGCCTTTCGGGTCAATGCTTTTAGGATCAGTGCCTTTAGGGTCATTCGGATTTGTGTTGTTATCCCCTTTCTTATCGACAGGATTGTTTGGATCAACCGCGTTTTTATCCTTTTCATTTAATTTTGGATCCACCGGTGGCAAAGTCGGATCATTCGGGTTAATCTGGTTTTTCTCCAACTCATCTTTGCCTAAGGCTTTTGGATCTTGTGGAGTGGTCAAATCAGCTTTGTTATCCACATTAACATCGGCTTTTGCCGCCGTATTATCGTTCAACGTTGTGTTATCAACCCCATTGACATTATCTACACCTACCGTGTTATCGGTTGTTTTTACTTCAGTCTCTTTGTTTAACTGCCCTAACAAATTATGATCAGAAACCACCGTGCCGTTTGAATCAATCCATTGCCCGTTCACATAACGATACGATGTGCCGTTGAGGTTAACAATTCGTTCTTTTTTATCATCAACTACCGGCTCTTTCTTATCGTCCTTCTTATCCTCTTTCTTCTCTTCTAATGTTTTATCTTCTGAAAGTGCGGTGGATTTTTTCTCTGTTTTTTGCACTTCATGCTTCGCCAGCGGATCCAATTCAATTTTCTTGTTAGAAAAATTAAAACAGTCAAACCAATAACACAATAGCAACGCAAGCAACAATAACAACGGAAGCAACCACCACAACCAAGACATTTTTTTCTTCGTCGGCTCAGGTTTAGCTTCAGGAATTGGTGTAGCGGCCACTAAAGGGGCGGCAGGTTTTAAACTTAAGAATGGATCACCATGTAAATTGGTATTTTTTTCAATAAAGCCCCAGAAGGTAATTACCGGACGGTTATTCACCAAATAGACGTGTTCAGGGTTTGGGAAACGCAAGGCTTTGAGGTTTTCGACCGAAGCCGGATTATTCGGCTCCGCCCACAATAGACGGGAAAAGAGTAATTGATCGCCTTTTAAATTGGCTTGTTTGCTCATTTCTAAGCCTAAATCCGCCATATTTTTTTCAAATACTTTTAATTCGGCAAGTGCTTGTTGGCGCTCCTCTTCGGTGGCGGAAGACCAAGGAATAATCATATATTTGCCATCGGCGCGTTCCGATTCAAACGGCACATACCAATCGATTTTACTGCCTTGATCATTGCGTTGCGGAATAGCCAAATAATCGGAAAATATTCGGCCACGCTTTAAGCGAATCGTATCGCGTAATTGAGATGCCACAGAATAAACGGCCTGGCCGTCTTGCCCTAAAGCGGTATAGTCTTTTATATCGCCGGTTCTTAAAAGAGTGCTTAACATACACTTGTCCTCAAGTTGAAAATCGCTACTTATCAAAGCGTTAACTACGCGGAATTTTACCCCAAAAATACATAAAAACCTATTAATCCAAGTAAAAATATCGGTTATTAGACAGAGTACACCTAACGACGCAGGCGGATTACAAGCAAAAATGCAACGTAAAATTAAATACCGTTTCATTTTTACTCTAAACCTCTTTAAATTTCCCGCATAGGAACGTCTATGTTGCTCATTTTGTAATCCATGCACAATATCATGCTGCCACTTTCTATCAAGTCATATTAATGTTTCGTGGTATCTAATTCTTCTTACGTATAAGGCGGCAGATTGAAGCTAAACGGTGCATTGCTTTGTACGAAAAAACAGCGAACACTCCTCTACCATGAACATCCTTTCCCCGAAATGGCTACCGTTTTCTTGAATAACTTCAACTGTAAACTATTCGTTACATCAAATTCCAGCCCGCAAGTTTTCTTGTGACACATAAGGCGAAAATTCGCGTGGATTTTCCACCACACTTTTAGGATCGGAGACCATGATTCTGCGGCGTGACGTTAATGTATGGTATATAAAGAGCTTAAAAATAGTTAGGTAATAACATAAAGCACTTTAAGACAAGGAATCTGGCGGTAAATAGACTCAGTCTCAGCCATAAATTTCAGATAAAATTAACATTTTGTGACTTATATCACGATCTTTATTTTACAGACTGTAAAATTTAAAATACAATCATTGTCAATTTTTAAATACACACTAAGGAACAATAATGAACAAAACAGTGGGAAGTACGCTGCTAGTCGCAGGTACAATGATTGGCGCGGGTATGTTGGCTATGCCGCTCACCTCCGCCGGTATCGGCTTTAGCGCCACCTTGCTTTTATTATTAGGCTTGTGGGCATTATTAACATTTACCGCATTACTTTTTGTTGAACTTTACCAAACTGCACCAAGCGACGCAGGCATCGGCACCTTGGCCGAACAATATTTCGGTCGACCGGGATGCATCATTTCCACCGCTGTATTAATCATCTTTTTATACGCCTTAATCGCCGCCTATATCAGCGGAGGCGGCTCATTATTGGCCGATACTCTGCCTACGATTATCGATGATGAAACTACCGGCAAAACCGCCGTATTAATTTTCACCGTTTTCTTCGGCGCTTTTATTGTCATCGGCACACACAGCGTGGATAAAATCAACCGCTTGCTGTTTTTCACCATGATCACTACGTTCATCGTAGTATTGGGGCTCATGTTACCGGCAATCAAATTGGATAACCTCATGGCCATGCCGATTGATAACGCCCTGATTATTTCCGCCAGTCCGGTATTTTTCACCGCCTTCGGCTTCCATGGTTCCATTCCAAGCTTGAACAAATACTTAGACGGTAACGTAAAAGCCCTTCGCATAGCCATTTTGGTCGGTTCCGGCATCACCCTATTCGCCTACATCTTGTGGCAACTTTCCACCCACGGTTTGCTCACACAAAATGAATTTTTGCAAATTCTACAAAAGGATCCGACCTTAAACGGTTTGGTCACCGCCACCTTAACCATTACGCAAAGCAACATCATGGCAAATGCGGTGAAAATCTTCTCAACGTTGGCGTTAATTACTTCATTTTTAGGCGTGGGAATCGGTTTGTTAGAATGTATCGAAGACTTATTAAAACGTTCCTTTAACATCAACGCAGGTCGTTTCTCCCTTGGTTTAATGACCTTCATCCCGCCTATCGTCTTCGCCTTGTTCTACCCGAAAGGTTTCATCCTTGCCTTAGGCTATGCCGGTCAAATGTTCGCCTTCTACGCCGTAGTTCTTCCGGTCTCTCTCGTGTGGAAGGCGCGTAAAATTCATCCGAACCTACCGTATAAAGTTTGGGGCGGTAATTTGACACTTTTCATCGTGTTAGTGTTAGGTGTTATTATCACCTCCATTCCATTTGCCATTCGAGCAGGTTATCTACCGTTTGTGGTGGGATAAAAACACTAAAAAAAATGACCGCACTTTATTGAAGTGCGGTCATTTTTTTGTGCGTTTATTTACATCAATTTGATGGAGAACAGGTTCACAGTTAGATCAAATAAACAGCGGTATGGACGCTTGGGTTATTTTTCACCATGTCTAATCAAGGCAGAATAAATCCCGCCTTCCAATTTCCTTAGCTTAGAAAAAACCAATCACTGCGTTAAACAAATAGGTAACACCACCCCAAGCCCATTTTGTTAACGCTACTGCAGCCCATCCCATCAGAATTAGCATAATCAGACCAAAGAAATCTGGCAGGTGTAGATAAATCCATGCGGCAACAGGATGGCGCCAAAAGGCAGATTTTTCCTGTTTCTTTTCAAGACCGGCGTGCATGAACGGGCGTTCCAAATGCAAGGTACTATCTATGCCATACTCGCTCCGAACGTGCTCATTAATAATTTTCATGGTGCGATAAGTCGGTTGTAGGAAGATGTCAATAAGTGTGCCCAACACCGGAATCATACCCAATAACATATCGGCAAAAGCTAAATACACCGCCGGTCGCATTTTATGTTCCGGTACGCCTAACTCCTTGCCCATGCGGAAGGCTTTTAAAGTCAGCAATAAGCCGGCAATGTCACCGATGAAGGGAATGAGCGAAAGGATAGCATCGAGGCCAACCCCTTGTTTAGTAAAGGGAATACAGAAGAGACAATCCATCGTGTTAGCATATTTAGCCAAATGACGTTCACGACGGATGATTTCCTGCCTTTCAAAAGGAATAAGAGTATTGTTATTTTTCATTGTGTTCTTAATATTGGTTCTATGTAGATTATTTTAATGCGCGCAGATTAAGTACTTGTAGATTTATTGCTTTCTATCGTTAAATCTCAACAACTGCAGATTTTCTTTAATCTCTTTTTCCAATTCGGCAGATTCGGTGAAGAGTTTGTCCAAATCCGCCGAAAATCCCGCCATTTTCTGCGCAAATTCATCGGCGGAAATATCCACATAATCAATCTTTACCTCGAAATACTGCCCCGCCGACAGGCTGTAATTCTTCGCTTTTATTTCATCGTAGCTGACCACCACGCTGAAATCTTCTACTGCCTGTTTGTGCGTGAAAGTATTGCAGATTTTTTGTTCTTCTGCGCGGGAGAGTACGGTTTTTTGGTTTTTGCCGTCTTTGATTTTTTCGCCCAAGCCCGATGCGTCGATTAATACCACTTTGTCTTTATTGGATTTATCGATAAACAGAATAGAAACGTTGGTTCCCGTCGTGGCGAAAATATTGGAAGGCATGGAAACCACGCCGGCGAGCATTTTGTTTTCCACCAAATATTCGCGGATTTTTTTGTCGATGCCCGATTGGGCAGTGATAAAGCCCGTCGGCAACACAATCGCCGCTTTGCCGTTTTCTTTCAGGCTAAACAGGATATGCTGGATAAAAAGCTGGTAGATTTCCATCTTATCCGTATCTTTCGCCTTGATTTTCGGGATTCCGGCAAAAAAGCGTTCGCGGTTTTCCTCGCCTTCCAATTGGTCGCGAAAATCGCTGAAATCCAATTTAAACGGCGGATTGGAAACGATGAAATCAAATTTTTTCAGACGACCTGAAGCGTCTTTATGGGCGGGCGACAAAATCGTATTGCCCTGAACCACATTATTCAAAGAATGCACCAAATTGTTCAAAATCAGATTCAGCCGCAAAAGATTGGACGATTTTTGCGAAATATCCTGCGTATAAATCATACATTTGTCTTCGCCGATGGCATGGGCAACATTCATCAGCAGCGTTCCCGAACCAGCCGACGGGTCGTAAACGTCCACGCTGCGGATTTGCCCGCGCACCGCCTCCGGCACCAAAATATCCGCCATAATCCGCGCCACCGCATGCGGCGTGTAGTATTCGGCATATTTGCCGCCGGAATTGCTGTTGTAGTCTTTAATCAGGTATTCAAAAATTGTCGCAAAAAAATCGAATTTTTGGGCAAAAATCGCCTCGAAACTAAAACCCGCCAGCTTGGAAATCAGCGCTCGGCAGAAATCATCGCGGCGACCTTCGTCAGTAATGTATTGACTGATACGCTCGAACAACACAATTTTCGCCCCGCCTTCGGTTTTCACCGAAAACAGCTCCGCATTCTGCGCGGCAATATCGGTGAGCGTATCGTCAAAGAGTTTGGCAAAGTCCGCGCCATTTTGTCGCTCCGATAAATATTTGATGGAATGCTCGGGCTTCAAAACGGCCGTTTTTCCCTCAATATCCATATTGACGAACTCGATTGGTTCGTCTGGCTTTTCTTTGCGAATTTGTTTAACTTCGAAATCGTATTTGTCGTTTAAAAATTTATACAAAAAAGCCTGACTGATGATTTTAAACTCGTTGCCATCGTTGCCTAAGCCATAGTTGGCGCAAATGGTTTTTAAGCTGTCAATCAAGGCTTTGGTTTGTTCGGTAAAGTGTTGTTCGGTCATTTTTTATCTCGTTCTTTTTATTGTATCGCTCGGATTATTGAAACCGGCTTATTCCGCTACGGATACCTGCCCGTTCATCAGCATGGGCAGTAGGAAATCGCGTAGTTGGGTTAGTTGGTGGTTTTGTTTTTGAGTTATTAGCATTTTTTGAAAAATAGGAGTAACAATTTTTTCCAATTTTTCTAATAATGGTTGAGAAGGAATACAAATATATGCTTGTTTTAAATGGTCTTGAGTAATATGTCCCATCGTCGTTTTTCTTAAATCAGCAATCATTTTAAAATGCTTCAAATAGTTTAATAATTCAAAATAAAAAAAGTATTTTGGATATTCGGAAGAAGTTACTTTAAAAATATGTTGATTTAAAGCCCCTTTACCTTGAGACCAAATTTTGATTTCTAAAGTCGCAGACCAAGAAAATAAAATATCCCCATCATCAATAATTGCTTCTTTTGGGATATTTGTTTTAGCTCTTTCAGTATTTGAAGAAACACCTTCATTCATTTCTCTAATTTTAATAACTGGCAAAAAATCATCGAGTTCATTTTCAGGACGATATTTTTGCAAAGCTAATCCGTTAAAATACTTCGCTATTTTCCATAAACTCTTCACCTCCCACCCCTTCGGAATTTTCCGTTTCAAGGTTTCGTCAAACACCATTTCGCCGCCTGAGGATTTGTAGGGCTTGCCGTTGGCGTCGGGAAAATCGAACTGCACAAACCAGTAGTCGTACAGGATTTTTGCCATCTCTTCCAAGCGCGCGTTGATTTGTTTGTTCAGGGCAATTTTTTTGTCCAAAGTAGATAGGACGGCGGCGATGGATTGTTGGGTTTTGAGGTCAAAAACTGGAATTTTAAATTCCATAATTTGTGCTTTATCGCCCCGTGGCATCTTTGTACCCTTTGCACCTTTCATTGCATGGATAAAAAAATCATCACGAAACAAAGCATAAAATAAGAAATGACTATCTGTTTCTGCATTAGCACGAATCGCCAAAACATCAGCAGAACAACCCCCATCAAATTGGGCATACCAAATTTTTTTTAGATATGGTCGTATATTGGCTAATAAAATATCGCCCTTTTTAAATGCAGTTACTTTTCCACCTTGAATCGGTAAAGATGCTGCACACTCTATTCCTTGCTTATTTTGCAAGATATTATCTGTTGAAATATATTGGTTAAGCGAAATTTCACATACATCAATTTTATTATTTACATATGTTGCATAATTCTTTAATGCACTATTCATATTGATTTTATCTCTCAAAACTCTTCAAATGCCGTCTGAAAAAACATTTCAAAATCCGACCGCACTTTTTATTGTCCACGTCTGGACGTATGCAATACGCCCGTAAAGGCTACCTGAAACCACTTCCTTAAATCCGCCCGCTTTCTTTTAAGTATTCCCGCACCAATAGGCGGTTGATGGCTTGGATGTCTGCGGGTTGAACAGGAAATTGCTGTTCCGTTCTAAAGCGTTTTAATACGATGCCTTGCATTTGTTTTTCAAAGTAATTTTGGTTGTCCAAAATCTGCTCCATATCCAGCACTTTTTGGTCGGCATCGGTTTTTACACCGTTTAGTGCGTTAAAGACTTTGAGTTTGTCGCCGTAGAGGGCGGCGTTTTCCATAAGCCGCTTGTGAAGGCGGGCATATTTGGCGTCGCCGCCGTATTTATGCCGCAAAAGGTCGTTTTGTCGATTCAGCTCTTTGATTTGAGCATAAACGGTTTCGAGTGTGTCAATATTTGCCCTCATTTCTTCTTGCCCAACTTCGGCGAGGTTCTTTTTCTTGAAGATGCGTTCCAGTTCTTCGCGCAGGCTGATGTATTCGGGGTCTTCTTGGTCGAAGTTGCCCGCCAGCCCTTCGCGTACTTTGCGCATGATGTCTTTTAAATCGTCGGCAAGTTTGAGTTCGGCTTCGCCGATTTTGACGAACTGGAAGTAAACGTCTTCCAATGCTTCATTGAGCAAATGGGCGGCGTCGCCTTGCTGCAATTTTTCGGCAAGGTTTAAGGTATCCAAGCGGGCGGCGGTTTCGCGGTACAGGAGATTGAGTTTGTCAAAATCCAGATGCGCGAGAAATTCGTGGCTGCCTTGCAGACGCAGGACGTTGTACAGCTCTTTGGCGGTTTGCAGGGCTTTTTTTAGGGCAAGAAGCTGTTTTTTATCTTCTATTTGGCTGATTTGGCGGCAAAACTCTTCGGCGTTTTCGGTATCGAAATCAAACAGGGCGTTTTTAATGTCTGCAATTTCCTGTTCGGTTTCTTCTGCCGTTTTGAAAAGCTGGCTGTAGCTGCCGATTTCGTCGCCCAATTCGTTCGAAAGTTCGTCCCAATAGGCGCGGTTGGTTTTGTCAAATTCGCGTTCAATGTCGGCAAAATCGACAACATAGCCGTAACGGTAAGATTTGTAGGTGCGGTTGACGCGGGTCAGGGTTTGTAAAAGGTTATGGGCTTTGATTAGTCTGCCTAGGTAAAGTTTTTTCAGGCGCGGCGCGTCAAAGCCGGTCAAAAGCATGTTGTACACAAACAGGATGTCGGTTTTGCCTGCTTTGAAGTCTTTAACCCATTGGTCGCGTTCGTCTTTAGTGCCGACATCGTGCAATATCAGCGCGGCGGTGAGATTGTGGTCTGAGGTCGTCTGAAAATGGTCAAAAAGCTGGCGTGCCTGTTCTGCGCTGTCGCAAACGACCATGGCGCCGAGGCTGTCGTCTTGGTTGGTTTTTCTGAATTTGGCGAAGTCGTCCAAGATGTAATCAAGCATCGGGCGGACGAAGTGCGGATGGGCGTAGATTTCTTTGCGGTCAAAGCTGCCTTTTTCGACTTCAAGCTGCGCCAATGCAGCCTGCAATTGAGCTTTGTATTGGCTGCTGATGGCCTCGCGAATCAGGCGCAGGGTGTAGCCGTCGGCAATGGAGGCGTTGTAATAGTATTTGTGGATGTAGTCGCCGAAGAGCTCGCGGGTGTTGACGTTGCCTGCGGTTACGCCGATAAGCGGCGTGCCGGTCAACCCGATTTTGACGGCGTTTACGTCGGACTGGTTGAGGTTGGCAAGAAACGAGCCTTTGGGGTTGTAGCTGCGGTGTACTTCATCAAGAAAATAAACGCGCTGGATGGCGAGGTCGTAGTCGTTACGGGCGACGACATTGGGGTCGTCTTTGAATTTTTGGATGTTAACAACGGTGATTTCCGCTTTACCTGCGTGATTATGCAGGGTTTGGGCGGATTTGATGTCGGCAGCAAAGGCTTCGCGGCTGTCGATGGTATGGACGATTAAGTCGCGGGCGGTAAATTCCCGCTGCGCCTGTTTCAATAAATCGAGCCTGTCCACTATGAAATAGAATTTCGGCACGATGCCCTGTTTGGCGTAATAGTGCGTCAGGTAGCGGGTGTTGTAATAAGCAAGCGCGGTTTTGCCGGAGCCTTGGGTGTGCCAAATTACGCCTTTTTTACCGCCGTTTGCCAAATGTTTTTCAATGGCGAGGGTGGCAAATAGCTGCGGATAGCGCATGATGTGTTTTTGCAGCGCGCCTTGGTTACTTTTAACGTACGTCAGCCCGTGTTGCAGGATAAAGGCGAGGCGCTCGCGGCAAAGCAGCGAAGTCAGGATGCGGTTGGTCGGTGTTTCGGGCGATTTATTGCTGATAAATTCGGGACTGTGTTTGATAACGGGCAGGTTGTTGTCTTGTAGGACGTTGTTTTCGAGGTCGTCTGAAAGCGTGTTCAATAACTCAGCAAGGTTTAATTTATGCTCTTCGCGGAAGTAGTTGAACACGGGCTTGCCGTAAGCAGACGAAGCGTAAAACGCGCCTTGCGCCGGCTCGGTTGCGCCGTCGTCGTATTCCATGTTGTTGGAAAAAATCATGAATTGTGTGATGTTGATAAAACGGCGGAATTTGGGATTTTTCGCACGTTTGCCCATGCGCTCCCGCTCTTCGCCGATTCCGCCTTTGTTGTTAGGCTTTTTGACTTCGATAAAGACTAAAGGCATGCCGTTTACCAGCAGGGTAATGTCGGGGCGGAATTCTTCGTCGCCATTGATGCAGGGCAATTCGGTTACAACATGGAAACTGTTGTTATCAAAATTTTGGAAGTCGATCAGCTTCTTGCCGCCGGATTGATTGGTGAGGCGTTCGTAAAATTTTTGCCCCAAGTCTTCGTTATCCAGCTCAATAGTGATGTCGGTCAGCAAACGGTGTGCATCGTCCGGCGATAAATCGGGATTGATGCGACAGAGGCTTTCTATAAAGATTTCGGGAAATATGTTAGTTGGTTTGTCCCAATTTTCGTTTTTGAGCGAGAGGTAATCGTAGCCCAACCGCATCAGGTGTAAGACTGCAGGGATTTTGACGCGGGAGTTTTCGTTGTGGGTTTGGGACATGATGTTTCCTATCTAGTTGAGTTCCTTTGTGGCGGATATTATATAGATTTCAAAGGTAAAATCACCTAAGATTTCCCTGTTTCTAGCACATACAAAGAGGCTTTCTTATAATAAAAAAGTCGCCTGAAATACTTATCAATAATTTCAGACGACATTATTTTTAATTTTGGGAAGATATGAGTAAACTTTTACTATCCGTCATACACATTTTTCCATGCCTATGTAGATAATGTTTATCTAATAATTCTTGTTGTATCTATTACAAATCTGAACGGAGTTAACAAGATAGTAAATTTATGTAGTCGATTTTTTCTAATACCACAAGAGAAGTCATCTTTCAAAGGAGTCGTTCATGTTAAAAGAATCGCTTATCGAAAACAATTCCATCAAACTCAATCAATCCGCTACCAACTGGGAAGATGCCATTAAAATCGGCACTGACGCATTGGTTGCTTCAGGCGCCATTGAGTCGCGTTATTACGACAATATCATAGCCAAAGTAAAAGAACTCGGTCCTTACATCGTGTTAGCACCCGGCCTTGCCATGCCTCATTCTCGCCCGGAGGATGGCGTGATTAAAACCGCTTTCGGTTTAACCACCTTAAGCGAACCGGTGGATTTCAACGGTGAATTGGTTTCAGTGTTAGTCACCTTGGCCGGTAGCGATTCCGACACTCACATCGAAGGGATTGTTGAAATCACACAAATTTTTGATGATCCGGAAAGCGATGACGGCGTAAACATCCAAAAATTCCTCGACTGCAAAACCAAAGAAGAAGTGCTTGCCGTGATTGATACTGCTCTCAATGCTTAATCGTCTGTGATAAAAAACATTTCATTTTTTTACCGCACTTTGATTAAGAAAATGAATATACGGTATTTTAGGGATCAAAAACGGCAGCCAAGGCTGCCGTCAGTTTCTAAAATCATTGCGTTAGCCTTTTTTGCCGCTTTCGCTATGAGATTTCGTTTGGGATTTCATTCTGCTACTGATTTCGCGACGTTGTTTGGATAATTCGGCATTGCGAATAATATAATCGTCAACACGATTTTCGTAATCGTCCCGCATGTTTTCAATGATGGCACGCACATCTCGAATCGTCATGTCGTCACGAATATATTGATCTAAGTTTTCTAACAACAAAGCCCGTTTTTGGTTATCACGAATTTTACGATTATTATCGTCCATATCGCGTAACAGTTTATTTTTTAAGCGATACATACGCACATACTCCAAAACATCCTGAAAAGATTTGTTGACATTGTCCATCGATTTGCTCCCTTATTTTAAAAAATGAATAGCGATAATGTAGCCTTTTTTCCCTATTTCGTCAAAGTATTCACGCATTTTCCGGTGCATTCTCCCATCTCGCGGCAAATGTAAAAAATTTCCGCAAAAAGCATTGATTAGAAAACAGCGAGGTGATAAAACTCTAGCTATAATTTATTTAATAAAAGGAAATATATATGGCAAACGTATTTAATTTCAGTGCCGGTCCGGCAATGATGCCTAAAGCGGTTTTGGAACAAGCACAACAAGAATTATTAAATTGGCAGGGACAAGGCACCTCCGTCATGGAAGTGAGTCACCGCGGCAAATTGTTTATGGAATTAATCGCCCAATCTCAAGCGGATTTTCGCAAACTCTATAACATTCCTGATAACTACCAAGTTCTTTTCCTACAAGGCGGCGCGCGCGGGCAATTTGCGGCGATTCCGATGAATTTATTGCGTGAAAATGGCAAGGCGTTGTATTTAAACAGCGGTCACTGGTCAGCCACGGCGGCGAAAGAAGCCCGTTTCTTCGGTGAAATCGATGAAATCAATATCTTAGAACCGGGTGATGAACTCAAAGTAAAATCCCTCGATTTTAGCGACATCGCCGAACAATATGATTATGTTCACTACTGCCCGAACGAAACGATCAGCGGCGTGGAAATTTTTGATGTGCCGAACGTGGGCAACGCTGTATTGGTGGGTGACTTCTCCTCGACTATTCTTTCCCGCAAAATAGACATCAACAAATTCGGCTTAATTTATGCAGGCGCTCAAAAAAATCTTGGACCGGCGGGAATCACCCTCGTTATTGTGCGTGATGATTTAATCGGCAAAGCACGCAAAGCTACACCGTCTATTTGGAATTACGAAACGCAAAAAAACAGCGATTCCATGATCAATACGCCACCAACGTTTGCGTGGTATTTATGTGCCTTAGTGTTCAAACATTTATTGTCTATCGGTGGTTTGCCGGAAATCGAACAACGCAATCAGGCAAAAGCCAAATTGTTGTACGATTATTTAGACGGTAGCGATTTCTACCACAATAACGTGGCGAAAGCCAACCGTTCTTTAATGAATGTGACATTCAACACCGGCAATGATGAATTGAACGCTAAATTTGTCGCTGAAGCCACCGCGGCGGGACTACAAGCATTAAAAGGCCACAAAGTGCTAGGCGGTATGCGTGCTTCCATTTATAACGCCATGCCGATTGAAGGCGTACAAGCATTGATTCAATTCATGCAAAAATTCGCGGAAGAAAACGCGTAACCCTCTAAAAAGTGCGGTTGAAATTCATTGTAAAAAATCTACCGCACTTTTATTTTCCTTCATCACCACTCGGAGCAACCATGCAGTACCTCGATCGCGCCAATGAAGGCGTTAAAACACTTTTGCCCTATCAAGCCGGCAAACCTATTGAAGAACTTGAACGCGAATTGGGCATTGATAACATCATCAAGCTCGCTTCTAATGAAAACCCCTTCGGTTTACCGCCAAGCGCAAAAAACGCCATTCAGGCGCAATTAGACAACCTTAATCTTTACCCCGATTCCAACGGATTTTATTTCAAACAGGCAGTTGCCGAAAAATTCGGGTTACAGCCGGAACAAATCACCCTTGGCAACGGCTCCAATGATTTAATTGAACTCATTGCCCACACCTTTGCTTCCGACCAGGACGAAATCATTTATTCCCAATATGGCTTCATTATTTATCCGCTGATTAGCCAAGCCTTGAATGCCAAACGTGTAGAAATTCCGGCGAAAAATTACGGCAATGATTTGACTGCTTTTCTGAAAGCGATCACGCCAAAAACAAAATTAATTTACATTGCTAATCCGAACAACCCGACGGGCACCTTCTCAAGTGCGGTAGAAATTGCCGACTTTTTGGCCCAAGTGCCTCCGCAAGTGATCGTGGCGCTGGACGAAGCCTATGTGGAATTTACCGAGCCGAGCGAACGCGTGGATTCTTTCGGCTTGTTGGCAAAATATCCGAACCTTATTGTGTGCCGAACCCTCTCCAAAGCCTATGGATTAGCCGGTTTGCGGATCGGTTATGCGGTCTCCTCTACGGAAATTGCGGGCTTGTTAAATCGTGTACGTCAACCGTTTAACTGCAACAGCCTGGCACTTGCCGCGGCCACTGCCACCATTCAAGATGACGAATTTGTCGCAAAAGTAGCGGAAAATAACCGCGTCGGTTTACAATTATTGCAACATTTCTTTGATGAAAAAGGTTTGCGTTATGTGCCGTCCAAGGGCAACTTCGTGATGTTGGATTTACAACAACCTGCCGCACCGATTTATCAAGCACTGTTACGCAAAGGTGTGATCGTGCGCCCGCTTGCCGGATATGGTTTGCCGAACCATTTGCGCATCAGCATCGGCTTGCCGGAAGAAAATCAGCGTTTTTTAACCGCACTTAGCGAAATCTTAGGCTTATAACGGACGACTTATGCAACACGCCATTTCTATTACCCTTAACCCGATCCGCCACATTGAAGGCACGATCAACCTGCCCGGCTCGAAAAGTCTGTCCAACCGAGCGTTATTGTTGGCAGCATTGGCACATGGGACGACCAAAGTCACTAATTTGTTGGACAGCGACGACATCCGCCACATGCTTAACGCCTTAAAACAGCTTGGCGTGCAATATTCCCTATCTGACGATAAATCCGTCTGCGAAGTGCAGGGCTTAGGTGGTGCCTTCCAATGGCATGACGGTTTAGCGTTATTTTTAGGTAACGCAGGCACCGCCATGCGTCCATTGGCAGCGGCACTTTGTTTGGCGCGTGAAGGCGCTTCCGCACAAAATGAAGTGATTTTAACCGGCGAGCCGCGCATGAAAGAGCGCCCGATTCAGCACTTAGTAGATGCATTGTTGCAAGCGGGCGCAGACATTCGTTATTTAGAAAACGAGGGGTACCCGCCGATTGCCATTCGTAACACTAGCTTACGTAGTGGCACGATTAAAATCGACGGCTCCATTTCATCACAATTTTTGACCGCACTTTTAATGGCAGCCCCCCTTGCAGAAGGCGACAGTGAAATTGAAATTGTTGGCGATTTGGTTTCCAAACCCTACATCGACATCACCCTTAACATGATGAAAATCTTCGGTGTGGAAGTTGAAAACCAAAACTATCAACGCTTTCTCGTGAAAGGTAAACAATCTTACCAATCACCCGGCTCGTTTTTGGTGGAAGGCGATGCCTCTTCCGCCTCTTATTTCTTAGCGGCAGGCGCCATTAAAGGCAAAGTGAAAGTCACGGGCATCGGCAAAAACAGCATTCAAGGCGACCGTTTATTTGCTGACGTATTAGAAAAAATGGGGGCAAAAATCACCTGGGGCGAGGATTTCATTGAGGCGGAACAAGCCCCGTTACACGGTGTGGATATGGACATGAACCATATTCCCGATGCAGCCATGGCCATTGCCACTACTGCGTTGTTTGCCGAAGGGGAAACCGTGATTCGTAACATTTACAACTGGCGGGTGAAAGAAACGGATCGCTTAACCGCCATGGCAACCGAACTGCGCAAAGTGGGCGCTGACGTGGAAGAAGGCGAAGATTTTATTCGTATTCAACCCTTAAAATTAACGGATTTCAAGGCAGCAGAAATTGAAACCTATAACGATCACCGCATGGCGATGTGTTTCGCCTTAGTGGCGCTATCCGACACGCCGGTAACGATTTTGGATCCGAACTGCACGGCCAAAACCTTCCCGACATTCTTCAAGGAATTTTTAGCTATTGCGCAACAATCAAACGCGGTCTAAAAAACCGACATTGTGTAACAGTTGCACAAAGCTGAAATTGCGGTCACTGAGCTTGTCGAAGTGTAAGTAATTTCAGCTTCTCCGATACACAATACCGTAAAAAACGTGAAAAAAATGCACCGCACTTTTAACCAATCCGTGCGGTACATTTTTTAGAACGCATTAGTTTTTAAAACGATACTCCGTCCATTGATAATATTCCTCATCGTCTTTCACAATGCCTCCGTAATTTTGCCATTCCGGGTGATTTGGTGTGTCCGGTAAGCATTGAGTTTCCAAGGCAACGCCACTGTAATCAGCGTATTGTGTGCCCTTTCGAGTGGGTGTGCCGGCGAGGAAGTTACCGGTGTAAACCTGTAATGCGGCTTGTGAAGTCAGCACCTCCAAATGCAAATCGTCATTTGGTGAACTCAACAAGACACAAGGTTTTTGCCAGGCCTTGTTCACAATAAAAGAATGATCATAACCTTTGGTGGCTAGCTGTTCGCCTTGCATAAAATCTTGTTGAATCGGCTTGGCAACGCGAAAATCAAAACTTGTGCCGACAACGTGTTTTAACGGCGAATTTGGAATGCCTTCGCTATCTACCGGCAAATAGAAATCTGCATTCAGGCGCAAGCGGTGATGACGAACATCTGTCCCTTCGTCAGCGTTTTCTAAATTGAAATAAGCGTGGTTAGTTAAATTCAATGCCGTATCCTGATCGCTTTTCCCTGCATACTCAATTTTTACCGAATTCTCTTCCGTTAATGTGTAAGCCACCGTCACATCCACATTGCCGGGAAAGCCTTGATCGCCGTCGGCGGAATGCAAGGAAAAACACACGAAATTTTCACCGCACTTTTCTAGTGCCCAACGGTGTTTATCAAAGCCGTTTACACCGCCATGAAGTTGGTGCTTTCCTTGATTGGCGGTTAAGATCACGGTTTTATCATTAAGCGTAAATTGGGCATTGGCAATACGGTTGGCATAGCGTCCGACACTTGCGCCTAAATAGGCTTGCTGAACGGGATACTCTTCCAATTTGCAACCCAGCAAGACTTCACGTAATACACCCTTGACCGGCACTCGGCAAGACGTCCACATCGCTCCCCAATCGGTAAACCGCACTCGCATTCCTTGCGCATTTTGCAAGGTGAAAAGATTAAATGGCAAGCCGTCCGGCGCAGTACCTTGAACATGATGTTCTAGCATACGTGTGCTCCTTGCGAAGCGGTGCAAACATAGAAGTCTTCTTTCAAGCCCGTTTGTTTTTCGTAATTGTCTGCCACGATTTTACGTACGGCTTCCACTTTATCGTGTGGCGCAAGAGCAACAATACAACCGCCGAAACCACCTCCGGTCATGCGTGCACCGCCCCGTTTACCGATGACCAACTGCGCCAATTCCACTAAATAGTCAATTTGTGGCACTGTGATTTCAAAATCATCTCGCATGGAATCGTGCGACTGCCCCATTAATTCGCCAAGACGGGTTAAGTCGTTATGTTTCAAGGCCTCTACCGCGTCCAACACACGTTGATTTTCCGTGACCACATGGCGCGCACGTTTTGCGACCAGCGGATCAAGTGCGGTCAATTCTGCTTCTTTTTCTTTAAATTGTGCCACAGACACATCACGCAAGGCTTTCACGCCGAAAAACGCCGCTGCACGCTCACATTGCTGACGACGGGTGTTGTATTCGCCGGTGACCAAATCATGCGGCACATTAGAGTTCACGATAATTACCGCCACATCGTGCGGCACTGGTGTTGGTTGGGTTTCAAGACTGCGGCAGTCAATCATCAACAAATGATCTTGTTGTCCGAGCGCAGAAATCAGCTGATCCATATTGCCGCAGTTGGCACCAACAAATTTGTTTTCCGCTTTTTGTCCGATAAGCGCAATCTCCGTATGGCTTAAAGGCAAATCGCTCAGCTGCTGACAGAATTTTCCTGTTGCCACTTCTAACGCAGCAGAAGAACTCAAGCCGGAAGAATGCGGCACGTTACCGGAAATCACCAAATCCGCCCCTTGTTTGAAATCAGGGCAGCGTTCTTGAATAAATTTCACCACACCACGCACATAGTTCGCCCATTTTTGTTCACTTTGTGGGATGTCTTTATCTAATGAAAACTCATCAGACAGATCCAAATCGGCGGCATACACATTCCAAACATGATCGTTGCGTTTCGCACCGGCAATCGCCGTACCATAGTTAATGGCGCATGGCATCACAAAGCCATCGTTGTAGTCAGTATGTTCGCCGATGATATTAACGCGACCGGGAGCATACACGGTCAACTCAGGTTGTTGATTATATTTTTGGTTGAAAATGTGTTGGGATTTTTGGATTGGGGTCATGTTTGTGTCCTTTATCTTCAAGTATTGCTCAATCAGCTCCCCTCTTTTGTAAAGAGGGGAATTGGGCGCATTATTTCAGTTTATAGTGAATTTCACTCAACGCACGCAGTCTTTCTGCTGCTTGCTCAGCGGTTAAATCACGTTGGCTTTCGCCGAGCATTTCGTAACCCACCATAAACTTGCGCACAGTGGCGGAGCGTAAAAGCGGCGGATAGAAATGAGCGTGCAGTTGCCAATGTTCATTTTCTTCGCCGTTAAACGGTGCAGCGTGGAAACCCATGGAATACGGGAAAGAGGTTTCAAATAAGTTGTCATATTTGGTCGTGAGTTTTTTCAATATCACCGCCAAATCTTTCGCTTGAGCGTCACTTAATTCCGTTAAGCGTTTAACCTGTGCTTTTGGCAACAACAAGGTTTCAAACGGCCAAACCGCCCAATACGGCACCACGGCAACCCAATGTTCTGTCTCCACAACGATACGTTCCTTGCGGGCCAATTCTTGTTGAACGTAATCCACTAACAGCACGGAACCGTATTTTTCATAGTATTCCCGTTGTGCTTTATCTTCTCTCGCCACTTCATTCGGCAGGAAACTGTTTGCCCAGATTTGTCCGTGTGGATGTGGGTTAGAACAGCCCATCGCGGCGCCTTTATTTTCAAAGATTTGTACCCATTGGTATTTTTGACCAAGCTCACGGAGTTGTTCTTGCCAGACTTTAATGACTTCTTCGATCTCAAGTGCGGTCAATAATGGCAACGTTTTACTATGGTCGGGTGAAAAACAAATCACGCGACTTTCCCCGCGCGCTTGCGAGCTTTGGAATAACGGATTGTCATTCTGCTGCGGTGCTGGCGTGTCTTCTAACAGCGCGGAGAAGTCATTTTTAAACACATAAGGTTTGTGATAATCGGGATTAGGCTCACCGGTAATGCGTTTATTACGCGGGCAAAGATAGCAATTCGGATCATGACTTGGCTTTTGTTCTTCGCTCACTTTTTCTTGTTGCCCTTGCCATGGACGTTTAGCGCGATGAGGAGAAACCAAAACCCATTGGTCAATCAACGGGTTATATCTGCGATGTGGGTGTTCGGTAGGGTCAAAAACAGTTGTCATAATGTACCTCTGTTCAGTTGTATTTAATTTATGAAAACGATTACAAAAAATATGACATAAAATACCACATTGAGCAAAATAAACTGTTAACAAGATCACAAAAACAGATTTTATTCGTGCTTTATACTAAAAACCTTCTATAAATATAAAAAATTTGTGACGAACCCGGCAATTTTAAAAGTAAGCGTTTTCAAATAACATTATTTAAGATTATGATTTGGTAAATTTCAATTGAAAATCAAAAGGTGTTTTATGGCCACGGTAACGATTCGAGATGTCGCAAAACAGGCCGGCGTATCGGTTGCAACAGTATCCAGAGTGCTAAATAACCATCCGTCCACGAGAGAAGACACCCGTCTTGCGGTGCTTAGTGCTGTTGAGCAACTGGATTACCGCCCTAATGCTAACGCCCAAGCGTTAGCTTCTCAAAACTCCGATACTTTAGGTGTCGTGGTGACGGATGTAACGGACGCATTTTTTGCTATTTTAGTAAAATCGGTGGATCACGTTGCCATGGAACACGGCAAAAATATTTTGATCGGCATGGGATATCATCAGGCAGAAAAAGAGAAAGAAGCCATTGATACGCTACTGCGCAAACGTTGTAATTGTTTAGTGGTGCATTCCAAGGCCCTAGATGATCAAACCTTGGCGGCTTACTTAGAAAGTGTGCCCGGCATGGTGATTATTAATCGTTGTATTAAAGACTATGAATCCCGTTGTGTGAGTTTAGATAACCAAAAAGGCACCTACATCGCCACTACCACCTTAATAAAGGCGGGACATCGGCATATTGCTTATATCGGTTCTAATCATCAAATTAATGATGAAGCGGATCGTAAACAAGGCTATTTAGATGCCCTCACAAAACATCACATCCCTGTTGCTGAAAACGCTATCGTACATAGCTCACCGGATTTTGAAGGTGGCGAAGAAGCCATGATTAATCTGTTGAGTTATGACGATAATTTAACTGCTGTTGTCACCTACAATGACTCTATGGCTGCAGGGGCTTTATCCGTGCTAAATGAAAATAACATAAAAGTGCCAAAACAATTTTCTATTATTGGCTTTGACGATATGCCTATCGCCCGTTATTTGGTGCCTAAATTAACAACCATTCGCTACCCTATTGATTTAATGGCAAACTATGCGGCCAAATTAGCTCTTAGTCTGGTAGATAAAACGATTTCTTTGCCGATTAACCCGCAGTTTAATCCGACGTTGGTCAGACGTTTTTCTGTGGAAAACGCCTATCACAGCAGTGAAAAGAGCTAAAATTGTATTATTTTTGTGCTAAAGATGTAATCGTTTTCATAAATGTGAATATGATCACAGTCTTGAGTCGAAAAAAACTGTATCCTACGCGCAATTACCTGAGTAGCGATTGCAGTGTAAAAAGGTAAGAATTGATAATAATTCTTTAAAAATTATCACCTTAAATACCTCTATCCAATTTTAATATAGTTAAATGGAGACTATGCATTATGAAAAAAACAGTTTTAAGTGCAGTTGCTTTAGCAGTCGCTTTGGGCGCAGGCATCAGCGCCGCACAAGCAGAAACCCGTATTGGTGTAACCATTTACAAATATGACGATAACTTTATGTCTTTAATGCGTAAAGAAATTCAAAAAGGTGCAGATCAATTAAAAGACGTGAAACTGTTGATGAATGACTCCCAAAACGCGCAGTCTATTCAAAACGACCAAGTTGACGTGTTACTTTCCAAAGGCGTAAAAGCCCTTGCGATTAACTTAGTTGACCCATCTGCAGCTCCAACCATCATCGGCAAAGCCAAACCGGATAATATTCCTGTTGTTTTCTTCAATAAAGATCCTGGCGCAAAAGCTATCGCATCTTATGATAACGCTTACTTTGTAGGTACCGATCCGAAAGAATCCGGTATTATCCAAGGTGACTTAATTGCAAAACAATGGAAAGCAATGCCGGCATTAGACTTAAACAAAGACGGTAAAATCCAGTATGTTTTATTAAAAGGCGAACCGGGCCACCCGGATGCGGAAGCGCGTACAAAATATGTGGTAGAACAATTACACGCTCAAGGCATTCAAACCGAACAACTCTTCATTGATACCGGTATGTGGGATGCAGCATTGGCGAAAGATAAAGTGGATGCTTGGTTATCCAGCTCTAAAGCGAATGACATTGAAGTGATCATTTCTAACAACGACGGTATGGCATTAGGCGCATTAGAAGCAACCAAAGCACACGGTAAAAAATTACCGATTTTCGGTGTTGACGCCCTACCTGAAGCATTACAACTGATCAAGAAAGGCGACCTTGCCGGTACTGTGTTAAATGACGGTGTAAACCAAGGTAAAGCGGTTGTTGAGTTATCTAACAACTTGGCAAACGGCAAACCGGCTACCGAAGGCACAAAATGGGAACTTAAAGATCGTGTTGTACGCGTTCCTTATGTTGGTGTAGATAAAGATAACTTATCAGAATTCTTAAAATAAATTTGTTTTATTAATGTAAGGGGAAGCGTAGGACAGAACTTATGTCCCTTCCCCTTTATTTATGAGGTTGGATATGACAGCGCAAATTCAAAGTCAAAGCGGAAGCCAAAATCAAGACGGCGAAGTCCTGCTTACCATGACTAATGTCAGCAAGTCCTTTCCGGGCGTAAAAGCCTTAGATCACGCAAACTTAAGCGTCCGTTCGCATTCTGTACACGCATTGATGGGGGAAAACGGTGCGGGTAAATCCACGTTGTTAAAATGCTTATTCGGCATTTACGCTAAAGACGAAGGTGAAATCTTGTTTTTAGGCAAACCCGTGAATTTTAAAACCTCAAAAGAAGCCTTAGAAAACGGTATTTCCATGGTGCACCAAGAGCTTAACCTCGTGCGTCAAACCAGCGTGATGGATAACCTATGGCTTGGTCGTTACCCGCTTAAAGGGCCTTTTGTGGATCACGCAAAAATGTACCGTGATACCAAAGCCATTTTTGATGAATTGGACATTGACGTTGATCCAAGAGAAAAAGTGGCCAAACTTTCCGTTTCACAAATGCAGATGATCGAAATTGCGAAAGCGTTTTCTTATGACGCTAAAATCGTGATTATGGATGAACCGACATCCTCACTCTCCGAAAAAGAAGTGGAGCATCTGTTTAAAATTATTCAAAAATTAAAAGATCGCGGTTGCGGTATTATTTACATTTCTCACAAAATGGATGAAATCTTCAAAATTTGTGACGAAATCACCATTCTACGCGATGGCAAATGGATCAATACCGTACCGGTGAAAACCTCCACCATGGAACAAATCGTGTCCATGATGGTAGGCCGTGAACTCACCCAACGCTTCCCGGAAAAAACGAATGTGCCGAAGGAAGTGATTTTAAAGGTGGAAAATCTGACTGCACTTAATCAACCTTCTATCCAAGATGTCAGTTTTGATTTACGTAAAGGCGAAATTCTCGGTATTGCCGGTTTAGTAGGAGCCAAACGTACTGATGTAGTGGAAGCGATTTTTGGTGTGCGTGAAGTGAAAAACGGCACCATTAAACTGAATGGAAAAACAGTGAAAAATCACACCGCACTTGAAGCCATTAACAATAGTTTTGCCTTAGTGACTGAAGAACGTCGCTCCACCGGGATTTATTCCAACTTGAGCATTGAATTCAACTCATTAATTTCCAACATGAAATCCTATCTCACACCATGGAAATTATTGAGCAACAAAAAAATGCGTAGCGACACACAATGGGTTATCGATTCAATGAATGTGAAAACCCCGTCACACAAAACCTCCATTGGTTCACTTTCCGGCGGGAACCAACAAAAAGTGATTATCGGTCGTTGGTTACTCACCCAACCGGAAATCTTAATGCTCGATGAACCGACCCGTGGGATTGATATCGGTGCGAAATTTGAAATTTACCAATTAATTCAGGAACTGGCGAAAAAGGATAAAGGTATCATCATGATTTCCTCCGAAATGCCTGAACTCCTTGGGGTAACCGACCGTATTCTCGTGATGAGTAACGGTAAAGTTGCCGGTATCGTTGAAACTGCAAAAACCTCTCAAGAAGAAATTTTGCAACTCGCCGCAAAATATTTATAAATAATAAAGGAACAAATTATGAGTGCCTTAGAAAAAAATAAATCATTCGATTTCCTAAAACAAAATGCGATTTATTTTGTGTTGTTGATTTTACTTGGCATCATCATCGCACAAGATCCGACATTTCTTAACTTGGTTAACTTCAGTAACATTCTGACCCAATCCTCCGTGCGTTTAATTATCGCCCTTGGGGTTGCAGGCTTATTGGTGACACAAGGTACCGACTTGTCTGCCGGTCGTCAGGTCGGTCTCGCCGCGGTAATCTCTGCGACCATGTTACAATCCATGGAAAACATGAACCGTGTTTTCCCTGATCTCGGTGAAATTCCAATTCCGGTGGTGATCCTCGCCGTTTGTGCCGTCGGCGCTGTCATCGGCTTAGTCAACGGTTTGGTTATCGCTTACTTAAGAGTAACACCGTTTATCGCTACTATGGGCACCATGATCATCGTGTACGGTTTCAACTCCCTTTACTACGATGCCGTGGGCGGTTCTCCAATTGCCGGTTTCAGCGAAAACTTCTCTACCTTCGCTCAAGGCTTTATTCGTCTAGGATCGTTTAAGCTCTCTTACATCACTATTTATGCGGCAATTTGTGCTTTCTTCGTCTGGGTCATGTGGAATAAAACCCGTTTCGGTAAAAATATCTTTGCTATCGGCGGCAACCCTGAAGCAGCCAAAGTGTCCGGCGTAAACGTCGCACGCAACCTTGTTGTTATCTACATCATCGCAGGTATGTTCTATGCTTTCGGTGGAATGTTAGAAGCCGGACGTATCGGTTCCGCCACCAACAACCTCGGTTTCATGTATGAATTGGATGCTATTGCAGCTTGCGTAGTGGGTGGCGTATCCTTTGCCGGCGGTGTGGGAACGGTTGTCGGCGTTATCACCGGGGTAATTATCTTCACCGTAATCAACTACGGCTTAACTTACATCGGCGTTAACCCTTACTGGCAATATATCATCAAAGGTAGCATCATCATTCTTGCTGTGGCTATCGACTCCTTGAAATACGCGAAGAAAAAATAATCTTCCGATTCATAAAAAATTGAAAAACAGCATAAAAAACGACCGCACTTTATTAAGTGCGGTCGTTATTTTTTGTCATTTGAAAATCTCTTTGAGAACTTACCGATGATGTTTAGTCATCTGATGGTTCAAGCTTCCACGCTTAGACCACAAGGGTACGAATAAAGTTGTCCCTACAAAAAAAGCCTGGATACGGTCACAAAACAGCGATTTCTATTTACATTCACTTAACCATACCCGCAATTTATCTACCTCGCCTTGCCATTCAGTCGCCAACAGATTCACCCAGGTTGCGATATTATCCTGCCATTGTTCTGTATCGGCGTTTTGTGCCTGCGAGGCAATTTCCTGTAAGCGTTTTAAGCCAACGGAAGCCAAGGCGCCTTTGATTTTATGGGCTGAGGAAAGTACATTGCTTTGCTGTTTGGGATCTTGCAAATAGGCTTGGTAGGCTTGTTGTAATTCAATAATATACCCATCCATAGTCTGTTCAAATAATGTTAGGTTATTTTGCACAAAATTCACGCCTAACATTTCCACCAGTTCGCCCAGCATTTTCGTATCAAAATCGGAAGATACTTGCAGCTGTTTGGTTTCAGTAAGCTCAAACTTGGTAATTTCTTCACCGAAATAATCAAACAGACACTGATTCAATTCGTCCAAAGAAAGCGGTTTATGGATGACATCATCCATACCTTGCGCCAAATATTCCTCTTTTTTCTGCACCACATTAGCTGTCAATGCAATTAACGGCGGGAGGAAATCATAGGTGCCGTTTTCATAGTTTTGGCGCAGGTAGGTGGCAATATCAAAACCTGACATATCGGGCAATTGAATATCCAAAAACACCAAATCGTAATAGTTTTGCTCAAATTTTTCGATGGCCTGCGCGCCGGTCATGGCGACATCAATTTGATAACCCAATTTTTCCAACAAGGATTTTGCCACCACCACATTGACTTCAATATCTTCCACCAACAAGATATTCAGCTTTAATGGTAACTTGCTGTTTTCATCCGATGGAGGTAAAGCTTCTTCCGCCTTAAACGTCAACAGGAAGGTAGAACCATGGCCGATCGCGCTGGTAACGGTTAAATCGCCCCCCATTAGCTGTGCGATAGTTTTAGAAATCGACAACCCAATGCCACTACCCAGGGATTTATTGCGATTAGAATTAACCTGATAATACAGCTCAAAGATTTTTTCTAAATCCGCTTCATCAATACCAATGCCGGTATCCGTTACCCGAATGGCAAATTCATTGTCGGTGGTTTGTTCAACGGATAACGTTACGCTACCTTGTTGCGTAAATTTCACCGCATTGGTAATCAAGTTCCATAAGATCTGATTAAGCCGAACACCGTCCAACATCAGCCAGTTTGGCAAGGTTGACGGGCAATTCAAATGAAATTCAAGGCGTTTTTCTTCCGCCATTAATAAGGCGAAATTGCTAATATCATTAAGCAAAGCGTAAAAATCCGTCTCTTTTCGATGTAATTCGATTCGGCGGGCGTCAATTTTTTCCAAATCAATAATGTCGCTGAAAATATGTGACAGTGAAACGGCACTACTATTGATAGTTTTTAAATAATTCTGTTGGTGTTCGGTGGGTTGTTCTTCCAATAAAATTCGGCTTAAGCCAATAATACCGTTTAACGGCGTGCGCAACTCATGACTGATGGTCGTCATCAACGTGGTTTTGTCGCGGTTAATTTTTTCTACTTTGTCTAAAGCCGCGGACAAGCGCTTTTCCGCCAAAAGACGCTCTTCGATTTCTTTTTGCAAATTCTCAACGGAATGGGACAACGCCAAACGGGAGTGCTCCAATTTTTCCACTAATAAGGTAAAAAAATAAATCACGAAAGGCGCGGAAATCATACCGAACACGATAGAACGGAAAAGATCCTGCCAATAAATTTTTCCAACGAAAATGACACTTAAGATAATTTGTGTGCAAAGCGCCAACACGGCCAACACAGTGACACCCAAAACGGAAAAACGAATTTTCCCTAGACGAATCACCCAATCCACATAACGACGGGCAAAATGTTTGATATTTTTCATAGCATTCCGTGACAAAAGAAAAATGATGGCTATTGTACCTTAATTGTACAGCCCTAGCGGGAAAGTTTTGCAAAGACAAAAAAGTGCGGTCGAAAAACACATTGAATTTCGACCGCACTTCTAAGAGAAATTAACCTGAAGGATTAACCGTTGTAACGTTTAAAGACTAAAGTCGCGTTAGTTCCGCCAAAACCGAAGCTATTGGACATCACGGTTTGTAAACCGGCGTTTTCTTTCGTTTCAGTCACGATGTTGCAACCAACGGCTTGCTCGTCCAACGTTTCGATGTTAATGCTCGGTGCGATAAAATCGTTATCTAACATTAACAAGGTATAAATGGCTTCGTGCGCACCGGCAGCCCCTAAAGAATGACCTGTCATAGACTTGGTGGAAGAAATCGCCGGGATTTTATCGCCGAATACGTTTTTAATCGCGCCCAATTCTTTCACATCACCTACCGGAGTCGATGTACCGTGCACGTTAATGTAGTCGATTGGTGTGTCAATGTTTGCCATGGCTTGTTTCATGCAACGTTCCGCACCTTCACCGCTTGGCGCCACCATGTCATAACCATCGGAAGTTGCACCATAACCGACGATTTCCGCATAAATTTTCGCGCCGCGCGCCAACGCGTGCTCTAATTCTTCTACGACAACCACTGCGCCGCCGCCGGCAATCACGAAACCGTCACGGTTTGCATCGTACGCACGGGAGGCTTTGGTTGGGGTTTCATTGTATTTGGTAGACACTGCGCCCATCGCGTCAAATTCGGTAGCGCATTCCCAAGATAATTCTTCTGCACCGCCGGCAAACACAATGTCTTGTTTACCTAATTGGATTAATTCTAACGCGTTGCCGATACAGTGTGCTGAAGTAGCACAAGCGGAACTGATACTGTAACTTACACCCTTGATTTTGTATGGTGTCGCCAAACACGCAGATACGCTGGAGGCCATGGTTTTGGTTACCGCATAAGGACCAACCGCTTTCACACCGCGCGGACCACGCACAGCATCACAAGCCACTAACTGGTTGTGAGCAGAACCTGTGCCGGCGCCAATCACCAAACCGGTACGTTCGTTAGACACTTGTTCTTCGGTTAAACCAGAATCTTCAATGGCTTCTTTCATAGAAAGGTAAGCATAAGCGGCGGCATCTCCCATGAAACGATATACTTTACGATCGATTAACTCGCTTGGATTTAATTTAACGGTACCTGCCACATGGCTACGCATTTTCATATCAATAAATTCAGGCACGATTTCAATACCGGATTTACCTGTTTTTAATGAAGTCAATACTTCTTCTTTGTTGTTACCAATACTGGAAATAATACCTAATCCTGTAATTACTGCTCTTTTCATTCGTTATTCCTTAATGGGTTGGAAAATTGATTTCGACTTACATTTGTTAGCTGAACGCAATTTACTATGAAATCAAAATATTGCAAGCATTAATTATAACGTTAGACCAGTTAGGCAAAATCGGCGTATCATATTAGACACAGAAAACTAACCAAAGGAATCACGCTCAATGCGCTTAGTGACTCATGCCGACATTCATTTCAATCAAGAAAATACGCCAATTTCCGACCAATTTGATGACGTTTATTTTTCTAACCAAGACGGTTTGGAGGAAAGCCGTTATGTTTTCCAACAGGGCAATCAACTGTGGCAACGTTGGCAGAAACATGAACAAGCGTATTTTATTATTGCCGAAACGGGCTTTGGTACCGGGCTAAATTTTTTGGCTGTCACCACGCTGTTTCGTGAGTTTCGACAACAATTTCCACAGGCAACATTACAACGCCTATTTTTTATTTCCTTTGAAAAATATCCGCTAACCACAGAAGCCCTATCGCGTGCTCATCAACATTATCCGCAATTTGCCTCTCTCTCCGCACAATTACAGCAGCATTGGTTGGATCCCATTGAAGGTTGCTATCGTTTTCATTTTGAGGAAACCACGCTCGATCTTTGGTTTGGTGATATTCACGACAATTTGCCACAGCTCGGCGATTATATGCGTGACAAAATCGATGCGTGGTTTTTAGACGGATTTGCCCCGAGTAAAAATCCTGATATGTGGAATGACGCGCTTTATACGCAAATGTATCGTTACACCAAACCGCAAGGCACATTCGCGACATTTACCGCCGCAAGCGCGGTGCGCAAAGGCTTGGAAAATGCCGGTTTCAGCGTTCAAAAGCGCAAAGGTTACGGCAAAAAACGGGAATGCTTGGTGGGCGAAAAAACACTTGAAAAACCGACCGCACTTTTCACCCCATGGTATTTGCCACAACCTGCCCAATTTGAAGGCGTGGCAGATGTTGCCATTGTGGGTGGCGGCATAGCCTCCTTATTTACCGCATTCGCCTTAATGCAACGTAGCGCGAACGTCACCCTTTATTTAGAAGAACCACAGCCGGCGATGAACGCCTCCGGCAACAAACAAGGCGCGTTTTATCCGCAACTGAGCGACGATGACGAACGCAACATTCGCTTTTACATACAGGCTTTCGCTTACGGCTTACAACAATTACGTAACGCCGAAAACCTCATTGAATTTGAACATGAATTTTGTGGTGTGGCACTGTGCGGATATAACGAAAAAAGTGCGGTTAAATTACAGAAAGTTTCACAACTTCAGCTGCCTGAAAGCCTTTATCAACGCCTAAGCCAAGCAGAATTAAGCGCTAAAGTCGGTCTCCCGTTACCTTGTGGTGGCGGATTTATTCCACAAGGCGGATGGCTTGCACCACAACAATTTGTGCAGAATCTGTTTGCTTATTTGCAGCGACACGGGCTCATCATAAAAACATCGCAAAAAGTGACCGCACTTTCCCCTCACAAAAACGGCTGGCTGGTGACAAATGCTGAAAACGACGCGTTCTATCATCAAATCGTCGTCCTCGCCAACGGTCATCAACTGCATGAATTTCCTCAAACGCAGTCGCTACCGCTTTATGCTGTGCGTGGGCAAGTCAGCCAGATTCCCACGTCAGAGCATCTGCTGAAACTGAAATCCGTACTCTGTTACGACGGCTACCTCACCCCTGCCGATCAGGCTAAAACCAGCCATTGCATTGGCGCCAGCCATGTGCATGATTGCGCTGATCGCACCTTTAGCGAGCAGGAACAGCGGGAAAATCAGGAAAAAATCCAAAAGAACCTAGAGGGTATGCCTTGGGTGAAAGAGGTGGATACGTCTGCCAATCTGGCGCGAATCGGCGTGCGTTGCGCCGTGCGCGATCGTATCCCGATGATGGGCAATGTGCCGAATTTTGAACAGCAATGCGTGGATTATAAAAATCTGTTTAACTTACGCCGTCGTAAACAACCAATTCCCTCCGCCGCTGTATTTCCGAATTTATATCTCATCGGTGCACTCGGCTCACGCGGTTTAACCTCCGCCCCGATATTGGGTGAAACTTTAGCTTCGCTTATCTATAACGAACCGTTGCCGCTGAGCGAAGACTTAATTCACCACCTATCCGCAAGTCGTAGTTGGACGCGTAAATTGCTGAAAGGGACGTCTATCACTGAACTTTAAGCAAAAAGGAGACGTTTAAAACGTCTCCTTTTTGCTTTACTCTTAAAGTGCGGTCAGATTTTAAAACGTTTTTAAAAACGACCGCACTTTGCTCTGCGTTGGTTTAACTTACGCCGCCACCATCACCATTGCCGGGCGAATCACGCGACCGTTTAGCAAGTAGCCTTTTTGTAACACAGTGGTAATTTGGTTGCTTTCAAAACCATCTGTCGATTGCATAGAAATGGCTTGGTGTAAATCCGGATTGAAGGTCTCGCCGACAGCTCCCACAGGCTCTACGCCGAAACGGGCTACCGTTGCCAATAGTTCTTTTAAGGTGAGTTCAACACCGTCAAATAAGGCTTTGACGCTTTCATCTTCAGCATTTCTGGGCGTTGCGAGCGCGCGTTCTAAGTTATCAATAGTGTTTAAAACGTCTTTGGCGAACTTTTCTAACGCGAATTTGTGGGCTTTTTCCACATCTTGTTCAGTACGACGACGAATATTGTCAATTTCAGCACGGGTGCGTAATAACAAGTCCTGTTCTTTTTTAGCGGTTTCCGCTAATTGTGCTTCCAGTTCTTGTACTCGGGCAATAGCTTCTTCTAGTGGATCTTCAGTTTGGTTTTGTTCTTGAATGGGTTCTTCTTGTTGAATTTCCTGTTCTAATTCCGGGTTGTTATCTGTTTTTTGCTCGTCTGCCATTGTCATTCTCCATTAAATAAAAGTTGGACGATTATAACAAAAAATCTTACCCCCTGCACTTGCTGGCAAGTCAGGGTGATTGGGTGTAATATAGTGCCCAATTTATTGAATTCAAGTAACGACAAAGAAATATGAATACGCCAAATACGGCCAAACCCCAAACCTTACATACATCATTTCAAACCATTGGACTTGTGGGAAAACCGCGCCATGACATTAACCTGCAAATGCACAAAAACCTATTTTTTTGGTTGTTGGAGCATGGTTATCACGTTTTAGTTGAACAGGACATCGGCAAAAAAATCGAGCTTCCGCCCAAACATTTGGCTTCGTTAGAAGAAATTGGCGAATCCGCTCAGTTGGCCATTGTAATTGGCGGTGATGGCAATATGTTGGGACGTGCGCGTATTTTGGCGAAATATAATATTCCACTAATTGGCATTAACCGTGGCAATTTAGGTTTTTTGACGGATATTGATCCTAAAAATACGTATTCCCAATTGCAAGCTTGTTTGAAAAACGGTGAATTTTTTGTAGAGGAACGTTTTTTACTTAATGCCTGTATCGAGCGAAGCGGTGAAATCATTGCAAGTGGCATTGCCGTTAACGAGGCGGTAATTCACCCGGCCAAAATTGCCCACATGATTGATTTTCATGTGCATATCAACGATCAATTTGCTTTTTCCCAACGTTCCGATGGATTAATTATTGCAACGCCTACCGGTTCAACGGCATATTCCCTTTCTGCCGGCGGCCCTATTCTGACACCACAACTGAACGCCATTGCGTTGGTGCCGATGTTTCCGCACACATTGTCTTCACGCCCGTTGGTGGTGGATGGTAACAGCAAAATTTCCATTCGCTTTGCAGAATACAACACCTCAAAATTGGAATTAGGTTGTGATAGCCAAGTCGCCCTTCCATTTGGGCCTGATGATATTGTGCATATTCAAAAATGTGATTATCCGCTCCGTTTACTGCACCTCAAAAGTTACAATTATTACAAGGTGTTAAGTACAAAATTAGGCTGGTTACGTCACTTTTCTTAAAAATCAACAAAGCCTATTTACTGTACATTAAAACAGTAATATACTGACAAACATACAGTAAAGAGGATTACTTATGTTGACCCAACTCACAATTAATAATTTTGCTATCGTTCGTCATTTAAACATTGAATTAATGCAGGGAATGTCCGTAATTACCGGTGAAACCGGCGCGGGAAAATCCATTGCTATTGATGCCTTAGGGCTATGTCTCGGCCAGCGTACGGAAATTTCCATGTTACGCGAAGGACAAGAGCGCGCCGATATTTGCGCCACCTTTCATATCAACAAAAACAATCCTGCCTATCAATTCCTGCAGGAACAAGAACTGCAAGACGCCGATAATCCGGAAGAATGTATTTTACGGCGTATCATTAACAGTGACGGACGGTCAAAAGCCTTTATTAACGGCATTCCTGTTTCTGCTGCGCAACTAAAAGATATTGGGCAACATCTGATTCAAATTAACGGCCAGCACGCCTCCCAATTGTTATTAAAAAACGAATATCAACTCCAGCTCGTTGATAATTTTTGTCACCACACCGTACTTTTGCAGCAAATGAGCGCCGACTATCAAATATGGCGAAACCTGCAACATCAAGTGAAAACCTTCCAACAAAAATGCGCGGAAAATGAAGCTCGAAAACAGCTTTTACAATATCAAGTCAGTGAACTGGATGAGTTTAATTTAAAAGAGAATGAATACGCGGAATTAGAAGAAGATCACACCCGCTTATCCAACAGCGAAGAGCTTACCCAACTTTCACAGTCGGTCTTGCAATTGTTAAGTGAGAATGAAACGGTGAGTGTGGATTCCTTACTCTATCGCACTACACAACATTTAAACGAATTGTGTGAATTGGATAATCGTTATGCCGAGGTGCAAAATCTGCTACATGAGGCCTTAATTCAAGTACAAGAAGCTACCAATGAAATACAATCGCTAAGCAGTCATATTGAACAAGATCCTGCATTATTAGCCGAAATCGAACAGCGCATGGGTACAGCGGTACAACTGGCACGCAAACATAATATTAAACCGCAAGATTTAGTAGAATTTCATCGTCAGCTAAAGCAGGAATTAGCCCAATTAGTGAATTTTTCTGAAAGTGAAGAAGAATTGATCGCGCAAGAACAGATTGCCCGTGAAAAAATGTTGGAAACAGCAACCGCACTTCATCAAAGTCGTCAAGTCGGTGCACAAAAATTAGCACAATTGGTTACAAGATCCAGTAAACAGTTGGCCATGGAACACGCAGAATTTTTTATTGAGCTACATAGTGACTATGACAAGATCGGCGCAAATGGTGCGGACAATGCGATTTTCACATTGCAAAGTAACTTAGGGCAAACCGCACAACCACTCGCCAAAATTGCTTCCGGCGGTGAGCTTTCCCGTATTGCATTGGCTATTCAAGTGCAAGCCTCCAATCAAACGGCAATTCCAACGTTAATTTTTGATGAAATCGATGTAGGCATCAGTGGCGCCACGGCGAATGTGGTGGGTAAGCTATTAAGAAAACTCAGCGAAAAATGCCAAGTCATTTGTGTCACCCACTTACCACAAGTTGCCTGTCACGGAACACATCATTTCTCCGTAGAAAAATCTACCGTCGATCACAAAACGGAAACAAAAATGACCGCACTTTCAGCTCAACAAAGGGTTAACGCCTTGGCTAAACTGTTAGGCGGTAGCAAAATTACCGACGCCGTATTGGCCAATGCAAAGGAAATGTTAGATGCGGCAGCTTAATCGCCACACGGAATAAAGATAGAGAAAAGTGCGGTGAAATAAAGCAATAGATTTTGAACATTGCTTATGCCGATAGCGCTATGAAAAAACACTAATTTACGGGTAAATTTGTGACTAAAAATTTGAGGTGCTTTTTCTTGTGATGGGTCGATATGCAGATTTTTTATGCTTTTAGTCCTAAAGACAGTATAATTGGGCACTTATTTTATCTTAAGTTGAGTAAATGAAATGCCAATAAATTTTACCCAAATTATTAAAGACAGCTGGAATTTTATTCAAAATGAAAAGCTAATCCTCATAAAACTGATCGGGCTTTATGTTGCCGCCTCTTTTTTAATTGTACTTTTACAATCTGTCCTCCTGCCGGAACAAATCGCCTCAATTGTACTGAATCAAAATGGGTTGCCAAAAAATATTCCCGATGAGTTAATTAGTAACATCATCGTATTTTTCTTAAGCAAACAATTTCTGAATTTGTTCATTGGCGCGTGGTGTTTAGTAACGATTCACCAAGTGAGCCTACGAGCTTTCATGTCCTTGACGAGCAGTTTTGTCACTACGTTAAAACGGATTTTGGGAACAATCCTCCTTAGTTTGTTTATTTTTATTCCTTTGATGATTGGCTTAACGGGAGTTTTTCTCGCCAATCAACAAAACATATCCCCTTCGCCTCTCGCCATGTTTGCCATGATTATCGGTATCGCATTGTACATTCGCTTATGCCTGGCCCCGATTCATTATTTACTGACCGAAAACTCGCTTTTTGAAAGTTGGAAAACCATTTGGCACGCCGGCAAAGGACGTCTTTCCGTTTTATTTATTTTTTGTCTGCTTATTTATGTTGTTATCCCGATGATAGAAAATATCTTGGTAGGTTTATCCATTAACGCATTTGTAGAGATAATCATGATGGTTTTACTTGGATTTATTAATGTCTTTGCCTTGATCATCAGTTATCGTTTTTATACCCTATTCGTTAGCAAAGCTTAATTCTTTATGAAACAATTACTTGAATTTATTCCCCTAATCCTCTTTTTTGCGGTTTACAAATTAGTTGGTATTCGTGAAGCCGCAATCACATTAGTGATTGCGACTATAGTGCAATTCATTATTTTAAAAATGAAATACGGCAAAATTGAAACCCAGCAAAAATTCGTGGCCGGTGCGGTTGTCTTTTTCGGTACACTCACCGCCTATTTCAACGATCTTGAATTCTTAAAATGGAAAGTCACTATTATTTATGCCCTATTTGCGTTAGTTTTGTTGATCGCACAATTCGGCTTCAAAAAATTATTGATTCAACAATTACTTGGCAAAGAAATTGCATTACCTGAACAAGTTTGGAAGAATCTAAACCTTGGTTGGAGCGGCTTTTTCATTTTATGCATGTTGGTCAATATTTATATCAGCCGATATTTATCGAACGATATTTGGGTAGATTTCAAATCTTTCGGTATTATCGGGATGACATTTGTTGCCACCATCATCACCGGCCTTTATATTTATCGCTATTTACCGAAAAGCGAACAAGAACAAAACAAGGAATAATCTTATGTCGCATCAATTAGTAGATACTCAAACCAGACAACAACCACAGGGCACACTATTGCTAAGAACCTTAGCCATGCCGTCAGACACCAACGCCAATGGTGATATTTTTGGTGGTTGGATTATGTCACAAATGGACATGGGTGGCGCCATTTTAGCAAAAGAAATCGCCCATGGTCGTGTTGTGACCGTGGCGGTAGAAAGCATGAATTTTATTCGCCCGGTGACCGTAGGCGATGTGGTATGTTGCTATGGACAATGTTTACACATTGGACGTAGCTCAATTAAAGTTAAAGTGGAAGTTTGGGTGAAAAAAGTTTCCAGCGAACCGATTGGCGAGCGTTATTGTGTAACTGACGCAGAATTCACCTTCGTTGCGGTTGATCAATTTGGCAAACCGCGAACCATTCCGCGTGAAAATAATCACGAATTAGAAGCTGTATTTCCCCCTATTCACACTCAATGATCAGAAGAGGACTCACAAATGTACTATGTTATTTTTGCACAAGACAAACCAAACACCTTGGCTCAACGTTTAGCCGTACGTGAACAACATCTCGCACGTTTAAAACAACTACAAGCCGAAGATCGTTTGCTCACTGCAGGTCCAAATCCCGCGATTGATGATGAAAATCCGGGTGAGGCAGGTTTTACCGGTTCTACCGTTATTGCCAAATTTGACAGTTTACAAGCTGCTAAAGATTGGGCTGCGCAGGATCCTTATGTAGAAGCCGGCGTGTATGGCGATGTAACGATTAAACCATTTAAAAAGGTGTTTTAATACGGTGATGTAATTTGATGACACATGCCGCTTCGGGCGAGTGTCATCAATAAAAAACACTGCCGTTTTCAACTCATATACAAGAAAAATGACTATGCGATATTTGAAACAAGCCTCCATTTCTCTACTGATTTTGACCGCACTTTCATTTTCAGCATCAGGCAATCAATCGGCTCATAAGGCTGAGCATAAACCGAATTTAGCCCATGAGCAGGCCAAATGGATAAAAGCCCAAAATGCGGATGAACTCAAGCGCATAGCTCAGCGGGCAACATTTTTACAGTTGGAAAATCTGTTAAAAAGTGCGGTGAAAAATAACAACGTTTCCGATAACGCCGAGTTATATCTTAACCTCATTGAGTCTTTAAAAGACTATCCATTGCAAATGGATGCTACAACCATCTACATTGATGCCCGCATTAAAAGCGTTAGTAAAGATACGCCATCTGAAGAGGTAAAGGCATTAAAACACGAAATCGAACAAGTTATCGCGCAAAATCCTACGCATTTTTTACGTAATCGATGGGAACAAGGCATTTTCACACTATTAATAAATGCTGATGATACGGAAGGATTAGTCCATTATACACAACTCGTTAAGCCAAGTTCCTTGGAGATGCAAATAGCCGTATTAAATGCCGAACTTCAGCTTGAACGCACAAAAAACGAAACAAATAAAAAACAAAACGCCAACAGCGACTCAAACATTATTTCCCGCTATGAACAACTTTGGTTAAGCAACGGTAAACTCCCTAATGACGCGCAACTCTGGGCAAAATGGTATTCCGATGGCAAACGGACACAAGATAAAATCTACCAAAAAGCCGAGGAACTCTTTGCCCAAAATGATGCGAACGGGATGGCGTTGCTATCATCGGAATTAAATAAAATTGATAGTGCGAAGGAAGACGAAATGGTTTTGGCGAATTTAAAACGCTTTGAATCCCTATTAAAAAATCCGGCAACCCTGCCTGAATTGGCTGATAGACTACCGCTGATTGAAGAAAATAACAAAATCGTCACAAAATTTGCAGTGGTGCAGACCTTTCCTCGTTATTTACGCACTCTATCGGAAACAATGAAAGAGCCTAACTTTGCCCTCTATCAACAATGGGCAAAAAATTGGCAATTAACAGATACGCAAATTCGTGAGTGGGAAATTGCTTTTCTTGGTCGTTTTTTTGACAATGAAAGCCCGAATTTTCAACAATGGCGGGATGCGGAAATTCTCAAATTAAAAGCAGATAACCTTACCGAACGCCGTTTGCGTATGGCCATTTGGCAAAAAACCGATTTAACCCCATGGCTCAACGCACTTTCAGCAGAAGGTCAGCAAAAACAGGAATGGCGTTATTGGCAGGCCAAAACAATAGCAAAACGCGATAGCAAAAAAACAAAAGAAATATTGACCGCACTTTCTGACGAACGCGGTTTTTATCCAATGTTGGCAGCCGCCAAATTACATCCAAAAACCCGTGGCAACGGTTATGATTTCGGTCAACCTGAATTACTTATTGCCCCGAGTATCTCCGATCCTTATTGGGCTGATGAATTCAAAAAAGTAAAACCGGCATTGGAAGAAATTGCCGAACTACGTCAACTCGAAAGATTTGGCCCGGCTAAACAGCGTTGGCGTTTCTTGTTGGAAAATCTATCTGGTGATGCCAAAAAAGAGAAACAAATGGCGCTTAGTCAATATGCCAACCAACAAAACTGGTTTGATTTAGGTGTGGATGGCTCCATCATTGCTAAAGCGTTTGATTACATTCAGTTGCGCTTACCAATTGCTTATAGCGATTATTATGATATTGCTCTCAAAAGCCGCCCGGCATTAAGCAAAACCAAACCGCAAGCCGCGCTAAATACCAATGTCAGTAAAAGTTTCGCCATGGCGATTTCTCGTCAGGAAAGCGCCTGGAACCCACAAGCACAATCTTCCACCAATGCGCGGGGCTTAATGCAACTTCTGCCGAGCACGGCAAAAGCAACAGCAGACAATGCCAAATTGCCTTATGCGGGCGAGGCGGATTTATTTAAGCCGCTCAATAATATTTTGTTAGGCACGGCACATTTAGCGGAGCTAAACGCCAAATATCCGAATAACCGCATTCTGATCGCCTCAGCTTATAATGCGGGAGCTCATCGCGTGGAAAAATGGTTGGCGCGTGCCAATGGTAAGTTGGAAATGGATGAATTTGTGGCCTCCATTCCGTTCTATGAAACCCGTAGTTATGTTCAAAATGTGCTGACTTACGATTTTTACTATCAAATATTGCAAGAAAAAGAAGATCCACAAACCTTTAGCAATGAGGAATATGATCGGCTATACTAGCCGCACTAGTTTAATAGTATAGGATTGTTGATATGTATATTAGTCGCAATTTAGAACAATGGAACGCCTTTCTCAATATGCTAAAAACCGCATTTGAACAAGGCAAAGAACAAGATGTATTAACCTTATTACTGACTGCCGATGAACGGGATGCCGTGGGGTTACGCTTACAAATTATCGCACAATTATTGGATAAAAACCTACCACAGCGGGAAATTCAACAAAACCTAAATACCAGTGCGGCAACCATTACTCGAGGTTCCAATATGTTAAAAACGATGGATCCCGAATTTATCGACTGGATAAAAAATCAACTTAATGCGCAATAAAAAGCTGACTAACATCATTTTGAATCGATTAAATCTGCGTAAATTCAAATTACGCAGATTTCATTTCTCCTACAAAAGTGCGGTGCGTTTTTTAATCCGTTTTTTTCTGGCCACGGTAGCCATTACTTTCATTTTTCGCTTTGTTCCAATCCCCTGCTCTGCTTATATGTTGCAACAAAAAATCGCCCATTTGTTAGACGGTGATTTTGAGTACACCACCCACCACCAATGGGTAAGCATTGACGATATTGCTTGGCCAATGCAACTAGCGGTAATTGCCGCCGAAGATCAGCAATTTCCCGAACATTACGGTTTTGATTTCAGTGCCATTGAAAAAGCATTCAAACATAATCAAAAAAGTAAACGCACGCGTGGAGCCTCCACTATCTCCCAACAAACGGCAAAAAATCTCTATTTGTGGCATGGGCAAAGCTGGCTACGTAAGGGAATTGAAGTGCCTGCAACTCTGTTGTTGGAAACCTTATGGTCAAAAAAACGCATTTTGGAAGTGTATTTAAACCTTGCGGAATTTGGTGAAGGGATTTATGGCGTGGAAGCAGCCAGCCAATTTTATTTCAAAAAGCCGGCTAAAAATTTATCGCAAAATGAAGCCGCACTTTTGGCGGCAGTGTTGCCTAACCCCATTATTTATAAAGTCAATGCGCCGAGCGCTTATACCAAACGCAGACAATTTTGGATCCAGCATCAAATGAATCAACTGGGAAAATCCTATTTACAAAAATTAGATTAATGGTGATTTATTTCACTTTTCAAAATAAACGAATCACCAAAAAAATAAAAAAATACAGATTATTACATTAATAAAATCCTACTTTTCTTGAAAATATCATCAATTTCCTGTAAGTTTCTTAGCTTTCGTATTTATGCCTTGCTTTTAAGGCGTTATCTAAGGGAGTACTCTTATTTTATGCAACGTTTTCAAAAAATTTTTCAGTCCGAAGCTACCGGTGGCATATTGCTTTTCATCTTTGCTTTGATGGCCATCATTCTCGCCAACACAGCTCTTAGTGAAAGCTATTTCAATTTTTTGGACACCCCGGTCAGTGTACAATTCGGCGCATTCAGCATTGCCAAACCGTTATTAATGTGGGTAAACGATGGGTTTATGGCGGTTTTCTTCGTTTTGGTAGGCATGGAAGTCAAACGTGAAATGTTAGAAGGCTCCCTTTCTAGCTATCAACAGGCAATCTTCCCCGCGATCGCTGCACTAGGAGGCATGATCGTACCTGCTTTAATCTATTTCTTGATTGCACAACATTCCCCGGAAATTCAATCCGGTTGGGCAATTCCCATGGCAACTGACATCGCCTTTGCTTTAGGCATTGTGGCGTTATTAGGTAAGCGCGTGCCATTACCGTTAAAAGTGTTCTTATTAGCGCTTGCCATCATTGATGACCTTGGCGCCATTATCGTTATCGCCGTTTTTTATTCCCATGAACTCAGTACCCAAGCCCTAATTTTGGCCGCTATCACAATTACTATTCTTGTACTCATGAATCGCATGAAAATAGGCGCATTATGCGCTTACATGGTGGTTGGTTTGATTTTATGGGCATCCGTATTAAAATCCGGCGTACACGCTACCCTTGCGGGCGTAATCATCGGTTTCTGCATCCCAATGCGAGGTCGCAAGGGTGAAAAACCATTACATCAATTCGAACATATTTTGACACCGTGGTGCAGCTATTTAATTCTGCCGCTATTTGCCTTCTCCAACGCCGGCGTATCCTTGGAAAACATAGGATTCTCCAGCTTAAGTTCACCGCTCACCCTCGGCATTATGCTCGGTTTAATCATCGGAAAACCGCTTGGTGTCTTCCTATTTAGCTACCTCTCGGTTAAATGCAATCTTGCCAAACTACCACAAGGCATTAATTTCAAACAAATTTTCGCTATTGCCGTGCTGTGTGGCATAGGGTTCACAATGTCCATGTTCCTTGCAGGCCTCGCTTTTGGGGAAACGCCAAATAACAGTTTCGACACACTCTCCCGCTTAGGTATCTTATTAGGCTCAGGCGTATCAGCGATTGTGGGTTATATTTTGTTAAGAAAAACAACATCGAATTAATATCGTTAAAAAAGAAAGCCTTGCAAATCAGCAAGGCTTTTTTATTACTTACAGCAAACCTTCTCACAAGGCTTATCTCGATCCAATCTTCCCATAGTAAACATTAAGATGAATTTTGTTTTAAGCCCAAGAAAGCATTTCCTTGCAATACGTCTTCTCACCACAACTCAATTCTTCATGATTTACTTTTGATTTAGCCATAAGCCCCCAAAGCCAGACAAAGTGCGGTCAAAATTAACAGTGTTTTTCGCATTGCAAAAAAATTCGCAGAAGTATTGGATTATTCTTTTGATGCGATATCTGTTAAAAGTCTCTTAACACGTAACATAAGGCTTTTCCCTGATCGCAATAACACTAAATTAAGCACATACCAGTGTTACTAAAAAACGAGATTAGAGACGATTGAGTGCGATGGGCTATGATAGGTAAAAGTGCTATAGCCTTGTAAATACCAGATAAAACAAAACCCTGCGATTAATTACGCGGGGCTATGTTTAGTTTAATGGCTGGGCGAGACTTGAATTAAACACATAAAGCATTGATTTAAAACAAACTTAACAAACAATTTAAAACTCAGTGTTACTACCGGTGTTACTAAAAATTTTTACTAGGCATTTTTAGCCATTCTTTGATACCCAAAGAATTAAAGCGACAGATATTAAAACAAGGCAAAAACTCTATCAACGTTCAAAATTATATAAAAAGGTGTTCACCTGTTCACTATATATTATATTTCTTTATTTATTATATACTTATATAGTGAATAGGGTGTTCACTAGGTATTCACTAGTGTTCACTCTTTAAAAACCCCATCTAAATTATATTTTCCTATTTATGCCTGTATAAAAAACAAGCAATCAAATCTCACCCACTCAACGTATCCTAACGTAGCTAAACTATTAATTTTTAAGCAATTTACTTCCTGTTTTTTGTGTATATATTGTTCTATGGGCTTTTTATAAGCCGTCTTAATTAAGATGATTTTAAAAGGATTAACTATGTTTAAAAAACTGTTAGAACTACGCCAACAAAAAGCGGAAAAAGTCGCAGCAATGCGCGCTATGTTAGATAAAGCGGAACAAGAAAACCGCTCATTGACCGAAACCGAAAACGTTGACTTTGAAAAGTTGAAAGATTTGGTTAAACAATTGAGCGATGAAATCGCCCGTTATGAAACGGTGGCAGATGAAGAACGTAACATTGCCGACAAAGGCAAACCGGTAGAAACACGCGGTAAAACCTTCAGCAATGACGAACTACGCCACTATATTAAAACGGGTGAATTACGGAATCTTTCCACCACCGGTCAAGAAGATGGCGGTTATACCGTGATCCCACAATTGGATAAAGACGTAATGAAACGCTTAACCGATGATAGCGTGATGCGTCAAATTTGTAACGTGGTCCGCTTGCCGGTTGGTGCGAAAGAATACAAAAAACTTGTTTCCGCCGGTGGTGCGGTGGTGGCCCATGGTGAGGAAGGTCAAGCTCGCAATGGCACCGCCACACCGAAACTCCATGAAGTCACTATTGCATTAAACCCTATCTATGCCTATCCGAAAACCACTCAAGAAATTTTGGACTTCTCCAGTATTGATGTTTTAGGTTGGTTGACTGATGAAATTTCCGAAAGCTTCACCGAAACCGAAGAAACCGACTTAACCGATGGTGACGGCACGAAGAAATCAAAAGGCTTCTTATCCTATGAACGCTCTACCGAAGCGGACAAAGTACGCGCCTTTGGTAAGTTGCAAAAATTAGACGTTGCCGGTGCCGACAAAATCACCGCCGATACGCTAATTGATTTGTTCTACACCTTACACAGCAAATACCGTAAAAATGCCGTTTGGGTGATGTCTTCTACCATTGCGGCGGCATTACAAAAACTCAAAAACAAAAACGGCGATTTTATTTGGCGTGATGGTTTAACCGTAGATGCGCCTTCTACCCTTTTAGGTCGTCCGGTTTACTTCCTTGAGACCATGCCGGCAAGTGGTGCCAATAAACCGGTAGTTGCCTTTGGTGACTTCAAACGCGGTTACTTCATTGTAGATCACGAAACCGGCGTAAGAACCCGCCCTGATAACATTACCGAACCGGGCTTCTACAAAGTCCATACCGATAAATATCTTGGTGGTGGCGTGGTAGATAGTAACGCAATCAAGTTCATTGAAGTTACGGCTTAATCGTCAAATTCCAATGGGGGCAATTAAGCCCCCTTTTTGTTAAAAGGGAAAGTATGAATAAAGAATTTGAAATCCGTTCATCCGAAATCACCGCAGACAGCGAGAATAAAAAACTGGTTGGCTATGTGGTGAAGTGGAACAGCCCTTCTGAAGTGCTTTATTGCGATTTTGTAGAACAATTCAGTGCGAATGCGTTTAGTGAAAGTTTAAGCAGCGGTGCCGATGTACGGGCATTATTTGAACACGATCATACCAAACTATTAGGGCGCACCCGTGCGGGAACCTTAAAACTAGAAGAAGACGCAATAGGCTTACGTTTTGAATTAATGCCACCTGATACCACCTTAGGGCGTGATTTGTTGGTAAGTGTTGAACGCGGCGATATTAGCGGGATGTCTTTCGGCTTTTGGGCTAAAGAAGAAACATGGAATTTTGATGTAGAGCCTTGCCAACGCACAGTGGCCAAAGCGGAATTATTTGAAATCACCGTTACCAGCATTCCTGCCTATCCTGAAAGTAGCGTTGAGATTGCCAAACGATCAATGGCAACCGCGAAGGGAAAAACGCAAAGAAAATCCACCGCACTTTTGAAACAGTGGCTTGATGTGGCGGAGGCGTAATATGTGGAACCCGTTCAGACGAAAAGAACAACGCAGCGCACCGATGGCAATTAATGAACTGCTTTCTTATCTTGGCGTATCAAACACCGGTGCGGGGGAATTTGTCAGCCCGAACACGGCGGAAAGTTTACCGGCAGTGATGAGTGCCGTTACCGTTATTTCAGAAGCGGTGGCCAGTATGCCTTGTTATTTGTATCAACTTAAAGATGATGGCCGCGAGCGTGTTTATCGTCACCCGGTGGACTATCTCTTAAACGAGATGCCAAACCGTAGCCAAACACCGTATCAATTCAAATACACCATGATGCGTCACTGCCTATTAAACGGTAACGCTTATGCGGTGATTGAATGGAACAACAAAGGCGAACCAATCAGCCTTACCCCGTACGAACCAAGTGCGGTCAATATCTATCGCAAAGTTGGTGGTGAGTATATCTATCAAATTACGGACTTAGACGGCAATACCAAAAACTATCTTCAAGATGAAATCCTACATTTACGCCATTCTTCCCTTGATGGCTTCATGGGGCGTTCGCCAATTACGATTTGCCGTGAAACCGTAGGCTTAGGCATTGCTCAACAGAAACATGGATCGGCAATGATGAAAAATGGCTTAATGGCAAGTGGCTTAATTACTACCGCCGAATGGTTAGACGAAGCCAAAGCACAAAAAGCCGTAAAAGCCCTTGAACGTTACAAGGGGGCGAAGAACGCCGGGAAAACACCAATCCTTGAAGGCTCAATGGAATATAAACAGCTAGGCATGACAAACCAAGACGCGGAATGGTTAGCAAGCCGTACATTCACAATTTCCGATATTGCCAGAATCTACAACATTAGCCCGATTTTCTTACAAGACTATTCCAATAGCAGTTATTCAAACTTTAGTGAAGCCAGTCGAGCCTTTTTATCGCAAACCTTGCGCCCATGGCTAACCAATTTTGAACAGCAGCTAAAAGATGCCTTGATGATTGATTTAGGTAGCAACAGCAAGAAACGTTACTTAATCGAATTTGATACAAGCGACTTATTGCGCACAAGTCAAAGCGAACGCTTCAAGAGTTACGATGTGGCAATTAAAGCCGGTGTAATGTGCCCGAATGAAGTTCGCCGCCGTGAAGGTTTATCGCCTTATGAGGGTGGAGAAGAATTTAGCCAAGCATGGAAACAAACCGTAGAAGTAAAACGCGGTGATGAGCAAGAATCAGGGGTAAGCGATGGCAATCATGATTAAGGCCGGAAAGTATAACAAGGTGATTAGCCTACAAAAGCAAGTGAACGAACAGAACGACTACGGCGGTATTGTGAGTAAATGGAAAACCGTTGCCAATATCCGGGCGGCGGTTGAACCATTACAAGGTAGAGAGTTCTTCTCCGGTGCGGTGCCATTAAATGAAAATACTGTGCGCATTCGCATACGTTACGGAACTAATGTTGATAACACTATGCGTGTGAAATATGGGAACCGTTCGCTAGAGATAATCAACATTATTGATAGTAAAGAAGCGCACAAAGAACTACAGCTTATCTGTAAGGAGTTGACTGGCAATGGCGGAAATTAATTTAACGATTGATGAAATCAAGGCGCACTTAAATCTTGATCATGATTTAGATGATGAGTTACTGGAAGCCTATAAGGTGGCCGCCTTAGAAGTATGTCAAAAACATATTGGTAAAACATTTGGGGAAGAAGAAACGGAAAAGACCATACCTTTTACCCCGGCTATTAAGATTGGTTGCTTAATGTATATCGCCTATCTCTACACGAACCGAGAAGCCGTCACAGACTTAGCCAACCTTAAACCGGCACCTATGACGATTTCCGCATTGTGGGAAGTGTATAGAGAACCGTGCGCTTACTAAGGATTTAGTAACCGATGCCATACCAACCGTTAAGACGTTGTAGCTATCCCGAATGTAGAAACAAAGTAAAGTCCGGTAGATGTGAGGAGCATAAACCTAAGGACAACCGCCCAAACAGTAGCGCACGCGGTTACGACCACAAGTGGAGCAAATACCGCGAACAATACTTAAAGCATCATCCCCTTTGTGTGATGTGCTTAGAGCAAGGCAAATATACACCGGCAACAGTGATAGACCATATTAAGCCGGTAGAGAACGGACAAGCCGATCCGTTGTTTTGGGTAGCAAGCAATCATCAGCCTTTATGTCGTGATTGTCACAGCTATAAAACACGAGTGATAGACCAACGCGGATTTGGTGCGAAGAAAATTGATTAGACCGGGTGGGGGCAATTTAAAAAAGAAAGTGGCAACCCTTCGGAACCGCCCGCCCAACTCAATTTTTACGCAAGGCAATTTTTTTGAAAATAAGGAAATGTATGAGCAAGAGAAGAAACTATAAAACCCCTGATTTTTTAGATGGTATCGCTAAAACCCAATGGAAAAGCCGAATTAAACAACTTTCAGAGCGTGGCGATATTAAAGCAGAAGATTTAACGAACCTTGAAATTTATTGCGAAAACTACGCAATTTGGCGTCATTCCGTAGCAGATTTAGCAAAAAATGGCTTCATTATTGTTAATAGTCAAGGAACTCAATCAAGAAATCCAGCTTTGTCAGCGAAAGCAGATGCCGAAAAGGTGATGATTAAGATGTCATCATTGCTAGGTTTCGACCCTGTAAGCCGCAGAAAAAATCCTATTGAAGTAGATGAAAACGATATCTTAGATGAAATCCTAACTATGTAGGCGAAATATGGAAATATGGCAAGCATACGCAGAGAAAATCAAATCGGGTGAGTTAGTGGCTTGTAAGAAGATAAAACAAGCCGTAGAGCGTTATTTTAACGATTTAAACAATCCTGATTATTTCTTTGATAAAAGCGCGGTTGATAAGTTTCTAGCTTTCTCGAAACTATGCCCACACGTTAAAGGACACTTACGCGGACAGCCTATTATCCTTTCAGATTGGCAAGTCTTTCTCTTTGCCAATATTCTAGGCTTTAAGCGTAAAGACACAGGATTAAGAAAATATCGCTCCGCTTACGTTCAAGTAGCAAGAAAGAACGCTAAATCAACGATAGCAGCCGTTTTAGCTAACTGGTTTCTAGTGATGGAAGGCGGACAGCAGGATATATACACCGCAGCCGTTAGCCGAGATCAAGCAAGAATTGTTTTTGATGATGCTCGTCAAATGTGCTTACTTTCAGCTCCATTGAAAAAACGCCTTAACATTCAACAACACAAGCTAATCAATCCGAAGAACAATAGCATTATGCGACCGCTTGCCGCTAAATCTTCAACGATTGAAGGAACTAACCCTAGTTTAGCTATTGTAGATGAATATCACCTACACGCAGACAACAGCGTATATAGCGCGTTAGAGCTAGGGCAAGGCGCACGCCCTGAAGGTTTACTCTTTGCTATTACAACAGCCGGAAGTAACGTTATTTCAGCCTGTAAACAGCATTATGATTATTGCGCTCAAATCCTTGAAGGAAATGAGCAGAATGAAAGCCTATTTGTGTTGATTTTTGAGTTAGACGAAGAAAATGAAATCGACAATCAAGAGAACTGGATAAAAGCAAATCCGAATATAGGTAAATCCATTCCTTACCTTGATTTTGAGAACACTATCAAGAAGGCTAGGGGTATTCCGTCCGAATGGGTAGAAATGCTAACTAAGCGCTTTAATGTATGGTGTCAAGGCTCTACGCCGTGGCTAGGTGATGGAAACTGGGCGCAATGTGAACGGCAGTACACGGAAAGCGATTTACTTCATCAAGATTGCTATTTAGGGCTAGATTTATCAAGTACCAACGACTTAACAAGCCTTTGTTATACATTCCCACACGGAAACAAAGTGCGCTTGCTTACACGGCACTACATTCCCGAATTCCAACTTAACAACGTGGCAAATAAAAACCGCGCAATGTATCGAAACTGGGTGCGCAGTGGTTGGCTAATAGCAACGGAAGGGGATTGCATCGACTACGACAAAATCAGAGACGATATTCTGAAAGATGCTGAACGTTTCAATATCAAAATGACAGGCTTTGATGTATGGAACGCAACCCATTTACGAACACAATTACAAGCGGCGGGGCTTGAAGTAGAGCCATTCCCGCAAACATACCAACGATTTAGTCCAGTGGCAAAAAGTGCGGAAGTTTTAATAAACAGACAGATGATAGAACACAACGGCGATCCGGTGCTTGCGTGGGCTTTATCAAATGTAGTTATGGAAACAGACGCGAACGCCAATATTAAACCAAACAAGAAGAAAGCCGCAAACAAGATAGACCCAGCAGTCGCCTTCCTAATGTCTTTCGGCACTTATCAACTTGAATACGGTGATTTAATTTTCGAACTATCAGACGAACACAAACACGCATTGGAACAATTTAACGGGATTGATTTATGAGATGTAAACAGGCAAAACAAAACTTACTTCTTTCAGCGGTGAATCACTATAAAAAATCGACCGCACTTTTTACCTTTGTCAGCCTTTACGATGATGAAGAACCCTATCCAATAAGTGAAGTTATTCACGCATTAAAATGTAAATGTAATGCGGCCAAGCGAGAAATAGACAGCCGACCAAATAGCCCGAATATGGACGCGTTAGAAACGATTTACTTTATTGCCAAGAAACAGCTTGATACCATGCTAAAACAGCAAAAAAGAATCAATGCCGGTAAGTGATGAAGAATAAAATATTTCCCTTATACTATTGAATCTTTTCTCCTTTGTTACTATGTTATTTATTATAATAACCAGTAAAAACAAGGGGGGAACTATGGGGTTGATACTAGTTACAATAAAGTGTATGGTTGCTGCTTTTTTTGTCGTATTAGCAATAGTTACCTTTCAAGACTGGTGGTTTATTGTGGCCTTTGGTTTAGCCGGCGGGCTTTCATTTACTATCGGTTGGCTTATTTACGATGAATATAAGCGCCGGAAAGAAAATAAACGGTTGGTGGACGAGCGAGAAAAAAGAAAGAATAGTTGGGTAGAACATGAAATTAATCGTCCGATTATTCAAAAGACTTTACAGAAGCAGAAAGAAAATAAGCCACTTATTACCGGCACGATAAACTGGATAGACGGCAGCACCGGCAAAGAAACCACTTTAATAGATATTAGTGTTGATATAAAAAACAAGTAACCGAATAAAGCGCACCTAGGCTGATCCCCGAAAGCAAGAAACCTTATCTTGTTGGTGCGTTCCTATCATAAGGGCAAATGCGAAAGGGGCATTTATGAAAATATCGTTACCCAAGAAAAATTCCTATTCATTGGAAGAATTACCTTCATTCTTATCTAAAACATACAATTTAGATATAGTACATGATGATCTGATTACCTATGCCAGGGAAGGAAAATTAAAAACATGTATCAGATTAGAAGGCAATACTAAGGGTGTTTATGCTATTGGCAGAATTAAGATGAATGAAGAAGATTATTTACAAATTCACACACCGCCTACTACGATATTTTTTAATAGCACCGCCAAAAAATTCTTTCTGCCACATGATTTACATTTAGAAGATGACAATGTGTATTTTGGCGCAAGATTGCCTATGTTAGATTATTTTTATCAACAAGTTAAGGATGGCAATAGAGATTATAATAATATAGTGAGTAAGATTAAAACTAACATAAATGAATTTATAGAAAGCTCAAAATCTCTACCTGAGTATGAGTATCAGCTATTACTAAGACCAAAAGAATTTAATTATATTTTTTCTGCTGATTTCTATCTACCTCAAGCAATTTATAATACAAATACAAAATTATTAAAAGAACATATAATACCTATTAATTTTAGCGATGATAATTTTTATCTACTAGAAAATACTAATATTAAAACCATTCTTATTAATTTAGCATTGAAATTATCATCGGCGCCAACACTTGCCATACATTTCAAGCAAATTGAAGTGTTACATTCCGACTTGATGGCATTCTTGGGTATTTCTGATAAATCTCAAGAAAACTATTCAGATATTCTCCAAGAAATAGAAAGATTAAAATCCGAGTTAGAGGAAAAGGACAAAAAAATAACTGAATTACAGACCGCACTTGATAAGATGAATTATCCAATACAATTAAATAAGTTCATGGAGAATGACCGCTTAGCATTAGCCATTCAAGCCAGAAAGGAATATTGGGCGAACTACGATCCAAACTTAAATAACGCCCCTAAAGCAGAAGCAACAGCCAAAGAAATCCAAGAAAAATATAACCTTTCTCAAAAACAAGCAACCGCGATAGAAATCGTCGCCTGTCCTATCAATCGTAACTAATTGATTTTAAAGCTCTCATAGCAAAGGGTGATAGCAAAAGTTAACTATCACCCTATTGCTATAATCCCACCTAAATCATTTGTAATACCTCCCGTTCGAACAACTCAACGGAATAGAACGCTATTCCACATAGTTAAACTACGAGAGGTATTTTTTATGAGCCAATCTCAAACCCAATCTAAAAAACTTATCACCGGTGCCGATGTTTGCCAACGCGTAAGCTTTGGACGCACCAAACTCAATGAGCTTGTAAAAGCTAAACAATTCCCACAACCGATCCGCTTTTCACAAAACTTTGTCCGTTGGGATTTAGAAGAAGTGAATGCGTGGATTGAAGAACAAAAAGCCGCACGCGCTTAAGGTGGTGGAAGATGAACGAAGCAAGAAAACCAACACAATTCTTAAAAGTGTTACACCGTTTAATTCTTTCTAGCATTAGCGGCATTGATGGTTATTCAATGGGCATGACGTCAGCGCGTAACTATATCAGTGAACTTGAACGCAATCATTTAATCGGCAAAGTGAAACGTACAACGGAAAAGACTGCAGATGGAATGGGGCAATATTACCGCTATGAAATCGCAGATGCCGAACAGTTAAAACAGGTGATTGCCATTTATAAGGCTAAGGGAGGTGAGCTTACTGCGCATGAAGAACAGCAAGCCTACTTTCGATTCCGTTAAAAGAAAAACGCCGCAAGGCTCAACCCAAGCGGCGCATTCCCCTACCTTAAGAATCACTCAGAAGGTAGATAACCTAAATTACATGAGAGCGGAAACTGCGGAACACACTTTGAACGCTAATGAATGATTTTAGCGACCATGAGCCAAACACAAAGCACACGCCACGTTTCCCGATCTAAATCCATAAAAGGAATTAATATGAATTTAAATCACGTTAATTATAAACAATATGAAAATAATTACAATACATTTTACTTTACAAAGTGCAGTCAAATTTGCGACTATGTCCACGCCTTAGCAAAATCTAAGGTCAGCCGTGGAAAGCTGAATTATTTACATCAGGCGAACGATAGCACGCCTTTTAACCGTGCTTTTTTTGTTCGTAACATTCGCACACCTCAAGAATTTGCGGATTTTGTTTTATTTAATCTAAAAATTCATTCAATGGTAGAGCGTAATAGGCAGTCTTTGACTGGCTGCCCTCCTGATGTGGCAGTTTTCCACCCTGTTATGCTCTACCGCCCGACCGTGGAAAGTCTAGCGGTAGATTCTGAAAATCAACATCAGGAATCTACGCAAATGTATCAATTCATTTTTGCGGCTATTCGCCGTACCGATTTATCTAATCAGATTCAAAAAATCCGTATCACCGCTGATACTGAACAAGCCGCGCGCGCCCAATTCGCCCGTGATTTTGTTCTTGTACTTACCGGCAAAATCAATCTTCAAAACACCGTGAAAAACGACCGCACTTTTGCGGCAATCTCTCGTGATTCTATGGAGGTGGCTCATGCGTAATGAAGAAATTACCAAAGCACTTGAAGGATTGTGGGAAGCTCAAGCAATTTCAGAACTAATTAGCAAAGGCGATGGAACGATTGATAAGGTTGAGTGCGCCACCTATGAAGCCGCCTTCCGTGCCGTATCAAAATTAATCCTCACTTCTGTAATGTCGTTAGAAGAAGAGCTTTAGGGAGGGACAAAATCATGAAGAAATTAGACGCGATGGACGAAATCACAAAAAATCTTGCTCAAGCAGAAGCTATTTTGCTGATGGTGGATAACAACACAAGGGAGAAAGCATTAAGCGATTCACTTTGGGCAGTGCGAGATCTGATTGTGCGGACTAAAGACGCAGTGAATGTACTTTGGGAGGGGGGCAATAATGAAAGTAAGTAACCAGTATAAGGGGAAACTCTCATTCAATCCTTTACACGCGGAATATGCGCAAATCAGCCGCCAATTTAAGTTAATCCATGATAGTAACCGCAAATGCCTTGAAGTTTACCCGGACGACTTCCATCACAAACTAAAAATGCGTGGGGAATGTGTTGATTTAGTAGAGCGGTTAAAAGGTGGTGGAAAGTTATTTAACGAATTGGCGAAAGCTGCCGATTTAACAAAGGAACAGACCGCAATTTTAAAGGACTTCAATCAGGCAAACGGCTATTTAATTTCTAAATTTGCCGAAGTAGTAACACAAATTGAACAATTACAGGTGGTGGCAAATGCGTAAGTTAAAAACCAAAGTAAGCAAGAAGCGCCCTAGCCTATTTGAGGAAGAACGCTTGCCGGATTGGGAACAGTTGGTAAAAGCCATTAAACAGACTGAATTTTATCTTAGCTTTGCCAAAGACTACATTCACAACGGACATTTAAAAGGCGCAACAGACGCGCTGAAATCAATTAAACGAGCAACTACAGCAGGATTGAAAATCACGGGGGTGAAATAATGGATCTCAATCAAAAAATGGATTATTCCAAACTAAATGCCGTTGAATTGAATGCTATTTCAATCAGTCATCAGAACATGGGAAAACCTAAAGATGAAGCCTTTAATTCGTCTTTCCCTTACACAACCGAAGCAATTTTGGCATTAGCCGAACAGTTTATTGATTATCCCGCTGAATATCTCGGTGGGCTAAAAATTCTTCGTGATGAATTAATCACGATCAATAAGCATTTACTACAGATGGCACCAAAACCGCCTTCTTTAGCGCCGGAGGAAACCGCAGCAATGCTATCCAATGATGAACTTATAGATGGCTTATTGAAGCATAGCTTAGTGAACTCCTTGGTAAGCACATTTTCATATTTTCAGGAAGTCGTTGCCATGCGTATCAATATAATTGAGAACGGCGCAGTTGAGGGGGTAAATCATGGCACGCTTAATTAATGCACCACACTTAGCGGATCAGCCGAAAGAACCTTATTCAGCGTTAATCATTCTTGCCGGGCGTAAGGCTTGGCAAGCATGGAACAAAGGAAAAGGTGAAGAATGGTTATTGTTGTGTTCGTTGGTGGAAGGTATAGATGCCAAACAAAAGCCGGTGATTCTTGGCGAACAGCAGCTTGAAGATATTTCAGGAATAAAAATAGCTGATTCGGAGCAACACACAATCATGCTTTTCCAATGTGGAGAATTAGATCAGACAGAAATCACCGGTATTTGTCACAATCTAGCAAAGCATACTAAAGCTGATCATGTCGTTTTATATGATGGCGCTGCGCAGATGAAGGAAAATCTAAGTGGTTACATTCAACGCCTACGCACGGATAAAAGTGCGGTAGAAATTGCGGATAAAATTGCTCCGCCGCCGAAATTGAAAGAAAAGGACGGAACTAACGTAAAAGCCCGGGCATTCGTAAAATGGCTGAATCTAGATATTGCTCAACACAGTTTAGATAAGGAGCTTTATCATTACACCGGCGCAAATTGGGAGATTCTACCGAGATCGGAATTAGAGGTTAAAGCCGTTCAGTTTTACGATGAACAGGAATTTACTTATAGTGCCCGTTCTATTGATTCAATGATTGATACAGCGAAGATTCAAGCGGCCAAAATGGGGGAACAATCCAAGGAGTTATTAGCATTTAAAAACGGCGTATTAAATCGTTCGACCTTGGAATTTTACCCGCATTGTCGGGAAAACTGGCTAACCTCTTTTATTCCGCACGATTACACGAATCAGGAAGAAAATACACCGCACTTTGATAATTGGTTGAATTTTGTTGCTGATGGTAAGGAAGATAAAAAGCAAGCAATCTTGGGCGCACTTTACGCGATTTTAACGAATCGCCATAACTGGCAATTATTCTTTGAAGTAACCGGCGATGGTGGTAGCGGGAAATCGGTATTTGCGCAAATTGCCACAATGTTAGCAGGCGAACAAAACACGGAAAGCGGTCGATTAGTTGATTTAGACGAACCGCGCGGGCGTGAAAACTTTGTGAATAAAACGCTCATTCTATGCCCGGAACAATCCCGCTATGGTGGTGATGGTGGTGGACTAAAAAGCATTAGTGCGGGGGATTTAGTTAATATCGATCCGAAGCACAAAAGCAAGTTTAAAGCAGTCATTCCCGCGATTGTGCTAATCGTCAACAATGAGCCAACACGCTTCACAGAAAGAAACGGAGGTATCGAACGCCGCCGAGTGATTTTTCACTTTGATAAAGTGGTGCCGGAAAGTAAACGCGATCCGCACTTAATGGATAAGATAGAAGCCGAAGCAGGTGGAATTATTTATAAACTGATTCAGGCTTTTAAAAATCCGTTAGATGCGAAAAAAGCGTTAATTCAACAACAAGAAAGCGCCGAAGCGTTAGAAATCAAAATGAACTCAGATCATTTAACGGTGTTTTGTAGTTATTTCCTAACCTCTCAAGAAAGTAACGGGCTAGGAATTGGCAACGCGAAAACCGGACTTCCAAGAACGCACCTTTACCCGGCTTACTTGGTATTTACTGAAGCCAATAATATTCAAAATGCTTTAACACTGAATAACTTTACCGAATCATTAAGACAAGGATTGGCACAGCACAAAAATAAATATCCATACACTCGCAGGCGAATCACTTCTGGTGCGGAAAAAGGAAGATATATCACTAATGTACACTTTAAAGACTTTGACGAGTTTTATAATGAGTACATAAAATCAAATAGATAGTGAAAGGCGCGGCATAAAAACCGCGCTTTTTTTACCTAAAAAGGTGAATGCCAAGGTGAACAACACCGACTTCCCCTTCACCTTATAACCAATTGAAAAACAAAGGAAAAGCAATCGGTGAACGAGTGAAGGCAGTTTTTAAATATTTTCCACGCACATCACTTTTAACGTTCACATTGTTCCACATAATCGCCCCAAAGTTGCATCACCGGCTTGCGTTGTTCTAGATAATCAGAACGATTGTATGCGCGGCGCACAGAATCTTTTATACCATGAGATAAACAAGCCTCAATCACATCAGGGGAAATCATAGGTTCATATTCATTCAAATAAGTACTACCTATAGCGCGCAATCCATGACCAGTTAATTTATCTTTATACCCTAAATCGACTAACGCTTTATTGACTGATTGGCTATTCATTGGTTTATCTTTAGTGCGGGCACTTTGGAAAACATATTTATCATTCTTTGTGTACGACAACATAATACGCAGCACTTCTATAGATTGAGTAGAAAGTGGCACAATGTGAGCTTTTCTTGTTTTCATTCTTTCCGCCGGAATCGACCATAAACGATTATCTAAATCAATTTCCGACCATTCCGCACCACTGCTTTCAACAGGGCGAGTTAAGGTTAAAAGTTGGAATTTAATCAAACAGCGAGTAAACAAAGTTAAGCGCGAATCTCTAACTGCTTTCAAAAGTGCGGGCAATTCTTCAGGACGAATTGTAGGATTGTTTTCATTCTTGCCGAAATTAAAAACGGCATTCACGTTAAGACAAGGATTAAACTGTATTAAGCCATAATTCACGGCATAATTTAAAATCTCGTTAATTAAGCGAATCGTACGCTTTAATGTATCGCCTTTCCCTTGTTGGTTTAATGGTTCCAATGTTTGAATAATAAGTGCCGGTAAAATATCAGTAACAGGTATTTGACCGAATTTAGGGAAAGCATAGAGTTCTAATCGGCGCCAATTCTTTTCTAAGGTTGATGCCTCTACTTCCTTAACCTTTTTTTTCTTCCACTTTTCAGCAACGGCCAAGAAACTATTTTTTATTTGTTCATTGGTAGCTTCTAGTGCTTTCTTTTTATGTTCTTGTGGATCGATACCTTGAGCAAGCAAAGCGCGATATTCTTCACGCTTGGCACGGGCAACCGCTAACTGAATTTGAGGATACATACCAAGCCCCGCATTCGTTCTTTTTTGCGTAACCGGATGATAATAATTAAACAGCCAAATTTTAGATCCATTCGGTTTAACCCTCAGAATAAGTCCGTTGCCATCAGATAATGGATACTCTTTTTCTTTCGGCTTTGCTTTCTTAATTTCTGTATCTGTTAAAGGCTTTTTAACGCGTGGCATAAGGCTTCTTCCCGATCGTAGTAACACCAGATTGGGCGCATAGTAACACTAAACAAGCCAGTGTTACTACCAGTGTTACTAAAAAACGAGATTAGAGACGATTGAATGCGAGGGGCTATGATAGGTAAAAGTGCTATAAAGCCTTGTAAATACTAGATAAAACAAAACCCCGCGATTAATTACGCGGGGCTATGTTTAGTTTAATGGTGCTCTGGGCGAGACTTGAACTCGCACGACCTACGGTCACTACCCCCTCAAGATAGCGTGTCTACCAATTCCACCACCAGAGCTTAATTTGATAAATTTTATTGTTGAGGAATATCGCTATTTTTTGTATCTAACACAGCCGGTGCTTTTTGTTGTTGCTGTTGGATTTGTTCCGCTGTACCGGATAAATCATCAAACGCACCTTGTTTTACATTATTTTTATGTGAATTTAGATTGCCAATAACGATACTGATAATAAAGAAGATTATTGCTAACACAGCTGTCGTACGGGATAGGAAGTTACCTGCGCCGGCAGAGCCGAAAACCGTACCAGATGCGCCACCACCAAAAGACGCGCCTGCATCGGCACCTTTACCCTGTTGTAACAGGATAAACGCAATGAGTGCAATGGAAACGACCAAGTAAATGATTAATAAAGCTGAGTACATTTTATCTTCTCTGATTTAGCAAATTCTAATGAAAAATAACGGCGCAGATATTACCGGATATCTTTGCCTTTCGCAAGTCGTTTTATCTATTTTTAGGCTGTTTGGTGCAAATTCGATCAGTAAAAAACATTTTGAAAAACGACCGCACTTTTAGCTCTCGTTAATTTTTCTTTGTTCTCGATGCGGTCTTTTTCACGCCTTGATTATGCCGACTTAACTCGCGCAATGCGGAGAAATTAATATAGTGCAATAACTCAGGCAAAAGCTGGGTAAGATTTTGCATAAACTGCTGATAACTCACCTGTTTGCGACTAATGCTGTCCAGTTGAGATTCCCAATGTGCCGTCATATCGGGTTGGGTAGCCACGTCCGGCAAAGCATTGATTAAAATACGCCCTGCCTCGGTGCTGTGAATATTACGCCCTTTTTTATATAGAAAACCCCGCTTAAACAACAATTCAATAATCCCCGCCCGAGTGGCTTCGGTGCCTAATCCATCGGTTTCTCGCAGAATTTTTTTCAATTCCTTGTCTTGCACAAAGCGGGCAATACCCGTCATAGCAGAAAGCAACGTCGCATCGGTAAAGGGTTTCGGCGGTTGTGTTTTTTTACTGACAATGTCGCCTTTCTCGCAATGTAAAATCTGTCCTTTTTTCACCACCGGCAACAAAGCATCAGGCTGTTCATCATCGTTATCTTCTTTTCCCCAAAGTTGTTTCCAACCGGCAATTTGTAAGTTGCGCGCTTGGGCAACGAAAGTTCCGCCTGCAATATCCAAGGTAATTTTGCATTTACGGTATTCCGCGTCGGGGCAAAACTGCATGAGATATTGGCGAGCAATAAGAAAATATATGTTTTGTTCTGTTTGGGTTAAGCTAACGGCTCGATTTTTGGCTGTAGGAATAATGGCATGGTGCGCTTCCACTTTTTTATCGTTCCAACAGCGATTTTTCTGTGCAGGATCGATAATTTCGGGCAGGGGTTGAAATGGCGTTAAATGAGTAGAAATAGCATTCATCACCGCCATACGATCGGCAAAATGCTCTTTCGGCAAATAACGACAATCGGAGCGTGGATAAGTAATCAGTTTGTGTGTTTCATACAAACGTTGGCAAGTGTCTAACACCTCTTGCGCCGACATCCCGAAACGCTTGGCGGCATCAATTTGCAATGCAGAAAGGGAATATGGCAACGGTGCCGTTTCTTTTTCCCTCTTATCCGTGTAATCGGTGACTTTTGCCGGTTGGTCGGTAATACGTTTGACGACATTTTCCGCAAGCGCGCGGGAAAGTACACGTCCGTCGTCGTCCTGATAATCTTCGCAGGCTTTGCTCGGTTGCCATAAGGCGGAAAAAAGTGCGGTCGATTTTTGAGATGTTTTTTCCTCTTTCGGATCTCGCACCCAAGCCAGCACTTCAAAAAAATCTTTTGGTTGGAAATTTTCAATTTCCAAATCACGACGTACGATCAAGCCCAGCACCGGTGTTTGTACACGCCCAACGGAAAGCACGCCGTTATAGCCAGCCTGTCTGCCTCGAATGGTATAAGCGCGAGTCATATTAATGCCATAAAGCCAATCGGCGCGGGCACGGGCTAATGCGGAGGTGGCTAGCGGGATGAAATCTCGGTTAGGTTGTAATTTTTTGATGGCTTTTTCTACCGCACTTGGGTTCAAATCGCTGATTAAACAACGTTGAATGGCATTACGCTTCTCGGCAGGCAAATTCAGATAACTGAACACCTCGTCCACCAACAGTTGCCCCTCTCGATCCGGGTCGCCTGCGTTGACCAAAATATCGGCTTGATGTACCAGTTTTTCAACGGTTTTCAGTTGTTTATGGGTTTCTTTTTTCGGAATGAGCAGCCACTTTTGCGGCACGATAGGCAAATCCTCTAAGCGCCATTGTTTGAAGCCTGCGTCGTAAGCATCAGGTTCCGCCTGTTCCAACAAATGCCCTACGCACCAAGTGACATAATCGTCATCGCCACATTTAATGAAGCCATCACCACGTTGGTGTGGCTTGGGCAAAACATCGGCAATGGCACGTCCAAGACTCGGTTTTTCCGCTATAAACAGTCGCATAGATGAGAATCAAGGTTAGCCGATTTCACGACGGCCCAAGAAAGAGTGGGTTAATGTGGTGCCGTCCACCATTTCCAGCTCCCCGCCCACCGGGATACCGTGGGCAATACGGCTGACTTTAACTTTCTGTTGCAAACAAAGTTCTGCGATGTAGTTTGCAGTGGCATCGCCTTCCACCGTTGGGTTGGTGGCAAGAATCACTTCTTTAAACGATTCCGTTTGCAATCGTTTTTGCAGTAAATCCAAGCCGATTTCACGCGGACCAATGCCATCTAACGGCGACAAATGCCCCATAAGCACGAAATAACGTCCTGAGAATTGACCGGTTTGTTCAATAGCAAGAATGTCTGCCGGCATTTCCACCACGCACAACAAGCCTGAATTTTGACGACGAGGATTGTTACAAATATTGCAAACCGCTTCTTCGGTAAAAGTTCGGCAATGTTCGCAGTGTCCGATTTTCGACATGGCTTCCGTCAAACTTTGCGCCAAACGCATTCCACCGCTTCGATTACGCTGCAATAAATGGTATGCCATCCGTTGTGCGGATTTTGGCCCGACCCCCGGCAATACGCGTAAACTTTCGATTAAATTCTCTAACAATGGACTGGTTTGCATAGCGTTCTCGATGGATTTGATAAAAAAATAAACCGCACTTTAAGAATCGATTAACGAAAAGTGCGGTCGATTTTGGCGATATTTTTTTAGAATGGCATTTTAAAGCCCGGTGGCAATGACATACCGGCAGTGACAGAAGCCATTTTTTCTTTTTGTAATTCTTCAGCACGACGCACGGCATCGTTATACGCCGCAGCAATTAAGTCTTCCAACATTTCTTTGTCGTCTTCCATTAAAGAAGGATCAATTTCTACGCGGCGACAATTGTGCGCACCATTTACGGTGATTTTCACCAATCCGGCACCGGATTCGCCGGTCACTTCCAATTGAGCAATTTCTTCCTGCATTTTCTGCATTTTTTCTTGCATTTGTTGGGCTTGTTTCATTAAGCCGCCCAAGCCACCTTTTCCGAACATAAATTTTCTTCCGTTATTTGAGTAAAAAAGTGGACGCATTTTAACGGAATTTTTAGCCCTTGGAAATAATCAAATTCATTGATAGGTTGTTTCAATATCTTAATCCGTATTACTATTACGCCTTTTCAAATTTGTGCCGGAAAACGACCGCACTTTATGTTATTTGATTAGACATTAGAAATACAAAAATATATAGGAAAATCTATGGAAGCCAGACATTACCTAAGTTTTGAAATCTCTCTTGTAGCATTGCAGCTTATGCTTTGGGTTTTCGCCCGTACATTAAGCTGGATTTTCAAGTTAGAAGGGAAAAGCCGTCGCCGTTTAGCCGTTTGGATCTTTGTGATTCTGAATTGCGTGGTGCTAAGCGCGCCATTACGCTTATTTACCGAAACCTTTATCGTAAGTGCCTTTACGCTTACCTTGCTCCTTTTTTCGGGCTTTAGTAGCGTCATTGTGGGCGTATTACATATCTTTTTTAAAAAATGGGATAAGGCGCTGAAACTGCTCTATCCGATCATCTTTCTTGGTTTCATCGGGCTTGGCTTGTATAACGCTTACACCCCCATGGTGAATCATTATCAAGTGCGATTGAACAAACCGATGCAGCCGTTGCGTATTGGGATGGCCAGCGACACACATTTAGGGACGCTCTTTGGCGCCAAGCAATTGGACAAACTGGCTGCCATTATGCAACAGGAAAAGGTGGATATTATCCTCCTGCCAGGCGATATTATGGATGATAACGTCAACGCCTATTTAGCGGAGAAAATGCAACCGCACTTAGCCAAACTACAAGCCCCTCTTGGCGTTTATGCTACGTTGGGTAACCACGATTTCTTTGGTGATCAAGCCCGTATTGAACAGGAAATTCGCAAAGCAGGCATTGTTCCTGTGATGGATGAAAGTTTTGTGATTGATAATCGCTTTACGCTAATTGGGCGTAACGATGATTTGGTGACGAATCGCCCAACTACCGCACAATTATTAAAAGAAGTGAATACGGCACTCCCTGTGATTTTAATGGATCACCGTCCGACGGATATCGAACAACACGCCAATTTGCCCATTGATATTCAGCTTTCCGGCCATGCTCATAACGGACAGATTTTTCCGGCAAATCTCATTGTAAAATTTATTTATCGTTTGAGTTATGGTTATGAACAAATCAATCAAGGTCACTTTTTCGTGACCTCCGGCTATGGCTTCTGGGGGGTGCCGATGCGTTTGGGCTCACAATCGGAAGTGATGATCATTGATGTGGTCGGACATTAAAAAAGAACTATTCTCAATACCGAGTCCTGTGTATAATTGAACCTCTTACGCTTATGTTTTTATGATGACAGAGGACTCAGAAATGAAAAAATTCGTCAAAGCAACCCTTACTTCTCTTTTCCTTATGACATCTGTGACGGCAAGTGCTGTGACCGTCACCGATGCTAAAGGTGAATTCACTATTGATCAAACCCCAAGTCGCATTGTCGCGTTAGAATATTCTTTCGTTGATGCCCTTGCTCAAGTCGGTGTTAGCCCGGTCGGCGTTGCCGATGACAACGATAAAACCCGTATTTTGCAGGAAGTGCGCGATAAGATTCAACCTTGGCAATCTGTCGGTACCCGTTCACAACCAAGTCTTGAAGCCATTGCCGCATTAAAACCCGATTTAATTATCGCTGATCCTTCCCGTCACACAGCAGTGTATGAAGAATTGAAAAAAATCGCCCCGACCATGATGTTTGATTCGCGCCATGAAAGCTATCAGGAGAATCTTGATACGGCACAAAAAATCGGCGATGTTGTGGGCAAAGGCGGTGAAATGAAATTGCAAATTGATAAACACAATAAAACTATCGAAAGCATTGCGCAAAATATTAATGTGAAAGGCAAAAAAGGGATTTTCGGCACCTCCCGCGAAGACAAATTCAATTTACAAAATGACAGTGGTTATGTCGCCAGCTTCCTTGGTGTTCTAGGTTTTAACTCGCCAAAATTACCAAACGCCACTCAAGCCTTTGCTGAAATCAATCTTGAGCAATTAGTGATGGAAAAACCGGACTATATGTTTATCGCCCACTATCGCCAAGAAAGTATCGCCCGCAAATGGGAAGCAGAACCTTTATGGCAAGCCATTCCTGCCGTAAAAGCCAAACATGTATTTAGTGTCAATGCAGATATGTGGGCGCGCGGACGCGGCATTACGGCCAGTGAGATCATGGCAAAACAAGTTGAACAATTCGTTAATCAAAAATAATGTTTGGCAAAGCTTTTCGTTGGGGCGTTCCCCTGCTAGGACTGGCTTTCTTGTTATGGGGAAGCCTGTTTTTATACTACCCTATTGAAATTTCACCATTAGATGCGCTAAACGCCTTTTTCCCCAATGGCGATGAATTGGCCAAGATCACCGTGGTCGATTTACGCTTTCCGCGGGCGTTAGTGGCGATCGCATTAGGCGCCAATTTGGCAGTAGCCGGGGCATTATTACAAACCATCACCCGCAACCCACTAGCCTCACCAACGCTACTAAGCGTCAATTCCGGCGCAAGTTTGGCTATGGTAACGGCGAGTGCCATTAGCCCGGCCTTATTATCAGGCTATAGCATTGCCTTAGTGGCAAGTATCGGCGGTGGAATCAGCTGGTTGGTTGTAATGTTGATCAGCAACACGTGGAAAGACAGTAGTGGCGATCGCAGTCGCGTTATTTTGGCGGGGATTGCCGTCTCCTTATTATGTACTGCTCTTACCAAATTAGTGTTAATTATGTCGGAAGATCATGCCTTTGGCGTAATGAGTTGGCTTGCCGGCGGCATTTCTCACGCCCGTTGGAACGAATGGCACACTATTTGGCCGTTTCTGCTATCGAGCGCTCTCTTTTGTCTCTTCTTTGCCAACCGATTAAATTTACTCAATTTAAGCGACGAATCCGCTCAATCCTTGGGAATTAACCTGTTCCGTCTGCGTTGGTATGCCAATATCATGGCATTATTAATTGTGGGTTCAGCCGTTAGTGTAGCCGGCCCGGTCGCCTTTATCGGTTTGTTAATTCCACACTTAGCACGTTATTGGATCGGCTATGATTTACGAAAATCATTACCCATGTCCATGTTATTAGGCGCCATTTTAATGTTGGGGGCTGATACCGTTGCCCGTGCTGTTGATTTCCCAAGTGAAGTGCCTGCCGGCGCCATTTTGGCCTTAATCGGTGCGCCAATCTTTGTATTATTTGCCAGAGGAAAACACTAATGCGCCGTTCTCATTCAGGATTCCGTGCAATCGGCTTTTACTTATCGGCACTCTGTACGGTCGCGATATTATTTGTATTAAGCATTCGCTACGGCACTTACACGCTATCCTTTGATGAAATTAGCCAGGCCTTTCACCCTGACGATAAAAACTATTTCACTTTAATGGAATACCGTCTGCCACGCGCGCTACTCGCCATTATTATCGGCGGCGCATTGGCCATTTCCGGGGTGTTGGTGCAAAGTGTCGTGCGTAATCCGTTGGCCTCTCCTGATATTTTAGGAATCAATAACGCCGCCGGTTTAGTCGCCGTTACCGTATTAATCTTCCTACCGAATTTAGCCTTTTACTGGCTACCGATTTTCGCCTTTATCGGCGGTGTTCTGTCTTTCATTTTGTTATGGATGATATGTGGTTTTAACTTCCGCCCGATCAAAATGGCCATTATCGGCGTAGCACTTTCTGCCCTATGGGCGGCAATCAGCCATTATTTAATGCTAACCAATCCGGTAGAAATCAACACGGCTATGCTTTGGCTAACCGGAAGTTTGTGGGGCAGAAGTTGGGCTTATGTCAATGTCGTTTTGCCTTGGTTGTTGGTGTTATTGCCGTTACCGTTTATTTTCTGCCGAGATTTGGACACTTTAGGTTTAGGTGAAAACAAAGCGGCCACCTTGGGAGTAAGCGTAAATAAAACGCAAATCTTGGTATTAGTGCTGGCTGTTGCGCTTTCCACCACAGCCGTCGCCATTTGCGGCCCCATCGCATTTCTCGGTTTAGTTGCACCGCACTTAGCACGCAAATTGGTCGGTGGACGTCACCGCACATTATTGCCGGCGGCCATGCTAATCGGCACGTTGTTATTACAGATTTCCGATATTTTAGCGCGGGTTATCGATCCGCCGACAGAACTGCCCGCCGGTATTCTCACCGCCATTATCGGCGCCCCTTACTTCTTCTATTTATTGATGAGAACGAAATAATGAGCATTGAGATCAATAAGTTACAATTAGGCTATCAAGATAAAACTATCGTACGGGATTTATCTCTCAACTTTCCGAGCAACCAAATTATTGCCTTAATTGGCCCGAACGGGTGTGGCAAATCCACAACACTAAAAGCGGTGGCCCGTTTGCTCAAGCCTCGCCTAGGCACAATTACTCACAAAGGCAAAGATATTTGGCAAAGCACCCCGAAAGAATACGCCAAACAATTAGCGTTCTTGCCACAACAACATTTGGTGCCGGAAGGCATTAAAGTACGTGAATTAATTGCTTACGGCCGTTCGCCTTATTTGAATTTGTGGGGCAAATTAAGTGATAAAGATGAGCAATTAGTGGCTTGGGCTATGGAACAAACCCACACCGCGGAACTGGCGGAACATTTGGTATCGGATTTATCCGGCGGACAACAACAACGGGTTTTCTTAGCCATGACATTAGCGCAAGATGCAGAGCTTGTTCTGTTGGATGAACCAACCACTTATTTGGATCTCAACCGACAGGCGGAACTCATGGGCATGATGCGCCAAATGCAACAAAACGGCAAAACCGTCATTACAGTACTCCATGATTTAAATCAGGCTTGTCGTTATTGTGATTATTTAATCGTTCTCAAAGACGGCAACCTTATGGCCCAAGGAACGCCTGACGAAGTGATGACAGAGCGGCTGTTAAAAGAGGTGTTTGATTTAGAGGTGGTGATTCACCGCGATCCGATTAGCCAAACACCAATGTTTATTTTGAAGTAAATAAAGTGCGGTCATAAAAAACATTTTATTTTTCGACCGCACTTTTAACATTTAAAAAAACATCGCCATTGATGACCGCACTTTTAAGCGTTATCTATCGCAAAAGAAATCACGTCTTTAATGCTCTCCGTGCCCATGGCAATCATCAATAAACGATCAACGCCCAAAGCCACCCCTGAACAATTCGGAATTCCCGCCTGTAATGCAGCCAATAGGCGCGTATCAATGGCGCGCACAGGCAACCCCATTTTTTCCCGTTGCAGATTATCTTGCTGAAAGCGTCTTAATTGCTCGCGCGCATCAGACAATTCGTGGAAACCGTTAGCCATCTCCAATCCTTTATAATAAAACTCAAAACGTTCCGCCACACGCAAATCCTCCGAGCTGATTTGCGCTAAAGCCGCCTGACTTGCCGGGAAATGATACACCACTACCGGCGCCTCCTGCCCAATTTGCGGTTCCACTACCGTGCTAAATAAAAATTGTAATAAGGTGTCACGATTTTCATTTTCCGCCCCGATTAACTGATGTTTTTTCGCTTTTTCCGCCAATTCGGACAAGTCTGCCGATAATGGATCCAATCCCACGTATTGCTGGAAGGCAAATTGATAGCTCATGCTTTCCGCCGGCGGGCATTCCAAAATTTGTTGTAATAAATCATCCACTTCGTTAATCAGGCGATACATATCAAAGTGCGGTCGATACCACTCCAACATAGTAAATTCAGGGTTGTGTCGATTGCCCGCCTCTTCATTGCGGAACACTTTGCCGATTTGAAAAATAGGCCCGCTACCTGCCGCCAGCAAACGTTTCATGTGATATTCCGGACTGGTAGAAAGCCACAGAGTTTTCGATTGCTCACCGAATGGTGAAATAAACTCCGTACTAAATGTTGCGAGATGCACATCCGTAACCCCAAATTCGCTTAACACCGGCGTTTCCACTTCCAACAAACCGCGATCGGTGAAAAATCGACGAATTTCCGCCAGTAATTTGGCACGGGTTAATAAATTTTTAACGGAGGCGGTAGGTTGCCATTGTTCTTGTTCAAACATAAAAATGCCTTTTCATTAGAAAATGAGGAGAAATGAATTTGTCGCTATTTTAAAGCAAAGTCGGCGGGAATACATAAAGTTATTGTTCGTCCTGACGGCACAAGATGTCTGTTTTAAAGGCCGATAGCAAAACCCGAAAAACGCCTTATTTTTCCGCCGCACTTTTGTACCTTTTTCGTGATAATTTAGTTAAGAGAATGTTAATTATGAAGCAAAATGTAAACAACTCATTATTTACAGTAACTTTTTGAGGTAGATCACGAAATCGTGACAAATTTCACAAAAATAGTTTTAATAAAAAAAAATAATGGCAAAATAATCTTACCCTAACAGTACCAAATAACTTTATTTCGGTATTTTCACTCAAATTTATCTCTTTACTTGGAGGAATATCGTGCAAACTGTTAATGTCGATATCGCCATTGTTGGCGCCGGTGGCGGTGGTTTACGAGCGGCGATTGCTGCAGCTCAAGCTAATCCTAACCTTAAAATTGCATTAGTCTCAAAAGTTTACCCAATGCGTAGTCATACCGTTGCGGCAGAAGGTGGTGCAGCAGCCGTCATCAAAGAAGAAGACTCTTACGACAAACACTTTCAAGATACTGTTGCCGGTGGTGACTGGCTCTGTGAACAAGACGTTGTAGAATATTTTGTTGAACACTCACCGGTAGAAATGACCCAGCTTGAACGTTGGGGCTGTCCTTGGAGCCGTAAAGTTGATGGTGACGTAAACGTGCGTCGTTTCGGCGGAATGAAAATCGAGCGAACTTGGTTCGCCGCCGATAAAACCGGTTTCCACTTATTGCACACTCTCTTCCAAACTTCTATTCAATTCCCGCAAATTGTACGTTTCGATGAACACTTCGTACTTGATATTTTAGTTGATGATGGCCATGCCCGCGGTATGGTTGCCATGAATATGATGGAAGGTTCTTTAGTACAAATTAACGCCAATGCTGTTGTTATCGCCACAGGCGGTGGTTGTCGTGCATTCCGTTTCAATACCAACGGCGGTATCGTTACCGGTGACGGTTTATCAATGGCTTATCGCCACGGTGTACCGTTGCGTGATATGGAATTCGTGCAATATCACCCAACCGGCTTGCCGAACACCGGTATTTTAATGACTGAAGGTTGTCGTGGTGAGGGCGGTATTTTGGTGAATAAAGACGGCTATCGTTATCTTCAAGACTACGGTTTGGGACCGGAAACGCCAATTGGTAAACCACAAAATAAATATATGGAATTAGGCCCGCGCGATAAAGTATCCCAAGCGTTCTGGCAAGAATGGCGCAAAGGTAATACATTAAAAACCGCCAAAGGCGTTGATGTAGTACATTTGGATTTGCGTCACCTTGGAGAACAATATTTACACGAACGTTTACCGTTTATTTGTGAATTGGCAAAAGCCTATGAAGGCGTGGATCCGGCTCAAGCCCCGATTCCTGTGCGCCCTGTAGTGCACTACACCATGGGTGGTATTGAAGTAGACTTCAACAGTGAAACCCGTATTAAAGGCTTATTTGCCGTGGGTGAATGTGCCTCTTCCGGTTTACACGGCGCTAACCGTTTAGGTTCCAACTCATTAGCCGAATTAGTGGTATTAGGTCGTGTTGCCGGCGAATATGCAGCACAACGTGCAGTGGAAGCCAAACCAGGCAACCAAAGTGCAATTGACGCTCAAGCACAAGATGTTGTTAAACGCTTAAATGACTTATTTGCCCAGGAAGGTACAGAATCTTGGTCTGAAATTCGTGATGAAATGGGTCAAGCAATGGAAGAAGGCTGCGGTATTTATCGTACACAAGAAAGTATGCAACAAGCCGTTGATAAAATTGCTGAATTGAAAGAGCGTTTTAAACGTGTTCATGTATCCGACCGCTCCAGCGTATTTAATACCAACTTATTATACACCGTTGAACTAGGCTACATTTTGGACGTAGCACAATCTATTGCCAATTCTGCTATTGAACGTAAAGAATCTCGTGGTGCACACCAACGTTTAGACTACACTGAGCGTGACGATGTGAACTACTTAAAACACACCTTGGCGTTCTATAACGAAGACGGCGCACCACGCATTGAATACAGCCCGGTAAAAATCACCAAATCTCAACCGGCAAAACGTGTTTATGGTGCGGAAGCAGAAGCAGCCGAAGCTGCAGCTAAGGCGAAAGAACAAGCTCAAGCAGGTAAGGAGTAATAACATGGCCGAACAATCAATCATGAACGTTGAAATTCTACGTTACAACCCAGAAGTTGACAAAGAGCCACACTTGAAAACCTATCAAGTGCCTTACGATAGCCAGACCTCATTACTTGACGCTTTAGGCTATATTAAAGATAAACTTGAACCTGAGCTTTCTTATCGTTGGTCATGCCGTATGGCGATCTGCGGTTCTTGTGGCATGATGGTAAACAACATTCCAAAACTGGCATGTAAAACCTTCTTGCGTGACTACAGTGGTCATATGCGTATTGAAGCCTTAGCAAACTTCCCGATTGAACGCGACTTAATCGTTGACTTAAGTCACTTCATTGAAAGTTTGGAAGCCATCAAACCTTATGTGATCGGTAACCAAGCGCCTGAGTTAGACGGTAAACCGCATCCGTCTAAAGAATTAGCTAAAAGCCGTACTAAACAAACGCCTGCGCAATTGGAAAAATACCGTCAGTTCTCTATGTGTATTAACTGTGGCTTATGCTATGCCGCCTGCCCACAATTCGGTTTAAACCCTGAATTTGTCGGTCCGGCCGTATTAACTTTAGGTCATCGTTATAACTTAGATAACCGTGATCACGGCAAGGCAGAACGGATGAAAATCATGAATGGTGAAAACGGCGTTTGGTCTTGTACCTTTGTAGGTGCTTGCTCCGAAGTGTGTCCAAAACACGTTGGCCCGGCCACTGCCATTAACCAGGGCAAATTAGAAAGTGCCAAAGATTATCTCATTTCTATGCTTAAACCGAAGGCGTAAGGGGAAAGATTATGACAACAACAGTAAGTAAACGTAAAAAATATGTCCGTGAAATGACCCCGACTTGGTGGAAAAGTTGGGATTTCTACAAGTTCTATATGCTACGCGAAGCTACTGCCGTTCCAACAGTTTGGTTCAGCTTAGTATTACTTTATGGCGTCATTTGCTTAGGCAAAGCGGACGGATTTGTTATGAACTTCATTCCGTTCTTACAAAATCCAATCGTGGTTATTCTGAACATTATCTCACTGGCCGCCTTATTGCTCCACGCTGTCACACTATTCGATATGACGGGTGAAGTGATGTCCGGCACGACAGGCTTGCCCGCAAAACTAATTAAAAACGCTTTGCGCGGAATGTTTGTGGGTGTCACCGTATTGGCTTTAGTGTTAGTATTCATTTAGGGGGAAGACATGGTTAATCAAAATCCAAAACGCTCAAACGAACCACCTGTCTGGTTAATGTTTAGTGCAGGTGGCATGATAAGCGGACTTGCCTTCCCGGTATTAATTCTTATCCTCGGTTTGCTATTACCTTTTGGCCTTGTCAGCCCGGATAACATCATCGCCTTTGCACACCACTGGGTGGGTAAATTGGTTATTCTGGCTCTTACCATTTTCCCAATGTGGGCAGGCTTACACCGCGTCCATCACGGTATGCACGATGTTAAAGTCCATGTGCCTGCCGGCGGATTTATTTTCTATGGCCTAGCCACGCTTTACAGCATTATCGTGCTATTTGCCGTATGTAATATCTAAAGTCGCATTTCAAATAAAAACTCCCTCAATATAGGGAGTTTTTTTATTTTAACCGCTCTTCAGTATGTAGAACATTCAATCCGTACCTATACAAACAATAAATCCCTATTTTTTATGTGACTTCAATCACAAATCCTCAAAAAAGTCATTTACTAAATAAACATAGCATCTATATTTTGGTAACAATTAGATAACAAAAGGAGGCATCTTATGCAATTCACATTAGCAAAACAATATAGCACGATTCGCCAAGCTATCACAGCAAACTATCGTTTAGATGAGAAAAGTGCGGTCGATTCTTTAGTGAAAACATTAGATTTTTCTCCTGAACAAGAACAACGCATCACTGACAATGCTATTAAGTTAATTAAAAAATTACGCCAACTTAAACAAAAACAATATGGCGCAGATGCTTTAATGCAAGAATTTTCATTAAGCAGTGAAGAAGGGGTGGCGTTAATGTGCTTGGCTGAAGCTTTGTTGCGTATTCCAGATGCACAAACCCGTGATGATTTGATTTATGAGAAATTGCAGGAAGGGAACTGGAAATCTCACATTGGCAATTCCAATTCATTCTTCATCAATGCAGCCAGTTACGGCCTACTGTTTGGTAAAAAAATCAGCGAAAGTTTGGATGAAAACAGTTTATCGAATGCGCTCACCCGTAGTTTTTCCCGTTTGTCTGCGCCCATTATGCGTATGGCAATTATCAAATCCATGCAGATTTTGGGTAAACAGTTCGTTACCGGCGTGACCATGCAAGAAGCGTTACAAAATATTAAACCACGCTACGAAAAAGGTTTTACATTCTCTTTTGATATGTTGGGCGAAGCTGCCATGACAGAAGCTGATGCACAACGCTATTTCAACGACTATTTACACGCGATTGAAGAAGTAGGCAAAGACGCAGCAGGCCGTACCATTTATAACGGCAACAGTGTTTCCGTCAAACTTTCTGCGATTCACCCGAAATATAGCCGAGCTAAATACGATCGCACCATCAATGAGCTTTACCCTCGTCTAAAAGAACTCTTCTTATTAGCGAAAAAATACAACATCAGTATCAATATTGATGCGGAAGAAGCCAGTCGTTTAGAGCTTTCCCTCGATCTTGTCGAAAAATTATTAGATGAACCGGAATTACAAGGCTACAAAGGCATTGGTTTCGTAGTACAAGCTTACTCCAAACGCTGTCCATTTGTGTTGGATTATTTGATTAATTTAGCCCGAGAAAAACAAAGCTATTTAATGATCCGCCTTGTTAAAGGGGCTTATTGGGATAGCGAAATCAAATGGGCACAAGCGGATGGTTTGGACGACTTCCCGCTTTACACACGCAAAAATCATACCGATATTTCTTATATTGCTTGTGCGAAAAAATTATTTGCCGCGCAAGATGTCATTTATCCGCAATTTGCCACCCATAACGTGCAAACCATGTGCACGATTCACGAATTAGGACAAGATAAAAACTTTGAATTCCAATGCTTACACGGCATGGGAGAAACCCTTTATGACAATATTGTGGGGAAAGAAAATCTGAATCGACAAGTCCGCGTCTATGCGCCTGTGGGCACGCACGCCACATTATTAGCCTATTTAGTCCGCCGTCTCTTAGAAAACGGTGCCAACTCCTCTTTCGTCCACCAGTTGGTTGATGAAAACATTCCGGTCGAACAACTCGTCACACCACCGTGGAAACTTTATGCCAAATCTCATGGTGAGCCGAATAAGTCTGTTCTCAAGCCGTTAGAATTATTTAAAAACCGTAAAAACTCCGCCGGTTTCGATCTGAACAATGAACTGGAATTAACAAGATTAGAACAAGCGCTTAATGCGGCAACCATTGAAAATGCTGTGTCTTTAGTCGCATTTGAAAATGGCGAAAATGCCCCTGCCCATCAAATCACTAATCCGGCAAATCTCAATGAAACTGTCGCAGAAGTCGCCTTTTTAACCGTAAATCAGGCGGAAAAGGCTTTTGCCGCAGCCGACAATACGCAATGGAAAGCTAAAAGTGCGGTGGAAAAAGCCAACGTTTTACGCAATGCCGCCGACTTATATGAAGAACATTTCGGCTTGTTGATGAAACTCGCTGTGGTTGAAGCAGGCAAAACCTTGCCAAATGCCATTGCCGAATTGCGTGAAGCCGTGGATTTCTTACGCTATTACGCCGTTCAATTAGAACAGTTAGCAACACAAAATCACCTCGCCGAATCTCGTGGAAAAGTGCTTTGTATTTCTCCATGGAACTTCCCGTTAGCCATTTTCACCGGGCAAATTGCCGCCTCTTTAGCGGCAGGCAATGCAGTGATTGCAAAACCGGCAGAACAAACCTCATTAATTGCGTATGCCGCCGTAAAACTGTTACACCAAGCAGGCATCCCGAAAGAAACCCTACAACTGGTTTTAGGTGCGGGGGATTTGGGGGCTGCGTTAGTCCAACAAGCTTTTGATGGGGTGGTATTTACCGGTTCAACAGAAGTGGCCAAACTCATTGAACAACGTCTGGCATTGGCAGATAACGATCCGGTGTTGATTGCGGAAACCGGCGGTCAAAACGTCCTTGTTGTTGACTCTTCAGCCTTACCGGAACAAGTCGTTGCCGATGTTCTCAGCTCGGCCTTTGACTCGGCAGGTCAACGTTGTTCCGCATTACGCATCTTATTGTTACAAGAGGATGTGGCGGATCACTATTACAAGATGATCACCGAAGCTATTAAAGAATTGAGTTTAGGCGACCCACGTTTATTGGCTACCGACATTGGACCGGTGATTGATGAAGAAGCCAAACAAAATCTTGAAAACCACAAAGAAAGCATGCGCAAAGTCGCCCGTGCTTATGCGGAAATCGATACACCGACCCAAGGGCATTTCGTGGCGCCGAGTGTGTATTTGTTGGATAACCTGGATCAACTCCAACGCGAAGTCTTCGGCCCGATTTTACACATCGTACGTTATAAAAAAGATAACTTGCTCAATGTCCTTAAAGCGGTAAATGAAAAAGGGTATGCACTGACCGGTGGTTGCCATACCCGTATTCGCAAACAGATGGATATGGTGGAACGCCACTTAAACTGCGGTAACTTCTATATCAACCGTAATATTGTAGGGGCGGTGGTTGGTGTTCAACCGTTCGGCGGACACGGATTATCCGGCACAGGGCCGAAAGCCGGCGGTGAGTTCTATCTGCAACGCTTAACCCGTACACCTCGCTATTACAGCCAATTTGGTGATGAAAATACGCTAGGCACAACCAAACCGATATTGGAAAGTATCACCGGTGAACATAACTCCTTAGCTTATCTGCCTTGTGAAGTGGCTATTCTAAATGGTGACTTACCTGCGGCAGAAAGAGCCGCTGAGAAACTGCTTGCCAAAGGTTTTAGCATTTTGGTGGAACCAAAGCATCCATTAGCCGCCAAAGCGAAACCGGGCATTCGTGTTGATACGAAGTTAGGTCATTGCCAAAAAGGCATTTATTTGACTGCACTTGATAAAGCTAATCGTCAATGGTTGGCTGAAAACAGTAAAGCAATTTTCAAATGTTACGACTGGCAAAACACCCAAGACTTACTACCATTATATGATGAGTTTTCCCGCAGCTATAACACTACTGCAGCCGGTGGAAACACCTCATTAATGTCCTCTCAAGAAGAATAAAGGAGCGTTTTATGCAAATTTACATCACCTTTGGCCTCTATTTAGCGATCATTTTAGGTATTGGGTTATACGCCTATCGCTCCACTCAAAATTTTGATGATTACATTTTGGGTGGACGAAAAATGGGAAGTTTCGTGACTGCTATGTCTGCCGGCGCTTCTGATATGTCCGGCTGGTTATTAATGGGCTTACCCGGCGCGATTTTCTTATCCGGTCTTACCGAAGCATGGATTGCCGTCGGCTTAACCATCGGTGCCTATTTGAACTATCGTGTTGTGGCAGGACGTTTGCGAATTTTCACCGAGAAATATAGCAACGCATTAACCTTGCCGGAATTTTTTGCACAACGTTTTCCACGCCAGAAAAAAGCGTTAAAGATCATTTCTTCAGGCATTATTCTCTTCTTCTTTACCATTTACTGCGCCTCAGGCGTGGTTGCAGGGGCGAAGTTATTCCAAAGCTTCTTAGGGTTGGAATATTCCACCGCACTTTGGTTAGGGGCATTAGCGACCATTACCTATACCTTTATCGGTGGCTATTTGGCGGTTTCATGGAGCGATACCATCCAAGCGTCATTAATGATTTTTGCTCTAATTTTTGCACCGATCATGGTGTTATTAAATATCAGCTGGGATGAAATTACGATGTCTTTGGAAGCCAAATCAGCAGCCACCGGCATCCCTTACAGCAACTGGTTACACAATGTTTCCGGCATTGGTGTTATTTCTGCGTTGGCTTGGGGCTTGGGCTATTTCGGACAACCACACATTCTTGCCCGTTTCATGGCGGCGGATTCCGTAGCATCTCTAGACAAAGCCCGTCGAATCGGGATCTCGTGGATGTTCCTCTGCCTTGGCGGTGCTGTTGCCGTAGGGTATTTCGGATTAGCTTATTTCACCACCAAAAATCTTGAATTAAGCAATGCAGAAGCAGTTTTCATCGAATTAAGCAAAGCGATGTTTAATCCTTGGATTGTCGGCATAGTCTTATCCGCTATCTTAGCGGCGGTGATGAGTACCTTATCCGCCCAATTATTAATGTGTTCCGCGGCAATTACGGAAGATTTCTATAAAGGCTTCTTCCGTAAAGAGGCCTCAAGTCTTGAATTGGTCTGGGTCGGTCGCCTAATGGTATTGTTAATCTCAGTGGTTGCCATCGCTATCGCACAAGATCCGAATTCCAAAGTGATGGGCTTGGTTTCTTATGCGTGGGCAGGTTTTGGTGCTGCATTCGGTCCGGTGGTGATTCTTTCTTTGTTCAACCGCAATATCAGTTCTAAAGCTGCGCTATGGGGAATGTTATCGGGTGCCATCACGGTGGTTGCTTGGAGTCCATTAATGAAATATTTAGGTTGGGAAGATTTATCTCACCTCTATGAAATCATTCCGGGCTTCTTGGTATGTTCTTTCATCACGATTACGTCCTCCGTGTTCGCACCGGTTCACCCTAAAGTGATGGAACAATTCGATGAAGCTTTAGTTGAATTTGAAGCAAGACGCTAAAAGTGCGGTCGTTTTCTCTTGAGATTCGCCTCGATTCGCACTAGACTACGACCCTATTTTTCAAACCTATTTTTTCAATTATGCGTGTTGCCGATTTTAATTTTGATTTACCTGATGAGCTGATTGCCCGTTATCCGAAACCGGAGCGGACAGCCAGCCGTTTATTACAACTAAATGGTGAAAACGGGGAAATTTTTCACCGCACTTTTGCCGATGTGTTAGATTTAATTCAGCCTGGCGATTTGGTGGTGTTTAATAATACCCGAGTAATTCCTGCTCGGATGTTCGGGCGAAAAACTAGCGGCGGAAAGCTTGAAGTGTTAGTTGAGCGTGTACTGAGTGAATCGCGTTTTTTAGCCCACGTACGTTCATCCAAAGCACCGAAAGCGGGGGCTGAATTGATTTTAGGTGAAGACAAACTGGGCGAAGGCAATGGTGTGAAAGCAATAATGCTTGGTCGCCAAGATAGCTTGTTTGAGATCGAAATAGCCGAAAAACAGACCGCACTTTTTGATGTGTTGCAGCAAATTGGGCATATGCCGTTGCCACCGTATATTGATCGACCTGATGAGGAAGCAGATCAGGAACGTTACCAAACCGTCTATAACAAAGTGCCGGGGGCAGTGGCGGCACCGACGGCGGGCTTGCATTTTGATGATGAACTCTTGGAGAAATTAAAAGAGAAAGGTGTAAATTTTGCTTTCGTTACCTTGCACGTGGGCGCGGGAACATTCCAACCGGTTCGAGTGGAAAACATTGAAGATCACGTTATGCACGCAGAATATGTGGAAGTGCCACAGTCGGTTTGTGATGCTATTCTCGCCACCAAACAAGCCGGCAAACGGGTCATTGCGGTCGGCACGACATCAGTTCGCTCGATTGAAAGCGCAGCATTAGCCGCAGAAGAAAAACAAAGTGCGGTGTTAATTGAACCTTATTTTTCCGACACATCCATTTTTATTTATCCGGGCAAAACATTCCGATTGGTGGATTGTTTAATCACCAACTTCCATTTGCCGGAAAGTACATTGATTATGTTGGTTTCTGCTTTCGCAGGCTTTAGCCACACCATGAATGCTTATAAAAGTGCGGTAGAAAATCGCTATCGTTTTTTCAGTTATGGTGATGCGATGTTTATTAACAAGAATCCGAATGTGAAGGGATTAGAATAAAAAAATAAGGTGGGTTAAATGCCCACCTTATTTTTTACTGTTAGGACTAAACCCAACCTTTCTTTCTGAACTCTTTTAATACGTTTACAAAATATTGCATTTCTTCCGGCGTACCCAAAGTCAAACGACTCCAGCTTTGAATTGGTAAAAATTCACGCCCTACAAGAATACCATTTGCTTTCATACGTTCTTGATAAGTTTTTATATCACCTTTAATTTCATGAAAAACAAAGTTGCCATTAGAGGGCACAAATTTTAATCCTAACTCATTCAACGCATTTTGCACAATTTGGCGGGATGCGGCATTACTTTGTAAGCTTAACTGTGCAAAGGTTTGATCTTGCAAGGAAGCAGTAGCAGCAACGGCACCGGCAACATTGGTATTGTCTATGGACATAAATTTCTCCACATCCAACACCACGTCAGGATCTGCCAACATATAACCGACGCGATAACCGGCTAGCGCATAAAATTTGGAAAACGTACGGGTTACCGCAACATTTTTAAATCCTTGCTTTACTAAACTAATACCACTTTCAAAGGCCGGATTTTGCACAAATTCAGCGTAAGCCTCATCCAATAAAAAGAAATAATTTTCCGCTGATTTTTTAATCCATGGGAATAACGCTTTTGCCGACGTAATGGCTGAAGTCGGATTATTGGGATTACATAAATAAAAAATGTTAAGGCCGCTAAATTGCTCGGCGGTTTCCTGCAACTTGGCCAAATCAAATGAAAAGTCAGCGGTTAATGGCACTTTGGCTACCGGGACATTGAGAAATCTAGCATACAATTCGGTATAGTCGAAGGTCGGTTCCGGTACGATTAACTGTACTGCTTGCTTCGCCTGTCTGGCTTTATGAACCAACCATTGCACTATGGCTTGAATATTTTCCGAAGATCCATTCCCCAAAGAGATAAAATGATCTTGCACATCATACTTTTTGGCCAGTTGAGTAATTAATTCGGCACGTTGGTCATCGGGATAGCGAGAACCGACAGCTAAACTATTAATAATAGCTTGTTTGGCTTTCTCTGCCATACCTAAAGAATTTTCGTTAAAATTCAAATATAAGGTTTCATCGGTCTTGTTTTTACGCTTCTTTTCTGCCATTAATGATGGCGTAACCGACATCCCTACCAATGCCAAACTGCTTAACTTCAGTAGATCTCTACGTTGCATACACTTCCTTTAAATAACATTTGCTTTCAAATACATAATCAAATCTTCGACACAATAAAAGAAAAAAAATTGCAACAAATTTCAGAAAGAATAAAAAAGTGGGAAATTTGACTTATTTTAGAGCAAGTCATAAAATAAAAAGACAAGGATTTACTGATCTAAATTAACAAAAATAATGGGGGGACCATTATTAATATAATCCCTCTCTGCTCAAAGAGCAGAGCAAAAAACCATAGCATGAAGCCTGTGTATTTAAACAGGCTTTTTTATTGAACAAAAATCTTCGAACTGTTTATTCGTTGAGGAAATGAAATGAAGTATGAATTAGATAAAACCAGTGGTAACGCCCGTCGTGGTCGCTTGGTATTTGAACGTCCACAAGGCACCTTTACGGTTGAAACACCGGCGTTTATGCCGGTGGGCACTTATGGCACGGTAAAAGGCATGACACCGGAAGAAGTGCGCGCCACCGGCGCAGAAATTCTCCTTGGTAACACCTTCCATTTATGGCTTCGTCCGGGGCAAGAAGTGATGCGTAAACACGGCGATTTGCATGACTTTATGCAATGGCATCGTCCGATTCTCACCGATTCCGGCGGTTTCCAAGTGTTCAGTTTAGGTAAGTTGCGAAAAATTACCGAAGAAGGTGTAAAATTCCAAAACCCAATCAATGGCGAACGCATTTTTTTATCTCCGGAAAAATCCATGGAAATCCAATATGATTTAGGTTCCGACATTGTGATGATTTTCGATGAATGCACGCCCTACCCAGCAACCTTCGACTATGCAAAAAAATCCATGGAAATGTCTTTACGTTGGGCACAACGTAGCCGCAACCGTTTTGATGAATTAGGTAACAAAAACGCACTATTTGGTATTATCCAAGGTGGTACATTTGAAGAATTACGCAAAGTCTCCTTGGAAGGCTTGGTGAACATTGGCTTTGACGGCTATGCCGTGGGCGGTTTAGCCGTGGGCGAACCGAAAGAAGATATGCACCGCATTTTAGAATACATTTGCCCGCAAATCCCCGCCGATAAACCACGTTATTTAATGGGCGTAGGTAAACCGGAAGATTTAGTGGAAGGCGTACGCCGCGGTATCGATATGTTCGACTGTGTCATGCCGACCCGTAATGCACGTAACGGTCATTTATTCGTCACCGACGGAATCGTGAAAATCCGCAACGCCAAATACAAAGACGACACTGGTCCATTGGATCCACACTGTGATTGCTACACCTGTAAGCATTACACCAAAGCCTATTTGTATCATTTGGATAAATGTGGTGAAATCCTCGGTGCGCGCCTAAACACCATTCATAATTTACGTTATTACCAACGTTTAATGGCGGAAATTCGCCAAGCGATTGAAGAAGATCGCTTCGATGATTTCGTAGTGGAGTTTTATGCGAGAATCGGCAAGCCTGTTCCGTCGCTACAACTTGCAGAAACAGAAAAATAATCGGTTAAAAGTGCGGTGGAAAATTTAACTGTTTTTTCAACCGCACTTTTTGTTTAAGATTAATTTTCTAACTAGGAACCTCAAAGTGCTAAATTCTAAAATAACAAAATTTATAGTCGCTACACTCCTGTTTTCTAGTGTTGGATTTATAATATGGCAATGTTCAATACTTCGCTCCCCTGTCAGAGAGACCGTTGAGGAATTCATTTGGAAAAGTAAATACTGGATAGGCAAGGCACAAATGTACTTCAAAAATACCAAAAAACAAGAGGAGTATACTGGACCTTCTGAAATAAGTTTTAAAGACCATACAAATAAAACTGTATTTATCCAAAAAAATAACCTTTCGTATTCAAAACCAAATCAAAGATTCTCGTGTGATGGTCGTCAATACTGCTCCGAAATGAACTCTTGTGCAGAAGCCCGCTATTTTCTTCGCAATTGTCCGAATACAAAAATGGATGGAGATAACGACGGCAAACCTTGTGAAGATAGATGCGGACACTAATAACTATTTAATTATTGGAGAAAATATATGATTGAGTTATCCCCTCAACAATTTGCCACATGGAATGAACCCATTGAAATGCTGTATGCCTGCCATAGCAAAGTGAAACGTTTTTGTCGGCAACTGACTATTTTGCCCGATTATTTGGCAAAACACGGTTGTAATCAGGCAGTGAAAAATGACGTTCAACAAATTCTGAATTACTTCAATCAGTCTGCCCCATTGCACCATGATGACGAGGAAAAAGATTTTTTCCCGCTCTTGGTGAAACATGTGCCGGAAGCGCAAAAAGACATTGATGAGTTGGAAAGACAGCACGTGTCCTTGCATGATAACTGGGCGAAACTCTCCGAACAGTTAACAGACTTGCTAAAAGGCGAACGGGATAATGTCGATATTGCATTAATCAATAATGTGGTATCGGGCTACGATAAACATATTGCCTTGGAAGAACCGTTGTTTGAGCTTGGTAAAAAACACTTATCCGAGCAGGAACTGAACTCAATCGGAAAAATTATGTCGAATCGTCGTCATGTGCAACGATAGATGTTATTGAGAAAATCATGGAATATCAACTTGATACCCGTCATTATCGTTGCCCGTTACCTTTGCTGATGACGAAAAAAGCGTTAGTAAATTTAACGGCAAATGACGAGTTGACCGTGTTACTCTCAACAGAAAGTACCATTGAGGAATTTCGCTTATTATGTGAAAAATCGCATTGTACTTTTGAAGCGGATGAGCAAAATCGCCAACTCAAAATACGTAAGATCTGCAAATAGTCGCTGATGTTACATAATATTTTGTTATCCATAAGGATTTCTATGAAACATACTCTAAAAGCCACGTTATTGGCGGCCATTCTTGGTTTAACTTCAACTACCGTATTTGCACAAAGATCCCTTCCTGCGGATATTTACAAACCAAACAATGCTAAATTGGTAAAAGCGGAGTATCAAGGACGCGGTGAATATGAAGTGAAATATTACTTGCAAGGCGATGATGTACGTCCGCTTGCCAAGCGTGTCATCGAACATGCCCAAAGCCGTGGATTCCGTATAGTAGAGTCTGAAATTAGACGCGATGATACGGATTTAAAATTTAGACGGGGAAACCGAGAATTAGATGTTTCTATCGAACTGAAAAGCAGAGGCCGAATTGAGTATAAAGCCGACTTAGATTTCGATAGAGACTAGTGAGAAGACCGCCAAAGTGCGGTCTTTTTTCGTTTTATTTTTTCACATTTAGGCGGATTTATGGTATTTTACTCGGCGATTTTTATCAGGTTATGGACGCCATATGTGCGTCTTTATATTTTGTCATTAACTAAAAGGAAATTTGAATGGAAGCGCAACAAGGCAGCCCAATGTCAATGTTATTTATTTTCATCATCTTCGGATTGATTTTCTATTTCATGATTTATCGTCCGCAAGCAAAAAGAAATAAAGAACATAAAAAATTGATGTCCGAATTAACCAAAGGCACCGAAGTACTCACTGCCGGCGGTATCATCGGTAAAATCACCAAAGTGCCGGAAAAAGGCGATGTTATCGTTATCGCATTAAACGATAAAACCGAAATTACCATTAACCGTAATTACATTGCAGCCGTATTACCAAAAGGCACAATCGAAACTCTTTAATCTATTCCTCAAGGGAACAGGAAATCTATGTTAAATCGTTACCCTTTATGGAAGAATCTAATGGTGATCTTTTTGGTCGCCATTGGTATTTTATACGCTCTTCCAAATCTTTACGGTGAAGACCCTGCCGTACAAATTTCAGGAACTCGTGGCCAGGAAGCCAATTCCGGCGTTTTAAGCGAAGTTCAAACTGTTCTAAAAGACAATAATCTGGCAACCAAATCCATCGTGTTGGAAAACGGATCTATTCTTGTGCGTTTTAACAACACTGATGCGCAATTACTCGCCAAAGATAAAATCACTGAAAAATTAGGCACAAATTATTCTGTCGCCTTAAACCTTGCACCGGCAACACCGGCATGGTTAAGCAGCATTGGCGGCAACCCGATGAAATGGGGCTTGGATTTGCGCGGTGGCGTGCGTTTCTTAATGGAAGTGGATATGAATTCTGCTTTAAGCAAACGCCAGGAACAATTACAAGACGCCTTACGCACAGAATTGCGTAAAGAAAAATATCAGTACACAGCCATCAAATCGGCAGAAAATTTTGGTACAACCATTACGCTAGCCCGTCCTGAACAACTTTCCGATGTGCAACGTTATTTGCGTCGCCAACACCCAAATCTGGAAGTAAAAGCCATTTCCGACAATACATTATCCCTTGGTTTGTCTGAAGCGGCATTGAACGAATCCCGTGAAAGTGCTATTGAACAAAACTTAAGTATTTTGCGTAAACGCGTGGCGGAACTTGGCGTAGCAGAAGCCGTGATTCAGCGTCAAGGCGCAGAACGTATCGTGGTTGAGCTACCGGGTGTGCAAGACACCGCCCGCGCAAAAGAAATTCTTGGTGCGACGGCCACTCTTGAATTCCGTCTAGTCAACGGCAACGCAAACTTAGAAGCAGCCGCTCGCGGCATGGTCACTTCTGATTCCGAAGTAAAATATGACAGAAACAATCGTCCTATCGTGTTATATAAACGTGCGGTGTTAGGTGGTGAACACATTACTAACGCGAGTTCCGGCGTGGATCAAAATACGTCCAGACCGCAAGTTAGCGTGACGTTAGACAGCGAAGGTGGCGAAATCATGTCACAAACCACCCGTGCCAACATCCAAAAACCGATGGCCACGTTGTATGTTGAATACAAAGATAGCGGCAAAAAAGACGAAAATGGCAAAACCATTTTAGAAAAACACGAAGAAGTCATTAACGTCGCCACTATTCAAGGCCGTTTTGGTAGCCAATTCCAAATTACCGGTATTGACTCCCCTGCCGAAGCACAAAATCTTGCCGTGTTACTTCGTTCCGGTGCGTTAATTGCGCCGATTCAAATCGTGGAAGAACGTACAATCGGCCCGTCTCTTGGTGCGCAAAACGTAGAACAAGGCTTGCAAGCAAGTTTCTGGGGCTTAATGATCGTAGTAGCGTTTATGGTCATTTACTACCGTAAATTCGGTCTTATCGCCAATGTCGCCTTAATCGCCAACATCGTTTTATTGGTCGGCTTAATGTCCTTATTACCGGGCGCCACGCTTACCATGCCGGGAATTGCCGGTATCGTATTGGCGGTCGGGATGTCTGTGGATGCGAACGTGTTGATCTTTGAACGGATTAAAGAAGAAATACGTAACGGACGTCCGATTCAACAGGCCATTAACGAAGGTTATAGCGGTGCGTTCAGTTCCATCTTTGATGCTAACTTAACGACCATTTTAACCGCCGTAGCACTATACGCTGTAGGAACCGGTCCGATTAAAGGGTTTGCAATCACCTTATCTTTGGGTATTGCCATCTCAATGTTTACCGCAATCACCGGAACACGCGCAATCGTGAATTTCTTATACGGCGGCAAACGAATTGATAAATTATCAATTTAACGGTGAGGAACATATTGTGAATTTAGAAAACAGAAGTCAGCCAATTAAAGAAATTCAAGGCATTAAACTCCCTTTCCGTTTAGTGGAATTCATGAAATTCCGTATTTGGGGCTATCTTGCTTCCGTGGTTATTATCGTGGTGTCATTATTCTTTGTGTTTACCAAAGGGTTCAACTGGGGCTTGGATTTCACCGGTGGCGTGGTAGTGGATACGCATTTTTCCCAACCGGCAGATTTGGAAAAAATACGTACCACTCTTACCCAAAACGGCATCGAAAGCCCACTAGTGCAAACTACCGGTGGCGTACGTGATGTGATGATTCGCCTACCGGCAACAGAAGACGCCCAAATCGGCGATCATGTCAAAAAAATGTTGAGCACATTGGATAGCGATATTCAAATTCGTTCCATTGAATTTGTGGGGCCGAATGTAGGTGAAGAGTTGACCCAAGGTGCCATTTACGCCACCTTGGCAACGCTTATCATGTTGTTACTTTATGTAGGTATGCGTTTTGAATGGCGTTTAGCAACGGGCGGTGTGCTTTCTTTGGCTCACGACGTGATTGTGACGTTAGGCGCATTCTCTTACTTACAAATTGAAATGGATCTCACCTTCATCGCGGCAATTCTTTCCGTGGTGGGATATTCTTTAAACGATAGTATTGTGGTATTCGACCGAGTGCGTGAAAACTTCCGCAAGATCAGACGGGTTTCCGCTATCGACATTATTGATATTTCATTAACCCAAACCTTGTCCCGTACTATTATGACCTCGGTAACAACGTTAATTGTGGTCATCGCCCTCTATATTTTCGGCGGTCCGACCATTCATAACTTCTCCTTAGCGTTGCTCATCGGGATCGGTTTCGGTACCTACTCTTCCATCTTTATTGCGATTGCCATCGCTTATGACTTAGGTTTAAGCCGTGAACACATGGTGCAAGCCAAGGTGAATAAAGATGACATTGATGAAATGCCATAATTCAACCAATTTTCAATAAGGTCGCATATGCGGCCTTATTTTTTACCGATAAAACCTCTTTCAAAAAACATCGCAAAAATCTACCGCACTTTTGACCTATTTCAACATTTAATGAGAATTTTTCCCAATCGGGCAAATTGTGATCGTGCTCACGAAATGAATACTATATAATCATAAATAGTTAGTCTTTAATTTTTAAGCTTTAGGAGAAAGCATTATGAGTAATGTTGAAAACACCCTAAGCCCGGCTCAAGCTGAAGTGAATAAATTGGTTGAGAAAGGTTTGGTTGCCTTGGAGCAGTTCTGCCAACTAAATCAAGAGCAAGTCAATTACATCGTAGCAAAAGCGTCTGTTGCCGCCTTGGATCAACACGGCGTCTTGGCTATGCATGCTTATGAAGAAACCGGGCGCGGCGTTTTTGAAGATAAAGCCACTAAAAATTTGTTTGCGTGCGAATATGTAGTGAACAACATGAGGCATTTAAAAACCGTCGGTGTAATAAGTGAAGACGATGTTACGGGAATCACTGAAATTGCCGACCCTGTTGGCGTTATTTGTGGTATCACACCAACCACTAACCCGACATCCACCGCCATCTTCAAATCACTCATCGCACTCAAAACACGTAATCCTATCGTCTTTGCATTCCACCCTTCCGCACAACAATCTTCTGCACACGCTGCCAAAATCGTCTATGATGCGGCTGTCGCCGCCGGAGCACCGGAAAATTGTATTCAATGGATCGAAAAACCATCCATGGAAGGCACATCCGCTTTAATGAAACATCCTGGCATTGCTACTATTCTCGCCACCGGTGGGAACGCTATGGTGGAAGCTGCCTATTCCTGTGGTAAACCGGCATTGGGCGTAGGCGCCGGTAACGTGCCTGCCTATGTAGAAAAATCCGCTAATTTAAAACAGGCGGTACACGACATTGTCATGTCTAAATCCTTCGATAACGGCATGGTGTGCGCCTCCGAACAGGCCGCTATTGTTGATGAAGAAATCTATGACGATTTTGTGAAAGAAATGCTTTCTTACGGTGTTTATTTGATCAATAAGAAAGAAAAAGCGCTGTTGGAAGAATTCATGTTCGGTGTGAAAGCCAACAGTAAAAATTGCGCCGGTGCCAAACTGAATGCTAATGTGGTGGGTAAACCTGCCTCTTGGGTTGCCGAACAAGCAGGCTTTACAGTACCGCCTCGCACAAATATTTTATTGGTTGAATGTAAAGAAGTCGGCGAAAAAGAACCTCTTACCCGTGAAAAACTTTCTCCGGTGTTAGCATTATTAAAATCCACATCTCGTGAAGACGGTTTAACCAAAGCAGAGCAAATGGTGGAATTCCACGGTTTAGGTCACTCCGCAGCCATTCACACATCCGATGCTGAATTGGCTAGAGAATTCGGTAAACGGGTCAAAGCCATTCGCGTTATTTGGAATTCTCCATCCACTTTCGGCGGTATTGGTGATGTGTATAATGCCTTCCTACCATCCCTCACATTAGGTTGTGGTTCTTACGGTAAAAACTCCGTAGGCAACAACGTAAGTGCGGTCAATTTAATTAACATTAAACGAGTAGGTAGACGGAGAAACAATATGCAATGGTTTAAAGTGCCGTCAAAAATCTATTTTGAACGGGATTCAATTCAATATCTTCAATCTATGGGCGGCATGGAGCGTGTGGTTATCGTCACAGACCGAACCATGTTGGACTTAGGTTTTGTGGAAAAAATTGCCCACCAAATCACAGCTCGCGGCAATCATGTGACTTACCAATTATTTGCCGATGTGGAACCGGATCCGTCCATTGAAACCGTGCGTCGCGGTACGGAATTAATCCGTAGCTACAAACCGGATACCATCATCGCCTTAGGCGGCGGTTCGGCAATGGACGCGGCAAAAGTAATGTGGTTATTCTATGAACAACCGGAAGTGGATTTCCGCGACTTGGTACAAAAATTCATGGATATCCGTAAACGTGCTTTCAAATTCCCACAATTAGGTCGAAAAGCGAGATTTATCGGTATTCCGACTACATCCGGTACGGGTTCTGAAGTGACACCATTTGCGGTTATCACAGAGGGCAACAAAAAATACCCAATCGCCGACTACTCGCTCACCCCAACCGTTGCCATTGTGGATCCCGCATTAGTCATGACCGTACCGGCACACGTTGCTGCCGATACCGGCTTGGACGTTTTAACCCACGCCACCGAAGCCTATGTGTCCATTCTTGCCAATGACTTCACTGATGGTCTTGCCTTGCAAGCCATTAAACTGGTATTTGAATTCTTGGAAAAATCCGTGAACGAAAAAGATCCGGAAGCACGTGAAAGAATGCATAATGCCTCCACCATGGCGGGTATGGCGTTCGCCAATGCGTTCCTGGGTATGAATCACTCCCTTGCCCACAAAATCGGTGGTCAATTCCATACGCCACATGGACGTACGAATGCGATTTTAATGCCGCACGTCATTCGTTATAACGGCACTCGTCCGGAAAAAACTGCAACTTGGCCGAAATACAACTACTACAAAGCGGACGTGAAATACCAAGACATCGCCCGTATGCTCGGTTTGCCTTGCGCAACACCGGAAGAAGGCGTTCGTTCTTACGCGCAAGCCTGTTACGATTTAGCAGTACGTTGTGGTATTAAGATGTCCTTCAAAGAACAAGGCTTGGATGAAAAAGCTTGGATGGATGCACGCCATGATGTGGCACTCCTTGCCTTTGAAGATCAATGCTCCCCGGCAAACCCTCGCTTACCGATGGTAGAAGATATGCAAGTCATCCTGACTCGCGCTTATTATGGGTATGATCCAAAGGATTATTAATTCCTCATTATGCCTTAACAAAAAAGCCTAGAAATATTTCTAGGCTTTTCTTTTTCAACTAAAAGTGCGGTCAAAAAATCTAAAGGATTTTAAACATTGGCTTTTCCAACGGCTTCTAAGGGGCAAATAAATTGCTAAAGAATGATGAGGCAAATTTATCCTTTTTTGCGACGTTTTAAGGTGTCAAGCAACACGGCAACAACAATAATTCCGCCTTTAACAATTTGTTGCCAGTAGGGGTCAACACCAAGCATATTTAATCCTTTATTGGTCGTACCGATAATCAAAGCGCCAATAACACACATCGGAATGGTACCGAACCCACCACTCAAGGAAACCCCACCAATAACCGCGGCCGCAATGGCATCAAGCTCCCACGCCAAACCATAAGACGGGTTCCCCGCATATGTCCGAGATGCCAATAACGCGCCAGCTAAGCCTGATAGTGCGCCACCAAGAACATATACCCAAATTAATGTTCTATTGGTATTAATACCACAAATTTTAGCTGCGTTAAGGTTACCACCAACCGCATAAACATGACGGCCAAATGTAGAACGACTGAGTAGAATATGAGATGCAATCACAATTAAGATATACAACATTACTAGTCCAGGAAGCCCTAGAATATTCACATCAGCTATCCAAGTAAATGCTTCTGAGGACGCATCGATAGGACGACCATCAGAATAAAGTTGTGCTGCACCACGCGCAATGATCATCATTCCCAAGGTTGCAATAAATGGAGGAATACCTCCCAAGGCCGTAAGTCCGCCATTAATCAAACCTAATCCGGCACCGATTAAAATAGAAACAGCGAATGCAAGTAACGCGGCAGAAACGGTATCACCACCAGTAACGATCGAAGCTGAAACTACCGCAGTAAGCGCCACCACAGAACCCGATGACAAGTCGATACCGGTCGTGATAATGATGAATGTCACCCCAATCGCAATAATACCGAACATGGAGACTTGCTCTATAATACTCCACACGGTTCTCGCCGAAAAAAAGCCGTCAATTGAAACTGATAATCCCAAAAAGAGAAGAATTAAAATTAATACCATCCCATACGCATTGATAATTTTCTTCAATGTCACGTTTCCCATAGTAAACCTCTCATTTTTTTAATTAATAAACCGTTTGTGATGAATAAAAGCTAACCGGAAGCTAATTCAAGAACCCGTTCTTGTGTTAGCTCTGTATGAGGAATAATGCCCACTTGATGTCCTTCATGCATTACCATCACACGGTCACTCATTGATAAAAGCTCCAACATATCCGATGTAATCATAATGATGGTCTTACCTTGTTTTGATAACTCAACCATCAACTTATACAGCTCTGCCTTAGCCCCAACATCAATCCCTTTTGTCGGCTCATCCAAAATCAGAATATCGGGCTCTAACAATAGCCAACGTGCAAGCAATACCTTTTGCTGATTGCCTCCGGAAAGGTTATTTGTGATAACTTCCACATTTGGAGCTTTTATCTTGAGTTTTATTTTTTGTTCATTTGCGGTTTTTTGTGCTCTTGCGACAGATACCAGAAAGTTTTCTAAATAAGGCGACATCTCCGGCATAATCATATTGTCAGTAATGCTCAGATTTAAAAACAACCCTGTCAGTTTTCTATCTTCTGTCACAAAACCAATTTTATGTTTCATGGCATCTAACGGATTATTAATAATTGCTCTTTCGCCCTTAATATAAATTTCACCGCTATCCGCCGGTTTATAACCGAATAATCCTTCTACAATTTCTGAACGACCAGCGCCGACTAACCCTGCGATACCAAAGATTTCTCCTTTACGCACAGCCAAATTAATGTCTTTATATTTTCCTTCGCGAGTAAAATTTTTGATCTCCAAAATGATTTCATCTGATAACTCAAAGCGTTCACGCTGAAACATTTCTGACATATCACGACCAACCATCATAGAAATAAGTTGCTCTTTGGTTACCTCTTTGGTCGGTTTGGTATCCACATACTGACCATCACGAATTACGGTGATCTCATCCGATACACGAAAAACTTCATCTAACTTATGAGAAATAAAGATAATCGCAATGCCTCTTGCTTTTACCGTGTCAATAATGCGGTAAAGCTGCTCTACTTCATTTTCGGTCAAGGCGGTTGTCGGCTCGTCCATAATGATGATTTTCGCATCATTAGACACAGCCGTGGCAATAGCAACTAATTGCGCTTTCGCAACGGATACATCCGACATTTTTTCCGTCACATCCATCGGCACGCCAAGGTCTTTTAAAATCGCTGAGGCTTGCTCATCCATGGCCTTTTGATTAAGAAAAAATTTACCCTGGGTAATTTCACGGCCTAAATAAAAATTATCGGCAATGGTTAAATTAGCGGCGGGGGAAATTTCCTGCGGCACCATGGTTAAACCGCTACGAATGGCATCAATAGGACGGCTAGGCTTAAACGGCTTGTCATCTAAAATTAACTCACCGCCTTCATCAGGAATATAAATTCCATAAAGAACCTTCATCAACGTAGATTTTCCGGCGCCATTTTCACCCATTAAGGCATGAACACTTCCGCGTTTAACTCTAAGATTGATTCGATCCAGTGCTTTCACCCCCGGAAATGTTTTCGATACATTTCTCATTTCTAAAATATAGGGAGAATTTGAACTGTTGGTCATTTTTAACTCCTTAAATCGGTTAAGAACGAATACTGAAATAATCGTGATAAAGTGCGGTCAATTTACTCCTTATATTTGTTGATATATTGTTCCTTCATATCGGGTGTTACCAATTCAAAAGGAATCCAGTTATATTTTGGAATGCTTTCACCTAGCGCGGCTTTGTATGCCATCTCAGCACTCAAACGCCCTTGCCCTGATGCAGATTGATACACCGTGGCATCAAGACCATTACCTAAATATTCCAAAGCGTCCGGGGTCGCATCAATCCCTACAATAAGCAGATCTTCATCTTTAAAACCCAATTTCTTCGCTGCCAACAAGGCACCAATTGCCATTTCATCGTTATTACTCAGAATCACATTTGCATCTCGGTGTGCTGCTAATAGGTTTTCCGCCACTTCCATACCTTTGGAGCGGTCCCATTTAGCTTCTTGTTCTGCCACCACGTTAATTTCAGGATGCTGTGCAAAAATCTTTTTGTTACCTTCCGTACGTTTAATTTGCGCTTCTAAACCCAATGGACCAAGTAAAATAATTGCTTTGGCCGGTTTACCATTGAGTGACTTAACAATGAATTCTCCCTGCATTTCACCGCTTTTAATTTCTTCCGATCCCACATAACTAGACACATATTGCATATCTTCTTCATTAGGTTTTACGGTAACGACAATTAAAGGAATGTTGGCTTTCTTCGCTTTTAATCCGATGGCTTTGACAATTTTTTGATCCGTTGGCATGATAATTAACGCATCCACATTGGAATCGATAAAATTCTCTACATCGTTCAGCATTTTGGCAGGATCGCCATTAGCATCAGCATATTTAAATTTAAGATCCGACTGCGAACTGACAAATTTATTCATTGAATCCTGTAAATACGTCGGATATTTATCAGCGAGGCTATACATGGAGACACCAACTACAATGGATTTAGCAAAAATGAGCGGAGTGAAAAAGAGACTAAAAACCAAGACGCATATCTTCTTTAACATTGTTTATCCTCCGTTTATGAATAGATGTCTTTGAGTAACAGGAAAGGACAAAATCGTCCTTTCCGTTGTCATTGATTGAAAACTATTTTTTGTATTTCGCTTGGTATTCCTCTTTCTTATCAGGCGTCACAAGTTCGAAAGGAACCCATTCTACGGATGGAACCTTCTCGCCTTTTGCAGCAAGATATGCCATTTTAGCTCCTGCCGTACCTTGACCGGCAGCAGATTGGAACACGGTGGCATCCAAACCTTTACCTAAATAATCTAATGCATCAGGTGTTGCATCCAAGCCCACAATAATTAAGTCCTCGTCTTTAAGACCTAATTTTCTGCCCGCCAATACGGCTCCAATCGCCATTTCATCGTTATTACTCACTACAACATTCAGATTTTTATTTGCAGCCAATAGATTTTCTGCGATTTCCAATCCTTTCGCTCTATCCCATTTACCTTCTTGTTCAGTAAAAATTTTGATGTTTTTATTCTGCGCAAAAACTTCCTTATTACCTTGAGTACGTTTAATTTGTGCATCTTGCCCTAAAGGCCCCATTAAAATAGCGGCTTGAGCAGGTTGACCTTTTAAAGTATTAACAATAAAGTCTGCTTGAATACGGCCTCCCTCAATTTCATCTGATCCCACATAACTGGTAACATACTGCATATCTTCATCTAATGGTTTGCGATTAATAATAATGAGAGGAATACCGGCTCGTTTGGCTTTTCTACCAATCACTTTCACAATATTCGGATCAGTTGGAACAACAAGTAATGCATCAACTTTTTGGTCAATAAAAGTCTCCGCATCGTTTAATAAGCGGGCAGGGTCGCCATTAGCATCGGCAAGTTTGATTTCCACATCATCATGTGTTTTATCAAATTCACGAATCGCATCTTGAAGATAGGTTTGCCATTTATCGGAGAAGGCAACCATTGGAGCGCCAATAACAACATTTTTAGCGCTAACGGCTTGAGACGTTAATAGGATTCCACCACAAAGTAACGCAAGTAGTGTTTTTTTCATAATGCTACTCCCTTTTATCGGTTAAATGAATAACAACAAAAAATTGAAATACAGCTATACCCTACCATAACAACACATGCGAATATAAATTTCACCAGTGAACAATTTGAAACAAATCATCCGTTTGTTATCTATATCATTAAAAGAAGATTTCCTGCAACAGCCATTTTTTGAAAGTGTGAAATAGATCTTATTTTTTGGAAGGAAAATTTAACTACTGCAAAAATAAACTAAATATTTTATTTTAAGTAAAAAAATAGGCATCGTTCGATGCCTATATAAATCCATTTGCACAGTTTATTTATGCAATATCTTCCACGTCTATCCAACGCTTTTGTTCACAAGAAAGCGCAATAGCGTCTAATACTCTGGAAACCTTATAGCCTTCCTCAAAATCCGGATACAGCGTGCTTGCCGACGAAGCTAAGCCGTTAACTAAATCTCGAATCTCGACGGTTTTCTGATCATTAAACCCAATGCCATGACCGGCACTTACACAAAAATTCTTATAATCCGGATGTAATGGCCCGGTAAGAATCGTTTTAAAACCTTGTCTTGCAGGATTTTCATCATGTAAATAAAGCTTTAATTCCGCCATTCTTTCTTGGGTATAAGTGATTGTCCCCTTCGTCCCCGTAATGACATAACTTAGCCCCATTTTACGCCCGCAAGCGATGCGGGAAGTTTCAATCGTTCCCATGCAACCGTTAGCAAAACGAACTAAAGCAGTTGCCTGATCTTCATTTTCCACCGCTAACCGTTCTTGCAGATTATTAGGATTCGGTCGAGTTTTAATTACCGTTTGCATATCGCCGATAACGGAATGAATATCCTGTCCTAATAAATACTGGGACATTTGAACAATATGCGCGGCAAGATCGCCGAGTGCACCAAGACCCGCCTTTTCTTTTACGCAGTGCCAATCCAATGGTGTATTTTCATTAGCAAGATAATCTTCATTATGCGTGCCATAAAAATGAATCACCTCACCGATTTCACCGTTTGCAATAATTTCTCTTGCTAATTGGGTTGTTGGATTTTTTATATAATTGAACCCTACCAATGTTTTAACACCCGCTTGTTTTGCCGCCTCATACATCAATTTGGCGTCAACCGCTGTCAATGCAAGTGGCTTTTCAGAATAGACATGTTTACCATTGGCAATGGCGGCTAATGCGATTTCTTTATGAAGAAAATTAGGGGTGCATATATCTACGACATCCACGTTCGGATCCTGCACAATATCACGCCAATCGCCCGTAAATCGTTTAAATCCGAATTCCTTTGCTTTCTTTTCTGCTAATTCAGGCGTGACTTCAGCCAAATATTCCAACACTAATTCGGCATCAAGCGGAAAAACCGTTGGTGCCTGCGCATAAGCAATTGCATGACAACGTCCGATATACCCTGTTCCGACTAAACCGATACGCACTTGTTTCATACCCTATCCTTACCATTTATTGCATAAAATAAGAGGAGATAAGTTCCAATGTTCCATTATCTCCTCCCGATGATTAAAAAACGAAGCCGACTACAATGTTGGCATACTAAATGCCGCATTCTCAATCACATATTTATTCGGCCAACGCGTAGTCACAGTTTTCATTTTCGTGTAGAAACGAACCCCATCCGGACCATAAACGTTCAAGGTGGTGTAAGCAGAATGTTTCCAACCACCAAAACAGTGGAATGACATCGGCACCGGAATCGGCACATTAATGCCCACCATACCCGCTTGAACGTGATACGCAAATTCACGTGCTGCACCACCATCAGCGGTAAAGATAGCCGTACCGTTTCCATAAGGATGTTCATTAATCAATTTCATCGCTTCTTCAAAACTTTTCGCTCTGACAATACCAAGCACCGGACCAAAGATTTCCTCTTTATAAATCACCATGTCGCCAGTGACATTATCAAACAAGGAGCCCCCGATGAAGAAGCCATTTTCATGACCAGCCGGTTTTTTACCACGACCATCAACAACAAGTGTTGCCCCTTCTTCCACACCGGTTGTAATGTAATTCGTCACATTATTAAGGTGTTGTTGAGTAATTAACGGACCAAAGTCCATTTCTTTTTCACCGTCTTTCGGAATACCCGGACCATAACGAAGCGCTTCTACTTTCGGTTTTAAGGCCGCCACTAATTTATCTGCGGTTTCATCATCAATCGTCACAGCTAATGCCAGAGCCATACAACGCTCACCCGCTGCACCAAATGCGGCTCCCAACAAAGCGTTCGCCGTGGATTCAATATCCGCATCAGGCATAATCAATGCATGGTTTTTCGCCGCACCAAAAGTTTGCACGCGTTTGCCGAACTCGGAACCGACTTTATATACATGGGCAGCAGCCGGTGTAGAGCCCACAAAGCTCACCGCATGAACGCGCGGATCACGTAATAAAATTTCATTGTCATTACGGTCACCATGTACCACATTAAATACACCATCAGGCAAACCGGCTTCTTTTAGCAACTTAGCCAAACGAATGGACAAAGAAGGATCGGCTTTCGCCGGTTTTAAAATAAAGGTATTACCGCAGGCTAATGCAATCGGGAACATCCACATCGGCACCATTGCTGGGAAATTAAATGGCGTAATACCAACAGTTACCCCTAACGGTTGTAAGGAAGAATGAATATCAATGCCACGCCCTGCTTGCTCTGAAAATTCACCTTTCAATAAATGAGGAATACCGCATGCAAACTCTACTACTTCCAAACCACGGGTCAATTCACCACAGGCATCGGAATAAACTTTACCATGTTCTTCAACAATTAAACGCGCCAATGAATCCCAGTCTCTTTCCAATAATTCTTTAAATTTAAACATAATACGGGCACGACGTAGCGGAGAAGTCGCCGACCAATCGGCAAAGGCTTTATGCGCAACCTCAATCGCTTCATTGACATCATCAGGCGAACTCATGATCACTTGGCGAATTTGCTCGCCTGTTGCAGGATTATAAATCGGATGCGCTTTTGTCCCTCTGCTTGGCACTTGTTTACCATTAATAAAGTTATAAACAGTTTCCATTTTGAACTCCTTCTTATGATTTAAGAAATTAACATGCGATAAACGAATGGCAATTTACATAAAACAACGATGCTCATCACCCAAGGTAGCTATAGAGTAGGAAAATAAAATAAAATTTTCAAATCATTTTTATTTAATTTGAATTTTTTATTTCATTTTTGTGATCTGTATCTGATTTTCAGACAAGAAAAAGCGATACAGAAACCATTCTGTATCGCTCAGACTAATAAGAACTCACTATGCTACTGAGTTAGAAGACCTATAGAATTAGACTAAACCCCAAGAGCAAGGGCGCTATTTGCAAATCAAAGGAATCCTCAAACTACAGTAGTTGGATTTAATTTTTAAATATCTGCCGATATTAACCTCATTAGAATAGTACACCTTAAAAATACTCTACAAACATATGTCTCCTTCTAGTGGTTTAGCATAAAAATTTCTCTAGCTAAATCAGGGGTAATAAAATCATAAATCTGAACACCTTTCACTCCTGACTTTTTTTTCCAAAATACTTTTGTATATTGATTTAAATATTCAGCATAAACATCAGGAAAACCTAACCTACCGTTCGTTGCACTAATATGATTAAGAATCAACTTATCACTCTGAATATTCACACTATCTTGAATAAGATGCTGAATTACTTCTTGTTTTTGGTTTAAATTAGGACCATCCCATAAATCTTGTAACACAATATTTGGGTTTTGATGCCAATTTGCTGCCCAAAAGCCATTTTCTAATTGACTAAACTTAAACTGAACCGGAGAACACTCCAATGCAATAATTTTACCTCTTACCTCTTTGAGTTTTGGCCATTGAGGATTTCCTTCATGTCCCAATTCGTTCGAAGACCAAAAATAAAAAAGCGATAAATTTTGGCTAATTTTTTCTAATAACGCAGCTCCATACTCATTAAAATCGTCTTTTTTCTCATTAGCATTTTGAATGCGCATGAGAATAAACTCATCAGAATTTTGTTGTAAAAAATCACCGCACTTTTTAAGAATTTGATCAAAAGTAATGTGGCTTATCCATTCCCTATGAGCAGCTACCATTTCTTTTCGAAGTCGAATATCTAAAAACCTTACACCACAAGATAGCTGTTCTTCGAGTGATAAAGTTTGAGTTTTATAATATCGTTGCTGACAATCCGCAGTCATCGTGTCGTGCGTTCCCGGTATGAGCAACTCAGAAATATAACGTTCCGGATCACAAAACGATATCCAATTTGTCCCATTAATTAATTTATCCATAAAATACCACCTTATAATTTAAATACTAAGATTTTTTCTGTTTTAATTTAATTAAAGTGTGAGACATGAAGATTGAGAGAACAACTAATAATGCAAGACCTAAAAATGCCCATCCTAAAATTTGAGTATCTGTCAAATAGGAACGAATAATTTGACCCGCTGCATCTTTCTCAGGTGATTTTACAAGGGAACCCAACACAATAGGGGTTAATAACGCAGGAAAATAACCAATAGTAATTGCAAAAGACATGGCGGCAGAAGAATGTTTTTTATCGACTCCTAATTCACCAATAGGTGCATAGTAAACACCTCGAATCATAAAAATACATGCAGAAGCTAATAACATTAACACCACTAAGGTCCAGAACATTGAAGTGGAAATGAGATTATCCGGTGGTTGATCCGGTAAATACCCATTTGCATACAAAGAAATATCCGGATGATTACTAAAAAATATAAATGCTATCGCCAACAATATTATTGTGAGAATCACCTGCATTACGCGCATAAAATGAGCTGTAGAATCAAAGATTTTCTCAACCAAAACCGTTGAGACCAATGGAAGCATGCGTAAAGCAATGACTACGGTAGCAAATACGGCGGCCGCAACGGCACTTGTACCATATCCTCCCTGCAAGAAACGGGCAAAATAAGTACCGGCCGCAACAAATGCACCATAAATACAAAATACATTAATACCGACAATCCAAACAACAGGTAACTTCGCAACGTGCCATACACCTTGTAATGCTTCTTTCGTTGTTTCCACTTGGGCATCATCACCCACTTTTTGTCCTTTAGGTACAACAAAAAAGACAGCAAACCCTGTCACAATAACAATTATGCAGCTTGTCATCATCATTTCTTTTGGACCGGCTTTGTAATAAAGCATGGCTGTCCATAATAACGATATAAGAAATGCGAGCAATCCTCTGCCAAATTCAAATAGACCAAAAGCCGCGCCTTGGTGTTCTTCAGAAGTAGAAATTCTAAGTGCTTTAAAGTTTGCAGGTTTAAATAAAACTTCGCTAAAAAATAGCATGGAGAAAAAGCACACAAGCAGAACAGACATACTTAAGCCTGGTGATGCCAGTGTCAGAAATAATGAGATCCCGCCGACACCAATCGTTGATAACAACATGATACTTCGGATAGAAAATCGATCACCAACCCAACCTAATGCAATCGTGCCTAGAATAATAACTAAACCTTGCATGGAATATAAATAGCCGGCTTGTTGATCGGTTACACCTAAGGCAGCGGGAAAACCACCGGGGACACTGTTTCGAATATCCCAAAATGCATAAATGAGTTGAGCATTTACAGTAATAAGAATAAGTTGGAAGAACGAAGCAGGGGTAAACCCGTACTTATAAAGAAAGTCTTTCATATAAAAACTCCTTTTCTAATCATATAAAAGTGCGGTCAAAATCCACCGCACTTTTTACCATTCATTATCAATTAGTGATTCGTTTAGTTTGATAGTACACGACGATAGCAAATAGAATGGATGCCAAAACGGAACAAAGATCTGCACCAACCCAGAAGTAAGACAGACTGTCAAAATCATAAATTTTCTTACCGGCTTCATTAATTACGGTCGTTTTATCCAACATAAACCCGGTTAAAAATTCACCTGCCGCAGCCCCTGCATAACCGAAGACGCCCATCATACCTAATGCTATGCCGGAAGCGGATTTATGGGAAATATCCGTGGCCAATAACCCACCTAAGAAGCACAATTGGATGCCAAGCGTAATACCAAATACGGAAAGGGCGATAATGGAGAACCAAGTATTGCCGCTCGGTGCAAATAAAAACGCGGCCAAGGAAATCGCATTCAACAAACTGACACCGATGGTCATAATATTTCGTTTGCCATGTAGGAAACGATCGGATAACCATCCTGAAACGACCGTTCCTAAAATACCGACGATGCTGTTCACGCTAATGATGGATGCGGCTTCAATAGTGGTATAACCTTTGCCGTTTTCAAGGAAAAACACACCCCAACTGTTCACACCGTAACGGGCGATATACATACAACAAGAGGCAACCGCCAAAATCCAAATCGCCGGATTTTTTATGACGTCCCATTGGTGCTTTAACACTTCCTTATTATCAAAAACTTCATCTTTTGATTCGGTTTTAATAATCGGTTTATATCCACAGGACTCCGGCGAGTCTTTCATAAACATGATGGTCACAAGTACGCCTAGCAACCCGGCAATCCCTGCAAAATTGAACCCTGCACGCCAACCGAATGTGGTAATCACGGCAGCGGTGACAACAAAAGTAATACCTTCACCGACATTATGGGCTACAGACCAAAAACCATAATAGGAGCCGCGCTCTTTATCATCATACCAACGGGATAATGCCACGACACAAGGCCCAACCCCCATAGATTGCACCCAGCCGTTGAAACCCCAAATAATGGTAAGCACAATCGCACTGGTGTTCATTCCCATGGCAAAGTTAGCAAGCGCGGAAAAAAACAATCCGACGGAAAAGAAACGAACAATATTGGAATGGTCGGCCAAAGCACTATTGACGAATTTACCAACAGCATAAGTAATAAAGGTTGCGGAACCTATAACCCCGAGTTCTGTTGGCGTTAAGATTCCGTTATTCACCAAAATAGGTTTGGCTACGTTAAAAGATAAACGGCAGACATAATAAATGGCATAAGCAAATGAAAACGCCCAAAAGCTTTTCATTCGAGTACTCTTAAACATTTTCTCCGTGTAATCTTTCAAGGGGATTGCCGAACCGGCCTTAAAAAAGCTGAGAACTGACATATAGCCTCCTTTCTACTTTTATTGTGTTTCATGTGAGTTTTTGATGTGATTTAGTCTTGTAAACACAGCTTCACTACAACAACCTAAAATATAATTTCCTTTTAATAAGCCATCATTTTCAAGGAAATTATTCACACATCCACCAGCCTCCTGAACAATAATGATTGCAGCACAAACATCCCAAGCATTAATATGCGGCTCAAAATAGCCAATCAAACGACCTGCCGCCACATAAACCAACATTAATGCGCCGGAACCATTGCGAATAAACATTCCGCCATCAAGTAAAATTTGATGTAGCACGGGAGTAAAAGTATTAGGATGAACGCGGTGAGACACGCCTAATCCCATTAATCCCTCTTTTAATGAGGTGGAAGAGGAAACATGAATAGGATGATCATTAAGAAATGCCCCATCACCTTTCATTGCTCTGAATAACTCATTGTGGACGGGGTCAAAAATCACACCGGAGACAATTTGATTTTTGTGTAGAATTGCAATGGAAATGCACCAAGCATTTAATCCATATAAAAACGGGCTGGTACCATCGATAGGATCTACCACCCAACAATATTCACAGGCTAAGTTTTCTGCACCGGATTCTTCTCCTAAAAAACCATCTTGCGGGAAATGCTGTTTTAATGCGTCTTTAATTTTCGCTTCGACGGTTTTATCTGCAATACTAACTTGATCCTGTAAATCACCTTTTTTACACTCAATTTTTAACTCCTTACGATTGAGATAAAAATCCAGCGCAATTTTCCCAACTTCTTTGACTAACTCCTGAGAAAATAAATATCTATTTCGTAGTTCAATGTCCATATATATTCTCCTGATTAATACATCGTTGTAGATTTACAGCCTGAATTTATTAAATTGAATAATCCCTCCTTGTTTATTTTATAGACAATTTACGTTAACTCTCCAATTTGAAAAATTCAATACACATAAATACAAAATGATTTTTTTGTTTCACTTTTGTGATCTGTATCTGATTTTAACGAAATCCTAGTAGATTAATTGAGCTAAGGGAGTATTATCCAAAGGGGGTTTGAGCTATTTATTTTAGGAGGACGCGATGAGTTATTTACTATCCAAATCAAGAAAAGATCATCCCGAAAAGAACGGCGAAGTACAAAAAATCACACCCAAAACGGCCAATTGGGAGTACGTCGGTTTTGAGATGTACCACTTACAAAAAGACCAAGAACTCACCTTCGACACAGAAAATACCGAGACTTGTTTTGTTTTGGTGGCAGGTAAAGCGACCGTGACGACTGCCCAAGCGACCTTTGAGCATATCGGAAATAGAGCCTCCCCGTTTGAACGGGTCCCACCTTATTCCGTGTATGTTCCACATCAACAACAGGTTCAAATAAAAGCGGAAAGCTATTTGGAGCTGGCTGTTTGTCGCGCACCAAGTCAAGGCAATTTGCCGGTTCGTTTAATTGAACCGAAAGACGTGGGCGTGGAAAAACGGGGATATGGCAATAACAAGCGTTTAGTACACAATATATTGCCGGAGACCGAAACCGCAGACGCATTATTGGTCGTAGAAGTGTTTACTGATGAGGGCAATACCAGTTCATTTCCTAGCCATAAACATGACGATAAAAACTCGCCAACAGAAACCTATTTGGAAGAAACCTACTACCACCGTTTCTCGCCATCGCAAGGTTTTGCATTACAACGAGTCTACACTGACGACCGTTCATTAGATGAATGTATGGCGGTGTATGACGGCGATGTGGTTCAGGTACCGAGAGGTTATCATCCGGTCGCTACCATTGCCGGTTATGACAACTATTACTTAAACGTCATGGCGGGACCGGTCAGAAAATGGCGCTTTACTTGGGAACAGGATCACGCCTGGATCAACAGTGAAAAATACGCCGATAAATTCAAATAACGAAAGTTTAAATCCATAAAATCGACTTAAAGTGCGGTCATTTTTTCCGGTATTTTTATGTAGTTTCACAAAGCTGAAATGACGATTGGTAACCTGTCTCATCTTGAGTAATATCTGCGTTTGAGCAGCATAAAACTCATGCGTCGACAAGCTAAACAACCGTTTTGTGCATTTCCTATACAATACCGATTTTTTCAAGCAAAATGGCCGCTTTTTTCTTGAGGTTTTTAATTCGTCTCTATAAGATCTAGAAATATTTATTTTATGGATATAACAATATGAAAGAAAAATCTCAATTAACCAATTTACAAACAGAAATTCAAACCCGCTACGACAGTTTAAGTAAAAGGCTTAAGCAGGTTGCTCAATACATTTTAGATAACAGCGATAGCATCGTTTTTGATACAGTCGCCACGATCGCAGAAAAAGCAGATGTCCCTCCCTCTACATTAATCCGTTTTGCCGCCGAATTCGGTTTTTCCGGTTTTAACGAAATGAAACAAATCTTTCGCGAAAATCTCATGGAAAAAACGACAAATTACACAGAAAGGCTACAACTTTCGCATAAAATCGCACAATCGGAGGGGGAAGAATCGCCGGAAGATATTTTAACAATCTTTTCGCAAGCCAATAGTCAGGCATTACATCAGTTAGCGGAACAAACCACAAATGAACAAATTTATACCGCCGCCAAAATACTAAAAGAGGCAAATAATATCTTTATTATTGGGTTAAAGCGTTCTTTTAGCGTAGCCTGCTACCTTAACTATGCACTACATCATTTGGACTGTCGTGCTTTTTTAATCAACGGCTTAGGCAGCATGTTTGATGAGCAGCTTAGTCAGGTCAAAGAAGGGGATGTGGTCGTCGCGATTAGTTTCTCACCTTATGCGGCGGAAACCGTCAACATTATGAACACTAGCGCCAAGAAAGGCGTTAAACAAATCGCTATCACCGACAGCCAAATCAGCCCGCTACTTGCGTTTAGCGATATCGCATTTGTGATAAAAGAAGCCCAGGTGCTGGGATTTCGTTCACAATGCTCTACCATGACGCTGGTTCAAACGTTGGCAATTGTGTTGGGATTGGAAAAAGAGAAAGAGAAAGAGAAAAAACACTAAGTAACAAAAAATGCCCCATAATGGGGCATTTTACGTTTATGCTTATTTGCGGGCTTGCCACAGTTTAATTAATCTTCTGTATCTTTCGCCCACTTCGGTAATCAACTCGTCATCCGTTAATTTTCCGTCAAGCCAGTCTGCCGATGGTTGTCCGAAAATGCTCCGTCCAACAGCAAAGCCTTTGACTAAAGGCGCACCTACTGATGCGTCAAATACGGCTTTGAATTGTTCTTCCGGTGCATCTAAACCTAAAATCAGAATACCACGACAGTATGGATCGTTTGTGCGAATCACTTCACTGATATTCGCCCAGCCTTGTGCCGATACGCCCGGCAATTTCCACCAATCCGGTTTAATGCCTAACTGATAGAAGTGTGCGATGATGTCTGCATAATATTGTTCGTTTTGTTCCATATCTGCAGGCAAAATCACTTCTAATAACAATTCATGACCGGTTCGACAGCAGGCTTGATACACCTGTTTTAAGGTTGCATCCTGCTCCGCTTTCATTTCAGCACTGTCTTTCGGATGATAAAAGACCAAACATTTCACTACATGTTCTTGTGGCCAACCGGCTAATTGGCTACCTAAATCGCCGTGTTCCAAGCGTAACGGACGGGAAGACGGCAATTCAATCGGACGTCCAATCCACCACTTTTTACCGGTAATTTCATTCAATGCGGCTTGTCCGAAAGTTGTATCCGCAAGAATCCCCGCCTGACCATCATAAATACCTTCTTCTTGCGCCGTTTTTTCCGCCGCCTGCAATAAAAGCTGTTTCAATTTAGGAATCCGTTTGACATCCGCACCGTATTTTTTTGCCATATCGACCAGTTGCTTACGATGATCAAAGGCAAAAATACACAAGTTATCCCATTTGGCTTTTCGAGTAGTCACGCGGTGTAAATGATTAAGTTGTTCATCCAAATCCGGACGAGGTACCGATTCTGCACGGGCAAGATAATTATCTAACTCCGCTTTAGTTGGCATTGCAGGAGCGCAACCGTGGCGGGAAACCACCAATGCTCCGCAAGCATTGGCATAACGACAAGACTGCTCCCAACCTTCATTATTGATGTAACCACGAATCAGACCTGACATAAAGGCATCACCCGCACCAAGCACATTCAGCACTTCCACTCTGACACCATAAACATTTAGTCCACCATCCAAATCATCAGGAATCTCACCTTCAAATACCGAGCAACCCAATGCACCACGTTTACAAACTAAAACGGCGTGGCTGAACTTACGCACGTTTTTAAGTGCGGTTAATGTATCTGTCGAACCGCCGGCAATATGGAATTCTTCTTCTGTTCCCACCAACACATCAAAATGGTGTAAGACTTCTTGCAATGATTTCGTCACCGCTTCCGAATCAATAAAACGGGTTTCTCCATCCCCTAAGGAGGTCAGTCCCCATAACACCGGGCGATAATCGATATCCAACAAACGTTTTGTGTTATTTCTGCCCGCATATTCCAACGCCGTCAACACCGCTTCTCTGGTTTTCGGGTGGGACAAATGCGTGCCGGTAATGGCTAAGGCTTTGGCGGAAGCAATGTAGCTTTCATCAAAATCCGCTTTAGTAATCGCCATATCGGCACAATTTTCACGGTAAAAAATCAACGGGAAAGTATCCTGATCTTTAATGCCTAAAATCACAAGCGCAGTCAAACGTTCTTTATCCGTAATCAAATGGCTGGTATCCACTCCGACGCGTTGTAATTCCTCGCGTAAAAAACGTCCCATGTGCTCATCACCAACGCGTGCCAACATAGAAGATTTCACGCCTTGCACCGCCGTACCATAGGCCACATTACCGGAGGATCCGCCCAGATATTTGGAAAAAGAAGAAGCGTCCTCTAATCTGGCACCGATTTGTTGTGCATAAAGATCAACAGCCACCCGACCAAGACAGATAAGGTCTAATGTTTTTTCTACCGTTTTCATAATGCAATTCCTTCTACTTAGTAAAATTGTTTCACCCACACAAATTGAAACACATATTTCAAAAAAATCAATATTGAAATTTAATTTTTTAGACCTTAATCACAAAACAAACATCATCCGATTTTCTATTCGGTATTTTATGATTCATACTGTTAATAGGCTGTTTAAGTGTTTTTTAAAGATAAAATATAAATTCGGGAAAATTTGATCTATGTCTCAAAAATGAAATTTTTGTTTCAAAAATATTTAAAATTAAAAGAATGCTTATATACTGGTTTCAATGCTAGCTACTCGTAAAAGGAGATTCTGATGAAAACCGTAAGACTTACTGTTGCACAAGCGCTTATAAAATTTCTTGATAATCAATATATCGAATTTGATGGCAAAGTAACAAAATTTGTTGAAGGTATCTTTGGTATTTTCGGTCATGGCAATGTGCTTGGAATCGGTCAGGCGTTGGAACAAGACAGTGGTGATCTGATTGTGCGCCAAGGACGTAATGAACAAGGCATGGCGCACGTGGCAATCGGCTTTGCCAAACAAAATTTGCGTAAAAAGATTTATGCCTGTACCTCCTCCGTGGGCCCCGGTGCCGCCAATATGATTACCGCAGCCGCAACAGCAACCGCTAACCGTATTCCGCTTCTTCTTTTACCCGGCGATGTGTTTGCCACCCGCCAACCGGATCCGGTGTTACAACAAATCGAACAATTTCATGATCTGAGTATCAGTACAAACGATGCATTCAGAGCCGTAAGCAAATATTGGGACAGAGTCAGCCGCCCGGAACAACTGATGACCGCCTGTATTAATGCCATGCGGGTATTAACGGACCCGGCGGACACCGGCGCAGTAACAATCGCCCTGCCGCAAGATGTTCAAGCGGAAGCCTATGATTTCCCGGAATACTTTCTACAAAAACGGATTCATCGTATTGAGCGTACGTTACCGACCGAGCCAATGTTGAAATTGGCCGTTGATCTTATTATGAGTGCGAAAAAGCCGTTAATGATTTGCGGCGGTGGCGTGCGTTATTCCGAAGCGGCAGAACAACTCAAACAGTTTGCCGAAACCTTCCAAATTCCTTTTGCCGAAACACAAGCAGGTAAAAGTGCGGTCGTTTCTGAGCACGTTTTGAATGTGGGCGGCGTAGGAGAAACAGGTTGTTTAGCAGCCAACCTGTTAGCGAAAGAGGCAGATCTGATTATCGGTATCGGCACACGCTACACGGATTTCACCACCTCTTCAAAATGGATCTTCCAACATCCGAATGTGAAATTCCTAAACATCAACATTGCCCGTTTTGACGCTTATAAACTGGATGGCGTTCAAGTGGTTGCCGATGCCAAAGAAACGTTAGAAAAACTGACCGCACTTTTAGCACCGCGCGCCTATCAACCACAGTGGAGCAACGCCGTTGCAGAAGCCAAAGTGCAGTTTGCTCAAGAACTCCATCGTATTTATCACGCCACCTACACTGAAACCGACTTCGTACCGGAAGTCAATGACGCATTGGATCGCGAAAAAGTTTATGCGGAGTTTATCAAGCTCACCCAATCCTGTCTGACACAGAGCCGCGTTCTGGGTATTCTCAATGAAACCCTGGGTGCCAATGACATTATTGTGGGCGCTGCTGGTAGCCTGCCGGGCGACTTACAACGTGCTTGGCAATCCAAGGGCGAAAATACCTATCATCTCGAGTATGGCTATTCCTGCATGGGCTATGAAGTCAACGCCGCGTTAGGAGCAAAATTGGCCCAACCGGAAAAAGAGGTTTACGCCTTACTAGGCGATGGTTCTTACATGATGCTCCATTCCGAGCTCATCACATCAGTGCAGGAACATAAAAAGATTAACGTGATTTTACTAGACAACATGACCAACGGTTGCATTAACAACCTGCAAATCGGCAACGGTATGGACAGTTTCGCCACTGAATTCCGTTTCAGAAATCCGCAAACCGACAAATTGGATGGCGGATTTGTGCCCGTTGATTTCGCGATGAATGCGGCGGCCTATGGATGCAAAACCTATAAAGTCACGACAGAAGAAGAATTGCACGTGGCCTTAGCCGATGCCAAAAAGCAAAATGTGTCTACTTTAATTGATATTAAAGTATTGCCAAAAACGATGATTCACGGCTATGGCAGCTGGTGGCACGTTGGCGTGGCAGAAGTTTCGGAAAAAGAAAAAATCCGCAAAGCGCATGAACGCAGTGTGAAACATATTAACGAAGCACGTCGTTATTAATTCGTGATTCAATTGATTATCTCCAATTTAACCATTCTGTTGAGAAGGAAAAAACTATGAAAGCTGAAAACGTGAAATTAGGTATCGCGCCAATCGGTTGGACAAACGATGATATGCCTGATCTTGGTAAAGAGAATACCTTTGAACAATGTGTCAGTGAAATGGCGCTGGCAGGTTTTACCGGATGTGAAGTTGGAAATAAATATCCGCGCGATGTGGAAGTGCTAAAACACAAGCTAAGTGTTCGCGGAATTCAAATTTGTAATGCCTGGTTCAGTACGTTTTTCGTGGACGGCAAAAAAGAAGAAACCATTCAAGAGTTTATTAAACATCGTGATTTCCTTCATGCTATGGGCGCCAAAGTCATCGGCTGTTCTGAGCAAAGCCGTAGTATCCAAGGCACAACAAAAGCCGTTTTCAAAGAGAAAACCATCTTCACCGAAGATGAATGGCAAAAATTAGCGGAAGGCTATAACGAACTGGCTAAACTTGCTGCCGAAAAAGGCATGAAAGTGTGTCTGCATCACCACATGGGCACCGGCATTCAAACGCCGGAAGAAATTGATAAATATATGACAGTCGTTAACGATGACGTGTATTTGTTATTCGATTCAGGTCACCTCTATTATTCCGAAGGATCACAACAAGCCATGTTGGACGTGTTGGAAAAATACATCGACCGTATTTGCCACGTTCATTTGAAAGATGTGCGTGACGATGTCGTGGCGGAAGTCAAAGCCAATGATTTAAGTTTCTTGGAAGGCGTACGCAAAGGTACATTTACCGTGCCGGGAGACGGCGTTATCGACTTCAGACCGATTTTCGACATTCTCGAAAAACACAATTACAAAGGCTGGATGGTGGTTGAGGCGGAACAAGATCCGGCCATCGCCAATCCGTTTGAATATGCCGTTAAAGGCCGTAAGTACATTAAAGAAACAGCGGGGATTTAATCATGATTAAAGTAGGCATTATCGGCGCCGGTCGTATCGGTCGCGTGCATTCTGAAAGCATCACAAAATATGTCAAAGGGGCTGAAATCAAAGCGATTTCCGATGTTCGCGTCACTGATGAGCTCAAGCAATGGGCGAAAGATATGGGCATTCCGCACGTTTATGAGGATTACAAACAAATTCTGCAGGATCCTGAAATTGACGCCGTGTTAGTGTGTTCCTCCACCAATACCCACGCACCGATTTCTATTGAAGCCGCCCGTACCGGCAAACACATTTTCTGCGAAAAACCGGTAGATGCCGATGTGAATCGCATTAAAGAAGTCTTGGCTGAAGTAGAAAAATCCGGCGTGAAATTCCAAGTAGGTTTTAACCGTCGCTTTGACCATAACTTTAAAGCCATCAAGACCCGTGTAGAAAACGGCGACATCGGCGAACCGCACTTAATTCGCGTCACCTCCCGCGACCCGGATGCACCGCCGATTGAATACGTAAAAGTCTCCGGCGGGATGTTCTTCGACATGACTATCCACGATTTCGATATGATCCGTTATTTATCCGGTAGCGAAGTGGTGGAAGTGTATGCGGCAGGCGGCGTGTTGGTGAATCCGGAAATCGGCAAAGCCGGCGACATTGACACTGCCGTCATCACGTTAAAACTCGCTAACGGTGCTATCGGTGTGATCGATAACAGCCGAAAAGCGGTTTACGGCTACGACCAACGGGCAGAAGTGTTCGGCTCCAAAGGCGCGGTACAAACCCGTAATGATACCGATTCTACCGCCGTATATTCCTGTGAAGCCGGTGTTATCGCCGAAAAACCGAAATACTTCTTCTTAGAACGCTATATGCAATCTTTCGCCGATGAAATGGCGTGTTTTGTGGATTCCGTAGTGAACGACAAACCAACTTTAGTGAACGGCAATGACGGGTTACAACCTGTGATTATCGCACTTGCCGCCAAACGTTCTTTAGATGAAGGACGCCCGGTAAAACTGGCGGAAATTGCTTAATACACGTTTTGAGTATAAAAAAAGACCTGAATCTTCAGGTCTTTTGTTTTTTTATGGTGATATGAAAAACGCTCGGAAAAACCACCGCACTTTTATATTATGGAAAAGAATTATTTGGCGTGTATTTACTCAAAATACTCAATCTCTCTTTTGATCATTTCTTGGAGTTTTTTATTTTCATAGAATTTCTTAGTAAGCCAGTTACCACGCTTATCATATTCATACACCATAGTTCTTTCATCTTGTTCTGTAAATTCGGCTCTTTGCTTTGTGTGTTTCACTCGAATTAAATTTTGGTATTCGTCATAAAAATACTCACCGGAAGCGCAAAAGCCATCTTCATTTTCATAAATATCTTTCACCAACAAGCTTTCGGTATTGTATTCATAACACTGTCTTTCATACAGCTTCCCTTCGCGCATACTTAATGTTTCCACCAAGCGCCCTTGTTCATCATAAGTTTTGCGAAGGAAATTGCCTTCAGACCAATAAAGCGTTTCAGTTAACGCTACATCGTCATAATCCCATTCCGATTTTTCCCAAACTTGCTCTCCGTTTTCCGCCAACGTAGATTTTGCAATTTCCCGACCTTTGTGATCCAATAAAGAGGTCTCCGTTTCAATCGTGCCACCCTGGCGTATTATGGTCCGCTTGCATCCTGTTACCAAATACTCATAACGATATTCAAATTCCCGTTGCGAATAGCCATCATGTTCGCCCATAAAGTGATATTCCCGAATCACTCTCTTTTCGTCATCGTATTCATATTCATTTAAGTAAATGACTTTATTGCCGTTTTTATTGGTGGTGGTTTTTCGCGTGATATGGGTGCCGTCTAAATATTCGCAACTCACCTTAAACGTAATTCTTTCATTTAACGGCTTTTGCACACTTTTTTTGCCGATGGAGTAATACGTTTTCGCGGCCAAATAACCTTGCGGATTAAATAGCGATAAATGGCGGTCAAGACAATCACGATAAATGAGCTCACCTTTTTTCTCACGAACCAACCAATCCTGATGAAAGCAAGATTTTACAGCGCCACGCAAATTGTTTTCTTTTAATGCGAGTTCTTTTTCTTCAAAAATTTCGTGTTGCATATTTACCTCAAGGATTCGAGCTAAATATTAAAGCGACAATTTTCATTATCGCTTTATTTAAATTGGATGCTATTAAATCAACGGAAACAGATTGACCGCACCACGATAGTAATAAATGCCATCATGCAAATATGCCGATAATGGACTATTTATTTTTTAATTTTTTCTCTAACTCCTTAATTTTTTTCAGAATAATTTTATCTTTTTTATCCCGTAATAAATTAACCATTTTGTAATTATCTAATGCTTTGCTGAGATCTTGTGCTTTTTCCTCATACATCATGGCAAGAATTAAATAAAGTTCCGCCGGATCTTCATCGTTTTGATCTTTTTCCGTGTTATATGCCAATGTGTACCAATAGGCCGCTTGATCAAAATCCTTCTGTACACCTTTGCCTTCTTCATAAGATGACGCCAAACGCATCATTGCCGCAGATGAGTTCAAATAAGCCGCTTTCTGTAATAATTCCACAGCTTTAACCTCATCTTTCTTAATGTCACCTATACCGAATGCATAAAAATCAGCTAACTGAAGCATGGCATAAGCGCTATTTAACTCTACACCTTTTTGATAATAAATTTCCGCTTTGCGTAGATCGCTTTCACTATAGAAATCACCTAAAAATTCAATGGCATCAATGTCATTATTCGCGGCAGAACGCTCAAACCAATAAAGGGCTTTTTCTGTGTTGCCTTCATCATAAAACATCTGAGCGAGATAAAATTGCGCTTCTTCTTCATTTTTTTCTGCAGCTTGTTGAAATAAGGTCATCGCTTGTTTGGTGTGTTCTTGATTTCGATACATTAAGGCAAGGTTTTTCATAGAAACCACATTGCCCGATTCCGCGCCCAGTTTGAAATATTTCAATGCCTCGCCAAAATTCTGTGGCGTTCCGATTCCTTCATCATAAAGATAACCCAACCAGTTAATATAATGCGTGTTGCCATTCTCTACGGCAGCTTTCATCGCATTAAAGCCTTCTCTGGCGTATTTTTTAGCCTGTTCACTTTCTTCCTCTTCTGCTTCAATAAAAATTAATTTTGCTTTTTCATTGCCTAACGCAATGGCTTCATTGGCAAGCTCAATGGCTAATGCGTTATCACCATTGTTAATAGCAAAATCGGCAAGAAATAATTTCGCATCAGCGTTCCCTGCCTCGGAAGCGGCAATAAATAGCTCTTTGGCTTTTTCCAGATTTCTAGGCTGTTTCATGCCATAGCGATAATCAAAAGCTTCTTCAAACAAAGCGACTCCTTTATCGGCATTTTCCCCTTGTTTCACCATCTGTTGCGCGGTTTCAAGACCTTTCGGATAATCGGCTAAATTCGGTGGTAACCCCAACACAGTTGCCGCAATAATAAAAGCAAGATTTGATAACATAATTTGTCCTCTATAAAGAAAAATACGATTAAAAGCCACCGCACTTTAGGAATAAAAATTAATGAAAAATTGCGCAGCATAATATCCCAATCCACTTAACATCTCAACTAACCAAGAGAAATTAAATAGTGAAAAATCAATAAAATACCCATAAAGAAAAAGCGACAATTTTCATTGCCGCTTTTGTTTATTCGTTTAATTGAACTTAGGCGTAAACCGGAAGACGCTTACAAATTGCCAACACTTTTTCTTTGGTAGCGGCAATCACTTGTTCTTCGTTTTCTTTGCCAAGCGCGTCTAATATATCGCACATCCAACCTGCAAGCTCTTTCACATCGGCTTCGTTAAAACCGCGACGGGTCACGGCCGGGGTGCCGACACGAATACCGGAAGTAACAAACGGTTTTTGCGGATCATTTGGCACGGAGTTTTTATTCACAGTGATATTAGCTTTGCCAAGCGCCGCATCTGCCGCTTTACCGGTTAAACCTTGTTTGATAAAGCTTACCAAGAACAAGTGGTTTTCAGTACCGTTAGACACAACGTCATAACCGCGTTGTTTAAACACCTCCACCATGGCTTTGGCATTTTGGATTACCTTCGCTTGATACTCTTTATACGCCGGCTCTAATGCTTCTTTGAAACAAACCGCTTTTGCCGCAATAATGTGGACTAATGGGCCACCTTGGTTTGCCGGGAATACGGAAGATTGCAACTTTTTGTAGATTTCTTCATCACCACAAGAAGAAAGAATTAAACCACCACGCGGACCACCCAAGGTTTTATGAGTCGTTGTAGTGACAACATGGGCGTATGGTAATGGATTTGGATATAAACCTGCCGCAATTAAGCCTGCAACGTGCGCCATATCCACGAACAAATACGCGCCCACTTCATCGGCGATTTCACGCATTTTCTTCCAATCTACCACTTGAGAATACGCAGAGAAGCCGGCCACGATCATTTTCGGCTTGCTCTCTAAGGCTTTTTGGCGTACGTCTTCATAGTCAATTAAACCATCAGCAGTAATACCATAAAGCACAGAATTGTAGATTTTACCGGAGAAACTTACTTTCGCCCCGTGGGTTAAGTGACCACCATGGGCTAAATCCATCCCTAAAATAGTATCACCTGCATTAATTAACGCGCCATATACCGCCGCATTAGCTTGTGAACCGGAATGCGGTTGTACGTTCACATAATCTGCATCAAATAATTCTTTTGCACGATCAATAGCAAGCTGTTCCACAATGTCGGCATACTCACAACCACCATAGTAACGCTTGCCCGGATAGCCTTCCGCATATTTATTGGTAAATTGTGAACCTTGTGCTTCCATGACGCGCGGGCTGGCATAGTTTTCGGAAGCGATAAGTTCAATATGCTCTTCTTGACGACGATTTTCATCTTGAATGGCTTGCCATAAAACCGGATCGTAATCGGCAATATTCATGCTCTTTTTAAACATTGTGTTTTCCTTCTTGGTAGTTAATTGGAATACGCGTTATTGTACTCAATTTCGCGGATAATTCTTAATAAAACCGGATGTGTTTTTTTCACCATGATGATGAAAAATTTTCACCGGACTCATTGTTATTAACGCACGCAAGAACTGGTGTAGCTCTTCTGTGCAGTTTTTTGTTCTAAAACAAGTGTATATTGTCCATTTTTCGGATCACGTGTTAATGACGTAATCGTAAAATTAATGGTGTTTTGTTTATTAATGCGTTTGCTGTATTTCTTAAACAGATTTTCTTCGTAAGGTTTATATCTCGAATCCTTTTCCATTGCGTCCAAGGCGTCTTCGGTGTGGTTGCGTTGCACCGAATTGGTGGTGAGGGTATAAGTTAATTTGTGAGTCTGCTCATCGAATTTCCAGGTTCCCGTGCTGCTTAAATCATACACAAAAAACGGCTTATCAATAGGTTCAATAATCGAACTATTATTTACCAACGAACCGTCACTAATAAGTTTCAAACGGCTCACTGTCTTGGTGTTATGTTCCGGATAGCTGGCGGTACATTGCCATTCGCCGGTTAATTTACGATGGGTGATTTTGCCGTCATCCTCGATATTCACCAAGGTACAACCACCTAATAGTGATGCGGTTAATCCGAGTAAAACTAATTTTTTCATGTAAAAATCCTCTGTACTTACAAAAAGTTAAATCATAAGGGTACTGACTATTTGTGCCAAAGTCATTTAAAACGTTATAAAACAAATACAGAACCTACGCATTGTTATTCTACTGCAAACAGCTTAAACATGTTACTAAACTATTTTTCAGTACTTTTATCCATTAAAGTTGTAATGCCCCCTAATGAATAAAAAACAGCATCAAATGCTAAAGTTAATGGGGTAAAAAGAATTTTTTCTATTTCTAAAATGGTTGACTCATTTATTAAGACTGAAAGTAGATACCACAATCACACGATACCGTTCAAAGTGCGGTCAAAATCACATGCGTTTTTATAAACCCTAGAATAACAACTGGCTATTTCTTCGTATTAAACCACTGATTTAGTAATTTAATGTCTTTATCATTCTCCGTCACTTGTCGGCAAGTCGCATAGTCTTTGCCTAAAATCAGCTTATTGCCATCCTGTTTAAGCTCAATTGGCATTTCAACGTGATCGTTACACTTGCAATAAAAATCATCCAATTGTTCTTTTTCTTGCTGTTGCAGAGTTTTATTCTGTTTGATGGCTTTAGCAGCATTTTTACTGTGAGCAGGCACCATAGAACGATCGGTGAAATCAAAACTTAAGACATCATTTTTGTTCTGCCATTTCACATTGCCTTTTGTCAAATAACGAATTGTTGTCTCCTTATCCATCGCAATACTGGAAATTCCCCACAACGAACCGGAGCCATTGGATTTTAAGATAAAGTGATCCAAGCGATCGTAGGTTAATCTATCTTTCGTCGGTATAGAATGACAAATCCACTCGCCTGCTAATGCTGAACCTTGTGTGTCGCCGGAAGCACTAGCGCAACCTGCCAATAATAAGATAGCCATACTACTCAACAAACATTTTTTCATAACACGCTCCTTTTTCTCACAATGATAAACCGGACGTTTAAGTTCAAAGTGCAGTCATTTTTTTAACTATTTTTTATTCCTAAAAAGGAATCTCCAAAACACGGCAATTACACAAATCATCACTCTCAAACTCCGACATTTCGCCAACATTTTTGTTCGGAGTTGGGAATAAACGCACAGTTAGTGGTTTATTTAAGCGAAATGCCATCGTCCCAGTGTCGCGCATAATAGCTGCGAGGCTTTCTGCCTTAACATTTCCGGCCACGGGAACCGTGTCTAAACCGATACCACATACGGCGCTATACATCAGTAAAGCACGAATATCAAAATATTGTTTTTGTGTCCCTTCGGCTAAACCTAAATCTTCTGTCACCGCCAACATTAACCCAGAAAAACCAACCAATGGCACACCTTGGATTGATTTAAACACTTTTGTCAGTAAAGCAGAAACCTCTACTGAACCAGCCGCACCAAAATAGGGCAATCCCATTAATTCATAAACTTTTGTCATAGATGAACAATTTTTTGATGGAGCCGCCGAACTATCAATGCCTGCAAATTCAAATTCACCCGATAATTTGACCGCACTTAACATGTCTAATACTTGATCTACATGATATTGCAGAGCCTGCAACATAGCTCGATAGCAATCAGCATAAAATTGATTATGAGGCGATTTTGGTACAGATTTTAATACTTCGACTAATAAATCCGGTGTTTCTAAACCAATGACAAAACTGTTCGGCAAATGACTTAGATGGTAACCTGCCGGGAAATAAGGAATAAATGGCTTGCAGTTAAAATTCACAGTAAAGTTAAAATTACCTTCGCCACGAGGTGTGATGTTCGCAATTTGTTGTACGGCATAAACAGATTGCTCAATAAGTTCATTATCTAACACGCCATTTTCATCTAATGGCACATTAACACAGGCATTACACAAATCGCCATAAGCAGCGATTAACTCAGGCAATAAAGCAATTTCCTCTGTATTTCTGGCCGCACCAATTGCAAATCGAATACGAATCCCACTTTCATTAAATTTATTCAATAACTCCGTTAAATATTGCAAATCTGCTTTTGCTGTCTGCAAATTGGTTAAATCTAAATATTCACCAAAAGGATTAGTAATCACTCGAATTGATTGCAAGGTATAACCGGCTTTCTGCACAGCCGGCAATAATAAATCGACATCACGTTTTACAGCATGAAGAGCGGCTTCCCATTGAGTTTTATCTTTATGCAATGTCAGAAAAAAACTAATTGTGCGAATGCGACATAATTCCTTATTTTTATAATCCATATAATCCTTAACATTAATTATTGTTCACGAGCCACGGCGCGATAGCCGATATCACGACGATAAAAACGGCCGTTCCATTGGATTTGTTCTGCAAGTTTCAGGGCTTTTTGTTGTGCCTCAAATACGCTTTCACCTAATGCGGTCACACAAAGCACGCGGCCACCGTTGGTGACTAACTTGCCCGCTTTCGATTCTACGCCCGCCAAGAAAACTTTTTCATTTTCGACCGCACTTTGTGGCAAACCGGAGATTTCATCACCTTTACGATAATCCCCCGGATAGCCTTCTGCTGCCAATACGATACCCAAAGAAGCCTTCGGGTTCCATTGAGATTTCACTTCGTCCAATTTGCCATCACAGGCTTTAAGGCAAAGTTCCACTAAATCCGATTCTAAACGCAACATGATCGGTTGGGTTTCCGGATCACCGAAACGGCAGTTAAATTCGATTACTTTCGGCTGACCATTCGGCATGATCATCAAACCGGCATACAAGAAACCGGTGTAAACATTGCCTTCTGCCGCCATGCCGTTGACCGTTGGATAGATCACTTCACGCATCACGCGCTCATGAATTTCAGGTGTCACCACAGGCGCAGGAGAATAGGCCCCCATACCGCCAGTATTCAAGCCAGTGTCTTTTTCACCCACACGTTTGTGGTCTTGACTGGTCGCCATAGGCTCGACATTTTTGCCGTCTACCATGACGATAAAGCTCGCCTCTTCGCCATCTAAAAATTCTTCAATGACCACTCGACTGCCAGCTTCACCAAAGGCATTGCCGGAAAGCATATCGCGCACCGCGTCTTCCGCTTCTTTCAACGTCATCGCCACAATCACGCCTTTGCCTGCCGCCAAGCCATCCGCTTTAACGACAATTGGTGCGCCTTTTTCACGCAAATAAGCCAATGCCGGTTCAACTTCGGTGAAGTTTTGATATTCCGCTGTTGGGATTTTATGACGGGCTAAGAAATCTTTGGTAAAGGCTTTGGAACCTTCTAATTGCGCCGCCGCTTGCGTTGGTCCGAAGATGTTTAAACCGGCTACACGAAACGCATCCACCACGCCAATCACAAGTGGCGCTTCAGGCCCCACGATCGTTAAACCAATGTGGTTATCTTGGGCAAATTTAACCAACGCAGGAACATCCGTTGCGGCAATATTCACGTTTTCAACCTTTTGTTCTAACGCCGTCCCGGCATTGCCCGGTGCAACGAAAATTTTATTCGCTAATGGAGATTGTGCAGCTTTCCAAGCTAGAGCGTGTTCACGACCGCCGTTTCCGATGATGAGGATGTTCATGTTGTAGTCCTTGTGTCTTTTTGAATTTAATCCCCTCTTTAGCAAAGAGGGGTAGGGGAGATTTGGCAGAAGTTATTTCAACCTCATAGTACATTTAGTATCGTTTAAATCTCCCCCTAGCCCCCTCTTTACGAAAGAGGGGGGATAAGTAAAAAAGTAAGTCGTTCATTGAGCGAAGTTATGACATAAATTAATGACGGAAATGCCGCATTCCGGTCAATACCATCACCATATTATGCTCATCTGCCGCATCAATCACTTCCTGATCGCGCATTGAGCCGCCTGGATGAATCACACATTGAATGCCTACTTTCGCCGCCGCATCAATGCCATCACGGAATGGGAAGAACGCATCGGATGCCATCACACAACCGGCCACTTCCAAGCCTTCATCTTGCGCCTTAATGCCTGCAATTTTAGCCGAATACACACGGCTCATTTGGCCTGCGCCAATGCCAATGGTTTGGTTATCTTTGGCATAAACAATAGCATTCGATTTCACGAATTTCGCCACTTTCCAGCAGAATAATAAATCTTTCAATTCTTGTTCGGTCGGTTGACGTTTGCTGACCACTTTTAAATCATCTAAGCCCACCATGCCTAAATCCGCATCTTGTACTAACAATCCACCATTCACGCGTTTGAAATCTAAACGTTGGGTACGTGCTTGCCATTCTCCACATTCAAGCAAACGGACATTTTTCTTACGTTTCACCACTTCAACAGCTTCCGCAGACACTTTCGGTGCGATAATCACTTCCACAAATTGACGTTCTACAATTTCATTTGCCGTTTTTTCGTCTAATTCACGGTTAAAAGCAATGATGCCGCCAAAGGCTGAGGTTGGGTCTGTTTGATAGGCACGGTTGTAGGCCTCTAAAATGTCTTTGCCTAAAGCCACACCACACGGATTGGCGTGTTTAACAATCACGCAGGCCGGTTCATCAAATTCTTTTACACATTCAAGGGCTGCGTCGGTATCCGCAATATTGTTATAAGACAAAGCCTTACCTTGCAGTTGGTTTGCCGTTGCCACACTCGCTTCTTTTACATTGAGATCCACATAAAACGCGGCATTTTGGTGGGCATTTTCGCCGTAACGCATAGTTTGTTTACGCACGAAGTTCAAATTTAAAGTCCGCGGGAATTGACCGCACTTCGCCTCCGCATCTTCTTCAGCAGCAACATGATAAGGTTTCACCAACTGACCGAAATAGTTGGCGATCATGGAATCGTATTGCGCGGTGTGTTCAAATGCTTTGATGGCAAGATCAAAACGGGTTTCAAGCGTTAGGCTGTTGTGGTGTTGATCCATTTCGGCAAGAATGGCATCAAAATCCTGATTGTTCACGACAATCGCCACATCTTTATGGTTTTTCGCGGCAGAGCGCACCATGGTTGGGCCGCCGATATCAATATTTTCCACGGCATCTTCTAACGTGCAGTTTGGCTTAGCCACGGTTGCGGCGAAAGGATATAAATTCACCACCACCATATCAATGCCTTCAATGCCGTGTTGCTGCATGATCGCATCATCCGTGCCACGACGACCTAAAATCCCGCCGTGCACTTTCGGGTGTAAGGTTTTCACGCGACCGTCCATCATTTCCGGAAAACCGGTGTAATCGGACACTTCGGTTACCGGCAAGCCGTTTTGTTCTAAAAGTTTTGCCGTACCGCCGGTAGAAAGCAGTTTAACACCACGTTTTACAAGGCCTTGGGCGAATTCTACAATACCGGATTTATCGGACACGCTAAGCAATGCTTGGCGAATGGGGCGAGTTGATTGCATGAATAATTTCCTTTGATTTATGAAGTAAATTTGAGGTGGCGTATTATAACGCAAACGTTTGCGTTTATGTAGCATTGATTGAAATACAATTACTTAGGGTTCAATAATGAAGGGTGCCGAAGCACCCTTAAAAACAATTAAAAATCACACCGCACTTTTACTTATTATTATGCAGTAACTGTTTGCGTAACTGTTTTGCTTGTTTGATCCACTCTGCATTCAAGCGTTTAACATGAGGTGGTTGGCGTTTAATGTGTAACTCTGCCAAATCCAGTAATTGTTTCGCTTTCTGTGTCTCATTCCACTGCAATAAAATTTCAATGTAGCTGATATGCGCTTCAAGAGTCGGATAATACTCCACCAACGCATTAAACTCCCGCATGGCGCCTGTTCGATCATCTAATTTAGTTAAAATTTTGGCATACAACAAATGCCCTTCATTAGATTGATAATCCGGATTTTCCGCACGTAAATAATCCAGTTGTTGCTTAGCCGAGGCCGCGTCATCTGCCAAATACAAGGCATAAGCGTATGCCAATAAAATATCAGGACTGGTTTTATATAAATCTAATGCCAATACCGCTTGATAATGAGATAAGGCCTCTGACACGCGGTTATTATCAAGCAAGGCCTTGGCAAAGGCTAAACGATTTGCCACGGTTTCCGACTGCTCAAAATTTTGTTCGGCTTCACGTAACTCACGTTTCGGATCCAAGGCTTTGCGCAATTTGCTTTCAAGCATTTGACCGGAATAACCGCTACGGAAAGAAGGAAGAAAAATCGCAAAAAAATAGACCGCACTTCCAAGGAAAGGAAAACTAAACATAATGAATAGCCAATAACGGTCCTGCCCTGTTCTGACCGCATGAATAGCGAAATAGATAGCAATTAGGAAACTTAAACCCAATAACAATGGCATATTTAATCCTTATTTTTTAATGTGTTATGGACGGAAAAATGTAGCACATTTTAAAAAAAAGGAAAATAAAAAAACACGAACCGACTTTCGCCGATTCGTGCTTTTTTTTCAAATGAAATAAACTTAGGCCTTAGCCTGTGCGCGTTTCACTAAAACCGTGGAAAGGCTGAACGCCACAATAAAGGAAATGGCCATACCGATGCTGTACATGGCAAGGCTGTCCGGTTTAATAGATGGAATACCTAAGAAACCTGCCGCACCAAGGGCGATGGCTTTTACGTTAAAGAAGGCAATGAACGCACTCGCCAGACCGGAGCCAACCATGGCTGCGATAAAGGCTTGGCGATAACGCAAGTTCACCCCGAACATGGCCGGCTCAGTAATACCAAGCAACGCAGAAATGCCGGAAGGAATGGCCAAGCCGCGTACTTTCGGATCTTTTAAGGCAAATGCCACGCCCAAACAGGCGGCGCCCTGCGCAATGTTAGACATTGCCGCAATTGGGAAAATAAAGGTACCGCCGGTGCGTGCCATTTCCGCCAATAATTGGGTTTCCACCGCAATGAAGGTTTGGTGCATACCGGTAATCACGATTGGTGCGTAGAAGGTACCGAAAATCGCACCGCCGATGAAACCTAATGTGTCATATAACCAGGTTAACCCTGCCGCGATTAATGAACCTGCTTCACGTCCGATTGGGCCGATGATGGTAAACGCCAAGAAGCCGGCGATAAACAAAGAAAATAACGGTGTGACCAAATTATCTAAATAAGACGGCACAAATTTACGAAACGTTTTTTCTAACGTTGCCAACACCCAAGCGGAAATTAAGGTTGGGATCACAGTGCCTTGATAGCCTACACGTTCAATTTCCAAACCAAACACATTCCAATATTGGATTTTGCCTTCTGCCAAAGTTAAAGCATAGTTCCAACCGTCAGCCAGTGCCGGGTGAACCAATAACATCCCTAATGCGGCCCCAAGGAATGGGTTACCACCAAACTTACGGGTGGCAGAGAAACCAAGCAATACCGGCAAGAACACAAACGGTGCGTTCGCAATGGTATTAATGAAATCCACTAAATCTTTGAGTTCAGGATGCATGTCAATGACGCTGAGTTCATCCACAAAGAACCCTTTGGCGGTGAGCATGCTGTAAATACCCATCAACAAACCGCCTGCCACAATGGCCGGAATGATCGGTACGAAGATATCCGCTAAACCTTTCACCAAACGTTGCAATAAACCTTGGTTACCGCTCGCGGCTTCTGCCACTTCCGCTTTGCTCACATCGCCGATACCGAGTAATTTAGTTAATTCGGCGTGGACTTTATTCACTGTGCCGGAACCAAAAATAATTTGATATTGTCCTGCCACGGCAAACTGACCTTTAACACCTTCAATGTTATCAACACCTTCCTTGTCCACTTTGCTTTCGTCGTGCAATACAATACGCAAACGTGTAGCGCAATGTGCGGCGGTTGCAATATTCTCTTTTCCACCAAGTTTCTCAATGACTTGCTGCGCAATTTTAGGAAAGTTCATAGTCTTCTCCCGAAGTAGTAAATAATAGGTAGAATTCTAGCTAAAAGGTTTTTGCTAAGCCAGTAGAATTTACTGCGTCATTCACTCATCCGCGCACTGAATACACCTTAAACTTATTATTTTTCGCCAATACCTCATGGCCGCCGAAATGTTGATCCAACCAATCTGCATAAGGCAAAAAGGCATTCGCCACAATGCGCAATTCACCACCGGACTTAAGATGCCATTTTGCTTGTTTAATCAACTCATTAACGGCGGTATAGGCGGTATCAATGCCGTCATGAAACGGCGGGTTGGAAATGATCAGGTCAAATTTACCTTCCACATGAGAAAACACATCGCTTGCCAGCACCGTGCCTTGCAACTGATTTTCTCGCAACGTTCGCTGTGCCGATTCAAGCGCCATGGCGTGAATATCCGTCATTACAAGCTTGGTTTTCGGATGATGTTTTTGAATGTAACTGCCAATCACGCCTGCGCCACAACCGATATCCAGTACATCGCCCGACACATTTTTTAACGTTGACAACAATAATGCGGTGCCGCCATCCAGTTCGGCGGCGCTGAATACGCCCGGTAACGCATACACGGTTAAATCGGCAAGTTGTGGTGATTGGTAGGATTTCCAGAAGGAATTCAGCTCAAAGTGCGGTGGATTTTCTAGCTGAAAATGATAAAGACTACAACGGCGGGCAGAGTCGATTTTGTGAATATCGCCGAAGTCCGCAAGCATATTTTCGACAGAACGTACGCCGCTACGATTTTCGCCGACAATGAGTATTTCTTGCCCCACCGGGCTTTTGGCGAGAATTTGCATTAATTGGAAATGGCATTCCTGCTTGTTCTTCGTCCAATAAAACAGGATCAAATCGGCTTGGCGTTGAAATTCGAGGGAAAAATCCACCGCACTTTGTTGCTTTTGATTTTCTCGGTTGGCGTAATCAAAATACCAACTCCAAGCACGGGCGTTAAAACCTTGGCGTCGTAAATCGGAAAGAAAATCATCGTTCACGGCTCCCGTAAGCAACAGCGACTTCCCAGTTAAAAAATCTAAATGCCGTTCCAACACTTCGCTTTCTGCACAAATCACGCTATTAATCCTCTGCCTTATTGGTTAAAATGGGCGCCCATTATACTGGATTGAATTGATTTTAGATATGCAAGAAACGCGCCAACCATACTCCCGTCGAGATGTATTACTGCAACAAATGGGCATCAGCCAATGGCAGCTCCATCGTCCTGATGTGTTGCTGGGCGCTATCAATATTGCCGTGCCGGAGCATATTCGTTTGATTATCGTCAGTCAGCAAAATCTGTTGCAACAGGCTGTTGTGCAGGATGTGTTACGCAGCTTGACGCTTAATAGCGAGCAAGTATTAAACATCACGTTTGAGCAGCTTACTTATTTGCAAGTCAACCACGAAGTCAGTTATTGGTTGCTTTCTAAAAACACATCGAAAAACGACCGCACTTTACCTCTCCAACAACCGTTAAATGTCTGGCAGTCTGATGATCTTGAGGAATTTAAACAAAATCCGCAGGCAAAACGTCAATTTTGGCAAACCATTCAACAATCCCCTTCCATCAATGCCGAATAACAAGGATCTGTCGTGATAACCATTTCGCTGATTGAAGAACAAGACTTTGACGAACTTTATGCCATTGAGCAGGCGGCTCACGCCGTGCCTTGGAGTTTAGGCACGTTGAAAAATAACCAAGGCGAGCGTTATCTCAATTTAAAGATCCTCGAAGAAAATAAGATTTACGGGTTTGCTATTTGTCAGACCGTACTAGATGAGGCCACCCTATTTAATATTGCTATCGATCCGCAAAAACAAGGTTTGGGACTCGGACGACAACTCTTAAACGAACTCATCACCCAACTCAGACAAAAAGGCATTTTGACATTGTGGCTAGAAGTGCGCGAATCCAATAAAAAAGCCCTAGCGCTTTATGATTCGCTGGGCTTTAATCAAGTGGACATCCGCAAAAACTATTACCCGACGCCCGATGGCAAACGGGAGAATGCCGTGGTCATGGCGGCCTATTTATAAGACTATCTTTCCCTCTTAATTGCTTGCAACATCGGTGCAAACCACGCTTTCACCTGCTGATTTATCCAATTCAAATCTAATTCCTGCGTTTGCACCAACACGCGTTGCCAATATAAATCGCCACAGGAATAATCATCACCTTCGGCAATTTTGGTTAGCCGCGCAAAACATTGTTCAAAATCGACCGCACTTTCATTGGAAATCAGTTCCAAATACGCGTCAATGCCTGTTGTCGGAATCAGCTGTAATTGTGCGTATCCGGCTAAATAGCTTTCGACATAAATTTGCAGTTGCGCAACGGCCTCCGGTTGAGGCACCACATGAAAAATCTCGCGTTTGTCCTTGCCTTGAAAAATGGATTCCGTCGGCTGTGGCTGCGTGGCGCATAACAATAGATGATACAGCCATGCCTCAATGCGATCTTTGTCTTTCACTGTCGCCATACGCCAAGTTACCCGCTGTGAAGGTTCGCCATACAGGCGATCCACATTACCTGCCAAGGTAATTTCACCGTTTTTGGTCGGCACCGCCAATTGAGCAAAAAGGCTATGCGGAGTTTGTGACACATAATCGATAATTTTCTCTTTAAACGCGTTCGTTTCCGCCAATAATTGATTGGCATACAAGGTAGCAAACTCACCGCGTGGCAGCACACCTTTCACTTTTTGGCGGGCAAAAAACGCATTTGTTTGGTCGCCATCAAACTCCACCAATTCCGCATGAATAGCGTATTTTTCCAAGGCGTTATCCAAGGCAAAATTTTCGCTATCGGCAATGCTTTCTTCCTGTTCGGAAAAATTCACGCCAAGACGACGCTCAAAGAAAAATTTCACCGGATTTTTTACAAAAGCCACCAAACGGGAAAATTCAATGTCGCGCTCTTCTTCCCAAGCATCGAAATCCATGGGTTGAATAAAATCTTGCAAGATTCGATCGGCTTGTGAATTGGCCAACGGTAGCCATTGTTGCGCAAAAGATTGACTAAAAGTGCGGTCGTTTTTTTCAAAGTTTTTTCGACTGAATGCCGTCATGCCATGTTGTTGCACCAGTAATGCACGACAATCTTTGCCTCCATCCGGCAGATTTTCCACGATGTAATCCAATAACTGGCTCACCAATACGGAGGGCTCACGTTCTTGATTATCAGAAATGGAACGCCCAATGTAACTGATGTACAAATATTCCTGCGCAGACAGCAGTGCTTCAAGGAACAAATAACGATCGTCATCACGGCGTGCACGATCGCCTTTGATGCGATGATATTGCATTAAATCAAAACTATTGGCTTGTTGTTGGCGAGGATACTCACCATCATTCATCCCTAACAAACACACCACTTTGAACGGAATAGAACGCATGGGTAATAAGGTGCAAAAATTCACTTTGCCCGCCAAAAAGCGATAGTGATTTGGGTTTTCTTCCAAAGCACTATTCATCACATCTGCCACAACATCCATGACTAAAGGTTGCTCAAAATGCACGTCCTGCAACTGTTCGGCAAATTGTTGAATCACGTCTTTTATATAAAACAAGGTTTCATTGGTTTCGATTGTGACCGCAAAAAAATCATCTGCCAATGCCGTTAAATACTGTTGCCACTGCTTGATGTTGAAGGAATGCTGTAAAGTTTGATACCACGCAAACAAGCGTTCTATAAATTCCGACAATCGCCCGACTAACTGTCCTTTCAACCCAAAACTGTTATCTAACCCAAGGCTATCCTGCCAAATGCCGTTTTCCTCACGCAACGCATAACCAAGCAACATTCGCTCTAAGCCCGCCTGCCATGAATTATAATTGGTTTCGCCGTCGGCATTTTTCTCCAACCCGAAACGCACGCCCGCATTTTTTACCCAATCACGAATTTGAGCAAGATCCTGCAATTCAATGGCAAAACGTTCACGAATTGCCGGAATATCCAAAAACGCCAATACATCTTCCGCGCTGAATGTGCTTTCTTTTAGCTGTAGCAATGCCAAGAACCCGGCAATCAGCACATCATTTTCCGATAATTTGTTATCGGAAATAGAAAACGGAATGGCGCTGTTCGGTGCACTGTTTTGCCCAAAGATCGCCTGAATATACGGCGTATATTTGTCAATATCCGCCACCATCACGATAATATCTTTCGGCGTAAGGTTTGGATCCATTTGGAACAAATGCAATAAATAATCTTGTAAGGTTTCCACCTCGCGCATCACGCTATGGCAAGAATGGAAGGTTAAAGAGCGGTCATTTTCCACATAATTTAACGGTTCGGTGCCACTTGGCATTAAATGCAGAATCTGATGTTGTAATTGCGATAATAAATTACGCGGTGCAATCTCTACATAAGCTGAAATTTCCTGCGGTTCCAACTGTGTCAATAAATAAGAAAAATCCCGTCCCAATTTTCCCCATGAAGCTAATAAGGGGTTCCCTACCTGTAATTTTTCCTGATCGTAAGTCACGTCCCATTGTTGCTGCACAAGCTCAACTTGCTCCGCCGACAGTAACGGTTTTTCCTGTTGATTGCGATAGTCGGTGCGCCGACGTAACGCTAATTTTTCTATAAATGTCGGATCCACAATATAGCCCCAATATTCCTCGCAAGGATTATTGAAGAACAAATGCACATCACAATATTGGCTAATCGCCTGAAAAATTTCCAAATAGACTTTTGGCAAGGCAGGAATACCGAAAATGAATAAGCGTTCGGGTAAAAAGAGCGGTCGATTTTCGCGGAGTTTTTCTAACAGTAACCGGTGTAAATGGGCGCGGTGTTGTACCAAATCCAACCCGGTATCGGTTTTTACCATTTGCACCAAAGCGCGCCACAATACGCCCTGCCATGCAATGTTCTGTTGAATCTGCGCCAGTAAACGATCATTATCAACGCTTAATTGGCTTTCGATTTGTTGGCAAATTTCAACGTCCCGATGTTCTTCCCAAGCGCTAATCCAATCGGGGCGGTAAACTAAATATTGGTCGAATAAATCGGCGACTTTCCCTGCCAATTGGTAGAGTTTAAACTGTTCCGACTGCGCGGAATGCGCCAAATAATGCCGTAGTGGTTGGAAATCAGGTTGATGTAAATAGGCGGGAATCAAGCGAATTAAGCGCCACATCATGGCATTTTTGTTGAATTGGTTGCTTTGAGAGACATCAGGTAAATTGTCGGCATAAAGCTGCCAAATAAAACTGGCGGGCATCGGGAAAGCAAAATTCGCCGCAATGCCTTTTTGCTCGGCTATTTGCAATTGTAACCATTGCGCCATGCCCGGGCTTTGCACTAAAACGATTTCCGATTGGAGCGAATTACTCAGCGGTTGACGTTGAATTAACTCAACCAGAATGCTTTTTTGCACCTCAAGCTGATTGGAATGATAAACGGTAAACACACAACCTCCGGGAATTCGCCAAATATAAGTTGCGCTATTATAAACTAATTTCACCGCGAGGATATTTCACCGTCACCTGATTTTGCCGACAAACCACCTGAAAACGAATATGATTTTGGTAAATCTCACTTTCACAAGACAAACCAAGAAACTGGCGTTGCCGTTGATTTTCGGCAATTTGGATCCCTTGAAAACGTTGGTAAATTTCCACCGCACTTTTACGTTGTGCATTACCCCATTGGTTAAACGTGAGAAAAATGCCGCTAAATAAACTTAATGCCACCAACAACGACAGCAAGCTCATGCCTTTCTGTCGAATAAAATTAAGGCGTGAAATCATACCAACTCTTCTCCGCTAAACGCCAACGGCTGTATTGTTGCACAATCTGTGTTGCAACGGATTTTGAATAAGTCACCTTGATATTTTCATCTAAAGTTAATCGCCCTTTCGTAATAATCGAACCGCTAATTTTGCCTTGACCGCGAATATGTAAATCGCCTTCAGCGACAATCACCGCATTCACGTTTTTGTCAATCTCCCATTCAGTTTCACCTACACCGAACCAATACAATGCCACAGAGGGAGACTTAGCTAAGATTAACGGTGGCGACTGCAGTTGTTGACGAAAAAGTACAAGCCCCGCTTCGGAAATAAACTGATCAAACAATTTTTCATGATTGTTTCGCACCGGCTGTTTTTGAAACAATTTATCCCGGCGGCACCACACATAATGCCTCACACCATCAACGAATCGATTGTTATCCAAGCGGAATGTCAATAAAAATGTATCGCCGCTTTCCTGCGTGGAAAGCTGTTCGCAACGCGCATTTTTCTCCGTAAAGCTGAGATGTTGCAAGGTTAGGTGTTGTTCCACATATAAATGTCGCTGAGAGACAATGGATGAATACAAACGAAGTAAATCATCGTTAAATAGCATGGCAAGAAGCAAAACACCACTGAGCAACACCAACAAGGTGATTGTCATCATGCCCCGTTGAGCCTTTATCATGGCACTTCCCCGTTTAATAACGGCACAACGATGGCGGTTTCGTAGGAAATTTTTTTATTCTGCTTTAAATTCCCAATTAAACGCACTTCAATGCCTTTTTGTTCCGCCAGCCAATCAAAGGTTAAATGAGAGATTTCATATTCTTTTTTATCTAACAAATCCACCCAACCACCATGATTACAGGCAGATTGTTGGGTATATCGTTGGCAATCTTCTAAACTGCAATTTTGTTTCACCGCACTTTTATACGTTAAACGGGTTTCCAGCATTTTTTTATTGAGCCGATAACCGAATAATTCGCGTTCAATTTCTTTGGTTGCATTTCGCCCATTCGCCAGACAAGTATCGCCTTTATATTGCCCTCCCACACAACCGTTAGCATCAAGATCATAAAAAAATACAACACAACTGTTGTTTTTCTCTGCATTCATTTGAGCGATAGTGATTGCTGAGGGCTGATTTGGTTGTTCAAATAAGGACAAGTTATCTTTTGTTAACTTATCGCTTACTGCCCGAAAACCGGTACGCGCCAAATCTTTTCCCATAAGCTGAACAACGCGTTGTAACTCCGTTTGTAACTGCAAACGTAAAAGAATCTCCTGATTCTGTTGCTGATGTTGACTATAAAACTGCAAAATTACCAAGAGTAAAAACGAAGAAAGCGACACCGAAAGCATTAAGCTCACCAAACTTTGTCCCGAATGGTATTTTTGTTTTAACCTAATTCTATTCTTCATCATTAACACAGGCGCTTAAGGATTGGTTATCTTTTAACTTCAAACTACCCACATTAAAAAATGAAAATAGGGTTTGTTGATGATTCGCTTGTAACACAAAACAAGCTGTTGACGCCGTGTTCCGAATACCACTCAAGCGAGTAAATTCAAAAGGATAGTAACGCTTGCTGATTAACATGGTGTCTTCAAATGTAGGGTAGTAAAAATGTGCGGAAACCTCTTGCGGGCAATGTTGCGGGTTGAGACAATCACATAATTTGTCACTCTTAATTTGCGCAGTGAGGCACCAACGTTGCGTCATTTGATGGCGGTTGGCAATTAAAAACCAAATGTCAGATGAATTTTCCACTCGAGCCTGAATTTGACGCAAAAAGATATACAGCTTTTGTTGTTCTTTCTGCAAAATATTTTGCTGACGATACTGCTGCCATGCGGGAAGCGACAATGTGAGCAATACACTTATTATCAGCAGAGCGATCAAGATTTCTAACAGGGTAAATCCCTTTTGCATAAACGTTCCTTTTTTTGACCGCACTTTAATCAGGCGGATAAAGAAAAGAAATGCTCAAGGAGAGTTTTCGCGATCCGGATCGCAAAACATAAAAATTTGTAAGAGAAATAAATTAGAAGGAATACGAAATTACAACATAAAGATATTGAAATTGATTAATTAGACAGTAGAGATAAGAAGTTGGTGGGTCGTATAGGATTCGAACCTATGACCAATGGATTAAGAGTCCACTGCTCTACCAGACTAAGCTAACGACCCATTTGGGAAATACAGCTTTAAATTGGTGGGTCGTGAAGGATTCGAACCTTCGACCAACGGATTAAAAGTCCGCTGCTCTACCGACTGAGCTAACGACCCAAGTAATATTTAACAACGAGCGCCTATAATACTGATTTTAATTTAATAATCAATAAAAAATTTTATTTTTTTACTTATTTGTCTGAATACTCACCAAGAACTATAGATATTGTATCAATAAAGTGCGGTCAAAAAATTCATCAAATTTTTAGTATTGATTTTCTCTGCAGACCGATGAGAAGAAGCCGTTAAGGCAGTATTTCTCAAAAATAACATTTACATACATAAAAACAAAAAACCGGGATACTACCCGGTTTTTTTGTACGATACAATAAATTAGTATGCTAACACTGCACGACGGTTTTTAGAGTATGCAGCTTCGTCATGACCTAACTCAGCCGGTTTTTCTTCACCGTAAGAAACGGTAGAAACTTGACCTGCTTGAACACCTTTAGAAGTTAGGTAGTTTTGTACTGCGTGTGCACGACGCTCACCTAATGCCATGTTATATTCCGGTGTACCACGTTCATCAGTATGACCTTCAACACGTACACTTGTTGCCGGAGTTGCGTTTAAGTATGCAGCGTGAGCATCTAAGATTTGAACATATTCACCTTGAATATCGTATTTATCAAAACCGAATAATACGGTGTTATAACGTTGTTGCAAATCTTGAACGGAATAGCCACCAAAAGTTTGGTTGCTACCATTACCGTTTTCAGTTTTGTTAGAAGATCCACAAGCTGCTAATACAGCTACTGAACCGGCAACTAATAATGCTTTAGTCAATTTATTCATTGATTTCTCCTTATTTATTTAGTTAAGTATGGTGACCAAGCTGGAAATTTCACTTGTCCATCATTTCCAGGTAAACGTGCTTTAAAGCGTCCATCGGCGGATACTAATTGTAGCACCTTTCCTAAGCCTTGGGTAGAACTATAAATAATCATAATACCATTCGGTGAAATGCTCGGGCTTTCGTCTAAGAAAGTTGAGCTTAGTACTTCGGCACTACCTGATGCCAAATCTTTTTTCACAATGTTATTACTTCCATCGATCATTACTAAGGTACTACCATCTGAGCTGATTTGACCACTACCGCGTCCACCGACCAAAGACGCACCACCACCGGATGCACTCATACGATAAACTTGCGGAGAGCCGCCTCTATCGGATGTGAACACGATTGATTGGCCATCAGGCGACCAAGATGGCTCGGTATTATTACCGGCACCGCTGGTTAACTGAGAAACCTGTCCACTACCCAAATTTGTTACATAAATATTCAATACACCATCTTTTGAAGAAGCGAATGCTAATCTTGAACCGTCCGGAGAAAATGCCGGTGCACCATTATGTCCCGGGAATGAAGCAACAACTTTACGCGCCATAGATCCAAGATCTTGCAAAATAATTTGTGCTTTTTTGTTTTCAAAAGAAACATAAGCCAATTTTTTACCATCCGGAGACCATGACGGAGACATAAACGGTTGAGAGCTTCTGTTTACGATAAATTGGTTGAAACCATCATAATCGGACACGCGTACTTCATAAGGTTGAGAACCTCCATTTTTTTGTACAACGTACGCAATACGGGTTCTAAACGCCCCCTTGATCCCGGTTAGCTTTTCAAAAGCCTCATCACTTACGGTATGAGCACCATAGCGAAGCCATTTTTGTGTTACGGTATATTGGTTTTGGGAAAGAATTGAACCCGCACTTCCCATCGTGTCAACGAGCTGATAGGCGATATCAAAACCACCGTTTGATGGTGTTACTTGCCCCACAATAACAGCTTCAATACCTTGCGCAGACCAAACTTGAGGATTCACTTCCGCGGCTGAGGTTGGTTGTTGAGGCATTTTGCCGACTTCTAACGGATTAAATTTTCCACTATTACGCAAATCATCAGAAATAATCTTTGCAATATCTGCCGGTGCGCTACCCGGACCATTCCACTTAAACGGTACGACTGCGATTGGACGAGCAGAATCCATCACCTCATCAATCACAATACGAACTTCCGCTCGGGAAACCGAGGTTAGCCCTAATAGCATAATAAATAAGCTAAAAATTTGAATAACTACTTTCATTTGTTCTCCTATTGTTTAAAAAATACGACAAAAAACTACCGCACTTTTCTTGGGTCAAAACCTAAAGTAAAACTCTTAAACATTTCATATTCTTCCGGTGTTGGTGCTCTACGCATTTTCTTCGTTTGTTCAATCGCATTCAATGCGGCAGCACATAAATCATTCGGGCCGGATTTTTTCGTATAAGATAAAATGGTTCCGTCACTGGCAAGTTCCATTCTAATATCGCAAACTTTACCGATGAAACGAGTATCTCCACGGAAATACGGTTTAACGGAGGAATAAATCACGCCGGCATAAGCCGATCCTGTTTTACCTCCATCACCTGCTCCCATTGAAGCACCGGAGCCTTGGCTTCCTTGTTTATTAGCATTGCCACCTTGCGTTGCACTACCGCCACCAACATCACCGCCATTAAAGAAATCATCTAAGGCATTTTGATCTGCTTTACGTTGAGCGTCAGCTTTAGCCTTCGCTTCTGCATCCGCTTTGGCTTTCGCGTCAGCTTTCGCTTTAGCATCCGCTTTTGCTTTTGCATCAGCCTTAGCTTTCGCTTCTGCATCCGCTTTGGCTTTAGCCTCTGCGTCAGCTTTTGCTTTGGCCTCTGCGTCAGCTTTTGCTTTGGCCTCTGCGTCAGCTTTTGCTTTGGCGTCTTGTTTTGCCTTCTCAATAGCGGCGGCTTTCGCTTTAGCTTCTTCCTCCGCCTGTTTAGCCGCTGCGGCTAAACGTTTTGCTTCAGCCTCCGCTTTTAATTTAGCCGCTTCAGCGGCTTGTTTGGCCTTCGCTTCCTCTGCCTGTTTTTGTTTCTCGAGCGCCTCTAAGCGGGACTTTTCTTCCTGCTGTTTTTTCTGCTCAGCTAACAACTTTTGCTTTTCCTGCTCTTTTTGCTGTTCTTTTTTCTGCTCTAATTCTTTTTGTCGGGCAATTTCTTCTTGGCGCTGTTGCTCTTTTAGGGCTTCTTGTTGTTTTTGTTCTTCCTGCTTTTGTTCTTCCCGTTTTTTATCTTCTAGCGCTTGTTTTTTCTGTTTTTCAGCTTGGCCTTTTTTCTGTTGTTGAATTCGGCCCCATTCTTGCGCTGCAGAGCCGGTATCAACCATCACTGCACCAATCACTTCGCCGTTGTCACCTTCACCGCCCCCCATAATATCAATATTATGATAGAACGAACTCAAGATTAATAATCCAAACAAAGCCACGTGCATTATGATCGAAATCACAACTGCATCAACATCACCTTTCTGTCGCTTATTCTGCACAATGGTTACCTATTTTATTAAATTGGATTCGTCATTAACCCAACTGACTTAATTCCGGCAAGATGAAGCAAATTAAGCGCTTTAATCACCTCTTCATAAGGCACTTCTTTGGCACCGCCGACTAAGAACATTGTATTGTTATCTTTATCAAACTCTTGTTTTGATAATTGGGTAACCATATCTTCGGTTAAATTTTCCGTACGATTGCCACCAATTGAAATGGCATATTGACCAACACCCGACACCTCTAAAATAACCGGCGTTTTGTCTTCGGTAGAAACGTTTTGACTTTGCACTGCATCAGGCAGCTCAACTTCTACACTTTGACTGATAATAGGCGCAGTAGCCATAAAAATTAAAACCAATACCAAAAGCACATCCAAAAATGGAACAATATTAATTTCAGATTTTATATCACGACGCTGGCGACGATAAGACATATCCACCTTCTAAATTTACAAAACTTCTTAAAATACTATTCGTTGATTGGCAACACCAATCTTTAAAATCTACTAGATTTTGTGACCACACTTTTTACATAAAGTGCGGTTAAAAAATTTGGCGTTTAGTTATGATGATTTTTACCGAATACTTGACGATGCAAGATGGTCGTAAATTCATCAATAAAATTACCGTAATTTTGTTCAAGTTTATTCACCCGCAAACTTAAACGGTTATAAGCCATTACAGCAGGAATTGCTGCGAACAAACCAATTGCAGTTGCAATCAACGCTTCGGCGATACCCGGCGCCACCATTTGTAATGTGGCTTGTTTCGCGCCACTTAACGACATAAATGCATGCATGATCCCCCATACGGTACCGAATAAGCCGATATAAGGGCTAATAGAAGCTACGGTCGCCAAGAATGGAACACGGGTTTCAATATCTTCAATTTCACGGTTCATGGAAAGATTCATCGCGCGAGTGCTACCTTTAATAATCGCTTCCGGCGCATCAGGATTGGCTTGTTTCAAACGGGAAAATTCTTTGAACCCCACATAGAAAATCTGTTCGCTACCGCTTAAACCATCACGGCGGTTAGATAAGCCTTCGTACAATTTATTTAAATCCTCACCGGACCAAAAGCGATCTTCAAACGCCATTGATTCTTTTAATGCTTTAGTCAACACACGGCTACGTTGGATAATGATTGCCCAAGATGTGATTGAAAAAATAATTAAAATCAAAATCACCAATTGAACAACGATACTGGCTTTTAGAAACAAATCTAAAAAGTTTAATTCTGCAGTCATTACATACTCCGAAAACAACTTATTTATAGTTAACTGACAAGGGTTGTCTTGATTACCTGTGGAATTGCAACAGGTTTCATTTTTCCAAGATCAACATAGGCTACCTTCACGGTAGCCTGACATAACGTTAATTCATCCCGATTAATTGTTTGGGAGAAAATAATCGAGGCACCTTTTATTTCCGTAACAATGGTTTCAATGTGTAATAAATCATCCAATTTGGCCGGAATGCGGTAATCAATGTTCATTGATTTCACCACAAAAGCTCCCTTTTCTTCCCTTAACAATTCCTGTTGGGAAAAATTAAATGTTCTTAAATATTCCGTTCTAGCACGCTCTAAAAAATGCAAATAGCGTGCGTGGTAAACTACTCCGCCTGCATCCGTATCTTCATAATAAACGCGGGCAGAATAATGAAAAATATGCTGTCCCAAATTAACTTCCTTACCTTTCGGGAATTAAGAATAGAGGAAGTTGGCTATTTTAGAGCGCCTCAAAATGATTAGCAAGCCTGAAATAGCACTTATTAAAAAATAATAACCTATTGATTTTATGTCAATAGATTATTGAGTAAACTAATTACACCGGCAACATACCCCACCCACGGCATGAAAACAGCCCGCCAAATAACGGCACGAATATCAAAGCCGATGCCATGAATCCATAAAACAACAGTTCCCCAGATTAGTGCAAAAACATAATAAAATTCGACCGCTCTTAATTGGGTTGCAAACTGATTCACGTTAAAAAAGAAAAAAATCGTTAACGTTAAAGCCAAAATAAATGAAAGGGTTCGTAACGAACCCTTATTTGCTAATTGATACAATGAGTTAATCATTCAATTACTCGTCAAATTTACCCGTTTTTTCGATACTGATAGTGACAACTACACTTAGCATAATTGCTAACAAAACACCCAATACCCAGACTACATAAAACATACTATCTCCTTAATATAATGAGTTTTTGTTTTCTTCGATGAAGCTACTATCAATTCGACCAAACATTTTATAGTAAGCCCAAATTGTGTAAGAAAGCAAAATGACTACAAAGAATAATGCTAAGAAGAACATCAAGTTTAAGGTTAATTTACTTGACGTAGCGTCCCACATTAACAAGCTCATTCCCGGATTGGAAATTGAAGGCAAAACAAATGGGAACATCGCAATAGTTGCCGTTAAAATAACACCTGCCATAGTTAATGCTGAGAATAAGAAGGCAAAGCCACAACGATTTGTCTTAGAGAAGACAATATTAAGCAAAGCACTACCTACCGCTAACGCAGGGAATAACCATAAAATTGGCATTTCTTTATAGTTGTTAAACCAAGCGCCTGCTTGTATCGCCACTTCTTTACCAATTGGGTTAGACGGGGCATTATGATCAATAACACTGGTCACTACAAAACCATCTTTGAAAGATAACCATACACCGGCAAGAACAAACATGATTAATGTCGCCAATGCGCCTACTTGAGAAATCGTACGAGCACGCTCACGCAACTCTGCTGTTGTCTTCATTTGTAGCCAGTTGGCCCCATGCGTTGTTAACATCGTAAAACTGATAACACCGCAAAGTAAGGCAAACGGATTTAATAACTCAAAGAATGTACCGGTATATTGCGGTTGCTGTAACTCATTAAACTCAAATGGAACACCTTGTAACAGATTACCAAATGCCACACCGAAAACTAAAGACGGTACAAACCCACCGATAAATAAGCCCCAATCCCAAGCCTTACGCCAAGTTGGGCTATCAATTTTAGCGCGATACTCAAACCCCACCGGGCGGAAGAATAACGCAGCCAAGACTAAAATCATCGCGATGAAAAAGCCGGAGAATGATGTTGCATAAACCGTTGGCCATGCAGCAAACATCGCACCGCCGGCAGTAAGCAACCAAACTTGGTTACCATCCCAGTGTGGAGCGATAGTATTGATCATAATGCGTTTTTCCACTTCTTTTTTACCGGTAAATGGTAATAAGTTTAAAACACCCATATCAAAACCATCAGTTACGGCGAATCCGATAAGCAGTACGCAAACTAAGATCCACCATGCAAAACGTAGAAATTCATAATCCATCATAGTTAAGCTCCTGCTTATTTAGAAGATTGCTCGAAATAATAACGACCGGTTTTTAATGCGCTTGGACCAAGTCGGCTGTATTTATACATTAAGTACATTTCAACCACGAGGAACAAGGTATATAAAGCGCAAATTAAACCAATGGAGAACCAAAGATCGCCCGGCGCTAATTTAGATGCAGATACACCGACCGGTAATGCTTCATAAATTGCCCATGGTTGACGACCATATTCAGCCAAGAACCAACCACACTCAATCCCAATCCAAGGCAATGGTAAGCCCCATAGAATGGCTTTTAACAATAATGGACTACGACCAACGGTTTTACGCACGTTTTGTGCAAAAGCAAGAAGCATTAATAACAAAATTGCCCCACCGGCAGCCATCATGGCACGGAATGACCAGAAAGTCGGTGCGACTTTAGGAATCGTATCCGCTGCTGCTTGTTTGATTTGCTCTTCTGTGGCATCAACTACATTATCGGTGTAGCGTTTTAGTAACAATCCGAAACCTAAATCTTTTTGAACTTCATTAAATTTCGCTTTTGTTTCTCCGCTAGCCTGACCGTTTGCCTTTTTCTCCGCTCTAAGTTGTTGTAACAACGCATAGGCCTGAATACCGCTACGCACACGATCAACATTACGCGCTTGCAAATCCGTTAAGCCACTGAATTGTTTATCAATAGAACGGGTAACAATCATCCCCGCCATATACGGAATCTGGATTTCAAAATCATTTTTCTGTTCCGCTTGATTTGGAATTACAACCATATTCCAAGCTGCCGGAGCAGGCTGTGTATGCCACTCACCTTCCATTGCCGCTAATTTTGTCGGTTGCGCATGTCCAATCTCATAGCCGGATTCATCTCCCATAATCAACACGGAAATGACAGAAATAATACCGAAGGTAGAGGCAACAGAGAAAGAACGTTTAGCAAAACCAATATCACGTCCTTTCAATAAGTAATATGAACTAATTGCCAATACAAAGAAGGCACCTGAAACATAACCTGCAGATAATGTATGTAAGAATTTACTCTGCGCAATCGGATTTAACCATAGATCCATAAAGCTGGTCATTTCCATACGCATAGTTTCAAAGTTAAACTCAGAGCCAACCGGTGCCTGCATCCAACCGTTTGCCACCAAAATCCACATGGCGGAAAGGTTAGAACCGAAAGCCACACAGTAAGTAGCTAATAAGTGTTTACCTTTACTTAAACGATCCCAACCAAAGAAAAATAACCCCACAAAGGTTGATTCTAAGAAGAAGGCTAACAATGCTTCAATGGCAAGAGGCGCACCAAAAATGTCGCCTACGTAGTGAGAATAATATGACCAGTTGGTACCGAATTGGAATTCCATAGTAATCCCGGTAGTAACTCCTAATGCAAAGTTAATACCAAATAGCTTACCCCAGAACTTCGTCATATCTTTATAAACTTCTTTACCTGTCACCACATAAAGGGTTTCCATAATCACGAGGACAAATGACATACCCAATGTTAGTGGCACAAATATGAAGTGATATAGTGCAGTTAAAGCAAACTGCAGTCTTGAGAGTTCAACAACGTCTAACATCTCGACTCCTTGTAAATGCTACAAGTTCTTAAATTTTATGATTACTGAGTAATCACCCCATAAACTCAAAAATGTTTTGAATTTGTATATAGAATTATCTTTATAATGACCGCTAATTGCAGTTGTTTGAGTCGATTATTACATAGATAACCCAAGTAAAGCGCATATTCTACTACTAAATATAGGGATAAAGAATAGTAAAATATGCCGTACAGCTCACATTTTTGGAACTAAATCAAAAATAACTAAAAATGAATAATTCAGAATAAATTGATCTAGGTCAAATTATATGCTTTATTAACGGGGTTGCAACATTTATTCATTTTTATTGCACGAAAATCACAAAATACGAAAAAGGCGCTAGACATAAAGAAAAGATTCTGATAACTTCACGTACAACTTATGTGCTGATTACAACTTGAACAATTGAAAGGCTTTCTAATGACAAAAAAAATAACTCAAATTCTAACCGCACTTTTCGCAACAATGGCGGTTACGAGTTTTTCTAATGTGGCCGGTGCCACAGAAACCGTCAAAGAAAAAAGCGTAAAAGCAACGGTTGAGATGCCACAACAATGCAAAGATTTATTCAGTGAGACCGAAAGTTTAATTGCCGAAGCAGAAAAACAACCGGGAACACATCCACAAGTAAATAAAATCAGAAGTAAACTCAACCAAAGTAAAAAGCAGATTCTAGAAATGGAGCTAGCAACACAGATTAAAAGTTGTGATGTTGCCTTGGCAAAATTAAATAGCATGAAGCAACAAACACAATAATCAGATAATTTCTAACAAAAGGCTTATTGAATCTCAATAAGCCTTTTGTTTATCCATCTCGAGTAATCTTTTCAACGCCAAAATGGCGATACGTTGTCAATGTCGCAATCCTCCCTCTTGGGGTTCTTTGCAAAAAACCTTGCTGAATTAAATAAGGCTCCAACACATCTTCAATAGTATCTCTCTCTTCACCAATGGCCGCGGCTAAATTATCCAATCCAACCGGTCCACCATCAAAGCGCTCCAACACAGCCATTAATAATTTTCTATCCAAATAGTCAAACCCTGCGTCATCAATATCCAACATTGATAATGCGGCTTTGGCAATTGCTTCGGTGATTATGCCATTGTTGCGCACATCAGCATAATCTCGCACACGGCGTAATAACCGATTAGCAATACGCGGCGTACCACGAGATCGGCGGGCAATTTCATAAGCGGCGGCATCATCAATTTTAAGCTGTAAACAGGCCGCACTTCTAGACACGATTAAAGTTAAATCCGGCACAGAATAAAATTCTAAACGCTGCACAATACCAAAACGATCGCGCAATGGCGATGTTAAAGAACCTGCCCGAGTTGTTGCACCGATTAATGTGAACGGTGGTAAATCTAACTTAATAGAACGAGCAGCCGGGCCTTCACCAATCATAATATCCAATTGATAGTCTTCCATTGCAGGATAAAGAACCTCCTCAATCGCAGGCGAAAGACGATGAATTTCATCAATGAACAACACATCATGCGGCTCAAGATTTGTTAGCATTGCCGCTAAATCGCCGGCTTTTTCCAGCACTGGGCCCGAGGTTGTACGAATATTGACTCCCATTTCATTGGCGACAATATTAGCTAAAGTGGTTTTTCCCAGCCCCGGTGGACCAAAAATTAATAAATGATCTAAAGCGTCCTGACGCAATTTAGCCGCTTCAATAAAAATTTCCATTTGTTCACAAACTTGTGGCTGCCCCACATAATCCGCCAACAATTTCGGACGAATGGCACGATCAATGACATCTTCGTCTAATTTCGCAGTAGCACTGATAATTCTGTCTGTTTCAATCATCTTGACTATCTCTAATTACAATGCGGCTTTCAATGCTTCGCGAATTAATTGTTCACTGGAAAGATCCGGTCTGGAGACTTTTTTCACCATCTTTTCGGCATCCAATGGTTTATAACCCAAGGCTATCAATGCAGCTACCGCTTCATTTGAAGGTTCAATTGTCGCCACGGTTTCAGCATTAACACTTGGCAAGTGGTCGGCCTGTACAAAGAAATCATGGGTTTTCACTTCTTTAAATTTACCTTTTAATTCAACCAACAAACGTTCTGCTGTTTTCTTGCCAATCCCCGGAATTTTAACCAAACGGGATAATTCCTCGCGCTCAATAGCATAGGCAAACTCATCCACTGACATCGCGGACAAAATCGCCAACGCCAGCTTCGGTCCTACGCCATTGGTTTTGATGAGTTCACGAAATAAAGTGCGGTCAGTTTTTTGTGAGAATCCAAAAAGCAAATGGGCGTCTTCTCGCACCACCAAATGTGTAAATAGACTGGTTTGCTTGCCCACTTCCGGCAAGTTATAGAAACTGGTCATAGGCAATAAAAGTTCATACCCCACGCCTTGCACATCCAATAAAATTTCCGGTGGCTGTTTTTCCATTAAAATGCCGGTTAAATGGCCGATCATAAGTATCCTGATGACTGAGTAAAAAATTGAACTTAGGATAAAATAAAACTGGATAAATATCCAGTTAAATTTTTAATCGAAATCGCCCTCGGCTATATCTTGTCCGCAAAAGTGCGGTCACTTTTTCTTGCATTTTATGCTGTTCTGCCGCACCGGCGACATAGAAAGAATGCTGTATGGAATGGGCATGCGTAATGGCAATGGCCAAAGCGTCTGCGGCATCTGCCTGGGGTTTATCGGAAAGGTTGAGAATACGGGTCACCATATCCTGTACTTGAATTTTATCTGCTGACCCAATCCCCACAACAGTTTGCTTAATTAATCGTGCGGCATATTCAAATACCGGCAAATCATGATTTACCGCCGCAACAATGGCAGTACCACGCGCCTGCCCCAGTTTCAATGCCGAGTCGGCATTTTTTGCCATAAATACTTGCTCAATGGCAAACATATCCGGCTGAAATTGCGTGATAATTTCCGTTACCCCTGCATAAATACGCTTTAAACGGGTTGGCAAATCATCCGCTTGAGTGCGAATAGCGCCGCTACCTAAATATTCCAATTGGCGGCCATGTTGTCGAATCACCCCATATCCCGTCACGCGCGAACCGGGGTCAATACCTAAAATAATCGTCATAATCTATGAAATAAAAGAAACGGCTAGAACATCTAGCCGTTTTACTTTAAGTGAGATTTTATTGATTTGCTTTTGCAGTAGCTTTAGCGTTTACATCACAGTTTTTCACAATGATTCTGTCTGATTTTTTGCCTTTTTCTAAAAGGTTTACCGGTAATACGGAATCAAATTTATTCAACGTTAAATCACTATCCACATTCCACACATAATTGCCGGAAGTAAATACAGTGAAGTCTTTTTGCGTCGTATCACGAACAAAGTCTTTTGCAATCACTTTATTGCCGACCATCACCATTGCACCTGTCGGTTCTTGGCCTTCGAATTGATATACGGCAGTCACCGGTTTCTTGTTACAAGAATACACTACCGTTTTATCGGTAATCGGTGCCACTGCTTCGACTGCTTTTTCTTCCACATTTGCTGTTGCATTAGAACATGCGCTCAAAATGGCAACTGCTGCGATAGCTGATAATGTTTTAACTAATTTCATAAATGCTCCTTTATAGAATTGCAGCGACTTCATCGCTAATTTCACCATTGTGATAGACGTTTTGGACGTCATCACAGTCTTCCAACATATCAATTAACCGAAGTAGTTTCGGCGCGGTTTCCGCATCTAAATCCACGGTTGTTGATGGAATCATTGTGACTTCTGCACTTTCGATTTTAAAGCCCGCCGCCTCAATGGCATCACGCACGGAACTCAAATCTTCCCAAGCAGTATAAATTTCAAAAGAACCGTCATCTTGTGGCTGCACATCATCCGCACCGCCTTCAATAGCAGATTCCATTAATGCGTCTTCATCGGCTTGATTCACCAGAATTAATCCTTTTTTACTGAAAAGATAACCGACGGAACCTTCCGTTCCTAAATTTCCGCCACATTTAGTAAAACTTGGACGAACCTGAGAAATCGTACGGTTGGCATTATCACTTAAACATTCTACCATAACGGCCGTACCGCCCGGACCATAGCCCTCATAAACACGGGTTTCCATATTGGTGTCATCACCACCGCCAACACCACGCTCAATGGCACGGTTAATCGTATCGCGGGTCATGTTACTACTTAAAGCTTTATCTACCGCCGCGCGTAAACGAGGGTTAGCACCAACATCGCCACCACCAATTTTTGCTGCAGTAACTAATTCACGGATTAATTTTGTAAAGATTTTGCCGCGCTGTGCATCTTGTGCTGCTTTACGGTGTTTAATATTTGCCCATTTACTGTGGCCTGCCATGTTGTTTTCCTTCTAACGTAGAGTGCAACTTTTTGCACCTTAATTTATATAATAAGAATGGACGAATAAATGGTGTCCTATAATAAATACTTTCGGATTGCTTCCGAATTATTTGGAGATTTTGTCATTTGAATCGCCCGAGTCGGCGAAACCCATTGGAAAGCGAGATGTTCGGTCAATTCAGGCGTAAACTCCTGTTCCACTGCCAACAAAAACCAGTGCTCCCGGCAATGGGTGACGTTCGGTGCATATTTATAGCGGAAATGCGGAAAAATTTCAAATTCTATGCTTTCATTACAATCAAGAAGTGCGGTTGATTTTGCTTCTATTTTTAACCGCACTTCTTCCCATAATTCACGAATAGCTGTTTCATTTGGTGTTTCATCAGCTTCTAAAGAACCGGTCACCGATTGCCAAAAACCAGGGTCATCCCGTCGTTGTAACATCAGTACCCGTCGGGTACTTTCCGCATAGATAACAACAAGAACGGATTGGTTATTTTTATATTTCAATTGAGCCTGCTATTAAAATTCCCATCAGCCGTTAAGCATCCTTTCGAACAAAAAAACGATTGGCAGAAGAGTGATACAAACAAATAATATTAGCAATGGAAAATACAATACTGACTAGCGTAACTTGTATGTCCTCAAAAAGAACATGCCCCAATATATTAAGAACAATACACCAAGCGATAAAAATCTCTCTTGCCCAACGTCGCCCACAGAGAATCATCTTATTCAAGTAAATCACTAAAATAAGGTTGAGATAAGGCAAAATTAACGCCAAATAATACTCCATGTTAATAAAAGATATCCCAACCGCCAAAATTACTAAGGTAAGAACCAACGCAATAAGATAATTAATGGCAATGTTTGCCCAACAAATGATAGGAATAGATATCGGTCTTTTCATATATTATTCTTATTCTAATTAACCACTGACTGATGCCGTGTCGTAAACAAAACGATTTGTAACATCAGAAGGTACAAATCTACCCAATCCATTTCATGAGTAGATTTGTTGCTATTAATCTATTCATCTTCCTTAACTGTTTTAACAACTTGAATACTCAACTCAGCCAAGGCTTGCGGATTTGCAAAACTTGGCGCTTCGGTCATTAAGCACGCTGCAGCCGTCGTTTTAGGGAACGCAATCACATCACGGATATTTTCAGTGCCGGTTAAAAGCATGGTTAAACGGTCTAAACCAAACGCCAAACCTGCGTGTGGCGGCGTGCCGAATTTCAATGCATCCAACAAGAAACCAAATTTCTCGCGTTGTTCTTGTTCGTTGATGCCAAGAATGTGGAATACCGTTTGTTGCATTTTCGGATCGAAAATACGTACAGAACCGCCACCTACTTCGTAGCCGTTGATGACCATATCGTAAGCATTCGCCACCGCAGTTGTTGGATCCGCCTCCAATTGTTCCGGTGTGAAATCACGTGGCGATGTGAATGGGTGGTGCATTGCCGCCAAATTGCCTTCATCATCACGCTCAAACATAGGGAAATCAATGACCCAAAGCGGTTGCCATTCGTCTAAACGGGTTAAGCCGAGGTCACGGCCGAGTTTCAAACGCAATGCGCCCATGGCATCTGTGGTGGTTTGCCATTTGTCTGCGCCGAAGAACAAGATATCGCCGTTTTGTGCTTTTACACGTTCTGCTAACGCTTTCCATACATCTTCAGTTAAGAATTTCGCAATCGGGCTTTGAACGCCTTCAAGTCCCGCATTGATATCATTCACTTTCGCCCAAGCCAAACCTTTCGCACCGTAGATACCAACAAATTGGGTGTATTCATCAATTTGTTTACGGGTAATTTCGCTGCCATTTGGTACGCGAATGACCGCCACACGACCGTTCGGATCATTGGCCGGGCCTTGGAACACTTTGAAATCTACCTCTTTAACGATGTCTGCAACGTCCACTAGTTCCAGTGGGTTACGTAAATCCGGTTTGTCGGAACCAAAACGATTCATCGCTTCGTGCCAAGTCATCACCGGGAATTTGCCTAAATCCACACCAATGATGTTTTGCCATAAACCGTGCACCATGCGTTCCATAATCTCACGCACTTCAGGCGCTGTCAGGAAAGAGGTTTCCACATCGATTTGGGTAAATTCCGGTTGACGATCCGCACGCAAATCTTCATCACGGAAACATTTCACGATTTGATAATAACGATCAAAACCAGACATCATTAGAAGCTGTTTGAAAAGCTGTGGGGACTGTGGCAATGCATAGAATTTGCCTTTATGCACACGGCTTGGCACTAAATAGTCGCGCGCACCTTCCGGTGTAGCTTTGGTTAGCATTGGGGTTTCAATATCTAAGAAACCGTTGTCATCCATGAAACGACGTACAAAGCTGGTGATTTTCGCACGGGTTTTCAAACGTTGCGCCATCTCAGGACGACGTAAATCCAAATAACGGTATTTTAAGCGTTGTTCTTCCGTGTTGTTTTGGTTGAAGTCTAACGGCAACACATCGGAGGCATTGTAAATTTTCAATGCTTTTGCCAAGACTTCCACTTCACCGGTCGCCATGTTTTTATTGATTTGGTTGTCCGGGCGGGCGATCACTTCACCTTTGATTTGAATACAAAATTCGTTACGCAAAGCGGCAGCTGCAGTTAAGGCTTCTTGGAATTTCGGATCAAAACAAACCTGCACAACACCATCACGATCACGCATATCAATAAAAATCAAACCACCTAAATCACGACGGCGATGAACCCAACCGCTTAACGTCACTTCCTGACCAATATTTGTACGGTTTAATGCACCGCAATAGTGTGAACGCATCATTTTTTATTCCTTATCTTCTAATCTTCTGTAAATATTATAAAAAATTGCGCTAATTATAGCTGAAAATTGCAAACGATAAAGAGGGAAACACCTATGGATCCGTAATGCATAACAATTATTTGAGATAAAAAAAAACTTCTTCTAAAATGACCGCACTTTTTAACCAGAAATGTAACGATTCTATTTCCATCCGATCTCACAATGAAAGACACCATTTTCTCTGCCCCAATCGAAAAATTGGGGGATTTTACTTTTGATGAAAGCGTTGCCGAAGTGTTTCCGGACATGATCCAACGCTCCATTCCCGGCTATTCCAATATCATCACCGCCATAGGCATGTTAGCCGAACGTTTTGTCACGCCCAACAGCAATGTTTACGATCTCGGCTGTTCCCGTGGTGCGGCAACATTGTCCGCCCGTCGTCATATTCAACAGCCCAATGTAAAAATTATCGGCATCGATAATTCCCAACCGATGGTAGAGCGCTGCCGTCAGCACATTGCGGCCTATCATAGCGACATCCCGGTAGATATTTTATGCGACGATATTCGCCAAGTTGAAATCAAAAACGCGTCCATGGTGATTTTAAATTTCACCCTACAATTTTTGCCTCCGGAGGATCGCGTGGCATTGCTGACAAAAATCTATCAAGGGTTAAACCCAAACGGTGTATTAGTGTTGTCGGAAAAATTTCGTTTTGAAGATACTGCCATTGATGAATTGCTCATTGATTTACACCATCAATTTAAACGTGCTAATGGCTATAGCGAATTAGAAGTGAGTCAAAAACGCACCGCACTTGAAAATGTGATGCGAACCGACTCCATTGACTCTCACAAAGTGCGGTTAAAAAACGTGGGATTTTCTCATGTGGAACTTTGGTTTCAGTGTTTTAATTTCGGTTCTATGGTGGCGATAAAATAATCGACTAAAATAAAAAGTGCGGTGGGTTTTTAATTCGTTTTTAAACGACACCTACCGCACTTTTCTTTTCCATTTTTTCTATAACGCCTTCAAATCCTTATCCAACAAGCGAGCCAACAACAAAATACCATTCTTAAAACGGTATTCGGCGTATTCTGCTTGAGCATAATGTTGTCCTTTACCTTCAGCAAAGAAATATTCTTGGCTTGGTAATTCAGGCAACCATTTGAAATTATTCACCGGCAAATACACATCGGCGGCGCAATCTTTAAAATCGTTCGGCAGACTATCTTCCACCCGACATAAGGTAGCAACGCCTTGTTCGTCTTGATGAATCAGCGCATAAACTTTACTTGGACGTTTTTTCTCTGTCTCAATAGTGAATACGCCATCTTCAGATTCATTCAAATTAGCACGAATGTCATTTAAAATCGAATAACTCAATGCCATGTAATCTCCTTGCATCAAGGAGCGCGGATCCACCGGCGCAATTTTTAACACTACCGGTTTCCCTGTCGCCAACACATCTTCAAACTGTTGCACTTTGTAATTCAGCGGAATCAGTATCAGCAAAACTACTGCCAATGCCACCAGTGGCTTCACTTTAGAAACATTGGCAAAACCGACCGCACTTTGGGTTTGCGGTTTATATTTTCGCAATAGATAAATAGCCATACCGCTAAATATGAAGGCAAAGAGAAGCAATAACAATGCTTTATAAAGTAATGGAATGGTCAAGGAATAATAATATAAGCCTAAATTCACCGTTAAAAAGAAAACGGCGATAAAAAATAACATTCGGCTATCCATCAAATATGCCAGTAACAATAATGTCACGAGAAATAAAATTGACGGTTGAGAAATAAATCCAATGATAAATAAGGAAAAAACCAACCCTATCAAGATAGTTTCAGCTTTATCTAACACAAAGAAACGACGAATAGCCAAAAAAACAATCAACGGGGTAAGACCGACTAAAAACGGAATAATCCAACCTGGCACGAAATCAGCTTGGGTAAATACGCCCGCAGTCACCACATCAAAGAGTTCGGCAAAAGTCATGACTTTCGGTAATTCATCGGCCATTTGACTAAAACGAAACAAAATATAGATCGAATTCAGTAAAGAAGCACCGATACTAAACAGCAAAAACGCCCAAGCAAAAGGCACAATCTGTGCACTAAGCTTTTCATTTTCAAGGTAAATCTTTTGTATTAAAAATGCTACTACGCAACCAAGCATGGTCACAATGTAGAAAGGCACATAGTGATATTCCACTTGGTTAGCATAATCGAGGCCAATGAGATGGAAATCGCTAAAATAGATATGCCACATCACCAACACGGTTATGATGGTTAATGTACGTAGCCAAATTTCTTTACGTAAAAAATAAAATATCCCCACCACAACAGTAAATAATAACGGCGTGGTTATCTTTAATACATCGTTATCGTATCCATCAAATATACCGGAAAGAAAATAACCGCCCAACAAGCAATAGCCCATTAAGAAGAAAATACCGATGATAATTGATATATGATTTTCCGCATCAGGATTACCAAAATGCATCCCCAAGGCAATAAACAACACGATAACGCTTAGCACCAATAAGTTAATGCGTGGATCAGATACATTTAATGCGAAGAAAATCCAAATAAGACAGGTAACGATACCGATAAAAATGGCGAAAATAAGTAAAATAGATAACGCCCAAGAAATGCTTTTCCGTTGTGGATAATGACGTTTATACCAACCGTGTAATTGCATAACCGCACTGATGGTAATAATAAATAAGACTAAACCGCTTAGTACGGCAAAATCAGCAGAATTCACATGGGAAAAGAGAAAAAAACCAAAGGCAGTAATTAAGCTCACGGTGGCAGTAATTAAATTCATAAAGTCAACGCGATACTGTTTATAAAAACAAATACACGCCAAAGACGGGAACGCCACTTGCAAGAAAAGAATAAAGAAATAAACGCTGGAATCAACGTCATTACCTAGAAAATCTGTCAAAATCCTGACAAAAAACAGATTCACTAGCACTAAGAATACAAGGAACTTAGGCAGAAGTCGCCAGTTCGCATCATGCAATCGATGAATAAATAATTCACTTAACAGCAAGAAAATAAAATTTAAACTTACCGCAGAAAGCGCGACATCATTTTCATAGTTGTTGTTATTAAATAGAAATAAGGCAATATTGGTAGTTGCGACCAACAATAACGCTGAAGCCACATTAGGTAACAGTAATAACAACGGCAATTGACATACCGACCAAATAGCAAATAATTCCCATGCGTTGGCCCCCGTTTGATAGGTTTGTCCCACCAAGGCGAACACTGCACCGATAAGAACAGAGGTAATAAAAAAGAAAGTGACGGACAGTAGTTTTAATTTGTCTTTTTCCAATTTACGGCTTTCACGCAGAAAAAAATAAAAACCCAATGCAATAGAAAGTAGCAACACAGCTTGCAAGCCATAAATTTTTGCAAGATCGGAAAAATAATCCAAATTGGCGGCAATTAAAGTCACAATGCCGCTAGTAAGAAACCCGGAACTTAATAATAAGAAAAGTAAATTAAGATAACGAGGCCAAGATAAATTGAACAAAGATGAAGTATTCATACGCTTTCCTTTTAATTTTTAATTAAAAATCAAATGTATTCTGCCAATTTTTAAATTAAAAAGAAAGCAAAAGTGCGGTCGGTTTTCGTAATGAATTTTGACCGCACTTTATTATTTAAAGCAACTAAACATTATTTCGTCGCATTAGGTTTATGGAATAAAGTGACGGCAATAAAGCCAAAACCTAAGAAGCAGGAAACAATCAGCACATAGAAACCGCCGTCCCAACCGAATAAATCTACTAATTTACCCATCACATAACCCGCACTAGCGGAACCGAGCAAATAACCGAATAATCCGGTTAACCCTGTTGCGGTGCCGGTTGATAATGCCGTAACGAATGAAATAAACAAAAACATTGGCAATGGCAATTGCCCATAAGAATTTGTTATTTAAGATATATTTCATAAAGATATCTTTGGATGAAAGGGTGGGGGCAGATTCAACCTTCTGTACCACCTTTTCGCCTTTCCATTCATCCACCGGCGGCAAATCTTCAGATTCCGCCGTATCATGCATTAAATAGAACATGATGAAAGCTAACACAATGGCGATTAACGCCGGCAAATAGAATGAAGATTGCTATGAAAGACCTTCAATAACAACATTTTTTACAAAATATCAAAGATCATTTTTAGGAAAAAACCATAAAATAAATGGGAGTTTTGGGAAAGCTGGCACAACCTTTTTATAGCATCTGATAAATAAAGGTATTTTTATTCTTCCAAGTTAATAAAAAACAGGTTAGACCAGAAGTCAATCAACAACTTCGCAAGATAAATTAACCGCTTATATACATTTAATTTACCCTATTCAATAGATTATTTAATATATCTACATGAAGCCTTCAAATTAGCATAAAAGATCATTGTCCTGTTATTTCCGGCGTAGTTCATGCTAAAAATCAAATAACAAGCAACAAAATAATCTATTGACACCCCCCTTATTTTCAGCCGAAAACTCCATTTTTAAACAAAATCAAACTATCCAAAAATCACCAAACAATCGTTTTCTCCGCTTATTTTTAAAGGTTTTCCCTGTTGTTTGCATGCAAACTTAATGATAGCATTTCGGCCTTTTTTCCATGATCTATAACCTATTAGGAAGGCAAATATGTCAACTAACAGCATTGCGGCAGATATCGTAGATATTGAAAATGCCGAAACCATTGAACAAACTCATCAACAAACGCATTTGCGTAACGATCCTCGCAAGGTCGCTATCGCCTCAATGATCGGCACGGCAATTGAGTTTTTCGATTATTACATTTATGCGGCTGCGGCCGTTTTAGTGTTTAACACACAATTCTTTAACGCTGACAATCCGGTTTCCAATCAATTACTCTCTCTTTCCACTTTGGCGTTAGCTTTTTTCGTGCGCCCTATCGGCTCGGCATTATTCGGCCATTTCGGCGATAAAATCGGGCGTAAAAAAACCTTGGTCGCCTCCTTGTTATTAATGGGTATTTCCACCATGGTGATCGGCATATTACCAACCTATGCCGACATTGGCATTTGGGCTCCAATTTTGCTTTGCCTATGTCGTATCGGTCAGGGCTTAGGACTTGGCGGAGAATGGGGGGGCGCAGCATTGGTTGCCACCGAAAATGCCCCGGAAGGCAAACGCGCTTGGTATGGCACTTTCCCACAGTTAGGCGCACCGATCGGTTTATTCTTAGCCAACGGCGCATTCTTCTTGGTGAGCTATTATTTCGGTAAAGAAGCCTTGGTTGAATGGGCATGGCGCATTCCATTCCTTTCTTCCGTAGCGTTAGTTATAGTAGGTTTATATGTACGCTTAACCTTGCACGAAAGCCATGTATTCCGCGAAGCGGAAGCCAAAGGTAAAAAAGTGGAAACCCCGGTTAGTGCCGTATTCCGTAACCATATGAAACCGTTAATTTTAGGCACGTTCGTGATGACTACGACCTATGTGTTGTTCTACATCATGACGGCATTCGCACAAGTCTATTCCAAGAGTCCGGTGACGCTTTCCGAGCAAGGTCATGCAATGGGTTTAGGTATTCAACCAAATACTTTTACCGGCTTCTTGCTTATCAGTGCCATCGTTTTTGGGATTTTCATCAGTATTTCCGGTATCTATGCCGATAAAATTGGACGTCGCAAATGGTTATTAGGTACCACTATCGGTATTGCGTTGTTAGGTTTATGCATGCCGTTATTCCTAACCGGCGGTACTCCGACCAGCGTGTTCTTATTCCTTATTATTGGAATGGCTTTTATGGGTATGACTTTCGGTCCAATGGCGGCTTTATTACCGGAATTTTTCCCTACGGAAGTACGCTACTCAGGCGCCTCTTTGGCCTATAACATTTCCTCTATTATTGGTGCAACTGTCGCCACTATGGTGACCTTAAAAATCAACGCCTACTATGGCATCATCGGCGTAGGAATTTACCTCGCTGTTAACGCCGTCTTAACAATGATTGCCTTGTGGCTTTCTAAGGAAACCAAAAATATCGATTTAACCAAAATCTAATATTGCCTAATTTATCTCCCTTAAAAGCCATCTTTTGATGGCTTTTGTTTTTTTAAACACCGTAAAAATCCACCGCACTTTTTTTGCTTAAAGAACAAATACCGCGTTCGTTATATCAAAATAAATACAATAATAATTATCATTTGCAAAAATTTAACAAATAGGCTAAATTCTCCCGCAGTTTATTTATCGTTATTAACTTCCATAGGAGCATTTATGCGCAAACATTTTTCATTGCTTCCCCTCGCAATGTTAGTTACCACCGCAGTTTATGCGGAAAATTTAGAGATCATTAACGTGGTGTCTGAAAATACCGGTGCCAAAAGTAAAACCAATGTGATTACAACTGAATCGATTAATCGCAGCACGGAAACCGAATTAAAAGGTTTATTAAAAGATGAACCGGCGATTAACTTCGGTGGTGGTCGCGGTACATCACAATGGTTTACCATTCGCGGGATGGGGCAAGATCAAGTGGATGTAAAAGTGGATGATGCTTATACCGATGCCCAACTTTTCCACCACCAAGGCCGTTTCATGTTTGATCCGGCACTATTCAAGAAAGTGAGCGTGCAAAAAGGGACAGGATCAGCCAGTGCCGGCATTGGTGCAACCAGCGGAGCTATCGTTGCGGAAACCGTGAGTGCAAAAGATCTTCTGAAAGAAGGTCAAGACATTGGTTTTAAGGTAAATGCCGGTGTTAGCTCAAACAAAGGTTGGAGCAAAGGTGCAACCGTTTATTCACGTGCCCAAGCGATGGATGTATTACTTTCCGGCAATTGGGTAAATGAAAGCGACTATAAAGCAGGCAATGGCTACAAAATCAAAAATAGTGCATTGGGTCAACGTGGTTTATTAGCGAAAGTCGGTGTGGATTTAAACGAAGATCACCGAATTGAATTAAGTCATCGCCAAGAACGCCACTATGGTGTTCGAGCATTACGCGAGGAGTTCGATTTTGCTCAAGACAATAATGAGACTAATAATTCCCCACGTTATCGCATCACTACTAACGACACCAGCAAAATTGAATGGACCAGCAAAAACATGGGCTTTATTAGCAATGCTAAGGCTAATGTATGGCGCAGTGTAATTAGCCGTGAAGAGCCAAGCGAACGTTCCAGAACCCGTTTAATTGCCAATGGTGCAAACTTAAACTTGGATTCTCCAATTGGTGAATCTCACTTAATCAAATACGGTATCAATTACCGCGATCAAGAAGGTAAGCCTAACTCACTTACCGTTCAAAACGGCGTCCAAATGAAGACCCAAAAGAAACGTGATGTGGGTGTTTATGCCGAGGGCATTTGGGGCTTAGGGGCGTTTACATTAACGACCGGCTTGCGTTATGACCACTTCAATTTCCATGCAATGGACGGTTCAAAATCCAATAAAGGCAGCGTGAATCCAAGCGTTGGCTTGATTTATGAAGTCACCAATGATCTCAGTTTTAATACCAGCTTAAACTACGCTACCCGAAGTCCTCGTTTCTTTGAAGTCATGCTTTCTTCAGGATCGACTCGAGGAAAACCTGCAGTGTATTCCATTGCCAATAACATTAAACCGGAAAGATCGCGCAACGCGGAAGTAGGCTTCAACTATAAATTAGCCGACAGCCTTTCTTTGAACGGAAGTTATTTCTGGCAAACAATCCAAGATACGCACGCCTTTACGCAAATCAGACCGGGTTATTATGAAATCCAAAATGCAGGCAAATTAAGAAATCATGGTTATGAATTAGGTGCAGCCTATAAATACGAAGGCTTAACCTTACGTGCCGGCGTGGCTTACAGCAAACCGGAATTAAACGGCAGAACCGTGGATAGCACTGTAACCGCCATTCCGATCGGTCGTACTTGGACCACCGGTGTGTCTTACCACTTCGAACAACCTGACGTTGAAATCGGTTGGAAAGGCCGCTTTGTACAACATACCAGCTATGATTCTACCACCCAAAACCGTGGCGGTGGTGCAACCACCACAAAACGTCCGGGCTATGGCGTCAACGATTTCTATATCACATGGAAACCGGTTGAAAGCGTAAATATCAACCTTGCGTTAAACAATGCATTCAACAAATACTATCGCAGCCACAGCCAACGCGCAGGCGTATCCACCTTGCCTGAGCCGGGTCGTGACGTTCGTTTAAGTGTAAACTACACGTTCTAAACCTGAAAAGTGCGGTGAGATTTTACTGCGTTTTTTAAATTTATTTTGAAGGATTAAGTTCAACTGGGCTTAATCCTTTTTATTTTCCAAAGAAAAGCCCATGATTCTGTGGCATAATTGCCGAGATTTTATTTAATGGAGAATATCATGCGAATTTTACATACCATGTTGCGCGTCGGCGATTTACAACGTTCTATTCAGTTTTATCAAGATGTATTGGGCATGCGTTTATTGCGTACCAGTGAAAATCCGGAATACCAATATTCTCTGGCATTTTTAGGTTACGATGATGAAAACAAAGCGTCCGTATTGGAATTAACCTATAACTGGGGCGTGGATAAATACGATTTGGGCAATGCCTACGGTCACATCGCCATTGGCGTGGACGATATTTACGCCACTTGTGAAGCGGTGCGCAAGGCGGGCGGCAATGTTACGCGCGAACCGGGCCCGGTGAAAGGCGGTAAAACCGTGATCGCTTTCGTAGAAGATCCGAACGGTTACAAAATCGAATTCATCGAAAATCAAAGCGCACAGGCCGGCTTAGGCAACTAAATTTGCTATGTAAAGTGCGGTTAAAAAAAGCAACGTTTTTTAACGTGGATTATGAACGATAATCCACGTTTTATTTTTAGGAAAATGTATGTCTGAAACACAAGAAACCATAAACTATAATCTCTTAAAACATCGTTTCCGTGGCTATTTACCGGTAATTATTGATGTGGAAACCGCAGGCTTGAATGCTAAAACCGATGCATTGTTAGAAGTGGCAGCAATTACGGTAAAAATGGATGACAATGGTCATTTGGTACCGGATCAAAAATGCCATTTCCACATTCAACCTTTTGAAGGCGCAAATATCGATCCTGAATCCATTAAATTTAACGGCATTGACATTGACAACCCGCTGCGCGGTGCCATCAGTGAAAACATTGCCATCAGCGAAATGTTTAAAATGGTACGCCGCGCACAGAAAGACGCCGAGTGCCAACGCTCGATTATTGTGGCGCATAATGCAGCCTTTGATCAGGGCTTTATTATGGCAGCAGCCCAACGTACCAACGCCAAACGCAACCCATTTCACCCTTTTTCCACCTTTGATACGGCAACCCTAAGCGGTTTTATGTTTGGTCAAACGGTGTTAGTTAAAGCCTGCCAAGCGGCCAAAATCCCTTTTGATGGTTCACAAGCACACTCTGCCCTTTACGACACGGAACGTACTGCAGAATTATTTTGTTATATGGTGAATCACTTAAAAACACTGGGTGGATTTCCACATATCGTGGCGGAAGATTAAAAAACACCACAAATATTGACCGCACTTTGCTAATTTTTTTGAAAAAACACTTGCGACCAAAAACATTTTCCAGTAGTTTAAAAGGCAATTCACACAGGAGATTTAAAATGAACTTTATTCGTCACCATCACCACCATGTAACTGAATGATCTTTCAGGTATTTGGTGTGCTTGGAAGATAACTTCCGAGCAGGTACGAATAAATCATTGCATATCGCCCCCTCGGAAGTCTGCTTTCGAGGGGGTTTCTTTTTTTACATCAAATTAATCCCCACAAAATAAAATGGCAATTTTATTAGACAAATTTTGTATTTCGAGTAAATTATCAATAACTTAACTTATAAGGATAAACACATGTTAACCAACCCCGTCGTTATTTCGATCATCGTTTTGCTGGCACTGAGCTTGTTACGCATTAACGTGATCATTGCACTGGTTATGTCAGCCTTAACCGCCGGTTTAGTCGGAAATTTAGGTTTAACCAAAACCATCGAAGCCTTTACGGGCGGACTTGGTGGCGGTGCCGAAGTCGCCATGAACTACGCAATGCTCGGTGCTTTTGCCATTGCGATTTCCAAATCGGGTATTACGGATTTAATCGCTTACAAAATCATCACCCGCATGAATAAAGTGCCGACTGCAAATAGCCTCGCCATGTTCAAATATGCCATGCTCGGTATCTTAACGCTGTTCGCCATTTCCTCACAAAACCTATTGCCGGTGCACATTGCCTTTATTCCTATCGTTATTCCGCCGATGCTTGCCATCTTCAATAAACTGAAAATTGACCGTCGTGCTGTGGCTTGTGTCCTCACATTCGGTTTAACCGCCACTTATATGCTATTGCCTGTAGGGTTCGGGAAAATCTTTATTGAGAGCATTTTGGTGAAAAATATTAATACCGTAGGCGGAGCGTTAGGATTGCAAACCAGTGTAGGGGAAGTTTCGTTGGCAATGACTATTCCGGTTATCGGCATGATTTTAGGATTACTCACCGCCATCTTTATCACCTATCGCAAACCGCGAGAATATGTGGTGCTAACAGCCGAACCGACAAGTGAGGAGATCAAACAACAGGTCGCCAATATTACACCAAAACAAATCACGGCCAGTTTAATCGCTATTGTTGCCACCTTCACCGTGCAATTAGTGACCAGTTCCACCATTATCGGAGGCTTGGTAGGTTTGATCATCTTTGCCGCCTTTGGCATTTTCAAACTCAAAGAAAGCAACGATATTTTCCAACAAGGCTTACGTTTAATGGCCATGATCGGTTTCGTGATGATCGCCGCTTCCGGCTTTGCCAATGTGATTAATACTACGAGCGGTGTAAAAGAATTGGTCGATGTATTAAGCACCGGTATCATTCAAAGCAAAGGTGTCGCCGCGTTCCTGATGTTGCTCGTCGGTTTACTTATCACTATGGGGATCGGTTCTTCCTTCTCTACCGTGCCGATTATTACTTCCATTTATGTGCCGCTTTGTTTATCTTTCGGCTTCTCCCCGCTTGCTACCGTGTCTATTGTCGGTGTTGCGGCAGCCTTGGGTGATGCAGGTTCGCCGGCATCTGACTCCACATTAGGGCCGACATCCGGTTTGAATATGGATGGTAAACACGACCACATTTGGGATTCCGTTGTGCCGACCTTTATTCACTACAACATTCCGTTGTTAGTCTTCGGTTGGATTGCCGCCATGTATTTGTAAGTCTAAAAGTGCGGTTGAAAAAACACGTAAATTTTTCACCGCACTTTTATTTTCTATACCCTATGAACAATAATGAACAACATTTCTATCCAACGTTTAAAACAAAGCCTTCAGCATTTCTTCGCGCGTTATGACACGCAGAAAGAAGAAACGGTTTACGCCAAATTTTCAGAAAATTTATTCACGGAAAACTGGCGAAAAACAGCGTTTTATTTTGAGCAGATTGAACAAACATTCTCTCAGATTGAGCAGATTAAAGGTGAGAATCTTGAAGCCTTGCAGTTCTACACGCAAAAACTATCGGCACAATGTACCGCACTTTCGGATGCGTTAACCCGTCAACAGCAAAATGCGCAACTCTTTCCCATTAAAGCGCAAGAAGAAAGCAAACCGGCGGATAAACGCCATCATCCCGTTCACACCCTACCACCACGAGAACGCTTGGCGAAATACTATGAATATTTAGCCTCTTTTAATGAGAAAATTCAGTGTGAACAAGATGATTTAAGCAAAACGCAAAGAGAAGGATTGCCGTTGAATCGACAAAAATTGGAACAGCTGGAACAACGCCGCGCCCGTTGTTTAGAAGCCATTGAAATGTTGGAAGAATATTTAGTTTTCCTGGAAAAACAGAAATAACCGCAATAAAAAACCTCGCAATACATTGCGAGGTTTTTTATTTTGATGCGTTCTAATTAGCCAACGTAGCGCCCTACGCCAAGCTCATCTTCTTTACGGGTACGGTTAATCACTGCTTGTGGCGATTGCAATACACGCAAGCCCATTTCATCTTCCGTGCGCACTACCTCACCGCGGAGGGAGTTAGTGAACACGTCCGTGATTTTAATGTCCACAAATTTACCGATCATATCCGGCGAACCTTGGAAGTTGACGATACGGTTATTCTCCGTACGTCCGGTCAATTCCATAATGTCTTTTTTGGACGGGCCTTCGACCAACACGCGTTGCTCGCTGCCTAACATCGCACGACTGAATTGTGCCGCTTGGTTGTTAATGCGTTGCTGCAACAAATATAAACGCTGTTTTTTCTCGTCTTCGGTCACATCATCAGGGTAATCCGCCGCCGGCGTACCGGGACGCGCGGAATAAATGAAGCTGAAACTCATGTCAAAATTCACTTGTGCGATTAAATTCATGGTTTGCTCGAAATCCTCTTTCGTTTCACCCGGGAAACCGACAATAAAGTCTGAGCTGATTTGAATATGTGGACGCACCGCTTTCAGTTTGCGAATAATGGATTTGTATTCAATCGCCGTATGACCGCGTTTCATCATCGTTAAAATTCGGTCAGAACCGGATTGCACCGGCAAATGTAAGAAACTCACCAATTCCGGCGTGTCACGATATACATCGATAATGTCGTCAGTGAATTCAATCGGATGGCTGGTGGTAAAACGCAAACGGTCAATGCCGTCAATGGCTGCCACTAAACGCAATAACTCCGCAAAAGTGCAGATTTCACCGTCAAATGTTGGTCCGCGATAAGCGTTCACGTTCTGACCAAGTAAATTCACTTCACGTACACCCTGCTCTGCTAACTGCGCAATTTCAAACAGAATATCATCCACCGGACGGCTCACTTCCTCACCGCGCGTATAAGGCACTACGCAGTAAGTACAATATTTATTACAACCTTCCATAATAGAAACGAACGCTGTCGGACCTTCCGCACGCGGTTCCGGCAGACGGTCAAATTTTTCGATTTCCGGGAAACTAATGTCCACGACGGAGCTTTTGCCGCCACGGATTTGGTTAATCATTTCCGGCAGGCGATGCAACGTTTGCGGCCCAAAAACAATGTCCACATAAGGTGCGCGGGTGCGGATATGCTCGCCTTCTTGCGATGCTACGCAACCACCTACACCGATTAATAATTTAGGATTGCTTTTCTTTAATTCTTTCCAACGGCCTAACTGATGAAATACTTTTTCCTGCGCTTTTTCACGAATGGAACAAGTGTTTAATAACAATACATCCGCTTCTTCCGGCACATCCGTTAATTCTAGTCCATGCGTGCTATGCAACAAATCCGCCATTTTGGATGAATCGTATTCATTCATCTGGCAGCCCCAGGTTTTAATATGTAATTTTTGCGTCATATGGGTTGAAATTCACTCTAATTAATCATAAAAATTGACTGGCTATTCTACAGTTTTGCGCTTTTACTGACTAGCCAAAAAGCAGATTTTCTTTAGAATTTTACCTATTGGAGGTAGAATAAAGCCCGTTTGAAACAGGAGGAGAAACGGGAAAAATGGCAAATATTCAAAAAGATGTTATTGTCTTCGGTGGTGGCATGATCGGTGCAGCATGCGCCTTAGGATTGGCACAATTAGGCTTACAAACTCAAGTGATTGAACGTGCTCCTCTACCACAATTTTCGCCCGATTCCCCTTATAATTTACGCATTTCCGCCATCAGTGCCACCTCCGTGAAATTATTACAACAACTGAATGCGTGGCAACACATCGAAAAAATGCGTCTTAATCCCTACCGCACTTTAGAAACCTGGGAAATCGAAGGCTTTTCCACCCGTTTCGAGAGCCGGGATCTTAATCTGCCCGAACTGGGGTTTATGATCGAAAACAATCTGATTCAGCTTGGGTTATGGCAAGCTTTTGACGTCTATCCGAATCTCCAAACATGCACCAATATTGCCATTCAATCCGTACAAAAGTGCGGTCAACATTGGCAGTGTTTTTTAACGAACGGTGAATGCTACGAGGCTCCGTTAGTTATCGCTGCCGATGGTGCCAATTCACAGTTACGCGACATCGCCGGTATTGGTTTAACGGGTTGGCAATATCGTCAAAGCTGTATGCTGATTTTGGTGGAAACGGAACTGGGCGAGCAGGATATTACTTGGCAACACTTTATGCCTTCCGGTCCGAAGGCCTTTTTGCCATTATTAGGCAATGAAGCCTGCTTGGTGTGGTATGACGCACCACAACGCATTCGTGCATTAAAACAAATGAGCAAAGAAAAACTGGCAGAACAAATTGCGCTGACATTTCCGTCCCGCTTGGGCAAGATAACGGTACAAAACGCCAACAGTTTTGAGCTCACCCGCCGCCATGCACAACGTTACTTTAACCAAGGTATTGTGCTAGTAGGCGATGCGGCACACACGATTAATCCGCTGGCGGGGCAAGGTGTAAATTTAGGTTTTAAAGATGTGAAAGCCTTGATTGAGGTGATTCATTCGGCACTAGCGCAACAGGAAAATATCGCCGATGATAAGGTACTGGCGCGTTACCAACAAAAACGCAAGGCTGATAATTTACTGATGCAATCAGGTATGGATCTGTTTTATAAGGCCTTTAAGGAAGATATTTTGCCATTGAAGGTGTTACGTAATTTGGCGTTGGTAGCGGCAGATAAAACCCCGATATTGAAAAAACAGGCATTGCGTTACGCCTTGGGCTTATAATCTGCCGTTGATGAATACATTGAATAACTTATTGATTCGGCGAATAATAAAGTTTACCGATTTCAATTTTTTGACGACCGGTTTGTTCGCGCCATTTATTACTATCACGCAAAGAATAAACGCAACCGCAATATTCTTGCTGATAAAAACGCTCACGTTTACTGATTTCAATCATCCGTTGTGAGCCACCTTCTTTACGCCAGTTATAATCCCAATAGATCACATCGTCATATTTTTCTGCCGCACGATGACCGCAACCGTTAATTTGCTCCATGTCTTTCCAGCGGGAAATGCCAAGGCAACTGGTGAACACCGGGAAACCGTGCTCATGTGCGTATTCAGCCGCTTTTTCAAAACGCATATCAAAACACATGGTACAACGAATGCCGCGCTCCGGCTCCCATTCCATGCCTTTAGCACGATCAAACCATTCTTGACGATCATAGTCGGCATCAATAAACGGAATACCAAATTTCTGTGCAAAACGAATATTTTCTTCCTTGCGGATCAAATATTCTTTTAACGGATGGATATTCGGGTTGTAGAAATAAATCGTAAATTCAATACCGGACGCCAAAATGGCTTCCATCACCTCACCCGAGCAAGGCGCGCAACAGGAATGCAAAAGCAGTTTATTGTGCCCTTCGGGCAATTCCAGTTTTTCACGAATAAAAGGTGCGTTCGGATCTTTGCGCAGTTTTTGTTTGCGCGTTTTATGTTGAAAACTGACCGCACTTTGAGATTGTTGTTCTGTCATGACTATTTAGCTTGAAGAATTTCGATACATTTATAAACAAATATTGTTGAACCTTTTGGATTATAAAGTGAAAACACAAAAAACTTTGGCGTATCGGCAGACTTTACTTCAAGTACAGCCTTTGTATTCGCCTTATTTGTATATTCCCACATCTGTGAATTATCGGTTCGAACGAGTTTTTCGTTGGGCGGTAGCAAACCGCTTTCCATGTGATGCTTATCAATTTGGTTGAAAAACGTCACCATTTTAGATGCGCCATTTGGTTCTACGCAGGAAAAATCGGCTGATAAAACTGACTGGTTAAAAAAGCACAACAAACATGTTAGGAGTCGCTTTTTCATTAATATGCTCTATCCACGGATAAATACGCTAAGGAAATCAACGCTTGTTTATACTCGCTTTCCGGCAGAATCTGAATCGCATCAACGGCTTTTTGTGCTTCTTGTTTAGCGCGATCCATCGCGTAATCAAGGGATTTATGTTCTGCCATAATAGCTAACACCTCATCAATGGCCTCACGTTTCCCACCTTGTTCGATGGCTTCGCGAATTAACGCGGCTTGTTCTGCATTACCGTGGTGCATCGCATGTAATAAAGGAAGGGTCGGTTTGCCTTCGGCTAAATCATCGCCCACATTTTTCCCTAAGGCCTTGGCATTGGCGCTGTAATCCAACACATCATCCACTAACTGGAATGCCGTGCCGAGATAACGGCCATAACTTTGCAACGCCTGTTCCTGCGCCTCACTGCCGCCGGCAATAATTGCCGCTGCCTGGGCCGCCACTTCAAATAAACGGGCGGTTTTGCTGTAAATCACCCGCATATAATTCTCTTCACTGGTTTGCGGATCATTAACGTTCATTAGCTGTTGCACTTCGCCTTCTGCCAACACATTGGTGGCATCCGCCATAATGCGCAAAATTTTTAAGGATTCCAACTGAGCAACCAATTGGAAGGCGCGGGTATAAATAAAATCCCCCACCAACACACTAGCCGCATTACCAAATTCCGCGTTCGCCGTAGCACGTCCGCGTCGCATATCGGACTCATCTACGACATCATCATGCAGTAAGGACGCGGTGTGAATAAATTCCACAAAGGTTGCACAGGTAATCGCCTGCGGTCCTTCAAAACCCAAGGCTCTTGCCGCCAACACGGCAATTAACGGACGAATGCGCTTACCACCGCCTTGCACGATATAAAAGCCTAATTGGTTAATTAAAACAACGTCTGAGTTGAGTTGGGCTAAAATTGATTCGTTCACTTTTTGCATATCCGTGTGGCTTAGCGCCTGGATTGCATTCATATCCATTAAATTTGTTGTATTCATTTCATCTAATTTTGACTAACTGAGACTGGTTAGGTTAAACCGGGAACATAAAGTGCGGTCGATTTTACCTGATTTTTTAGGCTTTCTGAAATCAATCCGCCGAAATTCCGAAATTTTTTATTTTCTTTCAAATAAACCCTTGCCATGGGGTAAATTTTTCCGTAGAATTTGCGCCCTATTTATATGAATTTCATGTGCGAAATGAAACAACATTAGAGCACAATTATAGCGGAGTATTTATGTACGCAGTTTTCCAAAGTGGCGGTAAACAACACCGAGTAAGCGAAGGTCAAGTAGTTCGTTTAGAGAAACTTGAACTTGCAACTGGCGCAACAGTTGAATTCGATTCAGTGTTGATGGTCGTTAATGGTGAAGATGTTAAAATCGGCGCACCGGTCGTTGCCGGCGCGAAAGTAGTGGCTGAAGTAGTTACACAAGGTCGTGGCGATAAAGTTAAAATCGTTAAGTTCCGTCGTCGCAAACACAGCCGTAAGCAACAAGGTCATCGTCAGTGGTTCACAGAAGTGAAAATCACTGGGATTCAAGCATAATTTCAGAGGAGATCAAGTAGATGGCAACTAAAAAAGCTGGTGGTTCAACTCGTAACGGTCGTGATTCTGAAGCTAAACGTCTTGGTGTAAAACGTTTCGGTGGTGAATCTGTATTAGCAGGCAGCATCATCGTTCGTCAACGTGGTACTAAATTCCACGCAGGCAACAACGTTGGAATGGGACGTGACCACACCTTATTCGCAACTGCCGATGGTAAAGTAAAATTTGAAGTGAAAGGCGAAAAAAATCGTAAATACGTAAGTATCGTAACTGAATAATTTTACTCACAGAATAAAAATAAAAAGCCCTGCAAAAGCAGGGTTTTTTTATAGGTAATTTTAATGAAACAACAGCCTGTCTTGGGTTTTCTCTTTGCATTAATCACCGCCATGGCATGGGGGTCTTTACCTGTTGCGTTGAAACAAGTGCTTTCCAGTATGAGCGTGCAAACCATTGTGTGGTATCGCTTCGTCACCGCCAGCCTCGTCTTATTTATTTTGCTCGGATATAAAAACAAACTGCCGCAAATAGCCAAGCTCGGGTATTACGGTTGGTTGGTTGTCGTCGGCGTTATTGGCTTAGCCGGTAACTTTTTCTTATTCAACAGCTCGCTTAATTACATCGAGCCTTCCGTTGCGCAAATTTTTATTCACGTATCTTCTTTCGGAATGTTGATTTGTGGCATATTCGTTTTTAAAGAAAAGCTCGGCATGCATCAAAAAATCGGCTTAGTTTTATTGCTTATCGGTTTAGGATTATTTTTCAACGATCGGTTAGATATTTTTACCGGGTTAAACGCCTATTCTACCGGCGTTCTGATCAGTATTAGCGCCTCTTTAGTTTGGGTAGCCTATGGCATGGCACAAAAATTAATGCTACGTAAATTTAGCTCGCAGCAAATCCTGTTAATGATCTATTTGGGTTGCGCCCTTGTATTCACGCCTTTTGCTGAATTTTCCAAAGTGGAAAATCTAACCCCATTTGCCCTAGGTTGCTTTATTTATTGTTGCCTCAACACGCTTTTCGGCTATGGCGCCTATGCGGAAGCCCTAAACCGATGGGATGTGTCGAAAGTGAGCGTGGTTATCACCTTAGTGCCGTTATTTACCATTTTATTTGCTCATATCGCTCACTACATCGACCCGACAGATTTTACCGCACCGGAACTAAATACTATTAGCTATATCGGTGCGTTTATTGTAGTATGCGGAGCAATTTTATCCGCCATCGGGCACAAGTTATTCCCTGCCCGCCAATAAGTGCGGTGATAATTTTCAGTATTTTGGAGAAGTTTAATGAAATTTATTGATGAAGCTTTGATTCGCGTCGAAGCAGGTGACGGGGGTAATGGTTGTGCCAGTTTCCGTCGTGAAAAATATATCCCTAAGGGCGGACCGGACGGTGGAGATGGTGGTGATGGCGGCGATGTTTATTTAATTGCTGATGAAAACTTAAATACGTTAATTGACTACCGTTTTGAAAAACGTTATGCCGCCGAACGCGGGGAAAACGGACGCAGCGCTAATTGCACCGGACACCGTGGCAAAGACATCACATTACGCGTGCCGGTAGGCACCCGCGCTATTGATAACGACACCCAAGAAGTCATTGGTGATTTAACCCAAAACGGCATGAAATTATTAGTGGCCAAAGGCGGTTATCACGGGCTCGGCAACACCCGCTTTAAATCCTCCGTCAACCGTGCTCCACGCCAGAAAACCATGGGCACGGAAGGAGAAAAACGCGATTTATTGTTAGAGCTTATGTTACTTGCCGATGTGGGTATGTTAGGCTTACCCAACGCCGGTAAATCTACGTTTATCCGTGTCGTTTCTGCCGCCAAACCAAAAGTCGCGGATTACCCGTTCACCACTTTGGTGCCAAGTTTAGGCGTAGTGAAAGTGGATGACAATCGCAGTTTCGTGGTAGCCGATATTCCGGGCTTAATTGAAGGCGCCTCCGAAGGTGCGGGACTAGGCATTCGCTTCCTAAAACATCTAGAACGTTGCCGCGTATTAATTCACTTGGTGGATATTCACCCTATCGATGAATCCGATCCAGCAGATAATGTGGCGATTATCGAGTCGGAATTGTTTCAATACAGCGAATCCTTGGCAGAGAAGCCACGCTGGTTAGTGCTTAATAAAATCGACACAATGAGCGATGAAGAATCCCATGAACGTGCCGAAGCTATCGCCGAACGCCTTGGCTGGACGGAGAATTATTATTTAATTTCTGCCGCCACAGGCAAAAACGTGCCGCAGCTTTGCCGTGATATTATGGACTTCTTGGAAGCCAACCCACGTGAGACCGAAGCGGTTCCGGTTGAAAACGAAGAAGTGAAATTCAAATGGGAAGAATATCATCAGGAGCAATTGGAAAATGCCGATTTTGATGATGAAGACGATGATTGGGATGACTGGTCAGAAGAAGATGAGGAAGGCGTAGAAATTATTTATAAGCCTTAACCTTCCCTAGAAACAAAAAAGTGCGGTCGAAATTCACAGAGAATTTTGACCGCACTTTTTTAGCTTTAAGCCTATCCACGCGCCGCGTTTTTCATAATACGATCTTTCGCCACTTTCCATTCCCGTTCTTTAATATCGTCGCGTTTATCATGTTGTTTTTTCCCTTTCGCCAAACCGATTTTCACTTTTGCCCATGCGCCTTTCCAATAAAGCGAAAGGGCAACCAATGTGAACCCGTCACGGTTTGCTTTGCCGAATAAAGAATCCAATTCGCGCTGTTTTAATAACAGTTTACGGGTACGGGTCGGATCACAGACCACATGCGTAGAGGCAACACTCAATGGCTGTACTGTAGCGCCAAAGAGGAAAGCCTCCCCGTTTTTGAAAATAACATAACTGTCACTAATATTGGCCTTACCCGCACGCATGGATTTCACTTCCCAACCTTGCAATTCAAGGCCGGCTTCGATTTCGTCTTCAATAAAATAGTCATGGCGGGCACGTTTATTCAATGCGATGGTGTTAGACGCCACTTTTGCTTTTTTCTTCGTCATAATCTGTTTGATATTTAAAATAAATTGGCGCTCATTCTACCGAATCCGCTCAAAGATAGCAAAACGCATCAGATTACTATAACATAACCGAAATGCTTACCCTCCTATAAATTCAGGCTAACAAAATGAAATATAAAGATTTACGCGATTTTCTCGCTCTTTTGGAAAGCAAAGGCGAGCTTAAACGCATTTCCCAAGAAATCGACCCTTATTTAGAAATGACTGAAATTTCCGACCGCACTTTACGCGCCGGTGGCCCTGCCCTGCTGTTTGAGAATCCGAAAGGCTTTGATATTCCGGTGCTGTGCAATTTATTCGGCACCCCGAAACGGGTCGCGTTAGGTATGGGGCAAGAAGAGGTATCTGCGTTACGTGAAGTCGGAAAATTATTGGCGTTTTTAAAGGAACCCGAACCGCCAAAAGGATTTAAAGAATTATGGCAAACATTGCCACAATATAAACAAGTGTTGAATATGCCAACCAAGGTTCTGAGCAAGGCGGATTGCCAGCAAATTGTGTTAAGCGGCGATGAAGTGGATTTATATCAATTACCGATTATGCAATGTTGGAAAGACGATGTTGCGCCGTTAATCACCTGGGGGCTAACCATCACGAAAGGGCCAAATAAAAAACGCCAAAATTTAGGCATTTACCGTCAACAGTTAATTGGCAAAAATAAATTGATTATGCGTTGGCTTTCCCATCGTGGCGGTGCATTAGATTTTCAGGAATGGCAGCAAGCTCATCCGAATGAGCCATTTCCGGTTTCCGTGGCATTGGGGGCAGATCCCGCAACCATTTTAGCGGCAGTAACACCGGTGCCGGACAGTTTATCGGAGTATGCCTTCGCAGGCTTATTGCGTGGCACGAAAACAGAAGTGGTGAAATCAATCAGCAACGAATTAGAAGTGCCTGCCGGTGCGGAAATCGTCTTGGAGGGTTATATTGATCCAAAAGAGACCGCACTTGAAGGCCCTTATGGCGATCACACGGGCTACTACAACGAACAGGAATATTTCCCTGTATTCACCGTCACCCATATCACTATGCGCCATAAGCCGATTTATCATTCGACATACACAGGTCGCCCGCCTGATGAACCGGCTGTACTGGGCGAAGCGTTAAATGAAGTGTTTATCCCGATTCTACAAAAGCAATTTCCTGAAATCGTCGATTTCTATTTACCGCCGGAAGGCTGTTCTTACCGCCTCGCAGTGGTTTCCATGAAAAAACAATATGCCGGCCATGCCAAGCGGGTGATGATGGGAGTTTGGTCATTTTTACGACAGTTTATGTACACCAAATTTGTCATCGTATGTGATGACGACATTAATATCCGCGATTGGAAAGATGTAATTTGGGCGATGACGACTCGTTGTGATCCTGGCCGCGACACCACAATGATTGAACATACACCAATTGATTATTTGGATTTTGCTTCCCCAATTGCAGGGCTCGGTTCCAAAATGGGCATTGATGCCACCAACAAGTGGACAGGTGAAACTACGCGGGAATGGGGAACGCCGATCAAAAAAGATCCTGAGATAGTAAAACGTATTGATGATATTTGGCAGAGTTTGGGTATTCTTTAAGCTTATTTCATTTTTCGTGATTTCGACTTAATTTTTTTAATAAAAAATGAATAAAGAGATGTTTTTTATTAATTAATCTTTACAAACTTATTTTTTTACGATAAACAATTTTTCTAGAAACAAACAACAATTAATTGTTAATAACAAGGAGATTCAGATGCAACATAAACTACTTCTCACGGCTCTCGCCATTGCATTATCCGGTAGCGTTTATGCCGTCAAAGTACCTGAAGGAACACAGTTGGCCGAAACACAAAATATTGTGATTAATAACGGCTCCGAACCACAAAGTTTTGACCCTCATAAAACCGAAGGTGTGCCGGAATCTGCTGTTGCTTATCAATTATTTGAAGGGTTGATCAGCATGGATTCCGACGGAAACTTAATCCCCGGCGTGGCTGAACGCTGGGAAAATACGCCGGACTATAAAACCTGGACGTTCCATTTACGTAAAGATGCCAAATGGTCAAATGGCGATCCTGTTACCGCTAATGATTTTGTATTCTCATGGCGTCGTTTAGTCACCCCTGCAACCGCCTCACCTTATGCTAGTTTTTTGGATTATTTACAAGTACAAAATGCCCAAGACATTATTGACGGCAAGAAAAAACCTGAAGAACTCGGCGTTGAAGCCAAAGATGACTACACCTTTGTAGTGCACACCGACAATCCTGTACCTTATGCTGTCGGATTAACCACTCACCAATCTTTACTACCATTGCCACAAAAAGTCGTAGAAAAATTTGGTGACGCTTGGGTAAAAAAAGGCAATATCGTAGGCAATGGCGCGTATAAATTAAAAAATCATGTAATTAATGAAAAAATTGAATTTGAACGTAACCCGCTTTATTGGAACGATAAAGAAACCGTGATTAATTCAGCAACATTTTTAGCGATTGAAAACGCAAGCACAGACGTAGCGCGTTACCGCGCCGGTGATTTGGATATTACAAGTTACGCACTGCCACCTGAACAGTTTGCCAAATTGAAAAAAGAATTGCCGGAGGAAGTGTTTATCACCAGAACCTTGGCCACTTATTCTTATGAAATCAATCACACTAAAGCGCCATTTAATGATGTTCGGGTCAGAAAAGCCTTGAACTTGGCATTGGATCGTAATGTTATCACCGACAAAGTGCTTGCCCAAGGTCAAACACCAACCTATGTGTTTACCCCAACCTATATTGCGGAAGGTGAATTGATTCAACAACCTGCCTATTCTAAAGAACCAATGGCACAACGAAATGAAGAAGCCATCAAATTGTTGGAAGAAGCCGGTTTTAGCAAAGCCAACCCGTTGAAATTCACTATCCTTTACAACACCAACGAAAATCACAAAAAAGTCGCAATTGCGACAGCCTCCATGTGGAAAGCCAACACCAAAGGCTTGGTGGACGTAAAACTGGAAAACCAAGAATGGAAAACCTATATTGATAACCGCCGCGGACAACGCTACGATGTAGCCCGCGCAGGTTGGAATGCGGACTATAACCAAGCGACCACGTTCGGTAACTATTTCTTGTCTAACTCCAGCAATAACACGGCAAAATACAAAAATCCGGAGTACGATAAAGCTATCGCGGCATCTTACCTTGCCGCAGATGCAAAAGGACGTGCTGAGGCCTATGCCAAAGCAGAAGAAATTTTAGCGAATGATTTTGCTATCGTGCCGATTTTTAACTATGTCAATCCGCGTTTAGTAAAATCTTATGTAAAAGGTTATTCCGGCAAAGATCCGCAAGATCACATCTTATTACGTAACCTTTATATTATTAAACACTAACCTTGTGTTAGCCTTTTTAGAGCGGCTCGAAAAACGCTAAAAATTTCGACCGCTCTTTTTCCCTGTTTTAGGTCTGTTGGGGCAATTATGTTCAAGTTTATCCTTAAACGGGTGTTGGAAGCCTTGCCAACCCTGTTTATTTTAATCACCTTTTCGTTCTTTCTAATGCGATTGGCGCCGGGTAGTCCGTTTACCTCGGAACGCGCTTATCCGCCTGAAGTTATGGCCAATATAGAAGCCAAATATCACCTGAATGAACCCTTACATAAACAATACATCCTGTATTTAAAAAATCTGGCTCAAGGAGATTTTGGTCCGTCTTTTAAATATAAAGATCAATCAGTGAATGATTTGATCGCCTCTGCTTTTCCTGTTTCGTTTAAATTAGGGATGACCGCCTTTGCTTTTGCCGTGCTTATCGGCATATTCGCCGGCAGCTTGGCCGCACTAAACCAAAATAGTCGATGGGATTACATTCTCATGAGCTTTTCCATGATCGGCGTAGTCATGCCGAGTTTTGTGTTTGCTCCGTTATTGGTCTTGCTATTCGCCATAACCCTAGGCTGGTTGCCTGCGGGCGGATGGAACGGTGGCGCCGCCCTGTATATGATTTTGCCCGTAGCCTCGCTAACGATTGGCTATGTAGCAGGCATTGCACGGATTATGCGCGGTTCTATGATTGAAGTACTTCATTCTAATTTTATCCGCACAGCTAAAGCCAAAGGGCTATCTACCGCCCGCATTATTTTAAAACACGCATTACGCCCTGCTCTGTTGCCGGTTATTACCTATTTAGGCCCCGCGTTTGTCGGCATCATTACCGGTTCTATGGTCATTGAAAGTGTATTCGGTTTGCCCGGCATGGGCCAATTATTCGTCAATGGCGCATTAAACCGTGACTATTCTTTGGTGCTAAGCCTAACCATTTTAGTCGGTACATTAACCATTTTATTTAACGCTATCGTCGATATTCTATATGCGGTGATTGATCCGAAAATTCGTTACTAAGGATGCAGTATGACAACAATTAAACGTAGTAAACCGATCAATCAAAAAAATGCGGATTTTATGGAACAGGTTGCCGATCGTATGGAAGATATGCAACTGGAAGGTCGTAGCTTATGGCAAGATGCTAAACGCCGTTTTTTCCGCAATAAAGCGGCGGTTGCCAGTTTGGTGATTTTATTTCTCATCTTGTTATTTATTTCGTTCGCACCGTTATTCTTCCCTTTTACTTACGAAGATACGGATTGGAATATGATGAGCACCGCCCCAACGTTGGAAGGATACCATTTCTTTGGCACAGACGCTTCAGGTCGTGATTTATTGGTACGCACCGCTATTGGCGGCCGTATTTCGTTAATGGTGGGTATTGCCGGCGCATTGATTTCCGTGTGTATCGGTACAATTTACGGCGCCATTTCCGGCTATTTCGGTGGCAAAATCGATATGGTAATGATGCGTTTTCTGGAAATTTTAAGTTCATTCCCGTTCATGTTTTTCGTTATCTTATTAGTGACCTTATTCGGACAAAATATTCTCCTGATTTTCGTCGCTATCGGCGCTATTGCCTGGCTTGGTCTTGCACGTATTGTGCGCGGGCAAACCCTCAGTCTAAAAAATAAAGAATTCGTGGAAGCCGCGATCGTTTGCGGTGTGCCACGTCGGCAAATTATCTTCAAACATATTATTCCGAATGTATTGGGACTGGTGGCGGTATATGCTTCACTGGAAGTGCCCGGATTTATTCTGTTTGAATCGTTCCTAAGTTTCTTAGGTCTAGGCACGCAAGAACCGATGAGTAGTTGGGGCGCTTTATTAAGCGACGGTGCGGCACAAATGGAGGTCTCACCTTGGTTGCTAATTTTTCCGGCATTCTTTTTATGTTTAACATTATTTTGTTTTAACTTTATCGGCGACGGGCTACGCGATGCTCTTGACCCGAAAGACCGATAGGAGCTGTTCATGACAAACTCAACGCACTTATTGGATGTGCAAAATTTGCATGTCAGTTTTAAAACACCGGACGGCATTGTCACGGCAGTAAACGATCTAAACTTTACCCTAGACGCAGGCCACACGCTAGGTATCGTAGGAGAATCCGGTTCGGGGAAATCTCAAACGGCATTCGCCTTAATGGGCTTGTTAGCAGCAAATGGAATTGTTTCCGGTTCAGCCTTGTTTGACGGTATTCAATTAGTCAATTTACCGACATCCAAACTGAATAAAATCCGTGCGGAAAAAATTTCTATGATTTTCCAAGATCCGATGACATCGTTAAATCCTTACATGAAAATCGGCGAACAGCTCATGGAAGTGTTAATGTTGCACAAAGGTTATGACAAACAAACCGCCTTTAATGAATCGGTAAAAATGCTCGATGCGGTAAAAATGCCCGAAGCGAAAAAGCGCATGGGTATGTATCCGCACGAGTTTTCCGGTGGCATGCGCCAACGGGTGATGATTGCCATGGCCTTGTTATGTCGTCCTAAATTATTAATCGCCGATGAACCGACCACCGCCTTGGACGTCACCGTGCAAGCGCAGATCATGACCTTATTAAATGAACTGAAACATGAATTTAATACGGCGATTATTATGATTACTCACGATCTCGGCGTAGTCGCCGGCATTTGTGATCATGTTTTGGTGATGTATGCCGGACGTACGATGGAATACGGCAACGCGGAACAAATTTTCTATCACCCGACCCATCCGTATTCTATCGGCTTAATGGACGCCATTCCGCGCCTCGATGTTGATGAAGAACATTTGGTGACCATTCCCGGCAATCCACCGAATTTATTACATTTGCCACAAGGTTGTCCGTTCTCACCTCGTTGTCAATTTGCATCCGAGCAATGCAAAAAAACACCGCCAAAACTCACCGCACTTTCCAATGGACATTTGCGTAATTGCTGGTTCACGCCGGAGGAATTATCACTATGAGCGATAAATTAGAAAAAAAATTACTGTTAGAAGTAAACAATCTCGGCGTGAACTTCAAAATTAAGAACGATAAATCCTTCTTTTTTGCCAAACCGCAAACCCTAAAAGCAGTGAAAGACGTGTCTTTTAAACTTTATGAGGGAGAAACACTTGGCGTAGTGGGCGAATCAGGCTGTGGCAAATCAACCCTTGCGCGCGCCATTATCGGCTTAGTAGAAGCCTCAGAGGGCGAAATTGTGTGGCTTGGTAAAGATTTACGGAAGCAATCGCAAAAACAGTGGCGACACACCCGTAAAGATATTCAGATGATTTTCCAAGATCCCTTGGCTTCACTAAATCCACGCATGAATATCGGTGAGATTATCGCCGAGCCGCTAAAAATTTATCAACCGCATTTAACGGCAGCGCAAGTCAAAGAAAAAGTGCAGGCAATGATGTTAAAAGTCGGTTTATTGCCAAACTTGATTAACCGCTATCCGCACGAGTTTTCCGGAGGACAATGTCAACGTATCGGCATTGCTCGTGCTTTAATCATTGAACCGAAAATGATTATTTGTGATGAACCGGTATCTGCACTGGATGTGTCAATTCAGGCACAGGTAGTGAATTTATTAAAATCATTACAAAAAGAAATGGGCTTGTCGTTGATTTTTATTGCCCACGATTTGGCGATCGTAAAACACATTTCCGACCGCGTATTGGTGATGTATCTCGGCAACGCTGTAGAGCTTGGCACCGATGAGGAAGTGTATAAAGATACTAAACATCCTTATACCAAAGCCCTCATGTCCGCCGTACCGATTCCCGATCCTAAATTAGAACGCAATAAGTCCATCCAGCTACTGGAAGGCGAGTTGCCTTCACCGATTAATCCGCCATCAGGCTGTGTGTTTCGTACCCGTTGCGTGCTTGCCGATGAGTGTTGTGCCCAACAGAAACCGGCATTTAATAGCGAGAATAACAGCCATTTTGTAGCCTGTTTGAAAGTGACATAAAACTAAAGTGCGGTCGATTTTTAAAGTAAATTTTGACCGCACTTTAAGCTTCAAGAGATAAAAAAATCAGCGCCAAAACGCTGATTTTTTTTTTATTTATTCCAAATCACCACAGAAACGATAACCTTCGCCGTGAATAGTCGCAATAATTTCCGGCGTATCATGATGATCTTCAAAATGTTTACGAATACGACGAATTGTCACATCCACAGTACGATCTTGCGGTTTCAGTTCACGACCGGTCATTTTCTTCAATAACTCTTCACGGCTTTGAATTTTGCCCGGATTTTCACAGAAATGTAACATAGCACGAAATTCACTGCGCGGCAGCTTGCGTTCTTCACCTTCCGGGGTAATCAATGCACGACTATTTAAATCTAGCGTCCAACCGTTAAATTTATATTGTTCTACATGATGCGTGCGTTGATTTTCCTGCATGGTGCGTTGTAGCAAGTTGCGTGCACGGATAGTTAATTCACGAGGGTTAAATGGCTTGGTGATGTAATCATCGGCACCGATTTCCAATCCGAGGATTTTATCGACTTCGTTATCACGACCGGTGAGGAACATTAACGCAATGTCGGCATTTTCACGCAGTTCACGGGCTAACATTAAACCGTTTTTTCCCGGTAGATTAATATCCATGATCACCAAATGAATAATTTCCGTATCCAAAATTTGGTGCATTTGAGAACCATCGGAAGCTTCAAATACATCATATCCTTCCGCTTCAAAAATGCTTTTTAACGTGTTTCTGGTGATAGTTTCGTCTTCAACAATTAAAATTTGTGGTGTTTGCATTGGCAAATCCTTAATTTTCTTAGTTATTCCTTTATTATAGGGCTGTTAGATTTTTAATAAGTTCCATTTTATAGTTGCAACATTATTGTAACAATAAAAAAATACAACATTATGGGTATTAGCGTTGAGTTTTATGATCTAGGTCATAAAATTAACCGGGTTTAAACCGCTTTTGACAAAATAAAAAATCCTCCGATGATCTGAGTACCGTCGGAGGATAAATTGAGCAATCGCTCAAAATTTACACACAAAACAATAATATTATTTTAACGTTTCTTTTTTCCGCCTTGGCGGGCTTTAAAACGAGGATTTTCTTTACAAATCACATACACCACGCCATGGCGACGCACGACTTTACAACCTGGATGACGCGTTTTTGCGCTTTTTAATGAAGATAACACTTGCATTTTCGCTTCCTTATTTTGATTTTAACGAACCGAATTTTCCGTAACGAGACGCAAATTCGCTCGCACGACCTTCGCTGGCAATTTGTCTTGTTTTACCGGTATAAAATGGATGTGACGCAGAAGATGTATCGCACATAAACACCGGATACTCGTTGCCATCTTCCCATTTCATGGTATTGGTAGTTCGGGCACAAGAACGAATCAAAAAGCCTTGCTTGGCGTTGGAATCATAAAAAAGCACTGTTCGATAATTTTCAGGGTGAATACCTTTTTTCATTTGCTTGCAACCTTATTTCTTAGTGAAAAATAACAATGCGCGTTATCCTACACCAAAACATTTTTTCACGCAAACTTATTTTTAATTAAAAAATAAGAACCCTAACCCACATATCTTTAGATGAAAAATCACGCAAAAAAATAAACCATTAACAATAGATTTGAGATAACTTAATTCATAATGGAAAAATGAGAAAATTTTTGACCGCACTTTAGTAAGTCCGGATTTCTGGTGGCTGATATTCGGCGATAAAGCGTTCAATTTCCGTGAAGTTATCACTGAATAGCAATTTTTTGAAATAGGTTTCGGTCAGAAAATTTGTCTCGACCATACGTTGATACATTGCTCTTAACGGTTCATAAAATCCGTTGGTGTTGAATAAAATGCAAGGATGTGGGTTTTTACCAAGTCTTGTCCAAGAATAAACCTCAGTGATTTCTTCTAATGTGCCGGGCCCGCCGGGCAAAGCAATACAGGCATCGGTTAATTTGAGCATGCAACCTTTTCGTTCTGCCATAGAGTCCACCACAATCAACTCGGTACAGTCTGAGTGTGTCAACTCCCGCGCTTGCAGAAAGGCAGGAATAATACCGATAACCTTTCCGCCGTTGGCTAATACCGTATCAGCTAATACCCCCATCAATCCGACTCTGCCACCACCATAAATTAAGGTATGTTGTTTTTGTACAATCCATTGTCCTAAGGCTACAGCGGCCTGTTGATATTCAGGCTGATTGCCTAAACTTGCGCCGCAATAAACGGTAATATCATCTTTATGTCCTACTTATGTCTTTAATGCCGATTCAACAATACATTTTATAAATCATAGTGATAAATTTTAAAAATGATATTTTACAGCAAAATTCTTGCTCTAATGCTAGAATGTGTGCCATTTTTATTTAGGATTACACACAATTTTATGATGAAAAGACTATTTATTTTACTGGTTTGTTTCTTTACCGCCTTGGCCGCACAAGCAGATTTATTTAATAATAAGCCTAAATTCTTGCCCGTGGATCAAGCCTTCCAACTTCAAGTGCAAAGAGCTGATAATGAACTCTCAATGCATTGGCAAATGGTAGAAAATTACTATTTATATCAAGATAAACTTGAGTTTGCCGTGAATGGTAAACCTGTTGAAAGCACGCCTAAATTTCTCTCGCAAGCAGAACACTATAAAGATCCTTACTTTGGTTTAGTCAGTATCTTTAAACATGAACTTAACCTGAGTTTACCGCTGAAAAACGCACAACCGCAGGACCTGCTTGAAGTGACTTATCAAGGGTGCACTCAGGGCTTTTGTTATCCGCCGGAAACCAAACAATTCAAAATTGGCGACATCTCACCCAACACCTCAACTGCCGATATGAAACAAAACACGGCCGTTTCCCATCAGGAATCCCAAAGTGCGGTAGAAAATTCCAACGTTTTTTCATCACAGCAAAATCAACTGGCAGATAGTCTGTCACAAAGTAAATATGCCATGTTGTGGTTTTTTGTATTAGGTATCGGATTGGCCTTTACGCCTTGCGTGCTACCGATGTTGCCGTTGCTTTCCGCTATTGTTATTGGCGGTAGAAAAGAAGATGCCAGCAACTGGCGCGCACTTGCGCTAAGTTTTGTATACGTGCAAGGCATGGCCTTAACCTATACGTTGCTCGGATTAATTGTCGTGTTGATCGGCCTACCGTTCCAGATTGCCTTGCAAAGCCCTTATGTCTTGATTGGACTTTCTATCATCTTCGTATTGTTGGCACTATCCATGTTCGGCTTATTCACCTTGCAATTGCCATCATCTTTACAAACCAAACTCACTCAATTTAGCCAACAACAGAAAAGCGGCGCTTTTTTCGGTGTCTTTGCCATGGGAGCGATTGCCGGCTTAGTGGCCTCCCCTTGCACCTCTGCGCCGTTATCTGGTGCCCTACTTTATGTCGCACAATCCGGCGATTTCGTCATCGGCGCATTAACCCTTTATTTATTGGCATTAGGCATGGGCCTACCGTTAATATTAATCACCGTATTTGGCAATAGAATCTTACCGAAATCCGGAGCTTGGATGGAAAACGTGAAAACAGCCTTTGGCTTTGTTATGCTGGCCCTACCGATTTTCCTGATTTCGCGCATTATTCCAAGCATTTGGGAGCCTCGTTTATGGGCATTACTCGGCGTGAGTTTCTTTATTTGGTTAGCAACACAAATGCGCTCAAACGGCATCGGTTTATTCTTCCGTATTTTGTTCTTTGTTGCTGCCATTGCTTTAGCACAACCATTACAAAACTGGGTGTGGCAAGACAATGCCGTTACCTCACAAACCGCGAATACACAAAGTGCGGTCAAAAATTCGCTCGTTTTTCAACAAATTTCAAACTATGACGAATTACAAACTGTGCTAAAACAGCATCCGAATAAAATTGCCATGTTAGATTTATATGCGGATTGGTGCGTTGCCTGTAAAGAATTTGAACATAAAACCTTTGTAGACCCACAAGTACAAACGGCCTTGAAAGAAGTTTTATTATTAAGAGTTGATATGACAAATAACAGCGAATCTAACCGCACTTTGATGAAAGCACTGGCCGTGACCGGCTTGCCTACCATCATTTTCTTTAATAAACAAGGAGAAGAAATTCAATCGCAACGTATTACCGGTTTTTTACCTGCGGATGAATTTGTCGCAACACTAAACGCCGCCAAAAGCGCTAATTATTAACAAAAAGTAAAAAATCATTTTCTGTTTTTGATATTTTTGTTCCTTAAATTTTATATTAGTATACGCCATATAATTCATTCATGATGGTTTTATTTAAGGAAAATTTATGTTTTTAAACAAATACAGTAATTACTTTTTGGGCTTATTACGCATTGTTTCAGGTTACGCCTTCGTGTTACACGCCACCGCAAAATTCTGGGAATTCCCGATGTCGATGACAGGCGGTAACGGTTCCGTAGAGCTCACTTCTTTAATGGGCATTGGTGGTGTGATCGAATTAGTCTTCGGCATCTTGTTAACGCTAGGTTTATTTACCCGCGTATCCGCCTTCTTATTAAGTGGTCAAATGGCTGTAGCCTACTTTATGTTCCATGCCCCTAAAGGCTTTTTCTTCCCACTTATGAATGGCGGTGAGCCGGCAATTTTATACTGTTTTATCTTCTTATACTTTGTTTTTGCAGGAGCCGGAGCATTTGCATTAGATAACAAAATAGCAAAGAAATAATTTAAGACATGATAAAAAAATAAAGGATTAGGTTTAGCACCTAATCCTTTTTTGTATTTATAAAAAAGAAATCGACACAAAGTGCGGTGGATTATTCAGATGTTTTTTTAACTTAATCGGCTTATGGAATAAGCTCTCCATTCTGATAAGTCTGTGGTAATTTCAGCAAATCAGTAACATTAAAAATTCATACTACAAATTTAATTAATCATCATTTTAGTACACAAAAACCACAGATAACGGAAAACAAAAAGCGCTAAGTTATAAACTTAGCGCTTTTTTTGAAATATGGCGGAGGAACTGGGATTCGAACCCAGGGAGGGCGCAAACCCTCGCCGGTTTTCAAGACCGGTGCCTTCAACCGCTCGACCATTCCTCCGTGGTTTTGAGCGAGGTGAATAATACGGACTTTACCCACCTAAGTCAAGCAGTTAAATAAAAGAAATTATTTAACTGCTTTATTTTCCAACGATTATGCTTTTGTCGGTTCGGAATACACATGACTAATTGCCATATGATGCCCTGCTGCCCCTTTACCATAAAAATAGTAACGGGATTCTTTCCATTCTTGAATAGGATACGCAGTGATCGGTTCTTCCGAGGCTTTGGCACAAGTCATTTCAGCCTTGGTATGGGTTACGGAAGAAAATGTGCCTAAACGACCGCTAAAGCTAAAAGTGCGGTCAGTTTCCGGCATACATTTTACAGCATCGGCAATAGGTGCAGAAACGCTCTCTTCAACTTTGGTTGCGGTTGGTTCAGAAACCACATTATTGAGATTCAAACGCTGTAAAGAAGCCTGTACTTTTTTCTCAACGGAATCATTTGCCGGTTGGGTAATAAACTCCGTCAAAGGTTGTACATCGCTTTTACTTTTCTCAACAATCATGTCTAATGCCGGAACCGTAATTTCCGGTTCATTCGACACACGTTGGTTTTGTTGTTCTAATAGCTCATCAACAGACAAAAATGTATTTTCTTTAGGTTGATTAAGCTGATTCATATCAATCCAAACTTTACCGCTTGCCAATTCAGGAGAAGCTACTGCCGCAAATAATGGCATCGGTGACTTCTCTTGAGCATTACTACGGCGGCGACGCTGATTATTCACGCGCAGATGACGTGGCAAACGGCGTTGGCGTGAATTATCACGGGATTTTTCAGCTTCGTTTTCAACGTCTACCACTTCAACGGATTCTGCTACAACAACATTTTCATCAACTTGTTGCACTGCAGGTTTTGATTCTACGCTTTTTTGTTCTGCGAACGCGATAGTCTCTGCATCTACAACATTCGTTTCTGCAACCTCTTCATTAACGCGCACTTTCTTACGTAAATCACGACGTTGACGACGTTGCGTTACCTGTTCCGATTTGGTTTCATTCGTTGCTGATTCAATAACATTCTGATTAATAACCTCTTCAATCACTTCTGCTTTACGATTACGTTTTGCATTACGCTCTTGATTACGGTTTTTGGTCTCAGATTTTTCCGTTCTTTCCGTTACCTGTACATCAACATTATCGGCGTTATCATTACGCTGACGACGGCTATTGCGGCGTTCTTGATTACGGCGATTACGATTATTGCTATTGCGATTATTGTTACGTGCTTTCTTAGTCTGTTCTTCTTGTTTCGGTTCAGAAGCAAACAAGCCTTTTAGCGCAGACAGTATGCGAGAGAGCAAAGATGGGCGGCTTTTTTCTTTATGTTCCACCGGTTCAGGCGCAGGCATTGTAATGGCCAAAGATACTGCCGCACTTTCAACTGCCGGTGTTTCAGTTTCTGCACTATCCATATTGCGGAAAACTAAAGATTCTTCTGCAGCAAAAGTTTCATTTTGATCTTGATGTAATTTTGCCAAATTGTAGCTTAACTCATTCACCTCTTCGCCATCACGAACGCGGAACACACTGAAGTTTGGGGTTTCCATTGCTTCGTTTGGTACCACGATGATATCAACATCATGGCGTTTCTCGATGCTATGAATAGCTTTACGTTTTTCGTTTAATAAGTAAGACGCGATTTTTACCGGAACGATTGTGTGAACCTGTTTGGTATTTTCTTTTAACGCTTCTTCTTCTAACAAGCGAAGAATAGAAAGAGACAGAGATTCATTATCACGGATTTTGCCGGTGCCTTGGCAACGCGGACAGACGTGATGAGAGGATTCACCTAATGACGGACTCAAACGTTGACGTGACATTTCCAACAAACCGAAGCGGGAAATGCGGCTAATTTGAATACGCGCGCGATCTTGTCGCACCGCATCACGAATGCGGTTTTCCACTTCACGTTGATGGCGCACCGGCGTCATGTCGATAAAGTCGATCACAATTAAACCGCCCAAGTCACGTAAACGTAATTGACGCGCAATTTCATCTGCGGCTTCAAGGTTAGTGTTTAAAGCGGTTTCTTCGATATCGCCACCACGGGTAGAACGTGCGGAGTTAATATCAATGGCTGTCAACGCTTCAGTGGCGTCAATGACGATAGAACCGCCGGAAGGTAAACGCACTTCACGTTGGAAAGCAGATTCAATTTGTGATTCTATTTGATAATGGCTGAACAGCGGCACTTCGCCTTGATAAAGTTTTACCCGATTAATGAAATCCGGACGCACTAATTTAATATGTGCTTTCGCTTTTTCATAGACTTTCGGGCTATCAATCAGAATTTCGCCGATATCACGACGCAAATAGTCGCGAATCGCACGCACGATAACATCACTTTCTTGGTGAATTAAGAACGGCGCAGGGCGGCTTTCTGAGGCTTGTTTGATTGCCTCCCAATGGTGCAAGAGCACTTTTAAGTCCCATTGCAATTCTTCCGGCGATTTACCTACACCGGCGGTGCGCACGATTAAGCCGACACCTTCAGGCACATCCAAAGAACTCAAGGCATCTTTTAATTCCAAACGCTCATCACCTTCAATGCGACGAGAAATGCCACCCGCACGAGGGTTGTTTGGCATGATCACCAAATAACTTCCTGCTAAGGAAACAAAGGTTGTTAACGCAGCACCTTTATTGCCACGCTCTTCTTTGTTCACTTGAACGATAACTTCTTGTCCTTCAGAAATAATATCGCGAATATTTGGGCGACCTTGATAGACATAGTCAGCCGGGAAATATTCACGAGCAATTTCTTTTAACGGTAAAAAACCGTGACGTTCTGCGCCATAATCCACAAAAGCGGCTTCTAAACTCGGCTCAACGCGAGTGATTTTCCCTTTGTAAATATTGGCTTTTTTCTGTTCGTGACCAGGACTTTCAATGTCCAGGTCGAATAAGCGTTGTCCATCGACTAACGCAACGCGCAACTCTTCTTTTTGAGTTGCGTTGATTAACATTCTTTTCATTCGTTTTCTCTTTTATCGAAAGGGGGTTATGCCCTAAAAATATGTCATCAAAAATGACCGCACTTTGCTTAGTCGCCGACCTCGTGTCTGTCGCAGAATGTCCGTCTTCCCGACTGTCATCTGCTGGGTGCATTGGCAACCTTATTCACACTCATATCATCTTTTTATGTGAATAAAAACAAAACCGGTTAAAAAATGGTTTGCAAGCTGTCGCTCATATTGATGGTTAAAAATCATTGCAATAACAACGTCTTATGCCGAATGCTGCATTGTATTCTATCAATGATAACCTGTTTATTTTAAAGCCTTTTTTATGACTCAAAAAGGCGCATTATTATCGCTTGAATGGGGATTTTTAGCAAGGCGTTTCAGCCTTTGGGGACGATTCTTTGCAACATTCAAACTCGCCGTGCAATATGCTATGATGCACGTCAATTTTTCTGTAAAAGATCGTAATAAACACAAGATGAATGAAAAAATAGTTAACTCGAACGTGCAATTTCTCACCATAAATGATGACGAAGCTGGCCAACGATTAGATAATTTTCTCCTTGCGCGCTTAAAAGGCGTGCCTAAAAGCCTGATTTATCGCATTGTGCGTAAAGGCGAAGTACGGGTGAATAAAGGCAGAAGCAAGCCGGAATATAAATTACAAGCTGATGATGTGGTACGAATTCCACCGGTACGCGTGGCAGAAAAAGCACAGGAGACAATTTCCAATAAGCTGACCAAAGTCGCCCAACTAGAACAACAAATTATATTTGAAGACAATTACTTATTGGTGCTCAATAAGCCTTCCGGTATCGCCGTGCATGGTGGGAGCGGGCTCGATTTTGGCGTGATTGAGACATTACGTGCGCTACGTCCAGAAGCCCGTTTTTTAGAATTGGTTCATCGTTTGGATCGTGACACCTCGGGTATTCTATTGGTGGCAAAAAAACGTTCAGCCTTGCGCAATCTTCATGAACAACTGCGTGAAAAAACAGTACAAAAAGAGTATTTAGCGCTTGTGCGTGGGCAGTGGCAATCTCATTGCAAAGTAGTGCAGGCTCCGTTATTAAAAAATGAACTATCTAGCGGCGAACGCATTGTCAAAGTCAACGAACAGGGTAAACCGTCGGAAACCCGTTTTTCCGTGGAGGAGCGTTATGTTAATGCGACCTTGGTTAAGGCTTCGCCGATAACCGGGCGAACCCATCAAATACGCGTCCACACCCAATATGCCGGCCATCCGATTGCCTTAGATAGCAAATATGGTGACAAAGTATTCGATCAACAAATGGCCGAATTAGGTTTAACACGTCTCTTTTTGCACGCTTACTCAATTCGTTTTGAACACCCACATACCGGCGAAACCTTGCGATTGACGGCGCAGTTGGATAATTATATGAAAGGAATTTTAAAGCGGTTACGCGATATGAAATAAAAGTGCGGTAGGTTTTAAAAATGTTTTTAAATTCCACCGCACTTTTGTCACAAAATAAAACGCCAAGCATAAAGCTCGGCGTTTTTTGTTTGATTCAATTAGATATTTTGGTTTATGAAAGCCGCTAATTGATTTTTAGGTAATGCACCAACTTGGGTTGCCACCGGTTTGCCGTCTTTGAATAACAGCAATGTTGGGATACTGCGAACACCAAATTGTGCCGGTGTAGCTTGGTTATCATCAATGTTGATTTTTACAATTTTCACTTTACCGGCAAATTCTACTGCTAAATCATCTAAAATCGGGGCAATCATTTTGCACGGACCGCACCATGGCGCCCAAAAATCTAACAATACCGGAACGTCTGAATTAACAACATCGGCTACGAAAGTTGCATCGCTGGAATGTAATACTTCACTCATTTTTCTGTCCTTATTTCTTTTGATGAACAATGCCATTTCACATGGCATTTTTTGTTTAAATGTTCGCGCATAATAGCATAGCGTGATGCTATTCGCACAAATTAGTTTAATTGCTAAAAACTAAGATGGTTGCACTGTATTATCGCAAGGTTTTCCTTTGCCTACCGCGTAGATGTTTGATAACGTTACATCGGCAATACTGGTTAACGCTTCTTCCGTTAAAAAGGCTTGATGCCCGGTTAATAACACATTATGGCAAGAAGATAAGCGACGGAAAACGTCATCTAAAATCACTTCATTAGATTTGTCTTCAAAGAATAAATCTCTTTCGTTTTCATACACATCCATCCCTAAAGAGCCGATTTTACGTTGTTTTAACGCATCAATGGCAGCTTGGGTATCAATTAAAGTACCACGACTGGTATTAATAATCATCACGCCGTCTTTCATTTTGGCAAAAGCATCACGATTTAATAAATGGTAGTTTTCCGGTGTGGCCGGACAATGCAGAGTAATAACGTGAGAACGACGATAAATCTCATCTAAACTCACATATTCCGCCCCCAGCTCTTCTGCAGCCGCATTTTTGAACGGATCATAAGCCAAAATATGCATACCGAATCCTTTTAGAATACGCATAACGGCAACACCAATCTTACCGGTACCGATAACACCAACGGTGCGTCCATGCATATTAAAGCCGATCAGCCCTTCTAAAGAAAAATTCGCTTCACGAGTACGTTGATAAGCACGGTGAATACGACGGTTTAATGTCATCATCAACCCAACAGTATGCTCTGCAACGGCCTCCGGTGAATAGGCCGGCACGCGAACAACGGTTAAACCCAATTCTTTCGCCGCTTTTAAATCCACATTATTGAAACCCGCGCAACGTAATGCAATAATTTTCACACCAAGTGCGGCCAGTTTTTCTAACACTTTTCGACTACCGTCATCATTCACGAAAATGCACACAGCCTCGCAATGTTCCGCCATTTTTGCCGTTCGCTCGCTAAGCATAAAATCGTAAAACTCTAACGCCAAACCATATTTAGCATTAATCAATTCTAAATATTTTCGGTCATAACTTTTCGTACTGTACACCGCAACTTTCATTTTGCCCTCCGTTAATCACTTATTTAAGTTGTGCAAATGCTTGTGCTAAATCGGCCTTAATGTCCTCAACATTTTCTAACCCCACAGAGAAACGTAACAGATTGTTCGTAATTCCGCGCGCAATACGCTCAGCTTCCGGAATATCCATGTGAGTTTGGGTTGCCGGATAAGTAATAAAACTTTCCGTACCACCAAGGCTTTCAGCAAAAGTAATCAATTTAATGGATTTTAAGAAAGTATTCACCCAGTTTTCATCTTGTAAACGGAACGATAACATTCCACCTTTGTTAGGATATAACACATCTTTAACTTGTGGTTGTTGTTTTAAAAATTCCGCAATGGCTTTTGCATTTTCTTCATGACGTTGCATACGCAAGGCTAAGGTTTTCATGCCACGAATGGTTAACCAAGAATCAAATGGCGATAGCACCGGACCAGCACCGTTCTGAATATAAGCTAGACGGTCACACAATTCCTGCCCTTTCGCAACAATTAAACCGACCAACACATCATTATGACCGGCAATATATTTCGTACCGCTGTGAATAACAATATCCGCGCCATGCTCCATCGGGCGGAATAACACCGGTGTTAAAAATGTATTATCAACAATGAGTAGTAAATTATGTTTTTTCGCTACCTTCGCAATGGCATCCACATCGCATTCTTCCATTAACGGATTAGACGGCGTTTCAATAAAAATGGCTTTGGTATTCGCCGTAATCGCTGCCTCAATTTCATTTACAGAGGCGGTATTTACATATACCGGTTTCACGCCGTTGGTGTTTTTATAACAAAAATCCAATAAACGATAAGTGCCGCCATACACATCACTGGACACGATCCATTCATCCGGTGAAGTAAATAATGACATCAATAATTGAATTGCTGCCATGCCGGAAGAACAAGCAAATCCATGTTCACCTTTTTCCAATTTGGCAATGGTGTCTTCTAATACGCTACGGGTTGGGTTTTTGGTTCTGGTGTAATCAAAACCGGTGCTTTCACCGATTCCTTGATGGCCGTAGGCTGTAGAAAGAAAAATGGGAGTGGAAACCGCACCGGTTCGCTCATCTGTACGATTACCGGCTTGAGCTAATAAAGTATCAATCTCATATTCTTGCGTCATAAATCCTCCGATAAAATAACAAAATTTTATACCGCACTTTTTATAAAAATTGAGGCTCATTTTGGCACAAACCATTGTGTTATTAAAAGAGATTTTTATAAATACTTGATTGAACGGATTAAAATTTTTACCCCTTGAATTTAAATCTTTTGCATTTTTTTTCAACAAACACGCTTATTTTTTTAATTGTTTGTTGACACTTGGACATAAGTCAGTAAAATGCACCGCACTAACAACAAATGCGGGAATAGCTCAGTTGGTAGAGCACGACCTTGCCAAGGTCGGGGTCGCGAGTTCGAGCCTCGTTTCCCGCTCCAAACTAATGGCGTGTTAGCAAAGCGGTTATGCACTGGATTGCAAATCCATGTAGCTCGGTTCGACTCCGGGACACGCCTCCATAACCCCCAAACGCAATTAGCTAATCACTCAATGCCCGAGTGGTGGAATCGGTAGACACAAGGGATTTAAAATCCCTCGCCTTTCGAGGCGTGCCAGTTCAAGTCTGGCC
>NZ_NRCN01000003.1 GCF_003130255.1 Aggregatibacter kilianii
CGCGTGGACCGGTTCCAATTATCCAGATCTGATTATCGGCACCATCGCGGGGGGGATTGTACTTAACGGTGCCAGACGCATTTTGGCGTTGAATGGTTAAATAATGCTCATTATTGGCAAAAAGCTCTCGCCGTATGCCCTGTTTTATCTGCTTATACCCCTGCTTTGTTTTTTGCGTTGAGATATTACCGTTTTAAGCTGTTTATTAAACTCTGTAATGTCGTTAATTGCTCGCTGATTTCGTGGTATTGTTGAATGATTAAGGCGTTTTCTTCTCGCAAACTCCGCAAGCCTTGCTTTCGTTTTTCGTTCAAGCAAGGCATTGTATTCATCTTCTGACAATGCTATTTCTAGGCGTTTGGTTCGCTTTTTCATTAGGTGTCCGTTCTTCAAATTAGCGGTGAAACCGCAGGGGGTCAAGGGGGATTTATCCCTCTTGCAAGGGCATAGACTTAGTATCACAGATACGGGGCTATGTGTCCTTGCTTTAACTTTAGACAATAGTACGCCAAAAGCCCCGAAGTGGTATATAAAAAATCGGAGCCGTAGGCGACTTCATTTTTCTAGGCGAACATCGTGAGCCTTCAAACAAAACAAAAAATAAAAATTTATTATTTATTAGCTTTGTGGGGCTTGCGGGCGGTAAGTTTTGAGTGTTAGTAAACCTGTGAAAGCCTTTAGGCGTTAGCCTGTGGTTAAATCTTTGATTTATCCATCAGGCTATTCATAGGTTTACCAATACGACCCGTTAGGGCAAAACTGGCTCGACCGTCCACAAATCCACAATGCAGCTTAAACGTTTATGTTGTTCTGCTTTCTATCGTTGCTTGAATGGGGCAACAGAAAAATGTTGTGGCAATTCTAATGTTGTAACATTCGACCCTCAGAACGTTACGCTGTATCCTTAAATCTCGCTTATCAGGTAAGTCAATTTCGCTTGCTTGAGTGCGGTGGCAGAGCTTGCTTTCGTATGCAAGAACCGTTGTTTTACACCACTTTACGCCTGTTTATTCTTCCGAAGTCCGGGCTAATGACCGTTTGATTTAAGGCTTGCGTTTCTTGTTTACGTCGTTGAAATGATTTTTTGGTAGTAGGGACGCTTCGCAATCTCTTGCAATACTAGCTACCCTTTGCTAAGATTTGACTTGCGAGGGTCGAATCGTTAGCAAAGAACGCAACGACAAGATTACAAGAAAAAGGGCGGAGATGTCAAAATCTCTGTCCTTTTTCTTTTTAATTTATAGGGTCATAGTTAAATATTATTGTCTTTGTTGTGTTTTTTCGATTTTTCCGTCCATTTTTACGTTTATTGATAATTTTGTTTGTTTATTGTTTTTAGATACCTCATATTTAAAAGCTAGTTCAGTGTTTATCGTAAAACTTAAGAATATTAAAAAAATTATTTTTTTCATTTTTTTGTTTTCTCTCCTTTTTCCCTATAAAGGGCGTTCACTTGTTTTTTCAGTCTAATTTTAATGAAAAAACATTTTTTATAACTTCAAATGCCTTGTTAGGTTTTTTTAAACAAAAAAAAACACAGCGATTTATAACCACTGTGTTGCATACCTATTCACTCACCTTCTCATAAGATGTGATTATGTTAAACATAACTAGCCGCTAAAAATGGCTAGTTATGCAACCCGATCACCCTTTCAATACGCCCAATTTAATCAAAATTTCCACGATAATTTTCACGATTTGTAACACCAATGAAATGACTTGTAGCACAAAAACAATCACGTTTAATCTCCTATGCTTTCGTTATGTGTGAATGAATTGTATCGGCAGATACAGGGTAACGCTTTTAAAGGAGTTTAAAGGATTGAGTTGTCTATGAAGAGAGGAAGGACTTCCTCATGGGAATATTGCTAGCGCGCCACAAGTGGCTTGCTGAATCCGTCAACACATTGCCAGCAAGTGCCAATGCGTTAACGGATTTTTAATAGTGTTGCTGTTTTGCTGATTTGAAGTCGACAATATAGACGGTGTGAGCGCTGATAAGGAATTTAACAAGGTATTTCCCGTTCAGAATAGGGATTTCCTTTTTCTTTCTAAGCCGGTAAACGTCTGCTGTGAAAGAAAGTTTATCAACCTCACTTTTGATAGCGTCATAGAAATTTTCTGCGATGACGGCGTTTTGAGACTGTTTTAGGATGTATTGTGCTTGAGTAAGCAGTTTTTCTTCTGCCAAGTAGTACCATCTAATCGAATAATCAAACTTCATCAAGTTTTAGTACCTGTCTCAAGTTTTCCATCACGTCATCATGCGATTTGCTTTTCACTAAGTCGTTTTCTAACTGATGTAGCAAATACAGCTCATCTTCTGTGTAGAAAGACTCTTTTTTCTCAAAGGTTGGGGTATTGTGTAAGGCTATTTGCATAGAACCTCCTGTGTTTAGATGCGTGTAGTTTATCAGAAAAGCACGTTGCTATGGCAGCAGCCATTCAATGCGTTTTTTAATCCGTTGTTTTATGGCGTGAATCGGGTGTTTTCTTTCCCATTCTTTTGCACGCTTTTCAAAGGCCGCTTGTGATTTACGATCAACCGCAAACGTTGAATGGGCTTTTTTCATGTTTTCTAAAAGGGCATCGATACCTTTTTTGTGTTGGTATTTTATGAATAATCCTAACCCTAAAATTAAAACAAAAATAATCGCCAAGTTATAAAAAATAATGGCTAAAACCTCATTCATTTTTCACTCTCTCCTATTTAATTTTTATGAGCATTTTTTTTCATTCGGCATAGTGATCGCCTTTAATTCGGGAGAATAAAAACGCATAAAAATCCCTTAAAAAAACAACAGAAATTTAACCTAAAAATAGACCAAAAAATGAAGTGATTACACACCTAACGCAAAATTGCATTTTGCCTTTTTTTCCTTATAAATCAAAGCTTGAATACAGTAGTGAGCATTTTTTAGACATGGGGTAGCTGATTCTCCAGAGAATCTGTAGAGTGTTCTCAGAGAATCTTTTGATTTTATTATGAATTTAGCCAAAAGATTCTCTGGAGATTCCGTAGAGATTCTCTACAAAATCAAATTTAGAGTGTTTTTTATACGATCTACAATTGTTTTAGCGCTTTTTTCAGTCCTAAAATTTGTCATTTTTAAATGATTTTCTGTCTTTTCTACAAAATTTTAAATAAAAGAATCCATAAAGCTCCGATGTGGTATTTAAAAAAATCGGAGCCCTTTGGGCGACTTCATTCAACTGTGCCAACTGACCAATGCGCATCAGCCTCCTCCCCAACGGATTCTTTACTCTATTGACCTTATAGTAGCTTTATAATTTAAAATGGTACCACAACATTGTTCAAGTGGAGTCGTATTATGAGCAAATCCTGTGGTGGCGCCTGTGGCGGTGATGCAACGTCCGCAGCGAATACCGATATACAGGCCTCCTCCGAGGCGCCAGGGAGATGGGTCAGTGTTTATGCAGTGCCGAAGATGGACTGTCCATCAGAAGAACGAATGATTCGCCTAGCCCTGAACGGCTTTGAGGAGATTCGGGCGCTGTCCTTCGACTTGTCGAACCGCCGGCTGAAGGTCGTGCATGACGGCGAGGTCGAGCCCGTCACCTCGAAACTGAAGACCCTGGGGCTAGGCGCCTCGCTTCAGGAAACCGTCGCTGCAAATCCAGAGACCATCAAGGCCGCCGAGTTTTCGGCAGCTTCTGCTAAGCAAGAATCCGGGACCCTGCGCTGGTTGCTCGGCATCAATGCACTTCTGTTCGTGGTGGAAATGACTGCCGGTCTGATCGCCCAGTCCACCGGCCTGATTGGAGAATCCCTGGACAATTTTTCCGATGCGGCGGTGTACGGGCTTGCCCTTTATGCGGTTGGACATAGCGTGAAAATGCAGGTACGTGCCGCGCATCTTGCTGGTGTACTGCAACTGATCTTGGCTGTGGGCGTGCTCGTAGATGTGGTGAGACGCTTTGTATTCGGTAGTGAGCCTGAATCTCTGGTGATGATGGCTATCGCATTCGTCGCATTGATTGCCAATACCAGTTGTCTGCTGCTCATATCCAAACATCGGGAAGGCGGGGCGCACATGAAGGCAAGCTGGATATTCTCGGCCAACGACGTGGTGATCAACCTGGGGGGCATCACCGCCGGCGCCCTGGTCGCGTGGACCGGTTCCAATTATCCAGATCTGATTATCGGCACCATCGCGGGGGGGATTGTACTTAACGGTGCCAGAC